>NZ_CP046449.1:0-2405000 GCF_028867355.1 Listeria sp. LM90SB2
GTGCAATCAATTGAAGACATCTGGCAGGAAACACTGCAAATCGTTAAAAAAAATATGAGTAAACCTAGTTACGACACATGGATGAAATCAACAACCGCTCATTCACTTGAAGGTAACACGTTTATTATTTCAGCGCCCAATAATTTTGTTCGCGATTGGTTAGAGAAGAGTTACACGCAATTTATCGCTAACATTTTGCAAGAAATAACTGGTCGCTTATTTGATGTCCGCTTTATTGATGGCGAGCAGGAAGAAAACTTTGAATACACTGTGATTAAACCAAATCCAGCGTTAGATGAAGATGGCATTGAAATTGGAAAACATATGCTTAATCCGCGTTATGTTTTTGATACTTTTGTCATTGGTTCAGGGAACAGATTTGCCCACGCAGCATCACTTGCAGTAGCCGAAGCACCAGCGAAAGCATATAATCCACTCTTCATTTATGGAGGAGTTGGCCTCGGTAAAACACATTTAATGCACGCAGTTGGCCACTATGTTCAACAACATAAAGATAATGCGAAAGTAATGTACCTTTCCAGCGAAAAATTCACCAATGAGTTTATTAGCTCTATTCGTGATAATAAAACCGAAGAATTCCGTACAAAATACCGGAATGTGGATGTCTTACTTATTGATGATATTCAATTTTTAGCAGGTAAAGAAGGAACACAAGAGGAATTTTTCCATACATTTAACACACTTTATGATGAACAAAAGCAAATTATTATTTCCAGTGACCGACCACCGAAAGAAATTCCAACATTGGAAGATCGACTGAGATCCCGCTTTGAATGGGGCCTAATTACTGATATTACGCCACCAGACTTAGAAACACGGATCGCCATTTTACGTAAAAAAGCAAAAGCAGACGGATTAGATATTCCAAATGAAGTCATGCTTTACATCGCAAACCAAATTGATTCGAATATTCGCGAGCTAGAAGGCGCACTCATCCGAGTAGTTGCTTATTCTTCCCTCGTTAATAAAGATATAACAGCTGGTCTTGCAGCAGAAGCACTAAAAGATATTATCCCCTCTTCTAAATCACAAGTTATTACAATTAGTGGTATTCAAGAAGCAGTCGGTGAATATTTCCATGTTCGTTTAGAAGATTTTAAAGCAAAAAAACGGACGAAAAGTATCGCATTCCCGCGCCAAATCGCTATGTATCTTTCAAGAGAGCTTACAGATGCCTCATTACCAAAAATCGGTGATGAATTTGGTGGTCGAGATCATACAACCGTCATCCATGCACATGAAAAAATATCGCAACTACTAAAAACCGATCAAGTGTTGAAAAATGACCTTGCCGAAATTGAAAAAAATTTAAGAAAAGCACAAAATATGTTTTAATAGACCTGTGTACAATGTGGATAACTGAAACATACTTACCCACAAGTTATCAACATGTGGAAAACTTTATGTCGCATGGCTTATAACCTACTTATCCACAAATCCACAGCGCCTATTACTATTACTACGATTTTTTATTAATTAATTAAAGGTTTTTGAGGTTTTACAAAATATAAAAAAATGGGGGATACTCATGAAATTTGTTATTGAGCGTGATCGTCTTGTCCAAGCAGTCAATGAAGTTACTCGTGCCATCTCTGCAAGAACAACGATTCCAATTTTAACGGGGATAAAAATAGTCGTAAATGATGAAGGTGTAACACTAACTGGTAGTGATTCCGATATTTCAATCGAAGCATTTATTCCATTAATTGAAAATGATGAAGTAATTGTAGAAGTGGAGAGTTTTGGTGGAATTGTACTTCAATCAAAATACTTTGGCGATATTGTTCGTCGTTTACCAGAAGAAAATGTAGAAATTGAAGTGACTTCTAACTACCAAACCAACATTAGTTCTGGCCAAGCATCCTTTACATTAAATGGCTTAGATCCAATGGAATATCCTAAATTACCTGAAGTAACAGACGGAAAAACAATTAAAATTCCAATTAATGTACTTAAAAATATTGTTAGACAAACTGTTTTTGCTGTGTCTGCGATTGAAGTTCGTCCAGTACTTACTGGTGTAAACTGGATTATCAAAGAAAATAAACTAAGCGCAGTTGCAACCGATAGTCATCGTCTAGCTTTACGTGAAATACCTCTTGAAACAGACATTGATGAAGAATACAACATTGTTATTCCTGGAAAAAGTTTATCTGAATTAAATAAACTTTTAGATGATGCAAGCGAATCTATTGAAATGACCCTTGCCAACAACCAAATTCTTTTTAAATTAAAAGATTTATTATTTTATTCTCGTTTACTTGAAGGTAGTTATCCAGATACATCTCGATTAATTCCAACTGATACTAAATCAGAATTAGTCATTAATTCCAAAGCATTTTTACAAGCAATTGACCGTGCGTCCCTACTTGCTCGCGAAAATCGTAATAACGTTATTAAATTAATGACGCTAGAAAATGGCCAAGTAGAAGTATCATCCAATTCTCCAGAAGTTGGGAATGTTTCTGAAAATGTCTTCAGCCAAAGTTTTACTGGCGAAGAGATCAAAATATCTTTTAACGGTAAATACATGATGGATGCCCTACGTGCTTTTGAAGGTGATGATATTCAAATTTCCTTCTCCGGTACAATGAGACCATTCGTACTTCGACCAAAAGATGCAGCCAATCCAAATGAAATTTTACAATTAATCACGCCGGTTAGAACTTACTAATCTCGCAAAAAGCACATCCGTCTTGGTTTCAAGGCGGATTCTTTTTTTGTTATAGTACAGTTTTTGGATAGAAATGTATATTTATGCAAACGGAGGTAATTCTTAGCATGATGAAAGATATGACAACAGGTAATCCGACAAAATTAATTTTTTTATTCGCGATGCCGATGTTGATTGGAAACTTGTTTCAGCAATTTTATACGATGATTGATGCTGTTATTGTTGGGAAATTTGTCAGTGTAGATGCGCTGGCTGCTGTTGGAGCGACAAATTCGGTCAATTTTTTTATGATTTCTTTGATTATTGGACTTATGAGCGGGATTTCTGTCGTAGTAGCGCAGTATTTTGGGTTTAAAGATTTTGATCGTTTGAAAGATGTTATTGCAACGGCGACTTATGCGGTGGTTTTTTCGGCGATTATTTTAACTGTTGCAGGAGTTTTGCTAGCAAAGCCATTGCTAATTTTACTTAGAACTCCAGCGAATATTTTGGATGATTCTACTATCTTTTTAACCACTCTTTTTATTGGGATTTTACCGATGAGTCTGTATAACGGAATGGCCGCGATACTTCGGGCGCTTGGAAATTCGATTACACCGCTGATTTTTTTAATTTTATCGTCCTTAATGAATATTGCACTTGATTTTTTATTTGTCGTATATATGGATATGGGCGTTCGCGGGGCTGCTATTGCGACAGTTCTTTCTCAAACAGCTGCAGCAATTGCCGTTATTTACTATGCTTATCGCCACGTACCATTTATGCGGATAGAGCGCGCAAAATTCAAGCTTTCCACCCCACTACTTAAAGAAATGGTGCGCATTGGACTACCTTCTGGATTACAAGGATCCTTTATTTCTATCGGAAACATGGCTCTTCAAAGTTTAATAAATGGATTTGGTTCATCGGTCGTTGCGGCATATACGGCGGCGAGTCGAATTGATTCACTTACATATCAACCAGGAATTGCTTTTGGAGCAGCTTCTTCGATGTTTGCTGGTCAGAACATCGGTGCTGGGAAAATTGACCGCGTTCGCGAAGGTTTTTGGTCGGGAATTAAAGTAGTTACAGCTATCAGCATTGGAATAACGATTTTAGTTCAACTTTTCGCTCGGGAGTTTTTATTACTATTTGTTGATTCTAGTGAGACGGAAGTTATTAATATCGGTGTAAGTTATTTACTTATTGTCTCTTTATTTTATGTCGTAGTGGGAGTTTTATTTGTTGTTCGAGAAACACTCAGAGGCACCGGAGATGCGATGGTTCCTTTAGCTATGGGGATTTTTGAGTTAGTTTCGAGACTGGTTATCGGATTTGTTTTATCGCTTTATATTGGTTACATAGGGCTTTGGTGGGCTACACCAGTTGCGTGGATTACAGCTACGATGCTCGGCGTTTGGAGATATAAATCAGGAGCATGGCAAAAAAAGGCAGTTATTAGGCGAAAATAACCATTTTAGTAAAAAAACGCCAGAGAAGCTCATATTTTCTTTTTTTTAATAAATAATATCCCCCCATTAGTTTTGCTAAAAAAAGCTGAAAAACGAATATATGAAAATATTCTTTGTATTATTGGCAAAACTTTAGTAAAATAGAAGGTAGTGATAAAAAAAGATTGGGCGTGAAATTTTTGGCTGAAACAGTAAAGATTAATAGCGAGTTCGTAACGCTTGGTCAACTTTTACAAATGATTGATGTAGTTTCAACTGGTGGAATGGCGAAAGCGTACCTTAGTGAAAATACGATTTACATCAACGGAGAGCAAGACAATCGCCGGGGGAAAAAGCTTCGTAATGGCGATGTTATCTTGGTTCCCGGTGTTGGAAAAGTGAAAATTGAGCAAGGAAAATAACAGATGCATTTAGAAAGTATTGTTTTAAGAAATTTCCGGAATTACGAAAACTTAGAACTAGAATTTTCCCCATCTGTTAATGTTTTTCTTGGTGAGAATGCACAAGGTAAAACCAACCTTTTAGAAGCCGTATTGATGCTTGCACTTGCAAAGTCACATCGGACAACGAATGATAAAGATTTTATTATGTGGGAAAAAGAAGAAGCCAAGATGGAAGGGCGAATAGCAAAGCACGGACAATCAGTGCCTTTAGAGCTTGCTATCACCCAAAAAGGTAAGCGAGCTAAAGTAAATCATTTGGAACAAAAGAAACTTAGCCAATATGTCGGTAACTTGAATGTGGTTATTTTTGCCCCAGAAGATTTATCGCTTGTGAAGGGCGCTCCAGGAATTAGACGTCGGTTTTTGAATATGGAAATTGGACAAATGCAGCCGATTTATTTGCATAATCTAAGTGAATACCAACGAATATTGCAACAACGGAACCAATATTTGAAGATGTTGCAAATGAAACGAAAAGTAGATCCAATATTACTCGACATTTTGACTGAACAGTTCGCAGATGTCGCCATTAATTTGACGAAAAGACGAGCTGATTTCATTCAAAAACTAGAGGCATATGCGGCGCCAATTCATCACCAAATTTCCCGAGGACTTGAGACGCTGAAAATTGAGTATAAAGCTTCCATCACGCTAAATGGGGACGATCCCGAAGTGTGGAAAGCAGATTTGCTCCAAAAAATGGAATCAATCAAACAAAGAGAAATCGA
This sequence comes from Listeria sp. LM90SB2, assembly GCF_028867355.1. Taxonomy (NCBI): domain Bacteria; kingdom Bacillati; phylum Bacillota; class Bacilli; order Caryophanales; family Listeriaceae; genus Listeria; species Listeria sp. LM90SB2. The sequence goes on from NZ_CP046449.1 coordinate 5,318, forward strand.
CCGTGGTGTCACGCTTATTGGACCACATCGGGATGATTCTCTGTTTTATATTAATGGGCAAAATGTGCAAGATTTTGGTTCGCAAGGTCAGCAACGGACAACGGCACTTTCTATAAAATTAGCAGAAATTGACCTAATCCATGAAGAAACTGGCGAATATCCGGTTCTTCTTCTCGATGATGTGCTTAGTGAACTCGATGATTATCGTCAATCGCATTTGCTCGGAGCTATTGAAGGAAAAGTACAAACCTTTGTAACGACAACAAGTACGAGCGGGATCGACCATGAAACGCTCAAACAAGCAACAACTTTCTATGTAGAAAAAGGTACGGTAAAAAAATCCTAATCTAGGTTAATATAATTTGATGAAAAAGAAAGTGCGGTGGAATAATTAATGTCAGAAGAAAATATTACAAATGTACAAGAAAATGCTTCAGATTATAACGAAGATCAAATACAAGTACTGGAAGGTCTAGAGGCAGTAAGAAAAAGACCTGGTATGTACATTGGTTCAACTAGTCAACGCGGACTCCATCACCTGGTATGGGAAATTGTTGATAACGCAATTGATGAAGCACTTGCTGGTTTTTGTACAGAAATTGAAATTACAATCGAAGCTGATAACAGCATTACTGTTCGTGATAACGGACGTGGAATTCCTACTGGGATTAACGAAAAAATTGGTCGTCCAACAGTAGAAGTTATCTTTACCGTTCTACATGCTGGTGGTAAATTTGGCGGCGGCGGATATAAAGTATCTGGCGGACTTCACGGAGTTGGTGCATCGGTAGTTAATGCCCTTTCCACATCTCTTGAGGTATACGTTCACCGTGAAGGTCAAAAATATTACCAACGCTTTGAACGTGGTGATGTAGTAATGGATATGGAAGAACAAGGCGAAACGGATTACCGTGGAACAATTGTTCACTTTACGCCAGATCCACAAATTTTCACAGAAACAACGGAATTTGATTTTGATACACTTCGTACTCGTACGCGCGAACTTGCTTTCTTGAATCGTGGTTTAACGATTTCAATTGAAGACAAGCGCGAAGAACACAAAGTTCGTAAAGATTTCCACTATGAAGGCGGAATTCGTTCTTACGTGGAGCATTTAAATAAAGCAAAAGACGTTATCCATGAGCCACCAATTTATTTGGAAGGTGAACGCGATGACATTATGGTTGAGATTTCCATGCAATATAATACTGGATTCTCAAGCAATATCATTTCATTCGCAAATAACATTCATACGTATGAAGGCGGGACTCACGAATCTGGATTTAAAACGGCGTTAACACGTGTTATTAATGACTACGCGCGTCGTAATAAATTGTTCAAAGATAGTGATGATAACCTTTCCGGTGAAGATGTTCGTGAAGGTTTAACAGCAATCATTTCCATCAAACACCCAGATCCACAGTTTGAAGGACAAACAAAAACAAAACTTGGAAATTCAGAAGCTCGTTCAATCACGGATAAGCTGTTTTCTGAGGCTTTAAATAAATTTATGATGGAAAACCCAGATGTTGCTAAAAAAATCGTTGAGAAGGGCGTTGTAGCTTCTCGTGCACGTCTGGCTGCTAAGCGCGCGCGTGAAGTTGCTCGTAAAAGCAGTGGGTTAGAAATTTCTAGCTTGCCAGGTAAACTAGCTGACTGTTCTTCCCGTAACCCTGAAATCAGCGAACTTTACATCGTTGAGGGTGACTCAGCTGGTGGTTCAGCTAAACAAGGTCGTGACCGTCTATTCCAAGCTATTTTGCCGATTCGTGGTAAAATTTTGAACGTGGAGAAAGCGCGTTTAGACCGAATTTTAGCTAACGAAGAAATTCGAACTATTTTTACGGCTATGGGAACTGGTTTTGGTGGAGATTTCGATGTTTCTAAATCTCGTTACCACAAATTAATTATTATGACTGATGCCGATGTTGATGGTGCACATATTCGTACACTACTTCTTACGCTATTTTATCGTTATATGCGCCCACTGCTTGATGCTGGTTATATCTATATTGCACAACCACCGCTTTATCAAATTAAGCACGGTAAACAAATAGAATATGTATATAGCGACGGACAGTTAGAAGACTATCTAGCTTCCCTTGACGGAGACACTAAATACAGCATTCAACGATATAAAGGTCTTGGAGAAATGAACCCAGAACAACTTTGGGATACAACCATGAATCCGGAACACCGTACACTACTTCAAGTCAATATCAAAGACGCTATTGATGCCGATGAAACTTTTGAAATGTTGATGGGTGACCGCGTGGAACCTCGTCGTAAATTCATCGAAGACAACGCGCAATACGTTAAAAACTTGGATGTTTAATAAATATTTCCCGGGTAATAATTGGGTTATTAATTGTTTTTAAAAGGTTTGAACTAGATTCAGCCTTACTTTTGAAAGGGAGGTTTCTCTAACAATGGCAGAAACACCAAATCAACGAATAACAGAGATAAACTTAAATAAAGAAATGCGGACATCATTCCTGGACTATGCGATGAGTGTAATTGTTGCCCGTGCCCTACCAGACGTTCGTGACGGATTAAAACCAGTTCATCGTCGTATTCTATATGCGATGAATGACTTAGGTATGACTTCTGATAAGGCCTATAAAAAATCAGCTCGTATCGTTGGTGAAGTAATCGGTAAGTATCACCCCCACGGCGATACAGCGGTTTATTTTACAATGGTTCGGATGGCGCAAGATTTTAGTTACCGTAATATGCTAGTTGATGGACATGGTAACTTTGGTTCGGTCGATGGCGATATGGCGGCAGCGATGCGTTATACAGAAGCACGTATGTCAAAAATTTCGATGGAACTTCTTCGCGATATTAATAAAGATACAATTGATTATGCTGATAACTACGATGGTTCTGAACGTGAGCCAGTCATTTTACCAGCGCGTTTCCCTAACTTACTTGTCAATGGTTCGTCAGGTATTGCGGTTGGTATGGCAACAAACATTCCTACCCACCATCTTGGTGAAGTTATCGACGGCGTTTTAGCGCTTAGTCATGATCCGGATATTACTATTCGTGATTTAATGGAATATATCCCTGGCCCTGACTTCCCTACTGCTGGGATGATTATGGGGCGTAGCGGAATCCGTCGCGCTTACGAAAGTGGCCGTGGTTCGATTACTGTTCGTGGTCGTGTCGATATTGAAGAAAAGAAAAATGGTAAAGAAACAATCGTTATTACCGAAATTCCTTACCAAGTAAATAAAGCGCGCCTAGTTGAGCGTATTGCCGAACTAGCTCGTGAGAAGAAAATCGACGGTATCACTTCCCTAAACGATGAATCTGACCGTTCTGGAATGCGCATTGTTATTGAAGTTCGTCGTGATATTAGTGCAAGTGTTATCGTGAATAATTTATTCAAAATGACAGCACTTCAAACTACTTTTGGTATTAATATGCTCGCACTTGTCGACAATCATCCAAAAGTACTTAATTTAAAAGAAATTCTTTATCATTATTTAGAGCATCAAAAAGTAGTTATTCGTCGCCGTACGGAATTTGAGCTTCGTAAAGCAGAAGCGCGCGCTCACATTTTAGAAGGTTTACGAATTGCACTAGATAATATTGACGCGATTATTAAATTAATTCGTGGATCAAAAACTTCCGATGTTGCTAAAGAAGGCTTGATGACACAATTCAACCTTTCGGACAAACAAGCGCAAGCCATTTTAGACATGCGTTTGCAACGTTTAACAGGTTTGGAACGCGAAAAAATTGAAGAAGAATACCAAAACTTAGTGGCATTAATTAATGATTTAAAAGCCATTTTAGCTGATGATGAGCGTATTCTTGAAATTATTCGTGAAGAATTAGAAGAAATCAAAGTTAAATACGCGGATAAACGTCGTACAGAAATCTTGGCTGGTGATTTAGTAAGCCTTGAAGATGAAGACTTAATCCCTGAAGAAGAAGTGGCGATTACACTAACTAAACGTGGCTATATTAAACGTTTACCATTATCAACTTATCGTAGCCAACGTCGTGGTGGTCGTGGTATCCAAGGTATGTCTACTCATGAAGATGATTTCGTAGAACATCTTGTTGCAACGAGCACGCATGATACGTTACTATTCTTCACTAACACAGGTAAAGTTTACCGTTCGAAAGGTTATGAAGTACCTGAATACGGTCGTACCGCCAAAGGTATCCCAATCATCAACTTACTTGGAATCGAAAGCCAAGAACAAGTGAATGCCGTGATAAATCTATCCGAATTCACTGATGATAGCTACCTATTCTTTACTACTAAACACGGTGTCGTGAAGCGTACAACCCTTTCTCAATTTGCGAAAATTCGTCAAAGTGGTCTTCGTGCAGTTGAACTTCGCGAAAACGATGAACTAATCTCTGTTCAGATGACAGATGGTAGCAAAAACATGATTATCGCAACGAAACATGGACAATCTATCTACTTCCCAGAAGAAAATATCCGCGTAATGGGCCGTACAGCTGCTGGTGTTCGTGGTATTAGACTTCGTGAAGACGATGAAGTTATCGGTATGGAAGTCCTTGAGGATGATGAAAAAGTTCTCGTTGTAACGGAAAAAGGATACGGTAAACAAACACCGGCTTCCCAGTACCCGCTTCGTAATCGCGGTGGTATGGGTGTTAAAACCGTTACAATCACAGAGAAAAATGGTAACTTAGTCGCAATGAAAACAGTGACTGGTGAAGAAGACTTAATGCTAATGACAGTAAGTGGCGTATTAATTCGTTTCGAAATTGATACAGTATCACAAACAGGTCGTAGCGCAATGGGTGTCAAACTAATTCGTCTTGATGAAGATGAAAAAGTAGCTACTGTTGCAAAAGTGCCAAAAGAAGAAGATGAAGTTGAGCTTGAGGAAGAAATCGATGAAACATTAATCACACAAGTTCCTGATGAAAGTTTTGAAGATGCTCCTGGAAGCGATATAGAAGAATAAAATCAAGCTGGAGATGACTCTAATTTGCGAATTAGAACGATTTTCCAGCTTTTTTCCAGTATAAAAAGCGCTTTTTGGCTATAATTTATGTATAATATCCTTAATACGTCTTAAAAAGGGAAGAGTTGAACAAATGCGCAAACTGATTCAATTTCTGTTTATAGCAGTAGTTTTATTTTTAGTGGAATACTTTTTAATCAATCAAGCAGCTATATTATTCTTAGTAACAAGTGGACTTATCCAATTATGCGGATTAATTATTGTGATTCGGCTACTACTCTTTGATCAACGGAATACTAGCTCAAAAGTCGCCTGGATTGCGGTTATTTTCATTTTACCTGTACTTGGAACGATTAGTTACCTTGTGTTTGGTAGAAATCCAGCAACTAGAAAATTCAGCACAGCTCAAGTAATGGAAAAAGCTAAATTAATTAATGCGATTCACGCAATTCCAAACAACACTAATGAAAAATTACCACGACTATCTAAAAGAATTGCGCATTTAACGTCCATAGAGCCAATTAAGGGGAATAAAATCGAAATATTAACAAATGGCGAAGAAACTTTTCCAGTGCTCTTAGACGCGCTTAGAAAGGCTGAAAACCACATTCATATTCAATACTATATTTTCAAAACGGATGAAATTTCTACAAAGATTCGTGATATTTTGGTAGAAAAGGCGAAATCCGGCGTTGAAGTTAGATTTATGTTTGATGGACTTGGTTCAAGCAAACTTCATAAGGCATTTTTAGCGCCTCTAAAAGAAGCTGGAGTTAGTATTCATGCGTTTGATCCAATCACATCCCCATGGATTGTAAGGACTGCCAACTTGCGAAATCACCGTAAAATAGTCGTGATTGATGGCCAAATTGGCTTTACAGGTGGGCTTAATATAGGTGAAGAATATCGTTCTAATACACCAGATTTCCGTGTTTGGCGCGATACACATATTAAAATCACAGGCCAAGCTGTTATCGAACTTCAAGAATCTTTTCTAAATGATTGGGTCTATATGGAAAACCAAGCAGGTGCTGCAGATCAATTTATTAGTGAAGCTGGATTACAACAATATTTTTCACCAGTTGATGTGGGTGACGAATGGGCGCAAGTGATTTACGGCGGACCATATGATAAAGAAAAATGGGTTCGCGATTCGATGCTTGATTTAATTGATTCCGCTAAAGAATCTGTTTGGATTGTGTCGCCTTACTTTGTTCCAGATGAGGAGTCGCTTGCAGTTATTCGCCGGGTTGCGATGAGCGGTGTTGACGTGCGAGTTATTATTCCAGGCAAAGGTGATCGCGGGATTTCATTCCACGGAAGTAATGCGTATGTGAAAACAATGATTGAAGCAGGCGCGAAAATGTATGCTTATGCCGATGATTCTTTTGTTCATGCGAAGGCAATGCTAGTGGACGGGACGCGTGCAGCTATAGGTACTGCCAATTTTGACGTGCGTAGTTTTAGATTGAATCATGAATTAATGGTATTCTTATATGATGAAAGCGAGGCTATGCATCATTTAAAACGTGATTTTGAGAAAGATTTTGAAGATAGCCGACTGTTTACGATGAAAGATATGGAAAACAAACCATTATTGACTCGTATAAAAGAAGTTCTATCTAGTTTACTATCACCAATTTTATAATTTAGGAGTGGAAAAATGAGTGGAGATTTAAAACTTAGACCGCTTGAACGAGAAGATTTAAAATTTGTTCACCGGTTAAATAATGACGCGAAAATAATGTCTTATTGGTTTGAAGAGCCATATGAGGCGTTCGTCGAGCTTCAGGAGCTATATGATAAGCACATTCACGATCAGTCAGAACGCCGTTTTATTTTAGAATTAGATGGCCAAATGGTTGGATTAGTTGAGTTAATGGAAATTGATTATATTCACAGAAGAGCCGAATTTCAAATTATTATTGATCCTAAGTTTCAGGGACACGGTTACGCTGTTTCTGCCACAAAACTCGCAATGAAATATGCTTTTCACGTACTAAATCTGCATAAACTATATTTAGTTGTTGATAAAGTAAATGAAAAAGCTATTCATGTCTATGAAAAAGTTGGTTTTATTCGTGAAGGCGAACTAATTGATGAGTTTTTCGTTGATGGAACTTATCATGATGCTATTAGAATGTGTATTTTCCAACATCAATATCAAGAAATGGATATTTAAAAGGTGATTGGCGCGGGAAAAGTTGCGCCAATCATTGTTTTGGGTCAAAAAAAGTTCTATAATAAGGTTTTAGTGAAAAAATTATGGTATCATGAAGTATTAAAGTTTGTACTATTTTGATGGAGAAAGGATTGGCGTACATTGGCTACAGGCATTGGGACAGCTAAAATGATATTATGCGGAGAACATGCAGTTGTATACGGAGAACCGGCAATTTCAGTCCCATTTACACAAGCAGTTGTAACGACAAATGTAGAAAATTCTACAAAAACCAAATTTTCTTCGGCATTTTTTTCAGGTGATTTAGATGATATGCCTGATTTCTTAGCAGGAATCAAAGCATTAGTTGTAGATGTTTTAAATGAGATTGGAAAAGGCGAATGCGTTGCTATCCATGTAGTTTCAGGTGTTCCAATTGGTCGTGGATTAGGTTCAAGTGCCGCTGTAGCAACAAGTATTGCGCGTGGCTTATATAAATATTTTAATCAAGAATTAGACTCGAAAAAATTATTAGCCATTGTGAATGCGGCAGAAAAAATTGCTCATGGAAATGCTAGTGGTGTTGATGCTATCACGGTTGTGAGTGAAAAACCAGTATGGTATGAGCGAGATCGAAAACTAGAAATTATGCATTTTTCAAAAAAAATCACGTTCGTAGTAGCAGATACTGGAGTTCCAAGTGAAACCAGAGACGCGGTGAAGGATGTTCAAGCTTTATATAAAGAAAATCAAACAGAAATTGGTAAAATAATTCATCAACTCGGCGATATTTCCCGGGAAATAAAGACTCATTTAGAAGGCGATGCAGATACTGTGAAAATAGGTGCTGCAATGAATAAGGCACAATCTTATTTAGAAACTTTGACAGTAAGTGATAGTAGTTTAGAGAAATTAATAGAAGTAGCTAGAAGTAGTGGTGCAGACGGGGCAAAACTTACAGGTGGCGGTAGAGGTGGATGTATTATCGCTGTAGCAAAAAATCAAGAAATCGCTGAACAAATAACGAAGGAGCTTCATAATGCTGGAGCTGCACAAGAATGGATTTTTACGATTGGAGAAGGTAGTTATGAGAGCGACAGCCATCGCACACACGAATGTGGCGCTAATTAAATACTGGGGAAAACGCGATGAACACTTGATTCTACCTGCAAACAGTAGTTTATCCTTCACGGTAGATAAATTTTATACAAAAACAACGGTAGAATGGGACGAAAACTTAGCCCAGGATACATTTATTCTAAATAATGAACAAAAAACGGATGCAAAAGTAGCTCGTTTTATAGATAAAATGCGTGAAGAATTCGGTATTTCAGCAAAAGCAAAAATTACTTCCGAAAATCACGTTCCAACTGCGGCCGGGCTTGCTTCATCGGCTTCTGCATTTGCAGCTCTTGCACTTGCTGGATCTAGCGCTGCTGGCAGAAAAGACACAAAAGAATATATTTCCAGACTGGCTCGTTTCGGGTCTGGTTCTGCTTCTCGTTCCGTTTTCGGAGATTTTGTCATTTGGGAAAAAGGCGAACTCGCGGACGGTAGTGATTCATTTGCAGTACCTTTCACCAACAAATTATGTGACAAAATGTCTCTTGTAGTCGCAGTCGTTTCGGATAAAGAAAAGAAAGTTTCTAGTCGGGATGGAATGCGCCTAACTGTTGAAACATCACCGTTTTTCGAAAAATGGGTTTCTGCTGCTGAAACAGACTTGGAAGAAATGAAACAAGCTATTTTGGATGAAGATTTCATCAAAGTGGGCGAAATCACAGAACGAAACGGAATGAAAATGCATGCGACAACGCTTGGTGCCGAGCCTCCATTTACTTATTTTCAACCGAAGTCCCTTGAAATAATGGATGCTGTTAGAGAATTACGAGAAAATGGTATACCGGCCTATTTTACAATGGATGCTGGTCCAAATGTTAAAGTTATTTGTGAGCGTGAAAATGAAAATATCGTAGCAGATAAGTTGTCAGGTTTGGCTAAAAACGTTCTAATTTGCCACGCTGGTAAGGAAGCGAGTGTTGTATCAGATGAAAAATAAACTACAGGTTAAAATACCCGGAAAATTATATGTAGCTGGTGAATATGCAGTTGTAGAATCAGGTCATACGGCTATTCTAACTGCAGTTAATCGTTATATAACGCTAACTCTTGAAGATAGTGAACGCAATGAATTATGGATTCCACATTATGAAAATCCAGTTTCATGGCCAATTGGCGGAGAACTTAAACCAGACGGGGAACATTGGACGTTTACAGCTGAAGCAATTAATATCGCGACAACTTTCCTGAAATCAGAAGGAATCGAGCTAACGCCTGTGAAAATGGTCATTGAAACAGAATTAATCGACCAATCTGGCGCAAAATATGGACTCGGTTCCAGTGCAGCGGCTACAGTTGCTGTAATCAACGCGCTAATGACGAAATTTTATCCAGAAATATCAATGCTTAAAAAATTCAAACTTGCTGCACTTTCGCATTTAGTAGTACAAGGAAATGGCTCTTGTGGCGACATTGCTTCTTGTATGTATGGCGGCTGGATTGCGTATACAACGTTTGATCAAGAATGGGTGAAGCATCGTTTGGCTTATAAATCACTCGAATGGTTTATGAAAGAGCCGTGGCCAATGCTTCAAATCGAAACATTGGAAGAACCAGTGCCGACTTTTTCTGTCGGTTGGACGGGCACACCTGTAAGTACCGGAAAACTAGTTTCGCAAATTCATGCTTTTAAACAAGAAGATAGCAAGAATTACCAACATTTTTTAACTAGAAATAACGAGATTATGAAGCAAATAATTCAAGCTTTCCATACGAAAGATGAGGAATTGCTTTATTCATCTATTAAAGAAAATCGTCGCATTCTTCAAGAACTTGGAACAAAAGCTGGCGTAAATATTGAAACAAGCTTACTAAAAGAACTAGCGGACTCAGCTGAAAACATGGGTGGCGCAGGAAAATCATCTGGCTCTGGTGGCGGAGACTGCGGAATAGCTTTCTCGAAAACGAAAGAACTAGCCGAAAAACTCGTTAATGAGTGGGAAAAGCTTGGTATTAAGCATTTACCTTTCCATACAGGGAGAGTTCAAATTACTGAATAATGGGGATATATAATAAAAGCCGAACAACTTTTAAGTAAAAGTTGTTCGGCTTTTGTTTTAATCATTTAAAATAAAGTAACAAACTGAATCTTTTATTCAGTCGTATTATCTTTTTTAGATAAATTATTCGCGTGTATAAAAATACCCATTCCAACAGCTGATATAACGCCAGAGGCTCCACCAGAAATAATATCCATAAAATATAATACAGATGTTGCGATAATAATTAAAATTCCCAATACCAACTCTATTATTCGAAATATTATCTTTAGTTTATTTCTTTTCATGTATACACTCTTTTCTTTTATTTAGCTGTAGTTATTGTCGCAGGGACATATAATACACAATTTAAATTTACACCTTTTCCTTTATCTTTTTTACCCATTCCCCATGCTAAACCACCACCAAATAAACTCAAACAAACAGCATAACGTGATGCGATTTTTATTCCTTTTTTTGCTAAAAATTTCCCCATTCGTTTATTTGCACCTAATCCACCTATCGTACCTGCCCCCCAATAAAAATCGTTAAAATCAACAACAGCTTTATGAGAAAATTGGATTTGCATACCCCACCATGTATATTTAGCTTTTATATAAGCTTTTTTAGATGCCTTAAGAAGTTGATTTGGTTCATCTTCATAGATTTCTTGAACTATTATGTTTCCCTCAATATGTGTTTCTGATAGTGTTTCATCAGCTTCGATTTCAGCATTAGTTTGATCTATCTGCCCTTCAACTTCAACAAACTCTTCCGAAGTAAGAACATCTTCCGCTTTGTTAGACAATACAAATTCATTGTTTTCTATTGTTACATAATCATTTACTTTATCAATTAATTCTTCCGGAATAATTGATTCTTCATCATTTTCTATAGAATCCATAGTTTTTTCATCAATTACATTTTCAGAGTCTATCCAACCAATAGGTTTGTTATCTTGGCTTATTTTAACGTAGTTACCCAAATTATCATCAGAATTACTTTCATCAATATTAACAAATTGTTGAGAATAATTTTGAGAATTATTTATAGGGTTATTTTTATTATATGCATCAGTTATATTTGAAAAAATGTCGTTTGTACTATTACTTATCACCATAGCAGTGTTTGAAGGTATTAATGAGAAAGCCCTAGTGTCTAACCAACCAATTACTTTATTATCATAACTAAATTGATAATATATTGACCTTGTTGTTTTGGCTCTTCTGATTATTTCAACTCTTTTTCCTTCATAATTAGAAGCAGGCGCAATTAATTTACTATCGGACTGAAGATAAGGTGTTGACCATACTGCATGTCCAATAACTGTAGATATAACTGCCATCTGATTGTACTCTTCATTAAAATGTACTTGGTCATAGAGTGTTATGGCTCTTGCATCTAACCAAGCTTTTATATTAGGAGTTTTGGTTTCACTAAATTGATAATAAGTACCTCTTTTGTTTTCTACTTTTCTCCAAATAGTTATTTCTTTGTTAAGATAATCACTTGCTGGTCCTTTTAAAGTAGAGTTTATTTGTCCGCAAGGTTGAGTCCATACTGCATGTCCAGAAGTGTTAGTGATTTTCCCGGTCCTTGAGTAAGCAATATCCGTAGAAGGCATTTCATAAAATTTAAAAGCTCATTTATCAAGCCAACCAATAATTTTGTCTCCCAATTTTACTTGATAGTAAATTCCTCTTTCAGTTTTTGCCTCTCTTATTAATTTAACATCTTTTTTTGCATAAGAAGGTGCAGTTGCACTTGATATAAATGTTGATCCTTCTGAATAATATGGTGCAGACCAAAATGCATTTGTTTCTGGATATGCAATATTAGCATCTAAATTAACTGATTTATTGTACTCAATTGTATTGTACGCAGTTGTTGCAGCCTCTACAGTTTTAATAGAATTTAAATTTGTAAAACTGAACATTGATAAAAACATCATAATTGCAATTAAACTAATCATCCCTTTTTGTACATTTCTCTTTAACATGATTTTGTTCCCTCTTTCATTTATATGTATTATATTACAAAATTAATATAGCATGAAATATTAATGTAATACAATATTATTTTTTAAATTTAAAAAATAATATAAAAGGTTAGAATTTTGATATTCTTGAATATCATTTGCTTTTTTGTTTTAAATTTCACAAACTAGGGAATAGTGAACAGAATAAAAGTTTGTGAAATATTTAATATATCAGGTTTTTGAACTAAGATATCAAATCAGATATAATGAGTTAGAGTATGAACATAGTGATTCTAAAAATGCTGATTAATTTTTAAAAAAGTTTGTGAGTTTTTTTAAAAGAACTAAATAGTAAAAGCATTTTTTCAGTTACATAGGAGTTCTAACAAGCTTCTTTCAGCACTCCGGTAATGGTATTTTTGCGCAAAAATACACATTAGAAAACATCAAAAGGAAAAGAGGGGATTCGGGTGTCAAAGGTACTTAAATCTTTGCTGCTTACGGCACTACTTGGGGTTACCGGCCTTATAAGTGGTTGTGGTGACTTGACGGTACTTAATCCAAAAGGGCCAGTTGCAAAAGGTCAGTCGGACTTAATTATTTATTCGATTATATTTATGCTGGTTATTGTTTTGACGATTTTTGTATTGTTTACGATTATGTTGGTTAAATACCGCGAACGGAAAGACATTTCAAACTATGAGCCGGATATGCACGGTAGTAAAAAACTGGAAATTTTTTGGACATTGATTCCAGTTGCAATCGTTATTGCTCTAGCTATTCCGACTGTAAAAACAATTTATGCAGGGGAAGAAGCACCAAAAGTGACTTCGCATAAAGATCCAATTGTTATTTACGCAACAAGTGCAGACTGGAAATGGATTTTTAGTTATCCAGATGAGTCAATTGAAACAGTCAACTATGTAAATATTCCAACCGACCGTCCTGTACTATTCAAATTAACTTCTGCAGATACGATGACAAGCTTTTGGGTTCCGCAATTAGGTGGACAAAAATATGCGATGTCTGGCATGACGATGAATTTATATTTACAAGCAGATGAAGTTGGTACATATAAAGGCCGTAACGCAAACTTCAACGGCGAAGGTTTTGCGGATCAACGCTTTGATGTAGTAGCTCAATCTGAAAAAGATTTCAAAAAATGGGCGAAAGAAACAAAAGCAAGCTCGCCAGTTATTACACAAGACATATATGATCGTCTTTTAATTCCTGGAAGCTCCAAGAAAAAGACTTATTCTGGTACGCATTTAGCATTTGTTGATGTAGCAGCTGATCCAGAGTATGTTTTCTATGCCTACAAACGTTTTGGTTATGAGATGACAAATCCGCATAATCCAAACACAAAATCAACCATTTCTGATGAACCAATGCTTCCGGTTCGTCCTGTGACAGTAACTAATCCGCAATTTGAGCGTCATGATATGAAGCCACAAATTATTAAAAACGGCGAAGGTTACCACGAGGATAAACACCGCGAAGATGAAATGAAGAAAATGGAAGAAGACATCCAAACAAATGAATTCAATAAAAAAGAATCGGATGACGCAGGGAAGTAAAAAGGGGGGACATAAGGCATGAAATGGAATGAGTTTATCGTAACTGGCGACCCAATGATTTTAGGCGCGCAGATTTCTATCGTACTTGTAAGTATTGGTGTTGTTGCGTTACTAACTTATACAAAAAAATGGAAGTGGCTCATGAAAGAGTGGATTTCTTCCGTTGATCATAAAAAAATTGGTATTATGTACTTGCTTGCTGCTGTCTTAATGTTTTTCCGTGGTGGTGTGGATGCGCTAATGATGCGTACCCAGCTCGCTTTACCGGATATGAAATTTTTAGACGCACAGCATTACAATGAAGTTTTTTCTACACATGGAACGATTATGATTTTATTTATGGCGATGCCGTTTATCATCGGATTGATGAACATTGCCGTACCACTTCAAATTGGTGCGCGTGATGTAGCATTTCCATTTTTAAACAACTTAAGTTTTTGGACGTTCTTTATGGGAGCGATGCTATTTAACTTATCATTCGTAATTGGTGGTTCGCCAGATGCTGGTTGGACAAACTATGCGCCACTTGCGACAGATTTTAGCGCTGGATATGGAATTAACTTCTATCTTCTAGGTGTTCAAATCGCTGGTATTGGTACGCTGATGACGGGGATTAACTTTTTCGTCACGATTTTAAGAATGCGTACAAAAGGTATGACGTTAATGAAAATGCCAATGTTTACTTGGTCTTCATTAATTACAAGTTTGATCATTATTTTCGCTTTCCCAGTTTTAACAGTGGCACTTGCTTTGATGTCATTTGACCGACTGTTTGGGACAGCATTCTTCACACTCACGAATGGCGGGCTCCCAATGATGTGGGCCAACTTGTTCTGGGTTTGGGGTCATCCGGAAGTATATATTGTTATTTTGCCAGCTTTCGGTATTTTCTCAGAGATTATTTCTACTTTCTCGAGGAAAAAATTATTCGGTTATCCGGCGATGGTTGCCGCGATGGCAGTTATTTCTTTACTAAGTTTCCTAGTTTGGGTCCATCACTTCTTTACAATGGGATCAGGGGCGCTTGTTAACTCCTTCTTCTCCATTACAACGATGATGATTGCGATACCGACCGGGATTAAGATATTCAACTGGCTCTTTACGATGTACAAAGGGCGAATAACCTTTACAACGCCAATGCTTTGGTCGCTTGCCTTTATCCCTAACTTTGTTGTTGGTGGGGTAACTGGGGTTATGCTTGCGATGGCTGCAGCCGATTATCAATATCACAATACGTACTTCTTAGTATCCCATTTCCACTACGTATTAATTGCTGGAACTGTGTTCTCCTGCTTTGCCGGGCTTACATACTGGTATCCAAAAATGGTCGGTTACAGACTAAATGAAAAAATTGGTAAATGGTTCTTCTGGATTTTCGTTGTTGGATTTAACGTTTGTTTCTTCCCGCAATATTTCCTAGGACTAGATGGTATGCCGCGTCGTATTTACACTTACGTACAAGGTGATGGCTGGACAACGCTTAACTTTATCTCTACTGTGGGCGGATTCTTGATGGGTGTAGCATTCTTAGTTCTTTGCTACAACATCTACTACAGCTACAAAAACTCTAAACGTGAAGTTACTGGTGACCCGTGGGATGCTCGTACGCTTGAATGGGCTACAAGTTCCGCTGTTCCTCCAAAATATAACTTTGCTGTTTTACCTGAATGGAATGACTTGGATGATTTCTGGAATAGAAAACAAAAAGGCGATCCATATGTAAATGATAAAAATTATAAACCAATCCATATGCCAAGTAATACCATGGTTGGGTTTGTAATGTCTGTCTTCTTCTTCATTGCAGGTTTCGGACTAGTCTTCTACTGGTACTGGATGGGAATTATTGGCCTAGTTGGTATTTTAGGATGTATGATTTATCGTTCATTCCAAAATAACGATGGTTACCACGTTGAAGTGGACGAAATTAAAGCAACAGAAGAACATAATGCGCGCGAACTTGCGACTGGTGTGAAGGAGGGTAACCCATGGAATCTGTAGAAACAAATAAAAATCTGCCAATTGAATATAGATCAGAACAAGGTCGATTAAATATTCTTGGATTCTGGATTTTCCTTGGCGCCGAAATTGCATTGTTTGCAACGCTTTTTGCGACTTACTTTGTTATGAGAAAGGCTGGCTCGAATGCGGGTCATCCGCCAGCAGAAATGTTCGAACTTTGGCTAGTGCTAATAATGACATTTTTACTTTTAACAAGTAGTTTTACGTGTGGTTTAGCAATTGGTGAGATGCGTAAGGGCAATGTGAAAATGTTGACGATTTACTCGATTATCACATTAATTCTTGGTGCGGGATTTGTTGGCTTTGAGCTTTATGAATTTGCACACTATGTGACAGAAGGCGTTACAATGCAAATCGGTTCTTACTGGTCGGCATTCTTCGTTCTACTAGGAACACATGGACTTCACGTAACGGTCGGGATTTTCTGGATTAGTTTTATTCTGATTCAAATTAAAATGCATGGTTTGACGCCAAAAACAGCATCAAAAGTATTTATTTCCAGTTTATACTGGCATTTCTTGGATGTTGTGTGGATTTTCATTTTCACCGGTGTCTATTTGCTAGGGATGGTGAACTAATATGACACAAAATAATAAATCAAATGCAGCTCATGCTGAAGGTGGCATTCCTTGGAAACATATTGTTGGCTTTGCGTTATCAGTTATTTTGACGCTTCTAGCAGTCTGGGTGGCTCTTTATTCGACGCTAACAACAAATGTTAAGGTAGTTATTATTTTCATCTTTGCGTTCATTCAGGCAGCCTTACAGCTTCTGATGTTCATGCACATGACAGAAGGCCGCGATGGTAAAATTCAAATCGGTAATATTTTATTCGCCGCATTTATCGCGATTGTCGTAGTTATTGGTTCTTATTGGGTAATGGAAATTGGCCATATGAATCATTTGTTATAAAAAAAAGCTGATGCTTAGAACGGTTAAAACCGAACTAGCATCAGCTTTTTTTATTTTGCGAATATATCACCATTACTATTAATAGTTGCATTTGGAGAAATGGATTGGAGATAATTTAATTGTGCTGTCTTGGCAGAACCGTCAAGCATATTAATTTGATTACCTGAAATAATACCAGGATCAAAATGCGCAGTCACTTTACCTTGATTAAAATTCAGTTTATAAATACCTGTTTCTGCTGAATGACCAGAAACATAGTCAGGAAACAAGAAATTACCTAATGAATAAGCAATTGGAACATCTTTGTATACTTCAAAACTTTGGAGCCAGTGTGGATGGCTAGCAACAATCGCGTCAACTAAATGATCATCCACGAGTTTTTTAACGTATTGGGTTTGATAATCTACAGGTGTATTCGTCTTTTCAACTCCCCAGTGAAAATAGACGACCATATAATCAATATCTTTATTTTTTGCGCGTTCTTCTTTGATTTTTTCTTCGACTAAATTTATATCATAACCATTAGTAACCCCAGGAGTATCTTCATCGGCAATCCAACCAGTATTTGGGAAAAAGTGGCAAAACGACATGAATCCAACTTTATTACCTTTGATGTCAGCAACTTTAAGTTGATAGGCTTCATCTTCATTTTTACCGGCGCCAACATAGGCTAGGTTATTGGCGCGTAAAGCAGCCGTTGTGTCGAGTAATCCATCTTCGTAATAGTCTAAAATGTGGTTATTACTAATATTAACCATATCAACCCCTGCATTTTTAAGAGCTGTTAAAGAACTAGGATCACTTTTAATCCAAAATTCTTGGTAGGGGACTTTTTTTGTTCGAGTTGTAATAGCTGTTTCTAAATCAACAAATGTATAGTCGCTTGATTTCAATTCCTCGCGAACATTATTAAAAGGATAATCCATTCCCTTCTCTGCTAAAACGGGGCGTAAATCCCAATCAAACATAATATCACCTGTAAAATCAATGTTAAATGGTTCTTTTGGTTTTGGAGGTGTTTCTTTTTTCTTTTTAACAGCAGCGACGGTTTTCTTTTTTGGCTTAGCGGTATCTTTGTTATTTGTCATGATGTTGTTCACTAATAAACCGATGGAAAAAATTATAATAATAGACAGTAGCAAGATAATCCCTTTTTTTCTTGATTTCATTTTTTCTCCTCCTAAATTAAAAAGTTATCTAATTCTATCAGTATGGAGAAAAGGGTTTTTATCAAAAATAGGCTTTTTTTTGGATTTTAATGGCTAAATTGTGAACTTTAAAATCATAAAATGGAAAACGAATTTAAAAAATTTGAAATTATTGCTTGCTATGTAATGCATTACATATTCTATAGTGGAAAAGTAAATTATATTCGTGAGAGGAGATATACAAAAATGACAGAATCAAAATTTCCTAAAGACTTTTTATGGGGCGGAGCAGTTGCTGCCAACCAATGTGAAGGAGCTTATCTTGAAGACGGTAAAGGACTTTCACTTGTTGATATCCTTCCAACAGTAGAGGACGGACGTTGGGAAGCTTTATTCAATCCAGCGAAAGCGCTTGCTACAGATTATGGTTTTTACCCAAGTCACGAATCAATTGATTTTTATCATCGTTATAAAGAAGACATTAAATTAATGGCAGAAATGGGATTCAAATGTTTCCGTATGTCCATCAGTTGGCCACGTATTTTCCCGAATGGTGATGAAACGACACCAAATGAAAAAGGTTTAGCATTTTATGATGCAGTTTTTGATGAATGTCACAAATATGGTATTGAACCAGTTGTTACAATCAACCATTTTGATACTCCGCTAGAAGTTTTCAAAAAATATGGTGGTTGGAAAAATCGTAAATGCATCGACTTTTACTTGAATTTCTGTGAAGCAATTTTCACGCGTTATAAAGATAAAGTAAAATATTGGATGACATTTAATGAAATTAACATGATTCTTCATCTTCCATACATTGGTGGAGGTTTAGACGTTACTAAAGAGGACAATCCAGAGGAAGTTAAATATCAAGCTGCTCATCATCAATTAGTTGCATCAGCACTTGCAACTAAACTTGGTCATGAAATCAATCCTGAAAATCAAATCGGTTGTATGCTTGCAGCGGGTAACACATATCCAATGACTTGTAATCCAAAAGATGTCTGGAAGTCTATCGAGGCGGACCGTGAAGGCTACTTCTTCATTGATGTTCAAGCACGCGGATACTACCCAAGCTACACTAAGCGTTTCTTCAAAGAACACAACATCAACATCAAAATGGAAGATGGCGACTTAGACGCATTACGCGATCACACAGTTGATTACGTGGCATTCAGCTACTATTCTTCTCGTCTAACAAGCGCAGATCCAGAGAAAAACAAAGAAACAGAAGGCAACGTTTTCGCAACACTAAAAAACCCATACCTAAAAGCAAGCGAATGGGGTTGGCAAATTGATCCACTAGGTCTACGTATTACTATGAATACAATTTACGACCGTTATCAAAAACCTCTTTTCATCGTTGAAAATGGCTTAGGTGCAGTGGATACTGTGGCAGAAGACGGCTCAATCACTGATGATTACAGAATCGACTACATGCGTGAACACGTTCGCGAAATGGGCGAAGCAATTGAGGATGGCGTGGAACTTCTTGGTTATACACCATGGGGCTGCATCGACCTTGTCAGCGCTGGCTCTGGCGAAATGAAAAAACGCTACGGCTTCATCTACGTTGACCGCGATAATAAAGGTAACGGAACCCTAAACCGCTCGAAGAAAAAATCATTCGACTGGTACAAAAAAGTAATTGAAACAAATGGTAAAGATATCGACTAATATATCAGAAATCCCCACTTTCATCATCGAAAGTGGGGATTTTATTTTAATATGAAATCGAGCGTTTTGCTTGTTTGCTCCAACAAGTATTAAAATAACTTTGCGAAATTCGTGCATTTTTTTGACCGGACCAGCTGTCGTTATAGTAAAAATTATTTTTATCATAACCTGTAATAGTAATCGCATGAACGGAAAAACCATGGAAATTACTAACCCAAGCTACAACTGGACGTTTTTTATTCAACTGATTTTTAATACCAGCTAAATTTGTTCCAGTCATATTCTTCGCGCTCCCAGTATATTTTTTAACTTGATTAACTAAAGCCGGTGGATAAATCGTCCAGCCACTCTTAGAGAATGGATTTCCAACAAAACCATAATTCGGATTGGATTTATGACGTTTCATTTCTTTGGCAAGTTTGACTTTATCGACATTTTTCCCAGCGTAGCGCAACATCATCGCAATGTTTGTAATCTCGCAGCCAGTTGGCAATTGTGGACGCTGAACGATTAAAGGCACATTCATTTGCACAATTTTTGGCGTTGAAGGTTTTGGTGCCGGCGCGGCAGTTGCGGCCTTGACGTATTTCCCAGATACGTAGCCATTTTTTCCTTTAAAACTAAATCGATACCAGTTATTCGATGTTTTAGCAATCGCTTTGAACTTTGTATTGCTCTTAAGCCAACCAATAACTTTCCCAGAAGTCGAATTAGTTGAACGAACATTAAGGCTTGCAGTTGTTACCATTTGCTTGTTAATCACAGTCTCTTTTGCCGCCGCCTGACCAGCTGTAGAAACACTAAAAACGCTGAACATTAACCCAAGGACAAGTATCCATTTCCCCCATTTACTAAAAGAATTCCCCATTATATCCCCCTTTGATACAGATTACTTATGTATACCCTATTTTGGAAAAATAAAAAGAAAACGCTTGCATAAATGAAATGGCCGTGGTACTATAAAAATGAACTTAACGTGTTAACCGGTTATTAATTTAAAGTTCAGTGATAGCAGGCTAATTCAAGTTTGCAATCAAAAAATTATCATGGTACCATTAACCTAAAACTTAACGTGTTAACGCGCGGGATGCTTTAGGGGGAATTTGTTATGGCGGAACCAAAGTACGCTATTATTATCAATGATATCAAGCGATTAATTAGTGACGGAACTTTTAAGCCAGGGGAAAAAATTTATTCGGAAGATGAACTGAAAAAGAAATACAATGTTAGTAATACGACAGTTGTTCGAGCATTACATGAATTAGTACGAGCTGGGATTTTAGCTCGTTATCAAGGAAAAGGCACATACGTGAGTAAGTCTATTATTAACGAAGAAGTTATTTTTAATGAATATACGACAGTGCCGAACGGAAGATTCAATCGTAAAACAAAAATTACTAACGAACATACAAAGGTAGTTGCAATAAATGAAATTCAGGATGCGCGAATTGCTAAAAAATTGCAGATTCCCCCTGAAAATATGATTGTTCATTTTCAACGAATCCGCCTTATTGATGATGTGCCTTGGACCGTACAAAATAACTATATGGCAAAATCCAATTTGATCAACGTAGATTTAACCAATTTCGAAAGATTTAATTCTTTATCTGAAGTAATTAAAGAGCTTTATGGTATTAATATTCTGCACGAAGCGATGAAGGAGCGAATTGAAGTCGAATTTCCAGTAAAAGACAAAAATAATTTTAAATTACTCGAAATTGACTCCGAGTTACCACTTTACCACATTGAAAGAATAACCTATGTGCCAGAGGGGCAACCCTATGAATATATTGAAAGCTACTTGCGGCATAATTTTTACTCTATTGAAATTGAAAAGAAAAAACAATAGAAGGGAGTTAATTACTTGAATTTTATTATCGCAGCACATGGCCGGTACGCACAGGAAGTGAAAAATAGCTGTCAGATGATTACTGGCCAAACAACTAATATCTCAGCAATTACTTTTACCGAAGAAATGGGGGTGACGGATGTATTAGACGCCTACACGGCCGTTTATTCACCCGGAAATGAAACCGCTATCATAGTTGATATTGTTGGTGGAACTCCGTGTAATGCGGCTCAAATGTTTAGTACAAAACATCCAGAAGTTAAAGTTGTATCAGGTTTGTCGCTAGGATTACTCATTCCACTTAGCCTTGGAGAAAGTTTAGAGGAGGCGATGCTTGGAGCAAAAGAAAATATTCAATTTGTAGAGCAAAAAGCGAGTTATACGATAGTAAGTGATGATGGGGAGGAAGAGGACTGATGGGAAGCAACGGAATTAAACACGTACGCGTAGATGAGAGACTAATTCACGGGCAAGTAGCAACAATGTGGACCAATACTATAAAAGCAACGCGAATCATGATTGTTGACGATGCGGTTGTAAAAAATGAAATGGAAAAAGTTGCCTTAAAAACCGCAGTACCGGCTGGTGTCAAACTAAGCATTCTGACCGTAAAAGGTGCAGCAAATAATATCAATAATGATAAATACGCAGGGCAGCAAGTTTTCTTAATCGTAAAATCACCTCATGCTCTTCGCGGTTTAGTAGATGCGGGGGTAGAACTTCCCCAAATCAATGTTGGAAATATGTCGACTAAAGCAGGGAGCCGACAAATCAAAAAATCAGTTAGCGTGACGGATGAAAATTTGGAAGATTTCGATTACTTGTCTCAAAAAGGCATTAAAATCACTGCCCAAATGGTTCCGAGTGAAGATGCGGTTGAATTTGCAAGTTTATTAAAAAAATAAGTGATAAGAAGGGAGAACTACAATGGATTTAGCAGTTTGGCAGATTATATTGTTAGTTATACTCGCAGCTTGTACCATTCTTGATGCTTTAACTTTAGTAATAGGACTTAATTTCCCTGTAATAACAGGAACGCTTGCTGGAATCATTATGGGTGACATGGTGCTCGGACTTGCGATTGGGGCAACTTTACAGCTGATGGTTCTAGGTGTTGGTACATACGGCGGAGCATCGATTCCTGACTTTACAACGGGAGCAATCGTCGGCACAGTATTTGCCGTTTTATCAGGTCAAGATGCGGAATTTGCGATTGGACTTGCAATTCCAGTGGGACTTTTAATGGTTCAATTAGACATTTTAGCAAGATTTACGAATACATTTTTCTTGCACCGCATTGATTCTAATATTGCTTCGGGCAACATTTCGGCGGTTAAAAGGAACATTTGGTATGGGGCGCTACCATGGGCTTTATCACGCGCGGTTCCCGTATTTATCATGTTGACTTTCGGACAAAGCGTGGTTGATTTTATTCTAAATGAAATTCCAGAGTGGCTAATGGGCGGCCTTCGTGTAGCTGGTGGAATTCTTCCGGTAGTTGGTATTGCGATTCTCCTTCGTTACTTACCAACAAACAAATTCGTCGCTTATTTAATTATCGGATTTGTAGCAGCAGCTTATCTAAAAGTACCGATGCTAGGCGTGGCACTAATTGGCGTGGCTTTGGCAATCATTTACTTTAAACAAAATTTCAAAAATCCAGTGGCTGCCGGAGCAAATGGCGCAGCGCTAGTTGGGGAGGAGAATGAAGATGGCGAATACGAAGACTGAGCAGGATTTTGAAAAAGTACTCAAGAGACGCGATTTAATAGCAGCAAACTTTCGTTGGTTGTTTGCCAGCCAAATATGTTGGAACTATGAGCGAATGATGTCGACTGGTTATCTTTATAGTATTTTGCCAACGCTTCGGAAACTTTATAAAACAGACGATGATTTAAAAGATATGATGAATATGCATAACCAATTTTTCAATACGAATCCTATGGTTGGTGGTTTGATCTTAGGAATGGATATGGCGATTGAAGAGCGCGAAAAGAAAGCGTCAAAAGAAGTCGTAACTGGTTTGAAAACGGGTTTGATGGGACCATTTGCTGGTGTTGGTGATACGATTTTCGGGGTTATTTTACCGACGATTTTTGGATCAATTGCCGCATATATGGGACTTCAAGGTAATGTGACAGGTGTGGTTATCTGGGTATTAGTTAATATTTTGGTTGTGGGAGCAAGATTCACCTTACTTCCTCTAGGATATAAGCAAGGTGCAAAACTAGTGACGGAATTTGCGGACAGGCTTAACGCGTTAACCGATGCAGCGATTCTGCTCGGGGTCACGGTCGTCGGGGCATTAATACCAACCGTAATCAAAGCAACTGTCCCATTCGTTTATAAATCAGGAAAAGTAGAGCTCAAAATGCAAGACATGCTCGATCAAATCATGCCATCACTCGTTCCAGTTTTACTCGTGGCGCTAATCTATGCACTTTTAGGCCACAAAAAAATGACATCTACGAAGGCTATTTTATTAGTAATGGTTATTGCGATTATTTTATTCAACCTAAAAATTCTAGGTTAAAATATAAAAATTGGAGGAATAGACAAAATGGGTTTAACATTTTTTGACAAAGCGCGTGAATTAACGGAGGAACTAGAAAAAACACAGGCGGAAAGTATTCATCAAGCAGCAAAACTGGTGGCAGACAGCATCATGAACGACGGAATTATTCAAGCATTTGGTAGTGGGCACTCATATGCGGCAGCTATTGAAGTATGTGGGAGAGCAGGAGGACTAATTCCATCAAAAGTTATTATGGACCCAGCTGGCGGTTATTATGAATCGATTGAGGGTGTTGGTTCCTTGCTTACTCATAGATTACAAGCGAAACCGAATGATATATTCTTCCTTATATCTAATTCAGGACGCAATCCAATGGGAATTGAGCTTGCGGAATGGATTAAATCACAGGGCTGTAAATTAATTGTTGTAACAGCACTTGATGCCTCGCAAACAGCAGCTTCAAGACACTCTTCTGGAAAATTGTTGTACGAGTTTGCGGATGTTATTTTAGACAATCGTTCAGTCCAAGGGGATGCGGCACTTGAATTAGATGGATTAGAAGGAAAAGTTTGCGGAACCTCTTCATTCTCAGCCGTTCTGCTTCTCCAACAAACAATCTATGAAGCAGTAGAACTTATGCTTGAAAAAGGCTATACACCACCAGTTTATCGTAGTGCAAATATTGATGGTGGCTATGAATACAATTTTGCGATTGAAGACAAATTCGCTGATCGTATTTTCCACTTCTAATAAAAACGAGCGCGAAAATGAACATTATTTTCGCGCTTTTTTGGAGGATAGAAAATGATTTTAAAAGAAGCCTGTATTGAAAATACAACTAATCTGGTGAACGTTATTGAAGCTGGAGCTAATCGAGTGGAGCTTTGTGATAATCTAGCGGAGGGCGGAACTTCTGTAAGTTACGGGATTGCGAAACATGTGGTGAAAATTTGTCATGAACAAAATGTAAGTGTAATGGCAATGGTCCGTCCCCGAAAAGGCAATTTTGTTTATACAAAAGAAGAAATTTCAGTTATGATTGATGACATTTTGATGTATAAGAAAATAGCGGTTGATGGCGTGGTTTTTGGCTGTATTACGGATTCTGGATTGCTAGATAAACCAGCCATAATTGAATTATTGAAAGCCACAGCAGGTCTGGAAGTCACTTTTCATATGGCGTTTGATGAGTTAGTAGACTCGGAAAAATTGCCGGCAATTGACTGGTTAGCTGAGCAAGACGTTACAAGAATTCTCACGCATGGTGGTGACGGCGCTAAACTTCCCGAAGAAACTTTTCTTCAATGGCGAAAATATATTGATTACGCAGCAGGTCGAATCATTATTTTACCAGGTGGAGGAATTAAATCGCACAATATGGAATGGATTACAAAAGAAACAGGAGCAGCTGAAATACATGGCACTGACTTGTTTGGGGAGCGCTAAAACTCCCCAAATAAATTTATTTTAAAAAAAAGCTTGCAACCGTTTTCTTTATATGATATATTTATCTCATCACAAAGGATTGTTACCAATTCATTGGGCAAAACCTAAGCTGATTTGTAGGACACGTGTATGCGTGGAGTCCTCGAATGAGCTTAGGTTTTTCTTTTTGCCCAAAAAACCAAAAAGAGGAAGGAAGTCGTCAAAATGAAATATGAACAATTAGCAAAAGACATCTTGAAAAATGTCGGCGGTAAAGAAAATATCAACAGTGTTTTCCATTGTATTACCAGACTTCGGTTTAAACTGAAAGATGAGAATATTGCGAACACAAAAGAAATTGAAAAGCTTGATGGCGTAATCTCTGTCATTAAAAGTGGTGGTCAATACCAAGTAGTTATCGGTAACCACGTACCAGACGTATTTAAAGCAGTATTAGAAGTTGGCGGGATTTCAGCTGAAGGTGACGAAGGAAGTAGTGCACCAGCAACAGGTAATATCTTCAACCGCTTCATCGATATGATTTCTGGCGTATTTACACCAGTTCTAGGTGTATTAGCCGCAACAGGTATGATTAAAGGTTTCACTGCCATGTTTGTAGCATTTGGTTGGATTACAGTTACTTCAGGTACGTACCAACTACTTTATGCAATTGGGGATTGTTTATTCTACTTCTTCCCAATCTTCCTAGGTTACACAGCAATGAAAAAATTCGGCGGAAACATATTTATCGGGATGGCTATAGGTGGTGCCTTAGTTTATCCAACACTTGCAGGTATTACAGCAGGTGACCCACTTTATACACTTTTCGCAGGAACAATTTTTGAATCTCCAATTCACGTAACATTCTTAGGAATTCCAGTTATCTTGATGTCTTATGCATCTTCTGTTATTCCGATTATCGTAGCAACATATTTTGGTTCCAAAGTAGAAAAAGGCTTCAAGAAAATCATTCCAGATGTAATTAAAACTTTCGTAGTTCCATTCTGTACATTATTAATCGTAGTTCCAATCACTTTCATCGTAATTGGCCCAATTGCTACATGGGCTGGTCAATTATTAGGAGCAGGAACAATTTGGGTTTATAACTTAAGTCCAATTATCGCGGGTCTAATTTTAGGTGGTTTCTGGCAAGTATTTGTTATCTTTGGACTTCACTGGGGTCTTGTACCAGTGGCAATCAACAACTTAACTGTTCTTGGACATGATCCAATTTTAGCAATGACATTTGGTGCATCTTTTGCTCAAATCGGTGCAGTATTAGCAGTATTCTTTAAATCTAGAAACAAAAAAATCAAATCTCTTAGTATCCCAGCATTTATTTCCGGTATCTTTGGTGTAACTGAACCAGCGATTTACGGTGTTACTTTACCACTGAAAAAACCATTCATCATGAGCTGTATCGCTGGTGGTATTGGTGGCGGAATCATTGGTTTTGCAGGGTCTCAAACATATATCATGGGTGGACTTGGAATCTTCGGTCTTCCTAACTTCTTCAAACCAGGTAGCGGTATTTCAGGCGAATTCTGGTGGGTAGTTATCGCAATCGTTATCAGCTTCATCCTTGGTTTCATCTTAACTTATGTAGTAGGTTTCAAAGATCCAGCTGATGTAGTAGTAGAACAATCTAACACAGTAGAAGGCGAAACTTTAATCGAACGTGAAACAATTCCAGCTCCAGTAGTTGGCGAAATCGTAACTTTAGCAGACGTAAAAGACGAAGCATTTTCATCCGGTGCACTTGGAAAAGGTGTTGCAATCATCCCAACTGTTGGACGTGTAGTAGCTCCAGCAGCAGGAACAGTAACAACTATCTTCCCAACTGGTCATGCAATCGGTATTACAACTAAAGACGGTGCAGAAGTTTTAATCCACATCGGTATGGACACCGTTCAACTTGAAGGTAAATTCTTCACAGCACACGTGAAACAAGGCGACGTAATCGAAAAAGGTCAATTACTAACTGAATTTGATATTGAAGGCATCAAAGCTGCTGGATATGACGTTACAACTCCAGTAGTAGTAACAAACTCCAATCAATATTTAGACGTAATGATTACAGATGCAAAAGAAGCGAAACTAGAAGAACGTTTAATCACATTAGTAATCTAAAATTCATTAATAAACAGCTTGGGCGTAAATCTGCTCAAGCTGTTTTTATGTTATACTGAGGGAAAAATAGGCGGTGAGCGGATGTTAGCAAAGGGCGATTTGATAGGGATAATTTGTTGTTCTGATGGTCGAAAAAAAGAAGACGAGAAGGATTTGAAGCGCCTTAAACAAGTCTTAGAAAAGGAATTTGGACTTCAGGTGGTTTTTGCGAAAACTATTTTTCAAATAGATGATTCGCCTTTTAATGGTACTCCTGAGGAACGAGCAGCCGAATTAATGAAACTATATCAAAATATGGATGTAAAAATGATTTTTGACATTTCAGGAGGGGATGCGGCTAATCAAGTATTACCATATCTTAATTTTAACATTATAAAAAAAGCAGCCAAACCTTTTATCGGCTATAGCGACTTAACCGTAATATTAAATGCAATTTTTGCGAAGACGAAGCAGCCTGGCTTTAATTATTTACTGCGAAATTTAGTAGGTGAAGCTAGCGAGATACAACGAGTCCAATTCCAAAAAACATTTTTCGAGAATCAAATTGCGATAAATGGGAAATCCCTTAATGAGTTTGAATGGAGCCTGGGTGAGATCGTTGGTGGAAATATCCGCTGTTTTTTAAAACTAGCAGGAACAGAATTTATGCCTGACGTCTCGAATAAAATAATTTTGTTAGAAAGTTTAGGTGGAAAAGAGGCGAAAATTGCTTCTTATGTAGCGCAATTAGAACAGTTAGGTGTGTTTTCGAAATGCTTAGGAATAGTTGTTGGGGAACACACTGAGGCTGAGAAGAACGGGGAATACGACAGAATAGGAATCTTATATCAACAGATTGGATTAAAATATAAGTTGCCTGTTTTTCGAACTAAGGAAATCGGTCATAGCAGCGAAGCAAAACCATGTTTAATTGGCACAAAAGTTAATGTTTCACGTGAAACATTAACAAATTTTTAATAATTTTATTGCGAAATATTCATAATTAACCTTTAATATAGAACTTGTAAGCAAGGAATACAATTAGTTTTACTCCCTTTTTGCTAATTGTAGAATTCCTTAAAATCCTAAACTCCCTTTTTGGACCGACTTGATTGTCGGTCTTTTTTTAGTTCTTTTTAAGTAAGACGGTCATAGTATCAAGTTCTTCTGATATTGTTTTACTAACAGTCAAGATTTCTCCTGTTTTTAAATTAATATTATATGCCGGTTTGGTTTCAAATTGTATTTCAATACGAGCGTCATCAGTATAAGATGGTAATATTTGAATAAAAGGTTTTTTCTTACTACTTTTGTCAATGGTATAAGTCAGGCTGTACTTCCCAGCTGGAATTTGTTTACCAACTTCGTAAGACCCTGAGTGTTGGATTGTAAAAATATTGGCAGAAGGTTTAATGGGATTAAATTCTGCCGGTGTAAGCTCGACTTCACCGCTTCCTTCAAAATACAGTTTATTAGCATCTAGTAAATTAATACCAATTATTTCATCGCCTTTAGAAAGCCTTGTACTATAGTAAGATAGCGAACCCTTTGTTACTTGCATATCATATATTCCAACTTTTATATCTTTTCCAACAGTGTATTCACCAGCTTGAAGTTTAATGCTTTCAGCTGTATTCAATAGCTCAGGATTTTGGCTTTTGAGATATTGAATACCTTTAGGAACGAGGAATAGAAGCAGTGTAATGACTGTCAGTGCTATGAAAATAACGAATTTGGTCTTAGTCATGGATAATTTTCCCTTGGTCCATTCGGATACTCATATCACAAAGTGGTTCTATGTCTTCTTTATGATGACTTGCAATAATAATAGTGGCTCCGCGTTTCTTTTCTTCTAAAAGTAATTGGTTAATTAGTTCAATACCTTGATCATCTATCGCATTTGTGGGTTCATCAAGCAAGATGACAGCGGGTTTTTCAAAAACGGCCTGTGCAATATTAAGTCTTTGCTTCATTCCAAGCGAATATTTTTTAACTTTTTTATCAATATGTGGAGATAATCCTACTCTATCAATGGCATTATCAATATCTTCATCGCTTGCAATATTTTTAATTTTAGATAATATTTTTAAATTTGTCCGCGCATCAAATTGGGGAAGTAATTCCATATTTTCGATAATAATGCCCATACTTGGCGGAAAAGAAATATCATGATGAAGTTCTTTATTATCAATGAATATCTTGCCACTTGTTGGTATGATTAAGCCAGCAAGCGATCTAAGTAACATTGTTTTTCCAGATCCATTTTTTCCGAAAACTCCGTAGATTTTCCCAGGCTCAAAAGAATAATTAATATTAGTAAGCACTTCCGTCCTCTTGATTTTTTTTGCAAATTAACAATTTTAATCATAAAAATCCTCCGTTATCATAAAATGTCTGTTGTTTTAAATTTTTTAATAGCGACTATAAACACGCAAAGTAAAACTACTAGCAAAATAATTAAACTGGTAGGTACTGAGATTAGTAAAGTAGATGTATTAGTAAACGGAATTAATCCAGTTCTAAAGCCCATACCATAATTAGGAAGTAATAAATAATAAGGCCAAGTAACTGTTGTGTTTTGATAGATTAAATCTGCCATAAGAATAGAAATAATTACATATCCATTTATAAGTAATAAAGCTTTTTGCGCATCTATAAATAGCTCTAAAAGGTATTGCAAACTAAAAATAGTAAATAGCATAATGGAATATCCAAGTATTAAGTATAAAAAAGGAGCAGTAGAATATATAGAATAGGGCGTGAATATAAAAATTAAAGCGAGTTGTAAACTGGTAAAAAGAATAACTTTTATTAACAGTTTTAAAAATTGCTTCATTAGCCAATATTCTTTTTTATAGTTTCGAGAAATTTGTAAAAAACCATAACTAGATAATAAATCTTTTAAATTACCTGAAATATAGAAACTAAAAGCAATAATCGGGAGATACCAGTAAAGCAATAATCTGGTTACTACCGGTGTGGCTAATCCTACTGGAAATCCATCTAGTATTGGTAATGTTTTGAACGGGAAGTCAAAGGCCATGAATAATATTGCTTGTAGAAACAAACAAATAACTACTAAAATGATAAGTTTATTATTCTTCATACTAGTAAAAATCCTTTTTTATAAAGGTATTAGAACTAATCAAGTATAGGATAAATGCTACCGCGGCGTTTGGAATTAGAATGAACGGTATATCAGAACTAATAGAACCATTTTGTAACCAAAGATCAAAGAAATTTAAATTGTGAAGAGGTGTCCAGTATATACCTTCTAAAATTATCCAATCAATAAGATAAACAATGCATATCACGAAAGCTCCAAAGATAAGCGCTTGGCCAGTTGAAGTAGTTAAGTCATATATAATTCTGAAAAGAAAACCAATAGCTAAATAAAAGAGAACAAGTAGCAAGAAGTAAAAAAAAATTCCACTATAAAAATGAGTAGCAGTGAGCAATTTATTACTTAGAAAAATGAAAGAATATAGCAAATTTACGCTAAGATATAAACCTACAAATAGTACTGTTGCAATAACTGTATCTTTCAATATTTTATGATAGAATCGTAAACGGTTTTTTTCTCTAGCTAAAGCAACAATTTGTTCTTTTTTTGAAAATAGTAGTAAAAAGATAAGATACGGGAAAACAAGCATCAAGCAAAGGGATTTGATTGAGATATACCCATACAAACTACCATTCATAATGAGAACAAGTTCTCTGTTTTTAGGGAAACTTAGGTACTCCATGTTTTGTGTGAACCAAAAAACAGAAAAAAAGAGGAACATGGAAAAAATTAGAAGAAAATATCTACTCTTTAACATATTTCACCTCATATAAGTAAAGGACACCAACAATTATCAAAACTATTAAACTGAAAACTAGAAAAATAGGCAAAATTATTTCAAAGCCATATTCTGTAAAAGGTTGGAAAATAAACATAATTGAATTGTTTGGAAGTATCATCAGAAACCAAATAAAAAATGCAGCTGGATACGCAAATTTTTTATTCAAAAAGAACAGACTGGAGCTAGTAGCGATAAGTCCAGCCATTCCGGCCATTAAGCAAGCCATAAATCCAAAACCAAAATCTGCTAAGTAGGGGTTTTGAATGCTAAAATCAAATAGAGTATTAAGCGATCCTAATCCATTTAACCCCATTTTATAAGTGCCACCTAAGAATACAATAGAAACTAAAATAAAATTTAATAATAAAGTTGTAAGCATGGTGATAAAACAAAGAATAAAACTTACAGCTAATTTTTGAAGAATATAAGCTTTTTTCCCTATTTTATTAATAATAATATTACGAACTCCTGTCTGATATTCCTGAATGGGCGAGTCTGCTCCGAGTAACAGACTTAAAACAGGTAAGAACCAAAGTAATAATATTTGAGTGATATGACCTCGGCTTGAACCTGCAAGAAAAAATGCAAAAGCAGGATGAATATTAACTGCATCTGGCTTTAACATTATGTATAATTGAACGATTTCAATACAAGGTATAAATAAGATTAAAATGAACATCCCTTGAGTAGTTTTATTGTTAATTAAGTAGGTAAACTGATTTTTCATTTTATGTACTCCGTTTCGTTATTTTAAAAAGGAAAGGGAGTTAAATACATCCCTTTCCTGGTTAGAATAATTACCAAGTTTCCTCATCCCAAATACCATCGACATAGTATGTTTTGGAATTATAATTATTATTTTCAGCAGCTAAATAGGTTGTATTTTTATTAGCTACTTTATAAGCGCCGCAATAACGTGTTTTTGCACCTTGTTTAACATTCATTATTGTTGAGCCTTGTACAGCATTCTTGTTTTTATTATATGTACCTAGCCAAAAAGAAGCAATTGTACCCTTTCCTTCTGTTGAGTTATCGAGGCGAACTTTCCAAGGGTTATTTACAGAAGAAGTCTCTCTATACCTTGAGCTTGACCCTGAGTTAGCGCAATTTGGTTTGAGTTTAAAATCGAAACCAATGTTATTATCAGCGGCTTTTGAATGAAAAACAGGTGCAAAAACCAATACTCCAATAACCAGTGCCATAATTAGTCTAATGTTTTTTGATGCGAAATTTTTTATGATAATCATCTCCTATTCTATTAGAATAACGCCACTTGTTAAGCGTATCACAATATAAAGAGCTGGTCAATTTGTTTTTTGAATTTACAGAAAACGGTAAATTGTTTGCATAATCGTCTGCTTATTTAGAAGTAATTTACGAAAAATCATTTGTCCAAGCTGATAACTATTCAATTTTTTGTTAAAATGATAACATAAAAGAAAATGCGTATAAAAAAGGAGTTTTTATCATGAAAGTTGAAGGATTACTTGGCTTTTTAGGGGCGGCACTGGGTATTGGATTTAGTTTGATGGTTCTAGTTATTCCTGATATTTCACAGGCATTAGAAGAGGAGTCATTTTTCTTCTATATGTTAACGATTGGTTCACTTGTGCTTTCTGGAGTGGGACTTGCGGGATCGTTTATTGTTTCGCATAAGCCGCGTCTTGGTGGGGCAATGATGGTGGCAGCTGCAATTGGCTGTACAATGTCAATTTCGATTATGTTCTTACTGCCAATCGTACTACTTGCTGTTGGCGGATTAATTGCATTAATTAACTATGAAGAAGCTGCTTCCGTAGAAGAATAAATGAAAAAAAGCTGTCCGCGTGGGCAGCTTTTTTTATTAACGATTAAGATATTTTTTCAAAAAGTAGTAAATTCCATCGGCATCATTTGCAGTAGTAACAAAATCAGCACTTTTTTTCACTAGTTCACTTGCATTTTCCATCGCAACCCCTGCGCCAGCAACTTCAAGCATCCCAATATCATTTTCACCATCACCAAAAGTAATTACATTTTCTGGCTTGATATTTAAATGTGCAGCGAGATTTTTCACGGCGTATTTTTTATCCATATCTTTTGGTAAGATCTCGATATTATTGGCATGGGAAGAAAGGATAGAAACATCGGATAGTTTTTCTAGCTCACTTCGAAGGGCTGCGAGTTTGTCGAAATCTTCTTCCTCGATTACAATCCCATTAATGAACTGGTCCGCATGCTCAAGGAAGCTTTCTTTTGTTTTGATAGGAACGAGTTTTGTAGCATTTACGCGGCCTTTATCTTCTTCATCCGTAAAATAATATGGGGGATTTTTAGTGTAGTAAACAGTATCTGTTGAAAAGAAAAACACAGGTAAATCATGATTTTGGCACAATAAAAATGTCTCGAGTAACGCAGATTGTTTCATTTTTTCTTGTAGGATAATTTCGCCTGATACTGCAACTACACCGCCGTTTGAAGCAATGACATCTGCTTTTGGATGAACGAGGTTGGCGAAGTCTGTTGCGGAATTATACATTCGACCGGTAGAAACGGCAAAATGATGACCTTCTTCTATTAGTTGTTGCAATAAATTTAGTGTTTTTGGTGAGATAGTTTGGTTTTTAAGTAGTAATGTCCCGTCTAAATCAGAACAAATTAAGTATTTTTCCAAGTGGACCTTCCTTTCGTTATAGCTTAGAGCCGCAAGATTCGCGGATAATTAGTTCTGGATTATGGTTGATAATCATTGGCTCGACTTGACCGTTAATTGCGCTAATTAGTTGTAAAATAGCCATTTTACCAAGATATTCATTGTGTTGATCCATGGAGGTTAAACGCGGAGTTTGGTAATCGCCATTCATAAATTGATCGCAGCTGACAATAGCGATGTCTTCAGGGCAAGAAAGTTTGGCATCATTAATCGCTCGAATTGCCCCGATAGCCACATTGTCATTGATAGCTACAAGTGCTGTCGGCAAAGTAGCGCTATTTTCTAAAAGTTGAGTCATTGCTGCGTAGCCATCAGCCGTATAATAATCAGACAGAACCACCCAGTCGTCATTTACCGGATGTTGATAGCTAGTCATTGCTTCTTTAAAAGATTCTAGACGGTAGGTGGTGATTTTTACACCAGCTTCTCCGCCAATAAAACCAATATTTTTGTGTCCAAGTGCAGTTAGATGACTAACTAAGGTTGTTACCCCTTTTTTTAAATTACGTTCAATAAATAAACAGTTGAGCTCAGGAATTTTCGACCCGATAACAACAACTGGAATTTCATTATTTAACTGATTTAGAGCAGTTATATACTCTTTTGGAACGATTTCTTTATCGATTTCTCCACCTAAAATAAGTAAACCATCCACTTGCTTTTCTAAAATGATTTTCAAGTAATCTTCTTCCGTTAGGGGATGTTGATTATTCTTATTATTTGGCTCCGCAAGCATTGTATTGAACAAAATCGTCGAAAACATATAATCTAGCGCGAATTTTTGAATTTGCGTTATAAGTGAAATGAAATAGGGATTGGAAATATCTGGTAAAATAACGCCTATATTCTTCGTCTGCTTATTGACCATCCCACGAGCAAACACGCTAGGTGTGTAATTATGTTCATCAATGATTGCTTGGATTTTTTTGCGTTTCGCAGCTGACACAGAAGGACTGTTATTAAGAACCCGCGAAACAGTTGAAACGGAGACACCGCTAAGTTTAGCTATTTCTTGTATGGTTATTTTTTTCATTCGAAATGTTCACCTCGTAAGCATTTTTAACTATTTTAAGTGTAGCGTACTTAGGGGGAAATAACAAGTGAAATTTGGTAACGTTATCAAAAATATAATAAAAAGGGTTGACATATTAAAAATATCCGGTTATTCTATGGTAGAAAGCGCTATCAACAAACGTTTTAATTTGGTAACGTTACCAAAAATGAGGTGGAATAGTTGGACATACAAGAATCTGTCATCGGAATTGATCTAGGTGGCACTAAAATTTTAATTGGCGAAGTAACAAAAGATGGTGAGGTGCTAAATTCCAAGAGTTACCCAAGTAATACGGAGAATCAGACCAAAGCTACCGAAACATTGTTAAAGGTTTTAGATGATTACACGCAAAATATTGGTTTTATAGCACCAAAACAAACGGGTATTGGTGTAGGATTAGTTGGTCGTGTGAATCACAAGTCAGGTGTTTGGTTAGAGATTGAACCTGGAAAAAGCAATCCAACCCCGCTCGCAGACATTTTAGAAGCAAAAACAGGATTACCTGTAAGTCTGGGCAATGATGTTGTTTGTGCCACAATGGCCGAAAAGCAATTTGGTTGGGGACAAGAAACAAACGATTTTATTTATTTAAATGTTGGTACTGGTCTTGCTGCTGGGTTTGTGGTGGATGGACGAATTACACAAGGCGGGCACTTTAACGCGGGTGAAATCGGTCATGCTGTAGTAGATATTCATAGTGATGTACTCTGTGGTTGCGGTAGACGTGGTTGTGTGGAACGACTTGCTTCCGGTCTTGGGATTAAAGAAGAGGCACTGAGACGTTTAAATAACTACCCGACATCCATACTTGCTGAAGCCGAAACAGAACTAACTGGAAAAATGGTTCTTCATGCAGCGGAGCAAAAAGATGAGCTTGCAGAGGAAATTATTGATAATGCAACGTTTCAGCTAGCTAATTTGATTATGAATTTAGTCCGTACAACCGACCCTGAATGCGTAATTCTTGGCGGAGGCGTGACGCAAAATGAGCATTTTTTCCAAAAGATACTAGATAATCTTCAAAGCAATACAATTCGTTTTGTTACAAAAGGTGTTGTCCGCTCTAAGCTTGAGAAGGATAAGGTTGGCTTAATTGGTGCAGCCGTTATTGGAATGAGACTAGGAAATGAAGGAGGAAAAGAATGAAGCCAAGTATGAAACGACAAATTGCGCAAACTGGTATTATTCATCGACCACTCCCTATTGAAACCAAGCATGCGTTAGAAACTTTAGCGAAAAAGAAACAAGTTTTATCAAGTAGGACTTTATTTAGCTCTAAACAACATGTTTCTTTAGAGTTTGCACATCAAGGAGCAGGAGATTTTACTATTTCTGACCAAGATGAAATCAAGCTTTCTTCGCCTGTGGTTATGCCGCATTGGCCCGCTGGTGCTCCGGATGACGGTGATTATACTAATTTTGGTAACGTTACCATATCGGCCCCGATTGAAAATGAGGACTGGAGCGGCTTTAATCGTGTGCGAATCCAAGTTTTCCCTGATTTTCCTGGAGTAACAAATCCCTATTTAATGATTAGTTTTAAAAACGACGGGAGCGTGAAAGTGCCTGATATATATGGGCGAGAAGGTGTTCACGGTGTGAATTTAATCAACCATGAATGGAATGATGTCATTTTTGAAATTGAAGGTTTGCCGCGTGACCGAATGACCGAAATGAGTTTTAGTTATTACTTGAATGGCCCAGAGCGATTGACTGCTGGAACGATGGAATTATTCATTAATGAAATTAAATTAGAACAAATCAGTGAGCCGGAAATCTCCAAGGGTTGGATTCCGCAAGATAATACGCTAGTTTATTCGCATAACGGTTACTCTAAGGGCATGCCCAAAGTAGCGTTTTGCGCCAACAAGTTTGCAGCGACTTCCTTTACAATTCACGACAAAGAAACAGACAAAGTTGTTTTTACTGGAAAAAGTTACCAAAACGCAACAGAAACTGGCGATTTCATTATTCTTGATTTTTCT
This sequence comes from Listeria sp. LM90SB2, assembly GCF_028867355.1. Classification (NCBI taxonomy): domain Bacteria; kingdom Bacillati; phylum Bacillota; class Bacilli; order Caryophanales; family Listeriaceae; genus Listeria; species Listeria sp. LM90SB2. The sequence continues at coordinate 42,323 of NZ_CP046449.1, forward strand.
GATTTACAAACTGTGGGTGAATACTATTTAAAATTTGCGGATATGCAAACGGAAATTTTTCAAATTGGGACTTCCGAAGTGATCTGGGAATCTTCTATCTGGAAATCGCTTAACTTTATTTTCTGCGAACGATGCGGTTGCCCGGTTTTTGGGAAACATACGACTTGTCACGCAGATATTATCGCTGAACACGATGGGAAACAGTTGTCATTTAATGGTGGATGGCACGATGCGGGCGATGTTTCGCAGCAGCTCATTCAAACGGCGGAAGTAACGATGGCTTTATATGAAATGGCTTCGAGTTTACCTGAAAAAGAGGAAATGTTGCGGATGCGCCTTTTAGAAGAAGGCGAGTGGGGACTAGATTTTATTTTGAAAACGCGCTTCGGAGACGGTTTTAGAGCGACTAGCGCAGGTATGACGAGATGGACGGATGGGCTTGTTGGTGGGATGGATGATGCAATTGCGCGCGTTCATAACCAAGCTTATGAGAACTTTTATTGTGCTGGGATTGAAGCGTATATTGGCAGCCAAATTGCGGATAATGCTACTATGCAGAATCATTTGCTGAGAATCGCGGAAGAGGATTTGCTTTTTGCGATAAAGGAACTGGAAAAACACGGAACGAGCCAAAAGCCGATTTTCTGGGAGCATACGTATCAAACCTCAGAAAGTCTATATTATGCGACTGCTTCTTGGGCAGCTTCGATGGTTTATCAACTAACAAACAAAGAAATATATGCAGAAAAAGCGGCCGAATGGTTATATTTGATGCTAGAAGCGCAAGAAAAAGCTGGAATTAGAGACAGCGAAACTAGCGAACTTTACAAAGGATTTTTCTACCGCGATAAAACGCACAAGGTCATTCAGCATTTTAATCATCAAGCACGCGAACATCTTTATTTACTGGCACTTGAGGCGGCGCTTGAAACGCAACCGAGTAACGCTGAAAAACAAACTTGGCTACAAGCGGTCGAAATGTACGGCGACTATTTGAAAAAAGTAACACGTTTCACTAAACCATATCCGCTTATTCCAGCAGGACTTTATAAAAAAGATGAGTATTTAGACGAAGCAAGTTTCCACTTACAACATTTACTCATAGATGAACGGGCGATAGAAGAATACCAATTACAATTCGAGCAAGGTATCCAAATAAACGACGAGATAGCGTTGCGAAAATTCCCAATTTGGTTCTCGTTTAGAGGAAATAACGCTATTTTACTTTCGGCAGGAAAAGCCGCATCGATTGCTGGAAAAATTTTGAAAGATAAGTCGCTTTTAGATATTGCGGAAGGTCAGTTACAGTGGGTAATTGGAATGAACCCGTTTGGACAATCAATGATGCATGGCGAAGGTTATCGCTACGCACAGCAATACAGTGTACTAAATGGCGAAATCACAGGAGAAATACCAGTCGGAATGGAAACTTTTAGAAATGAAGATGAACCATACTGGCCGGAGTTTAATAATGCAACTTATAAGGAAGTTTGGGTCGGTAATGCCGGCAAATGGATGTCAATTGTAGCAGATTTAAACAAAATAACAGGAAAGTCATAGGAGGACAAAAAAATGAGTTCAGAGAGAAGTTTATCTAGCCGATTTATTGAAGGATTATCAATTTTTGCCCAAAAAATTTCATCGCAAAAGCATATCATGGCAATTCGTGATGGCTTTGCAGCGATGATTCCGATTACGATTATTGCCGCATTTTTCTTGCTTGTAAATAACGTGTTACTTCAACCAGAAAATGGTCTGCTTAAATTCATTCCAAATGTAGAAAATTATTTGGGTGTAGGTATTCAAGTCTATAACGCGACACTCGGTATTATGGCGATTTTAGCAGCATTCTTAATTGGTAACTTTTTAGCTAAATCATACGGAATGGAAGGGCGTACGGAAGGGGTTATCGCTGTAGCTGCTTATGTTGTTTTAATACCGGCATCTTCACATTTAATGTCGGTTGACGGTAAAGCTTTTGAGGCTGGCGGCGTTTTAACCCAAGAAATGACAAGTTCGACAGGAATGTTCCTTGCAATCATCGCTGCTTTAGTCAGTGTTACCATGCTTGCGAAATTCTCGAAAAGTAAAAAATTAAAAATCTCTATGCCTGAAAGTGTTCCACCGGCAATTGCAAAATCATTTAACATTTTAATTCCATCATTCTTAGTTCTAAGTATTTTAGCAATTATTGAAGTGCTTGTAGTTAGTTTTGTATCAATGAGTATTCCAGAAATTATCGTAAAAGTACTACAAATTCCATTAGTTGGCGGGTTCCAAACGTTACCAGGTATTCTACTTTATGTATTTTTAGCGGGATTCTTATGGGTCTTTGGTATTCACGGCGCATTCGTATTAGGCGCGATTTCTGGACCAGTTCTTTTAACTTCTTTACAACAAAATATTGATGCAGTGAATGCAGGGACAGCTTTACCGAACATCGTTACACAACCGTTTTTAGATGCTTTTGTATACATGGGTGGCGGCGGAACCATCATCTGTTTAGTTATCGCGATTTTCATTGCTTCTAAACGACCGGATCATCGCATGGTCACAAAATTCGGCTTAATTCCGAGTATTTTCAACGTCAGCGAACCACTAATGTTCGGACTGCCAGTTGTATTCAACCCGATTTATGGTATTCCATTAGTTATTGCACCTCTAGCTTCGACTGCAATGGCATACTTCGCAACTTCATGGGGCTGGATTAGCCAAACTTATATTTTGATTCCGTGGGTGACGCCACCAGTGCTTTCGGGTTACCTTGCGACAGGCGGAGACATTCGCGCGTCCATCCTTCAAATCGCAATTATTATCGTTGGAACGCTGATTTACCTACCATTTGTACTCGTAGCAAACCGCGCGTATGTTTTAGAACAAAAAGCTGCTGGGAAAGTAGAAGCAGAAACAGTAACGAATGGAGAAGTTTAAAATGAAACCAACAATGATGACGTATATTAATGAAGAAGAGGAAATGTGTCGAGTAATTTTAGCAGATTTCCAAACAAATGCAGAAAAACTAGAATCACTCGTAAAAAATGGCGCAAAAGAATGGTTAATTTTAGCAACTGGATCAAGCTTAAATGCAGCTCAAAGCGCCAAATATTACATTGAAAATCTAGCCGATGTCCGCATTACGATTGAAGAACCCTTCAACCATTTATATTATGAAAAATTATCAAGCCATCTAGATTTGGTTATCGGGATTTCGCAAAGCGGTCAAAGCACGTCGACCATTTCTGCGCTAGAACGAGTGAAAAAAGAAGCTTCCGTTCCAGTAGTCGCTCTAACTAGTGATGTAACGAGTGAAATTGCTGAATTTGCGGATATTACGCTTGATATCGGCTCCGGAAAAGAACGAGTTGGCTACGTAACAAAAGGTTTTACAGCAACAGTTCTAACATTAATGCTGACAGGACTTCATTTTGCATACAAAACAGTACAAATTGATGAAACTAGGTTCAATAATGAAATCAGTGCATTTAGCCGAGCAATCGATGCAATTCCAGCAACAATTGCCGAAACAGAAGCATTTTATGAAAGATGGCAAGAGGAATTCGCTACTGCACCGAAATTCACAGCAATTGGATATGGTCCTACTGTTGGAACATGCAAAGAATTTGAAACAAAATTCTCAGAAACTGTCCGCGTGCCATCACAAGGTCTTGATTTAGAAGCGTTTATGCATGGGCCGTATTTAGAAGTAAATCCACAACATAGAATCTTCTTCTTGGAGACGGCGAGTGCAGTTACCGAGCGATTAGTATTGTTACGGGATTATGAATCTAAATACACCCCGTTTACGTATACAGTTAAATTTGGTAAAGGTGAAGATGACCGAACGCTAGTTATACCAACAGATTTAGATGAACACCAAGCGCCTTTCCTAATGATTCTTCCTTTCCAAATTTTAGCGCATCATATTGCGGAGTTGAAAGGCAATAAATTAACAGAACGTATCTACACAGACTTTGGCGTAGCGATGAAGAGTAAAACAAAACCAGGTGACTATGCATAAGAGAGGCTAATAGACTGGAAAAATCCTTATAAGGAGGGTTTTTCCAGTCTTCTTTTTGTATTTGGGTCACATGTTACGCAGAATGTAACGAGTTACAGGGTGATTCCGTCTGTTCTTAAAAAAAGAAAACGTATTCAAAAACAATCTCTTTTGTACTATGATGAGCATGTGGCAAGGAAATACTCGAGTATGCCTCAGAAAAGGTTTAGAAAATAAATGGTTGAGGTGATAGAAATGAACAAAAAAAGAGATTTTATCGACACTAAAGATTTTTCTAAAGAAGAAATACTATTTATGATAGAAATCGGTCGCAAAATGAAAGAATCTATTAAAAACGGTCATTACCCACAACTTTTAAAACATAAGACGCTTGGGATGATTTTTGAACAATCATCAACAAGAACTCGTGTATCTTTTGAAACAGCAATGACACAGCTTGGTGGTCATGCGCAATATTTAGCTCCTGGACAAATTCAGCTCGGCGGACATGAATCAGTAGGCGATACAGCCAAAGTTCTTTCTAGGCTTGTAGATATTTTGATGGCGCGTGTTGAACGTCATCAAACGGTAGTAGAACTTGCAAACACAGCTGCTATTCCGGTTATTAATGGGATGAGTGATTACAACCATCCTACACAAGAATTAGGTGATGCAATTACTATGTTCGAACACCTTCCAAAAGGAAAAAAGATTGAAGACTGCAAAATTGTCTTTGTAGGAGATGCTACTCAAGTATGTGCATCTACAATGTTTATGGCAACAAAACTTGGAATGGATTTCGTTCAATTTGGACCAAAAGGATTTCAATTACGTGAAGAACATTTGAAAATCGCTGAAGAAAATTGCAAAGTATCTGGCGGGAGCTATTTAATTACAGAAGATGTGGACATTGCGTTAAAAGACGCAGATTTCATTTATACAGATGTTTGGTATGGCCTATACGAAGCGGAACTTTCCGAAGAAGAGCGAATGAAAACTTTTTATCCTAAATATCAAGTGAATAAAGAATTGATCAGTAAAGCGGCTCCACATGTGAAGTTTATGCACTGTTTACCCGCAACTCGTGGGGAAGAGGTTACGGACGAAGTGCTTGATGCTCCATACTCAGTTGTTATTGACGAAGCTGAAAATCGTTTAACAGCGATGAGAGCACTGCTTGTATACTTTATGAATCCGTATGTGAGAGAAGCGGGTTTTGCAGTTGCGGAAAAATATGATGCAGAACTAGAGTTATTACTTAGAAATGGCGCTGGCTTATAAGATACCAAAATAAGGAGGAGAAGAGAGCGCTGGCCGTTTTCTTCCCCCCACTTAAAAAGAGGAGTGGGCATTTTGGAAAAAAAGAAGAAATTCAGATTATTTGATGCGGTTCTTATGGCTGTATGTGTCGTTTTAGTTGTGGAATCTGCCGCGCCAGCAGCGGCGATAGGATCATCTCAATTTTTCTGGTGGATTGCGTTACTTATTTTATTTTTCTTACCATATGGACTTGTTTCGGCAGAACTTGGGACAACCTATGATGATGAAGGCGGAATCTATGATTGGGTAAAACGGGCATTTGGCCGAAAATGGGGTGCGCGTGTCGCTTGGTTATACTGGATTAATTATCCGATTTGGATGGCGAGTTTAGCGGTATTGTTTGTAGAAGTTATTACGCAAATTTTCCCGGTTTCATTTGGGACGCCGGTTTCGATTTTGATTCAGCTCATTTTTGTGTGGATTGTTGTTATTATTAGTTGTTATCCAGTGAGTGATAGCAAATGGATTCTTAATATCGCAGCTTTCTGTAAAGTGGCAATTATGCTTTGCCTTGGTGTACTTGGAATTTATTTTGCGTTGACGAAGGGATTGGCGAATGATTTCTCTGGAAAAGCATTACTTCCAACTTTTGATTTAGAGAGTTTGTCATTTATTTCAGTCATTTTATTTAATTTCTTAGGTTTTGAAGTGGTAACAACGCTTGCGAGTGACATGGAAAATCCTAAAAAACAAATTCCTCAAGCAATCATTTATGGTGGGGTTTTGATTGCATTCTTCTATTTACTAGCAGCTTTCGGAATGGGGGCAGCAATTCCGACTTCTGAACTTTCAACATCCGGTGGTCTTATTGATAGCTTTATTATGCTGATTGGCGGAGTTAACCCATTTGTTATTATTATTGGGATTATGTTTATGTATACATTAGTAGCAAATTTAGTCTCTTGGGCACTAGGCGTGAATTATGTAGCAATGTATGCAGCGAAAAACAAAGATTTACCAGCTGTTTTTGGAAAAACAAATCCGAAAAATGATATGCCAACGGGTACTAGTATTTTAAATGGGATTGTAGCTTCTGTATTAATCGTTGCGGCACCACTTATTCCAAATGAAAATATTTTCTGGGCATTCTTTGCATTAAATGTAGTTGCTTTACTAGGTTCATATATCCTAATGTTTCCAGCATTTTTGAAATTACGTAAGGTGGATCCGGACCGAGAACGTCCATTTAAAGTGCCAGGTGGCAAAATCTTGCTTTACTTAATGACTTTCGTACCAATGATTTTACTCATTATTACTTTGATTTTCTCTGCAGTACCATTAAATGGTTCAAGTGCAGAATTAAATGAAAAAATCCCAATCTTAATTGGAACCGTTGTAGCGGTGATTGTTGGTGAAATATGTATTTGGCTTGCTGGGAAAAGAAAAGACAAAGGAGAGATAGGAAATGAGAACGATTGATAGTTCTTCTAAAAAAGATGGATTTAGAATGCCTGGGGAATTTGAAAAACACGCTGGTTGCTATATTATTTGGCCAGAACGACCAGATAATTGGCGCTTAGGAGCCAAACCTGCGCAAAAAGCTTTTGTTGATGTGGCGACAGCGATTTCCCGTTTTGAACCAGTTACAGTTGTTGCAAGTTCAAGTCAATATGTAAATGCGAGATATATGTTGCCTGATGAAATTCGCGTAGTGGAAATGGATAACGACGATGCTTGGGTGCGCGATTCTGGACCAACTTTTGTGGTCAATGATTCTGGTGACGTACGTGGTGTGGATTGGTCATTTAACTCTTGGGGTGGATTGGTCGATGGTTTGTACTTCCCGTGGGATAAAGATGATCAAGTCGCTCAAAAAATATGCGAATTAGAGCGAAAAGATCGTTATCGCTTAGCTGATTTTGTGTTAGAAGGAGGTTCCATTCATGTCGACGGTGAAGGCACGCTTGTAACGACAGAAGAATGCTTATTATCAGAAGGTCGCAATCCACAACTTTCAAAACAGCAAATCGAAATGGTTTTAAAAGAGTATTTAAATTTAGAAAAAATTATTTGGTTAAAACGAGGAATTTATTTAGATGAAACGAATGGTCATGTAGATAATATTTTCAATTATGTACGCCCAGGTGTAGTAGCGCTCGCGTGGACAGATGATGAAACTGATCCGCAGTATGAAATTTCTAAAGAATGCTTTGATATTTTATCGAATGAAACCGATGCAAAAGGGCGCAAATTAGAAGTGCATAAAATAAATGTACCAAAACCAATTTTAATTACCGATGAAGAAAGTAAAGGTGTAGATGCTGTGGAAGGAACGCTACCACGGGAAGAAGGCGACCGACTGGCAGCAAGCTATATTAATTACTACACAGCGAATGGTGGAGTGGTTTTCCCGCTATTTGGGGATCCAAATGATGAACTTGCCCGCGAAAAATTACGTCAACTTTATCCAAACTGTGAAGTGGTTGGTGTGAAAGCAAGAGAAATTTTACTTGGTGGCGGAAATATTCACTGTATTACTCAACAGGTGCCAAGAGGATAAGGAGTGAACAGCATGAATCAAAAAATAGTCGTGGCACTAGGTGGAAATGCAATTTTATCGAGTGATGCCAGTGCTGAAGCGCAACAAAGTGCACTTGAAAAAACAGCCGAATATTTGGTGCAATTTATCGAAAACGGGGATGATTTAATTATTTCGCATGGAAATGGACCGCAAGTAGGCAACCTGATGCTGCAACAACATGCGGGAGCTTCTGAAAAGAATCCAGCAATGCCGCTTGATACGTGTGTCGCAATGACGCAAGGGAGTATTGGCTACTGGATGCAAAATGCGTTAGATAAAGCATTTTTAAAACACGGGCTAGATAAAGTAGCGGTTTCATTAATTACACAAGTTGTTGTGGATAAAGATGATCCTGCTTTTAAAAAACCAACCAAACCAATTGGGCCTTTTCTTACTAAAGAAGAGGCTGAAAAGGAAATGGCAGAAACTGGTGCAATATTTCTTGAGGACGCTGGTCGAGGTTACCGTAAAGTTGTACCATCTCCTCGCCCGCTTAGTATCAAAGAACATCAAATTATTAAACAATTGGTTGATAGTGGTGTTGTGACTATTTCTGCTGGTGGAGGCGGAGTTTCGGTCGTTGAAAATGGCCTTGATTTATCTGGGGTAGAGACCGTAATCGATAAAGATTTTGCTTCTGAAAAACTTGCAGAACTAATTAGTGCGGATTTGTTGGTTATTTTAACAGGGGTGGAAAATGTTTATATCAATTATAATCAGCCAAATCAAAAGAAACTTGAAAGAGTTACCGTTTCAGAATTAGAAAAATATATTGATGAGAAACAATTTGCAGCAGGAAGTATGTTGCCCAAAATCGAAGCAGCAACAGCTTTTGTCAAAGAAAGACCAAATGCCAAAGCAATAATCACCTCGCTTGAAAATATTGGCGCCATGCTAGAACATGGGGCAGGGACAGTGATTATTGCGGGCTAGTAGAATAGGGCGAAATCCGGGTACTTGTTACTCGGTTTTTGTCTTGTAAAACAGTATTTCATGTATAATGTGGTTATGAAGTAATAGGAGGAGAATGAGGATGGGACAACTGAAAGGGTTGCCGGTAGAGGACGGATTCAGAATGCCAGGAGAATACGAACCTCATATTGGCTGTTTCATGATTTGGCCAGAAAGACCTGATAACTGGCGGCTTGGTGGAAAGCCAGCGCAACAAAACTATAAAGAAGTTGCAGTCGCTATTTCAAATTTTGAGCCAGTCACTATGTTTGTATCACCAAATCAATATAAAAATGCTCGTAAAGAACTTCCGGATACCATTCGTGTTATCGAAATGAGTAATGATGATGCGTGGATACGCGATTATGGACCAAGTTTTTTGGTGAATGATAAGGGAGAAATGCGTGGTGTTGACTGGGGATTTAATGCTTGGGGTGGTCTTCTTGATGGTCTATATTTTCCGTGGGATAAAGATAATCAAATTGCAAAAAAAGTTTGTGATTTAGAGCGACTTGATTACTACTCACAGAAAGATTTTATTTTAGAAGGTTGTTCCATTCATGTAGACGGTGAAGGGACGCTGGTTACGACAGAAGAGTGTCTGTTATCAGAAGGAAGGAATCCGAATTTAACCAAAATAGAAATCGAACAAACTTTAAAAAAATATTTCCATGTACAAAAGGTAATTTGGCTTAAGCATGGCTTCTATCTTGACGAAACAAACGGACATGTAGATAACATTTTTAACTTTGTGGCACCTGGCGAAGTTGTTTTATCGTGGACGGATAACAAAAGTGATCCGCAGTATGAAATTTCAAGAGAATGCTATGATATTTTAGCTAACCAAACAGATGCTAAGGGAAGAACTTTTATAATACATAAACTACATTGTCCGGATCCAGTACTTATTACGCAAACAGAGAGCGAAGGTGTGGAGGCGATTAATGGAACTTTCCCTAGACAGGCTGGAGATCGATTAGCTGCTAGTTATGTAAATTACTATACAGCGAATGGTGCTATTATTTTCCCATTGTTTGATGATCCAAAAGATAAAGATGCGCAGGAATTACTTGAACAGTTATATCCTGATAGAAAAATTGTGGGGATTAAAGCACGTGAGATTTTGCTAGGCGGCGGAAATATTCACTGTATCACGCAACATCTCCCTGATAAAAGTACGATACGTGAATAAAAAGGAGACTTGAAGTATGGACTTTTTCGAAATTTCCAGTAAGACTGTAGCTTCCCTAACTCGGAATGAGCGGATTTTATTTGACTATGTCGTTAAGAATATGAATTTAATTAAAAATCAAAGTATTCGAGAAGTTTCTGCAGAATGCTTTGTTTCAACAACAACTTTTTTGCGTTTTGTAAGAAAGCTTGGATTTACTGGTTATAGCGAGTTTACAACAGTCTTAAAGTTCACTTTACTTGGGCATACAGAGCTAAAACCGTCCCCATTTGTCGTAGAACAGTCGGATTATCGTGAAGAATATTTGAAAAACATTATTGAATCTGTCCGAGTTTTAGAACCAAGTAAAATCAAGAAAATCACCAAAAAACTAGTAAGCAAACCGCGAATTTATTTTTTTGCTAAAGGGCTGAGTAAACATGCTGCGAAATACATCAAATATCTCTATACAATGAGCGGATTTTTGGTAGAGTTTCCTGAAGATTATCAGTATCGCCAAGCTGTATTGCCGCATATTGGTAAAGATGATTTAGTTTTTATCCTTACGTACGGTGGACATGACATTGAATTAATCCAAACTGCCCAAAAACTAAAAAGCAGAAATGAAACGCCCATGTTGATTTCGATTACTGGGGCTGATAATAATATTATTCAAAATATGAGTGATATTAATTTATATATTTTTACAGATGAAATTGAAATGAATAATTTAGATATTACTTCTCGCATCTCTACAATTGCAATTATGGAGCTAATCTTATACCAGTTTATGGAAGATGAAACTAGTAGTTTTTAATTGTTAAGAATTGATAAATAAGTCACAAGTCTGATACAAGGAGACTTGACTTGTGGTAAAATGAACTTTGACTTTTAAAAAAAGAAAAGGAAGTGAGTGCCTGGTGGATTTTATTACCTATATCATTGATTTTATTTTGCACATTGACCAACATTTAGTGGAGATTATAAATAATTTTGGAATTTGGACTTACATTATTTTGTTCCTGATTGTTTTTATAGAGACTGGATTGGTAGTATTTCCATTTTTACCAGGAGATTCATTACTATTCGCAGCCGGTGCATTATCTGTATTAGATGGTTCGATTTTACATATTGTTCCGCTAATTATTACTTTATGGTTAGCAGCAGTTCTAGGCGATACAGTGAACTATCATATCGGTAAAAAGATTGGAACATCCATACCAGAAGATAGCTGGTTTGGGAAACTAATAAATAAAGAAAAAATGGAAAAAGCGGAGGCGTTCTTCAATAAACATGGTGGAAAAACAATTTTTATTGCTAGGTTCATGCCTTTTATTCGCACGTTCGCGCCATTTGTAGCTGGAGCAAGCCGTATGAATTATCGTTATTTCTTAAATTATAATATTTTAGGGGCAACTGTTTGGGTATTACTTTGTACGCTCGCGGGTTACTTCTTCGGGAACTTCCCAATCGTTAAAGACAACTTCTCGTTAGTAGTAATCGGAATTATCGTAGTTTCCGTTATCCCAATGGTAGTTTCGTTCATTAAAAGTAAAATGGACAAAAAAAGCGCAGAATAATCTCTGTGCTTTTTTTATTTCCCGGGAAATCTCTCGCATACATGACAAACTTTTGGGGTAATTAGTTAGGAAGAGGTGATGAAAATGGAACAAGCATTGAATATTACATCTGAAATTGGCAAACTCCAAACAGTTCTTGTAAAGAGGCCGGGTTCTGAACTCGAAAATATCACACCAGAATACCTAGAATCTTTATTATTTGATGATATACCGTATTTAAAAATGATGCAGAAGGAACATGATTTTTTTGCTAAAACAATGAAAGATTCAAACATCGAAGTACTCTACTTAGAAAAACTAGCTGCTGAAGCATTACGAGAAGCTAATAATAAAGAGTCTTTTTTAACGAAAATGATTAAAGAATCCAATCAAATGGACGAAAGTGCGCTATATGTACGAGATTATTTGATGTCTTTTGACGAGGAAGAAATGATTAGAAAACTTATGTCCGGTTTAAAAAAATCAGAAATCCCCGAACGCAAAAAGAAACACTTAAATGAAATGATGGACGAACAATATCCATTTTTCCTAGATCCATTACCAAATTTGTATTTCACTCGAGATCCAGCAGCTGTTATTGGTAACGGTGTGACGATTAATAGAATGTTCCAGCCAGCTAGAAGGCGAGAGTCGATGTTTATCGAGCTGATTTTGAAACATCATCCTCGTTTTAGTAATCAAGAAATTCCGGTATGGTCAGGGCGCGGAGAGCCGTTTTCTTTAGAAGGTGGAGATGAGTTAGTTCTTAATGAAGAGACTGTTCTTGTCGGTGTATCTGAGCGAACGGATGCACGAGCAGTCGAACGGCTTGCAGAAAGTTTATTTAGTCGTTCTCCAAAAATTAAACGAGTTTTAGCTGTTGAAATTCCTGAAACAAGGTCATTTATGCATTTGGACACGGTTTTCACCATGGTTAATTTTGCACAGTTCACGATTCATCCAGCAATTCAAAATCAACAAGGAGAACTTAATATATACATTTTAGAAAAAAGTGAGAATGGATTAGAAATTACTCCGCGAAGAGATTTTCAGCGCGTGATTGCGGAGGTTTTGGATGAGCCAGAAATTGATTTTATTCCTTGTGGCGGAGAAGATGTAATTGTTTCGGCGCGAGAGCAGTGGAATGATGGGGCAAACACGTTAGCAATTGCTCCTGGAGAAGTAATTACATATGATCGAAATCAAGTATCAAACGATCTGTTAAGAAGTGCGGGTATTAAGGTTCATGAAGTGATTAGTTCGGAGCTTTCTAGAGGCCGCGGGGGGCCAAGATGTATGACGATGCCGCTTGTTAGAGAAAATCTAAAATAAGTCTTTAAAAACGAGAATTCCCCTGCAAAACAAGACTTTCGTAAAAAGTATTGCCGGCTATTTTGAGATGTGCTATAGTGTTTTCAAACCAGAATTTTCGAGAAATATCTTGCTGGTTAGTTAGCGCTATGATATAATATTTTATTGTGAGTAATTATAAATTATTCCTTGCTCGCTCTTGATTTTAAGGCTTGCTAAAGGCAGTCTGAATTTCAGGGATATGGTATGGTTTCATGCTATATCAGAGCCGCTTAAGACCACAAGGAGGTGTAGAGTAGATGGCTAGAAAGTACGAAATTATGTACATCATTCGCCCAAACATTGAAGAAGATGAGAAAAAAGCTGTTGTAGAACGCTTTGACGGAATCTTAACTGAAAATGGTGCGGAGATCATCGAATCAAAAGAATGGGGTAAACGTCGCTTAGCATACGAAATCAATGACTATCGTGATGGTTTTTACCACATCGTGAAATTAAACGCTGATAAAGCAGATTCTATCAACGAATTTGACCGTTTAGCTAAAATTTCTGATGATATCATTCGTCATATGGTAATTAAAGAAGAAGCATAAGAATTCATTCAAGGCTAGGACCTTGATTTACTAAACGAGAGGAGGTTGGTTTTGCATGATGAATCGTGTAGTACTTGTAGGACGCTTAACAAAAGATCCTGAATTACGTTACACTCCAGCTGGTGTGGCTGTTGCGACTTTTACATTAGCTGTAAATCGCACTTTCACTAACCAACAAGGAGAACGAGAAGCTGACTTTATTAATTGTGTTGTTTGGCGTAAACCGGCAGAAAACGTTGCTAATTTCCTGAAGAAAGGAAGCATGGCGGGCGTTGATGGCCGTGTTCAAACTCGTAATTACGAGGGGAACGACGGTAAACGTGTTTATGTGACTGAAATTGTAGCAGAGAGTGTTCAATTCCTTGAACCGCGTAATTCTAATGGCGGTGGCGGAAATAACTATCAAAGTGGCAATAACAACAATAATTATAATAGCGGTGGAAATAACTTCGGACAAGCACCTACAAATAACGGTGGATTCGGACAGGACCAGCAACAATCTCAAAATCAAAATTATCAATCCACTAATAATGATCCTTTTGCAAGTGATGGTAAGCCAATCGACATTTCTGATGACGATTTGCCATTCTAAATTCATTTTAGCGGTTTGAACTTTAAGATAGGAGGAACTTTCAATGGCTGGAGGACGCAGAGGCGGACGCCGTCGGAAAAAAGTATGTTACTTTACTTCCAATGGTATTACGCATATCGACTATAAAGATGTAGAACTTCTTAAAAAATTCGTTTCCGAACGTGGTAAAATTTTACCTCGTCGTGTAACTGGAACAAGCGCTAAATATCAACGTAAACTTACTGTTGCTATCAAACGCTCACGCCAAATGGCATTACTACCATTTGTTGCTGAAGAAAAATAAATTAATTTTAACAGTCTAGAATTCATTTCTAGACTGTTTTTTCATAAATTAGACCTTGGATCATGTGAACCTAGGACCTAAGAAGGAAGTTAATGCTATTTATTCATGTTATTCTTATATAGAAGTAAAAAAATGCACAGGGGGAAACAATTATGTATAGAAAATTAGCAACAGTAGGGATGACGGTATTATTAGTAGGAGCATTATCAGCATGTAGTTTTAATGATGATAAGGATACATCATCAAATAATAGCAGCAATGAAACTACTAGTAGCAAAAGCAGTAATAATGAAAGTTCATCAGATAGCTTGCAAAACAAAAGCTTCGATATGAGTTATGAAGACGCGATTAACGCATTCAAAGACAAACATAGTGATGCAGAAATATCTAGCGTTGAATTAGAGAAAAGCTTGGGAAAATATGTCTATAAAGTTGATGGGATTTCAAATGATAATGAATACGAAATGAAATTCAATGCTGAAACAAAAGAACAACTAAGTGATGAAACAGATCGACTTGACCGAGAAGATGCAGGTGGAGTTGAAAAAGAAAACGAAAAACTTAGCTTAGATGGAATTAAATCACCAAAAGAAGCCATGGATAAGGCTGTTTCTGAACAAGCTGGTGACGTAACAAGTTGGAAAATAGAAAGAGAATTAGATACAACTTATTATGAAGTGACAGTAAAACAAGATAATAACAAATACGAAATCAAACTAAATGCAAAAACTTTAGAAATTCTTCAAACGGAACAAGACGATTAATAAAATGGAAAAGCCAACTGTGAACATTCTTTTACAGTTGGCTTTTTTAATGAATAAACTTACTTAAATAAAATATTAATATGGGTTTTTAAACCTATCATACAGTCCTTTTTACACGATTGAATATTCTGAAATGTATCCAAAAAATCGGCAATTTTGCTCTTTTTTGGTCGTTCATGACAAGAATCGGACATTTCATTACATTTTTGGTTATTATGGGTAAATTCGTTGTAAAATATTAGTGGAGGTGAATTAGTTGAGTAATTTTACTGCAAAAGTCCCTTTGTCAGAAAGAATGGCGGATGTGCTGATTTCGAAAGACCGCTGGAAAGATGATGAAGAAGGTTATTTAAAAGTAAAATATGGACTGGAAATAATCCTAATTAATGTCATGAAGTTTGCTCTCGTATACGGTATTGCCTTAGTAACAGGGTTATTACTGCAAACAGTGACAGTACATCTGTCATATTTATGGCTCAGACGGTATTCTTTTGGATTACATGCAACCAAAACATTGAATTGCACGTTAATTAGCTTGATGATGTTTGTGCTTGCGCCATTTGTTTTTCAAAATATCCCCTCTAATAATTGGATTGTTTTAGGTACATTTGGATTTATACTGCTCAACATGTTTCTATTCGCTCCGGCAGACACAGAAAGTTTGCCTTTAATCGGTGAAGAACACCGGAAAACACTAAAAAGAAAAGCGATGATAGGGACGCTAATTTTAACGGGAATTGCGTTGCTAATACCATTCGCAGAGATGAAAACATTAATCATGGTAGGATCTTTGTTTCAGGTGATAAGTATTAATCCACTTACTTACAAACTATTGAAAAGGAGGTATCGGAACTATGAAAAATATGAATAAATCAGTTGGTAAATTCCTTTCTAGAAAACTAGAAGAACAATCCATGAAAGTTGCGGATTCTTCTATGAGTAAAGCTTGTTTCATGTTTGTATACGAACCAAAAAGTCCATTTGTGAAAATGCAAGAGAAAAACGAAAATAAATAAATTTAAAACTGTATAACATCAAAATTCATGCTAAAATAAAAAGAAGGCAAACTTACATATTTAAACATAGATATTTTAGACAGTGGAGGATTAATATGTTTAGTATTTTGATGGCAATTATACAGATAACGGGTATTTTTATTGCAATCCAGATTTTAACAAACAAAGTTTTTTCAATTAAAGAGGGATTGGTTACTATAGCAATTGCTATGCTAGCCTTCCCTTTATTTACATTAGTTCAATACTGGTCGATGATTTTTGTATTGATTGTTTTTGTAAGTGCCTTATATTGGAAAAATAAAAATGTAGTAGTTTCAGCTTCTATTACGCTTGTGGTTATTATTTTACTTACTATTAGTGATTCTATAGTAGGTTTTATTTTAGTACCGGGCTTGAACTTTAAATATGATGAGATATTTAATGAACTGTTACCAACGTTAATTTATTGTGCGGGAATGTTGGCGAATTTGTTGGTATTTTCGTTTCTTCTTAGAAAATTGATTGAAAAAGTTAATATTTCTAGATTTGTAGAACATAGAAAATATGCATATATTATTTTTTCTATCGTTGCTCTTACTGTCTTAGCATTCTATATGAACATTTATGCGGGATCAATAGCGGGATTCGATGGATCAGTTTTGAAGATTAATACCCTTATTTTTACAGGGTACACCATTTTGTTAATAGTTATAGTGACGGTTGTTATTAATACAGCAACCAACGAACTTAAAGTACAGAATCAGAAGGAGCAGCTAGAACAGTTACAGGATTATGTTACTACATTAGAGTCCCTGCATAGAGAAATGCGCGTTTTTCGTCATGATTATGTGAATATCCTGTCAACACTTGTTGGATATATTGATAATAATGATATGCCGGGTTTGAAGTATTACTTTGAAAATAATATTGTACCTATAAATAAAACAATTGAATCTAACAACTATAAGATTTCTTTGCTTCAAAATATTCATGTGATTGAACTAAAGGGTTTGCTAGCTGTTAAATTAATACGAGCTCAAGAGTTGAAAATTGATGCAATTTTAGAAGTAGTTGAACCGATTGATAAGATTTCGATGGATAGCATAGATTTGTGCAAAGTTGTCGGGATTTTGCTAGATAATGCGGTTGAAGCGGCGCTAACTTGTGAAAATCCAGTTATACGAATCGCTTTTGTGAAAAAAGGTGATAGTATAATTATTGTATTTGCGAATAGTTTACCAGTAAATATGCCACCGATTTATAAAATATTTGAAGAAGGTTTCTCTACAAAAGGAGAGGGTCGTGGATTAGGCCTTGCTAGTTTGCGGGAAATTATGAAGAAATATTCGCACGTTGCCTTAGATACGAAAGTGACCGATAGAGAAGTTATTCAAGAATTAGAAATTATGTAGAAGAATGGGGATGAATTTATGCTACCGGTTTTTATTTGTGAAGATAACAGAATGCAGCGAGAAAGGTTAACGAAATATATTGAAGACTATATTATGGTTGAACATTTTGATATGAAGTTAGAACTTTCAACAGGAGATCCGTTTGAGTTAGTATCACGAATGCCTACACATCAAGGTATGGGGCTTTATTTTTTAGATATTGATTTAGGGCAGCCGGACATGAATGGTTTTGAATTAGCTCAGGAAATTCGGAAGTTTGATCCGCGTGGTTTCATTATTTTTATTACAACACATGCGGAGTTAAGTTATATGACTTTCACGTATAAGGTGGAAGCGCTTGATTACATTATTAAAGACGATATTGATTTGCTGCATGACCGGGTACTTGCCTGTATGAAGCAAGCAGAAGAACGGATTTCCAATGATCAAGATATGCAGAAGTATTTTACGTTTAAAGTGTCGGATAAGAAGATTATTCATGAACTTTTAGACGATATCTTATTTTTTGAAACAGCCCCAACTATTCATAAAGTAATTTTACATGGCAAAAATCGCCAAGTGGAATTTTATGGTAAGTTGAAGAATATCGAGAAAATGTTGGACGAATCATTTTATCGGTGCCACAGGTCGTATATTGTGAATAAGAAAAATATTCATGAGCTGGATACGACAAAAGGTGTGGTGAAGATGTCTAACGGTGAAAATTGTTACGCATCATCGAAATTAATTAAAAGCTTGAGTTTATAAAAGTGGCCTTAAAGGTCGCTTTTTTTGTACAGTGGCAAGTTTGGATTTGATGAAATGGGTAAATATAGGTAAAATAATAGTGATGAATTGTTAGTTAAGTTTATGTTATGATATAGATACTCAAATTCAGACAAAAGGTATGTAAAAAAATGGGGAGCTGGATGAAATGTCAGGCTATTTTCAAAAACGAATGCTTAAATATCCACTATACGGTCTGATTGCAGCGACAATTATTTTGAGCGTAATCACGTTCTTTTTTTCGTGGTGGCTATCGGCGTTAGTTGTTGTTGGCGGAATTATTCTTACGGTTGCGATGTTTTATTTTGAATATCGCTTGAATGAAGATGTGCAACTATATGTTTCTAATTTAACGTATCGGATTAAGCGTAGTGAAGAAGAAGCGCTTGTTGAGATGCCGATGGGAATACTTCTGTATGATGAACATTACAAAATCGAATGGGTTAACCCGTTTATGTCGAAATACTTTGATAAGGCAGAGCTAATTGGGGAATCTTTGGAAGAAGTAGGACCTGAATTTTTGGACGTTATTACTGGGAATGATGAGAAGGGGATTATGTCGATTGCTTGGCGTGATCACCGCTTTGATACGATAGTAAAGCGTAAGGAACGGATTTTGTATTTATATGACCGAACAGAATATTATGATTTAAATAAGAAGTTTCAGGCGAATAAATCTGTTTTTGCGGTTATTTTCTTAGATAATTATGATGAATGGGCGCAGGGCATGGATGATAGACGTCGCAGTGCTTTAAATAATTTGGTGACGTCGATGTTGACTAACTGGGCCAGAGAACATCGTATTTATTTGAAACGGATTTCGACAGACCGCTTTATGGCCTTTTTGACGGAGGAAATGTTGAAGCGGTTGGAGGAAGAGAAGTTTCAAATCTTGGACCGGATTCGCGAACGGACGTCGAAGCAAAATATTCCATTAACGCTTAGTATTGGGATTGGTTATAAGGAAGATGATTTGATTCAGCTGGCCGATTTGGCACAGTCTAGTCTGGACCTTGCTTTAGGGCGTGGCGGAGATCAGGTCGTAATTAAGCAACCTGAAGGAAAAGTGCGTTTTTATGGCGGGAAAACAAATCCGATGGAAAAACGGACTCGTGTTCGCGCACGTGTTATCTCGCAAGCCTTGCAAGAGTTGATTACGCAAAGTGACCAAGTTTTTGTTATGGGGCACCGCTATCCGGATATGGACGTAATTGGTTCGAGTCTTGGAGTGATGCGGATTGCGGAGATGAATGATCGGAATGCTTATGTGGTCGTGGAACCTGGCAAAATGAGTCCAGATGTGAAGCGATTAATGAATGAAATTGAAGAATATCCAAATGTGATTAAAAATATAGTTACACCGCAAGTCGCGCTAGAAAATATCACGGAGAAGAGTTTGCTTGTGGTTGTTGATACGCACAAACCTTCGATGGTTATTAATAAGGAATTGCTTGACTCGGCTACGAATGTGGTGGTTGTCGATCACCATCGTCGTTCAGAGGAATTTGTTGGAAGCCCGGTGCTTGTTTATATCGAACCATATGCGTCATCTACTGCCGAATTGATTACGGAGCTGTTTGAGTATCAACCGGATTTAGAGCAGGTTGGGAAAATCGAGGCAACGGCGCTTCTTTCCGGGATTGTGGTTGATACGAAGAACTTTACGCTACGGACTGGGTCGCGAACGTTCGATGCGGCGAGCTATTTACGGTCGCTTGGTGCGGACACGATTTTGGTTCAGCAATTTTTGAAGGAAGATATTACTACTTTTACTCAGCGGAGTCGTTTAGTTGAGTCGCTTGAAATTTATCATGATGGTATGGCGATTGCGACTGGACATGAAGACGAGGAATTTGGCACAGTTATAGCTGCGCAGGCGGCAGATACGATGCTTTCGATGGAAGGCGTGCAGGCATCCTTTGTTATTACGCTACGTCCGGATAAATTAATCGGGATTAGCGCGAGATCGCTTGGTCAAATCAATGTGCAAGTCATTATGGAAAAACTAGGCGGTGGCGGACATTTATCGAATGCAGCCACACAGCTTAAAGATGTTACAATTGCAGAAGCAGAAAAACAATTAATTAGCGCCATTGATGCGTATTGGAAGGGAGAAACATAATTATGAAAGTTATTTTCTTGAAAGACGTAAAAGGTAAAGGTAAAAAAGGTGAAACTAAAAATGTTGCTGATGGTTATGCAAACAATTTTTTAATTAAAAATGGTTACGCAGTTGAGGCTAATAATGCGGCTTTAAGCACTCTTTCAGCGCAAAAGAAAAAAGAAGATAAATTAGCTGCTGAAGAACTAGCTGAAGCAAAAGCTTTGAAAGAAAAAATGGAAAATTTAACAGTGGAATTAAAAGCGAAGTCTGGTGAAGGCGGCAGATTGTTTGGTTCTATTACATCTAAACAAATTGCTCAAACGCTTGAAAAAACACATGGTATTAAAATAGATAAACGTAAAATGGATCTACCAGAGGCAATTCGAGCTTTAGGGCATACGAAGGTGCCGGTGAAGTTGCACCATGAAGTAACGGCAACACTTGATGTACATGTGAGTGAAGAATAATTTTTCTTAAGGGAGCGTAAGACAGTGGATAATAATTTCCAGGACAGAACACCACCACAAAATATTGAAGCCGAACAAGCTGTACTGGGCGCGATATTTCTTGAGCCGAATGCGCTGATTACCGCTTCTGAAATTTTAATGCCGGATGATTTTTATCGAACTGGTCACCAAATCATTTTCGAAACGATGCTTGATTTGAACGACCACGGGAAGGCTGTCGATGTTTTAACAGTATATGAGGCGCTTGCTGCCAAGGGTAATTTAGAAGATGCGGGCGGTTTGCCTTATTTGACGGAATTATCCGGTGCTGTACCGACTGCGGCTAACTTGGAATACTATGCCCATATTATCGAGGACAAGGCGCTTCTAAGACGTTTAATTAGAACTGCTACCCAAATTGCAACAGATGGATATTCGCGCGAAGACGAGCTCGATATGCTTATGGACGAAGCGGAAAAGAGTATCTTGGAAGTTTCGCAACGTAAAAATGTTGGTGCATTCAAGAATATTAAAGATGTCCTAGTTAAAACTTATGATGATATTGAAATTTTGCATAATCGCAAAGGTGATATTACTGGGATTCCAACTGGATTTAACGAGCTGGATAAAATGACAGCTGGATTTCAGCGGAATGATTTAATTATTGTTGCCGCGCGTCCTTCTGTTGGTAAAACAGCATTCGCCCTAAACATTGCGCAAAATGTTGCAACGAAAACCGACGAGAATGTGGCCATTTTTAGTTTGGAAATGGGTGCGGAACAACTTGTTATGCGGATGCTTTGTGCGGAAGGAAATATTAATGCGCAGAATTTACGGACGGGTGCTTTAACGAGCGATGATTGGCAAAAGCTGACAATCGCGATGGGTACACTTTCTAATTCGGGGATATATATTGATGATACGCCGGGTGTTCGGGTGAATGAAATTCGTTCCAAATGTCGCCGTTTAAAACAAGAAACTGGTCTTGGTATGATTGTGATTGATTACTTGCAACTGATTGCAGGGAGCGGTCGTGGTGGCGAAAATAGACAACAAGAAGTTTCTGAAATTTCTCGGTCGTTAAAAGCTTTGGCGCGAGAACTTGAAGTGCCAGTAATTGCACTTTCGCAGTTATCTCGTAGTGTAGAGCAACGTCAAGATAAACGCCCAATGATGTCAGATATTCGTGAATCTGGTTCGATTGAGCAAGATGCCGATATCGTAGCCTTTTTATACCGGGAAGATTACTATGACCGGGAAGGTGAAAATGATGGCACGATTGAGATTATTATTGCGAAACAACGTAATGGTCCAGTTGGTGACGTGAAACTAGCCTTTGTAAAAGAATACAATAAGTTTGTGAATTTAGAAGTGCGGTACGACGACGCAATGGCTTAATGAGGAAACCTTGTGAAATTCAAATTAGATTTGGAGTTCGCAAGGTTTTTATTTTATGCAAAAAGGTAACGTATTACTATTAATGGACTTTGAAATTCCCGTAAAAAGATTAAAAAAGCGAACGATAAAATTACCTTACAAATCAATGTTCGTAAATCCATTGACTATTTTAGTGGCAAACGGTACAATGTATAGTGGAAAATGAAGAGGCTATGAAAAACGCATAGCTATCAAAGACCAATTAAATGAGGTGTTTAAATGTCTTCAGTTGTTGTAGTAGGAACACAGTGGGGCGATGAAGGAAAAGGGAAGATTACAGATTTTCTTTCCGAAAATGCAGAAGCGATTGCTAGATATCAAGGTGGGAACAATGCAGGCCATACAATTAAGTTTGATGGCGTAACGTACAAATTACACTTAATTCCATCAGGTATCTTTTACAAAGAAAAAATTAGTGTCATTGGTAACGGTATGGTTGTGGATCCAAAAGCTTTAGTGGAGGAATTAAAATATCTTCATGACAAAGGCGTGGATACTTCTAATTTGCGTATTTCTAACCGTGCGCACATTATTTTACCATATCACATTCGTATTGATGAAGCTGACGAAGAACGTAAGGGCGCAAACAAAATCGGTACAACGAAAAAAGGTATTGGCCCAGCTTACATGGATAAAGCAGCGCGTGTAGGTATTCGTATTATTGATTTATTAGATAAAGAAACATTTAAAGAGAAATTAGAGCATAATCTTGGCGAGAAAAACCGTTTATTAGAACGTTTTTACGAACTAGAAGGCTTTAAACTAGAAGATATTTTAGAAGAATATTATGACTATGGTCAACAATTTAAAGAATATGTTTGCGATACATCTGTTGTTTTAAATGACGCATTAGATGATGGTAAACGTGTATTATTTGAAGGTGCGCAAGGGGTTATGCTTGATATTGATCAAGGAACATATCCATTTGTAACTTCAAGTAACCCGATTGCTGGTGGCGTAACTATCGGTAGTGGCGTAGGTCCTTCAAAAATCAATCATGTTGTTGGTGTGGCGAAAGCTTATACAACACGTGTTGGTGATGGTCCTTTCCCAACAGAATTATTCGATACTATTGGGGACACTATCCGTGAGGTTGGTCATGAGTATGGTACAACGACTGGTCGTCCGCGCCGTGTAGGTTGGTTTGACAGTGTAGTGGTTCGCCATGCGCGTCGTGTTAGTGGCTTAACAGATTTATCGTTAACACTACTGGATGTTTTGACAGGAATTGAAACACTTAAAATCTGCGTAGCTTACAAATTAGACGGAAAAACAATTACAGAGTTCCCGGCAAGTCTGAAAGATCTAGCTCGTTGCGAACCTGTATATGAAGAACTTCCAGGCTGGACGGAAGATATTACTGGAGTTACATCACTCGATGATCTTCCGGTGAACTGCCGCCATTACATGGAGCGTATTGCACAGCTAACTGGTGTGCAGGTTTCTATGTTCTCTGTAGGCCCTGATCGCGCTCAAACACATGTCATTAAAAGCGTTTGGCGTTTAGCTTAATAAAATAAATATCAAGCCCATCTAAGGTGTATTCTTGGATGGGCTTTTTTGCTGTATAAAAATAATAGTGATTCTGGAAAAGTATACAATTTTTTATCCGAAAAATTGAAAAAGTTAACAAAAGGGGAAGGTGTTTGTGAAAAAGGCATCTTTTTGTATAGTGATGTTGTTTTTAAAAGACCTATTATCAAGTCTTTATAGGAGTTTTATTCGTATTTTTGTCACATTTTACTTTGTGAATTCATGTTATAATTTGAGAGTGATATCTTATTCACAATAGATAATAAGAGGAGATGAAGTGAATGTCAGGTCAAATTCGTATGAGTCCAAGCGAACTACGTGATCGCGCGAAAACTTACGGTCAAAGTGGTCGGGATATTGAGGATATTCTAAGTCGTTTAAGTCAACTACAAGAACAACTACGTAGCGAATGGGAAGGTCAAGCTTTTATGCGTTTTGATGATCAATTTGAACAATTAAAACCAAAAGTAACTGAATTCGCAAACTTAATGGATCAAATTAACGATCAACTTGAGAAGACAGCAAACGCAGTAGAAGAGCACGATCAACAACTTTCTCAAAACTTCGGATTCTAAAATCAACAAAAAGTGGGGCATACATACAAATATCGTTGGATGCTTTACGAAAAGCCATGCAGTTTTTTGCATGGCTTTTTCTAAACATAGAAAGCTTATGCCTAAAAAGGTATTTATATAAAAAAGACACAGCGGGAGTGGGACATGAATGAAGAAAGTAAAATGGAGTATTTTACTCTTTTTAGTCTTGGCGATTTTTCTTTCGGCAGGAATTACTTATTTGGCTTTGAATCAAAGTTCGAATAAGGAGTCTAAAAATAATAGTGAAAAAACACACAAGATGACTATCGCACTTGTAAATGAGGACCAAGGAGACAACTTCCAAGGTAAACAAGTAGAGTTTGGTAATCAATTTGTTAAAAGTATTGAAAAAGATGATACGCATGAATGGTACGTTGTTAGCCGCGGAGTTGCAGAAAGTGGCTTGAAACGAGATGTATACAATATGATGATCGTTATCCCGAGTGACTTTTCTGAAAAAGCAATGTCAATGACTTCGAGCGCCCCGGAAAAAGTGACAATTAGCTACAAAGTTAACGATGTAGGAAATAGCGATTTAAAAGCGGAAGCCGAAAAAACAGCAGCTTCTGTATTGGAAGATTTCAATTCACGGATTATTGATGTTTATTTTGCAAGCATTTTAACAACTTTACAAGAAGCGCAGGATAATATTGGAACCCTAGTTAAAGAAGAGAAAAAGTATGACGCTATCTACAACAAAGATGTAAATAATCCGTTATCCAGCTACACAAAACAGTTTAAAACGGTGCAAGACTACACAGGAACTTCTAAAGAGAGCTTCCAAGGTTTCCAAGATATTATGAAAGAATTTGAGGAAAGCCTAAATCTCTCTCAAAAAGAAAACGAAGAACATATGAAAAACATGGATGCTTATACAAAAACACAAGAGGAAAATGCTCCTTTTGGGGCAGAATTCACAGAAAACTTGTCAAAATTTGATGGCACTTTATCAGCAGAAGATATTCGAATGCAAACGGCCGCTTTAGAACAAGCCAATGCGAAAATGACTTCAGAATTTCAAATTTTAGAAGATAGTAATTCATTGTTATCACAAACACAGGCCTTACAGAGCTATATAGCTGAAACCAATGCACGGATTGATGCGGTGGATGCCGAGATTATGGGAACGCTCGAAAATGATTTTCGGACGGCTGTTTATAATGACTTGTTGCGTATTTTACGAGAAAACGAGTACTCGGATAAGTTGAATGAAATTGGGCTTAAAGATTTGACCGGAGAAGATATTAATGCTGGCTTTAACAAAATGATTGTTAAGGAAATACAATCATTACCAACATATAGTGCGGATCAATTAGCGTCGATTGGGCTTGATGAAGAGATGTACAAAAATGTTGTAACGCTCTCTAAGGAATATTATAGTAACCATCGCAGTGCTTTTGGCGAAGGTTTTAGCTTTACGACTGATCCCAAAACTCTACCAACTGACACACTGAAAAGCGATACGATTAATCGATTGAAATCCGAAGGGGTCACGCTAGAAAGCAGTTCCTATACGGTGGAAGGTAGCGATTATCCAACAGAAATAATTCTAACTTTAGATGAAAATTTCACTTTTTCAGATGTTGATTGTTTGGTTAATGGAAGCAGTAATCCAGAGTTAGTTCAACAAACCGCATACGGAGAAAATGGCATAAAGCTTAGTATACAGGCGCTTGGAAGTACACCGGCAGAGATTAAAATCACCGGAAAAGCGAAGTTGCGAGAAGGTGTGAATGTTCCATTAATTGGTGCTGTAAATTGGAATGCTACACTGCAGCAATATGAGAAAAAAGAATATAGTGAAATGCCAACAATTCCATCAGAGCTTGATCCTACTACCCCGGATACTTCATTAATAGTTAGAAAAGAACCTGTACCGATTAAGGTCACTGCACCAACATATTTGAATGAGACGAAGAGTTCTGTAAAAGCAATTACTAATACAGTAAAAGATTACTATAAACTACAAGCATTATTTGATTTATATTACGGAATTGATGCGAGTGATTCTGGACAAATACCGGATTTTAGTAATTATCAAGTGACATTAGAAAATTCTGCGAAAGCATCCTCGTATTATTATATTTTTAATAAAGAAGATGTGATTGGTAGCTTTGTAAATCTTACTACAGATCGGTTTGTGGCAGATTATACGAAAAAAATCAAAGCTTTTGAGAAGCGAATTGATGACTACAAAAATACAATGGCTGAGGCCAATTCCAGATCAGAAGACGTAACAAATAGATTAAACGAAACGACGCAAGAAGCTATTAATTTAAATACAAATCTAGCGTTAACGTTGCAAAACCTAGAATCTTGGCGAGAGGCAAGTAAAGGTTTAATAGAAGAAAATGGCGTTGTTTTAGAAAAATCTGGCGAAGAAGCCACGATGGCACTGCAATTAAGCTCCGAGTTTGCCGGGCTTTTAGCGGAAAGTGAATCGTTAGCTGGTACTTCTGAAGGTAATTTGAAGTCAGCGGAAGTCGTGTACAAAACTTTTGATGCGATTGATAAGGAAGCCAAAAATATTCAACAAAGCGGAGAAACTTTAGTAAAAGAAGCATCTACACTATCCGATGATTTAAGCGAAAAATTGGAAGACGACGAAACGTTCCAGAAAAATTTCGCTAAGGTTATGGAAAATAGCCGTGTTGGTGATCGACAAAATGAAAATCTATATAGTTTCTTAAGTAGTCCGGTCGATAAGATGAATGCTGGGACTATTGTTGCGGGTGACAAATCAATGCCATACTTCATGATTTTGATTTGTACGATTCTGGCAATTTTCACTAGCTACGTTATTTCACACCAAGAGAAAAAACGTGAACAATTAAATGAATTTGAGAAAGAAATGTCGCTTGTCTTTAAAAATATTCCAATTACTTTCCTAGCGATTTGTGTTGGGATTATTGAGGGGCTCATAATAGGCGCCATTTCAGGATTTATTTTTGAAGTTGGAGAAATTGGGATGTTCCTATGGATAGGTGTCTGCGTTCTAATTATGATGACGTTAGTTACTGCTTTTTCATATTTATTACGTCAGTTCAACATGATTGGGATGTCGATTATTTTACTCGTTTTAAGTTTGTATCTATTCTTAACGGATGCAGTTGGACTTAACATTGATAATGAATCTATTTTCGCGACGTTCAGAACGTTCTCGCCACTTCAATACATGGAATACTTATTGAATGGGATTTTAAGTGCCCAGAAAGATTACATTATTGTCGTATACAGTTTGATTGGGGCGGCTCTATTATTTACTGGTCTCAACCTATTTGTCTGGCACCGTTCTAAAGAAGAAGTAGAGGAGGACGATTCAGATGAAATTTAAAATAGCAGCACTACTTATGTTACTTTGTTTTGCTTTTGCTCCGGGAGTTCTCGCTGCGGATTCAGATAGCTATTTAGAAAACAATGGGAAAATGGACATCAAAACAGATAGACTTCAAAAAACAGAAGAAGAAAAAACAAAAGAACTAGAACAGATGGAGGAAACGGAGCTCGATAAGAACGGAATTCCACTTTTTACTGACGAAATGGACGAAAAAATCGCCAAAGAAAAAGCGGCAGAGAAAGCGGAATATGACCGGATTAAAGACTCACTTTTTGAAGAGGAATCTACATCTGGTGAAACAGTGAAAAA
Organism: Listeria sp. LM90SB2; assembly: GCF_028867355.1. Classification (NCBI taxonomy): domain Bacteria; kingdom Bacillati; phylum Bacillota; class Bacilli; order Caryophanales; family Listeriaceae; genus Listeria; species Listeria sp. LM90SB2. Next base: position 70,319 of record NZ_CP046449.1, read on the forward strand.
AACGAAAGAGAAGTTGTTTACAGACGAGTACGAGACAACAGCTGTAAACACGGAAACACCTACTACTACGGAAACAACAGTAGAAGATGAAACGAAAAAAACAAAACAAAAAACAGTTGGTGGAGCAATTGCAGGAACACTTGTAGCTTTAGCAGGCGGGATTTATGTGGCTGCGCGCAATGTTTTTGAATAGAAAGCGGGGAGTTTTAAATGGCTAAAAACACACATATGAATGTGACAGTTGATTTCACTAATTGGGGAGCAAGCAAGTATGATTTGCGAATTCCGGTGCATCAACCAATCAAAGCATTAATTATCAATTTGGCAGAAACGCTCAAAATCGATTACAAAGATTTGTCCAAATGTACGATAAAAACAACGAATAAAGCGATATTACTAAGCGATGATGACAAATTGACTAATTTTCAAATTGCGGACGGAGACATCTTAGAAATTTTATAGAAAAAAAGGAGAATAAAAACGATGAATAAGACAATTGAAATGGACGGAACAACTTACGATTTTACTTATGAGGATCTAGTTTGGAGCATTACGTTTCCAAAATCAAAAACACGCGCTAAAGAACTCGCACAACTAGAACTATTAGAAAAACCTGCGACACATTTTACTCCTGCAAAAATCTCAAGTGATAGCGATTCGTATACAATTTCTTATGAGATTGCGAAACGTACTTATGGATTTGAACAAGTTCGAAAAATGGGACGTGAAGATAAACTGCGCGCACTGCGGAATATTGCGGATTTAGGCGAATTGTTAAACACGCGCTATACATTCTTTTTACACCCGGATAATCTGATTTTCGATATTAACTTAGTGCCAAGTATTGTTCATCGGGGCATTAAAAATATATTACCGCCTTATGAACTAACAGAAGAAACTTTTTTCAAACAATATCAATGTTTCGTTATTGCGATGTTTTCTAAGAAATTCTCTTTTGAAAACTTGTACAATGGCTCGCTATCAGGGGCTAGAGGAACGCAATTTGAGAAGAGTATATTAGATGCAAAAACGGTGCAAGATATTGCTACTATTTTAGAAGAAGCATACGTGAAAGAACATGCGGCGGTTCAAAAAAATATGGCAAGCGTACCGAAGAAAAAATACAGTACTTTCCGTGGGTTGGCGGTTGGTTTCATTATCGTCGCTATTTTACTTGCAATTCCAGTAAGTTATTTTGCCTTCGTTAAAGTCCCTTTACAAAATGATTTATTAACAGCAAACGAGAATTTCCTGAAAACAGATTACGATAAAGTGATTACAGGTCTAGAAAATGTGGATCCAGAAAAAATGCCGCAGTCTGTCCAATATGAATTAGCTTATTCCTATGTTAAAGGCGAAAAAATGAGCGATAAAAAGAAAGAAAACATTATGAATACAATCAGCTTAAAATCTGACGCCAAAAACTTACTTTACTGGATTTACAATGGTCGCGGAGAATTTAGTAAATCACTTGATATTGCCAAACTTTTAGACGACCCAACGCTTGCGATGTACAGTTTAACAAAACAAATTGAACAGGTACAAAGTGATACAACATTAAGCGGCGATGAAAAAGTGGAAAAACTAAAAACTTTGGAAGAAAGCTTGAAAGAATACGATGAAAAAGTAAATGAATCAACTACAACTGAAGATGAAACAACAAATACAGAAGCAAAATAAGGGAGAATGGACCATGAATAGAGAGGCTTTATTAATTGTTAGTAACGGGCAGCAATGTCATAAAAACCACTTGTCTCCTGAAAAAGTCGTGACAATTGGGAATACAATCGAACACGAAATCACTTATCCTGAACTGGCTGAGGCGATTGAAGTTAAATACGATGAAGGCTCTTGGAATGCTGGAACAACAGCGCTCCAAGCGAATCAAGCTGTAAATGTAGAGAACTTAGCATTCTATCTATGCCAAGATTTACATACACAAGTTTATGATGTTGTAACGAATATTTCTGTGACATTTGGCGTTGGAATAGAAAATGATGTCACATTAGATGATACAAAATCAGATTTTATACTTTTACGTGATGCAAAGGAAAAACTGTTTAAGTTACAAGTATTAAATGGCGAAGTTTATCATAACTTTTCTCTAGTAACGGAAGACTGCGTTCTAGAACCGGGTGATCAGCTCTATACGGACGGTGTGACGATTACAATCGGAAAAGAAGATATTAGTGTGCTAGCTGTGAAAAATCGCGTGACGAGCAAATTAGCGCCTTTATTTGCTGCGGACAATTCGTTCGGGGAAGATTATCCGGATTACCACCGTTCACCGCGGATTATTTACCGTGCGCCAGAAGAAAAAATCAGCATGGCGAAACCGTCAAGTAAACCCTCAAAACCAACAGATGGCTTAATTAAAATTATTTTACCACCCCTTATCATGGTGGCAATTACGGTCATGATTTCCATTTTCCAACCACGTGGACTTTATATTATTATGACAATCGCAATGTCAGCAGTGACAATCACAATGGCGATTCTTAACTACATAAAATCACGTAAAAAATACAAAATCGATTCCAAACAACGCGTGGAAAGCTACGATTTGTATTTAAAACGAAAAACGAAAGAATTGCACGAAACAAGCGAAAAACAGCGTCACGCTTTAACCTATCACTATCCAGACGTAACTGAACTAGAAAAAATGGCGCTACGTGTGGATTCGCGTATTTACGAAAAAACAATGTTCCATCATGATTTCTTGACTTTCCGAGTTGGTCGCGGCGACGAAGCAAGTAGCTTTTTCGTCGAATTCCAACAGGAAGAGTTCAGCCAAGAAAAAGACGAACTTGTAGAAGAAGCTGTGAAAATCAAAGGACAGTATTTATCAATCAATGAAGTGCCAGTTGCGACAGATTTAATGCACGGACCAGTGGGGTATATCGGGCCACGCCGTTTAGTATTAGAACAACTGCAAATGTTAGTAATGCAAACATCCCTTTTCCATAGTTATTATGATTTGCAATTTATTACGATTTTCCCAGAAGAAGAGAAGGCGGATTGGGACTGGATGCGCTGGTTACCGCATGCGAATATGCGTGATGTGAATGTGCGTGGTTTTGTTTACCATGAACGTTCGCGCGACCAAGTGTTGAACTCGCTTTATCAAATTTTAAAAGAGCGTAAACAAGCGCTCACCGAACAAGCGAGCAAACAGGAAAAATTATACTTTACGCCACATTATGTGGTTTTAATTACCGACGAAAAATTAGTACTCGATCACACGGTTATGGAATTCTTCAATGAAGATCCAAGCGAACTAGGTGTTTCTTTAGTGTTCGTACAGGACGTAATGGAGAGCTTGCCAGAACACGTGAAAACGGTCGTGGATATTCGTGATGCGAAGAGCGGGAACATTATTTTGGAACAAGGCGACCTTGTAAACCGAGCGTTCGTGCCGGATCATTTGCCAGCAGATTTTGACAAAGAAGTAATCAGCCGGGCTCTTGCGCCGCTAAACCATCTTCAAAACTTGAAAAACTCGATCCCAGAATCCGTTACTTTTCTTGAAATGTACGGTGTAGAGCGCGTCGAAGAGTTAAACATTGCTGGACGCTGGGCGAAAAATGAAACGTATAAGAGCCTTGCTGTACCACTTGGCTTGCGCGGAAAAGACGATATCGTTCAACTGAATTTACATGAAAAAGCGCACGGGCCGCATGGTTTGGTAGCCGGAACAACTGGTTCTGGTAAATCAGAAATCATTCAGTCTTACATTATCTCACTTGGCGTCAATTTCCACCCATATGAAGTCGCGTTCTTGCTGATTGACTATAAGGGCGGCGGTATGGCGAACTTATTTAAAAATATGCCACATTTACTGGGAACAATTACAAACTTGGACGGCGCGCAATCCATGCGTGCACTAGCTTCCATCAAAGCCGAATTGCAGAAAAGGCAACGGTTATTTGGCGAGCACGATGTTAACCACATCAACCAATACCAAAAACTATACAAACAAGGAAAAGCGACCGAACCAATGCCGCATTTATTCCTTATTTCAGATGAGTTCGCCGAGTTGAAATCAGAACAACCAGAATTCATGAAAGAACTTGTTTCGACAGCACGTATCGGGCGTTCACTCGGAATCCATTTAATCCTAGCAACCCAAAAACCAAGTGGCGTCGTGGATGACCAAATCTGGTCCAACTCCAAATTCAAACTAGCCCTCAAAGTACAAAACGCCAGCGATTCAAACGAAATTTTGAAAACACCAGACGCAGCAGAAATCACACTACCAGGCCGTTCGTACTTGCAAGTTGGTAATAACGAAATTTACGAACTGTTCCAAAGTGCTTGGAGTGGTGCGGATTACGTGCCAGATAAGGAAAGCACGGATTATATTGATACGACGATTTATGCGATTAATGATTTAGGTCAGTATGATATTTTGACAGAGGATTTGAGCGGATTAGATAAGAAGGATGATTTGACTAAGTTGCCGAGTGAACTTGATGCGGTGATTGATCATATTCATGCGTATACGGAGGCTTCTGGGATTGAGGCGTTGCCGAGACCTTGGTTGCCGCCTCTGGAGGAACGAATTTTCTTACCAGAATTGCACCAAGTAAATACTGAAGAGCTATGGAGCGGTGAGAAACAACCTCTTCAAGCTACCATTGGCTTTTTAGACATACCACAAATGCAAGCGCAAGAGCCATTAACAATTAATTTGGCAAAAGATGGGCATTTAGCTGTGTTTTCTAGTCCGGGTTACGGTAAATCGACTTTCTTACAAACAATAACAATGGACTTAGCAAGACAGCATAACTCTGAAAGATTGCATATTTATTTACTAGATTTAGGAACAAATGGGCTACTACCTTTGAAAAAATTACCACATGTTGCTGACACGATTATGGTAGATGAGGAAATTAAAATTGGAAAACTTATTCGTCGCTTAACACTAGAATTAAAAGAACGTAAGCAAAAACTGAGTAAATATGGTGTTGCGAATATTTCAATGTATGAAAAAGCAAGTAAGGAAGAAGTTCCAGCAATTTTACTCGTTATAGATGCATTTGATTCTGTTGGAGAAGCCCCTTATAAAGATGTATTTGAAAAACTAATTGCTCAAATTGCTCGTGAAGGAGCGAGTGTAGGAATTCATTTAGTTATGAGTGCAGTTAGACAAAATGCTATTCGCGTACAAATGTTAGCAAGTATAAAACATCAAATACCGTTATTTATGATTGAACCAGGTGAATCAAGAAGTATTGTAGGAAAAACCGATTTAACCATTGAAGAACTTCCGGGCCGCGGATTAGTTAAATTAGAAGAGCCAACTGTTTTCCAAACGGCACTGCCAGTTTGCGCAGATGGAACACTTGAAATTATTGAAAAAATCCAAGCGGAAAGTGAAGCGATGTTTAGCGAGTGGAACGGATCACGACCTGCGCCAATTCCAATGGTACCTGAAGTAATCAATATGCTTGAATATCTAGAAAATAAACAAGTCCAAAAATCACTTTCAGAAGGAAAAACGCCAATAGCAGTAGATTTTGAAGATGTATTACCAGTCAACTTAGATGTGCAAACAGATGGCAACACCCTAGTTTTAACAGATAATCCAGATGTTTTGGAAAGAACCATGGTTTCGCTAACTGAACTAATTGGTCAGAATATGGAAGTGGATATTGCTCTATATGACAATTCATCTAACAGATTCCAACAGTACAGAAACAACGTAAATATATACGCAGGCGAGGAAACTACCATGAATAGTGCCTCAGCGCAAATGGTTAGCGTACTCGAAGCTCGAGAAGATGGTTGGAAGGAGATTCAACGGGCATCGAACGGAGAAATCACACTCAAAATGTATGTTGAAGAATTACGCCCAATGTATGTACTACTAACGGATAGTATCTATGCTGCGGAACAGATGTCTCTGGAAGCTAGGAAAAATATTGTCCGACTAATTGAAAATGGACCTAAACTAGGTATCTACTTTGTTTCCGGAAGCCAAACAGGAATTCTATATAGAGCTCGAGATGAAATTTCTGGTGAATTACGAAAACAAAAAACCGGTATCTTACTTGGACGGATTTCAGATCAAAATATTCTCAGTCTCATAAACAACATCTATAAAGAAGCTCTGCTAGCGCCGTATGAAGCGTATTACATTAAACAAGGTCAATACGAAAAAATTAAACTTATTGCACCAAATCAATAATTGAAAGGAGCTGTTAATGATGGGTCTAACAGATTTCTGGAAAACACCTACTGAGAAAAAACGAGATGAATACGACAAGCTACATGACTATCTAAAAGATGCCCTAAAAAAACATGATGAAAAAATGGCAGAAGTAAAAAGCGATTTGAGCGCGTATAAAAAAGGAATGCCAGATATGCCGAGCAAAGGTATTCCTGCAAATCCATTTGTAGAAAAAAATGAGAAAGTCTTAGAGCAGCTTGAAAAATATATAGATAAAGAAAAAGATAAACGTGCCAGTTTGAAAAGTGCCATTGATACAGCTTATAGAAAATATTTAGAGTATAAAGCATTGGCCATAAAAGAAGAAAAAGCAGAGCAAGCAAAGAAAGAGAAGGAGAAAAAAGAACGAGAGGAGAGGCTAAAGAATGGGTAATGTGAAAATTGATGCCGCAAAAGTTGCTGAAGCTAAAAAATCGGCTGCCATAGTGGAAAAAAGCTTAGAATCAACACATAAAAAATGCAAATCAGTTATTTCTTATGTAGAAGGCGCATCTTGGAGTGGTAAATCGCGGGACGCTTTCCTTACCTTCATGGAATTAATTGAAAAGTATCATGCCGATGTGAAGAAAAACTATAAAAAGCAAAAGAAAGCATTAACTGCCTTAGAAGATTATGTAGAGGATTTTGAGAATACTTCATACTCCAAGGATGTGAAAAGACTATGACAGTGGAAACGATAGACGTATTTTCCCCTGTTGAGTTATACCTTTTACTTTCTCCAATCGAGGCGCAACACTTATTTGGTGTTCCTGACAAGCTTACTTTTTTATTAAAGGGAGAAGATGTTTTTGCTGAAGGGTTTGACCGGCTCAAGGGTAAAGGGATTTTAAATGATGCAGGCGAGCTAACGGATGGCGGCGGCTTTTTGATTGATTCCTTAATTGAATATTATCAAAGTAAAAAGTATGTGCGTATGAACCAGTTGATGTTTGCTTTTCCAGAAAAAACACCCAATGAACTACTTGTAATGATTGAGATAACCCCTCAAAAAGAATATCGATTTGAACGAATGAATAAAATTTATGCGCTAGAAATGATAAAAGATTTCTTTCCGCTCATTCGTAGAGAACCTGGTGAAAGAGAGACTGAGTTTCTAAAAGAAGAGTTGACTAATGAAGAGCGTAAACGAGCAACTGCTTTTGATCCGGAGAAAAATTTTATTAGTATGGAATTCTTTCATGTGGATGAGGAACCAAAAGAAAAAAACAATGCTAAATATTACAAACAGTACTTGGCATTTGAGATGGAAGACAAATTAATGATGATAGATGTTGTAAACGATACCTATTACCGTGGAAGTCAGTATGCTTTATTAAAATTATTGTTTGATGAACTTGAATTTCCTTATGAGGAGGCTAAATAGATGGCACAACAAACGATGGGCGGTGCAGGAGCCGCTTCTACAATAGATATTAATCCAGATGAAATGACTCATATTGCCAAGGAATTACTAGCAATTGCTAATGAGTTTGAAGGAGTAATAAAGCCAGCAGTAAATCAGTTAAAAGCAAATAAGTATTTAACAAAAGGCAAAGCAAAAAAAGCAATGGATAAAGTACCTAAAGCGAATGAACGTGTAATGGAACTTCAAGATCAATACAATATGGCTTCCTCTGTTGTGTTTGATATACTCCAAACCATGGTTGATGCAGACAGAGATATTGCTGAAAAAATTATCGCAGCTTTAGAGGTATAGGGAGGCCAGATGAATGAAGGAAGTCAACTACCGAGAAGACGACTGGCGTGAAGCCAAAAGTGCCCTCGCCCCATTTGCCGCAGCGAATTGGGTAGGCGGTTTATTCAATAATTTAGAAAAAGTATCGAAAAATATGGAAGAAGCGGAAGAAGATATCCAAGAGTTGGACTCAGACCACGCGATTTCGTTTCAACACACCAACTATCGTGGAAAGTACAGCGCTATCGAAGACGATTTGATGGTATTGTATAAGTTTAGTTGTCATGCAGGGGAAAAGATGGAAACCCTGGTAGACCAACCTTTTTACGAGAAGTTGGACGCGTTTGTGGATGGCATGCAAGATTTGAGTATTTCGACGTATTCTACCACCAACCGGATTGGTGCGAAGTCGAAACAAACGTACATGTCTTCTTACGGCAATCAGCCACAAGTAATTGAATCCGTGAAAGACAATGCGACGATCGAAGACTTGATGAATGGCGATAACTTCTACGCAAACCAAATGCAACTACAATACAGGGACTGGCAACGAGCGAATCCAGATCAAGATGTGAGTAAGAAAGACTTTCAAATGGGAATGTTACATAGTCGGGCATTTGAATATAAATCGATTAAAGATGAACAACAAGAGAAAGAATTTTGGGTCAACATTGTGGCAACCGTGGTGATTGTGGGTGTCAGTATTTTCTGCCCACCAGCCGGCCTTGCCTTAGCCGTAGGATACGGGAGTTTAGAAGCTGGTTCGGCGATAAGCGGGAAGGACTGGGTATCTGGCCGAGAACTAAGTGCGGAAGAACGAGCGCTTCGTGGTGGTTTAGCACTGCTAGATATCGTTCCAGGTGTGAAAGCATTGAGCACAGGAGCGAAAGCTGCCAGTGCCGGCTCGAAACTTGTCCGCGTAGGCGATAATGCTTTAGCAGGTAGCAAGAACGTCGGCAAAGGAACCATCGACAATGGCATTCAAGCAGGAAAACAAGCGATGGATCTCCGGTTAGCCAATGCGAAAAAAGTCAGCGAAGCTGTCCAAAAGAAACTCACCAAAGACCTCGACGATATCGGCACGATGGCCAAAACCATCCAAAACAAAACCAAAGAAACCTTCACACTTCCACCGAGAGAGCAACTCGCCTTTGCGGGAGGAGGCAGTATCTCGGAACAAAGCGCCGCTGGAGCCGCCTCGAAGAAAAAGCTACAAGATATGATGCGGAGAATGGATAATTTGAATGTGAAGGGCGGCGGGAAAGATGATATAATTAAGGGAGCCAGTGGGGCTGAAAGTAAGATTGATGGAGAACTAATCAGAAAATATGTTCGTGATGTTGAAACGCAGACAAATAGAAAAATACCCAAAAAACAAATGGAAGAATTAAAAAATGCATTAAGAAATACTGAATATAAAAAGATGACTCCTTCAGAAACTAAGAGATATAGACGGGAGTTTAATAAAATTAAGAATTCATTAATTGATGAATGGGAAAAGCAAACTGATCAAATATGGCCAACTTATACAGAGGATGTGATTTCAGAGAAAACCGGAAAAGTTTTAAGGAAAAAAGGAGAACTTTATGATGCTCATCATATAATTGAAAACTCTTATGGTGGAGAACACAAATGGTGGAATATTCATCCTGCTAAATTTCCTGATGAGCATCAAGGTGGTATTCATGGTTCTGGTGCACCAGGAAATGAACTTTATAATGGAGGTAAATAGTATGAAGTATAGTTATCTAGTATCAAATAAAAATAATAGCTTTTATCCAGTATCATTAGAAGAGATAGAAGAAGTGGAAGAGACATTAGATTTAAAAATTCCAAAAGAGCTAAAAGATTTTTTCTTAAATGTTGGGTATGGCTTTATTAAAGGTTCTAAATACAATATTAATCGTATCATGGACCCGTATTCTATTAGAGATTTTCGATTAAAGCAAAATGATTATGAATTTTTTCCAGATATTGAAGTTTATGATGAACTTGAAGAAGAGATTATCTTTTTTGAAGGTAGCGAAACAGCCTTAATTTCAATTAAATTAACAACAGAGGAAAAGAATAAAATCTATTATGATGAATTTAAAATTGCCGATTCCCTAGAAGATTTTCTTGCAAAAATATCAGAAAATGATTTGTATTATATGGATTTAATTGATTAAACTAAGAAGAAATATTTTTAGAAATGGTTACAATTCGAAGACGTAGTCTCGTTGAAATGATAGACCTTCTTTAGTAAACAGTGTACCCCATAGGGTGAGTTTCTCCTGTGGGGTATACTTATGGGGTTTTAAGAGGGTGGAGGCATGTTCAATTAGGAAACGGGTTTTGCAATCGGGTGAATGGAATATAAAGGAACATTTATAAAGCTATGAATAAGCTAATAATTTGTATAGGTACAGTATTTTCTATCTTAATATTTTTTCAATTTTTCATAATGCTAAGGTTTGTTATTCTGTTTTTACGAACTTCTTTAATAGAATAGTCAATTAGTTTATTAAGCCTTTTTTGCATACATATTCAGCTGGTTCACGGTAATAATCATTTGTTCTAACATATACTTGAATGTTTCTATCTAAATGGAAGTGCTCGCTTTTGCGGTAGGAGGCAGTATCTCGGAACAAAGTGCTACCGGAGCCGCCGCGATAGCCGCGAAGAAAAAGCTGAAAGATGTTATGCGAAACATGGATAATTTGAATGTGAAGGGCGGCGGGAAAGCTGGTATAATTGAGGAAACTAGTAAGCATTTCTCACCCCAAAAAGTAACCTTAGAAAATGGAGAAATTGCTTATAAAGCAAAAGACGGTGCATTAGTCCGTTCACCAGAATACTTAGATAAAGAAGGCAATATCAAGTGGCCAGAAGCGGATGGATTTGTGGTAGATAAGGCTGGAAAACCTATTACGGTAAATGCTGATTTGAAAGCAGGTCAGATTATTGATCGATATGGAAACTCATTTGGTAAATTTACTAGCCCTGTAGAAGATGGGAACATTTTAGCTTATGATACAAGAGGATTACCTTATCCTGAAAGTGCTAAAACGTATCATCAGTATGAAGTAGTGACCGATATTAATATAGAGAATGTTGTGAAGGCGTTTGATAATTTACCCTCTAAGGAAAAAGCGAAATTTATAGACGATATGGCTTATTATGACTTTAGCATTAAAAGCATGGCAACGCCACAAATAGGCGAAATAGCAAAAGTTTTTGGGGCTGGAGGAGGTACACAAATCCAGCTAGCGACAGTTGTTGATTGGTATGAAAGATTAAATCTTTTAAAGGAGATAAAATAAATGACTGAAGAGTTAAGAGAATATAAAAATATAATTGAAGATGCTGTGAATTTGTTAGGTTACACGCCATTAAGACATGCCATTTTTGAAGGGGAAAAGGTAAATAGGATTGAGTATCAAGTAAGGATTGAATATATAGAAAACCACTATGAAGTCTATACAACGGGAGAGCGCGCTTCCATTTCTGGGAAAAAACAATTTGAAAACTTTTTTGAAGCGTATCATAATTTTTTGTTTAAATTACAACTTAGTATTTTGCAGAATCGACGAAGAGTGAGAGATGGCGAACCACCAGAATATTTTTGTGCATTATGGGAGAAATGAAATCAAGGAACAAATAGCATAGCAATTGCTACACCAACAAGTGATATTGGCAATAACTATGGGACTAACAACTTTAAAGGTAGTATTTTAGCGTATAACCAGTGAAATATTAGTAAAACAAAGAGAATAAAAGAGGTGAAATTAGCTAGATTTAATTGGTATAGCAATGACAGTTACATCTAATATAAATAGTGAATTAGCAGATGGTTTTCAAGGATATACAGATGTAAGGAAGATTACAGTGAATTCAACAGTTGATGTGGGTGTTTCAGGAAGTTTAACAGCAGTACTTGGACAAGTAGGTAGTTCTTTTGGGCTTCCAGGTGCAATAGGTGGACTAGGAGTTGGACTAGTGTTGGATACGATTCTGAGCTTAAACGGTACAAAAGATACTTGGAAAAATAGTATTAACGAAAAAATGCAAGATTTGGAAGATTGGTTTAGGGTGGAAGCGAAATAGAGCAAGCGGATTAGTTCTGTGAAGTATTGAGGATTTTCTGTTTTAAAAACCAAAAAAACTTGATAAAAATAATACTTTTCACTAAAAAAGTTAGACTATAATAGCAAAAAATAAAAAAATTTAAGGAGAGTATAATGTGAAAAAGAATTTAGAACAGATATATGCTATAGAATTTACAATGGGTTTAAGATATAGGCCAATGCAAATTAGGCATAATATAAAGTTGATTTTCTTATTGCTTTTATTTGTGACTTGGCTACAAGGTGACTTTATGAATAGGCTTCCGGGAAATCTAGATATAACTAAAGTAGATATGCCTTTAGTCCTACTGGCTTTGCTTTGTTATATTATTTTGTATCCCAAAAAAATGACTATAAGATTTCAAAACCTTCAATACCTATTATATATTTGTTGTTTTCAGTTTTTAGTATTTATGGTTATAAGATACTTTTATTCTAACTTGATTTATGCTATTCAAAACATGGTTAGTTTAACAGCCCAGACTCTGGTCGCCTCATATGTATTTTTATTAGTATTATGGGTTTTAGCTTTTATTTTTTTCTATTTTCATTTTAGAAAAAAATTAAGAAATGGAGACTATAGAAAAGATTCTGAACTTCAAAAAAAACGTAGTAACTTAGGATTGAAGTTAAGCAAAGGATCTTACATATTAATAGGAGCATTTTTTGTTTTTATATTGTCCTCACAAATTGTTGGAGGAATAATGGTAGATATAATGATTATTTCTATAGAAATTGTAGGTATCGCATTGTGTTCTATGGGAATTGTCATATTTCCAGAACAACTTTTTACTGCATATTGTAAATTTAAATTTAAGGAGTTTCATATAGAAGAATAGAAATATCATCAAAATAGTTAATTTATGAAGGAATGATATAAATATGTGCAGATTGTAGTATTAGTAAAATCGGCCTATGGCAAATTTGTAGTTAGTAACTTTGAACAGTGTTTTTATTTAAGATTTTCAGTAATTAAATTTATATTTATTATGAAATAAAAATTTTGGCAGAAGTAGATAAATCGACTATTGGCGAGGTAGAAGGAGTCACGTTTCAATAATACTTTTTAATCAAAAATATGTTGCATACTAGAGTTGTTGGTGATTTGGAGAAGCGGCTGCCGGTTACTCTTGAGAAAATGGTAGAATATGTGGAAAGTAATAGGAAAGAAATTATTACGCCTATTTTCATAGTATTGAATTATGTGGAAAATGTGCCTTATGTGGATGTGTGTGTTGGAATTGATCCTTATGATGAGTGAGGATATTTAATTGAATTCCCAAAAATGATAATCAAAAATTGAGGGTTTTCAGCGGGATGATAATAGGCATGACAAATATAAATGATTGCTGAAATCATGAACGATATGAACGGTAAACTAGCGTCCATGGTTTTTTAGCAACACAAATTATTATAGAAATATGGGACTGGTAAAAAGAACGAGTATAAAGATAAAAACTCGGTTGACGATTGGAGATATAAGGCTTTTCATAAAAAATATAGAAAAAGAGATGGAGTTTAATCCAAAAATTAATCGAAACGGATTAAAATCGCTCCACCAGACTTTGAACTCTGATTGTGTAGAGATATAAAGTAAATTGGGTAGTCTAAGATGAAATATTTATACATATATAATTATAAGTTCAAATGTGAATAAGTAGAGTAGTAGATTTTCTCAAGTAATGAAGGGAAGCCGCAGCATGAACAACTTATAACAGTGAAGTTACCGCCAGAAGCAGATTATTTAAATGATGAAACCTTAGAAGTGTATGAGAACGATAAAAAGAAGTATGACCAGACAAAATCAACTAATTACTAACAATTCAGTTACAATTCTATTAGGTGATTTTTGCTATTATGAGTCGGCATGGAGCAGTAGGTGGAGGGATAATAGGTTTTGGATTGGGAGTAAAGTAAGTTAATTATAAAAAAAGGAGGAATTGTTATGAAAATAGATTTAGAACAAATATACACATTAGATTTCACAATGGGCTTAAGATTTCATCCACTAATTATCAGAAAAAATTTACCGCTTCTTTATGTAGCGTTTATTTTTCTGATTTGGATACAAGGAGTCGTTATGGCTGGATTGCCTGGAGATTTTGACACAACGGAATTAGATGTTTTATTAGCAACAATTCCAGCCCTGCCTTTACTTATATTATATCCTAAAAAAATGGCAATGAAATTCCAAAATGTTCAATATTTATTGTATGTATGTTTCAATTGATGATATTTATGATAATAAGGGTATTTTATTTTGATATATTTTACCTTCTTGAAAATGAAATCTTAGTAACTGCTCAATTTATTACCAATGCTTATATTACATTATGCATTATATGGGTAATTTCGTTTGCTATTTTTTCTTTTCGTTTTAAGAGAAAATTAGATAAAGGCGGTTATAGAAAAGATTCGAAATTGCAACAGAAACGGAGTAATTTAGGTTTAAATTTAAGTAAAGGAACTTATTTTCTAATTTTTGGATCTTTTGGTTTGTTTATTCTAATAAGAATGTTAATTGGTGGAGAACTTGAAGAAATTATAATAAGTCTATTTCTTATTGTATGTATTCTTATTGGTATAGCTGGAGTATCCTTATTCCCAGAACACCTTTTCACTGCATACTGCAAGTTTAATTTTAAAGAATTTCATATCGAAGAATAGGGAGCTTAATATAAATAACTATTTTGTAAAGTTCCTAATGGTTTTCTATCCAAGGATTGCAGTAATTAAGAACTACTTTGAATATGACAATAACAAGCAGAGAAAGAAAAAGGCAACACTTACATATAAATTAGACTCAATCCAAAAAATAAAAAAACATCCATGTTAATTTTCCTGGTACCCCCAACCCCCACACCTGTTATACTAACCCCATCCTAACAAATGGAGTTGAAACCAATGACAAAAAACTTTAAAAAACTAAAATCCCTACACGAACTACCCACCCCACTAATCCTCTACAACTGCTGGGACGTCGCTTCTGCCAGAGCAATCCAACAAGGCGGAGCACCAGTAATAGCGACAAGCAGTTATGCAATTGCAGAGTCACTCGGCGCTGTGGATGGGGAGCATTTAACTTTTGACGAAATGTTTTTAGTTATTTCGCGCATTGCCAAGAATGTGAGTTTGCCGCTAACGGTGGATATAGAGACTGGGTATGCTAGAAATTTAGAGGAACTGGCTCAGAATGTGGAGCGGTTGCTAGCGATTGGTGTTTGTGGTGTGAACTTGGAAGATCAGCTTATTGGCGTTACAAATCCGGGGTTATGCAGTACTGAGGAGCAATGTGATAAAATCGAGACAATCAAAGAAACGGCGGCGAAAATGAGTACGGAAATTTTTATCAATGCGCGTACAGATGTCTTTTTCCAAGGGCGGGATGAGACGGTAGACTTGTTGGAAGAAGCGATTGACAGGGCAAAGGCATACAAGGAGGCTGGGGCAGATGCTATTTTTATTCCGGGTCTGCTATTACCAAAATTAATTCGCGCATTTGTGGAGAAATCACCGCTTCCGGTCAACGTCATGAGGATGGATGGGATGCTCTCAAACGAGGACTTACAAAAAATCGGTGTGAAAAGAATCAGTTATGGACCGTTTAGTTTTTTTCAGGCTAATTTAGCGATTCAGCTGGAAGTTGAGCGGATTTTCGAAGGAGGGAAAGCCTTGTGATAACGAATCAGCGGGATATTGATAAATATTATGATATGTTAGTGGAGAAAAATTCGAATTATGAAGGCGTATTTTTTGTTGGAGTGAAAACGACGGGAATACTTTGTCGCCCAACGTGTCCGGCGAAGAAACCTTTAAAAGAGAATTGTGAGTTTTTCAGTACAGCCAAGGAGGCGCTACTTGCATCTTACCGGCCTTGCAAGCGTTGTGAACCACTCTCCAATCCGACGAAATTGTCGCCAGCTGTGAAGTTGCTTGTTGATGCAATTGAGAAAAATCCAGAGAAAAAATGGACGGATAAAGATTTTGATGAATTATCCATTAGCGCAAATACAGCGCGGCGCCAGTTTAAGAAGCAGTTTGGGATGACTTTTATTGAGTATGCGCGTTCGCGGCGTCTCGGTCTTGCTTTTAAGCATATTCGGGGTGGAAATTCGATCATTAATGCACAAATTGAAAGTGGTTATGAGTCTGGAAATGGGTTCCGAGATGCTTTTTCAAAAACGATGGGGGAGGTTCCTCATAAATCAAACGATATCACCATTTTATACTCCGCTTGGCTTGAGACTAAACTTGGATCAATGCTCGCAATTTCTGATGATGATAGTCTATTGCTTCTGGAATTTGTTGATCGAAAAGGCTTGGAAACAGAAATTAAAAAATTACGAATGCGCTTAAACGCGGCTATTACACCTGAAAAAACAGTAATAATTCAACAAATAGAAGCCGAATTAGCGCGATATTTTAATGGTGAGTTGATTGATTTTAAAACACCGATTTGCTATATCGGGTCAGATTTTCAACAGAGTGTCTGGAATGAACTGCGACGAATTCCGATAGGCGAAACAATTTCGTACAAAAGTTTGGCAGAAAAACTAGGGCGGCCAACAGCAAGTCGAGCTGTGGCAAGAGCAAATGGGGTTAACCAATTATCCCTCATCGTCCCGTGCCATCGTGTAATCAATACTAACGGAGCATTAGGAGGCTACGGTGGCGGTCTTGCGCGCAAAGAATGGCTAATTAAACATGAAAAGATGGTTCCAAGGTAACGCGGAACCATCTTTTTTCAATTATTTAACCCGTATCCCAAACAACGGCATCAAAGCAGGAGCATGCGAAAAATCAATGCTCACGCCCTTCAAATCTTGCGGCATTGCAGTGATAGACTCAAAAATACATGAGCTAAGATCAACACCATTTAGCGCGCAATTTAAAAACTGCGCTTTATTCAAATCAAGCCGTTCCAAATAGGTATCGACCAGTTGAGCCCCGCTAAAATCACTATTCGTATACGCGCCCGCCTCAAACGCCACCCATTTCAAGTTAGCATAACGAAAGGCAACATAATCCGCATAACAATCAACGAAAACGCAATTTCTAAGCGTAGCATCACTGAAATTCACACCAATTAATTTACAATTTTCAAAACGAACTCGGTGAATAATTGCGCCCATTAAATCTAAATTCGACAAATCACAATTTTTAAATACAACATCAGTCAAATTCGCGCTTACAAGAGAAACAGAATCGAACACACACCCATCAAAAATAATCGTTTCTAAATGAAAATGCTCGAAAATTTCCCCAGTTAGCGTTGTTTTTCTAAAGATTTGCTCACTAACTTCTCCAATATCTTCAATAAAATATGTATCATTCGGATAAACCGTCAAATCCTCATCAGGAATCCGCGGCGCAGTAATTTTTTTCATTATATCGACCTCACTTCCGCTTTCATTATACCGTATTTTGCTAGGAAAAGGAGCGGAAAATCGTTTACCTTTCATAAAAAACGGATTACAATGAATGTAGAATAAAAATGGCAGTTGAGGAGTGAACGTGATGACAGCGAGCGTATTTGTGGCAGGAAAATTACTACCAGAAACGATGGAAGCTCTTAGCAAATGGGACGTTAAAGCTTTTTCAGGTGAGGAAAATATTACAGAAGCAGAGTTAATAAAAAATGTAACGGAAGTGGATGCGATTATTTGCCCGCTTTCTTCCCCAATTTCGGCAAAGGTATTGGAATCGGCAAAAAATCTTAAAATCGTGGCGAATATTGGTGCCGGTTTTGACAATATCGATGTAAAAAAAGCGCAAGAATTGGGCATTGCAGTGACCAATACGCCAGATGTGTCAACGGAAGCAACGGCGGAACTAACGCTTGGATTGATTTTGGACGTAGCACGGAGAATTTCAGAAGGCGACCGATTATGCCGCGAAACCCCCGAGCAATTCAAAGGCTGGGCACCAACGTTCTTTTTAGGTACTGAATTAAGTGGCAAAACGCTCGGAATTATTGGATTAGGAAGAATCGGACAAGCTGTTGCAAAACGTGCGGCTGCTTTTGGAATGAAAATTATTTATTCTGGGCACCATCCGAAAGAAGCAGCGAAAGAGTGGAATGCAGAGTTTGTGAGTCAGGAAGAATTATTGAAGCGCAGCGATGTTGTAACAATCCATGCGGCATACAGTCCCAGCTTGAAGTATCTGTTGAACGAAACAACACTGAAAACGATGAAATCAAGTGCCTTTTTGATCAATGCTGCTCGCGGTCCTGTTGTAGAGGAAGCTGCACTGATTAAGGCATTAGAAACAGGCGTTATCGCCGGCGCTGCGCTGGATGTGTTTGAGTTCGAGCCTAAGATTGGCGAGGATTTGGCTAAACTGGATAATGTCGTATTAACACCCCATATCGGAAACGCAACTGTGGAAACACGCACAGCAATGGGCAAAATAGCCATTGCAAATGTTGAAGCTGTCTTAGCAGGAAAAGCACCACTACATTCTGTTTATTAATACCGAAAAATATAGCCGCAGCGAGTGGCTGCGGCTGTGTTTTATCGCTGAATTATGGTATAATATTTTTTGTCGGAATACGACAACGGGTTGTTAGCTCAGTTGGTAGAGCAGCTGACTCTTAATCAGCGGGTCGGGGGTTCGAAACCCTCACAACCCATAAAAACAAACGCCAGTGACTGTTAAAGTCGTTGGTGTTTTGTCGTTTTTACGGGCAAAATGTTAATAATTTCAATAATAAGCTGATTTCTTTTTGATTATTTATCGATTACATAGAAAATAAGTGGAATTTCAAAGTATCTAATAATTTACTACATGATATACAAAAGGAGTTGTTTCAGTGAGTAGAATTGACATCGGAGAAATACAAGCTTTTTTATACCAGCTACGTGCAGCCAATGAACCAGGAAGGAAAACTATCCAATCTATCAAAGCGGCCGTGACAAAGTATGTGGGAGATAATAGTTTAAAAGGAAAAGCAGTTGATGCATCGAAAAATTATTATCAAATGACTTATTTCCCTCTCTGTGATGCAATAATCGAAGCTATGGACGAAAGTGAAGAAAGATTGGGGCAGTACATCCAAGATTTTCATGCCGAAGTTGATAGCTCACCAGATGCCAAAATCGATGCGGACGGTTTATATGAACTGGGTAAAATGATTGACCGAATAGAAAGCAAAAAAGAAGCTTTAGCACAGCGAATGAACAGTGGAACAGAAGGGCAAATGCAGAATTATCGTTCTCAGTTAGCTATTGCGTATAAACAGGAAAACATTCTCGAGAAATATTTGTCATTTGAACAAAGCCACGCTAGCTTTTTTGACCATTTGATTGACTTAGTTCAAGCAGTTCAGCAGACCATCCGCGAACTCCAGTCGAATATCCAGTTCAACAGCCAGACAGGCACTTACGATCTAAGTAAGCTGAATCACGCTACAGTGAGCCACATGCAACAAGCTTTAAATAAAGCACGAGGAATAAAAGAAGATATTATAAAAGAACTACAAGACTACACAGTGCTTGCAGTGGTATATTTAGATAGTAATGGAAAAGAACAGGTGATGTGGTTATTAGAGCGAGACGGCTTAGGAGTGGAGAATGCCGAACTTAAAGCCTATTTAGAAAAAAACGGAAAATATCTTAATCCAGAAGATTATTCGATTATTACTAATGAAGACTTGAATAAGAAAATCAATAAAGCTTGGCGAGATGGTGTTTATTATCTAAATGGTAACAAGTATGATGGACTAACTGGCGGTATTTTATCTACCTCGGCATATGTTGAAGCTGGGAAAGGGTTTATAGATAAGAGTGGGTTAGCGGATGTTGTGCTGGGGCTTGGGTTGAGTACGGCTGCGATTAGAGGGAGTGTGACATTTGGTAAGAAAAATAAACTGAAGGGTTATGATTATTTAGATGACCTGTTGGGCGATTTAAATAATAAAGTGAAAATAAAGAAGTATGACTCTGCTGAAAGTGTCAATAAATATTGGCATCAACAAAACTATGATCAACCTCCATATACACCTAAAACACCTGTCCAAGATTTAGAACTTTTGGTAGAAACTAAATTTGTCAGGGTATATGATGGGGGAAGTTCAAAACTACATGGTGGATGGCTTATGAAAGCAGAGGATATAAAAGGTTTAACACCGACTCAAATTAAAGATAAATTTGCATTACCTAATATACCCAAATTTGTTGGAGAAGTTACTTTGCCAAAAGGCAGCAATATCAGAATGGGAGAAGTAAATCCTCTTTTCGAAAATAAAGGTGGGGGTATACAATTTGATTTGAAAGGTCAATTCATTGGTGAATTTAAAGAACTCGGAAAAATCTCAGAATGGGGCGGATTAAAGTGACAATTAACGCAGAATACATTGATAATAAATTAACTGCTTTTGGAAAAAGCATTGAATTTAAGAATAAAATTGTAGAATTAAAAGAGAATGATAACTGTTTATTTGTGAGATTATTGGTTGTTCCTGGTCAAGAATTAAATGAAAACACTTTAAGTAATGTATATGCAATTAATAAATTGGGTGAAATTCAATGGCAAATAAAAAATGTTGCGCCAAAAGGAAATAATGTTTATATATGCGCACCATTGGTAGGTATGGATATCGAAGAGAACGATTTATTTGTAACAGATTTCATGGGGCGGAGGTTTGAAGTTAATCAAGAAAATGGTGAACTCAACCAAGTGAGAATAGTGAAATAAACTCTCCTTTTACTCTAATAAATTTTTGTTTGTTGAAGTTTATTAGGATATTGGATTTACTATTAAAGGTAGCGAGGTGGACTAAAAGTCTCGTAATTACTGGATTTAAATGATAATACGGGTGAAATCAAGGATATTGAAGAGTTAATAAATGAAAACTCATGTGATTAAGTAAACAAATTACGGAGGAATAACTATTTTTAAGTTGGAAATAAGTTTGCGCTTTAGAAAGCCGACATTATTAAGAAATGCTGAAACAGGGCACGCACCATTTAAAGCGATAACTTAATTTGAATAATTTTTAAATGAAGATGAGTGAAAATTGGCTAAAGGTACTTTCTCATGAGAGAAATATATCAAGTGAACTGTCCACAAGAGAATATAAGACCTTTTTAGAGGATATGATGTTGAGGTAGTTAAGCTGATAGATTTGCTAAAGAAAGAATCAAACACAAAGATGAGGAAAAAGCTTATGACGAAGATAACTCATATGAATAATAAATTAATTTTTGAAAACCAAGAATACACATTTGAGTATCCAATACAAACTTTGAGAGAAGATAAAAATCATGTATATGTTTTATTAGATATACCAGCCAACCAAGAATATACGTTTGATGATTTTCATAATATTTATGCTTTTTCTTATACGGGTGAACGGAAATGGCAAATAGGAGAGAGACCCGTTGGAGATAATGATGTTTATACTTTGATTAATGTAAAAGAAGGAATACTTTACGCTACAGATTTTAGCGGAAGAAAATATAAAGTTTGTGAAAAAAATGGAATTCCTGAAAAAATGGAAATTGTAAAATAAAAAATACATTTTACTGTCTCGTTCAGAACCCTTGCAACCCATATTTAAAAAGGGCCTAAATGTTTTAGCAATGTTTTTATAAAATCCCAAATTGGAAAACCAACCTTCACCCAAAAGGAGCTAACATGAAAAAACTACAATGGCTAACTAACCGATTATTTGCAACCTCTATCCTCCTAATCACCACGTTATTTATCATACCCCCAACATTTGCGATAGCTGATGGAAGTAAAGTGAGTTTTTATGAATACATATATGGAGCACCTTTTAGATGGCTAACTGTAATTAGTACGACAGATAAGAAAGGTGCATTTACGGAGATGTTTTTCTCGGGAAACGAGGGTATAACTATCCAATGGCCCAATCTAATGATAAACTTTCTCTTAATTTTCCTTGCAATAACTATTATCTTTTCCCTAGCAAAAAAGCTTTACGATAAAAAGAACGTCAAAAAAGACAACCCATAACAGGTTGTCTTTTTCTATATGCTGTTGTAAATGGTCTCTTACTGTACACGAGAAAAATTCACCTAGCTAAACTCGTCTAGTCTTAACCTTCTCTTCATAAATCCCAATCTTCCTAACCACTGTATCCAAATTCTTCTGCAAGTCTTCAATCTCTTGCTCCAAAATAACCTTTTTCTTTTTTAACATATTTAATCGTTCGGAAATAGTGCTGTCTCCTGCTGCGCGCCAAATTGTGTACTGCTTTAATTCTTCTACCGATAACCCGGCGCCTTTTAAGTGCAGTAAAAATTTTAGCCAATTGGCGTCTTCTTCGCTGTATATGCGCAAATTATTCTTGTCGCGGTCAGGGGTTATTAAGCCTTCTTTTTCGTAGAATCTAAGGGTGCTACTGGGAATGCCTACTAGTTCGGAAAATTCACCGATAGAAAAAGCCATTTAATCACCTCTTCTGTGTGTTTTTCATAAGGATACCATTTTGAATAGGAAATGCCTACTTTCCGATGCGTTTATTTTCAGCTGCTGAGTATCTATCACCAACAATTTCAATCTGCGATAAAGCATCAGCTATTTTTTGTCGTGCTCCGTCATCAAAACGAATGTCCGTGGAGGCGATATTTTCTTTAATTCTGCTTTGTTTTGTTGTTCCGGGAATTGGCACGATCCAAGGTTTTTGGTCAAGTATCCAAGCGATGGCGAGTTGTGCCGTTGTGACATTTTGCTCGTCGGCTATTTCTTTCATAAAATCGAGTAGTACTTGGTTGGCTTCCATGGCTTCTTTTTGGAATCTTGGTAAGCCACCGCGGTTGTCGTTTTCATTGAAGCTAGCATTTATATCCAATTCGCCAGTTAAATAACCGCGACCTAGTGGGCTGTATGCGACAAGCCCGATGCCAAGTTCTTCTAAAACCGGAAATATTTCTTTTTCAGCTTCTCGCCACCAGATGGAATACTCATTTTCAACAGCAGCTAGTGGCTCTACTTTATGAGCACGGCGTATTGTCTTTGCGCTGGCTTCGGAAAGTCCCCAGTGTAGAATTTTTCCTTCTTGTTTTAAATTCTGAATGGTTCCGGCAACCTCTTCAATTGGGATAGAGGGGTCAATTCTATGAATGTAATATAAATCAATGTAATCCGTTTTTAGCCGTTTGAGAGAGCCTTCAACCGCGGCCTTGATGCTTTCTGGACGGCTATCGACTTCGTTATTTAAACCATTAATTTTAAAACCACCTTTTGTTGCAATTTGAACATGGTTTCTTTTGCCAACTAAAGCTTCTCCGACAAGTTCTTCATTAGTATAAGGTCCGTACACTTCAGCAGTATCGAACATCGTAATCCCTGCATCCATTGCAGTGCGTACGACTTCAATCATTTCTTTTCTATCTTTCGCAGGTCCCCGGTGATAATTGAGTCCCATACAGCCGAACCCAAGCTCTGAAGTTACTAAACCAGTGTTTCCTAATTGTCTCTTTTTCATAAAAATATGCTCCTTTTAAACCAAATTTTTAAATTAGAAATATCAGGATGTTGTATTTAGTTTATCAGTTGAAGTGAACTTTAAGTCAAGCGTAACTAATTTATTTTTAAGAGCATGAGATAGTTTAACAAAAGCGATGATTAATTTTATTTTATTGATGGGGGCTTATTCTTTGTTCTTGGAAGGAAAAATTGCATAAAAGCTGTCTTAAATAAGCGCTAGGAACGATTTTGGTAGTTTTAATAGTACTAATACATCAAGAAATGTTACGAAAAAATGTCGACAAATACTCAAAATCACGTAAATCAGTTGTAAATGAGTATACGAATTAAACGTATTTTCTAAGATAATAATATTTATGATGGAAATTCAGAAAGGGTGATAACAAGAATGAAGTATATCGATTACCATGATTATATGCATAAAGACGCGATAATATATGCTTATCTCCAAAATAATTTTCCGTATATCCGCAAACGAATAAAGGCGTGGGAAAGTTTTACGCTAGATCGAGAAGATATTCTATTGGTGAAAAGTGGCGCAATATTTGAAGAAATTAGTGGGAAGAAAAAAGGCATAGCACGATGCTTTTTTTCGAAAAGTTTAATTTTTCCTACTAGAAATCAAATAGTATTGAAAGCTTTCGAAACTTCAGAAATTTGTTTTATCAATGCTGAAACAGCTTTTGGGAAATTAGAAAAAGATCAGATTTTATCCAATTTTTTTCTACAGATTGCGGAGAAAAACGAAGAAGACATGCGAAGACAAGCATTTCTTGGGACAGAGAACTCAAAAAATAAAATTATTTCAACGCTCAACTTCTTGCTAGAAAATAATAAATCTAATAATAAAACACCCATCTTTCCTGAATGGCTTCAAATAAATGTTTTGGCACAGTTAGCGAATTGTTCCATCTCTACCATTTCTTCTACTGTAAACGAATTACATGCGGAAGGAATATTAGATATAAAATCTTCGCCCTGGAAACTTAAAGGCAGAGAAAAGAGGATAGAAATTCTTGAAAATGAGCACCAGAAAATAAAGCTTAATGAAAGAAAGCATAAGAGTAATGTTTTCTAATGGTATAAGACTTGAAAAAACTTTTTGAGTACTTTTCCAAGCACAAAAATTATACTAAAAGAGGTGGAAGTAGGACTTGAAGAAAAATATTTTAGTCGTAATGATTGTTTCGGTACTTGCAATTAGTGCAATTGTATCAGCTTTTTTCTTAATGAGAGACGATGCTTATGCTATTGAAACGGAAGGCTTTACTTATAGCCCGAAAGGAAAAGTAGTAGATTTCTCATCAGAAGCCAAGTATAACGATACATGGATTAACAACGAGAAAACAATAACAGATAAAAAAGAAATGAAGCCAATTAACCTAGCAAGAACGTTATTTTTAAAAGATGGACGAATTCAATTTTTAGGAAAAAGTGTAGCCGTTAAAAGCGCATCAGATTTGATTGAATTACCATCCAAAACTTCTATAACAGAAAGCAAAGGTAGTTACAAAGCAAAAAGTGATAGTAATAAAACATTAGCACAACTTCCAAAAGGCACAGTTGTAAAACTTGCAGAAGGAAGATATATCATTTTGGATAATGCCTACCTAAAAAACAAACAAGGTCTTAATAAGAAACTACCTAAAAACGTACTTGTTTCCATAGACGAAAATAAAAAAGTGACGTTAATGGGCGATAAAACCATAGAAGAATTAGGCGGGGATGATGCTTATATTGAAATGGAGAACAATCACTATCACTTTGACTTGAAAAAAGAAATGTTGGTCAGTCAAACAGCTAAAGAAACAGATATTGATATTCGCTCCATTAAAGTGGAAATAGATGATAATGCCGAAAAAAGAAGTCTAAAAACAGCTAAAGAAACAGCAAATGAAACAACAAAAGATTCAACTCAAAAAGAACCAGAAAAACAGTCGAATGATACTTCTGGACAAAAAACAACGCAAAATAATGAGACGTCTGAAGGTAAAGATAATCAAACACAAGGCGCGTCTGGCAACAATGCAAATGGAAATGCAAATAACAATACAGCGAGAAGTAATGGAACAGGCGGAAGTGATTCTGGTGCAAACGGCTCTCAGCCCGGTGGTACGCAGAATAAACCAAATGAAGGCGATGTTAATAAAGCGAATGAAATTATTAAAAAGCTAAACGAAGCTGAAAACACAAATACGTTTCAAGTACCAATTGTGGATGTCAATTTGACAGTTAAAGGTCAAGTGGCTACAGCTAAACTAAAACTGACAGACTCATCCAAAAGGCTAAACTCCTTAGAAGCAATTCTTTACGATAGTAAGAACAATATTGTAAAAAAAGAAAAATTGAACTCAACAAAAGCGAATCAAAACTTCACCTTTAACAATTTAAAATATGGCGAAACATATCAAGTAGTTGTTCAGGGAAGCTACAAGTCAGCAAGCAATAAAAATCAAGATACTATTTTCTTCCGCCAAACGGTTGAGGCAAAACCGGTTGTTTTAACTCCAAAAGTGACGGAGCGTGGCGAAGATTATATGAAAGCGGAACTGACTGCAACCGAACTTTACGGTCATATTGATAAGCTGGTTTTAAAAATCAAAGAAAACAACAGCAATGTAACCACTTCTCAAAAAGTTACTGTTGATGCGAGTCAATTGACAAAAGACGGTCAAGTAGAAGTTAAATTTAATTCATTAAGTAGTGCTAAAGAATACATTATCGAAATGGAAGAATTGATTGTTGATGGAAAAAACGTGACAGATGATAGTTGGTACTTTATTTCCTCTACATTAAAAGCGAAACCAACAATTGAAGGCATAAATCTTTCATACAGCACGGATAAAGGCGAATTTGTTGCGTCACCAGTTAATCTAATTGACAGAGACGAATCAATTACAAGCATTCGATATGTAGCGTATTTAGAAGATGACTATAAAGCAAATGGTTCTAATGCCAAGGAATACGCTTATTCTGTAGTAGATGCCAACCAAAAGAAAACCGCTGTTAAAGTTGGTCGAACAGTTGATATGAATGATGGTAG
Organism: Listeria sp. LM90SB2; assembly: GCF_028867355.1. NCBI lineage: Bacteria > Bacillati > Bacillota > Bacilli > Caryophanales > Listeriaceae > Listeria > Listeria sp. LM90SB2. Next base: position 96,832 of record NZ_CP046449.1, read on the forward strand.
TTATATTTTTGTTGGTTATATTTCTGGCAATAATGGTCAGTCTGATTATACTTTTGCAACTCCAGCTTCGAACAGTGTCATCGTTGGTAAAAAAACGAAGCCAACTGTAGAGTTTTCTCTGAAAGAAGCAGAGCAAGATAAACTGACAATCAACTATGAAATTTTTGATGCAGATAACACACTTCTTTTTGATAATCTAACACATCCAACCTTAAAGCTTTATAAGTCAGACGCTCAAGGGATGTATAGTGGAAATCCTGTTGCTACAGTTGATTTAACAAAGAAAAGTGATATTACGAATTTACTAGAATTCGATGGTTTAGAAAGTGAAGCTTACTATGTTGTCGTAATGACAGGCTCCTATAATCTGGACGACGGAGCAGGGATTATGGTTGATGAGCTTATTGGTCAGTCAAGTGTCTTCCGGACAACCGAAATTACAAAGGTCAACGCATCTTTTTCACTTGATTCAGTTGATACAACAAAAGCAACAATTAATGTCAAATTGTCTGAAGCGGCTGTTAATTTAAACGACGCTAATTTAAAAATTTATGAAAAGAAAACAAATACACTTGTCAAAACGATTCCGCTACACGGGGATTTTGAGAAGTTAATGAGCGATTTGGGAAATAGTTATCCCTTTAAAGATTTAAGTATTAATAAAGAGTATCTTGTGAAAATAGAAGATGGCTATGATAGTGGAATGAATCATGTTCCAGTTGAAGGGCAATTTATTTTCAAAACCAAGAAAGAAGCACCTGAAACAGACAAAGTATTGCTTGATTACAAAGCTTCTGAAATGAAATTAGGAGGCCTAGCGGGAATCGCGGCAACGGAAAAGCCACTGATTGATGATTACAACGCTGTTAGTTCTATTACCTATAGTATCTATAAAGCAGACGATTTAAACACACCGCTTGTGGAGCAAGAAGTTTCAACAGCGGCAGACTTTGAGAAGCACGTGTACTTTGATTTAACTAATAAGCTCTTAGGACGAGGTTATTCTTATGTCATAAAAGCGGATGTTGTTTGGAATGATAATTATGAAGATCATCATATTGAAATTAATTCCGATACAATCCAAATCAAAAAAGAAAAACCAACCGTTGAATACGAAATTTTAAGCCGCACAGCGAGCGAAATTAAATTAAATGTATATGTAGAAGATGAGGAAGAATCTATCGTACCGGGAACGCTTGAAATTACTAGTACGACAGGCGGTAATGAGCAACTTCAAAGTGGGAAAAATAATGTAACCTTACCACTTTCAAGCGAGGGAACTACAACAATTAAAACAACAGGTGATTACATTATTACCAGCGGAAGTTCAGCTATTTCAGATATTTTTATGACGAAACAGTTGGCAGCATTAAATACTACTGCACCACAAGTTGGAGCTAAAATTGCCATGGATGCTTCAGGCAAATCAATGACTATCGCCCCAGAACCTAATGCAGTTGCAAAAACTTCTGTGATGAGAACTAAATATGATTTGAAAGATGCTGCAAGCTCCAAACCAGATTATTCAATTACAAAATCTGGTCCTAATCAATTTAATACTCAAAACCTTAATCTGCCTATAGGTAATATTTGGTTTGATAATTCTTATCAGCTAACCCTTGATATGAAAATGAATTATACAGAAAACAAAATCGATAACCAAAACCTAGCCAATAATTACTATCTATCTATTGGAAATGGAGCGTCATTTGTTAGCTCTTTAAGCGGAGCGGTTTCGACAACGAACAACGTAAATAGTGCGGATGTTTTCAAAGTAACGAAAGCAAGCACCGATTCAGAAGGTAATATTTCCGGTGTTACATTTAAAAATATTTGGACTGATAAGTATATAGCTTATCGAAATGGTATTTTGATTAGTAATAGCGAGACTCCTGATTCATTCAAATTAATCCGTCAAGCTGATGGAAGTTATGTACCAGAATTGAGCGGTCGCTATGTTAGTTTCTCTGTTGGACTAGTAACAGATGAAGCAGCTGGATCAAAAATCGATTTATATTCAACTCAGGAAAAATTAGAACAAGTTTCGGAAGCTATTTCTGTAAAAGCACTTGAAGAGCCAGCTATTTCAGCTGAGAACATTAGTGTTTATGATAAACGCGTCAAAATAGATGTTATTGGTGAGGATAAAGACAATACAACGGTTAAGAAAGATAACAAGAATGAACTGTTTGTAAATGTTTATAAAGCAGATGGAACAACGCTCGTTAAATCAATTCGGATTGATGGACTACCAACACGCGATGTTTCTGTTACAGAGCTTTCACCAGATTCAGATTATGTTGTTAAAGTTGAAGGGAAATATGATTTGTTAGATGGTAAAGGCGAAAAAGACAAAGTGTATTTTTCAGAGACAATTAAGACAGAAAAAAGTTTACCGAGTATGACTTCAACTGATTATTCATGGAATCCAGCATATGGTCAGCGAGCAATTAAAGGAAATATCCATTTTACTGATGAAAGTAGCGTATTAACAAATATTGAATATCGTCTGTACGATGCTGCGACAATTTCTTCCAATTTATCTAATTTAGTAGCTTTAGAGCAAGAGTTAGGCAATAAAACTCCCGTAGCTACATTTGATAATATGACAAATAGTCCAGAATTCTCTATATATAACAGTTCTGGAGCTCAAAATTTTGTTTCTGGAAAAACATATGTGATTGCAGCATATATGAAGACAAGTCTAACAAGAGCACCTATCTTCCTAAGTGATGCCAAGGAGCTTTATATTTCACCGCCAAGTGGTGTTTCTGCTCCAATCACGCTAGAGAATGTTTCAACAAGAGAAGCGACTCTGAAATTCTCTTATAATGATCCACAAAGTTATTTTGTTGGCGGAACAAATAAAGAATTCCAGTACGTATTAAAAAACACGACAAATGGAAAGGAAATTAAAAAAGGATCGTTTCAAGGTGGGAATACAGCTAGTTGGATAAATACTTTTGAGGAATTAGAACCTGCAACAGGATATACGCTAACAATTAGCACCCAATACGATAATCTAAATGGTGGATTAGTAAGAGCATGGAATACTAGCTTTAATTTCACTACAGATGATGAATATGTAACTTCGAACTCACTTACCATTCAGCTAGATGCTGGAGCAAAAGTAGTTAAATTACAGGCTAAAGAAGTCAAACCAGGATCTACAACGATTGAAAATATTAAAATGGAGTTCTATGAGCTAATCGACTATGGAGGCAATAATGAACATAATCAATTAGTTGAAACTAAAAATATCACTTTACCAAGTTCTTATCCAGCAACTATTGCAGCAGATTTTAATGTGGCAGGTAAGAAGAAAAATCAAAGTTTCTTGGGTAAAATGATTGTCACCTATCGAACACCAACAAATGAAGTTAAAACGTATGAAAAAACATCTAATTTCATTACTTTACAAGAAGATATTGCCGCAGGATTAAAAGCATTTAAGAGTGTGCGAGCAACAAATAAGACTTTAGAAGTAAAATTAGATACTCCGCAAGTTAATTTAACCGATAAAGGAGATTACACGTATGAATTGAAGGGCGAAAATGGTGAGGTAATTGATACAGAAAAAGTTGCAGCGGAAGATATTTCTAAAACTGTATCGTTATCAATGGAGCCAACAAGTGATTATACGTTGACTGTCATTAATCCAGATAACCAGCCCGTCGCACTTTATCAAGGCAATAACGAAGAAAATAATCTGAAAGCTGAAATCAACAAAGATAGTTTTACACTGATGAGCAATAACACAGCCGATGCTGAAACTACAATGACAGTAACTGTAGAGCCTAAAGAATTAACAGCATGGCAAACAGTTCAATCCTGGTTTGGTAAAGACTTTACAGAAACTTATAACATCCAAAAAGATGAGCTAGATACAGGTGTGAAAATTGATGCAAATTATCAAGACACTAAAGTTACTGTCGAAGAAACAAAATCAGGAAAGAATTTTGGAATTATTGAATTGGAGGAGAGCAAATGAAACCTACATGGAAAATAGGGATAATCGTTGCAGCTGTTCCGTTAATAATTATTGCTGTCGTCTTATGGGGGTCTTTTAAGGAGGCAAGGTATAATCTTGTCTCTCTCCCTGATGACGGTGTAGTCCTAAATAATGAGCAAGAGACATTGCAATTTCAAAAGGGCAATACGCTTTATCGCAGTTGGAATAGTGATCAATTAATTGCGAAAAACGATAAAGAAGATACTCGAAACGAAATTATGGAGAGTACCATCCTTTATCTAAATAAAGAAGCCTTAATGTTTACTAAGAGTGTTCCCGTCATTGATACAAATGGGGTTAGTAGCAAACTAAAAGGAAGACAAGTCTACCAACAGACCAATTCTTCCTATAAATACAAAAACTCAGAAATCACGGAAAACAGTATTGTAAAACTAGCAAACCGTCAATACTATTTAAACGCAGATGCAACACTTTATCTTGGCGGCAAAGAAATCAAAAAAGTGTCGAAACCATTACTTTTGATTGATAAAACAGGAAGCGTCACTATTTATGAAAACAAAAAGAAAAGCCGTTTTCTTGGTCATATGACCTTGAAAGTCAATGATAAAACGGTTTTAGATGCTAGTAACGAAACGTATACTGTTGGCGAACGGAAAATTGATTTAGCTAGCTTTGGTGGAACAGACAATGAAAAGATAGTCGTAAAAGAAGATAAGAAAAAGACCGCAGAATCTGCGAAAGAAAAAGAGTCTGCGAAGAAAACAGCAAGTAACTCCTCTCAATCAGAAAATGAAAGTAACCAAACAACAAAAGGTACAGGCAATCAACTCAATGCTACCAAAAAATACGGAAATAATTTAAATGTTGGAAATGGAACTTCTGATTCGGAACCAAACGATGGTAAGGATACTAAAAATAATGGTTCAGGAAGTAATGCGAATGGTGGTACTAATCAATCAGATTTAAATGAAATTGATAATTATGAAGCAATCTTACGTAAAATAGAGGACTTAAATAAAAAATTAGAGCGAAACATTCCAGTGCTAAGAATCGGCTATATCGCACCTGGAGTGACTAGCGTGAAAGTCAACTATAACTATGTAGATCCGAATAACACTTTAATTGGTGTCACTAAAATTAGCGCCGTAGATGAAAAAACTGGAAAAACAGTTAATACGCAATATGTTTCAGCAGTAGATACGGAAGCTACACTAAAAGGACTTTCGCCAAATGGCAAGTATCATCTTGAATTTACCTATCAATATGATTTAGGAACAAATAAAGGCATTCAGGAAGTTAAAATGCAAAGCGACTCTTTTACAACGCAAACTGTTGCCGCAATTTATCAAATGCAAAGCGTTACAAGCACAACAATGAAAGTAAATATAGCGCTTGATGCACAAATTGATGATGTTAAACGAGCAAGAATTAAAGTAACCAAAGCAGATGGAGATTTTTTCTATATGAATGTTAGTGCGAATTTTTTAAATGGTAACGGAGAAACGCTTAATGTAACTGGGCTAAGTCCTAAAACTGCTTACCAATTCCAAACGATTATTGAAATGAAAAACGGAGAAACCATTGAATTAAACAGCTCCGAGAAATATTACACTATGCAAGCAACTGTACTAAGAAATCTAAGAGCTAGTCAATCTGTGAATAAAGTTTTACAAGTGCAATATGATTGGAGTTCGGCTGATTATACATTAAATCAAGCAACCATCGAACTGGAAGACGAGGAAGATAAAACAGAAGTAGATTATCAAATCGTTAATCAAGAAAAAGGTAATATTCATCTTGTTCCAGACACGAAAAGGGAGTTAATCAACTTAAAAGCCAAACTAGTACTCAAAACGACAAATAATAACACAAAAGAAAGCAAAACATTTGAGTATCCTGTTAAGCAAGAAATTGAATACGACAAACAAGCTAAACTAACAATGGACTTAACGCCGTTTCAAACTGAAGAAAACAGTGAGTTACAATCTGAAAAACAAGATGTAGTAGCAGAGAAAGAAACGAACGGAAATGATTTAACAGCTAAGATGGAAGATGTTTTAGCCCCTCAAAACGCAACTTATGATATGTCCTTTTCGATGCAACGTAAAGCTCTCGAAACGTATCAGTTGGAATTTGAAAGGAAGATAGCTGGGATAGACGATGATAATTGGACCGTGTGGAAGAGTCAACAAGTTACAACGGATGAAGCAGGGCAAGTGAAGGTTACAGAAACCATTTCAAAACTAGCTAAAGAAAGCTTCGATTATCGTGTAGCTGTATACGATGCTCAAGGTGCATTACAACTGTACGTTTATCAAAAGTAGTAAAAAATGATATGCATTTTAATACAACAAACTCAAACAGAAGGTAGGAAACAACAATGGATTTAGTAGTTGCATGTAGCGTAATTGGCGCGGCACTGGCAATTGGGCTTGCGACTTTAGGAGCGGCAATTGGACAAGGAATTGCCGTAAGTAGAGCAACAGAAATTATCGGAAAAAACCCGAATGCAAAGAAAGAAGTTATGGGAGGTCTCTTTTTGGGACTTCTCATGATAGTTGCATTAATGCTATTTGCACTGGCAATCGCAGTCATCTTGCTTTGGGTTAATCCGTTTATATGATGGGTGAGAATATGGAGAAAATGATTCAAACAATAATTCTATATAGTGTTTTCGCAGTAGGATTCTTATATTTACTGCATTTCACCTTAAGAAAACTAGAAAATATCTTGACTAGCTTTTTTTACGAAGTGAGTCAAGATCAGTCGCTTGAAAAGGAAAGTCTTTTACGCCGTTTAAAGCGACAAAAAGTAGCAACAACACAAGAAGAACAAAAAAATCGTCAATTGGCTATTGAATCGGAACAAAAAGAAGAGCTTTTTTTAGAAGAAATCGATCAATTAATAGCTCAAAATAAAAGCTATGAACAACAATTGCAGGCATGGGAAAATGAAAAGCCAAAGCAAATCGTGGAGGTGCCTAGATTTGAAACAACACCACACGCACCGTACAAATCACTAAGTAGTTACATTAATGAAATTTTTCAACAAGTTTTTATTGAGTCGGAAGAAGATGAAGCGCGTCTATTTACAGAAGCAATTCGGGAATTTGATGCATTAGTTAGAACAGAAAAAATACGTTGTGCGCTCCCATACAAAGTGATTTTGCAGTTATTTGAAATGTATTCGCCAGAGCAGTTACATTTATTTGCTCAGTCATTTCAGAGATATAGTGAGCTTTCGAGTAAACTTCCTGTGAAACAAATTTACCAAAGTAGTTATTTATCGCCAGAGCAAAAATTAAAAGTGATGCAAGAAGAAGGTACTTTAGATGAGTTAGATGCTGAATTTATCCAATTTCTTTTTTACATGATGACGCATTACTCTTACCGCCAAACGCGGAACCTGTATCGTAACTTTTTAGAGGTATACAATATTCATTTTTATACAGGTCTTATTTGCATCCATGTAGCTAGCAAAGATTCAGCTAATCACTTTGAAAAACTTTGGCAGCCGGCGCATAGGAGCTATAAAATCGAGTATCAAGTACAAAAAGAGTTAATTGGCGGAGTGATTATTCAATATGGTTCTAAATCAATTGATATGAGCTACCAGGAATTAATTAAACGATCAACAGAAAAAATGGAAGCGGAAGTGAAACTTTGAAAACAATTCATTTTGATATGAACAAATACGAAACCCATGTGGACTTGGAATATTTGAAAGAACATGGCCGAGTGGAAAAAATTTCTGATGGAGTTATTTTCTGCTCAGGCCTAGAAAATGCAGCGCTACATCAGGCTGTTTTAATTGATGAAAGGCACCGAGGTGTAATTCTGGAGCTCAATGAGGAATTTGTCGGAATCGGTTTGATTGATAAGACGAATGACATTTTAGAAGGTATGCATGTTGGGGTCTCCGGCAAATTTATCGAAGTAGACCTATTTGAAGAAATGGCAGGGCGTGTTATTGATACTACAGGAAAAATGCTTTATGAAGAAAGTGAAGAAAAGCCGACAGCAACCTCTCCACTTTTCTGTGTAACTCCAGCTATTATGACGATTGATAGTGTAACACGCCCGCTTAATACGGGGCTTGCGGTGATTGATTCTATTACGCCAATTGGTCGAGGTCAGCGTCAATTAATCCTTGGCAATCGCCAGTCTGGGAAAACACAAATTGCTGTGGATACGATAATTAACCAACATGATCAAAATGTGCATTGCATCTATGTTGCTATTGGCTTAAAAGCAGCTTATATCGCAGAAGTTATTGAAACTCTTCGAAATCATGGAGCAATGGAATATTCTACGGTTGTTGCAACTGCAGCCAGTGATTCCCTTACCGCGCAATATTTAACACCGTATGCGGGTATGGCAGTAGCGGAAGCCTTGCGAGATCAAGGTAAAGATGTACTCATCATTTTAGATGATTTAACCAAACATGCGGATGCTTATCGAGCAATTACTTTACTCTTTAACCGCCCGCCAGGAAGAGAAGCTTATCCAGGAGATAGTTTTTATATTCACTCTAGCCTCTTAGAAAGGGCCGTTCAAATGAATGAAGAACATGGTGGCGGTTCTATTACAGCAATACCGATGATTGAAACTCTATCAGATGATGTAACAGCTTATATCCCTACTAATGTTATCTCTATTACAGATGGGCAATTATTTTTAAAATCGGATTTATTCAACCGTGGTCAAAAGCCAGCCGTAGATGTTGGTGTGTCTGTTTCAAGGATTGGCGGCGATGCACAACACCCAATTATCCGCAAATTAAGTAAAAACTTAACGTTGATTCTTTCGCAGTTTGAGGAATTAAAAGAATTACTCGATTTTGGTAATGCACTTGATGATGGCAGTATGAAAATGGTATCGGATGGCCGATTATTAACAGAATTATTCAAGCAAAAAATTCTAAGCCCGTTATCAGTAACGGAATTAATCGTTATTTTATATGCTTTCCAAAATGGCTTTCTAACAAAAATCCCGCCTGCCAATATTCAGACTTTCAAAGACCTTTTGCTAGAAAAAGCGCATATGCATAAAGATTTTGAGTCGTTTTCAGCTCAGATAGAAACGATTAATGAACTGAATGAATCGCACATCGAAATGCTAGAAGAGATCATTCGGGAAGCTGGGAGGCTTTTTAGTTGAGTAGCATAGACCAAGCCCGAAAAACCATTAAAGCACTAAATTCAACCTATAAAATAGTCCATGTAACAGAACTAGCGACACTCGGAAAACTTTCCGCCTTAAGAGAAAAAGCGGAAGCGGCTGTTAGTTATTACGAAACTATTTTAAAAAGTTTGCGCTGGGTGAGAAAAACTATGTACACCAGTAATAACCAAGTAAAAGAAGAAAAAAATGTTACTGCTATTGCGATAACTTCTGAGCGTGGTCTTTGCGGCGCCTATAATAGTGAGGTTTTTGTTGAAATCGACCAGTTGATTGAATCACTCGGCGAGCAAGTAACGATAAATTGGGTAGTTGTAGGTGAACAAGGTCACCGTTATTTAACAAAACTAGGTCAGAATATCACCTCTTATTTACAGTTTTCTCTTGAAAATATTGATTTAGAAACCACTACGGCTGTTACTGCTGATTTTATTGACCTAATTCATTCGGAACAAATGGACGCACTATATGTGATTTTCACGAAATATTTGAATGCAGTTCAATCAGAAGCTATGTGTGAAAAAATTTATCCTGAAATTCCAGAAGACTCGAATACGGAGGAAATTGAAGTAGATTATGTACTCGATTTCGAGACGGATGATGAGCAGGTGGAGCAGTTATTATTAGAAAACTATTTGTGTGGCTTGCTTTATAGCATGTTTCGTTACTCGGTTGCCAGTGAATATTGCATGCGCCGAATCGCGATGAAACAAGCCAAAGACAATATCCAGAAACAATTGGAAGAAGCTATTTTTAATGCCAGAAAGCAAGCATTACAACAAAAAACTGGCGAATTACTCGATATCATTAGTGGAGCACAGACGATTAGGAAGGACGAAGAATAAATGAAAAAAAACACAGGAACCATTATTAGTATTAGTGGTTTTGTTTTAAAAATCGAATTTAATGAGAGCGAACTGCCTGAAATTGGCTTTGCGCTTGAGTATCATACACATCAAGGAACTTATCTAGCTGAAGTTGTTCAACATACTGGAATTAATACAGTGTCTGCCATCGCTATTGGTGAGGTAAGTGGCTTGGCTAGAGGTACGGAAGTCGTTAATTTAGGACATCCAATTGAAGTACCTGTTGGGGAAACCGTCCAAGGAAGAATGCTAAATGTATATGGAAAAGCGATTGACGGCAAACCAGAACCAGCTGCGGAAGTAAAATGGCCAATATTCCGTGACCAGCCTTTACTTCGAGAGCTAGATACGAATAAAGAAATTCTTTACACTGGTATTAAAGTTATAGATCTTATTTGTCCTATTTTAAAAGGTGGGAAAACAGGTTTATTCGGTGGAGCGGGTGTAGGGAAATCTGTCTTAATGCAAGAATTGATTAATAATATCAGTATGCTTGGTGGTAACTCTGTATTTACTGGGGTTGGAGAAAGAGTTAGAGAGGGAATCGGCTTGTATAAAGAATTAGAAGCAAGTGGTGTGCTCCCTCAAACAACCGTTGTACTTGGTCAAATGAATGAATCTCCAGGTGTACGGATGCGCGTGGCATTAACAGGACTAACGATTGCAGAATATCTACGAGATGAAGAGAAAAAAGATGTTTTATTATTTATAGATAATGTCTTCCGCTTTATTCAAGCGGGTTCTGAAGTTTCTTCTTTACAAGGAAAAATTCCTATTACTGGAGGTTATCAATCCACACTTTCCAAAGAGGTCGGCGATTTTCAAGACCGCATCGCGTCTACTAAAAATGGCTCTATTACCTCGATTCAGTGTGTATTTTTACCAGCAGATGATATTGATGATCCATCTGCAGTTGCGACGTTTAGCCATCTAGACTCAACAATTGTATTAGAGCGTTCGATTGCGGCACTTGGGATTTTCCCAGCGGTTAATCCACTTCAATCATTCTCAAGAGCACTCAATCCAACCTTTGTTGGCGAGCGACACTACCAATTAGCGGCGCAAGTGAAATTTATCTTACAGCGTTATATGGAACTGCAAGAAATCATCAACGTACTTGGAATGGCAGAATTAAGTGATGAAGATAGAAAACTAGTTCATCGTGCAAGGAAAATCAGGAATTTCCTTTCACAACCATTCTATGTTTCGGAAAAATTCACTGGAACAGAAGGCACATTTGTAGAAATTGAAGATTTGCTAGGGAGTATCGAACGCATTTTGAACGGTGATTATGATGAACGCTCAGAACGTGATTTCCTATTTATCGGATCCTACAAAGACTTGAAATAGGAGGAGAAGGAAATGAAACTTAAAATCGTCTCGCCTATGGGGCAGTTTTTTGAAGGAGAAGTAGAGGGCTTTGTTATTAATACAAAAGAAGGACAACAAACCGTGTTAGAAGAGCATATTGATTGTTTAAGCTTTTTTGACTATAGTGAAATCAGTATTTTAGATGCAGTTGCTTCGGACCCAATCTTTGTGGCACTTGGATATTTACATTTAGTACAAAATGAAGCAAATATCATGGCACAGTTTGCTTCTACGGATGCTGAGCAAGCGGAGCGGATTTTTGAAAGACTAAACAAGCGAAAACAAACAGAGAGTAGGCGGTCCGATGACAAGCGAATTTTTTAGTACACTTCTGTTGATTATTGGTTTATTACTTGGTTTTTTTCTGGCGATATTATTGATTTTAGTGGGGATTCGGCGCTTTTTATGTAGCGCTGAGGAACCCTTAAAACGAATCCAGCGCTATCAATTATGGCATAATCGCTATCAGTTAAATGCAGAGGTTACTTCTTTTTTAATTGTTATTGGAGCATCACTTTCAGTAAGCCTTATTACATTACAAATTACCGCAATTCCTTTTCAATATACGGTGCTAATATTTTGGAGTAGTTGGCTATTCCACTTACTTTCTTTTTGGAAGAAGATAAGAGTACCTAAAAAAATGAAGAACGAAATGAAGCAATTAGCAGGATTTCTTTTGATCACAGTGCTTTATTTTGTTGGTTTTTTTGCAATGAAGTCAGTGCATTTTTCTATTATACAAGTAGCAGATTTTCCGGGAGTTATTCAGTTCGGAATAAGAACCTATCTAACTATTTGTAGTTTTTTTGTGGCGTGTGGGGCATTAATTGTTTGGCAGCGCATCTATGTGAAACTACTAAAATGACTAAGAATGTGAATAAAGCATAACCAAGAAAAGTGAGGATGTCTACGTGGCATCCTTTTTTATAAATGAATATAAAAAAAGAATTTTTCTAACATATTTCTAACATACTTGTACTATACTTTAAATAAGCTGTTGATTAGCCATAAGAAAATGAACGAAAGGAAGTAAATTCAAATGACTTTTTTAGAATTCCATCAATTGGTCAAAGAAGATTTGTTGATTTATTCATGGATTATAAAAAATTTTCACCTTACGCGTCAAAAATTAATGGCGGGTGGCGAAATAACGATGAACCGTGAACAAGTAATAGTCATGGAGAAAGGTTTACTAGTACAAGTAAACGAGGAAGGTAAAGATGATTTGTATCGTGTTTTTATCGATCAACGAATTATTTTTACAACAAAAGGAGACATTACCTTAACGGCGTTAGAAGATACCTCTTATAGCATCATTCGAGCAGAAGAATTAATTGGAAAATTAGAAGACCAACATTTATTACCAACATTTTTCTTAGAAATAGCGGAAGACTTTGAGAAAGGTCTAGACTGGCAAAGAACGCTAATTTCTGTTGATCCTGCAGAACGTGCGGAAATGATTTTGGCGAAAATTATCGAGCGTTATCAAATAAATTCAGAGAACAAACCAGAATTTCCAAGATGGTTAAGAATAAATGTACTAGCAAGATTTGCCAAATGCTCAGTGTCTACTATGTCGTCAGTTGTAAACGAACTAGTCAATGAAGGTGACTTAAATATAAAAGGAACACCTTGGTTATTGACTCGACCTTATCAGGCAACTTGTGCTTAAAACAGACCTGTAAAAAACCACGCTTAAATGACATTTGCGTGGTTTTTTTACGCGATCTATAAAAAAAGATAAATTTATTACGTTTTTTTGATATAGATACAACAATTTTCAGATACACTAAATAATCAAAACGTATTTTCTGTATCAATAGGCGATACACTAATGATTATAGTATTAATATAGATGTTAAAATCATTGGTGTATAAGGGTTTTGAGAGTAATACTATAAATTGGCACAGAACTTGCAATAAATATAGCGGGTAGCAAAATAAATGAATTATATTAGGAGGGAAAAAGATGGTAGGAATTATCCTCGCAACTCACGGTGAATTTGCTGAAGGTATTTTGCAGTCCGGAACAATGATTTTCGGCGAGCAAGAAAACGTTAAAGCAATCACTTTGATGCCAAGCGAAGGTCCAGAAGACATCAAAGCTAAAATGGAAGCTGCAATTGCATCCTTTGATAGCCAAGATGAAGTTTTATTCTTAGTGGATCTTTGGGGAGGCACACCATTCAATCAAGCAAACGGTCTTTATGAACTACATAAAGATAAGTGGGCAATCGTAGCAGGACTTAATTTGCCAATGCTGATTGAAGCTTTCTCATCACGTTTTACAATGGAAAGCGCACACGAAATCGCAGCAAATATTCTTGCACCAGCTCAAGAAGGTGTCCGCGTTAAACCAGAAGAACTACAGCCGCAAGTAACAGCTACTGAACAGCCACAAGCAGAAATCGCTGCAGTTGGTGATGGAAAAATCGAATTCGTTTTAACTCGTGTTGATTCACGTCTCTTGCATGGTCAAGTAGCCACTGCATGGACAAAAGCAACACACCCAACAAGAATTATCGTCGTTTCAGATGCAGTTGCAAAAGACGACCTTCGTAAAAAATTAATCGAACAAGCAGCACCACCAGGAGTAAAAGCTAACGTTATCCCAGTCCAAAAAATGATTGAGATTTCAAAAGATCCGCGTTTCGGCAATACAAAAGCACTTTTATTATTCGAAAATCCTCAAGATGTTTTACGCGCAATTGAAGGTGGCGTAGAAATCGAACAAGTAAACGTTGGTTCCATGGCTCACTCTGTAGGTAAAGTTGTTGTTAGCAAAGTACTTTCCATGGGGAAAGATGATGTTGAAACCTTTGAGAAACTAAAAGAAAAAGGCGTTAAATTCGATGTGCGTAAAGTCCCTAATGACTCAAGCGCAAACATGGAAGACATCATCAAAAAAGCAAAACACGAACTAAAGACACAATAAAAAATTAAAATAGGAGGTTTATTATGTCTGTCATATCAATAATTTTAGTAGTACTTATTGCATTTTTAGCAGGTATTGAAGGAATTCTAGATGAATTTCAGTTCCATCAGCCATTAATCGCATGTACATTAATTGGTCTCGTAACAGGTAACTTAACAGCATGTATCATCCTTGGCGGAACTCTACAAATGATCGCACTTGGATGGGCAAACATCGGAGCAGCCGTAGCACCAGATGCCGCGCTTGCCTCAGTAGCTTCAGCAATTATATTAGTATTAGGTGGACAAGGGGTAGCAGGTATTCCATCTGCAATCGCGATTGCAATTCCACTAGCAGTAGCAGGTCTTTTCTTAACAATGATCGTTCGTACATTGGCAGTTCCAATTGTTCACTTGATGGACAGAGCCGCTGAAAAAGGGAATATACGCAGCGTAGAGTGGTTACATATTTCAGCAATTTGTATGCAAGGTATTCGTATCGCGATTCCTGCAGCAGCACTTTTATTCATTCCAGCAGACAGCGTTCAATCTTTCTTAGAAGCAATGCCAGCTTGGTTAACAGATGGTATGGCTATCGGTGGAGGAATGGTAGTTGCCGTTGGTTATGCACTAGTTATCAACATGATGGCTACTAAAGAAGTATGGCCGTTCTTCGTAATCGGTTTCGTAGTAGCTGCAATTTCTCAACTTACACTTATCGCAATTGGTGCTCTAGGTGTTGCACTTGCTCTTATTTACCTTAACCTATCTAAAATGGGTGGCGGTAACTCAAACGGCGGTGGAGGCGGAAACTCTCGCGATCCACTGGGCGATATATTAAACGACTATTAATAAAAAAAGGAGGAGAATAGAATGGCAGAAAAAATCGAATTATCAAAGAGAGACCGTCTACGCGTAGCATGGCGCTCTACGTTCATTCAAGGTTCATGGAACTACGAACGTATGCAAAATGGTGGCTGGGCATTCTCTATGATTCCCGCTATTAAAAAATTATATAAAACTAAAGAAGATCGTTCGCAAGCTCTAAAACGTCACTTAGAATTCTTTAATACACATCCATATATTGCATCTCCAATTCTAGGGGTAACACTTGCTCTTGAAGAAGAACGTGCCAATGGAGCAGAAGTTGATGATGTAGCAATTCAAGGGGTTAAAGTTGGTATGATGGGACCTCTAGCTGGTGTTGGTGATCCAGTATTCTGGTTTACAATTCGTCCAATGTTAGGAGCATTAGGTGCTTCTCTTGCCTTGAGTGGAAACATTCTTGGACCAATCTTATTCTTCGTTGCTTGGAACGTAATCCGTTGGGGCTTCATGTGGTATACACAAGAATTCGGCTACAAAGCTGGTTCTAAAATTACTGATGACCTTTCTGGTGGATTACTACAAGACATTACAAAAGGTGCTTCGATACTCGGGATGTTCGTCCTCGCCGCCTTGGTGCAGAGATGGGTAAATATCCAGTTTGCGCCAATTATCTCGAAAGTTAAACTTGATGAAGGTGCGTATATTGATTGGAGTCATCTTCCACAAGGCGCTCAAGGTATCAAAACTGCTTTAGAACAACAACAAGCAGGTTTAGCTCTTTCTGAAATTAAAGTAACAACCTTGCAAAATAACTTGGATAACTTAATCCCAGGACTTGCAGCAGTAGCTCTTACATTCCTATGTATGTGGTTACTTAAGAAAAAAATCAGCCCAATTATCATCATTCTAGGTCTATTCGTAGTTGGTATAGTTGGTCACTTAATCGGGCTTCTGTAAAAATAAGCTGATCGAAAAGAGGCTGGTGCAATATTCACCGAGCCTCTTTTCGTTTAGATATATGACACAGATAAACGAATACGGTATAATAAACAAAACAAGCGAAAAGAAATGGAGCGAATACAGTTGGTTCAATCGATTAATACAAAGGTAGACTTAACAATAGATGCCACCGCGTATACTGGACTTACAGATTACGGGAAAATTATGATTGGCGACAAAGGTTTTGAATTTTTTAACTCACGTGATGTGCGTAAATTCGTCCAAATCCCTTGGGAAGAAGTAGATCAAGTTATCGTATCCGTTATGCTAAAAGGTAAGTGGATCCCTCGCTACGCCATTAAAACAAAGCGCAACGGCACATACACATTTGCTTCTAAACGACCTAAAGAAGTTTTACGTAAAATACGAGTTTATGTCGACCCAGCCAATATGGTGAGCTCGCTCAGTTTCTTTGATGTTATGAAGCGCTCGTTTCGGTCGATATTTAGCAAGAAAAAAAACAAAAATAAATAAGCCGATTTATACCGAAAAGCTTCAATGGATTTATGTCTGTTGATGCTTTTTTTCGTACATAATAATTGAACAAACCACGTACTTTGTTATAATCTAAAGTAAACAAAGGAGGAACACCAATATGAAAAAACCAAGAATCTACACGATGTCATTCGCTAGTGTATACCCTCTTTACATACAAAAAGCGGAGAAAAAAGACCGCACAAAAGAAGAAGTGGATGAAATTATTTTTTGGCTAACCGGCTATGATCAAGATTCTTTGCAACAAGCAATCGACCAAGCAATTGATTTCGAGACCTTCTTTGCCGAAGCACCAAAAATGAATCCGAATGCTTCCTTAATCACCGGAGTTATTTGCGGCTACCGAGTAGAAGAAATTGAAGATAAACTAATGCAACAAATTCGTTATTTGGATAAATTGGTGGATGAACTCGCAAAAGGGAAAAAAATGGAGAAGATTTTAAGGAAATAAGAAAAAAGCAGCCGGATTTGGATGGCTGCTTTTTTATTGCTTAGCTTCTGGAGACTTTCTTTTTTAAATTTGCTAGAGAGTTCGCTACTTTTAAAGTAGTTTTTACAGATTTTCGGTTTAATGTTCCTTGATAATGTCTGATTTTATTAGTTAGTTCGTGATTTTTATTAATCGTCAACTGTAATTTTTGTTTAGTATCTGTCAGTTGTTTTTCTAATTGCTGATTTTTTTCTTGTGTTTCAGTAATTTTTTGTTGGTATTTTTTGTTTTGTTCAGAAGTTGTTTTTTTCAGTTGGGTAAGTTGATTATTTACGAGATTGACGCGGTATCTTGTGCTAAAATCATGTCTTTCTTTTAATAAATTGGTGGAGATTTTTACTCGGTTTAGCATTTCTTGAGGGTTTAATATGGAAATGGGGTCTGGACTTGTTGGGAAAGTAATGGAGTTTATAAGTTCATCCATGGGAGCTGATTTTCTGTTTTTATCGTATTTATAGATATGATTGAGACCATTAGTATCTAAGAAATCAATATAATTATCAAAATTTCTTGCTTGGACTTTTTCGGCTGATTTCAGGTCCACTTTAGTTAGTAATTCTTGGAGGTTGTTGGTTTTTTCTAATTCATCGATGGTTACGTGAGGAAGCGCATGGTAGGAAGCTAGTTCACGCATTCTGGCATCTTGTACGAAAGAAATATTAGGTGTTCCGACTATTGTTGGAATGACGTTTCCATGTAGGCGAGAGCCAATGCTAAAATCAACTTTCTTCACAAAATCGAACCAACTAGGCATGCCAGTGAAATATTTTACTCGACCTTCTTGATAATACTTATGTTGGATATTTGTTGGGTAGCCATTGATATCACTAGAGATATCTGGACCGCCGGCATACATTAAATGGAATTCGTCTAGGTGTTGAGGGATAAAGTGATAGTCTTTATATGTAGTAATCATGTTGTTAAGGAAATTGATAGCTATTTCTGAAGAAGTTGGGGATGCATTAATAGCGATGGTGGATTGATCTGTTAAGTGAAAATCTCTTATTTTTATTTCTCGTCCGAATGTATAAAGGGACGGACAACCAATTACTCGGAAGTCAAGTTCTGCGTTAAATCCTAGTTTTTTTAAATAATCTGCAGTAATTTGTCCTCGAACCCCAATTTGAGCTGATTTTTCTAGGACTGCTTTAACAAAGTTAGTAACATCTTCATCAAAAGAAAAACCTTCGTCTAGTTGTGGTTCGTAATTCGCTCTTAACCCGACGCCTGTTACGATGACTGGGATTTTTAATTTGCGAATGAGTTGGGTGTAATTGCGGAGTACTGGCCTAAAGTCGTCTCGAAATGCGTCAGCTAAAGGCATAACATAGAGGTCGTAATTTTCATTGATTTTTTCTGCGAGATTGGGGTTAGATGAAAGACCGTCAGCATGTATTTCTACATCATCATTCCACAAAGCTCGATAAATGCTATATTGATACGCAAGATTACCATTGTTAAACCCGGTTCGATCCTTTAAATAGATGTCTTCCGGCGTGTAGACATTGGTCGGTCGCATACCCGATCTAATGAGTATTCGCTTCACTAAAAAACCACATCCTTAAGTAAGTTAATATTTAAAGTATATCAAAATATTAACCTGGTTAACAATTTTAAAGATGAAATTCATGGTTTATTTGTGATTATGTTTACATGCATCAAAGAAGTAGCCGATTTCTTCCACTAATGCTTCATTCACCGAATAAATATGCGTGGTTCCTTCCTTTCTTAAATTAATAAGTTTTGCTTCTTTAAGCAGTTTAATGTGGTGAGACATGGTAGATTTGGAGATATTGTAAGTTGTGCCAGAGAAGCGTTTTTCTTTGCTTTTCAGTAAACATAGGAAAATATCAAGACGGATTGGATCGCTTAATGCTTGGAAAATTAATAATAAATCTGATTTTGAGAGCTCATTTAACTTTTTCATATAAATATCATATCATAACTTACATTTTAATTGCGCGGAACTTGCTGCTATGTTATATTATGATAGTTCGAAATTAATCGAACTATCAAATCTGAAAGAAGTTGTTGGGAAATGTTGCATATTGAAGCGCAAATTACGGTCAAAAAAGAACAAACCGAAGCTTTTTTGCAGGCGGCTAAGGAAGTTATTGCTGCATCAAGAGCAGAAGCTGGGAATCATGGTTATGAATTAGTACAATCAACAGAAAACGAAACAGTTTTTTATATGTTAGAAAAATGGGCGGATATGGAAGCCATTCAACAACACAACGACAGCGAGCATTTCAAAAAATTCCAGAAATTGGCTGCTGATTTTGTTGCTAAAGAACTTGAAATTTCAGTATTAACGCCACTTGCGCGATAAGGAGGACCATAATATGACTTATGTAAATAATGATTTTGAAGACTTAATGAAAAACCGCCGCTCGATTCGAGAATACGATGAAACGGTGAAAATTAGCCAAGAAGAAATGAAAGCTATTCTAGAGGACGCGGTAACGGCTCCTTCCTCTGTAAACATGCAACCATGGCGTTTTGTGGTCGTGGAAAGTGATGCGGGTAAAGAAAAATTAAGCTCGTTAGTTCGCTTTAATACACGTCAAAATGAATCTTCTTCCGCAATGATCCTAGTTTTTGGCGACTTAGAGAATTTTGAAAACGGTGAAAAAATTTACGGAGAATCAGTTGAACGCGGCTTGATGCCGGCAGAAGTGAAAGAACAACAAATGGCTAAATTAAGCCAGTACTTTGCATCCATTCCGCGCACAGAAGCAGAACGTGTAGTTCTTATTGACGGCGGAATTGTAGCGATGCAATTAATGTTAGTTGCTCGTGCGCATGGTTATGATACAAATCCAATTGGTGGTTTTGAACGTAAGGAAGTTGCTGAGGCCTTCAATATGGATCCAGAGCGTTATGTACCGGTTATGATTGTTTCTATCGGTAAAGCTAAAAATTCTGGCTACCAGTCTTATCGATTACCAATTACGGATGTTACGACTTTTGCTTAAAAGAGGGCAAGGAAATAGCTGATATTTCCTTGTTCTTTTTTTGTTCCTTTCTTGATATAATTAAAATAACATACAGCCAAGGAGGAGAAGCAACTATGACTATCAAAATAACTCGTAAAACTGGAATTGGCAGCGGTATTACTCCGGTGAAAATTAGAATCGAAAATGAAGAAATTGTAAAACTCGACAATCATCAGTCTCATTTTTTTATGCCTAAGATGGAGAAAACAAAGGTTTGCGTGACTAATTGGTTTTATGGGAGTCAGGAAGCGGTTTTGGAAAATAATAATGATGTTATTGTGCGGATTAACCGTAAAGCACTAATATTAAATTATTCAATGTTTCCATTTCTTTTTTTCGGACTTTTGGCCACTAGTTGGGAGTCTACAGTCATTGCGTTAATACTTTGTTTGGCATCCTTTTTTTATTCGCGAAAGCATTGGTTTGAATTTGTGAAAATTAAATAATAATTCATGGATAGCGTGGGATATGTTCTCATGCTTTTTTTATCTGTGTAAGTTTTTATTCCATCTGTGTATCTTAGGAAGGGGTCTTAAACCGCAGAATGACAGCGCTTTCTTTTGGCATGATAATTGCATGATATACAGATGCTCGGAATGAATCTTTAATTGGAGGGAGGAAATTAGAGAGAAGAACATTCGGGCAACCACACAAAAAGGGGTACAGAGAGACAAACTTAGAACTACCGAAATGAGGTTTATAAATCAAAAATCGGGGTGAAGAGATGAATAAGAAGATGAAAAAGCTTTTTAGTATTACTTCTGTTGTGTTGTTAGTTTTATCGTTAGTGGTTGTATCAATTGGTGCAGAGCCAAAACGGGCGAAAGCGGCTGAAAATGTACCACAGTATCGGAATGTTATGTATTACGGTGATTGGTCGATTTGGGGAGGAGAAGGGAACTTTTATCCGAAAGATATTCCAGCTGATCAATTAACACATTTGAATTTTGCTTTTCTGGATTTTAATAGTAATGGGGATTTAGTTTTTACTGATAAAGATGCTGCTGTTGGGGCGCCTGTTGGACAAGAGGGAGTTCAATGGGGCGGAGCAAATGCAGGCGTTTTGAATGCGATTCAAGATTTGCGCGCTCAAAATCCGAATTTGAAAATAGGGGTTTCAGTTGGAGGCTGGTCTAAGTCGGGAGATTTCTCGACAGTTGCAGCGGATCCAACAAAACGGGCTAACTTTGTGAAAAACGTGATGAAGTTTGTGAAATATACTAATATGGATTTTGTTGATTTGGACTGGGAATATCCTGCTTCGGTACGGGACGCTGACCTTGTTGATAATAAAAACGATGAAGGCACACCAAATGCAAAACCTGCGGATAAGCAAAACTTTATTACACTTTTACAAGATTTAAGAACGGCTTTGGATAAACAAGGCGTGGATATTAACAAGAAATACGAATTATCGGTTGCTTTACCAGCTGCAAAATCTACTTTAGAAAATGGGATTGATGTAGCGAATTTATTTAAAGTAGTCGATTTTGCGAATGTGATGACGTATGACTTAAATGGTGCTTGGACACCGAATAGTGCGCATCATACAGCGCTTTACGGCAATCCGAAAGATCCGAATTATGATAGTGGTTTTTCTGTCGACCAAACCGTTAAATACTTAAAAGAAAAGGGAGCAGTTTCGAATAAAATTGTTGTTGGGGCAGCATTTTACACTCGAGGCTGGAATAAAGTAGCTGCTGGAACGGATACGGCATTGCCAGGGCTTTTCCAAGCTGCTGAAAAAACGAATAAAGATGCGGATGGCTCGCTTACTTACGGGGCAAACAACGAAAACCCAATTAAAACAGGCGATGGGGGCCGTGCTGGCGGAGTTTGGGCGTATAGAAGTATTGATGCGCTAAAAGCTAAAACGCCAACATTGAAAGAATATTGGGATGATACTGCCAAGGCGCCGTATCTTTATAGTAAGGAGACTGGGGAGTTTTACACATATGACAATACGCGTTCAATTGGCTATAAGGCACAGTATGTAAAAGATAATAATCTTGGTGGGATGATTTCTTGGATGCAGTCGCAGGATAAAACAACGACTTCAACTAAGCGCGATGAACTCACAAAGGCGATTAAATCAGGATTATTCGGCACAAACGCTATCCCGCAAAACGCGATTACTTATGCGAATTTAAATGTGGTAGCGACAGTGAAACCTTATAGCGAAAATGGGGTCGGGTACGAAATTACAATTACAAACAATGAAAAAGCGGACGAAACCAATGAAGTTTTGAAATCAACTGAGCTATCGTTTGAAACAGTGAAATTACCTAAGTTTTATATTCCAGTAAAAGCGGGCGAAACGTTAACTGCTGGCGATTATAAAGCGGGTACAGTTACTACTTCAGGTGGCAATACAGTAGTTGATTTAGCTTCTGTATACGACGCGCAACAAATTCCGCAAGGCGCATCTTATACGTTCCGTTTAAAATCGAGTGCATCTAGTGTGGATGTAGCTAACATTTCTAAAATTGATTTAACACAACGGATGGTAAAATCGAGTGTCGAATTTGGTAAACAAACGATTTTTGGCGGGGGAACTGTTGTACCTGATCCAAGCGATACAGAAGCTCCAACAGTACCAAAAGCACTCACATCTTCTAATGTAACCGATAAATCTGCTACTCTAACGTGGACAGCTTCAACGGACAATAAAGCAGTGGCTGGATATAAAGTGTACCGAAATGGGACCGAAGTGGGCTCTGTTTCAGGAACTACTTTTACAGATAGTGGCTTAACTGCAAAAACAGCGTATTCTTATACAGTAAAAGCATATGATGCGGCTGGGAATTTCTCAGCAGCAAGCTCGGCCTTAACTGTGACAACGCTTGATGCGGCAACACCACCAGCAACTCCAGCATGGGACGCTGCCAAAACGTACAATAAGGGAGATAGGGTTTCTTACAAAGGGAAAACATATGAAGCACAGTGGTGGACTCAGGGAAATGAGCCAGGAGCTGAACAGTGGGGTCCTTGGTTGTTAATAAATTAATAGACAAAAACAGAGATTCTTTTCGGAGAATCTCTGTTTTTATTTGAAAAAGTGACCAAACGTATTACAATGAATAAAAGCGACAAGAGAGGGTGCAGAAGGATGTATTTTGTATACGATATTGGTGGAACTTTTGTTAAATTTGCGTTGATGGAAAATAACGGTACGGTGAAAATGAAAGATAAATTCCCTACAACTGCCAAAAGTGCAGAAGAACTTGTAGCTCAAATGGTCGAAAAGTGGCGCCCCTATAGTACAGAAGTGAAGGGCATAGCTGTGAGTTGTCCGGGAGTGGTAGATACGGAAAAAGGCGTGATTTACCAAGGTGGCTCGCTATTATTTATGCATGAGAAAAATTTGGCTGAAATGCTAGCGCGTGAATGTCATGTTCCCGTTGTCTTGCAAAATGATGCGAAGAGTGCGGCTTTAGCGGAACTTTGGTTAGGTGTGGCAAAAAATGTACATAGCGCGGCGATTTTAACGCTTGGAAGTGGCGTTGGTGGCGGAATTATTATGGATGGTAAATTACAATCTGGCTATCATTTGATGGCGGGAGAAGTTAGTTTTATGGAGACTTCTTTTGATACGAAGAAATTGCGAGGTACATTCTTTGGAAGAACTGGATCAGCGGTGGAGTTAATTAAGCGCATTGCATCAAAGAAGAATTTACCCAATAAAAAAGATGGTGAGCAGGTTTTCGAATTAATTAACCAAGGCGATGAAGAAGCGAATGCTATTTTTGATGTGTATATTTATGAATTAACATCTCAAATTTTAAATATCCAGTATTTGATTGATCCGGAAATTATTGCAATTGGTGGTGGCATTAGCGCTCAACCAGTTGTTGTTGATAGACTAAACGAAGCTGTCGCAGAAATAAAAGATGCTAATCCTTATCATGCCGCACAACCGAAAATCGTCACTTGTCATTTCCAAAATGATGCGAATTTGTACGGAGCATTGTATAATTTCTTTTTACAAATGGATGCGCAAAATAAAAGGTAACTAGAATCTCTAGTTACCTTTTTTCTATAAAGCTTGCAACATATCAAACTGTGATTGATATAAATTATAGTAGTAGCCGTGCTGTGCCATCAGTTCTTCGTGACTGCCAGCTTCTTGAATGCGACCATTATCAATGTAGAAGATGCGCGAACTGTTTTTGATTGTCGAAAGTCTGTGCGCGATAATGAAGGATGTTCGGCCTTCCAGCAGTCGCTCAAGCCCTTCTTGGAGTAGGATTTCTGTTTGTGTATCAATACTTGAAGTTGCTTCATCAAGGATGAGGATTTTCGGATCGGCTAAAAGAGCACGGGCAAAGGAAATCAGTTGTCGCTGACCGGCCGAAAGAGTGCTACCTCGTTCTTTTACTTCGGTATAGTAGCCATCTTTTAATCCGGAAATGAAATCATGAGCACGAACGACTTTGGCAGCCGCGATAATTTCTTCTTCGGTTGCATCTAGCTTCCCGTAGCGAATATTTTCAATAATCGTTCCTGAAAAAATAAAGGTATCTTGGAGCATCACGCCCATTTGGGACCTGAGTGATCTAAGCGTGACTTCTTCGACATTTTCCCCATCAACTAAAATTTCTCCAGAATTTATATTATAAAAACGGCTGAGCAAGTTTATGATGGTCGTTTTTCCAGCGCCAGTCGGACCAACGAGCGCAATTGATTCACCCGCATCCACATGAAAATTAATTCCTTTTAAAATGTCCACACCTTCCTCATAACGGAAATAAACATCTTTAAAGTCAACATTTCCAACGATTGGTGGCATTTTTTTCGCATTTGGGACATCTTTAATATCGGGCTCAACGTCCATCGTTTCGAAAATTCGCTCCAAATAAGTCGTTGCGGTAATAAGCGAATTATAGAAGTTTCCAATATTAATAACAGGATTCCAAAAATTCCCAACATAACCGATGAAAGCAATCAGTGTCCCGGTAGAAACGTCCACACCGTAACCTTTGATTCCAACGAAGTAAATTAAACAAGTCGTCATTACGGCGATATTTTGAACCCCAGGCCAAAGCAAGAATTGAATTTTCACCGCTTTCATCCAAGAACGGCGGTACTCATTACTTACCTCGGTGAAAATCTCAAAATTCTCTTCTTCTCGCGAAAAGCTTTGCGTTACTTTTATCCCAGCGATGCTCTCATGGATATAGGCGTTCATGTTGGATTGTTTATTGCTTAGAACTTGATAAGCTTTTCGTTGCGCGGTTTTAATGACCATAACAATCACGAAAAGAACCGGGATAAGCGCTAAACTATACAACGTTAACACTGGATCAATCATCAACATAAAACCAAGCGTTACAATGACACTTAAAATATCGGAAATCAGATTTATCAGCCCATTGGACAATAAATCACTGAGCATATTGATGTAATTAACAACACGAATCAAAATTTTACCATGCGGGCGACTGTCAAAATAAGAGAAAGGCAGCTTTTGCAAATGACCGAAAATCGCTGTCCGCATATCTTTTAAAATGTCTTGCCCAATAAGCGTAATCGACCTAATGCGGTATCGCATACAAAGTCCGGTTACAACGACAGAAACTATGAAAATAATCGCAATCCAGAATAGTTGTGTCACGTTTTTGTTTGGAATCGTATCATCTATGACTATTTTGGTTAAATACGGGCCAATCATTGTTGCTACATTTGCTAATAAGATGACAAAGAGCGTAATATAAATGGATTTTTGATAGGGTTTTACGTAAACGAGAATACGTTTTAAATGTGCGGCGCTGAATGCTGTTTCCAGTTCTTCGTCAATATCAAATTTATTTCTAGCCATTCACATTCGCCTCCGTTCCAAGTTGTTTATTGTAAATATCAAAATAATAACCTTTTTCTGCTAGCAAACTAGAGTGTGTGCCGCGTTCGATGATTTCGCCATGATTTAAAATTAAAATTTCATCGGCTTCTTTTACAGAAGAAATCCGGTGCGCAATGATAAATGTGGTCGTATTTTCCGTGATTTTCTTTAATTCACCTTGGATTTTCACTTCGGTTTCCATATCGACAGCGGAAGTGGTATCATCCAAAATCAAAATGGATGGATTTTTTAAAAGAGCACGAGCTAAAGATATCCGCTGCTTTTGTCCGCCAGAAAGTCCGACACCGCGTTCACCAACAATCGTGTCATAACTTTCAGGCATGGTTTCGATGAAGTGGTCCGCGTCTGCAATTCGCGCCATACGCCGGACATCTTCCATTGTTGCATCCGGAGCGCCAAATGCAATATTTCCTTCAATCGTATCAGAAAATAGGAAAATATCTTGCATCACCGTGGCGATATGGTTTCTAAGTTCCCGCACATGCCATTTTCGCGCATCGACACCATCAATTAAAATTTCACCGGAAGTCGGATCGTAAAATCGGCAAATTAAGTTGACGAGTGTTGATTTTCCAGCGCCAGTTTCACCCAGAATAGCAATCGTTTGGCCTGGAGAAGCTTTTAGTGAAATATTTTTGAGTACGTCCGTGTTTGGGTCGTCCTCGAAATGAAAACTGACATTTTTAAACTCGACGTGACCTTGAAGTGATGGCGCAGGTTTTTCAGCGTGGATGGGGATTTTAGCGTCAGTTGCCATCATGTCTTGAATTTTAAACGAAGAAGCGATAAAGCGTTGAACGTCGTTAATCAGCCAGCCACTCATGCGCATCGGGCCGTTTAGCATCCATAGGAATCCATTGAAGGCAACTAAATCTCCCAGCGTCATTTGGCCTTTAATTACTAAATAGCCACCGAAAATAAGCGTGATGACAACGAGCATGCCCGCGAGCGAATCAAGCACTGGCAAATAGGTTCTGGAAACATCGGCAGAATCTAGATTACGTTTTTTGAAATCCTCATTGTGTTCATGGAATTTCTTCATTTCAAAATCTTCTCGCGCAAAGGCTTTTACGACGCGATTCCCGCTAATATTCTCTTCCACCATCGAATTGAGCCGTGAAAAGCTCTCCCGAATTTCATAAAAAACTGGTTGGGCTTTACTCGACATTTTCATCGTTAAAATAGCAATAAGCGGCGTTACGATAACAAGCGCAAGCGTTAATTTCCAGTCAATCGCGGCCATTATGATAATTGCAAAACTAAATAAAAATACATTTTCCAAAATGTTGTAAGATACCCACGAAACAAAATGACGAATCGCATCCGTATCACCAGTCATCCGCGCCATAATATCCCCAACGCGCGTATTATTGAAAAAATCAAAATCGAGTGATTGCAACTTTTTATATAAATCTTCTCGAATTCGGAAAAGGGAATTTTGCCCAATTCGTTCGCACATAATCTGATAGGTATAACGGCAAATAGTTCGAATAATTGTCGAAATAATCATGATTAAAAGTAGCGGGATAAGCAAATTCGTTTTATTTTGATAGACAACATCGTCAATCACTTTCCCGCCAAGTAACGGATAAATAATACTAATACCAGAAGCGATAAAAATTAAAATAAATACACCAATCATAAGTAGACGATATTTTCGGACATATTGCCAAATCCATTTCATACTCTCCATTTTTTCACATCCTTTAATATTCATATATCCATTTAGTTTACACTCCTAATTTCGAAAAAGAATGGTTTATATTCGCTGTAAGCATGGACAATGTTATATAATTAAAAGATAAATGTAAGCGTTATAACGAGGAGGTGAAGTGATGCTGAAAATAAATACGACCACATTTAATCCGCAAATTTTGTATATCGCGAATTGTTATACGAATGAGGTGCGCGTAGGTGAAAATCACCATCATGATTTTTTGGAGATCTCGATTATTTGTGAGGGAAACGTTATTTATGATATTGAAGGCGAGCGAGTCAAACTAGGAAAAGGTGATATGCTGATTTTTAATCCTGGTGTGAATCATTACGATATAACCGAACCAGGTATGACGAATGCGCAACTCCATATAGGTTTTCGGAACTTTGCACTGGAAGGATACACGCGAAATACGTTCCCGTTTAAAAAGGCCTTTTTACGAAAAAAAGAAGAAGAATCTGCCATTTTATCTATTTCTAAACAAATTATAGAAGAAAAAGACGCAGAAAAACCAGGATATGACTTGATTTTAAAGGCTTTCGTCATGCAATTAATTATCCATGTTTTACGCGAAGCCACCCCAGAACAACTTGAAAATAACGGCGTCAAATTATCTACCGACGAGCAGCAAAAACAGATACTTGTAAACGAAATTATTCATTATATGGAAAAACACCACACAGAAGACGTCTCGCTCTCAACGCTTTCGCAAACGATGTACATTAGCCCCGCCTATATCTCCAAAGTATTTAAAGAAGAAACCGGGGAATCACCAATTAACTACTTAATCAAAATTCGTCTTACTCGTGCAGAAGAATTACTCAAGAATAAAGACGTTACCGTAAAACAGGCCGCAAATATGGTCGGATATAATGATGCTTATTATTTTAGCAAGCTTTTCAAGAAATATTACGGGTTTCCACCATCAGAAAACTGGCGCAAATCGAGTTAGAATTCCAAAATAAGACAGAGAGAAGGAAGACTGGATGGAATATAAAAAAGCTTTAGCGTTTATAAAATCAAATAGCATTCTAGAACAAGAAGAAGGAACAGAAGTTATTTTTAAACAGGCACAAGAAACAGTTCGAGGGAATTTGGATCCTTTTTTATTAAAAGACCTGAAACAACATCTTGGCGGTACGAATGATGCGATAAAAGAAGCGCCGCAAGAAATCCAAATGCCAGATTTTTCTAATTTGGAAATAGCAACGGCAGCTGCACTACAAATGCGAGCAACGATGGGAAGTCCGAATATTGATTTATCAAACGGTGTAACTACGGAATATCGGGTTGTTGAAGGGGACTATGGCGATATTCCGGTACGAATTTATCGTCACGAAGAAGCGACCAAACCAGTTCCCGCATTCATTTTTTATCATGGTGGTGGCTTTGTTGGTGGAACGCCGGCTGTTGTGGAGAACTTTTGTAAAGGTATTGCGGAAAAGTTACCGGCAGTTGTTATTAATGTGGACTATCATTTAGCTCCCGAATTCCCGGCACCAGCAGCTCCAAAAGATTGTTACAGGGCGCTTGAATGGGTAGTGGAACAAAGCGACGAACTCGGTATCGACGCTTCGAAAATAGGTGTTTCTGGAGATAGCGCGGGTGGAACTTTAGCAGCAGCGGTGAGCTATATGGATTATGAAGCAGAGACGAATTATGTAGGATTTCAAGCTTTACTTTACCCAGCGCTAACGTTAGTAGATGAAGATAATGATAAGTACCAGTGGGATATTTCCAAGTTTGGGGCATCAGAAGAGACACTTCCGCTCGTTGCGCCAGGTATCATTGGAATGAACAGCTCTGGCGAATTACTGCGGACGGCCTATGTTAGAGACGAAAATCCCGCATCGCCAATTTATTCTCCACTATCGGCTGTAGATAAAAGTATTTATCCGCCTACACTTATAGCCAGTGCGGAGTTTGATGCGTTACGAGCTTTTGCAGATATTTTTGCTAAAGAACTGCGAGCAAGTGGTGTGCAAACAAAAGTAATCGTTTACCAAGGAATGTGTCATGCTTTCATTGATAAATACGGGATTTTCCCTCAAGCGGAAGACGTGGCAGATGAAATTGTTCAAATGATGAAAGAAATATTTTAAAGAATAATTTGCAGGCATTTTCCGGAATGCCTGTTTGTTTTTGGACTAAATTTTGCGATTAGTACTAAAAATGTATTAGAATAGAGAAGAGAAATGAGAAAGGATGATGGGACTCATGAAATTTCAGCTTTTTATTCAACCAAAATTAGATGTTCTTCAGGGAAATATTGTCGAATATGAAATACTTTTACGTGATGATAGTGCAGTTCCTAGATTTCCTCTATCAGAATTAGAAGCTGTACTCGCGGACGAAGAACTGTACTTAGCTTTTTCCGAGTGGTTTAGCGAGGCCTTCTTAGACGTTTTAAAGAAATATCCAAATGATCGATTTGCCATAAATATTGCGCCACAACAGCTTTTTTACATAGAAACACTCCACTGGCTAGACAAATTAAAAAGCGAGAGCCATCGTATAACTGTAGAAATGACCGAAGATATTTTCGATGTCCCCGGTCATAAACGCCACCTTAATGCGAACGATAAAAACGCATTTATTCTAAATAAAATTAAAGTGATTCACGGTCTCGGCTACCATATCGCCATAGACGATGTTAGTTGCGGATTGAACAGCCTAGAGCGAGTGATGAGCTACCTACCTTACATAATAGAGATTAAATTCTCCCTCATTCATTTCAAAAATATACCATTAGAAGATTTGCTACTATTTATTAAAGCTTGGGCAAATTTTGCTCAGAAAAATAAGCTCGATTTTGTTGTTGAGGGAATTGAAACGAAAGAAACCATGACTCTACTAGAAAGTCATGGCGTCTCGATTTTTCAAGGTTATCTCGTTAATAAGCCGTTTCCGGTTTGAAAACTATCTATTTGATTGAGTAGATTCTCGTGCGAGCTAATGGTGATGGGCTTTTTGGAAAGCAGTAGTCCGCTTTCCCGTAGCTCTTCTAACACTTCAGTTACTCTAGCTCGACTCGAACGACAATAATCAGCTAAGAAAGTTTGCGTGACATAGACTGGAAGCTCAATTGCCCCCTCTGTTTGATGCAAATGAAGTAACTCAATAATTTCCACCAAAATACGCGTTACTTTGACTATGGGTGCTTGATTAATATTCTTGTAATTTTTTGATGTAAATAAATATCTGACAATAACTTCATCAAGTATAAGATGGAAAAATTGTGGGTTTGCATATAAATAATTGAGAAGAAACTCGCGGTCAATAAATAGAACGGTACCATTTTCTAATGCGCGAACACGATATTCAGTAAGTTCAGGTGCTGTTTTAGTTTCGAGTAAACTTTCCATTCCAAAAAGCGAGTGTTGACCAATCAACGCATTTATCATCCAGCGACCTTCATTTGTAGGACCTTCTAAAACAGCCGTTCCCTCTAAAATAGCACCTATTTGCGGCGTCTTTTCTTCGTAATCTCTATATGAATGAATAATTTCGCCTTTTTTAAAAGAAATCTTATTTGAATAATCACTAGAAAAAATATCTGAAAAATCTATCGTGTGAAACATTATCAAAACTCCTATACTAAGGTAAAATTGGTATTTACCATATTACTTTACTGCTATTTGTGTTAAAAAGATACCGAATAAAAATCGTGTTCACAATTTAGACATGAAAAAGTCACTCTTTAGCAACAAATTTAGTGGTTTTATCAATAAAAACTTACTTTTTCTTCCCTGGAGAGAAATTCAACCAAAAAAAGACCCTCCATAGATAGGAGAGTCTTTCAAAACTTCTTGTAAACATCAATGGAATTGCCAAAATTAATGAAATATCCACCATAATCATACATCGGACCATATTTTTCTGCGTAATGAGTAACTGTATGGCGCAAAAATTCTTCTGTTACCTCTAAAAACTCCGCTACTTCAAAATATTCTCGTAAGCCTAGATAAAAACAAGCAATGATGTCATCAAGCGGTATTAGTTCCTCATAACCTTTACGACGAGCAAAAATTTCTTGTTTTTTATCCATAATTGTTTCCTGTTTAGTGATGTTACCTACAGTGTATTTGTAATGCATCAATTCTTCTACTAAAACACAGCCTTTTTCAATGGAAGATTGATCCTTACTAATAAAAATCGTCCCATTTAAATAAAGACCTGGCAATTTGTAAGGCATTTTTTCTTCTCTGATTGTTACCTCATCTTGGTATTTATTTACCAATTTTTCGTACAATAAAATCACATCCCGCGATGGAGTTTTTTCTTCATCTCTATATAAGCTAAAATATCCCGCATTTCTTCCTCGGTTACGTCATCATCAATATGGGCTGCAATTGTTACCAAGCGTTCATCAACAGGTGGTAAATTTCTTTCAGGAAAAAAGTCATCTAATCGTTTGTTGAAAATTTTTGCAAGTTCAAATAAAACGTCTTGATTTGCTTTTCGATCACCATTTTCATAACGGCTAATAGTTTGGCGAGTTGTATGAAGCTTTTCTGCTAATGCTTCTTGATTTAAGCCTCGTTCCTCGCGATATTGTTTTATTTTATTTCCTACAAATTTATTTAACTCCATAATAATTGCCCTCCACATGTTTATGGCTTCAGTATAGCACTTTTAGCACCAAAACGGAACTTTTTCGAACATATTTGTCGGATAAAGTTTACCAGTAACCAAAATGGTGCTATAATATTTATAGAGCTAGAAAATAAATGCGGCTGATTTTGCGCCAATAGCACCGAATTGGTGACAATGTTACTATATTAATTTATGAGATGGAAGTGGGAATGGATGGATAGAAAACTTTTAAAAGAAAAGCAAATCCAACTAATTTTTCAACTAGAACAAGAAGAAAATCGATTTATTCGAAAGCGTTTAATAGAAGAGTTGGAGTTTTTTGAAGCGCTTGGGGACAGAGAAAAAGGACTGTTAACGGCGGAGCAAAAGTTGCTTATTTTAACACCAAGTGAGTACCGAGAATATAAACGAACTAAATCAGATGTGCAAATTAGTAGGTTAATTGGAGTATCGAGATCGTCTCTTGCGGAATGGAAGCGAAAAAAAGGTTTAAATAGAAAAAAGCCGCAACCGGTTCAGCAGGAAATGATTGATGTATTAGCTTTTCATTTAGATAAAACAAAAGACGAAATTGGCGCTTTACCTGCTTCGGCGATTGAATGTCAGTATGAGGCTTTTGTGATTAATGAAGCGCACAATTAAGGAGTGATAACATGCAGGTTTTAGTTTTACCAGAAAATAAGGATATCAATTATATAAAAACGGTCCAAGAAGTAAAACGATTTTTTGCTGATTTTGAGCGGTTTCGGATGATTACGGGGTTATCAAAAAAGCCACAGTTACTTAGAAATGGTTTTCTGGAAGAGCCGCAGTTTGCGCCGGTAGCATTTTCTGCTAGACATAATAAAGAGGTCATTTTGGAAGCGCGATGGTTGGTAGAGAAATATACTGAAATGTTAAATCAGATGGATGATTTATATCGCACTATTTTGATGGAATGTTACGTGGAACGAAAACAAGATGTGGCGGTAATGATGGATTTACCGTACGAAATTGCCCAGTTTAAACGGATAAAAAAACGAGCAGTATTAGAAATCGCAACGCTAATGGGAATTTTAGTAAGGAAATGATGATACTTTCGTGATATTTTGAAACGTCATTTTACGATTAATATAGAAGTAAGCTAATTGTCTAGTAAGCGGATGACGATAAAAGCTGCATCAGAATGAAGGTGCACCGATTTTCTGATAATACAAGAGGTTGTACAAGAAATTTGTTTTTATGATTATATTTTTCATCCGTTGACATAAACAAATATTCTATTTTGGAAAGTAAAGTTCGGAGGAATAAATTATCAAATGTGGTCTCGACCGAATTTTACTTTCTGTTTTTAAAGGAGTGAACGCTTGGTGAAGAGTTTAAGCTTCATGAGAGTTTTGGAAGCAGTGAGAACAATGCTCCAGGAAAAAGGCGGACTAGATGTTTCTATTGTAATGCGTGACCAAGTGGAAATGCCTACAACGATGATCGAGATGATTGATCAAGAGGAAGAAGAAAGCCAAACTGCCTGGAAAGAAAAATACCGTTTTGCAATCCATCATTATACAAATGAAACGGACTTAGCGGGAGTCGAAATGATAGATACGCTTATCCAAACAGGGTTCACTTTGCCTGAAGGATACAAATTAATCGCTGTTCGACATTACGGAAAACAAAATTTAGTCAAAGAAAATACGTTAATTCACGCAAAAACCAGTTTTGAAGTAAGTATTTGTCGTGAATTAAAAGTAAAAATTTAGGGGGAAATATTAATGGCATTTGAAGAGAATTTATATTGTGATTATACACCGGGAGCTGCTAAAGCGGTCGCGGGGAAAGATGTAATTTTAGCAGTTTTTAACGCAGCGGGGGATAAGCTATTAGCGGTTGCGGGGCAACAAGGTCTAACTGTAAACCGTTCTAAAGATAGCATTGAAATTACATCTAAAGATACAGTTGGCGGATGGAAATCCAAAATTGGCGGTATGAAAGAATGGTCAATTGAAAATGACGGATTATATGTCGCTGATGCAGAGTCTCACAAAGAATTGGCGAAATATTTCGAAAGTGATAGCCCGGTTTGCGTGAAAATCATTAATCAAGCATCTAAAAAAGGTCTTTTCGGTGGTTTGGCAATTGTAGCTGACTATAGTTTTGAAGCACCTTTTGATGAAGCGATGACTTACTCTGTAAAACTAGACGGAATGGGTGCGCTTGTTGATTTAACGATTACTGAGGGCGGAGATCAAATGCCCGGCGAAACACCTGTAGCACCAGCAGAATAAAATAGAGAGCCACTGAAATAAGTGGCTTTCCCTTAGGAGGAAAATAAATGTTTGAAGTGAATGATACAACTTATATTTTACGATTTAATAAACAAAAAGTTAAAACGGTGGAATTAACATCAGGGATTAGTTTAGTTGCAGCTTTGACTGCGAATAAAGGGATTTTGAGCTACCAAGTGATTGAAACGCTATTTGTTTCAGGACTTGTGGAAGAAAAAGGCTTAGTACCTGTAAAACAAAAAGAAGCTTTGGAGATTTTCGACAAATTAGTAGAAGAACAAGGCTTAATTTCGCTTAATGTAGCTGTTATTGAGAAATTGCAAGAGGATATGGGTTTTTTGTTCCGTTAAAACAGATTGAATTTGAGTATTTTGGTGCTGAGGACGAAGAAGTGGATAGTGAAATGAACCATGATTTTGATTTGGAAAAACAATTCGCTTTTTTTGTAGTTAATTTTCAGATGTCCAAGCATGATTTTGAAGAACTTACTGAAGTGGAGAAAAATTTCATCATGAAAGAATGGGAAAACAAGGTGATTTTTGAATCTACTATGCTTCGAAATGCAGTTTTAAATGCGGAACAAAATCTCAATCGAAAACGAAATTCACGTTTTATCGACTTGCATAAAAAACGTCAGAAGAAAGCCGATGTTAATTATACAGTAAATGCACTTCAAGCAATTTCCGATAATGAAGCGAAGGAAGGTAAAGCGTGGATTGATCGGATTTATGGTGCAAATGGGTTACGAAGACCTAAGAATAAAGAAGAAAGGGGGAAAGTGAATGGCGGATTCTAAAAGTTTTACATTTGAACTGAACGAGAGCGTTTTAACAGCGCAAGTTGGCAGGCTAGATGAGATGGCGATGGTTGTAGAGCGGCGGTTTTCAGAGCTCAAAATGACTATTGAAGATGTTGGAAATGCTGATCCAGGTTCGAAAATTTCCGAATCTTTAGGTGGGCTGCAGTCTGGGCTTGGCACGATTAGTTCGGCGTTTGGACAACTGGGTTCTAGTAGTGAGGCGATTACATCCGGATTCGGTACTGCGGTTGGTTCTGTTGGTGGAATCACGGATGCGTTTAAAAATCTAGGTTCAAGTGTGCAAAATGGTACGTTATTTTCAAGCTTGGCAACCGGGATTGGTGGCATGAGTACAATGCTTGGTGGAGTATCTGGCGGCGTTCAAGGAATTACAAATCTAGCTAGTGGATTTATGGAATTGAAGAAGCATCTAGGCGGTTTGATGTCATCTATTGGTGGCGTTGGTGGAATTATGGGTAAACTGACCTCTCCAATGGGGTTAGTAATTATCGGGATTGTAGCGTTAGTAGCTGCATTTGCGTATTTGATGACGACGAATGAATCATTCCGAAATACGGTGATGTCAGTTGTAACACAGGTTGCGCAACTGTTCGGTCAACTTGTCGCCAGTTTAATGCCGATTATCATGCAAATTGTTACTGCGGTTATGCAAATTGGTGCCGCGTTAATGCCGATGGTTATGCAATTTATTAGCTTTTTTGCGCAATTGTTAGCCCAATTAATGCCGTTTATTAATATGCTGATTTCCATGCTTATGCCTGTTATTATGCAGATTGTTCAAGTTGTTATGTCACTTGTTTCGGCACTATTACCGAGCATCATGACAGTGATTCAAGGCATTATGAGCGTTATTCAATTTTTAATTCCGATAATCATGCAAATTGCGACGGTGGTTGTACAAATTGTTGTAACGATTATTTCTTATATAAGTAAAATTATGCCGATTGTTATGACGATTATTGGCGTTATTGTTTCGATTATCACAACGATTATTAGTTACGTCGTTATTATTGCGACGACGATTGCTAGTGTTATTGGGAAAATTATTAGCTTTATTGCGAGTGTTATTACGGCGGTTATCGGGATTGTGCAACCAATTATTGGCTTTATTACTAATATCTTTACGACTATCGTGACGATTATTGGTGCAGCTTTCCAAATGGTATTTACTGTTGCATCCAAAATCTGGAATGCCATTATGACGACGATTTCCGGAATTATTGAAGGAATCAAAGCAGTCATCACAGGTATTTCTACTACGGTTTCATCAGTGTTTAACGGAGTGAAGCGCATTATTACAGGTGTTTTTGACGGAATCAAAAGTGCTTGGGGTGGTTTAACTGATTTTGTAGGAAATATTTTCGATGGTGTTTCAAGTGCAATTCAAACCGTGGTAGATAATGTCAAAGGTTTTGTAAACGTCGTAATTCGAGGGATTAATGGAGCCATTGGTTTAATTAATAAGATTCCAGGCGTTGAAATCGGCAAAATACCACAATTAATTTCCGGTACAACAAATTTCCAAGGTGGCTTTGCTCGAATGAATGAAGGCGGCCGAGGCGAAATGGTGGTTTTACCGTCGGGTTCGCAAGTAATTCCGCACGATGCAACGATGAAATACGCAAGGGAAAGTGCGCGCGGAAATAAATCAATGCTTTACACGAGTCAAGGCGCTGATTTGGCTAGAGTTGAAAATCTTCTCGAGCGCTTACTACAAAAAAATCCTGTAATCAAAATGGATGACAAAGTGGTAGCCGAGGTAGTTAGCCGTAACCAAGCTAACTCATTTGATCAGTACAATTACACAATGGGAGGTGCAGCTTATTCATGAGCGACTTGTTTTTAGAATTAAATGGAAAAGTGCATTCGCTTAGTGAGACATTTCCAGGTCTTTCTGTACAAGAAGTTTCCAGACAAAGTCCCCAGTTAAGCATGGAAACTGCTGAAATCGCTGGGACTGATGGGGTTATCCCGGGAATGACCCAATTTAAACCGTTTATCTTTTCAGCAAAATGTAATTTGCAAGCACTTGATATTCCAGATTATCATTTGGCAGTCAGAGAAATTTATGAATTTTTATTCCAGCGCGATAGTTATTATATTTGGAGCGATCAAATGCCAGGAATTCGGTATGAGGTGCATCCTAAACCAGTTGATTTTAGTCGAGAATCGGATCGTGTTGGTTTACTCACTATAGAATTTGATGTATTTAAAGGCTATGCGGAGTCACGTGGCACGAGCCTTGACCCTATGACTTTTGAAGTGGATTTATGGCAAATGGGAATGAATTTATCGAACCGTGATGATTTATTTTATATTTTTAAAGAAAATACATTTCGGGTCTATAATGCGGGGAGCGACCGTGTTAATCCACTGATGCGACATGAATTAGATATTGCTATGACGGCGAATGGGACACCAACGATTCATAATCTTACAACGGGAGAATCCTTCGAGTATCGGAAAGAGCTACAAAAAACAGATGTTTTACTGTTGAACAATATTTATCCACTTGTTAATAACCGCCGTGTTGGAAAAGATACCAATCATGGGATTATCACCCTTGAAAAAGGCTGGAACGATTTTGAAATCAAAGGTGTAACGGATGTAACGATTGCTTTTAATTTTCCGTTCATTTATCGGTAGGTGATAGATATGGATTATGTGATTATTCAAAGTATGGACAAAGAAGTGGAAGAGATTCTAACAGACATTGATTACGGCTCCTTTTCCTACGATTATGAAAAAAATACAAGTCGTGCTATCTCGTTTACTGTGAACAAAACGAAACAGAATGCAGCAATTTTTGACTTGGTAGGAAATGAAGCAATTTTAACATATCAAGGGCAGCAATTTGTTATTAAAAAATGTACGCCAAAATCTATTGGAGGAACACTTTCAAAGCAGATTACGGCCCAGCATATTTGTTATACAGTGCAAGATCATGTGCAGTATAACGTGAAATCTGGACGAAAAAAATATTCGATTCAAACGGTATTGGAATTTGCGTTACAAGATAATGTACTAGGATTTTCTTATGAAATTCAAGGGAGTTTTCCTTTAGTTGAACTAGAGGACTTAGGAAATAAAAATGGCTTAGAGCTAGTGAATTTATGTTTGGAAGAATTCGGAGCAATTTTATTTGCAGATAATAAAAAGCTTTATTTTTACGATGAAAAAAGTTGGTATGTAAGGACAGAGAAGCAATTTCGTTATTTATATAATACGGAAGAAGTTTCGGTGGATACGAACACAGATAATTTGAAGACGGAGATAAAATGTTACGGCAAGCAAAAAGAGAATGCCGATAAGCTGACTGGAGATAATAAGTACATGGCGGTTGTCACGTATACTTCGCCAAATGAGGCTATTTACGGGAAACGAATGGCAAATGCTAAAAGTGATGACAAAATCACGAACAATGATGACTTATTAATTTTTGCAAAGAAACAAATTCTAGATGTTCCAGAAACAGCGCTTACTATTTCTTACAAAGGAAAAGAACCTGTTTCAGAGCGGGATGTTTGGTATTTCATTCATGAACCGATGGGGTTTGAAACAGAAGTAAAAGTAACGAAAATTAAATCGAGTCATCCTTGGAGTAAGAAGTTTCAAGAAATTGGCTTCAGTAATTCGCGACGAGATATGGTCCGAATTCAAACGCAAATTGCTAATCAAGTGAAAAAAGCGAGCGTAGATACAAATAAAATTAATTCGTTTTCGAGCATCGCAATGAATGCTTATGATTCACGAATTTTAACGGAAGTAGTAGGTGTGGTAGATGGCGACTGAAATTAGAGTGTTAAAAAATGTAGATGATACAGTTTTCTATCCGAAGACACATGTAACGGCTGTGGAAGGTTTGGACTCGGCTACAACTACTACATCTGGATTAATGCCCGCCAGCGACAAAACGAAATTAAATGGAATCGAAGCTAATGCAGAAAAAAATAATGTGACTGCAATCGATATTGCCAATTGGAATAAAAAACAGGACGCAATTTTGGTTTCTGAAAATGGCTCTAATTTCAAAATAACTGTCACAAATGCTGGTGAACTAAAGGCAACAAAAGTGGAATAGGAAGGAGGTTGCGTATGAAGTTGGATTTATGGAAATGGGAAATGCTTCTTCAAGGTCGAGAATTTAGAAATAAAACAAATGACAACTGGCAAAAATTAATGGATTGGTCCGATTTTATTTCAACAGGTTTAAGCGCGATTTATGTCTATGTAAATAAAGCAGATGCTACTTTAAATAACAAAATTGATACTGTGGATAAGGCGGTAAATGCAAGGGTAAATGAATTGATTAGCGGGACAGAGCAGTTAAGTGAAGTGGTCGACGCCAGAGTGGATGCATTTGGCGCACGCTACCCAGTACTAAGAGAACGTTTAAACCAAGAACAGCTAATTTACAATAAAAAAAGCACGGTGCAATTTGACGTGAATACTATTATAAATATGGAAAAACAAGATATTGGGCTGCTAACAAGTAAAACAATCTCGGAAGCGCAAACCGTATGTTTTTTAAATATATCAAGCCTTAATGAAGACGCGGATATTGTTCTTGAAAAAACAGGCGAGACAAGCTTCTCAGAAAATTTAACAAGTCTAGTCTTTGCAAAAATTGGAACGAATGAACGCTACCAAATGGAGCCAGTTGGTGCATAAAGGAGGAGTGAGCAATGACTGAAATAAAGCGAATGCTGCAGACAAAAGAAGATAATTCAAAAGAACAATTTTATCCAGAGACGCATGTTGCGGGGATTGTTGGGTTGACGGAATATGTGTCAGGCCAGCTTCCGACAGGCGTGGTTAGTGTTAATGGTAAGGCTGGGCGCGTGTTGCTAGATGCAGAAGATGTCCACGCTGCCAAAAAGAGCCACAACCACGAAGTCGCAACATACACGACGGACGGCTTTATGAGTTCTTTTGATAAACAAAAGATTGATCAATTAGTTTCACCAGAAGCTGGCGTGACAAGCATAAATGGCAAAACAGGGATTGTTGATTTATTCGCAGCGGACTTAGATGCAGCAGAGATAAACCACACGCATGCAGAAGCAACTACTACAGAAAGTGGTTTTTTGGCAAAAGAGGACAAAGAAAAACTAGACGCGATGCAAATAATCGCGCTGGAAACTATTAAGGAGGTTATAGAATGACTAAAATTGTAAAAATGTCAGAGAAAAACGAACATGGAACTCTAGAACAATTCTATCCAGAAACACATGCAGAGGCTGTTAAAGGACTTGTGTCGGTTTCAGAGGAAGAGAAGGCGACATGGAACGAGAAAGAAACTACTGCGGGTGCGGAACAAAAGGCGAATACTGCTTTGAATAGTGCGAAGGATTATGTTGATACGATTGGAAAAGGAACAGTAATATTTAAAGGGGCCAATATTATGGCTGCTGGTCAAAAATATACATGGAATTCTTCCAAACTGAAATTTGGAATCACTTTATTATTCAGTCGTTACGATTCAGCAAATAATACTCCTTTAGATTATTATTATCACTCTGTTTTCTTATCGAAAGCTCAATTAGCAGAATTAGCAGGTAAAGGTTTGTTAGTTCCTATGCCCTCAGCAACTTATGGGGAAAGAAAATATTTATATGTTTCTGAAACAGAAGTTGCTGGACACAATGATAATACTAATAATGCTTCTTGGGCATTACGTCAGCTAACTGTAATGTAACTAAAAAGGAGGTTTTCCATGGAAGTCATACTAAAAATTGGGATTTTAGGTTTTGGCGCGATATTTGGATACTTGTTTGGGGAAGTGGATTTATTGGTAAAAGTGCTGGTGTGCTTTATTGTAGCTGACTATATTTCTGGGCTACTCGCTTCAGGGTATCTTGGGGAACTTAGCAGCAAAATGGGTTTCAAAGGAATCGCGAAAAAAATCGCTATCTTAATTTTAGTGGCTATTGCGCATCAAATAGATTTGATTCTTGGAACGCATAATACAACGCGGGATGCGGTTATCTTTTTCTATTTGGCGAATGAGCTGATTTCCATCTTGGAAAATTTTGTTCGAATGGGAATGAAGGTCCCGGAAGTATTGAAAAATTTAATTTTGATTTTCGATTCTAAGTCAGGGGACGAGGAGGAAAAGCATGACAAAGATATGGATTGACGCTGGACACGGTGGTAAGGATTCAGGTGCGAGTGGTAATGGACTTGTTGAAAAAAATTGGGTACTAACTGTAGCAAAACAACTTCAAACGGAGTTAGTTAAAGCTGGTTTTGAAGTGGGAATGACAAGGACAAATGATACATTCTATGAATTAAGTGATCGTGCGAAGAAGGCGAATAGTTTTAAAGCTGATTTATTTATTTCGCTTCATTTTAATGCTGGTGGCGGTAAAGGATATGAAGATTATATTTACACATCCGTCCCGGCTGCAACGGTAGAAATACAGAAAATCATTCATAAAAATATTATTGCTAAAGTTACTAAACACGGAATGAATGATCGTGGGATGAAGAAGGCTAATTTTGCTGTATTAAGAGAAACAGCAATGGACGCTATCTTACTGGAAGCTGGTTTTTGTGATAGCACTGATGCATTAATTCTTGAGAAGAAAGCTTATCAAACTGATTATTGTTTAGGAATTGTAGCAGCAGTACAAGAGATTTTTGGGGCTATGGTAACAAAATATAGGGCAGGTAAATATTTGACAAGTGATGATGCTATATCAGGCACAAATATTAAAGGATATTTAGAAGCAGGAACAAAGGTTTTTGTTTATAAAGAAACAGAAAAAACGCTTAATTTAACTACTACAAAGGGTGTTCCAGGAAGTTGGGTTTTAAAAACAGAAGTTAATACAGGAAAAAGATAAAAAAGGAGCGGCCAATTTGGCTGCTCCTTTTTCTCAATTAACTTCTCTTCCGCAAAACATAAAGCGCAGTAGTCGTTAAAACAATACCGAATACAGTTGCAAATCCAGCTGTATCACCAGTTGTTGGTAAGGATGTGTTAGCAGAAGTTCCTGTTGTTGATGTGTTTGGTGTCGTAGTTGTCGGATCTTCGGTAGTAGTAGTTCCGCCGTTTGTGCCGGAGCCGTTACCGTTATTTGTTCCGCCATTTCCATCTGTGCCACCGTTATTTCCGTTTCCATTACCATTGTCCGTGCCGCCGTTTCCATTATCTGGAGGAGTTGTTGCCGCAGCTTGAACCGTTGCTTGGAAAGTGGTGCTGTATCCGTTCGGGTCAGTGATAGTTGTTGTGATTTGGTCGCCTTTTTTAAGGTTTAAAGATGTTACATCTACGGAAAACTTGCCATTTGCGTCAGCTGTTGCGTTAGGTCCGGCAGCAAGGGCCATTCTTGCGTTAGCAGTTGCTTTTTGAACAGAGACAGTTGCGCCAGGCAAAGTTGTTCCAGTTAGAGTTTTGTCTTTTTCGGCTAGTTTATTGATTTTTGTTGCGTCTTTGATTGCTTTGATAGCTGCATCTTCGGTTTCTTTGTCGATTTCAGCTTGGGATTTGTAGACTTTACGTCCTTCTTTTTGAGCTGTAATGACTTTTCCAGCAGCTTTTTGGTCTTTGATGTAGTTGATGAATGTTTCAGTGTCTGGGTCGATTGCAGTTACTAGGTTTGCTTTTTTGAAGGCAGAAAATCCATCGCCACCGCCAAATAGGAAGTCATTGATTACGACTTTGTATTTTTGGTCGGCTTTTAAAGGAGTTCCGTCTTCTGTTGTAACGCTTGCAACTTTGTACGCATGATCTAAGTCATCTGTATCAGTGAAAGTATATTTTAATCCAGAAATTTGTAGGAAATAAGTTTGGTTGCTTAAATATTGTTGGTTTAGAGCTTCCAAAATATCAGCACCAGTCATTTCTACTACTTGAAGAATGTTACCAAATGGTTGAACAGCTTGTGCCGCGCCCCATGTGATTTCGTTTTGGCCATTTGCAAGACGAGTAGTAAGGTCAGAACGAATTCCGCCGTTGTTAGTCATAGCAAAGTCGACATCGGCGCCGGCTTTATTTGCCATGTAACGTTGCGCATCTGTAATCATGTTACCAAGCTCTGATTCTTTATCATCAATTGCTTTGTTGTCTGGATTGGTGTCACGAGAAATAACGTCTTTATTGGCTAGTCCGATAGTTTCGTTGATAACCCCTTCAATGCGGCTTTTCGCATCTTCAGTAACAGCTGTAATATCGGCATTTGGTGTGACGCTTCTCGTGTTGTATGTAATTTTAGCGTCAGGTGGTGTAACGAAATCGCCGGTAGTTTTATCAAGTTCGCCAGTTACATCTGAAAAAGCTTTACCATTGTTGTAACTTTGAACGATACGAGTTTTTCCGACTAATCCATTTGTGTATTGGTGATTGTGTCCAGCAAGAACTAAATCGACCGAGTTATTTGGGTCTAATTCATTTGCTTTTGTGATCATATTAGCAGCTTCGCCAGCTACATCTTGTTTTGTTCCAGTGTTAGGATTTCCAGTAGAAAGTGCGGGAACGTGAGATAGAACAACGATTGCGTTAACGCCTTGGCCTCTTAGTTCAGCAGAGTATTTAACGATTGTTTCTGCTTCGTCAAGGAAATCGTAGTCTTTAATATGATTTGCAAGAACTAAATTAGGAATTTCTGTTGTAACGATACCGATGAAGCCAACTTTGACGCCATCAATTTCTTTTACATAGTATGGTAAAAAGCCTTCTGCGACTGTGTTTGTTCCTTTGTTGACCACGTTAGCTGCGACGATTTTCATGTCACTTTTAACGCGTGGATAAGCTTCTACGATTGGTCCGAATTTGTTTGTAGAAACTCCGTCCAAAATTCGTTTGTATTCTGGTAATCCTTCATCAAACTCATGGTTACCTAATGTGCCGACTTCGAAATTCATTTTTTGGAGAACTTTCATCGTTGGCTCGTCTTGAAGTAAACCTGATACTGCTGGACTTGCGCCGACCATGTCGCCCGCTTGAACACGGATAGCATTGTCAGTTGTCGCCCCAGGATTTGCCTGTAAAAATGAGTTAGTGGCATTATCCAAATTGGTAGCTAAGTAATCTGCTCCGCCAATTGGTGAGCCTGATGCATCTTTAGAGGCTGTTTCAAGCGCTCCGTGGAAATCATTTATTCCCAAAATCTGAATGGGAACGGTATCCGCTGCTGCTTGTGCTGTTGTCCCGGTGAATGGTGCTGTAAGTCCGATTGTGAGCCCTGCTACGAGTAAAACATGTGTAGTTTTCTTGAAAAATTTGTTCACTTTCACACTCTCCCTTTTTTCGCCAGTGGCAATTTTGTAAGCGCTAACTCATAGGTGCCTAGCTATAATTGTAGCAAAGAGGAATCACCCTAGCAATAGGAAATATGGATTTTGTGTAAATGTAGTGATAATATTTGGCTATATTTTCATTTCGATGGAAAAAAGGGTAAACTAGAGAAAAAGGAGGGATAAGA
This sequence comes from Listeria sp. LM90SB2, assembly GCF_028867355.1. Taxonomy (NCBI): domain Bacteria; kingdom Bacillati; phylum Bacillota; class Bacilli; order Caryophanales; family Listeriaceae; genus Listeria; species Listeria sp. LM90SB2. Next base: position 141,628 of record NZ_CP046449.1, read on the forward strand.
TGGATATCTCAAGTACGGAAATATGGGATGCAATTAGGAGAAATAGTTATTTGCTATATTATCAACCAAAAGTAGACGCGAAAACGAATAAAATTATTGGCTTTGAAGGTTTGATTCGATTAAAAACGGCAACAACCATTTTGGCTCCAATTGATTTCTTTGATGATATTGTCCTTTTAAATGCAACGCGGGAAATGCAAGATTTTGTTGCTGAAACAGCGATAAAACAGATTAATCAGCTAGGAGGACGTTTTTCAATTTCGATTAATATTCCGGCACATTATGTAGCGAGCAGTACGTATATGACTTTTTTACATGATTATGTGAAAGAACATTTAAAGTATCCGGAATGCTTAGAAATAGAGATTATCGAACGAGGCGAAATAACGGAACTAGCTATAGCGGATAAAAACTTACGAAAAATAAAAGACCTTGGTGTCAAAGTAAGTATGGATGATTTTGGGAAAGGTTATAGTTCGCTTGCGTATTTACGCAGCTTACCGATTGATATTGTGAAAACAGATATGTCCTTTATCGCGCTTTTAAAAACAGATCGAAAACAACAAATTATTATTCGAGCGATTGTCAATTTGTGTCATGATTTAGGCGGGAAAGTAGTTACAGAAGGCGTAGAAGACATGGAGCAAGTCGAAAAATTACGGGAAATGAAAGTAGACTATTTCCAGGGCTATTATTTTAGTCGACCACTACCGATGGAAGATATTAAAGAAAAATATTCCTTTGTGTAAGATGTATAAATAAAAAATTGGTTGGTGTGAGAATGGTAATTTACCAAATTCACACCAACCAATTTTATTTTATTTGATTAAATTATTTGAAGCATCTTTTACAACCACGTCATGCGCGCCGCCTTCTACGATAGAAGTGGACGAAACAAGGGTGATTTTTGCTTTTTGTTGTAATTCAGGGATATTGAGCGCGCCGCAGTTACACATAGTAGAGCGTACTTTGCTAAGGCTGATGGCAACATTGTCTTTCAAAGATCCAGCGTAAGGAACATAAGAATCTACGCCTTCTTCAAAAGATAATTTCTTGTCGCCGCCAAGGTCATAACGTTGCCAGTTGCGCGCGCGGTTAGCTCCTTCACCCCAATATTCTTTCATATACGTGCCGTTTAAATTCACTTTATTAGTAGGACTTTCGTCAAAACGAGAGAAATAACGACCAAGCATGATAAAGTCAGCGCCCATTGCTAGAGCTAGCGTCATGTGGTAGTCATAAACAATTCCACCATCAGAACAAATTGGAATATATACACCTGTTTCTTCAAAATATTCATCGCGTGCTTTAGCCACATCAATTAGTGCAGTTGCTTGCCCGCGTCCGATACCTTTTTGTTCACGCGTGATACAAATGGAACCACCACCAACGCCAACTTTAACGAAATCTGCGCCAGCTTCTGCAAGATAACGGAAACCATCGCGGTCAACAACATTCCCTGCGCCAACTTTGACCGTATCGCCGTATTTACCGCGAACGTAGTCAAGTGTGCGTTTTTGCCATTCGGAGTAACCCTCAGAGGAATCGATACACAGAATATCTGCGCCAGCTTCAACTAGAGCGGGAACACGTTCTTCGTAGTCGCGCGTGTTAATACCAGCTCCAACAACGTAACGTTTGGAGGAATCAAGTAGTTCTAATTTATTTTCTTTATTAGAGTCATAGTCTTTGCGGAATACCATATGGACTAGGTGCTCGTTATCGTCTACAAGTGGTAGGGCATTTAATTTGTTGTCCCAAATAATGTTGTTAGCTTCTTTTAAAGTGGTCGATTTGTTAGCAGTAACTAATTTTTCGAAAGGAGTCATGAAATCTGCTACTTTTTCATCAGGGCTCATGCGCGTTACGCGGTAGTCGCGACTTGTCACGATTCCAAGTAATTTACCGTGCGCTGTGCCGTCTTCTGTAACTGCTACTGTAGAATGACCCGTTTTTTCTTTTAAATTAAGGATGTCTTGAAGTGTTTTGTCAGGGCTGATGTTGGAATCACTAATAACGAAACCAGCTTTATGATTTTTCACGCGAGAAACCATTGCAGCTTCACTTTCGATGGACTGGGAGCCGAAGATGAATGATACGCCACCTTCTGTCGCAAGCGCAATCCCCATATTATCATCAGAAACAGCTTGCATAATTGCGGAAACAAGCGGAATGTTCATTGTGATAGCAGATTCTTCCCCTTTTTTAAATTTTACGATTGGTGTTTTTAAGCTAACATTTGTTGGAACACATTCAGCGGATGAGTAGCCTGGGACAAGTAAAAATTCACTAAATGTGCGGGACGGTTCTTCAAAATAAAATGCCATTATTTCCACTCCTTCTTCTATTTTTAAATGAATTTATAAAATATCTTTATTATTTCAATAACTGGATGGAAAGTCAATGATTGGGGGAGCTTTTTCGGACGTTTTCTTTTGGGGGAAGAGTGGAATAGATGAAAGGTAGAGAAACTTTGGCGAAGGAGGTAATCAGATGGACGAAGAAACATTGCTAGAACGTGGCTACCGGAAGTATCGCGGGGCGGAGGTAGATATTTATTTTAATACAAATATTTGCGAGCATTCGGGTAATTGTGTAAAAGGTAACGCAGAACTTTTTAATTTGGATAGAAAACCATGGATTATGCCGGATAATGTATCGAAAGAAGAAGCGAAACGGGTGATTCATACTTGCCCGAGTGGAGCGCTTCAATATATCGAAAAATAGGAGGATATCAGATGGAATATAAAAACGGTGAAAATAGAATTTATGCGGTAAATGATGAAGGAGTCGAGGTTGGTGAAGTGACTTTTGTGCCAACTGGGGAAGATATGTTTATTATTGACCATACAGGCGTTGATGATGCGGCTCGAGGTCAGGGAATAGCGCAAGAACTTGTGAAACGTGCGGTCGAAAAAGCGAAAACAGAAGGAAAGAAAATTGTTCCGCTTTGTCCGTTTGCGAAAGCAGAATTTGCTAAGAAGCCGGAATATCAAGAAGTACAAGCTGCAAAATAAGAAGTGTAGACTAGGTTTTATGCCTAGTCTATTTTTATAAAAAATTTTAGAATTCCGGTTTTCTCTTCTTGACATCTGCTTTGTTTCAGTGTATCTTTAATTCACAGTAAACTTATAGGAATAATAGTATTACGTTTTCTTATCAAGAGCGGTGGAGGGAATCGGCCCAGTGAAGCCCAGCAGCGGAGCGCAAGTTCTATGCTAATTCCGATCAGAAGTAATATTCTGGCAGATAAGTAGTAGCTTTTAATGAGGCGCTTCGATTCTGACCAAAAAACAGAGGAAGCGTTATTTTTTAGCGCTTAAAGAGGGGAGTTTTTGTTAGATGAAGAAATTTTTATTAGTAGCGGTTATCTCGGTTTTTGCCTTGGTGTTAACGGCTTGCGGAGGCTCTGGCGCTAGTTCAGACAAAGCAAATGGTTCAGGCAAAGCGAAAGACGGCGGCTCTCTAATTATCGGCGTTACTGGGGATCCAGAAGTTATCAATCCGAACTACGCTTCTGACCGTGTAACATTAACGATTCAACAAGCTGTTTACGCACCGCTATTTTGGGAAGTTGACGGGAAACCGGCACTTGCAAAAAGCTTAGATATTTCAGATGACAACTTAACTTACACTGTGAAACTAAAAGATGGTTTAACTTGGCACGACGGCAAACCTTTAACTGCAGACGATGTAGTATTTACTGTAAATTCTATTTTAGATACAAAACAAAACAGCCCGAACCGCGGCAACTTTGTTTTTGACGATAAACCTGTAAAAGTAGAAGCAGTAGACGACACAACGGTGAAATTCACTTTACCAACTGTTGCTCCAGCCTTTGAAAATACAATTAAAACTTTCTTCCCAATTCCAAAACACATTTTTGAAGGGGTAGAAAACATCGAGAAAAGTGATAAAAACAAAAATCCAATCGGCTCAGGTCCGTACAAATTTGTTGAATACAAAACAGGCGAATATGTTTCCCTAGAACGATTCAACGACTATTTTGACGGCAAACCAAAATTGGATAAAGTTACTTTCCGAATCACAAAAGACCAAAACGCTGCTAATTTAGCACTGCAAAATGGCGAAATCAACCTAAAATCCATTCAACCTTCTGATAGAAACAAAGTAGAAAAAGCGAGCGCGGTAAACATTATCACTTACCCGGAAAATCGCTTAAGCTATGCAACATTCAACGAAAACCAACCAGCACTTAAATCAAAAGAACTTCGCCAAGCCCTTTCTTATGCGCTTGATCGTGAAGAAATCATTGATGCTGCATACGGTTCAGATGAATACGCAAAACCAGCTTCCTCGTTCCTAACAGAAAACACAAAATATTTCACGGATAAAGTAGAAACATACGACCAAGACATTGCCAAAGCGAAAAAATTAGTAAAAGAAAGTGGTTTTGATACAAGTCAAAAACTAACTGTTTACTATTTAAACAACAGTAAATCACAAGAAAGTATCGCGCTTTACTTGCAACAACAATACAAAGAAATCGGCGTGACACTTGACTTGAAACCAACAGATCCAAATGCACTAAGCAACATCACACTTGACCGCAAAAACGCAGACTACTCTATCGCACTAAATGGTTATATCATGGGGAACGATCCTGATGCGTATAAATCCCTATACCTAAGCGATGCGCCATATAACTATTCGAACTACCACAACAAAGATCTAGATGCACTTTGGGAAAAAGGTGCTGTAACTGCAGACGATAAAGAACGTCAAGAAATCTATGAAAAAATCCAAAACACCATTGCTGATGACGCTGTAATTTATCCAATTTCTTATGATAATGCAGTGCTAGCTCTTGATAGCCGTTACGGTGGTCAAAAAGCTGCCACACCACAACCAGTAACCATGTTCCGTGATCTTTCTAAACTATATTTAACGGAATAATAATTAAAAATCATTCGTAAAAAATCTGGCCTGCCATGCTTGTTTTTGGCAGGTTCAGGTTTTTACTTGTCATTTTTAGTGTTTTAGATAGGAGATAAATTATGCTAAAAACAATCATAAAACGCGTATTGCAAATTATTCCGATGCTATTTATTATCTCGATTATTTCGTTTGCACTTATAAAATTAGCGCCCGGGGATCCCGTGAATTCTTTTGTTACGCCTGATATGAATCCTGACGATGTGGAACGAATTAGACAAAGTTTAGGACTTGATCAACCAATTTATGTGCAGTACTTTATTTGGCTTGGAAACTTGTTGCAAGGAAATCTTGGTTATTCGATTGTGAATAGCCAGCCAGTTTTGCAACAAATTTTAGAGAGAATTCCGGCGACACTTGGTTTGGTGGGAACTTCGCTTGTTCTGACGCTATTATTATCGATTCCACTTGGTTTAGTTGCGGCGAATTACGAAAATACGTGGATTGATAAAGTATTAAACGGGATTTCATATATTGGGATTTCGATTCCGATTTTTTGGTTTGGGATGATTTTAATAGATGTATTTTCGATTCAGCTAGGTTGGCTTCCAAGTCTAGGGATGCGAACGATTGGGGTCGACTCTTTTTGGGATATGGCGGAGCATGCGATTTTACCAGTTATAACGCTGACTTTCCAAGGGTGTGCGGCATATTATCGTTACGTACGCTCGAATACCATCAACCAATTAAAAGAAGAATATGTTTTGTTTGGTTATGCGAAAGGTCTATCCAAAGTGCAAATTATGGGGCATCATGTCTTGAAAAATTCCTTGCTACCAGTTATAACACTACTTGGGATGTCACTTCCGCAAGTCATTACAGGCGCTTTTATTACCGAAAGTATTTTTTCATGGCCGGGCATGGGCTCGCTTGGAATTAACGCGATTTTCCAATTAGATTATCCAGTTATTATGGCGATTACGCTATTTTCAGCGCTGTTATTAATTATCGGAAACTTGCTGGCCGATTTAGCTTATATGATTGTCGATCCGCGGATTAGGGAAATGGGGTGAGGAGTTCATGATGCGATTAGATTTTTCGAAAAAAACAATGCAAGATTTCGAGCGGGATGCAGAAGTTGTTCACGCAACACGAGAGCGTAGTTTTTGGCGTTTTATGCTTGCTGACCGCCGAGCTGTTTTTGCGACGAGTGTGCTAATACTTATTACGGTGGCTTGTATTTTCGCGTTCCTTTCGCCTTATGACCCTAATGCTCTTTCCGTTCAGGACAAACTGATGCCGCCAAATTCGTCGCACTGGTTTGGGACGGATGACCATGGTCGGGATTACTTGACGCGTGTCTTGTACGGTGGCCGGGTTTCACTACTTGTCGGTGTATTTGCGATGATGATTGCCGTTGTCGTTGGAACGCTTGCTGGGACAGTTAGTGGCTACTTTGGTGGATTCATTGACAATATGGTGATGCGTTTTCTTGATATTTTCATGTCGATTCCGTCATTTTTCCTACTAATGATTTTAAATGCATACTTAAAACCGGGAATTTCGAACATTATTATCATTATCGGATTGCTTTCTTGGATGGAAGTGGCGCGGATAGTTCGAGCGGAGACGTTAACATTAAAAGAACGTGAATTCATTTTATACTCCAAGTCATCAGGTGGCGGATTTTTCCACATCATGTTCAAGCACATTATTCCAAATGCGATGCCATCCATCGTCGTTGCAGCTTCATTAAACGTCGCTACAGCCATTTTAACCGAGTCAGCACTAAGTTTCCTTGGCTTAGGCGTTCAACAGCCTAACGCTTCGTGGGGCAGCATGCTGAACAATGCGCAAGGTTACGTCGGCGAAGCAACATACTTGGCGCTTTTCCCTGGATTACTAATTTTAATGACCATCCTTTCATTCAACGTCCTTGGCGATGTACTGAGAAAAGGGTTATCACGTAGATATTAAATGTAAAAACACTTTGATTTTTTCAGTCAAAGTGTTTTTTTGTTTTTTAAAGAAAAGGTACTTAAAATAGAAACGTAAAAAACGTGTTTTAGCCAATTTCCAAGGCATAAATTCACAAAACGCTCACAAAACGAGAATGCGTGCGGTGCTATAATTAAGGATAAGGTTTCATTATTATAGACAGAGATGAGGCGCAGAAATGAGTGAAATAAAAGTTAAAGAAGCAACATTAAAAAAACACGCGACAAAGTTAGAATCAAAAGGTAAATCAACCGAATATTTACCAATGAAAGGTGGCAATATGGCTTACAGTCAAGCCAATTCCATCAACCATTTTCGAACAGCATTGTTTGACTTGGTAGACGCGGTGGACAATTTTCAAGGTGTGGTAGGAACGGATGCCAAAAGATTGAAAGAATTAGGCGTATCATTTACTCGCAAAGACCAAGAGCTTGAACGAGGCATGGGATTGGGAGGTAAATAAATGGATGCAAAGAGCCAGCAAATGGAGACACAACTGCAACTGCTGAAAAAAGAACAATCCGCGGCCGAAGATTTTTTGCAAGATTTACAACGACAACAAAATGAACAAGAGTGGTTAGCAGAAGATTTTGCACGTGTCCATCAAGAAGAACGGGAGTCGCAGGAGCTTCTACGCGAAGTTTGGCAAGGCGCAGAATCAAGAAGTTTCGGCTACTATTTGGCAGATCTACAGGAAGAAGAAAAACAGAAGTGGCATAAAAAAATCCAAGCAAACCAAGAAGAACACCAACAAAAAATCACCGCTTGCCAAAATAACATCTACCAATTAGAAAATCAACAACAAGATTTACAAAAGGAGTTGTTACAGTGAGCCGAATTGACATCGGAGAAATACAAACCTTTGCGCACCAACTACATACAGCTAATGAAGCCGGAAGAAAAAGCATTAAAGACATCAAAAAAGCCGTGAAAAACTATACCGAAGACGGCAGTTTAAAAGGAAAAGCGATTGATGCATCGAAAATTACTATCAAATGACCTATTTTCCATTATGTGATGCGATAATCGAAGCAATGAACGAAAGCGAAGAACGATTAGCGCAATATATAGCTGATTTCCACGCCCAAGTGGACGGTTCTGCTGATGCGAGAATTGATGCGGACGGCTTATACGAACTCGGGAAAATGATTGATCGCATCGAAGCGAAAAAAGAAGCACTAGCCCAGCGAATGAATACTGGAACAGAAGGGCAAATGCAAAGTTACCGTTCCCAGCTGAGTATCGCCTACAAACAAGAAAATATCTTAGAAAAATACTTGGCTTTTGAACAAAGTCATGGCGGTTTTTTTGATAATTTAACCGATTTAGTCCAAGGAATTCAGCAAACCATTCGCGAACTCCAGTCGAATATTCAGTTTAACAGTAAAACGGGCACCTATGATATGAGCAAATTGAATTTCACCACCGTAACCCGGATGCAAAATGCCTTAGGAAAAGCGCTAAAAAATAACGAAACAACATTCAATTTTGACGAATATCAAAAAACGTACCGTGGTCAAATGTGGGTGTTAATGAAAAATGGTATAGTAGACGTAGAAGCAACGAACGCGTACAATGCCGCCGTGCTTAACGGGGAATTAGCACATAAAAGCAATGAAGCACAGGAAGAAGCCGAGTTGTTGCAGGCAGTTATTCAATCGGTGAAAGAAGGAATAGACCCGGTTACTGGGCAAGAGATAAGTAAAGCGCAAGGGTTTGGTATTATAAGTGGTCTTGTTTTCCGCTATACTGCTGGAGGTTATAAAGGGAAGAAGTTCAAGGTTTCTAAAGATTGGTTACACAGAAGAAAGAAAAATAATGGCGTTGAAGTTGGAACGGACTTTGGGAAAATAGGTAAATTAGTTAATCATCCTAATATTAAAATAAATTGGTCTGAACACTCCGAACATGGAATGTCTAGATTGAAACAACGTGGTCTTTCTAAGAGTCAAGTTGACGATTTTGTGGAGCGTGGAAAAGCTTTATCCCAGAATGGGGGAGAAAAATTTGCTTTTATAACTGAAAATGGTGTTGCAATTGTCAGCAAAGATGGCAAATTAGTTACTGCTTGGGGTAAAAAAGATTTTGATGAAGGAATGGAAAAAATAATAGAAAAATTGTATGGAAAGTAGGGTGTCATTATGTATGAAAAAGTAGAAAAAATAATAAATGATTGGGATCCAATAGAGCTGTTTCCCTTAGCTCCAAAAGATGAATATAGTCAAGAAATCAACAAAATAATTAGTATTGTTCAAGAAAATCATAACATTGATATGAATGTATTAGCTAAAGGTATAAGAAAAATTTTCATAGATTCGTTTGGAGAAAATTTAATATTTAAAAATAACGAAGATGAAATAGCTGAAAAAATTTTAGCGCTATAATTAATGAGGGAAATAATAAGATGGAAGAACAAGAGATAATTGGAAAAATAGAAAGCTTACCAAATAATTTTAGTGAAAATGACAGTATTTATATATCACAAGAAAACATTAAAAATTTGGTTTTATTTTCAAAAGAAAATCAAACAGTTTTAGAATTGTTGATTACTCCTTTTCTAATTTGTGTAAATAGTGGGTTAAAATATGAGTTACATTATTATGAAATTTCAACAGAAATTAGTAAAAATGATACAGAAATCATAGGTTTTCCTTTTGGAAATAAGCTACCAAAAGAAATTACAGATAATATTTCTCCTAAACTTTTTGTAAGAAGAGAAGATTATTCAGCTTTTGAGAATTTTTTAAGTCAGTATTTTAATGCAATGAAGAGCATGGAATTTGCAGATGATAAACAGGCTATAGGTATGATTGAACATGGTGCAACCTTATTCTACGAAGTATTATAATTTTAGATTCTAAAGAGCTAGTATTGTCATTAAATGGTCAGAGATAATGAATTCATTATCTCTGACCATTTTTGAAATATATATTTAAAACTTTTTAGCAACAGAAAGGATAATAAATTTCGTACATAAAAACAATAAACTTTCCCTCCCAAGAAAGCCAGTGGGGCTGATATAGCTAAAAGTAAAGGTGGCGTTACTTTAGAATCAACAATAGGAAATAAAAATATTGAAATGCCAGACTGGGATTTTAATAATCCTGAGTCAATGAAAGCATGGGATTTGGCTTCTGGTTCTTATGCAGAACAAGTTTCTGGTGAAGTTCGTGCAGTAGTTGGTTCGGATTTGAGAAAAGGAAATATTTGGGAAAATGTTGAGTTACCTAGATTAAAAAATAATCCTAACGTAACGAAAATAACAACGATTGATCCTAAAACAGGACTTGAAAAAATAATTTTTGAAAGGAAGTAAGTGAAATGAAAATTACAGGTAATAGTTCACAGGTGAAATTTGATTTAGAGAATGGATATGTAGTGAAAGCAGATGGAGAAATGTTAGTTGGAGGTGAATTTGTTGTATTTAAAGATTCTATGAAGAATTGGGAACCTCCATATGAAAATAAAAAGCTTTCTGAATCTGAAGTGCAAGAAATTATTCACCAGGTAAAACAGAGCACAAATGAAAATACAGTACAAATTTCATTTGAATAAAAGAAATGCGAGAAGTAGAGTAGGTTTGAAAGTACAAATTCAAATATCAATGCAAACGATGGGCATATTATGCTGAAAAGGCTCGAGGGACAAGTCAAGGTACTAGCTATTTCGTGAGTTCCTCGGGCAACGGAAAAGACGTTCAAAACAAGTCACAGGGCAACAGGGAATTGTATTCTACGTTGTATTTTCTAGCAATACAACAAATTTATCTTACGAATAAGGGAGAACCTAGAAATCTAGTGTTTCGGGTTTATTTCGAGCGGAAAGTTTTAGATGCTCATATTCCATATAAAAAGTAGGAGGAACTATGAAAAAAATTGAAATGATACAAAAAGTGATTGAGGATACAGAATACTGGGATGCTAGAGTATTTGATTGTAAACACTCTATTTTGGTGATGAATTTCATGTAATATTTGAGGGAGAAGAGGACCAAGTATATATAATTAAATTTATGAATTGTTACAAGGTATCGTACAAAAACAGTTTTGCTCCAGACACTAATATGAAAGTTAGAGATATGAGTTAGGGACAATTAGGATACTTTATGCAAGATATTTCTCTGGAAAAGCATGGAGATAACGAAGAATTTATTGATTCTTTCCTTAATTTATCAATTATGACAATTTCTGTAGTTTGTAAAGATATTATTGTGGAAGAATTGGATCAAAAAAATATCTCTTTTTTGGAAAGATAAGCAGTAGAATAAAAGCACCTTATTACATGGTTGGTATCATATGAGAGAGCTTTAACTAAAAATTCTATGTCCACAACTACAGTGACAATTAAGAATTCGTTTTTAACCACTTATCCTGAATGAGTAGGAGGAAAAATAATGTGTTTCATGAAAGAATCAAAAATAGCGATTTAATTAATGAAAAACAATACCCAGTAAAAGTAGTTTTTGATGAAATTTCTGATGAAGAATTTATTTCAATTATAAATTCCGTTTCAAAAGGAGAGGGATTTGGAGTGGAATCGGGTACATGTCTTTTTCCGGGAGACTTAGATGAATATGATATTGCTCAGGGGGAAGGATTTGGCGGAGTAGAGTTTGGATTATACTCTGGAAGTGAAATAGTGATTGACTATAAACAATTTTATTATTATTTGAATATTATATGTAACAGGTATGTGGAATCCTACCCCGCAAAAAAATTACTCGTAGATAATGAGTTAAAAAAATATCAAGAATTATATTCAATATAGATATCTTAATTACATAAAATAAATATGTAAATGGGAGGACATTATGAATATATCTAATCAAATTAAAGAGAATTTAGAACAACGAAGAAGCATACATGAAGAAGATGACTTTGGACTTGAAAGAAATTGGGCAGAACTAACCAATATTTTATCTATGAGCGAAGATGAAACTATCAATTATTTAAAGAATTGTTCAAAGGAAGATGTATTGTTAATTAGTTCGGTTTTTGATGATGTTTCCGAAAAAATACAAAGCAGGAAATTTATTTCTTGTTTAAGAGAACTAGATAAAAAAATTCCTGATTTGAAATTAACATTTTTTATTGATGATGCTGAAGGTTACATTGAAAATTAAATAAAAAGGTATTCTTCTATTATCTGATTGGTGTCGTTAGTAAATAAGATACACGCTTACTTGCAAAGATAGAATTTATAAATCAAAAAGCCAGCAATTTTTAAAATTGCTGGCTTTTTCCAAACTGGCGAATTACTTCTCCACCCGAATAAACTTATAACTATAAGGCGAACCAAAAGCATGTTTCTGCACGCCGGTAATATCCGTACGTTGCAACACTGCTGTTTGATGTTGATAAAGTGGTAAGATCGCCGCGTCATCATCAAGCAGAACTTTCTCAGAAGCTACGAACGCATTCCAACGTTCTTCAGGCTTCGTCGCAAGTGTTGTATCAGTTGATTTTACAAGTTTATCATAAGCGGGGCTGTTGTAACTCATATGGTTATTAAAGTAATCGGATAAGAATAAGCTGCTATACGTCCACGGATCTTTAAAATCAGGCATCCAAGCAGCCAGTGACAAGTCATAATTACCATCAGAAGTTAGCTGTGTCGCGCTCTTCGAAGGCATATTTTTCACTTTAATCGTCACACCAGGCAAATTATCTTCAAACTGCGCTTTCAAATAAGCGAAAATGGTTTTCGTTGTTTCTTGGTCATCGCCGAGAAGTTCGATTGTTACTTTGTCAGTGCCAAGTTCTTTTTGTGCTTGTTTCCAATATTTTAAAGCTTCTTCTTTGTTATAAACTAAATGGTCGCCGCTATCTGTACGGAAATCAGCGCCCGTTGTTGGGTTTTGGACGAAATCTTTTGGAAGCAGTCCATTCGCCGGGAATGAGCCGTCCCCGAGAATCCGATCCGTTAATTGTTTCTTATCGACAGCTAAATTAAGCGCGTGACGCAAGGAATTGTTCGCAAGTGGAGTCGCTTTACCGTCGCGTTTTTGATTCATGCGCAAATAACTGATGAGCGCATCTTTTTCCGTTTGGAAATCTTTCTTGTCTTTGTATTGTTTCGCAAAATCGCCTGAAAGTGGCACGCGGTCAGCTTCGTTTGTATTATAAAGGTTCACGCCGGCATTAATATCTTTCGCGACTTGCACATCAATTTCATTTACTTTGACATTATCTTTGTCCCAATATTGGTCGTTTTTCGCGTAAGTCCATTTATTCGTAATGTTGCCGCCCCAATCCTTCATAACAAAAGGACCATTGTACAAAGTGTGCGCACTATCTGTCCCGTATTTGTCGCCTTGTTTTTTCACAAAGCTTTCTTTTTGTGGGAAAAATGTTTCAAAAGAAAGAAGTGAAATGAAGTAGGGAACTGGTTTTTTTAGTGTGATTTCAAGCGTTGTTGGGTCAGTAGCAACGACACCAAGGTCAGTTACAGGTAGTTTGCCTTCATTGATTTCAGTGGCGTTTTTAATCGAATCTTTGAAGAGCGCGGAGTATCCAGGTGCGGTTTTTGGATCAACGGCACGGCGCCACGCGTAGACGAAATCATCAGCGGTTACTTGAGAACCATCGGACCATTTCGCATTTTTCTTTAATTTAATGGTGTATTTCGTTTGGTCAGCGCTGATTTCTGGCATTCCATCAGCAACCCCAGGAACAAAGTTATCTTTTTGATCAAGTGTGTATAATCCCTCGAAGACTTGGTTTTGCGCGGTGAAGCTAGCAAAGTCTTCCTCAGCTGTCGTATTTAAAGTCAGTAATTCACTGGTTTCAAGAAATTTAATTTTGTCCGGGGAAGTTTTTGTCGTAGATTTTTCATTGTCATTTCCGCAAGCTGTAAGTAAAAGTACTGTCAAAATGGCAAAAATAGGCAATGTTTTCTTTAAAAAATGCATGGTTTTCTCCCCTTCTATCTGTGTATTTATCGTTATTATAAGTATTCCGATAAGATAAGTCAAGTTAATGATTTGGCAAAAAAACTGCTTGACGCAAAAATAATCCCGTGATAAGATATTTTGTGCAAATAAGAATGATTACGTTTTGCGATACGCAATCATAATTTACATAGTGTAACTTTAAGTTTTAAATCGTAATCATTACGAAAAAGGAGAGGTAATATGAAAAAATGGTCATTTTTAGTTGTAACAGTGTTGGCGTTCGTTTTAGTTTTGGCCGGATGCGGTGCTAGCAACAATAAAGTAAGTGGAGATAAGGACAAGCTCAAGGTAGTGACAACTTTTTATCCAATGTACGATTTTACGAAAAATGTTGCGGGAGATAATGCTTCCATTGAAATGTTGATTGATGCGGGGACAGAACCGCATGATTACGAGCCAAGCGCAAAGGATATTGCCAAAATCGAAGCGGCTGATGTTTTCGTTTATAACAGTGAAGACATGGAAACTTGGGTGCCGAGCGTACTTAAAAGCTTAGATTCGAAAAAATTAACCGTGATTTACGCGAGTAAAGGAATCGAGCTAGTAGAAGGAACCGAAGAAGAAGACCATGATCATGAGCACGAAGAAGGACACCACCATGAACATGATCCTCACGTATGGCTAAGCCCAGTCCTTGCCGAACAAGAAGTGACTAATATCCAGAACGGTCTTACAAAAGCAGATAAAACAAATGCAGATACATACAAAAAGAACGCAGAAACATATAAAGAGAAATTAAAAACACTCGACAACAAATTTAAAACAGCTTTTGAAGGAGCAAAACAACGCGATTTCGTAACCCAACATGCAGCCTTCCAATATTTAGCAAAAGAGTATGACTTGCATCAAGTGGCAATCGCCGGCCTTTCACCTGACCAAGAACCAAGCCCAGCACGATTAGCGGAATTACAAAAATACGTGAAAGAAAATAATATCAGCACCATTTATTTTGAAGAAGTAGCTTCACCAAAAGTTGCAGAAACACTTGCAAACGAAACGGGAGCAAAACTAGAAGTACTAAGCCCTATCGAAGGAATTACGGATAAAGAACAGAAAAAAGGCATGGATTATATTGCTTATATGGAACAAAACTTACAAGCCTTGCAAAAAACAATAAAATAAGGAAGCGATCAAATGAAATACATCGATATAGCCAATATTGGTTTTAAATACGAATCCGAACCAGTGCTTGAAAACATTTCTTTTCAAGTGAGTGCGGGAGAATTTATTATACTAACAGGAGAAAACGGAGCAGCTAAATCAACACTGCTCCGTATTATTTTGGGCATTTTACAACCCGATAAAGGTTCCGTTACTTTCGCCAAAAAGAACGCAGATGGCGGGCGACTTTTGACAGGTTATGTACCACAACAAATAGCATCATTTAATGCGGGTTTTCCAAGTACAGTTCTCGAACTAGTACGGTCAGGTCGTTTTCCAAATGGTAAATGGTTCAAACGGCTGACTACAAAAGATCATGCGCATGTTGAAAAAGCATTGAAATCTGTAGAAATGTGGGATTATCGGCATAAACGTATCGGTGAGCTATCAGGTGGTCAAAAACAACGGATTTGCCTGGCCCGAATGTTTGCAACCGACCCAGATATATTAATTTTGGATGAACCGCAAACGGCAATGGATAAACAAAGTAAAATCCGTTTTTATGATTTATTAAGGCATGAAGCACAAGTACATGGTAAAGCGATTTTAATGGTAACGCACGATAGTGAAGAAATGGAAGATTTTGTCGATAAGCATATTCGCCTTATTAGAAAGGAGGATGTGTCATGGAAATGTTTCTCTATGGATTTATGCAAAGAGCCTTCCAAGCATCAATGATAATTGCTATAATTGCTCCTCTTTTAGGAGTTTTCTTGATTATTCGAAGACAGTCACTTATGGCGGATACGCTTTCGCATGTGTCGCTTGCAGGTGTGGCCTTTGGGTTGGTTTTAAATGTGAATCCCAGTGTGACAACGCTTATTGTAGTAGTTATTGCGGCGCTCGGGATTGAGTATTTGCGCGGGGTTTATGCAACTTATTCAGAGTTGTCCATTGCGATACTAATGGCTGGTGGACTTGCTGTGGCGTTAGTGTTGATGAGTTTGGATCAGGGTGGAATTACAACAAGCGTGCAGCAATACTTATTTGGTTCGATTGTAACAATCAGTAAG
Source organism: Listeria sp. LM90SB2 (assembly GCF_028867355.1). NCBI lineage: Bacteria > Bacillati > Bacillota > Bacilli > Caryophanales > Listeriaceae > Listeria > Listeria sp. LM90SB2. The sequence continues at coordinate 157,647 of NZ_CP046449.1, forward strand.
GCGCAAGTGCAGCTGTTGGTAATTTTAGGAATAGCTATCGTAGTATTGTTCTTAGTGTTTAAAAGGTTTATGTTTGTACTTACTTTTAGTGAAGATGTTGCAGTTGCAGAAGGAGTCCCTGTGCGTTTGATTTCGCTTTTATTCAGTGTGGTTACTGGGATTGCGATTGCTGTTATTATGCCAATAGCCGGAGCGTTACTCGTTTCAGCACTTATTATATTACCAGCTGCAATCGGTATGCGAATTTCAAAAGGGTTCCTGATGTGTGTTATTAGTGCAATTCTGATTGGCTTAGTCGGAATGTTTTCCGGCCTTGTGTCTTCCTACCAACTAGGAACCCCACCTGGCGCAACAATTACCTTAATGTTTATCATTCTTTTCATTATTTCGACCGTTGTTTTAAAAATGGCACGGAAATGATTTTTAGAACGATGTTTGACCATTTTGTATCATTGCATAAAGCTCTTGGTCATGAATAATCCAACTTTTTTCTTTCTTTTCAATCTGATTGGTTGTTTTGAGATGCTGCAAATCTTTGTAAAAACAGCTTTTCGAAAGATTACTATAAGAAAGTAGATGACTTGTTTTAATTGCTTGAGGAAGAATTACTGTGTCATCATCACTCAGAACCCCGTGTAACAAAGCCATATTCGAAAAGGTCGTTTTAAGTTTTTCAGAAGCCGGACTACTTGCCATTAAGCTTTTAAAGTAAATGTGAGTAGTCTGGTTTTTCATTATGAAAAATTGGAATCCGAAATTTTCGGGAAACATTGAAAGAAAATACTCCATATCTGCTTTCGAATACTTATATAATGAACATCCAGAGAGAGTCTTAAAATTGAAATGATTATTACTTCGGTCGAGTAATGTAAAATAGTTCAAAAATGTTCCTTTACCTTGAATAGAATAGATTTTGGGATTTTGGCTACCATCATTTAAAATCAAAGCAATATATCCATCAACTACAAGATAAATATGGTTATCTATATCGATTTTTTCTGTTAATAGGCTGGCGTTTTTTGGTACATCAATTTGTTCAAAAGCTATTTTTCCTTCATGGGATAAACGAATAAATTCTTGATAATTATATAAATTTTTTGGCATGACGTCTTCTCCAATCTTCTTTTGTAAACATAATTGTATCAGAATGCAAAAGAACAGTTATACGCAGTCTAATAGTATTTCACGTGTAAATGTTTCTAAAATGTGAAATATTTAAATCATTAAAAGTCTTTTTTTAGTGAAAAGTGCTGTATAGTCGCTCTTGTGCGCGAGTTTAGAATGTCTTATCATAAAAGTCCAAAATTAGTATTTTTTATTGAATTGTTACGAACGTAGGTTCTGTGTTATAATTCAACTGGATTGTAAAGGAGGACTATTGATGAGGAGAGTGCGTATTTCAGTTAGGCGTTTAGTAGAGTTTGTGCGGAGAAGCGGTAGTATTGATAACCGGATGACAAATTCAGACCGCGCCTTAGAAGGAACAAAAATTCATCAATTACTCCAAAAAGAAGCTGGGGAAGAATATGCCGCAGAAGTACGGCTAAACCTAGAACGAATAGTGGACGGAATTGCTTTTTCGCTTGATGGACGCGCAGATGGCATCATAAATAGTCGGATGATTGATGAAATTAAAACAACAGAGACGCCAATGGATGAAATTACCGAAGATTTTCGACCTCTTCACTGGGCGCAACTTATTTGTTATGGATTTATGCTTGCAGAAAAGTCCGATTTGGCAGAAGTTACTCTGCAATTAACGTATTATCAAGTAGTTGACAAAGAAGTAAAACAATTTCAACGTGTAATGAGTCGCGAGGAACTGAGTGTTTTTGTGGACGATTTACTTTCCCAATATGCTATTTGGGCAAAGGCATCTGCCGCTTGGGAAATGAAACGAAATAAAACAATTCAAGAATTAACGTTTCCATACGACAACTATCGAAGTGGGCAAAGAGAGCTCGCCATTGCGGTGTACCGAACAATATCTTCAGAAGAAAGTTTGTTTTGTGAAGCACCCACAGGTATCGGCAAAACAATGTCGACCTTGTTTCCCGGTATTAAAGCTATGGGTGAAGGGAAAACGGATAAATTATTTTACTTTACTGCAAAAACAATCACGCGACAAGTTGCCGAAGATGCACTAGATGAGATGCGTCGTAAAGGACTGGCTGCAAGGAGTGTTACAATAACTGCGAAGGATAAGATATGTTTTTTAGACGAGCGGAAATGTGAACCAGATCATTGCCAATTTGCGCGTGGTTATTATGATCGTTTGAACGAAGCGTTGTTTGATATGTTGCAATCCGAAGAAGCGATTACCCGTCAAGTTGTTGAGGGTTATGCCCGGAAATACACACTTTGTCCATTTGAATTATCGCTGGATGTGGCTCTTTTTTGTGATGTAATAGTTTGTGATTATAATTATTTATTCGACCCAGTAGTTTACTTAAAACGCTTTTTTGCAGAAGGACCGGGAAAATATACTTTTCTTGTAGATGAAGTGCATAATTTAGTAGACCGTGCGCGCTCGATGTATTCGGCGACATTAAAAAAATCAACAGTTATGCAAGTCAAACGGGGACTAGATTCAAAAAAGAACAAACGATTGCTAAATGCAATAAATGTGATGAATAAAGAAATGATTGTGCTTAACAAAAAACTAAAGGACTTAGAAAAAACGACTTATGTCCAAAAAAGTGAACTCGTTGATTGGAATGCAGCTGTGTTAAAATTCACCTTTGTAGCGAAGGAATGGTTGCCGCAAAATACTCAGTCAGAATTACAAGTGGATGTGTTGGACCTTTATTTTGAAAGTTTAAGATATACTGCCATTGCGGAGTTTTATGATGAGCGTTACGTCACACAAGTTACGAGAAATCACAGGGATTTAGAAATAAAACAACTATGTTTGGATCCGGCGTTCTTATTATCAGAGAGGCTAAAACTCGGAAGCAGTTCGGTGCTTTTTTCAGCAACGCTTCGACCAATAGATTACTATACAAATGTACTTGGTGGTCAAGAAGACACTAGTAGAATGATCTTTTCTTCGCCATTTAAACAAAAAAACATGCATTTACTAGTAGCGGATTATATTAGTACGAAATACCAAATGCGTGAAAATAGTATGGAAGCTGTCGTAGATGCTCTCTATGCTCTCGTCTCTGGGAAAAACGGCAACTATATATTTTTCTTTCCATCATTTCTATATTTACAAAAGGTATATGATTTATTTAAAGAAAAATATCCTAACATCAGGTTGCAAAAACAAGAGACTGCTATGGATGAAAAGCAGCGAGAGCATTTTTTAGAAGATTTTCATGCAGAGAATGTAGAAACCTTGATTGGCTTTTGCGTTTTAGGAGGCGTTTTTTCAGAAGGGGTAGATCTTCGCGGGAACCGATTAGTCGGTGCGGCTGTCGTTGGTGTAGGACTTGCGCAATTGAATCACGAATCTGATTTAATTAAAGATTATTATAATGAAACGATTGGTCGGGGATTTGATTATGCATATCAGATACCAGGAATGAATAAGGTGCTTCAAGCAGTTGGCCGGGTTATTCGAGGAGAATCAGATCGTGGCGTAGTGTTGTTAATAGAAGAACGATTTTCTGCCGATCGTTACCGAGCGTTGTTCCCTACGCACTGGAATCATGCGAAAACAGTGAAGAGCACAGACGATATCTCCCGAGAAGTGGCCGGATTTTGGCGGAATAGCTAATTTTCTAGTAGAATAGAAGTAATTAGTCATTTTGGGAGGAAATTATGTATAAAATTATCGCGATAGATATTGATGGCACTTTATTAAACGACGCACACGAAATCACACTAGCCGTGCGTGACTCTATTAAAGCTGCGAAAGCAAAAGGGGTAAAAGTAGTATTATGTACAGGCCGTCCACTTGCAGGAATTAAAAAAAGCTTAATTGAACTAGATCTTTTAGATGAAGGGGATTACGCAATTACGTTTAATGGGGCGGTCGTGTTAGAAACAGCTTCAGAAAAAACATTAGCAGATATAACCTTAAATAAAACTGAACTAGAAGAAATTTATGCATTTTGTCACGCGGAAAATGTTAACGTCACTTATTTTGATGGGAAAAACATGTATGTACCAAGCCGGAAAATCACAGAAATCACTTGTCAAGATTCCCTGCTACTTGGTACGCCACTATATCATTTACCTGTAGAAGAAACGCCTGAATCTATTCATGTTTCCAAGGTTATGCTATTAGACTCACCTGAAAAAATTACCGATGTTATAAAAAAATTACCAGAGAGTATCAAAGAAAAATTTTACGTTGTCCGGAGTGTTCCTTATAACCTAGAGTTCTTGCAAAAAGGCGTAAATAAAGGATCAGCGCTCGCTAGTTTAGCAGAAAAACTTGGGGTGTCTCAAAGTGAAGTCATGAGTATTGGTGACCAAGAAAATGATATTACCATGATTGAGTATGCTGGTATGGGAGTTGCAATGGGTAATGCGACAGAGCATATTAAAGAAATCGCTAACTATACAACAACTACTAATAATGAAGATGGTGTGGCACAGGCTATACAAATGCTCATTCTGGACCGCTAAAAATAGTGAATAGTAGTAAAAACAGAATATTGTCAAACAGTGTAAATGGAGATTTAAAAAGCATGCGAGTCACTATAAAAAGCCGAAACTTTCTATAAAGGAGTTTCGGCTTTTTTGTTCAATTAAGTACTTTATGATAAATAGCCCTAAAAAAAGTCACTAAAAGTTCATAAAGTGGGTGTTTTAGGAGCAGTACTTCCGAAAAGTGATATAGCTTGGAGTTACTCAATTGTCATATGATATGTGATAATAACAAAACTTCATTAGTAAAGGATGAATTTGTAATGAGTAAAAACGGAAACTTTTTAAAAAAAGTTGGGTTAGCTTTCTTAAGTATTTTAATCGTCGCTAGCACAATCTTCCAAACAACAGTTGTGAAAGCGGCAACGAGTTATGGTTCTCAGTTTTTAAACACAGTAGAACTCTTAGACAAAGACGGTGTGCCGCAAACAGATTTTGGCTACTATGACAATATGGATGTGCACTACACATGGTCTATTCCGAATTCAACAAACGTAAAAGCTGGAGACACAATGGATTTCACACTGCCAAGCCAATTGGCGCTCGCAACTGATCTCGCTTTTGACGTGAAAGATAGTAATGGTCAAGTAGTTGGAACGGCCACTGTAAAAAGGGCAACCAATCAAGTTACCCTCGTTTTCAGTGATTATGTAGAAAAACATTCCGATATTAAAGGAGAACTGGATTTCTGGACCACTTTTAACCAAAAAGTAATTACTGGAAATGAAACAGTTGATTTAGAATTTCCTCTTGAAAATGGAACGACGCAAATAGATGTAAAAGTTGGTGAGAAAACCCCAGTTAGCCCGACAGAAACGCTTTTCAAATATGGTTGGGTGGATGCTAGTAATCCAAGTCTGATTCATTGGGTTATTCGAGTGAACTACGCCAAAGTGAACATTCCAAATGCCGTTTTCACGGATATCATCGGCTCAAAACAAACATTAAATTTTGATTCTATCAAAGCTTTTCATGGAACTTATTCCGCAGATCGGATATTTACAGCAGGCGCGGCTATTTCCAGCACCAATTTTTCCGCAACAAGTGACGGGTTTAGTGTAGCACTAGGAGATTTAACGGATTCTGTGCAAATTTCTTATACAACAACCGCAACAGATGGCGGGAAGTCTACCCAGTACGATAATACCGCTAAACTAGCCGGAACTGATTTTGTACCCAAGCAAACGTCCACTTGGACACCTGCATCAGGCGGAGGCGGTGAAGGCGGCGGGACAACCGGTTCAGTAACACTCACGAAAGAAGATGCGAAAACAAAAGCAACCCTCGAAGGTGCGGAATTCAAGTTGGTGGATTCAAAAGGCACTGTGCTACAAGAAAACATTACAACAAATGCGAGCGGACAACTTAGCATTGCTGATCTGAAATTTGACACCTACCAATTAATAGAAACAAAAGCCCCGACAGGCTACAAACTTGATACAACACCAGTTGAATTTACTATTGGTGAAAATAATCAAGCAATTACCGTGACAAAAGAAAATACGCTTAACACAGGCTCCGTGGAACTAACAAAGCTAGACTCAGCAACCAAAGCAACCCTAGCCGGAGCAACATTCGAATTACAAGATAAAGAAGGAAACACATTACAAACTGGTTTAACTACAGATGAAAATGGCGTTCTAAAAGTAACTGATTTAGTACCCGGCAGTTACCAATTTATCGAAACAAGTGCTCCAACAGGCTACAAGTTAGACAACAGTCCAGTAAGTTTTGAAATCATCGCAAGCGAGACAGATCAAATAGTAAAAGTAACAAAAGAAAACACACTAGAAGTTGGCTCCGTGGAACTAACAAAGCTAGACTCAGCAACCAAAGCAACCCTAGCCGGAGCAACATTCGAATTACAAAATAAAGAAGGAAACACATTACAAACTGGTTTAACTACGGATGAAAATGGCGTTTTAAACGTAACTGATTTAGTACCAGGAACATACCAATTTGTCGAAACAAAAGCCCCAATTGGATATGAACTTGATACGACGCCAGTTGTTTTTGAAATCATCGCTGGTGAGACTGACCAGCCGGTAAAAGTAACAAAAGAAAACACATTAGTACCGCCAACACCAGTACCACCAACACCAATACCGCCTACTCCGTTACCACCAGTACCATACGAACCAACTGTGCCACCAACAAAACCAGCAGTACCAGTTACGCCTAAGAAATCAGAAAACAGCGAGGATAGTCCAAAAACGACCCAGATAAGAATAACTAAAAGTCTTCCTAAAACAGGAGATACAAATAGTTTTGCTGGCTTAGGAGTAATCCTAATAGCCTTGTCATTAAGTGGTCTTCTGCTGAAACGAAAATAGAAAAAACAGGCTTAGATAATTATCTAAGCCTGTTTTAATTAGGTTGTTTAAGAATTGCAATTGTCACAAAATGTTCACAATTAGAAGGCTTTTTTTGTGAAGGAGAACCGATTTTTAGAAAAAATAATGTATAATCACTATGAATTAGCAATATATTATGATTGAAATTAATTAAAAAAGGATGGTTTTTATGAAGAAACGCACGACAATGACGTCTAATCTAAAGAAATTCGGATTAGCCTTTCTTAGCGTTATCTTGCTTGTAAACGTTTTATTTCAGACTAACTTTGTTAAAGCAGCAACTAATTATGGCTCCGATTTTTTGAAAACTGTGGAATTATTAGACGCAGATGGCAATCCTCAAACGGACTTCGGTTATTACGACAGCATCAAGGTTCACTATACTTGGGAAATCCCCAATTCAACTAATGTGAAGGAAGGCGACACAATGGAATTTGTGTTACCTCCAGAGCTGAAGATAGTTACAGATTTAGACTTTTCTTTGAAAGATCACGATGGCAACACGGTAGGTCACGTGATTGCTAAAAAATCGACTGGGCAAGTAGTTATTACATTTACAGACTTTGTTGAAAAAAATTCCAATATTAGTGGATATCTCGATTTTTGGACTAATTGGGATAAATCATTAGTAGAAGGAAATGAAAATGTTCCAGTTGAATTTCCAGTAAATGGTACCACAGAAACAATTGACGTGGGCGTTGGTGGTAAAAATCAAATTGACCCGGATGAAAGTTTATATAAATACGGCTGGGCTAATGCTGAACATCCTGAGCTTATCCAATGGGTCGTTCGAGTTAACTATTCGAAACAAAACATTCAAAATGCCGTTTATGAAGATTTTATTGGACCAAAACAAGTCGTTGATTTTAATTCTATCAAAGCATTCCACGGTGAATTTGATCCGGATGATAACTTCACGCCAGGAGCCGAGGTACCATCATCGGCAATTACTCAAACAACGGAAGGATTCAAAGTCGACCTAGGAAATTTAACAGATTCTGTCAAAATTTCATACTATACAACTTCTACCGATAACGGAGCATCACCTAACTACACAAATAAAGGGCAATTGACAGGAGATAACTTTATCAAGCAAGAAATCGAAGTCGCGACACCAACATCAGGTGGTGGCGGAGGTGGAGAAGGGACAACCGGATCTGTTGAATTAACGAAAACAGATGATTCGTCTCAAAAAAATCCATTAGAAGGTGCCGAGTTTAAATTAGTCAACGGAGCAGGAACGATAGTCCAAACAGGACTAAAAACTAATATCGATGGTAAACTAACTATTTCAAATCTGAAATATGATACATACCAGCTAATCGAAACAAAAGCTCCACAAGGATATGTGCTTGATGCGTCTCCAGTAGAATTTACAATTGATGACGCGCACCAATCATTATTTCTATCCAAAGAAAACTCTGCCATCAAAGGATCCGTTTCACTAGAGAAAGTCGACCACGACACACAAAACCTACTAGCTGATGCCGAATTTGAACTACAAGATAAAGATGGCAACACACTACAACCAAACCTTAAAACAGACAAAATGGGCAAACTAACGGTGACGGATTTACTTCCAGGCGAGTATCAATTTGTCGAAACAAAAGCGCCAACAGGCTATATTTTAGATGCTACTCCAGTCAAATTTAAAATCAGCACAGAGGCACTAAACGTAACCGTAACAAAAGAGAACACGAAAAAACCAGAAATACCAAAAGTACCAGTACCACCAAAAACACCAGAACAACCGGATAAACCGGATAAACCGGATAAACCAGAACAACCAGATAAAATAATAAGCGCAGATAGCAAACGGACGACTTTACCAAAAACAGGGGATACACCACTTGTTAATGGTTGGGGAATACTGCTCGTAGCCATTTCAGCGAGTGGATTAATTGCACTTAGAAGAAAATAATCAAAAAACCGTAAGCGATAATACAATCGCTTACGGTTTTTCTTATATAGTTCTAGTTTGATCTTGTAAGACAGCCTTTAACGAATGATAGGCAGGAATAGATAAGTTTAATTCAACACGATTAATTTGTTGTGCCATTTTTGGTTGGATGCCAGAAATAAATGCCTCGACACCAAGAAGTTTAAGCATCGTCACTAAGTTGGTAAGCATTTCTCCAAGTGCATCATCAAAATAAGTAATTCCTGATAAATCAATACACAATTGTTCCACGCCTAAGTGTACGCATTTGTTTGCCGTGATTTCGGATAACTTTTCTGCTCTTTCACGGTCGACGCTCCCCATCAAAGGAAGGATCGCTAATTTGTCCGTGATAGAAATGACGGGTGTGCTAATTTCTTCTATTAAACGATGTTGTTGTTCTAAATGTTTGACGATATCATTGTAATACATGGCGGAGAAGGCTTCGTTTATCCGGTCAAACCCGTGATTAACCATGGACAGACTTGATGAGAAATCACATTTAGACACTTCATCATTATGAATACAAAAATCACCAACAGCAGAAACAAATTCACGGCGTAGTTTATCAAGGGTGGTAATAACTTCAGGTAATGGTACTTCATTTTCCATGCGACGCGCGTACATGTTATCCAGCCATTTGTCGAGTTTCTCAAAAAATGCTTTTTTACCAGCGAAATAAGAAATGATTAAGTCCGCTGTTTGTTCACTGTCAGCGCGCAGTTCATCTTTGTAACGCGGCGAGTAAACAAAACTAGTATACGTGTTTTCGTTTTCATAAATTTTGGATAGCCACTTATTAATAATTTCTTCGGTATGTTCTCTTAAATATAGCTCCATACTTCCATTCGATTCATTCATACCAGACAACCCCTTTAAGTCTAAGTATAATAACTACTTTTCTTTATTCTATGCTCAAAACGTTGTACTGTCCAATTAAATTTTAGAAAAATAACTAATTTATTGAAATTGTAATATTAGTTAACCAATCCAACGTTATTTTTTTGTTAAAATTCCGAAGCTATTTAAGCTTGGTCATGGTATAATATTACAATATGGATAGAAAGGAAGTTTTTTGTGGGATTACAGGATGAACTTACAGTGATGCAACCAGTGGTCATGAAGATTTTTTCAAAAAGTGTCCGCGAAAATCGATTATCTCACGGCTATTTATTCGAAGGAGCAAGAGGTACAGGTAAGAAACGCACAGCACTTTGGTTAGCTCAGAGTCTTTTTTGTTTAGAAAGCACTGAAACCGAGCTTGCTTGTGGGAAGTGTGCCAATTGCACGAGAATAGCAAGTCATAATCATCCGGATGTTCATTTGCTAGAGCCAGATGGAGCTAGTATTAAGATTGATCAGGTTCGCGCGCTGAAGCAAGAACTTAGTAAACGCGGAATGGAATCGGATCAAAAAGTAGTTATCATTTACGATGCAGAAAAAATGACTGTTCAATCAGCCAATAGTCTGCTGAAATTTATAGAAGAACCAGAAGGCGGTTTGTTATTATTATTTTTAACAACAAACCCCGGGCAAATTTTGCCAACGATTCAATCAAGACTGCAACCTGTCACATTCAAATCACTGACTTTTGATAGTTTACTCGCATCACTAACAGCAGCAGGCATTTCCGAACAAAAAGCGCGGATTTATGCTAGCATTACTGGGAGTGTGGAAGAAGCGAAGGCTTTTGAAGAGAGTGAGTGGTTTAGTGAGGCAAGAAATGTTGTCATCAAGTTATATGAAGGAATTCACCATCAAGGAACCAGCCCATTAATTATCATTCAAGAATCATGGATGCCACTTTTTAAAGAGAAAGATAAGATGGCGCTTGGGCTCGAATTATTGTTACTGCTGTACCGCGACCGGCTACACCTTACACTTGACGAGAACTACGAACCTATTTGTACTGCGCAAAAAGAAATGCTCGGACAAGATGCGCTGCGTAAATCACTGTCCGAAACCACAGGGGAAATCGAGAAGATTCTCGCTGCGAAATCAAAACTGGATTCCAATATGAACACGCAACTTCTAATGGAGCAGTTAGTTCTGGAAATCCAAGGGAGGTAATCGCTATGCTTAAAATTGTAGGCGTCCGTTTTAAAGACGTTGGTAAAATATATTATTTCTCACCTGGCGAACTGGAAATCACAGAAAACCAAGGTGTTATTGTTGAAAATGCACAAGGAATTGAATTTGGTAAAACAGTCATTGAACCGCGCTACGTGGACGAAGAAGATGTCGTTTTACCACTTAAGAAAGTACTGCGTATCGCAACAGAAGCGGATTATAAATGCGTTGCTGAGAATGGCGACTCGTGTCAGAAAGCCTTTTTACTTTGTGATGAAAAGATCCGCGAGCGCGAACTTGAAATGAGTTTAGTTGATGTTGATTACACATTTGACCGTAATAAAATCATTTTTTATTTCACCGCAGAAGGTCGCGTCGATTTCCGGGAGCTCGTGAAAGATTTAGCATCTGTTTTTCGGACTCGCATCGAACTTCGCCAAATTGGTGTACGTGATGAAGCGAAATTGCTCGGTGGGATTGGCCCATGCGGTCGTATGCTCTGCTGCTCCACTTTCTTAGGTGATTTCGAACCAGTTTCCATCAAAATGGCGAAAGACCAAAACCTGTCCCTTAACCCAACGAAAATTTCTGGTTTATGTGGACGATTAATGTGTTGCTTGAAATATGAGAACGATGAATATGAGCAAGCTAAACGTGAAATGCCAGATGTTGGTGTAAAAGTAAAAACTCCAGAAGGCATAGAAGCACGTGTTTCGGGAATCAACTTGCTGTCTAGAATCCTACAAGTGAGTTTGCCCGAAGAAGAGACGGTTATAGAATACGAGTTGGATGAGTTACGTCCATATAACGAATTTCTAAAACAACCGGCAAAGTCTTGAGGTGAAAAAATTGGATAAAAAAGCTATTTTTGACTCAGTCAGTAGTATGGAGGAGCAAATTGGCGAATTGTATCAGCAACTTGGAGATCTAAAGACAAACTTAGGCGAAATGTTGGAAGAAAATAACCGATTAAACCTTGAAAACGAACATTTGCGACGCAGACTTTCTTTGACGGATGAAGCGACACCAGAACCTAAAGCCGAAATAGAGGCGGAACACGGTGTGATGGCGCCTAATCGTAAGGAAGCAATGCAGCAAATGATTGAACTTGGGGAAGGTTATGACAATCTTGTCCAACTTTACAAGGAAGGATTTCATGTTTGCAATGTACATTTCGGCAGCCCGCGTGGTAATGATGAAGATTGTTTATTTTGCTTATCCTTGCTCAATAAAAAATAACATGACGGGCCTTTCTCAATTCAAGAGAAGGGCTTTTTGCTAGAAAAGGTGAATCATTTGGAAAAACTCGAATTAATTGGTGATGAAAGACTAGATTATTTACTAGCAGAAAATTTGCGGATTATTCAAAGCCCATCGGTATTTTCTTTCTCTATAGACGCGGTTCTCCTCGCTAAATTTAGTTATTTACCAATCCGTAAAGGGAAAATAATTGATTTGTGTAGCGGAAATGGGATTATTCCTTTACTACTTAGTACGCGAACAAAAGCGAAAATAGTTGGTGTTGAAATTCAAGAACGTCTGGCAGATATGGCGAAAAGAAGTGTTGCTTATAATCAACTGGAAGACCAAATCGAAATAATCGAATATGATTTGAAAAAAATTACAGATCTTATTCCAAAAGAGCGCGCGGACATTGTTACCTGTAATCCACCTTATTTTGCAACCCCGGATACAAGTTTGAAAAATACCAATGAACATTTTCGGATTGCTCGCCATGAAGTTATGTGTACGCTAGAGGATACTATTCGTGTAGCCGCAAGCCTTTTAAAACAAGGTGGAAAAGCGAATTTTGTTCATCGTCCGGAACGATTACTAGACATCATTGATATAATGAGAAAATATCGCTTGGAACCGAAACGCATTCAATTCGTGCACCCGCGCTCAGATAGAGAAGCGAATACGGTACTTGTAGAAGGAATCAAAGACGGGAAACCTGGCGTGAAATATGTTCCACCTGTTATCGTATATGATGAGCTAGGGGAATATACACCAGTAATTAAGGAGATTTTATATGGCGAAAGCGAGTGAACATTTCTTTTATGTGCTAAAATGTAGTGACAATTCCTATTATGGTGGCTATACAACAGATGTTATTCGCCGAGAAGCGGAACATAATGCGGGAATTAGATGTAAATATACAAAAACACGTCGCCCGGTAAAAGTCATTCATTTTGAAAAATTCGAAACAAGAAGTGAAGCTACAAAAGCAGAAGCTGCGTTCAAAAAATTATCACGTAAAAATAAAGACGCCTATTTAATACAACGGGAGGAGTCCGAATGATAAAAAGTCAAAAGAGTTTCAGTGGAGCCAGCCAAGGAGCATTATATTTAGTGCCAACGCCGATTGGTAATTTAGAAGATATGACTTTTCGTGCAATTCGCATGCTTAAAGAAGCGGATATTATTGCAGCGGAAGATACGCGGAACACCGTGAAACTTTTAAATCATTTTGAAATTACAACCCGAATGACGAGCTACCATCAGTTTACGAAGGAAAATAAAGAAGATAATATTATTCAGCGGATGTTAGACGGTGAAGTGGTGGCGCTTGTTAGTGATGCGGGGATGCCATCTATTTCTGACCCGGGATACGAACTTGTTCAAAGTGCGCTAAATGCTAATATTCCTGTCATCCCTCTACCAGGAGCCAATGCTGCATTAACTGCACTGATTGCATCTGGTCTTGCCCCGCAGCCGTTTTACTTTTACGGATTTCTTCCACGCCAAAACAAAGAACGTACTCAAGCGATTGAAAAATTAGCGGCGCGCGAAGAAACGTGGATTTTATATGAATCACCACATCGTTTAAAAGAAACACTAAAAGCAATCATCAAAATCACTGGAAATGATCGGAAAATTGTCTTGTGTCGAGAGCTCACAAAAAGATTTGAAGAATTTTTACGTGGAACGGTTGAAGATGCGTTAAACTGGGCAATGGACGAAGAAGTTCGCGGAGAATTTTGCTTGATTATTGAAGGAAATGCCAATCCACCGCTTGCAGAAGAGCAACTCTGGTGGCAAGAACTCGATATTAAAACGCACGTAAGCACCGTAATGGAACAGGAAAATGTTAGTTCTAAAGATGCAATTAAAACGGTTATGAAAGCGAGAAATTTACCAAAACGAGAAGTTTACTCTGCTTATCATGAAATAAAATAAAATCATGCGCGAATCCTTTAATGGGAACTCGCGCATGATTTTTTTTATAATGTATCACCAAAGCGGCGTTTAATTTCTTCCATTAATTCCGCAGCCCCTTCTTTACTGAGTGTCAATTTACCGTCCACAAATTTCTTGTTATCAACAGAAAATTCTCCGGTAACGTCACAAACCAAGCCAGCGGAATACTTTTTCAATACAATCGCATCTTCATCTGTAAATATTTCTAAAGGGTCTTTTACATTTAGGTTCATCGTTCTTCTTATTTCAATCGGTATAACCACACGACCAAGTTCGTCGATTTTTCTTACCATTCCAGTTGATTTCATTTTCTCACCTTCTTGATAATTTTAATTCATTTTAACAGATAATTACGGGAATAGGAATGATTTCATGAGGAAAAGGGTATAGACCATAAGCAGAAGAATTAGGGGGAATAAAAATGAACATAGTTATCGCATTAATTCCGGCAGTGATGTGGGGGATTATGCCATTAGTTGTTTCAAAAATTGGCGGTAAACCGAGGCAGCAAATCATTGGTACAACATTCGGCGCACTAGCTTTCGCAATCGGAGTTTTTATTTTTACAAATCCAGAATATACAACAACCATTATTATTGCTAGTTTTATTTCAGGGGCATTTTGGAGCTTAGGTCAAATGAATCAGTTCCGGGCATTTACACAAGTAGGCGTATCAAAAACAATGCCACTTTCGACAGGAATGCAGTTAGTAGGTACATCGCTTTTTGGTGTATTTGCTTTTCATGAATGGGGTACAACTTCCAAATTAGTATTAGGATTTTCCGCATTAGCATTAATTATTATCGGGATTTTCTTAACAAGTTATCAACAACATAAAGACGAAAATTCCGGCCAAAATATGAAAAAAGGAATTATCACTTTACTTATTTCATCCGTAGGTTATGTAGGATATGTCGTTATCACTCGTTGGTTTGATATTAGTGGGTGGGACGCGATTTTACCTCAAGCAATTGGGATGGTAGTCGCAGGATTATTATTTTCTATTAAGTCTGAAGAAAAACGTTTTACAAAGCAAACCTGGTTAAATATGATTCCAGGGGTGATGTGGGCTACTGGTAACTTGGCTCTACTATTCTCAAATAAATTAGTTGGAATCGCTACAGGTTTTTCGCTCTCACAAATGGGTGTTGTCATTTCGACCATTGGTGGAATCCTTTTCCTAGGAGAGAAGAAAACCAAGAAAGAACTTATTCTGGTCATTATCGGGGTTGTCTTAGTAATTATCGGTGGTACGATGATTGGAATTGCAAAAAGCTAAGAACAGCTTTCGAGAGGATACAATGCTATACTTAAATTAATCTAAATTAAAGGTGGTTATACTGATAATGAATGCGAATTTAGAAGTAAATGCTGAGGTTGTAAAAGAATCCTATGTTTATTTATTATCGCGATATCTCGTTTTACGCCAAGAAAATTTTGATACAAAAGAAGATAAAATTCCATATAACACACTTAAGCACAATTCGATTTCACCAGCAGATGCAAATTTTGTAAATCCGAACTTTGATGTGGTTTATTCAGAAGCTTGGATAGCTGTAGATGACGAAAATGCCGTTATTTTAGAAGTACCAGAAATTAAAAATCGCTACTATACTGTGCAACTTTTAGACGGCTGGGGCGAAGTGGTAACAAATATCAATGAACGTAACTATCCAGAGCATCCACATGGAAAATTTGCTTTCGTTAAAAAAGGAACAAATCCTTCCGTTCCAAGTGACGCTGTAAAAATCGAATTACCATCAGAGAAAGTAAAAGTACTTCTTCGCGTAGAACAAAAAGACGATCCTGAAGGTGCAGTAAAACTTCAAAAAGCATTCAAATTCGATGCACCAGATAATATAAAAATCAAAGAACCACTTGAGATTCCACATTTCACTAATGCAGAGTTCTTATTAGAAGAAATTTATTCCAATTTGGAAGAACTACTAGCAACTTATCCAGATAAAATGCCAAGAGCAACTGAATTCCAAGATAAAGCAAGACAAGTGGCAGCCTATATCGAGCTTGGTGATGAGCAAAAAGCTGAAGTAAGAAACTTAATTGTGAAAGAAGCCATTCCATATTTTACAAATGGTGCAAAAGGATTTGGTACACAAAAAGGCGGATGGTCTGTTACTTACGTAGCTGGCGCGTTCGAAAATGATATTTTAGCGCGAGCAATCATTAATTACGGCGGTATTTGGGCGAATTCTATTCAAGAAGCACTATACTTCATCGGTCAAAAAGGTACGGATAATGAGTTATTAACTGGCGATAAAGTTTATAAAATCCATTTTCCGGCAGATGAACTTCCATCAGAACTGGCAGATGCTTTTTGGTCCGTTACCTTATACAGTGTTCCAGATTACCACGTTATCCCAAATAAATTAAACAAATTCCGCATCAATAATTACTCAGGTCCAAAACTAAGTGAAGATGGCAGCTTGACGCTCTACATTGCGTCAGAAAAACCAGCTGATGTAGATCCGGGAAACTGGCTACCAAGCAAGGCTGGAAAAGAGTTTTCACTAAATTTCCGACTATATGTTCCGAAAAAAGAAGTGTTGGAAGGGAAAGTATTCTTACCACCGCTGGAAGTTATAAAATAAACCTAAAAAGCTAAGTATGCAATTACCAATTTTGGGTGGTAACATACTTAGCTTTCTTGTATATAAAAATAAAAACACTTACACTTTTTGTATTGTAATAGGACTATTTTTAAATCACCTCGTAAAAATTTTACGAGGTGATTTTAGTTATTTCTTTTTAAATAAAAGTAATGGGGCGCTGATTAAAAGAAGCAATGCTCCGAAAATAGTTGTTGCTGTACTTTGATCTGTATCACCCGTTTTCGGTAAAGAATTATAAGTTGTTTTTTCTACTGAATTACTAGTAGTAACTTGATCCGTATTTGGTGTCACAATGACTGGTTTATTTACTACAGGGTCAACTGGATCAACCGGATTTACTGGGTCAACCGGGTCAACTGGATTGACCGGATCAACTATAGGTGTTGGGGTAACGGTATCTTTTTTATAAATATAATCAACGGTTTGCGGGGTATCAGTGAAAGTACCAGTTGCATTTTTTGGTGTGGTTTCTAGAGTGTACCCGCTAATTTTTTTACTTGTAGATTGGTAATTACTATCGATAGTTCCCGTCAATGTGTCTGATTCTGCGAGTTTATTTCCATCGCTATCAAGATAGTTGACCGTTATGTTCGCTCCGGCTACAGGTGCCGGAGTTGCTACATGAACGGTGACATTTACAGTATTTGAGACGTTGCCAGCTTTATCGGTTGCTTGAACATTGACCGAGTAATCACCACTCACTGCTAGATTAACTATGGAAGTAAAATTGCTTGTAAGACTAATAGTGGAGTCATAATTATCAGTAACGCTAGCATTAATGTCTGTTAAAAATTGCTCTTCGGTAACGTTGCTTCCAAGATTATACGTAACCTCTGTTTTATCTGCTTTGACAACTGGTGCGCTAATATCTTTTGGTTTTAAAGAGCCAGTAGAGGTAGATTTGTTACCAGCTTTGTCTTCGCTTGTAGCTGTTGCGGTCGCAACTAAAGAATCGATTTTTGCTTCCCCGCCTTCACCTGAATAAGAAGTTTTCCAGTCGAACTTTACTTTTGCTTTGGATAAACTATCCCAACTTGTTACTTTGTCGAATTTAAAAGTAACAGTGTTAGTGGAATTGTCAAAGCTAGTTGTCCCAACTTGGTTTGTAATGTCTTCCCCACCAACAGAAACCTGCAAGCCCGTATAGTTCATGCCAGTTGGTAGGGCTAATTTTATTTCCAGTTTATAGTCTTCCTGGGTTTGATTCGTTAAAGTTGGAAATGTAAGAGTGGATGTGTATTTATATGGGACATTCTCATTGGTATTTTGTAGTAATGCAATATTATTTGTATCGTGAGTATCCGCAAGTGCAGCAATAGGTGTAAGTGCTATTTGACTAGCTAGAGAACTTAAAACTATAAGGCTAGCGATAGTTTTTTTCTTATTAAACATTATTTAAATAACCTCTTTCCTTGAATTGGAATTTAATGTAATTAAAGTATAGCACTCGATTTTGGGGCGTTAGTTTAATTCTAGTAGCATTAATATGGTATATTTTGTCGAAATAATGACTAATGAGAATCATAAAAAGGTAAATCGTTAATTTAAACTTTAACAGTTAGCGCTATTAAGTACTTTTACTCAGAAAACCTCTACCATCTTCTTGTTATTTCAGCTATAATGAAGTAATTGAAAACTAAATTAAAGGATTAACAAGGAGGAAAACGATTTGAACATTATGATTGCGCTGATTCCTGCATTACTCTGGGGAACAGTACCGCTAATTATTACAAAATTTGGCGGTTCAACAAGACAACAAACGATGGGAATGACACTAGGGGCACTCACTTTTGCGGTAATCGTTTTCTTCTTTACTGACCCAGTTTATACGCTTAAAACAGTAGGAATTAGTTTTATAACAGGGTGTTTATGGACTGTGGGTCAAATGTTCCAACTGCAAGCATTCAAAATTATCGGTGTTTCAAAAGCAATGCCGATTTCTACAGGGATGCAATTAGTCGGAACAACACTTTGTGGGGTAATCTTATTTCATGAATGGGATACGACACTTCGGATTATTTTAGGTTTTATTGCACTTGCACTAATTGTTGGCGGGATTTTCTTAACATCCTATGCTGAAAAAGAAGAAGATGGAACTAACGCATTAAAACAAGGTTTAATCACATTATTCATATCTGCTTGTGGTTATGTTGGCTTAGTCGTTCTAATTCAAGGTTTCAAAATCGATGGAATTAACGCGATCTTGCCGCAAGCGGTTGGGATGGTTTTAAGTGCGCTAATTATGACGCATAGCGGTGGTACGGAAAAACGTTTCAATAAACGAACACTCTTACTTACTATTCCAGGGATAATCTGGGCGGCTGGGAACGTTGCGATGGTTCACGCTAACCAACTTGTTGGCGTTGCGACTGGTTTTTCACTTTCGCAACTCGGAGTTGTTATCTCAACTATTGGCGGAATCGTACTTTTAAAAGAAAAGAAAACACAAAAAGAAATGTTTTTTGTTATTGTGGGCGTAGTTTTAGTCGTTCTCGGCGGGATTTTAATCGGCGTTGCAAAAGGTGCTTAATTAATTATTTCGTTTAGCGCGAAAAATGATATAATGATACTAATTGTTTTATTTTTAAGGAGGGAATTGTGTTGCCTGAAGAGAAAAATACGTTTTATATTACCACACCAATCTATTATCCAAGCGGAAAAGCGCATATCGGCCATGCTTATACGACTGTTGCGGGGGACGCGATGGCTCGTTATAAACGCTTAAAAGGATATGATGTGTTTTACTTAACTGGAACAGATGAGCACGGTCAAAAAATCCAAGCAAAAGCGAAAGAACGCGGAATTTCTGAACAAGAATACGTGGATGAAATCGCAGAAGGTTTCCAAGAACTTTGGAAAAAACTAGAAATTTCTAATACGGATTTTATTCGTACAACACAAGACCGTCATAAAACATCGGTTGAAAAAATCTTTGAACAACTTTTAGAACAAGGCGACATTTACTTAGGTGAATACGAAGGTTGGTACTCTGTTTCTGATGAAGAATACTTTACAGAAACACAGTTAGAAGAAGTATATAAAGATGAAAATGGTAAAGTAATCGGCGGAAAAGCCCCAAGTGGCAATGAAGTCGAACTAGTGAAAGAAGAATCCTACTTCTTCCGTATGAGCAAATATGCGGACCGTTTAGTAGAATATTATAATTCCCATCCAGAATTTATCCTTCCTGAATCTAGAAAAAATGAAATGATTAATAATTTCATCAAACCTGGTTTGGAAGATTTAGCTGTATCTAGAACAACTTTTGATTGGGGTATTAAAGTTCCTGGCAATCCAAAACACGTTGTTTATGTATGGATTGACGCGCTTTCTAACTATATTACTGCGCTTGGGTATAATACGGACAATGACACGAAATTCCAAAAATACTGGCCTGCTGATGTACAAATCGTTGGGAAAGAAATCGTTCGTTTCCACACGATTTATTGGCCAATTATGCTGATGGCACTAGACTTACCACTTCCAAAAATGGTGTTCGGCCACGGCTGGATTCTAATGAAAGATGGTAAAATGTCTAAATCCAAAGGGAATGTAGTAGATCCTTATATGCTGATTGACCGCTACGGCCTAGATGCGCTTCGTTATTACTTATTACGCGAAGTTCCATTTGGTTCAGATGGTTTATTTACACCGGAAGACTTTGTTGATCGTGTGAACTTTGATCTTGCCAACGATTTAGGAAACTTACTTAATCGTACAGTAGCAATGATTAATAAGTACTTTGATGGCGAAATTCCGGCTTATCAAGGCAATGTAACAGAATTCGATCAAACCTTAGTGGATTTCAAAAACAATGTGGTGAAGGAATATGAAGGTAGCATGGATCACATGCAATTCTCTGTAGCTTTAAACCAACTGTGGTCACTAATTTCTCGTACAAATAAATATATCGATGAAACCGCTCCATGGACACTTGCCAAAGACGAAGATAAACGCACAGAACTTGCGAGCGTAATGACTCATTTAGCAGAAAACTTACGTATTATCGCAGTACTTTTGCAACCATTCTTAACAAGAACTCCAGGCGAAATCTTCTTACAACTAGGTTTACAAGAAGAAAACTTGAAAAAATGGGATAGCATCTATGGATACGGTGAAATTCCAGCTGGCACAACAGTGGTGAAAAAAGGTACGCCAATTTTCCCAAGACTTGAGGCAGAAGTAGAAGTTACTTATATCCAAGATGAAATGAAAGGCTCTGCGCCAGCTCCTGCCAAAGAAGCGGCGGAAGTTGAAGCACTTGAAACACCGCAAATCGGCATTGAAGATTTCGATAAAATCGATCTTCGTGTTGCAGAAGTAAAACAAGTAGATAAAGTGAAAAAAGCAGATAAACTTCTTTGTTTCCAATTAGACTTAGGGGAAGGAAAACTGCGCCAAGTGCTTTCAGGCATTGCAGAATTCTATCAACCAGAAGAACTAATCGGCAAAAAAGTTATCGTCGTTTCTAACTTAAAACCTGTAAAACTTCGCGGACTAATGAGTGAAGGAATGATACTCTCAGGCGAAAAAGATGGTAAGCTAAGTGTAATCGAAGCAAGTAGCGCACTTCCAAATGGTGCAAAAGTAAAATAGTAAAAACGAGTCCTAATTCATTTGAGTTAGGGCTCCTTTTTTTCGCCTAAAAAAACTTTAAAAAAAAGATTGCATATTGCAAACGATTACAATATAATGTAACTATACTTACTTAATTCATTGAACGAAGTAAGTGGTCGGACAGAAGTAAAGGAGCTTGAAAATGGATATCTTAAGAAAAGGGAATAAAGACTTAATTAAAGACATAAACCGCTACACCGTGCTGAATTTAATCCGTGAAAAAGGAGAAATCACGCGGACTGAGATAGCCAAAAAATGCGATTTTGGGATGTCTACATTAACGTATATTTTAGATGATTTACAGCAAGAAGGCATTATTTTGGAAGGTGCCGAAACATCATCTACTGGAGGCAGACGTGCCAAGTTAGTTAGATTTAATAAAGATTATGGATTTGTTGTTAGTGTCAAAGTTGAAGAGGAACAACTTCTTTTTGCGTTGACCGATTTAAATGCAGAAATCATGGAAAATACTTCTATACCATTTTCCTCAGAGAAAAAACCAGAAGAAGCGATTGAGTTAATTGCTAAAAATGTGAAAAAGATGTGTGAAAACAGAGATATGAACCATTTGCTAGGAGTTGGAATTGCGATTTCCGGCCTAGTTAATCGTAGAAAAGGAACAGTTATCCGCTCTACTATGTTAGGGTGGGAAAATGTCGCTTTAGAAGCAATGCTACATGCTTACTTCCCAGATATTCCAGTGTACGTAGATAAAAATATAAACTGCTACACACTCGCGGAACTATGGTTAGGTGAAGGAAAACAATCAAATAATTTTGCAACAGTTTCCGTTGGAGCTGGACTTGGTTTATCCGTTGTTATTAATCGTCAAATTTATTATGGTGCACAGGGTGGAGCCGGTGAATTTGGACATACAACGATTCAACCGGGCGGATACAAATGTCACTGTGGTCAAAAAGGATGCTTAGAAATGTACGCATCCGAATTTTATTTCCGAAATCGTGGCGAAGAATTAAAAGAAGCTTATCCAACATCAGAATTAAAGGATTTTCATTTTGATAAAGTAGCAAAAAGTGCTCGAGCTGGAGACGAAATGGCGACGGAACTTATGGGTAAAATGGGTGAATATTTAGGATACGGGATTCGAAATATTATTAATACCTTCAATCCGGAAAAAGTTATCATTGTCGGTGAAGGCTTGCACCATAGAGACTTATTCTTAACTAAAATTGATGAAATTGCTTCACAAAACTTTTTTTCAGGGGCTGGCTTTGAAACGGAAATTACTACAACTTCTTTAGAGGATCCTGCATGGTTACAAGGTGCGGCTTTACTAGTCATTCACCAATTATTCCAAGTGCCAATCTATGAAGAAGAACAAACGTTACTACGTTAAAAAGAACATAAACTATTTCAGGAGGTTATTTTTACATGGTTGGTATGACTAGAAAGAAAACACTCTTTTGGCTATGCATATTCTTGCTACCCAATTTACTAGGTTTTCTCATTTTTATTGCAATCCCAATCCTTGGCTCGCTTGGTATTAGTTTTACCGATTGGGACTTAGTGAGTACTATTCACTTTACTGGATTTGAAAATTACAAAAGGCTATTTAATGACCCAGAGTTTTGGAAATCGTTTAGAAATACAATCACGTTCATCATCGGTTATTTGCCTAGTGTAATGATTCTTGGCCTAGCGTGTGCCTTGATGTTGAACCAAAAAATCAAACTAAGACCATTTTTCCGAGCAGTGTACTTCTTACCCGTAATCACTTCATGGGTAGCTGTTTCACTCGTTTGGAAATGGCTGTTCAATCCTTCATACGGTTTGATCAATTACTTCTTATCTTTAATTGGTATTGCAGGGCCCAACTGGTTAACAGATCCACAAACGGCGATGATTGCAGTTATTATTACTAGTGCGTGGAAAGATATTGGTTTCGTTATGGTACTATTCCTTGGTGGATTGCAAAATATTTCACCATCGTATTACGAAGCTGCCAATATGGACGGAGCATCAAAACTTCGCCAATTATTCTCTATTACTATCCCGCTTCTTACTCCTACTACATTCTTTGTGACGATAATTTCGCTTATCAACTCATTCCAGGTGTTTGACCAAGTGATGATTATGACAGAAGGTGGTCCAAGTGGAGCGACAATGACCCTAGTCCAAAATATTTACAACCATGCATTTAGATACTTCGAAATGGGCTATGCTTCCGCGATGAGTTGGATATTGTTTATTGTTATTTTCATCATTACAATTATTCAAAATAAACTTCAAAAAAGGTGGTCCAATTACTAATGAAAACAGAAAAAAGTGGTTCACCAAAATGGCAACTATTTAAAAATATTCTTACCTATACAATCATCTGTCTTGGTGGAATTATCATGCTTATGCCGTTTGTTTGGATGGTATCAACTGCATTCAAAACAGGCGCAGCGAACATGGTATTACCGCCGCAATTTATTCCTAAAGAACCGACAACTGCGAACTTCACTCAAGTATTTGAAATGTTCCCAATGTTGCGATTTTTAGTTAACTCCGTGGTCGTTGCAGTTGTAACGACACTTGGTCAAATGCTGTTTTGTTCAATGGCAGCGTATGCTTTTGCCAGAATTCCTTTCTGGGGTCGCGATAAATTATTTTTACTTTACTTAGCAACAATGATGGTGCCAGCTCAAGTTACAATGATTCCGCAGTTTATCTTGATGAAACAATTTGGCTGGTTGGATTCGTATGCTGGTTTGATTGTACCCGCACTATTCAGCGTTTTTGGGACATTCTTATTACGTCAAGCATTCATGGGAATTCCGAAAGAGCTAGAAGAAGCTGCATTCATGGACGGTGCCAATCATTTTACTATTTTCCGAAAAGTTATCTTACCACTTGCAAAACCTACTTTTGCGACACTCGGAATTTTAACTTTTATGCAATCTTGGAACAGTTATTTATGGCCATTAATCGTGACAAGTTCACAAGAAATGGCAACTTTACCTTTAGGATTATCTCTTTTACAAGGTAGATATGGAACGAATTATGGCTTAATGATGGCGGGTGTACTAATTAGTGTTATCCCGATTCTAGCAGTGTACCTTTTTGCTCAAAAATATTTCATCCAAGGAATGGCAATGAGCGGAATGAAAGAATAAAAAACCAACAAAAAAGGAGTGTTACAAATGAAAAAAGGTTTATTATTGTTAATGGTAGTTGTACTGTCTGTATTTGGTCTTTCGGCTTGCGGCGGTGGCAGTAGTAGTGGCGATAAAACAGAAATAACGTATTATCAATTCTCTGCACCAGCTGATGGAAAAGCACTTGATGAAATGGTAAAAGAATTTGAAAAGCAAAACCCGGATATTAAAGTGAACGTTCAAACAATCGCATTTAACGACTATTTCACTAAACTACAAACACAAATCGCAGGTGGAGATGCTCCGGATGCCTTTGAACTTAACTACGAAACATTCATGCAATATGCTGAAAAAGGTGTACTTGCAGATTTAACAAGCTATATCGAAAAAGATAAAGATTTTGATCCATCTACACTTAACAAACAAGCCTACGATGCTTTCAAATATGATGGCAAACAATACGGTATGGTAGAAAGTTTCTCCAACGTTGTAACAATTTACAATAAAGACCTTTTTGATAAAGCCGGCGTTGAATATCCGACAGCTGACTGGACTTGGAAAGACGAAGAAGCGGCAGCAAAAAAATTAACAGATGCTAAAAATAAAGTTTGGGGAACTTCCCAACCAGTAACAATGAACGAATTCTACAAAGTAGCAGCGCAAAATGGTGGTTCGATTTTCAACGAAGACTTAACGAAAACAACTATCAACAGTCCTGAAAATGTGGCAGCATTAACTCACTTAACAAATGAAGTAACAGATTCAAAAGTGGCGCCTTCACCAGCTGATTTATCTGGCCAATTACCAGAAGATTTATTTATGAATGGTCAAATCGCAATGCTTCACACCGGTATTTGGTTGTTCGATATGTTCCAAGATGCTCCGTTCAAATGGGATGTACAAGTAGAAGCAGGAAACACGCAAAAAGCAACTCACTTCTTCGCAAACGGCATTGGTGTTTCTAAAGACTCCGATAAAAAAGAAGCAGCTTTCAAATTCGCTTCCTTCATGAGCGCGAACGAAGAAGCAGCGAAAATCAGAATTGATAATAACTGGGAACTTCCAGCGACTGAAAACAAAGAGATTTTACAACCATATTTAGATGCAACTCCTCCAGATAACAGAGAAGCAGTATTCGAATCTCTACAATATATGGTATTACCTCCAGTTGTAAAAGATTGGAACAAAATCAGTGATTATACAAACTCTGAATTCGAAAAAGTATTAAATGGCGATTCTACTCCAGAAAAAGCACTGAAAAACAGCGAAGACAACATCAACAAAACAATGGGATTTAAATAAGTAAAACGAGTGGCAGGGACGTTTGTAAGTATCTTTACAAATTAGACTGCCACTTTAGTATATCCAAGAAAGGAAATAGAACATGTCTAAATTCACAAAATTAATGCAGGGTTACTTGCATTTAATAGAAGGAAAAAACGAAAAAATCAAACCAATCCTGCTGGAAACAAAACCTAACTTTACAACTGATTCAGTCCTTGAAACCGCTTCTTGGCTATGGCTTAGCAGTAAAATCAATCATTATGATAGAGAAGAAGTAGAGCCAGTAATTGCATTTTTAGTTGAAAACTGGAATCGTCCTGAAAAGTCTATTTGGGGTTCAGCTGAAAATGATATTTATTTAGCAACTATTTCAAGTGTATACTCTGCATTATTAGATGTGAAAAACACTTTTCCAAAACCGGAGTTACAACAAACGATTACAATTATCCGCGACTATTGTTTTGATAATTTATTAAAAGGCGATAGCATTCTTACTGGTTTTAACACGCGGAAAGTGTCAACCGACCAGCTTTTATCCGTGCTTCCGTTTGGTCTATTTTCGCCTGAAGATCTTGTAATGGTGGCGGCTGTTGGCAAAATGGAACAACAATTAGTGCAAGATGATGGGGTATTGCCTTATTCAGGAGCACCAAGAGTTAATTCCTTTGCAACGGCTCTAATGGCGCTATATTTCTTAGAAAAAAGTGACCAAGATAAAGCTTTACACTATTTGAATATGGCAATGAAGATGGAAGATAATGACGAACTTGGCGCGATTTTTATTGAAATTAACCAAGCATTCCGGGCGATGGAAAGTGAAGTGACAGCGCATATTTCACACGATCCTTTTGGGCATGAAAATCGCTATGAGCAACAGTTAACTGAACGCACGCCACATTATCCCGAAACAGAAATGCATTTTTCGGCTGCGTGTGAAGTTATTTCTGAAGTCGAACCAATCCAAGTCGAACTCGTCTTAAAAGAGAAAGACTGGACCATTCTATGTGAGAAGAAAGAAAAAAATGATGTCCAAATCTGGGAAGCGCTCGTTCCACCGTTAGAAGAAGTTGGCGAGTATACGTATTATTTCCGGGCAACAATGAAAGACCAAACCACTTTGACATCAGATGATTATACAGTCGAACCAATTTGGAAACACTGGTCAGAGGAAGCGGCAGTTTGTGAAACAGAGCAAGGCTTAATGGTTTTATTTAAAGAAAATCCATCAAGTATCATCCCGGTCGAGTTCACCGCGAAATCAGATGAACTTGTAATCGGATTAAAACCTTCATTTGAAGCGAGCAATGTTAAAACAAAATCATCCGGCCAATTGAAAAAAGATGATTTAGAGATTATCGTTTCAAACAATCCAGTGCGTCTCGAAGTACATTTTAAAGGCAACTTAATTCTAGAATCGCATAAAATTTACCCAGCGTTACAGTGGTATACAGATAAGACTGGCGCAATCAACAAAGTGAAACTGCATTTAGATGCTCCGAAAGAAGAAGAGTATTACGGCTTCGGTGAACGATACAATGCATTAGGTCAGCGCGGGAATGTGCTTGATTGTTTTGTTTATAATCAATACCGTGATCAAGGAACAAGAACCTACATCCCGATGCCGTTTTATCATACGAATCGTGATTATAGTGTGTTCGTTGATACCGCTCGTTACACAAGTTTTGATTTAGGTAACCAACTAGCGGACAAGCATACAATTACAGTAGAAATAAATGGCTGTGACACAGATATTTGTCTTTTAATGGGAGATATTCGTAGTGCAGTAGCAAATTATATGAAGAAAACTGGGAAACCGGCGATGGTGCCAGTTTGGGCGCTTGGGCCGTGGATGTCTAGTAACAACTGGGACCGTGAATCTGTCGTTCGAACAGAAGTGGAAACAACGCAAGAATTGCAAATCCCATCAACCGTTGTCGTGTTAGAACAATGGAGCGATGAAGCGACTTATTATATGTTCAATGACGCCGAATATGACGAAAAAGCCCCATCTGAAGCATATAATTACGATGAAATTAGATTCCCTTCATGGGGTAGATGGCCAGATCCAAAAGGGATGGTTGACTATATCCATGACAACAAAATGAAGTTAATTCTTTGGCAAATTCCGATTCAAAAATACTTAAATCGCCAACAACACCCACTAAAAGACCGCGAAGAAGCCTATATGATTGAAAAAGGCTATGTAGTGAAAAATCCGGATGGCTCGCCATACCGTATTCCAGAAAATTGGTTCACAGAAAGCTTGATTATGGATTTCTCCAATGAAGAAGGAAAAAAATGGTGGTTTGACAAACGACAATACTTAATTGATATTGGGGTCGATGGCTTTAAAACAGACGGCGGCGAATTCGTCTTTGGTGAAGGTTTGCAATTTGCTGATGGTAGACGTGGTGATGAAATGCGTAATCTTTATCCAAATGACTATGTGGAAGCTTACTACCAATTTGCGCAACAAAATGATGGCATGACATTTAGTCGTGCTGGCTACACTGGCGCGCAAAACTTCCCGGCGCACTGGGCTGGAGACGAACGTTCCACTTTTGATGCATTTAGAAGATCGCTCATTGCTGGACTTTCCGCTGGATTTTCGGGAATTCCGTTTTGGAGTTTTGACTTTGCAGGTTTTAACGGCGATATTCCGACGGCTGAGCTATTCATTCGTTCTGCTGAAATGGCTACTTTCTGCCCGATTATGCAGTATCATGCTGAAAGTAAAGCGGAATTTAATCAAGACCGGACACCGTGGAATATTGCTTCACGGACTGGTGACGACTCGGTCATCCCTATTTACCGCCATTTTGCGAATGTTAGAATGAATATTTTACCTTATATTTATAATGAATCATTAAAATGTGTTGAAACTGGTTTGCCGATGATGCGTGCGCTTCTGCTGGACTATAAAGAAGATCCGCGTGTTTCTGATATGTATGACCAATACTTATTCGGAGAAGCAATGCTGATCGCACCAGTAATTGAAGACGGCGTGCGCTCCAGAGAAGTTTA
The DNA here is from genome assembly GCF_028867355.1 of Listeria sp. LM90SB2. Lineage (NCBI taxonomy): Bacteria > Bacillati > Bacillota > Bacilli > Caryophanales > Listeriaceae > Listeria > Listeria sp. LM90SB2. The sequence continues at coordinate 186,466 of NZ_CP046449.1, forward strand.
TCTGCCAGAAGGAACTTGGTATGATTTCTGGAATGGAACAAAAGTGAACGGACCAACTTTACGAAAATGCAAAGCGGATAAAGAAGAAATTCCAGTTTTCATTCGTGGTGGAAAAGCAGTGCTATGTAATGTGGACGCTACATTGAAACTCGGCTCATGGGTTGGCAACACAGTGGAAGAATACGATACACCACTACTTAAAATTTATGTGGACGGTGATTTCACAGAAGAAATGACGGATCACTTATCCGAAAAATGGCTAGTAAAAGTAACGGAAAATGCGGACGAAGTAGTTGTTTCTGTTCAAACAAACACACCGGCATATGAAGTTGAAGTAATCGGCACGACCAAAAAAGTACAAATAAAGAAAGGGAGATAATGATGGATGCTTCCACAAGTTTTGCGATTCTACCATCTAATGTAAAACAAAAAACAGCTTTCGAAAGAAAAGTAAATCAAGTGAAAATGGCTAGTTGGGCGAATAATTGCCTGACTGGCACACTTGATATCGGTCAGTTCAGTTGCTATTTTGTTAATGAAAAAATTGCTCGCGTGACGGTGAACCCATTTGGAGAAGTGGATTTAACGCCTTCGATTGCTGCGATTCACGATACGGAAAAACAAGCGGCTAAATTTACAGAAACAACGGACGGCTATGAGCTTCATTTTGAGGATAAAGAGATTATTATTTGTAAAAATCCTTTCCAAATTATTATGAAACAAGCTGGGAAGCGTATTTTCCAAACAGAAGGATTGGCAATTAATCGCGATAAAGAACACCAAATTTCGATTCAAAGCGAACCAGGAACCGCGATTTTTGGTTTAGGTGAAAAAACGGGTGCCTTGAATAAAGCTGGCTCGATTATTAGTATGTGGAACACGGATGTATACAGTCCACATAATAAAGATACAGTGGAGTTATACCAGTCCATTCCTTTCATGATTGCGGATACTGCGGAAACAACCTATGGCTTATTTTATGATAATTCGCATCGTACAGAATTTGATTTCCAAAGTTTTGAAGAAATGTATACGATTTTAGCAGAAGGTGGACAAGCGAATTTATATGTTATTTTTGGTGAGGACACGAAAGAAGTTGTCGCGAATTACACTGATTTAACTGGTAAAACACCACTTCCACCAAAATGGTCATTAGGTTATCATCAATCAAGGTATAGCTACACCTCGGAAGAAGAAGTGGAACGGATTGCGAATACTTTTAAAGAAAAAGAGATTCCGCTTGACTGTGTATTCATGGATATACATTACATGGATGATTTCCGCGTATTCACTTTTAACCCGGATACTTTTCCAAATGGACCAGAATTGATTGCGCGTCTTCGGGAACAAAATATTGACGTTGTACCAATTGTCGATCCGGGAATTAAAAAAGATGTTGATTATTCTGTTTATCAAGAGGGGATCAAACATAATTATTTCTGCACTAAATTAGAAGGTTCGATTTATTATGGGGATGTTTGGCCGGGTGTCAGTGCTTTCCCTGATTTTCTAAGTACAACTGTTCAACATTGGTGGGGCGGTTTACACAAATTTTACACAGATTTAGGTATACGCGGGATTTGGAATGATATGAATGAGCCGTCTGTATTCAATGAAAGTAAAACGATGGATTTAGATGTTGTGCATAATCTGGACGGGAAAAATGTAACCCATAAAGAAGCGCATAATTTATATGGATTGTATATGAGTAAAGCTACTTTTGAAGGGTTAAAACGGCTTGTGCCAAATGAACGTCCATTTTCACTCACTCGTGCTGGTTATGCGGGTGTTCAGCGTTATTCGGCGGTTTGGACAGGAGATAATCGTAGTCACTGGGAGCATTTGGAGATGTCGCTGCCGATGATTATGAATTTAGGATTATCGGGCGTTGCGTTTACCGGTGCTGATGTTGGTGGGTTTTCTTCAGATTGTACGAAAGAAATGTTGATTCGTTGGACGCAAGCTGGGGCTTTTTTACCATATTTCAGAAATCACTGTGTACAAGATAGTATTTACCAAGAGCCATGGGCGTTTGGCGCGGATGCAGAGAAAATTGTGAAACAATATATTGAATTGCGCTATGCCTTTTTACCGTATATTTATACAGAATTCCAAAAAACGGCAGAGAGTGGTTTACCGCTCGTTCGGCCGCTTTATATGGAGTTTAAAGATGAACGCGATTTAATTCAAGTGAATGATCAATTTATGCTAGGTGAAAATATCCTCGTTGCGCCAATCGTTCGTGAAGGCCAAGTGAAGCGTCTAGTTCGTTTGCCAAGAGGGCTTTGGTTTAATTATTGGACAAAAGAGCAGTTCGTGGGCGGCGACTATATTATCGCAGACGCGCCGATTGATACCATGCCAATTTACATTAAAGCGGGGACAATTCTGCCAGTTGGTAGCAGCGTTCAAAATACAAAAGAGACGCAAGATTTGACATTAGAAGTTTACTTAGATGGCGACGTAGCAAGCGGTTATGTGTATAATGATGATGGTAAAAGTTACCATTATGAAAGCGGCGCAGCATCCAAAACAACACTCACAGCTACTTTCACAAATGGCGAAGTACTAATAAATGCTACCCATCAAGGTGAAGCAAACTTGCAACATAAAGTAACTACTATACAAGTTTTTGGAGAAAAAACAGACAAAATTACAAGGGCGGGAATTTAATCAATGAAAGAAAAAGATTGGTGGAAAAAAAGCGTAGTTTACCAAATCTATCCAAAGAGTTTTAATGATTCAAATGGTGATGGAGTTGGTGATATTCAAGGAATTATCGAGAAATTAGATTATTTAAAAGAGCTAGGTGTGGACGTTATCTGGTTGTCCCCAGTATACGATTCGCCTCAAGATGACAATGGTTACGATATTCGCGATTATCAAAAAATTTACGAAGAGTATGGAGATATGGCGACTTTTGATCAATTACTTCAAGGTTTACACGACCGCGAAATGAAACTTGTAATGGATCTTGTTGTTAACCATACTTCTGATGAACACAAGTGGTTTGAGGAATCCAGAAAATCCAAAGACAACCCGTACAGAGATTACTATTTCTGGCGCGAGGAAAACGAAATCAATAACTGGGGCTCGATTTTCAGCGGTCCAGCATGGGAATTGGACGAAAAAACAGGTGAGTACTATTTACACCTATTCTCCAAAAAACAACCTGATTTAAACTGGGAAAACCCTAAATTACGCCAAGATGTATATAATATGATGAAATTCTGGCTAGATAAAGGCATTGATGGCTTCCGCATGGATGTAATTAATTTTATTTCCAAAAATACTGATTTCCCAGATGGTCCAGTACCAGATGGTCAAATTTATGGCGATGCTGGCAATGATTTTTGTAATGGACCGCGGATTCATGAGTTCTTGCAAGAAATGAACCAAGAAGTTACTTCTAAATACGATGTGATGACTGTTGGCGAAATGCCTGGTGCTAGTACAACCGACGCGCAAATTTACACGAATCCAGCAAATAATGAAGTCGATATGATTTTTACATTTGAACATATGAACTTAGATTCCGATGGCGACAATAAATGGGATCTAAAACCAATCTACTTACCAGATTTAAAAGAAAATATGTCTGAATGGCAAGTGGCGCTTCAAGAAAACGGTTGGAATAGCTTATATTGGAATAATCATGACCAACCGCGTATCGTTTCTCGTTTTGGGAATGACAATCGTTTCCGTGTTCGTTCAGCGAAAATGCTTGCAACTTGTTTGCATATGATGAAAGGAACGCCATATATTTATCAAGGTGAAGAAATTGGGATGACGAATGTTCATTTTGAAACGCTAGATGATTACCGTGATATCGAAACGCTAAACATGTACAAAGAACGCAAAGAGCAAGGGCACAGCCACGAAAGCATCATGCAGTCGATTTACACAAAAGGCCGTGACAATGCGAGAACGCCGTACCAGTGGGATAATAGCGAGAATGCTGGCTTCACAACCGGAACGCCTTGGCTTAAAGTCAACCCGCGCTATACAGAAATCAACAACGAAGAAGCGCTGAAAAACCCAGATTCCATTTTCTACTACTACCAAAATCTTATTAAGTTACGAAAAACGACTGAAATCATCACAACTGGTAATTATCGTTTGTTATTACCTAAAGATGAAGCGATTTTCGCATATGAACGCTACACAGAAAATGAAAAATTAGTGGTTTTATGTAATTTCACAGAAGAAGAACAAGTTATTTCTGATGAAAACATTTTGAACGAAATCCAAAAAGGTTCCGTGCTTGTAAACAATGTTCCTAATATTATAGAAGGAACTTTACGACCTTACGAAGCAATCGTTTATCAAATCAAGTAAATCTCAGGAAAGCCACCAATTGCTAGGTGGCTTTTTTTGTATGCATCAAAAATTATAGTATAATAGAAGGAAATGATTTTATTAGGAGGAATTCTCTTGCTATTTGATACGCATGTACACCTCAATGACGAGGCTTTTGATGATGATATAGAAGAAGTAATAAAACGCGCGAAGGAAAATGATGTGACTCGCATGGCCGTGGTGGGCTTTAATAAAGAAACAATTGACCGAGCGCTTGAATTAGCCGAGAAATATGATTTTATCTCATTAATCGTCGGCTGGCATCCCACAGACGCTATTACCTTCACAGATGAAGATTTAGAATGGCTCCGCGATTTAGCACTTACACACCCGAAAGTAGTTGCTTTAGGCGAAATGGGCTTAGATTATCACTGGGATACTTCGCCAAAAGAAACGCAATTTGAGGTTTTTAGAAAACAAATCCGTTTAGCGAAAGAAGTGAATTTACCGATAGTTATTCACAACCGCGAAGCAACAGAAGATGTTGTTCGTATTTTGCAAGAAGAGCACGCTGAAGAAGTAGGTGGAATTATGCATTGCTTTGGTGAAACTGTCGAAGTAATGGAAGCATGTCTAGCGATGAATTTTTACATTTCATTCGGAGGAACAGTCACTTTTAAAAACGCAAAATTACCAAAAATTGCAGCTCAAGCTATACCAATTGACCGTTTATTAATTGAAACTGACGCGCCGTATCTCGCTCCAACCCCAAATCGCGGAAAAAGAAATGAACCCGGATACGTCAAGTTAGTTGCCGAAAAAATTGCAGAACTGAAAGAAATGAAATATAGTGAAATCGCTACGCACTCAACAGAAAACGCAAAAAAACTATTTAAAATAAAAGATTGATTGTAACACAATTGTAATATAAGGGCCAGTCTGTAACCCAATCTTAAGCTTCACGGAGATAAAAATGATGACTGGGACAAAAACCCTTATTTTATGCCTACGACCAGAGATGTAGAAAAATGACACATTTCTGTTACATTTGACACTTTAAAAGAATAATATTTTTAAAAACGGCTCTATATCAACGTTTTTTGTTAAAGTTTGCGAAGGTGTGAACAATCTGTATAAAAAATTGACAGTTCTTCCCTCCCCTGTATATAATCACTAGCGAAGTAGAAAGGGGAGAAATACATGACCATGGAAAACAGCAGTAACGTAGCCCAATCATCAAAATGGAAATTACCAATCATGATTGCAGGATTTGTTATTGTAGTAGCATTGGTTTTTTATTTCGTTTTCGAAGGAACTAAAAACGATATCACTATAGTAAACGCTGGTGAAAAAATTGAATCAAGAACACATGCGAAAACTGTTTCAGAAGCATTAGACGAAGCAGGTATTAAAGTAAGTGAACGCGATGAAATTGCGCCAGGCAAAAATGCAGAAATCAAAGACGGCATGGAAATTAAATATTTGCCAGCTCGTCAAATTACAATAAATGATAATGGTACTAAAAAAGACGTTTGGAGCACAAAAGCAAACGTAGCAGACTTGCTTAAAGATGAAAATATTACAACTCGTCCGCAAGATGTATTAAACGTAGCATTAGATACTAAATTGAAAAATGGCCTTGAAGTTAACATTAATCGTGCCATTCAACTTTCCTTACAAAACGGAGCAAAAAAAGATACAGTATGGACAACAAAAACAAAAGTTAGTGATTTACTAGCTGAGAAAAATATTAAACTTGATCAAGATGACCGTGTGTCACCTGCAAAAGACAGTAACTTAAAAGAAAAAATGACTGTAGAAGTTACATATGTCAATTCAAAAGCAGAAAAGAAAAATGAACAAGTTAAATTCGAAACAGTATATAAAGAAGACGATAGCCTAAACAAAGGCGTTGAAAAAGTCGTTCAAGAAGGTAAAAACGGCGAAAAAGTTGTTGAGTATAAAGTAACATTTGAAAATGGCAAAGAGAAAAAACGTGATGTCATTAAAGAAAATGTCACTTCTAAAAAAACTGATAAAGTAGTTGTACGTGGCACGAAAGAAAAAGTGGTAGCAACACCAGTTTCTAACGTATCTACTCCAAGTACAACGTCATCATCATCGTCATCATCATCATCAACTCCATCAGGTGGTAAAACATACAGAATGGAATCTACTGCATATTCAGGTGGCGGTACTACAGCTTATGGTATCAACCTAAGTGCCAACCCTGGACTAAAAGTAATTGCGGTTGATCCACGAATTATTCCACTTGGCTCTAAAGTTTGGGTTGAGGGATACGGAGAAGCAATCGCTGGAGATACTGGCGGCGCTATCAAAGGAAATATCGTTGACGTGTATTTCCCAAATGAAAGTCAGTGCTATTCATGGGGTAGAAGAATGGTGACTGTCAAAGTGTTAAACTAAATTCGTATAAAAACGAGGCTGACTCATAGGGCCTCGTTTTTTCTTTGTCCAAAATGTGGTATGATATATTTACTTATTTTATAAAAAAGGATGTAGTAATTATGAACGGGAAGCCTGTAATACATGAATTTATAGTCGTAGAAGGACGGGACGATACAACGGCAATTAATCGTTCAGTTATTGCTGATACCATTGAGACTAATGGATCTGCCCTTTCACAAGAAACAATAGAAAAGATTAGACATGCACAAGAACTTCGCGGCGTTATTATTTTTACAGATCCAGATTTTCCCGGTGAAAAAATCCGAAAACAAATTGACTCAGCGGTACCTGGCTGTAAACACGCTTTTATCAATCGCCAAGACGCTTTGCCAAAAGCAGGTCGTGGCCTTGGAGTGGAACATGCCAGTAGCGCTAATATTCGGGAAGCACTCGAAAACTTCCATACAAGTGGGACGCCTGCAGAAAAACAATTTATCTCCAAAGATATTCTTATTCATCTCGGTCTTCTTGGAGGAGCGGGAGCGAAAGAACGCCGAGAAAAAATCGGTAATATACTAAAAATTGGCTATACAAACGGAAAACAACTGCAAACCAGACTAGAATCATTTGCAATCAGTGAAGACCAGTTAGTAGCCGCGTGCCAAAAGATTATGCAGGAGGAAGAAAATGAGTAAAGATATTGCAACTCCCGGAAGAACGACAGAAATCCTAAAGAAGTATGGTTTCTTATTTAAAAAAAGTCTGGGTCAAAACTTTTTAATCGACAGTAACATTTTGACACGGATTACAGATACAGCCGAAATAACAAAAGAAACAAATGTCATCGAAATCGGACCAGGTATCGGCGCGCTAACAGAACAATTAGCAAAAACGGCGAACGAAGTAGTTGCTTTTGAAATTGATCAACGTTTACTGCCAATTCTTGACGATACGCTAAGTGCATACAATAATATCCAAGTGGTCCACGGAGACGTGCTAAAAGCAGATGTGGAGGAAGTTATCGCAGAGCAATTCGCGAAGCCAGATCTACCACTGAAAATCGTAGCCAACCTTCCGTATTACGTAACTACACCGATTATTTTAAAATTACTCCATGACAATATTCCGGCAGATTCGATGACGTTTATGCTCCAAAAGGAAGTTGCGGACCGGATAAGCGCAGTTCCAAGCACGAAAAGCTACGGAAGCCTAACAATCGCTATCCAATTTTACATGGAAGCAGAACTAGCCTTTATCGTGCCAAAAACTGTCTTCATGCCGCAACCGAATGTTGATTCCGCAGTAATTCATCTGAAGCGTCGCAAAGAACCATTAGCTGAAGTAAACGACGAAGAATTTTTCTTTGAAGTAACAAGAGCTTCGTTTGCTCAGAGAAGAAAAACGCTTTGGAATAATTTAGCTTCAAAATTCCCGGCTTTAAAACCACGCAAAGACGAGTTGGTAGAAGGTCTAAATGCTATTGGGATAGACTTAATCCGTCGCGGAGAAACGTTGGATATTCCGGAATTTGCTAAATTAAGCAACTTTTTAGGTGATTTTTTAAAGGAAAAATAATTTTTTTCAAAAAAAGCGCTTTCTTAGTTGACAGTTAGCCCTTCCAACTGTTAAAATATTTGGTTATTGATTTCGGAGCCGAACTATGCTATAATGGATATTAGTGAGGTGGAAAATAAATGCCAAAAACCATTGCAAGCATTAAGACGAATTTAGATTCTAGATTAGGTAAAGCATTGACATTGAAAGCAAACGGTGGTCGTAAGAAAACGATTGAACGTTGCGGTATCCTAGCTGAAACATATCCATCCGTTTTCATTGTGGAGCTTGATCAAGATGAAAACAACTTTGAAAGAGTATCCTATAGTTACACGGATATCTTAACAGACGCAGTAGAACTTGTATTTACAGATGATAATAAAGAATTAGCTTTATAATAAAGCTGAAGTAGCCGAACCATATAGCGTGGTTCGGTTTTTGCTATACATAGAAGTTGTTTTGGGCCGCTAGCTACATATTTTTTCTTTCATATGATAGAATAGAAAAAGAGATTTTGAACGCGGAGGCCAAGAAAAATGAAAATAAGCATTACAGCACCAGCTAAAATTAATCTTTCACTTGATGCGCTGTACAAACGTGAGGACGGCTATCATGAAGTGGAAATGGTGATGACAACAATCGACCTTGCTGATAGATTATACTTAGAACGCTTAGACGAAGACAAAATTGTGCTGGATGTAAAGGCACACTTTATTCCAGAAGATCGTCGCAATTTAATTTATCAAGCAGCCCTCCTTTTAAAGAAGCGTTTTGACGTAAAGATGGGTGTGCGCATTACAATTGATAAGCACATTCCTGTTTCTGCGGGTCTTGCTGGTGGTAGTTCAGATGCAGCTGCAGCGCTCAAAGGATTAAATGTCATTTGGGAACTTGGTCTTTCAATAGAAGAATTAGCCGAAATTAGTTCGGAAATTGGTTCTGATATCGCTTTTTGCGTATACGGCGGAACAGCGCTAGCAACTGGGCGCGGGGAAAAGATTTCTGCGTTACCTAATATTCCTGGTTGTTGGATTGTGCTTGCTAAACCGAGCATTAGCGTGTCTACCCCGACTATCTATAAAGAACTTCAAGTAGATAACGTAGAACACCCAGACACACAAAAAATGATTGAATCCATTAAAAATGGCGATTTAGACGGGATATTTGCGTCTACAGGAAATGTATTAGAGTCTGTGACATTAGAAAAAAATCCGCAAGTTAAACGAATAAAAGATCGGATGTTAGCGTTTGGTGCTGAGGCGGCCCTAATGAGTGGTAGCGGTCCGACAGTGTTTGCGCTTATCAAACAGTACTCCAGAGCAAAACGTGTCTATAACGGCTTGCGTGGCTTTTGTGAGGAAGTTTATATGGTTAGACCATGGAGTGAAGGCGAGAACGATACAAATATAAATAATTAATGAATGAGAGGGGTCAAAGAAATGAAAATTATTTTTAATGCAGATGATTTTGGAATTAGCCCGGGAGCAGTTTATGGTATTTTAGAGTCTTATAAGCGAGGCGTTGTGAAATCTACCACGCTTCTTGCTAATAGCCCGGCATTTGATTTGGCAGTTGAAGTTGCGAAAGAAAACCCAGGTCTCGATATTGGTGCGCATTTGACCCTGACGTTCGGTTCTCCAGTCCTTCAAGGTTTAGAAACGCTAACGGATGATGATGGGCGTTTCCGCAGAAATTATACCTCACTTGAAAACGGCTTAGCTGATGTAGATATGAATGAGGTGGAGCGCGAGTTAACTGCACAAATCGAGAAAATTTTAGATGCAGGAATCACTATTTCTCATTTTGATACACATCATTCAATTGAGCCGCTAATTTATCCCGTACAACATAAACTTGCGGAAAAATACGGTGTGAGCATTCGACGTCATTCTGATGTTTCGGACTTCGGTGCTATAAAAACTCCTGACTTATTCGCTACGGAGTTTTATGCAGACGGTGTATCTTTTGAAACGATTAAAAAATTAGTACAAAAGCATATCGGAACGAATGATGTAGTCGAAGTGATGACTCATCCGGCATTTATTGATGAAACGTTGCGCGAAATATCTAGTTACGTAGAGCCGCGCATCAAAGAAGTTTCAATTCTAACTTCAAGAGAACTACAAGCATATTTAGGCCAACAAGAAGTAGAGATTATTAGTTTCCGCGATTTATAAGAGCATGGGCCTGTCAAAGGATGTTTATTTGGCAGGCTTTTCGTTAGGTTAAAATAATAAATGTTGTCAATTTTATAGAAAACGTTTTATAATAGAGAAAATACGGACAAAATACGTGAAATAGCTTTTTAATATACGGAATTTTATCAAAGGGAGAGAGATTATGAAGATTCGTCGCAGTGAACGATTAATTGATATGACGCAGTTTCTATTATCGCATCCGCGAAAGTTAGTGCCGCTTACGATGTTTGCTGAACGTTATGGCTCAGCTAAGTCTTCTATTAGTGAAGATTTGGTTATCATAAAGAAAACATTTGAAGACAGAGGGATTGGTACGCTCGAAACTGTTCCGGGTGCTGCTGGTGGTGTGCAATATATTTCGATAGCGGGAAATGACGATGTGCTGGATTTTGTGCATACGCTATGTAATAGAATTGCGGAACCAAACCGTTTGCTTCCAGGGGGCTATTTGTACTTATCTGATTTACTTGGAGAACCAGTAACGCTCAAAGCAATTGGTAAAATTTTAGCAACGAAATTCAATAACCAAAAAATAGATGCGATTATGACTGTTGCGACAAAAGGGATTCCGATTGCACAAGCGGTTGCTGAACATTTAAGTGTCCCCTTTGTTATCGTACGTCGTGATAGCAAAGTGACAGAAGGCTCAACTGTAAGCATTAACTATGTTTCAGGTTCATCCAAACGAATCGAAAAAATGGAATTATCCAAACGAAGCTTAGCTGAAGGCTCTAATGTAGTAATTGTGGATGACTTTATGAAAGCTGGAGGAACAATTAATGGTATGAAAAATCTGCTAGAAGAATTCAACGCGCATTTAGTTGGAATTGGCGTGTTAGTTGAATCCGAATATGCGGAAGAGCGCTTAGTGGATGATTACGTATCTCTTGTAAAAATAAAAAATGTGAACATGAAAGAAAAACAAATCGAAGTTGTTGATGGGAATTACTTTAATAGTTGATTCTAAACCCTGGAAAATATTCTGGGGTTTTTCTTTTTTGGGGGGCGAATTGCTACTAAAAACAAATCAGTCTTCCGATGTACTTCACTCAGTTAACTTTTATGGTAGAATGAATTCTATCGTTACTACATAAAATTCAAGGCTTCTAGACTTTAGGAGCAGAAGGAGAACATTCATGAAAAAGTGGGTTAAATGGTTAATTGTTATCGTAATTATCGCAGTAGTAGCCGTTGGTGCGGTTTTCTTGCTGTCGAAAAATAGTGGCTCCGTAACACAAGAAAAATTAGTTACAGCCAAAGTAAAACAAGGAGATATGAAAATCAATGCTACAGGAACAGGCGCGATTTCTCCGGTAAACACACAAGTTCCAGATTACGATGAACTTCAATTAGTAGCGCAAATGGACGAACTTGATATTCCTAACATCAAGAAAGACCAAGAAGTAAAAGTCACAGTAACAGCACTACCTGACAAAACTTATACAGGAAAAGTGAAAGAAATCGCAGAACAAGGTCAAGTACAAAATGGTGTGTCTAGCTTCTCTGTAATCATTTCTCTTGATAAAACAGACGATTTAAAAGCGGGTATGACTGCTGATGCTTCCATTTTAGTAAATGAGAAAAAAGATGCACTATACGTTCCAATTGAAGCTGTTCAAAAAGACAGTGACGACAAATATTACGTATTAGTTCCAGAAGAAAAAGACAATGGGAAAACGAAAAAAGTGAAGAAATTTGTAGAAACTGGTCTTCATAATGAAGATAATATCGAAATCACTAAAGGTGTTAAAAAAGGCGAAAAAGTAATTCTTCCTACACAAGAAACTTCTACGGTTCCTGGTGCTCCTAGCTAAGTTTTTTGTAAGTACAAATCAGACAAATTGTATGAAGGAGGGATAAACATGCCAAAACCGCTAATTGACATGAAAAATTTAACAAAAACGTATACGCTAGGCGGAGAAACTTTTAAAGCATTAGACGATGTTACTTTTACCGTTGAGCAAGGCGAGTTTTTATCCATCGTTGGTCCGTCCGGTTCCGGTAAATCCACTTTAATGAATATGATTGGTTGTTTGGATGTTCCGGATGAAGGCAGCTATCACCTTGATGATGTAGATGTTTTTAAACTGAGCGATAATAAACTATCCGAAATCAGAAATAAAAAAATTGGCTTTATTTTTCAGCAGTTTAATTTGCTTCCAAAATTATCTGCCTTTGAAAATGTGGAACTACCACTAATTTATGCAGGACTAAGTGTTTCTGCACGAGAAAAAGCCGCAATCGAATGTTTAGAAAAAGTAGGCTTACTTGAAAAACGTAGAAACTTACCAACGCAACTTTCTGGTGGCCAACAGCAACGTGTGGCTATCGCAAGAGCACTCGCCGGCAAACCGCAAATTTTGCTAGCAGATGAGCCAACTGGTGCGCTCGATTCGAAAACAGGTAAAGAAGTAATGGGAATCCTACAAGAATTGAATCGTGCTGGAAACACCATCGTTATGATTACGCATGATCCAACAATCGCCTCATACGGTACAAGAAGTATCCGTATTCAAGATGGTAAATTATTCCATGAGGAGGCGACGCAAGCATGAATGTTCTCCAAAGCATGAAAATGGCATGGAAACAATTAAAGGCAAGTAAATTAAGGTCTTTTCTAACCATGCTAGGTATTATTATTGGTGTCGCATCCGTTATTCTTTTAGTATCTCTAGGGAATGGTGTAACGCAAGAAGTTGATGACCAAATGGGCGATTTGGGTTCGAATTTAATTACAGTAGTTAATAGCTCTGTTAATCCAAACGACAAATATACGTATGATGAAGTAATGAAATATCAAAACATTGATGGAGTCAAAAGCGTTTCTCCAGAATTATCTGGACAAGTCAATGCAACTTTTGATTATAAGAATTCAAGTAATAAGGTGATAGGCACGAATGACCAATATAAGGCCGCGCGTAGCCTAGAAATGAAAGAAGGGCGTTTCCTACTACCGATTGATACCGAATATGGCCAGAAAGTAGCTGTAATAGGCTCTACGGTAGCAAGTGATCTATTTGGTTTTGGGGATCCGATTGGCGAAACCATTAGATTAAACGGAATGCCTTACAAAGTTGTTGGTGTCTTGAAAGAAAAAGGCGCGTCTATGATGGGATCGAGCGATGACCAAATCTTTATTCCGATTTCTTCCGCTCAAAGGCTCCTAAAAGATACAAATGTCCGTACAATCTATGTAGAAACAAAATCTGCCGAAGATGTTGATTTTGTAGTAAACACACTAGAATCACGTCTTGCGATTAAATTTGGTGACGAAAAAGAACAAGAAAAAAATGCGTCATCCGCACAAATGGGACCATCTTATCAAGTCATTAATCAACAAGAGATTCTCAATGCTTTCAACACGATTAGTACAACGCTAACTACTGCGCTTGGTGCGATTGCTGCTATTTCACTTGTTGTTGGTGGTATTGGAATTATGAATATTATGCTAGTTTCTGTTAGTGAGCGAACGAGAGAGATTGGTATAAGAAAAGCGCTCGGAGCTAAAAAACGAGCCATCCTGTTACAATTCCTAATTGAATCCATTGTTATTAGTGTCTGTGGTGGGATTATCGGTATTATTATCGGGGTCTCAGGAGCGCTCATATTTGGCTCAGTCGCAGGTATATCGTCAGGAATAACTGCAGGAACCATTATCTTCTCCTTCGTATTCTCACTATGTATCGGAGTGATATTTGGTATCGCACCTGCTAATAAAGCTTCGAAATTAAGACCAATTGACGCATTAAGATCCGAATAAATAAAAGAAGCCTGAAATAAGCTGTTTCGGGCTTCTTTTTTTACTAAAATTAGCTACTAAGTTGTCTTGTCATCTATATTTAATCTTTTTGTCACAATTAAACGCTTTCAATAGCCGGTTTTGGTAAAAAATTTAGAATAAAAATAAAATTAATTCTCGCAACATGCATTAGAATGGGGTTTTGGGGGAATATAGTCTCTGTTGGTTAATTAGAGTAAATGGGATAGAGAAGTATAAAAATGTAAATATATGAGCTCTGTAAACTCATAAACCCTATATATATTGTATACAATTATTTTCGAAAAATGATAAATCAAATACCGTTTTACTGGTGTTATTGTCTGCAAAATAGTATGATGATTACAGATTGATACTGTAATGGCAATGGTTTTGAAGTTTTTATACGTATGATGATAATTATTGTATACAAAACAAAAACTAGTAGGAACAATCTGTAAAAGTCAACGATTTTCAAAAAAAAAAACTTTTTTTTAGATTACAATTCACAAAGTTGTCAAATTTAGTTTTTTTTATTATTATGTTCATAGGGAAGAATTTTACGTGAATATTGCTTGCTTTATAAAAGTAATTTTTTCTATGGGGGAATTTTTCTCGAGTGTGTACTTAAGTTGCATGTGAGCATTGTTTACTAGCAGCGCAACTAGATTAAGGTGGTGAAGATAATGGAGATTACAGATGTGAGATTACGACGTGTTGAGACAGATGGGAGAATGAAAGCTATTTCTTCAATAACGATTGACGGTGAGTTTGTTATTCACGACATTCGTGTCATCGATGGCAACGAGGGTTTGTTCGTAGCTATGCCTAGTAAACGTACGCCGGATGGTGAGTTTAGAGATATCGCTCATCCAATTAACTCAGGCACCCGTGCAAAAATTCAAGAAGCCGTTTTAGCTGCTTATGAAGTAGCGGACGAACCAGCAGTAAACGAAGAAAGTTCTGCAGACGAAAGTATTGTAGAAGAAAACTAAAAAATCCTCGGTTAGGGAGAACGTTGTTGGGAACAGTTGGGGGATAAATACCTAAGATTTTAGCTGGGATAAGCAGATTCTTTTTGAAAGAGGCAAATGGGATAAGGAGTGACTAATAATGCAAGTAACAGATGTGAGATTACGACGTGTAGAAACTGATGGAAGAATGAGAGCGATTGCTTCAATCACTTTAGATGAGGAATTTGTAGTTCATGATATTCGCGTTATTGATGGGAATAACGGTTTATTCGTAGCTATGCCAAGTAAACGTGGTGTTGACGGTGAATTCCGTGATATCGCTCACCCAATCAATTCTGACACTCGTGCAAAAATTCAAGAAGTAGTTTTAGCTGAATATGAGCGCGTTGGTGAAGAAGAAGCAACTGCAGTAACAGAAGAAGAATCTGAATCCGTTTCTGCTGAATAATTTAAAATTTTCAAGGGCTAGCTGCGTGCTAGCCCTTTTTGTGTACATGAAGCATGAAAAAAATCATAAATAGCCTTGGTCTTCTATTTTTGCTATGGTATAATTAATAGCAGATTATAAAACAGGGAGGAGAATTTTAAATGATGTTGCAAAAACAGGTCCATTTTAGAAAACTTTTTTGTGGCATAAGTGTAAATTCTTCTTTTAGTAAGCAAATAAATAATCATACTATATCTTTCGGAATTTTCAAACAAATAAAACTTTAAATTGAATCTTTACCTAAAAAAAGTAGGTAAGGTTTTTTATTTGGGCGCATTCTTGAAAAAATGTAAATTTTACGTTATCATTCATAGTGGATGAATAGTGAATATTGGAGGTTCTATATAATGTCAAAACGATATGCTGTAGTGCTTGCTGCTGGCCAAGGCACACGGATGAAATCAAAACTTTACAAAGTATTGCATCCTGTTTGTGGAAAACCAATGGTCGAACATGTAGTAGATCAAATTTCGACGCTTAATGTTGATAAAGTGGTTACAATTGTAGGTCACGGAGCTGAGAAAGTACAAGAGCATTTAGCTGGTAAAAGCGAGTTTGTAAAGCAAGAAGAGCAACTCGGAACGGCGCATGCAGTACTGCAAGCGAAAGCGGAACTTGCAGGTAAAGATGGTGTGACGCTCGTTGTTTGTGGGGACACGCCTTTAATCGAAGCTAGTACGATGGAAGCTTTACTGAAATATCACCATGAAAAACGTGCAAAAGCAACTATTCTTACAACGGTTATTGAAGATCCTACAGGTTATGGTCGTATTATTCGTGATGACCTAGGCATTGTAGAAAAAATCGTAGAACATAAAGATGCAACAGAAAAAGAACAACGTATTTCGGAAATTAACACTGGGACATATTGCTTTGATAATAAAGCTCTTTTTGAAGCGTTAGAGAATGTTTCTAACGATAATGTGCAAGGAGAATATTACTTACCAGATGTTATTAAGATTTTAAAAGATTCGGATGAAGTCGTTGCGGCTTACAGAATGGAGTCTTTTGAAGAGTCACTTGGAGTGAACGACCGAATTGCCCTAGCTGAAGCATCCAGATTAATGCAACGTCGAATTAACGAAAATCATATGCGTAATGGAGTAACGCTTGTTAATCCTGAAAACACGTATATTGATATAGATGTAAAAATTGGTCAAGATACAGTAATTGAACCAGGAGTTATGCTTCGTGGGGAAACTGTAATCGGTGATGATTGCGTGGTTACAAGCGGCTCGGAAATCGTAAACAGTGTTATCGGTGAACGAGTACACGTCAGAACTTCTTCTATTTTCGAAAGTAAAGTTGGCGATGACGTTCAAATTGGCCCATATGCGCACCTAAGACCAGAATCTGACATTCACGATCATGTGAAAATCGGGAACTACGTCGAAACGAAAAAAGCAGTGGTTGGTGAAGGAACTAAATTACCACATTTCATTTACATGGGAGATGCGGAAATTGGTAAAAACGTCAATGTTGGTTGCGGAAGTATTGCTGTTAATTACGACGGCAAAAACAAAGCGAAAACCATCATTGGGGATAATGTCTTTGTTGGCTGTAATTCAAACCTGATTGCACCTGTCAAAGTGGGAGATCGAGCTTTCATAGCTGCTGGTTCCACGATTACAAAAGATGTTCCTGACGACGCGCTAGGCATTGCTCGTGCGAAACAAGACAACAAACTTGGTTATGCAAAACATTTGAATCACGGTAAATAATTTCCATTTGGGAATTTTAAAATTTTAATAAAAAATAGTGGAGGCTGATTATGTCAAACGAGTATTTTGATCCAAAGTTGAAGATTTTCTCGCTAAATTCTAATCGTGAACTAGCTGAAGAGATTGCGAAAGAAGTTGGTATTGAGTTAGGGAAATCAAGCGTTACTCATTTTAGTGATGGAGAAATCCAAATTAACATTGAAGAAAGTATCCGTGGTTGTCATGTATATGTTATTCAATCAACGAGTAATCCTGTAAACCAGAATTTAATGGAACTTTTGATCATGATTGATGCGTTGAAACGCGCTTCCGCAGCAACAATTAATATTGTTATGCCTTACTATGGTTACGCACGTCAAGACCGTAAAGCAAGAAGTCGTGAACCAATCACAGCGAAATTAGTAGCAAACTTAATCGAAACTGCTGGTGCAACTAGAATGATTACACTTGATATGCATGCACCGCAAATTCAAGGTTTCTTTGATATTCCAATCGATCACTTGAATGCAGTTCGCCTTCTAAGTGACTATTTCAGTGAACGTCATTTAGGTGATGATCTAGTAGTAGTTTCCCCTGACCATGGTGGAGTTACTCGAGCTCGTAAAATGGCTGACCGTTTGAAAGCGCCGATTGCTATTATTGATAAGCGTCGTCCGCGTCCAAACGTAGCTGAAGTAATGAACATCGTTGGTAATGTAGAAGGGAAAGTTTGTATCATTATTGATGATATTATTGATACAGCTGGAACAATCACACTTGCTGCTAAAGCATTGCGTGAAGCAGGCGCAACAAAAGTTTACGCATGTTGTTCGCACCCAGTTCTTTCAGGTCCTGCTATGAAACGTATTGAAGAATCGCCAATCGAAAAATTAGTTGTTACAAACTCCATCGCTCTTCCAGAAGAAAAATGGATTGACAAAATGGAACAATTATCTGTTGCAGCTCTTCTTGGCGAAGCAATCGTTCGCGTTCATGAAAATGCTTCTGTAAGTTCTTTATTCGAATAAAATATAAAACAGGATGCCTCATTGAGACATCCTGTTTTTTGATTTAATTTAATTTTCCCCAAGTAGCAGGACATGCTAAATAAAACCATTCATCTAATTTAGGAGCATATCTTTTGAGATAATCAAGATTTTGTACATAAAAGCATGAATTTTTATACACGATAACTTTCTCTTGCTTTAATTTAGAAATAATTCTGCTAACAGCTGAGCTATGTGCGATACCGCTTGAATAGCCTAACTCCTGCATTGTTAAATTATCCAGTGTAATCTTGATGCCATCAGGAGTTTCTTTACCATACACATAGGTCAGGATTAAAAGTTGACCGCAAATAGAGCCGAGCTTCCCGTTAATCGAAAAATCATTAAATTTGGCTAGGCTGTATGAAACTTGTTTTTGTAGGGTTTGGAAAACATAGAAAAAGTGCGTAAGATTCTTGCTCAGTAGTTCTTTTAGTTCGTTTATTTTGATAACGTATGCGGTAGCCTGTTCGCTAATGACTTCTAAATTATAATAGCCAACCGATGTTTCTGTATCGATAAAGCCAGACATTATAACGAAAGCACCTTTATAGTATTGTAAATTCATGATGGTCCCGTTCTCGCTAATACTTGTAAGCTTTGTAATACCATCATATAGGAAAATACAATATTCTTGTGGATCCCATTGGTTAAAAATAAGTTCTTTTTTATGAAATTGTTTTGGTTTTATCCCGTTAGTTTCTAAATATTTTTTGAATTCTTCTGCTTGAGCGTTCATGTCTCATCCCCCAATCGTTTTTTATCGCCCTTTTTTAAAATACCCTAAAAACATTAGGCAGTAACAACAATTGTTAGCTGTTGAAAGAAAGTCACGCTAAATAATATTTTTTACATATAGGATTTTATTATACAAATTTTGATTTCGCAAAAGAAATGCATACATATTTAAAAACGGATTTATTTAGATGTTAAAATTGAAATAGGGTTAGTATATGGTTCCGATGGTTGCTCGGAGATATACTAACCCTTTTTTTGTAGGAATAATATATGTTAGTTGAATTTATTGTTTTTTATGATGTTTTTGATAGTTTGTTTTTCGGGGAAGTCCATGATTAGAATGCCTAATCCTCGAACTTTTTCCGATGTTAAGTTGAGTACGAACTGCTCTACTTTGTTGTTTAATGCTGCAGCATACTGACGAGGTGTGAATGTTAATGAAGTGGCACTAATATGGTTAAGAAACAGTTTGTTGTCCGCTTTAGAAGCTTGATAAGCAGTCTGGACAATCTCTTTGAATTTTGTTTTCACACTCGGACCATTGTAGTCATCTTGAATTACTTGGTTGGATGCGCCGAACTGCATGCCGAATTTGTGTGAATTAATGACTAATGGCTTTTTTGTGTGGTTCTCTGAAAGTAATAATATTTTTCCGCGGACATCTTTTAATGTAGGGATTTTATTGCTCGTGTCAGTTCTGGGAGTAGTGTAAAAATAATCTTTGTAAATGTTGATTAGTGGTTGGATCCGATAATCAAAACTATCGTTGCTGTTTTGCTCGTCTTTTAAACGCATAATAATGGTTTCTTTTGGATTTTTCTTTAAAAATTGAGTAATCGTTTCTAATACGCCTGAAAGTGATGCATTTAAAAAAATTGGCCCATGGTAAATTTTGAGATTGTCTTTTGCTCTAATATCGATGTACCGTATTCCTGCTTCTAGTTGTTGGTACAATGACATCGTTTGTGTTTGAGCCAGTGGTTTGGTTAATGTCCACGTCATGTCTCCGTTATAGCTCATCGTATCATGTGTACCTGGTATAGAGAGTGCTGCTAGGCTCGTTGTGTCAGGTAGAGCGGACATCCATTGCTTTGTAGTTACAGAGTTCTTTATTGGCTTATTCCAGTTATTAAGCGAATATGCTTTTCCACCTAATGGGAAAGTAAAAAAGCATAAAATAAAACAGAGTACTAAAACTAATGTGCGTTGCAAATAATTCTTATACAAAATGGCCCCCTCCTTTGATTAGTATATTCCTATCTTAAAGTTACTTTTATGTCGAGGCATTAACATTTGTTAACGACGATAAAGGGACAGCGGGACTAGAATAAAGCTATAAAGCAAGCATATAATATTGCGTTTCATCTTTAGAAGCGAATTTCGCCAATATTATAATTATCAAAAGAGAGGAGGGGCTAAACAGTATTTG
This sequence comes from Listeria sp. LM90SB2, assembly GCF_028867355.1. Taxonomy (NCBI): domain Bacteria; kingdom Bacillati; phylum Bacillota; class Bacilli; order Caryophanales; family Listeriaceae; genus Listeria; species Listeria sp. LM90SB2. The sequence goes on from NZ_CP046449.1 coordinate 207,057, forward strand.
GCATTATTAGGTTAAAAAATGTAGAAGGAGAGTGAAACCCATGAAAAAAATAATGCTAGTTTTTATTACACTTATATTAGTTAGTCTACCAATTGCGCAACAAACTGAAGCAAAGGATGCATCTGCATTCAATAAAGAAAATTTAATTTCATCCATGGCACCACCAGCATCTCCGCCTGCAAGTCCTAAGACGCCAATCGAAAAGAAACACGCGGATGAAATCGATAAGTATATACAAGGATTGGATTACAATAAAAACAATGTATTAGTATACCACGGAGATGCAGTGACAAATGTGCCGCCAAGAAAAGGTTATAAAGATGGAAATGAATATATCGTTGTGGAGAAAAAGAAGAAATCCATCAATCAAAATAATGCAGATATCCAAGTTGTGAATGCAATTTCGAGCCTAACATATCCAGGTGCTCTCGTGAAAGCGAATTCGGAATTAGTAGAAAATCAACCCGATGTTCTTCCTGTCAAACGTGATTCATTAACACTTAGCATTGATTTGCCAGGAATGACTAATCAAGACAATAAAATTGTTGTAAAAAATGCTACTAAATCGAACGTTAACAACGCAGTAAATACATTAGTGGAAAGATGGAATGAAAAATATGCTCAAGCTTATCCAAATGTAAGTGCAAAAATTGATTATGATGACGAAATGGCTTACAGTGAATCACAATTAATTGCAAAATTTGGTACGGCATTTAAAGCTGTAAATAATAGCTTGAATGTAAACTTCGGCGCAATCAGTGAAGGGAAAATGCAAGAAGAAGTCATTAGTTTTAAACAAATTTACTATAACGTGAATGTTAATGAACCTACAAGACCTTCCAGATTTTTCGGCAAAGCTGTTACTAAAGAGCAGTTGCAAGCGCTTGGAGTGAATGCAGAAAATCCTCCTGCATATATCTCAAGTGTGGCATATGGCCGTCAAGTTTATTTGAAATTATCAACTAATTCCCATAGTACCAAAGTAAAAGCTGCTTTTGACGCTGCCGTAAGTGGGAAATCTGTCTCAGGTGATGTAGAACTGACAAATATCATCAAAAATTCTTCCTTCAAAGCCGTAATTTACGGTGGCTCCGCAAAAGATGAAGTTCAAATCATCGACGGTAACCTCGGAGACTTACGAGATATTTTGAAAAAAGGTGCTACTTTTAACCGGGAAACACCAGGAGTTCCCATTGCCTATACAACAAACTTCTTAAAAGACAATGAATTAGCTGTTATTAAAAACAACTCAGAATATATTGAAACAACTTCAAAAGCTTATACAGATGGAAAAATCAACATCGATCACTCTGGAGGATACGTTGCTCAATTCAACATCTCTTGGGATGAAATAAATTATGATCCTGAAGGTAACGAAATTGTTCAACATAAAAACTGGAGCGAAAACAATAAAAGTAAGCTAGCTCATTTCACATCGTCCATCTATTTGCCAGGTAACGCAAGAAATATTAATGTTTACGCTAAAGAATGCACTGGTTTAGCTTGGGAATGGTGGAGAACGGTAATTGATGACCGGAACCTACCGCTTGTGAAAAATAGAAATATCTCCATCTGGGGCACTACACTTTATCCGAAATATAGTAATAGTGTAGATAATCCAATCGAATAATTTTAAAAGTAATAAAAAATTAAGAATAAAACCGCTTAACACACACGAAAAATAAGCTTGTTTTGCACTTTTCATAAATTATTTTATGAAGAATGTAGAAACAGGCTTATTTTTTTAATTTTTCTAGAAGAATTAACAAATGTAAAAGAATGTCTGATTGTTTTTCCATATAATATAAGCATATCCCATAGTTTAAGCCACCTATAGTTTCTACTGCAAAACGTATAATTTAGTTCCCACATATGCTAAAAAACGTGTCCTTAACTCTCTCTGTCAGATTAGTTGTAGGTGGCTTAAACTTACTTTTACGAATTGAAAAGGAGCGGTGAAATGAAGAGTAAACTTATTTGTATCATCATGGTAATAGCTTTTCAGGCTCATTTCAATATGGCGGTAAAAGCGGATTCTGTCGGGGAAGAAAGGCTCCGAAATAATATACAAGCCAAAAGGAACCCTGCTGATTTAAAAACTTTGCCAGATTCCTGCGAAGCAAAAGATTTTTATAAAAATTTTAAAATTCTTGATATGACAAAAGATAAGCTAGGCGTTACGCATTATACGCTCGCGCTAAGTTCTGATGGTTACTTGACTGATAATGATGAAATAAAGGTCCACGTCACACCGGATAATAAAATCACTTTTATAAATGGAGATTTGCAACAAGGGCAGCTTAGGATTACTAATCAAATAAAAATCACAGAAAAAAATGCTATTGAAAAAGCATTTGAAGCCATTGGTCAGAGTGAAGCTCATGTGAAAAGTTATATTGGAAATCCAGTGAAAGAAAAAGAAATCATCATCAATTCCAGAACAAAACGCTTAGTATATAATATAAAATTGATTTTTGCTGAGCCGGAAGTTGCGAGTTGGATTATTCAAGTGGATGCAGAAACCGGCGCAATTTTAAAAAAACAAAATATGCTTTCCGAGGTAGAGCGGGCTGATACCCACAAAGATTTTCAAGCGCTTGGTAAAGGAGCTAACCGATTACTCCAGAGGCCATTACATGTCATGAAAATAAATGACCTGTTTTACTTAGTGGATAGAACTCATAAAGGACTCATAAGAACTTTTGATTTAAACCATAAAACGGACGCATCTTTTGGAAAAGTGGTGTCGAATAAAACGAATATGTTTACGGATCCGGAATTTAGTTCCGCGGTGGATGCTCATTTTTACGCAAGTGAAGTGTACGATTACTATAAAAATGTCCATCAACTAGAGAGTCTAGATGGTAAAGGTGGAGAAATTGATTCGTTTGTTCATTATGGCTTGAATTGCAATAATGCTTTTTGGGATGGCCGAGAAATTCTTTATGGAGATGGGGACAAAAAGAATTTCAAACCATTTTCATGCGCCAAAACGATTGTTGGTCATGAACTAACGCATGCGGTTATCCAGTATTCGGCAGGATTAGAATACGAAGGGCAATCAGGTGCGCTAAACGAATCGTTCGCCGATGTCTTTGGTTATTTTATTGCGCCAAATCATTGGTTGATTGGTGAGGATGTCTGTGTGCGTGGGTTACGAGATGGGCGAATAAGAAGCATCAAAGATCCTGACAAATATAATCAAGCGGCTCATATGAAGGATTATGAATCGCTTCCAATCACAGAGGAAGGCGACTGGGGCGGAGTTCATTTTAATAGTGGTATACCGAATAAAGCAGCCTACAATACGATCACTAAACTTGGAAAAGAAAAAACAGAACAGCTTTACTTCCGCGCCTTAAAGTACTATTTAACAAAAAAAGCCCAGTTTACCGATGCGAAAAAAGCACTCCAACAAGCGGCGAAAGATTTATATGGTGAAGATGCTTCTAAAAAAGTTGCGGAAGCTTGGGAAGCGGTCGGAGTTAACTGATTAACAAATGTTAGAGAAAACTTAATTCTTCAAGTGATATTCTTAAAATAATTCATGAATATTTTTTTCTTAAATTAGCTAATTAAGAAGATAACCAACTGCTAATCCAATTTTTAACGGAATAAATTAGTGAAAATGAAGGCCAGATTTTCCTTGTTCTAAAAAGGTTGTATTAGCGTATCACGAGGAGGGAGTATAAGTGGGATTAAATAGATTTATGCGTGCGATGATGGTAGTTTTCATTACCGCCAACTGCATTACGATTAACCCCGACATAATATTTGCAGCGACAGATAGCGAAGATTCCAGTCTGAACACAGATGAATGGGAAGAAGAAAAAACAGAAGAGCAGCCAAGCGAGGTAAATACGGGACCAAGATACGAAACTGCACGTGAAGTAAGTTCACGTGATATTGAGGAACTAGAAAAATCGAATAAAGTGAAAAATACGAACAAAGCAGACCTAATAGCAATGTTGAAAGCAAAAGCAGAAAAAGGTCCAAATATTAATAATAACAACAGTGAACAAAGCGATAATGTGGCTATAAATGAAGAAGCTTCAGGATCCGACCGACCAGCTATACAAGTGGAGCGTCGTCATCCAGGGTTGCCATCGGATAGCGCCGCGGAAATTAAAAAAAGAAGGAAAGCTATAGCATCATCGGATAGTGAGCTTGAAAGCCTTACTTATCCGGATAAACCAACAAAAGCAACTAAGAAAAAAGTGGCGAAAGCGTCAGTTACGGATACTTCTGAAAGTGACTTAGATTCTAGCATGCAGTCAGCAGATGAGTCTACACCACAACCTTTAAAAGCAAATCAACAACCATTTTTCCCTAAAGTATTTAAAAAAATAAAAGATGCGGGTAAATGGGTACGTGATAAAATCGACGAAAATCCCGAAGTGAAGAAAGCAATTGTTGATAAAAGTGCAGGGTTAATTGACCAATTATTAACTAAGAAGAAAAATGAAGAGGTAAATGCTTCGGACTTTCCACCACCACCTACGGATGAAGAGTTAAGACTTGCTTTGCCAGAGACACCGATGCTTCTTGGTTTTAATGCTCCTGCTACATCGGAACCGAGCTCATTCGAATTTCCACCACCTCCAACAGAAGATGAACTAGAAATTATGCGGGAAACAGCACCTTCGCTAGATTCTAGTTTTACAAGCGGGGATTTAGCTAGTTTGAGAAGTGCTATTAATGGCCATAGCCAAAATTTCTCTGATTTTCCACTAATGCCAACAGAAGAAGAGTTGAACGGGAGAGGTGGTATACCAACATCTGAAGAATTTAGTTCGCTGAATAGTGGCGATTTTACAGATGACGAAAACAGCGAGACAACAGAAGAAGAAATTGATCGCCTAGCTGATTTAAGAGATAGAGGAACAGGAAAACACTCAAGAAATGCGGGTTTTTTACCATTAAATCCGTTTACTAGCAGCCCGGTTCCTTCGTTAAGTCCAAAGGTATCGAAAATAAGCGCGCCGGCTCTGATAACTGACATAACTAAAAAAGCACCATTTAAAAATCCGCCACAGCCATTAAATGTGTTTAACAAAAAAACTACAACGAAAACAGCACCAAAAAAAATAACCCCTGTGAATACCGCGCCAAAGCTAGCAGCACTTCCTATCACGAAAGCGCAAGAAACTGCGCTTGGGGAAAATAAAGCACCATTTATAGAAAAACAAGCAGAGACAAACAATCGGCCAATTGATATGCCGAGCCTACCAGTAATCCAAAAAGAAGTTACAGAAAGAAATAAAGAGGAAATGAAACCGCAAACCGAGGAAAAAGTGGTAGGAGAAAGCGAACCAGCTAATAATGTGAACGGAAAAAAACGTTCTGCTGGCATTGAAGAAGGAAAATTAATTGCTAAAAGTGCAGAAGACGAAAAAGCAAAAGAAGAACCAGTGAACCATACGACGTTAATTCTTGCCATGTTAGCTATTGGCGTGTTCTCTTTAGGAGCGGTTATCAAAATCATTCAATTAAGAAAAAATAGTTGAAGACGCAGAATGAAAGAAAAAGTGAGGTGAGTGATGTGAAGTTCAAAAAAGTGGTTCTAGGTATGTGCTTGACCGCAAGTGTTCTAGTCTTTCCTGTAACGATAAAAGCAAGTGCCTGTTGTGATGAATATCTAAAGCCCCCCGCAGCTCCGCATGATATTGACAGCAAATTACCGCATAAACTTAGTTGGTCCGCGGATAATCCGACAAATACTGAGGTAAATACGCACTATTGGCTTTTTAAACAAGCGGAAAAAATACTAGCTAAAGATGTAGATCATATGCGAGCTAATTTAATGAATGAACTTAAAAATTTCGACAAACAAATTGCTCAAGGAATATATGACGCGGATCATAAAAATCCATATTATGATACTAGTACGTTTTTATCTCATTTTTATAATCCTGATAAAGATAATACTTATTTGCCAGGTTTTGCTAATGCGAAAATAACAGGAGCCAAGTATTTTAATCAATCGGTGGCTGATTACCGAGAAGGGAAATTTGACACAGCATTTTATAAATTGGGCCTAGCAATCCATTATTATACGGATATTAGTCAACCTATGCACGCCAATAATTTTACCGCAATATCCTATCCACCAGGCTACCACTGTGCATATGAAAATTACGTAGATACCATTAAACACAATTATCAAGCAACAGAAGACATGGTAGTGAAAAGATTTTGCTCAAATGACGTGAAAGAATGGCTCTATGAAAATGCGAAAAGGGCGAAAGCGGACTATCCGAAAATAGTCAATGCGAAAACTAAAAAATCATACTTAGTAGGAAATTCCGAATGGAAAAAGGATACAGTGGAACCTACTGGAGCTAGACTAAGAGATTCACAGCAAACTTTGGCAGGCTTTTTAGAATTTTGGTCTAAAAAAACAAATGAATAACAATATTTAGGAATATATTCTTATCCACTCGTTAGCGGGTGGATATATTTTATGGGGAGGAAGTAAGCCGAATGTATATAAAAGGGAGGTTAATCTTTTTCTTTGTAATGTTTGTAATCGCGTTATGTTCCGTATTAATATTGCTGATAATAAAAATGAGCGTATGGAAAGAGGAACCATTTAATTTAAGTGATGCAAAGGAGATTGAGTGTCTTGGAAGTTGCAAAATAAAAAATACTAATCAAAAAATCCATTTCTTCTCCATAAAAAAGAATTTGTTTGAGGAAAAGGGCAATATGGCTGGAATTTTGAATGAACACGAGCGAAAAGGAGCTGATAAGTCCATTTTCATTGTAATTTTAGATGATGAAAAAGGGATTGCAAACGAAGAGTAAAGTTATGATTAGTTGTGACTTTTTCGTGTCAATCAAAAAAGTGTTGTGAGCAAATGTTCACAAAATATCTATTGTAATAGTGCAGTTTGTTAGGTACCCTTGAATAGAAAAAACAATGTAGGAGGAACATCTATGAAAATGCTTAAAAAGGGTACAACGGTTTTATTTGTAATGATTATGGCGGTTATGTTAGTCGCGTGTGGGGACAAAGAAGAAACGAAAACTTACTCACTTTCCCAAAATGGTGTTGATTCTAAATTAACATACACATATAAGGGAGACAAAGTTACTAAACAAACAGCTGAGAACACAATGTCATATGCTTCGCTAGGTGTTGCTTCAAAAGAAGACGCTGAAAAAATGCTTAAAGCAACAAGCGATAAATTCCAAGGTATTGATGGTTTAAAAGAAAAGATTGAATATAAAGATGATAAAGCTATTGAAACACTAGAAGTAGATTACACTAAAATCTCTTCGGAAGATATGAACAAAATCCCTGGTATGTCTTCAAACGGTGATACTTCTAAAGGGATTAGCATGGAGGAATCTGCAAAAATGCTAGAATCCCAAGGCTATAAAGAAGTTTCAAAATAAATTTGCAATAAAACAAGAAGTATCCGATTCATTTGGATACTTCTTGTTTTATTCAATAATCTTGCGCTTCGATGACAACAGCTGTACCAGATGCAGTGACCATAAGCATTCCGTTATCAGCTCCAAGCACTTCATAATCAATGTCAACACCGATAACGGCATTTGCGCCAATATCTTTCGCACGTTGTTCCATTTCGCGAATTGCTTCCTCGCGAGCATTAATAAGTTCATCTTCATAGCCTTGCGAACGGCCCCCGAAGAAATTTCGAAGTCCAGCTCCAATATCTTTCATGAAGTTAACGCCGGTGATGACTTCGCCGAAAACGATTTTTTTATATTCGATAATTTGTTTACCTTCAATATTTGGTGAGGTTGTTACAATCATGAGTTATCCCTCCAGTTTTTCTTTTATCATACCTCTTACTACTTTTTCTAGTCAAAGGATATCCGGTTATTTCGTACGATTTCGCGCTTTTTCTATATAAGAAATAGCATCCGGAACTTTACACGCTGTATTTCCAAGGTTTACATGAACTTTCCCGACTGATTTCGCAGCTTCCATTGCTTTTTCGTGCAAATCGTCTTTGTAAATTCCACAAGTGATAATAAAACCGTTCATTGAATAGCGGGTTCTATTGGTTTCTGTTTGCAGCGTTTCTTTCGCGCGTTGAAGTAATGCCTCTGCTTCAGGCAAATTGTTAATATGTTCGCTATAAATCTGCCAGCCCATGGATTTAGTTAAATCATAATCACTTTCAATCCACGTTTTGGCGAAAAGGAGTGCATCATCACGTTTGCTTACAATCGATGCTAGTCCAAAAGTTAGTTGTGACCATGTTTCGCGAAAAATGATATTCCATTTTTCGATTTGTTCCGTGGTTATTTTGTCGGGATTAATCGCTAGCAAACCGAGATAAATCAAGTCACTATTATTTGATTCAATCAGCTCTACGGCGAGTTCGTGATTTTTTGTCAGTTTTTCTCGGCGAATAATTTTCTTTAAATCACCAATTTTTAGTCCGTAAAGATCTAATGAATCCGGACAGCCGTGATTACGAAAAATTTTAATCGTATTGGGGTTTTCTAAGGCTTGTAGCTCGGTATTAAGTTGGTCAAAAGTAATCGTACGCGTCACTCCTCTCGAATAAATTAAGTATAACAAAAAAAGCATGCGAAGGCGCATGCTTTTAGGATTTGAGAATATTAGTCGATTTGTTTCATTGCGTCGTCTAGAACTTTTTTAAGTGTATCTGCAGAGTTTTTCATTTGTTCTTTTTCTTTGTCGTTTAAATTCATTTCAACAATATGGCGAACGCCTTGACGGTTAACGACTGCGGGAGCGCCGATATAAATGTCGTTCATACCATAATGACCATCTAGATAAACAGAAAGTGGTAAGATCGCATTTTCGTTATTTAGAATTGCCTTTGTAATACGAGCTAGAGCTGCAGCAACACCGTAGAATGTAGCGCCTTTTTTATTAATAATTTCATAAGCTGCATCACGAACACTTACGAAAATAGTATCCATTGCACCTTGTTCATCTTCGCTAATCCATTCAGTGATTGGAAGACCGCCGACAGTTGTGTGGCTCCATGCTGGGAATTCTGTATCGCCGTGTTCGCCAAGGATGTAACCATGGACGTTACGAGCATCTACTTTTAGATAGTCGGCAATTGACATACGGAAACGTGCTGTATCAAGGCTTGTTCCAGAACCGATAACACGTTCTTTTGGAAGACCTGAGAATTTCCATGTAGCGTAAGTTAAGATATCTACTGGGTTAGAAGCGATTAAGAAGATACCGTCAAATCCGCTAGCCATTACTTCATCCACGATGCCTTTCATGATTTTAATATTACGATTTACTAAATCTAAACGAGTTTCACCAGGTTTTTGTGCAGTCCCGGCAGTTACAACAACTAAGTCCGCATCGTGGCAGTCGCTATAATTTGCTGAGTAGATTTTCTTCGGTGTAGAAAATGGAACGGCATGACTTAAATCCATTGCATCCCCAATAGTTCTGTCTTTATCTATGTCAATGATACCAAATTCTTGTCCAATGCTTAAGTTTACACAAGCAAATGCGTAACTAGAACCAACTGCTCCGTCGCCAACTAAAATAATTTTTTGATGATCTTTCATTTCGAATTCCTCCTATAAAAAATCTATTTACTAGTACAGTATAACATGAATTTTTCATTTGTGAAGCGTTGAACGTCCTGAATTTAAAAAAGTTGTTATAATAAATTTGTGAAAACGCTATAGTACAGTTTGGAAGCGTCCACATTAGCGAATAGCCGCTATTTTCTGTTTACCTTTTATTGAGAATTATAAACCTTACAAATCAAAATTAGGCTATTTCTTTGTTTTGCTATTTTTCTAAAGGGTAGATATAATGTAGATGTACCAAAATTGAATGAGTGGAGTGATTTTTTATGGCAACAACATTAGAGGTCCAGAAAAGAGAAACAACGCAACATTCAGAAGTAACGAGATTGCGTAGTGAAGGAAAAGTACCTGGAATTATTTATGGCTACAAATCGGAAAATGTTCCAGTTTCCGTTGATTCTTTGGAATTAATCAAAGCAGTTCGTGACAATGGTCGTAACGCCGTATTTTCAGTTACTGTGGACGGCAAGAAATTAAACGTTTTATTACATGAATATCAAGTAGATCCGTTAAAAGACGTATTAGTACACGTTGATTTACTAGCGGTTGATATGAATGAAGAAGTTGAGACAGATGTTCGTGTGGTATTAGTTGGGGATGCACCGGGAGTTAAAGCTGGCGGCGTACTACAACAAATTATCCATGATGTAAAAGTTTCAGCAACACCAGAAAAATTACCAGAAACAATTGAATTAGACATTTCTTCATTAGAAATCGGTGATGTTTTAACAACGAACGACCTTCCGGAAAACAAAGACTATGTCGTGCAAGCGGAGGAAGAAGAAACAGTAGTAACTGTATCTGCTCCACGTGCGGAAGAAGAACCAACGACTACGGAAGCACCTGAACCAGAAGCTGTACATGGTAAAGATGAAGAACCTGTTGAATAATTTTGAATAAATAAGGATGGAAGATTCGCTTTTGTTTGCGATATCTTCCATTTTTTTTGTTATAATGGTTTCGAGAAGGAGGCGTTTATATGCTTGATAAGTCAGTACCGCACATTTCTGCTATTATGGTCAATCACGATGCTACAAATTATCCGGAGTTTCATTTACCTGAGGGATATTCTTTTTGCTTTTATAAAGATGGTTTGGAAGAAGACTGGTGTAGATTGCAATTAGAAACGGGTCAAGTGCTTTCAATGGACAGTATTCGCGCTCGTTTTGAAACGGAATTCGGAAATGAAAAAGAAAAATTAGCCAAGCGCTGCGTCTTTGTAGAGGCGCCAAATGGTGAAATTATTGGAACGGCTATGCTTTGGGATGGAAATACATTCGGCGAGATGGCGAGTCGGATTCACTGGGTTGCAGTGCTTGATTCGCACGGTGGAAAAGGTATCGCGAAAGCCTTGTTATCCAAAATTCTCGGCTTGAATAAAAGTAGTTTTGTCTATTTAACTACGCAAACCGGAAGTTATCAAGCTATCTATTTATATCAGAAATTCGGTTTTGAAAAATACGTCGGAAAAACGCCGGAAAATTGGAAAACAGTCAATTTTCAAGAGGAAAAGGAAGCGGCCTGGCAAATTATCGAAAATAAAATTGCCGAACACCAAGCCTAGTTGGAAAACTTTCAACCAAGTGAAATCCATGTTATAATCAAAAAAACATCGAAACAAAAACCAGTTCATTCGTGAAGTGGTTTCGTTCATGTAAGGAGAAGCTTTTATGAAACTAATCGCAGGACTCGGAAACCCGGGCAAAAAATACGAACGTACCCGGCATAATGTCGGTTTTATGGTAGTTGACGAACTAAGTTTTCGTCATCAAACCCCTTGGAAGAAATCAAAATTTAATGGTATGACTAGCGAAATTATCGTCGGCGGTGAAAAAATGATTTTAGTGAAACCACTCACTTTTATGAACGCTTCAGGTGAATGCATTCGTCCGCTAATGGATTACTACAACATACCAATTGAAGATGTCGTGATTGTGTATGATGATCTCGATTTACCAGTTGGGAAGATTAGATTACGCCAAAAAGGTAGTGCTGGCGGACATAATGGAATGAAATCAATTATTCAACACGTTAAAACACAAGAGTTTAATCGCATTCGTGTTGGCGTTAGTCGTCCTTTAAAAGGAGAAGTTATTCATTATGTCTTGGGAGATTTTCCTAAAGCAGAACAACCTGATATTATCGCAGCGATTCAAAAAAGCGCTGACGCCATCGAAGACTTTGCACAGACACCATTTATAGAAGTTATGAATAAATACAATCAAAAATAGACGATGACGAGGCGTGGCAATCTTTTGCCACGTATTTCGGTCTTTCTTCGGACGCGTGATTTACTCTTGCGTTGCATAGAATGAATTTTCTGACAAAAAGGAGCTGTTTTCCCTTGAAAGGATTACAACAATTAATATATGAACAAAAAGATATTCGAGCGGTCTTAAATGCGCTGGATGAAAAAGAAAAAGCACAACTTGTCACAGGGCTCACAGGTTCTTCACGTGCGTTATTTGCAAGCGTGGTAGAAGGTGCGTCAAAGCGTCCGGTTGTATTTGTTACGCACAATTTATACCATGCGCAAAAATTATATGATGATTTACTTTCTTTAATGGATGTCGATCGACTATTTTTATATCCAGCAGATGAACTGATTTCTTCTGAGTTGAGTATCTCTAGCCCGGAACTTCGCGGTCAACGCGTGGAAGCGCTCGACTTCTTACTATCCGGAAAACCGGGGATAGTCATTGTGCCAGTTGCTGGTCTCAGAAAAATGCTTCCACCAGTATCGCTTTGGAAACATTTCAACATATCCATTGTAGAGGGCGAAGAAATTGATCCAGATGTACTACGCCAAAAACTAGTGACAATGGGCTACACAATGAGCGGAATGGTAAATACGCCGGGAGAATTCAGTGTTCGCGGCGGGATTATTGATATTTATCCAATTACAGAAGAATTTCCAATTAGAATAGAACTTTTTGACACCGAAGTAGATTCTCTTCGTTTCTTTGATGTGGAAACGCAGCGCTCGACAACCCGCGTGGAAGAATTCCGCCTACTGCCTGCAACTGAAATCATTTTAGATCAAAGCTATTATCCGGATATCGTCAAACGCTTAGAAAAGAAAATGACACATACTTTAAATGAATTGAAAGAAAACGAGGATAAACAAGCGCTCGTTGAAAATTTAGAAGAAGATCTTGAAATGCTTCGTTCTGGCGTGAAACCAGACATGTTCTTTAAATATATCGGTCTGGCTTATCCTGACCCAGCCTCGCTTTTTGATTATTTTCCAAAAAACACGGCAATTTTGCTTGATGAATTTGGGCGGATTTTAGAAACGGAAGAAAGCTTGGAGCGGGAAGAAGCGGAGTGGCAAACAGAAACATTAAGTCGAATGGAAACGGTTCGCGACGTGCAAGTAAGTCATTCTTTCAAAAAGCTATTAGAAGCAAATCACTCGCCGAAAATATACTTATCCCTTTTCCAAAAACAAATGGCGAGCATGCGCGTCTCGAAAACAACTAACATCGTCTATAAACAAATGCAGCAATTTCATGGCCAAATGAATGTGTTGAAAACCGAGCTAGAAAGTTGGCATAAGAATAATTATGCCGTTGTTATTTTAGCCCCAAACCTTGAGCGCGCCGAAAAAATGCAACAAACTTTAACTGACTACGATATGGAAAGTACGATTTTGAAAAAAGAATCGGATGTGCCGAAATATGGAATGGTTCAGTTTGTCATCGGAACGTTCCAGAATGGTTTTGAACTTCCATTAGCTAAAGTAGCGATTATAAGTGAAACCGAACTGTTCAATAAAAAAATCAAAAAAGTGAAGAAGCGCCAAAAGCTCTCGAATGCAGAACGAATCCAAAGTTACTCTGAATTAAAAGTAGGTGACTACGTGGTTCATGTGAACCATGGTATCGCTCGTTATGTTGGCATGGAAACGCTAGATATCAACGGTGTGCATAAAGATTACTTGCTACTTGTTTACCAAGGAGAGGATAAACTATTTATCCCCGTCGATCAACTTGATTTAGTTCAAAAATATGTTGGTGCAGAAGGTAAATCACCAAGATTAAACAAACTTGGTGGCGCTGAATGGAAGCGAGTGAAGAAGAAAGTACAAGCTTCCGTCCAAGATATCGCAGACGATTTAATCAAACTATACGCCGAACGTGAAGCTGAAAAAGGCTATGCGTTTAGTGCGGATGATGAAATGCAGCGCGAATTTGAAGAGGCTTTCCCGTATCAAGAAACCGAAGACCAACTGCGCTCGATTTCAGAAATCAAAAAAGATATGGAACGACCGCGCCCGATGGACCGTCTGTTGGTTGGAGATGTTGGTTACGGAAAGACCGAAGTGGCCTTACGAGCTGCTTTCAAAGCAATTATGGATGGCAAGCAAGTCGCCTTCTTAGTTCCGACCACCATTTTAGCGCAACAACATTTTGAAACAATGAAAGAACGGTTCCAAGGTTTCCCAATAGAAATCGGACTTTTAAGCCGTTTCCGAACAAAGAAACAACAAACAGAAACATTAAAGGGTATGAAAAACGGCACAGTCGACGTTGTTGTTGGTACCCATCGTTTATTATCAAAAGATGTGGAGTATCAAGATTTAGGCTTATTAATTGTCGATGAAGAACAACGATTCGGCGTAACTCATAAAGAAAAAATCAAACAAATGCGTTCCAAAATAGACGTACTAACACTTACTGCAACACCAATTCCAAGAACTTTACACATGTCCATGCTCGGCGTTCGTGACCTCTCTGTTATCGAAACTCCGCCAGCGAACCGTTTTCCAGTGCAAACATATGTGGCGGAGCAGAATAACGTTTTAGTTCGGGAAGCAATTGAACGTGAACTAGCGCGCGACGGACAAGTTTATTATCTATATAATCGAGTGGAATCCATTACGCAAAAAGCAGATGAAATTTCTGCGATGGTTCCTGATGCTAGGGTTGCCACTGCGCACGGACAGATGGGTGAATCGGAATTAGAGTCTGTTATTTTAAGTTTCCTTGAAGGGGAATTCGATGTACTTGTAACGACGACCATCATTGAAACCGGCGTAGACATTCCAAACGTTAATACACTCTTTGTTCAAGATGCTGATCGGATGGGTCTTTCACAACTTTATCAGTTGCGCGGACGAGTAGGGCGTTGGAACAGAATCGCCTACGCTTACTTCATGTATCAAAAAGATAAAATATTGCGTGAGGAAGCGGAGAAACGCTTATCGGCTATTAAAGAATTCACTGAATTAGGTTCAGGTTTCAAAATAGCGATGCGTGACTTATCTATTCGTGGTGCCGGTAATATCCTCGGAGCGCAACAACATGGCTTTATCGATTCAGTCGGGTTTGATCTCTACTCGCAAATGCTTAAGGAAGCAATTGAGGCGAAAAAGCCAAAAGAAGAACAAAAACAAATTGTCCCTGTTGAAATTGATATCCAAGCAGACGCCTATATTCCGGAATATTACATTACAGACGGCCGCCAGAAAATCGAGATGTACAAACGCTTCCGCAATATTGAAACGTTAAGCGAACTCGAAGATTTACAAAGCGATATGATTGACCGTTTTGGTGAATATCCAGAAGAAGTAGAATATCTATTCACAATGACAGAACTCAAAGTCCATGCACTCGAAGTTGGCATTGAGTCCGTCAAACAAGAACAAAATAAAATTACCATGCTATTTTCAGAAAGCGGAACAGCAGGCATTCGCGGAGATATCGTCATGCAAATCATTGGCGAATTTGGCCGAATGGTCGGTGTGGGTATGGAAGGTACACAACTAAAAATCACGATAAACGTCCAAAATAAACCTTTAAAAGAATGGTTATACCAAGTCAAAAGTTTGGCTGAAAAACTTCGCGGAGCCATGAAAGAAAGAGCATCTGCAGAAAATTGATAAGTTATTAAGAAGGAAGGAGGTGGCGGAGTGCCAGAACGTTCCATGAAGCGACTAATGAAAGGAGCGGCTTGGCTAACCGCGGCCTCTCTTATTTCTAAAATACTTAGCGCAGTTTACCGAGTACCCTTTCAAAATATGGTGGGGGATGTAGGGTTTTATATTTTCCAACAAGTATATCCGATATACGGAATTGCAATGACCCTCGCACTCGGTGGATTCCCAGTTGTTATTTCTAAAATGTTAGCGGAGGCAGAAGGAGATGTAAGACGACAACAAATAATTATGCGCGCAGTCTCACGGATGCTCCGAATTGTAAGTATTGTGATTTTCGCCTTTTTATTCCTATTTGCCAACCCGATTGCTATCATGATGGGAGACCCGGCATTATCTGAATTAATTCGGGTCATCAGTTTCGTGTTTTTACTTATGCCACAGCTTGCGTTTATGCGTGGCTTTTTCCAAGGAGAAGGTGACATGATTCCGACCGCAATCTCGCAAACAGTTGAGCAAATTATTCGAGTAGCTATTATTTTGATAGGTGCCGGCCTTGCACTTCATTTTAATTTTGATTTATATGATGCAGGTTCAATGGCGATGAGTGGTGCCTTTTTCGGTGGGGTTTCCGGGATTTTCATTTTGCGTCATTTTTATAATAAAAAGGTAAGGCTCGGGGAAGGGATTCAACCAGCAGTATTTACAAATAAAGAAGAAAAAGTAGGTATTGGCCGCACGTTCTTGCGACAAAGTGTTGCAATTTGTGTAGTTAGCTCCATGCTGATTTTATTCCAATTAGTTGATTCTTTCCAAGTATATCGTTTAATGAGTGACTCAGGGATTCCGGATTTCATCGCTAAGTCGCTAAAAGGGGTATACGACCGCGGACAGCCAATCTTGCAATTAGGTTTAGTCATCTCAACTGGACTTGCGCTCGCGCTTGTCCCAATGATTACTGCCGCAAGAGTTCAAGATCAACAAAAAGAACTAAAACGCTCCGTCTTATTAGCGATTAAGATTACATTAATTTTGGCAGGTGCAGAAACAATTGGACTCATAGTTATTATGCGTCCGCTAAACCAAATGCTTTTCCAAACACCAGACGGCACATTCGTTTTACAATTATTTATGCCAGCTGTTTTCCTAAGCTCACTAATCATCATGTTAAGCAGTATTTTACAAGGTTTCGGGAAAATTACTGTACCTGCAGTTGGCGTTGGAATTGGACTTATTGTAAAATGGGTAACAGGAGGCATTCTTATTCCGAGACTGGCAACAGTTGGTGCATCCGTTTCAACATGTGTTGGCTTACTTGTGATTCTACTCATTTGTTACGTATCACTAAAACAAACAATCCGCGTGCCTTTCGTTGAAAAAACAATGTTGTTCCGGCTAATTGCCGCTTTAGCGTTAATGGCTGTATTCCCGTGCCTATTTGAATGGTTAGCTCCACTCAATACAAGACTCGGTAGTGCGTTCCAAGCAATTGTTAGTGCGTTAGTTGGCGGCGGGATTTTCCTTGTTTTTTCACTAAGATATAAATTACTCGGTCCAAAAGATTTTGTTTTCCTTCCGTTTGGCTCCAAATTACTAGCGCTTAGTAAGCTGGTTGCACGGAAATAATTAATATAAAGTAGGTGAATAAAATGGCTACAACCATGCGATTAGATAAATATTTAAAAGTATCTCGACTAATTAAAAGACGTACAGTAGCAAAAGAAGTCGCAGAAAAAGGTCGCATTGCGGTAAACGGAGTGACGGCGAAACCAGGAACCAATGTGAAATCTGGAGATGAACTAGTTATTCGCTTTGGTCCTAAAATCGTTACAGCAAAAATCGAACGCCTAGAAGAAAATGCGAAAAAAGAACAAGCAACTGAAATGTATACGATTATTAAAGAAGAGCGCACAGACGAAAGTAGATAAAGAAAAATCGTTTGAAATGGCACTGTTTAGCCGATTTCAAACGATTTTTTATTGGTCATAAAAATCGGTAAACAATTTTTTGTCAAAAAGTCAAGAAAAATATCATAAAATTAGCGGATTCCAATAGACAAATGCCGGATTTATTGATATCATTTTAAGCAAGAAACGTTTTTTTCTCTACCGAAAATCATAGACAATTAGCAAATAAGAACATGGGAGGGACGATGTATGAAAAAAGCCAAATCAAAAGTGGCGAGAATAGAAAATCGCTACATAAAAGATACTGCAACAATGAAAAAAACTCGTAGTCGTCGCCGCATTGCCCTGTTCCGTAGACTTGCTTTTATGGCTATTATCTTTGCTGTGGTGGGTGGGTTATTAACCATCACATACACTAAACAAGTGTTGACACTCAAAGAGAAAAAAGAAAAGCAAGTGCAAGTGGATAAGAAAATGGTTGCAATGAAGGACGAACAAGACTCGCTAAATGAGCAAATCAAGAAACTTCACAATGATGATTACATAGCTAAATTAGCAAGAAGTGAATATTACTTGTCCAAAGACGGAGAAATTATTTTTAATATTCCTGAAGAGAATTCGAAACAAAAAGAGTAAGTCAGAGCCGAGCCGTCATTCTCCATGGTAAATCAAAGGGAAAATATAGTTGAGTATTTTTGGGGTTTGTAAGTTTGACTGTTTGACACTCTTTTTATTATAGCTATAATTAAGCAATAGAGTGATATTTTAAGGAGGACGCATTTTTTTATGTCGATCGAAGTAGGCAACAAGTTACAAGGGAAAGTTACTGGGATTACTAATTTTGGAGCATTTGTGGAGCTGGAAGGTGGCAAAACAGGTTTAGTCCATATTAGTGAGGTAGCAGATAACTATGTTAAAGACATTAATGACATCTTAACTGTAGGGGATGAAGTTACTGTTAAAGTAATGAATATTGGTGATGATGGTAAGATTGGTCTGTCCATTCGTAAAGCAGTAGATCGTCCGGACCGCCCAGAGAAAAGTTACGATCGTAAGCCGAAATACAGCAAAAAACCTGCTGGGAACTATGTGAAACCAGCCGAGAGCTTTGAAGATATAATGTCTAAATTCTTGAAAGATAGTGATGAAAGACTCACTACTATCAAACGCCAAACAGAATCTAAACGTGGCGGCCGAGGAGCAAAACGCGGCTAATACGCTAAAATTAATTGTAAAGTAGATGCACCGTATTGGATCATTAATACGGTGCACTTTTTAATAAAAAATGTGAGAGCCGAATTTCGAAGGAAGGTTTTCTTGAATGGATGACACCGATAAACGAGTACATAAGTATATCGAGAAACATGATTTAATCCGATCCGATGATAAATTGCTTGTGGCAGTTTCTGGCGGTCCGGATTCTTTGGCGTTACTGCATTTTTTATGGAATTCAAATTTAGTCCCAAAAGAAGCAATTTCCGTCGCGCATTTAAATCACCACTTAAGGGAAAATGCGGCGAATGAACAAAACGTCGTCGAAACTTTTTGCGAGAGCCAGGGCATTCCTTTTTACATAGAAGAAGTAGACGTAAAAAGTCGAGCTGAGAGTTTGCAAAAAGGTATCGAGGAAACAGCGCGCATTGTCAGGTATGATTTCTTTGAGAAAGTAATGGCTGAGAAAAAGATCAACAAACTAGCGCTCGCACACCATGCAGATGACCAAATCGAGACAATCTTAATGCGACTAGTTCGCGGAAGTGCTAGTATCGGCTGGTCAGGCATCCAACCAAAACGCGAGTTAAAAGGAGGACAAGCAATCCGTCCTTTTTTACCAATTACAAAAGCAGAAATTATTGATTACGCCCAGAAACACGAATTGGCATACGAAATCGATGAATCAAATACTAGTCAAGAATACACAAGAAATCGTTACAGAGCGCAACTTTTACCGTTTTTAAAGCAAGAAAATCCAGCTGTCTATTCGCACTTCGAAAGATTTTCAGAAGAAACAAGCGAAGACTTCCAATTTTTGGAGGCACTTGCGAGTGATTTATTGAAGAAAAACCTCATCAAAAACGGCAAACGGACAACACTTTTACTTACTAACTTTAAAAATGAAGCGAATCCTTTACAACGCCGCGCAATTCATTTACTATTGAGATATCTGTACAATGAAGATGCCAGTTTTATAACGGTAAATCACATATATCAGATTATCCAAATGATTCAAAGCGACAATCCATCTAGTTCGATTGACTTACCAAATAAACTCGTTGCAAACAGAGCATACGATAAACTTCATTTTCAATTTGGAGAAAGAGAAGCTCCTTCCGAGTTTTATCATCAACTAGAACTGAATGACCGCATTGAATTAGATAATAAAGCAAGTATCCGTTTAAAGTTAAAAAGTTCCGTTGTTCAAACAAATGGGCTAAATGGAATGCTACTGGATGCTGAAGAGATAACACTTCCTTTGATTGTTCGAAACCGTGTGAACGGCGACAGGATGACGATGAAAGGGCAAGCAGGAAGTAAGAAACTTAAAGATATTTTCATCGATGCCAAAATACCAAGGCAAGAACGCGACAAGCTCCCTGTGATAACAGACTATACTGGGAAAATCCTTTGGGTTCCCGGTGTGAAGAAGTCTGCATATGACCGAGAATTTAGTCGTAGCAAAAAGCAATACATTATTAGGTACACTCGAAATATAGGAGGAAACGAGAGCATGCATAATGATATTCAGAAAGTGCTGATATCGGAGGACGAATTACAAGAGAAAATTCGTGAACTAGGTCGTGAGTTAACAACAGAATATGAAGGACGAAACCCATTAGTAGTTGGGGTGTTAAAAGGAGCAACTCCTTTTATGACTGATTTACTTAAAAGAGTAGACACATACTTAGAAATGGACTTCATGGACGTATCCAGTTATGGAAATGGTACTGTATCATCGGGTGAAGTGAAAATCATTAAAGACCTTAATGCGTCAGTAGAAGGTCGCGATGTACTTGTAATTGAAGATATCATTGATAGCGGACGTACACTTAGTTATCTAGTAGACCTAATCAAATACCGTAAAGCAAAATCAGTTAAGTTGGTTACTTTACTTGATAAACCAGCTGGACGAAATGTAGAAATTGAAGCGGATTATGTAGGCTTTGTCGTACCAAATGAATTCGTCGTTGGATATGGTTTGGATTATGCAGAACGTTACCGCAATTTACCATATATTGGTATTTTAAAACCAGAAATATACAGCGAGTGAAATTAATTAACAAACAGAACAATATTTTGTTAAAATGTAATAGATAGCTTTTCAGAAAACGAAAACAAAAAATTGATGTCAAACATGCAAAATAGTGGGCAATCGAGATTCGGTATGCTATCATTAGTCTTAGTTTTCGAAGGTGAAAATAGTATCAATAAATATTAAAAAATCTATATTAATAATAGAATAACTTCGTAAGAGAAAAGCGAAACGGATGTGTTTTTTAATAATCAGGGGAAGAAAAAATTGTTTCTAAATCTGCTATTAGCCAAAAACAACTTTTAAAGGGGTAAAAGTCCAGAAAAAGTAAGAATCCAAGCTCTTGCGTGGGAGGAGGTAAGGAATGAACAGGTTTTTTAGAAATGCGATATTTTATGTCATAATATTCCTTGTTATTATCGGGATTGTTGCTTCATTTAACTCAAACAAAGAGGCAGCCAAAGATATTAGCTATTCAGAATTTGTGAGTAAGTTAGAAGATGGTAAAGTTAAATCCGTAGAAATACAGCCAGACCGTAGTGTTTATACAATCAATGGGGAATTTAAATCTAGCGATAAAAGTTCCGACGATAAAAAAACGGGTCTTGGACAAAGCAAAACAAGCAGCACTGCTTTCACAACATACGCTTTAAACAGCGATACTTCACTAGGCGATTTGCAAAAAACGCTTGATAAAGAAGACGTGAAAACAACAATAGTACCTGCCAAACAAAACAGCGGTTGGGTTACATTCCTAACTTCTATTGTACCTTTTGTAATTATCTTCATCCTCTTCTTCTTCCTAATGAGCCAGTCTCAAGGTGGCGGCGGTGGTAAAGTAATGAGCTTTGGTAAAAGTAAAGCCAAACTTTACAACGACGACAAGAAGAAAGTTCGCTTCACAGATGTAGCTGGAGCAGACGAGGAAAAACAAGAACTTGTTGAAGTAGTAGAATTCCTAAAAGATCCGCGTAAATTTGCGGACCTCGGCGCTCGTATTCCAAAAGGTGTCCTTTTAGTAGGTCCTCCGGGTACTGGTAAAACCTTGCTAGCTCGTGCGGTTGCCGGTGAAGCAGGCGTGCCATTCTTCTCTATCTCAGGTTCAGACTTTGTAGAAATGTTTGTCGGTGTCGGTGCAAGCCGTGTCCGTGATTTATTCGAAAATGCGAAGAAAAATGCACCATGTATCATTTTCATTGATGAAATTGATGCAGTAGGTCGTCAACGTGGAGCAGGAATGGGCGGCGGTCACGATGAACGTGAACAAACCCTAAACCAATTACTAGTTGAAATGGATGGTTTCGGTGGCAATGAAGGTATCATCATTATTGCAGCAACTAACCGTGCAGACGTACTTGACCCAGCACTTCTTCGTCCAGGCCGTTTTGACCGCCAAATCATGGTTGATCGTCCAGACGTAAAAGGCCGTGAAGCAGTACTTCGCGTTCATGCTCGTAACAAACCACTTGCTAAAAGTGTTGATTTAAAAGCAATCGCTCAACGTACACCGGGATTCTCTGGTGCCGATTTAGAAAACTTACTGAATGAAGCAGCACTCGTTGCCGCACGTTCCGATAAGAAAGAAATAGATATGAGTGACCTCGATGAAGCTAGTGACCGCGTAATTGCCGGACCAGCTAAGAAAAATCGAGTTATCTCTGAAAAAGAACGCCGCACAGTCGCATATCATGAAGGTGGTCACGTTATCGTCGGAATGGTACTTGATGAAGCGGAAGTTGTGCATAAAGTTACCATTGTTCCTCGTGGACAAGCTGGTGGTTATGCCGTAATGTTACCAAAAGAAGATCGCTTCCTAATGACGAAAGCTGAGTTAATGGACCGTATCACTGGTTTACTCGGTGGACGCGTAGCCGAAGAAGTTACTTTTGGTGAAGTAACAACTGGTGCAAGTAATGACTTTGAACGTGCAACCGAACTTGCTCGCCGCATGGTAACTGAATGGGGTATGAGTGACAAGATTGGACCACTTCAATTCACTTCTGGTAACGGTCAAGTATTTATGGGCCGCGATTTCGGTAGCGACAAAGGATATTCCGATAAAATCGCCTACGAAATTGATACAGAAGTTCAGAGCTTAATCCGCTACTGTTATGACCGCGCTAAAACAATCATTACAGAACACCAAGAACAACACAAACTTATCGCGGAAACATTACTAAAAGTAGAAACTTTAGATGCTCGCCAAATTCGTTCCCTATTTGATGACGGTGTAATGCCTCCAGATATCGATACGATTGACGTAGAAGCAGAATATCCTTCCGAAAAAGACGAAGAAGTAGCAGGTAAATCTTTTGAAGAAGAAAAAGAAGAGTTAAAAGAAGAAGAAAAAATCGAAGAACCAAAAGAAGAACCAAAAGAAGTAACTTCGGAAGATGCTCCAAACATTGAGCAAACACCAAACGATAAAAAAGACGAATAAAATCAAAGAGGCTGGGCTTTCCCAGTCTCTTTTTTGAAGCTATATTATTCGGATTTTCCTATAAAACATGTTATGATACGTTAGAAAAATCTTCTAAAGGACGGTATTTAAACTTATGATACTTGTAATAGACGTTGGAAATACTAACTGTACTGTCGGAGTTTATGAAAAACAAAAACTTCTGAAACATTGGCGCATGACAACAGATCGTCACCGCACATCCGATGAATTAGGAATGACAGTCTTGAACTTTTTTTCTTATGCGAATTTAACTCCTTCTGATATTCAAGGAATTATTATTTCGTCCGTCGTTCCACCGATTATGCACGCAATGGAAACAATGTGCGTACGCTATTTTAATATCCGACCATTAATCGTTGGTCCAGGAATAAAAACCGGCTTAAACCTCAAAGTCGATAATCCTCGCGAAATCGGATCTGACCGAATCGTAAACGCCGTAGCAGCATCAGAAGAATACGGGACACCGGTTATCGTAGTCGATTTTGGCACTGCGACCACATTTTGCTATATCGATGAATCAGGCGTATACCAAGGTGGCGCCATCGCTCCAGGGATTATGATTTCGACCGAAGCTCTATACAACCGCGCTGCTAAACTACCACGCGTAGATATTGCTGAATCAAACCAAATCATTGGCAAATCCACCGTGGCATCCATGCAAGCGGGCATCTTTTATGGTTTCGTCGGCCAATGCGAAGGGATTATCGCAGAAATCAAAAAACAATCCAACGCAAGCCCAGTAGTAGTTGCAACAGGCGGGCTCGCTCGGATGATAACAGAAAAATCTTCTGCAGTAGATATTTTAGATCCATTTTTAACATTAAAAGGTCTAGAACTTCTATATAGAAGAAACAAACCAACTACAGAAAAATAAAAGGAGTTTTATATAATGAGTGATTATTTAGTTAAAGCGTTAGCCTACGATGGCATGGCGCGTGTATATGCAGCAGTAACAACCGAAACAATCAAAGAAGCACAAAGAAGACATGATACATGGTCCGTCTCATCCGCCGCACTTGGTAGAACGATGACAGGAACACTTTTCCTTGGAGCAATGCAAAAAGAAGACCAAAAAATAACTGTAAAAATAGAAGGC
The DNA here is from genome assembly GCF_028867355.1 of Listeria sp. LM90SB2. NCBI lineage: Bacteria > Bacillati > Bacillota > Bacilli > Caryophanales > Listeriaceae > Listeria > Listeria sp. LM90SB2. The sequence goes on from NZ_CP046449.1 coordinate 231,222, forward strand.
GACGGCCCAATCGGTCCAATCGTAGCTGATAGTAACGCGCAAGGTCAAATCAGAGGATACGTAACAAATCCACACGTTCACTTCAGCGAACTAAATGAAGCTGGAAAACTTGACGTCCGCCGCGGCGTTGGAACATCCGGAATGCTTTCAGTTGTAAAAGATTTAGGCTTTGGAGAAAATTTCACCGGACAAACGCCAATTGTTTCAGGTGAAATTGGTGAAGATTTTACGTATTACCTAGCAACATCTGAACAAATCAATTCCTCCGTTGGTGTAGGAGTACTTGTTAACCCAGATGATACAATCGAAGCAGCTGGCGGTTTCATGTTGCAATTACTCCCTGGTGCGACAGATGAAATCATTGATGAAATCGAAAAAAATCTGACGGCTCTACCAACAGTTTCTAGAATGATTGAAGCGGGCGAAACTCCTGAATCGATTTTAGCTAAACTTGCAGGCGGCGAAGATAAACTACAAATCTTAGAAAAAATCCCCGTTTCCTTTGAATGTAACTGCTCCAAAGAACGCTTTGGCAGTGCAATAATTTCACTTGGAAAAGAAGAAATTCGTTCCATGATAGAAGAGGATCACGGCGCAGAAGCAGAATGTCATTTTTGTCGTAACACTTACGATTTTTCAGAAGAAGAATTAGAAAAACTATACGAAGAAGCTAAATAAAGAAAAAGGAGCACCTAATTGGTTGCTCCTTTTTAAAAGAGGTTAAACTTGACAAAACAGGTCGGAATTAATTAAACTAGATGAAAGACCTAAAATAGATAGGAGTGCTTTAATAATGACAATTGCAAATTCAATCACTGATTTAATTGGAAAGACACCTATTGTGAAACTTAATCGTTTACCAGAAGCAGGAAGCGCGGATGTATACGTAAAATTAGAATTCCAAAATCCAGGTGGCAGCGTAAAAGACCGTATTGCTAACGCGATGATCGAAAGCGCTGAAAAATCTGGTGCATTAAAACCAGGCGATACAATCATTGAGCCAACTAGTGGGAATACTGGTATCGGCCTAGCAATGGTAGCAGCAGCAAAAGGCTACCAAGCGATTTTCGTAATGCCAGAAACAATGAGCTTAGAACGTCGCAAATTACTTCAAGCTTACGGTGCAAAATTAGTTTTAACACCAGGTCCAGACGGCATGAAAGGCGCAATTGCTAAAGCGGAAGAGCTTGCAAAAGAAAATAACTATTTTGTTCCACAACAATTCCACAACCCAGCAAATCCAGCTGTCCATGAAGAAACAACTGGACCAGAAATCGTTGAAGCTTTCGGTAAAGATGGCTTAGATGCTTTCATCGCGGGAGTTGGAACAGGTGGAACAGTAACTGGTGTAGGACACGTACTTAAAAAGAACTACCCAGATGTTAAAATCTATGCTCTTGAACCAGAAGAATCCCCAGTACTTAGCGGTGGTTCTCCATCACCTCATAAAATCCAAGGTATCGGTGCAGGCTTCGTTCCGGATACATTAGATACAAAAGTGTATGACGGCATTCTAAAAGTTTCAAGTGAAGATGCTCTAGAAACAGCACGTGAAGTAGCGAAAAAAGAAGGTATCTTAGTAGGTATTTCTTCCGGAGCAACTGTTAAAGCAGCTCTAGACCTTGCAAAAGAACTTGGTGCTGGCAAAAAAGTACTAGCAATCGTTGCAAGTAACGGCGAACGCTACCTAAGCACACCTCTTTATAATTTTGAAGATTAATAATCAGAGAGCCTAGATTTTCTAGGTTCTTTTTTTATGAAAAGAAATAAATGCATTTCTTACTATTTTCTAATCAAACGCACAGCGGAAACTTTCTTTTCTTGGTTAATATATAGTCATAAGCTAACAACAAGCAAAACATTTTCATTCTTTCCCCTTTTTAGAATGAAAATCCCAAACTCCCTTTTTGACCAGTGTGGTTTACTCCCTTTTTCCACACTGGTTTTTTTCATGCCAAAAAATGAAAAGAAAAACCGAAAAATCTCATGAAACTTTAACAAAAGTCACAGCGTATCCACCAAAAACTTGGTTAATATATAGTCATAAGCTAACAACAAGCAAAACATTTTCATTCTTTCCCCTTTTAGAATGAAAATCCCAAACTCCCTTTTTGACCAGTGTGGTTTACTCCCTTTTTCCACACTGGTTTTTTCATGGAAAAAAATGAAGAAAAAAACCGAAAAATCTCATGAAACTTTAACAAAAATCACAGCGCATCCACCAAAAACTTGGTTAATATATAGTCATAAGCTAACAACAAGCAAAACATTTTCATTCTTCTCCCCCCTTTTAGAATGAAGATCCCAAACTCCCTTTTTGACCAGTGTGGTTTACTCCCTTTTTCCACACTGGTTTTTTAATACCAAAAAATGAAAAGAAAAACCGAAAAATCTCATGAAACTTTAACAAAAATCACAGCATATCCACCAAAAACTTGGTTAATATATAGTCATAAGCTAACAACAAGCAAAACATTTTCATTCTTCTCCCCCCTTTTTAGAATGAAGATCCCAAACTCCCTTTTTGACCGATGCGGTTTACTCCCTTTTCCGCATCGGTTTTTTTGTGCGCTAAAATCACTGAATTCTGCTATAATAAATCTCGGAAAGAGGTGTTTGGGCTTGAAGAAGTGGAAAAGGGATCACTTAGGTATGGTCATGGGGATACTGAATGTTACGCCAGACTCTTTTTCGGATGGCGGGAAATATATGCAAGTGGAAGAAGCTGTGGCTCGAGCGTTACAAATGGCAGAAGATGGAGCAGCAATTATTGACGTTGGTGGAATATCTACTCGGCCTGGTTTTTCAGAGGTAACGCCTGAGGAAGAACTTAATCGAATTATTCCTGTCATTAAAGCTGTTAGGACAAAACTTCCGGATATATGGATTTCTGTTGATACTTGGCGTGCCGAAGTGGCTGAAAAAGCTATTTTAGCAGGAGCTAATATGATAAATGATCAATGGGGTGCCAAAAAAGAACCGAAAATTGCGGAAGTAGCTGCGAAATATAACGTGCCAATTTGTTTGATGCACAACCGAGAAAACACGCAATACGATAATTTTCTGGAAGATGTGAAGAAAGACTTATTAGAAAGTGTTGCAATTGCTAAAGCGGCATCCGTGCCAGATGAACATATTATTCTTGATCCGGGTTTCGGTTTTGTTAAGACACCTGCGCAGAATTTAGAAGTGTTACGACGCATTGATGAGATAGTGGCGCTTGGTTACGAGGTTTTACTTGGTACGAGTAGAAAGTCGACAATTGGTCTCGTCTTAGGAACTACTCCAGAGGATAGAATGGAAGGAACTGGAGCAACTACAGTTTACGGATTTTCGAAAGGTTGCACAATTACTCGTGTACACGATGTACTTCCCATTGCGCGCATGGTACGAATGACAGATGCGATTACTGGCAAATTAGATATTACAAAATTATAAAGAGGTGCTTTAGTTGGATAAAATTTATTTAAATGAATTAGTGTTTTACGGATACCATGGAGTTTTGGCGGAAGAAACAAAACTAGGACAAACGTTTAGAGTATCGCTTATTCTCGGCCTTTCTACTAAAAAAGCAGGAATATCGGATAGTGTAGACGACACAGTCAGCTATGCAGAGGTTTATGAAACAGTAAAAGAAATAGTAGAAGGAACGCCATTCAAATTAATCGAGGCGCTTGCCGAAAAAATTGCAACGGAAGTTTTAACTGGTTATCCTCTATTAGAAGAAGTGACTGTAAAACTTATTAAACCAAATCCTCCGATTCCGGGACATTATGATTCTGTTGCAGTGGAAATTGAACGTAAAAGAAGTGATTTGAATGGCTAAGGCGTTTCTATCAATTGGTACAAACCTTGGCGAACGTTTAGAAAATTTAAATGACGCACTAAGTGGTTTAGCTGCTTCAGATAAAATTAAAATTACCAACGTATCTAGTGTATACGAAACAGACGCAGTAGGTTACGAAGATCAAGCGGCATTTTTAAATATCGCTGTAGAAATTGAAACGGACTTTCCGCCAGTTGATTTACTAGATTTTTGCCTTGCGCTCGAACTTGAATTGGGGCGAGTTCGATTATTTAAGTGGGGTCCGCGACTCATTGATATCGATGTTTTATTATATGATGATGTTAAAATCGATACAGAAAAGCTGAAAATCCCACATCCTTATATGAAAGAACGCGCTTTTGTGCTGATTCCATTAATAGAGATTTCACCAGAAAAAAGCAATCTTGTAGATAATCCAGCCATTTTGGAAGAACAAGGTGTTCGGAAAATAAAAAATCAAGTCAACTGGTAAAATTGGCACTTGCAGAAAAAACTGATTATGATAACATATCACTAGCGCAATTTAAGAGGAAGGGGTTTACCATTAATGTTTAAAATAGGTAACGTAGAAATTAAAAACCAAGTAGTTGTGGCGCCAATGGCCGGTATATCCAATTCCGCATTCCGTTTAACGGTCAAAGAATTCGGAGCAGGTCTCGTTTGCTGTGAAATGATTAGCGACAAAGGAATCGCATACCGCAATGCTAAAACGCTTGATATGCTATATATTGATGAAAAAGAAAAACCATTGAGCTTACAAATTTTTGGTGGTGAGAAAGAAACGCTTGTAGAAGCTGCGAAATTCGTAGCTGAAAATACAACGGCAGATATTATTGATATTAATATGGGCTGTCCGGTAAACAAAATTATCAAATGTGAAGCTGGAGCGAAATGGCTACTTGATCCAAATAAAGTGTATGACATGGTAGCTGCTGTAGTGGACGCTGTTGATAAACCGGTAACAGTAAAAATGCGTATTGGTTGGGACGAAGAACATGTTTTTGCTATCGAAAATGCACTTGCTGCTGAACGTGCCGGAGCTGCAGCTGTTGCAATGCACGGCCGTACTCGTGTGCAAATGTACGAAGGTAGCGCGAACTGGGATGTGCTTAGAGACGTAAAACGCGAACTGAAAATCCCGTTCATGGCAAATGGGGACGTGAGAACACCAGAAGATGCCAAACGAATTTTAGAACATACTGGAGCAGATGGAGTAATGATTGGTCGAGCTGCACTTGGAAACCCATGGATGATTTATCGCACGGTGAAATTCCTAGAAACAGGCGAACTTCTTCCAGAACCAGAACCACGCGAAAAAATGCAAACTGCCATGCTTCACCTTAATCGCCTAGTCGAGCTAAAAGGAGAAAACATTGCAGTTCGCGAGTTTAGACAACACGCAGCTTATTATCTAAAAGGAGCTCGCGGAAGCACTCGCGCGAAAGTGGCTGCTAACCAAGCGACAAAACAATCAGAGATGGAAGCAATTTTAAATGAATTTGTTCTTCAATATGAAGAAAAAGCATTAGCGAAACAAGACTAATTAGGATTGCCTCGAGATTTCGGGGCAATTTTTAAATTTATACTAGAAAAACCAGACCAAAAAAGCGTATAATGGAAACATCTGTAGAAATGAATAGAATAGGAGTGTACCTATATGAGTAACGAGAATCATGAAGAACTAAATGACCAACTCATCGTCCGTCGCGAAAAAGTGGACACATTACGCGAAGAAGGCATAGATCCTTTTGGCGAAAAATTCATCCGTTCCATCAGCCCGGAAGAAATTGAAACAAAATTCGCTGATAAATCAAAAGAAGAACTTGAAGAAGCTGCTATTGAAGTTTCTGTAGCAGGTCGTATTATGACGAAACGTGTGAAAGGTAAAGTAGGTTTCACACATATTCAAGACCGTTTCCATCAATTACAAATCTATATCCGTAAAGATGCAATTGGCGAAGATGCTTATGCAGTCTTCAAATTAGCGGATCTAGGTGACATTATTGGTATAAAAGGGACTATTTTCCGTACTAATACAGGTGAACTTTCTGTTAAAGCAACGGAATTCACTTTGCTTTCCAAATCATTACGTCCACTTCCTGATAAATATCATGGCTTAAAAGACGTAGAACAACGCTATCGTCAACGCTATTTAGACTTAATTACAAACGAAGAAAGCCAAAATCGTTTTGTGATGCGCAGTAAAATCTTGAAATACACTCGTGATTACATGGATAATCAAGGATTCCTAGAAGTAGAAACTCCAGTGCTTCATACAATTGCTGGTGGTGCTGCTGCAAAACCATTTATTACGCACCATAATGCACTTGATATGGAATTATATTTACGAATTGCTTTAGAACTACACTTAAAACGCCTAATCGTTGGTGGGATGGATAAAGTATACGAAATCGGCCGCGTTTTCCGTAATGAAGGAACCTCCACGCGTCATAACCCAGAATTTACAATGTTAGAATCCTATGCAGCATACGAAGATTACGAAGATGTTATGGATTTGGTAGAAGGTTTAGTATCTACAGTATGCAAACAAGTAAATGGAACAACAGAAATAACATACGGTGAATACAATGTAGATCTAACTCCAAACTGGCGCCGTATCCACATGGCAGATGCTGTAAAAGAATATGTCGGAGTGGATTTCTGGAACGTAACTTCCGATGAAGAAGCACGCGAACTAGCTAAAAAACATAATGTGCCAGTAACGGAGCACATGACATACGGGCACATTCTTAATGAGTTTTTTGAAACATACGTAGAAGAAAAGCTTATTCAACCAACCTTTGTTTACGGACATCCGGTGGAAATTTCACCATTAGCGAAGAAAAACAAAGAAGATGACCGTTTTACTGACCGTTTTGAATTATTTATCGTTGGTCGTGAACATGCAAATGCATTCTCGGAATTAAACGATCCAATTGATCAAAGAGAGCGTTTTGAAGCGCAAATGAAAGAACGTGAGCAAGGTAATGATGAAGCGCACGGAATGGATGCAGATTTCCTTGAAGCTTTAGAATACGGTCTACCGCCGACTGGTGGACTTGGAATAGGTATCGATCGTCTAGTAATGCTATTAACAGATGCCCCGTCTATTCGTGATATCCTATTATTCCCAACTATGAAACACCGCGACTAATTAAAAATCCAGAGCTGATTATATCGGTTCTGGATTTTGTTTTTTTTCTCAGAAAAAAACAAATTTGCCAAAGAGAAACTTTTTCTCAAAATATGCTTGCAATCCCTATAAAAACATGATATATTTATAAACGTTCCAGTTAAACAAACGCAAAATGCTCATCAAGAAATTAAATTTTTTTGAAAAAACATCTTGACTTTGTTGACTAGATAGAGTAAGATATAAGAGTTGCTGCTAAAGGCAACGAAGAAGAAAAAGTGACCTTTGAAAACTGAACAAAGAAGAAGACGAAAAGCAATGAGACGTAAAGTCTTACTGGTAATCGCAGGGCAGAAAACAGAAAGCTGTTTTCAACAAAACAAACTAGTAATTTAATTGCTAGCGAAGTCAATTTGACGCAAGGAATCTTATTCACGGTGTTGAATAAGCATTCAAATTCAATTTATATTTTAAAGAGAGTTTGATCCTGGCTCAGGACGAACGCTGGCGGCGTGCCTAATACATGCAAGTCGAACGAACGGAGGAAGAGCTTGCTCTTCCAAAGTTAGTGGCGGACGGGTGAGTAACACGTGGGCAACCTGCCTGTAAGTTGGGGATAACTCCGGGAAACCGGGGCTAATACCGAATGATAAAGTGTGGCGCATGCCACGCTTTTGAAAGATGGTTTCGGCTATCGCTTACAGATGGGCCCGCGGTGCATTAGCTAGTTGGTAGGGTAATGGCCTACCAAGGCAACGATGCATAGCCGACCTGAGAGGGTGATCGGCCACACTGGGACTGAGACACGGCCCAGACTCCTACGGGAGGCAGCAGTAGGGAATCTTCCGCAATGGACGAAAGTCTGACGGAGCAACGCCGCGTGTATGAAGAAGGTTTTCGGATCGTAAAGTACTGTTGTTAGAGAAGAACAAGGATAAGAGTAACTGCTTGTCCCTTGACGGTATCTAACCAGAAAGCCACGGCTAACTACGTGCCAGCAGCCGCGGTAATACGTAGGTGGCAAGCGTTGTCCGGATTTATTGGGCGTAAAGCGCGCGCAGGCGGTCTTTTAAGTCTGATGTGAAAGCCCCCGGCTTAACCGGGGAGGGTCATTGGAAACTGGAAGACTGGAGTGCAGAAGAGGAGAGTGGAATTCCACGTGTAGCGGTGAAATGCGTAGATATGTGGAGGAACACCAGTGGCGAAGGCGACTCTCTGGTCTGTAACTGACGCTGAGGCGCGAAAGCGTGGGGAGCAAACAGGATTAGATACCCTGGTAGTCCACGCCGTAAACGATGAGTGCTAAGTGTTAGGGGGTTTCCGCCCCTTAGTGCTGCAGCTAACGCATTAAGCACTCCGCCTGGGGAGTACGACCGCAAGGTTGAAACTCAAAGGAATTGACGGGGGCCCGCACAAGCGGTGGAGCATGTGGTTTAATTCGAAGCAACGCGAAGAACCTTACCAGGTCTTGACATCCTTTGACCACTCTGGAGACAGAGCTTTCCCTTCGGGGACAAAGTGACAGGTGGTGCATGGTTGTCGTCAGCTCGTGTCGTGAGATGTTGGGTTAAGTCCCGCAACGAGCGCAACCCTTGATTTTAGTTGCCAGCATTTAGTTGGGCACTCTAAAGTGACTGCCGGTGCAAGCCGGAGGAAGGTGGGGATGACGTCAAATCATCATGCCCCTTATGACCTGGGCTACACACGTGCTACAATGGATAGTACAAAGGGTCGCGAAGCCGCGAGGTGGAGCTAATCCCATAAAACTATTCTCAGTTCGGATTGTAGGCTGCAACTCGCCTACATGAAGCCGGAATCGCTAGTAATCGTGGATCAGCATGCCACGGTGAATACGTTCCCGGGCCTTGTACACACCGCCCGTCACACCACGAGAGTTTGTAACACCCGAAGTCGGTAGGGTAACCTTTATGGAGCCAGCCGCCGAAGGTGGGACAGATAATTGGGGTGAAGTCGTAACAAGGTAGCCGTATCGGAAGGTGCGGCTGGATCACCTCCTTTCTAAGGAAAAGGAAACCTGTGAGTTTTCGTTCTTCTCTATTTGTTCAGTTTTGAGAGGTTAGTACTTCTCAGTATGTTTGTTCTTTGAAAACTAGATAAGAAAGTTAGTAAAGTTAGCATAGATAATTTATTATTTATGACACAAGTAACCGAGAATCATCTGAAAGTGAATCTTTCATCTGATTGGAAGTATCATCGCTGATACGGAAAATCAGAAAAACAACCTTTACTTCGTAGAAGTAAATTGGTTAAGTTAGAAAGGGCGCACGGTGGATGCCTTGGCACTAGGAGCCGAAGAAGGACGGGACTAACACCGATATGCTTTGGGGAGCTGTACGTAAGCGTTGATCCAGAGATTTCCGAATGGGGGAACCCACTATCTTTAGTCGGATAGTATCCTTACGTGAATACATAGCGTGAGGAAGGCAGACCCAGGGAACTGAAACATCTAAGTACCTGGAGGAAGAGAAAGAAAAATCGATTTCCTGAGTAGCGGCGAGCGAAACGGAAAGAGCCCAAACCAAGAAGCTTGCTTCTTGGGGTTGTAGGACACTCTATACGGAGTTACAAAAGAAAGTTATAAATGAAGCGGTCTGGAAAGGCCCGCCAAAGACGGTAACAGCCCGGTAGTTGAAATGGCTTTCCCTCCAGAGTGGATCCTGAGTACGGCGGAACACGTGAAATTCCGTCGGAATCCGGGAGGACCATCTCCCAAGGCTAAATACTCCCTAGTGACCGATAGTGAACCAGTACCGTGAGGGAAAGGTGAAAAGCACCCCGGAAGGGGAGTGAAACAGTTCCTGAAACCGTGTGCCTACAAGTAGTTAGAGCCCGTTAATGGGTGATAGCGTGCCTTTTGTAGAATGAACCGGCGAGTTACGATTTGTTGCAAGGTTAAGCGGAAAAAGCGGAGCCGTAGCGAAAGCGAGTCTGAATAGGGCGCATAAGTAACAGGTCGTAGACCCGAAACCAGGTGATCTACCCATGTCCAGGATGAAGGTAAGGTAATACTTACTGGAGGTCCGAACCCACGCACGTTGAAAAGTGCGGGGATGAGGTGTGGGTAGCGGAGAAATTCCAATCGAACTTGGAGATAGCTGGTTCTCTCCGAAATAGCTTTAGGGCTAGCCTCGAGGTAAAGAGTCATGGAGGTAGAGCACTGTTTGGACTAGGGGCCCTTCTCGGGTTACCGAATTCAGATAAACTCCGAATGCCATGTACTTATACTCGGGAGTCAGACTGCGAGTGATAAGATCCGTAGTCGAAAGGGAAACAGCCCAGACCACCAGTTAAGGTCCCCAAATATATGTTAAGTGGAAAAGGATGTGGGGTTGCTTAGACAACCAGGATGTTGGCTTAGAAGCAGCCACCATTGAAAGAGTGCGTAATAGCTCACTGGTCGAGTGACCCCGCGCCGAAAATGTACCGGGGCTAAACATATTACCGAAACTGTGGATGAACCTCTTTAGAGGTTCGTGGTAGGAGAGCGTTCTAAGGGCGGTGAAGTCAGACCGGAAGGACTGGTGGAGCGCTTAGAAGTGAGAATGCCGGTATGAGTAGCGAAAGAAGGGTGAGAATCCCTTCCACCGAATATCTAAGGTTTCCTGAGGAAGGCTCGTCCGCTCAGGGTTAGTCGGGACCTAAGCCGAGGCCGATAGGCGTAGGCGATGGACAACAGGTAGAGATTCCTGTACCAGTGCTAATTGTTTAACCGATGGGGTGACACAGAAGGATAGGGAATCGCACGAATGGAAATGTGCGTCCAAGCAGTGAGTGTGAGAAGTAGGCAAATCCGCTTCTCGCGAAGCATGAGCTGTGATGGGGAAGGAAATTAAGTACGGAAGTTCCTGATTTCACGCTGTCAAGAAAAGCCTCTAGGAAGAGTAGTACTGCCCGTACCGCAAACCGACACAGGTAGATGAGGAGAGAATCCTAAGGTGAGCGAGAGAACTCTCGTTAAGGAACTCGGCAAAATGACCCCGTAACTTCGGGAGAAGGGGTGCTCTATTAGGGTGCAAGCCCGAGAGAGCCGCAGTGAATAGGCCCAGGCGACTGTTTAGCAAAAACACAGGTCTCTGCAAAACCGTAAGGTGACGTATAGGGGCTGACGCCTGCCCGGTGCTGGAAGGTTAAGAGGAGTGCTTAGCTTCGGCGAAGGTACGAATTGAAGCCCCAGTAAACGGCGGCCGTAACTATAACGGTCCTAAGGTAGCGAAATTCCTTGTCGGGTAAGTTCCGACCCGCACGAAAGGCGCAACGATCTGGGCACTGTCTCAACGAGAGACTCGGTGAAATTATAGTACCTGTGAAGATGCAGGTTACCCGCGACAGGACGGAAAGACCCCGTGGAGCTTTACTGCAACCTGATATGGAATGTTTGTACCGCTTGTACAGGATAGGTAGGAGCCGAAGAGACGTGTGCGCTAGCATACGAGGAGGCAATGGTGGGATACTACCCTGGCTGTATGACCATTCTAACCCGCCACGCTTAGCGCGTGGGGAGACAGTGTCAGGTGGGCAGTTTGACTGGGGCGGTCGCCTCCTAAAGAGTAACGGAGGCGCCCAAAGGTTCCCTCAGAATGGATGGAAATCATTCGCAGAGTGTAAAGGCACAAGGGAGCTTGACTGCGAGACTGACAAGTCGAGCAGGGACGAAAGTCGGGCTTAGTGATCCGGTGGTTCCGCATGGAAGGGCCATCGCTCAACGGATAAAAGCTACCCCGGGGATAACAGGCTTATCTCCCCCAAGAGTCCACATCGACGGGGAGGTTTGGCACCTCGATGTCGGCTCGTCGCATCCTGGGGCTGTAGTCGGTCCCAAGGGTTGGGCTGTTCGCCCATTAAAGCGGCACGCGAGCTGGGTTCAGAACGTCGTGAGACAGTTCGGTCCCTATCCGTCGCGGGCGCAGGAAATTTGAGAGGAGCTGTCCTTAGTACGAGAGGACCGGGATGGACACACCGCTGGTGTACCAGTTGTTCCGCCAGGAGCATCGCTGGGTAGCTATGTGTGGCAGGGATAAACGCTGAAAGCATCTAAGCGTGAAGCCCCCCTCAAGATGAGATTTCCCATTTCTTCGGAAAGTAAGATCCCTGAAAGATGATCAGGTAGATAGGTTTGGAGTGGAAGTGTAGCGATACATGGAGCGGACAAATACTAATCGATCGAGGACTTAACCAAAAAATGAAACGAAGTTACCTAACTGAACCCTTTCTTCTCTAGTTTTGAGAGAGCAATCTTTCAACAACTTTATATTGTCTGGTAGTTATGGCGAGAAGGTCACACCCGTTCCCATCCCGAACACGGTAGTTAAGCTTCTCTGCGCCAATGGTAGTTGGGGGCTTCCCCCTGCGAGAGTAGGTCGCTGCCGGGCAGTATTTCTGGAGGTTTAGCTCAGCTGGGAGAGCATCTGCCTTACAAGCAGAGGGTCAGCGGTTCGATCCCGTTAACCTCCATTTTTTATGCCGGCTTAGCTCAGTTGGTAGAGCAACTGATTTGTAATCAGTAGGTCGCGAGTTCGACTCTTGCAGCCGGCACCATTAATATTAACTTTATGATAATACATATTTTTATTGTAGAGAGCCGTTAGCTCAGTTGGTAGAGCATCTGACTTTTAATCAGAGGGTCGCTGGTTCGAACCCAGCACGGCTCACTTTTGCGGGTGTGGCGGAATTGGCAGACGCACCAGATTTAGGATCTGGCGCCGCGAGGCGTGGGGGTTCAAGTCCCTTCACCCGCACTTATTTTAAATATGCGGAAGTAGTTCAGTGGTAGAACATCACCTTGCCAAGGTGGGGGTCGCGGGTTCGAACCCCGTCTTCCGCTTGTTTACAAAAGTTCCAATATGCCGGGGTGGCGGAACTGGCAGACGCACAGGACTTAAAATCCTGCGGATAGTGATATCCGTACCGGTTCGATTCCGGTCCTCGGCATTATTTTTATATGCGCCCATAGCTCAACTGGATAGAGTACTTGACTACGAATCAAGCGGTTAGAGGTTCGACTCCTCTTGGGCGCACTTTATTAAACGGGAAGTAGCTCAGCTTGGTAGAGCACTTGGTTTGGGACCAAGGGGTCGCAGGTTCGAATCCTGTCTTCCCGATTGTTTGATTTTTATTATGGGGCCTTAGCTCAGCTGGGAGAGCGCCTGCTTTGCACGCAGGAGGTCAGCGGTTCGATCCCGCTAGGCTCCACCAAATTATTTCTAAAAATGTGTTGACATTGTTTAGAGAATAGAGTAAGATATAAGAGTTGCTGCTAAAGGCAACGAAGAAGAAAAAGTGACCTTTGAAAACTGAACAAAGAAGAAGACGAAAAGCAATGAGACGTAAAGTCTTACTGGTAATCGCAGGGCAGAAAACAGAAAGCTGTTTTCAACAAAACAAACTAGTAATTTAATTGCTAGCGAAGTCAATTTGACGCAAGGAATCTTATTCACGGTGTTGAATAAGCATTCAAATTCAATTTATATTTTAAAGAGAGTTTGATCCTGGCTCAGGACGAACGCTGGCGGCGTGCCTAATACATGCAAGTCGAACGAACGGAGGAAGAGCTTGCTCTTCCAAAGTTAGTGGCGGACGGGTGAGTAACACGTGGGCAACCTGCCTGTAAGTTGGGGATAACTCCGGGAAACCGGGGCTAATACCGAATGATAAAGTGTGGCGCATGCCACGCTTTTGAAAGATGGTTTCGGCTATCGCTTACAGATGGGCCCGCGGTGCATTAGCTAGTTGGTAGGGTAATGGCCTACCAAGGCAACGATGCATAGCCGACCTGAGAGGGTGATCGGCCACACTGGGACTGAGACACGGCCCAGACTCCTACGGGAGGCAGCAGTAGGGAATCTTCCGCAATGGACGAAAGTCTGACGGAGCAACGCCGCGTGTATGAAGAAGGTTTTCGGATCGTAAAGTACTGTTGTTAGAGAAGAACAAGGATAAGAGTAACTGCTTGTCCCTTGACGGTATCTAACCAGAAAGCCACGGCTAACTACGTGCCAGCAGCCGCGGTAATACGTAGGTGGCAAGCGTTGTCCGGATTTATTGGGCGTAAAGCGCGCGCAGGCGGTCTTTTAAGTCTGATGTGAAAGCCCCCGGCTTAACCGGGGAGGGTCATTGGAAACTGGAAGACTGGAGTGCAGAAGAGGAGAGTGGAATTCCACGTGTAGCGGTGAAATGCGTAGATATGTGGAGGAACACCAGTGGCGAAGGCGACTCTCTGGTCTGTAACTGACGCTGAGGCGCGAAAGCGTGGGGAGCAAACAGGATTAGATACCCTGGTAGTCCACGCCGTAAACGATGAGTGCTAAGTGTTAGGGGGTTTCCGCCCCTTAGTGCTGCAGCTAACGCATTAAGCACTCCGCCTGGGGAGTACGACCGCAAGGTTGAAACTCAAAGGAATTGACGGGGGCCCGCACAAGCGGTGGAGCATGTGGTTTAATTCGAAGCAACGCGAAGAACCTTACCAGGTCTTGACATCCTTTGACCACTCTGGAGACAGAGCTTTCCCTTCGGGGACAAAGTGACAGGTGGTGCATGGTTGTCGTCAGCTCGTGTCGTGAGATGTTGGGTTAAGTCCCGCAACGAGCGCAACCCTTGATTTTAGTTGCCAGCATTTAGTTGGGCACTCTAAAGTGACTGCCGGTGCAAGCCGGAGGAAGGTGGGGATGACGTCAAATCATCATGCCCCTTATGACCTGGGCTACACACGTGCTACAATGGATAGTACAAAGGGTCGCGAAGCCGCGAGGTGGAGCTAATCCCATAAAACTATTCTCAGTTCGGATTGTAGGCTGCAACTCGCCTACATGAAGCCGGAATCGCTAGTAATCGTGGATCAGCATGCCACGGTGAATACGTTCCCGGGCCTTGTACACACCGCCCGTCACACCACGAGAGTTTGTAACACCCGAAGTCGGTAGGGTAACCTTTATGGAGCCAGCCGCCGAAGGTGGGACAGATAATTGGGGTGAAGTCGTAACAAGGTAGCCGTATCGGAAGGTGCGGCTGGATCACCTCCTTTCTAAGGAAAAGGAAACCTGTGAGTTTTCGTTCTTCTCTATTTGTTCAGTTTTGAGAGGTTAGTACTTCTCAGTATGTTTGTTCTTTGAAAACTAGATAAGAAAGTTAGTAAAGTTAGCATAGATAATTTATTATTTATGACACAAGTAACCGAGAATCATCTGAAAGTGAATCTTTCATCTGATTGGAAGTATCATCGCTGATACGGAAAATCAGAAAAACAACCTTTACTTCGTAGAAGTAAATTGGTTAAGTTAGAAAGGGCGCACGGTGGATGCCTTGGCACTAGGAGCCGAAGAAGGACGGGACTAACACCGATATGCTTTGGGGAGCTGTACGTAAGCGTTGATCCAGAGATTTCCGAATGGGGGAACCCACTATCTTTAGTCGGATAGTATCCTTACGTGAATACATAGCGTGAGGAAGGCAGACCCAGGGAACTGAAACATCTAAGTACCTGGAGGAAGAGAAAGAAAAATCGATTTCCTGAGTAGCGGCGAGCGAAACGGAAAGAGCCCAAACCAAGAAGCTTGCTTCTTGGGGTTGTAGGACACTCTATACGGAGTTACAAAAGAAAGTTATAAATGAAGCGGTCTGGAAAGGCCCGCCAAAGACGGTAACAGCCCGGTAGTTGAAATGGCTTTCCCTCCAGAGTGGATCCTGAGTACGGCGGAACACGTGAAATTCCGTCGGAATCCGGGAGGACCATCTCCCAAGGCTAAATACTCCCTAGTGACCGATAGTGAACCAGTACCGTGAGGGAAAGGTGAAAAGCACCCCGGAAGGGGAGTGAAACAGTTCCTGAAACCGTGTGCCTACAAGTAGTTAGAGCCCGTTAATGGGTGATAGCGTGCCTTTTGTAGAATGAACCGGCGAGTTACGATTTGTTGCAAGGTTAAGCGGAAAAAGCGGAGCCGTAGCGAAAGCGAGTCTGAATAGGGCGCATAAGTAACAGGTCGTAGACCCGAAACCAGGTGATCTACCCATGTCCAGGATGAAGGTAAGGTAATACTTACTGGAGGTCCGAACCCACGCACGTTGAAAAGTGCGGGGATGAGGTGTGGGTAGCGGAGAAATTCCAATCGAACTTGGAGATAGCTGGTTCTCTCCGAAATAGCTTTAGGGCTAGCCTCGAGGTAAAGAGTCATGGAGGTAGAGCACTGTTTGGACTAGGGGCCCTTCTCGGGTTACCGAATTCAGATAAACTCCGAATGCCATGTACTTATACTCGGGAGTCAGACTGCGAGTGATAAGATCCGTAGTCGAAAGGGAAACAGCCCAGACCACCAGTTAAGGTCCCCAAATATATGTTAAGTGGAAAAGGATGTGGGGTTGCTTAGACAACCAGGATGTTGGCTTAGAAGCAGCCACCATTGAAAGAGTGCGTAATAGCTCACTGGTCGAGTGACCCCGCGCCGAAAATGTACCGGGGCTAAACATATTACCGAAACTGTGGATGAACCTCTTTAGAGGTTCGTGGTAGGAGAGCGTTCTAAGGGCGGTGAAGTCAGACCGGAAGGACTGGTGGAGCGCTTAGAAGTGAGAATGCCGGTATGAGTAGCGAAAGAAGGGTGAGAATCCCTTCCACCGAATATCTAAGGTTTCCTGAGGAAGGCTCGTCCGCTCAGGGTTAGTCGGGACCTAAGCCGAGGCCGATAGGCGTAGGCGATGGACAACAGGTAGAGATTCCTGTACCAGTGCTAATTGTTTAACCGATGGGGTGACACAGAAGGATAGGGAATCGCACGAATGGAAATGTGCGTCCAAGCAGTGAGTGTGAGAAGTAGGCAAATCCGCTTCTCGCGAAGCATGAGCTGTGATGGGGAAGGAAATTAAGTACGGAAGTTCCTGATTTCACGCTGTCAAGAAAAGCCTCTAGGAAGAGTAGTACTGCCCGTACCGCAAACCGACACAGGTAGATGAGGAGAGAATCCTAAGGTGAGCGAGAGAACTCTCGTTAAGGAACTCGGCAAAATGACCCCGTAACTTCGGGAGAAGGGGTGCTCTATTAGGGTGCAAGCCCGAGAGAGCCGCAGTGAATAGGCCCAGGCGACTGTTTAGCAAAAACACAGGTCTCTGCAAAACCGTAAGGTGACGTATAGGGGCTGACGCCTGCCCGGTGCTGGAAGGTTAAGAGGAGTGCTTAGCTTCGGCGAAGGTACGAATTGAAGCCCCAGTAAACGGCGGCCGTAACTATAACGGTCCTAAGGTAGCGAAATTCCTTGTCGGGTAAGTTCCGACCCGCACGAAAGGCGCAACGATCTGGGCACTGTCTCAACGAGAGACTCGGTGAAATTATAGTACCTGTGAAGATGCAGGTTACCCGCGACAGGACGGAAAGACCCCGTGGAGCTTTACTGCAACCTGATATGGAATGTTTGTACCGCTTGTACAGGATAGGTAGGAGCCGAAGAGACGTGTGCGCTAGCATACGAGGAGGCAATGGTGGGATACTACCCTGGCTGTATGACCATTCTAACCCGCCACGCTTAGCGCGTGGGGAGACAGTGTCAGGTGGGCAGTTTGACTGGGGCGGTCGCCTCCTAAAGAGTAACGGAGGCGCCCAAAGGTTCCCTCAGAATGGATGGAAATCATTCGCAGAGTGTAAAGGCACAAGGGAGCTTGACTGCGAGACTGACAAGTCGAGCAGGGACGAAAGTCGGGCTTAGTGATCCGGTGGTTCCGCATGGAAGGGCCATCGCTCAACGGATAAAAGCTACCCCGGGGATAACAGGCTTATCTCCCCCAAGAGTCCACATCGACGGGGAGGTTTGGCACCTCGATGTCGGCTCGTCGCATCCTGGGGCTGTAGTCGGTCCCAAGGGTTGGGCTGTTCGCCCATTAAAGCGGCACGCGAGCTGGGTTCAGAACGTCGTGAGACAGTTCGGTCCCTATCCGTCGCGGGCGCAGGAAATTTGAGAGGAGCTGTCCTTAGTACGAGAGGACCGGGATGGACACACCGCTGGTGTACCAGTTGTTCCGCCAGGAGCATCGCTGGGTAGCTATGTGTGGCAGGGATAAACGCTGAAAGCATCTAAGCGTGAAGCCCCCCTCAAGATGAGATTTCCCATTTCTTCGGAAAGTAAGATCCCTGAAAGATGATCAGGTAGATAGGTTTGGAGTGGAAGTGTAGCGATACATGGAGCGGACAAATACTAATCGATCGAGGACTTAACCAAAAAATGAAACGAAGTTACCTAACTGAACCCTTTCTTCTCTAGTTTTGAGAGAGCAATCTTTCAACAACTTTATATTGTCTGGTAGTTATGGCGAGAAGGTCACACCCGTTCCCATCCCGAACACGGTAGTTAAGCTTCTCTGCGCCAATGGTAGTTGGGGGCTTCCCCCTGCGAGAGTAGGTCGCTGCCGGGCAATTTGAAAAGTCCTAATTATTTAGGGCTTTTTTTGTTTGTAAAAGATAAATAAATTGCTAATAGGTAGGGATATCTAGTATAATTAAAGTCAAAAATAGTCAAAGTCAATGATTTGCAAAAAACAGAAAGGAGATTCCTTATAATGAAAAACATTTCTGATGTTATAGAAGCTTATTTGAAACAAGTATTGGAATCAAGTGAAGCAGTGGAAATTAAAAGAAGTGAAATTGCAGATAAGTTTGAATGTGTACCTTCACAAATTAATTATGTAATAAACACTAGATTTACAATGGAACGAGGGTATATCGTTGAAAGTAAACGTGGTGGTGGTGGCTATATTAGGATTATTAAAGTGAAAATGAATGATAAACTTCAATTGTTAGAAGCAATCATTTCAATGGTTCATGATAAAAAGGTCTCTCAATCATTTTCTGAAGATGTTATTTTGAGATTGCTTGAAGAAGAAGTAATAACGAAGAAAGAAGCAAGATTAATGGTGGCGGCATTGGACAGGGAAGTTTTAATTTTACCTTTACCCGATAGAGATATTTTGAGAAGTAGGATTTTAGAGGCGATGTTAGTTGCTTTGAAATATGATTAAGGTGTGATGACGATGATTTGTCAAAGATGTGGAGAAAATAAAGCAGTTATTGCCTTGCAACAATTAAATGAGCTTGGGAAAGTGAAGTCATTGTACCTATGTGAGAATTGTGCTACGGACGAAGCTCTCTCTTCGGAAAAAGATTTGGTTAAAGCGATGGATACTTTTAGTGAGGTTGCTCTTGACTTCTTAACGCTTTTGCAAAAAGAAGAAAATGCGCAGAAAGAGATTGTTTGTGAGAATTGCCAGCTTAGTTTTGAAGAGTTTTTAAAGACTAATCGAGTTGGGTGCCCGGAGTGTTATTCGGCTTTTGAGGCACAGTTAGTACCGATTATTGGTCGAGTGCAAAATGGATATAAAAAACATGTTGGTAAGGTTCCTGCAGAAGTTGAACGTGCGGAAGGTGTTCAAAATGAAATTAGTCGCTTACAAGAAAAGCTAGCACAGCTAGTTGAAAATGAGGAGTTTGAGGAAGCTGCTGTTGTCCGTGATGAAATCAAGGCTTTGAAAGCTGGAGGTGAGGATAAATGAATGTATTTGAACCGCGGCTGAGTTCTTGGTTAGAAAATGCTGGTGATGACGATGATGTTGTTTTAAGCTCACGTATTAGGCTTGCTAGGAATTTGAAGGATGAACAGTTTCCAGTTTATGAGCAGAAGGAAGAGATTGTTGATAATATTGCCGAAGTTTTTGATGATAATTTTACTTTGATTAAAATGAATCAAATTTCTTTGTTACAAAAGGCGCTTTTGGTGGAAAAACATTTAATTAGTCCTTATATGATGAATAAAAGTGAATATGGTGCGGTTCTTTTAAATGAGGAAGAAAATGTGAGTATTATGTTGAATGAGGAAGATCATTTGCGGATACAGTGCATGACGCCGGGTTTGAGATTATTTGATGCGTTAGAGGCAGCGTTGCAAATTGATGGTTATGTGGAAGAGAAGCTTAGTTATGCTTTTGATAAAGAGTTTGGATATTTGACGAGTTGTGTGACTAATATCGGGACTGGTATGCGCGCTTCAGTAATGGTGCATTTACCGGGACTCGTGACAACAAAAAGGATTAAAAGTGTGATTGAAGCGATTAGGAGCCTAGGTTTTGTGGTAAGAGGTATATACGGAGAAGGTAGCATGCCTGCAAGTAATATTTTCCAGGTCTCAAATCAAGTAACTCTCGGTAAAACGGAAACAGAAATTGTGGAAGATTTAACGCAAGTTATGGAACAAATTATCATGCAAGAGCGTGTTGCTAGAACTACAATAAAGCAAAAATTTCATATTGCACTTGAGGATAGAGTTTTTAGATCATATGGTTTATTGATGAATTGTCGAATTATTTCTATGAAAGAAGCTTCAGATGCTATATCGGATATACGGCTTGGTGTAGAATTAGGATTTTTCGAGCATATTTCTCGCCAAAAAATGAATGAATTGGTACTATTCTCGCAACCAGCTTTTTTGAGAAGAGAAGCAGGACGAGATATGGATGAATTAGAAGAGAAAGTAATACGGGCCAAAGTGATTCGCGAGATTTTGGGCGATAAATGATGAGGCTTACGATAAGGAGGAAACAACAATGATGTTTGGACGATTTACGCAAAGAGCTCAGAAAGTACTCGCGTTGTCACAAGAAGAGGCGATGCGTTTGAATCATAGTAATTTAGGAACAGAACATATTTTATTAGGGCTTGTAAGAGAAGGCGAAGGAATTGCGGCAAAAGCTCTCTATGAACTGGGAATTAGTTCTGAAAAAGTGCAGCAAGAGGTAGAAGGATTAATTGGTCATGGGGAAAAAGCTGTGACGACGATCCAATATACACCTCGTGCGAAAAAAGTAATTGAACTGTCCATGGATGAGGCTCGTAAATTAGGGCATACTTATGTTGGAACAGAACATATCTTACTGGGGCTTATTCGTGAAGGCGAAGGAGTTGCGGCTCGAGTTTTAAGTAATCTTGGTATTAGTTTGAATAAAGCTCGTCAGCAAGTTTTACAGCTCTTAGGCGGCGGGGATGCTACTGGGGCAGGAAGACAAACAAATACACAGGCTACACCGACTTTAGATAGTTTGGCACGTGATTTAACAGTTATTGCTCGGGAAGATAATTTGGATCCGGTTATTGGCCGTTCTAAAGAAATCCAACGTGTGATTGAAGTGCTTAGTCGTCGTACGAAGAATAACCCAGTACTTATTGGAGAACCTGGTGTTGGTAAAACAGCGATTGCAGAAGGACTAGCGCAACAAATTGTTCGTAATGAAGTGCCTGAGACTTTACGTGGAAAACGTGTAATGACACTGGATATGGGGACTGTTGTGGCAGGGACAAAATATCGTGGTGAATTTGAAGACCGTTTGAAAAAAGTAATGGATGAGATTCGTCAAGCCGGCAATGTTATTCTATTTATTGATGAATTGCATACCTTAATTGGTGCTGGTGGAGCGGAAGGTGCGATTGATGCCTCGAATATCTTGAAGCCGCCTCTAGCTCGTGGTGAGTTGCAATGTATTGGTGCAACAACACTGGATGAGTACCGTAAATATATTGAAAAAGATGCTGCACTTGAGAGACGTTTCCAACCGATTAAAGTAGATGAGCCAACTGTAGAAGAATCCATTCAAATTTTACATGGGTTGCGTGATCGTTATGAGGCGCATCACCGTGTTGCGATTACTGATGAAGCGCTTGAGGCTGCTGTTCGTCTATCTGATCGGTACATTTCAGACCGTTTCTTACCGGATAAAGCGATTGATGTTATTGATGAATCTGGTTCTAAAGTACGTTTGAAATCTTTTACAACGCCAAAAAATGTAAAAGAAATGGAAAACAATTTATCCGATTTGAAAAAAGAAAAAGATGCGGCTGTTCAAGGGCAAGAATTTGAAAAAGCAGCGTCATTACGCGATAAAGAACAAAAACTTAAAAAATCATTAGAAGAAACAAAAGCGAATTGGCAAGAAAAGCAAGGGCTTGACCATAGTGAAGTAACAGAAGAGATTGTTGCTGAAGTTGTTGCAAGTTGGACTGGGATTCCAGTTGCAAAACTTGCGGAAACAGAGACAAATAAACTTTTAAATATGGAGAAACTTTTACATGAACGCGTGATTGGGCAAGATGCTGCGGTGAAAGCTGTTTCGCTAGCTGTACGTAGAGCTCGTGCTGGACTTAAAGATCCTAAGCGTCCAATTGGTTCCTTTATTTTCCTTGGACCTACTGGTGTTGGGAAAACAGAACTTGCTCGCGCGCTTGCTGAGTCTATGTTTGGCGATGAGGATTCGATGATTCGAATTGACATGTCTGAGTACATGGAGAAATTCTCGACTGCTCGTTTAGTTGGGGCTCCTCCAGGTTATGTAGGCTATGAAGAAGGTGGGCAACTGACAGAAAAAGTTCGTCAAAAACCTTATTCAGTAGTTCTTTTAGATGAAATTGAAAAAGCGCATCCGGATGTATTTAATATGTTGCTACAAGTGCTTGACGATGGTCGTTTGACTGATTCTAAAGGACGGGTGGTTGATTTTAGAAATACGGTCATCATTATGACTTCCAATATTGGGGCTCAAGAAATGAAACAAGATAAATCAATGGGCTTTAATGTTATTGATCCGCTTAAAGACCATAAAGCTATGGAGCACCGTGTTTTACAAGATTTAAAACAGGCGTTCCGGCCAGAGTTTATCAACCGAATTGATGAAACAATTGTATTCCATTCGCTACAAGAAAAAGAATTGAAACAAATTGTTACTTTGCTGACTGCTCAATTAACAAAACGATTAGCCGAACGCGATATTCATGTGAAATTAACTGAAGGTGCGAAATCCAAAATTGCTAAAGACGGATACGATCCAGAATACGGAGCCCGTCCTTTGAAACGAGCTATTCAAAAAGAAGTGGAAGATATGCTTTCTGAAGAATTACTTCGTGGTAACATTAAAGTAGGCGATTACGTGGAAATTGGTGTAAAAGATGGCAAGTTAGAGGTTAGAAAAAAAGACGCACCAAAAAAGAAAACAACTGCAAAAAAGGTAAAAACTAAATAACAAACACGCCTCCCTTAATCAATTTTGAAGGGAGGTTTTTTATGGAAAAATCAGGATTCGTGTCAAAAAAACGAATTTGATGAAAAGGATTAACGCGAACAGATGATCTGTGGTAAAATGGAGCATATGTATGGAGGGATGTAGAAATGGCTAAAGCAAAAAGGACAACCAAATTTGTGTGTCAGGCATGTGGATATGAATCGGCAAAATGGATGGGAAAATGTCCGAATTGCAACGAGTGGAATCAGATGGTAGAAGCTTTGGAGCCGTCAAAAAAATCACGCTCAGCTTTTAATCATACGGGAGAACCTTCGAAAGCGACTCCAATTACTCAAATAGCAAGTGAAACAGAAAAACGTGTCGAAACCAATATGCCGGAGTTAAATAGAGTTCTTGGCGGAGGTGTGGTTCCAGGATCTATGGTACTTGTCGGTGGGGATCCTGGTATCGGGAAGTCGACTTTATTACTGCAAGTTTCAGCTCAACTGACGCTCACAAATAAAAAAGTATTGTATATATCAGGAGAAGAATCTATCAAACAAACGAAGCTGCGGGCGGAACGCTTGCAAGTTTCGGGAGATAATTTATATGTGTATGCAGAAACAAATTTAGAAGCAGTTCAAGAAACGATTGATTTTGTGAAGCCTGATTTTGTAGTCATTGACTCCATTCAGACTGTTTATCATCCCGATGTTACAAGTGCAGCGGGGAGTGTTTCGCAAGTTAGGGAATGTACAGCGACATTGATGCGAATTGCTAAAATGCAAAACATTGCAATCTTTATTGTTGGACATGTAACAAAGGAAGGTGCTATTGCGGGGCCGCGCCTACTTGAACATATGGTTGATACTGTGCTTTATTTTGAAGGGGAGCGTCATCATGCTTACCGGATTTTGCGTGCAGTGAAAAACCGTTTTGGTTCCACTAATGAAATGGGTATATTTGAAATGCGAGATGTTGGACTTGTAGAAGTTGCTAATCCTTCCGAAGTGTTCTTGGAAGAACGTCTTGAAGGCGCTTCAGGTTCAACGGTTGTAGCTTCTATGGAAGGAACTCGCCCCGTCCTTGTGGAAATACAAGCGCTTGTTTCGCCTACGATGTTTGGTAATGCTAAGCGAATGGCGACAGGAATAGACTATAATAAAGTTTCGCTAATTATGGCTGTTTTAGAAAAGCGAGTAGGTTTAATGTTGCAAAACCAAGATGCTTATTTGAAAGCAGCTGGTGGGGTTAAATTGGATGAACCTGCAGTGGATTTGGCGGTTGCAGTCAGTGTTGCATCTAGCTATCGTGATAAACCAACAAGAAGTACGGATTGCTTTATTGGAGAACTTGGACTTACAGGTGAGATTCGTCGTGTTGCAAGAATTGAACAACGCGTACAAGAAGCCGCAAAACTTGGCTTTAAGCGAATTTTTATTCCTAAAAATAACGAAGGTAATTGGAAAATACCGAAAGACGTGCAAGTGGTTGGGGTGGAAACGATTGGAGAAGCTTTGAAGAAAGCTTTACCAGATTAAAACTAAATACTTCGTTGATTCCGTGAGTACTATTTGCGGTATAGTCTTTTAATAGTGTAAAATAGTGCTATATGTATATTTGGTAATAGCCCAATTATACATATAAATTAAAAATGGAAAGGAGGAAACTAAATGCTTACATGGGTAATTCGAGTGTGTTTTTTAATTCTAGGTGGGACAACGGGAGTCTTTTCACTACCTGCTCTATGGGTGAAACTTGGAATAGGTCACATTCTGCTAATTAATAATCCTTATACTGATGCTCTGATTGGTGCACTTATATTTTATCTTATTACTTTCTGGGCGGTGAAATATGTAGAAGCCGCACTTAATTGGTTAGAGGAAAAGTTAGCTAAAATTGCTATTGCAACCCTTGTTTATGGGGGACTTGGTTTATTTGTAGGTTTGGTCATTGCGTTTTTCGCGAGCAATGCATTAAGTCAAACAAATATTCCGCTTTTAAATTCAGTAGTACCAGTTATTTTAACATTAGTTCTAGGTTATTTAGGGTTCCGTATCGGAATTAGTCGTCGCAACGAATTTGGAAATTTTGTCAATAACAGAAATGCAAAGAAAAGAACACCAGAAGAAGAGAAAACAGAAGAGAAATCTAAGAAAACATATAAAATTTTGGATACGAGTGTAATTATTGATGGTCGTATTGCAGACATTTTGACTACTGGATTTTTAGATGGAACGGTGGTTATTCCACTATTTGTGTTAGCCGAACTTCAGCATATTGCGGATTCATCCGATACGCTTAAACGTACAAGAGGGCGCCGGGGATTAGATATTTTAAATCGAATCCAAAAAGAAGATGCTATTCAAGTGGAAATGTATGAAGGTGATTTTGAAGATACGCCAGAAGTGGATAGTAAACTTGTGAAACTTGCTAAAGTAATGGGCGGTATTGTTGTTACAAATGATTATAATTTAAACAAAGTATGTGAGTTCCAAAATGTACCTGTTTTAAATATTAATGATTTAGCGAATGCTGTAAAACCTGTTGTTTTGCCAGGTGAGAAAATGACTGTTCTTATGGTGAAAGATGGTAAAGAACACAATCAAGGCGTTGCATATTTAGATGATGGAACAATGATTGTTGTAGAAGATGGTCGTAAATTTATTAATGAAACAATTCAAGTGGAAGTAACGAGTGTACTTCAAACATCAGCAGGAAGAATGATTTTTGCTAAACCATCCTGATTAGAAGGAGGAAATAAGCATGAATTATGAGTTGGTTTTTTTAGCGGCAGGTCAAGGGAAACGTATGAATGCCCAGAAAAATAAAATGTGGCTAGAGTTAGTTGGTGAACCAATTTTCATTCATGCCTTGCGTCCTTTTTTAGCAGATAATCGTTGTTCCAAAGTGATTGTTGTGAGTCAAGAAGAGGAAAGAAAGCATGTGAAAGAATTAATGAGTCAGCTTAACGTTGCTGAAAGCCGAATTGAGATTGTGAAGGGCGGAAGTGAACGCCAATATAGTGTGGCAGCAGGTCTTGAACGTTGTGGGACGGAGCGGGTTGTCTTAGTACATGATGGCGCAAGACCGTTTATCACGTTAGATATTATTGATCGATTATTAATTGGTGTAGAGCAAAGTAAAGCCGCGATTTGTGCAGTAAAAGTAAAAGATACGGTGAAACGAGTGGTGAAAGGTGTCGTTCAAGAAACTGTTGACCGTGAAAATCTTTGGCAAGTTCAAACGCCGCAAGCTTTTGAACTGCCTATTTTACGAAAAGCGCATCAGCTTGCTCGAAAAGAACAGTTTTTAGGAACGGATGAAGCTAGTCTGGTTGAGCGACTTCCTTGTCCTGTTGCTATTGTCCAAGGAAGCTATTATAATATTAAGCTGACAACTCCTGAAGATATGCCGCTCGCTAAGGCGATTTTAGGGGAACTTGGAGGGATAGCAAATGATTAGAATTGGCCAAGGTTATGATGTACATAAACTTGCTTATGACCGAGAACTGATTGTTGGCGGGATTAAAATTCCTTATGAGAAAGGGTTACTAGGTCACAGTGATGCGGATGTACTTCTTCATGCTATTACTGATGCTATCATAGGCGCAATTGGCGCTGGTGATATTGGTCATTTTTTTCCGGACACAGATATGGCTTTTAAAGATGCGGATTCAGCTGAGCTACTTGAGGAAATTTGGCAGAAGGTAGAGGCGGATGGTTTTCGTCTTGGAAATCTAGATGCTACTATTATTGCTGAAAAGCCAAAAATGGCGCCATATGTGGAGCAAATGAAGCTTCGAATTGCGGAGTTGCTACATGCGGATTCAGCCCAAGTTAATGTAAAGGCGACTACGACAGAGAAATTAGGGTTTACTGGTCGGGAAGAAGGCATCGCAAGTCTAGCCGTTGTCTTACTTGAAAAATAATTGAAGGAGTGAATAATTGTGAGTGAAACAAAACGAGTACGTGTACGTTATGCACCAAGTCCAACTGGATTTTTGCATATTGGGAATGCGCGTACTGCCCTATTTAACTATTTATTTGCAAGACATAATGATGGAGATTTTATCATTCGAATTGAAGACACGGATGCGAAACGTAACATAGCTGACGGTGAAGAAAGTCAGATGACAAATTTGAAATGGCTAGGTATGGACTGGGATGAAGGTGTGGATGTTCCTGGAAAATACGGACCTTACCGTCAATCGGAACGTCAATCCATTTATGAACCGTTAATTCAACAACTTCTGGATGAAGGTTTGGCTTATAAATGTTATTGTACGGAAGAAGAGCTGGATGCTGAACGTGAAAAACAAAAAGCAAACGGTGAAATGCCTCGTTATAGCGGGAAATGTCGTCATTTAACAAAAGAACAACAAGCGGAGAAAGAAGCGCAAGGTTTTAAACCAAGTATTCGTTTCAAAGTGCCAGCAAATGAAACAATCACTTTTAACGATATGGTGAAAGACGATGTTTCTTTTGAATCAAATGGAATAGGCGATTTTGTTATTGCGAAAAAAGATGGAATTCCGACTTATAACTTTGCTGTAGCAGTGGATGACCATTTAATGGAAATCTCTCATGTTCTTCGTGGGGATGACCATATTTCGAATACGCCTAAGCAAATTTTGATTTATAATGCATTTGGCTGGGAGCCGCCAATTTTTGGTCATATGACACTTATTGTGAATGAGAGCAGACGTAAATTAAGTAAACGTGACGGTTCGATTATTCAATTTATCGAACAATATCGCGATTTAGGATATTTACCAGAAGCATTATTTAACTTTATTGCTATGCTTGGTTGGTCTCCAGAAGGGGAAGAAGAAATTTTCTCTAAAGAAGAATTCATTAAAATGTTTGATCCGAAGCGTTTATCTAAATCACCAGCATTATTTGATAATGTTAAATTGACTTGGGTGAATAACCAATATGTGAAAAAATTACCACTAAACGATGTAGTAGAACTATCGCTACCGCATTTACAAAAAGCAGGTGTTGTATCTGCTGAGTTAGATCAAGCGGAACTTGATTGGGTGCACAAATTAGTGTCACTTTATCATGAGCAAATGAGCTATGGTGCGGAAATTGTGCCACTTTCTGAAATGTTTTTTGCTGACGCAGAGTCCATTACGTTTGATGAAGAAGAAACAGCAGTGCTTGCGGAAGAGACAGTTCCAACTGTTATTTCAGCATTCAAAAAAGAATTAGAAGCACTAGAAGTTCTAGAAGCTGCGGAAGTAAAAGCGGCAATCAAGCGGGTTCAAAAAGAAACGGGCGTAAAAGGTAAAGGTTTATTTATGCCAATTCGTATTGTGACAACGGGTGAAATGCATGGTCCTGAATTGCCACTTGCAATCGAAGTTCTTGGTCGTGAAAAAGTGCTTAATCGTTTGGATACATGGTTGAAAAATAATTAATTTTGAATGAAAGCATCTCGGCTATTTGCGGGGTGCTTTTTTATTTTGATATATTTCAGTTGCAAGGAATTTTATTGCTGTTATAATAGAACTAAATATACGGAAAAAGTGCTGATGGGAAGAAGTACGGAATTCTAAGTTTATAGAGAGAGTCGCCATGGCTGGAAGCGACTTAGCTGAACACTCCTGAAATGCCTCCCTGAATTCTGATGGGAAATTTAGTATCGTCAGACGAAATGTGGGTCGTTACCCCCACCCCTAGAGTTGGAGTATTTGCTAAAATTGGCAATACTCAAGTCAGAGTGGAACCGCGCAAAGCGTCTCTGTATCGGAGGGGCTTTTTTTGTTGGCGTAGGTTCCAATAAAAAATGTACGAACTTGAATAAGGAGGCAACAAAATGCCAACTCGCTTAAAAGAAGATATTGCAACAATTATAAAGAATGACCCTGCGACGAAAAGCTTTTTTGATGCTTTTTTAACGAATCCGGGATTGCACGCACTTTGGTGGCATCGTGTGGCGAACTTTTTTTATCGTCATAAAATGGTTTTGTTTGGAAAAGTATTATCGCAGAACGCTCGTTTCTGGACTAATATAGAGATTCATCCAGGCGCAACTATTGGTAGAAGGCTTTTTATTGATCATGGTGCAGGAATTGTTATTGGTGAAACAGCAGAAATTGGGGATGATGTAACGATATTCCACGGAGTTACGCTAGGTGGAACTGGAAAAGATTGCGGGAAACGCCATCCAACTGTCGGTGACGGGGCGCTTGTTTCGGCAGGAGCGAAAGTACTTGGGCCGGTGGAAATTGGAGCAGGAGCGCGTATTGGAGCAGGAGCTGTCGTTTTAAAAGATGTACCTCCAGGCGCGACGGTTGTTGGGATTCCTGCTAAGGTTGTTCGTTTGAATGGTCGTACGGTAGGACATGCGGTTCCTAAAATGGATGAACTGACATTACGAATTGCGGAATTAGAAAATATAGTAGAAAAACTTTTGAAGGAAAAGGAGTAGATCTGATTGTCGATACAAATTTTTAATACGTTAAAACGAGAGAAAGAGCCTTTTAAACCACTCAAAGATGGCGAAGTGAAAATGTACGTTTGCGGACCGACTGTGTATAACTACATTCATATCGGGAATGCGCGGCCAATTATTGTTTTCGATACAGTTCGACGTTATTTTACGTATCGTGGTTATGATGTGAAATTCGTGTCTAATTTTACGGATGTGGATGATAAATTAATTCGTGCGGCAAATGAGCTAAAGTTGACGGTTCCCGAAGTGGCGGATCGTTTTATTGGGGCTTACTTTGATGATGTAGATCAACTGAATGTGGCGAAAGCGACTGTGAATCCACGTGTAACGGAGAATATGGATGAAATTATTCAATTGATCAGTACGCTAATTGAAAAAGGCTATGCGTATGAGTCGGCTGGTGATGTGTATTTCCGGACGAAAAAATTCAAAGATTACGGGAAACTATCTGGCCAAGAATTATCGGAATTGCAGCACGGGGCTCGGGTTGAATATAATGAGCGTAAGCAAGATGAACTTGATTTCACCCTTTGGAAAGCGGCTAAACCGGGTGAAATTTTCTGGGAAAGTCCGTTTGGTAATGGGCGCCCGGGTTGGCATATTGAATGCTCGGCGCTTGCGAAAAAATATCTTGGTGACACGATTGATATTCATGCGGGTGGGCAAGATTTAGTATTCCCTCACCATGAGGATGAGATTGCTCAATCCGAAGCGGCAACTGGGAAAACGTTCGCGAACTACTGGATGCATAATGCCTTTTTAAATATTGATGGGGAAAAAATGTCCAAATCACTTGGGAATTTTATTACGCTGCATGATGTGCTAAAAGACAATGATCCAAATGTGATTCGTTTCTTCATGCTATCTGTACATTACCGGAAGCCAATTACACTGAATGATGCAATTTTAGAAGATGCGAAAAATGGGTTGGAACGGTTAATGATTGCATACCAAAATATTGATCACCGTATTCAAACGGATGACGGTGAATATGTGGAAGAAGCGCATGAGGATGAATGGCTAGAACAACTAACGGAATTAAAACAAGCTTTTGAAGATGATATGGATGATGATTTCAATACAGCAAATGCGATTACTACTTTTCACGAACTTGCAAAGCGTGCCAATATTTATTTGGCTAAAGAAACTGTTTCTATCAATGTTCTGCGCGAATTCTTAAGCATGATGCGTTTGTTTGCGGAAGTATTAGGCTTGAAATTAGAAAATACGCAAACTGATTCGCTGGATGATAGCGAAGTAGAAGCGTTAATTGAAGAACGTCTGCAAGCGCGAAACGAACGTAATTTTGCACGCGCTGATGAAATTCGAGACATTTTAAAAGAAAAAAATATTATTTTGGAAGACACTGCGCAAGGCACGCGGTTTAGACGGGGGTAAATCATGGCAGAAGTGAAAGAATACAAACAACTTAATGGCCTCGCGCTTGCTTACATGGGTGACGCAGTTTATGAAAAATTTATTCGCGAATATTTACTTGCTGCTGGAAAAACAAAGCCGAATCAGTTGCACAAAACGGCGACAAAATTCGTTTCTGCAAAAGGGCAAGCTGTGGCGCTAAAAGCTATGATTGCGGAAGGCTTTTTGACGGAAGAAGAAGATAGAATTGCAAAGCGTGGGCGTAATGCCAAGTCGTATACAGTGCCTAAAAATACTGACCCTGGAACTTACAGTATGTCCACATCTTTTGAAGCAGTGCTAGGTTATCTTTACTTAGCTGGTGAGTTGGATCGTTTACAAGAATGGATGGAAAAGGCGCTTGAAATAGTAGAAAAAGGAGTGGAAACCAACTAATGGAACAAGAAAATGAGCAAGAGTGGATTGGCGGGAGAAATCCTGTTCTTGAAGTATTACGATCTGATAGAGATATCCATAAAATATACGTGCAAGAAGGTTCACAAAAAGGCGTATTAAAACAAGTCTTAACATTAGCGAAAGAACGGAAAATCCAAGTTCAATTTGTACCCAAACAAAAGATTGAAAAAGTAGTGAGTGGAGCGCATCAGGGTGTTGCAGCTCAAGTGGCGGCTTATCAATATGCGGAGTTAGACGATTTATTCGCTGCTGCTGAAGCGAAAGATGAAATGCCATTTTTCATTATTTTGGATGAATTAGAAGATCCACACAACTTAGGATCAATTATGCGTACAGCAGATTCTGTTGGAGCACATGGGATTATTATTCCGAAACGTCGCTCTGTAGGTTTGACGCAAACTGTAGCCAAAGCAAGTACTGGGGCGATGGAATATGTACCAGTGGTTCGCGTGACGAATATGGTACGGACAATGGAAGAACTACAAAAACGCGGGCTTTGGATTTTTGGAACAGATGCGAAAGGTAGTAGCGATTACCGGACGATGGATGTGGATATGCCGCTTGCTATTGTTATTGGTAGTGAAGGTTTTGGAATGAGCCGCTTAGTACGTGAAAAATGTGATTTCCTCGTTCATTTACCAATGCGTGGAAAAGTTACATCACTTAATGCATCTGTTGCAGCTAGTTTGTTACTTTATGAAGTTTATCGGAAACGTTTCCCTCTGGAGAAATAAAGATGGAACAAATTCTGCTTGTTGACGGATATAATGTGATTGGGGCATGGCCAGAACTTAGTTTCTTAAAAGATCGTGATTTGGAAGCGGCAAGAGATAAGCTTGTTGAATGGATGGCGGAATATCAAAGTTATACAGGATATCGGGTTGTGGTCGTTTTTGATGCACAGTTTGTCCGGGGCGTGAAGAGGAAAAGCAAGAAATATCAAGTCGAAGTCGTTTTTACGCATGAGGATGAAACGGCAGATGAGTACATCGAACAAAAAGCGATTGAATGGAAAAACGTGCGGACGCAAATTATGGTAGCAACATCTGATTATACAGAACAGTGGGCTATTTTTGGACAAGGAGCACTACGAATTTCATCCCGAGAGTTACTTTTTGAAATTCAAGAAATGAGTAAACAAATCGGACAGAAAATCAAGCGAATTCAGGAAGAAATGCCGAAATCAAACCTTAATCTGGATTCTGATGTCATTTCACAGCTCGAAAAGTGGAGAAGAGGCGAGGAGTAAGGGATTGACGGTATGTTTTTGACTATGTATAATGGAGCAACCATAGAAGAAATCCTGTCGTAAAGGAGCCGATTAGCCTAGTGGATAATTCAGTGAACCAAGAAGAACTTGCGATGCTTGAACTAGCGAGAAGCGGTGATACAGAAGCGTTAGAATATTTTTTCAGTAAGTATCAGTCTGTTATTTACTGGAAATCAACCCAATATTTTCTGCAAGGTGCGGAGCGGGACGATTTAATTCAAGAAGCGATGATTGGCCTTTTCAAAGCAATTCGGGATTACGATAAAACAAAAGAAGCTTCTTTTCGATCTTTTGCAGAAATGTGTATTAACAGACAGCTTCTTTCGGCGGTGAAGCGGGCGTCTAGACAGAAGAATATTCCGCTTAATAATTCTGTTTCATTAGATACACCAATAGCTGAGGATGATATGGACTGGACTTTATTAGACGTGATTTCCGAAAAAGCAGCCGAAACCCCAGAAGACTTTTTAATCAAAAACGAAGATTTAACGCATGTAGCGCGTCAACTAGAACAAGTCACAAGCGAATTTGAAAAAGAAGTATTAAAACAATATTTAGAAGGTAAGAGCTATCAAGAAATGGCGCTTTTCTTCAACAAAAAAGAGAAAGCAATCGATAATGCCTTACAACGTGTAAAAAAGAAAATGATGAAACAGCTAGAATGAAAAAACAATTGACTAGCTAAGAGCCAGATGTTATATTTATATGGATGAAATGTGCCTATTTTTTGGCATGGCATATTTAATGATTGCGGAGTTGAGATAATTTATGAAGAAGAAAACATCCCTCGCTTGTTCTGAGTGTGGTTCAAGAAACTATACAGTCAATGTTAGCGGGACGCAGAAAGAAACGCGTTTAGAAGTGAAGAAATTCTGCCGACACTGCAATAAACATACATTACATCGAGAAACAAAATAGACGATATGGAGGTTTTGGTATGTCTGCAATAGCAAGATTCTTTCGGAATGTTTCATCCGAAATGCACAAAGTTACGTGGCCAACTAGAAAAGAACTTTTAACCTACACAGTAACAGTAGTTATTACAGTAGTTTTATTTGCTTTATTCTTTATGTTAATTGATTTCGGTATCGAACAAATTATTAAACTTATCGTGTAGTGCTAGGAATTTTACAAAGATAATGATATACTATTACTTGAGACAAAACCCGTACAACTTTCGGGTTTTTTATTTTGGATTATACTAAAAGGAGGATGGCGGCAAAATAGGATTGCTGCCAACTAAATAATGGAAAAAAATTGGTATGTAGTTCATACTTACTCCGGTTATGAAAATAAAGTCAAAGCAAACTTAGAAAAACGTGTAGAATCAATGGGCATGTCAGATAAAATCTTCCGCGTTATCGTACCGGAAGAAGAAGAAACAGAAGTGAAAAATGGTAAAACAAAAACAATTAAACGTAAAGTTTTCCCTGGTTATGTATTAGTAGAAATCGTTATGACAGATGATTCTTGGTATGTTGTTCGTAATACTCCTGGTGTTACAGGCTTCGTTGGTTCAGCAGGTTCTGGATCAAAGCCAACACCATTACTTCCAGAAGAAGCAGATCGTATTCTTAAAAGCATGGGCATGGTGGAAAAACGTGCGGAAGCTGATTTTGAAATCGGCGAAACAGTTATGGTCAAAGAAGGACCATTCGCTGACTTTTCCGGTAAAGTGGACGAAATGGACAACGACAAAGGTAAAGCGAAAGTCATGGTTAACATGTTCGGACGTGAAACGCCAGTCGAAGTGGATTTCAACCAAATCGAAAAACTTTAAAATGTGCAACCTCTACATTATTTGTGGAGGTTGTTTTATTAGGGAGGCGACAAAATGGACAAAGCAAAGCAGATTTATCTGGAATTTAAACGAGAAGCCGATTTTTTAGAACTCGATTTCCCATTGTTCTTAGGTGATGGGCCAGGTTTTGGCGAGCTTTGTATGGATTATAGTGAACAAGATGGTTACATGCTTTATGGTTACGAACGTGGCAAACGAAATAGTGAATTTAAAACAACAGACTTTGAAGAATTTAAATACGAGGTTTTCTTGCATATTTGTTGGTACATGGGAATGGAGTTTGAACTGCGCCACCGGAAAGAAGACATGCGGCACGACGATAATATTTTAGAAACAGACACCAGAAAAATCGCTTTTGAAAAAACATTACAACTACTAAAAATGGTGAATCCGGCATGGATAGATAAAGCAGCACAAGGTTACACGGCGTATTTGAATTTATGGCGTGAAAATAAAAATGTTTATTTCGATAAAGAAGCAATGGAATTTAAAGTAAATTTATAAAATAATCTTGCAACTACACATTTAAAATGGTATCATATATAAGTACGTTTTTGACGTATGTTTTAACGTGGGAGGGGAAATATCAGCCCCAGTCAACCACATCACGGACTTAAGGAGGTATGTCTCGTGGCAAAAAAAGTGATTAAAGAAGTTAAACTTCAAATTCCAGCAGGTAAAGCAAATCCTGCACCTCCAGTTGGACCTGCATTAGGTCAAGCTGGCGTAAACATCATGGGATTCTGTAAAGAGTTTAATGCTCGCACAGCCGATCAAGCTGGTCTTATTATTCCTGTTGTGATCACTGTATTTGAAGACCGTTCGTTTACGTTCATCACTAAAACTCCACCAGCAGCTGTATTACTTAAAAAAGCAGCTAAAGTGGAAAAAGGATCCGGTGAACCAAACAAAACAAAAGTTGCATCTGTAACTCGCGCTCAAGTACAGGAAATTGCTGAAACAAAAATGCCAGACCTTAACGCTGCAAATGTTGAATCTGCAATGCTAATGGTTGAAGGTACTGCACGTTCTATGGGTATCACTATCCAAGACTAATCGTGTGTTTCACAATTTGACAATTAAGGAGGAAAAGAAATGGCTAAGAAAGGCAAAAAGTATCAAGATGCTTTAAAACAAATTGATGCAAACAAAGTTTACACTGCAGAAGAAGCAGTTGAACTTGCTAAAAAAATTGACTTCGCTAAATTCGATGCAACTGTTGAAGTAGCATTCCGTCTTGGCGTTGACCCTAAAAAAGCGGACCAACAAATCCGCGGTGCTGTTGTATTACCAAACGGTACTGGTAAAACTCAACGCGTATTAGTATTCGCAAAAGGTGAAAAAGCTAAAGAAGCTGAGGCTGCTGGAGCTGATTACGTTGGTGAATCTGAATTCGTTGAAAAAATCAACCAAGGTTGGTTTGAATTTGACGTTATCGTTGCTACACCTGACATGATGGGTGAAGTTGGTAAATTAGGCCGTGTCCTTGGACCAAAAGGTTTAATGCCAAACCCTAAAACTGGTACAGTAACTATGGACGTAACTAAAGCAGTTAACGAAATTAAAGCTGGTAAAGTAGAATACCGTGTTGATAAAGCTGGTAACGTCCACGCTGCAATCGGTAAAGTATCTTTTGATGCTGCTAAACTAGTAGAAAACTTCCGTACTGTGAATGACGTTCTACAAAAAGCAAAACCTGCTGCTGCGAAAGGTACTTACGTGAAAAATCTTTCCGTAACAACTACTTTCGGACCTGGAATCAAAGTCGACCCAGCTAGCTTATAAAATTTAACTTGACCAGCCCCTTGTCTTTTGATAAGATAGGCTAGTTGAAACAATCAAATATCCTTACCGTAGACAGTTGGCGCGTTTATCGCTTAAATTTGCCACCCGAGGGATTTCTTTTGAAGTGTGCGTCCGCGTGCATTTTACAAAAACCTCTGATGTCTACGGTGTCAGAGGTTTTTTGTTGCTGATCAAACGGAACTTGTGTCTGTTTAATTAGATTTAATTGTTGGACGGAGGTGGAAAAATGAGTAAAGTTCTTGAAGCTAAACAAAGTGCAGTAGAAGAAATTAAAACAAAATTATCAGCTAGTGCGTCTACAGTAATTGTTGATTACCGCGGCTTAAACGTTGGCGAAATCACTGAATTACGTAAACAATTGCGTGATGCTGGTATTGAGTTTAAAGTTTACAAAAACTCACTAACTCGCCGTGCTGTTGAAGCTAACGGTTATGAAGGTTTAGAAGGAGCACTAACTGGTCCTAACGCAATCGCATTCAGTAATGAAGACGTAGTTGCGCCTGCGAAAATTCTTAACGATTTCGCTAAAGATCATGAAGCACTAGAAATCAAAGCCGGTGTTATTGAAGGTAAAGTTGCTTCTCTTGAAGAAATTAAAGCACTTGCAACACTTCCATCACGCGAAGGATTGCTATCTATGCTTTGCAACGTACTTCAAGCTCCAGTTCGCGGTCTTGCTATCGCTACTAAAGCTGTTGCTGACCAAAAAGAAGGACAAGAAGCATAATCTGTTCTACCCAGGGGAAACCCTACAAACAAATCTCGGTTAAATCCGAAAAAATTATATTATTGGAGGAATTTCAAAATGGCTTTAAACATTGAAGAAATCATTGCTTCCGTAAAAGAAGCATCTGTATTAGAACTTAACGATTTAGTAAAAGCAATCGAAGAAGAATTTGGCGTAACTGCTGCAGCACCTGTAGCTGTAGCTGCTGCTGGTGGCGCTGCTGCTGAGCAAACTGAATTCACTGTAGAACTAGCTTCTGCTGGAGATTCTAAAATCAAAGTAATCAAAGTGGTTCGTGAAATCACTGGTCTTGGCTTAAAAGAAGCTAAAGAATTAGTTGATAACGCTCCTAAAGCTCTTAAAGAAGGCGTTGCTAAAGAAGAAGCTGAAGAAATCAAAGCTAAACTTGAAGAAGTTGGCGCTAACGTAGAAGTTAAGTAATTAACTTAAAGACCTTAGATACTTGTTATCTAAGGTCTTTTTTATTGCAATTAATCAAGTTTAAGATGAGTTACCAAAAATGCTACATCC
This sequence comes from Listeria sp. LM90SB2, assembly GCF_028867355.1. Lineage (NCBI taxonomy): Bacteria > Bacillati > Bacillota > Bacilli > Caryophanales > Listeriaceae > Listeria > Listeria sp. LM90SB2. The sequence goes on from NZ_CP046449.1 coordinate 268,643, forward strand.
GAGTAAGATTTTATGCTAAAATAGCTAGAGATACGAAAGGAAGGTGCGGTTCTTGACTAACAATCATTACTACACAAACGACGAAACAATTAAACACAACCGAAAAACATGGCAAGTGATGTTAAAAGGTTTTAATATGAGTTTTACAAGTGACAATGGCGTGTTTTCCAAAAATACGGTCGATTTTGGTTCGAGATTATTGATTGAGTCTTTTGAGTTAGAAACGAAAATAGGAAAAATCTTGGATGTTGGTTGTGGCTATGGTCCGATGGGGTTAACGGTAGCGAAAGCGTTCCCTGATAGCCAAATTGAAATGGTGGACGTTAATTTGCGCGCACTGGAACTTGCGAAAGAAAATGCGGAAATCAATAAAATTACGAATACGCATATCTATGAAAGTTCGGTTTATGATAGCGTAACTGCGAACGATTACCAAGCGATTATTAGTAATCCGCCAATTCGTGCAGGGAAAAGAATAGTTCATGCGATTTTAGAAGGTGCTTACGATCACTTGCAAGAAACCGGAGAACTTTGGATTGTTATTCAAAAGAAACAAGGCGGCCCATCTGCTGAAAAGAAAATGGAAGAAGTTTTCGGCAACGTTGAAACAGTGGCAAAAGATAAGGGCTATTTTATTTTCAAAAGCGTTAAAAATTAAGTTGTATCAAGTGCGGAAACGTGCTAATATAGAAATACATTTTACCAAGAAAGGACTGAGGGATATGCTTAGAATGAAAAATATACTAGAAAAAAACAACCAATCAAGACAGAAGATAATAGGTATTTCTTTAACGTTCCTGCATAGCCAACCGGTGTCTTTTCAAGGTAGCGTCCGTTAAAAGTTACGTCCTTCAATCTTTCTTGATTGAGGGACTTTTTTTTTACCTAAAAATAAATTTGAAAGAAGTGAGTCGAATGACAATAGGAGAACTGGAGAATTTTAACAGCTAGGAAGAGAAGTGGAGACTTTCATTTCTCTATTAAACAGAAAATGAGGAATAGAAATGCTAACATTAAAAGGAAAATATAACGAAGCGAAAGTTTTTACAGATAATGTGGACGACAATACCATCGGGCAAATTATTACGCTGTGTAATCAACCGTTTGCGAAGGGTAGTAAGATTCGGATCATGCCCGACACGCACGGTGGTAAAGGCTGTGTGATTGGAACGACAATGACAATTCAAGATAAAATTGTACCGAATTTGGTTGGAGTGGACATCGGTTGCGGACTGTACGTAGTAAAACTAAAACCTGGCAAGTTAAAAATGGATTTTGATAAGCTAGATAAAGTTATTCGCGAACGGGTGCCATCTGGAAGCAAAACACACGATAAGCCTGTAGATGAATTTGATTTGGAAGGTATAGTTGCGCCAATTCATCGCGGCTGGGTAGCTAGAAGTATAGGGACGCTTGGTGGCGGGAACCATTTTATTGAAGTGAATCAAGGTTCTGATGGTATTTACCTTGTAATCCATAGTGGAAGTCGGGTGCTTGGTAAAGAAATTGCAGAATACCACCAAGAAGTAGCTTATAAAAGATTAGACATATTGCGTAAAGAATTGAAATTAGACGCAACTGCTGCGAAAAAACGCGGCAATTTAGAAATGGCCAACAACTTGAACGGTGAGCGTGAGCAAGTGAAATTGGATTATGACTTATCCTATGTGACGGGCTCTGATTTAAACAATTATTTAAATGACATGGAAATTGCACAAAAATTTGCAGCGCGTAATCGTTACGTCATGGCAGAAACTATTTTAAAAGCGATGAAGTGGGATAAAATAGTTGTTTCAGCGTTTGATTGTGTGCATAATTACATTGATATTGATAACCACATGCTTAGAAAAGGTGCGACATCTGCTCAGCTTGGAGAGCAAATTATCGTTCCGCTTAATATGCGCGATGGCAGCATTCTTGCAACGGGTAAAGGAAATGCAGATTGGAATTACTCGGCGCCGCACGGGGCGGGAAGGATGCTAAGTCGTTCTAAAGCAAAAGCGCAAATCAGTTTAGAAAGCTATCAGGCAGCAATGAAAGACGTTTGGACTACTTCTGTTTCTAAAAAAACAATTGATGAAGCTCCAAAAGCCTATAAATCAGCTAAACAATTGCTTGTTGATGTAGAAGATACGATGGAGATTCAAGAAATAATTAAACCGTTATACAATTTCAAAGCATGATGGAAAAGAAGCAGCATATATTACTATTTGCTGCTTCTTCTTTTTGTTGTTAGAGTAGCGTTATAAGGAAATAAGTTCTCACTTTTTCTGTAATCTGATATAATAAATTAAAATAGATGAATTTGAAATTTTAGGGAGATAGATATGAATAAAGTGACGAAAATTGGAGATGTAGCAGAGAAAACGGGCTATTCTATAACTACTATTTCTCGAGCAATTAATGGTAATCCAAATGTTTCAGATAAAACAAAAAAGAAAATTTTTGCTGCGATGAAAGAACTGAATTATTATCCTAATAATATTGCTCAACAATTTCGAGGGCAGGGGACTAAGATGATTGGTGTTGTGATTTCCTTTATAACCAATCCTTTTTTTGCGTACCTTGTTGATGCGATTGAACGCTATCTATCTCACAGAGGGTATCAGGTTGTCATGTTGCAAACTTTAGAAAATCCTGCAAAAGAATTACAATTTATCGAGATGTTACAAAAGAAACAGCTAGATGGATTGATTATGGCTAACTTAGAAAATGATACAGAAGAAATTAAATCACTCGTTGAAAGTGGCAAAATTGTTCTTTGTAATCGTTATCTGGGAAATGAAAATTTGACGATTATTAACATTGATGAAACGAAAGCGGCTTATCAAGCAACGAATTATTTAATAAAGTGCGGTTATAAACGCCTTGCCTACTGTACTGGTGGTATTAAAAATAAAAATGATTACCGTTTTAAAGGATTCATGCAAGCTGTAACAGAAAATGGACTTTCTTTTGATGAATCATTGTATTTTGAGAAGTTATTAACCATTAAAGATGGCGAAGAGCTTCTAGTTAATATTTTAGAAGAGAAATCTACTCTGCCGGACGCAATTTTTTCAAATGGTGATACGGTTGCTGCTGGGATATTATATGCTGCAAAAAAATACGGGATAGCAGTGCCAGAGGAGCTAGGAATCATAGGTTTTGATAATCAACCTATAGCGGAAGTTCTGAATCCGGCGTTGACAACTATTGAACAACCAATTAAAGAACTTGGTGAATATTCGGCGCAAGTTCTATTGGCTAATTTACAAGGAACGAGTGTGCCGGTAGCGCCAGAGCTTGAAACAAAACTAATAATAAGAGAGACTACCAAGTAAATTCTCTCTTATTATTTTTATGAAAACGGTTGACATTTTGTAAGATAATTGATATTATTTTTACGATATATGAAACCGCTTAAGCTAAAATGACAACCGGTTGTCATTTTAAGTGAAGATAAGGAGAATGTTCAAGTATGAAAAAGTTACTTTTGTCCATCAGTATTATTGTCGGTTTAAGTTTGTTGGCTAGTTGTGGTGTAGAAAAGGAATACAAGCCAGATATAAAAGTAAACGAGAAAAATGTTTCTTTAAAAGTTTGGGTGGATTTAAATCAGGGTGATTTTTATAGGAAAGTGGTAGATGATTTTAAAAAAGAACATCCTGATAAAAATTATGATATTACGGTTATTGAATCTGAATCTGGGCGAGCACAAGAATATGTTCAGAAAGATCCAGAAGCTGCGGCGGATGTATTTATAACTCCGAATGACCGTCTAGGACAACTGGTAGAGTCTGGTGCGGTTTACCAATTGACAAAGTATACAGATGATATTAAGAAAAATAATACACCAACCTCCATTCAAGCTGCTACATATCAAGATAAAATGTATGGTTTCCCTGTGACGGCGGAAGCGATGTTTATGTATTATGATAAGCGCGTTTTTTCAGAGGATGATATTAAAACTTTTTCTGGAATAACGTCTAAAGGGAAGCTCGGAATAAATCTTGCGGAAGCTGGCGCGGATTATCGTGAAACACCTTGGTTTATTGCAAATGGTACATATCTTTACGGTGAGAACGGCGAAGATCCTTATGGGACAACCTTTAACACTCCAGAAGGCGTCCAAGTATTGAACTGGATTGGTGAGCTGAAAAATAATCCTAATGTTGTCGCTGTAAATGCAGATGAGATTAGTGCGCTTAGATCCGGTAAAATAAATGCCGTTTTTAGTGGGGTTTGGAATAAAGATGCGATACGAGAAGTTTTAGGTGAAAATATGGGAGTGGCAGTATATCCGAAGGCCGATTTTGGAAGTGGTCAGGTAGATATGATGGCTTTCCAAGGAAGCGGGATATACTGTGTGAACGCATTTACTAAATCGCCATTAGATGCGATGGAACTAGCTGATTATATTACTAATGCGGATGTGCAGGAAAAAGCTTTTAAAGAGTTAGGGAAAATTCCGAGCAATTTAGAGGCACGAACTAGTTCTACAGTAGAAAAGGACGATGTGGCGAAAGCAGTTATTGATATGACATCCGGAAAGCACTCCGTTTTAATGCCGAAAATACCTGAAATGAACGTTTTTTGGCAACATATGAACCCGCTATTAGTAGATACTTATAAAGGCAAGATTAAGAAAGAAGATTATCCAGAGGCGCTCGATAAATTAGTCAAAGATATTACACCAGCGAAATAGGAAAGTAGGTTAAGTATATGATGGTTAAGAAGAATTATTTTAATATTTTTAAGAATGGTTCTGTTTCTACGAGATTATCTTATGTAATTATGGGGGCTGGTAATTTGGCCCATAAGCAAATTGCGAAGGGACTTCTATTTCTTTTTAGTGAACTTGCTTTCTTGTTTTTCCTTGTGTTTTATGGCATTACCTTAATTCAAGGTATGGCGACATTAGGGACAGTTAACCAATCGTGGAATTTTGATAAGAGTTTAGGTATTATGGTTCGAACACCGGGCGATAATTCCATGCTGATGCTAATATATGGGATTATGACAGTTGTTATTTGTGTACTATTTCTCTTCTTGTACCTTGCTAATATTAGAAGCGCTTGCCAGGTGGAGGGCTTCCAGCGGGAAAATAAAAAAATCCCAACATTTAAGGAAGACTTAAAGAGTTTGCTAGACAATAAATTTCATGTAACTTTACTGACGATCCCGATGATTGGGGTTGTGGTGTTTACGATAATGCCACTTGTTTATATGATTTCTTTGGCTTTTACCAATTATGATCATGAACATTTACCGCCAAGGAATTTATTTGGATGGGTAGGATTTGTTAACTTTAAAAATGTGCTAAATGGTGATATTTCCAGTACGTTCTTTCCGGTGCTTGGATGGACACTTATTTGGGCGCTTTTAGCTACTGCTACTTGTTTCTTTTTTGGCGTATTGCTTGCACTTCTTATTAATCATAAGGGTGTTAAATTCAAAAAGTTTTGGCGCACTATCTTTGTTATAACTATGGCGGTACCTCCGTTTGTGTCACTTCTCGTAATGCAGAACTTGTTGCATGCAGCAGGACCGCTTAATACGATGTTACTTAATTGGGGAATTATAGCTGAGCCGATACCATTTTTGACAGATGCTTTGCTAGCAAAGGTATCCGTCATATTTGTCAATATGTGGATTGGGATTCCGGTAACTATGTTAATCGCCACGGGGATTTTAATGAATCTACCGAAAGATCAATTGGAAGCGGCGCGAATGGATGGAGGTAACAGTTTTCATTTATTTAGATACATAACTTTCCCTCAAATCTTAACGGTGATGTTGCCAAGTCTGATTCAACAATTTATTGGAAATATAAATAACTTTAATGTGATCTATCTCTTGACTGGTGGAGGACCTTCGAATAGTAACTTCTATGGTGCTGGGGATACGGATTTGCTCGTGACATGGCTTTATAAATTAACAGTAGAAGCTGCGGATTATAATTTAGCTTCGGTTATTGGGATTGTAACATTCATTCTTAGCGCTGCATTCTCTTTATTTGCCTACACACGTACAAATTCTTATAAAGAAGGGAGCAACTGAAATGAAAAGAGCTACAGTATGGCCTAACCTATTGTTGATAGTGCTCGGGTGTATCTGGATATTCCCGATTATCTGGATTGTTTTGACAGCTTTTAGAGCGGAAAGTGGACAATTTGTTTCGTATATCTTTCCGAAAGAATATACGCTAGATCATTTTGCGTACCTATTTGAAAATCATGAAAATTTTCCTTTTATGTTATGGGTTAAAAATACAATGATTGTTGCGGTGTGTTCCTGTTTATTGAGCACTTTTATAACCGTTTCGATGGCTTATGTGTTATCTAGACTTCGCTTTAGATTTAAAAAGACGATGTTAAAAACAGCGCTAGTTTTAAATATGTTTCCTGCTTTTATGAGTATGATAGCAGTTTACTATATTTTAAAAGCATTTGGATTAACGCAATCTCTAACGGCGCTTGTGTTAATTTATTCATCTACAGCTGCATTAACTTTTTATATTGCAAAAGGATTTTTTGATACAATACCAAAATCTTTGGACGAATCGGCAATGATGGACGGGGCGACGAAATTAAGTATCTTTACAAAAATAACTTTACCAATGTCTAAGCCTATTATTGTATACACAGCTTTAATGGCATTTATGTTGCCTTGGATGGATTTTATTTTTGCTAAAGTGATTATGGGAGACAATGTGCCTAAATATACAGTGTCGATAGGTTTATATTCCATGTTGAATCAAACAACGGCAAATACAATGTATACAACGTTTGCGGCTGGCTGTATATTGATTGCGGTACCAATTACAATACTGTTTATTTATTTGCAAAAATATTATGTTGAAGGCATTACGAGTGGTGCTGTTAAAGGATAGGAGATAGATTAATAGTGGAAATAACAGAAACGAAAGAATGGTGGAAAGAATCGGTAGTGTACCAAATCTATCCGCGTAGTTTTCAAGATTCAAATGGGGATGGCATTGGAGATATTAGAGGAATTATAGAACGACTTCCTTATTTGAAAGATTTAGGTATTAATGTGATTTGGCTTTGTCCTGTCTATAAATCACCTATGGATGATGGTGGTTATGACATTTCTGATTACTATGAGATTGATCCAATGTTTGGAACGATGAGTGATATGGATGAATTAATTGAGAAGGCAGAAAAATTAGGAATAAAAATATTGATGGATTTGGTGGTAAACCATACATCTGATGAACATGAATGGTTTGAAAAAGCAATAGCTGACCCAAAAAGTAAATATCGAGATTATTATATTTTCCGAGAGGGTGTAAATGGAAACCCGCCTAATAATTGGCGTTCTTATTTTGGAGGATCTGCGTGGGAAGCCGTACCAGGTGAGGAAAACATGTTTTACCTACATGCTTTTTCTAAAAAACAGCCAGATTTAAACTGGGAAAACATTGTAGTGCGTAATGAATGTATCCAAATGATTAACTGGTGGCTTGAAAAAGGTTTAGGTGGCTTTAGAATTGATGCCATTTTAAATTTGAAGAAAAGAATTGAGTACGGTACTTTCCCAGCGGACGGGGAAGATGGCTTGGTTTTCATCGGTCATTGGATTTTAAATCAGCCGGGAATTGAAGAGTGGCTCAAGGAGATTGACGAACGGACATTTAAAAAACATAATGCATTTACTGTGGCTGAGGCGGATGTGCCTGAAGAAAGACTTTCTGAATTTATAGGTGAAAATGGTCATTTCCGTATGGTGTTTGATTTTAGCTATACAGATATTGATACTCCTGAAACAGGCGAATGGTTCAAGAATTCAGAATGGACAGTAAAAGAATTAAAAGAGAAAATAATTACCAATGAACTGGTGACACAGCGAAATGGTTGGGGGGCAAAATACTTAGAAAATCATGATCAACCGCGTTCGATAAATAAGTATTTACCTCAAGAATACCAAGATGATCGTAGCAAAAAAATGCTAGGCACGTTATTTATGATGTTGCACGGTACGCCGTTCATTTATCAAGGACAAGAGATTGGCATGAGTAATACTCGGATGGAAAGTATAGATGATTATAACGATATCGCGACGCACGATCAATACCATCGCGCAATTCTCTCTGGAATGAGTCCGGAAGAAGCGCTTGAAGGAATGTATCGGCGTAGTAGGGATAATTCAAGAACACCGATGCAATGGAATAATCAAAAGAACGCTGGTTTTTCCGACTCAGATGAAATTTGGTTGAAAGCAAACCCTAATTACCTTGATATTAACGTAGAGCAGGAACAAATCGATGATAATTCCGTATTGAATTTTTATAAGAAATTAATCCATTTAAGAAGTGATTCTAGTAAATATAAAGAAGTGGCTGTTTATGGAGAATTACTGCCAGTAGAATCAAGTGATGAAGTTATTGCTTACAAACGTAAAACAGATGACGCTGAGCTCTTAATCATCGTGAATTTTTCTGATTCTGAAAATCAATTATGCATTGAAGGTACTTATGAACAGGTACTTGCTAATGTAGCGTTGCCAGAAATGGTAGAAAATGTCCTTGAAATACCTGCATATACAGGTGCCGTCTTCTCAAGGGTTTTGGAGGTAGACTGATTGCAAATTAAAAATAAAGCTATGTTAATTACTTATTCTGATAGTTTAGGGAAAAATATGGAAGAATTATCCAAGGTGATGGAAACTTATTTTGAAGATGCTGTTGGCGGGATTCACTTATTGCCGTTCTTTCCATCCACTGGAGATCGAGGGTTTGCGCCAAGTGATTACACAACAGTAGATAGCGACCTAGGTTCTTGGGAAATAATCGAGAAATTAGGCGAAAAGTATTATTTAATGTTTGATTTTATGATTAATCACATTTCTCGCGAATCACTCTTCTTTCAAGATTTTAAAAAAGAGCATTTAAACTCAAAGTATAAAGATATGTTTATTCGTATCAATGATTTCTTTCCTCCGGGTAGACCAAATGAAAAAGACTTAGATTTAATTTATAAGAGAAAAGATAAGGCGCCTTTTCAAGAAGTTGAATTTGCTGATGGGGGAACGGAATTAGTTTGGAATACTTTTGGGGAAGAACAAATTGATTTAGATGTGACAGCCGAAGTTACAAAAGAATTTATTCGTCAAACGATAAAAAATATGGCTGCACATGGTTGTTCTATTTTGCGTCTTGATGCCTTTGCTTATGCAATTAAAAAATTAGATACAAATGATTTTTTTGTAGAACCGGAAATTTGGGATTTACTGGATGAAGTGAAAGCAGAAGCGGCCAAATATGACATGGAATTATTACCAGAAATTCATGAACATTATTCCATCCAAATGAAAATCGCGAACCATGATTATTATATCTATGATTTTGCGTTACCCATGGTGATGCTGTACTCGTTATATAGTGGCCGAGTGGAACGTTTAGCTAACTGGTTAGAAATGAGTCCGATGAAGCAATTTACTACTCTAGATACGCATGATGGCATTGGCGTTGTGGATGCACGCGATTTATTAACAGATGAGGAACTCGATTATACTTCAGCAGAATTATACAAAATAGGAGCTAATGTTAAAAAGATATATTCCTCTGAAAAATATAATAACCTGGATATTTATCAAATTAATAGTACCTATTATAGTGCTTTGGGTGACGATGATAAAAGTTACTTGTTAGCGAGAGTAATTCAATGTTTTGCGCCGGGGATTCCGCAAATTTATTATGTTGGTTTACTTGCTGGCAAAAATGATATTGACCTTTTAGAGGAAACAAAAGAAGGGCGTAATATTAATCGTCATTACTACACAATAGATGAAATTAAAAATGAAGTAAAAAGACCAGTTGTTAAAGCGTTGTGCAATTTACTGAGGTTTAGAAATACTTCTGAAGCGTTTGATTTGGAAGGAAGTATAGAAATTGAGACACCTAGCTCAAATGAAATCGTTATTATTCGCAAAAACAAAACAAATAAAATTACAGCGACATTAAAAGCAAATTTAAGTACTAAAACATTCCAAATCAGCGAAAATGAAAGAAATATTTTAATTTAACATTTTATAAACACGAATGAGCCTCTTCGTTCGTGTTTATTTCTATTTTCTATTGACATTGGCTAATGGTTATTGTATTATTATATAATGCCAAAAGAATCGAAACTGTTTTTTTGTGTTTATTATTAAGCGAAAATGCTGTCGGAAATCAAGCATTTGCAATCGATTTTGGCAAAATAGAAGACATAGATGTGGCTTTCAAAAATACAAAACGGTATAAACTTTTTCCGTCTTGTACTGACACTTTTAAGGAAAATTATTTTCTAGGGAGTTTCAGCAATATGAAATCCGCTTTCTTTTTGTCTAAATAGAATATTTTTTGTACGAAAGTTCCACTTATGTTAACTCTGGAAATGCTTCTTGGATGCGTGTTTGCAAGCCAAGATTAGAAACAAAAAGGAAAATTTTGATGCACGGTGTTTAAGCCAGTATATTTTGCACGTAGCAAAAAACTGCTAGCGTCTTAAACCTCGGATACGGAAGGTTCCATTGTTTTCGCAACCATAATTAACAAGTGTGCTTATAAATTTTTTAATTAATTTGAGGGGTGAATAGTTTGTCAGGACATTCAGGACATGATGTAAAATATGGACGGCATCGTACGCGTAGAAGTTTTGCGCGAATCAGTGAAGTACTTGAATTACCAAACTTAATTGAGATTCAAACAGCTTCTTACCAATGGTTCTTAGATGAAGGGCTACGTGAGATGTTCCGCGATATTTCGCCAATTGAGGATTTTGCGGGTAATTTATCTTTAGAATTCATTGATTACGATCTTGGAGAACCGAAATACTCGGTAGAAGAATCTAAGAACCGTGATGCAAACTATGCGGCTCCACTACGCGTGAAGTTGCGCCTAATCAACAAAGAAACCGGCGAAGTGAAAGACCAAGAAGTATTTATGGGTGATTTCCCGCTAATGACTGAAATGGGTACGTTCATTATTAATGGGGCAGAACGTGTTATCGTTTCCCAATTAGTTCGTTCTCCAGGTGTTTACTTCAATGGAAAACTAGACAAAAATGGTAAAAAAGGCTTTGGTTCTACTGTCATCCCTAACCGTGGGGCTTGGCTTGAGTACGAAACAGATGCTAAAGACGTTGTACACGTTCGTATTGACCGTACACGTAAATTACCAGTAACTGTTTTACTTCGTGCACTAGGCTTTGGTTCCGATCAAGAAATTATTGATTTAATCGGGGACAATGACTACTTGCGCAACACGCTTGAAAAAGACAACACTGACAATGCTGAAAAAGCACTTCTAGAAATTTACGAAAGATTACGTCCGGGTGAACCCCCAACAGTTGATAACGCTAGAAGCTTACTAGTTTCTCGTTTCTTTGATCCAAAACGCTACGATCTTGCAAGCGTTGGACGTTATAAAATCAACAAAAAATTACATCTGAAAAACCGTCTATTCAACCAAACATTAGCAGAAACTTTAGTGGATCCAGAAACTGGTGAAATTATCGCTTCTAAAGGTGACATTTTGGATCGTCGTAATTTAGATCAAATTATTCCTAATTTAGAAAACGGTGTAGGTTTCCGTACACTTCGTCCAACTGATGGAGTTATGGAAGATAGCGTACTCGTTCAATCTATTAAAATCTACGCACCAAATGATGAAGAAAAAGAAATCAACATCATTGGTAATGCGTATATTGAAGAAAACGTAAAACACATCACGCCTTCTGATATTATTTCATCCATTAGCTACTTCTTTAACTTGCTACATGGTGTTGGCGATACAGATGACATCGATCACCTAGGTAATCGTCGTCTTCGTTCTGTTGGTGAACTTTTACAAAACCAATTCCGTATCGGTTTATCCCGTATGGAACGTGTAGTTCGTGAGCGTATGTCTATTCAAGATATGACTACAATTACACCGCAACAATTGATTAATATTCGCCCAGTAGTTGCTTCTATCAAAGAATTCTTTGGTAGCTCGCAGTTATCTCAGTTCATGGATCAAACAAATCCACTTGGCGAACTTACGCATAAACGTCGTCTTTCAGCGCTTGGACCTGGTGGTTTGACGCGTGAACGTGCTGGTTATGAAGTACGTGACGTGCATTACTCTCACTATGGTCGTATGTGTCCGATTGAAACGCCAGAGGGACCAAACATTGGTTTGATCAACTCCCTTTCTTCCTTTGCGAAGGTAAATAAATTCGGCTTTATCGAAACGCCTTACCGCCGCGTAGATCCTGAAACAAACCGTGTTACTGATAAGATTGATTATCTAACTGCGGATGAAGAGGATAATTACGTAGTAGCGCAAGCTAACTCGAAATTAGACGAACAAGGTACTTTCACAGAAGAAGAAGTTATGGCTCGTTTCCGTTCAGAAAACTTAGCGGTAGAAAAAGAACGTATTGACTACATGGATGTATCGCCTAAACAGGTTGTATCTGTTGCGACAGCATGTATTCCGTTCCTTGAAAACGATGATAGTAACCGTGCGCTAATGGGGGCGAACATGCAACGTCAAGCAGTTCCTCTTATGCACCCTGAAGCTCCATTTGTTGGAACAGGTATGGAACACGTATCTGCAAAAGACTCTGGTGCTGCTGTAACTGCCAAACATGACGGTATTGTAGAACACGTTGAAGCTCGCGAAATCTGGGTTCGTCGTGTATCTCTAGTGGATGGCAAAGAAGTAACTGGCGGAATTGATAAATATACTTTACGTAAATTTGTTCGTTCTAACCAAGGTACTTGTTATAACCAACGTCCAAACGTAGCGGAAGGTGACCGCGTTGTTAAAGGAGAAATCCTTGGTAACGGTCCATCAATGGATTCCGGTGAACTAGCTCTTGGTCGTAACGTACTAGTTGCATTCATGACTTGGGATGGTTATAACTACGAGGATGCGATCATCATGAGTGAACGTCTTGTAAAAGATGACGTTTATACTTCGATTCATATTGAAGAATTCGAATCAGAAGCTCGTGATACAAAACTCGGACCTGAAGAAATGACTCGTGATATTCCAAATGTTGGGGAAGACGCTTTACGCGACCTTGACGAACGTGGAATTATCCGTGTTGGTGCTGAAGTAAAAGACAACGACCTTCTAGTTGGTAAAGTAACACCAAAAGGAGTTACCGAATTAACTGCAGAAGAACGTTTATTACACGCTATCTTTGGTGAAAAAGCACGTGAAGTTCGCGATACTTCATTACGTGTACCTCATGGCGGCGGCGGAATCGTGCTTGACGTGAAGATCTTTACACGTGAAGCAGGCGACGAACTACCACCGGGTGTAAACCAATTAGTACGTGTTTATATTGTACAAAAACGTAAAATCCACGAAGGCGATAAAATGGCCGGACGTCACGGTAACAAAGGGGTTATCTCCCGTATTTTACCTGAAGAAGATATGCCATTTATGCCAGACGGAACACCTGTTGACATCATGCTTAACCCACTAGGGGTACCATCTCGTATGAATATCGGACAAGTACTAGAGCTACACTTAGGTATGGCTGCTCGTGCTTTAGGAATTCACGTTGCAACACCAGTATTTGATGGTGCGAATGAAGAAGATGTTTGGAGCACAGTGGAAGAAGCTGGTATGGCCCGCGATGCGAAAACAATTCTTTATGACGGACGTTCTGGTGAAGCATTTGATAACCGTATCTCTGTAGGTGTAATGTACATGATCAAACTTGCCCACATGGTTGATGATAAACTTCATGCGCGTTCAACTGGACCTTACTCTCTAGTAACGCAACAACCGCTTGGTGGTAAAGCACAATTTGGTGGACAACGTTTTGGTGAGATGGAAGTATGGGCACTGGAAGCTTATGGTGCTGCTTATACACTTCAAGAAATCCTAACGATTAAATCCGATGACGTGGTTGGTCGTGTGAAAACTTACGAAGCGATTGTTAAAGGCGAAAGCGTTCCAGAACCTGGTGTGCCAGAATCCTTCAAAGTACTCATCAAAGAGCTTCAAAGTCTTGGAATGGATGTTAAAATGCTTTCCGCAGACGAAGAAGAAATCGAGATGCGTGACATGGATGATGACGACTTTACTAATCAAAATGATGCCTTCAATATCGTACAACCGGAAAATGCAGCCGCTGAAAAGACTGAGTAATTCGGTTCGATAATTGAGACTCCAAAACAATAAGAAACAATGATTTGTTTTTTGCAAAATATAAAATTAAGCGATCGCTAAGGCTTTACCTGAAAAGTCTGGGAAGTGTGCGGGAATCCCCAAGCGCTTCCTAAAGCGAATGCTCCAAACTAATTTAGGAGGTTGGGCACTTGTTAGATGTTAATAATTTTGAGTATATGAAAATCGGTCTGGCATCTCCAGATAAAATTCGTTCATGGTCTCATGGTGAAGTAAAAAAACCTGAAACCATCAACTACAGAACGCTTAAACCTGAACGTGATGGCTTATTCTGTGAAAGAATTTTTGGACCAATGAAAGACTGGGAATGTTCTTGTGGTAAATACAAACGTGTTCGCTATAAAGGCGTAGTTTGTGACCGTTGTGGAGTAGAAGTAACGAAATCAAAAGTCCGTCGTGAACGTATGGGCCATATTGAACTCGCAGCTCCTGTTTCTCACATCTGGTACTTCAAAGGAATTCCAAGCCGTATGGGTCTTGTTATGGATATGTCCCCACGTGCATTAGAAGAAATTATCTACTTTGCATCTTACGTGGTTACAGAACCAGGCGATACTCCACTTGAAAAGAAACAACTTTTATCTGAACGTGAATACCGCGTTTACCGCGAAAAATATGGTAAAGGTTTCTCAGCTGGTATGGGCGCAGAAGCAATCAAAAAAATCTTAGCCGATATCGACTTAGAAAAAGAAACAAATGATTTAAAAGAAGAACTAAAATCTGCACAAGGTCAACGTCGTACTCGTGCAATTCGTCGTTTGGAAGTTATGGAAGCTTTCCGTAATTCCGGCAACAACCCAAGCTGGATGGTACTTGACGTGCTACCAGTTATCCCACCAGAAATTCGTCCAATGGTACAACTTGAAGGTGGCCGTTTTGCAACAAGTGATTTGAATGACTTATATCGTCGGGTAATCAACCGGAACAACCGTTTGAAACGCCTACTTGATCTAGGTGCACCAAACATTATCGTGCAAAATGAAAAACGGATGCTACAAGAAGCTGTCGATGCTCTAATTGACAACGGTCGTCGTGGTCGTCCAGTAACAGGTCCAGGTAACCGTCCGCTTAAATCCCTTTCTCATATGCTTAAAGGGAAACAAGGTCGTTTCCGTCAAAACTTACTAGGTAAACGTGTCGATTATTCTGGTCGTTCCGTTATCGTCGTTGGACCTAACTTAAAAATGTACCAATGTGGTCTTCCAAAAGAAATGGCACTTGAATTATTCAAACCATTTGTTATGAAAGAATTAGTTGGACGCGGTTTAGCACATAACATTAAGAGCGCTAAACGTAAAATCGAACGTATGGCTCCAGAAATCTGGGACGTATTAGAAGAAGTTATCCGTGAACATCCGGTATTACTTAACCGGGCGCCTACGCTTCACAGACTTGGTATCCAAGCATTTGAACCAACTCTAGTTGAAGGTCGCGCAATCCGTCTTCACCCTCTTGTATGTACAGCTTACAACGCTGACTTTGATGGTGACCAAATGGCGGTTCACGTTCCTTTATCCGCAGAAGCACAAGCAGAAGCACGTATTTTAATGCTTGCAGCGCAAAACATTTTGAACCCTAAAGATGGTAAACCAGTTGTAACACCTTCCCAAGATATGGTGCTAGGTAACTACTACCTTACTTTAGAACGTGAAAATGCTGTCGGCGAAGGTACTATCTTCAAAGATATTAATGAAGCGCAACTTGCGTATCAAAACGGCTATGTACACTTACATTCACGTATTGCTGTATTTGCTGGCTCGATTCCAAATGAACGTTTCACTGATGAACAACGCAACCAATTATTAATTACGACTGTTGGTAAATTGATTTTCAACACAATCTTACCAAAATCGTTCCCTTATATTAATGAACCAACGAAATTCAACTTAGAAATCGAAACACCAGCTAAATATTTCGTTGATACTACAACAGATGTGCGTGCTCACATTGCTGCACAAGAACTAATCGATCCATTCAAGAAGAAAATCCTCGGTAACATTATCGCGGAAGTCTTCAAGAAATTCCATATTACCGAAACTTCAAAAATGCTTGACCGTATGAAAGATCTTGGTTTCAAAATCTCGACTAAGGCCGGTATGACAGTAGGTATTGCGGATATCTTAACACTTGAAGAAAAACATGAAATTCTTGAAAAAGCACATGATACTGTTGAAAAAATCACTAAATCATTCCGTCGTGGTCTGATTACAGATGATGAAAGATACGAACGCGTTATTGGTGTATGGAATGCTGCCAAAGACGAAATCCAAGGAAAACTGATCTTGAGTTTGGACCGCTTAAACCCAATCTTCATGATGCAAGATTCCGGAGCTCGTGGTAACATTTCCAACTTTACACAGCTAGCTGGTATGCGTGGACTGATGGCTGACCCATCCGGACGTATCGTAGAATTGCCGATTACATCTAACTTCCGTGAAGGTTTAACGGTCTTAGAGTACTTCATTTCTACCCATGGTGCGCGTAAAGGTCTTACCGATACAGCCCTTAAAACAGCCGATTCCGGTTACCTTACTCGTCGTCTTGTTGACGTGGCTCAAGATGTTATCATTCGTGAAGACGATTGTGGCACTGACCGCGGTCTTACAATTAAGGCTATTCGTGAAGGTACTGAAATCATCGAACCACTTGAAGAACGTCTGGAAGGTCGTTATTCTCGTAAAACAATTCGTCACCCAGAAACAAAAGAAGTTATTGCACGTGAAAATGACTTAATTACAGAAGCAATTGCCACTCAAATCGTTGACGCTGGTATTGAAGAAGTAACTATCCGTTCTGCATTCACATGTAATACAAAACACGGCGTATGTAAAAAATGTTATGGTAAAAACTTGGCAACTGGTACAGAAGTCGAAGTTGGAGAAGCAGTTGGTATCATCGCTGCCCAATCTATCGGGGAACCAGGAACTCAGCTTACTATGCGTACTTTCCATACAGGTGGGGTTGCCGGAGACGATATCACGCAAGGTCTTCCACGTATTCAAGAAATTTTTGAAGCACGTAATCCGAAAGGGCAAGCTATCATCACTGAAGTTGGCGGTGAAGTTGTTTCTATCGAAGAAGGTCGTGATCGTCAACAAGAAATCACTATCCAAGGTACAGATGACCGCCGTTCTTACAACATTCCTTACACTGCTCGCCTGCGTGTAGAAGAAGGAACTATCGTAGAACGTGGGGAAGCTCTAACTGAAGGTTCTGTGGATCCTAAAGCCTTGATTCGTGTTCGTGACGTATTATCCGTTCAAGAATATCTACTTGCAGAAGTACAAAAAGTTTACCGTATGCAAGGGGTAGAAATTGGCGATAAACACGTTGAAGTAATGGTTCGTCAAATGTTACGTAAAATCCGCGTAATGGATACTGGTGATACAAACATCTTACCAGGTACATTAATGGATATTCATACGTTTACAGAAGCCAACCGCGACGCTATCTTAAGTGGTAGCCAACCAGCAACAGGTCGTCCAGTTCTTCTAGGGATCACAAAAGCTTCCCTTGAAACTGACTCCTTCTTGTCTGCTGCATCATTCCAAGAAACAACTCGTGTCTTGACAGATGCTGCAATCAAAGGAAAACGTGACGAGCTTCTAGGACTTAAAGAAAATGTTATCCTAGGTAAACTTGTTCCAGCTGGTACAGGTATTGGTCGTTACCGCAAACTGAAATCCGAAGTTATCAAGGAAACAGCTGAAGTAACTGACGAAATCACAAATATTTAATCTTACAAAGCCAAGTGTGCCGTTCGCGTACACTTGGCTTTTTTTGTTATACTCTAGAAAAAGGAGTGAAGTGATTTGATTACACATGTTATTTGGGATATGGGCGAAACATTAAACACCGTACCAAACACAAGATACGACCATCACCCTCTCGATACTTATCCAGAAGTAGTGCTACGGAAAAATGCCAAAGAAACGCTTGAAAAAGTAAAACAACTCGGATTCAAACAAGCAATCCTCAGCAATACCGCAACAAGTGACACAGAAGTAATTAAGCGCGTATTAACTAATTTTGGTATCATCGATTATTTTGACTTCATTTACGCCTCCAATTCCGAATTACAACCAGGGAAAATGGAAAAGCCAGACAAAACTATTTTTGATTTCACACTAAATGCCCTTCAAATTGATAAAACGGAAGCAGTCATGGTCGGAAATACATTCGAAAGTGATATTATTGGTGCAAATCGTGCAGGAATCCATGCGATTTGGCTGCAAAACCCAGAAGTTTGTTTGCAAGATGAGCGCCTACCTCTTGTCGCGCCGCCATTTGTTATCCCAGTTTGGGACTTAGCTGATGTTCCCGAAGCCCTTTTACTATTAAAGAAAATTTCTGCTTGACCTGTAATGCATTACACAGAGTAAACTAAAAAAGTAGAAGAAATTAGCCGGAAGGGGCGAACGAAATGACTGAAGTGAAAAAACAATTTCCAAAAGGATTTTTATGGGGTGGAGCAACTGCTGCGAACCAAGTTGAAGGCGCTTACGATGTAGATGGTAAAGGCCTTTCCACAGCAGATATGGTCAAATTCATTCCAAAAGAAGAACGCACACAAGATCATGCATTAGATGTATCTAAAGCAGAAATCGAAGCAATTATTGCAGGGAAAGTAGAAGGTAGATTCCCTAAACGTGATGGCGTTGATTTTTATCATCACTATAAAGAAGACATCGCATTATTTGCCGAAATGGGCTTTAAAACATTCCGACTATCACTAAACTGGGCGCGTATTTTTCCGAACGGTGATGACAAAGAGCCGAATGAAAAAGGCCTTGAATTTTATGATAAAGTGTTTGATGAATTATTAAAATATGACATTGAGCCACTTGTGACACTTTCTCACTATGAAACACCACTAAATCTTACTTTAAAATATAACGGCTGGGCTGATCGTCGCGTTATCGGATTTTTCACGAACTATGCGGAAACAGTTTTCAAACGTTATAAAAACAAAGTAAAATATTGGCTAACTTTTAACGAAATCAATGTTATTTCACTTAGCGCATACACTGGTGGTGGCGTGCTTTTAGAAGACGCGAAGAATCCACTTGAACTTTCTTATCAAGCAGGACATCACCAATTCGTAGCCAGTGCTCTTGCAACAAAATTGGCGCATGAAATTATTCCTGGATCACAAGTTGGGTGTATGTTAGCGCGCATGGCGACTTATCCTGCGACTAACAACCCAGATGATATCCTAAAAGCACAATACGAAAACCAACAAAATCTATTTTTCACAGACGTTCATGCTCGCGGTGAATATCCAAGCTTCATGAATCGTTTCTTCCAAGAGAACGACATTCACATCGTAAAAGAAGTTGGCGACGACGAAATCTTGAAAGCACATACAGTTGATTTCATTTCATTCAGCTATTACATGTCCCTATCCGCAACAGCTAGCCCAGAAGGCGACCGCTCTGCCGGGAACTTAATGGGTGGCGTGAAAAATGAATACTTGGAGTCGTCCGATTGGGGTTGGCAAATTGACCCTAAAGGCTTACGCTGGACACTAAATGATCTTTATAGCCGCTACGAATTACCACTTTTCATCGTGGAAAATGGCTTAGGTGCTTATGATACAGTGGAAGAAGACGGCAAAATCCATGACGATTACCGAATTGATTACTTGCGCAAACACATCGAACAAATGAAAGAAGCAATTGCAGACGGCGTAGATTTAATTGGTTACACAAGCTGGGGACCTATCGACCTAGTAAGTGCCTCCACAAGCGAAATGTCCAAACGTTACGGCTTCATCTACGTAGACCAAGATGACTGGGGCAAAGGAACATTAGAACGCTCCCGCAAAGATTCATTCTTCTGGTATAAAAAAGTAATTGAGACAAATGGTGAAGATTTAGTTTAATAGAAAGTTAGCAGTCCCGCTTTGGCGGGGCTGTTTTTTATGAATGTAAAAGCGAAGTATTTATCTTTTAGCATGAATTAAATTAAAAAATATTAATAATTAGATAGAAAATTCTAAAATAATTAGGTCTAATTTCTCTTTTGTGTTTTTTTCACAAATCATTGTGATACAATTTTTTGGATGAATGGAGAGCGAACTAGAGGGAGGAAACAACATGAAAAAAACACGTGTCACATGGGCAATAGTTATTGCTATAGCAGGCTTATTAGTTTCTGTGATCAGTTTATCAGTAAACATCACCCAGAATAGATATAATGTTCGAGGAGTGGATTCTAGTTCCCAGTGGAAAACTGGATTTCAAAAAAATCAAACTGTTTGTGCAATAGAAACAAAGAAGCATTGGACAAAGGGCAGTGTGAAGTATGGTGTGAACCAAACTTCTGGAACTGTTAAGACAAAGTATAGTATATACAGCAAAAAAAATAATGATAGGTATGTATTAATGTATAAAGATGGATATACATCAAGAAATAATACATACTACGGGGAATTTTATGGTCACTATGCAGGCGGAAAAGATAAATTTTCATATAAATTAGAAAAGAAAAATAATAAAAATGTAAAATCACAACTTATTGTAGATTTATTCGTAATTTAACAATAACAACAAGGCTCTTCATTCATCTAGAAAATAAAAGGATATATCAATGTGAATATAACTAAAAACGGATTATATATAATTATTGGGGCAAATGGAGTAGGGGAAACAACATTAGCTAAGAAAATACTTCAAGCTAACAGAAGTATTAGTTGCATGATGAAGCAAGATGATAATCAAATATTGGAGTATGAGACGGTTTTAACCAATATTAGTATGAACGAAATCGCAGAAAAAACGGTTATTAATTTTCTGGAAGAACATCAATTAGACTATTTAATAACTAAAAAAAGTAAATTTCTTAGTGGGGGAGAAAAAAGATTAGTTAACCTTCTAAGAGCTATTTTGTCAAATCAAGAAGTATTGATATTAGATGAGCCATCAAATGACTTAGATATTGATGTATTTGAGAAGGCAAAACAAATTATTTATCAAGCGGCAAAATCTAAAATAATACTATTAATTACGCATGATGATCGTTTTACTGAATATGATAAAAAAATAGAAATAAAGAAGAATCAAAGTTATGAAGCAGATAGTTTCAGCTTTAATAAAGAAAGTTCAAAAGCGCGCATTATCAAAATTAAACCTAGAAGGACCTATTTCTTATATATCTTCTATTTAATTTGTATGATGATTTTCGCTATTTTTTTAGTGATTTTACTGAAAACAAATGCTGAAGAAACAAGTCCTTCTAACGAAAAAGGTACATATCAACTTGCTACAATATACAGCACTAATGCTTCTTCTTATGACAATAATGAAGCAATTAATACGATGCTTATACAATCAGCAACTAAATTTAATAAAGCTAAGTTCTTCACAGAAGAAACACGCATTAATGAAGACGAGTATTATGAAGAAGCGATTAATTTGAAAAAAGATACTTATCAAGAGTTAATATATTTAGAATTATATGATCCAAAAACAGAAGAATTTATCAATATTAAAGCTGTAATGATGGAAGCTTTACGTGGAGATTTAAAGTTGAACGCAGAGACAGAATTCATTAGTAATGACGAAAATTACTATAAAAATAGTGATAGTCCATCTTTCCACGTGCCTAAAAGTTTAACTTTAACAGAAATTAAAAAAGCTAAAATTAAGCAGCTAGGATTTGAACTTCATTATAGTAATACTTTGCAATCAAATCAGGTAGAAATAGAATTTAATCCTAGCGTGTATGCGCAAATTTTGAAAAAAGTAAATCAACAAGATGTTTTAATTACAGAAGCATACGTGCAATTAAAAGCTCAAGAATCATTTTATGATTTCTTAGCAGAAAATAAACTATATGCTAAAAAAATATTTATTAAAGGATATGAACCAGAGTTATTAAATGCTGAGGTTAATCAATACAGTAATGCAGTTATGCTGATAAAAAAAGTAGCACTTCTTATATGCTTACTACTCTTAGTATTATTAATTTTACTAATTATGTATGAGGTTAGTTATAAAAATAGTTATAGTACATTGACTTATTATGGCTATAATGAAAAAGAGCTACTTCAATTCAGAAAAAAACGTATCTTATTACAAACTTTAAAATCTTTTCGGTTATTAGTACTGTTATTTTTCTTTTAATTATGTGGAGTATTGTTCATTCGGTACTTATTACCGCCATAATAGGTGTAGTAATGATATTTTTCTTTTTTGCCTACATCGTCATACCATTAATAATTAAAAACAACATTAGAAAGGCGATTATATGAATAAAATAAATAAATTTAGCATTTTTTCTATCACTAAACCAGGTATTTACACAATTACAGGTAGTAACGGAAGCGGAAAAACAACCTTTATTGAAAATGAATTAAAAAATAACACAAATAAAGTAAAAGATGTAGCTTACTTTGCGCAAAAAAATTGGAAATATAAAACTAGTGTAGAGAAATATTTACACTTCCCAAAAACTAATCCGAACTTAATTCAAAAGTATTGCGAGTTGTTTTCTGTAGATAACTACTACTTAGAAAAAGATATCCAATTATTAAGCGGCGGAGAATTTGTCAAAGTAGAATTAGTGAGAACATTAGCTTTGGACTCTTCTATAATTATTCTAGATGAACCTACAAATAATCTAGATAACAAGTCCTCGGAGATACTTGCTAATATTTTAAGTGAATTAGCAAAAACGAAAATTATTTACTTAGTTAGTCATGATACTCGATTGGAGCATTTTTTTGATAAAACTATTTTTGTAGATAAAGATAGGATAGAAGTATCGTCTAATGTTGAAATAGAGCAGAACGAGATTCAAGTTAATAGTAAAAGAGTTGTTTCAAATGGAAGAATTTTAAAATATTTACTTAGTTCAAAATTTAACTTCTTGATGTTTGCGTTTATTATAGTACTAACGATCTTATTAACCAATATTACCTCCACTATTATTTTACGATCAGTTCCAATAGAAGAGAATTTAACTAGTGATTATAACTTTGAGTTGATGGATATTGCGGAGAATTATTCTAGATATTTTAATATTGAAATGACGGAAAGTGAAATTGAAGATGAATTTCAGGAACCTAATCATCTCACTACAAATGAGTTGATTGAATTACAAGACAAAGACTATATCAAACAAATTTATGTTGTAGATGAAAGCTATATAAATGAATTTGTTTTGGATAATTCCAAGTTTGAAGTTTTGGCTCTTCCGGAAATAATTACAGACTCGCCTAACTATGTAAATGCTTTTCCTGTTACTAAAATGCACTTAACCAAAGGACGTTTTCCAAAAGACGATGCTAAAGAAATCGCGTTATCTTTTGCTCAACGGAAAAAATTTTTCCATGATGATATTAGTGAAGAATCAGCTATAGGTAATAAATTAGAATTTGAAAATGAGTTGTATGAAATAGTCGGTATCGTTAACTCTCCAGTAGCAGCGATCTCTTATTCGAAACAAGTGAGTAAAGGAACTGTTGAGGTTGAGGATAAGACTTCTGAGAAATTAAATAATATATTGTTAAAGCTTGAGAAAGAAAATTATGATAACCCTAATTTTTCTATTATTTCCATTAAACTAGCTAGTAAAAACCAACATGAACTCTTAAACTATTTAAAAGTTCATGGACCAAGCTACCAATATGCCTCAAATTATGTGGATAGTATTTCGCAAGTAGCTTTTTATAAACAAAATTTAGCAAAAATACTTCTTATATCAGTAATTTTTTCTCTTATAGTATCTGTGTTGATTTTTATTTTTGGAAGAAAATCATTTAGTTTAATTAATGGCTTTTTAAACGATATGTCTAATTTGAATTTTACACCGAGAAAGAATAAACGGTTTATTTATGTAATAATGATATTAGATTTTTTGTTGAGTATGCCTGCGTGCTTGTTAGTAAGTCGAGTTATTATTGGGGATAATATAGGTATGCTAATGATTCTTCCGACACTGGGGGGTTCAGCTATCATGTTTATGCTCACATTACTATTAATGAGTTACCGGGATAAGAAGAATGATTTTAGAAATTTATAAAAGTTGGGTTATAGTCTTAGTTTTGCATGAATTAGCCCACATTTTCTTTGTCCTACTTTTTAAGGGAAAGATAGGTAAGGTAGTAATAGGTAACTTTTTCTTCCTTAATGTAAGAAAAGTCGCTATTTCACCCATTGTCATTAACTGTTCTGTATCTTATGAAGAAGATTCAAATTGGGGATTAGGAAAGCAAGCACTCATTCTATTGATGCCTGCCGTTATTAATTTGACAATGGGAATATGGATAGGGTTTGATTTTATATTTATAAAGATTTTTAGCCTATTTATTGCTATAAATTCCTTATTACCAATTCCTTACTTACAAACCGATGGCTATCTTATGTTTAAGGAGATACAAAAAAGAGCTGTTTTCAAAAAAAATTAAGTTTTTTTATACGTTAGTAAGATAAGTAACGTAATTTGTTGCTTGTCTTTTTTTATCGAATCAGAATAAACTGTTGCTTCCAAC
The DNA here is from genome assembly GCF_028867355.1 of Listeria sp. LM90SB2. Lineage (NCBI taxonomy): Bacteria > Bacillati > Bacillota > Bacilli > Caryophanales > Listeriaceae > Listeria > Listeria sp. LM90SB2. Next base: position 293,317 of record NZ_CP046449.1, read on the forward strand.
AAAAAAACAATCCACACGGCACTGAACAAAAATATTCAATTAATCGTCACATCTTTCGCACAGAAGGGTCTAATGCGGGAAAAAGTGGTAGGAATCTTCTGTTATAATTATTCACCAAAGGCTAGTAATGTTTTACGCTAAACCATCCAAAATAATGCAGCGCTGAGGTGTATTCGACACCGGATTATATACTCAGTCAAATTATAAGAAGGCAAAAAAGTAATCCCTTTTTTTGTTAAGTAAATCTAAAAAAGGGTATCTAATATTAACGATTTATTTAGAACAATTAATGGTTTTAATTTAAATAAAAGGAGAGAGACTATGAAAAAACGATGGAATTCTGTATTTAAACTAGTTTTAATGGTAGCTGCTATTCTCGGTATTAGTCTATATGTAACGACAAGTCAAGGTGCGGAGGTTCGCGCGGAAAGCATTGCGCAGCCAACCCCAATTAATGTTATTTTCCCTGATCCGGCTCTTGCGAATGCAGTTAAAACAGCGACTGGAAAATCTAATGTAACAGACGCTGTTACGCAAGCAGATTTAGATGGAATAGCTACTTTATCAGCATTTAATACTGGAGTAACAACGATAGAAGGAATACAATACTTAAATAATTTGATAGGGTTAGAACTTAAAGATAACCAAATAACTGATTTAACTCCTCTTAAAAATTTAACGAAAATAACAGAGCTTGAATTATCTGGAAATCCGTTAAAAAATGTGAGCGCGATTGCTGGGTTACAAAGCATTAAAACGCTAGATTTAACTTCTACACAAATTACAGATGTGACTCCACTTGCAGGTCTTTCCAATTTGCAGGTATTATATTTGGACCTCAATCAAATAACCAATATAAGTCCGCTCGCAGGACTAACTAATTTACAATACTTATCAATCGGAAATAACCAAGTAAATGATTTAACCCCACTTGCTAATTTATCTAAACTAACGACTTTAAGAGCTGATGATAATAAAATAAGTGATATTTCGCCACTTGCGAGTTTACCTAACCTTATAGAAGTTCATTTGAAAGATAATCAAATTAGTGATGTCAGCCCACTTGCTAATTTATCGAACTTATTTATAGTCACTTTAACAAATCAAACAATTACCAACCAACCCGTGTATTATCAAAATAATCTTGTCGTTCCTAATGTAGTAAAAGGTTCTTCTGGCGCGCCTATTGCACCTGCTACTATTAGCGACAATGGAACATACGCTAGTCCAAATTTAACATGGAATTTAACTAGTTTTATTAATAATGTTAGCTACACGTTTAACCAATCAGTCGCTTTCAAAAATACAACGGTTCCTTTCAGTGGAACAGTTACCCAACCATTAACAGAAGCTTACACTGCGGTTTTTGATGTGGATGGAAAACAAACAAGTGTGACAGTCGGCGCGAATGAATTAATTAAAGAACCAACAGCACCAACGAAAGAAGGTTACACATTCACAGGCTGGTATGATGCCAAAACTGGCGGGAATAAATGGGATTTCAGCACGGACAAAATGCCAGCAGAAAATATCACATTGTATGCGCAGTTCACGATTAATAGCTATACTGCCACATTTGACAATGATGGAAAAATAACGACGCAAAAAGTCACTTATCAAAGTCTGTTAGAAGAACCAGCAGCGCCAACGAAAGCAGGTTATACGTTCAAAGGTTGGTACGATGCTAAAACGGGTGGAACTAAATGGGATTTTGCTACTGGTAAAATGCCGGCGGGAAATATTACACTATATGCCCAATTCACTAAAAATGATAGCCCAAATCCAAATGATCCAACTCCTAATACCCCAACAGGAAATGGTGATGGTACAAGTAATCCAAGTGATTCAGGCGGTAATACCACACTTCCAACAGCTGGGGACGAAAATACTATGCTTCCAATTTTTATCGGAGTTTTCTTGTTAGGGACAGCAACGCTAATTCTCCGCAAAACAATCAAAGTGAAATAACAACAAAAACAGCTGCGGTTTATAGTTTCTTTATAGACTTCAGCTGTTTTTTGTTAATAGGGGAATTCATCTAAATGTCACAACTAATCAATAATGAGTCTAATTCTAGTGATTAAACGAAATTTGATTAAGTTATAATGAAATAATTCAGCTATGAATACATACACAGTCCTAAGAAATAGAATAATATTATAAAGGAGATAAGTTAATGAAAAGAAAAAAAACAGCATTACGTATCTTGGTAACTCTGGCTGTAGTAATGGCAATTAGCTTTTGGGTAGGGACTAGCTCAAAAGAGGAAGTACAGGCGGCAGTAATTGATCAACCGACGCCAATTAATGAAATTTTTACAGATGAGAATTTAGCAAACGCAATAAAAGCAACTTTAAATAAACCTAGTACTACATCTGACGTTTCACAAGCAGAGCTAGATTCTATAAGTGAAGTAACGGCAGAAAGTAGCAATATAGCTTCTTTAGAGGGGGCGCAGTATTTAAATAATATAGATACATTAATTTTAAATAATAATAAAATAACGGATTTAAATTCACTTGCAGGACTATCTAAATTAAGGATATTAGAAGCAAATGACAATCAATTAAGCGATATAAGTGCACTAGCAAATGTGACAAGTCTGCACCAATTAAGATTAGCTGGAAATCAAATAAAACAGTTAAATGGAGTTAGTAATTTAATCAATCTAGAAACCATAGAACTAAGCAACAATCAAATAACGGATATAAGCCCAGTTTCAGGTTTGAAAAACTTAATTGGTCTTGGAATAGATTATAATGATATCAGTGATTTAAGCCCAATTGCTGGCTTAGCAAAGTTAAGTCATTTAACTGCAGACAATAACCAAATAAGTGATTTGAGTCCTATTTCAAGCTTAGGGGCTATGGAAATTATGCGACTAGATAAAAATCAAATCAGTGATGTAACCCCAATTGCGAATTTGGCTAATTTAAGCTATGTATTTTTAGCTGAAAATCAAATCAGTGATATTAGTTCTTTACAACCACTTTTTAATTCACCTAATTTTTTTGGTATTACTTTAGACAATCAAAAAATAACGAGTGAACCAGTATTGTACCAACAAGAGCTTGTGGTCCCTAATAACATTAAGGATGAAATGGGAGCATTAATCTCACCAGATACAATTAGCGATAATGGTGTTTATGCAAGCCCGAATATTAAGTGGAACTTGGCTAATTATACTAACCAAGTAAGTTACACATTTAATAAACAATTAGCACAGGGTTCTTTTAGCGGAACAGTGACCCAACCACTTCACAATGCTTATACAGCGACATTTGACGTAGATGGAGTGAAAACAAATGAAGTAGTGGAAGAAACGAAATTGCTTCAAGAACCAACAGCTCCAACGAAAGAAGGATACACTTTCACAGGCTGGTATGATGCGAAAACTGGCGGGAATAAATGGGATTTTGCGACAGACAAAATGCCAGCAGAAGACATCACATTATACGCGCAGTTCACGATTAATAGCTATACAGCCACATTCGATATCGATGGGAAATTAACGACGCAAAAAGTCACTTATCAAAGCTTGCTAGAAGAACCAGCAGCGCCAACGAAGGATGGCTATACGTTCATAGGTTGGTATGATGCTAAAACAGGTGGAACTAAATGGGATTTTGCGACAGACAAAATGCCAGCTGGAAATATAACGCTATACGCCCAGTTTACTAAAAATGCCACCCCAGATTCCAATGACCCAACAACGGTTACCCCAACAGGAAATGGCAATGGGACAAGTACCCCAAGCAATTCAGGTGGAAATACCACGCTTCCGACAGCTGGGGACGAAAATACCATGCTTCCAATTTTTGTAGGAGTTTTCTTGTTAGGAACAGCAACGCTTATTCTCCGCAAAACAATCAAAGTAAAATAACAACAAAAAAACAGCTGAGGTCTATAGTTTTTCTATAGATTTCGGCTGTTTTTTTATTAGCAAAGAAATTCATCTAAACGTCACAACTAAAACGGTAACAAGTCTAATTTTAGTGATTGAATGAAAACCTACTACGCTATAATATAGTAACTCAACTACGAGAACATACAAATTTCTAAAAGCAGAACGATCATACAAAGGAGATAGTTTAATGAAAAGAAACAAAGTAATATTAAGAATCGTAGTGACTTTAGCAGCAGTATTGGCAATTACTTTTTGGGTTGGGATGAGCTCAAAAGAAGTACAAGCAGCGGTAATTGAACAACCAACCCCTATCAATGAAATTTTTACTGATCCAGTGGTTGCTGATAATGTGAAAACACTTCTCGAAAAAGCGGATGTAACAGATGAAGTTACGCAAACTGATTTAGATAGTATAACCCAATTATCAGCAAAATCTGCGGGAATAACAACGATAGAAGGAATGCAGTACTTAACTAATTTATCAGAACTAGAACTAACAGATAACCAAATAACCGATGTAAGTCCGCTCGCAAATTTAACGAAAATAACAGAGCTTGGATTATCCGGAAATCCATTAAAAGATGTAAGTGCGCTTGCGGGATTAAAAAGTCTAAAAATGTTGCATCTTATTTATACAGATATTACCGATGTGACTTCCCTTGCAGGTCTTACCAATTTGCAGGAATTAAATTTGGATATCAATCAAATAACGGATATAAGTCCACTAGCAGCTTTATCTAACTTGCAAACATTATCACTCGGATATACCCAAGTGAGCGATTTAACCCCAATTGCTAATTTATCTAAACTAACCATATTAAACGCTGAAAATTGTAAAGTAAGCGATATCTCGCCACTTGCAAGTTTATCTAGTCTTACAGAAGTTTACTTGAGAGAGAATCAAATTAGCGATGTGAGTCCCCTTGCGAATATTCCCAACTTATCTATTATTGAGTTGACGGATCAAATAATTACCAACCAACCCGTATATTATCAAAATAAAATCATTGTTCCAAATGTGATAAAAGGCCTTTCTGGTGAGCTTATTGCACCTGATACTATTAGTGACAATGGAACATATACTAGTCCTGATTTAACGTGGGATTTAAACAGCTACATTAATAGTGTTAGTTACACATTTAACCAATCAGTCGTTTTCAAAAATGCAACAGTTCCTTTCAGTGGAACAGTCACCCAACCATTAACAGAGGCTTACACTGCCGTTTTTGATGTGGACGGAGAGCAAACAAGTTTGACAGTAGTTGTGAATGAATTAATTGAAGAACCAACAGTTCCAACCAAGGAAGGATATACATTCGATGGCTGGTATGACGCAGAAACGAATGGGAATAAATGGGACTTTGCGGTAGATAAAATGCCTGCTAGTGATATAACTTTATATGCTAAGTTCACTGAGAACGAAGAACCAAATGCTAGTAGTTCAATTAATGTGGAACCAAACGATGATAATTCCATCACTGTAGAACCCGACGCTAGCAATTCCATCACTGTAAAACCAACAGAAAATAACGATGGAACAAATAATCCGAACAGTTCAAGTGATGATAAAGTTAACATCAAGTTACCAATTACTGGGGACGAATGGAATGTGCTTCCCATTTTTGTAGGAGCAGTTCTTATCGGTATGGGCTTAGTTTTATTCCGCAAAAAACGTCAAACAAAATAATTCGATTAATGGCTTGGCTTCTGTGAATTATGCAGGAGCTAAGCCATTTTTTGATTGGAGATTAGGAGGATGAGTTTGCCTTTTTATGGAACGGGAAAACATAGAGTGGAATTCAAAGAAAGAGGGCGTAAACATGGAACGACAAAGAAAAATTCAAATCTTAAAAGACATTGTGAATATTGATTCGACTAATGGGCATGAAGAACAAGTTGCGAACTATTTGCAAAAGTTGTTAGCTGAACACGGTATTGAGTCCGAAAAGGTAAAATACGACGTAGACAGAGCCAGCCTAGTTAGCGAAATTGGTTCCAGTGACGAGAAAGTTTTGGCGTTTTCAGGGCATATGGATGTCGTTGATGCGGGTGATGTCTCGAAGTGGAAGTTCCCACCTTTTGAAGCAACAGAGCATGAAGGGAAAATATACGGACGTGGCGCGACGGATATGAAGTCAGGTCTAGCGGCGATGATTATTGCAATGATTGAGCTTCATGAAGAAAAACAAAAACTAAATGGCAAAATTAGATTATTAGCAACGGTTGGTGAAGAAGTCGGTGAACTTGGAGCCGAACAACTAACGCAAAAAGGTTACGCAGATGATTTAGATGGCTTGATTATCGGCGAACCGAGTGGACACCGGATTGTTTATGCGCATAAAGGTTCCATTAATTATACCGTTAAATCCACTGGTAAAAATGCGCATAGTTCGATGCCGGAATTTGGTGTTAATGCGATTGACAACTTGTTGCTATTTTATAATGAAGTAGAAAAATTCGTGAAATCAATTGATGCTACTAACGAAATATTAGGCGATTTTATTCATAATGTCACCGTAATTGATGGTGGAAATCAAGTCAATAGTATCCCTGAAAAAGCGCAACTACAAGGGAATATTCGCTCGATTCCAGAAATGGATAACGAAACAGTGAAACAAGTGCTAGTGAAGATTATCAATAAGTTAAATAAACAGGAAAATATGAATCTAGAATTAATATTTGATTATGACAAACAACCAGTATTTAGTGATAAAAATTCGGATTTAGTCCACATTGCTAAGAGCGTAGCAAGCGACATTGTCAAAGAAGAAATCCCATTACTCGGTATTTCCGGAACAACCGATGCAGCAGAATTTACCAAAGCTAAGAAAGAGTTCCCAGTGATTATTTTTGGACCAGGAAACGAAACCCCTCACCAAGTAAACGAAAATGTTTCTATAGAGAATTATTTGGAGATGGTAGATGTTTACAAACGAATTGCCACCGAGTTTTTATCGTGATGGAACTTTAACTTTACTTATTTTCCGCTATAAAATACGCAATTAAATAAAAGTCTAGTATTTGTTTGTAAACAGGTGCTAGGCTTTTTTCTTGCTTTTAATACAGTTTAGTACTAAACTAATAATATCAAGAGGAGGGGACGAGCATGGTAAAAAAAGAAGAAAGGCTAGGGGTTTTGCTTTGGTTTCGATTTAGTCGATTTTACAATCGGAATATGAAGCTGACCAATCAGAATTTGCGAGCGGTAGGAATTTCGACAGCGCAGTTTGATTGCATTGCCCAGATTGGCTTAGACAAAGAGATTACACAGCAACAACTTGCCGAAAAATTAGTTGTAACGAAGGGAAATGTTACCCAACTCCTCGCGAAATTAGAACAATTAGGTTATATCACGCGAACAAAGACAGGGCGCGAAAAACATATTACCCTCACAGAAAAAGGCCAAGCGTGTTACCGCGAAAACGTGCCAAAACAAGAAGCTTTTCAGCAAGCTCAATTTGATAAATTAACAAGAGACGAACAAAAAGAACTACTTAAGCTATTAAAAAAATTAGGAGAGTGATTATTTATGAAATTAACGGGAATTCATCACGTATCTATTTTTACAGCGAACGCACGAGCTAACTTTGACTTTTATACAAAAATAATGGGACTACGACTAGTGAAAAAATCGGTTAACCAAGATGACCCTTATACGTACCACTTATATTACGGAGACGAAATCGGTTCGCCGGGGACAGCGCTAACTTTCTTTGAAGTTCCAAATATGGCCAAAAACCACCCATCACGCAATGCGATTTCTAGCCTCAGCTTACGTGTTCCAAGCGATGAAGCCTTGCATTACTGGGATAAAAGACTCGATGAGCATCGCATTTTTCACAGTAAACCAATCGACCAATTCGGGCGCAAAATTATTCGTTTAAAAGACACAGATGGCTTACCGGTCAATTTGATTTCCGATGAAACAAGCACACAAGTAACCGAGGTGAGCCCTTGGGAAGATAGCCCGGTTCCAGCAGAATATGCCATTCGCGGACTTGGCCCAGTGCGCTTCTCTGTTTTCAAAAAAGAAAAAACAGATCGTCTTTTGACAAAAATATTAGGCTTCGAGCGGATCGGTGCCTATGAAGATGACGATAAATTAGTTACAGTATTCAAAACTGGCGACGTTGGGCTTGGCGGAGAAGTGCATGTGGAGTCGCGACCTGATTTAGAACAAGGAAATTTAGGTGCTGGCGGGATTCATCACGTGGCGTTTCGTGTACCGACAGATGGCGACTTGATTGGCTGGACAGAAATGATTCAAGACCTTGGCTACAAAAATTCAGGATATGTGGACCGTTTTTATTTCCACTCTCTTTATTTCCGCGAAAGCAATGGCATTTTAATCGAACTTGCAACCGATGAACCAGGTTTCCAAACCGATTTCACGAAAGAACATGGAACTTACGTTGATTTACCACCACATTTAGAAAATCGCCGCGAAGATATTTTGGCTCATTTAAAACCACTTGATACAGATAAATAAATAAGAAAACCTTGAAAATATGCCTATTCATGATACAATTTTAGAAGAATGTGTAATTAGGAGGCAGAATTTTGGCAGAAGGTTTACGTACAATTTATTTTGTAAGACATGGTAAGACGGAATGGAATATGACTGGACAAATGCAGGGATGGGGCGATTCGCCGCTAGTTGCAGAAGGTATTGACGGGGCAAAAGCAGTTGGCGAAGTGTTGAAAGATACACCAATTGATGCGGTTTATACAAGTACAAGTAAACGCACGCAAGATACCGCGGCTTACATTCTTGGCGACCGCGAAATCGAAATTCAACCTCTGGAAGAACTAAAAGAAATGGGATTTGGAACGTGGGAAGGCATTAGAGTAACTGAAATTGACGAACAACACCCTGAAGAACGCGCAAAAATTCTCCATAGCCCAGAAACCTACAAAGCAGAAGTGAACGGCGGCGAGACTTATTATGAACTTGCAGAACGACTGTTAGAAGGCGTCGAAAAAATCATTGCAGAAAATCTAAGCGGCAACATTCTCGTCGTTTCTCACGGCATGTCGCTCACGTTATTATTATACTTGCTGCAAGGCGGAACGGTTGAAGATCACCGCAAAGAAGCGCCAAGAATCTTGAACACAAGTATTAGCATCGTAGAATACCAAAACGGCGAATTTTCTCTTAAAAAAATCAATGAAATCGGTCATTTAGACTTAAAATAAGTAGAATCTTGGACATATCTCATTGGAGGTGTGTCCTAGATTTATACATAAGAGAAAGCTAGAAAAAGGGAGAAAACATACATATGAAAAGAATTGTCAAAATTTTTCTACATTATTTATTAGGAATTTTAGGAATTATTTTAATCAGTTGTGTTCCCGCGATATTTAGCAAAGTGACTTCATGGTCATCAAGCACGTACTGGGAGGCTCTTAAGTCAATTTTTACAGCGATTTTCCACCCAACCAAATGGGAAATTAGTTACCAAGGAAGCGCAGAAGTTTTTCATGTCTCGTTGGCAGATTTTATTACCGGACCATATTTCTACTCCATGAAAATTATCGTAGCGAGCTTGCTAATTTCAGCGATTATTGCTTATTTACTAGTGATTGCAACATTTCGCGGGCCAAAATGGTTGCGCCAAGGCTTAAGCGGATTCTTATCAATACTTCAAGCTTTTCCAGATTTTTCCTTTATTTTCCTTATTCAAATGGCCGTCGTCTACATATATCAGCAAACAGGCGTGTTCACCTTGAATTTTTACAGCTTAAACGGCGAGCAAATTTATGCAGCACCAATCGTCTGCTTATCCATCATACCAACCGTGCTCTTTTACAAAATGATGATGCTCCTTATGGAAAATGAATGGCAAGCTGACTACATCCAACTGGCTCGCGGGAAAGGCTTAACCGATAGAGCGATACTACTTCGCCATGCCACACCCAATATGATGCAAAGCCTATTTTACCAATCCAAAACCATCGTTTGGTTTATTTTAAGCGCCTACCTCATTGTAGAATTTTTATTCGGTATCGAAGGCGTGCTCTACTATTTACTAGCAGGATTTAGCCCATTAAATATTTTCCTAGTATTAGCACTCGTGTTCACCCCATTTTACTTCTTTTACGCACTAATAGACCTATGGATTAGCCGTGGGAAAAATACCGAGAGCGCAAACGTGACCCGAATACCGCTGCACTGGAATAGTTTCCAGAAAACCTTTACGGAAAAAGTAAACCTTAAAAGCAAATGGCGCAACTTTGTAGTAACGACCGGGCAGCTCCTAAAACGCCCATCCTTCAGCATTCCGCTGGCAACACTTAGCATCTTACTAATCGCGAGCCTTATTTACGGGCTTATGGGAGACAAAATCAACTCGCTTAAATTTATCAGTGATGCGACCGGACGAGTGACCGATATGGCGCCCTTCAAACCAAATGCGCAAGTATGGCTAGGCACCGACCAAGCCGGCAACTCCATTCTCGACCAATTACTCGTCGGCATCAAGTATACGCTACTTATAGCTGTCATCATCGCAACGCTACGTGTCGTGATTGGTTACATTTTGGCAGTACCGCTCGCATTTTTCAGCAAGCCACGAACCCGCAATTTTGTTCAATCGATAGCGGACGGAATGCATTATCTACCACTGTCATTACTCGTCTTTATTATCATGGTCAACGAATTCATCAGCTATTCTGGCGTTTTCGAAACAAGCCTATTTACACGCATAACCTTCCAAATTTTAATCATGGTTGTCATCGTTTTACCAATTACAACCAACCGAATCAGCAGTGAAATTTCCCAAGTGTTAAAAAAAGAGTTCGTCCTGAGCGCGCTCGTTTTTGGCGGAAATGCTCGCTGGATATTAACCAAGCATATCAATCCACAAATCTGGTCCAAATTAATTTTGATTTGGATTGAGCAGCTCATTCAAACGCTACAGATGTTCGTCCATTTAGCTATCTTTGGAATTTTCATCGGAGGGGCAATCATGGGCGCCGATGACGGCATGCTAAACCCAGTTATCCCTGAATTATCTGGTTTAATCGCAAACGCTAAATTCGTGTTCGCCAACCACCAATTCTGGATAATTTTACCTCCATTAGTGGTATTTATGATTTTAATTCTTTGTTTCCAAATGATGGCAAATTCGCTTTTGAAACGAGAAGAAGAAAGTAAAAAAGCCTAGTTCTATAAAAGAACTAGGCTATTATTATTTAAGGAGTGACTGTTTGATAGACAGTCACTGTGACAGAAGGGTAAGTTGGATATTGATTATTTAAAAAGTAAGCGGAATTATCGCCTGCATTTTCCCAAGTAAGTGTATCATTTTGGTAAGTTCCTGGGGTGTACCAAACCCAATCATGTAATGTTACTCCGAGATTATCTTTCATTACAATATTAGTGGAATCGCCGAGCGCAACATCTGGAAGGTATATATTTTGTCCAGTAGCATCAAACAATTCTAAGCGGTGACCTGCCAATGAGCTGAAATCACTAATCTGATTTTCTTCAATTTTTATTGACCTAATTGTTGGAATGGTACTGAGAGGTGTAACATCTTTAATTTGATTAAAATTAGCATCGAAGTATTCTAGTTTTGTTTTATTTCTTAATGGCTCAATAGAAGTCAGTTGATTGCTTTCGGCATAAAAAACTTGGAGATTATCGCATTCTGAAAGGACACTGATGTCTGATATATTATTTGCTGAAATAGATAAATTAGTTAATTGAGGAGTATCTTTTAGGGCCGAAATATCTTTTAGTTGATTGCTACTTAGATTTAATATCCTTAAATTAGTTAAATTTTCGAAGGATGGTAAAGTAGAGATTTGGTTAACGCCTAATTCTAAGTTATATAATTTAGGTGAGTTCATTAGTGGAGTAATATCTGTAATTTGATTGTAGTTAAGTGATACCGTTTCTAATTCTGTTAAATTAGCGAGATTCTCTAATTTGCTAATTTTATTTTGGCTTAAATCTACAAATTTTAAGTTGTGTAAATATTCCATGCCTGTTAAATCTTCCACACCGAAATCCACATATACCATTGTTTCGATAGTATCTAGTTGTTCTTGTGTAACGACTGTATCCTCGGAAACACCTAGTTCCTGTGCGACTTTAAAAGCTAGAGCATCATCTGGGAAAATTTGATCAACCGTGGCTGGAGGAGCTTCTTGTAAATTTTTTTCTGGGGCAGTGGCAATGTTTGTTGTAGCAGCGCTTACTTCGACTTGTCCTACCAAAGGACTAAAACTAATCAAAGTCGTACATGCAAGGCTTGCTAGAATAAATTTTTTCATGTCATCCTACTCCTTTTCTATAATATAAATGGAGTATAGCATGCAAATTATTTAAAAATAAAAAGCCATCACATATGAACATTGCATAAAAAAACCGCTAAAAAGAGTATGCTTCTTTTTAGCGGTTTTTTCTTTATTCAATTTCCTCTATAGATTTATCTAACCATAACTCATACCATTCAAGAAAGCCTAAACGTTCTTCATTCCCAAAGTAAAAATCAGGATAGACGCCATTATCATTATTTCTGTCATCCACCCAAATTTCTCCATAAGAAGGACCGTTTACAACAAGGTTAATCGAAACGCCACAACCAAAATTAGCGATACGCAGAAGTCCAAATACTTCTTTATCTTGGAAGCACAGTTCTTGCCAAGCATCATAATCTTCATCGGACATTCCTTCTTTATAACCAGGAGCGGTCCAATCATCTGTATGTGGAAAAGGCTCACTTAATGTTTGCACCCCGTACTTTTCATCCTTGTAATCAAGCGAGGCGCAAAGCCCGTCCGCAAGTGTTTCTAAGCCATAATAAGGACCCATTCCACCATTACCAATTTGCTCTAGAAAAGCGCGATAATCTTGAGGTAAGGTAATTTGATGCTCATTCTCAAACTCGGTAAGCGTTTGATTAGACAATGGTTGATTAAGTTTATAGGCGTGGCTTTCTGAACCAAATAAATTCAAATCGGGATCTTTTTCTTTTAACGCAGTGATTTTTGCTTGGATTCTAGCTAGCCGATCTTGAAGGTCAGCCATCATTTATAAATCTGCTCCATTAGTTTCAATCACTTGTTTATACCAATAATAACTTTTCTTCGGAATACGTGTCATTGGCGCATCATCTTCCACATCGCGGTCAACATAAACAAAACCGTAACGTTTTTGATAGCCGTTTAACCAGCTTAGAAGGTCTGTGAAGCTCCAAGTACAATAGCCTAACATATCAACACCATCACTGATTGCATCGCGAATAGCAGTTGCGTGCGCGCTTAGATAGTCAATACGGTAGTCATCGTTTACTTCTCCGTCCACTAATTTATCAAATTCACCTAAACCGTTTTCTGTAATTAAAATTGGTAAAGCATAGCGGCTGTTAATACGACGAAGCGCAATTTGTAAGCCTTTTGGATCGATTGTCCAGTCCCAGTTCGTTGTTTTCACAAAAGGATTAACGACTTTTTTGTAAACGCCAGGGACACCAGTTTCTTTCGTGCTACCTTTTTTACCAGTGAAGTTCATTTCGTTGTTTTGACCAACGCCATCAAGCGGGTTGTAAGCAACAGTTGCGGATTGGTAATAGTTTACGCCCATGAAATCTGGTTTTGCAGAAGAAAGAAGTTCCATATCGCCGTCTTCAATAACTGGCGCAATATCGTTTTCTTCTAAATATTTCCAAACCGCTTTCGGATAGCGCCCAAAAGCATACATATCCATCCAGAAATAACTGTTTAATTCTTCTGCATCGTCGGCAGCTTGAACGTTTTTAGGATCTGTGTCGATTGGATAATGTGGTGTGTAAGCAAAACTTGGTCCAATTTTTCCATCAGGAACGATTTCGTGGAAAGCTTTGATAACACTCGCATTAGCTAAGTTCGCAATGTGGTTTACTGCGTACATTCTTTTTGGATCGCTAACTTTTGGCGGGTGAAGCGCTTGACCATAACCCATACCAACAAAGATATTTTGCTCATTCAAGGAAACCCAATATTTCACGCGGTCGCCGTAACGTTTGAATAGCGTTGTGGAATAATTTGTGAAATCTTCAATAACTTGGCGAGATTCCCAGCCACCGTATTCATCAAATAATGCTTGTGGGATATCCCAGTGATAAAGCGTTACAAGCGGTTCAATGTCATATTTAAGCAACTCATCAATCAAGTTATCATAAAATTTCAATCCAGCTTCATTCACTTCGCCTTTACCATTTGGAAAAATACGAGTCCAAGCGATAGAGAAACGGTAAGCTTTTAGGCCAGCGTCTGCCATTAGTTTTACGTCTTCTTTATAACGGTGATAATGGTCGACAGCTACATCGCCATTTGTACCTTTGAAAGTAGTTCCAGGAATGCGGACATATTCGTCCCAAACTGATTTACCTTTGCCGTCTGCGTCCCATGCGCCTTCGATTTGATAAGCTGCCGATGCAGAACCCCATAAGAAATCTTTCGGGAATGGTGAACGTTTTTGATGTTCCATTAATATAACCTCCATTAAAGCGATTTTTATTAAAAAACTCTACTAATATATTTTAAAGTATATTCTTTTAAAAAGATAGTTAAAAAACGCAGATTCCTATTCGAATCTGCGTTTTTGTTTTATTTATCCAGCACAAATTTTTGAATTGCTTTTGCTACACCACTATCATTGTTCGATGCAGTCGTATAGTCAGCTAATTGCTTAATTCTTTCTGGAGCATTGCCCATCGCAATACCAAGACCAGCAAATTCAAGCATTGTAACGTCATTTTCTTGGTCGCCAATGCAGATAACTTCGCTTTGCTTAATGCCAAGTTTTTCGGAAAGTTCTTTGACCGCGTTACCTTTACTAGCGTCACGATTTAGAATTTCCAAGTAGAAAGGCGTGCTACGAACTAGATGATATTTTTCGCGGAATGATTCTGGGATTTTCGCAATACCAACTTCTAACTCAGGGGCTTCTTCAATAAACATTGCTTTCGACATAATAAAATCTTCTGGCACGTTTTCGATTTCTTTATAAATCAGTTGGCTACCAGTAAGATAAGCTTCGACAATCGTGTATTTGCCGATTTCACGGTTCGGCGTATAAAGCGCTTTGTCATCAAAGAAATGCATGTGCAAATTGCTATCTAAACTCACTTGATAAATTTCTTTTAAATCGTCAATGCCAAGCGTTAAGTGAGAAATAACTTCTTTTGTAAACGTATCTTGAACGAATGCGCCGTTAAAACTAATAACGTAATCGCCTTCCTCACGTAATTCAAGGTCAGTCAGATAATTTTCTACACCAACAAGCGGACGTCCAGTACAAAGAACCACTTTTACGCCTTTTAGTTTTGCTTGGCGAATGGCTTCTTTTACTTCGTCCGTAACCTTATGATCATCTGTCAGTAGTGTTCCATCAATATCAATCGCGATTAATTTATACAATATACTAGCTCCTTTTCCATCATAAACTCATTCTAGTATAGCATAAATTCAGATGGATTTCTGGCTATCTATTGAAACAACAGGGAATTTATGGCATGATTGACTTGGAAACTTGATAAAGAAAAGAGTGAAATAATGAAACGTAATTATCATGTGAAATTTTTAAATGAAAAAGATGTAGAACTTGCAGAAGCTGTTTGCGCGGCATCCGAAGATTATTATTTAATGGAACAAGATAAGCCTGCATCGAAAAGTGATGCATTAAAAATTATCACAGAAATTCCAAACGGGAAAACAAGATTCGATAAGTTTGTACTAGCTGTATTGGATGAAAATGAAAAACCAATCGGCTTAGTAGATATTGTTTCTGACTATCCGCGAAAAGGGCGCTGGTTTATCGGATTACTTCTTTTAACGCCAGATGCTCGTCATAACGGCCTTGGAAAAGTACTTCATCAAACGATCAAAGAGTGGGCGAATGACGGCGGGGCAGATTCATTAGCCTTAGGAGTTTTAGCTGAGAATGAAAAAGGGCGTGGATTCTTTGAATACCTTGGCTACACGAAAGAAGAAACCAAACAAGCTAATTATGGCGGAAAAGAACAAGAAGTTAGTATTTTCACTTTAGCGATTAAATAAAAAAAGGATGCAGCTCATAAAACTGCATCCTTTTTCTTAGTTTATGCTATTGTTTTTTTCTGAAAGAGCTTCCATGTTAATACGCCATTGCAGTTTTACTTTTGAAATAATCCCGGCTTCTTTTAATTCTTTAAGTTGAGAATAGAAGAAGGCTTTCGACAGGGTACAGTAGTTTTTAATGACTGTCGTACTAATAGATTTTGGTAGTACTGCGACGCCGTCTTCCACTGGGATATCGAGGATTTTGACAAGCATTTCAAATACAAAAGCCAATTGATCTTTTTTATCGCGATATTGTAAAAGTGATTTGTAGTAACCATGTTTGGCGATAGTTCTCATAATTGTGTATTGGAAGCTAAAGTTTTCAGGGAAGAGAGAGAGCGAGTATTCGATATCTTTCTTCTTGTAGATAATCAATTCGCACTCAGTTAGTGTTTGATACGTTAAAACAAGGGATGCATTATCGAAAATCGTATAATATCCCATGAAAAAATTAGATGTGAAAATAGAATAAATTTTATCATTGTCGAAATCAATATATCCGGCCAATATACCAGATTTAAGTAAATACACACAATCCCGATTTTCAGTAACTAGATCATTTAGAATGGTATGTTCAGGTATTGTGATGCTGTTAGATTTTAAATTGTATTGTTCCATCATTGCAACAAACTCTTTGTGATTAAATGGATAGGCCATTTTTTACTTCGTCTCCTTCAGATTCAGTTGTACTAATACAAATACATTGTATCATCGTAAAAGTTTGCACAAGTACTAAAAATAGACTTCTAAAAAACCTCTTTTTTATGAAAATACCCTTTTTTAGCCAATGTAACCGCAATATTTTTGTCATATTTGAGTTATTTCTAACTCAGAAAGGTTAACCAATACGCATAGTTGGAAAAAGCCAATAATAAAGTCGTATCTTTATTATTGGCTTTTCGTATAAGCATAAATTATTTTCCGATAGAATAACTGGAGCCGTTGCCTGTTACAACGACGGTTTTATTACGATCTGTTCGATAAACTTTCGCTTTTGCTTTTGTCAATGTGTTAACGGTTTGTGAAGTGGGGTGGCCATATCCATTTTTCCCAACGCTAATAATGGCGTATTTTGGTTTAACGACATTGACAAACGCTTTGCTTGTTGCAGCTTTGGAACCTTGTGTACTTACTTTTAACACGTCAGCTCGTAAGGTTTTCTTTGCCTTAATCATATCGTTTTCTGCTTTTGTTTGCGCATCTCCTGTGAAAAGGAAGGTGTTTTTCTTATATGCGACGTGGAGAACAGCACTCCAGTTGTTTCGATCTGTTTTTCCGTAAGTTTTAACAGGACCAACAAACTGCGCATTTACTCCTTTGACAGGGAGTTTTACGCCTGCTTTTGCGGTTTTAATGGTTAGTTTTTTCTTTTTCGCCGTGTTCACAAAATTTTTGTAAGCGGCTGTTGTGTTTGTGGATTTTGGTGCATAAAGGCTTTTTACCTTGATATTATTCATGACTTCTGGTAATCCACCAATGTTATCCGCATCTGAATGAGAAGCAATCATTATCTCAATATCTTTTACTTTTAATTTTTTTAAATAATTTACAACCGTTTTCCCTTTACCTTTGTTACCTGCATCAATTAAAATATCTTCTCCACTAGGTGCTTTGATATAAATGGCATCTCCTTGACCAACATCAATAAAATGCACTTTTATAGTTGGTGCAGCAGCTTCAACTTGCATAGAACTTGGTACGGAAAGCCCCGCAATTAAAGCAAAAACTAATAATACGTTTAAAATCCCTTTTTTCATCCCTTTTCCTCTTCTCTTATGAAATGAATTCTTTTAGAAATTTGTAAACCCCATCTGCTTCATTCGTGTCAGTAAGATGATCTGCTGCTGCTTTGACATTATCGCTTGCATTTGCCATCGCAACACCGGTTCCAGCATATTGTAGCATGCCAATATCATTTTCGCCATCACCAAAAGTAATAATTCTTTCGCGTGGAATATTGTAATGCTTTCCAAGCGCTTCAACGGCTGTTTTTTTGTCAGAATTAGCAGGAAGTATTTCTAAATTATTATGGTGTGAAGAAAGGACTCTAATACCATTCGCTTCATTTAGAGCAGCGCGAACTTCGGTTAGTTTTGAGGCATCATCTTCCGCAACGACAATAGCATTTAAAAATTGATGCATGTTTTCATCAAAAACACCTTTTTCATTAATAGAAACGAGCGAAAAACTATTGTGTCCTGTATCTAAGCGACTTTTATCAGCAAGATTTTGGAAGAAAGCAGGTGGTTCTTTTGTATAGAAAAGTGTATTGGTAGAGAAGAAAAAAAGTGGTAGATCGAAGTCGCTCATAATATCGTAAGTGGAGCGAATTGCCTTCTCTTCTAAAGTGGTTTTAAGCAGTTGTTCATCGCGAATAGCCGCGTAGGATCCGTTTGAGGCAATAACATGACCGGAATTACTCACTTGGAAGCCAACTTCACGGGCAGAGCGATACATCCGTCCTGTAGAAATAGAAAAAATATGGCCATCTTTTTCTAAGGTTTGGATTAAATCACGCGTTTTTTTAGAGACAGTTTGATCTTGGCGCAGTAATGTGCCATCGATATCGGAACAAATCAAATACTTTTTAGTCAAATAAAATCATCCTTTTTAGTTAATAACTTAAGTATACCATGTGCGAATCGGAATAGTTATTATGATACAATAGTTTTTATCGAGTTCTAAAATAATTTTTTGGAGGAGTTCCATGATGGGAAATTTAAACTGGGCAATTCTTGGACCAGGTTCAATTGCACACGAATTTGCAGAAGGTATGCGAGGAATGAACCGTGAAATTTATGCGGTAGGAGCACGGAGTTTAGAGAAGGGGCAAGCATTCGCAAGTCAATACGGAATAGAAAATGTATACGATGACTTTGACAAAATGCTTGCTGATCCGGCGATAGATGTAGTTTATATCGCTACACCACACTCTAACCACTATGAATTTATCATGAAAAGTTTACATAACGGCAAACACGTTTTAGCTGAAAAAGCGATAACTGTAAGTAGCGAAGAACTTAATGAAATCAATGTGCTAGCCAAAGAGAAAGGCTTAATCGTTAAAGAAGCAATGACCATATTCCATATGCCGCTTTATAAAAAGTTACGAGAAATTGTGGAA
The DNA here is from genome assembly GCF_028867355.1 of Listeria sp. LM90SB2. Taxonomy (NCBI): domain Bacteria; kingdom Bacillati; phylum Bacillota; class Bacilli; order Caryophanales; family Listeriaceae; genus Listeria; species Listeria sp. LM90SB2. The sequence goes on from NZ_CP046449.1 coordinate 312,438, forward strand.
TCTGGAGCAATTGGTAAATTGAAAATTATTCAAGTTGCTTTTGGAAGTGCCAAAGAAAAAGATCCGAAAAACCGTTTTTATAATATGGATTTGGCGGGTGGAGCATTACTTGATATTGGTACGTATGCCCTTAGTTTTGCTCGGTATTTTTTAAGTGAAACGCCAGATGAAGTATTAACGACGATGAAGAAATTCGAAACAGGTGTGGACGAACAGTCCGGAATTTTACTGAAAAATAAAGAAGAGGAACTAGCGGTTGTATCGCTATCTTTCCGTGCTAAAATGCCAAAACGAGGTGTCATTGCTTGTGAAGAAGGATTTATCACTGTAGATGAATACCCGCGTGCCAGCCGAGCAACTGTTACACACACGGCAACTGGAAAAGTGGAAGAAATTGAGGTTGGTGAAACAAGTAAAGCTTTAGAATATGAAATTATAGCTATGGAAGAGAGCATCGCGACAGGAGAAAACACGACTTATCAGTTAACAAATGATGTTATCACGATTATGAGCGATGTTAGAACGCAGTGGGGAATTAAATTTCCTTTTGAAAAATAAGAAAACCCGCCGAGCTTGGCGGGTTTTTCTACGAATATTAATCAGTTAAGTTATCTTCTGTTTCTGGGTCGAAGAAGTGAGATTTAGACATTTCGAATGCTAAAGTAAGTACTTCGTTTGGTTGGTGTTCCGAGCGAGCATCAACACGTGCTACGAATTCATGTGTACCAACACGGCTATGAAGCATAAATTCAGCACCAGTAAGCTCGGCAACAATAGTCGTTGCTTTGAACGTATAACCAGGATTAGCTTCAATAACGATTGGCTCATCATGAATATCTTCTGGACGAATACCGAAAACGATATCTTTACCGTCAAACCCTCTATCTTTAAGAAGTTTTAATTTGCCTTCTGGGACTTCAATAGTGAAATCATCACCGATAAAGTTAGAACCTTCTAAACGCCCTTTGAAGAAGTTCATTGCTGGGCTTCCAATAAAGCCGGCTACGAACATATTTACTGGGTGATCGTAAACTTGTTTTGGTGAACCAACTTGTTGGATAACACCGTCTTTCATGATAACGATACGAGTTGCCATTGTCATCGCTTCTGTTTGGTCATGGGTAACGTAAATCATTGTAGTATCTAATTGTTGGTGAAGTTTTGTGATTTCCGCACGCATTTGCACACGTAATTTCGCATCCAAGTTGGAAAGTGGTTCATCCATTAGGAAGACTTTTGCGTCACGAACGATTGCACGACCTAGAGCAACACGTTGACGTTGACCACCGGAAAGTGCACTTGGTTTACGTTTTAAGTATTCAGTTAAGCCAAGAATATTTGCTGCATGCTCAACACGTTTTTTAATTTCGTCTTTTGGCATTTTACGAAGTTTTAAACCGAATGCCATATTATCATATACAGTCATATGCGGATATAATGCGTAGTTTTGGAATACCATTGCGATGTCACGGTCTTTTGGCGCAACATTGTTCATTACTTTACCATCAATAGATAGTTCGCCTTTTGAAATTTCTTCTAGTCCAGCAATCATACGTAAAGTTGTAGATTTACCACAACCAGATGGACCTACAAAAACGATGAATTCTTTGTCATCGATTTCTAAATTAAAGTCAGATACCGCAGTTACTTTGTTATCATAAATTTTATAAATATGTTCTAGTGATAATTGTGCCAACTTTCTTCGCCTCTTTCTATTTTTTAACTTGTGTTCATTGTATATGAAAACGCTTTACAAAAACTATGGCAATTTGCACAAAGAAAAAATTCATCTGTTGGGCAACTTGCATAAGTAGCAAAAAAATAAAAAGAAGTAAAGGGACAAAAGACCTTTTATGTGAAAGATTTTTCACAGCGCTTAATTCTTTAGTCCCAATTCCGGAAATTCCTCAGATATCATTACAATAAAACTTCATCTTGTGTTATATTATTAAAGCAGACACAATATATAGTTAGTGGGGGATTATCATGTACGTGGAACAACTTAATGAACAAATGGTAATAAAAAGGGACGGCCGTAAAGCAAACTTTGATTTAATTAAAATTCGTAATGCCGTTGAAGCATCTATGAAAGCAATTAATTTAGAGGACGAGACTTTCTTAGAAGAGATTTTGCTTGAGGTTGTAAGTGAATTACCTAACAAGGCAGATATGACCATCGATGAAATCCAGCATTGCGTCGAAAATACTTTAATGAAATCGACGTATCCTGATGTAGCGAGGGCTTACATAGAATACCGCCATGATCGCGACCATGAGCGTGAAAACATCACAGATATGCACAAAAGCGTAGAAAAGCTACTACAAAAAGACAAAACAGTAGTAAACGAAAATGCCAACAAAGACGCGACTGTCTTTAATACGCAACGCGATTTGACAGCAGGAGCCGTAGCAAAAAGTTACGCATTAAAATACATGCTACCAAAACACGTATCCAACGCTCATTTAAAAGGGGAAATTCATTTTCACGATTTAGATTACAGCCCATACCATGCGATGACCAACTGTTGTTTAATCGACATCGAAGGAATGCTGTCAAAAGGATTTACGATTGGTAATGCCAACGTAGAAAGCCCGAAATCTATCCAAACTGCTACCGCACAAATTGCTCAAATAATCGCAAACGTAGCAAGTTCACAGTACGGCGGCTGTTCGGTTGACCGTATTGATGAAGTTTTATCCGTTTACGCGCGTTTGAACTTTGAAAAACATAAAAAAGATGCGATGGAATGGGTCGTTCCAGAAAAACAAGAAGGTTATGCAGCGGAGAAAACACGCAAAGATATTTACGATGCGATGCAAAGCTTAGAATACGAAATCAACACATTATATACAAGTAACGGCCAAACACCTTTCGTAACACTAGGCTTCGGTCTTGGTGAAGATTGGTTTGCCCGTGAAATTCAAAAAGCCATCCTAAAAGTGCGTATTGGTGGGGTTGGTAAAGATAAACACACGGCTATTTTCCCGAAATTAGTATTTTCAATTCGCCGTGGAACTAATTTAAATGCAGAAGATCCTAATTATGACATTAAACAATTGGCGCTAGAGTGTTCCTCGAAACGGATGTATCCAGATGTACTCAACTACGATTCACTCGTTCGCTTAACAGGCGATTTCAAAGTACCAATGGGCTGTCGTTCGTTCTTGCCAGCTTGGGAAAACGAAAACGGCGAACACGTGAACGCGGGAAGAAACAATCTTGGTGTTGTAACACTTAACATTCCACGTATCGCTATCCAAAGTGGTGGGGACAAAGAACGTTTCTGGGAAATTTTCCACGAACGCATGAAAACAGTCAAAGATGCGCTACTTTTCCGTTTAAACCGCGTACGTCAAGCACGTCCAGAAAATGCACCAATTTTATATAAATACGGAGCATTTGGCAAACGACTACAAGATGGCGAAAATGTTGATCAACTTTTCAATAAAGAACGTTCTACTATCTCTATCGGCTATATCGGTCTTTATGAAGCAGCGACTGTATTTTACGGCGGTGAATGGGAAGGCGACAAAGAAGCAAAAAACTTCACGCTTGATATCTTGAAAGAACTAAAAGGTTATGCGGACAACTGGAAAGATGAATATGGCTACTGGTTTAGCGTATATTCGACTCCAAGTGAAAGCTTAACTGACCGTTTTAACCGTTTAGACAAAGAAAAATATGGTGTAATTAAAGACATCACAGATAAAGACTACTACCAAAACTCTTTCCACTATGATGTTCGTAAAAAAATTACCCCATTTGAAAAAATTGATTTTGAAAAAGATTATCCAGAATTTTGCTCTGGCGGATTCATTCATTATTGTGAATATCCAAAAATGGTTCACAATACGAAAGCACTTGAGGCTGTATGGGATTACTCCTATGATCGTGTAGCTTACCTTGGTACAAATACACCAATCGATAAATGTTACGAATGTAATTTTGAAGGTGAATTTGTTCCTACAGAAGAAGGCTTCAAATGCCCAAGCTGTGGCAACACCGACCCCGAAAAAGCAGATGTTGTAAAACGTACTTGTGGCTATTTAGGCAACCCAATGAAACGTCCAATGGTTCATGGACGTCACGTAGAAATTAGCAATCGCGTGAAACATATGGAGAACTTAGGTGAATAATCCAAAACCGTGTGAATGGAAGTCGAATGAATTATCCAGAGGGTATATCGCCGACTATAAGGCATTCAACTTTGTCGACGGAGAGGGCGTCCGGTGCAGTCTATATGTATCTGGATGTCCTTTCCACTGCGAAGGCTGTTACAACAAGGCTGCGCAATCATTTAAATACGGCAAACCTTACACGAAAGAATTAGAAGACGATATCCTAAAAGACATCGGACATGAAAGCGTCCAAGGCCTCACTTTACTTGGCGGAGAACCATTTCTAAACACCGCCACATGCCTATCTGTCGTGAAACGAATCCGCGCGACATACGGCGAAACAAAAGATATCTGGTCATGGACCGGCTACACCTGGGACGAAATGATGCAAGAAACCGCCGACAAACTAGAACTTCTATCCTTAATAGATGTTCTGGTAGACGGCCGCTTCGAACAAAAACTATTCGACCCCAACCTAGCATTCCGCGGTTCCAGCAACCAAAGAATTATTGATGTGCAGAAATCATTTGCTACTGGTGAAGTGGTTTTGTATGAGTTGTGAAATAGGCCCTCTTTGATGGAGGGCTTATTCTTTTTGCTTTGGATGCTTATTGAATATATGTGCGGGCATAGAATCAACAATGTAAGAATGATGATAGTACTAATCCAAATAAAAAACGCCACCCATAACTCAGGTGGCGTTTTTTAATCAACAAATTGTCTAGCTTTCACATAATCGTACAATTCCTTATTTCTAACAACCCATTCTCTTCCATTTTTCCAAATCTTACCTTGTTCTTTTAAAAGGGTTAATTGTTTGTAAAAACTGCTTTTCGATAGATTGCTATAAGCAGCGATAGTACTAGTTCGCATTTCTTTCGGTAAAATAACACTATCTTTTTCATAAAGCGTTCCGTGTAATTTGCCCATATTAGAAAAAGAAAGCTCTAATTTATCAGAAGAACTAGTCTCGGCGAAAAGGCTTTTGAAGAATGCATGTCGCGCCAAGTCTCGCATAATGAAAAATTGAAAACCAAAATTCTCTGGAAACATCGAAAGAAAGTACTCTAAATCTTTAAAAGAATATTTGTAAATAGTGCACGGGGAAATGGTTGTAAACAGAAAGTCATCTACATTTCCTTGGAACAAACTATAGTAATTTACAAAAGAGCCTTTACCTAAGACTGTATAAATACTACTAGATTGCGGATTCATAGAAATAGACACGAAGCCTTCTACAATTAAATAGACATGGTTATTTCTTTGCGAGGCAGTATTTACTAAATCTGTATGTTTTGGAACTTTTAATTTTTCATATTTAATATTGCCTTCATGAGAAAGCCGAACAAACTCTTTATAATTAAATAATGCATCCATTATTAGCAGCCCCTTTACTTTTTTTGTTAACTATAATACATAATATCAAAATTAACAAAAAATTAATCTATATTAATTATACCAAATTGCCACTTTTTTGCCGATAATATGAACATTTAATGAGAAAAAGATGCAAAAAATATTATTTTGCATCTTTTAGCTATTTAGTAAAGCTCAGGTCGTCTATCTGTGAAAACTGGAATGATGCCTCGCGTTTCAGCAACAAGTTTTAAGTCAATCTCAGCATAAATATTTCCTTCGTCTTCACCGCCATGAGCGACAATATTTCCAAGTGGATCAATCACAAGTGAGTGCCCATTGAAATGATTATTAGGATCATCGCCAACTCGATTGACTGCAACGACAAAAGCTTGATTTTCAATAGCGCGTGCAATAAGTAGTTGCTCCCACTGAGTAACACGTTCGGCTGGCCACTGAGCTGAAACAAAAATGACTTCCGATCCTTCTGAAGTGTGTTTGCGAATCCATTCTGGAAATCTAATATCATAGCAAATGAAACCAGCGCAAGAAACACCGTCCAGTCGAAATAGATTTTTATCATTCCCAGCCTCTAAATAGAGATGCTCATTCATAAGCTGAAATAAGTGAACCTTCTTATATGAAGAAAGTAGTCCACCATATTTGTCGAAAGCATACATTGTATTAGAAAATTTGGTTCCTTCCGAAATAGAGACCGAGCCACCGATAATAGCAATTTGGTGTTTTTCAGAAAGTGTTGCTAAAAATTCTTTCGTTCTCTCCCCATTTAAATCAGCAACCCCAGCTAATTCATTTAAAGCATAACCTGTATTCCACATTTCTGGTAAAACTGCGATATCTGCCCCATTTTTTGCAGCTTCAACTATAGCTTTTTCAATCCGTGCATAGTTTGCATCAGGATATTTAAAAACTACATCAGTTTGACATAATGCCAACTTCCACATGTTCTTCGCTCCCTTTTTCTTTTAAAAATAACACAAGCTTGGTGACGAGTCCATATTGGAACACTTCGCACCAAGCTCTAAGTAGTGAATTAATCTTTTTTAAGACGTCTAGATAAGAAATTACCGAATGATTGTAGTGCTTGTACCATGATAATTAAAATAATAATGGTTGTATACATGACAGTTGGTTCGAAACGTTGGAAACCATATTGGTAAGCAATTGTTCCGAGTCCGCCAGCACCAACAAGTCCAGCCATTGCAGTCGCGCCGATTAGACCGATTGTAGCGATAGTTAAGCCAAGAACGATACCAGACCGAGCTTCGCGAATAACGACACTCCAAATGATTTTTGGTGTAGAAATTCCCATAGCTTGATAGGCTTCCACAACTCCACGGTCCACTTCCAAAAGGGCGGACTCCATTAAACGGGCAATATAAGGTGCCGTAAATACCACAAGTGGCATAATAACCCCTTGAATCCCAATAGTAGTCCCAACAACAAACCGTGTTACGGGAATCATTAAGAATAACAAAATAATAAACGGTAATGAACGTAAAATATTAATAACCCAGTTTAGAATACTGTAGGCAACCAGGTTTTCTGATTGACCACCTTTACGCGTTAATGTTAAAAATACGCCAAGTGGTAAACCAATCGCAAGTGAAATCACGAGTGTAATCCCAGTCATCGTAAGCGTTTCTAGAAATCCTTGCCAAAGTATCGGGCCCCATTCTTCAAAAAACAAACTCATAGTAACTCGACCTCCTCAACAACGACTCCAGATTCTTTCAAATAAGAAATAGCTTTACTGTATTCAACTTCGTCCCCTTTTAAATGAACGAGCAGTTTTCCAAGTGTTCCGTTTTTCAAATGATCAATTCCCCCAGCTAAAATGCTTGGAAGAACGTCGAATTTACGTGATACAAGAGCGAGCGCAGGTTCATCCGCTTCGTCTCCAATAAAATGAAGAGAAACCAATTTCCCAGTCGCAACATATTTTTCAAGCAAATCTTGCGGGATATCGAAACTAGCTTCCGATCCCACAAAGCGCTTGGTTGTCGCGTGTTTTGCTTTCGTGAAAATATCAAGAACCGTACCTTGTTCCACTAAATGACCATTTTCCATTACAGCAACCCGGTCACAAATACGTTGAATGACATCAAGTTCATGTGTAATTAAGAAAATCGTAATGCCGAGTTCCGCATTAATTTTAAGTAACAGTTGCAAAATTGCTTCTGTTGTTTCAGGGTCCAAGGCGCTTGTTGCTTCATCGCTTAAGAGAATTTCTGGCTCATGCGCAAGAGCACGAGCAATCGCCACACGCTGTTTTTGACCGCCAGAAAGTTGGCTTGGATAGTTGTTTCGTTTATCCTCTAAGCCAACAATTGACAAGTATTTATTTACGCGCGTCTCGATTTCGTCTTTTGAAACGCCTTCTAATTTTAATGGTTTGGCAATGTTATCATAGACAGTTGCGGTTTTTAGTAGGTTATATCCTTGGAAAATCATGCCGATTTTCCGGCGAGCGACACGAAGTTCTTTGCTTGATAGGGTAGATAAGTTCTTCCCATCAATCACAACTTGGCCGGCATCTGGACGTTCAAGCAGGTTGATGCAACGAACAAGGGTACTTTTCCCGGCGCCACTGTAACCAACGACACCGAAAATTTCTCCTTTTTCTACTGTAATAGAAACATTTTTGACGGCTTCTACGGTTTTTCCATTTACGTTAAATGATTTTGAAACTTGATGTAATTCGATCAAAATAAAACAACTCCCTAGAATGCAGGTACTACAGACCCATTAAATTCTTTTTCAATAAATGCTTTTACTTCATCTGAATGGTAATATTTTTCTAATGTTTTTACGACTTCATCGTCTTTGTTGGCACTACGAACAACGAAAACGTTTGGATATGGATTGTCTTTTGTAGGTTCGTGGTAAATGGCATCTTTATTAATAGAAAGTCCAGCGCCCATTGCAAAGTTAGTATTGATAGCTGCGGCTGCAACTTCATCTAATTGTGCAGGTATTTGAGAAGCTTCAAGTTCAACGATTTCAAGGTCAAGCGGGTTTTCAGCAATGTCTTTTTTCGTTGCTTTTTCTTCCACACCATCTTTTAATTTAATAACGCCAGCATCTTCAAACAGTTTTAAACCACGGTATTCGTTACTTGGATCATTTGGAACGGCAATTTTGTCGCCTTTTTTAAGATTTTTCAAGTCTTTAATATCGTTGGAGTAAATGCCCATTGGGAATGCTACTGTTTTAAAAGCAACGTCTAATTTGTAGCCTTTATCTTTCTTTTGTTGCTCTAAAAATGGAATTGTTTGGTAGTTATTCGCATCCAAATCACCATCATTTAAAGCTGTATTTGGCGTGTTATAATCATCAAATGTTTTGATTTTGATTTCAAGACCGTCTTTTTTCGCTAATTTTTGAACTTCTTCAGCGATTTGTTGGTGAGGTCCTGCTGTTGTTCCAATTGTAATTTTTTCTGTGCTTAAGGCTTTGTCGTCACTGCCTCCTCCACATGCTGCTAATCCTAAAACAAGACTTGATGCAAGTAAAATTCCTAACCCTTTTGTTAATTTTCTCATCTTTTTTCCTCCCTAGTATGTTGTGTGATTATCCAGATTTATTCATGAAAACAATAAAAAACTTCTCTATTTAGAATAGAGAAGTGGAAAGTCGAACATATCCAGCTCCTCTTATCTACCAAAATGGAATACACCATTTTGCTGGAATTAGCACCTTCACTTTACGCTTAAATAAAGTTAGGTTGCCGGGCTTCATCGGGCCAGTCCCTCTGCCGCTCTCGATAAGAGAAAATATTTTAGAAAAACCTGTTAGTTAAAAATATACGCACATTACCTTAATTTGTCAATGCTTTTTTAAGTTTTAAAAAAATCATACTGGACAAATACTTCAGAAAACTTTACTATTTTAATCAATGAAACTTGAAAAGGACGGGTGTAAAATGAAAATTTCCAAACGCTTGCAAAATTTACCAGATCAGTTTTTCTCTAGCCTTGTTGAAAAAGTTGGAAAAAAGGTGGCAGAAGGGCATGATGTCATTAATTTAGGACAAGGAAACCCAGACCAGCCAACACCCAAACATATTGTGGAAGCAATGAAAACAGCTTCAGAAAAACCACTTAACCACAAATATTCTTTATTTCGAGGAAAACACGAACTAAAACAAGCCGCTGCGGATTTTTACGCGCGTGAATATAATGTAACAATTGATCCAAACACGGAAGTAGCTATTTTGTTTGGGACAAAAACAGGTTTAGTGGAGCTGCCGATGTGTTTGATGGATCCAGGTGATACGATGCTTTTACCTGATCCGGGCTATCCTGATTATTTGTCAGGAGTAGTGTTAGGTGAAGTTCAATTTGAAAAAATGCCGCTTATTGCCGCAAATAATTTTTTACCAGATTTCACTAAAATTCCAGAAGACATAGCTGAAAAAGCTGAATTAATGTATTTAAATTATCCTAATAATCCAACTGGCGCTGTGGCTACGGCAGATTTCTTTGAAGAAACAGTCGCTTTTGCCAAGAATCATAATATCGTTGTTGCGCACGATTTCGCATATGGAGGTATTGGCTTTGACGGTAAAAAACCAATTAGTTTTTTAGAAACAAACGGTGCAAAAGAAGTTGGAATTGAACTTTATACACTTTCGAAAACATATAATATGGCTGGCTGGCGCGTTGGTTTTGCAGTTGGGAACAGCGAAGTTATTGAAGCTATTAATCTTATTCAAGATCATATGTATGTAAGTCTTTTTCCAGGGATTCAAGATGCTGCAATCGAAGCTTTAACAGGAGATCAGACTTGTGTGGGTGAATTAACCGCTCGTTATGAAAGTCGCAGGGATGCCTTTATTTCTGCTTGTAAGAAAATTGGTTGGGAGGCAGTTGCGCCGGCGGGTTCGTTCTTTGCTTGGATGCCAGTCCCGGAAAATTTTACAAGTAGCGAATTTGCTGATTATCTGCTAGAAGAGGTCAGTGTTGCCGTTGCGGATGGTAGTGGCTTTGGGGAGTTTGGTGAAGGTTACGTCCGCGTAGGTCTTTTAATGGATGAAGAGCGCTTGGAAGAAGCAGTAACGCGAGTTTCCAAATTGCATTTGTTCGATAAAGTTACACAGCAGTAGCCAATTTATCCAATTTTAAGAGAAAATCGCTTGTAATAATTCAGATAATTAATGGGATGTGTTATAATTGGTTAGTAAGTCTATTCTTAGCATGTTGTTTTATGAAGGCAGGCCAGAATTTAAAATGTTTAGTGAGATTTTTATGCATTAAATAAAAAGTATCTGTCCCGGTTAAAGCCGGCGAAATCCAGGAATGAGAGGACTGTAAAAAAATGGCAGAAAAGAAAATTCTTGTAGTAGATGACGAAAAACCGATTGCGGATATAGTTAAGTTTAATCTAAATAAAGAAGGCTTTGATGTATATTGCGCCTATGATGGCGATGAAGCGTTAGAACTTGTAGAAGAAGTTCAGCCAGATTTAATTTTACTGGATATTATGCTTCCAGGTCGTGATGGTATTGAGGTATGTCGTGAAGTACGTAAAAAATATGATATGCCAATAATTATGGTAACAGCGAAAGATTCAGAGATTGACAAAGTTATCGGACTAGAACTTGGTGCAGATGACTACGTAACGAAACCATTTAGTAATCGCGAGTTAATTGCTCGAGTGAAAGCCAATTTGCGCCGTCACAGCCAAGTCAGCTCAAATGCAGCCGAGGAAGAAGAAAACAGCGAACTAGAAATTGGTTCTTTGATTATTCATCCGGATGCATATGTGGCTTCTAAACGTGGAGAAACAATCGAACTAACACATCGTGAATTCGAATTACTACATTATTTAGCAAAACATATGGGACAAGTCATGACACGTGAACATTTACTTCAAACCGTTTGGGGCTATGACTACTTCGGCGATGTTCGTACGGTGGATGTTACCGTTCGTCGTTTACGTGAGAAAATTGAAGATAACCCAAGTCACCCAGCATGGTTAGTAACTAGACGTGGAGTTGGCTATTATTTACGCAATCCAGAACAAGAATAAATAACAAGAAGTGGTCGCCGAAGTGAAAAAAATTCGGTGACCACTTTTTTTGGGTATTTTCGCTTACTTAGGTACTATTTTTATAAATAAATCGACCCAATTAACAGGAAAAACAATACGTCTACACCATAACATATGGTATACTAATTTAAATATATTACCCCGAATAGGAGTAGAAAGACTTATGCATAAAATGAGATTTTTTCAGTCCGTACAATTTAAGTTAGTTATTATGTATTTGCTACTAATTATCGTTGCAATGCAAGTAATCGGCGCGTATTTTGTACGTGAGCTGGAAGGGCAACTGGAGAAAAATTTTCAAGATTCTATTACGAATAGTATTACGCTTTTAGATTATAACGCTAGAGAAGAAATTATTAAAAATAGCGACAACTCCGTCAAGTTACAAAATGATATTAGAGAACTCTTAGTCGATTATTCTCGCGCAAGTAGCAATTTAATCGAAGTAAGAATTGTAGATGACAAGGGGAAAATTCTCGGCACATCTAATTTAAATAACCAAGGAATTGTTGGACAAAAAAGCAACGATCCACTTGTAAAACGAACATTATCACTTGGAACGACTTCTGAGGACAAAATCTATAAAGACGAATCGAATAAAAATAACCGCGTTTGGGTGAACGTATCCTCCATCAAAAATAAAGGCCAAGTGATAGGGGCTATTTATCTTGTCGCCGATATCGAAAGTGTCTATAAACAAGTTGATGATATTACAAACATTTTCATCACAGGGACTTTGATTGCGATGATTATTACAGCCGTCCTTGGAATTCTATTATCAAGAACCATTACTAAACCAATTATCGAAATGAAACGTCAAGCTTATGCGATGGCTCGCGGCAACTATAGCCGCAAAGTTAAAGTATACGGTGTCGATGAAATTGGTGAACTGGCTGATTCTTTTAATACACTAACAAAACGAGTCCAAGAAGCCCAAGCAATGACTGAAGGGGAGCGGCGCAAGTTATCCTCTGTACTCGCATATATGACTGATGGCGTAATTGCAACAGACCGCCGCGGGAAAGTAATTCTCATTAATACGCCAGCAGAAAAAATGCTTCGCGTGAAACATGAAAGTGCGAATGGGCGCTCGATTATTGATGTTTTAGACATCGGAGACACGTACCAATTTGAAGATTTAATGGAAGTAGATGGGTCACTAACAATGGACCGTAGTACTCTCGACAAACCGTACGTGCTTCGTGCCAATTTCTCGGTCATTCAAAGGGAAACAGGCTTTAATAATGGGGTTATCGCGGTACTTCACGATATTACCGATCAAGAAAAAGTCGACCAAGAACGTCGCGATTTCGTATCCAATGTATCACATGAACTAAGAACCCCACTTACCAGTATGCATAGCTATTTAGAAGCATTAAGCGACGGCGCGTGGGAAGATAAAGAAATCGCTCCACGTTTCCTTGAAGTAACGCAAAATGAGACCGAACGAATGATTCGTCTCGTTAACGATCTCCTCAAACTTTCCAGAATGGATGGCGGCAGAGAACAACTCGAAAAAAGCTTCGTGAACTTTACGGATTTCTTTAACCATATTATTGACCGTTTTGAAATGATGAAAAAAGAAACAATCATGTTCAAACGCCATATTCCAAGAGAGCCAGTCATCATCGAAATTGATGAAGATAAAGTAATGCAAGTGCTTGATAATATTATTTCTAACGCCAATAAATATTCACCGGATGGTGGCCGCATTTCCTTCTATCTGAAAAAATTTGAAGATGAAATTGAAGTAAGCATTGCCGATGAAGGTTTAGGCGTACCAGACGAGGATTTAGCAAATGTGTTCGACCGATTCTTCCGTGTAGACAAAGCACGCTCGCGAGAAATGGGAGGAACAGGGTTAGGACTCGCTATTGCTCGAGAAGTTATCGAAGCACATGGTGGTCGAATTTGGGCCGAACGTAATAAAACCAAAGGAACCATAATTAAATTTACCCTGCCATACAGTGACTTACCGGAGGATGATTGGGAATGATGAAAAAAACAGGATTTCGCTCATTTATACTAACCATTTTAGTCGTACTCAGTATTGTCCTAAGCTACTTTATTTGGAAGGGACAACCTGATTACGAAGCAATTAACGTAAAAGAAGTGGAAAAAACAACCATTGACAAGACAATGACAACATCGCAAGTATTCAAACCATACAAGCTGGCTGTAAATGCAAATGAAAATAATTACCAAAGTTTAGATGCTGATTTATTAAACGAACTAATGGCACAAGGTAAAGCCTTTAGTTTCTCGGAAGTAGTATTAGCTAGTAAAAAAAGTAGTGAAGACTATGAGAAATTAATCCATAAAAACGGAACTATCGAGATTATTTTCCCCAATAATATTCCGTTCTCTATCTTTGCTCAAATTTTTCAAGTAGAAGGGGAAGGGCTTGAGTCAGCGTTCTTTAATCGAATTGTTTTTGATATTAACAAAACGGATACTGGGCTACATTCGGTTTATTTCACAAATGACGATCAAGAAAATATTTACCAAAGTTCTTTGCAAAATAAAGACATTGATAAAATCGAAAAAATTGTTAAAAAGAACGAAAGCAAGCTGACTCAAAATGATAAGCTAATTTCAAACAAACGCAATCTTTTTCTAAGCTCTGAAAAAACGAAACTAAATCGCAAAAAATATATCATCGATTCGCTTGAAATTAATTTATTCACGTCCGCACTATTCCAAGATTCTGGTACTGTTAAAAGTGAAGGAAACACATACACAGATGGTTCAAGTGTCATTGAAATGGATACAGATAATAAAGTGTTGGAGTATGTAAATCCATCACAAGAACGTACTAATCCAGAAGATCTCAGTAGTGTCAAACGAGCTGGACTTATTCAAGATAGTTTTAACTTTGTGAACGACCATGCTGGTTGGACTGGCGACGGCGCTTACTATTTCACAGGTTATGCCGCGGAAAGTGCGACGACTAATTTCAGTTTATTCATCGATAATTTACAAGTATACAATGAGAATGGCATGGCGGATATTTCTGTAACAGAAGGACTTGAAGCTGTTTATAAATACATGAGACCATTTTTCCGCTTAGATACAGATGTTCCCGGAGAGAAAAAAGAAGTTACGTTACCATCCTCTTATTCTGTCTATAGTGCTCTTGCCCAAAATCCTAACGTCAAAGCAGAAGAAATTGAAGATATTGTTCCTGGCTATCATATGACTAGAAGCGAATCTTCGGGCATGAATCGTCTTGTAACATTAGAGCCGACGTGGTTGTATAAGTATCATGACAAATGGTTCATCTTCCAACCAGACGCAGAAAAGGCGGGTGAATAAAAATGGATTGGCGTAAAACACAAATGATTTTTATTGTGACTCTCCTCATTCTTAATGTTTTTTTAGCGGTAATATTTTTCAACAAGCAGTTATCAGATGACCCAGATACACTCGGAAATGAAACGCTAGAAGAACGATTAAAAGCAGATAATATCTCTCATCCTGATTTATCGACCAAACCTACTAGCGGCTCTATTTTCACTACAGAGCGAGCAGCTTTTACAACAAAAGATGTGAGCGATCTTACAGGGCAAGCCATTACGCTTAAAGATAACAATAAACAAATCTATTCTGTCTTACAAACTCCCGTAAAAGCTGGCAAAAAAGGTAGTAACCCAGAATTTCAAAAATTTATGGAATCAGATGTTTATCGCGGGGAATCCTATCAATTTTGGAATTATGACAAAGATGCTCGGACCCTCACTTTTAATCAATTAATTAATAATAATATGGTTTTATTTGATGAAGCGGGCCAAATTACTTTTTATTTAGATCAAGATGACCGAGTGATCTCATACGAGCAAACTTGGATGTCCAAGCAAGATGATTTAAAAGATAAAACCAATTTAATGTCCGCAACAGATGCATTAGAAGCGGTTTATCAGCACGGAGAATTGAAGCAAGACAGCGACGTGGTTTCTGCAACATTTGGCTATTACACGACAGTACAGCTACCCTCTGGAAATGTATACTTCCCCGTTTGGTGTTTTGAAGTAAAACATTCTGGTGAAACTAATTATGTCCTCGTAAATGCCAAAGACGAACAAGTAATTAATCAATCAGACAACAAATCAACCACCGAGCCAGGTACAGAATTATCGAGCCGTCAGAAAACCAAATAAAAAATGAGTCAACCTAATTATCATGAAAAATTAGGTTGGCTTTTTCAAACGATAGGGCATGCAATTTTGCCGAATTAGCGTTACAATGAAAGATATATAAGCCTTTAGGGGGATAAAAAATGTTCGCAAATAAAATTTTAACGGAAAAAGATACGGATCAAATCCGATTTAGTATATTAGCCAGTGGAAGCTCAGGGAATGCCACACTTGTCGAAACAGGAGACCAAAAAATTCTGATCGATTGTGGTTTGAGTGGAAAGAAAATGGAAGGATTATTCGCGCAAGTTGGTCGTGATATGAACGATTTAGACGCGATTCTAATTACTCATGAACATTCAGATCATATTAAAGGTCTTGGTGTGCTTGCTCGGAAATACAAACTCCCTATTTATGCTAACGCGAAAACGTGGAAAGCAATGGATAATATGATTGGCGAAGTGTCTTCAGATCAAAAATTCCAATTTGATATGGAAACAGTAAAAACCTTTGGTAGCATGCAAGTGGAATCCTTTGGAGTCTCTCATGATGCAATTGAGCCGATGTTTTACATATTTCATAAAGGGAATAAAAAATTTGTAATGATAACGGACACTGGTTATGTAAGCGACCGAATGAAAGGTCATATTGCGGGGGCTGATGCTTATCTTTTTGAAAGTAATCATGATGTAGAAATGCTTCGAATGGGACGCTATCCGTGGAATGTAAAACGCAGAATTCTTGGTGACGAGGGACACGTGAGCAATGAGGACGCTGCAATAGCAATGAGCGAAGTCATTACCGATCAAACAAAACGAATTTATTTGGGACACCTTAGTAAAGACAACAATATGAAAGAACTTGCGAGAATGAGCGTAACACAAACACTTATGGCAGAAGGTATTGATGTTGGGGGTAAACTAGAAATTTTTGACACAGACCCTGATAATGCTACATCTATCTTTACTATTTAAGTTTCACCGTTTTTTTAAAGCTTTTTCATCGTTTTTTCATATTTGGGGTTTATTATGGAAGTATATAAATGCGAAATTTGCAGAGAGGAAGGAAGACATGGACGAGAAAGAAAAGAATTTAAATGAAAACAGCGAGAATGAAAGCACGCCAAAAAGAGAGGTCGAGGATACTTTACATACACCGGAGAGCGCGCAACCAGTCCAAGAAACTCCTATTGTAGAAGGCGTGACCCCAGAAGGGGAGAAATTTGCCGGAGCGACAGAAGATGCAGCCGAGGCGAGTTCTACAAATGCATTTTTTGAAGAAGCAAGTAATAAAGAACCAGAACCTGCTAGACCGGCTCCAGGGCCAAGACGCGCTGGTACAACTGGTGGCGGGGCAGTTCCACCTAATAGAGTGAATAATGGCGGAAGTGGTAACGGGAATGGTGAACCACCGAAACGCGGCAAACACTTTATCGGTTACTTTTTAACAGCACTTATTGGTGTTATTATCGGAGGACTTATTATTTTCTTTGTCGCTTGGGATAATGGTGACAATGCAGATACAACTTCAAACTCAAATAATAAAGCTACCAAAGTAGAAAAAGTTTCAGTAGATACAACATCAGATGTAACAAAAGCAGTAGACAAAGTACAAGATGCGGTAGTGAGTGTTCTAAATTACCAATCATCTTCATCCCTTGATGGAACAACGACTTCTGAACAAGAAGCTTCCTCAGGATCTGGTGTTATTTATAAAAAGGCAAATGGAAAAGCCTACATCGTAACAAATAATCACGTTGTTGCTGATGCAAATAAATTAGAAGTAACTTTTACAAACGGTAAAAAATCCGAAGCAAAATTACTAGGGACAGACGAATGGAACGATTTAGCTGTTCTTGAAATTGATGATAAAAATGTTACTACAGTCGCTGCATTCGGCGATTCAGATTCATTAAAACTTGGTGAACCAGCAATTGCAATTGGTAGCCCGCTAGGAACAGAATTTTCCGGTTCTGTAACACAAGGTATTATTTCTGGTCTAAACCGTGCAGTACCAGTTGATACAAATGGCGACGGAACAGAAGACTGGGAAGCAGATGTTATCCAAACAGATGCAGCAATTAACCCTGGTAACAGTGGTGGAGCTTTAATTAATATTGAAGGCCAAGTAATTGGTATTAACTCAATGAAAATTTCGATGGAAAATGTAGAAGGTATTAGCTTTGCAATTCCAAGTAACACAGTAGAACCAATCATCGAACAACTAGAAACAAAAGGCGAAGTAGAACGTCCATCTCTAGGCGTATCCTTACGTGATGTTGATACAATTCCAGAAACACAACAAAAAAATATCTTGAAATTACCTGATAGCGTAGATTACGGCGCAATGGTACAACAAGTAGTATCCGGTTCTGCAGCAGACAAAGCAGGCTTGAAACAATACGATGTTATTGTTGAACTAAACGGCCAAAAAGTAACAAACTCCATGACATTACGCAAAATTCTATACGGTAACGACGTGAAAATTGGCGATAAAGTCAAAGTGAAATACTATCGTGACGGTAAAGAAAAATCCACAGATATTAAATTAGAAGCAGCAAAAACAACCACATGATAACAAAAAGCCATTCTCTTGAAAAAGAGGGTGGCTTTTTTTCTGTGGAAAACTTGTGGATAGCGATTTTTTTCGGATATAGATATGGTAGAGAACAAGAATTCTCCTACTAAATATAGAACTGGTTTGTGGATATGTGGATAACTTCTGTGGATAACCTGTGTGTAAGCAGTGAATATCTTGTGGAAAAGAACAATTTTGATAATTTAATCAATAAACACAGATTTATTTTTGAAAAAAACACATTTTTTGCGAAAATATAGGTCAAAAAAGAAAAATGTGGATAGAAAGCCATTTATCCACATTTTTACTTTTTATAAGCTGGATATGTGACAAGGAAAATAACTTTACATAGAGATTTGATTCGCGAGATTGATTGTAGGAGAAGGGGTTCCGCTGTTTGGTGGAGTTTGAGTTTTGAATAGTTAGGCGACGATTTTACCTGTGGATAAGCTGTGGATAGTGAAATTTGGCTATCATATATATTGTGGAGAATATACGTTCGGACACAAAATAGAGAAGGGGCTTGTGGATATGTGGATAATTTTTGGGGATAACTTGTGTATAAGGGCGGGATAACCTGTGGAATAACTTTTTATGGAAAGCTGCTCTTATTTTATTTTGACTAGTGCAATGAGGGATTTTTGATGTATGATAAAAGTATTAAAAAAGATAAGGGTGGCATAAATGAATATTCAAATTGTAACGGTCGGGAAATTAAAAGAAAAATATTTAGTGCAAGGAATCGCCGAATATTTAAAACGACTTAGCGCCTATGCGAAAGTGACGATCGTGGAAGTTCCGGATGAGAAAGCTCCGGAAGTGCTGAGTGATGCCGAAATGAAGCAAGTAAAAGATAAAGAGGGTGCGCGGATTTTAGCAAAGATTCCGGACGATGCCCATGTGATTGCGCTGGCGATTGATGGGAAAATGAAGTCGAGTGAAGAATTTGCGGCGGATTTGGATAAGCTGGCGACTTATGGTAAGAGTAAGGTGACGTTTGTGATTGGTGGATCGCTGGGACTTAGTGAGGCGGTGTTGAAGCGGAGTAATGAGCGGATTTCGTTTGGGAGGTTAACGCTGCCACACCAGTTGATGAGATTGGTGCTGGTGGAGCAGGTTTACCGGGCGTTTCGAATTGTTCGGGGGGAGCCTTATCATAAATAGCTAGCTGGTTGAAAGGGTTGTAATCAACAACTTAACTTTTGAATGCTGGTTTACTTTTTTCGATAAGCCATTTTTCACCATTTGAAATTGTATGATCTGCATGATAAATTAATGTTTTTCGAAGTGATGCGTATTCTGTGGGTAATGTTTCATAGTTTAGAAAATGATAGTTTAGTGCGATGCTTTCGGGGATAATTCCAATACCAAGTTCATTATTGCAGATTTCAACAAGTGTTTCGGGAATATTGATCTCTGATATGGAAACATTTGGGATATTAATATCGTTAATGAGAGCAGCCAGGGCGCGGTATGAATAACATTGTTTGCTGAAGACGTATAATCGTTCTTCCGCTAATATTTTTTGGACTGATTTTCCAGCTGTGTTGCCTGCGAAAACTAGTTTATCCCATGAGAGCGTTTGTGAGATGATTTGGCTATCTTGAAATAAATTTTCTTTTTCGAGTTCAGCGACATATGCGATGGTTAGTTCTCTGTTAGCTATTTTTGGTATTAATTCACTTGTACTTCCGCTAACGATAGATAATTTTTTATTTGGAAACTGTTGATAGAACTCTTTAATGATTGTGTTAAATTCCATAGGCAAAGAAGATTGCGTAATACCGATTGAGATAGTTTCTTCTTCATTATTGATAATATCAATCGTTTCCTCCCATAATAAAATCATTTTTTTGAATTGTTGATAGATTTTTTCGCCCTCTTTAGTTAGTTCCACACCATTCGAGTGCCGGAAGAAAAGTTGAGTTTGGAACTGTTTTTCGATATTTTTTATTTTATTGGACATATTAGACTGTAAATGATGCAGTTCATTCGCTGCTGCAGAAATACTCTTTAGTTCAGCTACTTTATTAAATGCTTTCATGTTTTCAATATCCATAATTTTCTCCTTTTGGTATCAAAAATAATGATACCGGCATATGATTTTCGCATTTCAAATGATAGCGCAGATAGATTATACTTTATTTACAATATAAATTCAATTTGGGGGTTATGTTATGAATACAACCATTCAACAATTGGTTAAACATGTTTCAGTAAGAGAATTTAAAAATGAAAGATTATCAGATGAAATCAAACAACATTTATTAACAGCTGCGAGAAGTGCATCTAGTTCGCATTTTGTGCAATCTTTTTCTATTTTAGAAATCACAGATGAAAAACTAAGAAAGGAACTAGCTGAAATTACAAATAGTGCTTCTTATGTAAATCAAACGGGGACCTTTTATGTGTTTGTAGGGGATTTATACCGACAATCAAAACTTTTACTGGAGAATAATAGAACTTTAGATGGGTTGAGAAATATGGAATCATTACTCGTCTCGGTGATAGATGCTACAATTGCAGCTCAAAATATGGTTATTGCTGCTGAATCTCTTGATTTAGGAATCTGTTATATCGGTGGAATAAGAAATGATATTGAAAAAGTAGCTGAATTGCTAAACTTACCACCATTTACGATACCTGTTTTCGGATTAACTGTAGGCGTTCCAGAATATAAAAATCAAGTAAAACCACGGCTATTACTAGAAAATCAAGTAGGAGAAAATCAATATCCACATGAACAATTTACGGATTTAAAAGCGTATGAGGAATTGACCAAAGATTATTATGCTTTACGTGAAAAAAATCAGCATCAAACTTCATGGGGAGACAAGAATGTAGCGTTTTTTGAAGAAATACGAAGACCAGAAATAGCTGGCTTTTTGAAAAAACAAGGGTTTACATTGGATTAATTAATTTTCGTTGTAGGGCGTATAAAAAATAATAGTATTAAATTTATGAGAGGCTGGAAGAGTATTTTTTCCGGCTTTTTATTTGATTGGGGCTATTATTTTGTCATAGAAAGCTTAAACTAGATTAGATGGGGATAGATTTGTATAATTAATATGGAGTTAAAATTACACTAATATATCCAAAATAAATTTCATAAAAGGAGGATCCAAATGAAATTTCTAAAAAAATACGGCTTTTACTTTTTATTACTCGGCGTTTTGAGTGATTTTCTAACGCCTTACATACTTGGAATTTTTTACCCAGAATTAAATCAAATGACGCGGGTTATGAGTGTGTTTGGGGATGTGGCTAGTCCGGTGCGGGGAGCGTTTTTGGTTTGGTCGGTGGTGTCTGGGGTGTTTTTTGTGCTCGCTTTGCCGGCGATTTATCAGAGCGTTGTTAAAACTTCGCGGACTTTGGCGATTTTGCTTGCTTCTGCGATTGGTTTGTATGGGATTGGCGATTGTATTTTTACCGGGTTGTTTAGTATTGATACGGAGCAGGCGAGTTGGACGTTTTCGACTTGGGTGCATAATATTGGCTCGGGGCTCGGTTATGCGGGATTTTTGATTTTTCCGTTGTTTCTGGTCATTCTTTACCGGAAAACTGGCGATAAAACCCGCAGCAATATCTATCTAGTTTTACTCATTGTTAGTTTGCTGTCGGCTGGTGTTTATGGGCTTGCGCGGATTCCTGCTGTGAATGACTTGCCGGTTTTAGATAAAATTGGTTTTTGTCAGCGGATTAGTTTCTTTTTTAATTACTTACCGATTGTTGTTTTTGGAATTGATCGGATTAGAAAACCCTAGATTTTCAGGAATCTAGGGTTTTTTGTTCGCAAAGTTCGATAAATTGCTGGAAGTCTTCTTGTTTTGCTAGTTTTTTGACGAAGCTGCGTTCGTTTAAGATGGTTACGAGTTGGCCGAATAATTCTTCAAAAGAGTTGTCGCGTTCTTCTTTCATAGTGAGTAATAGGACGAGTTTGACGCGATTTCCTCCCCAGTCGATTGGTTTATCAAGTGCGCATACGGCGACGGCATTTTTCTTCGCGCTTCGCTGGATGGCGTGCGGGATGGCGTAGTAGTTGCCGTAACAGGTGCTAGATAATTGTTCGCGCTCAAACACTTTTGAAACATAGTCGGAGTCGCAGTAGTCGAATGCAGTTAACTGTTCGCAAAGAAACGTAATTACTTCTTCTTTTGATTTGAAGTTTTGTTTTGGGAAGAACAGCTCTTTTTTGAAAAATTTTCTGGAAATCGAATCGGCTTTGGGCTTAGTTTCTAAAATGTGCTTGATTTTCTGCAAATCTGTTTCTGTTAAAAGTAAATCGTAATGATAGACTGGGATGTCAGTTGTTAGGTTTAATGGTTCGGCGGTGATAATTAAATGGATTTCTTTGTCTAAGGTGAACTGCTTTATATCAAAAATAGATTGAGAAACGAGCAAGTCAATCGAAAAATCGGCAATTTTCTTAAGTTGATTATGAATTAAACGTTGGCTACCTGCGCCGTACGGTGAAACCAAGAGGATTTTTCTTTTTTTACCGTGATTAATCGTTTCCGAAGCGGATAAAAAATGTAGCGCGATATAAGCGATTTCGTCATCTGGGAAAGTGATCGCAAGCTCTTTTTGAATAAAGGCAGAGGCATAAACACTGACATTATAAATAAATGGGAACTTGTTTTTTAATTCTTCAGTGAGTGGGTTGGTTAAATATTGTTTGTGATTGGCTCTTTTATAAAGGGCTGAAATGTGAGCCACTAGATAGGTGGCTATTTTTTCGTCAGCTGAAAAGTCAATATGGAAATTTTGGTCCACTGCTTCAAGGAGCCGAGTGACAACGCTGCCAAAAACTTGTGCGTCAATGGTTGAAGTTGTCGTTAGTTTGCCGGAATAAAGCCGGGCGATATAGCTTAGTTCTTGGGTTGGAATATCGATGTGCAGTTCTTCTTCTAACGTTTCGGTTAGGTGCTCCGCCATTTCAAGGCTAGTTTTATCTTGCTCGAGTAAAGCGGTTCGCTCTATATAGCTGCCCATACTAATGCGCTCAATTAAAACGGCGATATGCAAGATGAACGAAATCGTTGAGAAATCATTCATAAAAAAATCGTTCTTTTTGTGGTAGGCAATAATAAGCTCGGAAAGTTGCTTTAGATTGCAGTAATCAAAGTAATCGGCGTATTTATCTAGGCTTAATTGATGGTTTTCGATTTCTTGATTGAGGAATAGATTGAAGATGCGCCGTTTTTCTTCTTCGCCGCCCTCGGTTAGTAGTTCGTTGTTTTTTCGAATAATACAAAGCGACTCATCTTTTTCAGCGATAACCGCGTTGAGTTCTTTAATAATACGAGCTAACGTCGATTCGCTAATGAAAAATTGATCCGCTAAATCATAGAAATTGGTATGATCTTGTTCGATAATATGGCGTAATAATTCAAAATGTAGATTTTCGCTATTTTTGGTTAGATTTATTTGTGAAAGCTGCTCGTTTGGCGTTAGAAAGTAGCCTTTTCCAGCTTTTGATGCGATGATTGTGGAACTAAATGACTGGTTAATTTGCACAATGTCATTTCGCACAGTTTTGGAAGAAACGCCTAACATTTCTGAAAGTGCTTTTGCTGTTACTGTCTTTTGGCTGTCGTTAAGCTTTTCTAACAATGAACGTTGCCTTTCTGAAATAGTCATTATATCCCCCCTAATTCTCCCTTAACCTATTGTTATTATACAACACCAAATAGAGAAAGAGACGAGTTTTTTTGTCCCAATCTCTATTTAAGTGGCTATTAATTAGCAGCGATGTTTTCTTCTTCGGCTTCTTTTTCTAAAGCGACAAGATTTTTCTCATACACTTTTAGGAATGGGTAGTACATTAGGCCGTTTAAGAAAATCAGGATGAATACGAGAACGATGGCTCGCCAGTCCATGGTGGATAGAAATGCTCCAATTGGTGCGGGCATTTGCCAGGAGAAGACGGCGAACGTTTTTCCGACAATCCCGAAATACATACAAAGATACGTGATGACACCATTGAATACGGATGTGAAAATGAACGGGAAGAAGAAGATCGGATTCAGCATTAGTGGTGTTCCGAAAATTAGCGGCTCAGAAATTCCGAATATGGAAGGTAAGAAGCCGACTTTCCCGACGGTGCTTAGTTGTTTGGACTTGGATCGCATCATTAAAAAGGCAAGTGCGAGAACGGAACCAGAACCACCGATGATAACGAAATATGTCCAGAATGGTGTCGTGAAAATATTCGTCAAATCTTGACCAGCCATTTTTTCAGCGGCGTTGATTGAAAGGTTTCCGTCACGAATTGGGCCTAGAATTCCGGCAAGTGCGGCATCGTGGACACCGAAGAACCAGAATAAGTGAACTAGGAAAATACTTAGAATCGTGAATGGTAAGCTATCGGCTGCTTTGAAGCTCGGCGCCATTTTTTCATATAAGAATTGGATGGCAGTTGTGTCTAGCAGGTTGAAAATGATAAAGATAATCGAGAAAAAGGTCATTAAAATAATACCAGGAACTAAGGCTGCGAATGTCTCGGATAGTGAGGCTGGAACGCTATCGGGCATGGTTATTCGACCGACATTTTTCTTGCGCATCCAGTGATAACCTTCTACGGTAACGATGGCGACGAAAATCGAGAGTAATATTCCGCGTCCATCAAGGAAACTAATGTCGACTTCTTTGCCGTCCCAACCCATTTTGATTGGGTTAAGTACGAGCATAAAGAAACCGGCGATAGAAAACATGAGTGGACGTAAGAAATCTTCGTGGTAGTGTTTGCATAAATAATACGTGATACCGACGCAAATATATAACGACATGGCGCCAAGTGTGATTCCGCTAATCCAATTTAGGATTAAATCATATTTTTCAGCAAAGTTAGCCCAAGCAAGCAGGAAACCATTTTTCGTATCATCTGTGACTGGAGCCGCTTTCAAAATAATCGGAATTGAACCAAACAATGTAATTGGCAGCATGGACATAAAGGCATCTCTGGTTGCTTTCAAATGGCGTTGCTGGCTAAGTTTGTTAGCCAGCGGGGAAATATATTGATCCATTTTTTCGCTAATGGTATTAAATCGCATGTTTTTATCCTCCTATTAATTTCTGGATGTCTTCGTAAACCCCTTTGCCGTCCATGATGCCGTATTTTACGGGTGAAATGGCATGGACTGGGACGCTGACGGCCTGTTTTATTTGTGGCATAAGGAAACGGATTTGAGGGCCGATAAGCACAAGGTCGACACCGTCCAAATAATCGGTATACTCGGATTCGCTATAAGCAGTGACGTTTAATGTGTTGCCAGAAGCGGCTTCTATTTTTTTCGCAAGCATTCCTGTAGACATACCGGCATTACAAACTAACATGATATTTTTCATTTTCCTGCTCCTTTTTTTAAAATTCTCTTCGTTTGATGAGTTTTCCCTGACTTTCAATCATTTCTTTGAACCAGTAGTAGGAAGCTTTTGGTTTTCTGATTTGGTTGTTTTCGAAATCAACTGCTACAAGTCCGTAACGCTTTTCGACACCATTTTTCCAAGAGTAAAGGTCGAACGGGGACCAAGCGTAGTAGCCGCGAACGTCACAACCAGCATCGATTGCGTTGAAAATGGCGTTAATATGGTCGTTCATAAAGGCGATTCGGTAGGCATCATCTACTTTTGCCACTGAAACATCTTCGCGAACACCAATGCCGTTTTCTGTCACATAAAGTGGTAATTGATAGCGTTCGTAAGCCTCGATTAAGCCATCTTGTAAGCCTTTTGGATAAATTTCTGTGTCCCATTCGGTTGTTTCGTTGGCGGGATCTTTCACTTGTTCGAACCAGTTTTTGATGAGAACTTTACTTTCGCCTTTTTTACCGCTGTGGTTGAATTGTAGTTGGGTTTCGCCGCCAGTGTATGGTTTAACGAGCGTGCGCGAATAGTAATTTAAGCCGATGAAGTCGACAGTGTTTTGTTTAATTGTTTGTAGTTCGTCTGTTTTCATAAAGCTGATGTCGTGCGATTTTGCTAGTTCGGCAATGAGGTCGACCGGGAATTCGCCAAGTGCGGCTGTGTCGAGAATCCAGTTGTTGCAATAGTTATCAGCGTAGCGCATCGCGATTTTCGTTTCGATACTTTCATCGACACCGTTCACCGGCGTGTAGCTGTGAACAATACCAATTTGCCCTGGGTAGCCACCTTCTTTAAAAGCCTTCACGCCTAAAGCACTCGCGTACATCACATTATAAGCCGCAATCATCGTTTTTTGCGTATCTTGATAACCGGGCGGATAGTTGCCGATTTTATATCCATTAGCAACAAACCATTTTGGCTCATTAAAAGTGGTCCAATTCGTTATTTTATCGCCAAAGTGGTCATAACAAACCTTGGCATAATGCTCGAATGCAGCACAAACGTCGTGATCCAACCAGCCACCAGTTTCTTCCCAATATTGTGGTAAATCCCAATGATAAAGTGTCACAAACGGCTCAATATCATATTTTTTACACGTATCTAGCAAGTTTTGGTAAAATTCGATCCCTTTTAAGTTGATGTCACCTTGCCTATTTTTAATAATTCGCGGCCAAGATAAGGAAAAACGATAGGAATTTTGTCCGCCTTCTTTCATCATCCGAATGTCTTCCTCGTAGCGGTGGTAGTGATCGCTCGCCACATCGCCATTCTCAAGACCTGCTTCGTGCAAGTAGTAGTCCCACATCGATTCCGCCTTGCCATCCACATTCCAAGCACCTTCACATTGATAAGAGGCCGTTGCACCTCCCCATAAAAAGTTATTATTCATTAGACAAACTCCATTTCCATTGATAAATTTCTCCCAGTTCCCGAATCATTTCTACGGCAATATCCGTAGAAGACAAGTGACCTTCCGCATGAACAAGCAGTAAATCCACCTCTCTCATTCGATTCTCTGAAGATAGTTTTCGTAAAAGTTCCGCGTGCGCTCGGTGCGCCAGTTTAATCTCATCTTTCGCTTCAGTAATTTTCTGCGTGAAAGCGTCGATGTTTTGCTGTTTTACTTCTTTCAGTGCCTCAAAAGCACAACTTTTCGCATTCCCGGCGTGTAAGATAATCGCCATGGAATCAAGTTCTGTTGTTAGTTCGTTGCTATCTGTCACGTAAAGACCTCCTT
Source organism: Listeria sp. LM90SB2 (assembly GCF_028867355.1). Classification (NCBI taxonomy): domain Bacteria; kingdom Bacillati; phylum Bacillota; class Bacilli; order Caryophanales; family Listeriaceae; genus Listeria; species Listeria sp. LM90SB2. Next base: position 339,801 of record NZ_CP046449.1, read on the forward strand.
TTGATTTGTCTTTACTATAGCTGGAAAAATGGGGGAGGTGAAATTATTATTTGCCACTTTGGAAGTGGAAATTGGTTTAGGAGCATTATATAAATAAAGTGGCTCTTAAAGGTATAAAGATGGTAAAATATAATTATGTAAATTGAAAATAAAAAACAGAAAAATATTTTATATAAACTAGATATTAAGGTAGTGGGGGATAAATAATGATTACATCAGAAGAAATTAAACGTAGGCTGTGGGATGGAGCAAATGAACTCCGTGGTTCCATGGATGCGAGTCGTTATAAAGATTACATGCTAGGACTAATGTTTTACAAATTTCTAAGTGATAAGACATTAGAAAAATATAAATCAATGGCGGATAAAGGACAGTTATCTGAAGCGGAACTAGTAGAAGAATATGCCAAAGATAGAGCGTATCATGGCGAAAATTTAGATAAAATGATTCAAAGTGTTTTAGGCTATTTTGTGCTACCAGAACATCTATATCAAACATGGTTAAAAGATATTGCTATCGGTGAGTTTGAGGTCCAAAAAGTAATTGATAGCTTGAATAATTTTGAGCGAACAATTGCTGTATCAGGTGATTCTGATGATTTCCAAGGTTTATTTTCCAGTTCTACCATTGACTTAACAGATACTGCATTAGGTAGCAATTTAAATGAACGTAGTAAGAATATAAAAGCTTTAATTGAGTTGTTCCAAGATTTAAACATGGTTGCTTTGCAAAAAAGTGATGTTCTCGGGGATGCTTATGAGTATTTGATTGGTCAATTTGCTATGGAATCTGGAAAAAAAGCTGGGGAATTCTATACGCCTAGACAGGTAAGTGAAGTTATGGCACAAATTGCAGCTAAAACTTCCAATATTACTTCTATTTATGATCCAACAGTTGGCTCTGGCTCATTATTACTAACGGTGAAAAAACATTTAAAAGAAGATGTCCAAAGAGATTTAAACTATTATGGACAAGAAAAAAACACTGCTACATATAACTTAACGCGAATGAATCTATTACTTCATGATGTACGCCCTGAGAAAATGAGCGTTAAAAATGGTGACACGTTATCAGAAGACTGGCCTGAAGATCCAAGTCGTCCGGCTGAGGGAGTGTTATTTGATGCAGTTGTAATGAATCCGCCCTATTCATTAGCAAACTGGAATAAATCTAATTTAAAAGTAAGTGATCCTCGTTTTGAAATAGCAGGTGTATTACCACCAGATTCAAAGGGAGACTTTGCTTTTCTTTTGCATGGTTTATATCATTTAGGTCAAACTGGAACGATGGCAATTGTGTTGCCTCATGGGGTGTTATTCCGCGGCGGAACTGAAGGCGAAATTCGTAAACGACTATTGACCAAAAACTATATTGATACAATTATTGGGCTACCCGGGAATTTATTTACAAATACAGGAATTCCAGTATGTGTTTTGATTTTGAAAAAGAATCGAGCAATTAGTGAGCCAGTTCTTGTTATTGATGCTTCGCGGAATTTTATTAAAGTAGGCAAACAAAATGAACTACAAGAAAAAGATATTGCGAGAATTGTAGATACTTATGTGGAACGAGCTGAAAAGGCTGGGTATAGTCATTTAGCTAGTAGAGAAGAAATTGTGGAAAACGATTATAATATGAATATTCCCAGATATGTGGAGTCAATTGATAAAGAAATTCCTCATGATGTAGATGCTCATCTTTATGGCGGCATTCCGCAAGCAAACATCGACGAACTAAAAACATTACAGACAACGGTAAAAAATGTGTTGGATAGTGCGCTTAAGCCGATTCGTGACGGATATGTTCAATTGGAAAAAACTATTGATGAACTAACGAATGAAGTACTAACTGATAAAAATATTACTACTAAATCAGATATTATCCGAGAAAAATCTGAAGCTTTTATTGAACTATATTGGAAGAAATTACATGAAATTAATAATATTGTAGATGTAAATCCATTGATGGAAGAAATGCTCGTTAATATTAAAGAATTACTTTCCTCTTTCGACGGAATAGATGTGTATGATGGCTATCAAGTTATTGCGGAAGTCTGGAAAAATAGTTTAACACATGATGCTGAGCTAATAGCAGGTGGTGGTTTCTATACAATTGGTCGGACACGTGAACCAAATATGGTGACTAAAGGTAGCGGAAATAAGAAGCGCGAAGAACAAGATGGATGGGTTGGCGCGATTGTTCCTAATGAATTAATTGCAAAACGTTTCTATAGTGAAGAACTTCAAATAATTGAGGATAAAAAAGCTCGTCTGACTGCCGTGGAAGCGGAACTTAGTGAACTAGTAGAAGTGGCTAAAATTGAAGATAGTGAAGAGAATATCGTACTATTTGAATCAATAAAGAAAAATGCAGAAGGTGAACCACAAGATTCATTTGAAAGTAAGACAGTGAAAGCAGAACTAAAGAGAGTAACAAAAGAAAGCTCTTCTTATGAGTTGTTGAAAAAAGCAGATGGATTAATAGCTGAAAAGTCTTCGCTAGGTAAAGAAATTAAAGCTAAAGAGAATGAACTCAAAGAAGCTGTTTATGAGCGGATTCTTGTTTTAACTGATGAAGAAATTGATGAGTTAGTATTCGAGAAATGGTTTGGCACAATGGTGGATGATTTAGTGAAGCTTATTGAATTACCGCTTAAGAAGGAACTAGATATTATAAAACAGTTGCATGAACGCTATGCCGAAACACTTGATGATATAGATGAAGAGAGTAAAAAGTTAGAAAATGAATTAGAAAAATTGATGAGTGAACTGGTGGTGAGATAGGTGTCACATATTAACAAGAGAGTTCCTAAAAGAAGATTTATGGAATTCAATAATGCTGTCGCTTGGGAACAGCGTAAGTTAGGTGAAATCGCAAAGATAACTATGGGACAATCACCAGATGGTATAAATTATACTGATAATCCAAAATATAATATTTTAGTTCAGGGCAACGCAGATATGAAAAACGGACAAGTAGTTCCACGAGTTTGGACAAAGCAGATAACCAAAACAGCAAAAAAAGGTGATATTATTCTTAGTGTACGAGCACCTGTTGGGGAGGTAGGAAAAACTAAGTATAATGTGGTTTTAGGTCGTGGTGTTTCGGGAGTTGAAGGTAATGAATTTGTTTTTCAACTGCTTTCTAAAATGAAACTAGAGAATTATTGGGGTAAATACAGTGCTGGATCAACATTTGAATCTATTAAATCTAATGAAATTAAAGCAGCTATAGCTTCTGTTCCCGAGAAACAAGAACAAATGAAAATTGGTACCTTCCTCAAACAACTAGATGACACTATCGCTCTTCATCAACGTAAGCTAGAAAAAATAAAAGCTTTAAAAACTGCCTATCTCTCAGAAATGTTTGCAGCAGAAGGAGAAACCAAACCAAAACGCCGATTTGCAGGATTTACTGATGATTGGGAACAGCGTAAATTATGTGAACTTGCAAAGATAACCATGGGACAATCACCAGAAGGTGTAAACTATACTGATAATCCAAGAGATTATGTATTAGTTCAGGGAAACGCAGATATGCAAAACGGACATGTGGTTCCGCGAGTTTGGACAAAGCAGATAACCAAAACTGCAAAAAAGGGTGATATTATTCTCAGTGTACGAGCACCAGTTGGAGATGTAGGTAAAACTAATTATGATGTGGTTTTAGGCCGTGGTGTTTCAGCGCTTGAAGGTAATGAATTTATTTTTCAACTGCTATCAAAAATGAAAGCGGAGAATTATTGGTTTAAATACAGTACTGGATCAACATTTGAATCTATTAACTCTAACGAAATTAAAGAAGCTATAGTTTCGGCCCCTGAGAAACAAGAACAAATGAAAATAGGGGTCTTCTTCAAACAACTTGACAAAACCATCACTCTTCACCAACGCAAACTACAAAAACTACAAAACATCAAAAAAGCATACTTAAACGAAATGTTCATTTAGAACGGGGGATGAATCATGGGGAACACAACAAAAAAAGCGTCCGAAAAAGCTTTTCAAGATAATTTTGTGAAAGAACTTCAAAATTATCAATGGGATGCACCAGATTTTTTAGATGGAAACAAACAAAAAGTAACCGTGAATGATTTAATTAACCACTGGCGAGAAGAACTCAACCGACTTAACGCAGACCAGCTAGAAGGAATTCCTCTAACAGACGGTGAATTTAGCCAAGTAATGACAAAAGTAAGGAAGATAAATAATAGTTACGAGGCGGCAAAACTCTTAGCGATTGAAGATGGTAAAGGAAAAATTGATGGAATTTATCGAGATGATAATCCGAAAGTTACAAGGAAACAAATAACCCTAACTATCTTCAAAAAAGCAGAGGTTCGTGGTGGAGAATCTAGTTATAAAATTGCGCGTGAAGTAGAAGCGCCGATGACAGATGAAAAAGGTAAGACAAGTAGATTTGATATTGTCTTACTCATTAATGGCTTGCCTTTAATTAATGTAGAACAAAAACGTGCCGATAAGCCCTTAGATGAAGCATTTGAACAATTTAAACGTTATTATCGTAACGGCGAATATACAAATAATTTTATGGCGTTTTCTCAGATGATGGTAATGACAACGGAGATTGAAACGCGCTATTTTGCTACTCCAAAATCAATAAAAGATTTTAATCAGAGTTTTGTTTTTCATTGGTCAGATAAAAATAATAAACCGATGAATAACTGGAAGCAAATTGTTGCTAATTTTCTTATGATTCCTATGGCACATCAAATGGTCGGGGATTATTTGATTATTGATGAAGCAAAAGAAGAAGAAAATAAACGACACATGCTTATGCGGCCGTACCAAGTGTATGCGCTTCAAGCAGTTGAGGGCGCGGCATTTGGTTGGGATCAAGAAGATAAAATCCCACATGGCGGGTTTGTTTGGCATACCACGGGTTCTGGAAAAACGATTACTAGTTTTAAAACAGCGCTATTTCTGTCCACTCGCGCTGGTTTTGATAAAGTTGTCTTTTTAGTTGATAGACGCGAGCTAGATAGTAGGACAAGCGCAAATTTTAAAGCTTATGCAGCTTTTGAGTCTGTTTCAGTAGATGATACGAAACACACCTATCATTTGAAAAAAGAACTTAAGTCCTCTAAAGCTGGTATCATCGTGACTACAACATTTAAATTAAATAGTTTAATAAAGGAATTAGAAGAGACACATGATTCTAGTTTAGCTGATAAGAAAATTGTATTTATTATCGATGAAGCTCATCGGACAACAATGGGGCAGATGATGGGGGATATAAAAAAACACTTTAAGAAAAAAGGCTTGTTTTATGGCTTTACAGGGACACCACTTTTTGATGAAAATGAAGTTAGAGGAAAAGTTAATCATAAAAGTGAAGTAATTAACACGACGGAAAAATTATTTGGAAGAGAATTACATAAATATACGATTGATGAAGCGATTGCTGATGGAAATGTATTAGGATTCAACGTCGATTATATTAATACGGGTGAGTTTGAAAATTATGATGCGCTACGAGATAAACTTGTTGAGCAATTACTCTTAGAAAAACCAGAATTAGGTGTCAAAGAAACTACTAAATTAGTATATAGATACTCAGAATTAGAAGTAGAAAGAATAGCAGCAAATAAAGGTCTGCTAGTTTATAACGATGATACGCATATCCCAAGGGTTGTTGAAGAAATACTTGCTAATTGGGATATGCAATCACAAGAGAAGACATTTAATGCAATACTCACAGTTGCATATAAAAAACGAGTGATTGACTATTATAATGAATTCAAAAAGCAACTACAATCAAGCGGGCAAAAACTAAATATAGCGATGACCTTCAGTTTTGGTAATGAAAATGATCCTGAGAATGTAGCTCCAGAAATTATTAAGGGAATGTTTAGCGATTATGCTGCTTTTACAGGTATTGAGTTTGTAGCAGGTGATAAAAAATATGGGGAAACGGCTTATTTTGAAGATATTGTAGAACGAGCAACTCGCGGCGGTAGTGGTCGAAACGAGAAAAATATTGATTTAATCATTGTCGCAGATCAGTTGTTAACTGGTTACGACTCTAGGTATCTTAATACATTGTATGTGGATCGATATTTAAAACTTCAAGGTTTAATCCAAGCTTATTCACGTACTAATAGAGTTCTTGATAAAAGAAAAGAGTTTGGAAGTATTGTCAATTTCCAATACCCTAGAATGACAGAGGACGATGTAAATAATGCTTTGAAATTATACGGAAGTGGCGGGAAAAGTAGTTTAGCCATTGTGGATTTATATGATACAGCTGTTAAAAAGTTGAGGATAAAAATTGATGAAATGGTTCTCACATTACCAGATCCAACTGCTTGGGCAAGCCTTGAGAATGATGATTTGGAGCGAATAGAGTTTATCAAAGCGTTTAAGGATGCTGCAGTTCAGTGGAGAACTGTAGAGCAATATTATGAGTATGCTTGGAATGAAGAGACATTTGGTATGGATGAACATACATGGTTACTCTATGTTGGTGCTTATAATAACTTACTGAATGAAGAGCAAATCGTATATGAAGAATCTATTAGTACTCCGCTTCCTGGAAAAACGAAATTATCTCGTAACCAAAGAATTGACGCAGCGCATATTTTAAGTTTAATCGATTCGAAAGTTGATTCAAGTGGAGCAATGCAGTTTGCTGATAAAGAAACATTACGCCTTATTTATGAAGATATTCAGGAGCTTAGTAATAGAGGGGAACACATTCAGGCAATGCTATTAAAAGATTTTGTCGAACAAGAGCTAGTGCCAGGTAAAATAACTAGTAATATCACTTTTGATGATGCTTTCGAAGCTTGGAAAAAAGAACAAGAGCAGGTGGTTATCCAAGCTTTTGCTAAAGAATGGGGTATTGTAGATCAAGATGATATATTAGCTAAATCTGTTAGTGCTTATTCTGAAATGCAACCAGATGTTATCCCTTATTTTGAGGATGTAATAGGTAGCGTTGAATATGAAATTGCAGAAAATAAGGCTGCGGGAAACCAATTAGAGCATAAGATGAAGCTACGGGAAAAAATGCCTGAATGGATTGCGGAGACTAGGCAGAGGTATAATTGATTTGAAATGTGGTTACAATAACTAACAACAAAAATAGAGAAAGCGGGACCTCATATGAATAAAGACTGGACAAAATTAAAACAATCAGCAAACGGGCTACCTACATTTGACTCCATCATTCCATATATTTTAGAAGTGCTAAAAAATGATGAAGAGGCAACAATTCATACTATTAGAAATAGAGTATATAAACATTTAAATATTCCAGAAGATATTAAATTGGTCACTTATCCAGAAACAAATGATTTTATCCTTGCTAATCGCTTTAGTTTTGCGTTAAGCGAACTATATAAAGCAGGGGCATTATGTCGTCCCAAAAGAGGGATATACCAAATAACCACATCTGGCAAACAATTATTAAAAATAAACGGAGATAAACTCACAAAAAAAATGTTAGAAGAAGAGCCAGATTATATTAATTACATCAAAGAATTAGCTATCCGAAACCAGCGCAAAGGAATTTCGACAAGTGTTAGTGAAGATATTGAAAAAGAAAATCCTAAAAAAGAAGTTGGCAGCATTATTGATAATATGAATAATGAAGTTTCTATTGAATTATTAGATAAAATTCGAAATAGTGATCCATATTTTTTCGAGCAACTTGTTGTTGATTTACTTAGCAGAATGGGATATAGCGGAGAAGGTGGAAGTGCCAAAGTAACTAGTCGATCCAATGACGGGGGGATTGATGGTATTATTAATCAGGACCCACTTGGCACGAGTACAGTATATCTCCAAGCTAAAAGATACAAAGAAGATAATAGAATAAATCGATCGGATATACAATCATTTTATGGTGCATTAGCAAGTGTGCGAGCTGATAGAGGAGTTTTTATTACGACCTCTAGTTATACAAGTGGAGCAAAAGAATTTGCTGTTAATCAGGGTATTGTGTTAATTGACGGGATTCAATTAACAGAATTGATGTTGAAGTACAAAGTTGGAGTGGAAGCTGAAAATCAGTATACGATATTCCGGATTGATAATGATTATTTTGAGTTGAATAATATATAAAAAGAAATTTTCGTGAGATGAAGACATAGCATAAGGCGGGGGCAGTTATGAAAACAAAACAACTAAAAGCCATGGAAATTATTGAATTTTGGCGATTAATAGAATTTTTGAACCAAAAAGCGTTTCCAATACAAAACATGGAAGATAGAAAAGTACAGTTATCAAAAATGGAAGAGCTAAATCAAAACAAACTAACTATTTTTGAGGAAGTAACAGATCAACAAACCATTAAAGAGAAGATTAAAGATAATGAAAAACTTAATGAACAATTACCAATTACTAGTAGTGATTTTCATATTGTAGTTGGTCGGATGCAAAGGAAAATTATTATTGATACACTTTATCAAGAATTCAAAGGTAAAGAAACTGTTGAAAATAATGCGGAAAATATTGCTATGTTTGCATTAAAAGTTAATTCAGAGGGACTGTACATTAAAGAGTCACTGCGTTTATCGCCACTGTTGTGGGGAATGACGATTTGTTGTCACTATCCTGATAAACTTAAAACAAAGCTGAGGTTAGAAGAATACTATAGAACGATGGCTATCATTGAAGCAAAATTTTTTCCTGAGGATGAAGATGATAATGAGGTCACTGCCGACAAGTTAAAAGAAATATTTTATTATATTGTAAATGTATTTATAAAGAAGTATGTTTCTACTTCAAGCGAAAATTATGAAAACTACTATAATAAAATGATCTATACTCGCTTTAAAGATCAAGCGGAATATGATAAACATAATGATATTTTGGAAGATTATAGTGAATTAATGACGAGCTTTTTTCAAAATGATTTTGAGTTAGTATTAAATAATTTAAACACAGAAGAAGGTAATTATGACTTCGTTAATTATGTTACCTCACTTCATGAGGAAAGCAATCAAACCAAGCTTGAAAAGCAACGTAAAGATATTAGACAAAATGATGATTTATTAAAAGAAATTCTAGACCCTTTGAATGGACCAAAAGGAAAATGGCCTTCTAAGTATTCGCCAGTGTTAATGCAACAAGTAGCAATTAATGCGTATTTACAGAATGAAGAAAAAGTCTTTTCCGTAAATGGCCCTCCAGGAACAGGTAAGACAACTTTACTTAAGGAATTGATTGCACATAATGTAGTAGAAAGAGCGGCCCTTTTAGCAGAATATAAATACGCTGACGATGCATTTGATACAAAGGCCTTTAATGATGGTGGAAAGAAAGACAGGGGCTACGATAATTATAATAGACGTTTTTATGATTTTAAAGATAGCAGTATTAATGATTTTAGTATGTTAGTTGCATCATCTAACAATGCTGCAGTTGAAAATATTACCAGGGAATTACCAGGTTATGATGGTCTAATGGGTGGAATTAATTCTCAAGAAACTGCAGAAATTAAACAATTATTTGATCAACGAAAACAGCAAACAAAACTTTCTTTCTATGTTAAAACATGTGATGATATGAACAAAATGAAAAAAAGGCTTGTAGAAAGAAACGATGTCTATTTTACCGTACTTGCTCATCTATTAAAACATAATTATGACAACATCGGAAACAAAGAATTACTGGATGAGTGGGGATTGATATCTGCTCCTTTAGGAAAACGAGCAAATTTATCAAATTATTATTATCAGGTAATTGAGCCTATAATTCAGAGTATAACTAAGGTTGAAGAAGTGAACTATAAAGAGTTTGAAAAATGTAAGAAGGAATTTAAAAACCAATATCAAAACGTTGTTAATTTTCAACGATTTTTACATGAAAGTACAAGAATCAATGAAAAAAAGAGGTTTAAATTAGAAGCAATTGATCGTAAAATTCAACATATTTATACTGAAAGTAAAAAGTTTTTGAACCAAATTGATTACTTTAATAAAGAGAAGATGAGACATGAGAATGAATTGAATCAATATTCTCCAACAATAAAACAAACTTATTTTCAGCTTGAGGTAGAAGAGAATAAGCTTCTTCTTTTAAAAAAGAAAACTAGTATTATAAGAGAACAAATTACAGAAATAGCGAAAGAAATAATGGAATTAGAAGACCAGAGAAAGATTCATGAGATAGTATTAAAGCGTTTTTTTAAAACACAACGTTTACTAAGTCTAGAAGAACTAAAGAGTGGACTGTTATCTTTACAAAAGGATGAAAAGTTTGCGATTTTGGTTGAGCAAAAACAACAAGAAGTAATTTCTAAACAAAAAAACATACTTTTCGAACAAAAAATGTATAAAGATAAGTTGGAAAATAAATTCAAAAAAGCACATCAGGAAATCTTTATATATGAAAAGGAAATTCAAAAAAATAGGGTAAGATTGAGAGAACTTAGAGAAGATGCAAAGAATGTAGAATTAGAGAGTCAAAAAGAAATAAAAGTTTTAGAGCAAAGTGGGACGATAGCTCTTGGAGAAGCATTTTTTGCTAAACTACATGATAAAAATACGGAAACTCAATTAGAAGCGCAACTCGCAAATCCATGGGTGACAAAAGAATATGACCGAGAAAGAGAGAAATTATTCTATTTAGCTTTACAGGTGAATAAGTATTTTATTTTAACTTCAAAAAAAGTGAAGTCGAATCTAGTTAATTTGGGTTACTTGTGGAAATTTAAGAAGAATAGAGATAATGAGTTTTGTCGTTTTACAGATAATGACAGGAGGCATTGTTTTAAAGCACTACTAAATACAATTTTTCTTGTGACACCGGTTATTTCAACTACATTTGCTTCTGTTAGTAAATTTTTGGTTGATATAGAGCAGCCGGAAAGTTTAGGTCAATTAATTATTGATGAGGCTGGACAGGCTACTCCTCAAATGGCAGTTGGCGCACTTTGGCGGTTTAAGAAAGCTATTGTTGTTGGTGATCCTAAGCAAGTAGAGCCAGTGGTGACAGATGATGTGAGTCTTTTAATGGAGCTATTCGCTAGAGAAGAGTTTTCATGGTATAAGGGAAAGATGATTTCCGTTCAAAGTTTTGCCGACAGTTTAAATTATATTGGGAGTTTTCTTTCTTCAAATGATCGAAGTGAAAAACAGTGGGTGGGTTGCCCGTTAGTTATTCATCGGCGATGTTTAAATCCAATGTTTGCTATCTCGAATGAATTGTCTTATGATAACACGATGCTTTATCAAACCGCTGCCCCTAAAGAATCAGTTGAAAAAAGTTTAGTCTTTCAAAAGTCAGTTTGGATTTCTGTTGATGGTAGTGAAATTGGCAATAAAAATCATCATGTTCCTGACCAAGCAAGAAAAGCTGTAACAGTTGTTGAACGAGCATTTGAAAAACAGAAAGGTAAAGCTGATATTTACATTATTTCTCCTTTCACATCAGTAATAAGAGGATTTGTACAAGAAGCTAAAAAATCTTCTACGCTAAAACGTTATGGCAAATCATTATTGGATGCGTGGCTTGATACTCATTGTGGAACTGTCCATAAATTTCAAGGTAAAGAATCAGGAGAGGTAGTCTTTTTATTAGGTTGCGATGCTAGTGCGTCTGGAGCAGTAAATTGGGTGAATGAAAATATTGTGAATGTTGCTGTTACAAGAGCTAAGTATCGATTATATGTTATTGGAGATGCAGAGATTTGGAGAAGAATCCTTCATTGCTTGTTGTGCAAAATAGGTTGGAAATAATGCGAGCTGCTAAACAGGAAATAGTGAATACGTGATTTTGGGTGAAGGGGAGGCTGATGCGAAAGATGGAATGAACCTTTTGAGAGTGTATATAGATAATGATATCTTTGGTATCAGCTAATTATTTTGTTTCTGGTCTAGGAGAAATAAACTTATTAAACATAAGTAAAGCAGTATTCATTATATTTTTAAATTCATAATATAGGAGAACAACATGAAAATATCAAATAGGGTAATTTCTTTTATTAATATTTTTGTAGGGCCTTTAATTTATTTTGAAAATGCCATAGATTTTCTTCAACTAGGTAAACGAGGAAAAGGTTTGATTAAAAATATAGCAGCATTAGTAGTTTGTAGCATTTTTTTAATGATAATATTTGTTTTCTTCTATATGCTATTTGGAATAAACATTAAGTTTATTTATTATTTATTACTCTTTATGTGTTCCTTTTGTAGTATTTTCTTTGTAATTAGGAGAAAGGAAACTTATAATTTGTTGAAAATATTGAGCTGTTACTTTCTACATTTAAACTATAGATGGCAAAAATTTGAGAAAGAAAATTTGGCAAACTTGCTTATCAATGTAGTACTAACATTTATATGGGGATTTTTTGTACATTGGTTAACAAAAAAAGCTTTTTTTAGTTTGTCTATTACTAATCCAGCAATAATAGAAGGGACAACTTTAGTTTTACTAATAACAACTTTATATGCTTTTTATGTTCATTTTCCACAACGAGAAAAAACAAGGAAATTTAGGAAAAAAAGTATTAACCTAATAGTAATGATAGGAACAAATGTAGTACTGTCTTTTAATACGTATTACACAGTGCAAAAAACAATGACCATTAATGAAATAACATTATCGGTACTTTCTTGGATGATAGCAATAGCCCTGTTATTATTTACGTTAACAGATTTTTTAACTTATTCTATAATAAGTTATGAAATACCCTATTATATTTTAAAAGAGTATGCTAAAAAGAAAAAGGTTGCTAGAAAAAGGCAAAAGCAATTTTTGAAGGCTTTAAAAGCAGAACTTGTTCAAGTTACAAAAATGCCGGAGACTATAGACTTCATTTTTTATGAGGTAAATTGGTTTTTACGTAAGAATAATTTTACTTTGAAACTATTTATCTCGAATATAGTAATAGTTAGCTTTATGGCTATAAGCTTCTATTATATAATTGAGAAAGAAGTGTCGAAAGGGCCCTTTTTTAAGATAATGGAAGGTATTATTTTTCCATTGTTAATTGATATAGCCCCTTTTGTCTTTATTATTATTATTTTATATAGATTTGTTTTTGGGCTAATAATTTATATTCTCAACGACTACAAAAATAAAAATATTAAGGATTGGTTAGAAGCAATACAAGTGTCTTTATTAACAATCCCAATAATCATGATGTTTATTGTAGGTTTGTTCAATTTAATCGATGCTAATATCAATCTCAAAGGTTGGGGTGAACTAAGTGCAATAATTTGGGGGATAGGAATATTTTTTAGTTTTTTACTTATATTAATCAGATATTTTAGAGTAAAGTTTCTTGAATGACAGAGAGTTAAATTAGAAGTAAAGATTTATGTAATGCTCAATATATAGGCATTGTTATAAATTAGTATTGTTCTTAGACGCTGATTTTTTATTATGATGTTTATTTTGAAAATACTCAGTAGCTATAGAATAATTGTACAAATCATATTGAAGAATCTTAATAAGAAAAAATTTAAAAAAAGGAGAGCAACAAGATGAGCAAAAAGTTAGTAAGTATTATATTTTTAGGGATTTGTCTTTTGTTAGTAGGATGTGGTAAAGAGGTTGTTGATAGCAAATTTACTGGGAAGTGGAAGTTGGAATCGGTTAGTGTAGGTGCGAGTGACGGGACGAATTTAAAAGATACGGGTATGGCAAGTAAGATGAGTGTGGATCTGGACATGGATGCAGATGGTAATGTAACAGAATTGTATATTGATGATGAAGTTGCCATAACGAATTCTTATAAATTAAAACAAAAAGATGGCGATAAATACCAATATGATGGTCCGGTAGTTAGTAAAAAAGTGTATGGTTATGAAACAGAAAGTGAAAAAGAGAACGTGCAAAAAGTCCTTAAAATGCTTGAAGCACAGGATGGTATTGAGATAACGAAAAGTGAGCAAAAAGGAAATGAATACCGTGTGGATACTAAAGAAAAAAGAGATTATGTACTTTCTATGGAGCTTGAAAGTGAGAAATTAGTTTTGAAAAAAGTGGATGACAAAGAGAACAGTTTGATTCAGGAAACATATAAGAAAAATTAAACTATATTAAGCGGGAATCGGAAGTCCGTTGTAACCACCTATGTTTAAAGATTTATTTGTGAAGACTATTCTTTTGAGGATTCCTCAGGAGGGTAGTTTTTTTGTTAAAAAGATGCTTTTATAGTTAAATTCACAATAATCTTACATTCTTAGGTATAATATGTGTGAGAAGATGAAAATACATATTGTAAAAAGGATGTTTGTGATGAACTTAGTGAGATTATTAAAATACATGCAAGAAAACTACGGGGAACAGATAACTAATCATCCAATGGCTGGGAATGAAGTAGCGAAAAATTTTAAGAAAGGTGCGAAAACAGTCTTTGAAACCTTCTTGTTAGGAAATGACTATAATATATCTGCATCCATTGGCACAGGAGGCTGGGCAAATGTACCTTGGATTGCTGTGCATGATAAAGAAATTAGCACAAGTGTACAAGAGGGAGTTAATATAGTTTATTTGTTTACAAATGATTACCAAGGTGTATATTTATCTTTAAATCAAGGATACACATATGTAAATAAAAATTATAAAAATACTAAATTGACTTTAGGGAAAATTGCTCGTTTTTGGCAGGAAAATTTATCCACGTTAAAATCTGAAAATGGTTTTACAATTGCCCCAATTAACCTCGGCCGGGAGGAATCTCGTTATACTAATCTTGTGAAAGGTTATGAATCTTGTAATATTTATAGTAAATATTATGATATTAAAGATTTGGAAGAAACTGATAATGATTTATTATCACAAGATTTGCTGCAAATGCTCACTGTATTTAAAGAATTAAAAGGTCATTTAATGTTGGATGACAAAAAAGGTATAGAAGCTACAATTGATTTCATAATTAATAATGGAACTTTCAATGAATTAAGCGAAAAAGCAAAATCAGAGAAAATCTTTGAAATAGAAAAAAAGCGTAAATTAGTTTTAGGTAAAGAAGAAACGCATTCAAGAAATTCGGTAGTTAAGGAAGAAAAAGCACCTTACATCACTAAAAGAGATTATGCGAAAGAAGCTATTAGAAATACGGAAAAAGGATTGCAAGGAGAGTATTTGGTAATTAATTATGAAAGAGAAAGGTTAATGAAGAATACTATTACAAAATCTTATGCAGATAAAATCACTCATGTTTCTGAAAGTGGTGATGGGCATGGATATGATATTATTTCCTATGACATAAATCCAGATGCATCAAATGAAGTGATTGAGATTTATATCGAAGTTAAAACAACGACAGGAAATAGAGATGCTCCATTTTATTTATCAGATAATGAATTAAATGTTGCGAGAATAAAAGGTGAGCTTTATAAAATTTATCGGGTATATGATTATAATACAGCGCCAAAACTGAAGATTATTGATAATTTATTCGATGAGACCCTAGAAATAAAACCAATCAATTATATCGTAAAAGGAGTGAACCAAAATGACAACAACACTAAAAACCAGCTACCAAAAAACACCTTATAAACTAGGCGGGAACGGTCCGCGCAATGTAGGTGTTCTGACAGAAGCACTTCAAAATATTGATGATAACCTAGAAAGCGATATTTACGGAAATGGCGCAGTTATTGCAAACTTTGAAACAAAAATCGCGAAAATTCTCGGGAAACAATCTGCGGTGTTTTTCCCAAGTGGGACGATGGCTCAGCAAATAGCGTTAAGGATTTGGGCTGACCGGAAAGAGAATCGGCGCGTGGCATATCATCCGCTTTCGCATTTGGAGATTCACGAGCAAGATGGGCTAAAAGAATTGCAGCAAATCACGCCAATATTACTTGGTACGGCGAATCGGCTTTTGACAATTGACGATATTAAAAGCCTTCGCGAGCCAGTTTCTAGTGTGCTTATCGAACTTCCTCAACGAGAAATTGGTGGACAGCTGCCTTCTTTTGAAGAGCTTGAGGAGATTTCGGAGTATTGCCATGAACAGGGTATTTCGTTGCATCTTGACGGGGCACGGTTATGGGAAATCACGCCGTTTTATCAGAAGTCTGCGGAAGAAATTTGTGCGCTGTTTGATAGTGTGTATGTGTCGTTTTACAAAGGAATTGGCGGGATTGCTGGGGCGATTCTGGCTGGGAATGATGATTTTGTGCAAGAGGCGAAAATCTGGAAACGACGGTATGGCGGAGATTTGATTAGTCTGTATCCGTATATTTTGTCCGCGGATTACTATTTTGAAAAACGGATTGGGAAAATGGCGGAATATTTTGAAGCGGCGAAAGGATTGGCTGAGCGATTTAATTCGTGTTCGGGCGTGAAGACTGTGCCGGAAGTGCCGGTTTCTAATATGTTTCATGTTTATTTTGAGAAGTCGGCTGATGAGATTGGGGCGATTTTGACGAAGATTCAGGATGAAACTGGAGTTGGAATTTCGGGGTATTTGCAGGAGAAATCGGCGGATGTTTGTGCGTTTGAGGTTTCGGTTGGGGATGCGTTTGCAGAGATACCGGCAAAAAATTTAGAACTAGTTTTTGAATGTTTGGAAAAGGAACTTAGACTATAAATTTGGATATAAAAAGACAAGCTATTTTCTATAGTAGCTTGTCTTTTTTAGTATGAATTATATTTTATTTCGACTGATTATTTGGTCTTCATAAGATTTTAAATCGGATAGAATTTCATTAATTGTCTTAGTTTTTTCTTTTGGCATTTCTAAGGACGTCTCTTCTTTTTCTATAATTTCATCGTAACCTTTTCTAGGGTCTTTAAACATTTTATCAAGTTCATCAGAGCAACTAAAAAGTTTGACGTCTTTCCCCGCAGTAAAACTCAGATTTTTATCATTATTTATGTATCCATCAATACTTATACCAATAGGATTAAATTCTTCATTGGTGAAAGTAACTGTATTAAAGTCTGGAATATTATATTTAAGATATATCGTTATTTTTTCTTTTTGGTCATTAAAGAAAGCTAGGTCTTTTTTTTCTTGCTCTTGATGTTGCATATAAAAGTAACCTCCTAGAATGGATAACATTGTGATAATTAGCACAATAACTAGTATAATAATTTTAGTTCGTTTTGACATAAAAGACCTCCAGAGATGAAAGGATGATTGAGTTGACTACTAAAAAAGCTTTCACTGATGAAGAATATTTCAAGCTTTCCGAGGCTGTTTATCAAGATGGCACATTAAATAGTAAAAAAATTAACATTGAACTAAGTTATAGAACAAAAAGTAATTGGAAAGTAGTGTCAAAATTAAATGATAGAGCTACTAACACACAAGCTTTTGCAGTTATTCCAGAAGAAAAAGGAAAAGATGGTAAAATCTATTATAACCATAATAACATGATTTTTGTCTATCGCGGAACAAAAGAGTCAAAAGATTTTGGCAGTGATATTATTAATGTATTTGCAGGGAAAAATTCTAGAACTAGCTTAGATAGAAAATCAAAAAATCCTTTCCAAGTCTCTAAAGAATGGACAGAAGAGGTATTAAAAGAATTTAATCCTAAAAATCCTACTTCTACTGGACATAGTTTAGGCGGAGCGCTATCGCATTATAATTCAATTTTATACGATTTTAATGCGACTACATACGCAGCTCCTAATATTTATCAATTATTACCTGAAGATAAGCAAAAGAAAGTTCGTGATGGCTTTTATAATAATTCAATTATTGATTTCACTCATGATGATGACATGATTAGAACTTTTGATCAATTTAGTTCACCTATTGTAGGTTCCCAATATATAGCGGAACGAAATAACGTCAAAGTTGGAGTCAAAGGAGTTTTTGGAGCTATTCCAGGGCACTACAATGAAACATTTGAAGGCTGTTTTTCTAGCGATGGAACGATGAAGTTAAAAGTAGATGTAGATTCTATTATTAAACATGCTCAAGACATTGATAATATTATTCAGTCACTACAAACGAATAATGATGACTTAGAGAACCTTGAAGAAAAACTACAAATAGGTTCCAAGAAAATACAAAATCAATTAGAGGAAGAAATAAGAATTGGTGGAGTTTATAGTGAATTGACTACCTGGGATATAGATGATGTTTTAACAGAACTATGTACAAAATATAAAAATGGAGTTTATTGTTTTTATAATCCGAATGAGTTTGAAAAATATTATGAAATGAATCATCAGACACGTAGACTATTGAAAAATTTTCAAATAGAGCTTGTTGATGCAGCGCAGTCTTTTCGAGAAACAAATACAAGTTTAGGAGAATGGATTTCTAATAACAATTAAAAGGAAGTGAGATTATATGTATAGCAATACTTATCAACGCGAATACGCACGTGCAATTGGGGATACATCTTATGATTTGAGCTATCACTTCAAATTATTGAGCGAGAACTCAAGAAAAAAATTTAACTGCCAAAGAACGTTCGAATTTACTTGTAGCAGAAAGTACTTTGAAAAAACAAGTTCGATTGAAAATCTTAAAGCTAGATGCAAAAAAATCAGTAGGAATACTAACTCAGCAAGCTAGAGAAGAAATAGCTATGATTCAAAAAGGAAATGAAAAAATTGGAGATGAATTAAAATTTATTCAAGATAAATTAGCGGATGCATTTGAATCCAGAACTGCAAAAGCTGTTCAAAGTTGGATGAAGCATATCCGGGAAGAAGAATTGGAAGAGCAAAAAGAGGTTCTTGTTATTTGTAAAGAAAGTATCAGAATGGATTAATATAGCGGTGAAGGTTATATTTGAAGGATATATCACGTAAAATAAAAATATTGAAGATATTGATAGAAATTTCTTAGTTTTTGTGTGAGAAATCGAAAAAGATGCATTTATTAATAATATGCTATTAAGGATTTTGAAAACTAGCATAATAAAAATTTAAAAAGATCTAGTCATATAACCCACCTATACAAATGTGTATTGTTTTTTAAGTATCAAAAGTAGTTTTTTGGTTCATTTGTGTATTATTTCACTTAAATTAATAAAAAGTATATTTTTATATCTTTTTACCCCTGTTTTTAATGAATAAATGTAATTAAATATTCACATTTGGAAGCGTTATTTCAACTATAATAGAAGTAGGAAGATGAATTTTAAATAAAGAATTTATGGGGATGAAAATATGAGCATTATTAATAGTAATTTTAGAAGTCTAGGTTCATACATAATGGAGAATATTTATAAAATACCTAATTATCAAAGAGAATATTCATGGGAAGAAACAGAGTTAGAAGACTTATGGATGGACTTAAGTCAAATCATAAATGGTGAAACTGAAAGTCATTTTTTTGGACAAATTGTAATACATGTAGATAAAAAAGAAAAAGCGAAACTAATAATCGATGGTCAGCAAAGAACGAGTACAGCAGTCATCTTTTTAGCTGCGATGAGAGAGTTGTTCACAGAGATGTATAATGCAGGCTGGGATGATGCACAATTTGATGCGCAGGACATTACTACGAAATTTATCGGTAGGTATACACAAACTAGGGATGAGAGGAAATTAATACTTGGTGAAAATGATAAAAGCTATTTTTCAAATAGAATACAATCGGTTTCTTCCGAACAACTAGGTCTTCAAAAAGCAACTAAATCTCAAAAAAGAATAAATTTTGCTTATAACTACTTTTATAAAAAATTAGAAGAAGAAATAAATTCTTCTGATTTTCTTGAGGATAAATATGGTCTTTTAAAAACATTTTTCAGTACTTTTACAGAAAAATGCTCAGTTATGTTTGTAGAAACAGATGATTTTAATGAGGCATTTATTATTTTTGAAACATTAAATGCAAGGGGAAAAGATTTGGAGACTGCTGATTTATTAAAAAATCACTTATTTAAAATTGCCAATAAAAAGGTTGGAGAAGTTAAAAAAAATTGGAAACAAATGTTGGAATTTATAGGGACGGTTGATACCACGAAGTATATTCGACATTTTTGGAATTCTCAAAATGTATTTATTAGAGAAAAGGATTTATATAAAGAAATTAGAAAAAAGATAACAACTCAATTTGAAGCAATTATTTTTATAGATGATCTAGTTAGATTATCAGAAGTTTATGGAGGAATGAAAAATCCTGCAGAAGATAATTTTTTTGAGACGGATTCTCAGCAAGTTTTAAATGATTTAAAGCGATTAGGAGCAAAATCATTTTATCCAATTATTCTAGCTATGGTAAAGAAAGATTATGGCCCTAATGAGATTTATGAGGTTCTTTCTGCTATTGAAGTTCTGGTTGTAAGAAATTTTGTTATATCCGGATTGGTAGCAAATAAATATGAAACAGAATTTTCAAAAATAGCTTTTAAAATTTATCAAGAAGAGGTTGAGAGTGTTACAGAAATTATTAATCTGATTAGAACTAATATTATAGCAGATGATGTTTTTTTGAATAACTTTTCTAGCTTTAAAACTACAAATAAACTTAGATTAAGATACATATTAAAAAAAATTAATGACAGTTACTCTAAAGAAATTGCTGTTTTAAACGATAATAATAAAATCCACCTTGAACACATAATGCCTATAAAAGCAGATGGATGGGATATCATTAAAGAAGAACATGAAGAATATTTGTGGAAGATTGGAAATCTTACTCTATTGGGAAGCGAATATAATAAAAAATCGACCAATAAAATATTTAATGATAAGAAAGATATTTATGAATATTCGGAAGTTCAGTTGACAAGGAAGTTGTTAGATTATGATGAATGGAATATAGATGTAATTAAAGAAAGGCAAGTTGAGTTAGCTGAACTTGCTGTTAATATTTGGAAAGTGTAATAAATTTATATAAATTCTAGCATTAGATTTGATATTTCATAAAAAAGTGGAAGGTATCATAATTAATGGATTTTAGAAGAGTAAGTTTATTTAAAAAGATAGGAAGAGGCGAACGTTTGTTATGCTTCTTGTTTTCTTGATAAGCAGAGTTTGAATGGCAAATAATTTAAAACAAACACTAAGAAGTGGTGAGATGTATATGGTAAGGAAATTTTTTGGATATATAGGAACCAGAAGATTTAATATATACGAAGCATTAGTTTATAGAAATAGGTATAGTTTAAAGAATAAAGAGAAGTTAATTTTTTATGATGGAACAAGTAAAATAAAGCAAAAGATTGCACCGAAAAGTGGAAGCAAAAATGGAAGAAGTCCTCATTTTGCATATTATCCAAATTCGTCTCATGATGGAGTAGGAAAGGAAATGACTGTTACACATAAGGCATACCAAGAGGCTATATCTACTTTGAAAATTTTTTGTATAGAAACATTAGATGGTGAAGTAATTATACTTGAAGTAGAAGAGGCTAAACTGGAATATTATATTAATGATGAAGGTCAGTATTATTTAGTTGATATTCTTATAGTATTGAAAAGTACATATCCATTCTATTATTTTTATAAGTGGGAGGGAATATTAGCTATAGAAATCTGGGTAAGCCATAAAACAGAGCAAAAGAAGATTGAAGCGCTAAACAGGAAGGGTATTCCAACTATAGAATGTAAGATATCTAAAAAGTTGTTATTAAATGAGGATATCCAAAGCGATAAGGAATACTTAAAGAATGTTCAAAAGGTAATTAATCGTTACTCAGATATAAAATTTCATTTATACGGAAGATTTATTTCTGATGCAAAAATCGATGAAACTTCAGTGTGGGGAGAGAAGTACTTGGAATTTAAAAACTATCATAATGAAAAAAAAAGAATGGAACTGCACTTCAGAAAACTAGAAAAACAAAAATTAGAACTGGAGAAGAAAAATAAGGAGCTAATAAGTGAAAATTATAATCTGGATTTAGAAATAAAAAATAAACATACTGTAATAGAGAAATTGAGTAAGAATAAGATGGAAGTTGAAGCTAATAAGGAATTATTGAAAATATGTAAAATTGAAAATGAAAACCTGATAAAAAAAGTGTCAGCATTGAATTTTGAATTAGTAAAAATGAAAGAGTATAAAGATCATCCAATAAAAACTTTCTGGAAAGATAAGATCCGATTCAAATAAAATAGTGATATTTTTTTATGTGAAATTTGTGATCAAAAATTAAGGTCGTTTTTGAATATTTAATATCTCGATGCTAAGAATAAAATTATGAACTTATAAGAACGGAGTGATTTTATGGGAACTAATAGAGCTAGAATTGATAAGTCTATTGAAAATATTCTTAAAGGAAAGAATATTGAAGAAGCTAAACTACACTTGCCGGAAATAACAAGCACAATAAAAACTGGTTTTATTGAAAAAGAAATTTCGGAACAAGTCTATCAAAGTATTATAGGTGTTGTAAGCGGGAAGCTTTCAAAGATTTATGACCTAGATGAAGATAAGTGTAAAGAGATTACAAGTGATTTTATTAAAAGAGAACAATGGATAAATGAGATAATGGAGTTGGTTGAACAGGATAATGTAACTGGAATATCAGATGTTTTGTTGAAGGCCTTAAAAATAGCGCTAGGAGAAACTGTTAAAGCTGAACAAAATGAAACTTACTTT
Source organism: Listeria sp. LM90SB2 (assembly GCF_028867355.1). Classification (NCBI taxonomy): domain Bacteria; kingdom Bacillati; phylum Bacillota; class Bacilli; order Caryophanales; family Listeriaceae; genus Listeria; species Listeria sp. LM90SB2. Next base: position 362,247 of record NZ_CP046449.1, read on the forward strand.
GTAGAGAAACTATTGTATGAAATCATTTTTTTATCTTTAGAAAACACTATGCAAGGAGCTTTGGAAACTTTGGAGGAAGGGATAACTATTCCACAAATTCGAAAAGAGTTTATAAAACCTCTTGCTGATAAGCTATTTGAGGAAGATATAAAGACAGAAATTCCAGCTTTAGTATTAGGTAAAACAACTTTAGCTGTAATAAATAATAAAATCGCTGATAAGTTAAAAAATTTTGGTGGCTTTTAATGAGTGAAATCCAACATTTTTCAGAGTTTATAGATGGGGCTACAAATTATTGGTATGAGAATAAATTTGATCGCTGTAATGCATGTGATATGGTTAACGTTATGTTAACAGTGTTCGATGGAGATATTTCTACACCAGGTAACCAAAGTAATAAAATTCCTCGGAGGATATCTGTATCTGCAAAAGTATATGATGTGGATCGTTGGAATCAATCTAGAGAGGAATTAATAGAATTACTTAATTGGGTATCAGGAGACCTATTTGAGATGTCTTTTGAGAAAAATGAAGAACTATTTGACGCCTTTCCATTAGAACTCCCAAGTCCTCGAAAAGAGTGTATCACACTATTTTCAGGTGGATTAGATTCTTTTGCAGGCTCCTATTACAACTTCTTAAATAATATTTCAAGTGATTATGTAGGATATGTTAATAAAGCCGAGGAAAGAACATACCAAAAGCGCTTACAGTCTTTTTATAGAAAGATTTTTTCTGCAGGTGGTAGTGAGGTTGATATCAGGAATAAATATCAAAAGCCTAAAATTTTCTACTTTCAATCAACTAGATCTTTACTATATTTATCCCTAGCAATATCAAAAGCTATTTCTAATTCTGTCAAAGAAATTAGAATGTATGAAAATGGTATACTATCTTTAAACCCTGAATTTGGCAGATACACAACAAAAACTACACATCCTAAGACAATTTTTCTCTACAATAAACTTTTAGATACTCTTGGATATGATATTCGAATAGTAAATAAATTTGAATACGAAACGAAAGGTGAAATTGTTGAAAATATGAATCTGGAATTTAAATCACAAATAAAAAATACTTTTACATGTGGAAAAAGTAGGGTCGGAAAAGAGTATAACCACACAGGACAATGTGGTGCGTGTATTCCATGTATATTAAGGAAAATATCTTTGGCAGCATATGATAATGAGCATTTTGACGCTAAATATTTTGTGGGTTATAAAAACGTAGCTTCTGCGTCGGAAAAATATTTAAAGGATTACATTAACAATATAGGGTATTTCGATGCTTATGTTGAAGCAATTAAAAATGAAGAGATTTTTGGTGAAATATCAAATAACCAGCATAAATTCCATAAGGAAAATAATTACTTGAGATATAAAAAAGTAATGTTTGATAAATTTGCATCTGAATACGAAAGGTTTATTGCGAAATATGGGATACATTGATCTTCATGTGCATATAGATTTTTATTCAGAGCCAATAAAGATTGCAAGAGAATACGAACGGTTGAAGATATATGTTATTTTTGTTACTTATTTGCCAGAAATATTTTTGAAAACTCGATATGAATATGATAATTATAAATATGTAAGATTAGGAGTAGGATTTCATCCAGATATGGTAGGGGAATATGATTTTGATAAGAATGCGTTTGAAAGAGGGCTACAGTACACTAGATATATTGGAGAAGTAGGGCTGGATTTTTCTAAATCGAATCAACAATTTAAAGAACAACAAATAGAAATATTTCAACAAATAACTAGCCCAAAATATAACAAAGGAAATGTGTATTCGATCCACTCCAGAAAAGCTGAGGTAGAAGTACTGCAAATTCTTAAAAGCAACAATGTTAAAAGTGCAATCTTTCATTGGTATACTGGGGGAAAACACATGCTAAAAGATATTTCAGATTCAGGATATTTTTTTTCTGTAAATCATAAAATGCTTACTTCGAAAAATGGTATTGATATTATTAAAAGCATTCCTAAGTCCCAATTATTATTTGAAACGGATGGTCCTTTTGCGAGAAAAGAGAAAAGTATTGTTTATCCAAGCAATTTTAAACAGATTTATGCGGATTTTGAGGAAGTTATTCCAGGATTTGAAAAGATAGTTTTCTCTAATTTTAAAAGACTATTATTTCAAAAAGATATTGATAAAATTAATTAAGGGAATTAGAGTAAATTAAGGTATTTCTTAATAGTATATTGAAAGATTGGAACTATGGATTAATTGTTAAAGAGATTTGGAAAGATTAGCTTATAGTTATGCTAGTTGATAAGAGGCAATCTTTTGTTAAGAAATTAATAAATTTGTAGTCTGTTTTTTTAATTATAATAAGGAGGTTCCCCATGCCAAAACTAATCATCGACGCAGACGATTTCGGTCTATCCAAAGCCATAAACCACGGCATCATCGAAAGCTACAAAACCGGCATCACAACATCCACTTTACTCATGCCAAACCTAGAAACTGCCGAGCACGCAATCGCTCTCGCAAAAGACCACCCAGACCTATTCATCGGGCAACACACAAATTTCTTACTCGGAAAACCATGCACGGACCCGGCGGAAATCCCGTCACTTGTCGACGAAAACGGGGAATTCCATCGTTCCAAATATTACCGGGCTAACCCTGAACTGAAATTCCAATACGAAGATGTGCGCACGGAAACCATCGCTCAAATGGAACGATTCAAAGCGCTAACTGGTCACTACCCAGAACACATTGACTGCCACTCAATCGGTGATGAAACGGTTGACCAAGCTTTCTTTGATATTGCGCGTGAGTTCGGGATTCACACCACTTTAAAATACAGCGGTGATAAAAAATGGCCAGATCAGGAAGGTTATTTACCAATTACTAAACTATTGGAATCGGGCGCACTCCCATACACAAACGGCGGTGTCTCGATTGAGAACTTCCTTAACGATGATTTCGGATTATTAAAATTGGCGCCAAACGAAATCGCTGAGATGCATTTTGATGTCGGTTTTTTGGATCAATTTGTGCTGGATAATTCTTCTTATACGTTGATGCGGTGCCGCGAGCTTGCGACGATTTGTGACGCGCGGGTGCGGGATTGGCTTCTTGAAAATGGGTTTGAGCTTATTACATTTGGGGATTTACAGCGGTAAAACTCTATGTTATGATGAACGCAACTTAATAAGAAAAACTAGGGGGGCCGATTCTGGCTGAGATAGGAAGGTAATGCTTTCTGACCCTTTGAACCTGTTTGTTAGTGCAAGCGTAGGGAAGTGAATGTGAAAGTGACCGGAAAATTTATCGCGGCTGCTGTTTCTTTGCTTATGCTAAGGGACAGTGGGCGCTTTTTTTATTGTTCAAAAGGAGGAGTTTGAGTGTTTGTTCACGGTTTTCAAGAAGAAGTAGGGGATTTATGGCAAGAAACGTTGCAGCATCCATTTGTGCAGAGTTTGGCGGATGGGACGCTTGAGAAGGAGGCGTTTTACTATTATTTGCTCCAGGATGATTATTACTTGTCACATTTTGAGAAGGTGATTGAGAAAAGTGTGGAACAGGCGGGGACGGCGGAACTTGCTGCGGAAATGAGGGAAGTACAAAGGCGGCTTCAGCAATCAGAGTTGTTGATGCGCGAACAGTTTTATCCACGGGTTGGGCTAGCGGAGCGTGATTTTTCCGAGCGCAAACCAGCGCCAACTGCTTATCATTATACTTCTCACCTTTACCGGATGGCAGATTTTGGCAGTTTTGGGGTAACGATTGCGGCGCTTTTGCCATGTTATGCGCTTTATGCGGATATGGGGAAAATGTACGAAGGGGCGCGGAGTTCGGAGCCATTTTATCAAGAGTTGTTGGATAGTTATGTGGATGAAAATTATCAAAAAGTGGTGTTGCAGCAGAAGCGGTTGGTGGAACAGGCGGCGAGTATGGCGGATGCGCGGGAGCTTGCCCTCATGAAGCAGGCTTTTCAAATTAGTGTGGAAATGGAATGGGCATTTTTTGATATGGCTTATAAAAAACAAAATTGGCGTGGGAGTGTGAATTATGTTTGATTTTATGACGTTGGAAAAGGTGTGGGAAAAAGGGCCGTTGGTACATAATATTACGAATATCGTGGTTGCGAATGACTCGGCGAACGGGTTGCTTGCGATTGGTGCGTCACCGATTATGGCTTCTGCGAAAGAGGAAATGGATGAACTTGCGAAAATGGCGGATGTGCTCGTGATTAATATTGGGACGCTAGACGGGGAGCTTGTTACAGCGATGAAAATTGCTGGACGTGCGGCAAATGTTGCTGGAACGCCGGTTGTGCTTGACCCGGTCGGTGTTGGTGCGACTTCATACCGTCGTAAAGTGGTGCAAGAATTATTGGCTGAAATCCAGTTTACGGCGATTCGTGGAAATGCGGGAGAGCTTGCGGCGATTGCTGGTGAAGCTTGGGAAGCGAAAGGCGTGGATGCGGGTGTTGGTTCGGCGGATGTGCTGAGCATTGCTGAAAAAGTGGCGAATGAATGGAGCACGGTTGTTATTATTAGCGGCGAAGTAGATGTGATTTCAGACGGAACGCGTTTTGCAAAAGTGGCTAATGGTAGCGCACTGCTTCCAAGAATTACTGGTTCTGGTTGTTTGCTCAGTGCAGTTTGCGGTAGTTTTATGGCCGTTCAGGATGATGCTTTTCGAGCTAGTGTCGAAGCATGCGCGAGTTATGCGGTGGCTTCTGAGTACGCGGAAATCGAATTAGAAAGAAAACTTCCAGGTTCATTTCGACCACAATTTTTAGATGCTCTTGCTAGTTGGTCGGTCGAAAAAACGCGTGCCAAAGCTAAAATCCAAGAAAGTGGTGAACACAAATGATTTTCAAACAAGTATTAACGATAGCTGGTTCAGATTCTGGCGGCGGCGCGGGGATACAAGCGGATATCAAGACATTTCAAGAGCGTAAAACCTTTGGCATGTCCGTCATCACGGCAATCACGGCACAAAACACGCTAGGTGTAAAAGCAGTGCATAAAATCCCGGTAGAAATGATCCGCGAACAGTGCGACGCGATTGCAGAGGATTTTCAAGTGAGCGCCGTGAAAACTGGAATGCTAGCAGATGCAGAAATTATCCGGGAAGTGGCGCGGAATATCCGTTTGCACAACTTCCCAAATATCGTCATTGATCCTGTGATGATTGCAAAAGGTGGAACTGCTTTGCTTGAAAACGAGGCGACCCAAGTGTTGAAAGACGAGCTTTTGCCACTTGGTACGATCATTACGCCGAATATTCCAGAAGCGGAAGAAATTCTTGGTGAAAAAATCACAACCAAGGCGGAAATTGAACAAGCCGCTAAGAAAATTTTTGATTTAGGTGTAAAAGCGGTTGTTATTAAAGGTGGGCATAGCGAAATGAGTGAGGCGGCTGATTTTTACTATGATGGCGAAACGACAAAATGGCTGACGAGCGAGCGCTTTGATACGCCGCATACGCACGGGACTGGTTGCACTTTTTCGGCATGTATTGCAGCTGAACTTGCGAAAGGGAATTCGCTTTTGGATAGTGTCATGGTTGCGAAAGAATTTATCACAAGTGCGATTAAATATCCGCTTGGAATTGGTCACGGTCATGGTCCAACCAACCATTTTGCCTACCGATTGGAGGATGGGAAATGAGAGCTGAACTAGCTGTATATTTTATCGCTGGAACGCAAGATATTGTTCGTGGAACGTTGCCAGGTGTGTTAGAAGAAGCACTGAAAGCCGGAATTACTTGTTTCCAATATCGCGAAAAAGGAGCAGGCTCACTCCAAACTGCTTCCGAAAGAAAAGAAATGGCGCTAGAATGCCAACAATTATGCACAAAATATCAAGTGCCATTCATTATTAACGATGATGTCGCCCTAGCCCTCGAAATCGGCGCGGACGGCATCCATGTCGGGCAAAACGACGAGGAAATTCGCCAAGTTATCGCGAGTTGCGCTGGAAAAATGAAAATCGGACTTTCGGTTCATTCGGTTAGTGAAGCGGAGGAAGCAGAACGACTTGGAGCGGTGGATTATATCGGCGTTGGGCCCATTTTTCCCACGATTTCAAAAGCGGATGCAGAGTCAGTGAGTGGAACGGCAATTTTGGAAGAAATTCGCCGGGCTGGAATTAAGCTACCAATTGTCGGGATTGGCGGAATTAATGAAACAAATTCAGCTGAGGTTCTCACAGCAGGTGCGGACGGGGTATCGGTTATTTCAGCGATAACTCGGTCGGATGATTGCTACTCCGTTATCAAGCAATTAAAAAACCCAGGTTACCCCTCTTAAAAAAGGCAAACCTGGGTTTCTCATTTTTATAAATCTTCACCATTGGTAGCAATAACGTTCTTGTACCAACCAAAACTTTTCTTCTTATAACGGTTTAGCGTACCTGTGCCGTCGTTGTTGCGATCGACATAGATAAAGCCGTAACGTTTTTTCATTTCAGCAGTGGAGGCACTTACAAGGTCAATACAGCCCCATGAAGTGTAACCCATCAAGTCAACGCCATCTTTAATCGCTTCTTTCACTTGCGATAAATGAGCGCTCAAATAATTAATACGGTAGTCATCATTTACTGTGTAGTTGCCGTTTTCGTCTTTTTCTAGTTGATCGATAGCGCCAAGACCGTTTTCTACGATGAAAAGTGGTTTTTGGTATCTATCCCAGAATTCGTTTAGGACAACGCGCAAGCCTTGAGGGTCGATTTGCCAGCCCCATTCGGATGCTTCTAGGTAAGGGTTTTGTACGCCGCCTAGGATGTTTCCTGCGCCAGCTTTGCGTTTTGACTCGTCAGCTGTTTCGGTTGTGCTCATGTAATAGCTGAAGGAAATGAAATCTACTGTGTTTTTAAGGATTTCTAGGTCTTCTTCTGTTACGTCTAATTCAATATTATTTTCTCTGAAATAGCGTTTCATGTAGCCCGGATAAGTTCCGCGGACATGAACATCGGAGAAGAAGTAGTTTTTGCGCTCTGCTTCCATAACAGCGATAATATCATCTGGGTTGGAAGTTAGCGGATAAGTTGGCATTGCTAGGACCATGCAGCCGATTTGGGCTTCGGGCATGATTTCGTGACCAATTTTTGTAGCCAGCGCGCTCGCCACAAGTTCGTGGTGGACAGCTTGATATAAGTCTTTTTGAGATAATTTATCTGGGCTTGTAGAAATACCGCCGCTCATGAATGGTGCGTGTAAAATGGAGTTGATTTCATTGAAAGTGAGCCAATATTTTACTTTGCCTTTGTAGCGATTAAACACGGTGCGGACATAGTTTTCATAGAAGTCGATCATTTTTCTATTTACCCAGCCGTCGTAAGTTTTCGATAAGTGAAGTGGTGTTTCATAGTGAGATAAAGTAATCAGTGGTTCGATATTATGTGCTAGAAGTTCATCGAATAAATCATCGTAAAATTGTAATCCTGCTTCGTTTGGCTCAGTTTCGTCACCATTTGGGAAGATACGGGACCAAGCGATGGAAGTACGGAAAACCTTGAAGCCCATTTCGGCAAAAAGTTTCACGTCATCTTTGTAGCGATGATAGAAGTCAATTCCTTCTAATTTTAAGTTATCTGGTGTTGGACCGTCAGTAATGTGACCAAATCCGCCTTTTGGAGTAACATCTTGAACGGAAAGTCCTTTTCCATCGACGTTGTAAGCGCCTTCGAATTGGTTTGCAGCAGCAGCTCCACCCCATAAAAAGTTGGCTGGAAATCCTGTATTTGTATGCATGTTAAAAACTCCTTTTCTACATTTTAAAGTATCTATGAAAAAAACCAAATACTTTTCTAAATACATGCAAAAAAAACACGGTACTTAGAAAAATATTTGGTTATGCCCGGCTTTCGTCGGTAACATTCCGATTTATAGTTAAAATATAGCAAAAATAAGGAAGATAGTCAACGAAAACAAATAACACCGACTCTATTTTGAGCCGGTGTTTTGACTATTTTTTACGTCTAAAAAGGGCAAGGGAAGCGAGCATAAGTGTACCGAATAAAATGCTAGATGTGGTTTCAGTGTCCCCTGTTTTAGGAATTGGCAAAGTAGTTGTTTTTGTTACGCTGGATTTTGCTTGTTTTGTTGCTTGTTTTGTTGCTGTTTTTGTTGCTTGACTAGTAATTTGAATCGGGTTGTTTACTATTTTTGAATCGGCGGATTTTTCTGGTTCATTTTCGCTAGAATCAGATTCTACTACCGTTGATTCTGGATTTTCTGGAGTGGTGATTTCTGGTTTTTCAGGTGTTGCTGGATCTGTTGGTGTAGATGGTTCGTCAGGTGTTGGGGTTGCTGGATCTGTTGGTGTAGATGGTTCGTCAGGTGTTGGAGTTGCTGGATCTACTGGTGTGACTGGCTCTTCTGGGTTATCAGTTTCTGGATCGTTTTTTGGTGGTGTTACAGGTTTGGAACGTTCGTCTAGTTCTGTTTGAGCTTTTACAATGTTGGCCTGAAGCGTATCTTTTAACTCGGAAGCAGGAAGAACATCGACAAGCGTTTGAGCTTGGTCAATCAAGTCTTGCGTAGTTTCAGCTTTAATCGAGTTTGCTGGATTATCCTCTAGGAAAAGTTGGTTGACAGCTTGTATGGCTGCCTGTTCTTGTGCTATGCGCGCATCCAGTTGTTGTTGAGCATTATTAAGTTGTTCTTGGAAAGTTTCTTTTTCTGAACTAGTTACAGTATTAATTTGTTCCTGCACAGCGTTAATAGCGTTTTGATCTGTTGCAGCTAAAATAGTTCCTGTTGGATCATTATTTAGAAACAGCTCATTAATGGCTGTTTGGATATAGTTGTAGTTGATGGTTACTGTTTTGATTAAATCGCTATTAGTTTCTGTCATTGAACGAACCATGGCCCCTTTCTCTAAAATTACATTGCCACTAGCTTCGTAGCCAAGAGGATCATAATAAGTGAAATCGGATAAATCAACAGCGTAGGTACCAGCTGCATTGGTAGTGCCAAAGAATGTTCCAGTGAGCCTGCCTTCTGGGGTATAAATTGCTATGGCAAAAGATGATAATGCTGTGGTTTTTCCAGTGATTTTCGTGTCACCAACATGGGGCGCATCTAAAGGGCTAATATAAATAGTTGAGGCATAATGTGTTTCTTCATATGCGGATGCCATCGCAGGTAAGGCAGTAATAGAAGTAGTTAAAAGGGAGACAGTAAATAATACAGTTGCTAAGTTCTTAAAATATTTATTCATTAAGTGGTCTTTCCTCCAATAGAAATAATCTTGTGAGCTTAGCATACTATTATCAGGATGCTAAAAATAGTAGTGAAATGAGTTGTATTTCCGGTTTATGAAGTGAAATTATGTCTAATTCGCCACAATTGGCTAATAACTACATTGTATCCCTTGAAAAAAGTCTTTTTTTAGTCAAACGCTCCGATAAAAGCATTTTTGTTCTTCTGAGAAAAAGATATACCGACAATTGTTTGTTAGCCGGGATTAGAGGGAACTAGGTAAAAGGAACGGTCTAATGAAGATGATTTTTTCATTAGTAAAGATATATACAGAGGAGGAGTCAGCGTGGGATCAGCGTTTTCAGCTATTTTGTCACCGGCAGTGGGGATTTTGATTAGCCCATTTCCAATTGTAGGACTTATTTTGATTTTACTTAGCAACAAGGCTCGGATTAACAGTATTTTTTATACGGTAGGTTGGATTGTTGGGAATATAGCTATTTTCTTTATTGGGTTATTCTTAATGAGTTCAGCGGTTAGTTCGTCCGGAGATCAGTCAACCTTGGTCAAAGTGGTACTTATTGTGCTGGGGGCTTTACTTATACTTCTAGGCGCACATGACTTTACAAAACGTCCTAAAAACGGGGAGCAGGCTGCAACACCAAAATGGTTTGAAAAAATGAGCAATATTAAACCGGGAGGCGCGATGATGTTTGCGTTTGTGCTTTCAGCAGTGAATCCAAAAAATATGTTGCTTTCACTTACAGCGGGAGTGAGCGTTGGGGCGCTGAATTTATCTGGTGGGCAAGAAACAACGGCAACGATTATTTTTGGCATTATCGCTTGTTGTTCGATTTATATTCCTACCATTGCTTTTTTATTAGCTGGGAGCAAACTTAACAACGCATTGGATAGCACGCGTAAATGGCTTATCCAAAACAATTCAGTGATTATGGCGGTTCTTTTCTTATTTATTGGTTTGAGTGTTATTAGTAAGGCGTTTTAAAAATAAAGCTGTTTTTTCCTGGAACATAGGAGAAAGACAGCTTTATTTTTTTAATAAATTAAAAGAAATCTGTTCTATTTTTGATAATACTTTCTAAATAATTAGTTGTTCGAAAATGACACTAGACTAAAGCCGAACTAGCGAATATAATAAGATTATATTCATCCTCTAACTATTAAAATTTTACTCACTGGGAAGAAATTAAGCGGGGGAGTTATTTTTTTCTAATGTTATAGACTTTTGATTGAAAGAGGCTTTTTGTAGAATAAAATAATGTAAATAAAAAGGATGGGTTAAATGTTAGACAAGTTGTTGGGAAAAGCTGCCGTAGTTACCGAATCTTCTTATGGCATTGAGAGATTTTTAGGAGAAGATGAAACAATTATTCAGATTTTTAAGTTTGTAAGAGATGAAGTTATTATTACTTCTAAAGGGATTTTTAATGTGGATGCTCAAGGAATAACTGGAAAGAAAGTAGAATATAAGTTTTTCCCGAAGAAAGCATTAAAATATGTTTCTATTGAGACAGCTGGAACTTTGGACCGTGATTTTGACTTAAAAATTGGCGTTGACGGCAATACAGTCGTGACACAAAATACATCTTTCTCTGCACCAATTTCCTTAAAAGTACATAAAAATGATACGGAAATGGGCTTTGCGCTTTATAAAATGATTAAAGAAATGTTATGAGTAGAAGAGAAGACGAATATCGTCTTCTCTTTTTTTATGTCCATCCTACTACTGCCATCACAGGAAAATGATCAGAAGCAGAACAGCCGTCTATTTCGTCTGTGCTAGTTTCGTAAGAGCAGATGTGGAACTCATTAGACACAAAGATGTAATCAATTTTTTCTAGCTCGCTTTCAGGTCGGAGTGGTTGAAAATCATGAAAACTACCAAGGGGTCCTTTAACAGGAGTTTTAGAAAGTAACTGCGCATCCTGATATCTTTGAGTTATTAAGTTGTACGTCGGTGTACTAGGCTCTGTATTGAAATCTCCAAGTAAAATTACCGGTAAATCTTCTTGAATCAAGCTCGCTTTATGTAGTAAAAGTTGGCTTGCGAATAGCCGAGCTTCTTCAGAGATATGATCTAAATGTGTATTGAAAATATAAAATTGCTTTCCATCCGTTGAATCTTCTAGTTTTCCCCAAACGCAAATTCGTGGAAACATGGCTGTTGAGTGAATGGAAGGAACCTCAGGCGTTTCGGAAAGCCAAAAATGCCCTTCTTGCAACAAGGTGAAACGAGTAGAATTATAAAAAACAGCAGTAAATTCTCCTTTTTCAAAACCATCATCTCGTCCTACACCAAAATAATCCCAATTTTGCATTTCTTTCATGTCGCGCATTTGTGGCAGAAGGGGTTCCTCCACTCCCATGAAATCCCATTGATATTTATCAAGTAATGATTTTGTTAGTGTTTTACGCAATTCCCAGCTCTTTTTCCGCTCAGAGGTATCATCAAAACGAATGTTAAAAGTAGTTACACTGAACATTTTTCCACATCCTTCTTTTCATTGGAATGTTTTACAAAGAGAGTTTAGCATATTTATGAAAACGTTTCACTGATTTGGGTTTTATGTAGTATATATTCTACATTTTTTCTGGAAAAATAAAACCATTGTATTGTTGTAAAAAGGGAGTGTCACTATGTTGCGAAAAAGTCGATGGTTGCTCATATTATTACTATTGATAGTATTAGTGGCATTATTAGCATGCGTGGACAGCGGGAATGGAGATGTTTCCGGTGTGCCGGCTAAAAGGGGAAAACAGCATTTCCCTCCAACTGATACGAAAAAAGGATGGATAGAACTTCTTGCCACGGATGGAATTTCAAGTCAAGGTGATCTGCCTTGTGTTTATGAAGAGGCGGAATCTGTAGAAAAATTGGAAGTTCATATGAAAGAATTAAGTACGGTGAGTTTGACCTATGTTTATATTGATGGCTACATCGTCCAAATGGAACAAGGTGGCGGCGAACTTTCCTTTCAAATTCAATTAAGTAAAGCAGAATTAAAAAGAGGAATTCACGAATTAACGGCCGTGCAATATCAAGAAAATAATCCTGATACAAACAAAGTGGAGCTTTTAAAACGTGCTAATTATGAAGTGAAATAAAAAAGACTAATAAACAATTCATAACCATATTTTTAAAGAGAATGTGAAAAATGACATTCTTTTTTTGTGCTATTAATACTTACAAAAGAAAGATGACGATATTGTAAGTAGCTTTTCGCTTTTAAAAGAATTAAAATACTAGTGTTTAGGGTATATATTTTAAGAGCAATGATTCCTAAATTGTTTGGAGTAGAGAAATTAAAGCATAGACATAGATACTGCATTCCGACTTTTTGAAATGGAAGAACTTAATTAGGGGGATATCATATGGGTTCATATGGCGAATTGATTCGGGAAATACGGCTATCTAAAGGTTTGACTCAAAAAGAGGTATACACAGGAATTATATCTAGGTCTTATGCAATCGGATTTGAAAAAGGAAAACACGAGATTACTTTGAGTTTGTTTGAAGAAATTTTAAAGCGGATCATGGTTCCTTTAGATGAATTCTTTTTTATTTACAGAGACTTTTCTTCGACAGAGGATGATAGTTTTTGGATTGATTTCGTCGAGCTATCAGGTAAAAATGATGTTGTAGGGATGCAGGCGTTGCTAGATAAAATAACTTTAGAGCGAACGGAGCAGACAGAAGTTAGAAAAGCGATACTTCATACGAGAATTCAAACGATTAATCATTATTTGCGTACGAATGTGTTTGATGAATCGAATATTTCTGATGAATATAAAAAAATTATTCATGACTATCTTTGGAAAATGCAGACGTGGACTTTAGAAGAGGTTCGTATTTTTTCCAACGGCATATCATTTTTTGAGGAAGAAGTACAAATTCACTTTTATCAAATTATGTTGAAATCGTATGAAAAGTATAGGTACTATGATAGAGGAAGACTGCTATTTTGCCATCTATTTGCTAATCTGACAGATGAACTCATCATACAGAATAAAATCAATTATGCGAATCTAGTACTCGAAAAATTAAAAGAAGCATCTGAAACAAGTGGTAGTTTTAACAGTGCTTTTTATCGAATAGTAGCCAATTATTATCAAGGGGCTATTTGGATGAAAGAAGGCGAAGTGGAAAAGGGCTATCGCCAAGCCAAAAGAGCCATTCAAACATGGAAAGAACTGCATTATGAAGCAATAGCAGATTTGTATAGCGTGGTATTAAAACAATTTTTAGAAAAAGAAAATATCCAAGTAGAAGATTAACTATCCGAAGAATTTCTATTTAAAAAACACTAAAATGGAGTCGTTTTAGTGTTTTTTTGTTTGTGGTAAAGATGTTTTATGTACTATATATAGCACTATTTACAGAGAGAAAAGAAAGGAATGTAAAATAAAGGCAAGAATTGAGCTAAGAGGAGGTCTTCGGATGATAAGTTATGGTGAGCTGATTCGGCAAATAAGACAGTCTAAAAAAATCTCCCAAAAAGAAGTGTACACAGGGGTTATTAGTAAATCTTATGCAATTGAATTTGAAAAGGGGACACATGCAATATCAAGCCTATTACTCGAGAAAATTGTCGCTAAGTTAATGGTGAGTATGGAGGAATTTTTCTTAATGTATCATCAAGAGGAGTTGCCGGAGAAGGAAGATTTTTGGGAAACTTACGCGCGGACATGTAAAACGGATGAAGCAAGCGCTTGGGAATCCCTTTACCAAAAAATATCATTAGAAAAAGGAAAAGTTAATCAAGTGAAAAGCGCGGCGATAAAACTGGAGTTAGATCATATAAAAGGCAAACAAGTGGTGGACAAAAAAGCGGTTCAAATTTTGGAGAATTATTTGATTGAAGCGGTTTTTTGGACATTGCAGGATATCTTTTTATTTACGCGGATGATGCACTATTTGCCACTGAAAAGCCGAGTACCGTTCTATTATAAATTGTTAAACACGCTGGATAGATACCGCCATTTTGAACGAGGAAGAAGCATTTTACAATCGGCGCTGGCTAGTATCATGGATGATTTTATAGAGAGAAATGAAATAGAGCATATGGAGCTAATGATAAAAAGCTTAGAAAAAATTAGTGAGGACTGTGATGGTACTTATTTCAAAATTCTTTGTATGTATTATCGTGGAATTGTACGGTGGGGAGAAGGCGAAGAGCGCGAGGGTGGCGAAGAAATCGAGCAGGCAGTAGCTATTTTGCGGGCATTAGGTTATGAGAATAAAGCGATAGAGTATGAAACCATGTACCGGCAATTTGCGAGGGAAAACAACGATATAAAAACGATGGAATGAAAGCTAAAAAGGACTATTCTTTTTGGTTTTCTTTTTTTGAGTAGTATATATGCGACATTAGAAAATTTTAAGACTCCGCATAGTATTATATAGACTGAAGTACGGCTTAAAGCCATATTGACAGTGAAGGGAGGGGCTTTGGCAAAGGAATAAATTGCCAACTGACACTGCAAATTTAGCGTTAAAAGGAGGAAGATTGTTATTTTAAAGAAAATATTTATTGCATTAATTGCGCTTGTAGTTATTATCAATACAGTTAGTTTTACGGCTGTTTCTGCAAGCACACCTACATGGTTAGAACAAACCATGAATAGTAATGAACCGTTTATAAAAGAGATTGAAAAAGAAACTGGTAAGACGAGAGCGAATATTACACAGACAGATTTAGAAGCTATAACTGCCTTGCGAGTAACAGGGGCAAGTGATATTCCGACTAATATCGATATGTTAACTCATTTAACTACGTTAGAAGTTAAGAATGGAACATTATCTTCCGTATCTAACTCAGTGGGGAATTTAAAGGAGTTAAAAATCTTAGTTCTGAATGATAATAATTTAAGCACCTTTCCAATGATTGCTTTCCAACTACCTAAGTTAGAAGAATTACAAGTTTCTGGGGGAACAATAGAAGAAATCCCTGCCACAATAACAAATATGGCGAGTCATTTGAAATTCTTAGGGATATTAAATAACCATTTAGTGAAGGTTCCAGACGCAATTTTCACTACGAACTGGACAAATGCTACTGGGGGAGACTTAGACTTAATGGCTGCAGGGAACCAGATTGTAACCAATATTCCTGCTAACTATATAAGCCAGTTTAATAATGGGGATAACCTATTAGAATTTTACGATAACAACTATCAAAAACAAGACCAACTAACTACAACACCTGGATATACCATTGATGTACCTGTTGGAACTGATTTTAATCAATTAACACCAGACAAAACGAAACTCGCACTAACATCTGGACGAACTTTACTCGCGCAACACGAATTCGAGTATTATGATGATGGTTCAAGTTCACTAATCCACAATGGCGTAGCAGCAGCACCGGGTCAAGCGACCATTTTCATCAAGAGCAAGTTTTCCACGCAATCGAACAAATTTGCCAGAACACAAGTTACAGTAAACATCACTGCGCTAAACGGCGGACCTATTACAGTGAAACATGAAGATACAAAAGGACAAGAACTTGCGCCACCTGTCATTTTAAATGGTAAAGACGGGGACCCTTATACAACGACACAAAAAACTTTCCCAGGCTATACTTTAGTTGCAACACCAGCCAATCAAAATGGTACATTCACCATGAACCCGGCTACAGTCAACTATGTATACAGCGCAAATGATTATAAACTAACATCTACTTTCAAAGATGCCCAAGGTCAAGAACTGAAAGCGCCAGTTGTGGATACAAAAGATTACCATATCCAAGACAACTATACTACAACAGCAGCAACCATTCCGGGCTATTCTTTAGTTGCAACACCTGCTAATCAGAACGGAACTTTTGGAGCTGGGAATGTCACGGTTAATTATGTATACAAAAAAGACGATTATACGCTCACTTCCACTTACAAAGATACGAACGGTCAAGAACTAAAAGCACCAGTGGTAGATGCGACAACGTATCATTATCAAGACACGTATACAACAACAGCCGCAGTTTTCCCAGGTTATACGTTAGTAGCAACACCAACCAACGCTACTGGGACATTTGGTTCGTCAAACATCACTGTTCATTACGTATATCAAGCAAATGGCTATCAATTAACTTCTACATTTAAAGATCAACAAGGGAAGACAATCGCACCAGATGATGTCGATACTAAAACCTATCACGTGAACGATCCCTATACAACAACTGCCAAAACGATCCCAGGCTACACATTAGTGACGACCCCTACAAACAACCAAGGTAATTTTGGAACAAGCGATATTACGGTTGATTACGTTTATAAAGCAGAAGATTATACATTAACTTCGACGTACAAAGATGCGCAAGGTAAAGAATTAAAACAACCCGTTGTAGATAGTAAAAAATATCATATTCAAGACAACTATTCTACAAGTGCAGCAACCATTCCGGGTTATACGCTAGTAGCGACACCTGCGAACGAAACAGGAACCTTCCATACGAGCGATGTCACGGTTAATTATGTGTATAAATTAACAGACTTAAAATTAACTTCGACATATAAAGATGCGCAAGGAACGGAGTTAAAACCACCCGTTGTAGATAGCAAAACGTATCATATTCAAGATAACTATGCTACAACTGCAGCTGTCATTCCTGGCTATACATTAGTCGCAACACCAGCGAACCAATCAGGTACTTTTGGTAGCACGGATATCCAAGTGAACTATGTGTACCAAGCAGTTGCTTATAAACTAACTTCGACGTATAAAGATCAACAAGGGAATGATTTAGCTTTACCAAAAGTAGATTCGAAAACGTACCATATTCAGGATGGTTACACGACGAGTGATATTGCTATTCCAGGTTATACATTAGTCGCGGCTCCAACGAATCAAACAGGTACATTTGGCGCGAGTGATGTAACCGTGAATTATGTCTACAAAGCCAATGACTACACACTAACTTCAACATATAAAGATGCGCAAGGTAAGGAATTAAAAACGCCAGTCATAGACAGTCAAAAATATCACATTAGAGACACTTATACTACGACAGGAGCTACTATTCCAGGTTATACATTAGTCGCAGCACCAGCGAATCAATCAGGTACATTTGGCGCGGCGAATGTAACAGTCAACTATGTATACAAAGCAGATGATTACACATTAACTTCGACCTACAAAGATGCAAACGGCAAAGAATTAAAAGCGCCAGTCGTAGACAGCAAAACTTACCATACAAAAGATAACTATTCTACTAGCGCAGCAACCATTCCAGGCTACACATTAGTGGCAGCACCAACAAATCAAACAGGTACATTTAATACGAGCAATGTGACAGTCAATTATGTTTACAAAGCGAATGAATATACCTTAACTTCCACTTTCAAAAATGTACAAGGAACAGAACTAAAACCAGCTATCGTGAAAAAAGGATTTATTATTAAGGATGGCTATGCGACTAGCGGCGTAACAATTCCGGGCTATACATTAGTGGCAACACCATCGAACAAAAAAGGAACATTTGGTGCCAGTAATGTAACAGTTAATTATGTATATAAAGCGAATGGTTATGCATTAATCACAACATATAAAGACACACAAGGTAAAGACTTAAAACCACTAGCCATTGATACAAAAACATACAATATTAACGACCCATACACTGCAACGGCGCTAAACATTTCAGGTTACACATTAACAACTACACCAGCCAATGAAAAAGGTGTATTTGGCGCAAGTGATGAAACAGTTAATTACGTATATAAAGCAAATGATTATACGTTAACAACTACCTACAAAGACGCAAACGGCAAAGAACTACAAGCACCTAAAGTAGACGCGAAAACTTATCATATCCAAGACACATACAAAACAACTGCAGCAATCATTCCGGGCTATACATTAGTGGCAACACCTAAGAATGACCAAGGTACTTTTGGAGCGAGCAATGTAACTGTGAATTACGTGTACCAAACAAATGATTACACGCTAACTTCGACATTTAAAGATGCTCAAGGAAACGAATTAAAAGCAGCAGAAGTAGACGCACAAAAATACCATATTCATGACACTTACACATCTAAAGCAGCCGTGATTCCGGGTTACAGTTTAGAAAAAACACCAACGAACGAAACGGGTACTTTTAATGCAAGTGATATTCAAGTAAATTATGTGTATAAAGCAAATGATTATCAACTTACTTCTACTTTTAAAGATCAACAAGGCAACGAAATAGCATTACCAACAGTTGATGCAAAAACTTATCACATTCATGACGCTTATACAACGAAAGCTCACTTGATTCCAGGATATAGCCTAGTAGCTGCACCAAAGAACCAAATAGGTGCTTTTGGAACAAGTGATGTAACAGTCAATTATGTGTATAAAAAAGATGCTATTATAAAACCTATTACTCCAGCGAAACCAACTATTCTTACAATAAAAACACCTGAAAGCAAAGTAGTTAAGACTAAAGTAGTTAAGCAAACTCTTCCTAAAACAGGGGATGACGATGCCGGACTATTAAACCTGCTAAGACTTATAGGACTCGTTTTAATTTTAGGCGTATTTTTGGCAGTCGGAAGTAAAAAATTAAGATAAGCATAACGTAGATTAAAACACCGCCGCAGATTGTTGTGGTGGTGTTTTAACTAATATATCCGACATTAGAAATACCCATTTTGGAAAAGATGTATGATATTTATTGTAAAGAATTTCACAAAGGAAGAGGCGATTCTTTGTTAGAGAAAAAGTATCAAATCCATTTACAAAATCATTACGATGCAACGAGTAGACAAGTGCAAAAGAAAGAAATAAAAGTCTTAAAAAAACACAATAATTTATTAAATGGGGAAGTTTTTCCATATCAAATTTGTTTAGAAAGCACGATGGAATATTCAAGATTTATGTTATGGTTTGAAAAAGAAGTCCAAAAAATCGTGAAAGAACTTTGGAATCAACATTTTATTATCAAACTAACATTATCCCAATTGCATTTCCGCGAAACCATTCTCTTTTTAGAGCATTTAAAAGATTTTAGTAAACGGATAACGATTGAATTTATCGGTGAAGACACACCAGAAATTAAAAAACACTTTTCCATCCAAGAACAAGAAGCGTTTTTTATAGGGAAACTAAGAATGCTAAAAAAATGGAAATTCATTATTTCTAAACATATCGAAGGCTGCTCAGTGGAACAAACCCTTGCTTTTACCCCGTGTCTACATGAAATAAAATACACGATGAGTCAGCAAGCACGAATGGAAGAAAATATTATCGATTTGCACATGTTCATCGATTTTTGGGAATATTGGGCAACACATAAAAAATTGAAATTCGTAGTCGAGGTGAAGGAGAAAGATTTTATTACGAAGTCTTTGATGCATAAAAAGGTCCACGTACAATTTGAGAATGCGTAGCGGAAGAATTATAGCCGAGCTCTGTTTATTCTATCACTCAAGAAGCCTGAGGGAGCTTTTTGACTGTATTTTTTTGCCAATAAGTAATCTGAAAAGTAGATATTGATAGAATAAAAAATAGCCTTATCACTTATGATAAGGCTATTACTCATTATTAAACTGTTTTTTTCTTTCGTTTGATGAAAAATAGAATACCAAAGCTTAAGCAAATAATTCCAGCCAATGACAAACTTAAGCTAGTAATATCACCTGTTTTTGGCAACGTCTTTTCGTCTACTTTTACTTGGGGTTTTTCCGTATTTTGGTCATTGTCTGCTACTTTGTTATCTGGATCTTTTGGTGGAACAGGAGCGACAGGATTATCTTTACTTGGTTCCTCTGTCACATACACAATGACGTCTTTCGTAATATCTGATTCTGCCACGCTTAGTTTTACAACATATTTACCTGGTGTTTGTAAGTCTACTACGTCAGCAAAATTGCTAGTGATGGTTTCTGTTGCTGGAGTTACGCTTGCATGGATATCTGTGAGGAAGGCTTCCTCTGTTTTTGTAGTGCCTTCTTTGTAACTAATCTCATCATCACTAGAAATGCTGACAGTTTCTTTTCCTGTATATGGCACAGTAACTCTTCCAGAAAACACACCATAGTCATTGCTTTCAAATGTGTAACTCACTTCTCCGCTATCTGGTAAATTTTCCCACGTAATAGTTCTAGTAGCTGCATCATAAACCCCACCATTTTCTGGTTTTATGATGGAAACAATGTTACCATCCTTATCTAACAGGTCTGTAGGAACAGCGTATACAAGTGTATTATTTTGTGTCGTTTGGATTGGACCTACTAATGTTTGATCCATTGCTTGGTACTCGCCATTCTCAGCAGTAAGATAATCTGGTAAGGAACTAATATCTTTTAGCTGGTTATTATTACAGCTTACATCCAATATTGTCTCTCCAACAGCTAGATTCGTTAGTTGATTGTTATTACAAGATAAAATTAATAAATTTACGTTTTTTCTAACATCTAAATTCGTTAGCTGATTGTCATCGCAATATAAAATCTCTAAAGCTAGATTTTGGGTAGTATCTAAATTCGTTAGTTGATTGTTTTCACAAGATAACTCTATTAAAGCTAGATTTTGATCAATATCTATATTCTTCAACCCATTGTTATCACAAGTCAAATATGCTAGAGCTTGATTTTGGCTAACGTCTAAGTTGGTTAACTGGTTATCAGAACAAACCAAAGTGCTTAAATTCGGATTTTGGCTAACATCTAAATCTGTAAGTTGGTTTTTAGTACAACCAAGATTTGTTAAAGCTGGATTTTGACTAACATCTAAACTGGTTAACTGATTGACATCGCAAGCCAAATAACGTAAAGCGGAGTTTTTACTAACATCTAGCTTTGTTAACTGATTTCTAGGGCAATACAAATACTCTAAAGCTGTATTTTTGCTAACATCTAGTTGTGTTAATTCATTGTTTTCACAAGTCAATTCTTCTAAAGCAAGATTTTTACTAACATCTAAATTCGCTAACGGGTTGTTAGAGCAAGCCAAGTCTTTTAGATTTAGATTTTTACTGACATCTATACTTTTTAGTTGATTATCCTCAAGATAAAGTATCTCTAATCCAGTCAAATATTCGATTCCAGTGCTATCTTCTATGCCTTGGCTCCGTGCATCTAGTTTAGTTATTTTAGCTAATTCCTCGACAGTTACAGATTCATCCACGTTTTTGTTCATTTTTTCTGCTACCGCTTTAGCTAAATTATCATCTGGAAAGTAATCATTATAAGTTTTGGTTCCTGCTTGGACAAGTTGATTTTTCAGGTTGTTATTCGTTGTTTTTTCTTTCGGTGTTTCTTTTAAATCTGTTTTTGGTAATTGATTTTCGATTTTAGTTTCATTTGCGGTTGTGCTCTCTGCTTTTACCATTGGTATCGGTAGGCTACTTGTAACGGTGGCACTTAATGCAATTATTGTAAAAAATTTGGACAGTTTCATAGTTAGTTGCTCCTTCAGTTGCTGTTGTTTAGTATAGTCAGCAGTGTTCAAACAAAATATATATTAGCACGTGAAGATGAGATTTTATATAGAAACTACCAGAAGATACAAAATATCGGCTATTTTGTGTCGAAAATGTTACGAGTTGCGGTCGATTATAATATTGGAACAATACTTAAGATATTAAATTCCCTAACAATGGCTACTACGCCTTTGTTTCAGCTGTTTTTATTTTAAAAACTATTCTGTGAATTTGTCTGTTTATAGTATAAATTTACCGAAGATAGATAAAAATCCCTCTTGATACTATATGAAAAAGTAATAATAATAGTACAAACTCGTTGTGAATTTGATATATTATATATAAAGCAACTCCATCTCCTCATAATTTTACGCGAATTTTAGGGCTTTAACGAATTAGATGAAAAAAGACTAATTGTTATGTGTGGAGGAGTTTATGGGATATATACTTAAATAATACTTTTCAATGAAATAGTAGGTATTTTTAACTTGCTCATTCATTCTATTATTACTGAAGATGCTAACAACAACGAGAAGGAGATAGATTATGAAAAGCAAAACAAAACAGATTATCATGATTGGAGTGGTCCTTTTTCAATCACTCTTCGCATACCCGTTAATCACCATGGCGGAAGAAAATGAATCGAAATCAGTAAATACAGAAACCACGTTAGAGCCTAAAGTAGCTCTCGAAGAAAAAACGCCTCAGAAACCTACCCTTACCAATAATCTGAAGCAAGAAAAAACTGTCCTTCAAGCAGGCGAAACATATGAAACTGTTTTTCCTGATGCAGCTTTAGCTACTGTAATTGCAAAAGCAGCAACTGGTTCAGAGGATATCACGCAAGAAGTATCGCAAACAGACTTGAATAAAATCACTTCACTAACTGCTACATCTAAAGGGATAGTTGATTTAACAGGAATAGATTTACTTTCAAAATTAACCTCTTTAAGTATAAGCGGGAACCAAATCACTGATATTTCTGCACTCAATGGTCTCGTGAATTTGTCCAATCTAAATGTATCTAATAATAAAATAACAAGTTTCAACCTAAACGCGAATAGTAATTTACCTATGTTAAGCGCTGTTGATATTCGTAGTAATAACTTAAAAAATATAAATGTTCAAGACCAACCTAAATTATGGACCTTTAAGTGTGACACAGGTAGTAGTTCAGAGTTGACAGAAGTTACGCTAAAAAATCTTCCAACTTTAATAGTTGCAGGTAATGGCTCTAGTGCTTATCAAAATGATATTGTTTTTTCTAGTACACCAGGATTAAGTAAGGTGATTCTAGAAAATTTACCATCAATAAGCTCTTCAGTACGATTAGATCGTTGCGCGATAGAAGAGTTAGTAATTAATAACCTTCCAAAAGTATCAATGGTAAATATAAGTAACAACAAAATTACTACACTAGAAGGACTTGAAAATTTATCTGCAGTAAACACTTTATACGTATCTGAGAATTTAGTGACTGAAATAGAAAGTATGCATGCCTTCCCTAAATTACAGAAGTTAGAGCTGGGATGGAATGCACTTACTAATGTGGTAATGGATCAAGTAACAGCGGAAAAATTCCCGTTATTAAGAACAATGAATGTTCGTGGTAATAATTTAATTAAGATAAATATTCAAGACCAGCCAAAATTATGGACCTTTGAGTGCGACACAGGTAGTAGTTCAGAGTTGACAGAAGTTACGCTAAAAAATCTTCCAACTTTAATAGTTGCAGGTAATGGCTCTAGTGCTTATCAAAATGATATTGTTTTTTCTAGTACACCAGGATTAAGTAAGGTGATTCTAGAAAATTTACCATCAATAAGCTCTTCAGTACGATTAGATCGTTGCGCGATAGAAGAGTTAGTAATTAATAACCTTCCAAAAGTATCAATGGTAAATATAAGTAACAACAAAATTACTACACTAGAAGGACTTGAAAATTTATCTGCAGTAAACACTTTATACGTATCTGAGAATTTAGTGACTGAAATAGAAAGTATGCATGCCTTCCCTAAATTACAGAAGTTAGAGCTGGGATGGAATGCACTTACTAATGTGGTAATGGATCAAGTAACAGCGGAAAAATTCCCGTTATTAAGAACAATGAATGTTCGTGGTAATAATTTAATTAAGATAAATATTCAAGACCAGCCAAAATTATGGACCTTTGAGTGCGACACAGGTAGTAGTTCAGAGTTGACAGAAGTTACGCTAAAAAATCTTCCAATTTTGATAGCTGTAGGTAATGGCTCTAGCGCTTATCAAGATGATATTGTTTTTTCGAGTACACCAGGATTAAGTAAGGTGATTTTAGAAAATTTACCATCAACCAGCTCTGAGGTAAAGTTAGATCATTGCGCGATAGAAGAGTTAGTAATTAATAACCTGCCAAAAGTATCAGTGGTAATTATAAGTTACAACAAAATTACTACACTAGAAGGACTTGAAAATTTATCCGCAGTAAGCAAAATTGACGCGTACGAGAATTTAGTGACTGAAATAGAGAACCTACATGCGTTCCCTAAATTACAGACACTCACCGTAGACAATAACCATATCAGTGTATTGCCAACAAGTTTGAAAACGGAAAATCCCGTATTAACAACGCTAAGTGCGATGAATCAAACAATCACTCTAAAGCAAAAAGTTATCGTGTCAGACCTAGTTCTTGATAATGAAGTGAAGAATTTCGGTCAAATAACCACTGCCAAATCCATCTCTAATAAGGGAACCTATCAAAATAACCAAATCAAGTGGCTTTTTGAAGATATAAAAAGCGTGAATGCCGTTGATTATCAATTTAGTGAACCTGTTCAAGAGGCAACTATTCAAGGAACTTTTTCGGGGAAAGTGACACAACCAATCAAAGCATCTAAAGTACCAGTTATTAGCGCAGATGCAGAGATGAATTACCCGAAAAACGAAACGGTATCAGAAGCTGCCTTTTTCAAAGATATTTCTGCAAGCGTAACGGATGATGCAACACTAACTTCTGATTTTGAAAGTGTTGTGGACTTTGCAAAAGCGGGAACGTATGAAGTGACATTAAATGCAGTGAATGAGGATGGAGTAAAAGCGGCTTCGGTGACTGTATTAGTGCATATCGCTAAGTCGCCAGCGCCAGTAATTACCGCAGATAAAGAAATCACATACACTAAAAACGCGGAAGTCAGCATCACGGAATATCTTGCAGCGATTCATGCTAAAACGAATGATGGTTCACCAATTGAAAGTGATTTCGCTACGGCTGTAAATTGGGGCACTGCAGGAGATTATACCGTAACGCTAAGGTCTACAAATGAAGATGGAGTTGAAGCAATCCCTGTAGAAGTAACTGTGCACATCGCCAAGTCGCCAGCGCCAGTAATTACCGCAGATAAAGAAATTACGTACGCTAAAAACGCGGAAGTCAGCATCACGGAATTTCTTGCAGCGATTCATGCTAAAACGAGTGATGGTTCATCAATTGAAGCTGATTTAGATACGGCTGTAACATGGGGCACTGCAGGAGATTATACCGTAACGCTAAGGTCTACAAATGAAGATGGAGTTGAAGCAATCCCTGTAGAAGTAACTGTGCACATCGCCAAGTCGCCAGCGCCAGTAATTACCGCAGATAAAGAAATTACGTACGCTAAAAACGCGGAAGTCAGCATCACGGAATTTCTTGCAGCGATTCATGCTAAAACGAGTGATGGTTCACCAATTGAAAGTGATTTCGCTACGGCTGTAATATGGAGCACTGCAGGAGATTATACCGTAACGTTAAAATCTACAAATGAAGATGGAGTAGAAGCAATCCCTGTAGAAGTAAAGGTGCATATCGTAGAGCCACTAGCACCAACGATTTCGAATGTGACATTTGATGTGGATGATGTACAAACGACAGAATCTCTTGAAGCTGGAGAGCTAATTTCTGAACCATTGAGCCCAACAAAAGAAGGCTATACTTTTATTGGTTGGTATGACTCGAAAACTGGTGGTAATAAATGGGATTTTACAACAGATAAAATGCCAGCATATAATATTATTCTTTATGCTCAGTTTAGTAAAGATACAAATAAAGCAGAAGCGGCCGGTGGAGATAAGCCCTCAACACCCTCTTCTATAAAAGTAAGTCCAACAGGTCAGTCCGAGAGTGGAAACTTGGAAAATAGATCTAATATTAAATTACCAGCTACAGGCGATGATAATGCAACTGTTTTATTAGTGGGCTTTGGATTACTAATGTTGGGGCTTTTCATTCGCCTTACTCAAAAAAAGCGTGCTAAATAAAAGCTCATAGAAATTTAAAAAATAGTGTAATTGGTTGCTTCTAGGAGATAAATAGTTGCAACTCACAAGGAGAGGAGACAGAGAGCTGTCTCCTCTTTTTTTGATACTGGAGTACTAAAAGATAGCAGAAAAAACGAGTAACATGTCCCAAAACAACTTTTAACTTTATGAAAAGGGGTGATAGTTTTTTTGCCTATTATTCCCTCAAAGACGAAGGATAGTCTAATAATAGAACTTCCTCTGCGATTTAATAAGTGAAACCCAAAAATAGACACATTTTCCGGACGATTTAGTACTGACTCGAACTATCTAACTATTTCTAACATCTTATAATTAATTAGTGTCAATTTTATTCAAAATAAATTAAAAGATAGAATAGAGGGAAAGTCTTGAAAAAGAAATTTAGTATAGTTATTATCAGCGTATTGTTACTTGGTTATTTAGCGCCTTTTGATACTCTATTAGTAGGTGCAGATGAAACCACTGTCACCGAAGATACGACAGTGAAAACGGCAGAAACAGAAACTGCTACTGAAGCTACAGAAAGCGAATCTGGTTCAGACAATGAAAAGGCAGAAGAGCCAAAAGAAGCAGAAGCAAGCAAAGAAACGACAGAAAAAGAGGAAAAAGCGAAAACAAAAGAACCGGCTTCTAATATTAAAACAGAAATTAATACAGACAAAAGTCAGTTGAAACAAACTAATTTAAAAGCAGTAGTACCAGCAGGAAGCACATATAATTCTTTGTTTCCAGACGACAATCTTGCTAAAAAATTAGCCGTGATTATCACAGGAAATGCGGCTGCAACAGGTAATGAATCAGTGGATAGTGCAGCTCTTTTAGCAATAAGCCAACTTGATTTGAGTGGGGAAACGGGCAATGACCCAACGGATATTTCCAATATTGAAGGATTACAATATTTAGAGAATTTAACGAGCCTGAATTTAAGTGAGAATAATATATCTGACTTGGCCCCAATTAAAGATTTGGTGAACCTGGTTTCACTTAACCTTTCTTCCAATCGAACATTAGTAAATCTTTCAGGGGTGGAGGGTTTAGTTAATTTGCAAGAACTTAATGTCTCTGCAAATAAGGCGTTAGAAGATATTTCACAAGTTGCAGCATTACCAGTGTTAAAAGAAATTAGTGCGCAAGGCTGTAATATTAAAACATTGGAATTAGATAATCCAGCTGGCGCTATTTTGCCAGAACTAGAAACATTTTACTTGCAAGAAAATGATTTAACCGACTTAACTTCATTAGCAAAACTTCCAAAACTAAAGAATCTCTATATTAAAGGGAATGCTTCTTTAAAAAGTTTAGCGACATTAAAAGGGGCGACGAAGCTTCAATTGATTGATGCGAGTAACTGTACCGATTTAGAAACGCTTGGAGATATTAGCGGGCTTTCGGAACTCGAAATGATTCAATTAAGTGGTTGTAGTAAACTGAAAGAAATCACAAGCTTGAAGGACTTGCCTAATTTGGTGAATATTACGGCAGATAGCTGTGCGATTGAAGATTTAGGAACACTGAATAATTTACCGAAATTACAGACATTAATTCTCTCAGATAATAAAGATTTAACCAATATTAATGCAATTACCGATATGCCACAATTAAAAACATTAGCCTTGGATGGCTGCGGAATTACATCTATTGGAACGCTTGATAACCTTCCTAAATTAGAAAAATTAGATCTCAAGGAAAATCAACTAACTAGTATAAGTGAAATAAACGACTTACCTCGATTAAGCTATTTAGATGTAAGTGTAAATTATCTTACAACAATAGGGGAATTAAAAAAATTACCACTATTAGAATGGTTGAATGTTAGTTCGAATAGGTTATCAGATGTGAGTACACTAACAAATTTCCCGAGTTTAAATTATATTAATGTATCAAATAATGTCATTAGGACAGTCGGTAAAATGACTGAATTACCTTCACTGAAGGAATTTTACGCTCAAAACAACAATGTATCAGATATTTCGATGATTCACGATATGCCGAATTTAAGAAAAGTGGATGCGAGTAATAACTTAATTACAAATATAGGTACCTTTGATAATTTACCAAAATTGCAAAACCTAGATGTGCATTCAAATAGAATTACAAATACATCCGTTATACATGATTTACCAAGTTTGGAGACGTTTTATGCGCAAAATAATTTGATTACCAATATTGGTACGATGGATAATTTACCAGAATTAACTTATGTAGATTTATCTTTCAACAGAATACCATCACTTGCTCCAATTGGCGACTTACCCAAGTTAGAAATATTAAAAGTTACAGACAATTATTCTTATTTAAGAAGCCTAGGAACGATGGACGGTGTTTCTAAGCTGAGAAATTTAGAATTACAAAACAATTACCTTAATTACACTGGAACAGAAGGGAACTTAAGTGCATTAAGTGATCTAACAAATCTAACGGAATTAAATTTGCGAGATAATGGTTATATTAGTGATATAAGTGGGCTTTCCACCCTATCAAGACTAATCTACTTAAATTTAGATTCCAATAAAATTAAAGATATTTCTGCCTTATCTAATTTGACGACTCTTCAAGAATTAACACTTGAAAACAACCAGATTGAAGATATTTCAGCACTTAGTGATCTGGATAATTTAAACAAGCTAGCTCTATCAAAAAATAAAATTATTGATATTAGTCCTGCCGCTAATATGGTTAATCGGGGGGCGAGTGTTACTGCGAGTAATCAAACATATACATTGCCAACTGTATTATCATATCAAAGCTCATTTACCATAGATAATCCGGTTGTTTGGTATGACGGCACACCACTAGCGCCATCATCTATAGCGCACTCTGGTACTTACAAGGATGGGGAAATAACTTGGACTAACATGACCGCAGCCTCCAGTTCCACTGAATTTAACTTTAATAGGCTAAAAGATGGTTTAACCTTCTCAGGAACAATCACCCAACCTTATAAATCTGCAGTTAAAGTAACTGCAAATGCAGAGCAAACTTATACAATTGGTGATACTATTTCAGAGGAGCAGTTTTTAAAAGATGTTAATGCAAAATCATCGGACGGGGCTCCTGTTACAAGTGATTTTGCTACAGTGGTGGATTTAAACACTTTTGGTGAATATGAAGTTACTCTAACTTCTGAAAAAGATGGAATCCAAGGGGATAGTTGCAAAGTAATTGTCAAAGTTCTTCACGGAGCGCCTGTCATTTCGGCAGACCAAACAATTAATTATGATAAACATGCGACTATTACAGAGAAACAATTTTTAGAAGATGTTCATGCGAGTACGGATTTAAATACAGCTATTACAACTAATTTTAGTACAGCAGTTAACTTGAATAAAGGCGGAGATTATACCGTTGCGCTAAATTCTGAAAATGAGGACGGCGTGAAAGCTGAAACGGTCTATGTCACTGTTACTGTAGACAAAGATCCGGCGCCGATTATAAGTGCGAAAACTGACATCACTTATGACAAATTCTCTAAAAAAACCGAAGCAGCTTTCTTAGATGATATAGACGCAGATACAAATGATGGCTCTATAATAACTTCTAACTTTGCTACAGCAGTTAATTTAGATAAAGCAGGTGATTATACTGTTACTCTGAATTCTATTAATAGTGATGGTGTAGCGTCTACGCCAACTGCGATTATTGTCCATGTGGAGAAAGAGAAAATAGCAACGATTAGCGCAAATACGGCACAACAATATGAAAAATATGCAGAGATTAATGAAACGCAATTTCTAAAAGATGTTCATGCTAGTATTAACGCGAGCCCAACAACCGCAGTTTTGGAAAGTGATTTTGAAACAGTAGTTAAACTAGACGTCCCAGGAACGTACACAGTAACGATTACTGCTACAAATGAAGATGGCGGAGTATCGGCACCAAAAGAAGTTTCTGTCATAGTAAAAAAACTTCCAGCGCCAGAAATCACTGCTGATAAGGAAATAACCTATCCGAAATTTGATGAAGTAAGTGAAGCAGAATTTTTAAGTGATATTCATGCAACTATTAATGAAAAAAATGTAACGATTACAAGTAACTTCAGTGCCGATGTGAATTTAAATAAAGCTGGCGATTACACGGTAACATTAAATGCTACGAATGAAGACGGCGTAAAGGCTACACCGGTTGAAGTAATTGTACATGTTCAACAAGGAGAACGTCCTGTTATAACAGCCGATGCAACTATTTCCTATGACAAGTTCGCTAACATAGCGGAAGCGAAGTTCTTAGAAGATATTCATGCAACAAGTAGTGATGGTCAAAGCTCAACTGTAATCACCTCTAATTTCGAGACCGCGACAAACTTCAAAACAGCCATGAGCTACACAGTTACGCTTAATGCTGTAAATGAAGACGGCATTAGCGCAGAACCAGTAGCAGTGACCGTTACAATAAATAAAGAACCAGCCGCGACGTTAAAAGCTGATGCAGAAGTAAGCTATGCGAAAAATGAAGCTGTAACCGAATCTGATTTCTTCAAAGATGTTCATTTAGAAGGAACGGAAGCCCCAAGTACAGCAAAAGCAACAAGTAATTTTGATTCCGTAGTAGATAGAAGTAAAACAGGAGATTATACTGTTACGATAAATGCTACAAACGAAGATGGGGCTGTCTCTACACCAATTGAAGTAATTGTTCACATTGGAGCAGAAAGTGCACCAGTAATTACAGCGAATGCAGAAGTAAAATATAACAAACATGAACAAACAGATGAAAGAAGATTTTTATATGATAGTGATGCAAAAATCGATGAAGCTAACGTGGAAATTAAAACCGATTTTGCAGAAAAAGTAGATATTAATAAAGTTGGAACTTATACGGTCACACTGACTGCTACGAATGAAGATGGCCAAGCTGCCAATCCAGTAGAAGTAAGCGTCATTGTAAGTGATGCTGCTGCTGAAAAAGTAAATGTAAAATATGTAGATGAAAATGGAGCAGAAATTAGTGCAGCGGAGACCTTAACTGGTAATCTAGATGATGCATTTTCTATTGACGCGAAATCTATAGCTGGATACAAATGTGATGCCACTTTAAGCGGCGTATTTTCAACAGTTGAGCAGACAGTTGTGTTTCATTATAAAGCAATCAAGCCTGGTGTTGTAACGATTAAATACGAAGATGCAAATGGAAAAGCAGTTGCCGAAGATAAACAAATAACTGGCGAAGTAGGAGATGATTTTGAAGCTGAGGCGCAAACGGTGAGTGGTTATTCATGCCGAGCAATTGCAAGTGGTAAGATAACAGAAGAACCGCAAACTATTACTTTCACATACACTACAGCAACGCCTTCCAAAAAATCAGGCGAAATAACAGTTCAGTATGTAGATGAGTCAGGTAAGAAATTGGCTGATTCTAAAAAGGTTACAGGGGATATTGATGATAGTTATAGTGTAGAAGCCAAGGCAATTGATGGCTATAGCGTAGTTGGCGATGATTCTGCTAAAGGTGTTTTTACCGAAAAATCGCAAACAGTTACTTTTAAATACAAGAAAAATACACAAGTTAGTAAAGATGAGCCTAAAGTTAAAGGGAAAACAAACCAACCACCAAGTGCTGATACGAAGCTAAAAGTAGACAATAATACGTTGCCTGCCACCGGAGATACTGAAAATATGGCATTAGCAGTTTTAATCGGTTTTAATATGCTACTCGTTGCTAGTATATTCCTTTTTAGAAAACCAAAAACGAACCAATAAATGGATAATCTTTAAATAATAGAAGCCTTATAGAATTCATTAAATAATGATATTTAATAAGGCTTTTATTACTTATTGAACCAAATCTAACAGGAAGTAATGATGAAAAGCTTCCTTCTAATTTCTAATGTGAACTATAAAACGTTCATGAAATGCACACAAACAATTTGTTTTTGAATGTTATAATAATATGGAAGCTTATAAAGAAGGGAGCAGGAAGATGATGAATAAAATGATTATTTATTCAAGTCAATACGGCACCAGTAAGAAATATGCAACAGAGCTTAGTCAGAAGAAAGAAATTCCAATGTATTCTGTGGAATCTATTCCTGAATCAATCGTTGAAGCCGATGAAATCATTTATGTTGGTGCGATCTATATGGGAAAAGTACTCGGATTTGATAAGTTTTCTAAAAATTATAAAACTTTGTCAAGTAAATTAATCGTTATTTCAGCTGGAATGTATGATCCAACACGCAAGGAAAATACGGATAACATCGAATTAACGGTCAAAGAAAACCTTCAAAAAACTAATTTTTTATTAAAAGACATATTTTGTTTAAAAGGGAGACTAGATACACAGCAACTCCTCTTGAAACATAAAATGTTAGTCAATGCTTTATATAAGAGTGCAAAAAGAAAAAAAGAGAGTGACTTAAATGATAATGAAAGAGATATAGTGCGTGCTTATGAAGACGATTCGCAGATTGATTTGAATAAGTTAGATGGTATTTTAGATAGAGTGTAGCTGACAACCAAAAGAAAATAGCCCAAAAGCCTGTCTTTAAAGAGAGGCTTTTTGGTATTGACTTAGTTAGAAGATGAAATGTTAATTTTTTCACTTAAAAAGCTGATTTTAAGCTGTTTTTCAATGAATTGTTTCACAGAATGCTCACAAAAGAGGTGTGCTACCGGTGATATAATGAGGGGGAAGGATTTACATAGAGAGGAAGCATGCAGATGAGAGAAATAAAAGTTAGCGAAGTAACCTTCCAACAACACGCAACCAAATTGGCAAGTGAAAGTACGGGAAGTTATTTGCCACTGAAAAACGGTAACATGGCTTATTCCAGAGCCAATTCAATTGATCAATTGCGGTCGGCATTGATTGATTTGGTAGGCGTAGTGGAGGATTTTCAACACGTGACCAAGCAAGATGCGGGCCGATTAAAGAAAATGGGTATTGCCTATGCCAAGCAAGACCAGGTCATAGGACAAAAAATCAATCAGTTGGAGGTGCGTTAATTGGATAGCGCACACCGCCAACTAGAACAACAACTCCAACAAATCAAAAAAGCAAAGCTAACGGCAGAAACGAATGTCGACCAAACGAGAAGAAAACAAAATGAACAAGATTGGTTAGAAGAGGACAGCCACCAATTAACACAAGAAAAACTGGTGTTATTAGACTTTTTACGCAGTGGCTGGCAAGGCGAAGAAGCCAGTGGTTTTCATCGTTTTTTAGAAGAGCAGCAACACGAAGAATCTCAGGCTTGGAGGCGTGATCTCCAGGATAAAAGAAGCGATTTAGACACGGAATTACAAGAAAATAAGAACAAGCTCCACACACTAGAAACCAAACAAGCCACCTTACAAAAGGAGTGGAGCAAGTGAGCCGGATAGATATTGCGGAATTGAATGACTTTCTCCACGGTTTGCGAAGTAGTAATGCGGAAGCCAAAGCGATGATTAGAAAAATTAAAGAAGAAGCGATGGATTACGCCCAGGACAATCGTTTAAAAGGGGAAGCAGTTAGTACCTCCAAACGATATTTTACGAGTACCTATACAAGTATTTGCCAGAGCATCATTGAGGCATTGGATGAAAGCGAAGAGCGACTATCGCAATATATTCGCGAGTTCGGGAGCCAAGTGGATAGTTCGCCTTCCGCTAGAATTGATGCAGAAATCTTACAAGAAGCAATGGCCAAAGTTAGCCAGTTACAGCGAAAAGAAGAAGACTTGCATCGACAATTGACGGCGCCCAATACGAAGCCGGATATGCAACAAGTCTATGCAGTGAAATCAAGAAGTGTTCATACACAATTATTGAAGGCAATCGAAAAAGAGAACATCCTAGAAAGATATTTAGCTTTTGAACAAAGTCATGGCCAGTTTTTTAGTGCGTTAGACGAACTCATTCAAGCGACCGGACGTGCGGTGCAAGAATTGTTACAACAGGTTACGTTTAATGAGAAAACGGGTACTTACTCCGTACCAACCAGTGCCAACAATAGCTTATTACTAATGAATAAAGCGCTCCAAGCAGCCCGAAAAGAAAATGGTAAAGATCCTTTTCCAAAAGCATTTGAAGATTATACTTTGTTTGCCTATACTTATGTGAATGACCAAGGCGAAACGGTGACGATGTGGCTGCTGGAAAGAGATGGCAAACGAGCAACCAACCAAGAACTGCAAGACTTCCTAGAAGAACATGGCCAAGAATTAAATCCTCTTCTTTATACCAATCTTTCCGGAGAAGAACTAGAACGGAAAGTAAATGACAGTTGGAAAGAAGGCGTGAATTACTTAAATGGTCAAAAAGTATCCGGATTTTCCGGAGGTGTGTTGAAGTCTTCTGCCTATGTGGCCAGCGTAAAAGATGCGATGGATGATGCCGGACTGACAGAAATGACATTAAGTTTAGGGTTTGGGATTGCAGCAGCTAGAAATAAAACAATAATGGTAAAGAAAGTAAAAAAACCAGAAGTTGGAAAAATTTCAGAACGTACAAGTGGTGGTATAAACCCAGTCCAGTTAATAAAAAATAAATACCCAAACGAAAAACAGGCAGGAAAAACATTTGATTATATAATTGAAAATGGGCAAATTAAAATAAGAGACGGAATTCATGAGGTAGATTTTATCATTGATATGGAAGGTAATCTAAAAGTTGGAAAAGGGCATTCTTATTTAGCAGGTGGTGCAGATGTTCAGGCAGCAGGGAAATTAAAACTTGATAAAAATGGAAATGTTCGACGCATTGATAATCAGTCAGGACACTATACTCCTACTACAAATCATGCAAATAATTATCAACAAATTTTTGAGAATTCGGGAATAAATACCAAAAATGCTTGGCTAGAAAATTATAGTATGAATTTGACTGAATCTGGATATGTTGATTTAGGGAAGCTGGGTCATACAAGTACAAAATTAAAATAATTGGGGAGGTTCAGTACCATGTCTAAACTTACACAAATGAATAAACAAATATTTAAAAACAATTTACAAAAAACAGTAGATGAAATTAAACAATCTAAAAATATAAACAGCTTGAAAGATAGATTCGTGATTGTTCCCATAGAAGAATCTGGAAAAATATTAGATAGTACAGATGAAATGATGAAAAGAATGGTATTAACTGAAGAAAATATTGGAGGAAAACAACTGGGAATAAATGATACAGTTGATGTTCTAGGAGGTGTTTTTCCTAAAGCACCTTTATGGATAAATGTTTCGTTTTTAGGAATAATTGATGAAACGGCGATTTTCAAATTAGATACAAGTCTGAGATTTAGGAAACCTACATTACTGCAAAATGTTGAAACAGGGCATGCACCTTTTAAAGTGATAGTTGAATAATCTAGTTAGTGACAAGCAAAAAAAGCTGTGTGTGTTATAAAGTAATTAAGCTATCTTATCTATCATTCTATTTTGCTAGATTCAGATTTAAAAGAATGAACGTTAGTGAACAAATAGTAAAAATTAACTTATAACACTAAAAAATGATAAAAAAGACACATTGTAAATAAGAACATACGTTTGTATAATATATACAAACGTATGTTCTTATTATTTTTGGGGGTTTTGGCCATGGAAATGATGTTAATTGGGAAAAAGTATTATGAGAGAGTCAATCAACCTATTGTCACTAAAGAACGCTGGGAGCAATATTTGAAGTTAATACATGATTCTATAGACAATGATTATTCTCTCCTTTTTACCACGTATAGTGGTGGTTACGAACATCACGTTTCGGGCAAATGTTATTTATTTAATGAATCATTGAAGACGATTCTTGTATCCGGAATTATTGTACGAGATACGGAAATAATCTCGATTGAAAGGTTGTGATTTTGATGACCTATCAAGATCGAGGGATAAAAAATGGCAAGTATTTTTCTTGAGCGAACATAATGAACAAATGGATCAGCAACAAGAGTCAAGCAGGTTAAAATGGCGAGAAGCTATGTCGTCAGAATGCATTGAGAGCGTGTTAAGTGCTGCTATCACTCACCCGTCTTCATTAGCGATACAAAAAAAGCCCTTAATAGCCGAGATTTTTTTAAAAGGTATAAATCATTGGCAACAGGTTAAATTTCATATCATCTAGTTTCACCTGTTTAATGTGTGTTTCTCGAATAACAGAAAAAATACTAGCACTCAAACTAACTGCGAGATATCTCCGTTCAGGATTTTCTTTCGCGTAAGAACTTAGCATTAATTTGTCATAAATAATGTCATAAAGATATTCTCGTATATACATATCTATTTGCATAATTATGGATAAAAAACCTTTGCCCCATTCCTTTGAAATCGATTCAACAAAATCACGAGTTTGCACTAGAATAGACCAAATGAACTCTTCGCCAAACAAGAAGTTATTAATCGTGTGAATTTCCAAATAATTATGTAAGCTCGTCTTGATAACAGTCTTCAACAGATGATTTTTATCTTCGTAATGAGAATAGAATGTACTTCTATTAATATTCGCTTTCTTGGTAAGCTCATTAATTGAAATTGAATCAAAAGAATTTTGACGAAGCAAATGCAAAAAAGTATCAACAATAGTATCTTCTGCACGTCTATACCGAGGATCATGCATCTTCATTTTATCACTCCTATCCAACAAAACGAATATATTGTTGGTTGTTTTCACCATACTAATTTCATATACTTATACTATACAACATTTGTTGGATAGTATAAAGTGAAAGAGAGGCAGAAAAATGAATATTACAATCTTTGGAGCAAACGGTGGCATAGGTAAGTTTGTCACAAAACTCGCTATAGATAAAGGGCATAATGTAACAGCTGTTCTAAGACCAAACTCAAAAATGATAGAGAAAATGAGGATGGATGTTATATACGCTGAGCTACATCAACAGGATCAAATAAATAAAGCTATTGAAAATGCTGATGTTATCATTAACGCCATAGGACCAAGCTTGGATATGAGTCGTAAATTAAAGGGAACTCCAATTGCAGATGGTTTACAAAATATAATTTCAGCAATGAATAAACAGAACCGAAAACGATTGATTATAATTGGAACACCAACTCTAACTAGTAAAGAAGATAAAAATCATATTACTACAATATTGCCAAAAGTGATGGCAAAAATACTTTATCCCAATGCATATAGAGAAATGAAAAAAATGGAGAAAATTATTTATGTGTCCAACATCGATTGGACAGTAGTTCGCTTCATTAACCCTAATCTAAAAACTAATGGTAACGGATATGACTACGTTTTTGGAGATAAGAATGGAAAGTTAAGCATATCTCGCTATAACATCGCGAATTTTATTGTAGAGGAAAGCATGCAAGATAAATTTATCAAGAGAATGCCTATCGTTTTTAATAAGTAAATCTGAAATAGTTGGAGGTCATAAAGGATAAAAAATGACAAGAAACGTTGTAATAACATAATTCTTGTCGTTTTCACCTACATATAAATATATTTATCCGTGTAAGCATATATATAAGTATATATGCTATTTTTGATTCTTAGAAGCGTATAAGTTATATCTCACGAAAGGCTAAACTTCGGTATCAAGCATGAGGATAAAGACCAAGCTGTTAGTAGTTGGGGGGCATAAGGGCTAACAATTTTTATTTACACATTTACACAGGTTTAAATGTGTAAATAAATTATTTTTTTAGTTCGTTTAATAGAATTCAAAAGCAAAAGAAATCTACAAATCTATATGTATATCCGTCTACTTCTTTGAGGTTATAAAAATATATTCATATCTTTTATGGTCGGAAGTTGATTTGTAATTGTGATAGATATTAATCACCTAATCACAGGGAGACAGAGTATACCAGTATACTCTGTCTCCCTGTGATTTTTTTCGTTAAAAAATTCCTGTGCTTTTAAGATGAGTATTTAGGCTGTTTTTAAGGTTATAAAATAATAAATTCAGAATTTTTATAATTTAAAGATGTTCAAATAAGTTTTGATAAACTGCCTTGTATCCTTGAAGTTGACGTGTAGATAACTTTGTATTGATATAATTATCTAACAACATATTTACTATGTCATTAATAGATGGATTACCATCACTCCCCATCTCTTCTAAATCTTTAATATATGGTTTTAGAGTATTTAATTTAAGTATAACGTCTGAAGACATCTTTTGTGTTTTAGTTGCTTTTCTGCGAAAATCAACTTCATTAGGTACTGCCTGTCGGACAACGTTGACAGTTTCTTCAGGGATAGTACTTTGATATTCAGCAGGAATCGCATTATCTTTACTTGCGCTGTTAGGTTGACTGATAACAGACGATACTGGTGTAGTATCTCTACCGAAGTCCCCTATCCCGGCAGTATCTACTTTTTTTGAATTTAATGTAGATTTTCTTTTTCTAGAAATTATTAGAGATGATTTTTCATCATTAGTCATTTAACATCACCCCTTTTCAAATATTTTGAAGCATTATTTCATGCTCGTCTAATTCATCTAATACATCAATAAACACTTGGTGAGCTCTAGTGTCCCACATATCTACCTTACCATTAGCATTGTAACTAACAGTTATACCTTCAACATCATAGACTTTAAGACGTTCTTAATATTTAACAATTGTATTTAATACATTACTACCATACATTTCTTTTGCTTGATCCAAAACTTTCTGGTCAATCCGACGACCTTTTCTAAGCATTATAGGTATTAATCCAAGAACATCTAATTCTGAATTATAGGTATCTGCAAGATATTGCATGTATGCTATGTATGTCTGAGCTAGGTCAAGGGATAATTCCTGTGTTTTTAGTACGATAATACAATAATCAGCGGCCAACATGGCATTATCAGAGTAATCAGAGATAGTTGGTGGCACATCAATATAAATAGCAGCAATAAAACGAAATGTTAAATTATTCACTTAAAAAGCCATTGTAAAGCCGTTTTTTAGCGAATAGCTTCACAAAACGCTCACAAAAGCCGTGTTCAAGCGATGTTATAATGGGAGAGTATGAAACTAAATCCCATTAGACAGAGAGGAAGCACGAATGTGAGAGAAATAAAAGTCAACGAAGTAACCTTCCAACAACACGCAACCAAATTGGCAAGTAAAAGTTCGGGAAGATACTTACCATTAAAAAACGGGAACATGGCTTATTCCAGAGCCAATTCAATTGATCAATTGCGCTCGGCTTTGATTGAGTTGGTGGATGTCGTGGAAGATTTTCAACACGTGACCAAGCAAGATGCGAGCCGGCTAAAGAAAATGGGTATTGCCTATGCCAAACAAGACCAATTGATGGGACAAAAAATCAATCAGTTGGAGGTGCGTTAATTGGATAGCGCACACAGCCAACTTGAACAACAACTCCAACAAATCAAAAAAACAAAGATGACGGCAGAAACGAATGTCGATCAAACGAGAAGAAAACAATTGGGACTAATAATTTAGGTGAAATTACCACTTATCATGTTGAAAGTGGTAAAACGTTTTTGGAAAATGATGAATAAAGGGGAAAATATCCCTGTTATCAATCCAATTAAGTAGGAGGAATTTATGGATAATTTAGTAGCAGTAAATAAAATTGATTCTCTTGTTGAAGAGAAGGTAGAACTTTTGATTAATAATCAAAAAGTAGTTGCTTTTAATGCCTCGCCTCAAGAATTAGAGATAGGCGAAGAATATAAAGCAGAAATAGATATATTTACTAATGATTTTTTAGAAATTACAGAACAGAAAAATGAACAAATAAAAAGAATTGAGCACCTTAACAATTTTAGTTACATGCTTTGGGGGGAGTTATTAGAGGATAACGTATTGGATGTAGGTTTTTTCATTACAATGACTTATTGGAAGACTATGAACATTTAGTAGGGCATTATATTTCTTTTGAAGTAGACAGGTTGCAGATATACTGCGAATCATAAAATTTGGTGATTTCTTTAATCAATAGATTTAATTGTCAAAAAGGAATTTCTATAATTGCATAAATATTAGAAACTGTTAATATCAAATATTGGAAGAGAATTATTATGACAAAAAAAGAACAACTATACTTTTTATTAAATGGAATGGATAAATAGAGATTAATACCTTTATAAATCAGTTTATAAAAATTTTTGATTTAGAAATAGATTATGATGAATTGTCCAAGGATGAATACACAATTTTAGGGAATGTGTCTGATATGGCTGCTAGATTCTCTGATAGCGAAGAAGATTTGAAATTACCTAATGTTTACTACAGTGAAAAGCAAATTAGAGAAGAAGTGACTCGTTCTTTAGAAGCTTTAGCTTGAATTATAATTA
Organism: Listeria sp. LM90SB2; assembly: GCF_028867355.1. Classification (NCBI taxonomy): domain Bacteria; kingdom Bacillati; phylum Bacillota; class Bacilli; order Caryophanales; family Listeriaceae; genus Listeria; species Listeria sp. LM90SB2. The sequence goes on from NZ_CP046449.1 coordinate 402,350, forward strand.
AAACAGGATAGCTTTGAAGAGTTGAGTTATACCAATCCCAATAACAGAAGAAATTGAATGTAAATATAACTGATTATATAGCATCTTCTTTTCGAGCGTAGGCTAGATAAAGTTTTGCAAAATCGTTTGGAGCAGGGGAAAGAAGGCATATAAAAAGAGACTTCATTCAAATTTTGAAATAAAAAACTTAGAAAGGAGAAAATCATATGGTTTCACGTAAACAATTAATCCATAAAACTCAACTTTCTAAAACAAAAAAACAGACTCTAAAAGTAACCATAGATCGCCCTATAGGTTATGTCGACAAATTCGGCAATGTCTATCCGCTGAATTATGGGTTTGTGGAAGGTGTCGTTGGTGGTGACGGGGAAGAACAGGATGTGTATGTTTTATCGAGAGAGATCTCTGAGCCAATTGATACGTTTCAAGGAGATTTAATTGCGGTGATTACCCGAAATGATGACGTGGAAGATAAATGGGTGGTCGCAGCCCCGAATGAGGATTTCACCATAGAGGAAATTAGAGAGAAAGTACATTTTATTGAGCAATATTTTGATTCGGAAATTAAATTGATTTAGGGTGGAATAAAGCGTGCAACCTTAAAACAGGAGGCGGAAAACAATGGAAGAAAGATTTGAAAAAATTTATACCTAAGGAAAACTCAACATTATGGAAATTTGGGTTGATAAAGAAACCGGTGTGCAATATGTTTACCATTTGTCTGGTTATGCGGGTGGAATGTCACCACTTTTGGATGCAGATGGGAAACCGCTACTTGCTGATTTATCTAAGCTTAATGGCGCTGAGTAAAGTGGGAAATTGATTTCTAGTCAAATAAATACAGGCATTCTCTTCTTTCTAAATAGAGAATGCCTGCTTTTTTATGCCCGAGTACTTGATTGGTTACTGTTAAAAAGTTTATTCCATACCTACAACTGCTTCAACGCAAGCTCCGTCAAGTTCTCTACAGTAAAGCCAAATCGTCTTGCTAGCTCATCTCCCGGGCCAGACATACCAAACGAATCAATCGCGAGGATTTGGCCTGTGTCGCCGAGGTATTTGTGCCAGCCGTATGATGCGCCCATTTCTGCGGCGAAGCGATTTTTCACTGCTTTTGGTAAAACGGACTCTTTATATTCAGGGCTTTGTTTGTCGAATAAATCAAAGCTTGGCATGCTGACTACGCGTGCTCCGAAGCCTTTTTTAGCGAGATTATCTCTGACAGCTGTCATTAGGTGTACTTCGGATCCAGAAGCGAGTAAGATAATATCTAGTTTATCAAGCGGGGAATCGGCTAAGATGTAAGCACCTTTTGCAAGTCCGGTTTGCGCTTTTGCTGCGCTATTTGGTAAAATTGGCAGGTTTTGGCGGCTAAGAACGAGCATGGTTGGTTGTTCTTTTTGAGTAAAGGCATAGCGGTATGCTTCGACGGTTTCGTTGCCGTCAGCTGGTCGGATGACGTGAAGTCCCGGCATGGCGCGGAAGGATGCGAGATGCTCGATTGGTTCGTGCGTTGGACCGTCTTCACCGACTGCGATGGAATCATGGGTCATGATGAAAGTGGATGGAATGCCCATTAAAGCTGCTGAACGAATCGCGGAACGTAGATAATCCGAGAATACGAAGAAGGTTGCGCCGAAAGCTTGAACACCGCCGTGAAGCGTCATTCCGTTGACTGCTGCTCCCATTGCGAACTCGCGGACGCCGAATGAGATATTTTTGGCGGCATAGTTACCTGGAGCAAACCGTTCGCTAGCTTTTAAATGGGTTTTATTGGAGGAGGCCAAATCGGCCGCGCCACCAAATAGGTTAGGCAGTTTTTTCTCCAATTCTTGTAGAACAATTCCTGATACTTCACGGGTTGCAACGGCTTTATCCGCATTTTCATCGAAGACAGGAAGTTCTGCATCCCAATCCGCATCCAAATTATCATCCATTAATTGTTGCAAACTTTCTGCGAGTGCTGGATATTTTTGTTTGTAAGCATTGAATGTCCGGAGCCAGCTGCTTTCACTCGCGCGACCTTTAGAATGATAAAATTCTTTCTGATTTTCGACAGTTTTTGGTAATTCAAAAGGTGGCATTTGCCAATCGTAAGCTTCTTTTGCAAGTTTGAGTTCTTTTTCGCCAAGTGGGGAGCCGTGTGCCGCCGATTTTCCGGCTTTACCAGGGCTACCGTAACCGATGACCGTTTTCACTTCGATTAAAGTAGGGCGGGATTTCTCGGTTTTTGCGAGATGGATTGCTGCATCAAGCGCATCTAAGTCATTTCCGTCGTCCACACGTAGCGTTTGCCAACCGGCTGCTCGGAATCTGAGTTCGATGTCTTCTGAAAAAGACTCGTTTAAATCGCCATCCAGTGAGATATCATTCGAATCATATAAAACAACTAATTTTCCCAGTTTTAAATGACCAGCAAGGGATGCGGCTTCGTAGGAAATGCCTTCCATCAAACAGCCGTCTCCGCATAGCACGTAGGTATTATGGTCAACAACCGGGAATTCAGGTTGGTTAAATTTGGCGCCAAGGTGAGCCTCGGCCATTGCCATCCCAACTCCCATTGCGAAACCTTGACCAAGTGGACCGGTAGTTGCATCGACACCAACCGTATGACCGAATTCAGGATGACCGGGCGTTTTACTACCAGTTTGGCGGAAGTTTTTCAGCTCGCTCATTGGTAAATCATAACCAAATAGATGTAGCAAACTATAAAGCATTGCCGAACCGTGACCAGCTGACAAAACGAAGCGATCGCGGTTAAACCAAGTTGGGTGTTCTGGATTGAATTTTAAATGATTTTTCCAAAGCGAGAAAGCCATTGGTGCGGCTCCCATCGGCAAACCGGGATGGCCGGAGTTCGCTTTTTCAATCATATCCATTGATAATACGCGAATCGAGTTAACCATTTGTTCATCAATTCTGCTCATATTAATTGCCTTCTTTCTGACTGAACGCTTCCCAATCTTTTAAAAATCCTTCAATACCTTTATCAGTCAAAGGATGAGACCAAAGTTTCGGGAAAAGGCTTCCTGGGATAGTCGCGATATGTGCTCCGGCTTCAGCGGCTTCTTCTAAATGCCCGATATGGCGGATACTTGCTGAAATGATTTCTGCTTTTAGACCATAATTATCAAGCACTTTTTTCAAGTTTTTAATTAAAATCATTCCGTCTGTACCAATATCATCTAGCCTTCCTAAGAACGGGCTAATATAAGTCGCGCCAGCTTTTGCAGCCATTAATCCTTGGGAAACAGTGAAAATAAGCGTAACATTTGTTTTAATGCCTTCAGCTGTGAGGGTATGGACTGCTTTTAAACCTTCTTCCGTCATAGGAATTTTTACTACTACATTTGGCGCCCATTTTGCTAGAATTCGAGCTTCTTCTACCATTTTGTCTGCTTCGAGGCCGATAACTTCTGCGCTAACTGGACCGTCTACGATAGAACAAATTTCCTTGATTACTTCTTCAAATGGTCGCCCTTCTTTTGCGATGATGGTTGGATTGGTTGTCACACCGTCCACTAAACCAAGTTCGCTAATTCGTTTTATTTCCGATACGCTTGCTGTGTCCAAGAAAAATTTCATTATTTACTCGCTCCATTCTCTCAGCTGAACTTTAAAGCTGAATACTTTATTTAATCGTATAACCACCGTCGATAATTAGGTTTTCCCCAGTAATAAGGCTCGCTGCGTCACTTACTAAAAAGAGGGCGCATGCGGCAACTTCTTCTGGATAACCAAATCTACCGGCTGGAATTAATTTTTTCATGTCTTCGCCGACTTGACCTGCCCAAGCTTTTTTGCCAAGTTCCGTCAAGATAACGGTTGGGGAAATCGCATTGACATTAATGTTGTAAGGCGCCCATTCCATTGCTAGCACTTGCGTCATAGAAACAATCGCTGCTTTACTAGCGCAGTAGGCAACGTGTTTATCAAGTGCAATAACAGAAGCTTGAGAGGCCATATTAACGATTTTACCGCCGCCAGTTGCAATCATTTCGCGACCGATAATTTGCGCCATTAGGAACGAACCTTTTAAGTTCAGTTCCATTGTTTTATCCCAGTACTCTTCTGGTAAATCTTCTGCTTTTTCGAGAAGTGCGACACCAGCTGAATTGGCTAAAATATCGATTTTTGGATAGACTTTTTTGATTTCGGCAACGACTTTTTCGATGTTTTCTTTCTTAGTAATATCGACTTGAAGTGCTAGCGTTCTTGATGGATTGATTTTTGCTGCGACATCTTTTACATCTTCTTTAATATCAAGCAAGACAACATAAGCGCCTTTTTCGGAAAAAAGTTCTGCCATTGCTTTACCAATCCCGCTTGCTGCCCCAGTTACCACGGCTACTTTGTCTGTAATGTTAAAATCTTTATCAAAACCTTTAAAAGTCATTTTTCATTACCTCCAATAAATTTTTTATCTATTTTTTTGGTCGATTTCTTCCATTAAATCTACTTTTGCTTGGGAGCGTCCGCCCGAAAAGTCGCTATCCAGCCATGTATCAAGTAGAGATACGGCAAGGGATGGCCCGATTACTAGAGCTCCCATGGTCATAATATGTGCGTCGTTACTTTTTCTTGCGCGTTCTGCTGAATAAGAATCATGAATTTGTGCTGCGCGAATGCCGTGAATTTTGTTTGCTGTAATGGCCATTCCAATACCTGTACCGCAAATAAGGATCCCTCGGTCATAATCGTTGTTTTTAACTTCTAGTGCTACTTTTTCGGCAATACTTGGATAAAGTACTTTTTCGTTTTCAAAACTGCCGAAATCAGTAAACTCAATATTTTTCTCCTTTAAACGTGTGATCAGGGTTTGTTTTAGTTCGTAACCCATTTCGTCACAACCAATTGCGATTTTCATACTAACTCATCCTTTCGTTTTGCTAACAATAGAAACAATGTCGGCAAAATTTTGCGGTTTATGGCCAAATCTTCCGACGAATAAACCATCGACATTTTTTTGACGGACAATTTCTGCGGCGTTTTCTTTGCTGACCGAGCCACCGTAAATAATTCTTACGAGCGTTTCATCGCCGCCTAGTTCGCGAATAATTTCACGCAGCGCTTGATGCGCGCTTTCGATGTAGTTTGTCTCAGCTGAAGACGCCTTTCCAATTGCCCACTCCGGTTCATAAGCCAGAACAACATTTTCCCACTGTGCTAAATTAATTGTCTGAAACAGCGCTTCGATTTGTTTTTTTAGCGCATTTTTTAATTCATTTGTATCATTCGCACGGACTTCTTCACCCACACAGACAACCGGAGTGATTTTTTCGTCCAATGCAAGTTTAATCTTCTTCGCTATCTCACTAGTTTTCTCATGAAAAAGGTTTTTGCGTTCTGCGTGACCAATTTCGACATAGTTCGCGTTTAAGTCAATGATAGATTCTACCGAAAATTCACCAGTTAGCGGGCCGGATTTCTCCGGCGCCATATTTTGTGGACCAAAGCCAAATAATGTCCCCGCTAAAAGGTTGGCGGTCGTTTCGAGTGTGCCCATAGAAGGAAAGATAAACGTATCCACATCAGAAAAATTTTTAAGAAGAGGGATAGTCGCTTCTAACCATTCAGATGTCTGAGCCCGAGTGTTAATATAGTTTTTCATATTAATTCCAACTAAGGGTTTACGCATAAATCAGACCGCCTTTTTTAAATTTTCTAAAATGACATTCATTAACATCCAAGACGATTCAGAGCCAGGATCAAGGTGACCAATTGCTCGTTCGCCAAGTCTTAGTGCGCGACCTTTCTTAGCAATAAGTGGGATAGTGGACTGAGCGCCAGCATGCATAGCATCTACAAATGCGGAAAAAGTTTCGATTGGAGCTGCATTTGTATCTCGATTTTGAAGCACTTCCACGCCAGGCAAGAAGGCGTCCATCATCGTTTTATCACCAAGTTCGGCTTTTCCGCGATGTTGAACCGCAGCGGCCCCATTTATAATCATGCCGCAAAGCTCGTCGAAGTTAACCTCCGTTTTCCCAGGAACATCAGCGCCACATTTCATAAAGAAACTGCCATAAAGCGGGCCAGATGCGCCACCAACTTTTCCAAGGAGAATCATTCCGGATTTTTTAAGCAACGTTGCAATATCGGGAGAAGCAGTGAGTAATTCGTCTAATTGTTTATTCACTTCACGGAAGCCAATGCTGAGATTGATTCCGTGGTCGCCGTCTCCAATATCCGAGTCCAGTCCGGTTAAGTAATCACGTTCTTTTTCAATTAGCGCTCCCATGTCCTGTAAAACGTGGCCGAAAAAAGCGCTATCCATAACTAATTCGCTCATTTTTATTCCTCCAGTAGTAATTTAGTCCACTTTGAAATATGGTGTGTCGCACGGTGTATCTAAAAGATCTTTCAGTTCATCATCTAAACGAACCAGTGTAATCGACATACCAATCATATCCATCGAAGTCGCGTAGTTCCCAACAAGTGGGTTATGAATATGCACGCCTTTTTCTTTCAAAATTTCATCGACGCGGCGATAACAAATATATTGATCCATCACTGGTAAACCGCCAAGTCCATTAATAAGTACATGCACTTCTTCATCCGCAGTTAATTTCATTTCTTCTATAAGATAGCCCATAATTTGATCAACCACTTTATCAGCTGGTTCGATGGAAGTGCGTTTGATTCCTGGTTCACCGTGGATTCCCATACCAACTTCCATTTCGCCTTCTTTCATTTCGAAAATAGCTTTACCAGTTACAGGAAGGGTAGAAGAAGAAAGCGCAACACCCATCGAGAACGTATTTGCATTAGCTTTTTCAGCAGCTTGTTTCACCGCATCTAGGTCAAGTCCTTTTGCTGCTGCAGATGCCGCTGCTTTAAATACAATTAAGTCACCAGCCACACCACGACGATCTTCTACATTTTCAGCAGAGTAAATATCATCTGTTACAAGCACTGTTTCAACGCGAATACCGTCGTCCGCAGCCATTTCAGCGCCCATATCAAAGTTCATCACATCGCCAGCATAATTTCCGTACATATATAGACAACCTTTACCGCTATCAACGGCTTTTACTGCGTTATAACAAGGTTCTGGAGAAGGGGAAGTATTAATGTTCCCAACTACCGCCGCATCCGCGAAATCTTTCCCAACATAACCAAGGAAAAGTGGTTCATGACCAGAACCGCCACCAACAATAATCCGCACACGAGGTTCTTCGCTCATTTGTTTGCTTACGATTACTCGCTTATCATTTTCTGCAAAATCTACGTATTTCCCTTGTGCCGCAACATAACCAGCTAACATTTCTTCTACTGCTTCATACCCATCATTCACTAAACGTCTCATTTTTCTTCCTCCTTCATATTTTTATAAGAATAGTGATAGTAAAAATCCGCCAACCACGCCACCAACTACAGCTGCTGCCAAATTGACTACCGATTTAGAAAATTTACCGCCTGTTAAAAGGGAAGCTGTGAATACACCAATACCAGCTGCAACCGCCATATCTACCCAAACTGTTCCAGATTGATAGATCATTGATTTTGGAATACCATGATTAATTGTCCAAACTGTACCAACGATAAATGCTGCTGCCATCCAACCTCCGATAGCGCCCCATTCATCAACCATTTTTCCCCACATCATTCGAATGGCAAAAGGGAATAAAAAGCCACCTGCAATCGTTGCTAATGCAATACCAATGCTCATTATTTACACTCCTTTTTAGACTAATTGATTTTCGTTTAAACGCTCTTCTTCTTTCATATTCATGCCAGGTTCTGTTTTTTCTTGTTTTGCTTCTTGTTTTTTTGCCATATCTTTTTCAATTGCTGCGGCCACGATTCCAGCTAGAACTGCTCCAATCGCAACAAGACCAATCGTTGGAAGCGAACTTACTAACTCGCCACCACCTTGCATAAAGACATCACGCATAATTCCGCAAATCCCAATTCCGACAGCCATATCAACAAACGCTGCGTCTTCATCATTTTCGATTAAACCAACATAGTGATTCATAAACCACATTGGACCAATAATAATGAAAGCTGCCAGATAACCTCCAAAAATACCATAATTCTCGGCAAGTGGAGTCCAAACACTCATAACAATCATACCTGCGATACAAAAACCAATCATTCCTCTAAAGAATTTCATAATAAACTCCTTTCGAAAATAGTATTGTCATGTAAAAATTAATTTACATAGTTCCCAGTTACAAAATTGCGTTTTATTACGTTTTTAATGCACGTTTGTGAGTTCTTGTAGGATAGCTTCTTTGGATGGATTAACGAGAGATTGAACAGCGGCAGTAAATGCGCCTTCAACAAGTGGGGCATCGATGATGGTTGTTTTTTCAAGGAGGTCAGTTTCTAATAATTCGAGTGCTGTTTCGGCACTTAAGATAGCGCTTCCAATATCGCAAAAAATATAAATATGTTCAGAATTAGTGCAAGTCGCGATGTTATCAGCTATCATGATTGCATTTGTGCCAAGACGCCCGTCGCCAGTTCCGCCAGAAGAAATAATATGTACTGTATCTCCAACCATTTCAACAATCATTTCTTGGAGGCCTTCTGTGATTTTTTGACTGTGAGATACTAAAACAATACTTATCATTTGGTTGCTCCTTTCTGTTTTTAATTGTGTTTAATTGCTGTTTATATCCTAACATACTTGTTTTTTATTGTAAAGTGCTATCTTTTGTTGTGTTTTATAAAATATATTTGTGTTTTGTTATTTTTTTGGGTAATATGTATATACATAAAGAAATCATTGATAGGTAAAAGGAGGGCGAGCGGATGTTTCCATTTGAAAGACAAAACAAAATAATTCATCTACTAGACCAAAATAGCAAAATAACTGTACCAGAATTAAGTCGTATCTTGGATGTCTCGATTAGTACCATCCGAAATGATTTATCTTCATTAGAAGAAAGCGGGATGATTAAAAAAGTACACGGGGGTGCGGTACTTTTAAAGAGCGAAGAGAAATTTACTAATTTTAATGACCGGATTATTCGCAACATCGAAGAAAAAGAAGCGATTGCGAAAGAAGCGGCAACTTTAGTAAAAAACAATCAAACAATTATCCTAGATGCCAGCTCGACTGCACTGGCGCTTGCAAAAGAGTTACATGTTTTTTCAAGGCTGACTGTCATTACAAGTGGACTCTACACAGCAATCGAACTAAAAGACAACCCGAATATCAGCGTTATTTTAACTGGCGGGATTGTGACGACGAACTCTTTTACACTGGAAGGGATTCTTGGCGCGAATTTAATTGAAAACATCCATGCCGATTTATGTTTTATGTCAGCAAAAGGTTTTACAATGGAAGAAGGCTTAACTGATTTCAACATTTATGAAACTGAACTAAAACGACTTCTTGCTAAACGTACTAACAAATTGATCGCACTTTTAGATCATACAAAAATGGGCGTAATCTCCACCGCAAGCATTACAGCAGCAGAAAACATCGATTTACTAATTACAGATAACAAAATAAATAAAGCATTATATAAAAAATTCCAAGATGCAGGACTTCCTGTCAAAATTGCGGAATAAAATAGAAATTGAAACTCTTTGGGCGACAATTGGTTCAAAGAGATTTTTTTGATAGGAGATTGAAAATGGATTATATTATTACAACTGATTTACCAAATGCGGAGGAATTTGTTAAACTTCGAGTAGATGCTGGTCTTAGTTTCCGATCTATTGAAGTTTCACGTCAGGCTCTGTTGAAGAGTGTGTATTTTGTGGGGCTACGTTCGAAGGAGGACAATGCACTTATTGGCATGGGGCGGCTCGTTGGTGATGGAATTATGTTCATCGTTTCTGATATAGCAGTGCTTCCGGAATTTCAAGGTAATGGTTATGGAAAACTAATTATGACCCATATTAAAAACTATATAGATTCGAATTTAGATAAAACTGCTTGTGTTACATTACTTGCCGATGTACCAGCAGATGGTTTATACAAACAATTTGGTTTTCGAGAGTCCGCACCAGCTTCAATCGGAATGATTTACCAAATGAAATGAAAACAGCTCGGGGACGCCCTCAAGCTGTTTTTTTATGTTTCTGGTGATAAGAAAATGGGAACAAGATACTATTAAACTTTTTGTCAGGGGGAGCAAGATGAAATCCAAAGGGAGACTGTTTTTGTACGTTGTTTTGGCGTTGTCGATTGTTATTGGGACGAATGTATTTATAAAAATAGACGCACATGCAGCCGCTGCACCACCAGCTGCAATCAGCCAGATTTTTCCCGATGATGCTTTAGCGACAGAAATTCAAACTACACTCGGAAAGTCTAGTACAGCAGAGGTTGTCACTCAAACAGATTTAGATACTATTAATTCATTAACCCTTACTTCTAAAGGTATCAGCTCCCTAGAAGGTATGAACTACTTGACCAATTTAGGAACTTTAATTTTAACTGGTAATCAAGTAAGCGATATTTCGCCACTTAAAGGCTTAACTAACTTGACCATGCTTCAGCTGAGTGGAAATCCGATTAGCGACATTAGCGCACTTAGTAACTTGAAAAACTTACAAGCTCTAGATATTAACGACGCGCAAGTTACTGACATCACGCCACTGAGCGGTTTAACAAATCTAAAGGGTTTAGGCTTATATAATAATCAATTGGAGAACCTTAGTGGAGTAAATAGTTTACATCAACTCCGCTCCTTAAATGTTAGTAATAATAAGCTTACGAACCTAGATGAGCTACAAGCGCTAAGCAATTTAAGCGTTCTATATGCAAATGAAAACCAAATTAACAATCTTCAGGGGCTAAGTAATTTAAATAACCTTTTCTTGCTTGATTTATCAGCGAACCAAATTGTGGATACTACTCCACTCGCTGGCTTAACTAAGGTACAAACATTATACGTATCAAACAATCAAATTAGTGATGTAACTGGTCTTTCGAGTTTAATAAATCTAGATTGGCTCGATATAAGCCAAAATAAAATTAGTAACATTAGACCTTTAAACAGTTTAACGAAGCTAACAATTATTCAAATGACTAATCAATTAATCGTAAACGAACCGATAAGTTTCGAAAGCACTGTAACGATTCCTAATTTAATAAAAAACATTGCGGAACAAACGATTGATCCCGATTCAATTAGCGATAACGGTGTGTATGCGAATGAAGCTGTTACATGGAATTTACCTACTTATATTCCTAAAGTCAGCTATACCTTTATTGAACGTGATACGATTGGTAATGCAACTGGAAATTTCAGTGGGACTGTAGAACAACCATTAGTACAATATTTTAAAGCAACTTTCAATATTGACGGGCAAGAAACAACGGAAAATGTCGAAACAGGGACACTTTTACAAGAACCACCAACCCCAGTCAAAGAGGGTTATACATTTAACGGATGGTATGATGCTGAAACAGGTGGAACAAAATGGGACTATACAGCCGATACGATGCCAGCAAATGATATAACGTTGTATGCCCAGTTTAGTATTAATAGTTATACCGCAATTTTTGATGTAGATGGCGTCATTTCTACTCAAGCGGTAGAGTATCAAGGTTTACTGGAAGAGCCACCAGCGCCAACTAAGGATGGTTATACATTTAAAGGTTGGTATGATGCCAAAACTGGTGGAACAAAATGGGACTTCACAAACAATCAAATGCCAGCAAATGATATAACCTTGTATGCCCAGTTTAGTAAAGATGCATCTTCTGGTGGGGACGGTGGAGGAACCGATGAAGGTGGAGGTAACTCTGAAAATAGTACAGAGGGAGCTCCTAATACGAGTGATATAGATACTATAAACCACATCGTACTACCAGCAACAGGAGATGACCATGTGCTTTTTCCAATCTTTATTGGAACATTTCTTACGAGTTTAGCATTACTTACACTTAGAAGAAAATAAAGGAAAAAGCAGCTGCATAACGCAGCTGCTTTTTTGAAACTTATTTTTTCAATTCTCGTTCCATCTGCAAACGTTGTACTTTCATTGTTGCAGTACGAGGGATTTCATCATATTTCATCACCATTGGTTCGTTCATATGTGGCAAGTCAGAAACAGCTTTCCACCATGCGTCCCAGTTCATTTCGCCGTCGTTATGAACTGCGATAATTGGTTGCGGGCTACCGTTTTCACCACGGATGATAACAACTTCATCTAAGAAAGTCAGCGTATCAAGCAGTTTATCTTCAATTGCAAGTGTGCTGTCAATAGTCTCTACTAAATCGACTTGACGATCTTGCAAGAATAACCGGCCTTGCTCATCTTTCATACCATAATCGCCGCTATCCCACCAAGGTCCGTACACATTCTCTTCAAAACGAGCTTCTTCTTTGTAATAAGTAAGCGCGCGACCTTTGGAAAGCATTTGAATATTACCACTAACCCCAGCTGGAACAGGATTACCATCTTGGTCAACAATCCGAACTTCTGTTAAACCAGGAACACCAATTCCCATATCGCGCGCATTTAGCGTTTCAATGGATTGAAGCGTATGACCACGTAAAATCATCGGACCACATTCACTTTGTCCATAAATTTGTAAGAAAATTGGTTTTTTATATTCGGAAGTACGAAGGAAAACCGCCATTGTTTCTTTATTAATCGCATCAAAAGTAGAATGATAAAATTTGATACTTTGGAAAACGTCTGGTTTTTCACGAGCAAGTGACGCCCATTGAACAAAATGATTTGGATGCGTTTCGAGTACGTACGGTTTGTATTCGCGTAGCACTTTTTCGACGTTCGCTTTAGTCGGATTGGCAATTGGCAGAAGCGGGAAACCGAGCGACATCAAGGATGAAACACCAATATTAAAACGAGAATGTACTGGTGAGATATGGAAAGCTACAAGCCCTCTTGGTTTGATGAAATTAAGAATACGTCGTTGGTATTTCGTTCTCCAACCCATCGAATTCGCAGAGTGAGCGATTAATTTTGGCACACCAGTTGTTCCAGAAGTGTGAGTCATATAAGCAATCATATCTTTTGGTAATTCTTCTTGTTCGCATGTGTAGCCATCTAGTGGCGCTTTAAACAATTGTTCAGCATTGATCAATCTTGAGTCTGGTAAATTGTTTAACTGATGACTTTTCTCAGAAGTCTCAGAATCAAAAAGTAACCAAGGTTGGTCAAGGCGATTAACAAAAATATCAATAGTAGACGCTGGAAGATGCGGGGAAACCATGATTGGCACGGCACCAATATAAGAAATCGCAACTGCTAAAATATAAGAATCGAATTTGGCAGATTTATATACGATTACTTTTTCTTCTTTGCGTACACCGAATTTATGTAGATGAGCTGCTTTTTGGATAATAGCCTCTTCGCATTTTTTGTAAGTAGTGTGAAGGCCTAATTCAGGAAAAGTAACAAGCTCTTCATCAAAATGGATGGGCATTTCTGGATAGCGTTCAGCAGATTTTTTGAAATTGGTATAGAGGTTAAGTGGTTCGTACTTTTTTATCGTCATATGGCGATGCTCCTTTAATATTTGATGTTGCTATTATATCACTTTGTGGAAATAATGAGGAGTAGTAATAGAAAACATTTACATCATTGTAAAAAAATCTGTAAATTGCTTTTTTTCTTATTTTGGAAAATTCGCCTGATGACCTGTAAAGATATCTCAATTAGTGATATAATATGTTAATATAATCACAAACTATTGGTCTAGGGGAAAATTTTCAAAAAAGTGGAGGTACGAAAATGAAAAAAAGGTTAGCTACAACTTTCATCATGCTACTATCGCTTGCATTAATTATCGCAGGTTGTGGCAGCAATAACACAAGCAAAAGTGACACGGAGAAAACAAAAGAAAAAGAAAAAACAGAAGTTACATCGGGAGCATCAAAAACTAGTTACACAGATCCATCCGAATTAAAAGATAAATACGATATCGTTATTGTTGGTGCAGGTGGTGCAGGAATGTCCGCAGCACTAGAAGCAAAAGCGAAAGGCATGAACCCAGTAATCCTTGAAAAAATGCCACTAGCAGGCGGAAACACAATGAAAGCCTCTTCTGGTATGAACGCCTCTGAAACTAAATTCCAAAAAGAAGAAGGAATTAATGATAGCAACGACAAATTTTACGAAGAAACATTAAAAGGTGGTCACGGAACAAACGATAAAGCAATGCTTCGTTTTTTCGTAGACAATTCCGCCAGCGCCATTGACTGGTTGGATTCCATGGACATTAAATTAAACAACTTAACTATCACAGGCGGAATGAGCGAAAAACGTACGCACCGTCCTGAAGATGGCTCGGCTGTTGGTAAATACTTAGTAGACGGTTTACTAAAAAATGTTCAAGAACAAAAAATTCCGGTTTTCGTTAACGCAGACGTAAAAGAAATTACACAAAAAGACGGAAAAGTAACTGGCGTGAAAGTAAAATTAAACAATAAAGACGAAAAAACAATTAGTTCGGATGCAGTAGTTGTCACAACTGGTGGCTACGGAGCTAATAAAGATATGATTGAAAAAGAACGTCCAGACTTAAAAGGATATGTAACAACGAACCAAGAAGGAAGTACTGGCGACGGTATTAAAATGATCGAAAAACTTGGTGGAACAACAGTGGATATGGATCAAATTCAAGTTCACCCAACTGTTCAACAAGATAAATCTTACCTCATCGGTGAAGCCGTTCGAGGTGAAGGTGCGATTTTAGTCTCTCAAGAAGGTAAACGTTTCGGAAACGAATTAGACACACGTGATAACGTTACAGCTTCCATCAACAAATTACCAGAAAAATCCGCGTACCTAGTATTTGATTCAGGCGTGAAAGACCGCGTCAAAGCTATCGCGCAATATGAAGAAATGGGCTTTGTGGAAGAAGGTAAAACAATTGATGAATTAGCCGGCAAAATCAATGTACCAAAAGAAGAGCTAACTAAAACATTAGATACTTGGAATGCAAGTGTGAAAAACAAAAAAGACGAAGCATTCGGCAGAACAACCGCAATGGATAATGATTTATCTAAAGCACCATATTACGCAATCAAAATCGGACCAGGAATTCATTACACAATGGGTGGCGTAAAAATCAATACAAATACAGAAGTTTTAGACAAAGACGGTAAACCAATCACAGGCCTATTTGCTGCGGGAGAAGTAACTGGTGGCTTGCACGGGGAAAACCGTATTGGCGGAAACTCTGTCGCTGAAATCATTATTTTCGGACGTCAAGCTGGCGACAAATCAGCAGAATTTGTAAAAGCACAATAAGAACCCAAACACCATAGTGATGTGATTAATAGAAAATAAAAACTTGTTAGGACGCCTTAAACAGACGTTTTAGCAAGTTTTTTATTGGCTAAATAGCGCGTTAGTGTAGTACTATGGATGGGTAACAAGTGAGATATATACACTGATAAATTAGCAGCGTTTAAGCTAAATTTGTTAGTTTGTTAAAATAAGGAGGAAATAGTATGTTGAAAATGGGTTTTATCGGAAACGGAAAAAGTACGAATAGATATCATTTACCATTTATTTTAGAGCGGGATAATATTGAAGTGAAGACGATTTATAATCGAAATCCCAAAACAGCCACATGGGACAAAATTGAAGGGGTTCACTATACAACCGACTTAGACGAGCTGTTAAAAGACCCAGAAATCCAGTTAATTACCATCTCTACAACACAAAGCTCTCACTTCGACTATGCCAAAATGGTGTTAGAAAACGGCAAAAATGTGCTTGTTGAAAAACCATTTATGATGACATACGCTGAAGCGAAAGAAATTTTCGAACTAGCTAAAGAACATGGTTTACTCGTTCAATGCTACCAAAATCGTCGTTTCGATTCCGATTTCCTTACAGCACAAAAAGTAATTGAAAGTGGAAAATTAGGCGATTTATTGGAAGTAGAAATGCATTATGACTATTTCCGTCCAGAAATCCCAGAGTCGGTTCATGAATTTAAATTCTACGACAGTTATTTATACGGTCACGGCTGCCATACAATCGACCAAGTACTTTCTTACTTCGGCAAACCGGACAACATCCATTATGACGTGCGCCAACTGCTCGGCGAAGGACGAATGAACGATTATTTCGACCTTGATTTATATTATGGCGTAACAAAAGTATCCGTAAAATCAAGCTATTTCCGTATAAAAGCCCGTCCAAGCTTTGTCCTTTACGGCAAAAAAGGTATGTTTACAAAAGAAACAAAAGACCGCCAAGAAGAACATTTAAAACTATTTTACATGCCAAGTAATCCAGACTTTGGAATCGATTTACCAGAGCATTACGGAACGCTTACGTATGTTGATGATGCCGGAGTTTGGCATGAGGAGAAAGTAATCTCTGAGGTTGGCGACTACGGCCGCGTTTATGATGGTTTGTATGATGCAATTATTAACGGGAAACCAAAACAAGTAACTGACGAAGAAACCTTGCTACAAATGGAGATTTTAGAAAAAGGCGTCGAAGCTTGTAAATAATGAAAAATTGTCCGCGGGAGCAAGCTTGCGGGCAATTTTTTTTGGATAAAAATGATTGATTTCGTTCATATAAACAACCAAAATAGCTCTAAAAATGAACTTTTTGCATAATACACCCATAATATTGAATGAAGTCGTTCAGCGTGATATAGTGTAATCAAACAAGTGAAGCGCTTACTTTGTTGAGAGAGGATGTGGATTATGAATATATCGAATTTAATTAATGAAGACCGAATTATTTTTGATAATCGTATTCAAACAAAACAATTATTATTTGAAAAAGTAGCAGAAGTACTAGGTGAAGAAGGTTCTATAACAAATCCAAAAAAATTTATACGTGACTTATATAAACGAGAAGAAGAAACTTCTACTGGAATTGAAGATGGTTTTGGCATCCCTCATGCAAAAAGTAAATATGTAAAAGAACCATTGATTGTTTTTGTTCATTCTGGCATTATAAATGATTATTTTGGATTAGATGATTCACCGATTGAATGTAGTTTTCTTATTGGTGTTCCGAAAAAAGCCACAGATGTTCACTTGCAAATCCTAAGTGAACTATCGAGGAAGTTAATGAACAAAGAATTTCGTGAAAAATTAAAAAATTCCAAAAACAAAACGGAAATTATAACAATTTTATCGAACTAAGGAGGCGTTTCACATGAAAATAGTTGGTGTTACTGCTTGTCCCACTGGTATTGCGCATACGTATATGTCTGCCGAGAAATTAACTATAACGGCAGAAGCGCTTGGTTACGAAGTGAAAATCGAGACACAAGGAGCTAAGGTTGAAAATGTTTTAACGAAGGAAGACATCGCGACTGCTGATTATGTCATTTTAGCAGTCGATAAAGAAATAGATACATCAAGGTTCGCTGGAAAGAAAATTAAAAAAGTATCCACTTCCAGAGCGATTAAAGAGGCTGATGTGGTTATTGAGGAAACTATTTCTGGTAAAGGGTTAATCAGTTTGGAGGCGAAAAGTTCGGATATAAGTTCGGAACAACCGTCAAAAGCAAGTTTATACAATCACTTTATGAATGGTGTTAACTATATGTTGCCATTTGTCATAGCTGGCGGGATTTTAATTGCTATTAGTTTTGCTTTTGGAATTGATGCCTCAAACCCTGACTCTGATTCGTATAACGCACTTGCAGCTGCATTTTCAAAAATTGGTGGGGATACTGCATTTGGTTTAATGGTTCCAGCCCTTGCAGCAGGGATAGCGGTTTCTGTGGCTGGTCGAGCAGGATTTGCGCCCGGGCTTGTGGCAGGGACACTGGCGACTGTTGGTGGATCAGGATTTCTAGGCGGTATGATTGGTGGTATTTTGGCTGGTTACGTGGCACATTTCTTTGCTAATAAAGTCAATGTCACTAAATCACTTGCTTCGATTTATCAATTGATTGTTGTACCGCTTTTAGGGATTACGATTGTTGGTTTGGCGATGGTATTTATTATTGATACACCAATCGCTTGGGTTTTAAATGCACTCACAGGTTGGTTGAATGGGCTTGGTGAGACATCTGGCGTCGTATTTGGACTACTCATTGGTGTGATGATGGCAGCAGATATGGGTGGGCCAATTAATAAATCTATTTCAACCTTTTCAATCGGGTTAATGTCAGCAGGTGTAACGGCGCCGATTGCGGCTTGTATGGCGGCTGGAATGGTTCCGCCACTTGGATTAGCACTCGCAACACTATTATTTAAAAACAAATTTACAAAAGAAGAAAAAACAGCGGGGAATTCTTGTTGGGTGTTAGGTGCATCTTATATTACTGAAGGAGCAATTCCTTTCGCAGTTGCTGATCCGCTCCGGGTTATCCCAAGTTTGATGTTAGGTTCTGCAACAGCTGCTGCAATTTCGATGGGAGCTGGTGTAACTTCGATGGCGCCTCACGGTGGGATTTGGGTGATGTTCATTCCAAATGTAATTAACCATTTATTTATCTACTTACTAGCAATTGCAGCAGGCACAGTCGTGACAGCAATTTCTGTCGGACTATTAAAAACCCCATTAAACAAGCGAAAAAATAAAGAGGAGATGATATAATGTTATATACAATGAAAGATCTTTTAGCAGTAGGAAAAGAGCATCAATTTGCGGTACCAGCATTTAATATCTGTAGTTTTGATATGTTAAAGGCGATAATGGAGGAAGTGGAGGCAAATAATGCTCCTGTAATTTTAGAAATTCATCCGGATGAAATAGAGTATCTCGGTGATAACTTTGTTGCAACAGTCAGAGAATACGCACATAAAAGTAAGGTGCCGGTCGTTATTCATATGGACCACGGTGGAACAATCAAAGATGTGATGCGGGCAATTAGAAATGGCTATACTTCTGTCATGATTGATGCTTCAAGAGCCAGTTATGAAGAGAACGTGGCGTTGACTAAGCAAGTGGTTGAACTTGCGCATAAAGTCGGTGTTTCTGTTGAAGCGGAACTTGGAACAATCGGGAACAATGGTTCAGCAGAAGGCGGGGCGGATACCATCATATATACTGACCCTGACCAAGCAGAAGATTTCGTACAGAGAACTGGCATTGATACGCTAGCCGTAGCTATTGGAACGGCGCATGGGTTATACCCTAAAGATAAAAAACCAGAACTGAATATGCCTCTTTTAAAAGAATTAAATAAACGCTTGGATATTCCGTTTGTACTTCATGGTGGTTCGGGAAATCCAGATAAAGAAGTCAGTGAATCTGTACAGTACGGTGTTAGGAAAGTAAACCTTAGTTCAGATCTGAAAAGTGTGTTTTTTGAAGAAGTTCGCCGCGTTTTAGTGGACAATCCTGCGATGTATGAACCAAATCAAGTGTACCCATCAGCAAATGAAAAAGTAAAAGAAGTTGTAAGACATAAATTACACATTTTAAATACTACTGGTCAAAGAGATAAATACTAATAAGAAGGGTAGAAGCGCTAGTTATAGTGCTTTTGCCCTTTAAGGAGTGGAGGAACATGTTAAGCACAGCGAAGGAACGGCAACTAAAAATCGTTAACCGGCTAAAAGTGGAACAATTTATGCGGATTATTGATTTAGTGGAGCTTGTCAACTACAGCGAAGCCACTGTTAAACGGGATTTAGTAGAATTAGAAAAAGAAGGACTTGTGAGACGAACAAGAGGCGGCGCAATGATTATCGATAATAAAAAAATCGATTTGCCTTATTTAATGAAAATGAATGAGCGAAGTAATGAAACGAGTAAAATAAGAATTGCCGATATTGCAAAATCACTGATTCGCGATGATATGGTGATTTTCTTAGACTCTAGCTCAACATCACTGCATTTAATCGACGTTTTAAGTAAATTTGATGGACTGCAAATTATTACAAACGGGGTCATGACGGCTTCCATGCTATCAGAATTTACAAATGCAAGAGTTAGTATTTTAGGAGGATCGATTTTAACGAAGCGATATACGGTGAACGGCGCAAAAGCATACAATGACGCTTTAACTTATAATGCGGATATTGCTTTTGTTTCATGCCGGGGGATCGACTATGACAAAGGTGCAACGGAAACACATGAAGGTGAAGCACTCATCAAACAAGCTTTCAGGCGCCAGTCAAGTTCGCTCGTTTTACTTGTCACCGAAGAAAAAGTAGGACACAAGTTTATGCACCAAAGCTTAGCATGTCATGATATTGACTATTTAATTACGGACTTCAAACTGGACCCAGATGTAGAGGAACAGTTCAAAACCCATCAAATTACTTGTTTGTATTAGATTTTATACTTAAATAGGCAAAAATAATCGTAAGTACTAAAAATAAAACAGGTATTACCAATAAACTTCCGAAAAAGTGAATGTCATTAAATTCTTCGCTATCTAATAGTGATAATAATATGACATTTTTTTGAATGACATTTAAAACTTGTAAGCCCATAAAACATAGCATACTAAGTATTAATGAAACGAAACTAAAAATTTTGTACATGTTGTACCTCCTATGATGTAGTTTTAGTTTTATTATACAACAAAAACGCCTTGAAACTTAAACGGATATCCAAGTTTCAAGGCGTTTTTGGAGAATGCTGTTAAAGAATTCCTTTCGAAGTTACCACGTTACCTTGTACAAAAATAGTTTCGCAGTTACTAATCGGAAATATTTTTAAATCATCCGCATAGTCCGCTATTATTTGTTGTGTTATTTTTTTAAAAGGTGTGTTGTTGTAATGAGGAAGCGTATAGAAATCGACTAAATTTAAAGCATCATAGTTGGTTAAATTAGTGGCTTTTTTTACGCTGTCCATGGATTGGATATACGATATATTAGGACTCGTGATGACTGCACCGGCTGATTCACCAATATATAATTTTCCTTTAGCAATTTCCTCTAAAATTAATTTATCTGCACCAGTTCGTTTTAATTCTTGTAGTAAAAAGAAAGTATTTCCTCCAGTAACATAGATAAAATCATTTTTTTTGAGTGTCATCGTTATTTCTTCTAGATTTTCTGCCGCCACATCTAGTTCCTCTACAATTAACCCTAAATCCTCGAGCGCTTTTTTACCAGCTTCTACATAAAAAACAACTTCTTCAACGGTGCTAGCCGTCGGGATAAAAGTAACGGTTTTTCCTTGGAGATTGCTTTCAAATTCAGTAAATAATGGTACAACATCTTTAAAAGACGAGGTTAAAAATAAGTTTTTCATCATTTTTTAGCTCCTTTGGTTTCTAATTATAGTATAATGGTTAAAGGTATCAATTAGTGACACCTTTTAATCTGAAAAAAGAAAAGAGATGGCGATGAGAAAAGCAGAGCGATTAAATGATATGATGTTGTTTTTAAATGATAAAAATTCGTTTCAATTAAGCGACATAATGGCAAAATATGGCGTTTCCCGCAGTACTGCTATTCGAGATATACAGTCTTTGGAAGAAATAGGCATGCCGATATATTCGGAACGGGGACGAAATGGTCATTATCGGGTGCTTCGTAATCGGCTACTCTCGCCCATTGTTTTTAATATCGATGAGGTATTTGCGCTCTATTTTTCGATGCTTACCTTAAAAGCCTATGAAACGACACCTTTTCATTTGAGCGTGGAAAAATTAAAAACGAAATTTGAACGTTGTCTTTCAGCTGAAAAAATCGAAATGCTTCGAAAAATAGAAGAAGTATTTAGTCTCGGCTATATAAAGCATAATAATCAATGTGAATTTCTAGATGTTATTTTGCAGTTTACGATGGAAGAGAAAGTGTGTCAGATTAATTATGATAATAATGGGACTGAAAAAACGTATATTGTTCAATTTTATAATATATCCTCGGCGTATGGGCAATGGTATGTGACGAGTTATAACTTTGAGACGAAGCGGATGCAGGTATTTCGTTGTGATAAAATCCTTGCGCTAAAAGAAAATGATACTTTTGAAGCTAAGAAAATGGAGGAATTAAAAGGAGTGGCTGATTCTTTTAATAAAAAAGCTGATGTAACTACCTTTGAAGTGGAAATTGCCTCAAATGGTGTTGACTTATTTTTTAAAGAAAATTATCCATCGATGAAACTTCGCCAACAGGAAGGGCGAAATTGTATTCATGGTTTTTATCATAAAGGTGAGGAACGATTTATTATCAATTATTTACTAGGTTATGGTGAAAAAATTATAGCTATTCAGCCAGATTCATTGCGAGATATGTTGCTAAATGAGCTCGATACGATAAAAAAACATATGCAAAATTTATCATCCTAACTTTGTTGTATAATGAAAACAAGTCAATGATTAGAAGGAGCCGATTTCTGTGGAAGAATGGGATTTGCTAAATGAGAATCGTGAATTAACCGGGAAAACACATATCCGCGGTGAAAAACTAGCGCCCGGAGAACTTCATTTGGTTGTTCACGTATGTATTTTTAACGAAAAAGGGCAACTTTTAATCCAAAAGCGCCAAAAAGATAAAGAAGGTTGGCCGAATTATTGGGATCTTTCTGCGGCGGGTTCTGCGCTAAAAGGCGAAACAAGCCTGCAAGCTGCTGAACGAGAAGTGCAAGAAGAACTAGGAATTACAATTGATTTAAGTAACACCCGTGCCAAATTCAGTTACCATTTCGAAGCGGGATTTGATGATTATTGGTTTATTACGAAAGACGTGGAACTTAGCGACTTAACTTTACAAAAAGAAGAAGTAGCAGATGCCCGTTTTGTGACTAAAGAAGAGTTAGAAGTGTTAAGAAGTTCGGGCGAATTTATTCCATACTTCTTTTTAAACCAGCTTTTTAACCTCAAAAACGCCACATCTATCCATTTTTAACGAATATAGCTAAATTTCCACTTAACAAATTCGTTTCCTACACTTATAATAGTACAGAGACACGAGAAAACTCCAATTAGAAAGCGAGTGGTAATATGGGCCGTAAATGGGCAAATATTAAAGAGAAAAAAGCGTCAAAAGATAAAACAAATAGTCGTATCTATGCAAAATTTGGAATTGAAATATATGTAGCGGCTAAATCGGGCGACCCAGATCCACATTCCAACCAAAAATTACGTTTTGTTATTGAACGTGCAAAAACATACAATGTGCCGAAACATATTATTGACCGTGCAATCGAAAAAGCGAAAGGCACTGGCGATGAAACATATTCAGAACTGCGCTATGAAGGCTTTGGTCCAAATGGTTCGATGATTATCGTAGACGCACTGACAAATAATGTGAATCGTACGGCATCCGATGTTCGCGCAGCTTATAGCAAAAACGGCGGCAACATGGGCGTAAGTGGTTCAGTAGCTTATATGTTTGATAATACAGCCATTTTTGGTGTTGAAGGAAAAGACGCGGATGAGTTATTAGAACTTTTAATGGAAGCGGATATTGATGTTCGTGATATTTTAGACGAAGATGGCCAAGCGATTATTTATGCAGAACCAGAAGATTTCCACAAAGTACAAGAAGGTTTGAAAGCGGCTGGAATTGAAGAATTTACAGTAGCGGAAATCGAAATGATTCCTCAAAATGATATTCAATTATCAGGTGAGGACTTAGAAAAATTCGAGAAACTAATTGATGCTTTAGAAGACCTAGAAGACGTGCAAAAAGTATATCATAACGTCGAATTAGAAGATTAACAGCCAACTATTACAACAATCGGAGGAATTGATAAAATGCCAAAATTACCAAATTGCCCAGAATGTAACTCAGAGTATGCCTACGAAGATCGCGGCTTATTAATCTGCCCGGAATGCGGCCATGAGTGGAGCGCTGTAGCAGAAGAAGCTACCGAAGAAAAAGTGTTCAAAGATGCAAACGGCAACGTACTAACAGATGGCGATTCTGTCACAGTCATCAAAGATCTTAAAGTAAAAGGCGCATCAAACCCAATCAAAATGGGAACAAAAGTAAAAAATATCCGCCTAGTAGACGGCGACCACGACATTGATTGCAAAATTGACGGCTTCGGCCCAATGAAATTAAAATCAGAATTTGTTAAGAAGATATAAAAAACAGCGATTCTCTAATTCAGAGAGTCGCTGTTTTTTTTAATTCTGCACAAAAACCGTTTCAAACACAAACGATTCATACGTATGGCGCGTTATCGAATATTCGAACACACGACCATCTTCCAAATGCGCTAATTTTTCAATTTCCATCATAAAAGTAGGTTCTTCTAAATTGAGGAGCTTGCTATCCTCTTGATTTGATTTATCCCCGCGTACCCAAACATGCGCACTCTGCATCTTAAGTTTCAAATCATCCCGAATATAATTATAAATCGAGTCCTCTAAATGACGTGGTTCTAGACCTGGAATAATCGCAAGTGGCATATAAGTATGTTCAATCGAATAGGCTTTATGACCAACTTCTCTCATCCGGATGATTCGGTAAATATAGTCATCCTGCATCTCTAATTTCTCTGCGACTTCTTTCGATGGTTTTTCAATAGAAAATAAAATGACTTTGGATTTAATATTGTCTTTTCCAAATGTATTTACAAGTCCGGACATTGGCCCAAGCGCGAATTCTCCGCCGTTAGTCGAATGGGATTTCACGAAAGTCCCAGCCCCGCGTCGTCTAATAATCATGCCTTCTTGTACAAGCATATCCAGTGCTTTTTTGACAGTGAGCTTGCTGCAATCATACGTGCGAGCCATACTGTCCCCATCAGGCAATTTCTCGTTAATTTCGTATTTATTTTGGTTGATTTTATCACGGATATCTATGTATATTTCCATGTATTTAGCCATTCCCGACATTTTATTGGCTCCTTTACTGATGTAATAAGCATAGTATACCATATACTTTTACAAAAAGGTATCCCTATAAACAAAAGTATATATCTTTTGATAAAAGTATTGTTTTTTAAATAAATGTATGCTATATTTATTTTGACAAAAGGGAGGCCATAAAAAATGAAAGAATTATTAACGTTTCCAAAAAATTTTTGGTGGGGCTCTGCGTGGTCTGCTGAACAAGCAGAAGGTCGCGGCGACACTGGTAAGGCAAAAACTGTTTGGGAGCATTGGTTTGAAACAGAACCGAATCGCTTTTACGAAGGCGTAGGTTCAGAAATTACAACAGATCATTTTAATCGTTATAAAGAAGACGTACAGTGGATGAAGAAAACAGGACAAAATTCGTTCCGGATTTCGATTTCATGGGCGCGAATGTTTCCTAATGATGGCGTTGGCGAAGTGAACCCGAAAGCTATTGCGTTTTATCGCGATTTACTTACTGAAATGAATGAAAACGGTATCAAACCATTCGCCAACTTATATCATTTCGATATGCCCGTGGCACTTCAAGATGCTGGTGGCTGGGAATCAAGAGAAGTTGTAGATGCCTATGTTCATTTTGCAGATACTTGTTTTAAAGAATTTGGCGATTTAGTTTATCACTGGTTTACGTTTAACGAACCACTAGGACCGATTCTTGGCGGCTATTTAGAAGATTTCCATTATCCGAATCAAATCGACTTCAAACGCGGTGCACAAGCTGGTTTTAATACGATTTTGGCGCATGCGTTAGCTATTAAAGCATTTAAAAAATTAAACTTGTCATCAAAAATCGGCGTTATTTTAAACCTTAGCCCGACGTATCCACGTAGCCAAAACGAATACGATTTAGAAGCTGCGGAAATTTGTGATGCTTTTTACACGAGAAGCTTCTTGGATCCGATGGTTAAAGGAACTTTCCCAGAAAAATTAGTTGAAATTATGCGCGAATACGATCAAATGCCGGAATACACGGAAGAAGATTTGACGATTATTAAAGAAAATACGGCGCAAATTCTTGGCCTAAATTACTATGAACCAAGACGCGTCAAAGCCCGTTTAACAGCAATTAATGAAAAAAGTCCGTTTTTACCAGATTGGTTTTTTGAACCGCATAATATGCCAGGTAAACGAATGAATATTTACCGCGGTTGGGAAATTTATGAACGTGGGATTTACGATTTATGTATTGATATTCGTGATAATTACGGCAATATCGAATCATTTATTTCTGAAAATGGTATGGGTGTGGCAAATGAAGAGCGTTTCTTAAATGAAGAAGGACAAATTCAAGATGATTACCGGATTCAATTTGTCAAAGATCATTTGGCTTATGTACATCAAGCGATTGCAGAAGGTTGCGATATTAAAGGGTATCATCTGTGGACATTCATTGATTGTTGGTCGTGGATTAACGCATATAAAAACCGTTACGGACTCGTTTCACTTGATGTCGAAACTGGCAAACGCACAATGAAGAAAAGTGGCGAATTTTATAAAAAAATGAGTGACATGAACGGTTTTGAATATGATACAAGCAAACTAGTTGGGACGAAAAGGGAGGAAACAACTAATGGCTGAAACGAAAAAGAAGTCGATTGTTAATGGATTTATTAATGTAGCACAACGTCTTGGTGGTCAGATTCATTTGCGTTCATTGCGTGATGCTTTTGCGAGTATTATGCCGTTCATGATTTTAGCTGGTTTTGTCACGCTGATTAACTATGTTATTTTAGAACCGACTGGCTTTATGGGCAAAATTGTTAACCCAGATACACTTAAAACATGGCAAGAGATTGGTATTTCAATCGGAAATGGTACGCTGAGTGTTATTACGCTTTTAGTCACTGTGGCGATTTCGTATCATTTATGTTTGAATCGCGGCTATAAAAACGTCATT
This sequence comes from Listeria sp. LM90SB2, assembly GCF_028867355.1. Classification (NCBI taxonomy): domain Bacteria; kingdom Bacillati; phylum Bacillota; class Bacilli; order Caryophanales; family Listeriaceae; genus Listeria; species Listeria sp. LM90SB2. The sequence goes on from NZ_CP046449.1 coordinate 428,896, forward strand.
GCTCCGATTCTTGTCGCTTTATCTTCTTTTATTGTTGTAACACCGATTGCGATGACGTTCCTTCCAGAAGGCGCATCAAAATCAATCGAAGTACCGAACGTTATCCCAGTTAGTTATACTGGCGCGTCAGGCATGTTCGTCGGTATTATCGTTGGTTTAATTGCAACCGATTTATTCATTAAATTATCGAAAAACAAACGCATGCAAATTAATTTAACAGGAAATATTCCACCGGCAGTTATTAAATCATTTAACGTGTTAATTCCGATTATGATTACGGTTATTATTTTCTCAGTTATGTCATTTGCCGTTAATCAAATTTTCAACATGGACTTTAATACACTTGTGACAACGATTATCACGAAGCCACTTAGCTATGTGACGACAAGTCTTCCAGGCTTCTTGCTGATTACTTCTATCGCTAACTTATTCTTCGGTTTGGGTATTCACCAAGCAGTTATTTCTGGTCCGTTACTAGATCCATTTTTACTTCAAAATATGCAAGAAAACATGGTTGCCTACGCGAATCATCAAGAAATTCCGCATATTATTAATATGGCTTTCAAAGACACATTTGCGGTTATGGGTGGCTCAGGAAACACGATTGGCTTATTAATTGCCATTTTCATCTTTGGGAAACGAAAAGATTACAAAGATATCTCGAAACTATCTGCGGCACCATCACTATTTAACATCAGTGAGCCAATCATCTTTGGTCTGCCGATTGTGTTCAACCCGTTACTTATTATCCCGTTCGTATTAGCGCCGATTTTCTCTTTAACAACAGCGTATTATGCGACAGCAGCAGGTTGGATTAATCATGTAGTTGTACAAACCCCGTGGACGACACCGCCAATTATTTCTGGTTTCCTAGCAACTGGCGGGGACTGGCGCGCGTCCGTTTTACAAGTAATTATCATTGTTGTGACAGTCTTTATCTATCTGCCGTTCCTACGTATGGATGAAAAAGTTGCTTTTGCTACAGCTCAAAAAACAGAAGCAAAATAAGGAAGGAAGTTTAACCAATGAAAAACATTTTATTAGTATGTAATGCTGGTATGTCCACAAGTTTCTTAGTAGAAAAAATGAAAGCAGCAGGCGCGGAACAAGGCGTTGAAGCAAATATCTGGGCTGTATCCGACGCTGAACTACACGAAAACTGGGAAAAAGCAGATGTCATTTTGCTTGGACCACAAGTTGGTTATTTAAAAGGGAACACAGAAAAAGTAGTTGGCGGAAAAATTCCTGTCGAAGTAATTAATATGCTAGACTACGGCCGTGTCAATGGAGCGGCGGTACTTGAAAGAGCAATCGAATTAATCGGTTAAAAAAGTAAGGGAGTGTGGCTTATAGTCGCGCTCCTTTTTTATCGGGGAAGAAAGTGTTATAATGTGTGAAAAGGAGCGGAATTATTATGAAATATGTAAAATCACAAATGAAAGAGCTTGTAAAAGATAGCGTAGACTTGCAAGAACGCCTTCAAAAGCTAATGAAAGAAATGGACTTAGAAAAAACTTTCGCTTTAAAAGCACTTTATCATTCAGAAGTAGCTGATGGTGGACCGTATCAAACAGCTTATCAAGATTTGGATTATAAATATAAAGATTAACATCAAATGGCTCTGCTAAACAATTAGCAGAGCCATTTTTAGATATATTTTCCTTGGATTTCTTTTAAGTAGTCAACAAAATTATCGTAAAAGTCATCACGGTTTTGAATGGTTACATGCGTTCCAAGTTGAAGTAAAAAGCGATACCCAGCCTCGTGATCAGGAAGCGTTACTTTTGCTAAAAAATGTGCGTCATCTTGCTGCGAGATTTCGACTAGATCAAAGCGCTCGATGATTTGCTCGCGGGCAATTTTATCGACAATTAAGTTGACTTCATGCATCAAAAACATCGGTCTGTCGGGTGGGGCGCCAAACGGTTTTACACTAAAAGGGCGAGCTTCAAACGTTTCTTCTAGCGTTTTTAGTTCAACAATCCGCGACATTTTAAATGTTCGAAAATCGCTGCGTTCCAAACTGTAACCTTGCAAATACCAAGAACGATTCCTAAACAGGAGGTGATAAGGCTCAGTTTTACGAATGGTTTGGTTACCCGTTCGATCAATATAGCTGAGTTCTACGAGTTGATGTTTTTTAATCGCTAAATATAAACTTTCGACTTTAGCGTTTAATTCGTTTTTCATGGACAAATTGGAGAAATCGAGCGAAATGGAACTTTTAGGCGGTTCGCTTGAATGGTCGAGCATGTTTTTCATTTTTTGGAGGGTTTTCTTGGTTTCGGCGGAAGAAAGCAACTGCTCCATCCCGTCCAAACTAGCAATAATTGCGGTTAAATCATCTACTGTGAGAAGCTTTTTATCGACTTTGTAGGTAGGCATAATACCGATGCCACCCTTTGTTCCGGCAATCGTGTAAATCGGGATATTCGCCATCGCAAGTGTGTCAATATCGCGGAAAATAGTACGTTTGGAAACCTCAAACATTGTAGCCATTTCAGAAGCACTGACTAGCTCGCGTTGGAGAAGCAGCATAATGATTCCGATGAGTCGCTCGATTTTCATTTTTTTCTCCTTTGTTTTTGGAATGATGACAGACAGTTGTCATCATTCACGTGTTATAGTTACATCATATCAAAGTTAAGTAACTTTTTGGAGGGAAATATTATGGCATTTGAAATTGTTGAATTAAAAAAAGAAACATTTACTGGAAATAAAGTAGAAATCCCTGAATTTGATCCACAAAAAGGCTTTGGCCCAATGAGCGAAATTAAAGAATCAGCCCACACAAAATTTGCAAAAAACGAAAAAGACTACGTTGGCATTAACGCAAGTCTTGACGGCTTACAATATTACATCGTAGCTAGTGCAAACAGTGAAAACGGCGACACAACTTTCGACATTCCAGCAGGCAAATACGCAAAATTCATAACAAGCGAAACAGACCGCCCAGCTCTAGACGGCTTCATCGGCGCAGCATACGGCGAGGTTAGTCAAAGCGATACGGTTGGCATTGCGGGATCGTTTAATTTGGAGGATCTTAGAGAAGCTGAGTTTACGCTTTATATTCCGGTTGTTAGTAAGTAAATAAATTGAGAGACCCCTTTCGGTGGAGAGGGGTCTTTTTTCACTAAACTAAACCAACCTCACCAAAACCCCAACATCCTCACAATACCCCAAACACCCACCAGCCATGTCCTTCGACGTAACCAACCAATCAAATTCCGCCAGCTCCCCGTAAGTAAGCAAAGCCGACTTATCCACCTTCGTATGATCCACTAGCAAAAATTTCTCCCTAGCTTTTTCCATCATATGGCGCTTAATCTCATACTCCAAAATATCCGAATTCATTACCCCGTGCGTAGTCGAAAGCGCAGTTGCGGCCATAAAAGCTTTCGTAATATTGTATTTCTCAAAAAACCCCCAGTTCTCCACGCCAACAAATGATTTAGTACTCGTTTTAAACGTCGAGCCAATAACAATCAATTTCACATTATCCATTTCACTCGCAAAATTAATCACATCTAGGCTGTTCGTAATAATAGTAATATCCTTATCCGTTGGCAGAGCCGCAGCGAGACAGCTAGTCGTTGTGCCGGAATCAATAAAAATCAAATCATTTTCTTCAATAAAATCAGCCGCCGCTTTTCCGATAAGCTGTTTTTCTGTGTGATTTTCTGTATCACGATTTTCGAACGGCCGAATTTCTTCGGGATTATTATAAACAGAAACGACGCCACCATAGACTTTTTGGATGGTGTTTTTTTGGAGAAGTTTGGCAATGTCTCGGCGAACAGTATTTTTAGAAACGTTGAATTGTTCGCATAAATCATCGAGGCTAATACTGCCTTTTTCGTGAATTAAATTCTCAATCGCTTGAATGCGTTGTACTTTCATTTTAAATTCATCCTTTGGCAAAATTATTTTAATTACACTATTTATAACACATGCTCAAAAGGTAATCAACTATGATTTTTTATGGTGAAGTTAGTGACAAAAATTAAATTGACTCTCTAATTTTATTGGCTTAAGATGGGGTTATAATCGATTAATGGTTAACTTATGAGTAATTTTAAGTGGAGGGATTTTTTATGGCAGATGTACGGAAATTAAAGAATTATATTGACGGCGAATGGGTCGAGAGTAAGGCGGATAAATATGAAGATGTCATCAATCCGGCGACGGGGGAAGTGCTGTGCCAAGTGCCGATATCGACACGCGCAGAATTAGATCAGGCGGCTGTCATTGCTGAACAAGGTTTTGAAAAATGGAGCCAAGTTGCTGTACCAAGACGTGCACGGGTTCTATTTAGTTTCCAACAGTTACTCATTCAACATAAAGAAGAACTAGCAAGACTGATTACACTCGAAAATGGTAAAAATTTATCCGAAGCACGCGGTGAAGTCCAACGTGGTATTGAAAATGTCGAGTTCGCGGCTGGAGCGCCAACACTAATGATGGGTGATTCGCTGGCTTCGATTGCAACCGATGTGGAGGCGGCAAATTATCGCTATCCGGTCGGGGTTGTTGGTGGAATCGCACCATTTAACTTCCCGATGATGGTACCATGTTGGATGTTCCCAATGGCCATTGCGCTTGGTAACTCGTTTATTTTAAAACCATCCGAGAGAACGCCACTTTTAATGGAGAAATTGGTGGAATTATTTTCTGAAGCGGGTCTTCCAAAAGGTGTATTCAATGTAGTGTACGGTGCGCATGATGTGGTTAACGGAATTTTAGAGAACGAAATAATTAAAGCGGTTTCTTTTGTTGGTTCTAAGCCAGTTGGTGAATATGTCTACAAAACAGGGAGCGCAAATTTAAAACGAGTGCAAGCCTTAACAGGTGCGAAAAACCATACAATTGTGCTTAATGATGCGGATTTAGAAGATACCGTGACGAATGTTATTTCAGCGGCATTCGGATCGGCGGGTGAACGTTGTATGGCATGTGCGGTCGTCACAGTTGAAGAAGGCATCGCGGATGAGTTTCTAGCGGCACTTCGGACAGCCGCGCAAAATGTGAAAATTGGAAATGGGTTAGACGATGGCGTTTTCCTCGGTCCTGTAATTCGCGAAGAAAACCAAAAACGCACGATTGCTTATATTGAAAAAGGCTTGGAAGAAGGCGCGAAATTAACAGTAGATGGTCGGGAAACTGGACTTTCAGAAGGGCACTTTGTTGGTCCAACAATTTTGGAAGATGTTACGACGGATATGACGATTTGGAAAGACGAGATTTTCGCACCAGTTTTATCCGTGATTCGTGTGAAAAATCTCCAAGAAGCAGTTCGGGTTGCGAATCAATCTGAATTTGCAAATGGCGCTTGTATTTTCACAAATAATGCCAAAGCAATTCGCTACTTTAGAGAAAAAATCGACGCTGGAATGCTTGGTGTGAATTTGGGCGTACCTGCTCCAATGGCGTTTTTCCCGTTTTCTGGTTGGAAATCGTCCTTTTATGGAACGCTTCATGCTAACGGCAAAGACAGCGTGGATTTTTACACGCATAAGAAAGTTGTCACAGCGAGATATTCATTAAAAGGTTACGAAGAATAGGAGGGCGCAAAAATGGGCAAACTGTTACGAAAACCGTTAAATGAGAGAATAGCGCCTGGCATTACGTTTGTGCAGGATATTAACCAAGCTAATTCTCCGCTAAGTTATGTTGGTTTTCGCTTAATTGAAATGGAAAAAGGTGCTATTTATCAGGAGGAGCTTACTGATTTAGAGTGTTGTATTGTTGCGCTTACTGGGAAAATTACAGTGAGTGAGGGTGACAATATTTTTGCGGAGATTGGGACAAGAGCGAATGTCTTTGAAAAAATTCCGACAGATAGCGTGTTTATTTCTGGCGGACGGACGTTTCAAGTGAAGGCGGACACAGAAAAAGCTCGTGTAGCGCTTTGCTACTCCCAGGCGAATCGAGACTTGCCAACGACACTTATTAAGGCTAGTGATAATTCGATTGAGCAGCGCGGAAAATATCAAAATAAACGACTGGTACATAACATTTTGCCAGATGTAAGTGAGGTTGCGAGCAGTTTGTTGGTTGTGGAAGTGTATACGGATGGCGGAAATTTTTCGAGTTATCCGCCGCATAAACATGACCGCGATAATCTGCCAGCGGAGTCGCTTTTGGAAGAAAGTTATTATCATGAAATTAATCCGGAGCAAGGTTTTATTTTTCAACGTGTCTATACGGATGACCGGACGCTTGATGAAACGATGGCTGTGGAGCATCAAAATGCGGTTATCGTTCCAGAAGGCTATCACCCAGTTGGCGTGCCAGATGGATATGATTCATATTATTTGAACGTAATGGCTGGACCGAAACGGGTTTGGAAATTTCACAACGATCCGGACCATGAATGGATTTTAGAACGAGACTAAGAGGAGGATTTGGAGCATGAATCTAAACAAACATAGCGAACGAAAATTTGATTTAATCACAGTAGGACGCGCTTGTATTGATTTGAACGCAGTCGAATACAATCGTCCAATGGAAGAAACGATGACTTTTTCTAAATATGTGGGTGGTTCCCCGGCAAATATTGCGATAGGAACCGCAAAACTAGGCTTAAAAGTAGGCTTTATCGGCAAAATTTCTGCTGATCAACATGGTCGTTTTATTGAGAAATATATGCGTGATTTGAGTATAAATACGGACGGAATGGTGAAAGATACGGAAGGCCGCAAAGTTGGCTTGGCGTTTACGGAAATTAAAAGCCCAGATGAATGCAGTATTTTGATGTATCGCGAAAATGTAGCGGATTTGTATTTAACGCCAGAAGAAATTTCGGAAGATTATATAAAAGAGGCTCGCGTGCTGCTCATTTCTGGAACAGCTTTAGCGCAAAGTCCATCGCGGGAAGCTGTTTTAAAGGCAGTTAGTTTAGCTCGGAAAAATGATGTAGCCGTTGCTTTTGAATTAGATTATCGCCCTTATACGTGGACAAACACCGAAGAAACGGCGGTTTATTATTCACTTGTCGCAGAACAAGCGGATGTGATTATTGGCACGCGCGACGAATTTGATATGATGGAAAATCAAGTCGGTGGCAAAAATGAAGCAACAAAAGCGCATCTTTTCCAACATCAAGCAGAAATTGTTGTCATTAAGCATGGGGTGGAAGGCTCATTCGCATATACAAAAGCGGGAGAAACATTCCAAGCAAAAACATATAAAACAAAAGTGCTCAAAACATTCGGCGCGGGAGATTCCTACGCATCAGCCTTCTTATACGGTTTATTTAGCGGTGAAAGTATCGAAACAGCCCTTAAATACGGAAGTGCCGCGGCTTCGATTGTTGTTAGCAAGCATAGTTCCTCAGACGCGATGCCAACAGCTGATGAAATCAAAGCGCTCATTGCGCAAGCGGAATAGGAGGAGATTATGGTGACTGAAAAAACGATTCGACTAACAACCGCACAAGCTTTGGTAAAATTTTTAAATCAGCAATATATCGAAGTGGACGGCGAAATGGCACCGTTTGTGGATGGTATTTTCACGCTGTTTGGACATGGAAATGTGGTTGGTATCGGGCAAGCCTTGGAAGAAGCCCCAGGTCATTTAAAAGTGTATCAAGGAAAAAATGAGCAGGGCATGGCGCACGCGGCAATCGCTTATGCAAAACAAAAAAATCGCCAGCGCATCTACGCGTGTTCCACATCAGCAGGACCAGGTTCCGCGAACTTAATAACAGCAGCCGGCACCGCACTTGCGAATAATTTACCCGTGTTATTCCTGCCGGCCGACACATTCGCAACCAGACAGCCCGACCCAGTTTTGCAACAATTAGAGCATGAGTCGAGCACGGCAATTACAACCAATGATGGCTTCCAAGCAGTCTCCAGATATTTTGACCGTGTGCAGCGACCAGAACAACTCATGAGCGCCCTGATTCGCGCTTTCGAAGTAATGACCAACCCAGCGAGCGCGGGACCAGCAACAATCTGCATTGCGCAAGACACAGAAGGAGAAGCATTCGATTATCCAGTCGAATTTTTTCAAAAACGAATTCACTATCTTAATCGGCAAATCCCGACAAAGCGTGAACTAACCGAAGCAGCTCGGCTCATCAAAGCGAGCAAAACCCCAGTTATCATCGTCGGAGGTGGCGCCCGCTATTCAAGAGCACGCGAAGAATTGATCGCCCTTTCCGAGCAAACCAACATTCCGCTCGTCGAAACACATGCCGGGAAATCAACGCTTGAGTTTGACTTCAAAAACAACCTAGGTGGCACGGGAATCCTCGGGACGCTTGCTGCCAATAAAGCTATCCGTGACGCCGATTTAGTCATCGGAATTGGCACGCGCTATACCGATTTCACAACCAGTTCCAAAACGGCATTCGATCCAACAACCAAATTTATCAATATCAATGTCAGCCGTATGCAAACATACAAATTAGATGCCTTCCAAGTTGTCGGTGACGCCAAAGCAACCCTAGCCGAACTAGCGCCACTTTTAAAAGGTTATCAGACCCAATTTGGAAACAAGATAGCCGCATACAAAACCGAGTGGCTAGACGAAAGAGCACGGCTACAAACCACCAAATTCAACCGAGAAACATTTACGCCAGAAATCAAAGATCAATTCGACCAAGCGATCTTAAACGAATATGCAGACCGCTTGCAGACCGAATTTACGCAAACAGAAGCACTTATCACAATTAATGACAACGTGGCACCGGATAGCATTGTCGTTTGTTCGGCCGGTTCACTTCCCGGAGATTTGCAACGACTCTGGAACCCAGCCGTACCAGACACCTATCACTTAGAATATGGCTATTCCTGCATGGGCTACGAAATAAACGGTGCTCTCGGCGCGAAAATGGCCGCAGCAAAAAAACAAGAAGTATACGCCATCGTTGGCGACGGCAGCTTCTGCATGTCACACTCAGAACTACTAACATCCTTACAATACGGCAAAAAAATTAACATTATGCTCTTCGATAATTCCGGTTTTGGCTGCATTAACAACCTCCAAATGGCAAACGGCAGCGACAGTTTTTTCTGCGAATTCCGCGATAGCGACAACCAAATCATGCAAGTCGATTACGCCAAAATTGCAGAAGGATACGGAGCAAAAGTCTATAGAGCCAACACGAAAGAAGATTTAATCAGCGCACTGGAAGACGCAAAAACACAAAGCAAAACTACTTTGATCGAAATGAAAGTACTACCAAAAACTATGTCAGAAGGCTATCTTAATTGGTGGAATGTGGGAGTTTCCGAAGTTTCAAACAAAGAAAGTATCAAGCAAGCATACGAAGAAAAACAAGCAAACCTGAAAAATGCCCGACTATATTAAGCAAAACAAAAACAAGTCCATCACCGGACTTGTTTTTGTTTTGCCACTTCAATAGCCCCGCCTTGCATCACACCAGTTTTTCTTTATAATAAAAAGTAACTGTAAGATTATGTTTTTTTAGGAGGAAATAATATGGAAGTTTTTGCAGAATATTTAGCTGAAATTGAAAATCCGGATCACCGCGCGAGAACACAAGAAGTTTTAACATGGGTGGCGGAAACTTTTCCAGACTTAAAGCCAGAAATCAAATGGAATACACCGATGTTTACAAATAATGGCACGTTCATAATCGGCTTCTCTATTGCAAAACAGCATATGAGCGTTTCCCCAGAAGTGGCTGGAATCGAACGTTTCGAAGCAGACATTAAAGAAGCGGGCTATAGTCATACGAAAGGTATTTTCCGAATTACGTGGGCTAAACCAGTTGACTATGACCTACTAGCAAAAATTATCGAGTTTAATATTCAAGATAAAGCAAATTATACTAGTTTTTGGCGCGTTTAAGTGATTTTTAGTTACTTTGTCGCGTAGTAAATCCAGATTTTTTATGCCATAATTAATAAGCTAAAATGTATTTTTATAAAAGAGTGGTGTGAAATGCGTATTTTTTGTGGGATTATGTCAATCCAAGCAGGCTTTATTGGTGCTCTTGCTGAAATACTAAGTCCGGACAGTAAAAAAAATAACTTATTCATGATACCGGAAGATCTTGCGGCATCATCAGGCTATTTAATGTCTCTTGCGATGGTTTTAGCGGGAATTCTAATAATTTGTGCTTATCGAAATGATTTTCTAATATTCATGGCACTAATTTTATGGCTCTTTGGACTTATTTTTGGGCTCATTTTCACCCCGAGTTATTCGGGTTTTTATTTCCGCCCAATCGTATGTTTAATAAGCTTTTTAATGGGCCTATTTATTTTTACAGATTACACAAGGCACCAAGACACAGGCGAGGAAAGGTGAGCGAAATGCTCATCTTTTTTTATTTACATTCGTGCCGACCGCGAAGTCCCAAACTGCAAACCAAGATCCACCAGCGCACAAACCCAAATACTCACAAAACTAACAAATAGAGGAAAATCACTATACAAATTAACAAAAAACAGCCCCACTAGAAGTAACAATAACAACGCATCTTTCCAAAAAGAAAATGTCACTTCGGCCTTTTTATGAGCAGCAAAAACAAATTGTTTCGAAACGAAAAACACAGCTACAGAACCAAACAACATCAATAACAAAACATTGCGTTCCAAATGCCCCTCGAACAACAAATGCACATTCGCCGCAAGTAACATCACTGAAATAATAATAAAGAAATGTCCATAAATTAAGTACTGGCCATGGGTTTCTTTATGGTGGTCGACAATTTTCTCAAAGCTATGGAAATACGATGCCCAAAGCGTACAAATAATTAAAAAGCCAAGCAACGTGTACCCAATCGTATAGGGATCAAGCGTGTGCCCAACTAAAATAGTCGTAATCGCAACAATACTTTCACCAAATGTGATGATAACAAATAATCCAAAACGTTCCGCAAGATGTGGAAAATCAACCGGCACTTTGCGCAATGTTTTAGCTAAAAATAACGGTAAAATAATATCAACTGCAATCCCAAGATACATCACTAAATAACGCGCAAATCCTTCAAAAAACACCGAAGTCGCAGTTGTCAAAACACCTAGTAGAAAAACACTCCCAAGAAGTATCGCCACTTTCCGCGCATTTCCCGTCAACTGCTTACTAATAACAAAATACTGGATAACCGTAATTAAGCGAATACCTAAATAACCAATTAAAAAAGTATAATACGTATTTGAAAACGTTAAATCAAAACTCGCTGTCATCAAAATTAAGAAAAACATTTGCGGCAACATATAAAGTTCGGGTAGTTTGATTTTCTCACCGAAGCGATTGAAAAACATTGTCTGCCCAACCCACGCCCAAAACATCGGCGTGACCATCAATAAATATTCGCCAAAATAAACAGCTGTTTTATCCGGATGATTATCGACGCTAAGTAACAGATGCGTCGTTGAAGCAACAGCAGTTACGAATATTAAATCAAAAAATAGTTCTAGCCAAGAAACTTTTCTTTCCGCCACAATCTCACCCCATTATTATTTCTTTTTTCAAGTATACCACGTGAATCCGCCTGCCTTTTGACAGTTGCTCGCCGTGAAAAGTATAATGGAAGGACAAAATCATGGAACTACTGAGATGGGAGAATTAAAAATGGTAAAAACATGGGAAGAATTTTTAAAACAAGAAGCGAAACAGCCTTATTTTATAGAATTAATGGAAGCAGTTAAGGACGCGAGAGCAAAGGGGAATGTCTATCCGACTGAAGAAGATATGTTTTCGTGTTTCCGCTTATGTCCGTATGATCAAGTGAAAGTTGTTATTTTAGGACAAGACCCGTATCATGGTCCTGGACAAGCGCATGGCCTAAGCTTCTCCGTGCAAAAAGGGGTGCGAATTCCGCCAAGTCTTCGTAATATTTATAAAGAATTAAAGACAGACTTAGATATTGAACCAGCTGACCACGGCTATCTTGCCAAATGGGCAGAGCAAGGCGTACTTTTAATGAACACGAGTTGGAGCGTGGAAGAAGGCAAAGCTGGTAGCCACAAAAAACTAGGCTGGGCAACATTTACAGATCACGTTTTAGAAGAACTAAATAATTACGACAAACCACTTGTATTTATTTTATGGGGGAATCATGCTATAAAAGCCGCAAGTGGCATCACAAACCCGCAACATTTACTTATTAAAGGAGTACACCCATCACCGCTTGCCGCGAGTCGAGGCTTTTTTGAAAGCAAACCATTTTCGAAAACGAATGCATTTCTTGAGGAACATGGAAGAAAACCAATTGATTGGGACTTAAACGAACAGTAAAAAAATACGTTATTACAAAATTTTGTTTTTTCTATTATATAGTTTTTTACAAAAGTGAAAAAATTTACATAATTCGCCTAAAAGCTTTTTACATAAGGTTTCTTTCATGTTATGGTTATTATAGGAGAAAGTAAAATTTAAAAAAGTTCCTAAAGAAGGTGACTAGTTTGAAGCATAATTTTACAGAAGATGACTTTGTTTATGGAGAATCATGGGGACTCGTGCATCGGGGGGTTTTAGAGGACAAAGAAGTAGAAAGAATGAAAGCGCTACGAGACAAAGTAGTGGGTAAAAAAGGCGTAGCACAAACGACACTTAAGCCGATAGGTAGTGTCAGAATAGACGGAGAAGTCTATGAAGCTCGCTTGAAAACAGGTTATTTGGAAGTTGGAAAACCAATAATTGCAGTAGGTATCGATTTCGGATACGTACTAGTCAATGAAGATATACAGGAGGGAGAAAAATGACAATGATTGGACCTATTATTATCGCAGTATTGATTATCATCTTTTTAATCGTATTTTTCACTTTAGTACCAGTGGGGTTATGGATTAGTGCATTATCCGCACGTGTACCAGTAGGACTAGGAACTTTAATCGGAATGAGATTGCGTCGGGTTGTACCTTCTCGCGTTGTAAAACCGTTAATTAAAGCAGTAAAAGCTGGACTTGATTTAGAAGTAAACCAACTTGAAAGTCACTATTTAGCAGGTGGGGACGTGGATAACACAGTAGATGCGTTAATCGCCGCACACCGCGCAAATATTGAATTAGATTTCAGCCGTGCAGCAGCAATTGACCTTGCTGGACGTGACGTACTTGAAGCAGTACAAACTTCCGTAACACCAAAAGTTATCCGTACACCTGAATTTACTGGTGTGGCACAAAACGGGGTAGAAGTAAAAGTTATTACGCAAATTACCGTACAATCCAATATTGAACGTATCGTCGGTGGTGCTGGGGAAGATACAGTTATCGCTCGTGTCGGTGAAGCCGTAGTTTCTACAGTCGGTGAAACGAGAGAACATACAGATGTACTTGAAAATCCAAACAGCATTTCGAAAAAAGTCCAAGAACAAGGACTTGGAGACGGAACTGCTTACACTATTTTATCCATTGATATCGCTGAAATGCGTATTGGTGACAACATTAAAGCAAAACTAGACATCGAAAAAGCCAACGCGGACATGGAAGTTGCTCAAGCAGCTGCATCGAAACGTAAAGCAGAAGCGATTGCCCTAGAACAAGAAAACAGAGCAGCGGTTGTAGCCGCAGAAGCAGAAGTACCACGTGCGCTATCTCGCGCTTTAGAAGAAGGTAACCTTGGTGTAATGGATTATTACAAAATGGAAAATGTACAATCAGATACAGCTATGCGCGAATCGATTGCACACGAAGACGAAAAATAAACCTTGATCTTTTGCAAGAAAGAAGGTGTTTTCAATGGATTTAAGTGATTTTCTAAATAGTGGTTGGGAAAGTGTTCTAGTTGTCCTTGGTATTGTTGGTGTCATTATAAATTTCCTTAGCAAGGCCGGTAAAGGCACAGAAGAGGAAAATAAGAAAGCGCCACAACCTAGACCAAATTTGCGTTCAATGCACCAAGCAAGCCGTACGCAAACCACTAAGAAACCAGAAAAACGCAAAGTGTCACAAGGGACATTCACACAAAATAAAGAACAAGACAAAGTAATTGCTGAACAAAAAGCAGCACAACAAAAAATGCTAAGAGAAATCCGCCGAGAATCGGATGTGGCAAAAGGGAAAAACATCATTAAAAGCACTAGTAGTCATCACAAAAAAGCGCGTAAATTGCGCGGAAGATTACAAGAAGCGATAATTACGAAAGAAATCCTTGATAAGCCCGTTTCTTTACGGAAAAATCATCTATAAAAGCAAACCCAAGAACTAGTTTCTTGGGTTTTTTGTTTCTGTGTCAAAACTGTTACATAATAACGCCAAGTTTTAAAATCCCTGTATTACAACTGTAACATTGACCTGCTATGCTGTGTGTATATAAAAAAGGGGTGCGTGGATTGAAAATAATAGCAACGAGAAGAAAGATTTTTTTTGCGTTTATAGCTTTAATGATTTCTTTTTCAGTACTATTTTTACCAACAACTAACGCTTCAGCAGCGACTACATATAAAATGACGACAACGGCTGATGTAAATGTTCGCGCAGCAGACAACACCAAAGGTAAAGTCATCGGTTTTTACAAAAAGGGTACAACGGTTACTTTCACTGCTAAAACAAAAAACAACTGGTATAAAACGACATACAAAGGCAAAGTTGGTTATGTTTCAGGTAAATGTGTGACTACATATAAAGCACCTGTTGCAACAACGCAAAGTTTTACCGCATTAAATAACGAAGCAAGAAAACACATTGGCAAACGCTACAAAATTGGCGCTACTGGCCCAAGCTGTTTTGATTGTTCAGGTTACACACAATATGTATACTCTAAAGGAGTTAAAAAATCCATTCCTCGTACAGCGAAGCAACAATATGCCTCTGCTAAGAAAATTAAAGCTCAAGAACTAAAAAAAGGTGATTTGATTTTCTTCAATTATGGTAAGGGTGTTGCACATGTTGGGATTTATGTTGGAAATGGCAAAATGCTTAATGCGCAAAATAATGGCGTAAAATACGACACAATCACATCTGGCTATTGGAAAAAATATATTGCTGGATATGGACGAGTAGCAAATTTAAAATAATTTTACTGAGCGTCACTTTTTAGTGATGCTTTTTTGTATGAAGGAGGAGTTAGGGATGCAATATAAAATAAAAGAAATGCCACTGGAAGAACTAGAACCTAAAGTAGTAGAGGGGCTTTTGGAACATAAAGAAAGATTAGGTTATGACATTCCAAAAAAAGACACAGAGTATATTGGCTTTGCGGCTTTAAGTGAAGTAGGGGAAATAGTTGGAGGAGTTACAGCGAAAATCAGCTACGGAGAATTATATGTGTCTCTTCTTTCTGTTGATCCAAGCACACAAGGATCGGGCGTGGGTACAGAATTGATGGCCCAAATAGAAAGATATGGTAGAGCAAATAACTGCCACCATATCTCCTTAACAACATTTAGTTACCAAGCCCCAGGATTTTATAAAAAATGCGGTTTTACTGAGCTTGGACGTGTAAAAGATTTTCCTATAATAGGAGAAGAAAAGTACTTTTTTATTAAATATTTATAGAATTACATCGAACTATTTTTGTTTGCAGCAGCTTGAACTGCATTGATAACAGCGGAACGGAAACCATCATTTTCTAGTGATTTCACTGCTTCAATTGTAGTTCCGCCGGGAGAAGTAACCATATCTTTAAGTTTACCTGGATGTTCGCCGGTTTCTAGAACCGTTTTTGCGGCACCTAGCACAGCTTGTGCGGCGAATTTATATGCTTTATCGCGAGGCATGCCACTTAGGACGGCGCCGTCTGCTAAAGCTTCTATGAACATATAAACATAAGCTGGTGAAGAACCGCTGACGCCAATAACTGCATCCATCAAATTCTCGGAAACAACTTCCGCTTCTCCAAAACTAGTAAAAATAGCTGTAACTTCATTAATTTCTTCAGATGATACGTTTATGTTAGGCGAAATAGATGACATTGCTTCACCGACAAGCGCTGGTGTATTTGGCATCACACGAACAATTTTTGTTTTTGCGGAAGTGAGTTCTTCTAAATCTTGGATAGTTACGCCAGCTGCTACAGAAATAATAATTTTATCAGGTGTTAGCTGCTCTTTTACCGACGTTAAAATTTCTGGGATAGTGTAAGGTTTCACCGCTAAAATAATAATATCTGCTTGTTCTACGAGTTTTTCGGTATCGGTTGTTATTTGCAGGCCAGTAAATGCCGCTTCCAGTGGTTTTAATTTTTCGAGATTTCGACCACCAACAATGATTGCTTCGCTGTTATCTAAATTCGCTTGTGCTAAGCCCCGAATCATCGCAGTTCCCATATTACCTGCGCCAATAAAGCCGATTTTCTTCATTTTATTCGCCCCTAACAAAATTCTTTTTTTCTATTATCTCATGTTACACGGCTTTGTCCAGTTTTTGCTGAAGGCTATCACTGTGTCACAGGGGCTTATTCTAAATACAGCGATATTAATTTTGATCAATCATCTCGTCGAAAGTAGTGGAAAAGGTATTATCGCCAAATTTTATCTATTTCTAATGGTTTCTAATTGGCAGTTTGCAGTAGAAAAAAATATTAGATTACTAGCTAAAAGTATCTTAGTGAAGAAAACTAAGATATTTTTTTATTTTCGATTGTATTTTTTGTTTGGGAAACCCGATTTTGTGTTTGATCAGTAAACACAGTCGAAAAGAATGTTCATATGGATGAATGGTGGCTGATTAGAATAATTAAATATATCGAAATTGTGTCCAAAGCTGGTCACTTGACAACTAAAAAGGAACATTTTTTTGATAATTGTCCTCAAGTAAGTAAATCTAAACAACATGGAAAATTAGCTTTGGATACTATTTTTGATGCTATGTTCTTAATGGTTGAAAGCGCTATAAATGGCGTTTTTATAAGCTATAATTGATATTGGATAACAGTTCCAACTACATAATATAGCGAGGTGAAAACGATGAATTTCTTTCTACAATTATTAGGTAACTTCTCTGGCGGTTTAAATTTCCCAGACGTAACAGAAGTACTAAACAACTTAATCAAAGCAATTTTTGGTTGATTTCAAAAAAATAAAACGTAAAGGAGGCTACTACAAGTGAATTTTTTCTTACAATTATTAGGTAATTTTTCTGGAGCGATTAACTTTCCAGACGTAACAGAAGTACTAAACAATCTAATCAAAGGGATTTTTGGTTGATCCTAAGAACATAAATCAGTAAAGGAGGCTACTACAAATGAATTTTTTCTTGCAATTGTTAGGTAATTTTTCAGGTGCAATCCGCTTTCCGGACGTAGCAGAAGTACTAAACAACTTAATCAAAGGTATCTTTGGTTAATTGCCAATTAGAATAAGTTGAAATATAGGGTTAAGGCTAACTTAACCCTATTTTCTAATTAAAGATGTAAATAAGGAGGATTTTAAATCCATGAAAAAAATAATCGCGTTAATCACAGCAGTTGCACTTCTATCAATGATTGGATTTGCCTTTATCCCTGGTACTGTTGCGAATGCAGCGAATTCATCAGAAAGCAGTTTAACATACAAAGATGTACGCAGTGGATTTTACTTTGTTGGTTATGAAAATGTACA
Source organism: Listeria sp. LM90SB2 (assembly GCF_028867355.1). NCBI lineage: Bacteria > Bacillati > Bacillota > Bacilli > Caryophanales > Listeriaceae > Listeria > Listeria sp. LM90SB2. The sequence goes on from NZ_CP046449.1 coordinate 446,357, forward strand.
ACTTGAAACAGGAAAAACATACAAGTACACAGTAGCGTATGAAGCAAATGTTGATATGAAAATGACAGATACTATTACAGGACAATCAGCAAAAGCAGGACTTTTTACACCAAAATCATCCGGTGCCGAGCTGAACACTAGTTACGTAAGCCGAACAAAGAATAACGTTATAGACGTAGCTGATGCAGGTAATAAGGTTTTTAAACACACATTTGAATTTACAGCGAAGGAAAATACAAAAGCAGATATCGGTGTTTTCTTAGGAGCAGGTTCTGTTCTTCCAACAACTCCAGAAACCACGTCCCTTTGGAAAAACGTAACCGTGACAAATGAAACTCCACTAGTACAAGCGGAGGCCCCAGTTATTAGTGCAGAAGATAAAACTATCAATCAAAATGAAAGTTTTAATCCACTAAATGAAGTCACTGCGTCAGACGAAAAAGACGGTGATATTACAAAGGACATCCACGTAACCAAAAATACGGTAGATACGACTAAGAGTGGCAAATATGATGTGGATTATAGCGTTACAAATTCAAGCAACTTAACAACGACAAAAAGTATTAAAGTAACCGTAACCCCAGCAGCAATAAGCAAAAATACAGCCCCAGTTATTAATGCAAAAGATCAAACAATCAAAGTTGGAGATGTGTTTAATGTGTTAAAAGGAGTTACTGCGAAAGATAACGAAGATGGTGATTTAACAGCAAAAATCAAAGTGACCAAGGATACAGTGAATAATTCGAAAAAAGGTGTTTATCAAGTTACATATACTGTGACAGATTCTGGCAATCTATCAGCTTCACTTACAATTAAAGTGACTGTAACTCAAGATGGAAAACTAATAGTAAATCCAAGTGATCCAACAAAGCCATCTATCACAAAAACACCTGTGGAACCAACAAAAATTGAAAAAGATCCTGAAAATAGAGCGACTTCCGTTTTGAAAGCAAGTAAAATACCAAAAACTGGTGATAGTTCAATGATATGGCTAGTATTTGTCGGACTCGGCTTAACAGCTATTGGTATTAGTTCTTATCAAAAAAAAGCAAATAAATAATGCATACTGGATGAAAAGAGTATTTTAGATTAGATACTCTTTTCATTAACTAGATGGTAAAATGGCATTCTAAAGCTGTTTTTAAACAGCTTTATAGAGAGAGAGGGGAATCATTTATGCCAAAAATTGCTAAAGGTAATCGACTCGAGAATGTTGCTTTTGAGTACATTAAGAACAAAATCACAACTGGGGAGTATCCAACGGGTTATCGTGTTGTAGAAGCAAAGTTATCTCAAGAACTAAATATGAGTAGGACACCAATTAGGCGAGCGATTATCAACCTTTGCCATTCTGGATTTTTAGTCCACCAATATAATCGGGGTGCTTTTGTTCAAAACACTGAAGTAACTATTACAGAATTTTTTTCGCGAATGAAATTAGTCGAACTATTGATGTATGAAAGTACAGAAAAATTAATTCTACGTGAAGATTATATTGTAGTGGACGATATAATAGAAATAGCAGAGAAAGTAATTCAATATGAAAAAAACAAAGAATATGAATTAATGCGAGATACGTTTGAAGATTTTATCGTCGCATTTATAGGTAAGCTAAATAATGATTATTTTAATAGAATAATTCAAGAATTATGGAATGAAATCAATGATAATGCAACAAAAGAAGTAAGACTAATTATTGTTTCGGCAAGTGATCGAATTGCGGAAGAATTAGCTAATATAATTGAAATTTTAAAATCATGGAATTACGGGGAACTAAAAAAATGTTTTCAACACATAATGAACGCAATGATTTTGATTGCTTTTTAAAGAGAGGTTTTTAAATATTGAAAAAAATAAGCTGGGTGATTATCATGCTGGTTATCGTTGCTGCATCGGTTGGCTATTATTTTATAAAAGAAAATGAGCGAAAGACGCCACAAACAATTGATTACAAAACAGTTGAAACAAAAAGAACAGATTTAAGTGTATATGTTTCCGCAGAAGGTCACATTGTAAAAAAAGTAAATGAATGGCCAGATTATGAAGATTTTGCTGTCAAAATTATGGTAGATGAGCTAGAAATTAACCAAATAAAAGAAAAACAGACAGCTGATGTGTATGTCCAAGCAGTAAATAATAAAGTATACAAAGGAAAAGTTGTAGATATAAATGAGAAGGGCATTATAAACGGGTCAGTAACTTCTTATGCCGTGACGATTGATTTAGAGGATGAGACGAAAGTAAAAGAAAATATGTCTGTAAGTGCTGATGTACTTGTGGCTCTAGAAAAAAAGATTTTAACAATTCCAATAGAAGCTGTTAATACGGATAAAGCTGATAAACATTATGTCTATACAGTTGATGCAAATAAACAAAAGAAGAAAATTTGGATTGAAGTAGGCAAACATAATACGAAATCTATTCAAGTAGTAAAAGGTCTTACAGAGAAACAACTTGTGATTATTCCATAGACGGAGGTGAGCAAGACTTGATACAACTATTTAATATTTCCAAATCCTATCAAATGGGTGAATGCACCATAAAGGCTCTAGATAATGTATCATTGCAAATTGATCAAGGGGAATTTCTGGCCATTATCGGACCGTCTGGCTCTGGAAAATCTACTTTAATGAACATCCTCGGTATACTTGACAGAGCAACGATAGGAGAATACTACCTCAATAAAACGAATTTAATGCGAATATCAGATAAGAAAATTTCTCGAATAAGGAATAGGAAAATTGGTTTTATTTTTCAACAATTTAATTTAATGCCACGACTTACTGCTTTTGAAAATGTAGAATTGCCATTAGTATATCGAGGTGTGGGCAAAGCTACTCGAAAAAAAGTAGTATTAAAAAGTTTAGAACGTGTCGGACTATTAGATAAAGAAAAACATATACCAGCCCAGCTTTCAGGAGGACAGCAGCAACGGATTGCAATAGCTCGAGCCATCGCTGGAAGTCCAGAATTAATATTAGCAGATGAACCTACTGGCGCGCTAGACTCTAAAACTGGAGAAGAAGTAATGACTTTGCTAAGAGAAATTCATAGAGAAGGAAATACATTAATCATGATTACCCACGACAAAGAAATTGCAAATCAAGCAGAACGAATAATAGAAATAAAAGACGGAAAACTCCGTGAATGGAACAAATTATGACTCTTTTACAGAGTATAAAGTTAGCGCTAAAACAATTATTGTCCACCAAATTTCGAACATTTTTAACAATGCTTGGAATTATTATTGGTGTTTTTTCTGTTACATTACTTGTTTCGATTGGGGAAGCTATATCGAAAAATGTCTCCACACAATTAGGTGATATGGGAAGTAATCTTTTGACTGTTAATTTTTATTCAGATAATCCAAATGATAAATTCACATACAAAGATGCAAAAAAACTTTTGAATGAAGATGAAATTGGTTCGCCGGAAGTGATACAGACAAAGGAAGTTAGAACAAGTGAAAAGACAGCTAGTAATCAAGTAGCGGGAATAAATGAATATTATGCGAGCATAAAAAATTTGGAATTAGCATCAGGCCGTTTTTGCTCGAATGTAGATGTTATCTATGCCCAAAAAGTGACAATTATTGGCTCAGAAATTGCAAAAACTTATTTTAAAGAACAGAATCCGATAGGTGAATATTTGCAAATTGCAGGTGCTAGGTACATGGTCATTGGAGTTTTAAAGGAAAAGGGGGAGAGTTTATTTGGATCGGCAGACAAAAAACTTTTTATCCCAATTTCTTCCGCAGAACGACTTTTTAAAACAGATACTGTGGATTTGTATTATATTCAAACAAAAAAAGTAGAACAAGTTCCAGCAGCAGTTAAGGTAGTAAAGAAAAAAATGAGCCAGTTTTTTCCGAATAATGAAGATGCGTATACAGTTGCAAATCAGCAACAGGCGTTAGATACGTTTGATAGTATTACGGGAACACTCACGATTGGACTAGGTGCGATTGCAGGGATTTCGCTACTCGTTGGCGGTATTGGTATTATGAATATTATGCTCGTGTCTGTCTCAGAACGAACCCGAGAAATTGGAATTAGAAAAGCGATTGGCGCAAGTAGTGGCAATATTTTAATGCAGTTTTTGATTGAAGCAGTTGTGCTTAGTTTAGTAGGCGGTTGTATCGGGATTTTACTAGGAATTTTTTCCGCGCAAATAGTTACAACTACATCAAGTTTTGAAATGTATGTTTCTGCTTCTACGATTCTTTTAGCGGTTGGTTTTTCGATGTGTATTGGGATTGTATTTGGTGTAATTCCCGCACAGAAAGCTTCAAAAAAAATGCCGATAGATGCGTTACGGGCAGATTAACTAGAGGAGGCGTGTTGGATGGAGAAAGAGCAACAAACGGATGATACTTGGGTTTTAGTTGAAATTGTTAGCCTTATAACCAACGTGGAACGACAAAGATTGAGAGAACTTAGTTATACAGAGTTAGAAGAATTTTATGAAAGAGTAGTAGTGGAGCAATAATTAAATCTTGCTTTTTGCTAGAATGATAAATCTATGCGAAAATGAAAGCAAATTGGCAGGAGGGATTTAAATGAACGAATCTATTTGTAAACGGGATAACGGAGGAGCTGTAGTTAATTTTGAATTGGAAATTAATGCAACAAAGGCAGAGGTTTTTGCTTTATTAACGACAAACGCCGGACTAGCAAAGTGGTTTAATGAGCTGGAAGTAGGCGAACTAGGAGCAGATGGCTATCTACTTTTCGTCATGACACCTGAAGAAAAAATAACCATGCCAATTCGTGCATTCGAAACTAACCAAAAACTTGCTTTCGAATGGGACCAAGATGAAGTTGACTTTGAACTAAATGAAATCACCGCAAATAAAACAAGATTGACTTTCAGAGAACAACTTACGACTATTACGGAACACAGCCCTAGAGATATTTCCGGTTGGCATATTTGCTTGAAGAAATTACAAGCGAGCGCAGAAGGAAAAATATACGATTTCAACAAAACGGAGTTCGAAACGCTCTTCGCCAAGTATCAAAAAGAACTTAATATCGAAAAATAAATCCTTTAGAAAAGTCGTAAATGAAGCCGAGAATGCTTTGTTTATGGCTTTTTTTGTATGTATTAATTTTTTTCCACTTTAACTGGAAATTCCTTATGTTCAAAAAAGTAATCGGTTTCATTAGAATGTAATTGTAAGCAAGGCATTGAAAAAATACGGGGTGACGAAATGATAGTATCGGAAGAACAATTATTTTTAAATCAGCATCTACGCACAAAAGAAGAAGTGCTAGCTTTTATTGCAGACAAGGCAGAAGAAATCGGTATCACAACAAATTCAGCTCAGGTGGAACGTGACTTATGGGCTCGCGAAAAAGAATACGCAACAGCAGTACAACAATTAATCGCTATTCCACATGCGAAAACAGAGGCAATATCAGAAGCAAAACTGCTTTTCATTCGCCTCACTGAACCGATTGATTGGGAGTCAAAAGAAGGTTTTAAGGCACAAGCCATTTTTGCCATATTAGTTCCAGCTAGTGAGGCCAGCCAGCAACATCTGAAAATTTTATCTAGCGTGGCTGTGAATTTACTAGAAGAAGCATTTCAAGAACAAATTTTAACGATTAAAACGGAACACGAATTGATGGATTACTTGAAAGATAATTTGGAAGGAGAATTAATATGAAAGTTGTAGGAGTTACGTCATGTATCGCAGGACTTGCGCACACACCAATGGCAGCAAAAGCATTAGAAAAAGCAGGAGTAAAATTAGGACACGATGTCAAAATTGAGCAACAAGGAGCGATGGGGACAATTGATGAAATCACGCCAGCTGAAGTGAGCGCGGCAGATGTAGTTATCATCGCGGCGGATAAAGTAATCGACGGGGAAGAGCGTTTCAAAGGAAAACCAGTCGTTCGTGTGAAAATTGGTCAATGTGTTGCGAACGGGGAAGCGGTGTTAAGTAAAGTAGTTGCAGCAATTGAAGCACGTAAACAAAAGGAGGCTAACTAAGTCATGAAAGGGAAATTAAACGAAGCAAAAGACCACTTAATGTCGGGTATATCCTATGCGCTACCAGTCATTATCGCAGGTTCACTTGTTGTAGCTGTTGCAAAATTGATTGGGATTATTGGCGGGGTTACAAATCTGGATGCTTATGCTGATGCAAGCGGATTTTATCATTATGTTTATCTATTTCAAAATGTAGGTTGGGCGGCAATTGGCTTACTTAACTTAGTACTTGCGGGATATATCGCTTATTCAATCGCTGGAAAACCTGCTCTTGCTGCTGGTTTTGTTGGTGGGGTCCTTGCTACTAGTACAAATGCTGGTTTCTTAGGTGCCGTTGTCGCTGGTTTCTTCGCAGGTTGGTTAACAAACTGGGTGAAAAAACATGTTCGAATCACTGGACCTGCTGCAAGTTCTTTACCACTAATTATTTTGCCACTTATCACAGTTGGTGCCACGGGGATACTGATGTCACTAATTCTCGGCGGACCGCTTGGTTGGTTAAACCAAACGTTACTTGATTGGGTAACTGAAATGTGTAAAAACGATACAAACGTCATTATTCTAGCACTTATTTTAGGAGCAATGATTGGATTTGACCTTGGTGGACCTGTAAACAAAGCTGCTTGGATGGCTGGGAACGCGCTATTTATGAGTGGAATTTATCTACCTTCAATCATGATCAACGTCGCAATTTGCATTCCGCCACTTGGCTACGGAATCGCAACACTTTTACGCAAAAAGAATTATTCTACTACATTCAAAGAAGCTGGAAATGGCGCGCTAATCATGGGACTAATTGGGGTCACGGAAGGTGCGATTCCATTTACACTACGTAGCCCTGGTAAATTAATTCCGCTAAATGTGATTGCCTGCGCGATTGGTAGTGCCGTAACGATGGGACTTGGCGCTTATGTGAAAATGCCGCCGATTGGTGGAATGTACGGTTTCTTCACTATTGGTAACGGCTGGGCTTACTTAGTTGGTGGCTTGGTTGGTGCATTTATTATTGGAATTTGTGCGAACTTATTCGTCAATTTCACAGAAGAAGAAACAGCTGCTGCAGACGATGCTGTGGATGATATCGATATTAGTTTTGATGAAATAGAGATTAAATAATAGTTGGAGGATTTAATGAAAATGGCTAAAACGAAAGTACACGTAATTCCGCATTCGCACTGGGATAGAGAATGGTATTTCACTTCAAGCCGTTCAACAATCTATTTAGTGAAGCATTTAAAAGAAGTAATTGAAACATTGGAAGCGAAAGACGATTACCATTTTTACTTAATGGATGCGCAAAGCTCGTTAATAGAAGATTATTTGCACTACTGCCCGGAAGATAAAACAAGATTAGAAAAACTGATTGCTGAAAAACGGCTTATTACCGGGCCATGGTACACACAAACGGACCAATTAGTCATTTCACAAGAGTCGATTGTTAGAAACTTGTTATATGGTACGAGAATTGCACGCGAAATGGGACATAGCATGGCTGTCGGTTATGTCCCGGATGCGTTCGGACAAGGCGGGAACATGCCACAAATTTATAAAGAATTTGGAATTTCAAAGTTTCTGTTTTGGCGCGGAGTTGCCGATAATCGCTTAAAACAAACCGAATTTATCTGGCGCGGTGATGATGGGACGGAAATGCTAGCAGAGCAAATTCCGTTTGGCTATTACTACGGCGCGAACATTCCGGAAAACGAAGCCGAACTTAAAACCTATTTGGATGATCAAATTGGTGCTCTGGAAGAGAAGGCCTCAACGCGAAATGTCTATTTCCCAAATGGCTTAGACCAAGCGCCAGTTAGGGAAAATTTGCCAGAATTAGTTGCGAAATTCAATGAATTAGATAGCACGCGGGAATACCAAATCGCATCACCAGAAACATTTTTCGCGGACTTAGAAAAAGATGTGACCAATTTGCCAGTCATTGCTGGTGAACTAACAGAAGGAAAACATAGTCGGCTGCACAAATCGATTTTCTCTACTCGAGCTGATTTAAAACAAGCAAACAATGAAATCGAAAACTTTTTAAGTAATGTATTAGAGCCGGTTCTTTCCATCAGCTACTCTCTTGGAAATCGCTATCCGCACAATGAACTCGCAGAAATTTGGAAGTTAATGTTTGAAAATGCTGCACATGATAGCATTGGCGGCTGTAATAGTGATACAACCAACCGCGACGTCAAACATCGTTACAAATTGGCTTCGGATTTAGCGACCAATTTACTCGATTTAAACATGCGCCTAATCAGCGAAAAAATCGAACAAAAACAACCGTTCCAATTTACCGTTTTCAACCCACTACCATACGAAAAAAGCGGTGTGATTAAAATGACCGCGTATATCCCAGAAGATAATTTCGAGATAGAAGATACGCAAGGAAACACGCTTGAATACACGATTTTAGAAAAAACAGACCTAACTGATTACGTCTTAAATCAACATATCGACCTAAATCCTAGCAAATCCATTTATTTGCCAGAAAAAGTCTTTTTAGCAACAATGCTAGTAAACGTAAATAGTCTTCCGGCGCTAGGCTACGACACCATCTACTTTAATTTAGAAAAAGAAACAGCGGAGCAAGAACCAACACAATCCACCATGACAAAAATCGAAAACGAATTTTATGAAATCCAGCTAGCTGCCAACAATTCACTCACGATTCATGATAAAAAAGCGGGCAGAACCTATACAGATCAAATGCTTTTTGTGGAAAATGGCGATGATGGCGATTCGTATAACTATTCGCCACCACGTAAAGACCTTGTAATCTCATCGGAAGAAGCGGTAGTGGAAAGCCTAGAGTCTAGTATATCAAGCGTCAACCAAACATTAACTATTTCCTTCAAGTTAAATGTACCGTATAATTTAGAAGAACGTGCAAATGGTGAAAAAAGTAACGAAATGACTATCAAAACAGTAATTTCTTTACGTAAAAATGAAGAACTCATTCGCTTTGATGTACAAGTTGCTAATCAAGTATTGAGTCATCGTTTATGTGTTACATTCGCCACCGAAATTGCTAGCAAATTCTCAACAGCTGATCAATTATTCGCACCAATCCAGCGTCCGGTTCGTCTTCCAGAAATGGATGTATGGGAAGCAGAAGAATGGCAAGAAGCGCCAATTTCGATTGAAGCTATGCAAAGTTTTGTCAGCTTACACGATGAAGCTCATGGGGTTGCTGTAATGACAGAGGGCGTACGCGAATATGAAATCATTGGCGAAAATTACGATACGATCTCGCTAACCCTGTTCCGCACATTTAGCCATATGGGTAAAACTGATTTACTATATCGTCCTGGTCGCGCTTCCGGTGAGTCAATCGTTGCGACACCAGACGCACAACTGCTTGGCGAAATAAATGCCACATTTGCGCTAACTTTATTCGAAAGCTCTTTTGACGAAGCGGATATCGCGAAAAAAGCAAAAGAATATCTGTCGAACCCGCCAGTTTACCAAATGTCTGATTTTCTAAACGGCCGCTTGATTTATGTTTACCGCGATGAAGAAAAAACGCTAGATGCCACATATAGCCTGGCACTTCCGACAATAGATGGAGCGATTATTAGTGCAGTAAAAAAAGCCGAAGACGCCGATGCCTTCATTACACGCTTTTTCAATCCATATTTACAAAAAGAAATTACCATCCCAGAAGTTTTCCGAGGCAAGGAACGCCACTTGGATGAAAGCGAATCAAACGAGAAACAAACGAGATTAAAACATGCAAAAGTACAAAGCTATTTATTTGAAAAATAACGCTTAACTACCTAAAAAAGGAGCTGCTAATAATGGGATATTTCGCTTATAAACGTTTGGAAACACTATATGGCATGCTCCTTGATGCGGGTAGCCACTTATCAGCTCAGAAACTCAGCCAAGATTTACATATTTCCGAACGTACGATACGAACAGATATTGCTAAACTAACTGAATTTCTCGAAAGCCACGGGGCAACGATAACGCTAACTCGAGGCGCGGGATACAAAATCGAAATCCTTGATTCGTTGGTTTTTCAAGCTTTTCAGGCCGAAAAAAACAAACCAAAAAATGCGGGTTATTTTGACCTTGATAATCCCGAAGAACGCGTGAAATACGAGATTTTCATGCTGCTATCAAGCGACGACTATATTAAATTGGAAGACTTGGCAGATACGATTTTTGCTAGCCGTGCAACCATTTCAAATGATATGAAGCAAGTACGAAAAGTTATTGCGGTGTATGATTTAACGCTCGTCTCAAAACCAGGTAGCGGCGTGAAAATCATCGGAGAAGAAGAAAAAATGCGCTATGCTCTAACCGCGTTAATTGCTTCCAAAAACGCCCCGGAATCCTACTTAGAAACATTTTTCGAATGGCACAAACAAAAAGATAAACTGCAAAAATTAATGACAGCTGTGACGGATTATTTTTTTGCGACCAACATTCGTTTCACAGACGAAGCGCTTCAAAACTTACTTTTACATATGATGATTTTGGTGGAACGAATTGAACTCGGTCATACGTTGGAAAAGTTTGAATTAACGGATGTTAGTGAAGAAGAAATCGCGATTGCGACTAAATTGTCTACTATTATAGAGTCGCTTTTCGAAATAGACATTGCGGATGCGGACAAAAATTATTTGCTTCTCCAAATCGCCAGCAAACGAATTCTGAATGTAGAAGATAAAGAAATTAGCGAATTTGATGATTACGCGTATATTGAAGGCATGTTGAACCGCATTGAGTCCCATTACTTTTATCATTTACAAGATGATATGCAGCTTAAAAAGGACCTTGTTGCTCATATTCATTCCATGTTATATCGAGTAAAATACCATATGACCGTCAAAAATCCAATGACAGAGCACATTAAACGCTATTACCCTTTAGCCTACGAAATCACGCTCGATGCAGTGGAATCACTAAAAAAAGACTACCCGTATGACATTAATCAAAATGAATTAGCCTATTTAGCGCTGCATATTGGGGCATCCTTAGAGCGGAATTATCAAATCTCTTACTATCGTCATAAATCAGCCTTGATTGTTTGTGGGTCAGGCTTTGGAACAGCACGAATTGTAGAAGCGAAAGTAAAGTCAGCAGTGAGTAATCTCGATATTACAAAAGTAGTTTCAATCCAAGAATATAACCGTTTTATCCATATTGAAGAAGATATCATTCTCTCCACCGTTAGAATACCTGAGAAAAATAAACCGGTCATCAAAATCAGCAATATCCCAACCAATGAAGAATTAAAAATGCTTGGTGCCATTATTCAAGAACAAACCGATCCTAACCGCGGCTTTCTATCGAATTTTTTCACAGCTGATTTTTTTGCCAGAAGCAGTATGACAAACAAAACAGCAATTTTAGAAGAAATGGTTGACTCATTACGCCAACAAAATATTGTTGGTGAAGGCTTCTTGCAATCGGTTCTTGAACGTGAAAAATTAGGCTCAACTGTACTCGGAACCGGAATAGCAATCCCACATCCACTCGGACTAATGGCCAAAGAAACAAAAATCGTTATTCGGATATTAGATAAACCAATCAAATGGGATCAAAAACAATCCGTTCGCGCCGTATTTTTATTATGTATTAGCAAAAATGATTATGAAGAAGCCATTAATATTTATGAATTGCTAGTAGAATTAGTACGCGAAGAATATGGTGAGAAGCTTTCAAGGCTTTCCGACTTTCATGCATTCACTGCTTTAGCAAATGATATTTTGAAGAAAAAATAAAAGCTACTTCCTTTTTTAGGAAGTGGTTTTTTCGTGAATTTTTCGTGAATTTTACCATTTTTCGTTTAGTGATAGGTTATTTCATGGTACACTATAAGAATAATAACTAAATATATGGAGGATTTAATGAACAGACAAACAGAATTTACATTACTTATTGTGGGGGCTTCATTAAGCATTTTAACTTTTCTAGGTGCTATGTTGTATACCATTATTTTTGGACTTAATACCCTAATGGTAGCTGATACTTTTGGTTATTATAGTAGCTCAGAAGAAACGATTGTACTTGGGATAATTACTTTCTTTTCAGTAGTTGCTGCATTTTTTGCACTCGGATCAGCAGTTTTTGGATTTATCGGTGCATTTAAAGTTAAAAGTGACGGGCCAAAAGTAAAAACATTAGGCGTTTGTTTTATCGTTTTGGGTGGATTGCAAGTATTTACTATTCACGGAATTTTATTTTTGATTGCAGGAATTTTAACAATTACAAAAAAAGAATACAAAACAAATTCTAAAGAAGATGAGGGGACAAAATGGGAATGATAACGTTCTTACCAATATTTTTTATTTTTGCGATTTTTTTAGGACTAGCAGCAAAAGTCCTTTTAGCAATTTGGATTTATAAAGATGCTGAACAACGCGGAATGAACGCAATTCTTTGGTGTCTGTTAATGGTTTTCATTAATGTCATTATTATTCTTGTTATTTACCTGATCGTACGTAATAAAGGAGAAGTCATGAAGCAAAATTTAGGACTACTAATTAGTGGTATTGGTATTGCGGTACTAAATACATTAATGGCGATTATGGCTTTTATTTTTATAATCTTTTTTGCGGTGAATGATGGTGGAATGCATAATATGATGGACGGTTATAACTATGATTATGACGACGGGTACGAGTACGATATGGATAATTTTGAAGATTTTTAATAACACCAACGAGAATCTGCTACCTAATACAGGAGCAGATTCTTTTTATATTTCTATAAAAGGGGTATAGACAATAAAAAAGTGAATATCGACAAGGGGAACTGCTGAATGGATACGGTTATTTTAATTACGGTTATTATCGTTATAATGGGCTTAGCATTTGATTTTATAAATGGATTTCATGATATTGCAAATGCTGTGGCCACAAGTATTTCAACTAGAGCTTTAAAACCGCGAGTGGCAATTGGAATTGCGGCAGTCATGAATTTTCTGGGAGCCATTTCGTTTACCGGAGTAGCTGAATCGCTCACCAAAAGTATTGTAGATCCATTTTCGCTTAATAATGGAGAGTTTGTCGTTTTATGCGGCTTAATTGCGGCAGTGATTTGGAATTTGATGACTTGGCTTGTTGGCATGCCTAGTAGTTCCTCGCATGCGCTTATCGGTGCGATAGCTGGGGCCTCCATCGCATCAGCCAGTAGTTTTAGCGTGCTTAATTGGTCAGGATTTACAACTATTATTATTGCACTCATTATCTCGCCGATTATCGGTTTTACAGTAGGTTATTTGATTTATTCACTCTTTAAGCATCTTTTTCACGACAAAAAGCTTGGGAAGATGAATCGACGCTTTCGTTTTATCCAAATTGGAACAGCTGCCGCCCAAGCATATTCACACGGCACAAATGATGCCCAAAAAACGATGGGAATTATCACGCTTGCTTTAGTTGCGAGTGGGCTTTTGAAAGAGTCAGCTGGTATTCCTTTTTGGGTGCAAGTAAGTTGTGCGGCATCGATGGCGATTGGATCGTCTGTTGGTGGTTATCGAATCATCAAAACAGTAGGAACTAAAATCATGAAAATCACCCCAGTTACAGGTGTTGCGTCCGATTTAAGCTCACTTTCTGTAATCATGACAGCTACTTTGATTCATTTGCCAGTCAGCACTACGCAAGTTATTGACAGCTCGATTATGGGTGTCGGAACAGCTAACCATAAAAAAGAAGTCAATTGGCGTACGGGAAAAAATATGGTTGTAACTTGGTTTATCACGTTACCACTAGCTGGACTTTTGGCAGCAGTGGTATACTGGATATCAGCAGCTATTTTTTTATAATAAGGAGGATTTTAAATGAAAATAGAACATGTTGCATTATGGACAACTAATTTAGAACAAATGAAGCAATTTTACGTCACTTATTTTGGTGCAACGGCCAATGATTTATATGAAAACAAAACAAAAGGCTTCAATTCTTACTTTCTTTCGTTTGAAGACGGAGCAAGACTTGAAATTATGAGTCGGACGGATGTAACAGGAAAAACAACTGGGGAAAACTTAGGCTGGGCGCACATCGCTATTTCAACAGGAACAAAAGAAGCAGTAGATGAGCTAACTGAAAAACTAAGACAAGATGGTTTTGCAATTGCGGGTGAACCAAGAATGACAGGAGACGGATACTACGAAAGTGTCGTGCTAGACCCAGAAGGCAATCGCATCGAAATTACGTGGTAGTATTGATTTGCTAGGAACTTAGTTATCGTGTAATATACGGGGTACATACTACAAATGAGGTGAATTTTATGGATATCGTAACTAATAAAATTGTCGTAGAAAAGTATAATTTTGAAACAATCATGGAAGAAAATGAGCAATTCGAAAACAAAATTGAATTAGAGGTCCATGAAGTCGAGCCAGTCAATGGAAATGTGGAACTTATGTCAAAAGGAAAAATTTTTAAAATCACAATTCCTTTTTTATTAGTCCTTGAAAATTTCCGGATTGACGGTAGAATCAGCCGTATTATTCAATTAAAAGACTTTTTTGGAGATTTTTCCGATTTAGAAGCTGTAGATGTTGAAGGCTTATCCAATCCACTAATTGACTACATCAAACGCTTAACATATGATGTAACAGAAATCGCATTTGATGAACCGGGAGTTAGCTTGGATTTTAACGCTAATCATAATAGCTAGTTAGGAGAGAAAATGCGTCAATATATGAAAATGGTACGTCCGTTTGATTTTGTAATTATTATTTTACTAATCTTGGGTTCGTTTTTACCACTAATATTATTTTCTGTCGCTGAAGCAAAGCACGTGGGCGATGATGTCGTAGCAGTTATTTCACAAGATGGCAAAGTGGTTCGGGAAATCCCGCTAACTGGGCACAAAGGAAATGAGCAGTTTACGATTAAAGGAAAAGGCGCGCAATATAATTTGATGGAAGTAGATGGCGAGCGGATTCGAATAAAAGAAGACAACAGTCCAGACCAAGTAGGCGTCAAAATGGGCTGGAAATCCAAAGCCGGTGACACCATTGTTTGTTTACCACATAAAGTTTTCGTAGAGATAAAATCGACAAACAAAAAAAGCAAAGACCCCGATACAGATTTAATTGTGCCGAATTAAAACACACTAAGCGATTAGTGTGTTTTTTTGTTTGAACCAACTAATTTAAAAATTATTGTCAAATTTATGTCACGTGTTTTCATGGTTGCTACTTAGGTATCTAAGAAACAAAAATAAGAAGCGGAAATTTGCATATTAAAATTAGACAACTACTTCAAAATACGGTGTTACAATCAATAAGCCATAATAATGATTGTAAGTAAGCTTAGTTGAAGGAAGGTACTAAAATGAAAGCGAAAAATAATTTTTTTAAACAATTAATTTCCATAATGACTGTCTTGAGCCTTTTGTTCATGGTATTAGGTATTCAGGGTAATAATGAGGTTAAAGCAGCAACTTTAGCCACGCTACCAGCCCCGATTAATCAAATTTTCCCAGATGCAGATTTAGCAGAAGGAATACGAGCAGTGCTTCAAAAAGCAAGTGTCACAGATGTAGTGACACAAGAAGAATTAGAAAGCATTACGAAATTAGTAGTAGCCGGGGAAAAAGTAGCCTCCATTCAAGGGATCGAGTATTTAACTAATTTGGAGTACTTAAACCTTAATGGAAACCAAATTACTGATATTAGCCCATTAAGTAATTTAGTTAAATTAACGAATCTGTATATTGGAACTAATAAAATCACTGATATTAGTGCCTTGCAAAACTTAACTAATTTAAGGGAGCTATATCTTAATGAAGATAATATTAGCGATATTAGTCCATTAGCAAATTTAACTAAAATGTATTCTTTGAATTTGGGGGCTAATCATAACCTCAGTGATTTAAGTCCGTTAAGCAATATGACAGGTTTGAATTATTTGACAGTCACGGAGTCTAAAGTAAAAGATGTGACACCAATAGCCAATTTAACCGACTTATATAGTTTAAGTTTGAATTATAATCAAATTGAAGATATAAGTCCGCTAGCTAGTTTGACAAGTTTACATTATTTTACAGCATATGTGAATCAAATTACTGATATTACTCCTGTAGCTAATATGACAAGGCTAAATTCTTTAAAGATAGGAAATAATAAAATTACTGATTTAAGCCCATTAGCTAATCTATCACAATTAACTTGGCTAGAAATCGGTACCAATCAAATTAGCGATATTAATGCGGTTAAAGATTTAACTAAATTAAAAATGTTGAACGTTGGTAGTAACCAAATTAGTGATATATCTGTTCTAAATAATCTTTCCCAATTGAATTCTTTATTCTTGAATAATAATCAACTTGGGAATGAAGATATGGAAGTGATTGGTGGATTAACTAATTTAACTACTTTATTTTTATCGCAAAATCATATTACAGACATAAGACCATTAGCAAGTTTAAGTAAAATGGATTCCGCTGACTTTGCAAATCAGGTGATAAAAAAACCAGCACGTAATTTTTCGAAGACATTATCTGTTCCGAATAATATAACTAGCATAGATGGAACACTAGTTACTCCTAAGACAATTAGCAATAATGGAACCTACGACGCGCCAAACGTGAATTGGTCTTCGCCGAGCTATCTTCCAGAAGTAAGATATACATTCAAGCAAGATGTGGCGGTGGGATCAACCACAAGTAGTTATACTGGTATCATAATTCAACCGCTAAATGAGCCAGTAGACTACAATGTCACATTTAATATAGACGGCAATACAAGCGAAGTAAAAACTGTAACAGAAGAAGATCTAATTCCAGAACCTGCGAACCCGACCAAACAAGGTTATACATTTGATGGTTGGTACGACGCCGAAACAGGTGGAACAAAATGGGACTTTACAACTGGGCAAATGCCTGCAAATGATCTCATGCTATATGCCCATTTTTCCGTAAATAGTTATCAAGTGAATTTTGATATAGATGGCGCAGTAATGAATGAAGCGGTAGTATACGATACTTTGCTCAATGAACCGACCGCTCCAACCAAACAAGGTTATACATTCGATGGTTGGTATGACGCAGAAACAGGCGGTAATAAGTGGGATTTCAAAACGATGAAAATGCCCGCAAATGATGTTACTTTATATGCACATTTTACTGTCAGCAGTTACCAAGTGAATTTTGATATAGATGGTGCGGTAACGAATGAAGCAATAGTATACGATACCTTACTCAATGAACCGGCGACTCCAACTAAACAAGGTTATACATTTGATGGCTGGTATGACGCAGAAACAGGCGGTAATAAGTGGGATTTCAAAACAATGAAAATTCCCGCAAATGATGTCACTTTATATGCGCATTTTACCATCAACAACTATCAAGCTAATTTTGATATAGATGGTTCGGTAACGAATGAAACGATAACATATGATACCTTACTTAATGAACCGACTGCTCCAACCAAACAAGGTTTCCTTTTCGATGGGTGGTATGACGCAGAAGTAGGCGGAACAAAATGGGATTTTAACACGATGAAAATGCCTGCGAACGATATTACTTTGTACGCACATTTCAGTAAAGAAACGCCACTTATTCCTAGCCCATCTGACGAATCAGACTCGAAACCTACCAATGGATCAATCACTATAAATGAACCGAGTGCAACTAGTATGCCAGTCCAAAATAATAACATCACAGTAACAGCAGGGGAAAATACTCCAGAACTAACAACAGCTAAACTTCCGAAAACTGGAGATAATAACCCGTGGCAAACACTATTCGCCGGGATATTACTTTCATCATCCGCGTTTTATATTTGGAGAAAAAAAGCATAATTAAAAAACCCAGTATATCCTAAAATGGAGATTACTGGGTTTTTGGTTTAATCAAGAATCTCAATATAGCCTTCTGTCCCATTGATGCGAATTTGCTGGCCATCTTTTATAATGGTAGTTGCATTTTCGACACCCACGACAGCGGGAAGGCCGTATTCGCGCGCAATCACTGCTCCGTGCGTCATAAGCCCGCCAACCTCGGTCACAAGTCCTTTAATAGATACAAATGCGGGAGTCCAACTAGGGTCAGTATAAGCCGTAACAAGAATATCGCCATCTTCTAAATCCGCTTTTTCCATATCTAAAATGACGCGAGCGCGACCTTCAACTGTCCCTGATGAAACTGGAAGTCCAAGAATGGCGTCTTTAGGGAGATTTTCGCGTTTGTATTCGCCGTTAATCATTTCCCCATCAGAAGTAAGGATGCGTGGTGGCGTTAATTTTTCAAAAGTGGCGAAATCACGTTTTCGAACGTTAATAAGTTCGTAATCAACTTGACCAGTACGCACGACTTCGCGCAGTTCCTCAAAGTAAAGAAAATAAATATCTTCTTGCTCTTGCAGAATGCCATCTTTTACAAGTTGTTCGCCAGCTCGAAGTAAAGCCAGTTTGTAAATAAAGTAGCGATTAATCATCCCATATTTAGGATACTCACGATAGCCGATGAAATGACGTAAAATATCGATTTTTTCTTTTGTTTCCATCGCTTTTTGTTCCCCGTCCGGAAGCTCTTGCAAACGTCTTAGGATTTCTTGTTCTTTATGGAAAGCTTCTTTTTCTCCCTGGGCAAATTTGTGCATACTCGCGCCGGAGTCGAAATTTTTGATGTTACTTAAAATCAGCGGAATAAGCGTTAGCGGGTTTTCAATCCAACGAGTTTTGGTTAAGTCAATTTCACCCGCACAGCGCATCCCGTATTTTTGAAGGTAATCTTCTAGCGCTTTTTTGGTTTCTGCACCACCTTCTAAAGTAGCTAGTTCATTCATGAAATCAGGGTTTTTCGTTTGTTCTAAATAGGCTCTGACAGCAGGGTAGGGGCGAATGACGTCAGCTACATCTAATAATTCAAGTCCCATTTGTGAAGTAATATTGTTTGGGGCTGATTCTGACAGTTTATCGGCGACATTTTTTTCTCCGAGCCACTGGTAGATATGTTCATTTAACCAAGCTGAAGCGTCCATACCTGCCATAATGGCATCAATACTAGTAGGATTAAATAAAACTCGCTTTAATTCTTCCAAATCCTCTACGATAAAATCAAACAAATCAGATCCGCTTTTCGTTTCGATGGATTGCTTCAAGTGTTTTATGGAGTTTTCGCTGTTTCGAACTAATTCAAAAACGCTAGATGAATCAGGAATGCTACGTACGGGTGGTTTTCCAGAAACGGTCGCATGGCTTGGATTTTCCTCGGTTGGTAGTGGAGGCAGGAATCCTTTTTTGTTAATTACAGTGAGCAAGGCATCTTTAATAAGTGGGTCTGATTGACCGAGTGAATTGACCATCATATCGCGAGAAACTTTGGCTGACAGGCTCTGAGTAATATCGACAAACAACCGCCCTCCTGATGTATACATCGTGGCGGGAGTCGTCATTAAATAAAAGGAAAGTCCCAGTGGTTTCATCGCGTCAGTCATCATTTGCTGATGTGCAACAGAAATATAAACACGATTGCCGGGTTCGTTTACTTCTGGAATTGGATATAAAGTCGTGATAGGTCGACTCTGAACAATGTAAAAAGCACCTTCCGCTAAACACCATTCAATATCTTGTGGTTTCCCAAAATAGGCTTCGATTTTTCTACCAAGTTTCGCAAGTTGTATTATTTGTTGGTCAGTTAATGTTTGCTTGGTTTGTTGTGATTTTTCAAGTATGCGAGTCTCCGTTCCACCTTCTTTTAAACTGTAAATGGCGAGTTTTTTAGTAGCGATTATTTTGTTCGTAATAGTATTTTCTCGGACTGTGTATGAGTCAGCAGAAACTAAACCGGAAACAAGCGCTTCACCTAGCCCGAAACTGGCATCGATAGAGAGGGATTTGCGATTCGATGTAATTGGATCAGCCGTAAATAGGATTCCGGATGCTTCGGGGGAAATCATTTGTTGAATAACGACGGCAAGTTGGACTTTACGATGATCGAACTGATTTTGAATGCGATAAATAATCGCGCGTTCGGTAAACAAAGAAGCCCAGCACATACTGATATGTTGTAATAAGGCATCTTTACCAATAATATTTAAATACGTATCATGTTGCCCAGCGAAGGAAGCGTGGGGAAGGTCTTCGGCAGTGGCGCTAGAACGTACGGCGAAAGGCATCTCATACCCACCCACATCTAAAAGCGTAGCATCCATATAACTCGCTATTTCAGAGGGGATTTGTGTATGTTGAATAAGCGTTCGAATCGTTTCGCTGATTTCTCTAATAGCATCCATGTCACTTGTTTTTAGGGAAGAAAGGCGTTGGAGCAGTTGCGTAAATTCATTGTTTTCCGCTAAGGTTCGCTTGTAAGCTTCTGTTGTCAGGCAAAAACCTGCGGGAACATGTACTCCTTCGATATTAGAGCAAGCACCTAAATTCATTCCTTTACCACCGACAAGTGCTTCTGAATGCGGCCGTATTTCTTGAAACTTGAGTACATATGGTTTCATATATTTATCCCCCAATTTTTTTCGAAAAATAATACTTGACTGTAAAGAACCTCTTGTTGTATAATTAAAGTAGGGATTGCTTTACATTAGTATATTTTACCGATATTATCTATCTAAATTTACCATGAATCTAGCCTAAATTCAATTAAAAACAAATAGAAAAGCAAAATTTCTCATGATAAGAAATTTTGCTTTATTTTTATTGTTCAAATTTACATAAAGTTAAGCCTTGTGCCTTTGCTTGAGCAACTGTCACAGCAGTTTCGCCATTAGAGTTATTTAAGCCGCGACAATTTTGATCATAATGATATCTTTTGCCAGTAGCAGTGATATAAACCATTTGTCCTTGTTCGTTACTCGTGTCCGGTTGTGCAGCTGCAGCTTTTGAACGTTCTGCTGCAACCCGTTTTTCTTCCGCAGCTTTTTTCTCGGCTGCCACTCTAGCTTCTTCGGCTTTCTTTTCAGCCGCAATTTTTGCATCAGCTGCGCGTTTTTCTTCCGCTGCTACACGTTCGCGTTCTACTCGTTCTGCTTCCGCTTTTTCCGCGGCTACTCGCTCTGCTTCCGCTTTAGCAGTAAGTTTTGTTTCGTAAGCAGGGGTTAGTGCTAGTTTAAGCGTTTGTTCTTTCGTTTGGCCATCAATGACAATAGAAAGAACGGCATCTTGTGCTTTATCCAGTTGATTTACAGAAAGACTGAAAGCGCCGTTCTCATCAGCTGTAGTCACGGCGTCAGGAATTGCAACGAAATCAAGCGTTACTTCTGCCCCTGGATTTGTTTTCCCTTCGACGACCAAGGTACCTTCATCATCTGTTGTAAAAGTCGTTTCTGCTTTTAAAATTGGGGTATTATCAACTTTCTCCGTTTTTTCTTCTTGTTTGGTTGGTTCTTCAGTTGAGGCTTCCTCGTCTGTGGTCGGAATAATTCCAACACCAATAATAATAGCTAAAATAGAACTAATAATAATGATTTGTGTTTTTTTACGAGGCCAATTTTTCCTTCTAAAGCTCACCAGTCCAAAAATCAATACACCAATACCTACTAGAAACAATAAAGTTCCTAATCCCGTCATATACATCTTCCTCTCCCTTTTTGTCTAACAAAATTATTATATGCATAATGTGAGTTAATGCACAAGTTAAATCAGCCGTTTTTTGTACTTTTTACAAAGAAATTCAATGAAAATGTTCAGAAAATCAAAAAAATGATAAAAAAATTACATATTTTGCTAAAAAGACAGTAGTTGTCTAAGTAAATGGAGATTAATCAGAATGTCGAGGTTAGATGAATTAGCTAGAAATTCATCATAGCGAAAGGAAGCGTATTAGTGAAAAGGATAAAGAGGAAGCAGCTTGAATAATCCGATTGATTGCTTTATGATGAAGGAAAGACAAGTGCTTTGGAGGTGCTAGAAATGGCGAAACCGATAGAAGAAATTGGTGAAGAAATCGGAGCAAAGGTAGAGAAAGTTGCACGGAAAACTGGAAATGTTGCTGGAACGGCAGCTAAACTATCTGTTTATAGTTCCATTTGGGCTGTGAAAACAGGCGTAAATAAGACTCGTGCATTTGCTCAAGGCTTTAAACAAGGCTGGTCTGGTAAATAAAAGCATAGGAAAAGGGAGAGCATGAATTGTTAAATTACTTATCGTCACTAAATCCGGTACTGTTAGCACTTCTTGCCGGTATTTTTACATGGGCTTGTACCGCAGCAGGAGCTTCACTCGTATTTTTCTTTAAAAATCTAAATAAAAAATGGGGCAATGTTATGCTAGGATTTGCTGCAGGCGTTATGCTCGCAGCAAGCTTCTGGTCGCTTCTTGCCCCTGCAATCGAAATGAGTAAAGATTTAGGGAAGTTTTCCTTCGTACCAGCTCTAGTTGGCTTTTTGCTTGGGGGAATATTTTTACGTGTTATTGACCGTATTATTCCACATTTACATTTCGGGTTTCCAGAGCAAGCGAAGGAAGGACCAAAAACTTCTCTTCGAAAAAGTATCTTACTGGTTCTTTCCATTACTATTCATAATATTCCAGAAGGGGCAGCTGTTGGGGTAGCTTTCGGAGCAGTGATAACTGGAGACACGGAGACGCTTATTACTGCAATAGTTTTGGCGCTTGGTATTGGTATTCAAAACTTTCCAGAGGGAGCGGCAGTATCCATTCCTTTGCGCGGAGAAGGGCTCTCGAGAGGGAAAAGTTTCTGGTATGGCCAACTTTCAGCGGTAGTTGAACCAATTTTCGCTGTAATTGGTGCTGTATTGGTTGTTTTTGTTACACCTATTTTGCCGTTTGCGCTGGCCTTTGCAGCAGGTGCAATGATTTTTGTTATTGTAGAGGAATTAATTCCTGAATCTCAAGTAGAAGGTTCGACCGATTTAGCAACTGCTGCAACGATGGCGGGATTTGCAGTAATGATGGTTTTAGATGTTGCGTTAGGATAAAATAATAAACTGGACAAAAAACGACATTTAATATTTGCGGAATGCGTTTTTTTACGGTAAAATTAATAGTGAAATACTTCACAATATGTTAGTTTTCAGGGGTAATCCTGTAACTATAAATCGGACACGGTAAAAGCTCCCACTTTATCCGTGTCTTTTTTTTGACAATTGTTATAGAATTGTTGGTCCTTTTTTCCTATTTTAGTACAAAAGCTAGAAAGTTGCTTTTTTTCATGTATAATTGTTTTATAAGAAAAGCTGGGGAAGGTTTTTCTAAGGTGAGGTGCATAATGTGAAAATTAGGTGGATTAGACTTTCACTAGTTACCGTTCTCATTATTGCCGTGGTTTTTGTTGGTGTAATAGGTTTCCAAAAATACCAATTTTCAAAGTCGCGCAACAAAGTAATAATGCAGATGGACAGACTAATGAAAGACCAAGATGGAGGAAATTTCCGCCGCTTGGATAAGAAAGAAAATGGAGTGGAAATCATTTCTTACATTCCTAAAACAACTGAGAAAAAAGACAACGAAATTATCCAAAAAGAAATTGAAAAGGCCACAGATGCAGAGGTTAAAAAGTTAAATAGAGATAAAGAAACTCAAGGGATTATTTTTTACACTTACCAAAAGCATAGAATGGCCGAGCAAGCAATATCTTATAAAGCTGTTCAATCAGAGTACGTAAAAGAAGGTAGAACTAAATTTGTACTCAAAGATAAAAAAGATATTTGCAAAAACATAGTAACCGACGCAGAAACAGGTGCTTTGTTAACACTTGGGGAAGTATTAATAAAAAGTAATCAAACTAAATTAAATTTAAAAACAGCTGTTGAAGAAGAACTGATTAAAACAGGGGGTTTTTCTTTAAAAGATGTTGGGAATCTTGGGGAAATTAAGAGTTTAGTGAAATGGAATCAAACAGATTTCGAAATTACGAACTCTGAACTAATTTTGCCAGTAAAAATACCAGGTGCACCGGAACCGAATAAAGTAAAAGTAAAACTTGCTGATATTGCTAGTTCTGTGAATAAACGCTACTTACCAAGCAGTGTGAAAGTTCCAGAAGTGCCAAAAGCAAAAACCAACAAGCGAATTGCGCTTACTTTTGATGATGGTCCAAGTGCCTCGGTAACACCAGGCGTACTTGATACATTGAAACGCCACAATGTAAAAGCGACATTCTTTGTACTTGGCTCTAGTGTCATACAAAATCCGGGTTTAGTAAAACGTGAATTAGAGGAAGGGCACCAAGTTGGCAGCCACTCATGGGATCACCCGCAATTAACTAAACAATCGACACAAGAAGTGTACAACCAAATTTTAAAAACGCAAAAAGCAGTATTTGATCAAACTGGATATTTTCCAACTACAATGCGCCCTCCATATGGTGCAGTAAACAAACAGGTGGCTGAAGAGATTGGTCTTCCAATAATTCAGTGGTCTGTTGATACAGAAGATTGGAAAAACAAAAATGCTGGTATAGTAACGAAAAAAGTCCTTGCTGGTGCAACGGACGGAGCGATTGTACTAATGCATGATATTCATAAAACCACTGCTGCGAGCCTTGACGCTACATTGACTAAATTAAAGAATCAAGGATATGAGTTTGTTACTATTGATGAACTTTATGGCGAGAAATTGCAAATTGGGAAGCAATATTTCGATAAAACAGATTCAAGAATGGTGAAATAAAAATCAGTAGCTAAGATGAATGAATCATTTTAGCTACTTTTTTTATACGAAATGTAAAGTTTTCTTTACGTGAAGCTGTATTTATTTTATAATAACTGTAAATACTTCTTATTTGGTGGTGGTTAATTGAAAGTCCGTAATAAAGTGAAACAGCTGCGGGAAGAAAGAGGAATCGGACAAAATGAATTAGCTTTAGCATTAGAAGTTTCAAGACAAACAATCCATGCTATTGAAAAAGGTAAATATAATCCTAGTTTAGAGCTAAGTTTGAAGATGGCACGCTATTTTCGTTTAACAATAGAAGAGATTTTTCAACTGGAGGAGAATTAGCATGAAACGATACATTATTAATCGAGGTATTATGGTTGCGGTAGTTATTATATATATGTATCCACTTTTAGGAATAATTAAAGGGGAAAAAATATTTGGAGATATCGGTACACCAATTGTTATGATTATTGCGGCTTTAATTGGTACACTGAGTTCTGTATTCTTATCTGAAGAAAAAACGAAGCGGGAATATGAGAAAGAAAAACTAGAAAAAGATGAAAGATATATCAACAATCGCAAAACATTCTCCCATTATTTGCTGATTGTTTTAGCTTTGACGATACCAATTGTGTTAATTGTTCTTAATTTAAATGGGATTGAACAAATCTCCATTTCGAGTCTGACGATTATTTTTCTTATCTTCTGTTTTGCGTATATGATTGTTCTAGAAATTATCCGAAAAAAAGTATGATTTTAGGCAAAATAAAAAACATCCAACTTGTTCGTTGCATGTTACCTAGCATTTACCAAATTTTGGTGACAATGCCATAAATACTATTACGTGTAATCCAACCATTCACGTGTTTGTGATTATTAGAAATTTGATATTGTTTACCGCGGATTTTACTGATTTTATGTGTAAAAAAACTACCGCGAACTTTGCAAAATACGATATCGTTGACTTTGAGTTCTCTCATGCCAATCGGTTCTAAACGAACAGGTTGCATCGATTTAATCAAAGGTAACATTGAATTTCCGCCTTCTTTATAACGCTCAATGGTTTCGCCACGTCTGAGTATTTCTACTGCATCCAGGCTTCTCATAATTATGCTCCTTTCTTGTTGTTAGTGCCAGAATAACAAAATAGTAAAGCGAAGTCAACGAAATTTTTCGCTGACTTTTTTTATTTTGGAGGCTGACGGCGGTTTGTGAGTTGAATAATCCAACCAGCGATTGGGAAAATAATAAATAAAATGGTGGATATTTGTGGAGCGAAGAAACTGATAATACCAAGCATGATTACAAATATGAAACTAGAGATTCGAAACTTCCAATTGTCGATACCTGAATCTTTTCCATTTACCGCGTGATGCAATAATTGGAATAGCACCGAAGTAATCAAAATAGTAATAACAAATCCAATAATCGGTGCGGTCATATCTGGATGTTGCATGATTGCTCTTGTAAATAATGGGATAAGTGACAAAACTAATAAAAATAAAATATTAAATAAGACGGCAGATGTGGAAATGAATGTGACTTGATCAAACAGCCTGCTATGTGAATACCAAAATTGTCCGATAATTAATCCGCCTTCGATAAATATAAAAATTTCCCATAAGAATGCTTGTGTGCTAGCTGCGGTAAATACATCCGGTAAAGTCATTCCTAAAACAATGATTGTAATTATAATTGCAAAAACACCATCACTAAATGCTTCTAATCTTCCTTTTGACAAGGTTTGGGCCCTCCTTTCGTGTCTTGTTATTTATGATATGGGCTAGTTTAGTATAGCATATTTTATAATTAAACAAGCTGTAGCAATGTGGCGCGAAAAAATTTGGTATAATAGAATAAAATTAACTTTAAAAGGAGCTTAAACGGATGATTAGAGCGATTTCTGTAGATATGGACGGGACTTTTTTAGATGGAAATGGTGAATATGATCGTGCTAGATTTGAGAAGATTTATGTTGAATTAATGAAGCGTGGGATTAAATTTATTGTTGCGAGTGGGAATCAATATTATCAGCTTAAATCTTTTTTTCCAGGGAAGGATGAGGAGCTTTTTTATGTTGCTGAAAATGGGGCGGTTATTTTTCATCAAGGGGAACTTCGGAGTGTGAATCGTTTTGAGGAAAGATTAGTTCAAAAGATTTTGCGGACGTTGATTCAAGAATATCAAGATTTGCAAGTGATTCTTTGTGGGGTGAAGAGTGCGTATTTATTAAAAGCCGCCGATCCCGATTTTAAAGCATTTGCGAAAAAGTATTATTTTGAGTTGCAAGAGTTGGATTCGTTCGATGTACTTCCGGATGATACGTTTATTAAGTTCGCGCTTGATGTGGAAGTGGCTAAGACAGGGCAAATTGTGGAAGATTTGAATCAAATGTTTGCCGGTGAAATTCGCGCTGTGTCGAGCGGGCATGGAAGTATTGATATTATAATTCCGGGTGTGACGAAAGGGAGCGCGATTCAGCAACTATTGAATGAATGGCAAGTGGCGCCAGATGATTTACTCGCTTTTGGTGATGCGAATAATGATATCGAAATGTTGCAATTAACGTCGCATAGTTACGCAATGCAAGAAAGCAGTCCGGAAGTTCTTGCTGCTGCGAAACATGTGGCTGCTTCTAATAAAGAAGCGGGCGTGTTACAAGTTATAGAAGAGTATATGAAAAAAAGCCAAAGACCTTGAGGTGGTCTTTGGCTTTTTTTATTTCAATAAACTAAGGAACACGACGCTCACCATTATTAACAGTATGCCAGAAAGGATAAAAGTCCATTCTAGCGGGCTTTTTTTCTGTTTGAAAATGAGGATACCGCCGATTGTTGCGACGATAACGCAAGCTTGTGAAATCGAGAAGCTCGTTGCGACACCAAGTACAGCAGTCGCTAAGAACATGCCTAAATTGGCGATTGACCACGATAATCCGGTCATTAAGTTAAATGTAACATTTTTTCGGGAAATAGCAGTCTTTTTCGCTAAGTTAATACCAATGGCGCATGTCAGCATACCGATGGCTTGTGGTAAAATGATAGAAAAGCCAGTGACATCAAAAAGCTGGTTTGTCACTACGTAAAGCGTTAAAAAGAAAGAAGATAGAATAACGATACCGTAGACATGAAATGAAACCGACTCCGTGATATGATTCCCGCGTTTTTGAAACCCGGTCATTACCACCCCAATCAAGATTAAAATTACTGCAACAACTCCGATGATAACAGCCGTAACCGTTTGCCATTCCCGGAAAACAAGAACAGCAAAAAGCGTTGCGCCAACTAGCTGAGTTCCGTTTGAAATCGGCATTGCCTTCGCAACACTAGAAGCCGCAATCCCTTTAAACTGCAGTAATTGCCCAAAACTCCAAAAGATACCCGAAACAAAACTCACTATAAAAGAAAGAACCGTTATTTCTGGTGATAAAATCCAGAACAAAATGAAAGCAAATAATAGCGCGCTAATCGAAGTCCCCAGTAGTTGTTCCTCGGGGGTGCTTTTTCGTAAGTTCGCAATTATTGGCATAAATCCCCACCCAAGAACAGGGAGTAACGCAATAAGATAAATAGACATAAAATAAGCTTCCTTTCTAGGTTAGTGGTGCTAATTTAAATCTACCATTCTCCAAAATGAACAGCAATATCCCAAAATTACGGTATTCAATGCGGTAATTTTCGTAGTTTTCTGGGGATGAGTCTTTGTAATAGAATAAGCGTAGGGAAAGGAAAATTAAAAATGAAAGCGGTAACGAAAATGATTGCAAATCGCGAAAAAAATATCATTCAGTTTCTAATGAAGACAGGTCAAACACGTGTTGGAACTATCGCGAATCATCTCGGACTTTCAGAAAAAACAGTATCAAACTCACTGAAGGAAATCGATGTTTTTCTAAAGGATTTTGATATGACAGTGGTCCGTAAACCAAAAATCGGTGTGTATATTGAGGGTGATAACAAGGCTTTTGCCGAAGTTAGCCGATTTCTAGATAACCAAGTCAG
This sequence comes from Listeria sp. LM90SB2, assembly GCF_028867355.1. Classification (NCBI taxonomy): domain Bacteria; kingdom Bacillati; phylum Bacillota; class Bacilli; order Caryophanales; family Listeriaceae; genus Listeria; species Listeria sp. LM90SB2. The sequence continues at coordinate 474,900 of NZ_CP046449.1, forward strand.
CCCAATCCCATCAACGAAAGAAGAGCGGGTTATCTACATTTTCAGTAAATTGCTTAAAGCAGACGACTATATCACGATTCATCAGCTTGCAGACGAACTTTACATTAGCCGGAGCACGATTGAGAAAAATATGGTTGAAGTTACGAAAATGCTGGAAAAAGAAGGTATTACTTTGTATAAGAAACCTAGTAAGGGCATGAAACTCCTTATTAGTGAACGAGAAAAGCGCGCCTTAACATCGAAATTTATTAATAATTTTTGGGGCAATAATTGGTATTTAAAGCAAGAAGGCGAAAAGGTCCTCCAAGCTTTTGACACGATTAAAGCCGATGTCACCGGAATTTTTCCAGAAGAGGGCTTGAAAGAAATCATTGCGATTGTTCAAGCATTTAGTGAGCGACATGATTTTGCTTTTACTGATTATGCGTTTCAATCGATTGTCATTCATCTTGCGATTGCGGTAGAGCGTATTCGAGCAGGAGAGTATATCGAAAATGTTGAGAGCGATCCAATGAAAGATGTATTTGATTCGCAGCGAAACAATACGGAAATCCTCGTTAGCATGCTAGAAGACCGTTTGGATATTAAAATTCCAGCATTTGAAGTCGGCTATATTCAGTTGCATTTAACAGCAGCATATAACCAACAGCATGATGAGTTACTTGTAAGCGTTCGACCAAAAGAAGACGATGTGGCAGAATTTGTCAGCACGTGTTTAGCGGAAGGGAATTACGATAAAAGCTTACTGGATGACTTGACGACACACATGAAATCCGCCATTAACCGGTTAAAACTTGGTATGCATTTTAAAAATCCGTACCTTAGCAAAATTAAGCAAAACTTTCCCCAAGCGTTTGAAGAAGCGCTATATTTTAAAGCAAAATTTGAACAAAAGTACGATGTGCAAGTGAACGAAGATGAGACGGCGTATATCGCGCTACATTTTGAGGCATACAAAGAAAGAAGTCGTTCTTTCCCCGACCAAATTCGAGTTGTACTTGTATGCAGTACCGGGCTTGGTTCATCAAGATTACTTGCGGCGAGAATTAAAAAATATTTTCCAATGATTACGATTGAAAAAATATTATCCGTTCAGGCGTTAATGGAAACAGAAGTCGATGTGGATTTAGTCATCAGCACGATTTATCTCGAACTGGAAGATATTCCAAGTATTGTTGTCAGTCCGATGATGAGTAAAGCCGATTTACAACAAGTTGAAAGCCAAATCGAACGAACGAGACGCAAGAAAAAGAAACGCAGCCAACCATTTGTTGACTTGATTGAACCGAAAACTATTTTTGCGAAGCTAGATGTTGCAACGATGGAAGACGCAATCACGCAAATTGGTAATAAGCTTGTGAATCTTGGTATTGCTAAATCAGGAATTGTTGAAAGTGCGCTAAAAAGAGAAGCGTTATCGTTCACTTCTTTTGAAGAAATGGCGACACCACACGCAGATCCTGCACTTATTAATGAATCGCACATCGCTATTGCCACACTTAAAAATCCAGTGAAATGGGGCTTAGTCGAGGTGGATAAAATCTTTTTTATCGCTCTGACCGAACAAAATGGCATTAATTTAGACGCGATGTATGAACAGTTTTATAAATATATTGATAATAAAAAATGGCTTGAGAAGCTGACACAACTAAAAAGTGCCGCAGAAATTTATGAGCATTTGTTAAAGGATGGGATGTAATGGAAGTAAAAGATATTTTAACAAAAGAATTAGTCGTCTTTGATTTAGAGGCGACGACAAAAGAAGCAGCAATTGAAGAAATGGCAGAAATGCTAGATGAACATGGTATTTTAGCGGATAAAGCGACTTATGTTCGGGCAGTTTTGGATCGCGAAGCACATTCAACAACTGGAATAGGAAATAACATTGCTATCCCACACGGAAAAAGTGAAAGTGTCACAAAATCGGCCATCGTTTTTGCAAGAACGAAAGAAATGATTGAGTGGGAATCACTGGATGACGAACCGGTAAATATGATTTTCTTACTGGCGATTACTGATTCTGACAAAACAGACGGTCACTTAAAAATCCTTGCAGAAATTGCAACGAAACTAATGGACGATGATATTGTCGAAAATTTAAAAAATACAAGAGACGAAGAAGAAGTTATTCGAATTTTAAATGGAGGCGTAGTAGAGATATGAAACGTAAAATTATCGCAGTAACCGCATGTGCGACAGGAGTGGCGCACACATATATGGCAGCACAAGCACTTAAAAAAGGCGCGAAAAAAATGGGCAACCTCATTAAAGTAGAAACACAAGGCGCAACAGGAATTGAGAATGAATTAACCGAAAAAGATGTAAATATCGGCGAAGTAGTTATTTTCGCAGTAGATACAAAAGTTCGTAACAAAGAACGTTTTGATGGTAAAGTCGTGCTGGAAGTTCCAGTAAGCGCACCGATTAAAGATGCAGAAAAAGTAATCAACGCAGCACTTGCGTTAATTGACGAAAAATAAGGAGGATCTACCATGTTCAGAAAAATTGGGAGTGAACTGAAAAAACACGTTTTAACAGGTATTTCATATATGATTCCGCTCGTTATTGCAGGCGCCGTGATTATGGCGATTGCTCGGGTTGGTGGTTCGTTTTTCGGAATTACAGATATTTGGGATGCGAAATACGCAGACAGTGCGAATAGTTTAATTTCACTACTGCATAGTTTAGATGGTTTTGGTGGCTTGGCGCTAGGAATGATGTTCCCGGTTATTGCAGCATTTATCGGGTATTCGATTGCGGACAAATTAGCACTAGCACCTGGTCTTGTTGGTGGTTTACTGGCACGTGATATTGGCGCTGGTTTCCTTGGGGCACTGGCAGCTGGTTTAATCGCTGGTTACACATGTCTATTGATTAAAAAATACGTGAAACTGCCAAAAGCGGCGGCTTCGATTGTACCGGTATTTTTAGTACCAGTTTTTGGCACACTTATTACCGTTCTTATTATTAATTATGTGGTTGGTATTCCTTTTGCTGACTTAAATACAGCCCTTGAAAATTGGCTAAATGGTATGTCTGGATCGAATCAAATTCTAATGGCGGCTATTATCGGAGCAATGGTTGGTTTTGACTTAGGCGGACCTGTAAATAAAGCAGCTGTAACAACGGCGATGGCACTTTTAACAAGTGGAATTTATGCACCAAATACAGCAGCACAAGTAGCAATCATCATCCCACCACTTGGTCTTGGTTTAGCAACCTTAATCGCAAAACGTAAATATAATACTGAAATGCGTGAGGCAGGAAAATCTTCTCTTATCATGGGACTTGTTGGGATTAGTGAAGGGGCAATTCCTTTCGCGGTAGAATCTCCGCTTAAAGTTATTCCGGCTACGGTTCTTGGTTCTGCTGTCGGCGGCGCGCTAGCTGTAGGTCTTGGCGCAATTAACCAAGCGCCAATTAGTGGTTTTTATGGCTGGTTCACAGTTGAAAATTGGCCAGTTTACATTTTAGCAATTGCAGTTGGAACGCTAATCGTTGCGGGTATGTCAGTCGCTTTACGTAAAGCAAGTGCTGGCGAGGAAATGGCTGGTTCAAGCTACGATGACGAAATTGACGAAGCAGAATGGGAAGCTTAAAAAACGGAGGTAACTATGGTTAAAGCACATATTGTGAACCATACGCATTGGGACCGAGAGTGGTATTTTACCTCGGCCGATGCACTGGTTCTAAGTGAACAACTTTTTACAGAAGTAATTGACGAATTAAAAAAGCACCCAGAAGCAAACTTTGTACTTGATGGGCAACTGTCGATTTTAGATGATTATGTCGCACTGTACCCGGAAAAATTAGCGGATATTAAGCAATTAATTGCGGATAAACAACTTTTCATTGGACCGTGGTTTACGCAAACAGATGCCTTTTTCGCGCATGGTGAGTCGATTTTGCGCAATGCGATGATTGGGATTTTTGATAGTAAAAAATACGGCGACTATATGGAAATTGGTTATTTGCCAGATACATTTGGTTTTAATGCCCAAATGCCGACTTTACTTGAACATGCTGGCTTTGATAATGTGATTTTCTGGCGTGGGATTCATCTTGGTGAACATGTTGCGTCTCCATATTTTAAATGGCAAGGACTTGGAGAAGAAGCGTCGATTTATGCGATTAATATGCCACAAGGTTACGGCACAGGGATGCTCCTTGAACCAACCTCGGCATATGTGGATGGACGCCTCGACCCGGCAATTGATTTCATTGAAAAGTACAGTAAAACAACTGAAGTTTTAATTCCATCTGGGAATGATCAGCTGAATATTATTAGTAACTTTGCCGAAAAATTAGTGGAAATCAACAAGATGGGACGCCATGATTATCAACTTAGTACCTATCAAGATTTTATTCAATATGTTAGAGAGCTGCCTGACTTAGAAGAATATCGCGGCGAATTTAGAAGTCCGGTTCTTGCGCGAGTGCATAAAACCATTGGATCTAGCCGAATGAATATTAAGCTAAAAAGCGCGTCACTCGAGCAAAAATTGCTAACACGTATTGAGCCACTTCTTGTTATTGCTAAAGCATCTGGAATTTCTATTAGCGAGCGTTTACTAATGCATACGTGGAAGAAACTTTTAGAAGGTCAAGCGCATGATAGCTTGGCGGGCTGCGTTTCTGATCCAGTTGCCGAAGATATTTTGCACCGGATGAAAGAAGCCGACGAACTATGCGATAGTATCGAAAACACGATTGTGAAGAAAATTGCCGATGATTTGTCACTTGCGGCGAACGAAATTATCGTTTTTAACACGGATTCACATGATTTTGACGGATGTAAGGAAATACAAGTAGTAACCGAGCATAAAAACATCCATTTCCCAGCGTTTCCGGACGCAACGATTGTCCAAGAAGAGTTCATTCCATCGCGCGAAAATGTGCTAGAAGAAACGCCAGCCGGAAACCGATTTATTGAAGAACCGGGCTACTATGTGCTTCAAGTGCGCGTCAAAGTGGAGCTTCCAGGCCTTGGTTACCGCGTGATTGCTTTTGAAGAGAATGACCGCGAACTGGATTCGATGATTGCTTCCAATGATGTGGCAATCACGAATAATTTCTACAAAATCACTTTTGAAAATGGCGAAATTGCTCTTGAAAAACCAAACGGCGAGCGCATCACTTCTTTTATTACACTAGAAGATGATGTGAATGCGGGAGATACGTATGATTATTCACCACTAGCCGGAGATATCGCGGAATTATTCACTTTTTCCGAAGCAAAAACGGAGAAATCAAGTGAAGTCGAACGTTTAATTTTAACAGGAAAAAGCGATTTCCCGCTTGATCGTTTGGCGAAAGAAGGGCATGGCGACCTGCAAATCAAACTCATTTTAGAGGTGAAAAAAGGTAGCGAACTGCTGGTTGTTAATGTTGAAGTAGATAACCAAATTAAAAATCACCGTCTACGCTTAAAAGTAAACACAGGTGTGAAAACAGACTACAACATCGCTTCACTTCCATTCGGATATATCAAGAGAAAACCAGTTGTACCAGCGAATTGGCGAGAAACATATAGCGAAATGCCAATCGACATCGAACCACTTGAACAAAGCGTGACGCTAACAAATGAAGCAGAAAGTTGTACCATTTTCACACAGGGCATCAAAGAATACCAACAATTGGATCAATATTTAGCACTGACGCTACTGGCAACAACCGGACAACTCGGAAAACCTGATTTAGCATACCGGCCAGGCCGAGCATCAGGCGACACAACGAAAAAAGGTCACGTGCTCATAGAAACAGAAGGTGCGCAGTTACTAGGCAAACATGAATTTTCATTAGCCATCTATCTTGGCGACCAAGCTTTCGACGAACATAAAACCGCTGAACGAACAAAAGCGTTCAACCAAGCAAACGTGTCTTACCAGCGTCAACCATTCAACCACTTTTTACATCGCTTGGATAACAAAATCCAGAAAACAGAACGGAAATTAGGCGCGAAGCAAACGTTAGGTATGTTGAATTTGCCGAAAGAATACTTAGTTTCAGCGTGCCACCCATCCTACTACACAGCAGATAAATACATCGTCCGCTTGGAAAACCCAACTAACACACCACAAAAGTTGGCACTCTCGGATATGTCGTTTGAGTATGTGAATGCTATCGAAGAAGTTGTCGCAAATGACAACAACACGATTCCAGCATATGGCGCTGTTACGTTACGATTAGAAATATAGAAAGAAAACTTGCTCAAAGCATTTATTTTGAGCAAGTTTTTTGTATTAATCGTAAAAATTCTTTCGAAGCACTGGAGAAAGTTTGATTCTTTTTCCACACAATACTAATACCAGCAGTTAGAGGCGGCGAAAAAGGGATAAACTTCAGGTTAGTATTTTCCGTATTGATAATACCATCAATACAAAGAATACTTGCGATGTTCTCCTTAGCGAGCAAAGAGGCATTATACAGTAAATTATATCTACCAATTACATTCAATTGTTCAAAATGCTCTCCAAGCCAACTAGCTAGCTGATTATCAATGAAAGATTGGTTGGAAACGACAATCGGATTAGCTTCAATATCACTAGGAGTTACAACCGCTTTTTTCGCTAAAGAATGTTTTGTATTGACTAAAATTCCCCAAGTATCTTCTATATTAAGTGGTAAATATTCATATTGTAGTTTTTCCACAGGATTAATTACCAAACCAAAATCTAGTAAACCGTGCTCAATTTTTTCTAAAACATCATCCGCATTGCCGCTATGCAATTGAAAAGTAATGTCGGGATGCTTCTCTCTAAGTTCATGTAACACGCTACCGATAAATTCAAATCCTCTCGTTTCAGCAGCACCAATCATTATTTTTCCGCTAATCGTCTCATTTTGAAGTAAATTCGAAGTAGTTAACTCCACTAAAGATAAAATTTCTTTCCCGCGATTAGCTAAATAAAGCCCATCTTCTGTTAACGTAATAGACCGATTTCCACGAATAAATAAAGTTACCCCTAGTTCTTCCTCAAGTTCCTTCAATTGTTTAGAAAGCGTTGGCTGAGAAAGATGAAGCACTTCCGCAGCTCTACTAATCGTTTTTTCACGAGCAACAGTTAAAAAATAATTCAACACACGAAGCTCCATTAAAATCACCCTTTCCTATAACTAAAATGAATAGTTGGATATGCTTTATAAGTATTATTCAATTATAACTTCTCCCGCTATAATTAAATAGTAAAAGATTTTCGAGGGGGAAAGCGCATGATAGAACAAGATTTACAGAAAAGACTAGTCGGCCAAGAAATTCTCCAAGGGTCGGATTTGTTAGATGAAATTCACGAAGTAAAACAAAACAATGAACAACTTATCATCGAACTAAACACCAAGTACCACTCAAAAAAAGAAGTGACCAAATACCTCAGTGACATCACTGGAAAACCAGTCGATCCATCAGTCGATGTCTCACTTCCTTTTTATAGCGACTTCGGGAAACATATTACTTTTGGGAAAAATATCTTTATCAATTTAAATGTAACTTTCGTGGATTTGGGTGGGATTACAATTGAAGATAATGTTTTAATTGGCCCAGGAGCAAGACTTGTGACCGTCAACCATTTAGTTAGCCCGAAAAAAAGACGTGGCTTAAGAGTAGCCCCAATTTGTGTGAAGAAAAACGCCTGGATTGGCGCAAACGCAACGATATTATCAGGCGTAACAATCGGCGAAAATGCTATCGTTGCTGCGGATGCTACCGTCACAAGAGATGTCCCAGCAAACGTTATCGTCGCCGGAAGCCCAGCCAAACAAATTCGTAAAATTATCGAGGAATAAGGAGAGATAGCAAATGACAATCAAAAATAAAGTAATTATTATAACCGGAGCATCATCCGGAATTGGTGAAGCAACAGCCTTACTTTTAGCTGAAAAAGGGGCGAAAGTGGTTCTTGCTGCTCGTCGCGTAGAAAAGCTGGAAAAAATTGTTCAAACGATTAAAGCGAGTTCAGGCGAAGCAATTTTTGCCAAAACGGATGTGACAAAACGCGAAGACAATAAGAAATTAGTAGAATTAGCGATTGAAACATACGGAAAAGTAGATGCAATCTTTTTAAATGCGGGAATCATGCCGAATTCGCCATTATCTGCTTTAAAAGAAGACGAATGGGAGCAAATGGTTGATATCAATATTAAAGGCGTACTGAATGGAATTGCCGCAGTTTTGCCTTCTTTCATCGCTCAAAAATCAGGACATATCATCGCCACTTCTTCTGTAGCAGGATTAAAAGCATATCCCGGCGGCGCAGTATATGGCGCGACTAAATGGGCAGTCCGTGACTTAATGGAAGTATTACGGATGGAGTCAGCGCAAGAAGGAACCAATATCCGCACAGCGACCATTTATCCAGCAGCTATCAATACGGAATTACTAGAAACAATCACGGATAAAGAAACCGAACAAGGAATGACGAGCTTATACAAACAATACGGCATCACACCTGATCGTATCGCGAGCATTGTTGCGTATGCTATCGATCAACCCGAAGACGTCAACGTAAATGAATTCACAGTAGGTCCAACCAGCCAACCGTGGTAAATGGAAAAGCCTTGAACGGATTGATTATTCGTTCAAGGCTTTTTTTGTATTGCAGGAGAGGATTAAACATGGTATCTTAAATTGAAAGCGCTTAAAAAAGAGGTGAACCAATGAATCGTAAACAATTAGAACAACTAAACCAAAAGTGCCTTTATGAAGTATATGATGATGAGCAAGAAACAAATGATTTTCGTGTGGGATATATCAGAGTTATTTTTGATTCGTTCATTATATTGGAAAAATACCATACTAGAGTGGGATTTGATGGTTTTGCACTCGTAGCAAATGAAGCTATTTTTAAAGTTCAACAAGATACTCAATATCTGAAGCCGTATCAAAATTTAAACCGACCTCAGGAACAAATACCTGAATTAAGTGAGGAAGGCGACACACTATTGAATTTTCTGGAATGGACGAAAAAGAACAACAAATTAGTGGAAATAATGACTGTTTGGGACGAGCTAATTATCGGGACAATAGAAACGATTGAAGCAAATTTAGTAATGATTAATACCCTTGCACCAGAAGAATTTGCATCTGATGGGAAATGCTTTATAGAATGCGACAATATTGTTGATATTTGTATTGATACAGCGCGACTGAAATTTATTACTGCTTAACTATTTAACACTAATTATAATTAATAAAATTAATAATTCAAACAAAAAGTAAAAATTTTACATTTTGCATAACTTTTTGGAATGAAAACATGCTATAATAATTTTGTAATATTAGGAAAAGGACCAGTTTTATCTCAATTAAAACTGGTCCTTTTTTAGAAAGAGAGGGCAGTGAAGTTGTTAGCGGCAAGTTAAAAAAAGAGAAATTAGCAAGGCATCGAATGAAATTACATTGAAAAAGGGAGAGCTTGACACATGAAAATACATGCAAAAGCAAAAAAAATCTTAGTGAGCCTGATAGCTATTATGTTATTCCTTTCACTAATACCTGGTTATGCACCAATGGCGGAGGAGACGTCAACTGGGGTAGAAGTACCAGAAAAGAAAGCGGGAGAACAAGCACCAACAGAAGTGAAAGAAGAAAGAACAGAAAATGAAGTGGTTTTTAATAACCACGACGGGAGCTTTACAAAACAAATCTTTGCGGATTCTATCAATATGGAAGTTGATGGCGAGATGAAACGCATCGATGCGAATGTGGAGAAAGAAGCAGATTCTGACATGATTGTTCCAAAACAAACTCCATTAGAACTAGGCTTCTTAGACAAAATGGAAGACGGCGCATATCAGAAACTAACAAAAGCTGGCGCAGAAGTTACTTTTCGCTTAAAAGGAGCACGTACAGGCGAAAATGAACAAGCAGTTACAGACCAACCAGCGACCTACAAAGAAAATGAAGTTACTTATGAAAATGTATTTCCTAAAACAGATTTACGTCATTTAACTTTTCCACAATCAGTAAAAGAAGACATCGTACTACATGAACCTAATCAAGTAGATACGTATGTTTATCAAATAGAAACAAAACTTGGTTTAGAGCTGGCAAAGAATGGTGATGTGCTATTCAAAAATAAATCCGGTGAAACAATGTATACGCTTCCGAAACCAGTTATGACAGATTCCAATGTCGGCGCTGAGACCGGGGAAGCAGCGTTATCCGAGAATGTTTCCTTTGAAGTGAAACAACTCACCAAAACAGTCTATGAGTTACAATTAAAAGTAGATACAGCATGGCTAAATGATGTCGCGCGCGAATATCCTGTCTATATTGATCCATCTGTCCGGTTAGATGAAGTGTATAATGCCAACATCAATTCAGCAAAACCAACCGAAACCAATATCGGAAGCAAACTTTGGGATTCTGGCCAAAATGCTTACACGTTAAAACTTGGTAAATGGGACAATTCAACAGGAAATAATGCCGCCTATTTAAAAATGGACACGTCTACTTTAAATAAAGCGACGATTTCTAAAGCAACGCTAAAAGTGTATAACATTTGGCATATGTCCCCAACAGTTAAAAATGATCTTTGGTACTACGAATCTAATGCGAACTGGTCCCCGTGGCAAGTGACATGGAATACGGCTCCTGCATCGACACGGATTGGAAGCGTCAATGTCGGTCGTGGTGAATGGGCAAATTTAGACGTAACTAAAACAGTCCAAGCATGGGCAAGTGGCGTGCGACCAAATAACGGTTTCCGCCTAGGAACGAACATCGATCAAAACTATTGGAAAAAATTAGTAGCAAGTGAAAATAATAAAAACTATCCTTATCTAGAAGTAAATTATACGTATGCTCAACCGGAAAAACCTACTGTTAAAACGAATTCAAATGGAGTAGGAACTGGAACAGGTTACATGGATTTATCTTGGAAGGCTGTTCCTGGTGCAACGAGTTATAATATCGTTATTTCTAATGGATATAACTACGAATATATTAATACAAAAAGCACCGCAACCACTTGGAGCACTAAAGGGAAGAAAATTTCCCCAACAAATGACGAAATCGCTAATGGAGAATTCGAATTCCACCATGATGGCAAAGGAACCGAATTCGCTCTTGATCCGCGAGCGCAATATGAAAATGCGTTTCAAGCTGGAAGTACTTTTGGACTGCGCAATTTAACGCGCTATTTATTCAGAGTGCAAGCCGTTTTCCCGGGTGGAGAAAGCCCGAATTCCGACTTAGTATTTGCCTATATGCCAATCGAAAAACCACAACCCCCTGCTGCGAAAGCATATTCTAACTTAGCTCATAAAGAAACAGGATACGTGGAACTTAACTGGGAAAAGAGCCCAATGGCGGATGGCTATAAAGTACTTGTCTTCAATGGGAAAGCCTACGAAGAATACGATGTTGGCGCAGAAACAAAGTGGACCACCCAAAATAAAGGGATTTGGCCAACCAAAGAAGAAATTGCAGAAGGTAAATTCGCTCTTCATCATGACGGAAAAGGCGATGAACTAGCAAAAGATCCTTCTCCAGTTTATACCAATTCTGGCGGTAATTATAAAGAACGAACAAACTACTGGTTCCGAATTGTTGCGTACCAAAAAGCGGGAAATAACGCCACAAGTATTCAATCCGAACCAGCGACACCATCCCTTCCAGAAGTAGTAAATAAACAGCTAGGAATGGTAGATTACTGGACAAGTGTGCCGGTACGTGGCGGCGAAGTAAACGCTACAAATGGAAACTTTTTATTCCATGAAACAGATTTTAACTTAGAAGGCCGCGGCCCGAGTATCAATGTCGACCGTACTTTTAACAGCCAAGATGACGCAACAGGCATTTTTGGTAAAGGCTGGACAAGTACGCTTGAAGAGAAACTTATTGAAGAAGAAAACGGAAATATCGTATGGGTGGAATCGGACAAGAAAGTCCATCGTTTCACTAAAAAAGGCGATAAATACGTGGCACCACCAGGCATTTACTCCGAGATTACTAAAAACGCAGATGGCTATTTGAAAATAGAAGAAGATAAGTCAGAAACGCGCTTTTTAGCTGATGGACGATTAAAATCCGAAAAAGATACAAAAGGCAACGAATTAACTTACGAATATACTGACGGCAAACTAACAAACATGCGCGACGCTTCCGGACGTACCGTGACTTTAGCGTATGAAGGCGAGCTCGTAAAAGAACTTGTCGGACCAGAAGACCGTAAAATCAGCTACACGTATAATGACAAACAAGAGCTAATCAGTTCATCCACTGCCCGCGGTAAAATATACTGCTATGGCTACACAGATGGCTTATTAACATCGATTTACGATCCAAAACATACAGAAGAAAAACCATACGAAACAACCTTTGCTTATGAAGAAGAGAAATTAACAGAAATAACCGATCCGGTCGGCAAAAAAACAACACTTTCTTATGACATGGAAGAGCAACAAACAACTTTAACAAACGAGAAAAAGAAGAAAACCATTTATTCCTACAATGATGCTGGAAATCCAAAGAAAGAAATTGTGGATGCAGATGGTCTCAAACTCACAACGACCTACACGTATGAATCAAATAACCTAGTAAAAGAAGTGAATCCTAAGGGACAAGAAGAAACATATTCTTACGATGCAGATGGTAATATCACGCAAGCGACAGATGCTTACGGTACAGAATCATATACCTACAATGGAAATAACGATGTAACGAGCGCAACTGACACAGAAGGACGCAAAACGACGGTTACTTATGACGGAGCAGATGCGGTGTCAGAAACACTTGCGACAGAATCCCAAGTATCCTCTGTAACGCAGTATGACGCCTATGGAAATCCAATTCGAGGTAGTGGTGAACTTTCTTCAGCAGGTAACTTACTTCAAAACAGCGACTTTGAAAAAGGAGCAGGAGTTTCCAACTGGACACTGATTCAATCTGATGCAAAAGGAAGCATGACATTCGATAGCACTCAGTCAGCTCCAGGAACACTCGGCGGCAGCGGTTCCGTTAAACTAACGAGTGAAGCAAATTCTACCGTAAAAGGCTATTCATCCGTTACTCAACGCGTTGATGTAGAACCAGAAACAACGTATACATTTAGCGCCTGGATTAAAACATCCGGAATGACAAACGCCGATGCACTTCTCATTGGACGTTTACAAGATGCAAATGCAAAAGATATTACCGATGCCGGCGTATGGCAATCCAACCGCGCCACATCGATCAAAAAGAACGGTGACTGGGTAAAACGCCAACTAACTTTTAAAACATCTAAAAACACACGCCAAGTCTTGCTTTATTTGGACAATGAACAACCAGCTCCGCATAAAGGAAAAGGCACAATTTGGTACGACAATGTTCAGTTTGAAAAAGGTAGTGTTGCTTCCAGTTACAACCCGGTAGTCAACAGCAGTTTTGAAGAGCACAATGGAACACTTCCGACTGGCTGGATGCGCACAGGTAATACCGCGCTGACACAAGCAAAAGTAGTCGATAATGAAAGCCATAGCGGTGATAGCGCTGTTTACTTCGAGCGAAAAGCAACAAGTGAAGCCTACACGCATATTGTCCAAGATGTACCAGTAAATCAAAAAGAAGCCAAAGCATTAACAATTTCCGCACTATCCAAATCAGAAGACGCCAAAGCAAACGGTTCTGTTGCAACGATGTCGAACGATTATTCGATATGGGGAACAATATATTATCAAGATGGCACAACTTCTTCCGTACAAGGTCAATTCCCACTCGGAACGAACGACTGGAACCGAAGTGCCGTAGTTGTTAAACCGACTAAGCCAGTCAAAATGATTAAAGTTTACACCATGTTCCGCAATGGTTTAACCGGAAAAGCTTGGTTTGACGATGTACGTGTCATAGAAGGCGAAGTATTAACAAAAAATGAATACGACGCTTCCGGCAATTATGTAACAGCTAGCTATGACGAAGAAGGCCGCAAAATCAGCTTCACTTACGATATTTACGGTAACACTACATCCGAAACAGACGAAAAAGGCAACAAAAAAACTTTAACCTATGATGCAGACAACGCACTTATAGACACAAAACTAGCGAACGGCACATCCGTAGCCTATAAGTACGACGACAATGGCAACACCACCGAAAAAAATGTCACCGCATCTGGCAAAACGCAAAAAAATATCTATGAATATGACGTAGATAACAAAATTACCGCATTTACCGATGCACTTAATCGCACAATCAAGTATGAATACGATGCAGCCGGTAATGAAACAAAAGCAATCATGCCAAATGGTCGCGTAACCGAAAGCACATACGATTCCGCTGACCGCTTGGACGGGATTAAATGGAATGATAAACTAGCATTTAAATTCCAATACGATCCAAACGGCAACCAAACAAAAGTAACCGACGAAATTAACAGCATCGTTACCGACAAAACCTACGACGATGCCAACCGAATCACCAAAGTAGCCGAACGAGGTGGTGACGTAAGCTACACTTACAAAGATAAACCAACAAAAGACAACAAAGGAAAAACAGACAAAGTCGGAGAAGTAGCCATTAACCACGGCGACTACACAGCAAAAACAAGCTACACATACAACGACTTAGACCGGAATACCCGCGTAAACGACGGAAGCAAAAACGCCTATTTCGAGTTTGACGAATTTGGAAACATTAACGTCTACACAGCAGGAAACGGCACCGCAGCCAACTACACCTACGATAGCACCCAAAAAGTCACCAACGCAGCTATTAGTAGCGCAAGCGGCACCCAAATTTTAGACGAAAACTACACCTATGATGCAGCAAGCAACCGTACAAGCATCGACAACAAACAAGACGGAAAAACAACCTACGAATACGATGCAGTCAATCAACTAACCAAAGAAACACTACCAGACGGCACCGTAAAAGCATACACCTACGATGGCTTCGGAAACCGCACACAAGTAGCAATCAGCGGAAGCGAGACAAAAACAATTGCCGCAAGTTATAATGATGGTAATCAACTGGTTTCGTGGAACGGAGAAGCGCTGACGTATGACGCCAATGGTAACCGTACAAGCGATGGCAAGTACACGTATACATGGGATACCGGCGACCGTTTAAGCAGCATTACGAAAAAAGGCGAGAGCAAGCCGTTTACGAGTTATACGTACGATGATGATAACCGCCGCTTGTCGAAAACAGTCGATGGCGTGACGACGAATTATCATTATGATGGCGATAGTATTGATGTTCTGTATGAGACTGATGGTGATGGAAAAGTAGTTCGTCAGTATGTTTATTCGGATGATAATGTTCGTTTAGCGATGAAGATGAACGGCAAAACCCTCTATTATCACTATAATGCGCATGGCGACGTAATTGCGCTCACAGATGAAGCAGGTAAGATTGTCGCAGAATATGCGTATGATGCTTGGGGAAATGTGCTGAAAAACACTGCCTCTACAGAAGAAGCCAAAGCCAATCCGTATGGTTATGCAGGATACACATATGACAAGGAAATCGAACAATATTACTTGATGGCGCGTTATTACGAACCAGAGCAAGGCGTGTTTACCGCATATGATCCAGACCCGGGCGATGAAGACGACCCGCAGACGATGAATGGGTATAATTATGCGAATAATAATCCGGTGATGATGGTTGACCCTGATGGAAATTGGACATGGCTTATCCCAGCTGCTATGGCTGCCGGTAAGTTTATTTATAAGTTTAGAAAGCCTATTGCAAAATATGGTAAAAAAGGTGCCAAATGGGTAGGGAAGACTGCTAAAAAGGGCGCTAAATGGGTAGGGAAGACTGCTAAAAAAGGTGCTAAGTGGGCGCGATCGAGATATAATTCTAAGAAAAAAGAATTTACAGTTACTAAGAATTGGAAGGTAGGGCTTCCTAAGAAAAGCCAAGGAGGAAGGATTTTTGCTATAATTAACCGTAAAAAAGGGAGGCTATTCGCTTTAGATTACGGAAAAGTTGGTGGAAATCAAAAAAAATATTTACATGTCCACTGGAACTACAAACCAAAGCACTATATAATCTATCCAAGAAAAGGAAGGGGAAAATAATGCTTGACAAACAACAACTATATATTGTAGAAAACAAAGACATACCTAATTATGAAGTTGACTCTGGAATTACTGGAGCAGAACAAAATTATATTTATAATTTTAAAAATCCAATCCCTATTTCTGAACAAGAATTACAAGACATTTGTGATACTTTTGGTGAGTTTATGGTTTCTGCTTATTTTTTAGTGGATATATTTGGGCCGTATGAGGAATTACCTGGAGACAAAAAGAATGGCTATAAAAAAGTTGTTCTTGCAGATGAATCTATGGAGATAAAGAAAAAGATGTTTCATTTGTTTTTAGAAGGTGATGCTTATCCAGACGCAAACAAAATATTTTTGTTCAAGGAGAAAAAAGAATTAAATGCTAGAAAAAACATGGAAATAGAAGATGGAATGATAGTGATTTCTCCTGTTTTAGATGTTACTGCTATAGGCATATTTTCAAAAGGAATAGATTTGGCGCAGTTTTTCAAGTAATCAGAGTGGATGGTATGACTGCGAGAATATTGCCTAAAACATTAAAGATGCTTTGAATAAAGCTCAATTGCTAAAATAATATATCTAAATTAGAAATATAAGTTACTGGAATATTATTTCTATAGTTTAATCGTGTAGAAACAATTTGAAATTGCTGCTGATTATGTATACCAAAGTAAAGAGATAATCTTTATTGACATCATAGGCGACGAGACGCCAGCAATTGGAATAATCGCTGAAAATGACTATGAAGGATTAGAAATTACTTTAGTGGATGACGAAGGTCGATTAGATGGAACTTGTTGGATAAAAAAAGAAGATATTCTAGCCCTGCGTTTCGGCGGCAGTGTAGAACAAGATTTGATGAACAAACTAAAAAAATAAACTAAGAATAAGCCCTCCATTTTTACAGGGAGGGCTTATTCTAAAAGTAAGAGATGTAAATAATACATATCAAAAGAATAATCTCTGCGTGAGCATAAGCAAGATAGTAAGAATACAATCCTAGAGAATATAAAAAAAGAAAAAGGAAAGAAAATAACCAAATTAGGAGATTGAAATGGATTCAATGTTGAAATTAATAATGGATTTGGAATTCATCGGCATAATTATAATGTGTATAGTTATTATAGATTTTAAGAAAGACAGCTTCTTTTATAGGTGTATGCAAGTATTAATATTGTTAACTTTATTTGCGGTTACGGGAATAATTATCTACTTTTAAGAAGGATCGAGGGATAATATGTTATTTGTGATAATAATATATTTTGTTTTTCTACTTATATTAATTATTGGCTATGAAACGAGACGTAAGAAAAACAATAAAACCGTCCTTAACAGTATAGCTATCATTATTTTCCTGCTAGCCCTTATAATTTATTGTATAATGCTAGTCCCTCGGTTGGGCATTTAGGGATGAAATCCACTATAGATAGAAAGAAGCGAAGTGATCTAACATTCCCATTAAAGCCTAAGCGTTTTCTAAACATTTTTAAGTCAGAACCGATGAGGGAAAAACCTGGAATAATGGAATATAACAAATTTATAATTGTAACTAAAGGAGTAGATATAAAGACATTACTTAGCGGGGTGTCAGATCTTAATAGACGCGAAAACATTGAATATTTTTTAGTGCAAAATACAATCATGACTTACCAGATTCTAGAAGGCGAAGTAATCAATTTCTATGCAAAAGACTTGGGATTTTTAGTTGATGAATTAGCTTTATAGCAGTAGACGATGTGAGGCAAATAATTGCCAAATTAATATAAGTCAAAGTCATTTATATATAAAATTTCAGAGTTAGAAGACCTACTGGGGCTTATCCTAGCAAGAGTACCAGAACTGTGAAATTCAGAATGAAGGAAAAGAAAGTTTATAGGAGGAGTGTGAATGTCTAGTTTCGTATCTTCAGGATGTGTATATAAACAAAGTTCATATAAAAACCTAGTCAAAATATATATTGATTTGATAAGTAGTAAAGCAAATGTGGAAATTGAAAATATAGTTTGTTACAGTCCGGAAAGCGACTTATCTAGCACTAAAAATTTGGAAGAAGTGAAAAAAGATAATAGTTTTTCAAAAGTGACTCATATTAATTGCAAGCAGGTAAGAGATAATTTGGAATTTGTTGTACGTTTCTATGAGGAACAAAACTATCAAGGGGTTTTGTTTGATCTATCGTATGATTACTTGCCCGAGATGTTTTCACCAAAAAGTTTGGAAAATAAATTAATCAGTATTTTAATAACTATTTATTCATATTATCCCTATTATTTTAGTTTTATTGACACGGAAGCAGAAGTGGATATGTTCCATAATCCTAGGAATATAGAACCTCTTGAAAGCCCGTATGCAACATTAATTCTCCCAAAGAATGATGACTTTCATGTGTATCTAAATACTTGGGAAATTGACGGTATAAGTGAGAGGAAGAAAAAGCATTATGTTATTAAGAATACACCACTCCACCGAACAAACTAAAAAAAGAATTGGAGAAGCATAGATAAATGATTCATTTAAAAGGTATAACTACTGCGGGTGCTTATGATAATCAAGGTAAATATTTAGAAGAAATTCATGAAGATATTGAAAAAATAATGAAGCGGCTAATTCTTCAATTTGATATATATCAATTTCATATTTCCAGTAATTTTGAGGCAGCTGCTGATAAATCAGTCCTTGTGAAACAAACTAGATTTAGAAAGACATATATTCATTTTTATAAAGAGGATGAAGAACGATTTAAAGAGGGATCTAGCTATGACCAGTATTTTTTATTAGAAAAAGATTGCGACATCTCTGAGCAGATAGATAAATTAGAGCTTAGCGAAATACCAAGGATAGAAAATATACGAGCCAAATTGTTATCCATTTTCCCATTATTAGTCGTTTTATCAGATTCAAGTGAGTTGATGGCGTATTCAATGGAAAAATCGAATTTAGAGCTGATATAAATTCAGGAGGGATAAAGTGGGAAATCAAAAACAATCTATTGATTACTTTGAAGTTAAAGGGATTGCTAAATTTCGAAATAAGTTACATAAAGCCTATAAAGATTTAACTTTTCCAGGGCTAGACTTCCCCTATTGTGTACCTGACAAAAAATATAGCTATTTATATTTCCCATTAGATGCATTTGAAAATACGAAAGAAGGCAATCGAATTTTATCCGTACTTTTGTTAGATAAAGAAAAAGATATATATTTTCACTCAGATGTTTTTGGAATGTTTTTAACAAGTTGGCTATTACTTGGAAAACTAAAAATAAAAAGTATAAATGAATGGAATGGGGTATTCAGCGAGAACATCCTCACAAAAGGATCAAGAAATCCCATTAATTTAGTTGATATTAGCCCTACTATATTCCTGCTAGATGGGAGTATATTAATAAAATTTGATCGTAGTTCTCATTTAGTCATCATTGGATTTTCTAATAAAATGGAGCAAATGAATAGTGAGATTCGACTTTCTAAAGATGAAGTGGTAGATTATTTTATTAAAAAAGATGCAGCAGATGAATCAGAAGCAGAAGATTTTAAACAAGCATATTTAAAAAACTACTATTCAGTGAGCATTTAAGACTAAAAAGTTAATAAAGAATCGTAATAACAATATAGAAAGTTGAATGAAAAATGGGTTTTATTTTAAATGTTTTAATTAATTTTATTGCTTTTGTATGTTTCTTAGTTGGTGGAAATGCAATTAAAAAAGAGGAGCAATTAATGGGAAAAGTGATTGCTAGTTTATCAATAGCTGGATTGGCGATAGTCGGAACGGGGTTAATTCTTTCTGGTGTAGAGGAACTGCATACATATATGTACATTATATTAGTAATTGAAATAGTGATACTTTTCGCAAATGTATTCATGAATTATTTAAGTAAATTCGGAAAATCGGAAGTTTTAATAGGTGTATGTGTATTAATTCTAACGATATTTAATTTATTTACTTATATAACTTATGTGGTTTTGACTTTTGTTTTTTACTGAAAAACTGTCGCTATAAAAGGAGGGAATTGGGAAACGATTATGATTGAATTTATTATCGATGTATCAATAAATTTTATTACATTTACAATTTGTTTCATTCCGCTGCTTCTCTCAGAAAAAACTAAAGGTATCTTGGAAATCGTATGTGCAAGCATACTTTTTGCGGGGATTATGATAGTTGGAACAGGTATTTTCATAAGCAGTAGTGAAACCCTGAAATCATATATTTATGTGATTTTGGTAGTGCAAATAATTATTTTGTGCATCGAACTCATATTAGTTTTATGGAGTAAACGTAAAGGAAAGTCTACAATTTTATCTATCCTATCAGCAATATTAGGTATAGTCGCTTTAGGAATATATATTTATTATGTTATAGCGAGTTTTATTTATTGAAAATTATTTTCCAAAGATAGAAAAAATTTACAGAAAAGAATAATTATTAAGGAGATAAACACGTCATTGAAAAAGAAAATGAAGACTTTAAATATCCATTAAAAGCAAGGCCGTTTCGAAATTCCAACACTATTAGAAGGTATGAAAATTCTCGATTATTGGAGTTGAATTTACATTGACTTGGTTCAAAGAAAAAAGTTTTATGTTTGCGATGATACTAATAATTTTTATTTTTATTATAATTAATTTCTTTTTTTCAAATAGCGTAACATATATTATTGTTACAGTGTTTTTAGGAATTGAAAC
Source organism: Listeria sp. LM90SB2 (assembly GCF_028867355.1). Classification (NCBI taxonomy): domain Bacteria; kingdom Bacillati; phylum Bacillota; class Bacilli; order Caryophanales; family Listeriaceae; genus Listeria; species Listeria sp. LM90SB2. The sequence goes on from NZ_CP046449.1 coordinate 495,580, forward strand.
TTTATGGATTATTTTTATTTTTAGTGAGATAGTTGACAATGGTAAAAGGACATCAAAATTTATAAAAGCATATATAATAAGTATTTTTATTATAACAATATTTGCTTCATATCTATTATATTAAGGGGGCATTATTGTGATTGTTTCTATTGCGGTTTTAATTAATTTAGTAATAATTTCAGTATTATATTTAATCAAAAAAAATGGTAAAAGCATGAAACATAAAGGCATATTTTCTTTTATACTTTGTACTTTTTCGTTTTTAATGTATGTCTATATTGCTGTATATGTAGGTATATTCTAAATCTCAATTATGGAAAAATTTAAGAAACTGGCTGGGGAAGATTATTTTCTTTAGATTATCACTCAAGGAGTAAAGTTCTTGGCATAAAAAGAATAGCAAATGGAGATAGGAGAGAGGTGTCAAAAATCATAGAAAAAACCATTTTTACGCTAACAAATCAGGAACAAATAATAATTACTAACAATGATGAAATGTCAGATGATGCATTAAAAACAACTATTATAAATAAAAGTCAACCAATGCATTTGCTTTTAGAGTTAGGCATTTTTGACAAAGAAGATTTAACTGAGAAATTTCCAAGTAGTGAAATAATCGAGATTTTATATGAAAGAACGAAGCTGTTATTAATTAAGGACATCCAATTAGATAGCGTGCATCTCGATGAAGTTCTATTTATTTTCAGACTTTTAGCCAATTCAAACTTTCTTGTGCACATTATTTCTGGATATAAAATAGACAATATTTTGCACTATTCACAAAAAGATACTATTTTTAAAAGAAATAAGGTAGTAGGAAAATTTGAGTTGCATCTTGATAAAGATGAGTTTTTGATTATGTCGGATTATGATGGAAGCTCAGTTATAATCTTAAGTAATGAACAAAAATGCTGATTTTAAGAAATTAGCCAAATCAGAAGCCAGGGTGAACCAAAAATGTCCACAATATGCTTGATAACCTGCGATTCGGGTGCAGTGTAGAACAAGATTTGATGAACAAACTAAAAATAAGCCCTTCACTATAGATTTAATAACGGGAAATATTCTCATAAATGGTAGGAGGATGTAATTTGGATAAGAGTAGTATTATGGATGTGATAAAAATGAATCTCACTGAGGCACTTACCGATGTAATTACAAGTAAAGAACTGGTTGAAAGGTCGGATAAAATACTATATGTTGATGAGAATCAGCAGTCAATAAACGATAATCTATCATTAGAAGAAAGAGAGTTACTAGAAGATATATCAGCACAATGGGATTTATATCTAGTTAATTCGTATGATATCGATACACTACAGAGTTTGGATTTTGAGAAAGTTAAGTTCCCTGAAGCATATTTAAAGGAGTGGTATAGACAAACAATCTAGCTGATTTGATATTACAACAAAGGTTAGAAGGGCATGAAAATAAGAAAAGCTACTTATTAAAAGACCTAATAGTGTATTTCGATTATGAAATTTGAGGTCTAAGGAGGGACTATGATCGATGCTGAAAATAAAAAAACAAGCACAATCTATTTACGCTTTTAAAGAAACTGGAGGAGAAGTACTTAATTTCCAAATAGAAAAAAACTGTTTGAAACTTTTTTCTGGGGAAGAAATTTTATGTGAAATAAACGATGAAATAATTTCCAATCGGTATTTCAGAATTAACAAAGTCATATTGTCGGATGAGAAGATTTGTATTTTTTGTCATGGAGAGGCTTGCGATTATTTATTCATCTTATGTATGGGAAAGAATTTTAAATATATATTGAGAGAAGGAGTGGAAGATTTTCTCGTTATAAACGATGAAGCTTATGTTATTTATTCGGAAGAAGGTATGTTTAGCGATGAGGGAAATTTATCCATAGCAAAACTTGGGCTTATTAAAATAGATATATTTACAGGAGAAATTACTGGGCTATTGGATGATACCATTTTAGAAACGCTCATTGATGTACAATCGATTAGCTGTAATAATAAAACTATACGGATACTGTGTTATGAAGATAATGGTGATGACTTCACTTTAGACTATGATTTAACATCTAAAAAAGTTCGGAATAAAGTCGTAATAAATTATACTGTGGACGGATTGGTGAGTGTGGGAGACAACTTTTACGCTTGCTATCGGAACCGTATTTATAAGGTAAATGAAAGTATGGAAATTACGGAAGAAATCATTATAGATAAAAAAGTATATGATGAAGCATATGCAATAAGTACCGGATATAGTGAAGTAGTTTTAGAAAGTGAAAATGAATTCAACATTGTCCAGCTTTCTAAATTATAGAGGAATAGCTGTTTTAACGCTACTAAGCAAAGGTTTTTAAGCAAATAAAGGGGCATCAAGAAAACACAATTTTTTAATACTAATGGATATTTGTTCGCTATATCTTTTGTTTTCTAGTACCTTGGCATAAAATTTACTCTTGGAGATGAAATATGAAAAAATTAAACTATTTTTCTATAGGTTTTGATTATGATGAAGAAAAGAATCCAATTATGTCATTTGACAGTCAAAGCCACTGTATTTCAGAAATGTATTCGGGTGCATTTAAGCCAATGATGACAAAAGAGACTTCTTGTATTGATATTAATTGTATACCAACGGGGAAAAAAGTGGATAAATCTCATCACCTCGATGCCATTTATAGAGTTTATTTTGAAAATAAGTTGTTTGATTTAAATAAGTTTAATGATGAAAATGACTCGGAAAAGAAAAAGATCATTTTAGAACTGCTTCACATAGGAGCTATAGAAGCGTGTCGTAATTTGGGCTTAGATAAGGCTAGATTTATTGAGGCATATGAAAAGGTAAAAGAATTAGACTATCAAAATAATTACTACTATAAAAAACCAAAATCCAGCCCAAATAGAAAACAAAAAGCACAAATTTATATTGAGCATGGCTTATACAAAGCTGACATATATATCGTTATTTTTAACAAGGAACAGAAAATCATAAGAAAAGAATTTATCCTCAGTGATTTACCAAATCCGTTTGTATTTTCCGCACACCTAGGAAATTTAAAATGGATAGACAATGATCGTTTAGTTCTAGCTCATAAGCAAAGAAAAGATATATTATACAAGGTTGATATGATTTAAAAAGAGCGGATTGATTAAATTAAACAGATAGATTGTTTGCTTAATCTCCAAAAACTTAAATTCTTCTAGAAAAGTAACAAAAGGAGGTACTTTATATGTTGACGATTTTAAAAACTATCATTTCGCTTGAATTTTTAGCTATAACTACCTTATGTTTTATATTTTTCGATAAATATAGAGGGAAGAAAAACAAATTAATAAGGTTTATGCCGTACTTATTTACTGTAGTAGGTGGTATTATCTTATCTACGTTTGTTTTCTTTACAGTGTGAATGAGGGGGAGCGGGCATGCTAGAATTTTTATCAAGTGTGATAGCGGTTTTTACAATAACATTGCTAATCGTCATTGCTTTTTTATATTTTAAACTATATGAAAATAAAAAGACTTTGTACACGTTATGCTCACTATATTTTTTATGTTTACTAATTTTTGTGTTTACATTAATAAAAGATTTTTTGTATATTCCATAACAATTACTCATAGAAACGAGAGAATCTTATGATAAACCTAGAATGGAAAGAACTAGACCAACTGGAGATAGAAGAAAAGGTTCAAGAGGTATTAGATTATAGCTATAATACCTGGATGTCTGATAAGAAGAATATTCGTTATTTTGTACGGGCGTTTTATATTAAATGGGATATGATAGCCTATATGTATGGAATGGAAGAAAATGAGACGGAAGATGATAAGTTAAAAAGTATGTTTGATTTTGGCATTAGCGAGCTGAGAAATATTACAGAGGTCGACTGGATAATGGGTTATTGCATGCTAATTAACCCAATCTTTTTTGAAGAAAATGATAATTATTTGGAACTTGAGGAGAAAGGGCAGGAAATGCTTCGTAATGTAGCAATAAATAACCCGGATGACGTCTTTTTGACTTCTTTTGGTATACCGGAAAAAGATTATTTGAAATGGAAAAGAGCGAACAGAGAGCAACTTATTCAGTATGGGGAAGATAATTTTAACTTTGACTCGGAGTTTTCGAGATATTTTAAACATATTATAAATTGCAGGGCGGATGAAGAGGTGGAAAAAGAAAGCTTTCTGAAGAAGATTGTGCGCAAGTGGAAGCAACGATGAGATTCCATTTGGAGGTGGGAGTATATGCTAAAAAAAACGAAAAAAATTCTCAATGAAATTAAAACTATTATCCAGCAAAAACCTTTTGATTATGAGAAGGCAGAAAATTTGATAAGTGAGTTAAATCTTGAAGAGGCCCCCACTAGAATTGGAGAACATCTTACTAGCTAGCATAAATAATAGCGATGAGAATACTCGAATATTTGCCTATGAGTATTTATATTATTTTGATAGCGAAGCAGTTTTTCAAGCAGCCCTCATAGGGACAACAGACGACGATGATTTAGTTCAAATGTGCTCCATAGAGATTTTAGGAAATTTGGTTAAAGTAGAAAGTCTCCCGTATTTAAAGAAGGCGTTGGGCGATAACAACCCTGATGTACGTTGCTTTGCTGCTGAATCAATCGGTTTTGTAGGGACTGACGAAGCGAAAGCGATACTGCAAGAACAGTTAAATAGAGAAACGGATTCTTTTGCAAAAGTAGGTATTTATTATGCGCTCTATCTTCTTGGTCGAGAAGAAATGTTGCCAAAGCTCCTTTCTCTACTAGACGATAATTATCATTTGACGGTGATTAGAAGCTTGGATGTTCTGAGAGACGTTGTTAATCAAACAAATAAAGAAAATATATTATTAAATATCGAAAAACTTTTAAAGAGAGATATCCCAATTTCAGTAAAGGAAAAAGCGGAAGTGGTTTTACAAGAAATTAAAGGAAGCTAAAACAGAATAAATATTGTTATGTTCCACTGGAAAAAAAGGTGATTTTTATAGCAAAACTAGTAAAAGCTAAAATTTTTATTCATGATATAAAGATTAAACTCGAAGAAATCAATTCTCAGTTCAGAAACAAAAAGAACTATCAACCAGCAACGCATACAAAGTAAAAAGATAACACAATCACACCGTGTTATCTTTTTTTGTATACATTTCACCAAAAATCTCGACATCCTTATGTGTTATTTTGAACATAAAGGGTAGAGGATAACATAAGTTAATTCTTTTTTGGAGAAAAATAGCTATTATTATTTAATGGGCTTTGAAAGGGGTGATTATATAGAAGAAGTGAAAAAAAGAGAGTTTTGGCGGGAAGAGTGCGGGGCTTGAGTTCGTCAATAATAGACCATTTTAAAAGGTGGAATGACACGTGTGGTATCAACATAACATGATTTGCATGGTTGAATTCCTATTAAGCTTCGATAGTGAAATACATAAAAATATTATATATAGGGAAAATGTGCTGGAACGAACGAGATGAAAGATATCACTAAGCAGCTCCGTAGACAGATTAACTACTGAATACCATAGGAACAATTCATGGGGCGCATAGTTTAATAAAGTAAGCAGACATGATTTTTCGGATGCAGGAGAAAATCCTATACAACGAAACCTGATATTGTTTCTAACTATTGAAAAAGGAGTGTATATAGTGAGAAGAAAACGATATGTATGGTTGAAAAGTATACTAGTAGCAATATTAGTATTTGGCAGTGGAGTATGGATTAACACGAGTAACGGGACAAATGCTCAGGCAGCTACAATTACACAAGATACTCCTATTAATCAGATTTTTACAGATACAGCTCTAGCGGAAAAAATGAAGACGGTCTTAGGAAAAACGAATGTAACAGACACGGTCTCGCAAACAGATCTAGACCAAGTTACGACGCTTCAGGCGGATAGATTAGGGATAAAATCTATCGATGGATTGGAATACTTGAACAATTTAACACAAATAAATTTCAGCAATAATCAACTTACGGACATAACTCCACTTAAAGATTTAACTAAGTTAGTTGATATTTTGATGAATAATAATCAAATAGCAGATATAACTCCGCTAGCTAATTTGTCGAATCTAACTGGTTTGACTTTGTTCAACAATCAGATAACGGATATAGACCCGCTTAAAAATCTAACAAATTTAAATCGGCTAGAACTATCTAGTAACACGATTAGTGATATTAGTGCGCTTTCAGGTTTAACTAGTCTACAGCAATTATCTTTTGGTAATCAAGTGACAGATTTAAAACCATTAGCTAATTTAACAACACTAGAACGACTAGATATTTCAAGTAATAAGGTGTCGGATATTAGTGTTCTGGCTAAATTAACCAATTTAGAAAGTCTTATCGCTACTAACAACCAAATAAGTGATATAACTCCACTTGGGATTTTAACAAATTTGGACGAATTATCCTTAAATGGTAACCAGTTAAAAGATATAGGCACATTGGCGAGTTTAACAAACCTTACAGATTTAGATTTAGCAAATAACCAAATTAGTAATCTAGCACCACTGTCGGGTCTAACAAAACTAACTGAGTTAAAACTGGGAGCTAACCAAATAAGTAACATCAGTCCCCTAGCAGGTCTAACCGCACTCACTAACTTAGAGCTAAATGAAAATCAGTTAGAAGATATTAGCCCAATTTCTAACCTGAAAAATCTCACATATTTAACGTTGTACTTTAATAATATAAGTGATATAAGCCCAGTTTCTAGTTTAACAAAGCTTCAAAGATTATTTTTCTATAATAACAAGGTAAGTGACGTAAGCTCACTTGCGAATTTAACCAATATTAATTGGCTTTCGGCTGGGCATAACCAAATTAGCGATCTTACACCATTGGCTAATTTAACAAGAATTACCCAATTAGGATTGAATGACCAAGAATGGACAAATCCACCAGTGAACTACAAAGTAAATGTATCCATTCCAAACACGGTGAAAAATGTGACGGGCGCTTTGATTGCACCAGCTACTATTAGCGATGGTGGTAGTTATGCAGAACCTGATATAACATGGAATTTACCTAGTTATACCAATGAAGTAAGTTATACCTTTAACCAATCTGTCACCATTGGAAAAGGAACGACAACATTTAGTGGAACTGTGACGCAGCCACTTAAGGCAATTTTTAATGCTAAGTTTCATGTGGACGGCAAAGAAACAACCAAAGAAGTGGAAGCTGGGAATTTATTGACTGAACCAGCTAAGCCTGTAAAAGAAGGTTATACATTTGTTGGGTGGTTTGATGCCCAAACCGGCGGAACTAAATGGAATTTCAGTACGGATAAAATGCCGACAAATGACATCGATTTATATGCGCAATTTAGTATTAACAGCTACACAGCAACGTTTGATAATGACGGTGTAACAACATCTCAAACAGTAGATTATCAAGGCTTGCTACAAGAACCTACGGCACCAACAAAAGAAGGTTATACTTTCAAAGGCTGGTATGACGCAAAAACTGGTGGTGACAAGTGGGATTTTGCAACTAGTAAGATGCCTGCTAAAAACATCACCTTATATGCTCAATATAGCGCCAATAGCTATACAGCAACCTTTGATGTTGATGGAAAAACAACGACTCAAGCAGTAGACTATCAAGGACTTCTAAAAGAACCAAAAACGCCAACAAAAGCCGGATATACTTTCAAAGGTTGGTATGACGAAAAAACAGATGGTAAAAAATGGGATTTTGCGACAGATAAAATGCCAGCAAATGATATTACGCTGTACGCTCAATTCACGAAAAATCCTGTGGCACCACCAACAACTGGAGGGAACACTCCGCCGACTACAAATAACGGAGGGAACACTACACCACCTTCCGCAAATATACCTGGAAGCAACACATCTAACACATCAACTGGGAATTCAGCTAGCACAACAAGTACAATGAACGCTTATGACCCTTATAATTCAAAAGAAGCTTCACTCCCTACAACTGGTGATAGCGATAATGCGCTCTACCTGTTGATAGGATTGTTAGCAGTAGGAACTGCAGTGGCTCTTACTAAAAAAGCACGTGCTAGTAAATAGAAGTAGTGTAAAGAGCTAGATGTGGTTTTCGGACTATATCTAGCTTTTTTATTTTTTAATAACTAGAATCAAGGAGAGGATAGTGTGAAAGAAAAGCACAACCCAAGAAGGAAATATTGTTTAATCTCAGGTTTAGCTATTATTTTTAGTTTATGGATAATTATTGGAAACGGGGCGAAAGTACAAGCGGAGACTATCACCGTGCCAACGCCAATCAAGCAAATTTTTCCAGATGATGCTTTTGCAGAAACAATCAAAGACAATTTAAAGAAAAAAAGTGTGACGGATCTAGTGACACAAAGTGAATTAAATAGTATAGATCAAATCATTGCGAATAATAGTGATATTAAATCCATTCAAGGAATTCAGTATTTACCCAATGTGACAAAGTTATTTTTAAACGGGAATAAACTAACAGATATAAAGCCCTTAGCAAACTTGAAAAATTTAGGATGGCTTTTTTTAGACGAAAATAAAATTAAAGACCTAAGTTCGCTCAAGGATTTAAAAAAATTAAAATCACTTTCTTTGGAGCATAATGGTATAAGTGATATAAATGGACTTGTTCATTTGCTGCAACTGGAAAGTTTGTATTTGGGAAATAATAAACTAACGGATATAACGATTCTTTCACGTTTAACTAAGCTGGATACTTTGTCTCTTGAAGATAACGAAATTAGTGATATTGTGCCACTTTCAGGTTTAACTAAATTGCAAAACCTATATTTAAGTAAGAATCACATAAGCGATTTAAGAGCGTTAGCAGGACTTAAAAATCTAGATGTTTTAGAATTATTTAGCCAAGAATGTCTGAATAAATCTATTAATCATCAAATGAATCTAGTTGTTCCGAACACAGTAAAAAACATTGATGGGTCGCTTGTTACTCCAGAAATAATAAGTGATGATGGCGATTATGAAAAACCGAATGTCAAATGGCATTTACCAGAATTTATAAATGAAGTAAGTTTTATTTTCTATCAACCAGTCACTGTTGGAAAAGCAAAAGCACGATTTCATGGGAGAGTAACCCAACCACTGAAAGAGGTTTACACAGTAAGTTATGATGTTGATGGAACGGTAATAAAAACAAAAGTAGAGGCAGGGACGCGAATAACTGCACCTAAACCTCCGACCAAACAAGGCTATGTTTTTAAAGGCTGGTATACTGAAAAAAATGGTGGACATGAGTGGAATTTTAGTACGGATTATATGTCCGGAAACGATTTTACTTTGTACGCGATGTTTAAAGCGGAAACGACTGAAAAAGCAGTGAATTTAACACGCTATGTTAAATATATTCGCGGGAATGCGGGGATCTACAAACTTCCAAGAGAAGATAACTCGCTTAAACAAGGAACGCTAGCCTCGCACCGCTGTAAAGCTTTAACTGTTGATAGAGAAGCGCGAAATGGCGGTGAATTATGGTACAGGTTAAAAAATATTGGCTGGACCAAAGCTGAAAATCTTTCCTTAGACCGTTACGATAAAATAGAATATGACAAAGGTGTTACTGCTTATGCAAGAGTAAAAAATGCGCCAGGGAATGCAGTTTGGACGAAACCATACAATACAGCTGGCGCAACCCTCGTGAACAAGCTTTCCGTCTACCAAGGTAAAAATATGCGAATATTGCGCGAAGCCAAAACACCAATTACTACGTGGTATCAATTTAGCATTGATGGTAAAGTAATTGGTTGGGTCGATACGCGTGCACTTAACACATTTTATAAACAAAGCATGGAAATACCAATCCAATTAACTCGATACGTCAGCGCAAATAAAGGAAATGAAGCATACTATAAAGTTCCGGTAGTAGATAGCCCAATCAAATGGGGAACTTTAGCCAAGTATAAAAATCAAACATTAATTGTCGATCGAACAGCCACCGTTGAAGGTCAGCTTTGGTATCGGATAAGAACTAGCTCCACTTTCATTGGTTGGACGAAAGCTGCTAATTTAAGGGCACAGAAATGACCTACGAAAAGCTATTTCTAAATATTGGGGAAGAAAAAAGCTACAACTTTAAATTTATGAAAAAAGAACTGATTCGCTGAAAACGGATCAGTTCTTTTTTCTTTGGACTTATTTTTACAAATACTTTTCGATAATTTCCATATTCTGCGGCCGGTCTTTGCTTTCAAGTACAGAAATATCACGAACAATACTATCTAATTTAATTTTTTCCATTTCAAATTCTATTTTTTGTTGGAGCAAATCGTATTTACTCGCAAGAACTTGTTGGATATTGGCTCCGACAATGCAGTCTGGATTGGTTTTTGGATCAACGTGAATTAAATTCGTATTGCCTTCTATACTCTTATAAACATCAAGCAGTGAAATTTCTTCTGGTGGTCTAGCAAGAATCGGATTTGCTTTGCCAGTTTGCGTAGTAATTAAATTGGACTTTTTCAAATTACTCATGATTTTTCTAATGTTAGCGGGATTTGTTTTTACGCTACCAGCAATAATTTCACTCGATAACAAATTCGTATTTTTAAAAATTTCTATATAAGCCAAAATGTGGATAGCATCACTAAATTGGATAGAGTATTTCATTTTTTTCAATCCTTTCAAATTTTCTTCTTGACTTATCTTATCATAATGTTTATTATAAAGGTGTAAATTATAAATGTACAGCTTTAATATTAAAAAAATTTGAAGGAGTGGTTTAAATGACTTATTTAGTAACAGGTGCAACAGGTGGACTTGGAGGCTACGCATTAAATTATTTGAAAGAGCTCGTTCCAATGTCCGATATTTATGCTTTAGTTCGTAGCGAAGAAAAAGGTGCAGACTTGAAAGCAGCAGGATTTAACATCCGAGTTGGTGATTATAGTGATGCAGAATCAATGAAGCAAGCATTCGTAGGAATCGACCGTGTATTATTTGTATCGGGCGCTCCTGGTAATCGCCAAGTAGAACACGAAAACGTGGTAAATGCGGCAAAAGCAGCAGGTGTTTCTTACATTGCTTACACAAGTTTTGCAGGCGCAGATAAATCCACAAGCGCTTTAGCAGAAGATCATTTCTTTACCGAAAAAGTAATCGAAAAATCCGGAATCGCGCACACTTTCTTGCGTAACAACTGGTACTTCGAAAATGAAATGCCAATGATTGGTGGCGCATTAAGTGCTGGAAAATTTGTATACGCTGCTGAAAATGGAAAAGTTGGCTGGGCATTAAAACGCGAATACGCAGAAGTAGCCGCAAAAGCTGTTGCGGGCGCTGACTTCCCAGAAATCCTTGAATTATCTGGCCCACTCATGACATACGAAGAACTTACAAAAGCATTAAAAGAAGCAACTGGAAAAGATTTCGACGTTATTTCTTCAGATGATAAAGGATTTGTAGAAAATTTAGTTTCTGCCGGTTTACCACAACCTGTCGCAGAAATGTTCTTATCCTTCCAACACGACATTAAGAACGACCAATTAGATGTTACTTCTGATGATTTTGAAAAAGCATTAGGAAAACCATTAACGAATCGCGTAGATGCACTTCGGGAATTGTTGAAATAAAAAGGGACAGCCTACCTTGATTTGAGGTAGGCTGTTTTTTTACTGCGCATTTTATTATCTTTTCAGTAGTATTTATACGACCTTTTAAACATTTGATAAGAATGAGGCTATAATTTTATATGCTCTTTATTTATTAAATGAAAGAAGGAAAACGAGTGAAGAAGTTAGTTGCTTGGTTTAACGGATTATCAAAAATGTGGAAAGTGGTAGTAATAATAGGCGCAGTTTTTGTAGTTATAATAGCCTTAACAACAGGAGAGAATGAAGGTGAACAAACGAAGACAAAAACTAACAGCGATAAAATTGTAAAAACGACGAGCAAGCCCAAGCTTTCAACCAAAGATTTAGCCTTGATTAAAGCTGATTTAGCAGAATTTGAAGGTCGGGAACTTTCTTCAGAAAAAATTTTGAAAGATACAATTAAAGAAGAAAGTTGGTCGGATTTGGATTTTGCGAATGATAATATTAACCAAATGATTGACACGATGAAACGATATCAGCAAGAAATTTTAAGTATAGATGCGGTTAAAAGAAGTTCAGAAGCCTCGGCGGATACGGAGGCATTTAAAAAGGTTTTCAAAGAATGGAGTGATTTCAAAATAGAGCGGATACAAGTAACTATCGATTTACTAAATGGTAAAAAAGATAGTGAAGCTGCATTTAAAAAATCATATCCAAATCAAATTATCTTTAAAAAAGTGCGCACGAATAAATTACAAACAGCCTTAAATAACTTGAAAGTAGGCTACGAATTATTGGATAGTCAGAAATAAGAAAAAGCCATCCTGCTGAGGATAGCTTTTTCTTATTTAGAAGGAAATTCCGAAATCATCTGCTCCAAAAAGTCTTTCTGCCAAGCATGATCTTGCGTAGTACCATGCAAATTAGTACTCAGTGTCAGCTCGCCGCGGAAAGTTGTAGCAGCGACTTGGAAAAACGGCGCATACTTTAAAGAACCACAAATAAAACAATCTGTTAAAGTGCTACCTTCAAAAACGAGTTTTTCCTCATCGATAATACCTATATTCGTAAAACTTGTTTTCGGAATAGAATACATTTTTTCAGAAGCTTTTTTTGCAACAGAGTAGTTCTTTTTCTTGAAAATCAGTTCCAATAAATAATAAATTCGTAGAGGTGCAAAGCTGTTTTTTTGTGGATTGAGTGAATTTTTGACGGCTTGGAGTGTGCTTTCAAATGACGTTAGGTCATCGTTTGCGCTGATTTGGCATGTAATATTGGCGGTGAGATTGGTAATTCCGCTACTGGTCTTACTCGGCAAATACTTACGGAGATCCACCGGGCAATCAATTGACATTTCTTGTTGCCCTGTTGTTTGCTGAACAGTGCGCGCCATTGCGGCGAACAGAACATCATTCACAGTTGCCTCGTGCTCTTTTGCAAAGTGGATGATTTCCGAAAAATCCTCTTTTGGTAGCTTAGTCCAAATAACTTTCGGATTTTTCGGGTCACCTTTAAGAGGGAAAGTTGGGTTATGGACAGCTTTTTGCTTCGTTTTTTCCGTAAAAATGGACTTTATATCTTTACGCGAAAGTTGATCAAAAATTTGCTTTAAACTCCGGGAACCTAAGCTCAAATTCGCCGCATAATCCGGATTTTCAAGCAGATTAGAATAAAGCTCACTCAATAAATAAAGATATTCCTTAAATCCAGCGCCATCTGCTAACATATGATTCATAATAACCACAAGCTGATCAGAAGTATCAGCCCGAACAACAGTAAAGCAAATTTGCGGCCCATTTTCTGTGGAAAGCTTCGTTACAAGTGCTCGGTCCACTTCGGTTTCTGGCGCTTGCGTTTCCACTAAGAAAACCAAATCCTCCGCAGAAAAAACACTTTCTTGCCAAAAAGCACCTTTTTTCGTTTCTTTAAAATGACAAAGTAATAGCGGAAGTTTTTTAGTAGACTGCATCACTGCTTTTTTTAGAACGTCTATATTTAAATGATTATCAAACTTAAGTACCGTATGCAAATGGTGGTCATTTTTCATTTTTTCTCCAGAAATATAATGTTTAACATCAGAAGGTTCAGCGGGATAACTCGTGATTTTTACCATGGGACTTCCTTCTTTCTTCGGTTTAAATAGTTGTTAATAGTTTCCCTGAAAGCAGTGCTGCGAAACAAGTTGCGGATCAAAGTGAGTTTAAGTTATACTGAGCGTATGCAAGCTACTATTTCTAGGAGGCACCGAACATGACAAACAGAACATTAACAACCAAGTTACTAGGAACACTAAGCTATACGCAAGAAAATGGAACGATGATGGACGCCGTAATTCCTTTGGATGGCAAAGAAGTAAAGGTTGATTATAGTATTTTTGAAAAGCTTACTTCAGAAGATTATTTTAAAGATATCGTTACTTTAACGGATCAAATTCCGGAACTACACCTAGAAGCGAAAAAAACTATTTTAGAGCAATTTGATGGAAATGATACGCTTACTATTTATTTTGATTTTCATACAGATGAATTGCCCGAAGCGGTTTTAGAAGTTACCGAATGTGATGCGCTAGAAAATATAACAAAGGAAATCTTAATCGATAAACTAGTTTTGTCAGGCGTTTGGTTTTCGGAAAATGCCAATAATGAGTTGGATTTAACATTCGATTTCAAACTATTACCAGAAGTTAGCGATGAACTTTTAGTTGTTCGTTTTAATACAAAAGGAGAAATTACTGAATTAACCCATGAAAGTTAACAAAAAAGAGCCATTCTGTTCGCGAACAGAAGGGCTCTTTTTTATTTATACATACTTTCAATAACTGGTTTTAGCTTATCAATTACAAGTCCGCTACCACCGCGACCTTTGACGTTTTCAATCATTCCTACCATGAGGTAATTGGGATTGTCGGCATCGAAGGCGTAAACAAAACCATTTTCAAGGCCATCTTCGCCTTGTTTTTCTTTTAGTTCGGCTGTACCGGTTTTGGCTGCGATACTATGACCTTGGATTTGTAGGGCGTGTGCTGTACCAGCTGGATCAGAAACAGTTTTGACTAAAGCTGCTTTGACTTGGTTGGCAGAAGCGGCTTCGGTTGCTTGTGTTTCCTTGCCAGCTTTTTCTTTTGTATCTAGTTTTGGATAAGGCATTTTTCCGTCGCTTGCAATGGCCGAGTATGCAATCGCTTGTTGAATTGGCGACATCAGTAATTCACCTTGTCCGTAAGATGTGTCAGCTAGTAATATTTCCGAGTTCAGCCCATCATTCGAAATTTGTGCTGGTTTCATTGTGAAAGGTAAGTTATATTCCTTATCAAAATCGAATTTTTTCAAGCCAGCAGTTAGTTTATCTTTGCCGATTTCTAGACCTTCTTGAGCGAAGTAAATGTTATCAGAGTGCACAAGCGCATCCGTCATATTTACTTTTGGAACATCATGGACACGAGTGACAAAATACTTGCCCCATGAAGCATCTTTTTGCCACTGTAAGCCAGAAATTTCACGGACTTTGTCGGGTTTTGTAACGCCAGTGTCCAGCCCAATTGTGGCTGTAATTGTTTTAAAGGTAGAGCCTGGTGCGTAACGATTTGCGTATCTTGCTAGGAAAGGTAGGCGTTTGTCGTCATTATATTTTGCGTAATCTTCGGAAGTGATCCCGAGCACCATTTGGTTGGCATCATAAGAAGGGGTGCTCACTAACGCTAATAGTTCGCCATTTGTCGGATTAATCATGGTCACAGCGCCAGTTTCGGAACCGAGGCTATCAAAAGCTTTCTTCTGAACGGCTGCATCAATCGTTAGTTTAATTTCTTCGCCATCTTTTTTATCGATTTTTTGTAAAGTATCTTCTTGCTTGGTTTGGTCATTGATGATTTTAATTGCGCCACCATTTTTACCGCGCAGTTGTTTGTCATAGTAACGTTCTAAGCCACTTTTCCCAATGACATCGCCAACGCTGAGTTTTGGATTTTTTTCAATGTCTTCGGCGCTAACTTCACCGACATAACCAATCAAATGCGAGGTTGCTTCATTTAATGGGTACGTCCGCATTTCTTTTTGAGCATACGTAAGTCCAGTAGCCTCAGGTAGATTATCTTTATTCAATGTAACTAAAGGAACGAAGCTATCTGCTTGGACCCATTTTTGATCGAGCTGTTTGTTGATGTAATCAGTGGAGACTTCTAGTTTTTTGCTAATATCCGCAATGTTTTTCACTTTCTCGTCGCCTTCACCAAGCTTCGAAGGCACTACACCAGCTTCGGCAAATTGACCAGTAGTCGCGAGTGGATTACCATTTCTGTCCACTATTTGACCACGCTCTGCTTCGTCTTCCGTGATGCGCACCTTATCTGTTTTCACCATTCCGGGGAAAATGAGAGCTGGTTTCCAGTCGATTTTCCAGTCATCATCTTGCTTGGAAATAGTCGTTTTGTATTTTTGTGTAGCGAGTTTCCCGAGGCTAGTCCGCATTTCTAGTTCGTATGTTAAGTTGAATTTGTTTTCTTTGTCATCATAGACAGATTTTAGATTTTTTACTTTAATATCTTTTGCGCCAATCCCGTCGTAAACAGCTTGATACTTATCTTCCATTTCTTTCTTTGTAAATTCGACTTTTTTCAAGGATTCACTTGAGACGCTACTTCCCAACTTGTCGTACTTTTCTTTAGCGATATTTGATGTAAAAGTTTCTGCGGCTGCTAAAGCATTTTTTTCATCTTTGTGTTGATTTTGAATGAAAAAGTAAATGGCAATGCCTGCGAGGACGGCAACAGCGGCAATGCTTCCAATGATAATTGCTTTTTTGTTATTCCTCTTTTTCCCACCATAACTAGCCATAATACACCCCTTAATTTCATGTTATATTCAATTAATTATACCAAACACTTCTAAAAAAGTTGAAAAAATTAAAGAAAACTTTAGATTTGCCCGACATATTTTTTTCTAATTCATGTCATAATTTGTTCTTATTTGCTTGGTAAAGTAGTGGTAACGAAAGGATGATGTTGGATGGAAGAGATGGAGCAACCAGAAAAGAAGGTCATTATTCGTGGGAAAGGCATCCACAATAAATGGAAGTGGAGCACGATTATTGTCAGTATTCTTTCTGTCATAATTATTAGTGTTTTAAGTTATCAGCTGTATTCAGTTAGTCAAAATACCCCGGAAAATAATACTAATGGAACCATGCAAGGTCCTGGTGGAGGAGAGATGCCGAGTGGAACGCCGCCGTCCGGTGAACCTGGCCAAGCGCCAAATAGTTCAGATGATAGTTCTGACTCTGGAACAAGTGATAGTACTACAAGCAGCGACGGAACCCTTTAATATTTGCGAGCCCTCTAGAAATCATCATTGTAGGGGGCTTTTTCCAATCTTTAAAAAATCTTATGGAATTATCGCTCCTATTTTTTGTCATTTTATTGTAATATGGAAGTAAGTTACAATAAAAGAGGTGTGAAATATGGCAAGACATGCACAAAAAAGAAAAGCGCGCAAAGGTAGAATTTTTGTTACGATTCTTGTAGCCCTATTAATTTTAGTTGGTGTAGTTGCAGTTATAGGTTATTTCCAATATCAATCTAGCTTAAAAGAAGCGCAAAATGAAAGTAAATTAAAAGACTACAAATTCAATGGTGCCAAGGCAGTTGGCGATGAAATCAATGTACTACTTATCGGTAGTGACTCTCGCGGTGAAGACCAAGGCCGTTCAGACAGCTTGATGATTGCTCATTATAATACGAAAACAAATACGCCAAAACTGGTATCGATCATGCGTGATACATACGTAGATATTCCAGGACACGGCAAAAACAAAATCAATGCAGCATATTCATACGGCGGACCAGAACTTGTACGCCAAACGATTAAAGAAAATTTTGGAGTAGACGTACAATATTATGTAGTAGCCAATTTTGAAGGTTTCCCTAAGATTGTTGATACACTTGCACCAGAAGGAATCAAAATCAACGCAGAGAAAGATATGTCGAAAAATATTGACGCAAACATTAAAAAAGGCGAACAAGTAATGGATGGTAAAACATTGTTACAATATGCTCGCTTCCGTAAAGATGCAGAAGGAGACTTCGGTCGAATTCGTCGTCAACAACAAGTATTAGAAGCTTTGAAAGAACAGGCGATTGATGTTGGTGACGTGGCAAAAATCCCAGATGTTATCGGAAAACTACAAGGTTATTCTTCCACTAATATCCCAACAGGAACATTAATGTCCATTGGCGCAGATTTCCTACTAGGAAAAACAGAAACAATGGAAAAATTCGCGATTCCTGTTGAAGGGAAATGGCACAATGAGCGAATTGATGGAGCGGGAGCAGTGCTTCGTTTAGATGATATGGCTGCTAACGCAAAAGCTTTACAAGATTTTTTGAAATAACAAAAAAACACGGAAGTCCTCATTAATAGGATTTCCGTGTTTTTATATTAGAATTTGTCGTTATTCCACCATTTTGCAAAAGTGTTTGGGCATACTTTTTTGATAGAATCTTCGTCGTCTTCATCCCACTCAAAATCTATTGGAGGCATAGATACTTCTTCAAACTCAATTCTACTCTCTGCTTCATTTTCAGCATCGTCAAAGTCTTTCCCTAGTTTGTTCTCGAAAATATCCATCACTAAGTAAGCTACCTCTTCATTTTCAGGATATTCATCCTCTGTTAATAAATCAAATTCACCGCAAAGCGTATCGGCATTTTCCACAGCAGATGTGAATACAGCCTTACCTCTTGTTATTAACCAATAACGGAAATAGTCAAATCCATCATCACTACAGCCACCTAATACTACGTAAGCAACAGCCCAGAGCGATTGGTTATATGATTTTTTATGAAAGTAGTTCCACCAATAATCATAACCAAAAAGTTCATCCTCACTCAACTTTTCTAGTAGTTCTTCTAATTTGCTGCCTTTGTCAGAGTTATCAATAATTCCCCAAAACTGATCTTGGGTTAATAAAGATGATACTTTTTTCATTTGATTTTCCTCCAGTTAAAAGATTCATATAGTATGTGTTTAGTGTAACAAAATTAAAAATCATGGTAAAGCGGTATTAAAGTATATGTGTGAGAAACACAAAATATAGCTGATTTTAGACAGGAAATTGTCACAAAAGCGTTATGAAGAAGCGGCAAGCTGGTTTTAAATTTCTTTTTTCGCTTCACATAGATTATAATGAATACATATTTTAAAAAGGGGTGAGACGCTTCATGAAGGACAAAACAAAGAAAAGAAAATGGAACTGGGCACAGATTTTGGCTATTTTTGTATTAGTAACGCTCGTAGTTTCGATGGTTTATGCAACAGTTAACTTAATTACAGCGCCATCTGGTAATGTTCCAGAAGGACAACAAACAAAGGGCGACTACTCACTTATGCTTATGCAGTGTGTACTTGGCGTGGTAGTTCTATTCTTACCATCCATCATTAGTAAAAAAATGAAATTCGTCATTCCGAATGCGATGTATATTGTTTTTATCGTTTTCTTATATTGTGCCATTTATCTTGGCGAAGTTCGTAGTTTCTATTATTTAATTCCTAACTGGGATACGATTCTACATACGTTTAGTGGGGCAATGCTTGGGGGACTTGGTTTTTCTATTGTGAGCTTACTGAATAATGATGAACGGATTACTCTTTCGATGAGTCCGGTTTTCGTTGCATTATTTGCTTGTAGCTTTGCTGTTTTCTTGGGTGTTTTCTGGGAGTTCTATGAATTTGCAGCCGATAGCTTTGGAATGAACATGCAAAAAACAATGCTAGAAGATGGCACGATGCTTCAAGGTCATGCAGCAGTTGCTGATACAATGGGCGATCTGTTCGTCGACTTCCTCGGGGCTTTCGTGATATCCATCATCGGCTACTTCTCCATTCGCAAAAATAAAAAATGGATGAAGAACTTCGAATTTAAAAAAGTAGATGAAGAAGTAAAATAAAAAACTGCCAACAAAGTGAGAAATCATTTTGTTGGCAGTTTTTTTATATTATTTTACTTTCTCTATCAATAAACATCATCATAAAGGCGATAAACTGTAAAAATGCACAAACGAGAATAGCATATTGTGCGAATAGCTGAATAAAGAAATTCCCTACAACCGCACCAATGATAAAACTAAGAATAACGGTAAAATATAGCAAGCTGTTACGCAAATATTGTTTTTCCTTGTACTCGAAATAATCGCATAAATTTTGCGTGGCGCTCCGCAAATTCCCTATGCACATCGTCGTCGCAATCCCTCTACCATGCATTTTTCGGAAACTTTCTACTTGGATACCACATACAAAAGATATGAGCGAATTGGCAATTAGATTATGATCAAGTGAAATAAATGCAACTCCAATTAAAATTACCACCTCTATCAAGACAGAAAGCTGACGCCAGTGGAGACGTCTAATATCTCGCCGATGAATCACTTCAGATATCGCAATTCCGACCGTAAAAGAGACAACCGGCCAAAAATACTGAATTGCGATAGCCCAGTTCCCCTCCGAAATATTAATTCCAAATAAAAGTATATTCCCAGTCTGCGCATTAGCGAATACCTGACCTCTTTCAATGTAAGAGTAAGCATCCATAAATCCGCCAGCCAGAGCAAGTAAAAGCCCCAAACCGATTGATTCTGAAATTTGTCTAGATCTTGCCATGATTTTTCATCCTTTTTTTCTTATTTATTAACCATTTGTTCACGAAGAGCATCAACTAGCTCATTAACTTGCTCAATATTTTGCAGCATTTTTTTCTCAAAATGGTGAATTGGAAGAAATACGCCAAGTTCATCTGCATTTTCTGATGTTTCTTGTCCATAGAAAATTCGGCTGGATGGAATGATTTCCTGTATATGCAAGAAAGTTTTCCAAATAAACGCATAGACTTCCGATTCAGTCATTCCTAACTTTAAAGTATCAGGAAGAGAATACAGTACCAAAATCCCTCTTTTTTTATTAATTCGTTTAGTAGAAATCGAAAAATCTGGCTCGTAGGAATGAATGATATCATCATCATCTACTAAGAAAATCGTTGTTTCAGAATGATGCAAATCCGATTGATAAATCTCTTGAAATTTCTCCTGTTCGCGGTTAGAAATATCGTCCTTCTTGGCTATAAAATTACCTTCTTTATCTGTTAAAAAGAACGGGTTATCCACTGTTAATTTTTTAGGAATAAGGAAAGCTTGTCTGAGAAGTTCGAATAATGTTCTCCCGCAAACACCTAACAACAAGGCACTTACATCACTTTGCCTATAAGCCGACAAAATAATTTTAGCAAAAAGAGTATCATCTTTTTCAAAACCACGCGTCTCTTGGTAGCTCTCTAAATTATCTAGAAATACATCTTTAAAACGTCTGCAAGCTGTTGGATTAGCCAATATCTGTTCGAAAAGGGGAGCGACATTTTGTTCTTTTGGGAAAATAGTTGTCATTTTCAAGTCTCCTTTATTTTATTCATGTTAACATTATCGCATATTTACGAAGAAAAGATAAAAATATTACATAAGAAAAAGCGCCATGAATATTTTCTTAGGCGCTTTTTCTCTGTTTATTTAGTTAATCGAGCTATAACTTGTTGCACAAGCTGCGTTTCTTCCGCAGTTATCACTTTTTCCGTTAAGTTATTACTATAAATTTGGGCTTCATACATTTTCGTTAGTCGCGAAAATTCTGTCGTTGTTAATTCAGCATCCACTCTGGTGCTAAAATGACGTAACGTTTCACTCGATTCGCGGACATAACCATAAGAAGCAAGTAATTTCATAAGTCTATGATAGGTTTTGCCAAATTCTGGACTATTTCTCAGAGAACGAAGCAATAAATATCTACGAATTCTACGTCTGAATATAATAGCTAGTGCGAGCAGTGTCACAACTAGTCCAGCAGGAATCCACCAAACCCAAGACGGAATTTCGAAATTAGAGGCCGCTGTTTCTGTTTTAGGTTCTTCTTTTTTCGGTGTTTCACCTGTGGAGCTGCTACCGTTATCTTGTTCTGGTGTTTTATCGGCTGTATTTGGTGTTTCTGGCGTACTCGTACTATCATTAGGTGTTTCAGGTTTATTAGCTGTTTCAGTTGTGGGTTCTTGGAAGTTTTCGGGATTGGAGAATGTTGCTGTTGGCTCAAATGGAACCCATCCAGTTCCTGGGAAAAACACTTCCGGCCAAGAATGTGCATTGTTATTTGTGATTGTATAAGTCGTTTTAGCATCATTTTCTTTTTTCTCACCCTCACCAGGTGTGTAGCCCTTGGCCCATCTTGCTGGAATCCCAAGCGATCGAAGCATGACTACCATGGAAGTAGAAAAATTGTCACAATACCCAATTTGCGTTTCAAATAAAAATTGATCGACATAATCGGCTCCCCTAGGCGTTTCTTTCGCATCCTCTGTACTATAAGTAAAGGTGCCAGAAGCGCTTAAATAGCGTTCGATTGCTTTCGTTTTGTCATAAATTGAATCAGCGTCTTTTGTTACTTTATTGGCAAGTTTTGTCACCCGGTCTGGTAAGTCTTTTGGTGTTTGGGTATATTGGGAAACAAAAGCGTTAGAAAGTGTGCTAAAGTCGGCATTCTGCATTTTTTCAATATTATAAACGGGTGTTTTTAATTGGACCGTATAATTTTTGATTGTATCCACTGGTCCAACCCGCTCAATGGTTAAATTGGCACTAAATGAATCTACTGCGCCATTAACTGTTTGCGTTCCATATGGATAAGGCATGTAATCATTAGAAGAAGCAAAGCTAATTTCGGCCGTGTTTGTAGCACCAGTTGTTTGTTCTGTAAGTTGAATAGGGAAATTATCACCGGAAGAAAAAGATATGACATCCGCGGAATTTGCATTTGCCCAGCCAGTGCCAGTATAGACCGTTTTCGATTCTACACGCCAGTAATGCCCTTTTTCCGCCCGGGCCGTGAATACAGTAGCATTATCCTTTTTGAGAGCACCACCAAGTGTCGTATCATCTTCACTATAACCCACCGTGCGCGTTGTATTAATTCCAAGCGCATTTTTTATCGTCGGTACCGGATCAGGGAAAATCGGTGCTTTTTTCGGAAGCATTAACGAACTAAAAACAAATACGGCCAGTAACAAAATCACAAAAATATGATAAAACAAACCATTACGTTTTAAGGAGTCCGCGCTAATTCTATTTGGTGCTGCAATCCGACTTGCCAGTGCAAGATGAAGTAATAAAAATCCTTCTAATACAGTTCGGACGATGGCCCAATTACTGTTATAATCTGTAAAAGTATTAATAACCGCTAAATAAGCAACAGTTAAAACTAAAACACTCATAACCCGCTGTTTGCGCAGAATACTATAAGTAGTAATATAACTCAAAAGCCATAAAGCAATTAAAAAAACGATTAAAATAAAGTCCATAGAAATATCGGACGAGCGAAACTGTACCATATCTCTAAACCCATTAAAGGTGATTTGGAAAAAAGAAACAAACCAATTCCCTGCCAAAATCCCACCTTTAGCGTAGTAAATTCCTGAAACGAAGATAATCATCACGATATGAAGCGGGATTGTCCAATAATATTTCAAACGGAGGAAAAAACTACCGAGTGAAAGGGTTATAAACAAAATAATCCAGTTTGCTGTAGAGAGTTCGGTCAGCTCTGCGAATGGATAAATCCACTCAGAGATAAGCAAAACAGATAGAATAAATAGCATGACGAGCGTTAAATATCTTTTCATTTAGCTTCACGCTCCCATCTGCTTAGAAGACTTGCTGGCTCAAGGAAAATCGCTGGAGCATCCATCGCTTTAGAATGCTCTGATTGAAAAGTAATGATTTGGAGCTGTTTATTATCCGTTAAACGAGTCACTTTTTGCATTAACATCGTATCAATACATGGCGTGAATAGAAGGATTTTCTCTCCAGAATGTAAATTACTATCAAGCGATTCTTGCAGCGTTAAACTATCTACCGGGGCGATTTCTGCAAAAGCAGTCGATATATCTTGAAGTCTACTCGTACCTTTCGCCGGAGCAAATTTACTTGTTTGATCGCCTAAAAGAGTAACACGAATTTCTCCATTATCTTCGGAGATTTTGCGAATAAACGAGTAAGCCGCCCGAAGTGATAATTCAAAATTGGGATGGCTCGCTCCGTAAAAAATGACGGATAACCGTGATGTTGCACTATTTTCAAATTCTCTAGTCATCAGTTGGTCGCTTTTAGCAGAAGATTTCCAGTCAATAAGAGAAATCCGGTCACCAGAAGAAAATTCGCGCAAACTGTGCAAATTGCTGTTTTTCTTAAGCGTCCAATAAGCGGCATTGCGTTCGTTTTCTGGAGAAGCTTCACTGATTTTTTCTAATACATCCGGAAAATAGGTTGGATAAATAGTGAGCGATTTTTCGGAAGATAGTTGGCGCGAACGTTCTAACAAGCCGAAAGCATCACTAGTTTCTACATCCACTGGCGGAAATGAATGAATCCCACGAACGCCTACAAATCCAGCTAGTGTAACCGTGAAATGCTTTTTAAAAAGCGGATAAACCACTTGTTGGCGGGCGCTCACATTGCCAAAACTAGCGGGTATTTTTTGTTGGAATAGCAAATAACCCACCGGATAACGCGATTTTCGAGTGAATGATACTTGCATATCAATTAAATCGCCATCATGATAGGTATTTTTAACAAAACGCCGATTCACTTTCCACGCTTTTAGTGGATAAATCGAGGACAAAAATAAAAGTAACAGGATAAAACTAAAGAAATAGGTTAAAAACCAGCTAGCAGTATCACCTTGAAATAACGTATAAGTCCAAAGCCCAGCGTAAATAATTAGCATAATAATCCACCGAAATGCTAATAGGAGGCGTTTTTTCAACATTTAGCTACCTCTTTTCTACCGGAACTGACGTGTTTTTCAAAATGGAAGCAATAATGGATTCGGCTGTTTCCTCATTATAATAAGCTTCAGACTTCAAAATGAGACGATGAGTGAAAATATACGGTGCTAAATACTGAATATCATCAGGAATCACATAATCTCGACCTTCAATAAGCGCAAAAGCTTGAGCGGCTTGCATGAAAGCGAGCGAGCCACGCGGACTAATTCCGAGCGCAACGGAAGGGTGTTTTCGAGTCGCATCAACTAGGCGAATAATATAATTTTTTAAAACATCATCAATAAAGACTTGCTTTGCTTTGTTTTTTAGGTCCAGTAATTCGCTGAGTGTCACCACTTGCTGCGTTTGATCAAGTGGATCTTGGTATTGTTTTAATGTAAGCAGCTGCATTTCTTCTTCGACTGTCGGGTAACCAATATTAATTTTGAGTAAAAATCGGTCTAATTGTGCTTCTGGAAGGGCATACGTTCCTTCGTATTCAATCGGATTTTGCGTCGCCATAACGAAAAATGGGTTGGCAAGTTTGCGCGTAATACCATCCACTGTCACACTATTCTCAGCCATACCTTCAAGTAAAGCGGCTTGAGTTCGAGGCGCAGTACGATTAATTTCATCCGCAAGAACAATATTTCCCATGACAGGACCTGGACGGAATTCAAAATCACGTGTTTCAGGATTGAAAATCGAAACCCCCGTCACATCTGCGGGAAGTAAATCTGGTGTAAATTGAATTCGTTTAAAGGAAACACCAATTGTTTTAGAAAGGGTGCGGACCATCATCGTTTTACCAACACCGGGAACATCTTCTAATAATACGTGACCACCCGCAAGTAGGGCAGTTAAGCTTAATTTAACAACATGTCGTTTACCGACGATTACTTTTTCAACTTCATTAATAATTTCTTCTATTTTAATGGATGGCTCTATAGACATAATTTGCCTCCGTTTCTTTTCTTATGTTTTTAATCAGAATATGTTTATTCATGGTTCAATGCTACTATAATAGGCCTTGAATGTAAAAGATTTAACGTGGCATGGACTTTTTCTAGGAGATTGTTTACACTTAGAATAACTGGAGGTGGCGAACTTTGAGCGTAAAATTGGCAGATTTAATGAAATTACCATCTTTAAAAGAAGCGAAAGTAGTCTCTGGAAAATCTGGATTATCTAAGCTTGTTTCGTCTATTTCTGTTTTAGAATATACAGAGGTAGCTCTTTTAGAAGATGATTTATTTGATAATGATGAATTTTATGGCAGTGAAATAGTTGTATCGGCTTTTGTGAATATTCGTGACGATGTTGAGGCACAGTGTCGGACAATTGAGCGATTACATAAGGTTGGCGAAGTTGCTTTAATTCTTTACTACGTGGGAATTTTTGTGCCGAAAATGGATCAAAAACTGATTGATTTTGCAAATGAACTTGATTTTACCATTATCGTGATGCCGGAAAACGAGATGTCACTTAGATATAGCGAAGTGATTTATGAAGTAGTCGAAGCGATTGTGAAGCAAGAAATGACAGATACCAACTTTGTAACCGAGTCATTAGAACAGATTTCGAGTGTGCGACCGCCACAACGAAATATAGATACCACACTGAAAATTTTGTCTGATAGAACGCATACTTCGCTCGTCTTAACGGATAATTCTTTCCAAGTAATTAATTCTATCACTTGGCCACGAACGCGCCACTGGGATTTTGAACGGATAATTGAGGCATCTAAACAAATCGGTGAACATGAGCTTGTACAGCTTACCTTGGATGAACGCGATTTTTATACGGCCAGAAAACCGATTTTTCAAGACGGTATGCAAGCGATGCACTTATTTATGATGAAAGAAAAAGGCGTATTAACAGCCGATGTAGTCATGCAAATTACCGAAGTAGTCCAAGTATTTATGAATTTATGGGGCAGAAACTATGTCGAAATCAGTACAGCTGAACTGATGAAAGCCATTTTAAATGATGAAAGTGTCAAAATGCGGCGACTTGGTAAGATTTTAAATGTGGATGTTTCTTCTATTAAATGGATGTGGCTTGTAAAAACCGAAGAAATTCGCGACAATGAGCAAGTTTTAGCTGAACTGAAAAGTTTTGTAGCTAGTCACTTCCAAGTTTCATTAATTGATTTATTTGAAGACAATATCGTTGTTTTACTTGATAATTCAGTGGCGCAGCGGGACCGGACGCATACAGCCAATGAGTTTGCGATGATGATGAAAGAACATGGGATAGACTTGAAAATTACCGTTTGCCAAGGAATGGAGCAAACGTCAGATGTGCAAAGCGCTTATTCGCTCGTTAATGAATATAAAAATGCGGCAAATGCGATTTATGCGAACAAGTCCATTTATTCTCTTCAAGAAATTGATTTCGCAGCAAAATGTGTGGAAATAGTAGATCGAGGAGAACTAGCAATTGCAGAACAAATGAGGCCACTAAAGCCTTTAGAGGATAATGATGAACTAATTGAAACGCTGTCTGTGTTTTTACTGGAAGGTGAATCCAATTATAATCAAGCAGCTGAACTACTATTCCTGCATAAAAATACGATTAAATATCGAATACAACGGATAAATGAGTTATTGCAATATCCGGCGACAAAAATCCCAGAATCCTACAACCTTTATTTAGCAGTGGCGATTCGACGGATTCTTGGTGGAAATAACAATAATAAATAAAAATAGTGCATTTTTTGTCCAAAACGACAAAGATTGCGCTATTTTTTTTCAATTCTGATAAATACAAATGATAGCTAGTTCTTATATAATTAGTCATTAATATAACAAATTCAAGAAAAAGGGGCGGAACATAATGACAGAGAAGAAATCAGTGGAGCAAACGCAATCCTGGCAGAGTTTAGCATTTGTATGGACCGGAGCAATGATTTGTGTACCGAGTCTACTAGTTGGAGGAACTTTAATTTCAGGTATGCCTCTTTGGGAAGCAATTTTAATAGCACTTTTAGGATACGGCGTTATTGTCTTATTTATGATATATCAAGGAATGCAAAGTAGCGATTTAGGTATTCCAGCAGTTAGTGTAGCTTCACAGGTTTTTGGAGAACAAGGGTCGAAAAAAATCATATCTATTCTTTTAGCGATTGCTTGTCTAGGATGGTTTGGTATTCAAGCCAATGTATGTGGTGCAGCATTCTCACAGTTTCTAGGTATTTATGGAATTAATCTTCCAGTACCAGTTTCTTCCTTAATTTGGGGAGTTATCATGTTACTTTCAGCTATTTATGGTATTCGTATTTTGAGTATTTTAAATTATATCGCAGTACCAGTTTTACTATTTGTATGTATTTACGGACTTGTTGTTTCTTTAAACGATGGCGGACTAGCTATTGTTGAAAATTATAAACCAGCAGGAAGCATGTCGTTTATGACAGGACTAGCAATTACAATTGGCTCATTTGCATTAGGTGCAGTAATAGCAGGAGACTATTCTCAATATACAAAATCGCGTAAAGATGTTGTAAAAGCAGCTATTGTCGGGATTTTGCCATCAGGTGTGCTTATGATTACGGTTGGAGCGGTACTTGCACTTACGGCGGGTACAGCAGATATTTCTGTCGTATTTACAAACTTAGGATTACCAGTTCTTGGTATTATCGGTTTGATACTTGCTGCATGGACAACAAACGCAGTAAATGCCTTTTCGGGAGGTATTGCGATTATCAATGTATTTAACATCTCTGAAAAATATCACAAAGTAGCAGTGGCAGTTGCAGGCGGACTTGGAACAATACTCGCGGTTATCGGAATTTTAAACCACTTTGTTCCAATTATGTCCGTACTTTCAGCAATGGTACCACCCGTTGCAGGAGTAATGATTGCTTCTTACTGGATTGTCCAAAAAGGTGACAAATCCAAATGGGCACCAGTATCAGGTGTCAACTGGCTTGGTGTAAGTTCTTGGCTAGTTGGTGCAGTCATTGCGGGGATTCCAGTCATTTTGACATTTTTCCCGGAGCTACCACAATTACCAAATCAACCACTTATCGGTATTATCTTGTCGCTGGCTGTTTACTTGATCGGAGCGAAAGTGCTGAGCGGGAAAACCAACAATGTAGAAAACTTGGAGGGAAAATAAATGCGTTATTTAGATGAACAAGCTATTGAAAATATCG
The DNA here is from genome assembly GCF_028867355.1 of Listeria sp. LM90SB2. Taxonomy (NCBI): domain Bacteria; kingdom Bacillati; phylum Bacillota; class Bacilli; order Caryophanales; family Listeriaceae; genus Listeria; species Listeria sp. LM90SB2. Next base: position 524,100 of record NZ_CP046449.1, read on the forward strand.
CGATTGGTGCTGCGTTTCTTGGCACTGGTGGCGGAGGAGATCCATATATAGGCAAGATGATGGCATTAACTGCAATTAAAAAACATGGACCAATTAAACTGTTATCCCCAGAAGAAATTGCGGATGATGATTATTTCATTCCAGCCGCGATGATGGGGGCACCGTCTGTACTCATTGAAAAATTTCCTAAAGGCGACGAATTCGTTCGTGTATTTGAAAAATTAGGTAGATATGTAGGCAAAGAAGTAAAAGGAACATTTCCAATGGAAGCTGGTGGAGTAAACTCAATGATCCCAATCGTTGTGGCGGCTCAACTAGGTTTGCCAATGGTGGACTGTGACGGCATGGGCCGAGCTTTTCCAGAACTACAAATGGTGACGTTCCATCTAGACGGGATTTCCGCAACACCAATGGCTATCACCGATGAAAAAGGTAATATTGGCATCATGGAAACGATTGATAATAAATGGACCGAACGACTTGCACGTGTGACAACGGTCGAAATGGGCGCGAGTTCTCTTGTGAGCCTGTATCCGTGTAACGGCGCGCAAATCAAGCAAAGTAGTATTAAAAATATCGTGACGCTATCTGAAGAAATCGGTAAAGTAATCCGTGAAACTTCGATGGACGAAGCAGAAAAACTACAAAAATTATTAGATGTAACGCACGGTTATCATTTATTCGAAGGGAAAATTACCGATGTAGTTCGGGAAACGCGTGCAGGCTTCAACTTTGGTCGTGTGAAAATCGACGGACTAAACAAAGACACAGGTAGCGAAGTCATTGTTCATTTCCAAAACGAAAATCTTGTTGCGGAGAAAAATGGCGAACCGATAGCAATTACACCAGATTTAATTTGTATGGTAGACCTTGAAACGCTGATGCCGGTAACGACGGAAGCGCTCAAATACGGAAAACGTGTCCGCGTGATGGCACTACCAGCTGATGATGCTTGGAGAACGGACAAAGGTATCGAAACAGTTGGACCGCGCTATTTCGGCTATGATGTCGATTTTGAACCACTAGAAGAACTTGTCAAAAAGGAGGAACGCCGTCATGTATAAAATTGGAATTGACGTTGGTGGTACAAACACCGATGCCGTTATTTTAGATGAAAATCAACAACTCATTCATAGTGTAAAAATGCCAACGAGTGAAGATATTGAAACAGGAATTACTGAGTCACTTCATCGCGTATTGAGCGAAACGGGCATTGATCGCTCGAAAGTAACGCACGCCATGCTTGGAACAACCCAGTGTACGAACGCGATTGTAGAACGTAAAAAATTAGCAAAAGTTGGCGTTCTTCGTTTAGGCTATCCTGCAACAGCATCCGTTTTACCATATACAGCTTGGCCGGAAGACATGGTTGGCTTTTTATCTGGAAAATATAAATTAACTGGTGGCGGCTATGAGTATGATGGTCAGGTGCTATCAGAAATCAACGAAGCAGAAATCCGTGAAACCTTAGCTAGTTGGAAAGGTGAAGTGGAATCCGTCGCAGTTGTTGGCGTCTTTTCTTCCTTGAAAAACGATCAGGAATTAGCTGTTCAAAAAATTATTGAAGAAGAACTAGGCGCAGATATTCCGGTTTCGATTTCCTCTTCCGTAGGTTCTGTTGGACTGATTGAACGCGAAAATGCGACGATTTTAAACGCAGCCCTTTTCAAAGTTATTGCGGCAACGAGTGATGGTTTTGAAAAAGCACTAGAACAAGAAGGAATTGCGCATGCTGAAATCTATCTTTGCCAAAACGACGGGACTTTAATGTCACTAAACTATGCAAGACAATTCCCGATTTTGACAATTGCTTGTGGACCAACGAACAGTATCCGCGGCGCATCCTATTTGGCGGGACTTAAAGACGCGATGGTTCTCGATGTTGGTGGCACGACTTCTGATATTGGAGTGCTGACGGATGGTTTCCCTAGAGAGTCCTCGCTTGCGGTTGATGTTGGCGGAGTGCGTACCAACTTTAGAATGCCAGATATTATTTCCATCGGACTTGGTGGAGGAAGTATCGTTCGCGAAAAAGATGGCGACATAACAATCGGACCAGATAGCGTTGGCTACCGTATTTCCGAAGAAGCACTAGTTTTCGGAGGTAAAACGATGACCACTACCGACATCGCGGTTCGTCTAGGTAGGGCAGAAATCGGTAACCCTGAATTAGTCGCACATATCCCAACCGATTTTGCCGAAAAAGCCTATAAAAAAATTGCTGAAATGACCGAAGATGCGATTGATAAAATGAAAACCAGTTCGGGGAGTGTAAGTCTAGTACTTGTTGGCGGTGGTAGCGTGATTATTCCAGACGAAATCTCTGGTGTCGCACAAATTTTCCGCGACAAAAACGGCCCAGTTGCCAACGCAATCGGCGCATCCATTTCCCAAATCAGCGGACAATACGAACAAATCTACATCTATTCTCAAATCGAGCGGGAAGAAGCGCTCCAAGATGCCGAACAAAAAGCGAGAGAACAAGCAACTCTAGCCGGTGCAGTGACTGACTCGATTGAAGTGGTGGAAGTGGAAGAAATCCCATTAGCGTATCATCCGGGTAATGCAACCAGATTGCGCGTGAAAGTTGTGGGAAATTTGGTTTAAGGGAAGTAAGAAGTAAATAGTAGTGCATTGCTGACTTCAGACTGGAAACAAAGTAAGAAATTACTTTGCTTCCAGTCTATTTTTGTATAACGTAATCCCATATGTATAAAATTATGTATATTGACACAATTTGTGTTATTTTAGACATGGATTTAAATAAATCAATTCTTATACTAATTATCTAGAAAAACAACCCAAACGCTAACTAAAAATATTCTAGTAGGGTAAATAAATGAATAAAGGAACCGAACAAAAGCTTGCCGCGCGTCATTCACTTCTAAATCAATTGAAATATTACCGTTTGTTCCGTATTTTTCACATGACTTTTTTGGATTGGGTAGTAGTCCGAAAGATGTTATTATAGATAAAGCATATGTGCCTGAATAGCGCGCAAAAAACAAGGTGAAGTATCAAAATCATGAATATCTCACTCGAAACGAATGGCTGAATTTATTTGAATAGAATCAATTACCATTGGTGGAAGAGCTAGAGGGAACCCCGGAAGTGGACTTTGAACTGGAAAAGAAACAATGAGTAACAAGAGCCAATGGAGCGAATACGATGACTTAGAGGAACATCTTATTGCAGTTACATGGATTTTACATAAAAAGTAACATTCAAAGGAAGTGTTTTTAATGAGAGAATATTTAGATTCAAAAAGCCAAAAAAAGGTAGCGCTTCTTGAGAAGATTTTTTATGCGGAAAATCATACAAGTACACAAGAGGAACTATTAAATGATTTGAACATTACGTATCCAACCCTCATTTCTACGATTAAAACAATTAATTTTGATATTGAACGATTTGGATACAAAGCGTTTTCGATTGTTCACTCCGCGCCAAATTTGTCCTATACCTTAAAAATATCGGATAATTGTAGTATTCAACTCATTATCAACGCCTATATTAGAGAATCGCCCAAATTTCAAATTCTCGAAACTTTATTGCTGGCTTCCTTCCCTAATCTACAAGCATTGGCAAAAAAAGTACATGTTTCTTATTCTGGGATAAAGAAAGAAATAAAAGAATTGAATGAAGAGCTAAGTGAACGGAACTTGTATATTTCTACAGGAAATCAGGTAGAAATAACGGGGGATGAATTTTCATTAAGAATATTCTATACCTTCCTTTTTTTAGTCGCATATAGCGGGGATCGTTGGCCATTTTCTTTTGTTCGATATGATGAAATCACTGACTTATTAGAGAGTTGTCCAAAAGAAATTTATAGAGCAAACTCGATAGATAAGGCGATGATGATTCATTATTATGTCGCTATGCATTTATTAAGAGATCGAATGAATTGTCAAATTGATACAACTAGGCAGTTTAAAGTGGCCCTATATAAGGCTTGCACCGAGGAGTCTAAGAAATCAGAAAGTGCGTTCATTAAAAAGGTAGCGAAACAACTTCCTAATAGGAACTATAAAGAAATGACCTACACGACGCAAATTATACTGAGTACCATTGTTGCTTTCGGTAGTTATTCTTCGATTGAAAAAATGCCTTCCTTTTTCTACATGGATGAACAGTTAGAAGAAATGGGCTTCATGAAACTAGTTGATTTTGCCAGTGAACGAGTAAATGATAATCTCTCTATTCCATTTTCAGAGAAAGAGATGGAATTGCTCCGTTACTCCTTTGCGAGTATAAATTATAGATATTTCTTACTTGATAATTTAATCAATAAGTTCAATAATATTGTGCCAGGGTATACAGATCTTGATCGAAATATAAGAAAAATCCATAAAGTGAATCACCTAGAACCATTGATTAGTCAATTAGTAAATTTAAAAGAAATGGATTCATTAAAACCGTTTGAAGAAAGACTTGCTTCAGATTATCTGATCATTTTGGATAAGCGGATTGATTTTTCTATACACACCTTGCCTATTAAAGTAACTATTTTATCAACTATATCTAATGAAACAGCCGTATTTGATTTTATGAGGTATTTTTCTAGTTACTACAATCTGGAAATACTTAATCAGGTCGATCCGGTGGTGGACTTATATATAAGTGATTTTTCCGTGTCTCCAGAAGTATTGACCTCTTTACGTATCAATCAGCCAATAATCTATGTAAATACTAGATGGCTAGAATCTGATTATGTCAAAATTAATGATAATCTGGCGAAAATAGCGAGAAAAAAATTTATCGCTAATAAAAAAGATTAGGGAAACACTTGTTGGAATGGATATGGAAAATGTTTAAATGGAAAACTAAAGTCTTATCCGAGTAATGATCGTTACTCGGATTTTTTTATTTCTATTTTTCATTTGTACAATACTAATGGAAAAAGCAAACACACCAACTAAGCCGTAAAATTTTAAGAAGTTAAAATTTTATGGCCAGAAATGCTTCTCGACTCCTCTATAATTAAGTTGCAGCTAGAAAGTTTGCATCTAGAAATTAACTACGAAAGAAGGAGGGGAGCTGATGAAGAAGTTTTCCATGCGAGTGGTGCTTATTATTTCTGTGCTTTTTATTGCACTGGGGAACGCTAATGTTTCTATCGCACAAGAAAGGGACACAACGAATAAGCTTCCAGAAGAGGAGCTAAGTTCTCTGGATACCTCTAATATCATTGCAGAAGAAGTCGCGCAAGAGAAGCCAGCCGAGGTCGAGAATCTAGAAGAAATCCCAACTACGGATGAGTTGATGCAAAATCCAGATGTTCGAGAGCAGCCTGTTGCTGATTCAGATAATCCGGATTTAACAGTGGTAAGCTCAGGTGCTTACTGGACGATTTATCGCAATACTGTGAACGGTGAATATAGCTTGCATATGTTTGGCAACGTGCCAAGCAGTATACCAAGTGCTTGGAAGAGTTATTTGAGTAACATTAAACATATAGAGATTGAAGAAGCTACTTTGACAGGAAGTTTTGAAACTTATTTTAAAAGTAAAATTGGTGGTTTCTTAGCGCTTGAGAGCGTGAGAATTGAACGTTCTAATTTGTCTGGAGTAACGTCTTTTAGAGAAGCGTTTTTTAATCCAATACTTCAAAAAGTGATCATCAGAGATAATGATTATCCGACAGTACCATCTTTACTCACTATGGAAAGTATGTTTGAAAATAGTTACAACCTTACGGAGCTTGATGTGAGTGGTCTTGATACTAGTGCAGTAACTAATATGAAGAACATGTTTTATAAATGTAGCGTACTTAAGGAACTGGATTTAAGCAACTGGGATACGAGTGCCGTTAATAATATGAATAGCATGTTTGGATACTGTGAATCACTTGAGAAATTGAATGTAAGTAATTTTGATACGAGTTCTGTGAATGATATGCATTATATGTTTAGGGACTGTAAAGCACTTGAAAAATTGGATGTAAGTGATTTTGATACGAGTTCCGTTACTACTATGTATGGCATGTTTGTTAATAGTACCAGTCTTAAAGAATTAGATGTAAGTAATTTTAATACTAGTTCAGTAACTACAATGCAGGGCATGTTTAGTACCTGTAGAGCACTTGAGAAATTGGATGTAAGTAATTTTGATACGAGTTCCGTTACTACTATGCTGGGCATGTTTGCTGCTTGTAATAGCCTTGAAGAGTTAGATGTAAGTAATTTTGATACGAGTTCCGTTACTAATATGTATAGCATGTTTGCTGATTGTGAATTACTTGAGAAATTAGATGTAAGTCATTTTGATACGAGTTCTGTTACTGATATGCGTACCATGTTTAATAACTGTCAATCACTTGAGAAATTAGATGTAAGTAATTTTGATACTAGTCTGGTTACTAATATGCAGGGCATGTTTCAAAATTGTACAGCGTTAAAATCTTTATATCTGGATAATTTTACTACCGCAAAGACTATGACAGATATGTTTACTGGAACCACCTCCCTAACCTACTTGTTTGTCAGTCACAATTTACAATCTTTTTATGGGTTGGCAAATACAAACTGGTATGACGAAAAGAATTGGGTACAGTTTTCTAATCTCTCGCAACTACAGACCTATCATCGAAATCAAAGTGAACCTACTGGCTATAGAAAAGGCGCTTTCCTTTCTCTAACAATGGATGCGATGGGTGGAGAATTTGAAGACGCGGAGGAACAAAAGGTACAAAATAAAATTTCTGGGGAGTACTGGGAAGAAGTGATTCCAGTAAAAGAAGGACATTACTTTGACGGGTGGTATCTTGATCAAAATTTCACTAATAAGTTTGACTTTTCATTGCCAGCTGCTGTATCTACAACTATCTACGCCAAATGGGTAGAAAACTATACAGTGGTCATTCCGGCTTCTATTTCTTTAAATGAAACTTCTGAATTGAAAGTAGAAGGGATTAATCGTGGAAGTAAAACTTTGTCCGTGGGATTAAACCAATTAGCAACATCTATTTCTGAGAGCAACAAGCTAACCTTGGCCAATACGGCAGACACAACAGTCCAATGCTTGGCACCGCTGAGTTGGGATGGTTCCGAAAATAATCCGGAAAATGCCATTTTAACCCTAGCCCCAGGTTCGGAAATAACAGAAGGCGATGCAGTCGTGGAAATAGAATCCCCAGAAAATATCCAGGCTGGAAAATATACGGGAAATCTAGTATTTTCGATTAATTATGAATAACTTTGCTAAGCAAGCCATAAAATTTTAAGAAGTTAAAATTTTATGGCTCGAGGTACCCCCTTACTCCTCTATAATAAAATAACAGCTAGAATGTTTAGCAACTAGAAACTAATTACGGAAGAAGGAGGGGAGCTGATGAAGAAGCTTTCCATACGAGTCATCCTAATCGTTACCATTATTTTCATTGCTTGTGGGAGCGCTAATGTTTCTATCGCACAAGAAAGGGATATAATAAATAAACTTCCAGAGGTTGAGCTGGGTTCTCTTTATACCTCTAATCTCATTACAGAAGAAGTCGCGCAAGACAAACCGGCAGAGGTCGAGAATCTAGAACAAGCCCCAACTACGGATGATTTGGTGCAAAATCCAGATGTTCTTGAGCAGCCTATTGCCGATTCGGATGATTCGGATTTAACAGTAGTAAACTCAGGTGATTTTTGGACAATTTATCGTAATACTGTGAACGGTGAATATAGCTTGCATATGTTTGGTAACGTGCCAAGTAGTAAACCAACCGCTTGGAATAGTTATTTGAACAGAATTAAACATATAGAGATTGAAGAAGCTACTTTGACAGGAAATTTCTCATCGTATTTTAGAAATAATGTTTTCACAGTACTTGAGAGTGTGAGAATTGAACGTTCGAATCTATCTAGAGTGACGTCTTTTGCACTCGCATTTTATGGTTCAGGAATTGAAAAAGTTATCATTAGAGATAATAATTATCCGACAGCACCATCTTTACTCACTACGGAAGGTATGTTTAAAAATTGTTCCAACCTTATGGAGGTTGATTTGAGTGGTCTTGATACTAGTGCGGTAACTACTATGTGGGATATGTTTAACAGCTGTAGGGCACTTGAGGAACTGGATGTAAGTCATTTTGATACGAGTTCAGTAACTAATATGTCTTACATGTTTTATGATAATAGAAACCTTGAGGTGCTGGATGTAAGCAACCTTGATACCGGTTCAGTAACTAATATGTATGCCATGTTTGAAGATTGTACTAGTCTTGAAGAGCTGGATGTAAGTAATTTTGATACGAGTTCAGTAACTGATATGTATAGAGTGTTTAATGGCTGTGAAAAACTGAAGAAACTAGATGTAAGTAATTTCGATACCAGTTCCGCTACTGCAATGGTTCAAATGTTTAGAAATTGTAGCGCCCTTGAGAAGTTGGATGTAAGTAATTTTAATACGAGCTTAGTAACTGATATGCGTGCCATGTTTGCTGGTTGTACTAGTCTTGAAGCGTTAGATGTAAGTAATTTTGATACGAGTTCAGTAACTAATATGGCTGCCATGTTTTCTGATAATGAAAAACTGGAGAAGCTTGATTTAAGTACCTTTGATACCAGTTCATTGACTAACATGGGTACCATGTTTAAAAATTGTACAGCGTTAAAATCTTTATTTCTAGATAATTTTACACATGCAGCAAGCTCGACAGATATGTTTACTGGAACAACCTCTTTATCTTACTTGTTTGTCAGTCACAATGTAAGCAATTTTAATGGGTTAGAAAATACAAACTGGTATGACGAAAAGAATTGGGTACAGTTTTCTAATCTCTCGCAACTACAGACATATCACCGGAAACAAAGTGAACCTACAGGCTACAGAAAAGGCGCTTTCCTTTCTCTAACAATGGATGCGATGGGTGGAGAATTTGAAGACGCGAAGGAACAAAAAGTACAAAGTAAAATTTCTGGGGAGTACTGGGAAGAAGTGATTCCTGTAAAAGAAGGACATTACTTTGACGGGTGGTATCTTGATCAAAATTTCACTAATAAGTTTGATTTTTCCTTGCCAGCTGCTGTATCTACAACTATCTACGCCAAATGGGTAGAAAATTATACGGTGGTCATTCCGGCTTCTATTTCTTTAAATGAAGCTTCCGAATTGAAAGTAGAAGGGATTAATCGAGGGAGTAAAACCTTATCCGTAGGCTTGAATTATGAGGAAACAACCATTTCTGAGAGCAACAAGCTAACCTTGGCCAATACGGCAGACACAACAGTCCAATGTTTGGCACCACTGAGTTGGGACGGGTCAGAAACTAATCCAGAAAAAGCCATTTTAACCCTTGCCCCAGGTTCGGAAATAACAGAAGGCGATGCAGTCATGGCTATTGAAGCACCAGAGAATATCCAGGCAGGAAAATATACAGGGAACGTCGTGTTTTCGATTAAGTATGAATGATGTAAATTAGCCAGAATAGTGATCATGTCACAGTCCTGTGGTTATGAATAAATTGGAGGTTACCTATGAAGAAGAAAAGAGTAGTGATCATATCCTTACTACTATTGTTAGTAAGTGTCATTGGAATCAGTAGTTATTTTCTATTCAAGGATAAAATAAATCTGTTGGATGTAGACCATTCTGCCGTTGATTGGAACGGGAAAAAACAGAAGGATACAAGTGGAGAAGAAAATACAATCGCCATTCCAGGGTTTGAAAAAGTGACGTTGTATGCAAATGAAACAAAACAAGCAGTGAATTTCCATAATCCGGAAATTAATGATTGTTACTTCAAAATATCGCTTATTCATCCGGATGGTTCGGTTCTATGGATATCCGATTTAATCGAACCAGGAAAAGGTATGTATTCCATTGAATTAGAAAAAACGTTAGCGGTAGGCGAATATGAAAATGCAGTATTAAAATATGAATGTTTTTCTTTAAACGATCAGTCACCTTTAAACGGGTCTGAAATAAATTTAAAATTAGTTGTCGTCTAGACAAAGGAGGAAATTTTTTATGAATAAATTAGTATTAAGTACGTTAAGTGTAGCAGCAATGGGTATGGTGTTTTTTAGCGGAGGGACAGCCTACGCTGCAGATAAAGAAGGAAATACAGTAGTGGAATATTCTGTTGAAGGGGATTATACCCTCGTTGTACCCGAAAAAGTAAATTTATCTAATGATAACGCCACAGAAATGTCTGTGAAAACAATCAATCGTAACTTAGAACCAGGAAAAGAAGTAGAGGTGACATTATCTAGTGGATTATCAGCCGATGGAGAGATTGAATTACAACGGGTTGGCGCTATTTCGGACGTAATAACTAGTAGTTTTAAGAGTAATAATAGTGTAGTACCCATGGCTAATCCCGTCATTGGAAGCTTTTCAGGTTATGCGATGGAGGAAACCGAAGTAAGTAAAATTCAAATTGGAAACCCTCAAGGAGACAAAAAAGCTGGAGCATATCAAACAACGTTAACTTTTACAGCTGCTTTTAAATAAGAAATTACGAAAGGAGTTGTGCATTTCTTGAAAAGGAAATTAGTTCTGGCAATGGTACTAATCAGCTTTTGTGGGATGTTCTTCTTATCGCCTGACCGTGTTCAAGCTAGTCAGACCGTAGTTGAGGTCCTAATTTCAGAGGATGATTTGGATGTCAGTGAAGAAAACATACAGGAGATTCCTAAAAAAGAACTGGCAGCCTCTTCAGATAAGGATAACAAACAACCCATATTACCTAAAGCAGGTGATACAGTAACTAACTATACCTTATTGGGTTTAGTGCTCGTCCTTATTTGGTTGATAATGCAAAGAAAAAGGAAGAAGAAAGAATAACCCCTATGACATCAGCGTAATGTAGCAAGTAAAAAGGAAAGAAAATTTCTGTATTAGATAGGAAGTGATAGGTATGGCTCGAATTGAATATGAAGAAAAAATTCAAAAAAGCCTACTGGTTTTATACTTTAGGGGGTCTACCATACAGTCTATCTGCAGGGAGTATGGTATTCCTCGTTACGAATTTTACAAATGGATGAAGTTACATGATGCCGATAAACTGGAAACCAAAGAGGTGAAGACTTTTCTACAGATAAGAGAATTAAAACAGCAAAAAAACAAATTAGAAGAAGAGATTTTGTTTTTAAATGAAGCAATCAATCTGTTGGAAAGTCCTTGATAGGGATGGTTTCAAGAATCAAGTGATAGGTAGTATGGGAGAGAGGATGATAATTTCATCTTCTCTTTTTTGCTTTTATATTTTGGTACAGCCGATTCATGTAAAAAAAGGGTATACCCTAAATAGACAATGGGAAATAGCTAGTATAAAGAATTTAATTTTGTAAATTTAGGTGTCAATGATTTAATAGTATAGTTATACTAAAGTGGAAATTAAATAAAAAATTGCTTAAAATCAATACTGATAACGAAGAATCAATGATTGCTTTGAGTAATGTGGCGGATTGGAAGCAAATTATGAAGAATTAAATTTAAATTGATGGGCAAATGATTTAATAAAGAAATCTTTCAGGAGCCCACTTGTGATTATATCAACTTGACATATTAGTAACATCATTGTAACATTACTAATGTAAGCGGATACATATATATAGTTGAAGTACTTTAAGAAAAAAACAAAAGTATTGTAGCGTGGGATGTCGCGCTTTTAGGTAAAGGAGATGGATAAAATGAAAAAAATTATTATTGGTGTGTTTTTCGGGATTCTTATTCTAGTTATTGTTGGTCTATATGTTTCATATGTCTATATGAATCAAAGCTTTATATGGGTTGCAGGGATACTTTTGTTGTTAGGTACATTATTCAATTGGTTTTTGTATAATAAGTATCTGTCTAAAAAAACATAATAAGGGAGCGAGATAACCATGAAAAAATCATTATAGTACTAGCATCAGTTATGTTAATGTCTCTTTCGGTTCTGCCACTGGCAACTTATGCATCAGAAACAGAGAACACTCCTACTGAATCATATGGCGGAGAAAATTTTATAGCAACCCAAACAGGTAATACTTTAGTTATTGAAGATAAGAAGACGGGCGAAACTGTAAAAATTGAAATGAATGACGAAGAAAACGGGGTAATTACATCTGATGATGGTACAATAGAAAATGTACATAGGGATGAAGAAGGTAACGTTTATGTAGATAATGAGCTTGAACTAGAAGCACCTCCTTTAGACATTGAAGATGGCATAAATATCGCCACTCAGCCTCGGTTACTGAAAGCTTCTAAATGGATATATGTTCAAACAACTAAGTATAATACAACCACACAAGGCAATATGAGAAGTCTTGCATTGGGGATTCTATCATTCATGCCAATTACAGGTCCAATCTTTGGAATAGTTGCAATTATTGATGCTGCTCGATCAATGGGGGCGAAAACATTATATGTTAGAGTGAAACAATATCGTACTAGTGGTTATCAATTTTATAAGTATGATTCTTATTATTATGCCAATGCTAGTTTAACTAAGCTAGTTAAAAAAACATCCCAGACTAAACGAATGTGGTAGGGCATTATTAAAAAAACTAGTATAAACTAAAAGACCTTGCTCAAAGATTAGCAAGGTCTTAGACTGGGGAAGAAAAAGTCTTCTCTTTTTCTGTTTTATGGAAATGTTATTCCGTATTTTAGACGAGTTTCTTCTATGGAAGAATACACAATTTTAGGGAATGTGTCTGATATGGCAGCTAGATTCTCTGATAGTGAATAAGATTTGAAATTACCTAATGTTTACTACAGTGAAAAGCAAATTAGAGAAGAAGTGACTCGTTCTTTAGAAGCTTTAGCTTGAATCATAAAATTTGAGAGGAACGTAATTATGCAAAAAGATACATATAGCGGCATTCGATTGAGTGTAATCCAATTGATAGATTCAAAAAAAGAAAATCTGAAGGAAAATAATATAAAATTAACAATTATAAAGGATGAAAAAGACGGTTATGTTGTAGAACTGGATAATGACAAATGCATGGCAGAAATTGTAGTTGAAGAACCTACTTATGCCCCATATCGCTATATTTCATTTGAAGTAGTTTCTTTGATGGATGGAAAAGTTAAAATTATCTATTCTTGGTATGATGATGAAACAAGTCAATGGAGCGATATTGAGAAAGAATTAAATAAAGGAATTCAATTTCTAAATAATTTTAAAACGATGGAGTAATAAAAGAACATTATTGCTGTACTTAAATTGCTATAAGGAAATATAATCACAAACAGTAAAAATTAACCTATAACTATAAAAATGATAAAAAAGACATATTATAAATAAGAGTATATGTTTGTATAAAATGTGCAAACGTACACAATGAATTTAATAAGAAATACCAAAAGTGAACTCGTATATTCAAATAAAAGTGTTTAATCTGTGTAAATTAACTTTAGACTATCAAGTAAGCAGTATCGCATAACAGGATTAGTTCCAACAAGCTATGGTAAGAAAATATATGCTTTTAAATATCAGGATGTACGTGCAATAGGTACACTTAAAGGCAAAAAATAGATTAACAACTAAAAAATGTAGGAAATTGGTTCTTTAATTCCAAAGCATATTAAGGAGTAATAGTATAGTGAAAAGAATAATTTTAACAAGTACATTAATCGTTTGGACAATAGTATGCATTTACATGAGTATTTCTATGGTTAGTAATAATACTGGCATTGCTTTTCCAATTTGGCTTCACATCATTCTTTTAATCTGCTTCTTAGCGACAGGTATAGTAAATGTGAAGAAAAAAGAATATCTTTGGAGCACTATGTTATTTGAAGGCGTGTTAGTAGTTCTATTAAGTTTAATTATTGTATTAGTCTAACGGATGTAAATATATGAATAGATGGATGTTCCAAACTAAATAGGAGTATTGTTAACTCAAACCTCTCAAGTAAGCAGTGTCACTACTGCTTACTTTTTTTGGTTGCTTTTATGTAGATGCCGTGCTTACTTCTCTCAGATGCCCAATCATTCATTTTACGTACTTTTTCTGAAAGCTCATCCGCCGGAATAAGCCGCCCATCCACTAAAATAGACGGATTAATCAAACGCATTTTCTTCTTATGATGATAAGTAAAGTCCGCCTCATTTTCTTCCAAATGGGCACTCGCGAGCAATTGAATCTTCTCCCGAGCATCCGAATTCGCATTCAATTTAGCTAACAATTCAGTATCAGTCAACCGAAGATCCGCGGTTGTAATCGTCTCCTGCTGAAACGCAATGCGCATTGCTTCAGCCAAAATCTCATAACTATAAACATTCAGCGGATCATAAAAATAATCAATCACTTCCGAATAATATTGCGCAACAAACCATTCTGCAAGAGCGATATTTGCCAAATAAAGCCGCCCATCCACCATTACTAAAGCCTGCAAAAATTCTTCCACCTCAGCCAAACTAATTTTCCTATGGCGATACAAATCTTGCAGCGTGTAATCAATCCGGTCGGCACAAAGCTCCGGGGCTTCTTGCTCCAAAATTTTCCACTTCGAAATATCATCAAAAATCCCTTCAAAAGAATAACCATACTTCTCTAAAATGGCAGGAATCGTCGAAGTTTTTACAAAGTCCTCAAAAATCTGCTCATGATAATCTTCCTCTTCAAAATCAAGCGCATAATCCACCACATGCGAAAAAGCAGTGTGCGATACGTCGTGCAGTAAGCCAGCAATTTGCTCCTCCAAAGAGCCACCGAACTTCCTAATAAAAAGCATCACACCAATCGAATGATCAAGCCGGCTAAGGTCCCAAAGTGGATTTACTAAATAACTCGAACCACCTTGATGCACGTGTGCTAGCCGGGAAACCAATGGACTTTGGATTAGTTCAGCCAAAACAGGTTCTATTTCAAATGTTCCGTAGAGCGGGTCTGTCATTTTCATCATATTCACCTCTTTTTTAATTATATATTAGCGAACAAATGTTTTCCATATTTTCCCTAGCAATTCCAATTTTGCTGAGACAGTTTATAAAAAAATTACTGAAATGGCCGAAGATGCGATTGATAAAATGAAAACCAATTCGAGTGGTGTAAGGCTAGTTCTTGTTGGCAGTGGTAGTGTGATTATTCTAGACGAAATCTCTGGTGTTGCAAAAAATTTCCGCGATAAAAATGGCCCAGTCGCCAACGCAATCGGCGCATCTATTTCGCAAATCAAGCGGGATGAAGCGCTGCAAGATGCCGAGCAAAAAGCGAGAGAACAACCAACCTTAGCCGGCTCAGTGACTGACTCGATTGAAGTAGTGGAAGAAATCCCATTGGTGCATCATCTGGCTAATGCGCCCAGATTGCGCATGAAAGTTGTGGGGAATTTGGTTTAAGGGAAGTAAATAGTGGAGCATTCCGGTCATTTTTTATAAAGTAATCCTACGTGTTATAAAAATACGGTTTATACACATGGAATTATAGTTCTATATGAAATAGGTTATTTATTAGAAGGATTAAATGGCTTATTTTATTTTTTAATGTATAAAATTATGTATATGGACACAAGTTGTGTTATTTTGAACATAAATTTAAGTGAATCAATTCTTAATGTATTGATTTTCGTCTAAAATAGGTCGTTCATGACAAGAATCGGACATTTCATTACATTTTTGGTTATACATTCATTTTCTATGCTATGGTTTTAGTAGGAACAACTATTGTGGTAAAGGAAGTAAGCCTGTAGTACATGTATTTTCTTCATTAGTTTTCCTGTATGATTTACCAAACTATTTTTCAAAAAGGCAACAAGTGAAATACTTTAAATAAATCTCATGCCTTAGGAAGTGTAGCTAAATGAAAAAGTATAAAAAATGGTGGATAACAATAGGTATCATATTCCTACTTAGTGTTATTGGATATGTTTATTGGTTTGCGATTCCCAAGAATACAGCGAATAAAGCAGTGGGTAACTATCTAGCAGAACAAAAAATCAAATCTAATCAAATTGAAACTAGAGTGATAAAGAAAGATTGGAAAATGGGTGGTTATCTTACAAAGATAGTTTTTAAAGATGATCCAAATCTAAAGTATGAATATAGCTATGATGAAAGATACGAGTTTCCGCATCATATTTATGTCCTTGTTTTTAAAGATGGCTCGAGTCAAGAGGACGATCAAGTGAAGCATCCACCACTACAAGAGCAAAATGATTAAAACAAAAAAGCATCACGCCAATCGAATAATCAAGCCGGCTAAGGTCCCAAAGTGAATTTACTAAATAACTTGAGACACCTTAATGCACGAGAGCTAGTCGAGAAGACAAAAAACTTTGGATTAGTTCAACTAAAATCTGTCATTTTCATTCAAGGAGATAATAAAGCACCAACATCTCCCATGCTTTCCCTAGCAATTCCAACCCCACCTGAGATACAATTAACCCAAACAAACGAAACGAGGCGGATGCCATGGCGGAATCACTCATTACTAAAAAAGCGATTGCTGGTGGGCTGATGGAGCTTTGTCAGCATAAGCGGTTTGAAAAGATTAGTATTGCGGATATCACGAATATTTGTGGACTTAATCGGCAAACTTTTTACTATCATTTTACAGATAAATACGATTTGCTTACTTGGACGTATGAAAATGACTTTTTCCATTGTTTGGCGGATGGGATTACGCTTGGAAATTGGGATAAGCATGTGCTGAAAATGCTGGAATCGATTAAAGAAAATGCTGATTTCTATAAAAATACGGTTTCGGCGGATGCAAGTATTCTTTCTTTTTGCTTTTCTAAATTAACGAATTCGCTGTTTATGGATTTATTTGAGAAAATTGATACGAATGGAGCCGTGAACGAGGCGGACCGGGTATTTTATGCGGAATTCTTTTCTTACGGATGCTCGGGTGTACTGATTAAATGGATTACGCGCGGTTTTAAAGAGGCACCGGAAACGATTGCGAACCAGCTATTTCGACTTGCAAAGGATACGGAATTTTTAGCAAATAGCATGTACCGCGAAAACTAGACAATATGGCTAATTTGTCTAAAAACCAGACATAAGCGTTCTTTTGCCCAGATTAAAAGCGAACGACAAGCGGTATACTATCTGTATCAAGAAATTGGAGGAGATAGTGATGAAAAATAAAAAACGTACGCTAGTCGCTCTAACTGGGGCTGCAATTGGAACAGGTATTGCCGCAAAGAAAATTTCTGAACAAAAGGCCGCTGAAAAAGAACGGGCAGTGGATGAAGCAATTAAGGCGCGCTATTACGGCGACAAACAAGTGTATTTCGTCGGTGGCGGGATTGCTAGTTTGGCGGGGGCTGTTTATTTAATTCGTGATGCCAATTTTGATGGGAAAAATATTCATATTATTGAAGGTATGCATATTTTAGGCGGAAGTAATGATGGAGCTGGAAGCGTGGAACATGGCTTTGTTTGTCGCGGTGGTCGGATGTTGAATGAAGAAACTTATGAAAATTTCTGGGATTTATTTAGTAGTATTCCGTCGCTTGATATGCCGAACTTTAGTGTTACTGAAGAGATTTTGAATTTTGACCATTTACATCCAACCCATGCGCAAGCGAGATTAGTTGATAAAGATCGCAATATCCTCGATGCGCATTCGATGGGATTTAATAATAATGACCGGATGTTGATGACGAAACTGCTCGCTACTCCGGAAGAAAAACTGGATAATTTAACGATACGTGATTGGTTTGACGAACACTTTTTTGAAACGAATTTTTGGTTTATGTGGCAAACCACTTTTGCTTTCCAAAAATGGAGCAGCTTGTTTGAATTTAGACGTTATATGAATCGGATGATGTTAGAATTTAGTCGGATTGATACGCTGGAAGGTGTAACAAGAACCCCTCTAAACCAATACGAAAGCTTGATTTTACCTTTAAAAACATTTTTAGATAAACACCATGTTGATTTTACAATTAATCAAACGGTGGAAGATATTGATTTCAAAGATGCGCCTGGAATTACAGCGACAGCACTTCATTTATCGGATGGATCCACTATCAAACTTGGCCCAGATGATGATGTGATTATGACGAATGCTTGTATGACAGATAGCGCGACTCTTGGTGATATGAATACGCCGGCACCAAAACCTGAAGAAAAACCAATTTCTGGTGAGCTTTGGTACAAAGTCGCTCAAAAGAAACCAAATTTAGGCAATCCAGAGCCATTTTTTGGTCATGAAGAAGAAACAAACTGGCAAAGTTTTACCGTCACTTGTCATGGTGATAAATTATTAAAACGCATTGAACGCTTCACAGGGAACATTCCAGGAAGTGGTGCGCTCATGACTTTCAAAGACTCTAATTGGTTAATGAGTACTGTTGTTGCCGCACAACCTCATTTTAAAGCGCAAGATGCAAACACTACGATTTTCTGGGGTTACGGATTATATCCAGACCGCGTGGGCGATTTCGTGAAAAAACCGATGAAAGAATGTACTGGGGAAGAAATTTTATATGAATTAATGTGTCATTTGAACTGGCAAGACGATTTTGAAGAAATTAAAGCGGATATTATCAATGTAATTCCGTGCTATATGCCATATATTGATGCGCAATTTGAACCACGGGCAATGAGTGATCGTCCGGCCGTTGTTCCAGAAGGTAGTACAAACTTTGCGATGATTAGCCAATTTGTAGAAATTCCAAAAGATATGGTTTTCACTGAAGAATATTCCGTTCGCGCTGCTAGAATCGCCGTGTACACATTGCTTGATATTGACAAAAAAATCTGCCCAGTAACACCACATAATCGTGATCCAAAAGTGCTAGCGAAAGCAACCCAAACCATGTTTAGATAAAGTGAAAAAGTAGCTATTTGTGACAGAATAGCTACTTTTTTTGTGCGAGACAGGACAAACGGCTGATATTTACGAAATAGCATTGCTTGTGAACCATAAAACAGCTATAATCTTTATAGACGAAAACAAGACCTGAAAAGAGGCTGAACAATGGAAAAAAGCTCCATTTATGGATTAACATGGACAAAATTAACAGAATGGCTAGAAGCACACGGTCAAAAGAAATTCCGCGCAACACAAGTGTGGGACTGGCTTTATAGAAAACGTGTCAAAACTTTTGAAGAAATGAGTAACGTTCCAAAAGAAACAATTGAACTTTTAACAGCGAATTTTGTGATGAACACTTTAGAAGAACAAGTGGTACAAGAATCGACAGATGGCACAACGAAATATTTATTTAAGCTGAGTGACGGGAACTTAATTGAAACCGTGATGATGAAGCAAGAATATGGCTTGTCGGTTTGTGTAACGACTCAAGTTGGTTGTAATATCGGCTGTACTTTTTGTGCGAGTGGGCTTTTGAAAAAAAGTCGCGACTTAACCGCTGGCGAAATTGTGGAACAAATTATGAATGTGCAGCATTATTTGGATGGACGTAATTTGGAAGAACGCGTGAGTCACGTGGTTGTAATGGGAATCGGGGAACCGTTTGATAATTACGATAATGTGATGGATTTCTTGCGTGTGATTAATCATGACAAAGGCCTCGCAATCGGCGCGCGCCATATCACTGTTTCGACAAGTGGTCTTGCACCGCGCATTATTGATTTTGCCAATGAGGATTTCCAAGTTAACTTAGCGATTTCCCTCCATGCGCCGAACAATGAACTGCGGACGAGTATTATGCGTATTAACAAGACCTATTCAATTGAGAAATTGATGGAAGCAATCCATTATTACGTTAACAAAACTAACCGCCGAATCACGTTTGAATACATTATGCTAAAAGGTGTAAACGACCACAAAAAAGAAGCGCTCGAACTGGCGGCACTTCTCGGAGAACATCGCCATTTAGCTTATGTTAACTTGATTCCTTACAACCCGGTGGATGAGCATATCGATTATGAACGTAGCACAAAAGAAGACGTACTCGCTTTCTATGATACATTGAAGAAAAATGGTATTAATTGTGTTATTCGCCGCGAACACGGGACAGATATTGATGCTGCGTGTGGGCAACTTCGTAGTAAACAAATCAAACGAGTTGGCGTGCGCGAACGGATGAAACAAAAACAAGCAGCAGCGGAAGAATAATAATTCAAACTATCTGGTTTCCATTTGGAGATTGGATAGTTTTTGTTTATACTTAAAGTACCGAAAGCAATTGAAGGAGGACAAAAATCATGGAAGTAGAAATTGTCGAACGAAATGCTTTTACAGCTGTGGGGAAAAAACGAACTTTTTCGGTTGAAAACGATGCGCAAAAAGAAAAAATCAGCCAATTTTGGCAAGAAGCAAACACAAATGGCGATGCCGAACGAATCAACGAATTAGCTGAATTTGCAACAATTGATGGTATTTTAGGCGTTTGTAAAATGAACGGCGACAAAATGGACTATTATATCGCGATTGAATCCGAACTCACTCCACCAGCAGACATGGAAAAACTAATCATCCCAGCAAGTAAATGGGCCATCTTCAAATCAGTCGGCCCACTACCAAGCGCAATCCAAAAAGTGTGGGAATACATTTACGGCGAATGGTTCCAAACAAGCAACTACGCGCACGGAAACGCTCCAGAACTAGAAGTCTACACAGAAGGTGACACAACTGCCGCTGATTATTATTCGGAAGTTTGGATTCCGGTGGTTGAAAAAGAATAGCAAACTAAAGAACAAATTTCATTGATTGTGAAATTTGTTCTTTTTAAATCCCACTCCAAGCCCATTCCCTAAAATTGACATTGAGAATCATTATCAATATAATGGAAGGAACCAGCCTATTATACATACAATACAATTATCCAAGGGGGATTTAAGAATGATTATTGTAACTAATACGATTAAGGTAGAAAAAGGCGCAGCAGAGCACGTTATCCGTCAGTTCACAGGCGCAAATGGCGACGGACATCCAACAAAAGATATTGCAGAAGTAGAAGGCTTCCTAGGCTTCGAACTATGGCACAGCAAACCAGAAGACAAAGACTATGAAGAAGTAGTCGTAACAAGCAAATGGGAAAGTGAAGAAGCCCAACGCAATTGGGTGAAAAGCGATTCCTTCAAAAAAGCACACGGCAGAACAAAAGACACTAGAGAACAAAGAGAAGACCGCAAAGGCATCGTAGGAAATGCAATCGCTCGTTTTGAAGTGGTTCACGTGCAAAACCCTGTGATTGTTGAAAAATAAGAAGTGAATGAACAAGCCGTTTCGAGGTAGATGGCTTGTTTTTTTGCGCGCTCGAATTTTCAGATAATTATTGAATTTTTATATCTTATGCGGTATATTAAGAATAAAAAAGCAGGGATGGATTTAAGTGGATTCAAACAACGAGAAATTGAAACAACAACTACAAACCCTCCAAAAACAACAAAAAGATGCGGAATAATCCTTAGATATGCTCAAACATGAACAAAATGAGTGAATTTGGCTAGAAGAAGATTTTGAGCGGATTTGTTACGAAGAACGCGAGTCTTTGGAGTTGATGAGAGAAGTCTGGCAAGGCGATCAAGCTCGCAATTTCGGCTACTATTTAGAAGACCTCCAAGCAGACGAGAAAAATAAATGGTGCCAAACCTTTCAAGCTGAGGAAGAAAAACGCCAAGAAAAAATAAATACATACCAAAAAAACATCTACCAATTGGAAAGTAAACAACAAGATATACAAAAGGAGTTGTTCCAGTGAGCCGAATCGACATCGGAGAAATACAAGATTTTGCATTCCAACTACGCGCAGCCAACCAAACAGGAAGAAAAATCATCCAAGGCGTCAAAACCACCGTGACAAACTACGTAGAAGATGGTAGTTTAAAAGGGAAGGCCGTGGAAGCGTCCAAAAATTACTTTCAAATGACATACATTCCACTCTGCGACACGATAATCGAGGCAATGAATGAGAGTGAGGAAAGGTTGAAGCGGTATATCCAAGACTTTCACGACCAAGTAGACCTTTCTCCTAATGCTAAAATTGATGCAGATGGTTTATATGAACTCGGCTAAATGATTGACCGCATTGAAAGCAAAAAAGAAGCACTGTACCAACGAATGAACAGCAGTACAGAAGGCCAAATGCAAACCTATCGTTCCCAGTTAGCAACCGCATATAAGCAAGAAAATATTTTAGAGAAATATCTGGCTTTTGAACAAAGTCATGGGGCTTTTTTCGACCATTTGACGGATTTAGTGCAAGGTATCCAGCAAACTGTTCGAGAGTTACAATCAAATATCCAGTTTAATAGTCAAACGGGCAGCTATGATTTAAGTAAATTAAATTTTGCCACTGTGAACCGAATGCGAAAAACGCTAGGAAAAGCGAGTGCCACTGATACGACAGTCTATAATTTTGCGAGTTATAGCAAAGTAAAACAAGGCGTTATGTGGATTCTTTCAAAAGATGGGAAAGTGGATATTAAAGCAACGGAGGCTTATAATACAGCCAGTTTTAACGGTGAGCTACCAAAAGAAAGTAACCAAGCCACGGAAGAAGGCGAGTTGTTAAAAGCCACACTAGAATCACTGAAGCAAAATAAAGATCCGATAACTGGTCAAGAAATAAGCAAAGCTCAAAGTTTTGGGATTTTAACCTCACTTGTTTTTGGCTACACGACGAAAGGGTATCAAGGGAAGAAACTGACAATATCGAAAAATACATTGATAAAATTGAGACAAGCTGATAAAACGGTTATAGAAAGGATTAAGAAAACTAGCAGAATTGACTATGAAGAAATTGTTAAAAAAGGTAGTAAAATGCCTAAACACATCATCGTGGAAAACAAACAAAGTCTTCCGGGAAAAGCTATGCCCAGTTCCTCGGCTGATTTGTTAAATCCTGATGGAAGTGTAAAACAAAGAAGATATTATGATGAAAAGGGCAGAGCTAAAGAAGATATAGATTTTAACCATTCAGACGACGGAACTCACGAATTTCCACATAGACATGAGTGGGATTGGGATAGAAAACCGCCAAGAAAGCCATCTAAATAAGGAGTGTTAATTATGAAAAATACAGTTCATGATAGCGAAATATTGTCTTATCATGCAGATTTTGAGAATTCTCAATTAATCATGTTTGTTAAGGATGAAGAAAACAGAAAATATAAAGTCATATTTGAGGGGCTTCTAACTTTCTGCTTTGAACACCAAATGTCTAATAGTATCATTTTAGACATAGTAAAAGGAGAGGTTAGCAGCTTTATAAGTGAGAAGTCAATTTTACTTTCTGAAGGCAAAAACTATTTTTGGCCACTAGATTATGAAAGTGAGGACGAACTACTAAATTATTTAAACGAGAAAAAATTAAATTATTATGAGTTACAAGCTTCATATGGGTTAAACGGTTGGATATTATGTTCTCACTATCATATTGAATTATAGTTATTTTCTAAGAAATATGGTGAGATAGAAAGCGGGAAATAAATGGTTTTATTTGAAAAAACATATTATGAATCAGCCATAGAATTAGAAAACAGGTTTTGGTCTATAGAGAATCATCTGAACAAAATAAACACATATGCTAAACCCCAAAAGCCCCTTTACTAGCAACCCACAAACCAATCATGCTATAATTCTCTAAATGATAACGTTTATCATTTAAGGGGGAATTAAACATGATTGAAAAAACAATTATGGAACGTCGTAGCATTAAAAAAGCGAACGACGCGCCAATTTCAAGAGAAACGGTGAACACCATTTTAGAGCAAGCTGCCTATGCGCCTTTTCATAGCAAAGTAGAGCCGTGGAATGTATACGTGCTGCATACACTTGCTGAAAAAGAGCGATACATCGAGAAAATCATCGAATTTAATGAGCGCGAACAAGGGGTTAGTTTTTCTGAAGCAGAGATTGCGGATTTAAAAGCAGGCTATGCGAAGAAAATTATTACGCCGCCATATTTACTCATTGTGACGACGAATATTATCGGTCACGGGAAAAAGGATTTCGAATCAATCGGGGCAACTAGTGCATTTATCCAAAATATCCAATTACTTGGCTGGGAAGCGGGAATTGGGATGATTTGGCGGTCGAATAGATTTATTTTTGATGCGAAGTTTGCGGAAGATTTAGGTATCCCTTCTGAGCAAAAAATTGTTGGAACCTTGCATTTAACTAGCTTAGCGGAAGTGCCAGAAGCAAAACCGCGTCGTCCTTTGAATGAATGGGTGAAGAATTTAGCCGATTTGTAAGATTGATGTTTCGTGTGATTAGCGTTACAATGATACAAGTGTAAGAAATAAGGAGGCGAGCAAGATGGCAGTTCCAGCTAGACGTACGTCCAAAGCGAAGAAAAACAAGCGCCGTACGCATAAAGGCTTAACAACACCAGGTTTGAGCCGCGATAGTGAAACAGGCGAATACCGTATGTCACACCGCATCTCACCAGACGGCACTTATAAAGGTCGCACAATTATCGAAAAATAAGAGGATTTGTTCCAGTGATTGGAACAAATTCTTTTTTTTGTGATACTATAATGGAAAGAGCTAAATACATAAAAAGGAGTCTGATTTTGACATGACAGAAGAATTTGTGAACAAAGAAGATGCGCTGAAAAATTATAATGCAAAAGAGTTTCGTACACCAGATGGCTATACGAGCGATATGATTTTAACTACAGTAAAAGAGTTGAACGGGAAACCAACATTACATATTTTATTAATTAAACGAAGCCTTACAAACGCAGAAGGAAAACCAAATATGGAAGGCGGAAAATGGGCGGTTCCGGGCGGATTTGTCGATGAAAATGAATCTGCGGACCAAGCTGCCGAGCGTGAACTAGAAGAAGAAACTAGTTTGACTGGTATTCCGTTGATTCCGTTTGGGGTATTTGATAAACCGGGTCGTGATCCGCGCGGTTGGATTATTTCGCGGGCATTTTATGCGATTGTGCCACCAGAAGCTTTAGAGAAACGCGCGGCTGGGGATGACGCGGCGGATATCGGCCTATTCTCAATGACAGAAGCTTTGGAACTGCCACTTGCTTTTGACCATTTAGATATGCTTAAAAAAGCGTATAGTGCGATTACGGAAGAGTTTTTACTGACAACAGCAATTCGTGATTTCTTGCCAGAAACTTTCTCAGCCGAACTACTTTACCAAACGTTAGATGGTTGCACGAAGCCAGGTATTTTGCCGGATGAAGTAGAATTTATGGAGAATATCGAGTATTTACCTTATTTAGAAAAAGTTGGTGAGTTATACCGATTTAATGCGGATGCTGAAGCAGGAAGTATTTATTTTTAATAGAAAAGGAGCCACCGATTTGGTTGGCTCCTTTTTTTATAGGAAATGCTTTTTACCATAACGTAATGCGAAATCTTTAAAAGCCTTGGAAGCAGGCGAAATGTAGTGGTTTTTCAAACTTGCTAGATAGATAAAACGATCGTGTTTTGGTTCGTTGATGGATAATACTTTGACATTGTAGTGTGCTAATGAGGAGATTTTTGGCATGATAGAAATACCGTAATCAACACTCACAAGCCCAACCATTGCGGTATCCTCCTCTACATAACAGCCGATTTTAGGTTGAATATTTATTTCCGCAAAAAGAGAATCAATAAGCGGTCTCAGCCCACTGGTGTCAGAAAAGAAAATATACGAATAATCTGCGGTGTCTTTTAAATCAATCGAATCATATTTGGCAAGTGGGTGGTTTTCGGCAACGACAACAACTAACTCTTGTTTTGTTAATGGTAAAAACTCAATATCAGGTTCATTTTCGACGTAGGAGCAAATCGCTAGGTCGAATTTTTCATTTTTTAAATCAGGGATAATTGATTTAGTGGCACCTTGGAAAAAGGAAAATGTGATGTCTTTATGGCTTTCGACTTTGGTGAAATTCTGGACGAGCTCTGGAACCGTATGGGCGCCCATGGTGTAAATAAACCCTAAATCAATATTTCCGTGCGATGGGCTCGTTAATTCGTGTAAAAGTTTTTCACCTTTTTCTAGTTCGGCGAGGGATTTTTCCACATAAGTTAAATAAAAGCGACCGTATTTAGTTAAACGAATATTGCGGCCTTGTTTTTCAAATAAATAGACACCAAGTTCTCGCTCAAGTTCTGCGATAGAATGGCTTAAGCTAGGCTGGGTAATGGAGAGTTCGGCGGCTGCGATCGTGTAATGCTCTTTTTCAGCTAGTTTTTTAAAATAGTATAATTGACGCAAATTCATGAAACTACCTCCTCGGAATGCCTTGATAACTCTATTGTAAGCGATTGTATAGAAAAAATCTATGGATAAATCGAAAAATATACATTAGATTAATAATTATTCCTGACTTATAATGAAAGAGAAATAAGATTGTGCATTATTGAACGTGAATAATGTAACAAATCATTTGCTGAGATTATAGTCGCAGGAGGCTTATTATGACAGATTATCCGAGTATTTTTGAACCATTAACTGTAAAAAGAATGACCATTAAAAACCGTGTGATAATGCCACCAATGGGGACAAACCTAGCTGGATTAAATGGCGAATTTTTAGAAGAACATATGAATTACTACGAACAACGCGCAAAAGGTGGAACAGGTCTAATCACTATTGAAAACGCTTGTGTAGATTTTCCTTATGGGACAAACGGAACAACGCAACTTCGAATCGATAATGACCAATACATCCCTGGATTTTACAAATTAACAGAACGTCTTCATAAACATGGAACTTGTGTATCCATCCAAATCAACCACGCTGGTGCATCAGCTTATCCAGCACGTTTGAATGGACTTCAACCAGTTTCCGCGTCAGATATTCCATCTAAAAAAGGTGGTACTGTACCGCGCCCGCTTACGGTAGAAGAAATTTATGAAATCGTCAATAAATACGGTGATGCAGCTAGACGTGCCCAACAAGCTGGGTTTGATGCAGTCGAAATCCACGGCGGACACTCGTACTTACTATGCCAATTCTTATCGCCACTTTATAACAAACGTACGGATGAATTTGGTGGCTCGCCTGAAAATCGCGCCCGTATCGTCAAACTAATTTTGGAAAAAGTCCGCGCGGAAGTTGGTCCATTTTTCCCAATCGTACTTCGTTTTAGTGCAGATGAATTTACAGAAGGCGGCAACCACTTAGAAGATATTTTGGAACTGCTAGATTATTGCCAAGAAGAAGCGGATATTTTGAATGTATCAGCGGCAATAAATGACAACCTATACTTGCAAATTGACCAAATGAACTTGGAAGATGGCTGGAGAAGCTACCTTGCAAAAGCGGTGAAAGATAAATTTAACAAACCAACGATTACTTCCGGTAACATTCGCAGTCCAAAAGCGGCAGAGAAAATTTTGTCAGAAGGATATGCGGACTTGCTTGCGATGGGACGTGGCTTAATCGCTGAGCCTAACTGGGTGAACAAAGTGGCAACTGGCCAAGAAGACATGCTTCGAAAATGTATTTCTTGTAATATCGGTTGCGCGGATCACCGAATTTCCAAGTCGAAGCCAATCCGTTGTACGGTGAATCCTGATATTATTCATGAAGATAAATACAAAGAAACAAAAGTGACTCGTCCGACCAATGTTGTCGTAATTGGCGGCGGAACAGCAGGGCTTGAAGCAGCTTGTACGGCGGCCGAAGTTGGCTGTAACACAACGCTAATTGAAGCGAGTGAACAAACTGGTGGCTTGGCGCGTGCCATTGCCAACCTTCCAGACAAAAGTAGAATTGCCGATTTCCCTAATTATTTAGCGAACCGAGCAGAAAAATTAACCAATTTAAAAGTTATTACAGGCACTAAAGCTGATACTGCGCTTATTGATACATTTAATCCTGATGTGGTAGTCAATGCCACAGGATCCAAACCATTACTTCCACCGATTAAAGGTTTGCATGACGTGATTGACAAAGAAGGCAGTAAGGTTCATTCGATTTTTGGACTTATTTCAAATATCGATGACTTTACCGAATTTAGTAACAAAAAAGTTGCAGTTATCGGCGGTGGTGCAGTTGGACTTGATGTGGTCGAGTACTTCTCAGAACGCGGCTCGGATGTTACAATTGTAGAAATGATGCCACTTCTTGGAAAAGACTTAGATATGATTACACGTCTTTCGATGAT
The DNA here is from genome assembly GCF_028867355.1 of Listeria sp. LM90SB2. Classification (NCBI taxonomy): domain Bacteria; kingdom Bacillati; phylum Bacillota; class Bacilli; order Caryophanales; family Listeriaceae; genus Listeria; species Listeria sp. LM90SB2. The sequence continues at coordinate 552,031 of NZ_CP046449.1, forward strand.
GGACATTATCGAGAAGAATAATGTTGATGTGCAAACAGAAACTGCATTAACCGAAGTAGCAGCGGATCATTTCAAAGTGAAGCACGACGGAGTAGACGCCGAGATTCCATTTGATTACGGCTTTGTCTGCCTAGGAATGCGACCAGAACGCCCACTTATGGAAGAACTTGCGGCATACGGAAAAGAAAAACAAATTGAAATCGTAAATATTGGCGACAGCGCTGCGACAAGAAAAATCTTGGAAGGCGTTCGCGAAGGAAGAAATATTTTAACTACATTAGAAAAAATTGGCTCTTTGTAATCCGAACTGGCAAGGCGGAGTCCGTCTTGCCACATTCGCTCTTTATATAAGTTCACATTTTCACAAATAAACCTTAATTTGGAAAGGAACGATGTTATTATGACAAACAAAATCACAGAAAGAATTACAGGACACACAGAATTAATCGGTTTAATCGCCACTCCAATCAGACACAGTTTATCACCAACAATGCATAATGAAGCTTTTGCAAAACTCGGGCTTGATTATGTATACCTTGCTTTTGAAGTTGGAGACAAAGAACTGAAAGATGTTGTACAAGGATTCCGCGCAATGAACTTACGCGGCTGGAACGTTTCCATGCCAAATAAAACAAATATCCATAAATATTTAGATAAACTTTCTCCAGCAGCTGAACTTGTAGGGGCAGTAAATACAGTTGTTAATGATGACGGCGTGTTAACTGGACACATTACAGACGGCACTGGTTATATGCGTGCATTAAAAGAAGCTGGACATGATATTATCGGCAAAAAAATGACGATTTGCGGCGCTGGTGGTGCGGCAACAGCTATTTGTATCCAAGCTGCTCTTGACGGCGTAAAAGAAATTTCTATTTTCAACAGAAAAGACGATTTTTACGCGAATGCAGAAAAAACAGTAGAAAAAATCAATTCGAAAACAGATTGTAAAGCACAATTATTTGATATCGAAGACCACGAACAATTACGTAAAGAAATCGCAGAAAGTGTTATTTTCACGAACGCGACTGGCGTTGGGATGAAACCTTTCGAAGGCGAAACGCTTTTACCAAGTGCCGATATGCTTCGTCCAGAATTAATCGTTTCGGATGTTGTCTACAAACCAACTAAAACTAGATTGCTTGAAATCGCTGAAGAACAAGGCTGTCAAACACTTAACGGCTTAGGCATGATGCTTTGGCAAGGTGCGAAAGCTTTCGAAATTTGGACACACAAAGAAATGCCAGTTGATTACATTAAAGAAATCCTATTTTAAAAACTTGCAAAAGAACAAGGTTATCGCTAATCTTAAGACATAATATCGAATGAGGAGAATTATACATGAATAAAGTAGTCGTAAAGAATGTTACGTTTGGTGAAGGTGCGCCAAAAATTTGTGTACCAATGGTCGGTAAAACGGTTGCTGCGCTTAAAGAAGAAGCAGAAATGTTACAAACAATCGATTTGGACGTTGTCGAATGGCGCGTTGACTTTTTTGAAGACGTCAAAGATTTAGCTAAAGTGGAAGCTGCGCTAGATGAAATTCGCACAATTTTACCAGAAACACCGATTTTATTCACTTTCCGCAGTGCAAAAGAGGGCGGCGAGTTAGCTGTCGGTGACGAATTTTATTTTGAATTAAATGAAACACTAGCTAGCACTGGCAAAATTGATTTAGTTGACGTGGAACTTTTCAATGAAGAAACGGATGTTTTACGTTTAATCGAAACAGCCCACAAAAACAATGTAAAAGTAGTTATGTCGAATCATGATTTTGATAAAACACCTGCGAAGGAAGAAATCGTTTCTCGCTTAACTCGCATGGAAGCACTTGGCGCGGACCTTCCGAAAATCGCCGTCATGCCAAAATCTGCTGGAGACGTACTAACTTTACTAGATGCAACGAATACTGTATCTGAAAAAGCTAATCAACCAATCATTACGATGTCGATGGCGGGAACTGGTGTCATCAGCCGTCTTGCTGGCGAAGTATTTGGCTCCGCAATGACATTTGGCGCTGCGAAAAAAGCATCGGCTCCTGGGCAAATTGATGTTAATGAGTTACGTCACGTTCTTGATTTACTGCACAAACAATTTTAATAAATACTAAAAAAGTAGCAAGTTTCTTTGATGAAAAGAAACTTGCTACTTTTTTTATCCAGAATGAATTATTTTGTTAATAGACTGCTTTTTATAAACGAAAATAATTCTTGAAGCAGTGTAATTTCGCTCTGTTTATTAATGGCTGCGACAATATTTTGGTCATTCCGTTCTTCTTGAATATCCATAATTTTAATATTGTACTTATCTTCTAATGTTCCATCATTCATGCCGGAATACAAAAAGGCTAATCCTTCTCCAACAGATGTCATTGCTAGTCCTTCATCCAGATCTTTTACATACGAATTCGCTTTTAAATTAAAACCATGTTTAGTACATTGACTAACAACATAGTCTACAATGATGGGAGACTGTTTTCTTTCGAGCAAAATAACTATTTCTTGCTTCAAATCATTAAAATATACTTTTTTCTTTTTCCGGAATCGATGGTCCGCGGGTATAGCAATTTGCAAATGATTTTTTATAAATAATACTTCTTCTATAGACATATTCGGCTGGAAATAAGCGGATAAATTAAAAACTAAATCATATTGCCCATTAGAAAGACCTTCAGCTAAATTCATTGGTGTATCCGGTTTTAATGAGAATTGAACATGTGGATGACTTTGCTTGAATGATTCGAGCAGCTCATACATTGCGTTCATATTGAAATTCGAGAGATAACCCATCTTTAATAATTGTCCAGCTTCATCTGCTGTTTTTTGATTATCAAACATATGGGATAGCTTGTTGACTCGATTTAAAATATCATTTACTTCTATTAAAAATTGTTGACCTGCACTTGATAACTCCAGCGAATGACGATTCCTAATAAACAGTTCTACACCTAATTCTGTTTCTAATTCTTTTATTCGTCTACTAAGGGTAGGCTGTGAAATAAATAATTTTTCAGATGCTCGGGTAAAACTTCCTTCCATAGCCACATCAACAAAGTATTTCAAATTGGATAACTTCATAATTGCTCCATTCAATGAAAGATTGTAAATAGTAGCTTTAGTATAAAGTTATTAGACTCCATTGACAAGCTTTTCTATTTGTTGATTATTGGTAGCTGAATATAGGATGGGTGCTCTTTACTCGTATGAAGGATATGCATACCTTTATTATTAGGTGTGCATCCGGGCGTTCCTGGCATTACTGAGCCAAGTTCATCTTTGCTACTCACGACTACTCTGAGTGTTTCACCTGCTTTATAAGTTAGACCAATGGGACTCAAAATAATGTCTAGTTCTACAATTTCTCCGGAAGAGAGTTTTTCTACTTTGTCAAAGCTATAAGCAGGAATTTCATCTGTTGAAACTTGAGAATCTAGTTGTCGCATGGATGCGCGAAGTCTTCCCCAAGCGCCTTTATAGCGTAAAGCAGATGCCCCTTCTTGTGTGAAATCCTGAAGTGCGGCCCCGTGATTTGGTACGACAAATTCACTTAGTACGTTGCCGAATTTATCTAGCTTTTGAAGCCAAACAAAAACATCCAAGTCATCGTAACCATCTACTTCCATAAATAATTTTGCTTTTGGATAACCAACAAAATGCGTTTCTTTGTCAAACGTCATTTGGAACGATGCTCTCCCTGGCAAGTTTTCAGTAGTATAGGATACTTTAAAATCATCTGAAGTAGGTGTTTCTTGTAAAGTACGTAATAGGCCATTCATATAATAACGTTTGTTTTCACTATTGGTAGGTGGAAAAACTTCGGATGGTAAGTCAGTTTGATTGCCACCTTGAAAGTCAATTAATGCATAGCGCACAGTTGGTGTATCTGTCCAATTATTTTCCTTGCCAAGTAAATAATAATCAAAAAAGCGTCGCAATTCTTCTACGTTATTTTCGTCATAGTAATATGGCCATTCTTGGCGATCATGAATACGAAGCCATTTTTCTTTAGAACCAAGTGAACGCCAAGAACGAAATGTACCCATTGTGTGAAGCGTATTAGAATAACTTGCAATAACAAAAGCTGGTATTGTAATTTTACTTGGATCTGCAACTTTGTCTTTCCAAATAGCACTATCAGCTAAAGGATATGCTTCCATTTCCTTTGTTAAATCTTCTCTTTGCGAATTTTTAGCACTGACATGGTTGATTTGCAAACGCTCAATAAAATTAGGATCTGGAATGCCTCCAATAAAAGCTAAGTCACGATAACCATCTGCTAATCCTTCAGTAGGATTGATACATGTTAGGTGAGGAGGCTGCTCAGCTGCAATATACCACTGGGAAAAGGCTAAATAAGATGTTCCTGTTAGAGCTGTTTTTCCATTACTCCAAGATTGCTTAGCTAACCATTCAATTAAATCATAGCCATCTTCAGCTTCTTGAGAGCCAATCATTGTAGTATTACCCTCACTATGAGCAATGCCACGCATGTCAGGATTACAGACAGCGTATCCATGTGCGCACCAGTATGCTGGATCAGGTGCTTCAAATTTAGTAAGGCCAGAATTCCAGGCATTCCCCATTCCTAGCATATTAAATAGATTTTTGTATCGAGGAGCTGTTCCAGCACTTTTTCCATAAGGGCTCCAGGCGATAAGAGTAGGAACTTTTTCTTCTGTTATTGGTAAATAAATATCGGTATAAATGGTTATACCGTCACGCATCTTAACTGGTACATCTTTTAACATTTTAATGGAACAATCCAGTGGTTTGAAACCTTCAGCAATTTGTTGTCCTTTTTCTAAAATGATTTCTTTTGTTTCGAATGGACTTAGCACTCCATGCTCGATGCCATTATCCACGTATTCAAAAGAAGGGCTGAAAAGCATTTTTTCTGTTATTTTTGCAGTCATATAAATTACCTCCGATTATTTTTTTAATAAGTTTTAACACTTTTAAGTATAGGTAGTATCGCGAGGTCTGTACAATTGTAATTTTGGATAATCTCTCCTAAAAAAATAAGCTATGCAAAAAATGAATACAACTAAATTGAAGTTTTTTTGTTATAATAAGGCATCAGGAATTTTAAAGGAGACGGAACTAAATGAAGAAGTTGCTTTTTTTAGGTGATAGTGTGACAGATGCGGGGCGAGATTTTGAAAATGACCGCGAATTAGGACATGGTTATGTGAAAATAATTGCAGACCAGCTTGAGCAAGAAGATGTAACGGTTATAAATCGTGGCGTTAGTGCGAACCGTGTGGCGGATTTGCATCGTCGTATTGAGGCGGATGCAATTTCACTTCAACCAGATGTAGTTACGATTATGATTGGGATAAATGATACGTGGTTTAGTTTTAGCAGATGGGAAGATACTTCGGTGACGGCGTTTAAAGAAGTGTATCGTGTGATTTTGAATCGGATTAAAACAGAAACAAATGCGGAACTCATTTTGATGGAGCCGTTTGTATTACCATATCCGGAAGATCGGAAAGAGTGGCGTGGTGATTTGGATCCAAAAATTGGAGCTGTGCGCGAACTTGCGGCAGAATTTGGTGCAACGCTTATTCCGCTTGATGGGCTAATGAACGCCCTCGCTATCAAACATGGGCCGACCTTTTTAGCTGAGGACGGGGTGCACCCGACCAAAGCAGGACATGAAGCAATTGCCTCTACTTGGTTAGAATTTACAAAATAACGCTTTACAGAAAAAATTATCCATGCTATAGTTGGGTCTATGCGATGAGCCTACAAGCAGTGACTTAAGTATCACTGCCCCATTTTCCGCGTTATAGCTTTGTGGAAGGCTGCGGAAGATGACGCTATGAAATGCCCCTTAAAGTAATTTAAGGGGCATTTTTCTATAAAAAAGGAGTGTTTGTTTTGCAGAAAGAGAAAGCACCGATAGGACTTTATTTTTTATTAATTGCAGTGATGGCGAGTTGGGGTTTTAATGTCACGATGACGAAAGTATTAGTTAGCTATTTTCCGACTGTTACGATGACATCTTTTCGAATTTTCACCGCAGCTATAACCGTTATTATTATTTTATTTATCACAAAAAAATTACGTCTGCCTACAAAACGGGAATTTGGTTTAATTTTTCTCGCGAGTATTTTTAATATTGTTATTCATCATTTTTTCTTGTCGAACGGGTTGAAGCTGACGACTGGGACGAATGCTGGGCTTATTCTTGGTTCTGCGCCGATTGTGGTGGCGATTTTTTCTGTGGTTTTTCTCCGTGAACGAATTGGAGCTTGGCGTGCGCTCGGCTTTTTAGCAGGGATTTTTGGCGTGAGTTTGGTTGTTCTTTCAAATGGGACGGGGATAAGCGGGATTTCACTGGGAGATATCGACATCTTTATCGCGATGGCTTCTCAGGCATTTAGTTTTATTATTATTAAAAAGCTCGCTGGATCAATGGACACGGGGCTGATGACTGGATATATGCTATTTCTTGGTTCGGTTATGTTGTTTGGTTTAAGTCGCTTCATGGAGCCGGGTGGCATGTCAGAATTAGTGGCGGTTCATTCATGGAAACTGTGGCTCTTGTTTGTTGTTTCAGCTGTAGTTGCAACGGCATTTGGCAATTTCGTTTATAATTATGCGGTTGGGAAAATTGGGCCGTCACGCTCGGCTATTTTTATGAATTTCAATCCATTATTTTCACTAATTGGCGCATTACTTTTCCTTGGAGAAGCAATTAAAATCCCCCAGCTAGTTGGCTTCGGTTTTATTATTATTGGCGTCCTACTTGGTTCGGGCGCATTAATGGATCTTATTTATGAACGCAAAAAAACAAAAGTACGCGATCCTGAAAAACTGCTCGAAAAAGAAGTTTGACTTTTGTTGACCTTTATATTATAATTTGGTTAGTTACTTATTAAAAGTAACTAGATAATGATAGGAGGGATAGCATGAAATTGTTATTAAAAAATATTAATGAACTTGCTGCAAAACAAAAAAGTGAAGGATTAACTGCTTTTGAAAAAGAAAGACAAGCTGCCCTTCGTCAAGAATATTTGAAAAAAATTCGAGGAACTGTTCAAGATAACTTACATCACGTAACAATCATTGATCCACTTGGAGACGACGTAACTCCTAAAAAACTAAAAGAAATCCAAGCCGAATTAAGAGGCTGATATAAGTCATAGAAGGTTGAAAGAGCTCATTGCTTTTTCAGCCTTTTTTTGTTGATAGAGCTAATTTACCATCTTGCGGATTCGAGTAGAGAAAAATGGTGCCGAACAGTTCTAACAGTTTGAGGAAGGCCGGTGCTACAATCAAGGTGAGAAAGGAGAGGATAACATGGAAATTGCAATTGCAGCTGACCATGGCGGATTTCAGTTGAAAGAAAAAATCCGCGCGCATTTAATTGAAAGCGGCTACACAGTAAAAGATTTTGGTTGTTATTCATTAGAAAGCGTGGATTTTCCAGAGTATGCCGCTAAAGTAGGACACTTTGTTGCAACCGAAAACAGTTTAGGTGTGCTCTGTTGCGGAACAGGGATTGGAATGTCTATGGCAGCCAACAAAATAAAAGGTGTTCGTGCTGCTGTTGTTTCAGATGCTTTTTCAGCAATGATGACGAGGCGACATAATAATAGTAATGTTCTTTGTCTTGGTGAACGTGTTCTGGGCGATAGTCTGGCGTTACTCTTACTTGATACGTGGCTTGCGGCAGAATTTGAAGGTGGAAGACATAATACAAGGCTCGCGAAATTGGCGGAGCTTGAGGAACCGGAGGAAGATAAATGAAAATGATTGCGGCTTCCATTATGTGTGCAGACTCGCTTCATCTCGCTGACGAACTTCGCGCACTCGAACAAGCAAATGTAAAAATGCTCCATTGTGATGTGATGGATGGTGTTTTTGTAGAAAATGCAGCAATGGGCGCCTATGTCCTTCAAGATATAAAAAACAATACAGATATGCTACTAGATATCCACTTAGCTACAGTGAACCCTGATAGATTTGTGGATTTGTATGCGGCGATAAAGCCGGCTTATATGTCTTTCCACGTAGAAGCTTCACCTGATGTCGATGCGACTATAAAGCATATTCGTGCGCTAGGAATCAAACCGTCCATCGCCATCAGCCCGGATACAGAGATTGAACAGATTTATCCATTTTTAGATAAAGTCGATATGGTTTTAATGATGACCGTTAACCCAGGATTCGCCGGACAAAAATTTCAGCATCATGTCCTAGAAAAAATCAAGAAACTTCAAAGAGAGCTTGAAAGTCACACCAATAAACCATTAATTGAAGTAGACGGTAATATTTTTGAAGAAACAGTTCGGTTGCTTGAACCAATTGGCGCAGATGTCTATGTCGTTGGAACAGCCGCATTATTTAACGACAAGGCAGGTAGTTATACAGAAAAATTGGCGCCACTCAGAGAAATTATCCAAGAAAGGTGAGGGAAAATGCATTTAGATTCAGCTAATTTAGAAGACGTGAAAAAAATTCAAGCCAGCTCCATTTTTAAAGGAATTACAACGAACCCAACCATTTTAGTAAAAGAAAAATGCAATCGACAAACAGCGATTAATCGTATTTTAGAACTTACGGATAAACAAGTTTTTGTACAAACAGTTGGTTTTAGCTATGAGGAAATTTTGGCAGATGCGCGCATGTTACTAGCGATGTTTGGGAAAGAAAAAATAGCTATTAAGATTCCGGCACATGAGGCTGGTATTAACGTGATCGATACACTCAAAAAAGAGGATAAAACCATTCAAATCTTAGGGACTGCTATTTATTCGGCTGATCAAGCAATCGCGGCTGCCTTGGCTGGTGCAGATTTTGTTGCCCCATATGTGAATAGGATGAGCGCAGCGAACATCGATCCTTTTAAAGAAATTGCTGGGATGCGTCACTTTTTTGATAAAAAGGCACTTAAAACACAAATTATGGCAGCGAGCTTTAAACATAGTGGGCAAGTAATGCAAGCCTACGAAAGTGGCGCAGATACGGTAACTATTCCTTATGAAATTTATTTGCAAATGACCAATAAAGTTTTAGCAGTAGAAGCAATTCGTGTCTTTAATAAAGATGCTACATTGTACGAAAAGTAACAATCTCCTTCTCATGTTGTGGAAGTGTGTGGAGAAAACTTGTGATGAAAGCGCATTCTTAAGCGCCAAACCCTATGCTATAATTAGGCTATCAAAGGGGGGAGACGCATGTATCTGGATAACAGAAGTAAAACACTATTTCAAGAAGTTATAAAAAATCCGAACATTACAAATAAACAACTCGAAGTAAAGTATAAATTATCGCGTTACCAAATCAGCTATAGTTTTCAGAAAGTAAACGAATGGCTCAAGTGGAAAAATTATCCAGAAGTAAAGCGTTCCAAAAACGGCCGATTTATATTAGAACCCGAGCTTACAGCGCTATTTTCTGAGAAAGAAACTCGAGATCCGAGCGTAGAATACTTACCTTCTGAAAATGAACGTGCCAATTTAATTTTGCTAATGCTTTTAACAGCAAAAGAAGAACTATCCCTCGCCCATTTTACAACGAAGATTCAAGTAAGCAAAAACACCATTCTTCGTGATTTAAAAGTAGCGCAAAAATTACTTCCTAAAGAAACAACTGTCACTTATAGTAGAGCATCGGGTTATCAGTTAGCAGGGAGTGAATGGGAACTTCGCAAGGTTCTGACACAAGTTGTAAGTAGTGTGAAAGAGATGTTCCGAGGAGAGCACTATTTCCTATCGTATTCAGGAATTGAAAAAGTCCAACTAATGGAAATTCGCCGCACACTCGAAGAAGCAGAAGCGATGATGCAAATAAAATTCACCTATGAGCAAATCGAATTATTACCCTATTTGCTATCCGTGATGTTCTTAAGAATCAGAGACCGGCGCTTAATCGACACTGCTTTTCATATTGACGAGAAATCACTTTCAGACACGCGAGAATACCACATCACCGATATTTTGCTCGAAAAAACTGGCCCAGTTCCAGAACAAGAGCGACTTTTCATCACATTACAACTTCTTACAACAAACATTTTTTCCGGCGAAATTTTAACTGAAAAATTAACAGAAGACTTGGAAAAAGTTGTCCTCACATGCTTAGACTTATTCGAGAAAAAAGCACTTGTTTCTCTTAAAAACAAACATATCTTAATCGAAAAATTACTCTTACATTTAAAACCAGCTTATTACCGAATTAAATATCAAATGAATTTAGAAGATACACTTTATGAAAAATTCAATCAAGAATTCGAGGCGCTTAACTTTATTGTGAAAGAAGCTTTTGACCCACTTGCGAAATTTATTGGTCGCGAAATTCCAGCCGGCGAAATTTTCTTCATTTCTTTGTTTATTGGGAGCGACATGATACCGCAAAACGATATTTATCATAAACAAAAACGTGCGATTGTGCTTTGTCCGAGCGGGGTTACTTTTTCAAAAATCATGGAAAATATTTTAGTGAAACTATTCCCGGAAATCCATTTTTATCCAACTATATCTGTTCGGGAATATGCCTTTTTTAAAGCAGAAGTTGATATTGTTTTTTCATCCATTCCGTTAAAAGATGGCGAAAATGTCTTTGTTGTTCAGCCATTTATGAATGATATCGAAAAAACGCAACTGCGGCAACACGTCTTGCAAAATTTATTTGGAATGGGAAACCAGCTCACGAGTATTGATAAAATCATGGAAGTAGTGGAACGTAACGCCGATATAAAGGATCCGAATGCAATACGAGATGGAATTATTGATATTTTGTCGGCTAACACAGCTACAGATGAAAATAAACGCGTGAAAAAAGTCTATTTACATGATTTAATCACCGAAGATAACATCATGATTTGTGAGGATGTTAAAAACTATCAAGAAGCGATTCGTCTAGCAAGTCAGCCGCTGTTACTACAACAAGCAATTACAGCAAACTATGTAAAGACCATGATTGATAACCATAAGTTCCACGATCCGTACATTATTATCGGTGAAGATATTGCCATTCCACACGCTATGCCTAATGCAGGGGTGAATCGACTCGCTATGTCTCTTTTAGTCGTGAAAAATGGCGTATATTTTTCAGAAACAGAGCAAGTTCATTTCGTAATAGTTATCGCACCAGTGGATAAAGAGCAACACATTGAAGCACTTTACCAAATCGTTCATTTAGCCGAAAATCACCAAATTTTAGACGATTTGCTCGAAAATGTAACCAAAGAAAAAGTCATGCAAACTATCAACCAATTAGTAATTAGAGAGGATGAATAAATTTTGGATAAACAAGCTATTTTAGATAATATTCACCAAACATGGCAAGAAGAAGCAAACGCGATTTCCCGTTTGCCGGAAGTAACAAGTGAAGAGGCTCTCGTTAAAACGGTTGAAAAAATCGCCGAGTGCACTGGGAAAATTGTCGTAGCTGGTTGTGGAACATCCGGCGTCGCTGCGAAAAAATTAGTACACTCTTTCAACTGCATTGAACGTCCAGCGGTCTTTTTAACACCATCAGATGCTGTACATGGAACTCTCGGTGTACTTCAAAAAGAAGATATATTGATTCTCATTTCAAAAGGTGGAAATACAGGCGAATTACTTAATTTAATTCCTGCTTGTAAAACAAAAGGAAGCACACTGATTGGTGTAACAGAAAACCCAGATTCCGTTATCGCCAAAGAAGCAGATATCTTTTTCCCAGTGAGTGTAAGCAAAGAACCAGATCCGTTTAATATGTTAGCAACGGCAAGTACAATGGCTGTTATTGCAAGTTTTGATGCAGTTATTGTTTGCTTAATGACCTATATGAATTATACAAAAGAGCAGTTTTCCGTCATCCATCCTGGTGGTGCCGTTGGAAACAAATTATTAAATAAATAAACAAGCAGCCAGTCGGAGGGATGCAATTTGGATGTATTAGAATATTTTAAAGAAGAAATGGTTCGATTTTCAAACGAACAAGATAAAGAAAAATTACTTTCAGAAATGGCGGAACAGTTGTGTGAAGTGGGCGCAGTAAAGCCAAGCTATAAAGATGCAGTAATTAAACGGGAAAAAGTTTTTCCAACCGGATTACTAACCGCGCACGCCGGGGTTGCCATTCCGCATACAGATAGCGAACATGTTATTCGGCCAGTGGTGGCTGTACGAATACTCAAGAAGCCCGTTTCATTTATTGAAATGGCCTCTGATAACGAAGCAATCGATGTCAGAATTGTCTTTATGATGGCGCTAAGGAGTGCCGATGAACAACTAGATATGCTGCAAACACTTATTCAACTTATTCAAGACGAGGAGGTGATGACGACCTTACTTAAAGCGCAAGAGACGGGAGATGTTCTTTCCGCAATAGAACATTTTTCTAAGAATAATTAAGGGAGGTCGGGAATAGATGGGGAGTTTTTTTGCAAGTTTTGTAGACTGGCTAATAGGAAGTCCAGGTAGATTTGTCGTTAACTTAATTGAAGATAATATGTTAATTTTCATGTTCGTAGTAATGATTTACGCCACCACCATTTTATACGCCAAGTGGACACTCGCATACTACTTACCGAAAAAAATGAATCAGTTAGCAGAAATGAAAACGTGGGAGCTGGACGAATTATATGCAGCGTGGCAAACAGAGAAAAAAGCTCTACCGTGGTACATTCTCGTGCCAAGCCGAAATGAATTTTGGGTAAAATCAGCCCGAAATGCACCAGAATCAACTAAATTACTCCATTTTAGTCAACAAAAATTAAAACTAAGTGACAAAGAAAAGTTACAAAAAATCATAGAAATTCAATCTTGAGGTGATAATAGTGGCAAAAATAGTTCCGTCTGTTTTTGGAGCAGACATCGGCAGAATTAATGAACAGTTAGAGGTTCTAGAGAAAAATGGCATTGATTTATTACATGTGGATATGATGGATGGCTCGTTCGTCCCGAACATTGCTTTTGGTCCAGATCAAATCAAAATGATGAAAAAAGGCACGAAGCTTCAATTTGATGTTCATATGATGGTGTATGAACCAGACCGTTATATTCCAAGATTAGTGGAAGCAGGCGCACATATGATTACAGTCCACCAAGAAGCAACAACTCATTTGCATCGTACAATTCAACTAATTAAAAGTTACGGAGTTCGCGCGGGAGTGGTATTAAATCCTGGTACACCACCAAGCACTTTGGAATACGTGTTAGATGATATTGACTGTATTTTGCTTATGACTGTAAATCCAGGCTTAGGTGGTCAAAAATTCTTCCAATCAAGTTTAGAAAAAATCAGAAAAACCAAAGCATATATTGGAAATCGTCCTATTCAAATTGAAGTAGATGGCGGAGTAAATGCTGAACTCGCGAAAGAATGCACACTTGCAGGCGCGGATTTAATCGTTGTAGGATCTTACTTATTTGAAGGAGATATCGAAGCGAATTTGGAGAAGTTATCGAAAGGAGTTTTAACAGAATGAAAGCTTTAAAATTATATGGAAAAAGAGATTTGCGTTATGAAGAAGCGGATATGCCAACAATCGAACAGCCAGATGATGTGATTTTGAAAGTGAAAACGGTTGGGATTTGCGGATCTGATATTTCGAGATACAGTAAACTTGGTCCGTATGTACCAGGAATGGTGTGGGGACATGAATTTTCAGGAGAAGTGATTGAGGTTGGTAGTGAGGTTACAGATATTGAGATTGGTGATAGGGCTGCCGGATGCCCAGCACTCTATTGCGGAGAGTGTGAATACTGTAAAAAAGGCGAATTCGCCCGCTGTCGGAAGCTAACAGTAATCGGAGCAAGACATCCCGGAGCCTATGCTGAGTATATCAAACTTCCAGCAGAAAATGTAGTAAAAATACCAGACGAATTAGATTATGAAGCTGCTGCACTTGTCGAGCCTTCCGCAGTGGTCGTTCATGGGTTTTATCATACGAAATTACAAGCAGGCGATGATGTCGTCGTTGTCGGAAGCGGCAATATAGGTTTGCTAGCAATTCAATGGGCAAAAGTTTTTGGCGCAAAAAGAGTTATTGCAATTGATGTAGACGATAAAAAGTTAGCTCTTGCAAAAGAAGTAGGAGCAGACGTCGTTATTAATTCTTTAAAAGAAGATCCATTAGAAGTAGTCGCAGCACATACAGATGGTCTAAACGCTGATTTAGTTGTAGAAGCTGCGGGATCACCTATTACATCTGCCCAAGTTTTTGCCTATGCGAAAAAAGGTGGAGGCGTCGTTTTCCTAGGGATTCCATACGCCGATGTAACAATCGAACGTTTCTATTTTGAAAAAATTGTTCGGAGTGAGCTTACTGTTTGGGGCTCATGGAATGCAATTTCTGCACCATTTCCAGGAAAAGAATGGCAAACAACCATTCATTTCCTAGCCAATAAACAAATCAACATTGAACCAATGATTACACATCGTCTTTCACTTGCTGAAGGACCAGAAGTTTTTGAGCGAATCTATGAAAGAAATGAATTTTTCGGGAAAGTATTATTTTTCCCAGAATAATAGGGGGATTTTAGGATGAAAAAGAAGAAAATTTATGTTTGTTGTGGGACTGGAATTGCAACTTCCACTGTTATTTCCAAAAAAGTGCGTGCGGTACTAGACGAAAAGCGCATTCCATATGAAATTAGTCAATGTACGGTTCAAGAAGTAGCGTCAAAAGTAAGCACATCTAAGCCAGACATTATTGTTAGTTCAACAACAGTTACAGGTGATGTTGGTGATGTACCAGTTGTCATTGGAAGATCATTTTTAACAGGCCTAAAAAAACAAGAAACAATCGATGAAATACTCGCGATACTTCAAGATTAAAGGGAGGGCACAAAATGGATATTATTCTAGATTTCTTTAAATATATTATCGGGCTTGGTGTAACAGTTATGATGCCGATTATCATTACCATTCTAGGTGTGATTTTCCGCAAAAAAATTAGTGTAGCTTTTAAAGCGGGGCTAACAGTTGGTGTTGGGTTTGTTGGACTAGGCGTTATCACTTCACTCATGTTAACGACTATTACACCAGTTACAAAAGCACTTGTAGAAAATTATAATTTTAAATTAACCGCAACGGATATCGGTTGGGGAGTTGGGTCATCACTCGCATGGGGAACAGAAGTCGTACCATTTGTTTTCGTCGCAATTATTGCAACCAATATTTTAATGATTGCCTTTAAATGGACGAAAACAATGGACGTAGATATTTGGAATTACTGGCAACCACTTTTCATCGCCAGTGCACTTTACTTAACAACAGGAAGCATGATTATTGCGATTCTTAGTTCGATTATCAATATGGCAATTATCTTCAAAATTGCTGACTGGACACAAAAAGATGTGGAGAATGTATTAGGATTAGAGGGGATTTCTTTACCACAAATTCAAACTACCGGGTGGGCGCTTGTTGGTTATCCAATGAACTGGCTACTCGGAAAAATTCCCGGCGTTAGAAAAATTAATTGGTCCACAGAGAAAGTGCAATCACGTTTAGGTATTTTCGGCGAACCGATGCTTATGGGCTTAATTATTGGTGGTGGACTTGCTGCCATTGCTCAAATGCCGCTGAGCCAAGTACTGCAAACTGGAGTAACGATTGCCGCTAGTTTAGTACTTATTCCGCGGATGGTTTCCCTTCTAATGGACGGTCTTACGGTTATCTCGGAAGCTGCTCATGAATTCATGGAAAAACGTTTCCCAGGTCGCGAACTATTTATCGGACTAGATTCAGCGGTGGGGATTGGTCATCCATTTGTGCTTTCGCTTGGCTTACTCATGATTCCGATTACTTTGATTTTAGCGTTCATTTTGCCAGGAAATAAAGTATTACCTTTAGCTGATTTAACGGCGCTTCCATTCTACATGATTTTTGCTATTGTTCCATCCAAAGGGAATTTATTTAGAGGGATTTTCACAGGTATTGTTATCGTCATTATCACCCTCTACCTATCAGGAGCAGCGGCACCTTTAATGACAGAACTTGCAGGTCAAATTGGTTATAATATACCGAAAGACGCTGTAGAAGTAACCTCTCTAGCAGTTGGGACTCAGTGGTATACGTGGATTGTATATTACGGCCTTCATTGGTTCGGAGGTATTCTATAATTGCAATTTAATGAAACAAGCATTAGTTTGCGCTAATGCTTGTTTTATTTGGACCAATGATTTTTAGCTAGTAGACAACACATTGACAGTTCTATATAATAATAAGGAGAAGAAATTAGTACGGCGGAAGGAGATAGCAATGGCAGGCAAAATGAAACTTTTTTCTGTGACGAGTGAGAGACCACTTGCGACAAAAATTGCAGATTATCTAGATATACCTTTATGTGAGGTGGAGCTCCAGAAGTTCAGTGATGGAGAAGTGAAAATTAATATTGAGGAAAGTATCCGTGGAACGAATGCGTATGTTGTGCAATCAATGAATTCCAACGTAAACGAACGTCTAATGGAACTTTTAATCATGGTAGATGCCTTAAAACGCGCTTCCGTGCATTCCATCAATATAATTATGCCTTATTATGGCTATGCTCGTCAGGACAGAAAAGCTCGCTCAAGAGAACCAATTACCGCCAAATTAATGGCAAATCTAATTCAAAGAGCTGGAGCCGACCGTTTAATCACAGTAGATTTACACGCAGCTCAAATTCAAGGCTTTTTCAACATTCCAATCGATCATCTTTCAGCAATTCCGCTAATTGGTGATTATTTGATAGAAAATTACGGTGAAAAAGACGTGGTAGTTGTCGCGCCGGATCACAGTGGCGTAGTTCGCGCACGCAGAATCGCGGACCGACTAAACGCGCCAATCGCCATTTTAAACCGTAAACCAAGACCACATGAAGACGAAATTATGAGTGTCATTGGCGATGTGAAAGGCAAAGTCGCAATCGTTGTCGATGATATTATCGATACCGGCGTCCGTGCCACTACTTCAGCTGATATTTTACTTGAAAAAGGTGCCGTAGAAGTTATCGCTTGCGCAACCCACTCCGTCATGGCAGGAAATGCAACCGAACGCTTACAAAATTCCAATATCAAAGAAGTCATCACATCGGACTCCATCGATCTTCCAGAAGATAAACAATTCGACAAACTAACAACCATCTCCATCGGACGAATCTTAGGCCGCGCAATCGAAGGCGTACAAGAAAACCGCTCGTTGCATCCGTTGTTTTAAAGAATAAGCAAAAAACAGTAACTTAGTAGAGTTGCTGTTTTTTTGTTATCTGTCGACCTTGAGTAGCGTGAAAAACACCGGGAATCGTCAGAAATAGCTCTTTGAGGTAAGATGGGAGTAAGAAGAAAAGTTAGCGGGTTTTAGCTACTTATTTTGAAATGTAAATGGACTCCTCAGTCATGATGAAGGGATTACCTTTGAAAGTTTTAGTTACTTAATGTGAAATATAAATTTGGTTCCTTTGGAAAACAACAATAGCGTGTAGTATTGTTTACTTACTCATTGTGAATTGTAAATGCAGAAGCAGCAAAATAACCAAAAGTAATGACTTTCATTTTA
Source organism: Listeria sp. LM90SB2 (assembly GCF_028867355.1). NCBI lineage: Bacteria > Bacillati > Bacillota > Bacilli > Caryophanales > Listeriaceae > Listeria > Listeria sp. LM90SB2. The sequence continues at coordinate 569,508 of NZ_CP046449.1, forward strand.
ATTGCTTAAGATGAAATATAAATGAAAACCTATTATGCTTATGATTATCTATTTCCGTTATAATTATTCCTTGCAAATAAATTCCTAAAAACAAAACCCTCATTAATTGGTTTTGTTTTTTTGTGAATAATTATAGTCAAACGAGCAATCTGTTAACAATTTAGCAATAAACGCAATAAAAAGCCGTTTTTTCACTATGGATTGTACTATAAAACATAATCTACCTATGCTAAAATTTAAGGGAAGGTAAGCTGAATAATACATATAAGGAGGACTCTACTATTGAAAAAGATTCTAGTGCCCATATTATTGTTAGCAACAATCTTAGCAAGCTGTTCCTCGCCGAATGAAAAAATAACCAAAGACACTAAAATATCCAAGACTATCACAATAAGAGCAGATTACAAAATTCCAAAAGATATTAAAGAACTTGAGGATAATAGTGCTAATATTGTTAAAGTGAAATTTCTTCAAAATAAAACGATAGGCAAGGATGGTAGTAGTATTAGCGAGATAGAAATTTTGACTAGTTACAAAGGAAACCTAGAAAAAGGGAGTAAAGTAGATATTTCAGAACCGTGGTATTTAAGCGATGGTAAATATGTCGCTGTTGAAAACTATATTGCATTAGATAAGGGACAAGAATATACCATTTTTCTTGGAGAAAAAGATAAAGATACATATCCTCTTAGTAGTATGGGTTATGGTAAATTTGGTGGAAGTTTAAAAGAGGACCAAGCTGTTCTAGCAGATTTCAACATTCTTGGAGAAGTGCAAAAATTTGATTTTATCTCAGAAAATACTGAGGAAGTAAAAAATTATCAATTAATTAAAGAGCAAGTCGCAGGGAAATATAAATGAGTAAACTTAAACACCTGATTAATAACCAGGTGTTTTTTAGAGAAATCTCAGTTGCACAAACCTTAGAATTCGGTCATAATAGAAAAAAATGACAGGAGCTGATCAATTGATTATTGATGTATTGCAACATGTGCCGCACGAAGGACCTGGACTTATAGCGAATTGGGCGAGAGAAAACCAGCATCAGTTAAAAATACATTCTCTATTTGAAGAAAATGCTCATGTTCCAAATGACTCGGATTTTTTAATTGTACTTGGAGGACCCATGGGAATAAATGATACAGCCGAATTTCCGTGGTTAAAAGACGAACGTAAGCTAATAAAGCGATTAAGTGAACAGCATAAACCTGTTTTTGGTGTCTGCCTCGGCGCACAACAAATCGCAGCAACATTCGGAAGCGAAATCACTGTAAATAAAGAAAAAGAAGTAGGCTGGTTTCCTGTCAAAAGAACTTCCGACAAATTATCATTTTTCCCAGAATCATTAAATGTGTTTCACTGGCATCAAGATACGTTTGCGTTACCAGCTGGCGCCACGCGTTTATTTGCTAGTGAGGGTTGTTTGAACCAAGCTTTTTTGTACGGTGAAAATATTATCGGTTTACAGTTTCATTTTGAAATGGAAAAAGCGGGGATTGAGACGATTTTGCGAATTGATGAGGCGTTTATCACATCTGGAAAATATGTTCAAAGCGTGGAAGTGATGCGAGAGAAGGATGTTCCAGAAGATAATAAACAAATGCTTGAGGCTATTTTAGATTATTTAATAAATCCAAAAACCATCTGACGAGAAAGTCAGATGGTTTTTTCTTTAGTATCCAGTTTCAACAGAAGCGTTGACGATATACATTAAATCGTTTTTGTCTTCTTTGTCTTCTAAGAAAATGCCGCTTGTAGTCATCATTCCGCCAGCCATTTTCTCAATAGTTACAGTGCCATAAGGGATAATCGCGCGAATGGTATCTTCGTCAAGTTTTTCTTCATCACACGGTAGCGCCAATTTGATATTAACAACCATATTTTGTAAGTCGCCATCTGGAAGAAGTCCTTGAATACCGGGCATAGAGTTCGTAAAAATCGCATTTCTTACAGCTCGTTCGGCTGCTTTTGTAATATTTTGGCCGTGAACATCAACGCCAAAGCCAGTTTGGATAAATAGAATTTGTTCCATCATAAATCACTCCTTAAAATCTTTTATCAAAGCGGCGCCTGGTCGGTTTTTCGCATATCCTTCCATAACTTCGGTGAAATGTAATCCGTCAGTATCAGAAGAATTGGCGAATATTTCTGCCATTTGCTTACGTTGTGCGGCACCAAGTTCATTTTCTAATTCTTTGCCTGCTGTAGTTAGGAAGATGCAGCGTTGGCGTTTGTCGCGTCTACCTTGCTCGATCGTGAGGAGTTCGCGCTCTTTCAGTTCAGCGAGTGGCTGGTGTAGGGCTTGTTTTGATATTTCTAAAAAAGTTAAAAGTTCATTAATTGTAAGTCCAGGCATCCGCGCCGTGAAAAATAAAATACGATGATGCAATCTTTTGAGTGAATGTTTGGCAATAATCAAATCAGCGGTCTCTGTAAATGCTTTATAACCAAAGTAAAATAAAGCGATTTGTTGATTCATGTTTTGCTCATTGTTCATAAATATACCCCTTTTTCTGTCAATATCAACAGTATAGCATAAATAAGGGGACACAATAACAGTTAGCGCATCACTTTTTTAGAAGCTTTTTCGCATTATTAAGAAGATATTTTCTGCTAAACAAAACATCTAATGTATAATATTAGTATTTGAAAACAGTTAATTGTGTACAAAATGTTACGTTGATATAATTTTCAGATTTCTTTTATTTAGACAAAAAAGCGCTACCATTGTTTATTTAAAGCGATTCCTATAAAAATAAGAGTGAATAATATGAATATTAAGGCAAATCAAACGTGAAATATTTTATGAAAACGTATTGAGAGTTAGTTTTAACGCGGTTATACTTTGGGAAGAAATTAACCACTAAGGAGAGTATAAATGAAAAAAGCACTGAAACTATTTCTTGCGACGATTTGTATGTTCATAATGATATATCCTTCCACAGCAGCTCACGCAGAAGAAACGAATATTGTTAATATTCCTGATGCAAATCTTAAAACCTATCTTAATGGTCTGCTCAAGCAAGCAAGTGATGCACCAATTACTAAAACACAAATGAACACTATCCAAACTGTTACACTTTCTGGCAGCACTTATACAGACTTGACGGGTTTGGAGGAAGCTGGAAATCTGGTAACACTATCTCTTAACAATACTAACATCCAAACACTTGAACCGATTAAAAACCAAACTTCTTTGACTTACTTAACAGTGGGCGGAGACAATGTAAAAGATAGTCTTTTCGTAGATTTAAATGGACTTGTTAATTTACAAAGTCTTAGTATCAGCGGAAGCGAAGTGACACATAATGTCTTTAAGACTTTCAATAAGTTGCCAAAGTTAACTTATCTTTATGCGCAAAACTCCATGAAAATCACAGATATTTCTGCGCTTGCTTCCTTACCAGCCTTAACGACACTATTCTTACAATTTGATGGCATTGATGATTTTAGACCTTTAAATGACTTTGAAAGTTTTAAAAATGGCAACTTGAAAGCTCTTGCTGCTTTTGGGCAAAATACAGGGCGCACGAATCCAAGAATTACACTTAAATCTGGTAAGTTAGATTATAATGAAACAAACCAAACGTTATATTTACCATTTTCGATGATGCCAAAACCTTTAACGAGTTTTGATGGCACTGTTGCACCATTTTCTAAATCGACTTCCGCAAGTAATACTTATTTAGGATTTAATGATGTGGCACTCCCAAGCGCACGTCTATCCATTACCGATGATGGTATTACAGTCAGCGGTGTAACAAAAGAAGAATTCGACAATCTTGATGAAATTGAATATAATGCACGCTATGATTTTCCGACTGGAAGTTACCCGACACCACCAAGCATGAATTCTTATACCATTTCCAGCGGGACATATGATCAATATTTTGATATTAGCCACACGCTAGATTTAACGGCGGATGAAAGTTTTGACTATAATCAATACGATGCAACATCAGAAGAACAATTTTTAAAAGATGTACATGCTGAAACAGATGATGGCACAGCAGTAAAGAGCGATTTTGATCAAGTAGTTAAGCTTGATGTACCGGGTGAATATACCGTGACATTAAATGCGGAAAACGCTGCAGGACTAAAAGCAACTCCCGTAACAGTTAAAGTAACCGTTCATGAAAAACCAGTTATTACAGCCGATTCCCAAATTTCTTATAAAAAAGAATCAACTAAATCAGTCGACGAATTTTTGCAAGAAATCCATAGTTCGGTAACTGGAAATGCAGTTTTAACTAGTGATTTTGATAAAGTAGTAGATTTAAACACCCCAGGCGAATACACCGTAACTTTAAATGCAATAAATGATCGCGGCCAAAAAGCAGACCCTGTAACCGTAGTTGTGACAGTGACTACTAGCGACGGCGAACATGTTAATCCGGTTCCACCAACACCAGAAGTAAAACCCACACCTCAAGAAGAAACCGACCCAACAATCATCCCAGAACCTCAAAGCGAAAATTCAGAAGACCAAGTGAAAGAAAATAATGCAAAAACAGAAGAAAAAGCAAATAAAACTTCTTTAACAACGAAAGAAAACAAAGTAGAAAAAGCAGATAAAGCAGAAAAAACAAATCAACCGAAAACAAAAGCTTTGCCACAAACTGGTGATACTAATAAGAGCACCTTACCAATCGCAGGAGTAATGCTGAGTTTAGCGGCACTGCTGATTTTCAGAAAAAGCAAATCTTAAGTTATTGTGAATTCATTAGCAAAAAGAATGAATGGCAGGCCTAAAATCATTTTTATAGGGTATGGAATACTATAAGAAAAGTTGTAGGAGGTTTTATATGATGGAAAAATATCATCGCATTCTTGTAGCAGTGGATGGTTCTGAACCAGCAAAATTAGCCTTTGAAAAAGGACTGGAACTAGCGCTAAAATTAGACGGTGTGCTTGGAATTGCTAGTATTGTCGATTTACGTGCCTTTTCCCCGAATGTTTCTTATGATGGCAGCTTAGAAGAAAAAGCCGAACTAGAATTAAAAACGAGCGTTAATGAATACGCAGAAAAAGCTAGAACGGCAGGAGTGAAACAAGTAGAAACTTTTGTTGCTAAAGGTAATCCGAAAATCTTACTTTCCACAGACATTCCAGCAGAGTTCCAAGCAGATTTAATTATTTGCGGAGCGACTGGGATGAACCGAGTAGAAAAGCTAGTTCTTGGTAGTGTTTCTTCTTATATTATGGCTCATGCAATTTGCGATACTTTAATAGCTAGATAAAAAAAGCGTAGATATCTTTGTTAGAAGATATCTACGCTTTTTATTATCAAAACGGATCGAAGTAAGTGTATTCTGTTACGCCGCCCTCGATAGGTTTACTAATACGGTTAAGTTCATCGACGATTTTTTTAGCATCATCACCAAACACAGGGAGCGGTTGATAATTGTTTTCTGTCGTACTACCATCTGAATTTTCATAAGTTGGAACGATAGAAATATCTTTTAGAACGATTTTATTATCTTCCTTCGTAAAGCGCAGTTGGAACATCGATGTCATACGGGAAAGTAGCGTAGGATCAGCTCCAAAAGCAAAGTCGCCCATGCTATAAACGATGTATTTATCTTTATATTTTTCAACGCTTTCTAGGCGATGAGGGTGAGAGCCCATAATTATATCAGCACCAGCATCTAAAATCGCATGACCAAATTGGGTTTGATAATCCGTTGGTGTTTCGCGATATTCGACGCCCCAGTGCATATTAACGATAACGAGAGTATTTTCTTTTTTGTATTTCTTCACGTCTTTTACAATTCTTTCAAGATAAGCAGGAGATTGCTGACTCATACGGCAATCGTAGCCTAGTAGAACAGTTTTCATCCCTTTAATGGTTGTTTCAAGTGGAGCGTCGGTATTGAAAACAGGAATATTATTCTCTTTAAAAGCCTTTAATGTGTCATCGTAACCAACTTGGAAGTAATCCATTGTATGGTTATTGGCCAAATTTGCTGCTTCTACACCGCTCGCTGGTAAAAAGGCGACGTGTGCAGGGTCACTTTTGATGCGCCATTTTTTATTTTCTGCTTTTGTTGCATTCGTAAAGGCACTTTCAGCGTTAATGACAGTGTAGTCATCAGATTTAAACCAAGGAAGGCAGTTTTTATAAACATAGGTATTATTGCCGTTGTTTTTTTGGAATACGTTATCGAATTTGAGGTGTTCGGGCGTTTCAGGATAGGTTCCAAATGAATTATCGCCAACCATGGTCAAAGTGACAACACCTTTTTCTTTCAAACCTTGTTGATTGGTTGCGGCTGCGGCATAAAACCAATCATATTGATTTGTTTTTTCGATGGCTGATAGTTTTTGTTCACTTGCAAGAAAAGCAGGATATACTTTCCCAAGCGTTTTTTCATCTGTTTTGCCGGTCGTATACGATTTTACAGCTTCTAAACAGGCTGTGAGATTTTGGAGATAGGCGCCAGAATCATTTTTTTCAACTGGATAGGATTTTAGTTCTTTAATTAATTGATTTAAATCGGAAATAGAAGCTTTGTCAGCTCCTGAACTTGCTAGGGAATTCAAGGTTTTCTTAGCTTCTGATGAAATGGTTTTAACATTAGCTGGACTTGTTTTTTTTAGTGGCTCGGTTTGAGTGGCTTTTTGGTCAGATTGATTAGTAGAATTTGTAATCCAAAAAGCACCAGCGACAAAAATAAGTACTAAACCAGTAATAATAACATAGGTACGTCTCTTCAACTAGATATCCTCCGTAGTTCCTTTTTTTCTAAGTATAGTAATTGTAAGGAAGAAACACAAGTCTATATTTAGTAAAACAAAAGCCCAAAATAAATTGTTTTGGGCTTTTTGTCTGGCTATTTATTTAGAACCTTTTTCCACATAGCTTAAGTCATTTACATCACCAATAGTGAATTTACCATCTTTGTAAGTGATTTTTGTTACACTTGCATTTTTGATACCTTCTGCAGGCAGTTTGTATCCTGGTTCGATAGTATCAAGAAGCGCACCGATGCTTAGTCCGTGGGAAACTAGTAATACATTGCTATCGCCATTTTTGCTTTCTTTTTTAGCAACATCTGTTAAACCTTCTTTTAGACGAGCTTGGATAGTTGCATAGTCTTCAGCAGGCCAGTTTTCGCCTTCTTTCACACGAGTTTTATCAAGAGCTGCTACACTATCAGCAAAATCTTTTGGCGAGATACCAGCTTTTTGCCACTCTTCTAAAGTTTTACCTTGGCTTTTCGCAATATCAGTCCACATATTTTCATTTAAATCGCCTTCATAAGAACCAAAATTGAATTCACGGAAACGTGGATCAGTTTGTACTTCTTTATCAGCGGATTTATCGCTTTCTTTCAAAATTAAGTTTGCAGTTTGGATAGCACGACCACTGTCGCTGCTGTAAGCTGCAGAGAAATCAACGTCTTTTAAGCCTTTACCAGCGCTTTTAACTACTTCTTCACCAGCGGGAGTAAGAACCGCATCAGACCAACCTTGTACACGGTCAGTTGTGTTTAGCATTGTTTTACCATGACGTACTACATAAAATGTCACAGTGCCATCTTCTTTAGTTTCTTTTGTCTCTTTCTTGTCTGCAGTTGTACTGTTACCGCAACCTGCAATTAATAGTACTGCGCATAACGCCATCATCAATTTAAAAATATTTTTCTTCATCTTGTTCTCCTTTTTTGTTAGTATTTAGCAAAATAAAAACCTAGATAAATCGAAAACTAGCCCAAAAAGCCAATTCTCCATTTATCTAGGTTATGCCCAAGTTGGTAACATTCCTGAATAAGGATATTTGTTTATAGGACGATTTTAGCATGGATGGAAAGCGTTTACAAGTCTGTTTTTGATAAAAATTGGAAAAATAAGTAAATTATTTGTTTGAAACGCTAATTCAATTTCCATTATAAAAAGGCTCAGATTTAATCCAAGCCTTTTCCTGCAACACCTAAACCAACAAAACCGCAACCAACGCCAAAACCGCCGGCAAGCCCTGTTTCACCAAAATCCCCTTAGAAGAAGTCGCTCCGCCAAACAGCGCCGCCACAACCACACAACTCAAAAAGAAAATCTGCACAGTCTCCGCAAATCCTGCTCCCGCGAAAAACAATCCCCACACAAGCCCTGCCGCAAGAAAGCCATTATAAAGCCCTTGATTCGCAAACAGCGTCTGTACTTTTTTATTCGCAAGTAATTCCTTCTCCACGCCAAATGTCTTGGCTGCGAGTTTGGTATTGGCGAAAAACATTTCTAAAATCATTATATAAATATGCTCAATCATTACGATGAAGGTTAAAATAAATGCTAAAATGGCCATAAAAAATCCCTCTTTTCTACTTCGAAGTATAGCATAGCTTGTAAATTTTTCGTAAAAATAGAGCTTGAAACGTTGACTTATTGGCGAAATCTCCGTAATATCAAACGTAGACTACTTAATTTTTAGTCTGAAAAGGGGGAAACTATATGCAACAAGAAGCAACAGGTGGGCAGAAAATTCGGCCGATACCGATTATTGCCTCATTTTTGATGGCGGGGTTCATTGGGCTATTCAGTGAAACTGCTCTTAACATGGCGCTTAGTGATTTGATTCAGGTGTTTGATATTAGTTCAGCGACAGTGCAGTGGCTTACGACAGGTTATTTGCTAACGCTTGGAATATTAGTACCGATTTCGGGATTACTTTTACAATGGTTTACAACACGAGGTTTATTTTTTACAGCAGTGAGTTTTTCGATTGCTGGTACGCTGATTGCGGCGCTTTCGCCAACGTTTGCAATGTTAATGATTGGGCGTGTAGTGCAAGCAGTAGGTACGGCGCTATTACTACCATTAATGTTTAACACGATTTTACTGATTTTCCCAGAGCATAAACGTGGCTCAGCAATGGGGATGATCGGGCTGGTAATTATGTTTGCTCCAGCAGTTGGTCCGACAATTTCAGGACTAATTTTAGAAAACTTAACTTGGAACTGGATTTTCTGGATTTCCTTGCCATTCCTTATTATTGCGTTATTATTCGGAATGAAATTTATGCAAAATGTTTCGGTTGTTACGAAGCCGAAAATTGATATTTTATCGATTATTCTTTCGACGCTAGGTTTTGGTGGAGTTGTATTTGCCTTTAGTAGTGCGGGAGAAAGTGGTTGGGGAAGCGCAACGGTATTAGTTTCAATTATCGTTGGTGGACTTGCGCTTGGACTCTTTGTTTGGCGCCAACTAACAATGGAAAAACCTTTGATGGACTTGAAAGTATTTAAATACCCAATGTTCACATTAGGACTTATTTTAGTATTTATCAGCTTTATGATGATTCTTTCGACGATGATTTTACTACCGCTATACTTGCAAAATAGTTTAGCGCTCGCAGCATTTTCAGCAGGATTAGTATTACTTCCGGGTGGGGTGCTGAATGGTTTAATGTCACCATTTACTGGCCGTTTGTTCGATGCATACGGTCCACGCGCACTTGTTATCCCAGGGTTTATCGTAGCGGTTGTGGCACTATTTTTCTTAACGAGAATAGAAGTTGGAACATCTGCATTAACCATCATCGTACTTCATTCGGTGTTAATGATTGGGATTTCGATGGTCATGATGCCGGCACAAACAAACGGATTAAACCAATTACCGCCAAAATTATATCCTGATGGTACGGCGATTATGAACACGTTGCAACAAGTTTCCGGCGCGATTGGAACGGCTGTTGCGATTACAATCATGTCAGCTGGACAAAAAGCTTATATGGAAACGGCGCAAGGAGTAGGACCAGAGCAAATGGTTGCTTCACTGACAGCAGGAATTCAAAATGCCTTTGTCTTTGGACTGATTATGGCTTGTATTGGTCTTCTGTGCTCGTTATTTATTCGTAAAGCTAAATAATAAAGCGAAGAGAACTTCTCGTAATGAGAGGTTCTTTTTTGTTTTGACAAATGGGTTCTGAGTGGTTAAAATGATAGTAAATATAGTTTATAAAGTTTGTTTAATAACTTTACGAATGGAGTGGTTGATGATGGCAATTCCTCGTGATTTAAAAGAATTGAATAAGAAAAATATCAAGTCGATTTTACGGCAACAAGGTGCGATGACGAAAGCGGAAATCGCCGAAGTGACTGGTCTTAGTGTAGTTACAGTGAACAAGCTGATTCGTGATTTAGTGGAAAATGAAGAGATTTTAGAACAAGATAATTCGGTTGCGACTGGCGGAAGAAGAGCTGTTTCGTATGAAATTAATCCTAATTTTCAGCAAGTGTTGGTTATTAGTTTGCAAGAAAAGTGGAAGAAAATTACTTATTCTTTTTCGGTCTATAATTTGCTTGGTGAGCCGGAGTTTGTGGAGGATATGTCTGGGGAGGATTTGGACATTACTGCGCTGAAACGGAATACGAAAGATCTTGTTTGCGCTTTTCCGAAGATTTCTTGTGTTGTAATCGGGGTACCGGGGATTGAGATTGGAGGTAAGTTGCGGGCGATGGACTTTCCGCTACTTTTAAATGTGCAATTGCGGGAGACTTTGGAGGCGGAAGTGAATTTGCCGGTGTTGGTTGAGACGGATACGAATGCGGCAATTTTAGGGTATAAAAATCGGCCGGTGAAAGAGGAGAATATCGTTGGACTTTATTATCCGGAGCGTTTTCCACCGGGTGCAGGGCTTTTGATGAACGGAGAGATTTTGAAAGGTCAGAACGGACTGGCTGGGGAGATTAAGCATATGCCGCTTCAAGTGGACTGGGATAACTTTGACTTTTCGGTCGATGAAATTAAAGCACACATTCGTAAAATGGTGCTGCTAACGATGAGTTTTTATGATCCGGAAACGATTGTGCTCTATACAAATTTTTATTTTGGGCAGAAGGATTTCACCGAGGAACTGACGGAAGAGTTAAAGCAAGTTTATCCATATGCGGTTTTGCCGGAGATTGTGTTGTCGCGTAAGTTTACGACGGATTATCGGATTGGGCTTTTGGCGTTTGGGATTGATTATTTGGAGAATAATATGACGGATTGGCGGATATAAAAAAAGAGCCCTTTGACAGGCTCTTTTTTTACTTATTTAAAGAAATTCGGTAAATACTCTTTATGTGCTTCTAAAAGTTCGTCCAGCATTTCGCGGGCTACAGATTCGCTTGGAGTTAGTGGGTTGATTGTCATTGCAAGGAGTGCTTTGTCGTAATCTCCAGTAACTGCTGCTTCGGCTGTTAGGCGCTCGAAAGTTTTGATTTCTTGGATGATGCCGTTGATAGCGATTGGAAGGCGTCCGCTTGCTAGTGGAATTGGGCCTTGGCGAGTGATGACACAGTTTGTTTCTACTGCGGAATCAGGGTCGATATCAAGGATGGCACCATTGTTACGAGTATTAACGATTTGAATGTCGCGTTTGTCGTTGTAGATAGAGTTAATTAGGTTACATGCTGCTTCACTGTAGTAAGCGCCGCCGCGTTGTTCTAATTGTTTTGGTTTTTCAGCAAGTTCTTCTTGTTTGTAAAGCTCGAATAGTTCAGCTTCTACTTTTTTAACAACTTCTGCACGAGTACCATGTTCTGCGTATGCGCGAGCTTGGTCTTCCAGTTGTTGTTTTGTTTGCCAGTAGTAGCGCAAGTAGTCGATTGGAATCATGTTTAGTGTACGCAAGAACGTTTTGTCCCAACCAGTTGCGTTGATGTTTTTAAGGCTTGAGCCAGCTTCATCTTCTGTCATTTTGAAAACAACATCTTTTGTTACGTCTTTGCCATTATGATAAACAGTTTTCGCGAATACCATGTGGTTTAGACCAACGAATTCTACGTAAATTTCAGAAACGTCTACGCCAAGAGTTTCAGCGATATTGCGTTCGATGCCGATAGGGCCGTTACATAAGCCGACAACTTTCTTTTGGTTACTGTAACGAAGAACTGCTTCTGTTACCATTCCTGCAGGGTTAGCAAAGTTGATTAACCAAGCATCTGGGCAAAGGCGTTCCATGTCTTTACAAATATCTAAAATAACTGGGATTGTGCGAAGTCCTTTGAACATGCCGCCTGGTCCGTTTGTTTCTTGACCAACAACGCCATATGAATTCGGGATGCGCTCATCTTTCACACGTGCATCTAGTAAACCTACACGTAATTGTGTTGTTACGAAATCAGCATCTTTTAAAGCTTCTTCACGGTCTAGTGTTAAATGTACTTCCATGTCAACGCCAGCTTTTTCTACCATACGTTTTGCTAAATTACCAACGATTTCTAATTTTTCACGGCCAGCTTCTACGTCGACTAACCATAGTTCACGAACTGGTAATTCGTCTTGACGTTTAATAAATCCTTCGATTAGTTCAGGTGTATAACTTGATCCGCCACCAATAGTTGCGATTTTAATACCTTTAGTCATTATTTATACCTCCAAGGATATTTTTTTGAAAAGGCTTACTTATTTGGTATCACCTTTTCTTCTCACAGTTATAGTATAGGAATTTTATGAAAAAATAGCTAGTATTTGACGAGGTTTAGGTAAGGATTTTCTAAGTAGGAACTTGTCACATTTGAGTAACGAGGTGTTACATGGTAAAATAAAGCGAAAAGAGGTGCGAAAATGCTTTTTTTGGATAAAAATTTGGAATTAAATGATACGGAATTAGATATTTATAATTATATTGTGGCGAATTTAGATAAAGTTGTTTATATGCGGATTCGCGATTTGGCGACGGAAGCGCATGTGAGTACGACGACAATTCTACGTTTTTGCCGAAAATTTGGTTGTAATGGTTTTTCGGAGTTTCGGGTGAAATTACAGCTTTATTTGGAAGAGCAGAAGTTGGCGCAAATCGATATGGCGGATGAAACGACTTATATTGATTTTCTGAAACGGACGGCGCAACCTGAGTTTAAAGCGCAAATTCAAAACGCGGTCGAGATTCTTCGTGATCGCGAACTGGTTTTATTTGCTGGGGTGGGTTCATCGGGTGTAATTGCTGAATATGGCGCGATTTATTTTTCGTCATTATTTACGCTGGCGCTACATATTGAAGATCCGCTTAACCACCCGTTTTACCATTTATCGAGCAAATTATCCGATAAAATCTGCATGATTGCGATTTCGGTGGAAGGGGAAAATGAAGACATCATTCGCTACATTCACCAACTGAAGGCGCAAAATTGTAAAGTAATTTCGATTACGAATAGCGCGAAATCAACAATTGCAAGGCTATCTGACGCGAACATCGCTTATTATATTAATAAGGAAATGTACCAGGAAGCGAATATCACGTCCCAACTACCGGCGCTATATACAATTGAAAATATTGCCCGGGAAATAAGAACGCAAATTGATAAAGAGAAAATGTAAAAAGCTACGTTTTGCTTGGATTTCCGAGCAAAACTTTTTTTGTAACAAAATTGTCACTTACGAAGAATTTTTTAATTTGCTACGATAGTTCTTTGGAGGTGAAATTATGTACAGTAATAGGAAAGAGAAGGTCGTTTTTACACTTATTATGTGTTCTTTGATGATTTTATGCATGAGCTCTTATAATATCTTTCTTGAAAATGGTATTGGTACAGATTCTTTATTGATTGTTTTAAAAGCATTTGTCCCGTTTCTTTTTATTGGATTTTTATTAGACTTTTTTGTTGTCGGAAAAATTGTGTATCGTCTGCACGCCCTTTTGGTTAGTGAAGATGCTTCGAAATTTAAAAAGATCATTATGATGCAATTGTTGATGGTTACATTTATGTGTGTGCTTATGTCGACGCTTAGCCTGATTGTGAACCAAGGCGAATGGAGTCATCTAGGTATTCTTATTTTGCGCAATTATTTTGTGGCTTTATTTTTGCAAATTTTTATCGTGTCACCGTTTGTGCGGCTAATTAGTCCGCGGATTTTTGCGCTTTTGTAAAAATGAAAAACGCTTAGTCGAGTTTAGGCCCGGCTAAGCGTTTTGTTATTTATGTTCGGCATAATAAGCCTCGAGCGCGTCTTCCACGGTTTTCTTCGTGTAGCCGTTATCGATAATATAGCCAAGATCATGTTTTCTAAAGCTGGTTTTCAAATGGTCGATTAGGTCAGCAAAGTAATATTCAATGCCTTTGTCATCAAGCCATTTGAGCAAGTCTTTCATAGATTCGGTTGCGGTTGTATCAATGTTAATAATCGCACTCGCTTCAAAAATGACTAGTTTTGTATCATCTTGAACTGCTTCTTTTAATCCGTCTGCGAATTTGTTGAAATTCCCGAAGAAAAGAGAAGCGCTATAACGATAAATGACAACATTTGGAATTGGTTTTGCTTCTGGTTTACGTTTTAAATCGAAATAACCGTGGCGTCCTTCGATCACTCCAAGAATGGCAATTGGTGATTTCATCGAACGACTTACTACGTTAATGAATGATAGGAAAATCCCAAGTAGTACCCCGAAAATAACGCCAACTAAAAGGGTACCAAGTGCTGCAACAATCCAAACAGTTGCTTCACGACGAGAAACTTTGAATAAACCTTTTAACACATCTACATCAATAATACCTACAAGGGCAGCAAATACGATACCTGAAAGAACTGGTTGCGGCATATAGTAAAGTAAGCCACTTAAGAAGGCAACGATTAGCGCAATAATGGTCGCAGCAACGATAGAAACCATTTGCGTTTTACCACGAAATTGTTCGTTAGCAGCAGTTCTGGATACGCTGGCACTTGCTGGGGAACAACCAGAAAACGCAGCGACGAAATTAGAAATCCCATAAGCAAATAACTCACGATTATCATCAATCGTATATTTGTTCCTCATAGCAAAACTTTCACTTGGTAAAAGCGAACCGGCAAAAGTTGCGATGGCACATACTAAACCGCCGCCAATCGCGAGTGCCCACGAACTTGCACCAAAATCGGGTAGCGCTAGTGAAGGGAAGCCAACTGGAATTTTACCTACAATATCAACATTATATTGATCTAATTTAAAGAAATAAGCAGCCATTGTCCCAAGTACTAAAACTACAAGAGACATAGGGATTTTTGGTATAACTTTTTTACAAGTGATAACAATAATGACTGTAACCACGCCCATGGCAAATGAAATCCAATTGGACTGGAAAAACTGTCCGAAAATAATGCCTAGACTAGAGAAGAAACTATCTCCGCTTTCTTTTAGGCCCATTATCTTAGGAATTTGCCCCATAATGATGGAGACACTAAGTCCGGAAATGAATCCACTAAGAACCGGGGCTGATATGTATTTTGCGAAACGTCCTAATTTTAATACGGAGAAAAGAACTAAAAATATTGCACAAAAGAATGCGAGAATTGGGGCGAGCGCGATAGCTTCTTTAGATCCGGCAGCAAGTCCAGCTGTTCCTAAAATGATGGATCCTGTGATGGCACTTGCTGTTGCATCAATTCCGAAAACAAGTTGTGGTGAACTGGCAAAAATAACATACGCAATAACCGGTAAAAATGATGCATATAATCCATAAATGGGTGGAAGTCCTGCTACTTGTGCATATCCCATTGCAACTGGAATCGTCAGTGCAGCAACACCAACGCCTGAAATGACATCATTTCGTAAATAGGATATTTTGTACCCATTTAGTGAAAGCAAGATGTGTTTAAACATAAGTTCCTCCCTTGAAATGTATTTTTATTCTTTATTTTACATCATAAATACATATTAATGAAATCTTATACTATTTACCCCGTTCTTTGTTATACCAATCATAAAACCACGATCTCTTTTTAAGAAATCGTGGCTTTTTTTATTTGTTTTTGGCATAAATGTTCATGGCTTCTTTGAGGAAGTGAGAAAGGCCATCACCGAACTGATCGATATTTTTAGTGAAGCGCTCATCAGCAACGTACATTTCCCCAAGACCAGCAAGGCTTCTAGGGAATAAATATTGCCGTGGGTGTCATTCAAGTAATGGAAAAAATGGTCAATTGCGAGTTGGGCTTCTTCTGACTCGGGAGAGAGTTCTCGAACAGATGCTAAATAACGAAATTCTGCGTCGAAACTTTCTTTTAAAGTTAATTTTTCTTTTTCGTTCATATTATTTACTTTTTCATTGGCTTTTTCTACTACTTTATCGCCCCAACGTTTTTTTGCTTCTTCTTCGTATGGATTGGTGGAAAAATCAAAACCAGTGAATTTTTCTTTGTTTGTCATTGTTATTTCTCCTTTTTCATTCCTGATGGTCTGGTCGAGGGTTGCTAGCATGGTTTCAATGCGCTGCTTTTTTTCTATTAGTAAGTGACGCTGCAAATCTAAAGCAACATTTTTATCGAAAAAAGGATCATCAAGAATTTGTTTTATTTTTTTCAAAGGGAAATCGAGTTCTTTAAAGAAAAGAATTTGTTGTAATTTGTCGATATCGTTTTCTGAATAAATACGATAGCCATTCCAGTCATCTTTTTGCGGGACAAGTAGGCCTATTTTATCGTAGTGGTGGAGTGTGCGCACACTTACACCAGTGAGTTCAGCTAATTCTTTTATTTGCATGAGTGATTCCTCCTTCTGCTTTTACTATAAAGTATGACGTCGCGTGATAGTCAAGCTTGAATTTGTGTTTATTATAACCTTTTTAGTGGAAAAGAAAATTAGTTGTAGTCAACTTCTTTAAAAAAAATGAATAAAAGCATGGAAAAAAAGTGGGCATTCTCGTATAATGAAATGTAAATGTGTCTATTTTGTGACATTGGTCTATCGTAAATAAGAAGGGGATAGCATCATGATAGGGAAAGTTAAATCCATTAGTATGTGGCTATGGCACCATTTAACACCGCAAATATTTGCGGTTATTTGTGTTTTTATTATTACGCTCATAGCGCTTTTTGTGCCACCGTATATTGGTATGGCTGATAATGGAGACTTTTTCCGAATCTTCTCGAGTAATGGTTTATTTGTCAATAATACGAATTATGACGCGCTGCAATTTGGGCATTTTGTGAAGGAGTTTGGGATTTATCAGTACTTTAATGAAAACCAAGTAGCTATCTACTCTTCGCAAAGTATTTTTATTCAAATGGCGCTTCTTTTAAATAAGCTTTTTTGGTCAACAACGGTTTTTGATGTGCGTTTTTTAGGTGGCTTGCAATTAGCGCTTCTTTTGCCGGCGATTTATTTGTTAGTGGCGGGATTAACGGCAAAAATGAAAGGCTGGCCGGGTTATGTGGTTGCGGCGCTGACGGTATTTATTTTCGCAGATACGGCTTATACTGCTTACTTTAATTCCTTTTTCAGTGAAGGGCTTATTTTGATTATGATGCTGTATATTTCGGCGGGATTTTTGCTTTTATATCAGCATAAATATAATGATTATGCGATGCTAGGTTTGATTTTTGTGGCATCCCTTATTTTAATTACGGCAAAACAGCAAAATGCCCCGATTGCGGTTGTTATTGCGGTTTGTGGAATACTCGTGTTTTTCATCCGGAAAAATCGTGCATTTCGGATTTCAGCAGCGGCTACTTTTTTTGTTATTTTCTTGAGTGGGGTTGTGATGTACGCCTTTATTCCTGGGGAGTTTGTAACGATAAATCAGTACCAAACAATGACGCGCGGTGTGCTACTTGATTCAGAAAATCCGGAGAAATCGCTCGAAGAAATGGGAATGAATTCCGAATTTGCTTTACTCAAAGGAACGAATTTTTATCAAAAATATAAAATGATTGATTTAGACTCAAAACTGATGGAAAAAGAATTTTATCCTAATTATAATTTTGTTACGGTTTTGAGTTATTACTTGGAAAATCCGAAACAATTTGGGAAAATGCTAGATTTATCTGCGCAAAATAGTTTTTCGATTCGTCCATTTGAGATGGGGAATTTTGAAAAGGCGACAGGGTATAAATTTAAAGAGAAAACGCATTTTTTCTCCATCTATAGTGATGTAAAAGAAAAATTTGCTCCAGCGAAATTTACGTTTTTAATTTTATGGGCGCTTGTTTTTCTAATTTGTTATGGGGTGAGTGCTTTTAAACATTTCCGGGAGAAAAATATTCGTGGAATGCTTTTATTTGATTTAGTTGTTTTGCTGATTGGTTCTGGGTTTGCGGTGATTTTAGTGACGATAGTTGGCGACGGGGAAGCGGATTTAACGAAACATAATTTCTTATTTAATGTGTGCTTTGATTTGACGATGTTAATTGGAGCGGCTTCTCTGCTGGAAGTTTACATGAAGAAGAGAGGTGAGCGGAATGCGTAAAAAACTGATTGTAAGTATTCTGCTAGCATTCATGATTTTCGTTGTTGGTGGGCATTCCGCAATTGCAAAATCGGATGATGGTGTCGTTGTTTTTTATGATAGTTTGGCGACAGGTACAGAGAATGAAGGCAATATGGATGCGCTACTTCGAATGTTAAATAGTTTGGGCAAACGAGTGACGATTTATTCTTGGGAGGAAAATCCTGATTTAAGTCAAACAAGCGAAATCATCGTACTTCAAAATAAAAAAGACGGTTTATCCAATAAATGGACGAATAAATTAGCCAAAAGCAAAGCGAAAATAGCATACATAGGCGGAAATCCCCCAACATTTTTAACGGATAAATTGCAACTGAAAACTAAAGTAATTACAGATGCTTCTATCACGATTCAAACGGCAGCTGGATTATCTGGAAAACCACAGCTAGTGAACGAAACAAATCTAATAACTTCCTATAAAGGAACAAGCTTTGGAGAAATGGATGCTGCTGAAAATGGACAAGCTGCATACGGCGTTCAAGCAGGAAATTACGCGTACGCACCTCTTTTTCAAGCAGATAATACGAGTGAATTTGCTCTAATGGACGTACTCAAAGCATTATTCGATATTAAAACGACCACCAACCAATATGCGTTTATTACGGGCGTAAATCCTTTTATTGATTTCGATTTGCTCAAAAAAACGGCAGATACTTTTTATGAAAAAGGAATTCCGTTTATCGTGAGTGCGGGGCCTGTTTTTTACAATCAAGATTTCCAAGCGGCGAAAAATTATGCGGAGATTTTGCGCTACGTTCAAGCAAAAAACGGCACGATTATGATGAACGTTCCGGCAGTGACGCACGGAGATAGTCCGTCGGGAGAACTTGAAAGCATTATGCAAAAATCGGTACATTTCTTCGCGGAAAATGACGTCGCACCGCTTGGAGTTACAGCAGAACTGTACTGGAACTTTGATAAAGTATATGGCGTAGAAGGTTTCGCACCGTTTAATACCGGGATTTTGCTACCAAATCAAAAAATCATCCATACGACGAAAGTAAATAATGGCAGTGCATTTGAAAAGTCTCCGTATAGCGTGGCGAACGATTTTTATGCGACTACGACTGAAGGGAGAAACTTTCCGATTGATATCGCGATAACCTATCCCTTCTTTACCAATGAGAAAGAATTAAAAGCAGCAGCCGAGGAACTAGCAACTGACAATATTAGCGATTTTAGATTTCAAGATCATGGGGTAAAAACAAATAAAGATACGATTGAATCAAGTGCTGGTTCGCTTTACATCAATAATCAATCAGTAACACTCGATGGCGATTTAAACTATATTAAAACGAAAAATAAAACAGTCAAGCAAGCGGGCAGTTTAGAAGGGTTCTTCGGCTATCAAAATACCTTTTTCACGATAGTAATTGTACTTTCACTTGGCATTATTGGGGTTTTATTTGTCTTTGGATACCGGCTTTACATGAAAAAATATATGAAATGAGGTGAAATAAATGGTTATTGCAGATTATTTAGCATTATTCGCGGTGGTGTGTATTTGGGGACTTTTGCTAATTAATATTGTGTTAATTGTTGCAGGATATGTTTATTATTTGAAAAATGAAGCGCGAAAAGTGCCCGAAATACCAGCGGAAGTACCATTTGTTTCTGTCATGGTGCCGGCCCATAATGAAGGAAAAGTAATCGTGAAAACAGTTGAATCACTGCTTGCTTTTGATTATCCGGTCGATCGTTACGAAATTATTGTCATTAACGATAATTCTTCAGATAATAGCGCGGAACTTTTAGCCGCCATTCAAGCAAAAAATCCGACACGCTTTTTAAAAATTATTAATACCGATAATATTACAGGCGGAAAAGGAAAATCGAATGCGCTCAATATTGGGTTTGCGGAAAGTCGTGGGGAACTGGTGGCGATTTATGATGCTGATAATACACCGGAACGGCAAGCGCTAAGAATCCTTGTTGGTGAGATTACAAATGATGCGAAACTTGGTGCAGTCATCGGTAAATTCAGAACCCGAAATCGAAATGCAAGCTGGTTAACGCGATTTATCAATATTGAAACGCTTAGTTTTCAGTGGATGGCTCAGGCCGGCAGATGGGCCCTTTTCAAACTATGCACCATTCCTGGTACTAATTTTATTGTAAGAAGGTCGCTCCTAGAAGAAATCGGTGGCTGGGATGTGAAAGCTGTCGCGGAAGATACCGAGATTAGCTTTCGGATTTACATGATGGGTTACCGAATCAAATTCCAAGCGAAGGCTGTTACGTGGGAACAAGAGCCGCAAACATTACCAGTTTGGTTCAAACAGCGCTCAAGATGGGCGAAAGGCAATATTTATGTAATTTTAAAAAACGTTCCACTCCTTTTCAAACGAGAAGGTAGGCGCGTTCGCTTTGATATTTTATACTTTTTATCGATTTACTTTTTATTATTAACTTCCTTGATTGTTAGTGATGTTTTACTCGTATTATATGCGCTGGGACTTGTACATACAACGCTTGCTGGCCTTAGCGGGGCACTTTGGTTGCTAGCCATTTTACTTTTTGTCGCAGGTACTTTTATTACACTCACCACGGAAAAAGGCGAAATCAGTTTTTCAAATTTGTTATTTATTATGTTGATGTATGTGACGTATTGCCAGCTTTGGATGGTGGTCGCCGCATATGGATTCTTTATTTTCTTAAAAGATACCGTACTAAAAAGGGAAACCAAATGGTATAAAACCGAGCGTTTCTAAAAAGGAGAGTGCCTAATGAAAAAATTAACTGTAATCGGGCTGCTTATGTTCGCCGTACTATTTCTGTATAGGCCAGACGTTCTCGCAGCAGATAAAAACTATCAAACGGTTTTTGGAACAGATAAAACCGCCCAAGGAAAATTCACAACCACCAAACAAAACTTCACGGTGGAAAACTACTGGGATGTATCAAACGCTAACGTAAAGCTTGTGTATACAATTACCCAACTGAGCGAAAAAGAAGTTTCCACGATGACACTGAAAATAAACGATGTTGCGTTCTACTCTTTTAAACCAGATAAAGCGGACAAAGGAACAAAACAGATTGAAATCGAAATTCCGAAAGATAAGTTAAAAAAAGGAGTCAATGTTCTATCCATCGAAAGCTTTGTCTACACTGATTTGCCTGATGGTCGTTGTACGATTGACGATACACCTGCCAACTGGCTGCAATTCGATAAAACAAGCGCAGTAAACGTATCTTATTCCGATAAGGCTTTCCAAAAAACGATTGCCGAGTTTGGCGAGCGCTTCACTGGAATTGATACTGTGAAAAGTGAACAAGGCGCAGTAGCTGTCTCAAACAAAGCCGGCGATGCCGAACTTGGCGCAGCACTTGAAGGGCTTTCCGGATTTTCTGCGGTGAATACGTTAGAAGATAAAAATATCGCTTTTGGTCAATACGAGGAAGCAAAAACGCGTGACGGTAAAAACTATCTCGTACTTTTTTCAAGCTATGACAATTTACCAAATGATCTTAAATCACAAATAAAAGACGATAATAAATTAGAAAAACAAGCACTTTTCCAAGTAGTGACAGTCGGAAATACGAATACACTCGTGGTTACTTCTAAATCCAACGATGCACTAAAAAAAGCTGGCAAACTAATCGCCAACCAAAATTACTTAAGTCAGCTTGGAACAAATACTAAATGGCTAACAACAGACGAAAAAATCGACACACCAGCGACTAATGTTGACAAAAATACGAAACTAACAACAACTGGCGATAAACTAAAAGGCATTGGTCATATCACACAAGATTACTTCATCAGCATGCCAGCCAACCGTAGCGCATCAACAGGAACAGAAGTATCACTTGATTTTAGATATGCGCAAAACTTGGATTTCGAGCATTCATTAGTAACGATTTTAGTGAACGGAAAACCAATCGGCAGCCAAAAACTTACCGCTAAAAAAGCCAATGGCGACAAATTAACGTTCCAAATTCCGAGCGATTTAAACGTAAAAGGGGATTTTTCAGTTACCGTTGCCTTTGATTTAGTTTTAACAAATAACTATTGTGGCTTTATTGCAGATTCTGAAATCCCGTGGGCGTATATCACCCCAGAATCAAAAATCAATTTAAACACAAGCGAAGAAACAGACTTACTTTTTGAACAATATCCGTACCCATTTATTGCAAATGGTGACTTTAACAATGCAGTTGTCGTTGTTCCTGATAAATTAACGACAGAAGATACAGATTCATTAGCAAATATTTTCAATCTGTTAGGCCGCTTCCATGATGGAAATAGGGGAGACTTGACTGCCGTACATGCCGCCAACTGGAAAAAACCAAAAGAAGGATCGAATATTATTGCAGTTGGTACAATGAATAATAATCCAGTAATTAAAAACGCCAATGACGACCTATATTTCCAGTACAACAAAACAGGCGATTACTTCCTTTCCAATGAAAAAATCTCGATTGAAAAAAATTACGGCAAACAACTTGGTAGTGTGCAGTTAATTACATCAGATGGCGTCCCAATTCTGGCAGTTACTGGTCCAGGTGCCAAACAAACAGAACTCGGATCGGATTTAATCGCAACAAAAGCCAACCTAGCTAAAATTTACGGAGATGGCGCCATTGTTGATACTGATAACACGATACATTCCTACCGATTCAAAAAAGCAGCAGACACACAGGAAGAAAGCTTTGGGTCAAAAATCAGTAATAACAAAGAAGTCACTGTGTTCGGAGCATTCGCGCTTCTAACCGTCGTTATCTTAGTTGTCGCTGTCCTACTAATCTTGCGTAAATATCGCCGGAGCCGGAAGTGAGGGAGAAATAAAAAATGAAAAAAATAACGAATAACTTATTTGCAGATATCGGCTTTTTATTTTTCATCTTGCTTTGTTTCATCACAATTGGCTTTATGATCAATACGCCGGATGAATATTTGCGAAACATTATTTTATTAAATATCACCTTTTTACTTGTGATTATCACCTATTTTACGAACTTAACGCTTGGTTTGATTTTAAATGTCCTCTACATTTTTATTTATGCAACTTATATTATTTATGAAATTGTCGCAAATCAAATCGCCTATGGTTTTGGTAGCTACTTCTGGCTTATAATCACGCCCCTTTTCACAGTAGCTAGTGCGATGTTTACAAGAAATACGTCAAGGCTTCAAGAAGAGAACACGAAAATCAAACAGCAAAATCTATATTTAGGAACGATTGACCAAGAAACTTTGCTTAAAAATATCGTTTCATTCCAAAATGACGAGCGAATTTTTTCCAGTATTTCGCGCCGTTATGATTTACCTTTATCACTGATGGTTATCAAAGTACGTCACTGGCGCGAGTTGAAACGATTCCAAAGCGAAGAAGAGATGCGCCTAGCGTTACAAGATATTTCAGCGATTTTAGAGACTTGTATTCGCACGAGTGATGTCCTTTACTTATTAGATAAAGATGATGCGACTTGGGGACTCTTGTTACTAACTGACGAACCGGGTGGGAAATTAGTTGCGGATCGAATTAAAAGCCGTATAGCTGAAGCCAACACCGAAGAATTTGCCGCGAAGTACCGTGTGAAGCTAGAACTTCGAATTGGAACAAGCCAATTTGATAGCGAAAAAGTCAAGACACCACTTGATTTTATCGATTTAGCAACAAAAGAATTAGAATATGACGTGTAAAATAGAGAGTTACCTTCTATAATTAGGAGGTAACTCTCATTTTTGATTGGAGGAATACCATGAACTTAGAAGAAATAGTCGATTGTATGCTATTAAACGAAAATGACAAAGAAATTCAGCGGACCCAAACAGAGCACCGCATCAAACTAGTTGATTTTTGGCAAGTGAAAAATGGGGACCGAGTGCTGGAGGTTGGTTGTGGGCAAGGCGATACGACAGCCGTACTTGCGAATGCAGTTGGTGCTAGTGGCTTTGTGCAAGGTATTGATATTGCACCGCGGACTTATGGTGCTCCGTTTACCATTGGCGATGCGACAGACCATTTGCAGAAATCAAAGCTTGGTGCGCAAATTGATTTTAAGCTAGGGACAGATATTTTAAACGGTGATATCACTTTTCCAGAAAATGCTTTTGATGTAGCCGTTTTATCGCATGCTTCGTGGTATTTTAGTTCCAAAAGTGAGCTCACGATAATGCTCGAATTACTAAGCAAGTGGGCGAAACGCGTTTGTTATGCGGAATGGGATACGAGAATTACGGATGTAAAACAAACGTCGCATATGTTAGCTGTGCTCACCCAATCATCTTATGAAGCTTTCAAACAAGACACGCAGTCCAATATCCGAACATTCATTACACCAATAGATATGCAAGAAATCATCCAAGAGCATAACTGGAAAATGGGCGCGGAAACAAGTATCTTCTCAGAAAAAATGCAAGATAGCCGATGGGAAATTGGTTATGTAAAAGATTTTATCACAAAAGAATTAGAAGCAGATTTAGGTTTGCCAGAAAAATTTAAAGCATTTTTACTCAGTCAAAGTAAATTAATTACGCTTGAAAATAGTTTGCCAATGGCGTCATACTGCACTTCTTGGCAGGTGAAGTAATTTTGCTTTCTTTTTCACAAGATTTAGATTTTTTATGCTATAATGGAACGTATTAACGAACTAAAGGAGTGTTGAATGTGAGAGCTGTACTTACTGTAATTGGAAAAGATAATGTGGGTATTGTCGCAGGTGTTAGTAATAAATTAGCTGAACTGAATATCAATATTGTGGATGTATCCCAAACGATTATGGATGGTTATTTTACGATGATGATGATGTGCGATATTAGCCAAATCACGAAAGAATTTGATGAAGTAAAGGCAGAATTAGCCGGTAAAGGCGAGGACCTCCAAGTAAAAATACATATTCAGCGGGAAGAAATTTTCAACGCAATGCACAAACTTTAGGATGGGGGCGATGCTAGTATGGAAACAAATCAAATTTTAGAAACGATACGAATGATTGAAGAAGAAAAATTGGACATCCGGACGATTACAATGGGAATTTCTTTGCTAGATTGTATGGACGGCGACGGCGAAGTGGCTCGAAAGAAAATCTATCAAAAAATCGTTACCAAAGCGCGTAATTTAGTTGCAGTTGGTGAAGCGATTGAATCTGAGTTTGGCATTCCAATTATTAATAAACGAATTTCTGTCACTCCGATTGCGATTATCGCTGGATCAAGCGCAGATACTGACTACGTAGAATTTGCGAAAACACTTGATGCTGCTGCAAAAGAGGTTGGCGTGAATTTTATTGGGGGCTATTCCGCACTCGTTCAAAAAGGCTACACGAAAGGTGACGAAATCCTGATTCGCTCGATTCCGCAAGCACTCGCACAAACGGAACGCGTATGCTCATCGGTCAATGTTGGCTCGACGCGAACGGGAATCAATATGGATGCTGTCCGCCAAATGGGCGAGGTAATCAAAGAAACGGCAGACTTAACAGCAGATACGCAAGGCCTAGGTTGCGCGAAACTCGTTGTATTTGCCAATGCTGTCGAGGATAATCCTTTTATGGCCGGAGCATTCCATGGTGTTGGTGAAGCGGACTGCGTTATCAATGTTGGTGTCAGCGGCCCAGGTGTGGTGAAACGTGCTATTGAAAAAGTAAAAGGCGAACCGTTTGATATCGTTGCTGAAACAGTCAAACAAACAGCGTTTAAAATCACTAGAATGGGTCAACTCGTTGGCCAAGTCGCTTCCGAAAAACTAGGCGTTCCTTTTGGGATTGTCGATTTATCACTTGCACCAACTCCAGCGATTGGTGATTCGGTCGCACACATTTTGGAAGAGATGGGACTAGAAATGGTTGGAACACATGGCACGACAGCCGCACTCGCACTTTTAAATGACGCAGTGAAAAAAGGCGGCGTAATGGCTTGTGGACATGTCGGTGGTTTATCAGGCGCATTCATTCCTGTTTCTGAGGATGCGGGTATGATTGAAGCTGTGCAGCAAGGGGCGCTCAACCTCGAAAAATTAGAAGCAATGACAGCAATTTGTTCGGTTGGTCTGGATATGATTGCCGTACCAGGTGACACAACTGCCGAAACATTAGCAGCAATGATTGCGGATGAAGCGGCTATTGGCGTCATTAACAATAAAACAACTGCTGTCCGAGTGATTCCAGCAAGTGGCACCAAAGTTGGCGACATGGTCGAATTCGGCGGCTTACTTGGCACGGCACCAGTAATGCCAGTAAACGGAAAATCGTCTGTGGACTTCATTGCTCGCGGCGGTCGAATCCCAGCACCAATTCATTCTTTTAAAAACTAACGAAAAAGGTTTCCTCCAAATTTGCGAGGAAACCTTTTATTATGTCGTTTTTCGTTCAACTAAATGAAAATCTAAATCAAGCAGGGGCAAATTGCTACCAAATAATTGATTCATAATGAGCGTAAAAGCATTTTCAGCCTGCAAATTTACCGGGTAGTGAATCGTTGTGATATCAAGCAAATGCGCGATTTCCATATTATCGAACCCACAAATCGCAAAATCTTCCGGGACACTGTAACCAAGCCGTCTTGCTTCCGTCAAAAGCCCAGCCGCAAAATAATCATTCGGTGTCAAAAAGGCGTCAGGTTTATGCTCTGTTTCCGCAAACCAATGCGCAATCTTTTCCCCGTCTTGCCGAGAACCTTGCCCGTAAAACTGTCTAAACTCATGCGGATCAAGCTCATAACGCGCACAAAAGTCTTTAAAAGCAAGCATGCGACTTTGCGTATTGAGCCCGGTCGTATTCCCGTAAACATTCACGAATTTTCGATATCCTTTTGCATATAAATGTTCTAGTGCAAGCGTATATCCATCATATTGGTTCATAAATACAGAAGGGATTTTTTCACTTTCGACACGTTGCCAAGTGACAATCGGGCCATATTTGGTGTAATGTTCAATCGTTTTCCAATCATTTGACCGAATGACCAGGACGAGCGCATCAATTTGTTTTTGGCGCAGCATCTCTAAGGCCTCTAGTTCTTTATCTGGATCAATCCGCGTCATAAACAATGTGACGTTATAACCATGCTCTTGCGCTATCATCGTAAAACTTTTCAAAAATACATTCAGAGAATCTGTAAAGCTAGGAATAACCATGCCAATTAGCTTCGTTGCCCCTTTTTTCAGAGACACGGCGTTTATATTCGGAACATAATCTAACTGATCAATTATTGTCTGAACACGTTTTCTGGTTTCATCGCTTACATAGTCGCGCTTATTAATCACTCGGGAAACCGTTGCTGATGAAACACCCGCTAGTTTCGCGATTTCTTGTATATTTGCCAATTAAAAAACACCTCGATTTCTCGTAGCTCTCTAATTAGTATACCAAAAAATCCCGCCAAATAGCCAGTTTGGATAAATTTAAAATAAGTGCTTGACCTGTAATGCATTACATGAATTATGATGAATGAGAAGAAAAGAAAACGCTTTAAAATTCTAGGAGGTAAGTATATTATGAAAAAAGGTGTAAAAATCGTTACAATTGGTGGGGGTTCCAGTTACACACCAGAACTTGTTGAAGGATTTATTAAACGCTATCATGAACTTCCAATCAGAGAACTTTGGCTAGTAGATATTGAAGCTGGTCGTGAAAAATTAGAAATCGTTGGTAATATGGCAAAACGTATGGTCAAAGCAGCAAACATTGACTGCGAAGTACATTTAACACTTGACCGTCGTGAAGCTCTAAAAGATGCAGATTTTGTTACAACACAATTTCGTGTTGGTTTATTAGACGCTCGTATTAAAGATGAAAGAATTCCACTTAGCCACGGCATCATCGGTCAAGAAACAAACGGAGCGGGCGGAATGTTTAAAGCTTTCCGTACGATTCCTGTCATTCTTGGTATCGTTGAAGATATGCGCGAACTTTGCCCAGATGCTTGGTTAATCAACTTCACAAACCCAGCAGGTATGGTAACAGAAGCCGTTCTTCGTTACGGCAACTGGGATAAAGTTATCGGTCTTTGTAACGTGCCAATCGGAGCAGTGAAAAGCGCATCCGACGTTTTAGAAAAACCAGAAGAAGACTTATTCTTCAAATTTGCTGGAATCAACCACTTGCACTGGCACCGCGTATTCGACAAAGATGGTACCGAATTAACAGAAAAAGTTATCGACGGCCTTTATGCACCAGATGCTAACCCAGGAAAAGTCGTTGAAAA
Source organism: Listeria sp. LM90SB2 (assembly GCF_028867355.1). Classification (NCBI taxonomy): domain Bacteria; kingdom Bacillati; phylum Bacillota; class Bacilli; order Caryophanales; family Listeriaceae; genus Listeria; species Listeria sp. LM90SB2. The sequence goes on from NZ_CP046449.1 coordinate 597,837, forward strand.
CATTAAAAACATGCGCTTCTTATATGAGCAAGTTAAACATCTAAAAATGCTTCCTTGTCCATATCACCGTTACTACTACATGACGGATGCAATGCTTGAAGAAGAACTGGCATCTTTCAAAAACGAAGGTACTCGCGGAGAAGTCGTGAAAAAACTAGAAGACAGCTTATTCGAATTATATAAAGACCCAAATCTTGATTACAAACCAGAAGAATTATCCAAACGAGGCGGCGCACATTACAGTGATGCAGCATGTGAAATCATCAATTCCATTTACAACAACAAAGGTACCGTAATGGTAGTATCTACTCGTAATAACGGCGCAATTGATGACGTTCCTTACGATAGTGCTGTAGAAATCACAAGTGTTATCCGTGCGCATGGCGCAGAACCAATCAACTTCGGTAAATTCCCACCAGCACAACGCGGCTTACTACAAGTAATGAAATCCATGGAAGAATTGACTATCGAAGCAGCAGTAACAGGCGATTACGCAACTGCACTACAAGCATTCACTTCTAACCCACTCGTTCCAAGCGGCGACTTAGCAAAAACAATTCTAGATGAAATGCTAGAAGCACACAAAGAGTTTTTACCACAATTCGCTAAATAATTCGCAAGTGATCCCTAGAAAATAGGGATCACTTTTTTTGTGAGTTGTTTTAGCGAGCATTTTTTCAAGTTTCCTGTAAAATAGAAAAAAGGAGGTGTGCTTGATGCAAACAAATCTTGAAAGAATAAAAAAACACATAGAAAAATTAGATACTTATACAGCAACTCCGGGTCAGGGAACAACTCGGCTTACATATAGCAAAGAAGACCTCGACGCGCGCAACTATTTAAAACAAGAAATGGCTAAAGTAGGCCTTGCTGTTTCAGAAGATGCGATTGGAAATATCTACGGACGACTAGAAGGCGAAAATCCAAATTTACCAGCAGTAATTGTCGGCTCTCATTTTGACTCTGTACCAAATGGTGGTGCTTTTGATGGACCAGCTGGCGTCATTACCGGACTTGAAGTAGCCACTGTTTTCTATGAACAACAAATTAAACCACATTTTCCGCTTGAAATTATTGCGATGGTGGAAGAAGAAGGCGCTCGTTTTGGCGCTGGCCTCCTTGCTTCACGTACAATTACTGGCAAAGTTACCAAAGAAATGCTCCATGAAATGAAAGATATAGATGGAATTACAGCCGCAGAAGCCATGGCAAAAGTAGGATTTGATGCAAATCAAGTAGTTACAGCTATCCGCACGAAAGAATCCGTTAAAGCATTTATCGAACTACACATTGAGCAAGGACCAGTCCTAGAAAATGCCAATGAAGATGTGGCGCTAGTAGATACAGTAGTCGGTTTAACAGAAATAAAAGTAACAGTAAAAGGACAAGCCGGCCATGCAGGCACAACCCCAATGCTTGACCGAAAAGATGCGCTGATCACAGCTGTCGAAATTTTAGGTCAACTACCAGAACTAGCTATCCAAGAAGGCGGCGGAACTGTATTAACAGTGGGCAAACTCAACGTCTATCCAAATGGCGCAAACGTTATTCCAGATAAAGTCGTTTTTACCGTAGATATCCGAGCAAAAGACGAAATTCACGTCCAAAATACATTAGCAAAAACAAAAGAAATTATCCAATCCGCAGAGAAAAACGGCATCACTTGCGAAATAGAAGATATGCTATACGAACCGCCGACCCATTTATCAAAAGAGATTCATCAAGCATTGACTGAAAGTGCCGACCAACTCGGCTTAAAATACCGAACAATGGTTAGCGGGGCCGGACACGATGCAATGATTTTTGCAGGTTTAACCGAAGTAGGCTTGATTTTTGTCCCTAGCCACAATGGTATAAGCCATGCGCCCGAAGAATGGACGGATTACGACAAACTCCAAAAAGGAATCGAAGTCGTACTGGAAACAGTAAAAAAATGGACGGAGGAAAGCGCGAATGAATCAGAAAATAAAACAAGCAGTTTTAAATAATGAAGAAGCAATGATTGCCTTCCGCCGTGATTTGCACATGCATCCCGAACTCCAATGGCAGGAATTTAGAACTACCGACAAAGTTGCCAAAGAATTGGACAAACTGGGCATTCCTTACCGCCGCACGGAACCAACCGGATTAATCGCGGAACTCAAAGGCGGGAAATCAGGGAAAACAGTTGCCTTGCGTGCCGATATGGACGCACTCCCAGTCCAAGAACTAAACCAAGACCTCCCATATAAATCCACAGAAGACGGCAAAATGCATGCCTGTGGTCATGATGCTCATACAGCGATGCTAATAACCGCGGCAAAAGCACTCGTAGAAATAAAAGACGAACTACCCGGAACAGTGCGCTTCATTTTTCAACCTTCAGAAGAAATTGCAGAGGGTGCGAAAGCTATGATAGCCCAAGGAGCGATGGAAGGCGTGGACCACGTGTTTGGGATTCATATCTGGTCCCAAACTCCAAGTGGAAAGATATCGTGCGTAGTCGGCTCCACATTCGCCTCCGCAGATATTATCCAAATCGACTTCAAAGGACAAGGTGGTCACGGAGCAATGCCGCATGACACAATCGACGCTGCTGTAATTGCTTCCTCATTCGTTATGAACCTCCAATCCATCGTATCACGCGAAACAGATCCACTTGATCCAGTCGTAGTAACTATCGGCAAAATGGATGTCGGCACTCGCTACAATGTTATCGCAGAGAATGCCCGTTTGGAAGGAACGCTTCGTTGCTTCAACAACATAACACGCGCCAAAGTCGCAAAATCAATTGAACACTACGCCAAACAAACCGCCGCTATCTACGGTGGCAAGGCAGAAATGATATACAAACAAGGCACACAACCAGTAATCAACGACGAAAAAAGCGCACTACTCGTCCAAGAAACAATCACAGAATCATTCGGCGAAGAGATGCTTTACTTTGAACGTCCAACCACGGGCGGCGAAGACTTCAGCTATTTTCAAGATGAAGCTCCCGGAAGTTTCGCACTCGTTGGCTGCGGCAATCCAGAAAAAGACACCGAATGGGCGCATCACCATGGCCGATTTAATATTGACGAAAGTGTCATGAAAAATGGCGCCGAGCTATATGCCCAGTTTGCGTATAATTTTTTAAATCAAAATTAATAAAAAAAGCCTCCAGCTAATTCAATTAACTGGAGGCTTTTCGCATGCTATTGTTTTTCTACTACATGTACGTCTTCAAAAGAACCGTATTTTGTCCACCAAGGAACGGCACCTTCATCAAGCAATTTATCAAGAGAAGTAATGTTTTCTTTCCCTTGCGTACGAAGCCATTCGCGTAAAGCGTCATCGCCTTGTTTGCCGTACACTTCAATACCATCAGCCCAAGTTGCACGACCACAAAGAACGCCGCTATACTGCACGTTATGTTGGTTCGCAAATTGGATTGTTTTGTGGAACATTTCAGAAGTTACACCAGCACTAAGATAAATAAATGGAAGTGGGCTTAAGTCAGAGCATTCTTCAAAATGACGAGCTGCTTCGTCTTGCGTATAAGCGACTTCACCTTCCGCAAAACCTTCCACATATTTAAAGTTAACTGGAACTTCAAGTTTAAGTACATCTACACCGTAACGAGGTTTAGAGAATTCTTTAATTGAAGCTTTTACTTTTGCTGGTTTCAATTTAGCATATTCTAAAGAACCAGAATCAGTAACTGTTGCATCATAAGTAATTGGCTCTAAGAAAAATGGAATATCAACTGCGCGACATTCAGCACCGATTCTTTCTAAAAAGGCATATTTGATTTCATTAATTTCAGCTGGCTCATCTGGATCATAATAAACGAGAATTTTAACAGCATCTCCGCCATTTTCTTTAATACGAAGTGCCGATAAATCTTCAATTAAATCAGGAAGTTTACCAGGAGTTGTTGCGTCATATCCTGTTTTTTCATAAGAAGTTAAAAGTCCGCTACCTTCGTGGCGAGCTTTGATTGCTGGAGTACCATATTCTAAATCAAGCAAAATCGCAGAAGCATAAGGTGTAAGTTCTTCAGAAACAAGTTGTTTGAAGTCTTCCACATCTTTTTTGTTTTCTGTTCCTTTTGCTTGTTGGATCATTTTTTTGAGTGAGCCACGTTGGTCAATGGCAAGCGCTGCAATGACACCTTTTTCGTTGGAGAGTCTTTGTAAACCATCAAATTTACCTTTTGTTATTTGTACCATTTTTATCTAGTCTCCTTTATAGCAATTTGTCGTTGCTTAATCAATTTATCCTTCCTTATTATACCACTGAAAAGTTTTTTTAAAACATAGGTATATTTCCGTATTGATTTATCTGAAGTAATAAATTACGATATATGTGGAGTGTTAGGTATTGATAGAAATTTGGGATATTTTCTATTAATACATTCTCTTTTGGGAAAGTCATTTAACGATTAGACTAGACCAGGAGTGATGAAATGAATCGACGCGAAAGACGTAAACACAAAAGACGCAAGAACATGATTATCGTGTTGAGTACTGTATTTCTACTGTTTATTGCCACAAGTTGGATGATATACGAATTCAAAAGTAAACAAGAGCAAACAGTATCCGCACCTACTAAGAAGAAAGCAGCAACCGCAACAAACCCACCGGAAAATGCAGCAACTAATGAGCCTGAAGAAACGAAAGAGCCTGAACCAGTAGAAGAAAAGCCAAAGGAAACAATTGTAAAAAATCAAGAAATTGATAACTATTTACAAAAAATTGGTTTTAGTGGTTCGGCACTGGTTGTTCGCGATGGAAAAACTATCATACAAAAAGGGTATATGTATGCAAATCGTGATGAAAAAGTATTGAATACACCAGATACTTTGTTTTATATTGGCTCTTCTCAAAAAGCAATCATAGCAACGGCACTTTTACAATTAGAAGAAAAAGGTAAAATAAATACGAATGATCCAATTTCGAAGTATATACCTGACTTTCCTAATGGTAATAAGATTTTAGTGAAGAACTTTATGAATCATACATCTGGTATAGTTGGACGACCAAAATTAACGAGTAATATGACACCGGATCAAATTATTAAAGCTATTGAAAAGCGAGGAATTAAATCACAACCTGGGAAATGGGATTATTTGGATGCTAATTATGCTGTAGTAGGTTATCTTGTAGAAAAAGTTAGTGGGCAACCTTTAGCTACCTATCTTCAAGAAAATATATTTACCCCTGCAGGAATGAAGCATACAGGATACTATCAAAAAGATGTTGATGGGGGAAAAAACGTATCAACAGGCTATAAAATTGATGAAAATGGAGTCTTTCAAAGTCCAAAGCTTGCAGACTTAACGAAATTATATGGTGCAGGGGACATTAGTATGTCTACAACGGATATGTATTTGTTTGACAAAGCATTGATGGATAAAAAATTGATTTCTGAAGCAAGTTTGAAAAAAATGTTCACATCAGGAAGCAAATCAACTTATGGAATGGGATTCTATGTGGATCCAGGTAGTTATAATAGTCACGGAGTTGTGACCGGTTGGGACGTATCTAATAGTGTCAGTCATACAGGAAGAACTTATGTTATATTATTCTCCAACGTCCAAAACCACATTGCTTCATTCGGAAAAGTGAATAATGATATTTATGGTTTCTTAAATAAATAATAAAAAAACCCGATTCTATTTGTAGAATCGGGTTTTTTTATTATTTACCAGTAATTTGTTTTACAGCATCTTCCATTTGATAAAGTTGAGCAGAGGCACTGTAGTCACTCCATTTAGTATTATCCACTTTATACACTTGGTTTTTCTTCACAGCTGGAATATCTTTCCAAACACCTTTTAGCATTTCATCCACAGAATCGGTATTGCCATCAGCTGGCATTAAGATAAAGAGACGATCTGCTCCTGCTGCATATTCAGGAATTGCTTCACTAGAAATAGCTTTTGTTTCTTTGTTTGCTTTAGCAGCATCTGTCGGTGTGAAACCTGCGCCGGAGTATAAGCCGTCAAAGACTTTTGCATCGTGCACATAGATTTCTTTGCCATAAAATTGAATTACTGCCGCTTTTTCGTTCGCAACACCAGCATCTTTGAGTGTTGCTTTTGCTTCTTTAGAGCTTGCCGCGTAATCTTTGTCCCATTTTTCTTTTTCTGCTTTTTTATTTAAGAGATTGGCAATGTTCGAAAGTTGTTTGTCCGGAGTATCACCAAAATGCGTGATATAAACAGGAGCCACTTTTTCCAAGTTCTCTAAAAGATCCTTTTGGTAATCACTAATAATAATTAAGTCTGGTTTTAAATTAGCGATTTTTTCAATACTAGGTTTGTCATTACCAACACTTTCGGTCCCTTTTGTTGCCTCAGGGTATGTAGTGATGTAATAATCAGTTGTACCAACAGGTTTAACGCCAAGAATTTCCATTTCACTTACATTTTGAAGTGCGACAATTCTTTTCGGTGTTGTTGGAACTTCTACTTTACGGTCCATTGTATCAGTGACCGTTTTTGTTGCGGATTCCTTTTCTTTGCTTGAGTCTTTATCCGAAGAACTGCCACAAGCGGTTAATACTACTGCTAAAAGCACAGTCATCAAAATAGCAGCCCATTTATGCTTTTGGTACATTGTGTATTTCCTCCCTAATTGAAAATGATTTTCATTATCGTTACAAAAGTAATTATATCGAAAACAGGGAGGATTGACAAGGTGAAATGTAGCACAAAAAATTTTTATGTTTAAAATTGAATACTATCGCCAACCGTAATTGTTGGAAAAATTTCTGGAGAAACAACAATAGCTCCCGGTAAAACTTCATTTTGTCCTGAGCGGAAATAGACGGAAATATGGCCAAGTTCTTCGAGATTTTTGTTTGCGTCTGAGCCAACTTCTTCTATTGTATACGCTTGTTCACCAATGAGTAACGTGTTCCCTTTTGTAAGGGCGTTATTCGGTACATCTTGGAATTCGTGTATAACAGATATTTCGCGTAATTCATTGGTAGCAGTTGGTCCAAATAAGATAACGATTTTTTCTTCTTCAAAAGCGGGGACAAGTGGCCCGATTTCCATAATTTTACTTATAGTCATAGCAAATTCCTCCTAAAATTAATACATACCGATACTGAATACCCATGCGATAACAACAGCAAGGACACCAGTAATCATCCGGCTATAAAGAATAGCTGGAACGCCGAACTGAACCGTTTTTGGCTTAGCTTCTGCAAGAGAGAGTCCTACGGGGATAAAGTCGCAACCAGCTTGAGCATTAATTGCAAATAGTGCTGGTAAGGCGTAAGTAACTGGAATAGCACCAATCGCAATTTGAGAACCAATCAGAACGCCGATTACTTGAGCGATAACTGCTCCAGGACCGAGAATAGGTGAAAGAAATGGCAAACTACAAATAAAAGCAATTAATAACATTCCCCAGAGTGATCCAGCTAAAGGAGAGAGCGTATTCGCAATTAATTTCCCAATCCCAGTGTAATTAATAATACCGATAATCATACTAATAAAAGCCATAAACGGAATAATATTTTTAATAAGCATATCCACAGAATCACGCCCTGCTTGATAGAACACACCCATTGCTTTACCAATGCCACGAGAAAATTTCACAAGGAAACCTTCTTTTAATTGGCTTGCTTCTTCTTGATCTTCTTTAATCTTGGCATAATCTTCTTTGAATTTCTCTCTGTCAAATGGTTTCCCAGGTTCAGTGCTTCTGTCTCGAACTTCAATATCTTCAGGTTTGACGCCAGAAACAAAAATATCTTCTGTAATATGTTTTGCGAGCGGACCTGATGGAGAAGAAGGGAGCACATCGACTGTTGGAATACGTTTCATCGGATAAACACCAATTCTCGCAGTGCCACCACAATCAATAACAACACACATCATTTCTTCTTCTGGAATTGAATTTTTAAAACCATCCACGGCTTCAGCTCCAGATAATTCGGCAATTTTCAGTGCTACAGGATGAATACCACCACCAGTAATAGAAACAACTTTTGTTCTCGGTTCGCTCGGAGTAATATCTAGTCCGACTCCCCAACCGCCTTGACCTTTATTCACATGAATTGATTGATACATTTCATTTGCCTCCTTCTATTTCAGACTTTTTCTTTTCGCATTAAGAATTTCGTAATTGATTCTGTAATCACACCACGCATTAATATAACCACGATTCCAGCTAGGAAGTAACGAACTGCAAGGCTTGACATACTATATCCAGCTTCGACCACACCATTAGCAATGCCTAGATAAACGAATAATTCACCAGCATTCGCATATGGAAATAATCCTGTAACTGGGTGCAAAAACGATACAACGGAGTCATAAAAAGCTGGTTTCTGATGCTCTTTAACAAAACGACCAAATGTATAAGCCATTGGATTTGTTAGCATCAGTACGGATAAAACGGGCATTAAGGTATAGCGCAAAATCATGTTCTTGGCTGAAAATTGGATTGCTCGGTTGACTCGCTCCTCCCCGATAAAGGCGATAATCGAGTAAGTAAAGGTTAAAAGGACAATTAAAAGAGGGACAATTCCTGTCATAAAACTCACAAACTGTTTGCCGCCAGCCTCAAATAGGCCGATAAAGTTTGTTCCAAACCATTCAATATAATTCACTAGGAAACACTCCTTTTTAGTTATTTAAAGCGCTTTCATGCAACTGTTGACTGTTTTAATAATTGCTTTTTCTTGGATTGTATTCTTATTTTTACTACTAAGATCCGTCAATATTTCGGATAAATCTTTATGATGATAGTTGGTGAAAGTCTTGAACTTTGCAAAAACAGTCTTTCCGGTTAAAATTTGGCATTCATGTACAACTCGGTTTTCATTCACTACCAGAATGGCTACAGCACTTGTGCGAAATTTGAGTCGTTCCATTTCGGAATAAAGATAATAACCAGTTTTCCCAGCATATTTATCCGCAACTTTGTTCATATGATGCTGATAATACCTCACTTGGAAAAAAGCAAGACCTGTCTGAGCGATGAAAATGAGGGAAGCAATAAGGACAATATTCATTTACTTTTCCTCCTTAGAGGGTGGGAAGACAAATCACTTCCCACCAAGTTGAAATTATTTATTAAATGTTTCATCTTGCAGTTTTCTAAGTTTCCAAACAGTAGTGGATTCATCTAATGAAACGTCTTCGTCAGTAATAAATGTGCCAGCTTTGATATTTCTGCGGGCTACTACCTCACCGCTAATCAAGCCGATAGGAATATGACCATTCGTTGCCATATCGACGTGAGTTTCCAGTACACCGCGTACACAGAAACCGCCAATGCCATCTAATTTTTCACCGGCAGCTATGTCTTTTTTAGCAACCGCAACCGTTTCAGAAACTGGTGCGCCCATTGGAACAATAGCGTGATCGTGGTTCAACACAGCTTTTGCAATGGTTAGAGGTGTTTCAAGGCTAGCTAGATGATAAGGACGATAAAGAATGTGATGATCCCGGTCGCCTTTTTTCATGAGGTAGCTAAGTTCGTGACTAACGCCTTCGTTTTGCCCTTTGACGATAACGAATACGCCAGGAGCCAAACCGTCTACATATTCTACAACGCCAAATTTGTTTAAAATACCACCTTGGTCTTTTAAGTCTAGATCTTTGATGACCGAATCAACGTCACCTGAAATACCATGCATTCCAACAACGTCTGGGACATAACCGATAGCATTAGAAAGTAAATTCATTTCTGCCATTGTTTTTGTTCCATCTTGGAAAGCAGCTAGCATGTGAGACGCCATATTTTTCCCATCGGCTTCCGCTTGACAGCTATCAGGGTTAGCGCTGATTTTAAGTTTATTATTTTTCCCTTTACCAGCGACAAGGACTTCCATACCCATAGATTTGGAAAATTCGTAAAGTTCAGTTATCGCAGCCGGTTCGTCGCCATCAGAGCCAGTATATACGAGACCAGCGCTGTCATATAGTTTTTTCATTAGTGGTCCGATAGTAATATCAATTTCTACATTAAGTAAAACGAGTTGTTTTTTAGCAAGTAAAGTTTCTAGGGAAATTTTTGCGCCGACTTCTGGAACACCAGTAGCATCAACAATCACTTCTACAAGATCAGAATGAATAATTTCTTTAAAGTCATTAGATAATAGAATTTTTTCTTTTTTGGTTGCTGTGGCATTGTAAGCATCTGCGGCTTTTTGTGCTGCTTCTACATGAATATCGCTAATACCAACGATACTCATACCTGGAATAGCGGCGATTTGCGAAATCATACCGAATCCCATTTGACCAGCGCCGATAACACCAACGCGAATCGGATTATTTTCGTTCTCACGAGCAAGTAACTGTCTATATAAAGTCATTTCAAGTTCCTCCTAGTAATCGTTTTCATTTATTAAAATAAAACTCCGGATAAAGCTATTTTATCCTAACAAATGAATTTTGTAACATTTGTCACCTATAGTGACAAATGTCATATTTCACAAATTAAATATAACACTTTAACATTTTTTCGTCAATGAAATATTAGCTTTTTTTATTTTTTGAGAAATAAAAAAAGCTCATTCCTTTGCGGGAGAGAGCTTTTGGATATTTTAAATTTTATAGTTAGGATTATTTTTTAGTCGTTTTTTTGAAGAATGTATTCGGCCATTCTATCAGTAATCACAATCACATCTATCAATCCGGCATTAAGAGCTGCCACTAATGCTTCTTTTTTTTGTAATCCGTTTGCAAGTGCGACGACGGTGGGGATGTTCTTCAACTCCTCTAGACTAAGACCGATTACATGGGTGTTAATCTCAGTTTTTGCTTCTTTTCCGTCTGCTGTGAAAAAGCGTGAATTAATATCACCGACAACATCTTTATAGCGTAGTTCTTCAATATCTTCAGAATTAATATAGCCGATTTCTTCCATTGTGCTGTGATTATAAGGGCTCGATACACCGACAATAGCCATATCAACCGTTTTTCCTTCTTCTAATACTTCGCTAATATATTTGTTTTTGGATAAATCGGTTTTCATTTCCGTATCTTCAACGAGCGCAGGCGCATACAAATATTTGGAGTGGCATTTCATTTTTTTCTTTAAATCATAACAAATTTGATTGGAATGCAGATCAATATCACTCGAGCCCATTCCACCTATAAGCGGAATAATTGTTAAGTCTTTATGCGGGATGAATGGGAATTCATTAGCAAATTTGCGAATTGTTTTCCCCCATGAAATCCCGAGAGTTTTTACTTTAGCAATCCTTTTACTCAGTGTATAGGCAGCTTCTTTGGCAAGGAAATTCAGTGCTTCTTCCTCAGACATATCGTGCGTTGCAACGACAATCGCTTCCTCTAAACCAAACTTTTCTTCTAATTTTTGTTCTAAATCTACCGTATAGTAAGTTTCATCTTTAATAAAGATTTCCACAATGCCTAAGTCTTTTGCGCGTTGCAAAGTTTTAGAGATAATGGATCTTGAAATCCCGATTTTTTTGGCGATTTGCGCTTGGGTCCAGCCGTAGTGATAGTACCACGTAGCGATTTTCACCATATCTCTTTTTTCTTCCCATTTCATTCTACTTACCTCCATTTACATCATAATGGAACAAAAGTTATACGATGTCACAAATGTTTTTATGCTAATAGTATCATAGAATTTGCTTTATGAAAAGTTGGGGTAGATAGGAACATCGTTTTTGCCGAAAAAGGAGTAATTTTGAAATAGACAGTGTGCATACTATTTATTTGTGACAAAAAAACAAACAACTTTTTTTCTTATTTACGAGGAATTCACCAAATTTTTTTAGAATTATTCTAGAAGAAATATCATTATTCCATCTCTATGGAGAAAATCTGCCAAGCCGCACATGGTAACATAAGTTGAGTTCTCGCCCAACTTATATATCGCTTACTAAATTATTTTAGAAAAGGAGTGGGCTATAGTGGAAAAGTTATTTACATATAAAGAGTTTGTTGACATGATGCAAAAATATGGGATTAGACACACGAAACGCAAGCTAAGACGTGGCGAAAATTTAATGGAGAACGCTTCTAAATTTAGTAATGTTGTTTTACTAATAGATGGTTATATAAGCAGTTATACATATGAATCTCCAGAAAAACTCTTATCTATATTTGAACCAGGTATTTTTCTACGTTATTCCATTTTAGAAGATCAGCCAGAGTTTGTGACAAATATTGCTCTCTCAGATAACTGTGAAGTATACGAATATAAAAAAGAAGATATTGAATATGCATTAACATTATTTCCCGAAAATTTTGGTTTTCAGTATTTCTTTCTAAAGAGAATCGGGCGGCATTTATATTATCGAGCATTACTTAACGGCAAAGAGCATAAAGATAAACTATATTATGCCATGAAATATTTGGGAGAACTCATTGGTAAAACGGATGAAAACGGAAATGTTTCGTTGCCACCAGAAGTGACATTGAAAGTCTTAATTGAATACAGTACTTTATCCAAAGCAGCTTTTTATAGACAACGAATTCACTTATTGGAGCAAGAAATTTTAAAACCGCATGAAAATACTTTTATTGTTCAAAAAAAAGTAGCAAGTCATTATGAAGACCAGCTAACTAGCATTTAAAAGGAGACATAAAAATAATGAAATTTAATTGGAAAGTAGTTCTGCTGTTTGTTTTAATTTTAGCACTTATTGTTCCGGTTTATTCGAAGGCTGTAGAAACAGGAAAAGAGTTACCTAAGAGTCCGGAACTACAAGATGATAAGTCATCTACGTTAAAAAATGTAAATACACCTAAAAATCTGAAAGCTAGCCCGCTAACAATTCCAGCGAATAGCACGATAGCAGATTTGTTTCCCGATGAAGGGATGGCAAAAACTGTCGCAAACCAGCTAGGACGAACAGAAAATAACAATTTTCAAACACCTACTAAAACGGATTGGAAAGTGGATGATGTTGTTACTGAGGTAGAGTTAAATAGAATGTGGTACTTAACTTCAGTTGCTACTATAGGAAGTATCGAAGGCATTCAATATCTACCCAATCTTTACAATGTACAGTTACAGTTTGATGACCAATGTAAGGATTTGTCTCCTTTTTTAAAGGCACCAAATGGATATCCACAGTTATATCGGTTAAATATTAATAATGGTAATATTTCAGATATTTCACCTCTTACTGAACTGAGCGCACCAACACTTAAATATATAGACTTAGCGGGTAATAATATTTCTGATTTATCTCTTTTTAAAAAGCTTCCTAATAAATTACCTAGTTTAGAAGAAATATCTGTAGAAAGAAATAATATATCAGATGTTTCACCGCTTGCTGATTTTGCCAGTACTAAAATAAAGGTGTTTGATTTGGATGATAATCATATTACTGATTTATCTAGTCTTACAAATAACAAAATGCCTAATTTACAGCGATTATATGTTAGGAGCCAAAGTTTCTATGTGGAAACGCCGGTAGTTACTTCTAGTAAGTATGAATTTTCTTTACAACCATCTGTTTTTGGAATAACCAAGCCGGTTAAAATAACTGCTACTAATCCCAAAGCAACTATTGATCCTATTACTTCTAAAATTACATATTCAGCAGAAGTAATGGCCAAAAGACCGAAGTATAGCTCTAATCGGGTTTCTGGGGTTTCAGGAGTTACCTATTCGTGGGACGAGGACATTCCGTTTAATGGTAGCAATAATCTAGTTGAATACAATGGTACGTTTTACAAGCCATTAACTTATGTTGAACCGCCCCAAGTTGTGTCTTACAATTCAGGCCTTACTTATGAGCTAGGTACACCACTTACGGAACAACAATTTCTAAACGATCTCAATGTGATAACAGATCAACCAACAACGATTACTACAAATTTTGATAAGGTGCTAAAAGATGTGAATTCTGTAGGCTTTTACCCTGTCACTATCAAAGCTTCTAACATAGAAGGAAATACGGAGTTCACTACTTCGGTACTGATTAAGTATAAGCCACCAGTTATAACCGCAGATGCAGAATACACCTATTTAGTAGGAGATAAAGTGAATGCTACTCAATTTCGAGCAGATGTAAATGCAACTTTGACAGGTGAAGGAACACTAAGAGATGACTTTATATATAAAGTAAGACTTAATACGGCGGGAGATTATGTTGTAACTCTTTCTTCACCTAAAAGTGGCTACTATAAGCAAGATGCAATACCTGTTACAGTCATTGTTCACGTAAAAGAACTTTTGGAATTGCAAATCCCAGATGAATTTCGAATGGATATAGATGCAAATGCAGATTCCGTACCAATTTCAGATAAGAAACAAACACTTACATGCTATGGTTCGTCTGGAAAGGCTGAGTTAGAGGTGATCGATAGACGAACTGTGCGGCAAGGCTGGACGATAACGGGTGCGATGACGCCATTTACCAATAGCGGCGGCGATATACTACAAACTTCGCTAAAATATCAAAGCAAATCGCCTTCCAGTAGTCCGATTTATTTAAATACGACGAATCAACCTATCGAAAAGAAACAATCAGCTGTGACAGACCCAAAATATGATTCTACCATCGTCAATCTGGAAGACAGTTTATCCATGGAAATTGAGCCAAATGATGCGCTAGTGAACGATTCCTATGAGTCGAAAATCACCTGGACACTAGAAGATGCGCCTCGACCATAATAAGCAATCAGCTACATCAAACAAAAGGAGCTATCTAAATTGAAAAAAATGGGATTCATTTTAATCTGTTGTTTATTTGTGTGCGCCTCGCCGTTTTATGTAAAAGCGAATACGGATAAGGCGACAAGTAAAGCGGGAGTGATTTTCACGCATGACCCCCGAAAACCAAGAACTGGAACAGATGACAGAAGCGGCACTTTTCCGACCAAAGTTCCTCCAAAAAGACTGCCGAAAACAGGAGATACAACTGATTTTTATCTTGTTTTACTAGGGTTTGGATTCATTTTAATCGCGAAAAAAGGCTATTTTAAGGAGGTGAGGGAAGAAATCCGGTGAAACTGCACGACAAAAAAAGGATATCAGAAAGAGGAGAATAATAATGACAAGTAGAACAGTAAAAGTAACAACAGCGAGTTTATTAGCATTAGGTTTGATTGTGGCACCAGTACTTTCTGGAGATTTTGCTTCAGCTGCCACTTCCGTAACGAAAGATTCCAAAGGGATTGTAAAATTTGATAAAAGCACCACGCCAGATCCGGATCCAGTAAATCCAGATCCAGTTGATCCAGACCCAGTTATTCCGGATCCAACTGATCCACCCGTAGGTACAGACGGACTTTGGATTTTAGCCGTATCTGACTGGGATTTTGGTACGCATAACGTTTCTAGCTTATCTTCAGGTGCGTTAAATGTACATGCAGCGGATGATACGATTTCTACTTATGTAGACGCAAATGGTAATGGACAACAAGATTTGCCAGGGGAAGTTTCAGTAACTAAGAAAGTAACTCCTTATGCACAAATTAGTGATGTTCGTGGTACTAATACAGGTTGGACACTTTCCGTGACGGGTAGTGCTTTCAAAGATTCTTCTACACCAGCAAAAACGATTCCAGGTGCAGAGCTAACTATTCCCAAATCGACTGTTAGTTCAGCGACTTCTACCGCTCAAGCGCCAACTGGATATGATAGCGTAACAATTTCAATGACTGGCGGCGCAGCAGTTCCAGTAATGGCAGCTAAAGATATGCAAACAGCTACACCGACCAACTTTAACGATGACCAGGGGATGGGCACATGGACAGATAGCTTTGGTTCCCAAGCAGTGTCCGCAACAGATACTTCCAAACCAAAATTATCCATTCCGAAAAACGTCGTTGTCGCTGATGGAACTTATCAAAGTACATTAACTTGGACTTTAAGCGATACACCAGCAGTTTAACATTTTTAAGAGAAAACTTCATTTTTGGATGTTGTTTTCTCTTTTTACATTGAGCAATTAGGAGGAAAGAGACACTTGAAAAAAATATGCGCTATCATCTTTGCTTGTGTACTAGCTATTCTTTGTTTTCCAGGACAGCAGGCGTACGCAACAGAAAATAGTAGTTTTTCCGTAAAAGCAATTCTCTCTGACAATCAGGCATCTAGTGTGACCTATTTCGATTTACAAATGAAACCAAAGCAAAAACAAAGTTTAAATGTAGAAATTACGAACCAGAGTAAAGAAGAAATCACCGTTAATTGCGTTGCCAATACAGCCGTTACCAATGAGATGGGCTACGTGGATTATTCCATACCAAATACGAAACCAGATAAAACGTTAAAATACCCCTTTGCAGATATGGTGAAGGAAAGTGTCTCTGAGGTTACACTTAAGCCAAACGAAACCAAAATTTGGACAGCGGCTATTCAAATGCCCGCTGAAAACTACGACGGTATTATTTTAGGAGGATTACATTTTCAAGAAAAGAAAGAGGAGGATAAAGAAAAAGACTCCAGCGAAAACGATGTCCAAATTAAAAATGAATACGCCTACGTCATTGGTGTCAAATTAACCGAAAAAACGACCGTCGTAAAGCCAGAATTAGAATTAAATCAAATTAAACCAGCGACCAGAAATTACCGAAATGTAGTAGAAATGAATTTGCAAAATACAAAAGCGACCTTAGTTGGTGGACTGGCCGTGGATGCAAAAATATATAAGAAAGGCAGCGAAAAAGTTTTACATGAATCAAAACGCACAGATTTATCCATGGCGCCAAATTCCAATTTTAATTATAGTGTAGATTGGGAAAATCAAGAGTTAAAACCAGGTAAATATAAAGTGCATTTAGTTGCTAAGAACAAAGAAGATAAATGGGAGTGGACAAAAGAATTCACTATCTCTTCTGATCAAGCAAAAAAAGCCAATAAAGTAGCTCTTGGACTGGAGAAAGACTACACGTGGATGTATATCGTAGGTGGAGTATTGCTTTTCATTCTTCTTATTATCGCAACTTACTTTGTCGGCAAACGAGCAGCAAAGAAAAAACAGGAAAATGAAAAATAGCCTAACGAAAAAACAGCTTGAAAATGAGAATTTACCTCGTTTTCAAGCTGTTTTTATTATTTTTCGATTTTTTCTGTTTCTACGACACGAAGTCCTTTGCGTTCTAAGTGGGAAACAATTTCGTTTTTCTTATCTTCTGTTACGCCAACTGGTAAGGAAACAAGTACGCGGCGAATGAAATCTTCCGTTTGATTGTCTAAAGTGATCAAGCTTGAGATGCTCGAATAGCGATCGATAATTTTAGTGATTTTAGTTAAGGCCCCTTGAACTTCGCCAGTCGCAATCGTAAGAACATAGCTAGTTGTTTTCACATTCCAGCCATCTTGGAGTAAACCAAGTAATTTTCCGTGCGTTAAAATTCCATAAAAGTTACCTTGCTCATTTAAAACCGCAATATATGGAAGCTCTTTGATTGTAAAAAAGACTTCAAAGAAAGATGCATTGACGCAAATATGCTTCGTCGCATTTTTAATTAAGCTCATTACTGGGTCGCTAAGACTACCACCGTTAGCTGCGTGTTTGTAAATATGCATTTTATAAATATTACCTAAGAATTTTTCACCTTTTTCATCTAATACAGGAACACAGCGATAACCAGATTCTTCAAGTAAATGGATAGCCTCTTGTAAAGTTGCATCTCCAGGGACGGTTGTTAAATTTATTTTAGGGATACAAAGGTTTTTTATCAACATGTTCTTCACTCCATTCTTCTTCCCTTTCATTTTAACGTAAAGTAGGACTTTTGTATAGAAAATCACTATTATCAGGTGGGATAATTCGGAAAAAATACGATAATTTACTTATATAAATGGAAACTTTTGGCATAAGGTTTAAATTTTCTAAAAAAAGTGTATTATTAACTATGCTATGTAAATTTATAAACAGAAAGAAGGACGTTAACATGCAAAAAGAAATGTTGAACTTTGATTATTATAACCCTACGCATATTATTTTTGGTAAAAACCGTTTTAATGAATTAAATGAAGTGATTCCTCAAGATAAAAAAGTATTGATTTTGTATGGTGGTGGAAGTGTAGAACGTTTTGGAACTTTAGATAAAGTAAAAACCGCTCTTAAATCACGCGAAGTAGGCGAATTTGGTGGCATTGAAGCGAATCCTACATACGAAACGTTAATTAAAGCTATCCAACTAGTTAAAGAAGAAAACTATGACTTTTTACTTGCAGTCGGTGGCGGGTCAGTGATTGACGGAACAAAATTCGTTGCAGCGGGAGCATTGTTCGACGGTGAACCGATGGATATTTTTGGTAGCGGAATTGGCGAAAAACGTCCGATTACAAAAGCGCTTCCTTTTGGAACAGTACTAACACTTCCTGCAACTGGTTCTGAAATGAATAGCGGTGGTGTAATCACTTTTGTGGAGAAGAAAGCGAAACTTGGCTTTGGTAGTGCTTATACTTATCCTGTTTTTTCTTTACTTGATCCAGAACTTACATACACACTTCCAAAACGTCAACTTGCAAATGGTATTATGGACGCGTATGTGCATGTAATGGAACAATATATGACTTATCCAGTAGGTGCTTTGCTGCAAGATCGTTATGCCGAAAGTCTACTACAAACTTTAATCGAAATTGGTCCAGATGTTATCAAAGAAGATAATCATGATTATAATACACGTGCTACTTTTATGTGGTCAGCTACAAATGCACTCAATGGAACATTATCCAGAGGCGTTCCGCAAGATTGGGCAAGCCACAGTTTAGGTCACGAAATCACCGCACTTTATGGGATTGACCATGCACGTACGTTAGCAATAGTTCTCCCGTCTCTTTTAAATGTTCGTCGCAGTGAAAAGCATGAGAAATTAGTGCAATATGCGGAACGAGTGTGGGGGATTAAGAGTGGTAGTGATGAAGAAAAAATAGACGCTGCTATTCTCAAAACACGCGAGTTCTTTGAAAGCTTAGGAGCAGGAACTAGATTTAGTGATTATGGGCTTGGCGAGGAAGTAGTGGACTTACTCGTTGATCAATTAGAGCGTCACGGTTTAACGAATATTTCAGAACGCGGCGACCAAACGCTAGAAGTATCTCGTCAAATTTATACAAATGCTTTATAATGGATAACGAAACTTTTGCGCAAATCATTAGAGAAGAAATTTGCTTACTTAAATAAAAATCAATAGAAAATGAAAGAGGGCGAAATTTCTTGAGTACCAAGAAGGAAAAGACGTTTTTCGGCCATCCGCGCGGCCTAGCTACATTATTTAACACCGAATTTTGGGAGCGATTCTCCTATTACGGAATGCGTGCATTATTACTTTATTATATGTATACTGCAGTAGCAGATGGTGGACTTGGGTTTAGCCAGTCTACCGCAACAGCAATTATGTCTATTTATGGTTCACTAGTATTTATGTCAGGAGTCATTGGTGGATGGTTCGCTGACCGTGTCTTGGGGGCACGACAGACCATTTTTTACGGTGGAGTCCTTATTATGGTGGGGCATATTGTACTAGCTTTACCAAATGGAGGAGCAGCGGCATTATTTGGTTCGATGGCATTTATAATTCTCGGAACTGGGCTACTTAAACCGAATGTTTCTAATGTCGTTGGCGATTTATACCCAGCTGGCGATAATCGTCGTGATGCTGGTTTTAGTATCTTCTACATGGGGATTAACTTAGGTGCATTTATTGCCCCGCCTATTGTTTCGGCAGTTTCTGATAATGCTGGAAGTTTCCATGCTGGTTTTGGTGTGGCAGCTGTTGGTATGGCAATTGCACTTGTTGTTTATGTTCTTACAGGAAAACGTTACTTAAAAGACGCTGGCAAAAAAGCGCCAAATCCGCTTCAAAGATCAGAAGCAAAAAGTCTTACATTCAAAATAATTGGCATTGTTTTAGGCATAGGATTATTAATTGCTGTTTTAACACTAATTACAGGTAGCTTAACAATTGATACGATTATCCTTGCTGTAACGGTGATGGGCGTGGGGGTTCCACTCGCTTACTTTATTATGATGATGACTAGCAAGAAAACCGAGGCGGACGAAAAATCACGATTAACTGCATACATACCGTTATTTTTAATTGCTGTACTATTTTGGATGATTGAAGAACAAGGCTCGTCCACATTGGCGCTTTTCGCGGCAGAAAGAACGGATTTATCTATTTGGGGTATGAACTTAAATCCGGCCAATTTCCAGTCGCTTAACCCAGTGTTTGTTATTACACTTTCGCCAATTTTCGCATGGATTTGGACGAAACTTGGTGATAGACAACCATCTACACCACGTAAATTTGCCCTTGGACTATTCTTCGCTGGTTTATCTTTCGTTGTTATGATGCTTCCGGGTATCTTGCACGGAAACACAACAACGCTTGTAAGTCCACTTTGGTTAGTACTAAGTTTCTTCATCTGTATTTTCGGTGAAATGTTTATCTCACCAGTCGGATTATCTGCGACTACCAAACTAGCGCCAAAAGCTTTTGCTTCACAAACGATGAGCTTATGGTTCTTGTCAGATGCAATGGGGCAATCATTTAACGCACAATTAACACAATTATTTAATGCTGACACTGAAATTGCTTATTTCGGTATTACTGGTTTTGTAGCAATTGCTTTTGCGGTAGCATTATTCATTTTCGCGCCATTCTTGAAAAAATATATGAAGGGCGTTCATTAAAGGAATTAAGCGCACTTTCTCCTTATTTGGAGGAAGTGTTTTTTTATGCTAGGAATAAATTAGTTTGCCATTAACTCCTAAGATTGCTACTATTAAAGGGAGAAGTGATAATTTAAAGGAGTGTATACATGGAATCATCAAGCAGGGTAGTTATTTATTTAACGCGACATGGAAAGACGATTTTAAACACACTTGATCGGGTACAAGGCTGGGCTGACTCGCCGTTAACCGAAGAAGGAGCACTTGTTGCGCATGATTTAGGTCGTGGTTTAAAAGGGACTAATTTTGTAGCCGCTTACGCAAGTGACCGAGGACGTGCCATCGAAACTGCACGAATTGTCATGAAAGAAAGCGATAACCATCATTTAAAACTAGAAAAATTAGCTGAAATGCGTGAATTTGGCTTTGGCAAATTTGAAGGAGAATATAATCAAGCTGTTTTAAAAATGGTAGCAAAGGCGCATGGTTTTGAATCTATTGAAAGCTATTATGATAAAACTTCTGAAAATAATTCCAATATTGTCATTGATACGGTGCACAAAATGGATGAGACTGGAATGACGGAAAACTCGGCTATTTTTGAAGAAAGACTAACTGCGGGACTCGATACTATTCTTGCCGATGCTAATAAGCGTGGTGGTGGAGATGTGTTAGTAGTAGCGCACGGTATGGTTATTCATCGCATTATTGAAATGATTGATCCTAGTAAAAATTTACGAATTATCGAAAATGCCAGTGTGACAAAAGTTATTTTTGAAGATGGAGCATATTCGATTGAAGAACCTGGAAACATGTTTTATGTAGAAGCTGGAAAAAAGGCGCAAGGGGGAGTTTAAGTGGCAACAGGAAAACTGAATGTGTACTTAGTTAGGCATGGCAAAACGATGTTCAATACATCTCGTCGTGTGCAAGGCTGGTCAGATACACCATTAACAAATGAAGGAATCGAAGTGGCAGAATTTTTAGGTCGTGGCCTTCGTGAAACTCCCTTTGATGCTATTTATACGAGTGATCGTGGTCGAACAATTGAAACGGCAGGCATCATTTTACGTGAAAGCAAGCAGACGCATTTGGAAATCAATGAACTACGTGATTTCCGTGAGTTTGGTTTTGGTAAATTTGAAGGTGAGTATGAAGATATTATGTTTGGAAAAGTGATGGAGCATCTTGGTTTCCAGTCGATGGAAGAAGCTTTTGAAAAATTTGGCGATGATGGTTATCAAATTATCTCGGAAACTGTAGAAAAAATTGATGAAACTGGTATGTCCGAGAATTGGGATGAGATGGTTGCTAGATTAAAAAATGCTTTAGATACAGTTAGTGCAGAAAATCAGGTGGAAAATGCCAACGTTTTAGTTGTTTCTCACGGAATGGCTATTAATACGATTATTTCTTTCTTTGATAAGTCATTAATTAATCCAGACTTAGCTAATGCAAGTGTTACAAGACTTGCATTTGAAAATGGCAAATGGACAATTGAGACAGTGAATGATTTAAGTTACATTGAAGCAGGTAAATTAGTTTTAGTATAAAAAATCCAGAATGGCACTGAGGCCATTCTGGATTTTTTAAGTTATTTTACGAATTTAATACAAACTGGTTCAGGAACTTTTACATCTTTTTGAAGTAATGTAAGTGCACCAGTTTCTTTGTTAACACCAAAAACAGTAACGTTATTGCTGTTTTCGTTTGTTGCAACTAAGATTTCGCCAGTGTAGCTCAGGTCGAAGTCACGTGGACCTACGCCTTCTACTGGTGTTGTTGCTGCAAGTGTTAGTGTGCCGTTTTCGGCAACTGCATAACTAACGATGGCATCTTGGCCACGATTTGACACATATAGGAAACGACCATCAGGAGAAATATGGATAGCGCTACCTTTATTTTCTTTGTCAAAACCTTCTGGAAGAGAAGCGATTGTTTGAATCACGTTTAATGCGCCAGTAGCTTCATCATATTCAGCAAAAATAACTTCGGAAGTTAATTCTGTCATGATGTACACATATTTAGCATTTGGATGGAAGACTAGGTTACGAGGACCGCTTCCAGGTTTTACGTCTAGCTCAGTTACTTTTTCAAGTTTGCCAGCAGTAGCGGAATAAGTCGTTACTTTGTCTGTTCCAAGGTCACATGTGATAACGTATTTTTGGTCTGGTGTGAATCCTGCAAAGTGCGCGTGTGGTTTTTCTTGGCGTTCGTGAACACTTTTACCAGTATGTTGAATGGTAGAAACAGAAGGCTTTAATGCACCATTTTCTGTTGGATAGCTTACGATTGTGCCTAAGTGATAGTTTGCAGATACAACGATAGAACCGTCATGAGAGGCATCTACGTAACATGGTGGGTTACCTGTTTGAACATCTTGATTAATGAAAGTAAGCGAACCGTCTTCTTCCACAGAAAAAGCTGCAACCCCACCTTTATCGCCATCTTTTGCTACAGAATAAACGAATTTTTCGTCATCTGAAATTTTAAGATATGTTGGATTGTCCATTTTTCCAGCTAATTTATTTTCTTTGATTTCGCCGGTAGTTTTGTCGATTACTAAGCGATAGATACCTTGGCTCTCGGCTTTGGTATATGTACCGATATAAGCAGTTGCTTGATTTTTTGACATGCCAATTCCTCCTATATATAAGATATTTCCTAGTTAATTATAGCATAGTAAAGAAAAGATAGAAAAATATCACGATTATTGCATTAATGTTACAAATTGTTGTTAAAATACCCTTTTTGCTTTTTATGAAATATTTTTGTAACAAAAGTATTGACTTAGACATAAAAGTAATGTAAGATATACTTATCCCATAGAGATTGTCATTTGAAATAAGCTAATTGAAAATAAATTACTTCCCCCATAGAAATATTCTTAATTGCTTATTTCAAATAAACACTCCTTTAAGATAGTTGTAGCACAGAATTTCCCAGATTCTGTGCTATAATTATGTAGAAATAGAGATGCTCTGAAAAATGAGACTCTCTTTTTTTATGACCTCATGGAAAGTAGGATGAAAAAATGTCCATTCAAACAATTTTTGGAAACGGCAAATATAATTGGATTAATATTGATACAGATAGTACAGATAATCTAGCGGATTTTTACGAAAAATATCATATTGATGATGAAGTAATCGCCTATTCGATTGATAGAAATGAACGTGCGCATTTTGAATATGATCAAAAGTCCAATACTTTTGTCATTGTGTTTAATGTGCCTGATCAAAGGAAAATGGATAACCATTATGAGACAATACCAATGGTTTTTATAATAAAAGATAAGCAATTGATAACAATTACAAATAATGACAATCAATATATTACACGAAAAATGAAGCGTTATTTAAAAGAATCAGATGACGTAACTATTTTTCAATTTTTATTTAGTAGTTTGTATTTTATTATGGATGCTTTTTTTCCATATGTGGAAGAAATGGATACGGATAGAAGAACGATTAATGACAAATTGAAAATTAAAACGACGAAGAAAAATTTATTGTCATTATCTGATTTGGAAACTGGGATTGTTTATTTTGTTTCGGCATCTAAGCAAAATGCGGCGCTTCTGGAGCAAATGAAAGCCCATCTGATTTATCGTGAGCTTAATGAAGTGGAAAAGGAACAATTTGAAGATGCTTTAATTGAAGCGAGGCAACTGGTGGAAATGACGGGGCTGAGCTCTCAAATCTTACAGCAATTGTCAGGTACATATAATAATATTTTGAACAATAATTTGAATGATACGATGAAAATTTTAACGGCGCTATCCATTTTATTGACGGTTCCTACTATTATTACGGGCTTCTTTGGAATGAACATGCCACTTCCTTTAGAACATAATACGTTTGGTTGGATTGTGACGATTTTTATTAGTGTGATTCTATGGTTCGGACTTTCCTTTATTTTACGAAAATTAATGAGATAACAAAAAAGCCCTTCTTTCGGATAGAAAGAAGGGCTTTTTGAATTAAATAATACCTTGAGAAATCATTGTGTCTGCTACTTTGAGGAATCCGGCGATATTTGCGCCGATAACTAGGTTACCAGGTGCGCCATACTCGCTTGCAGCATTGCTTGAATTTTTATAAATATCTTTCATGATGTTTTGTAAATGTTCGTCGACTGTTTGGAAAGTCCAGCTCATACGTGTGCTGTTTTGTGCCATTTCAAGTGCTGATACGGCAACACCACCAGCATTGGCAGCTTTTGCAGGACCGAATAGAACTTTATTTTCGTGGTAAATATCCACTGCATCAAGAGTAGAAGGCATGTTTGCGCCTTCTGCAACAGCGATAACACCATTTTTTACAAGGGCACGAGCTTGGTCAGCGTTGATTTCATTTTGAGTTGCACATGGTAGTGCGATATCACATGGAACGGACCATACGTCGCCGCCTGCGTAATATTCTGCAGATGGATGAATGGTTGTGTATTCGCTAATACGTTTACGTTCTACTTCTTTTAATTGTTTTACTGTTTCAACTTTGATACCTTCTTTGTCATAAACAAAACCAGCAGAATCGCTACATGCAACTACTTTAGCGCCCAATTCGTGTGCTTTTTCGATTGCATAAATCGCAACGTTACCTGAACCAGAAACGACGATTTTTTTGCCGCGAATGGTTTCACCGGCTGCTTCTAACATTTCAACGGTGAAATAAACAAGACCGTAACCGGTTGCTTCTGTACGAGCTAAACTTCCGCCGTAAGAAAGGCCTTTACCTGTAATTGTACCGGCATCATACGCACCGCGAAGACGTTTGTATTGACCGAATAAGTAGCCAATTTCACGACCACCAACACCAATATCACCAGCAGGAACATCTGTATCTGGACCGATATGTTTTTGTAGTTCAGTCATAAAACTTTGGCAGAAACGCATTACTTCTGAGTCTGATTTTCCTTTTGGATCAAAGTCAGAGCCACCTTTACCGCCACCGATTGGTAAGCCAGTTAGGGAGTTCTTGAAGATTTGTTCAAAACCGAGGAATTTGACGATGCTTCCAGTAACGGAAGGGTGGAAACGAAGACCGCCTTTATATGGACCAATTGCGCTATTGAATTGGACACGGTAACCGCGATTTACATGTACTGTGCCAGAATCATCCACCCATGGAACTCGGAAACTGATAAGGCGTTCGGGTTCTGTTAACTGTTCTAAAATACCATTTGCTTCGTATTTAGGTTCTTTTGCAAGGGCTGGGATAACAGAGTTTAAGAATTCTTCAACTGCTTGGTGGAATTCCGTTTCGCCAGGATTCCGTAGTTTAATTGTTTCAAACACGCGAGCTGCGTATTCTTCGGCTGCCTTTGTGTCATTTTGAATAGTGGATGTTTGTGCCATACTATAATCGCTCCTTGTTTAAATATTTTGACTATAAGGAAAAGTAGAAAACTTAATGTAACTACACGTGATGTTATAAAGCAAGAAGAACATCGGCTTGTGTACATTAAGTAGGTCAACTTTTCTTACCTATGTTGTTAGTTTACACATTGTTGAGAATATTTTCAAGCATAAAAACCAATTTTTCTGAAATTTTTTAAAATGTAGTTAATGAGAACGTTTGCTTAGGTTTTAATGCGTAGAAATTGAAGATGTAATAAAAAAATAACCGCACCAGGGGGATGCGGTTAAGGGAGTATTAGGGAGAAATAATATTAAAGCGAGCCAAGGGATAAGACTAATTCGGATACTAGAATTATTGCTCTAACATTATTTGCTTTCTCTTGGGAAAATGAAAGCTCTCCACGTAAACAAGTATATAAAAAATGTATTTAAAAATCATGCGCTTTTTCTTACAATAATGATCTCTAAGCTTACGAAAATGTCATGTTTTTATAAATCGTTAATTTCTTTACGGTCGCGAGTGGTGCTTAGCTTTCCTTCACGATTTTGAAGCTCTGCTTGGATTTTTGATAATGGAATATTTTGCTCGGCTAAGAGAACGAGCAAGTGATAAGTTAAATCGGATACTTCAGCGATTAATTCTTGCTCGTTATTTTTGGCAGCAATAACGACTTCGGTTGCTTCTTCACCAACCTTTTTGAGAATTTTATCAAGGCCTTTATCGAACAAATAGTTGGTATAGGAGCCTTCTCTTGGTTGAGTTTTACGCAGTTTAATTTCTTCATATAGGTCATTTAACATTTAAAAATCCTCCTTTATAAGATTGAAAAAGCAGCTTTTTTTGCCGGTGTGGCAGGCTGGACCGATTTGGGTTACGCGGATAAGTAATGTGTCGTTATCACAATCGGTCCAGATTTGTTTTACTTTTTGAGTATGTCCGCTTGTCGCGCCTTTATTCCAAAGTTCGTTTCTGGAGCGCGAAAAAAACCAAGTATAGCCAGTTTCAAGGGTTTTTTGATAACTTTCTTCGTTCATATAAGCGAGCATTAAAACGTCGCCATTTTGATCGTCTAGGATAATAGTTGGGACAAGACCTTTAGAAAAATCTACAGAAGTCATGGACGAATATTCACTCCTTTTTCGAGTAAGGTTGTTTTGACATTTTTGATGCTTAGTTCACCGTAGTGGAAAATGCTTGCAGCGAGAGCGGCGGTTGCCTTTGTTTTTTCAAAAACCTCGGCCATATGTGCGGCATTCCCGCAACCGCCTGAAGCAATGACTGGGACGGAAACTGCTGCTGAAATTGCTTTTGTGAGCGGAATATCGTAACCGTTTTTGGTTCCATCGCCGTCCATACTTGTTAGTAGGATTTCACCAGCACCAAGTTGTACAGCTTTTTTAGCCCATTCAATAGCATCAAGTCCGGTATCATTTCGACCGCCTCTCGTGAAGACGCTCCAATTTGTACCATTCCATTTTGCATCAATTGCGACAACGATACATTGGTTTCCGAATTTTGCTGCTCCTTCTTGGATGAGTTCTGGTCGTTTGATGGCGGCGGAATTAAGCGAAATCTTGTCGGCTCCGGCTTGAAGAAGTTCTTTCATGTCAGAAACACTACTGATACCCCCACCAACTGTGAGTGGAATAAAAACTTGCTCAGCAGTTCGTTCCACAACATCTATCATGGTTTGACGGAGTTCGACAGTTGCCGTGATATCAAGAAAGACGAGCTCATCGGCACCAGCTTCATTATAAGCTTTAGCAATTTCGACAGGGTCCCCGACATCTGTTAAGGAAACAAAATTAACACCTTTGACGACTCGACCTGCTGTGACATCAAGACATGGGATGATTCTTTTAGTAAGCAATTTGTTCCACCTCTACAATATCTGACATGGAAATATCATGATTATAAAGGGCTTTTCCGGCAATTGCTCCATATAAGCCGAGTTGGGCGAGTGCTTCCAAATCTGCACGACTGCTCACTCCGCCAGAAGCAATTAAACTAACTTTAACGTGCTCTTTGAGATTTGCCATTTGTTCTAAATTAGGTCCAGTTAGCGTGCCATCACGGCTAATATCAGTGTAAATGATTGTCTCAACACCCACTTTTTCCATTCGTTTAGCCAAATCTAAATAGCTTACCTGACTGACATCGAGCCAACCTCTTGTTGCGACAAAACCGTTTTTGGCATCGATACCTGCTACAATTTTAGCTCCGTATTTTTGGACTGCCGCACGTAGGAAATCTGGATTTGTTAGAGCGGCAGAACCGATAATCACGCGGTCGATGCCGGATTCAAGATAATAATCCACTTGCGCCATGCTACGAATTCCTCCACCAACTTGAACAGGGATTTTAGCTGCTTTTTTCATCCTTTGAATAATTTCTAGATTGATAGGACGTCCTTCTAATGCACCGTCTAGGTCGACGATGTGCAAATAGGTTGCGCCGTCTGTAGCAAATGCTTTTGCTTGGGCAATTGGGTCTTCATTGACAACTGTTTTTTTAGAGAAGTCGCCTTGGAAGAGACGGACGCACTGTCCATTTTTTAAGTCTATTGCTGGGAAGATTTGCATGAACGAATGACCTCCTTAAAACCTTTTAAAATTTCAAGACCGATTTGGCCGCTTTTTTCAGGATGGAACTGTGCTCCGTAAATATTGCCGTTATTTATCATGCCAGGGATATCAATAGAATAACCACTTGTTGCGATAATGTAAGCTTCTGGACAGTTGGCATAGTAGGAATGAACGTAATAGACATATTCTCCAGCGATGTTTTGTGTAAGCGGGGTGGTGCGTTTGATTTGTAATTGATTCCAGCCCATGTGCGGAACGGCAAATTCGGATTCGTCTGGTAGCATTTCGACATGACCGGGAATGAGGCCGAGCCCTTTAGTATAGCTATGTTCGTTACTTGATTCGAGTAATAGTTGCATACCAAGACAAACGCCAAGAATTGGTTTGCCAGCGGTAGCAATTTCTTTTAATGTTTTATCTAATCCGCGTCGAGTGAGTTCTTGCATGGCTTCTGGATAAGCACCAACTCCGGGCAAAATAACACCATCAGCTTGAGCGATTTCTGTTTTATCACTAGAAATTTTGTTTTGTAACCCGATAAAATCAAGGGCTTTACTGATGCTTTTCGTATTTCCTGTATCGTAGTCAATAATAACAATCATTTACAGGACCCCTTTAGTTGAATTTACACCTTTGATTTCTGGGTTAATCGTGATTGCTTCACGAAGAGCACGACCGAATGCTTTAAAAAGTGCTTCGATTTTATGATGCGTGTTTTTGCCATAAAGAACGCGGAGATGAAGGTTCATTTCCGTGTTAAAGGCAACTGCTTGGAAAAATTCTTCCACTAGTTCTGTGTCAAAATCACCGAGTTTAGGGTTTGTTAATTCGGCGTCAAAAACTAAATAAGAACGACCACTTAAATCTAGTGCGCAAAAGCCAAGTGATTCGTCCATCGGTACATAAGCGGAGCCGTAACGATTAATGCTTGCTTTATCAGCAAGTGCTTCTTTTAAACAAAGCCCGAGTGTGATGCCGATGTCTTCTACGGTGTGATGCGCATCGATATATGTATCACCATCTGCTTTTACATTTAAAGTTATTCGGCTGTGTTTGGCGAAAAGGGTGAGCATGTGATCCAAAAATCCGACTCCAGTAGAAATAATTGATTCTGCTTGGGAATCTAGGTTAATGGAAAGCTCAATAGAAGTTTCAGCAGTAATGCGTGTTTTAGTCGCTGTTCTCATTTAGTTTTCCTCCTCAAAACGAATTTGAATGGCTTTGGCATGGGCGTCTAGACCTTCTTTTTTAGCAAGTAAAACGATAGCATCTTTTTCCTTTGCGAGTGCTTCTTTTGTATAAGAAATAAAGGCGGAACGTTTGGTAAAATCTTCAACACCAAGAGGAGAGAAGAATTTTGCGGTACCACTTGTAGGTAAGACGTGATTTGGGCCAGCAAAATAGTCGCCAAGAGGTTCCGATGCATAACTCCCTAAGAAAATGGAGCCAGCGTTTTTAATTTGATAGAGATAGTTCATCGGATTTTCAAGTTGTACTTCTAAGTGTTCTGGGGCGATTTCGTTCATGATATCGAACATTTCTTGTGTGGTTGCTGCGATAATGATTTTTCCTCGTGTTTCGATAGATTTCTGAGCAATCGCTTTTCGCGGTAGATTTTCTAGCTGTTTGTCAATTTCATTTTGTGTTTCCTCGGCGATTTTTTTACTAGTTGTGATTAAGATAGCACGGGCTAAAATATCGTGCTCTGCTTGGGAGAGTAAGTCGGCTGCGATAAAAGCAGGATTGGCGTTTTCATCTGCGAGCACGACGATTTCGGATGGACCGGCTATCATGTCAATATCAACTAAGCCGAATACTTCACGTTTGGCAGTGGCGACATAGATATTTCCAGGACCGACGATTTTATCTACTTTAGGGATAGATTCTGTTCCGTGAGCTAGAGCGGCGATTCCGTGTGCACCGCCAACTTGGTAAATTTCGTCCACACCAGCTAGTTGAGCTGAGGCTAGAACGTAAGGATTAATACCGTTTTCACCGGGAGGGGTAATCATTACGATTCGCTTTACTCCGGCAATTTTGGCTGGCAACACATTCATTAAAACCGATGAAGGATAGGCTGCTGTGCCACCGGGAACGTAAACGCCGACGGTTTCTAGTGGACGAATTAATTGCCCTCGAATGACGCCGTCTTTTTCACTATCAAGGAAAGCATGTTGTTTTTGCTTGCTGTGGAAACTTTCGATATTTACTTTTGCTTGTTGGAGCGCGTCTAAGAAGGCAGGTTCGATTTTTGCGCTTGCAGCTTGGATGTCAGCGGCTGGAACGCGGAGTTCGGTGAGCCCTACGCCGTCAAACTTGGATGTGAAGTCAAATAGGGCTTGGTCGCCAGCTGTTTTGACTTTTTCGATAATCGTTTTTACTTCGGTTTCCACCTGGATGGAAGTGTTCGTATCAGTTTCTATTTTGAGCTCGTTTAATAGCTCATTTACTGTTCCGGTTAAAATTTTCATTCAGCGCGCTCCTCCTTTATCACTTGTTCTAATTGGTCGATTAATTGGAAAATTTGCGTTTTGTTCTGTTTTAAGGAAGCTTTATTGACAATCAGACGGGCGGAGATTGGATACATTTTTTCATAAATAAGTAAGCCGTTTTCTTTTAAAGTGGAGCCAGTTTCGACGATATCGATGATGGCATCAGCAAGACCAAGCACTGGAGCAATCTCGACGGATCCTTCGATTTTGATAATTTCTACATCTTCGCCTTTTTCACGGAAAAATTTGGAAGCAACAGTTGGATACTTGGTTGCGATGATTTTTCGTCGATAACTGCTCGGGTCAAAGTCAGGTGTAGAAGCAAGGCAAAACTGGCATTTGCCGATTTCAAGGTCGAGCATTTCATAATGGGATTTAGATGCTTCCATTAAAACGTCTTTACCAACGATGCCAATATCCGCAACCCCGTGCTTTACGTAAGTCATGACATCGACCGCTTTTACTAAAATAAAAGAGATTGGTTGAGTGCTACTATGAAAAATTAGTTTACGCTTTTTATCTGTCATAGAAGAACAGTCAATCCCAGCTTTTTCCAAAAGTGCCACTGCGTCTTTCTCCAGTCGACCTTTCGTTAGAGCAATTTTTAGAGCTTTCATCAGTCCACCTCCCTTTGTAAAATAGTTTGGATGCCTTGGCTCGAGACGTGAACGACTTCGGGAATATGCCATTTTTTTGCAAAAGAGATGGCGTTTGATGCTGTTTCAAAAAAACTTAATTCACTATTTGGTGTTTCTTGCATGAATTTTTCTGCTTGTGGGAGTGCTTCAAGGTCGTAGTGGATCAAAAGAGTTGTTGGCGTTTGTTTTTTGATGATGCCAGCGCGGTTTTGTAGAGTTGTGAGGGAGTCGAGATTAAGAGCCAAACCAACTGCTGGGGAGGAAGAGCTGGTGAATTGTTCTAGTAGGTGATCGTAACGGCCGCCGCTTAAAAAATTATCAGCAGCAAGGTCAGCGTATCCTCTAAAAATTATACCTGTATAATAATGAAAATCTTGTACGAGTCCTAAATCGACACTAATATCTGCTGTGTAAGAAACAGCTTCCACAATGGTTTCCATTTCGCGCAGTGCCGTTAAAATTCCTTTGTCAGTCGTTAAACTTTTTGCTTGGTTTAAAATAGCTGTCGCTGGGCCAAATAATCTTGGTATGGCTAGAATAAAATCGTCAAGTGTACTTGGATTATTGGCAACAAATCGTTTAATACCAGTTAAGCTTTTATTTTGAATTAGTTGGCGAAAATCAATTTCAGCTGTTTCGGAGAGATTTAAAAGTTGGATAACACGACGATAAATTGCTGCATGTCCGAGTTCAATTTGAAAATTCGGAATTTCTAGAGCATTTAAAACCCCGATTCCACTTAAAATACATTCAATCTCTGCTTTAATCGAAGGATAGCCAATGATTTCAATTCCAGCTTGCGTTTGTTCGTTTTGTTCGCCACCAAAATCTTCATTGGCACGAAAAATTTTTCCGCTATAAGAAAGTTTTAGAGGGAGCATCACACCAGTTGTACTCACAACTCGACCAATTGGAAGGGTCATGTCCGGACGTAGAACTGTCAAACGTCCTTTTTCGTCAAAGAAACGGTATAACTTCGCATCGGCTTGATGTTCAGAAGAAAAGACATCTTCAAACTCGATAACAGGTGTTTCAATACGTTTAAATCCACGTTTTTCAAAATAATGATTCACTTGTTGCTCAATTTTGTATGCAGCTTGTGCTTCACGAAAGAGTTTATCACGTGTTCCGGTTGGTAAGTTCTTATTTAAGTTCATCTGGTTAGCTCCTTTACGATATTTTAGTTTATTAGCATATTAGCACGTTAAAGTGTTTTTGTAAATAATGAATAGAAAAATAGTTGCTTATGGTATAATTAGTGTACCATTTAGAGCACTTAGGGAAAAGAATTTTGAAAGAGGGTTGAATATGAAAAGAGACGGGCATACGCACACAGAATTTTGTCCACATGGTACGCATGATGACGTGGAAGAAATGGTTTTAAAAGCGATTGAACTGGATTTTGATGAGTATTCTATAGTAGAGCACGCGCCACTTTCGAGTGAATTTATGAAAAATACAGCTGGGGACAAGGAAGCTGTGACAACGGCTAGTATGGCAATGAGTGATTTCCCTTATTATTTTAAGAAAATGAACCATATAAAGAAAAAATATGCGAGCGATTTATTAATACATATCGGGTTTGAAGTGGATTATTTGATTGGTTATGAGGATTTTACGCGGGATTTTTTGAATGAGTATGGACCACAAACGGATGATGGTGTGTTGTCGCTGCATTTTTTAGAGGGGCAAGGTGGTTTTCGTTCGATTGATTTTTCAGCGGAGGATTATAATGAAGGAATTGTACAATTTTATGGCGGGTTTGAACAAGCGCAACTTGCTTATTTAGAAGGTGTAAAACAGTCAATTGAAGCGGATTTAGGACTTTTTAAACCGCGGAGAATGGGGCATATTTCATTGTGTCAGAAGTTTCAGCAATTCTTTGGGGCGGATACAAGCGATTTTTCTGAGGAAGTAATGGAGAAATTTCGGGTGATTCTTGCTTTAGTGAAAAAACGAGACTATGAACTTGATTTTAATACGGCGGGACTATTTAAGCCCCTTTGCGGAGAGACATACCCACCAAAGAAAATAGTGACATTAGCTAGCGAGTTACAGATTCCGTTTGTCTATGGGTCGGACTCGCACGGTGTTCAAGATATAGGACGTGGATATAGCACTTATTGCCAAAAATGATCTTTCATTTTGACGTGTCCATTCTCTTTAAATGTCACACCTTCTGATAAAAGGAGTTCGCGTTGCTCTTCCCAACCGGGGACAAGTCGACCAGCTGCATTGACGACACGATGGCAAGGCGTAATTTGGTCACGCTTCGAATGTTTTAGCGTAGCACCTACGAGTCTGGCGTTTTTAGGAAAGCCAATCATATAGGCGATTTGGCCATATGTAGTCACTTTACCGCGCGGTATTTGGCGCACGACTGTATAAACACGGTCTTCAAAATCTGCTGGAATCATTACGTACCTCCATTTGTTCATAATAAATTTAGTATACAGGAAATACCTATTTTATAAAAGTTAGGATGATAAAGGAATGCCAGATTTTTCATACGCAAAAATTACTAAACTCGTGGTCCATTTTGCTGGAAATAAAGCGAGAGAAGAAGGAACAGAAGTATCAGCGAATGTGCTCGCTGACATTGGCTCGGAAATGAATCAAACACTAGCTTCGATTTTCTTAGAGCCATTTAATAAAGATGAATATTATCAATTTACGCATGAAACAGATTTGGATTTTAATGAAGTTCGTACTTTTGCTGCGAATATGTTTGTCGCGGAGGACGAGTTTCTGGATGAATCCAAGAAGATTTTAGAGCATTTATATAGCGAAACAACCCACCCGAATATTAAAAGTGGCGATGTTTGGATTTTCTTTATTGAGGGCTGCGTTGTCGATGGTGATTTCACGAACGGAATCGGGATTTTTAAAGTCGAAAACAAAGAAGTTTTTCTTAAAAATGATTTCAATGGCAGAGAATTCCAAATTGGCTATGATAAAGGGATTACCGGGACGGATTTAGATAAAGGTTGCTTGGTTTTCAATGTGGATCATGACACGGGAAATAAAGTGTTGATTTTAGACCGGCTTAACCGCGGCGATTCGGTTTATTGGAAAGATAAGTTTTTGAGTATTGATAAGATAACCGATGAGAAATTTTACACGGAAGGTTTTGTGGAAGTTTGTACGGATTATATTAAACAACGCGAGGAATCACTGCTTGATAAATCTAATTTTGTAAAAGCGACATCGGAATATTTAGCAGGAGAAGAGACGTTGAATATTGCTGAATTTGCTCGCACGACAATTGAAAAACCGGAAGAGATTACCGAATTCAATACAATGGTGGATACGTTCGAACGAGAAAACAATGTCCGTTTTCCAGAAACATTCCAATTAGATGAAGAAAAGCGCGAAAAACTATCGAAAAAAATACGTAAAACGATTAAGCTTGGCAAAAATATTTCGGTTGTTGTGAAAGATTTAGAACAGCTGGAAGAAACTGATTTTGTACAAGGATACGACGAGGAAAAAGGCAAAAACTATATGATTGTGTATTATGATTAAACGAAAAAACCGAGGATGCGGAATCCCCGGTTTTTTTGCTGTCTAAACGACGAACATAAAGTACAGTATAAACAGTACCATCATCACGTACATAATCGGATGCACTTCTTTGTAGCGTCCTTTAAGTACCATGGTGATTGGATAGAAAATGAAACCAATTGCGATACCAGTAGCGATAGAGAAAGTCAGTACCATCATTAAAATAACGAAAAAGGACGGAACAGCTACTTCGAATTTAGTCCAATCAATATGAGCGACATTTCCAATCATTAAAATCCCAACAATGACAAGCGCTGGAGTCGTAACCGCACTTGTAATTACGCCAAGAAGCGGCGAGAAGAATAGTGAAAGTGAGAAACAGATTGCGATAACAACGGCAGTTAAACCTGTCCGACCACCAACAGCAACCCCAGCAGTAGATTCTACATAAGAAGTCGTTGTTGAAGTCCCGAAAATCGCTCCAAATACTGTTGCAAGTGAATCCGAGAATAGCGAACGACCTGCGCGCGGAATTTTGTTATCTTTTACAAATCCAGCTTGAGTCGCAACCGCAACAAGTGTCCCGGCAGTATCAAAAAAATCAATGAAGAAAAATGTCAAAATAACAATGAGCATTTGTGGTGTAAAAATATCTGGTAAGTGAATAATTGCTTGACCAAACGTTGACTCCATACTTGGTACAGATGAAACAACTTGAGTCGGCACATCAATCAGTCCAAACAACATTCCAGCAACAGCGGTTGTTGCCATTCCAAAGAAAATCGCACCTTTCCAACCAATTGTCATGTAAGCAACAGTAACAACAATCCCGAAAACAGCCAGTAACACTGGGCCAGAATGTAAGTCACCAAGCGCTACAATAGTAGATTCATTTGGCACAATAATTCCAGCATTTTTAAGCCCTAAAAAGGCGATAAAAAAACCAATACCTGCTCCCACTGCGAATTTTAGTTCCGTTGGGATTGCATTAACGATTTTTTCGCGAAGTCCAGAAATAGTTAAACAAATGAACACTAAGCCAGAAACGAGAACACCAGCCAGCGCCGTTTGCCAAGGAATTCCCCACTGCGCACAAACGGTATAAGCGAAAAACGCATTTAGTCCCATACCTGGTGCAAGTCCAATCGGGTAATTAGCGATTAGTCCCATTGCAAGCGATCCTACAACAGAAGCAAGAATCGTCGCCACAAAAACAGCTTTTAATTCCATTCCAGTTGTTGCAAGCATAGATGGGTTGACGAAAAGTACATAAGCCATCGATAAGAAAGTCGTTAGCCCCGCGAGTATTTCTGTTCGAACAGTCGTCTTGTTCTCGCGTAGTTTGAAAAATTTATCCATTAAAAAAAGCCTCCCTATTTATGTTGTCGCACATAACGGAAAGAGCCTAGGTAAAAAAGGGAATAATAAATAAAAATAGCAAAAAAATCCCTATTAAATTTTACAATAGCTCGTAGCCTGGCATTTTACGGTTGCCTGGTAGAAACGAACGGTCCATATTACCGAACTTATACGACTTTATTATTGTAGCGGATTAGCCGATTTTTGGCAATACGTGTAAGAAATAAAAATAAAAAACGAACTTTTAAATAAATAAGTTTATACTTTTAAATAAATAAGGTATAATAAAAGCAAATAATAGTTGGAGGTAGAAAAATGACTTATAAATTTCCAGAGAATTTTTGGTGGGGAAGTGCGGCGTCCGGCCCACAAACAGAAGGCGCAGCAAATGTAGATGGCAGAAAACCGAGTATTTGGGATCACTGGTACAAAATCGAACCAGGTCGTTTCTTTAACGATGTAGGACCTACGAATACATCTAATTTTTACTATCAATAT
Source organism: Listeria sp. LM90SB2 (assembly GCF_028867355.1). Classification (NCBI taxonomy): domain Bacteria; kingdom Bacillati; phylum Bacillota; class Bacilli; order Caryophanales; family Listeriaceae; genus Listeria; species Listeria sp. LM90SB2. The sequence goes on from NZ_CP046449.1 coordinate 634,826, forward strand.
AAAGAAGATATTGCTTTAATGAAACAAACTGGGCATAATTCTTTCCGTACTTCGATTCAGTGGTCACGTCTTATTCCAGATGGTATTGGCGAAGTGAATCCGAAAGCGGTTGATTTTTACAATCGCGTTATTGATGAAATGCTTGCAAATGACGTGGAACCATTTATGAATTTATATCATTTTGATATGCCAATGTCGATGCAAGAAAAAGGCGGTTTTGAAAGCCGTGAAGTAGTTGACGCGTATGCAACTTTTGCGAAAACATGTTTTGAATTATTCGGAGATCGTGTGAAACATTGGTTTACTTTTAATGAACCAATTGTTCCTGTTGAAGCAGGTTACTTATACGATATGCACTATCCGAATGTCGTTGATTTTAAACGTGCGACTCAGGTTGCTTACCATACTACTTTGGCACATGCGCTTGCTGTTAAAGAATTCCACGCACTTGAAATTCCAGAAGGCCAAATCGGAATCATTTTAAACTTAACGCCGTCGTATCCAAGAAGCCAAAATCCAGCTGATTTAAAAGCGGCTCATATTGCAGATCTAATTTTCAACCGTAGTTTCCTTGATCCGGTTACAAAAGGGGAATTCCCAGCTGACCTTGTTGAAATTATTCGCGAACATGACGCGCTTCCAGAATATACTGAAGAAGATTTGGCGATAATTAAAAACAACATTATTGATATTCTTGGTGTAAACTACTACCAACCGCGTCGTGTGAAAGCGAAAGAATACGCAGCTCATCCGGATGCACCATTTATGCCAGAACATCTTTTTGATAACTATGAAATGCCTTACCGCAAAATGAATCCATATCGTGGTTGGGAAATTTTCGAAAGAGCGATTTATGATATTGCGATTAATCTGCGTGATAACTACGATAATATTCCATTCTTCATTTCTGAAAATGGTATGGGTGTAGAAGGCGAAAGTCGCTACCGTAATGCAGACGGAATGATTGAAGATACGTACCGAATCGATTTCATTAAGAGTCACTTGAAATGGCTGCATAAAGCCATTGAAGAAGGTTCTAACTGTCATGGTTATCATCTTTGGACATTCATGGATTGCTGGAGCTGGGCGAATGCTTACAAAAACCGTTATGGCTTAGTAGAAGTTGATTTAGACAATAATTTCAAACGTACTATAAAAGCATCCGGACATTGGTACAAAGAACTTTCAGAAAACAATGGTTTTGAAGACTAAATGTGATAAAATAAAAGTATTATGTGTAAAGAGGTGAACTTCCGTGGCTCAGAACCAGACAAAATATAGCTTTATTGCTGAAGAAATCCGCAAAAGAATTATGAATCACGCCTATCCGCTTAATCAACCTATTCCTGATGAGATAACTTTGGCGAAAGAGTTTGATTGTAGTCGAATGACAATGAAAAAAGCACTGGAAGTCCTTGTTCTTGAAGGCTTACTATATCGTAAACGCGGACATGGTACTTTCATTATCAAATCGGCGCTGGACGCGGACCGCTTACAGATTCATAACCAAGAGGTAAACGGCTTCACTAAACTTTTGAACGGCAAGAAAGTTATTAGTAAAGTTATTGAGTTTAAAGTTATCTTTCCAACTGAAGAAATTGCAGAGCGTCTTCATATCGAAATGGAAACACCAATCTATGACATTCTTCGTGTTCGGCTAGTGAAAGATGAGCCATATGTGCTAGAACATACGTATATGCCAGTTGGGGTTATCCCAGGCATCAATCAGCAAATTTTAGAGGGGTCGATTTATTCGTACATTCAAGACGATTTGAACCTAAAAATTGCTAGTTCCTACAAACAAATTCGCGCGGATAAAGCGACACTGCTTGATCAGCAATATCTCGACTGCGCTTCTGATGATCCCGTTGTCGAAGTAGAACAAACCGTGTATTTAAACAATGGTCTCGCGTTTGAATTTTCCAAATCGCGCCACCGTTATGATAAATTCGTGTTTACAACAGTGAATATAGCTAGACGATAAAGTAAAAAAGAAACTAGAAAAAGTGAGAAATCATTTTATCTAGTTTCTTTTTTTAGGAAGAATTAATGAAGTATAGGTCATTATTAGATTCACTTTTTTTAAAAGAATAGAATCGTTCACAATATAGACATATTTATACACTTGCTAATAGTTTAGAGTTCTTTTATAATATTTAGCCCAATTATGTACAGATTTTAAATATAGTTCTATTGTTTAAGCGATATGAAACTGTGGAATGGAATAGAATAGTATTACTTCTAGTAAAAGATTATTTAATTGGTTTGAAAATTTGTTTATTCACAAAATAGACACATTCTAACTCATTGATAATGTTTTTTGCCTAATATATAATTGTTTAGCTTAATTAAGCGCTAGTTTTGCTCTCTTTTTGATAGGAAGAGTGAGCAGTTAAAATGAGAATTTAATTATATGGGGGAGGGATTGCACTATGAAGAAAAAATACATTCTTTGCTTATTCGCAGTGATGTTATTTTGTACGGGTTTCCTTTTTGGAAATTCGCAAGTTGATGCTGCTGAAACGGATACAAGCAATGTCACGTATAAATACATTGATATCAGCACATTAACGGAAACACAAAAAAATAGTATTATCAAAGGGAAGCCAAACGAGACACTTACAAATGATTATGAAAACTATTCCTTTGTGTATCAAAAAAATACTTCAGGACCAACTACAAATACAGATAATACTTCTGACAATAATAAAGATCAAAATGGAACACTATTAAAAGCTGGAGATGTTGGCCCAAATATTTATTTAGTCATTCTAGGGTTTATTTTATTAGGAAGTGGCATTGGGCTTCTTACATTGAAAAAAAGACACGCCAAGCAGCTATTAGTATTTCTTCTTGTCCTTGGCGGTAGTAGTTTGTTAGTTGGGTCGATTGTTCAAGCAACAGAGAATAGTAACTTAAAAACCCAAGAATCTCAAACCGTCGTAAAAGGAACAAAAGAAACGAAACAACCCGAATCAATTGCAGGGTATACATACGTAGGATATATACATACAAGTAAAAATAATACAGCGCCCCCGGTTGAAAAAGGGATTGTAACGGTAAACTATCAAGACGAACAAGGAAATTCAGTTGCGGCCACTGAAACATTAGAAGGCGACATCGGCAAACCATATCAGACTTCTATGAAAAATATCGAGGGCTATACGTGGAAAGAAGTCAAAGGAGAAGCAACCGGGACTTTTACAGAAAAAGCACAAGTCGTTACTTATGTTTATCAAAAAGTGTCCGTAGCTACTGTAACTGTTAGATACCTCGATCAAGATGGAAAACCAATCCACGAGCCACAAACAATTAGCGGAAATGTTGGCGAACCTTACGATGCTTCAACAGATAAATACAAATTACAAATTGATGGTTATGTTTTAGATACAACAAAACTACCGAACAATGCGAATGGAACGTTCACAAATCAAGCCACGCAAGTAACTTATATTTATACGAAAGAAGCACAAGATGTTACCATAACAATTAAGTTTGTTGATAACAATGGAAATCCATTTGTTTTAACGGATTTAACAACCTATAAAAATGGTGATTTAGTACCTGTTTATCCTAATTTAGACCAATACCATATGAGATTAAATTATAATCAACAAATCTATAGCCAAGGAGAAGCAGTATCTGATATTGTTCTTTCTGCTAAAGAAGGAGAAACGTATTCCTTACCAGAAAGAATGACCTTCAATATAATAGATGACAAAGGCAATGAAATCCCCTATGTGATTTCGCAAAATCCTGACTTTAGTAGTAGCGGGATTGAGAAGTGGGAAAACTACCGAAGTATACCAGCCAACCATGAAGGGACACTTACTGGAGAAAATGTAGTGGTTACGTATCAGATATTTGTTTATGGAGTAATGATTCCTGCGCCATAAAGTGAGAAGCCGTGTATTTGAAAAAAACCAATCTCTATTAGAGATTGGTTTTTTTCAAATACGTTCTTTACGCTCACGGAATGTTCTAATACTATGATTGAAAACCTCTGATAACATTAATCCAGCGGCAATCGCGCCAGCAACGACTGTTACTTGCACAGAAAAGCCAATTGCTTCCGTATAATCACCTAATACAAAATTACGCACAGCTTGGTAAGCAAGTCCCCCAGGAACGAGCGGGACAATTCCCGGAACATTAAAAATCGTAATTGGCAATTTCTTATATTTCGCAAAAAAGTGACTGAGTACAGCGACGACGAAAGCCCCTGCTAGAGAGGATGCGCCTGTTCCAGAGTCCATTTGCATTAAAGTCCAATAAGCCATCCAGCCAAATGTTCCGGTAATACCACAAGCATTCAACGCTCTTTTCGGAACGTTTGTAATAATCGCAAACGTCACCGTCGCAACGTAACTTAGCACTAATTGAATAATAATAGTCCAAACTAAATCCATTATAGCGCCTCCTTTATAAGAAAAAGCGGAAAACAACCGCGATTCCAATTCCTATTGCACAAGAAGTAAGTAGCGCTTCTGTTCCACGTGCCATTCCACTAAGCAAATGCCCAGCAATCAAATCCCGAACCGCATTCGTAATCGGCACCCCGGGAACAAGCGGCATCACGCCACCGATAATCATCGTGTCCAGATTAATACCCCAACCAATCGAAATCGTCAAAACAGCTAAGAGCCCGACACTTAATGAAGCTAAAAATTCTGCTAGAAACTTCACCTTCATAAAAATCTGCGTGTAGTAAAAAATAATAAAACCAATAGCGCCAATGATACAAGTCGGAATAAAATCAAACCAACCCCCGCCAAAAATAACCATCAACGATCCACTAACGAGTGATGCCGCAATAATCTGCAACCAAATAGGAAAGTAGCGAACATCTTTATCTAAATTAACGAGCTTTGTATGTAATTCTTTTAAGGAAATTCTCTTTTCCGCGAAATCCCTGGAAAATTCATTGACCATAGATACTTTTTCTAAATTAATGGTTCTTGTGGGAATTTGCTGTAATTGTACATTACGCTCACCTTCAAGTGACATAAAAAGCCCAGTTGGCGTCACGAAACTAATCCCTTTTTTATTACTAGCGATGGTTGCAATGCGGTTCATTGTATCTTCCACGCGATACATTTCAGCGCCACTTTCCATCATTATTTTGCCTGCCATTAAGCATGTTTCTAGCAAATAATCTGTTGTTTCAGTCGACATAACTAAGCACCTCCAACCCTTTATTCCTTCTCAATCGTAACGCAATCAAATCAAAAATTCTAGTGGGAAGGGTGCATTTTTTGAATTTGTGATTGTTTCGATGTGATTTGGGGTAAATATTTGATAGTATGGTAGATATAGAATCAGAAAGGATAAGGATTATTTTGGCGAATATTGAATATGAAATCATCGAAGAAATTGGCGTATTATCTGAAAATGCGCGTGGTTGGCGGAAGGAATTAAACAAAATCAGCTGGAACGGCCGCCCACCTAAATACGATATCCGCGACTGGTCAGAAGATCATGAGAAAATGGGAAAAGGGATTACACTAACTGATGAAGAAGCAGAAGTACTAAAAAAACTGTTAGATTGAGGGCTGGTGTAAAGAATGAGAATGTTTGCTTATGATATTTACGAACCAATTGGTAGAAAAGATGAAGATACTTTTCCAGTGATTTTTGCTCTTCATGGTTTTGGTGGGGACGAGCTAGAAATGGCGGGACGACTAGAATTATTAATGGATCGTTTCGTTGTTGTTTCCATGCGTGGAGACGTAGAATATGGTCCGGCTTACGGTTTTTATCATATGGTGACAGAAGGTGATCCCAACCCGCAAGAGGTAGATTATATAAGCCTGCGTGTCGCACAATTTATTGATAAAATTTGTACGGATTACATTTCAATTGATAAAGAACAAGTTTTTCTTGCAGGATTTGATCAAGGCGCAGTTCTAACAATATCCATTATGCAAAGCTATGGTGGTCAATATAAAGCAGCAGCCTTGTTAAGCGGGCGTTTGCCGTATTATATGGAAGAAAGACCCGCTAACTTAATGTTGAAAGACAAGCGAATTTTTATCGGTCACGGTATAGAAGATGCTGTAATCCAAATTTCTGAAGCAGATGACATCGCCCGACTTTTCGAGAAAATGGGTTGTCACGTGGAGAAGCATCGTTATTTTATCGGTCACAATGTAAACGAAGCGGAAGAAGATGACTTATATAGATGGTTTGAAAGCTTTTTGCCAAACCAACCAGTGAAAAATAAATAAAAAACAGCGACCGCACTCGGTCGCTGTTTTTTAGATATCTAAAGTAAGAAAGAGCACTTTTAAATAATTCCCCTCAGGAAAGTTTTTATTTACCGTGAAATCTGCGGGTAAGGAATGAGTTTCAACAATTTTATAAGTACGGTCGCTTGTTTGGAAGGCCTCCGCAATTAATTTTTTAAATGCTTTCATACCGAATCCTGCATAATTTGTTGAAGCAATGATGGTGCCGTTTGGAGCAGTGATGTCAATGATTTCACGAAGCATAGCAGGGTAATCTTTCGCCGCTCGGAAAGTTACTTTTTTTGTGCGTGCAAAGCTTGGGGGATCAACAACAACTAAATCAAAAGTTAATTGTTTGCGCGCTGCATATTTGAAATAATGGAAAACATCTTCTACGATAATCGCTTGCTCGTTTGGATCAAGACCATTTACTTCTAATTGTTCTTTTGTCTTGCTGAGCGAACGACCAGCCACATCTACGCTTGTCGTTTTACTCGCGCCACCAAATAAAGCTGCTACCGAGAATGCCCCTGTATACGAAAATGTATTTAAGACATTTTTTGAAACAGAATAATCCTCACTAATTCTTCTCCGCACATCCCGTTGATCTAGAAAGATACCTGTCATCCAACCATCATCTAAATAAGTTGCATAATTAATGCCATTTTCTTTAATAATAAGTGGGAAAGTTGCTTTTTGACCGGCGACGAAATCGTCTTTTGTATCTTCTTGAAAACGTCTTTTTTCATAAATACCTTTTATTTCTGGAAAAGATAAGAAAATATCAATAATCATTTTTTGGAAAGCGTAGATGCCTAGACTGTACCATTGAATTACGAGATAACCATCATAAAAATCAACAGTGAAACCACCAAGTCCATCTCCTTCGCCATTAAAAATCCGAAAAGCAGTAGTAGAGTCATCTGCAAATAGAAATTGACGTTTTTCGATTGCTGTCGTAATTAGGTTCGTTAAAAAGTCTTCATCGAGTTGCTGTTTCTTGTCCCAAGTGAAAAGCCAGCCGCTGCCTTTGTTTTGTTCTCCGTGGTAGCCTCTTGCAATAAATTGACCATTCGTATCTGTTAATTCTAATACGTCGCCTTCTTGTAATTCTTTTGGCCATTTTTCCATACGCTCTTTAAGAATAAGGGGATAACCTTCCTTATAGCCTTTTGTGAACTTAGGAAAAACTTTTACTTTTACTAGATTCTTCATCATGCACCGTCTTTCATTAAGATAAAATTTCCAACAAAAAACCTGTGAAGCGAACTGCTTGCTCCACAGGTTACTTTAAGTTATTAATTATACGCGACCGAAGCCAACTAGATATTTACCCCAGCCAGAGCCGTGGATGTTATCGTATTTAACGCCATTGTCTTGCGCGTTAATCATTTGACCATTACCAACGTAGATACCAACGTGAGAAATTCCGCTACCATAGTCAAAGAATACTAAATCACCAGGTTTTGCTTGAGATTCAGAGATTCTTGTAGTGCTAGCGTATTGTGCGCCAGAAGTACGTGGAAGGGAGATTCCCGCTTTAGCAAATACATATTTAGTGTAACCAGAGCAATCAAATGTAGTTGGTCCGTTACCACCCCATGAATAAGCTTTTCCAAGGTGTTTTTGAGCTTCAGCAATAATAGCACTTGCACTTGAATTGCTGTTATTGTTAGAAGAACCTTGATTAGCATTCGTATTTGAGTTTGTATTCGTATTGGAGTTTGTATTAGTATTGGTATTTTTAGATGGTGTACTTGTATTAGTATTGTTTGTATTCGTATTCGTTTTATTAGCATTTGTGTTTGTAGATGGTGCGGGAGCTGGTTTTGCAGCTTCTGTTGGTGCTTTAGGTGCTGTTTGTTGTTGTGTTGTTTCTTTTTTCTCTGTAGTAGTATTTGTGTTAGTGTTAGTATTTTCTTTAACTACTGGTGCAGCTTGTTTTTCAGCTGCTGGAGCTTCTTTTTTCACTTCTGCTTTTGGAGTAACTGTGTTGGCTGTTTGTTTAATAGCAAGTTTTTGACCTACATAAATAGAAGAAGAAGATAAATTATTCCATGACATAATGTCTTGAACGGAAACACCGTATTTTACGGATAAAGCCCAAATAGTGTCACCGCTTTTAACAGCGTGTGTAGTAGCATTTTGATCTACCACTGGAGTTTCTTTCGTTTCTGCTACTTTAGGTGCAGGTGTAGTTGCTTGTGTAGTTTGTTTTACTTCAGTTTTTGTTTCTGCAGCAGGTGCAGCTTGTTGAATAGTAGTTTCTTTTTTCACTTCTTGTGTTGGTGCAACAGGAGTGCTTGCTACTTTGTCAGTTAAGTATTTACCGTTAACGAAACCAGTTTCCCCGTCGTTGTAAGTAATTTTGTTCCAGCCATTAGATTCGGTTGATTCAACAGTTACTTTTGTTCCGCCTTTGATTGACGTAATAATACTGTTATCAACACCAGCGCCACTACGAACGTTTAACCAAGTTGCGCTAACAGATTTCTCTGTTTTTTCAGCAGCAGCAACCTCATTTACTTGTAATTTTTGACCTGGTACGATTTTATCTGTTGTTAAATTGTTTGCTTTTTTAATTGCGTCAACAGTAGTCCCTTTACTTTGTGCGATACCCCAAAGAGTATCACCAGCTTCAACTACTACAGTGCTTGCGGATGCGATTGTTGGAGCAGCAAATGCTGTTACCGCAATCCCAGCTGTAGCCGCGATAGTTGCTTTTTTCATATTCATAAAACTCCTCTCTTTTTTCAGAAAATCCCAGTACGTAATTAAGTATTTGAGAATTAATTTTATATTGATTAATACTAAGTTTACCCAGTTTTCACCTAAAAAACAAATGATGAGATAATAGCTCCAAAGGCTATAGAGGACTATACCAACTATTTGTAATAATTTTGTAACAGTTGAAAAGCGAACGTGTATTCTTAGGGCTTGAGATGTACTGCTGGGTAAACCTTTATAGTGTAAGTGGGATGTGAACGTTAATCAACAACTTTCGCTATGGGAAACCTATTGTTTTTTGTTAATAGAAAAACTTAATACATTTGTAATATAAAAATCGGCAGTTTTTCCGTTCTTCGTGACTCGAAATGAATTGCCAGATGAGTTTATGGTATTCTATAATAGAAGGTATGGAGGATGTTATATAATGAGACAAAATTATGATGATCGAAAAATAGTGAAACAGTATCGAGAAATAGCCCGTCAAATTGTAAAAAAAGAGGGCTTATATAAAAATATGGATCAGGCTGAACTTTGTGAACAAACTAATTTTTGGCGCGAGAAGTTTAAGACAAAACCGATGACTGATCGAGATAAAATTAATATTTTTGCTTTGGCGAGAGAAGCAGCTAGCCGAATTATTGGTTTGGATGCGGTTGTAGTGCAATTAATAGGAGCGCTCGTTCTCGGCGATGGCAAAGTGGCAGAAATGAAAACCGGCGAGGGTAAAACATTGATGTCGTTATTTGTTATGTTTATAGAAGTAATGCGTGGTAATCGTGTACACCTTGTGACTGCCAATGAGTATTTAGCTAGACGTGACCGGGAAGAAATTGGACAAGTGCTGGAATATCTTGGTGTTTCCGTTGCGTTAAATGAATCTGGTTTAGACATAGCCCAAAAAAAGGCCATTTATACAGCAGATGTTATTTATGGAACGGCTTCTGAATTTGGTTTTGATTACTTACGCGACAATATGGTACGCCAAAAAGAAGATAAAGTACAAAGTGGACTTGATTTTGTTTTAATAGATGAAGCAGATTCAATTTTAATAGATGAAGCGAGAACGCCCCTACTGATTTCTGACCGTAAAGAAGAAGATTTGTCCCTTTATCATACAGCGAATAAGCTTGTGAAGAAGATGATGAAAGATGATTATGAGATGGAAGAACATAAACGCTTTGTTTGGTTGAATGATGCTGGAATTGAGAAAGCCCAGAAGTTTTGGGGTGTCGAATCACTTTATTCCGCAGAGGCGCAGTCAGAACTTAGAATTACGATGCTTTTAATGCGAGCTCATTTCTTGATGCATAAAGATAAAGATTATGTGGTGCTTGATGATGAAGTATTAATTATCGATCCACATACTGGTCGTGCGCTTCCAGGCCGGCGCTTTAATGACGGACTCCATCAGGCAATCGAAGCAAAAGAGGGCGTGGAAGTTAAAGAAGAATCACGTACGCTAGCAACAATTACAATTCAAAACTACTTCCGGATGTATAAGAAAATTTCTGGAATGACAGGAACGGCTAAAACCGAAGAAGAAGAATTCCGTCAAATTTATAACATGGATGTCGTAGTAATCCCCACCAATTTACGTGTAAATCGGGAAGATATGCAAGATGATATTTTCTATACGAAAAAGGAAAAAGGTCGTGCGATTGTGTATGAAGTATCATGGCGCTATGAAAAAGGACAGCCAACTTTAATAGGAACTTCTTCTATTAAAAGTAATGAATGGATCAGTGGCTTATTAGACGCTGCTGGAATTCCCCACCAAGTATTAAATGCGAAAAACCATGCCCAAGAAGCGGAAATAATTGCCAAAGCTGGGAAACGCGGAATGGTAACTTTAGCAACGAACATGGCTGGTCGGGGGACAGATATCAAGCTGGATCCAGATGTACATAAGCTTGGCGGACTAGCTGTAATTGGAACGGAGCGCCATGAGAGCCGTCGGATAGATCTACAGCTAATGGGACGTTCTGGACGACGGGGTGACCCTGGTTTCAGTAAGTTTATGATTTCTTTAGAAGATGATTTATTAGAACAATTTGAAAGTAAGAGCTGGGAGAAACTTTCCACGAAACTTAAACGCAAAGCACCACGTGATGGGAAACCAGTTAATTCAAGGAAAATTCATGCTGTCGTTGTGGATGCACAAAAACGCCTAGAAGGAGCAAACTACGATATTCGTAAAGATTTGCTTTCCTACGATGAAGTAATCGATTTACAACGCAAAATGGTATATAAAGAACGCGATTTATTATTAGAAAGAAATAAACTTGGAGTCTCTTCCGAAAAAATTCTACGTGAAGTTGCCGAATATTCATTTATCCATCCAAGTGATATTCCGGAAGAAGAGTTAGAAATTTATTATTCACGTCAAAAAGAATTGCTCGGCGGCACGAAATTCCCTATTTCTTTTGATCAAGTAACGCTGATGGATCCGAGAGAAGTGGTAGAAGAAATCGTATCTTGGCATAAAAAAGAACGCAATAAATTCCCAGCTGAGACGATTGCTGCAATAGAACGAGAAGTTTATTTGAATTTAATGGACCAAATGTGGGTTATGCATCTGGACGCAATGGTACAATTACGCGAAGGTATCCACTTGCGAGCATATGGACAACAAGATCCATTAGTTATGTACCAAAAAGAAGGGGCTCAATTATTTGAGAAATTCCAAGCAGACTATCATTTCTACTTTGCTCACGCCTTACTTGAACTTGATCCAGACGGCTTAATCCAAGGCTAAAATACAACTTGCGTCTGATTTTTTCCAAATTTATGGGTAATTTAATGAGAACGAGGGTATTAATCTATATAATAGTACCAAACGAAAATAAATTTAGACAAAAGAGGGTGGTAAAGTGAAGGGGTCATTCACAAAGTTTAAACAATTTTTTATAGAAAACAAATTTGTGTTAGGGTTACTAATTTTTCTTTTAGTAGCACTTGATATTTATGTATTAACTAAGATTGCCTTTATTTTTGATCCGTTAATGGTAATTCTTAAAACCGTTGCTGCACCAATCATTTTAGCTGGGATATCTTACTATTTATTTAATCCTATCATTGATTGGTTAGAGAAACATAAGTGGAAGCGAGGTTGGGCGATTGCATTACTATACTTAGTGATTATCGGTTTACTCATTCTACTATTTAGTTTTGTCATTCCAGCTGTGAAAGATCAGATTGTTAGCTTGTTCAAATCATTCCCGGGGTATTGGGACCAAATCACACAGAAATTTGATGAGTTCAGTCGCTCGAGCTTATTTGATCAAATAAAAGATAAATTAAATACGAACATGAGCGATATCATGAAGACTCTTTCCACAAAAGGAACATCTGTAATTAATAGTGCTATTTCAAGTATTGGTAGTATTGTTGGAACGGTAACAGAGGTTGTTTTAGCGATTGTAACTACGCCGCTTGTTTTATTCTACTTGTTAAAAGATGGAAAAAAATTACCAGACTTCCTACTAAAAATGTTACCAGTAAATGGTCGTGCGCATACTCGCCAAGTACTTGGTGAAGCAAACCACCAAATTAGTTCATATATTCGTGGACAAATTATTGTAAGTTTGTGTATTGGTATTTTGCTATTTATCGGTTATTTAATTATCGGTCTACCATATGCATTAACACTTGCTATTATTGCAGCTTGTACTAGTATTGTCCCTTATTTAGGACCAGCAATTGCGATTACACCAGCGATTATTATCGCGATTGTTACTTCACCTTGGTTACTAATTAAATTAATCATAGTCTGGTGTGTCGTTCAATTACTTGAAGGTAAATTCATTTCTCCTCAAGTCATGGGTAAAACACTAAAAGTACATCCAATCACGATTTTATTCGTTATTTTAGTAGCTGGAAATCTATTCGGTGTACTGGGTGTTATCTTCGCAGTACCAGGTTATGCGGTACTTAAAGTCATCGTAACGCATGTATTTATTTGGTTCAAACGAATCTCTGGGCTTTACGGGGAACAACCTGAAAGTGAATATGTAGAATCACCAACAGAAGAAAAAGAATTATAAAATAAAAACACTATTAGTTAGAAAATATTTTTCTGCTAATAGTGTTTTTTTGTTGTGTTAAAACTAATGTTCACAAAAAAGACATAATTTTTCTCTTTACAAGGTGAGAGTAGTAATAGTGCGATTTTTATGTAATATATATTACGAAAATAGATTTATAATATAATTTTTTTCTCTTTTTTAATAAATTGTACATTGAATTGACGCATTTTTCATCATAATATGAAGCCAGTGTATGAGGAAAGGGGAAACAAAAATTGATTATCAAAAAAACATTAATTGTAGGATTAATTGGCATAAGTTCAGTCACACTTTTTGCACCGGCTGCTTTTGCAGTAACTTCTGAGGGAGATTCAAAAGCAACAGTTAAATTTAAAGCTGGGACGGGAGTAGTTAACCCGGTTGACCCGGAAAATCCAACGAAACCGATTGACCCGCTAGATCCAAGTAATCCAACTGATCCTGGAACTGGAAATACTGGTTCTTTAACATTGGATTATGTGTCATCTGTTAATTTTGGAGAACATGAAGTATCATCCACGGAACAAAGCTACTCCTCCACATCAAGAAAACCGTTTATCCAAATATCTGACCGTCGTGGAACTGGAGCTGGTTGGAAAGTGACAGCAACCGCAACCGCTTTTCAAAATGAAGACGGTGCAGCTTCCCTATCAGGAGCGACACTATCATTTAAAAACGGAGAAACAGCATCTGCTAGCAACACGGCAACGACACCAACTGCTGCTCAAACAGTTGAATTACCAACAGATGGAACTTCGATTGTGAGTGTTGTTTCGGCAAAAGAATCGGAAGGCATGGGAACATGGATTAATCGTTGGTTTGGTGCTACACCGAATGATACAGCTAGTTTAAACAACAATGTTCAATTAACGATACCAGCAGGAAGCGCAACACTTGGAGACCATGAAGCGACTATTACATGGACATTATCTGACGCGCCAGGAGTTTAAAAAATTTGCGTTTAGAATTCACTTCTAGACGCAAATTTTTATTAAAAACGATGGAAGGAAGGTTTAATTGAAGAAAAGTTTTCTTAGTTTATTGTTCATTATTCCGTTATTAGTTACATGTAGCAATTTTGCAGAAGCACAGGCGGCAGAAGGAGACGTCGGTTATTCCGTTCAAGCTCATATCCCCGCCAATCAAATAGATAAAAGACAAACTTATTTTGACCTAAAAATGCAGCCGAAACAAAAACAAACAGTAAACATTGATGTAATGAATAGTTCAAATGAAGAAATTCAAGTGGAAGCAGCAATCAACTACGCATCCACCAATCGAACTGGTGTCATTGATTACACCAAAAATGATCTTACGAAAAAAGATAAAAGTTTAGAATATCCACTTCCAGAACTAGCTAAAATTCCAGACGACCAAAAACTCCTAACGATACCAGTAGATGGCAAAAAGACCGTCCAAGTGATGATTGAAATGCCTGCTGAATCGATTGATGGCGTTGTATTGGGCGCAGTAGAATTTAAAAAGAAAAATACTAACGAGACGAAAAAAACAAAAGGTGTCTCCTTAAAAAATGAATATTCCTATATTGTCGGCATGCAACTAGCTGAAACCGACAAACAAGTCAAACCACATATGAATTTACTAAGTATCAAACCGGCACTCCTTAACTATCACACAGCGATAGTTGCCAAATTACAGAACGACCAACCAGTCATACTGGAAAATCTAAGTATTGATGCAAAAGTCTATCAACAAAATTCGGATAAATTACTTTACCAAACAAAGAAAGCGAATATGAAAATGGCGCCAAATTCCAATTTTGATTTTGGGATTGACTTGGAAAATCAACCTTTAAAAGAAGGTAAATACAGATTAAAAATGACTGCAACGAATGGCGTGGAAACCTGGACTTGGGACGAAGCGTTCACCATTGGTAAAGAAGGACAAAACTTAAATAAAGAAGCAGTAAACCTAGAGAAAACGAACACATGGCTTTACGTTGCGATTGCTGCAGGTGTAGTTCTTATAGCACTAATCATCATTTTGGTTATAAGAAAACGAAGACAAAAACAAGAAAAATAAAGAAAGGAGCTGGCGAATTGGCTTTCAAAAAATTAATACTTGTATTGACCATTGCGGCTCTTTTTCTTGGTTTTAAAATAGTGGTAGCAGCGGAAAATGGGAGTAGGGACTTAGCATCAAATGAAGCGATAGTGACTAATTTTACAGAATTAAAAACAGCTATTTCCGAAGATAATGGAATAGATACAGTGTATTTAGGTGCAGATGTTGAATTGTCGGGTGGAATTATCATCCCAGCGACGAAAAAGACATTTACTTTATCAGGAAAAAATCCAGCAACAGGTGAAATACATACTTTGACAGAAACAATGGCATCAGCTGGTGCCCAGAGCAGCGTGATTACAGTTAATACCAACACAGGTGCAAAAGAGACAACTTTAAGAGATATTAATGTTGTGGGGAAAAATTATTATGGGACGATTTCGGTTTATGGGGCTGCAAAAAACGTCGTACAAAACTATGAAAATGTTCACTATCAAGGTCCGCAAATGATATATAATTTGAATGGAACGGCGAATTTTAAAGGAACCAATGATATAACAATAGCGTCCGTTGTATCTGGTTCTGCGGCACCAAATGAAGTCGCGGAAATTAAAGGCGTGAGCGTTTCCGGTAAGTTGAATATCAATCACGCAAGTTCGAATGCGAATAGTGCTTTTTGGTTCGGTGGTGGAACGGCTGAGGTAAACACTTTTACAGTGGAAGAAAATGCAGACGTGACGATACTTTCTAATGGGACAGGGATGTTTTATCGTTCAGGGGCAAAACCAATTGACATAGATGTGAAAAAGAATGCGAAGTTAGCTATTACTTCTAACAATAATATTTTCCGAGACACACCGGGCGGAGCTGTTAAAATCGCGTCAGGTGCGGATGTAACTATGACAAAAACTGCTGGCGGGAATCCACTTCTATGGGTGGCAGATGATATTACCGTAAGTCCTGATGCCCGCTTTATCTTGAATAAAACAGGCGGAACTGGCTATATTATCCAGTTTTATAATGCGACGGCGAAGTTAGATATAAATGATCCTCGGAGCTTTTTAATTACGACAAATTCAAATACGCCGATGTTTTACTGGCCTTATGCGAACACCTTTAATTTAAATGCGCAAATGGTGAATTACTGGGATACGGTTGGAACCATTGATCGAACGGATTTGGCATCGCAAAGTTTTAGTTTGCCAAATGGGGAAAATGTGACGGGGAGTTTGACGTACACAGGGACAACGACAAAAATTCTGTCAACGAATGCGGGGATGACGCCGACTAATTTTAATCAAAACACTGCGCGAATGATTGCGATGGGGCGACTTGAGGGAACGATAAATCCTGTGACAGACGCAGATAATGAAATTACAGGAACAGCGACACCAAACGCTTTTATAAGTATTTCATACACAGAAAATGGGGAAAATAAGGTTTTAGAAGGACAGTCAAATGAGGCGGGAACTTATCGAATTGCTATTCCAAACGGTTTTATCAAGCCTTACATTAAATTGACTACAACCATTAAACAAGACCAAAAAAGGATAACATTAGACGATATAACTGTAGAAGATGTGACTCCGCCAAGTGGTGAGGCTGTTACTCAAATTATCCAACTTGGAGATCCCTTTCCAGATGTAGCCGAATTAGTAACAAATATTTATGATCATTCCGATAATACATCTGGAGCGGGAGTTACAACTACTTTACAAAGCGCGCCCGATACTAATGTATTTGGACCCACAGAAGCCATTGTTCGCTTAGAAGATAAGGCACAAAATTACGTGGATATCCGTGTACCCGTTTTTATTAAAGATGATGAAACAGAGATACAAGATGGCAAAGCATTACGAGCGGCGGACTTTTCGGTAAATGTAAAAGATATTATCGAGCTCAATGATGCCGAACTGGAGCAATTCATTTTAAGCAAATCGGGTGCAAAAGCTTTCAATATCGAAACTGGTGAGGACTTAAGCGCGGAGTTGAAAGTAGCTAGCACCAATTTGAAAAAAGAGACAGGCACCTATGCGGCAACGATACAAATTGACGGATTAACGAAAGAGATTGCGATTCAGGTTACGGGTGAGCTTAAATTTAATCATGTGCCAGAAACGATTTCCTTCGAAACAATGGAGCTTAATCAACAAAAAAATATCGCAAAACGAAACGCCGACTTTGATTTATCTGTGCTTGATTCAAGAGGCTCAGGCGGCAAATTTAGCGTAACAGCAACCGTTAAAACACCGCTGACATCCACGACAAATTCGGCGCATACTTTGCCAAATGGGCTCATTTTTATTGATAATACTGGAGCGAAAAAAATTCTTTCCGCTGAACCAATCACCATTTTTGAATCGCAGTCAGCTAGTGAGATGATTGTTCCGATAGAATGGGCAGAAGACCAAGGGATTTTGGTAGAAGTTGATGCAGCGGAGGCTTATGTGGATGAAAGCTATGAAACAACAATCGAGTGGACTTTGACGGATGCTCCGTAAAAACCTGTTAGCAAAAGTTAACAGGTTTTTTCATGTTATAAGCCCATTGTTTTCTAAATACACTAGTTTCTCGTATAATAGCGTTAAGTAATTTGCGAAAGGTGGAAGAAAATGACTTCGGTAATGTGGTTTCGGAGAGATCTTCGAGTAAACGATAATAAAGCTCTCTATCATGCTTGTAAAGAGAACGATTTGCTTTTGTTATTTCAAGTAAATCCAGCACAGTTCATCACAGGAAGTCCTAGCCACCAAGCTTTTTTTGCAAGTGTGGCTCATTTTAAGCAAGAAATCGATAAAACTGCGCATTTACAAATCATGTTTGGTGAACCGATAGAATGCTTCCAACAACTTAAAGATTCGCTACCAAGCTGGGATAAAGTTTATTTCAACCGTGATGAAACAGGATACGGAGCAAAGCGGGATGAGGCGGCGCAAGCGTTCTTTGACGAACAAAAAATCGAGGTTCAAGCCTTCCACGATAGTTATCTTCATTCAGCGGAAGAAGTAAAGAAATCTCCAACAGAATACTATAAAATTTTTACCCCTTATTATAAAAAATGGCGCGAAGAAATAAAAGAAACGCCGTTCAAAGTGACTTTAAAGCATGAGAATATCCGGAAAGAAAGCTTGTTTCTGAAATATGAAGAACAATTTGCGGAAATGACTAGCGATTTACCGATATTAGATATTGGTGAACGAGCAGCGAACACGAGACTTGCGAATTTTATTAAACACGATGTTGCTGACTATGACAAAGCGAGAGATTTCCCGGAACTGGATAAAACAAGCCATTTATCACGTTATTTACGGACGGGGGAAATCTCGATTCGGACGATTTGGCAGTCACTTCAAGAAACAGAAGCAACAGAAGGACGAGCTACATTTGAAAAAGAACTTTGTTGGCGCGACTTTTATAATATGATTTACGTTTCTTTTCCTAACCAAAAAAACGAGCCGATCCAAGAAAATTATCGTTTTATTGAATGGGAAAATAACCGTGAATATTTCAAAGCGTGGCAAGAAGGGAAGACTGGTTTCCCGCTCGTTGATGCGGCGATGCGCCAGTTGAAAGAAACTGGTTGGATGCATAATCGACTAAGAATGATTACGGCGTCCTTTTTAACAAAAGATTTGCTGATTGATTGGCGTTTTGGCGAAAAGTATTTTCAACAAATGCTGATTGATTATGATCCTGCGAGTAATATTGGTGGCTGGCAATGGGCGGCTTCGACTGGAACGGATGCGGTGCCATACTTTAGGATTTTCAACCCAACGACACAATCACAAAAATTTGATTCGACTGGGAAATTTATTCGAAAATATGTAAAAGAGTTAGCGAATCTACCTGATAAATATATTCATCAACCAGAAAAAATGTCAGAAACTGAGCAGAAAGAGCATGGCTTGCTGTTAGGAAAAGACTATCCATTTCCGATAGTTGACCATAAAGAACGACGGAAATTAGCCATTGCACGCTACGAGTTTAGCAAAGAGCATTCTAGGGGAAATATATAGATAATGAGTCAATCATTTAATTAAATGATTGATTTTTTTGTGGCAGTATTCACAAAGAATAAGTCTTGAGCAACCTTCTAGGAGTAAGAACCTGGGTATGTTAAAATTCATTTATCAAGTGATAAGGGGGAATCACAATGGCGCAATTTTTAAAGCTATTTCTAACGAGTGCAGTAGTTTTCTTGATTTTTGATCTTTTTTGGTTACTCGTAGCTTCTAAAAAAATGTATCAACAATTTATTGGGGATTTAATGGGGGATGTAAAACTTGCTCCAGCAGTTATTTTTTACTTTATTTATGCCGTTGGTGTTACCTTCTTCGTTTTACTTCCTGGGACAGAAAAAGGAAGTTTAGGTTACACCATTTTAGCAGGCGCGTTGTTTGGTCTAGTTTGTTATGCGACGTATGATTTGACGAACTTGGCGACACTTAAAGATTGGCCGATTACGATGACCATTATTGATCTCGTTTGGGGAACGGCTGTGACAACTGTGACTTCAGTGATTGTTTACTTTATTAATCTGCATTTCTTCTCGGGAGCAGGTTCCTAATGATGGAGTCAGAAAGCAAACGTCTATTACAAAGTATGCTAAACGGGGCGGCTGAAGTAATTAGTAAAAAAGACGAGCTTAATCGAATAAATGTTTTTCCTGTAGCGGATGGCGACACGGGTAGTAATTTAGCTTCTTTAATGCAAGCGATCATTGATCATGTTTCCCCGAGAGAATATTCAACGAAGGAATTGCTAGAGGAAGTAGCTAGCGCGGCGCTCATCGGTGCTCGTGGCAATTCAGGGATGATTTTTGCGCAATACTTAAATGCTGTTGCGGAAAGTTATCACCACCTTGAATCGACTTTTGATGGATTAGTTCAAGCGTTTCAAAATGCGGTGCATAAAGCTTATGAAGCCTTGTTGGATCCAAAAGAAGGGACTATTTTGTCTGTGATGAAGGCTTGGTCAGAGGAGCTTGCTGGGACGTATGAGCAGGAGCGTTCTTTCCAGCAATCGCTTTTAAATGCACAAATAGTTGCGGAGAAAGCATTAATTAATACCGAATTTCAAATGCCAATTTTACGGAAAAACCGGTTGGTGGATTCTGGTGCGAAAGGGTTTTATTACTTTATCACCGGGCTTACAAATGCTTATTGTGGTAAGGCGGTTTCTGACCCCGTTCGTTTTACGGAAGTAGAGCAAACAGCGGAACATAGGCATGTTGAAACAAGCGAGCCGAAATATCGTTATTGCTCGGAATTTATTATCAAACAAGCGACTATTTCACATCAACATTTACAGGAAATTCTCGCAGCTAAAGGGGATTCCTTAGTAATTGCAGGTAATGAGAAACAAATAAAAATCCATATCCACACAAATGAACCAAAAGAAGTTTTAAGCCTCATGGCAGCATACGGCGTGATGACGTATCAAAAAGTAGATGATATGCGTCTGCAATATGAAGTCACAAAAAAGCCTCGCGCAAAGATTGCTATAGTGACCGATTCGATAGCCGATTTACCAGAAGCATTTTTACTGGAACACCAAGTACATGTATTACCGATGAATATTTTAGCTGGAGAAGAGAATTTTCTTGATAAATTGACGGTTGGCCCAAACATGATGCAAGAAAAATTAAGAAAACAAACGAAAATGAGTACAGCCCAGCCAACAATCCGTACGGTGGATGCCTTGTTATCTTTTTTAGAACACAAATATGAACATGTGCTTGTTATCTCCGTTGCGGCGAAATTAAGCGGAACTTATCAATTAATCAAACAGCGGATAAAAGCGCGGGAGTTGTCCTCGGACTGGATACGTGTAATTGATTCTAAATTAAATTCGGTCGCGCAAGGAATTTTAGTGAAACAAGCAGTAGAACTAGTGGAATCAGGTAAATCATGGGAATCTATTTATCCCGAAGTGGAACAAATGATTGAGCGGACCTTTATTTATGTGGCGGTTGCAGATTTGTCGCCGATGGTCCAGTCTGGCAGAATTCCACGAGTGTTAGGAAAGCTTGCGCAGAAATTATCACTCTATCCGATTGTGAGTTTGGACGAGTCCGGGGATGGCAAATTGATAGGCGTATCGTTTAGCCAAAAGCAAAGTATGAAAAAAATCATTAAAAAAATAGCAAAATTACAGCTGAAAGAGCTGGCGATTACACATGTTTCTTCAAGAGACACCGCGGCAATTTGGCAGAAGCAACTTGAAAAAGAAACCGGGGAAATCAGCTACTTAGTGGATAGTTCGGCAGCCATTGCGATTAGTGCTGGACTCGGAAGTGTCGCAGTTGCGGGGATTAAAAAGGAGGAAACGATATGATGTATTGGACAGTAGCACTCGCTTTACTTGTTTACTTTATACTCTGGTTTATTATTTCAAAAATAAAAGGAAAATATTCGCTCGTTGATATTGCGTGGGGCGGCGGCTTTGTTGTTGTAGCATGGACTGGATTTTTAACGACATTTAGCATGACAGCGCAAAGTATAACCATACTTGTTTTAGTGACGATTTGGGGTGTCCGTTTGTTTTGGCATTTAGCGCGCCGGAATTGGAACAAACCAGAAGATTATCGCTACGTTAATATGCGCAAACGCTGGGGAACGACATTAGTTAATTTGAAAGCCTTCTTAAATGTCTTCGTGTTGCAAGGTGTTTTATTATTTATTATTGCTTTACCGATTACACATAGTTTTGCTAATGAAACAGCGACATTCGCTTGGTGGCAAATCCTCGGTATTGTTATCTGGATTATTGGCTTTATTTTTGAAGTCGGTGGCGATTTGCAATTAGAAAACTTCAAGAAAAATCCAGCCAATAAAGGCAAATTATTAACAACTGGATTTTGGTCAGTCACACGGCATCCAAATTATTTTGGTGAAGCACTTAGTTGGTGGGGTGTATTTTTAGTTGCCTATACGCAATTAAATGATCTCTGGCTGATTACTAGCCCGATTGTTATCACTTTATTATTACTATTTGTTTCCGGTGTTCCGTTACTTGAAAAAAAATATCAAGACAGAGCGGATTTTCAAGCATATGCGAACAAAACGTCAAAATTTTTCCCTTTTATTGGTAAAAAAGGTCTGTAAAAAGTAGTTATTTTATCTTGACATTGCTATTAATTGCTATTTACATGAGAGAGCGAGTAAAATGAAAGATAGGTACGATAAATAGTATCTGAATATAATACTTTATGAGGCGAGAGGGGTACAACAGATGAAAAAAGAAAAAACAGTGTTAATTATGAATTTCGATGAAGAAAGCATTTCTTACCAAGCTTTTTCTGAAATGAAAAGATTACACCAAGAACGCAAAATCATTGGTTATCAAATGGCGGTTGTAAAACATGAGCCAGGAAATAAACTTGTTGCACAAGATTTTCTTGATTTTACTGGTGCCGATAAAAATATGAAAGATAGCCTTATTGGTATGTTAATTGGTATTTTAGGCGGTCCATTTGGTATTTTAATTGGTTGGATGGTCGGCGCAATCGTTGGTTCCATGCGAGATGCTGGCGAAGTGAAAGATGCTTTAAATGTATTTGAAAGAACATTAAAAACAATTCCAGAAGGTTCTACAGGTGTCATCCTTATTGCGACAGAACAAGAATTAGCAAATGTAAACGACGTAGCAATGGATGAGTTACACGGGCGTGTGCAACGTATGGATGAAGCTATCGTAGCTCAAGAAATCAAAAGCGCACAAGAAACAGAAGGAAAAGCAAAAGATTCTGCTAAAAAACATTGGTTTAGTAAATAAAAATATTTCAAACGAGGACAGAGAAATCTGTTCTCGTTTTTTGTGTTTTAAGAGTGTGAAAACGGGGAAATTAACAACATAAAACACCCAGATAGAAAAAAATTCAAGATGGTAACGCTTAACTCATTTTTATTTTCTGAAAACTATTTGCATCAAATTAAAAACATGCTACAATAAACAAGTTGTGAATTTCACAAGAAAATTTTTTGTTTGGAGATGAAATAATTTGGATGTGGAAAGTAGTCCATTAATGCAGAAAATTGATTATAGTACGCGCAAAAAAATTGATTTAGTAAATAATAGTATTCTTCGTTATATCGTGCGCGCGATGTTAGCATGTTTATTCTTGACACTAGGGACTGCGGTCGCTGTAATGATTGGTGATAAAGTTGATCATTTCGCTCCAGGACTTGGTAAAATCACGTATGCATTTATGTTTAGTTGGTCGCTCGTTATGATTATTTATATGAATGCTGAGCTTGGTACTTCTAACATGATGTATATGACAACTGGTGTTTATCAAAAAATTGTTAAACCAGGAAAAGCATTACAAATTTTGCTTTTATGTATTGTTTGTAATTTATTGGGTGGAATTCTTGCCGGGTACTTAGTTTCCCTAACATCCGTTTTCCATAATTTACCTGCTGACCATTTCTTATTTACTGCTGTTAGCGGTAAGCTTGAAAAAGCGCCACTACAAATTTTTGTAGAAGGTATTTTCGCCAATATTGTTGTAAATACGGCCGTGCTTTGTACACTTCGAATGAAAGATGATGCTGGTAAAGTCATTGCGATGATTTTCATTATTTTCATCTTTGCATTCTTAGGATTTGAGCACGTTATCGCCAACTTCTCCTCTTTCTCATTAGCATTTTTCGCTTCTGGTGGAACACTTGCTGCAATGACAGCGGGCAATGTGACCGTCAATTTAGTACTTGCTTTACTTGGGAATTTTGTGGGTGGAGGCCTTGTTATCGGACTCGGCTATGCTTGGCTTAACCGAACGAAATCAATTTATAAAGACTAATTAAAGGAGACCCCGGAAATTTTCCGAGGTCTCTTTTTTATATACTTTTAACAGGTAAATTACTTAAAAATGACCGAATGAGCGGTTCGAATTTCGGCACTTCTTTTTCAACTAGAAAAGCGTCATGACCGTATTCGGAGGCCACTTCATGATAAGTAACCGGCACATCCCATTCTTTTAAAAGCTCGTAACCGCGGCGCAAATCATGAATTCGGAAAAGTTGATCTGTCGTGATGCCAATGAGCAAATACGGAATTTTAATTTTCGCAAAGGCAGGCAAATCGTCTTTCGCGGGAGCAGTAACATCGAATAAATCAATTGCCTTTGTTAAATATAAGTAGCTATTCGCGTCAAATCGCTCGACAAAAGTATCCCCTTGATATTGCAAATACGATTCAATTTGAAAATGCTCTTTTGAGAAAGCGGCAGGAGAAGACTCGGCGACAGTGAAACGTTCAAAGCGTTTCGAGAAAAGTTCGCTCGTCCGGTAAGTCATCATCCCAACCATTCGCGCAGTAGCAAGTCCGCCCTCAGGTTGACCAACATAGTTGCCCCCATTAAAGTCAGGGTCGTTCAAAATCGCCATGCGCATAATCAAGTTGTAACCAATCGCATCAGGCCCAGCAGCAAGCGGGGAGGCGATATTGATAATGCTATCCGTGATATCGGCATAATCAATCGCCCATTCCGTCGCCTGCATACCACCCATCGATCCGCCAATCACTGAAACAATTCGCGTAACCCCAAGTTGCTCCAAAAGTTCACGCTGCACTTTAATAATATCTTTAATCGAAAAACCTGGAAACTGTAAGCGGAAAGGCTCGCCAGTTTTTGGATTAATCGAAGAAGGTCCAGTCGTGCCACTACAACCACCAAATACATTGGTGCAAACCAGAAAATATTTGTCTGTATCAATCGTTTTCCCCGGACCAATATAATCATCCCACCAACCAGGAGCGTCACTCTCAAAATGTTTCGCCGCATGTGCCGTCCCAGTAAGGGCGTGTTCTAATAAAATGCAATTATCGCGTGAGGCGGAAAGTGTCCCGTATGTTTCATAGCCGACTAAAACAGGGCTTAATGTTTCTCCATTTTCAAGCAGAAGAGGACTTTTTTGAAATAGTTCTTTTTGTTGTAAGGTCACTTCTCTTCACTTCCTCCTAAATTTGCTCTAATGCTTTCGTTAAATCTTGGATAATATCATCGGCATTTTCGATTCCGATAGATAGGCGAATGGACTCTGGTTTCACGCCAGCTGTTAATTGTTGTTCTTCGCTTAGTTGTTGATGGGTTGTGGAAGCTGGGTGGATGATAAGCGATTTTGCATCACCAACATTCGCTAAATGCGAGAATAATTCCACGGATTCAATCACTTTTTTACCAGCCTCGTAGCCACCTTTAACCCCAAATGTGAAAATGGAGCCAGGTCCTTTTGGTAAATATTTTTGGGCTAATTCGTGGTATTTGTTGTCGCTCAAACCTGGATAATTTACCCAAGCTACTTTTGGATGGTCATTTAAGAAATTGGCAACTTGTTTCGCATTTTTCACGTGTTGCTCAAGGCGTAAGGATAGTGTTTCTAGGCCTAAAATGAGTAAGAAGGCGTTGAACGGAGAAAGTGCTGCGCCAGTATCACGAAGGAGTGAGACGCGTAGTTTGGTAATATAAGCCGCCGCGCCAACGTCATTTGTATAAGACAAGCCGTTGTAGCTATCATCTGGTACCACTAGCTTTGGAAATTTGCCATTTGCCCAGTTAAATTTACCTGAGTCAATAACCGCACCACCAATTGCAACCCCGTGACCACCAATGAATTTTGTTGCCGAGTAAACGACGATATCTGCGCCAAAATCAAACGGGCGATTCAAATAAGCGGTCGCGAATGTGTTGTCAACGATGAGCGGGATATCGGATGCGTGCGCAATTTCTGCTACTTTTTCGATATCGACAATATTAATATCAGGATTCCCAATTGTTTCTATAAAAACAGCTTTCGTATTATCTTTAATCGCTTTTTCAAAATTTTCAGGTTCATTAGGGTCAACAAACGTTACGTCAATCCCAAAAGTTTTAAACGTATGGGAAAATAGCGTGTGCGTTCCGCCATAGAGTGTTGCGGCTGCGACGATATGATCTCCGGAACCCGCAATATTTAAAATAGAGTAAGTAATAGCAGCCATCCCAGAAGCAGTTGCAACCGCACCAATACCGCCTTCAAGTAGCGTTAACCGTTCTTCTAAAACAGCTGTAGTCGGATTCATAATTCGTGTATAAATATTTCCAGTTTCTTGTAAACCAAATAAGGCTGCGGCATGTTCCGGGCTATCAAATGTGTATGACGTCGTTTGATAAATTGGTACGGCTCTAGAATGCGTATCTCCGTCCGGTGTGTGTCCGCCGTGTACTTGAATTGTTTCGAATTTATACTCATTACTCATAAAATCCACTCCTCTTTAATATGTATTTATCAGTAATTTCCATCAAAAAACCTCCCTAGCAGTATATAAGCCGCCAGAGAGGATAGAGTTTCCTAAACTTGGATTTCCGACTTATCTTTCAGAATATACTGCTGGAATTAGCACCGTGAAAATAAATTCCGGTTGCTAAGGCTTCAAAGGGCCAGTCCCTCCACCTTTCGTGATAAGAAAATACTATTAAATTAAGTTATATATTACGCTGGATGCCATCAATTGTCAACTATGTGCTGAAAAAGTCTAAAATTAGTACTTTTTGTGTTGAATTTGTGACAACGATGTTTTTTTGCCAGAATAATTTTTTTTAAAAGGTTTTAAATCCATTTTTTAGGCTATTATAGTTAAGACTAATTATATTTCATTAAAAATGGGGTTGAATTAGAAAAAACAAAGGGGAGTTGAAATAAAAAATGAAGACTTTTACACGAATTCTTGTTTTATTAGCGGGGATTGCAATGATTATACTAGGGGTTTGGTTCTTATTCCATCCAGGAATTTCATTATTAACCTCGACATTAATGTTTGGTTTCTTATTACTGATTTCTGGTATTTTCCACACAATCTCTTACTTTTCAGACAGAAAATCACAAAATGTTTCTGGCTGGGTACTAGCTGACGGGATTTTATCCATCTTACTAGGTTTCTTGCTATTATTTAATGAATTTGACGGAACTTTAACACTCGTATTACTTTTCGGTATGTGGGTATTATTTGCTGGTATTATGCGTACAATTGGCGCATTCACTGCCAAACAAAACAACGTACAAGGCTGGGGCTGGATTTTAACAATCGGTATTATCGGCATTATTGTTGGTTTTATCGCTCTATTCAATCCAGTTGTTTCCGCAATTGGTATCGTCCTTGTCGTTGCGATTTTCTTCATCGTTCAAGGTATCGGCGCAATCGCAACATTCTTCTTTATTGGTAAAAATAGTTAATAAAAAAGAAGCTATCTTAGTTTGATAGCTTCTTTTTATTATGCATATTTTTACGAAATACAATTAGAAAAAAGTATTCATTTTACACTCATATGTAAGGTTCGTGATTTTCTTTTAGTTTTTGCTTATGAATCTCGAAATTATTAACACGCCAAGGTTTTGGCGAAAGCGCAATAATGCCATCTTCTTCTAGCTTTCGCAGGTTAGTTGCAACGTAAGCTCGAGCTAAATTTAGATAATTTCCCAAGATTTTTTGGGTGAAATAATAGGGAATCAAACAAGAACCATCCGACTCGATTCTTCCAAATCTCTCCCCACAAGCAATTAATCCTGCTAAAACTTTCTCGCTAGAAGGGAGATTAACGTAACCTTCCCGTTCTAACATAGGTGTAACCATACTTTGCATAAGTGCATTCATCTGCCAAAAAACATCTGGTGAACTTAAGAATTTATTAAGAACATATTTACGTTCAAATTGATAAACACTCACTTCACTTATCGTTGTGTAATTTACTGGTGATTTTGCACCACCAAGTAGTGTAAGCGGCCCGATACATTCTTGTTTACCTAAGAAGTTAATAATGCTATCTTCTTTACAAGTATTTTTACTCATAGAAACGACACCATCTTCAATGATGTAGAAATAATCAGTTTCCGCACCTTCAGCTAAAATCTGTTGGTTGCGCCTAAAGCGAATTCTTTTATATGGAAGAACTGCTTCACTAGAATCTTTTAATAAATTGAGTAAATCTACGTTGTAAAAGCTATTTTCCTCATTCAGTAATGACATATACCGAGTCCCCTTTTCTCAGTGTTAATCATTATCATTATATAGGAGAAGACTCAAAATGTGTATTAATGGGACTTAGGATGCTCGAAGTAATTTGGCTTTAATCAAACGATCACGAATGAGAATCCCTAATAACGCCGCAAAAACCGCTTTGATAATGCCTGGAATAATGAAAGGTACCATGCCTGTTAAAAAGGCGGTCGGCCAGTCAAGTCCAGTGCTAACTTTAAGCCATAAAACCCCGAAAATTAACGTAACGATGGCTCCTAAAATATTAGCAACAATTGCATAAGGAACAGTGAATTTTGTTTTTTCGAGCAACCAACCTGTAAGTAGTGCATTAAAAATAAATCCGACAATAAATCCGCCAGTTGGCCCAAAAAGAATCCCAATTCCTGCTGTCATACCTTGGAAAACAGGAATACCCACAGCGCCAAGAACAATGTAAACTAAAACAGATATGGTACCATGACGAGCTCCAAGAATGGTTGCAGCTAACCCAATGGCAAACGTCTGCCCAGTAAGTGGAATTGGACCAAGTGGGATAGCAACTTGTGCAAGTAAAGCAATGATGACTGCGAATAAAGCATCTACGACTAAAAATTTCAATTTCTGATCACGCATAAACATATCTCTCCTTAATGTAAACTTTTTACTAAAATAGGTTAACATTTATTTCCTGAAAAAACAATACTATTTTTTCTAACCAGTACCTTGCAATGAACACTAGTGTATGTTAAACTATAGTGGTAGTGAACAATATATAGTAGTGAATACTTGTTACTAGTGTGCAATATAACAGAATGGAGGAGTTAGCATGGAGGTTAACCCACAGTTCAAAAAAGGTGTGTTAGAACTTTGCTGTTTATTTTTAATTCAAAAGAAAGATTGTTACGGTTATGAATTAGCAAATCAAGTGTCTAAATATATTGAAGTAGCTGAAGGTGCTATTTATCCAGTACTTAGAAGATTAGTAAAAGAAGAATATTGTTCTACCTATTTAGTAGAATCAAATGAAGGTCCATCAAGAAAATATTATCAGTTGA
Organism: Listeria sp. LM90SB2; assembly: GCF_028867355.1. Classification (NCBI taxonomy): domain Bacteria; kingdom Bacillati; phylum Bacillota; class Bacilli; order Caryophanales; family Listeriaceae; genus Listeria; species Listeria sp. LM90SB2. The sequence continues at coordinate 663,923 of NZ_CP046449.1, forward strand.
CAGTAAAAGGAGAAATTTACTTGAATGAACTTATTTCTGAATGGAATAATTTTACAGACAGTGTGGCAAAGCTATTAACAGAGGGGGATGCAGTAAATGAATAAACAAGATTTTCTCAATGAATTAAACCAACGACTGGAATTGCTTGATCCGAAAGAACGGAGAGAGTTACTATCGGACTATCAGGAGCATTTTAGAAATGGGATTGAAGCAGGGAAAAGCGAGGAGCAAATCGTTTTTGACCTTGGGAGCCCAGAAGAAATTGCTGCGGATATAATCAGCGAACGTGGTATTCGTGAAGAACCGGCAGAAATGGATTATTATTATGTCCCGCGAAAAAATCAAAATGAAAATAGATCTGTGAGTAAACAAATTTTAATAGGTGTCGGATTATTTTTCTTAGATATTTGTCTTATCATTCCAATTATGGTTTCGCTATGGTCCTTGGTTATCTCACTTTGGGCGACGGTTGGTGGGTTCCTTTTATCACCAGTTATACTTGGCGTAGGAATTATTTTTGGTGCTGATTTCGAATTTTATCAAATGTTTGTTTCTATTGGCCTTGTAGGTTTGGGGCTAATGCTTTTATTTGTAGCAAACGCGCTAACTCAGCTTACAAGTAAAGTAACAATGGCGATTATCCAGTGGCATAAATATGCGGTAAAGGGAGGCGGAAAAAATGCGTAAACATCACTTAAGTAAAAAATTATTTTTCGCTGGTTTGGTACTATTTATTATCGGTGCTATCGGTGTAGCATTAACGATGAACAAAGGTAATATGATAGAAAAAGGTGAACCACTTACAAAACAGTGGGACTTATCAGCTGAAAATATTAACTCCATTGCTTTTTCTTCCGAGCGCGACGTAACGTTTGAATGGAAAGAAAGTACAAATGGAAAAAATTACATCGAACTAAAAGGTAATTACTCTGCTAATGATAAAAAAGCCATTCAAAAATTAGATCCAGTTTCGGAAGATGGAACGTCCTTTAATATTACAGTTCCTGAAGAAGAGGATTGGTATAACGGCTTTGGCAAAATATACGCATACGGTCAACAAAAAGTAACCGTTTATTTAACAAAAGATACTAAATTAGCTGATCTAGAAGTGAAATCTCATTCTGGGGATATCAATGTAGCTGATTTTAAAGTAAAGAAATTTGTTAGTTCTACCAACTCAGGTGAGTTAAAAGTAAGTAATTTGGAAGCAAATACTGCTCAAATGGCTACTTCTTCTGGGGATTTGGAATTATCGAATATGAAAGCAAATAGCTCAGTTGAAACTGGTTCTGGACAGACGGACCTTACTAATTTAACAGGTGATTTAGAAGTAAATGGTGGTTCAGGCGATGTGAATGTTACAGGTGTTAAAGCGAAGAAACTTAAAATTGCCATCGATTCAGGAGACATTGAGTTGACTAGTGGCACTGTAACTGACCTAGCTGTGTTAACAACAAGTTCCGGAGACATTGATGCAAGTACAAAAGGTAAAGTACAAGCGGAATCCAACTCAGGAGCAATCGAACTTGCAGGCATAACGAATGATGTAACAGCAAAAACAAGCTCAGGTGATATCGATGTAGCTTTTATCAAACAAGTAAAAAACATCGAAATCAATACAGATTCTGGTGAAGTAGAACTTGAACTACCAGGTGATTTTAAAGCTATTTATGAAGCAAGTAGTAATTCTGGTAGCATTAAAGTACCAACAAGTGATTCCAATACGGATAATCGCGTAACGGTAAAAACAAGTTCCGGAGATATTAAAATCGAAAAATAAAAAATCAGTGCGCTAATTATTTAATTAGCGCATTCTTTTTGTTAAAAAGGGGTAAAGTCAGATAAACTGTTTCATCAATTTGCGCAAGTGAAAGGGGAATGGATGATGAATTTTCATATTAGGAAAGCAACTAATTCGGATGCTGAAGCCATTCAGCATGTAGCGATTACTTCGTGGCATCATACCTATCAAGATTTAATTCCAGGCGATGTACAAGACGATTTTTTGGAAAGGTTTTATAACGTTGAGACGCTTCATAATCGTATTTCAGCGACTCCTTTTGCTGTTGTGGAACAAGCAGACAAAGTAATCGGATTTGCAAATTTTATTGAACTTGAAAAGGGGAAGAGCGAACTCGCAGCATTTTATTTACTACCTGAAGTGACACAACGCGGACTTGGTACAGAGCTTTTAGAAGTAGGAATGACTCTATTTCACGTGCCATTACCAATGTTCGTTAACGTCGAAAAAGGAAACGAAACAGCGATTCATTTTTATAAGGCGAAAGGGTTTGTTCAAGTGGAGGAATTTACCGAGGATTTTTACGGTTATCCGCTGGAGACAATTCGTTTTAATTTGAATCATCATGCGTTTGAAGAAGAATAAAAAAATGTCTATTCTAGTTGAATGAATCAATTAGGATAGACATTTTTTTATTTCGTAGCGGCTTTTCCACTGGTAGATTTTCCACCGCGTAAAAAGAAGAAGATGATGGCAAGTAGCGCCATGATAACTCCTGCGAGAATGGATACGCCAACAGAAATGAGCATACCAGAAACTTGGATAATACTTAAAATGATGACTGCTGCAACAACCCCGTAAGCGAAGCCCCATATAGCAAATGTGAAGTAACTAGCTTTTTTGCTAAACCCGTAAAAAATTTCGCCTAACGTAGAAGCAACTAAAATTACAGGAGCTGCAAAAAGTATCGCTGAAAACACAAGCTGTGGCGTAACATTGTCATAGAGGATTGTCTCGACTAAAAGCGTAGAAAAAATTCCTAAAACAAAAATCGATAAATAAGCAATAATAAAACGCATCAAAAAAAACCTCCTAAAGTACACTATATTATAGCATAAATTAGGAAGTTAGCTTAACATCTAGCCCAATTATCGTCACTATGCTTTACGATACGTGTAATTCCCCGAATCAAGTTGAAAATGAGTATCGATACATTTAGAAAAACGATAAAAAATACAGTAGCTAAGGCAAGAAAGTTAATGGTATCTGCACTATTGGTACTAAATGGAACATTGTTGTAAAGTAAAATCATTACAACTACACCAGCGACAAAAGTTGTCTGTGTGAGGAGTGCCCATCTTACATGATGCCGAATTTCTTTATCTTTTGTTGTACACCAGATAATCGCGGGAGTAATGACCGGGGCAAAGAAAAGACTGAAATAACTAAGCGCACTAATAATTTTTTTATCTAACATTTCTCATCTATCCTCTCATTTGTTTATAAGTCTAGTATAGCGGGGAAAGAGAAATGGAACCATCGAATTAGGTGACGATATACAGAGGAAGATGACAGTTTTGTCATATACAAAAACGCCTCTTCGAAAAAATCAAAGAGACGTTTCTTTATATGACTGATTTTAGGGACCAAACTTTACTGCGCCATCTTCGGTACATTAGAACAGCTCGAACGCCTTCATCAATAATATAGGCGAGCCAAACACCTACAAGCCCAAGACCAGCAGAGATACCAAGTACATAGGAGAACGGCAAACTAACAATCCACATAACGATAAGTCCGCATATAAATGGAAAACGAACATCGCCTGTTGAGTTAAGACTGCTAATAATGATAATATTCGTCGCACGTCCAAGTTCTAGGAAAATCGAAAGTAAGAACAATTCTTTCGTCATCGCAATGATTTCGGTATTGGTAGTAAATAAACTCATAATTGGTTCCGCGAAAAGGTAAATCGAAACGCTGACCACAATTGCGACAACCAAACCAATCTTCCAACTACGTAGACCTTGCTTATAAGCTTTATCGATTTCTTTTGCACCAACCGCGCGACCGATAATAATTTGAGAGGCCTGACCGAGCGCGATAGCAAAGAGTGCGACAAACTGGCTAACCGTCGAAGCATAAACTTTTGTGGTAAGCGCCTCTGTACCAAGAATCGCAATAATTGCGGTAACAACTAGTTGCGAGCCGGCATACGATAAATTTTCCCCAGCAGAGGGAAGGCCAAGTCGTAAAATCGAATAAAGTAATTTTTTGGAAACTTGCTCCAGTTTTTTGAAATGGAAAGTATAGCCGATATATTTTCGCAGCATCCAGATGGCTAGACCCATTCCGACGAAGTTTGCGACAGCAGTGGAAATACCAACACCTGCTACCCCGTAATCTAAGTATGCAAGCGGGCCGTACAGGAATAAGTAATTACCGACAACATTGATAATGCTAATCGTCACAGGAACAAGAATGGATTGTCTTACGTAACCATGCGCCCGGAGAATAGGCAAAATCGAAGCATGAATAGCGATAACAACCGAGCTTCCACCGATAATTTCTAAAAACGGTGCACCAACTTGAACTAAATGAGGATCAATTCCCATCCAAGTCAGGAAGTTTTTCGACATAAAAATGAAAATAATACTCATCACAATTCCAATTAAGAAAGCGACCACTAAGCCATTTGTAATCACATTTTCAATTTCTTTATGTTTTTTGGCACCAATCATTTGGGCAACGATAATCTGTACGCCAACACTGATAAAGCCGTAAATAATAATAGAAATAACAAGAATCTGATTCGCTACCCCTGTCGCAGCTACCGCATCATCTGAATAATGCCCCAACATAAAGACATCAATATAACTAATCATCAGACGTAAAAATTGCTCTAGAAAAATCGGCCAAGCAAGCGTAAAAAGACTTATGCTGGCGACTTTATGTACTGAACTCACTTATTTCCCTCCCTTCGCATTAACACAATTAAAGCCATTATAAGGTAATTAAAGTTAAAAGTATAGATTAATTTCAAAATCGCTCCAAGATATCGCTTGACAAAAATCGAATATCTCATATAATTAGTTAGGTAAACTAATCAAATGATAGAAAGAAGTGGAGAAATGTCTTCGAAAAATCAAGACTTGGGGCACTCAGTAATCAAGGCTTTCATGAATTTTAAGCATGCTGAAATAAAGAGTTTCCAAATTCCCGGTTACAGTAAATCTGAAACAAGATTTATTTTTATTTTATCTCGTGGGCTTAAAAGCAGAGGGCCAAAAATTCGTGTTTCCGATCTTGGTCACATGCTTAGAATTTCAAAACCAAGCGTCACGCAAATGATTCAATCTTTGGAAGGAAAAGGACTCATTAAACGTGTTCAAAACCCAGAAGATAAGCGCTCGATGTATGTGGAATTAACAGAAGTCGGAGCAGGCGTGTCAGAAAAAATGCTCGATGAATTTCAAGCTAGTTTTGAAGATATGCAGGAGTTTTTAGGCGAAGACGATATGAAAAAATTGATTACACTCCTAGAAAAACTGACAGATTACTTAAACACAAAATCCGAAAATAAGGAGGCATAAACCGCAAATGATGAAATTGATGAAAAGATTAAAACCTTATTGGCTGAGCATTACGGCCGTATTAGTCCTTACTTTCGGGCAAGTCATTGGACAGCTTTATTTACCGACGCTTATGTCGAACATTATCGACAAAGGAGTTGTAACAGGCGATACAGACTACATTTGGAGCACTGGAATGCAAATGTTACTTATATCATTTGCTTCAGTTATTTTGTCGGTCATCGTCGTTTATCTCGCATCCAGAATTTCGATGGGATTCGGGAAAGATTTACGCGATAAAATTTTTACAAAGGTAGAGGACTTTTCCTTACAAGAATTTGATAAAGTAGGAACTTCCTCGCTGATTACGAGAACGACAAATGACGTTGTTCAAATCCAAAATGTACTTTATATGATGATGCGGTTAATGGTGATGGCGCCAATCATGCTACTCGGCGGTATTATTATGGCAGTTGGACGAGATGCGAAATTATCGCTTATTTTTGTCGTTGTTTTACCGCTACTACTTCTATTAGTAGTTATTCTTGGCGGAAAAGCAATGCCGATGTTTAAATCGCTTCAAAAGAAAATGGACAAATTAAACCGCGTTATTCGTGAAGGGTTAACCGGGATTCGTGTTGTGCGTTCCTTTAACCGCAATGAAGATGAACTCGAAAAATTTGAAGAAGCAAACGCTGACTATGCTACTACGGCGATTAAAGTTAACCGACTGCTATCTCTTATGAGTCCATTAATGATGCTACTGATGAACTTAACTTCCATTGCGATTGTCTGGATTGGTTCGATTTTTATTGGCAATGGTGATATGCAAGTAGGGGACTTGATGGCGTTTATTCAATACGCGATGCAAATTATGATGTCCTTCATGATGCTTTCTGCTGTATTTATTATGATTCCACGTGCCGGAGCTTCTGCTGAGCGTATTAATGAAGTTTTAGATATGAATGCAGAAATACTTAACCCTGAAAATCCAAAAACAAGTGCACCACCAGCAAAACTTTCTTTTGAACATGTTACTTTCCGCTATGAAGGCGCTGAAAAACCAGTAATTGAAGATATTACTTTTGAAGCTAATGCTGGGGAAACAGTTGCAATCATCGGAAGTACCGGTGCTGGTAAGTCTACTTTGATTAATATGATTCCACGTTTTTATGATGTCGAAAGTGGTGTTGTAAAAATTAATGGAATTGACGTGCGTGAAATGGATCAATCCAGTTTGCGCCAAAAAATTGGTCTTGTGCCGCAAAAAGCGGTTCTATTCACAGGAACAATTGCTTCTAATATGCGCTACGGAAAAGAAGATGCAACCGACGAAGAAATTTGGGCAGCACTTCGAACAGCTCAAGCGGAAAACTTTGTATCTAAACTTGCAAATGGTTTAGGAAGCCGCGTAGAACAAGGCGGGAACAACTTCTCTGGAGGACAAAAACAACGTCTTTCCATCGCACGTTCTTTAATTAGAAAACCAGAAATTTATATTTTTGATGATAGTTTCTCGGCGCTCGATTTCAAAACGGATGCGAAACTGCGTGAGGCTTTGAAAGCTGAAACAACCGAAGCCGTGACTCTCATTGTGGCACAACGTATTACCTCTGTTGTCAATTCCGACCAAATCATTGTTATGAATGAAGGTAAAATTGCTGGAATTGGAACACATGAAGAATTGAAAGAAACGAATCAAATTTATCAAGAAATTATGAGGTCACAGCTGTCAGAGGAGGAAATCGCATGAGTGGTCCAGGTCCAGGTGGTGGCATGAGAATGCAAACGACCGCCAAACCAAAGAACTTTAAACAAACACTATTCCGGCTTCTTGGCTATATGAAACCTCGTTCTGTCGCAATTATCGTCGTGTTTATCTTTGCGATTTTATCCACGATTTTTAACATTTTTAGCCCGAAAGAATTAGGGAAAGCAACAACGGAAATTTTTAAAGGTGTTATGAGTCCGGCTGGGATTGATAACGATAAGATTTTCAATATATTAATGATTGTTTTAGTCTTATACCTTGGTAGTTCCTTATTTAGTTTCATTCAGCAATACGTCATGTCGAGTGTTGCGCAACGAACTGTTTATGATATGCGGAAAGATTTAAAGGCGAAAATGGCTCGCTTGCCGCTGAAATATTATGATACACGCTCAAATGGTGATATTCTAAGTCGTTCTGTTAATGATATGGATAATATCGCAAACACTTTGCAACAATCACTAACCCAAGCTATTACCGCGATTGTCCAAATGATTGGTGTTTTAATCATGATGCTAACAATAAGCTGGCAAATGACATTAATCGTTCTAGTGACAGTTCCAATCAGTATTATTTTAGTCGCCATTATTGCTGGTAGATCACAACGTTACTTCGGCGCACAACAACGTAATCTAGGTATTTTAAATGATACTGTAGAGGAAACTTACGGTGGCCAAACGATTATTAAAGCCTTTGGTCAAGAAAAGAAAACGTTAGTAAAATTTGATGAAGTAAATGAAGATTATTTCAAAGCAGCGAAAAAAGCGCAATTTATTTCCGGGATTATGATGCCGGTGATGCAATTTGTTGGTAACTTAGGCTATGTCGGTGTCTGTGTGGCCGGTGGTATTTTTGTTACTAATGGAACGCTTCAAGTGGGGGATATTCAATCATTTACGCAATATGTTCAATTATTTACGCAACCAATTTCAAGTGTGGCAAATATTGCTAACATCATTCAATCCACTATTGCTTCGGCGGAACGTGTATTTGAAATGATGGATGAAGAAGAAGAAAAAGACGAAATTCCAGCTAACGTTAATCAAGTTGCTGGCGAAGAACATAGTATTGTATTCGATCACGTGAAATTTGGTTATACTCCGGATAAACCTCTAATGACTGACTTAAATATTCATGTGGAAGAAGGCCAGATGGTAGCAATTGTTGGTCCAACTGGTGCTGGTAAAACGACTATTATCAACTTGCTGATGCGTTTCTATGACGTAGATGGTGGGCAGATCCGGATGAAAGGTATTGATACACGCGATATGACCAAAGATGCTGTCCGCGAAAAATTCGGAATGGTACTGCAAGATACTTGGTTATTTAACGGAACCATTGCCGACAATATCGCATACGGTCGTGAAGGCGCAACGAAAGAGGAAGTTATCGGAGCAGCAAAAGCAGCTTATGCAGATGATTTCATTCGCAGACTTCCAAATGGTTATGATACCGTCTTGAATGAAGAAGGTTCTAACATTTCGCAAGGTCAAAAACAATTACTAACGATTGCCCGTGCGATTTTATCTGATCCATCTATCTTGATTTTAGATGAAGCGACTTCTAGCGTAGATACTCGTACAGAATTAAACATTCAACTTGCGATGGGTAATTTGATGGAAGGGCGCACAAGCTTTGTGATTGCGCATAGACTTTCAACTATTCGTGATGCAGACTTAATTCTCGTGATGAATCACGGTAGTGTAATCGAACAAGGTACGCACCAAGAACTACTGGACGCAAAAGGCTTCTACGCTGACCTTTACAACAGTCAGTTCACAGGAGCTCAAGCCGTTTAAATGTAAGAAGACAATGTGGCTCACCCGCCGCATTGTCTTTTTTTGAGCAAAAAATTTGTTTGATGGTGGATTAGGCGTTATGGTTAATAAAGAAGAAATTGAAGAGGTGAAAATAGATGTATCAATCCATTACTGCAAATGATTTAGAACAAGACTTAAAAAAAGCGTCACATAATATCTTAGATGTCAGAGATGCAGATGCTTTTGTTGAAGGACACATTCCGGACGCAATAAATATTCCAATTAATGAACTACCAGAAAAATTAGCTTCTCTTGATAAAGAGAAACCTTATACAATTATCTGTTATGCTGGAGGTCGTTCTGAGCGCGCGAGTCAATTTTTAGCTGCAGAAGGCTTTGACGTAACGAATGTAATGGGAGGTATGGGAGCCTTTCACGGTATAGTAACTAAATAAAAAAAGAAGTCGCGACTAAAATTCTAGTCACGACTTTTTTATTTAGCTATGTTTTCTTTGACGGAAGAAGAGGATAGCTACTCCGGCAATGATAATCCCAATTAACACAGTAGTTGCTTGACTCGCGTCGCCAGTGTTTGGTAAAGCGGCATTTACTTCTGAGTTAGACGGATTTGATGCGTTTTCAGAGTTCGCAGATTGTCCATTATCTGGGTTGGGATTGATATTTGGATTATTAGGATTTGGCGTAGGATCTGGTGTGGGATCAGGGCCGGGAGCAGGTGGTGTCGGAGGTTCATTTCCCTCTACCACATTTACTAAAACAATAACTGGGTCAGCATTTAGTCCATCTGCACTTACCGCATTTAAAGTCACTTTATACGTTCCGACTTTGGCTAAATCAACAACGCTATCAAAATCACTCGTTACCTTACTACCATCACTTGTTTTTGCTGAAATATCTTGTAAAAATTGCTGGTCTGTCTTGGTTGAATCTTTCGTGTAAGAAATGCTCTTATCTGCTGTTATGACTGGTTTTGCATGTATGGTCACCGTTACTTGTGTTGGCGTTGCTTTTAAACCAGCAGCATTTTCGGCATTTAATGTCACCGTGTAGACACCGGGTTTACTAAAGTCTACAACCGTATTAAAATCACTAGTAACAGGCGTTCCATCATCTGTCTCAGCATGAACATCTTTTAAAAATTGTTCTTCTGTAACAGTGGTTTGTTCCCCATAACTTATTGCTGAATCATTTGTAATGGTTAGTGAATGATCGATGTCAAAATAGTGGTCGTAGCTTCCCCCTGATACGGAATAATTATTGAAATTTGGCGGAGTTTGATACGATCCGGCGGGGTTATTGTATAATGCATTGTATTCCATTTTAGTAATCGTATCAAAATAACTTTTGGTAATTCCACTTACCGTAATTCCTTTATCGTCAATGGTTAAACGGCTACCGTCAATTTTGGTCTCATTTAAAGTGAAATACGTGCTAGCAGAACTTGTATTAGTTGTAAAAGGGAACAAATAGCCATCAAAGTTTACTCCTCGTTCAGTCATTAAAGTAAACGGCACAAAGATAGTTTGGTTTGCTTCATCAAAATTCAATGCAGAGCTTTTGATAGAGCTGTTGATTAAAACGGTTCTACCTACGTTTTGTCCGTAAGCCGATAAACTCACTAATTTAGGAAAAGTATCAATTCCACGGAAATCATTAATTCCACAAAACTGGACAAATAAAGTAGCTAAATTTGGAATGGATTTTAGTGGCATGATGTTAGTAATAGAAGGATTACTGTCTAAATTTAAGTAACTTAACTTGGACATTTTATTAAATTTAGTTAGTGCATTATTGTCGAGCTTACCAGGACTTAGATTTAAGTTGGTGATGTTTGATAAATTATTCAAATCGGGTAATGAATCATTTGTTAAGTTATCTCCGGCAATGCTAAGATTAGTTAGGCTAGGTATTTTTGCGACTAAGGCATAATCTGTTACCCCTGTATTAGACAAATGTAAAATTGTTAAATTATGTGCATAATCAAGACCTGTTAAATCAGTTAAACTACTGTTACTAATAGTGACATTTGTAATAGTATCCATCTGAGCTTCAGTAATATCACTTGTGCTTGATTGTCCTAAGAGTCCATTTAAATAACTTTTCAAAACTGGGTCAGGAATGTTGACAACATCTTGAGCGGCTTTTACACTAATTTCTTCTTCCGCTGAGACATTCGCGGAAAATGATATAGTAAATGGCATCATTAAAAGGACGCACAAGCCAATTTTGACTCCCATTTTTCTCATGAATTTTTCCTCCTTTAATAACTTTTGTTCGGTATAATCGTATGTATTCTTAAAACAATTCCTCTTTTAGTAATATGTTAAACAAAATAGTATCAAAAGTGTTGTTAAATTAAATCGAAAAAAAACCGTGAAAGCGATTTTCGCTTTCACGGTTTTTTTATTAAAAGATTTTAGCTAATTCTACTGCTTCTTTTGCTCCTGCAGAGATAATGTCTTTTGCTTGATCAGGTTTTGCGTTATGACCTTCTACGATAACCATTTCTGGCTCAGAGATACCGAAGTGAGCTAACACATTTTTTACATAGCTCAGGGACATTTCGAAGCTTTGCATTGGTCCGTCAGAGTAAATGCCACCGCGAGCATTAAGCAGGGCAATTTTTTTATCAGCAACTAAACCTACAGGGCCGTTTGCAGTGTATTTAAATGTTTTGCCAGCTTGATTTAAATAGAATAAGTATGTTAAAAATTGGGCTGGGATACTGAAGTTCCAAAGTGGGAACGCCATGACGATTTTGTCTGCAGCTAAAAATTGATCTAAGTAGCTGTTAGCAATATCAGCTAAGCGTTTTTCTTCTGGGCTTAGTGTTTCTCCAGCTGCTTCTTTATGTAATCCACTCATCATTGTTACATCATAATAAGGTAGATCCGCTTCAAATAAATCAAGTTCTGTTACATTATCGTCCGGATGGGACTTTTTGTATTCCGTTAGAAAGATTTCATATAGTGCCACGCTGACTGAGCGTTCGGCAGGTAAACCATTTGCTTTGATGAAAAGTACGTTTGTCATTACATCTTGCCTCCATTTTTTTTGAATTATCTATTAAGTGTAGCCCATTTTCACGATAAACAGCAAGTATATTGCTTACAAAAAATTAGCCGCTAATGTTTGAGCAGATATTTTGTGCTTTTGGAAAGGAAGCGTATAATAGTTGATATATCATTTGACGTATCAACTATGGGGGTGAAAACGCTGAAACCATGTACAGAACAATCTGAATTACTTTACCGGATGCACTTATTATCCAAGGAAATTAGCCATGTATTTGAACAACAAACGAATATGAGTTTTACGAAAGTAGAGATTCTATTTCATATTCAACAAACACCAGGTCAAAGTCAAAATCGACTACGAGAGAAGCTTTATATTGATTCGGCAAGTATTACCCGTCATTTGAAGCGAATGGAAGCGCAAGGGCTGATTGTTCGGAAAAAGCAAGATGAAAACAAACGCTATACGTATTTATTTTTAACATCAGCGGGTGAGGCGGAATTAGCCACTTTACTTTTGGAAAAAGAAAAATTTCAGAACGGGGCGCTAGAAGCCTTTTCAGAAGAAGAAGTTAGTGCGTTACTTAAATCAGTCACAAAAATGATGAATAATGTAGAGAAAATGGAGGAGAAGTAAAAATGAAAGCAGTTGTAATTGAAAATTATGGTGGCAAAGAAGAATTAAAAGAAAAAGAAGTAGCTATGCCAAAAGCGGGTAAAAATCAAGTGATTGTCAAAGAAGCAGCGACATCAATTAACCCAATTGATTGGAAACTTCGTGAAGGATACTTAAAACAAATGATGGACTGGGAATTCCCGATTATTTTAGGATGGGATGTAGCGGGTGTTATTTCTGAAGTTGGAGAAGGCGTAACAGATTGGAAAGTCGGCGATGAAGTATTCGCACGCCCTGAGACAACGCGTTTTGGTACGTATGCTGAATATACAGCGGTAGATGATCACTTGCTTGCACCACTTCCAGAAGGAATTAGTTTTGACGAAGCAGCATCGATTCCACTTGCAGGCTTAACTGCTTGGCAAGCATTGTTCGATCACGCGAAATTACAAAAAGGTGAAAAAGTCTTGATTCATGCTGGTGCTGGTGGTGTTGGGACGTTGGCGATTCAGCTTGCCAAACATGCAGGAGCAGAAGTAATCACAACAGCTAGTGCGAAAAACCATGAATTACTAAAATCTCTTGGCGCAGACCAAGTCATTGATTATAAAGAAGTTAATTTTAAAGATGTTCTTTCTGATATTGATGTGGTGTTCGATACAATGGGTGGTCAAATCGAAACAGATAGTTATGACGTATTAAAAGAAGGCACAGGGCGTTTAGTTAGTATCGTTGGTATTTCAAATGAAGAACGTGCGAAAGAAAAAAATGTAACAGCAACTGGAATTTGGTTGCAACCAAACGGCGAACAGCTGAAAGAACTTGGCAAATTGCTTGCTAATAAAACGGTTAAACCAATCGTCGGCGCAACTTTCCCATTCTCTGAAAAAGGTGTTTTTGATGCACATGCATTAAGCGAAACGCACCACGCGGTTGGAAAAATAGTCATTTCATTTAATAAATAAGATTTTCGGAAAGCTAGATGCTATCATCTAGCTTTTTTTGTTGTTTGCTGGAAAAAGTTAGATGGGCTATAATAGCAAAAAAGGTGGTGTCTAGATGGAAATAAGAGAATTGAAGAATGGGCAAATAATAATGATTCGGGAAGCTACAAAAGAGGACTCTAGTAATATTATTACTTATTTAAATGAAGTAGCTGGTGAGACAGATTATTTATCATTTGGTCAAGGTGAGTTTGCGTTTAGTATAGCGGAAGAAGCTGAATACATAGAAGAAAATGATAAGAACCCAGGCTCTGTTATGTTGTTATGTTTTATTGATGATGAACTTGCGAGTATTTCTCAACTTATGGGGCATATGAAAAAGCGAGAATTACATACTTCTGAACTAGCTATTTCGATACGGAAGAAATATTGGGGTCTAGGTATTGGCACAATTTGCATGGGTGAATTAATAAAATACGCTAAAAGTAGCGAGTATTTAAAGCTTATCTATTTAGAAGCTGTATCAGAGAATAAACGCGCAATTAATTTGTACAAAAAATTTGGATTTATCGAAGCTGGTGAAATTCCAGCGTTAATGCAAGTGGACAGCCGTTATTTAGATGTAACCATGATGTATTTGGTTATTTAGTCTTCAATAAGAAAGACTAGATCATTAACTACTTCTATATCACTAAGTTGCTTCGCGATAATATCGGCTCCAGTGTTAAGAAAAATAGCAATTTGACTAAGAATACGAAGGCTAATGTCAGAAGTACGAATATCTTTGTCAATAATTTTCTGTAAAGAGCCTTCTTTTAAGCGAGTATTGGATTCAACATCAGTGGTAGTAGTGTTATTATTTGCTAACAATTGTTCAATCGGATGCATCATTTCACCTCGCTTCAATAGTTAACTTTATGAATTAATTATAACTAAATTTGCTTCTTGGATAAACTATAAAGCCTTGAAAATTAAACAAAAAAGGGAGAAGCAAATGAATGATTTAAAAGACATTTTTAAAGTATTGTATCAGTTTAAGACAGATTATCTCAAAGTAACCTTATTATTAACAATCTTACAGGCATTTGTGATGGGGCCATTTATTTATTATTTCTTTTTCTTTATTCTCCGAGTCATCGGAGTGCCAGGAATTACAGACGCCAATCTTGGAGAAGTTTTTTCGAGTCCTGTTGCCGTTATTATGCTGCTGATTTTAGCTTTACTCATTTTACTGTTTATATATTATGAACTGGGTTTCTTTATAATGATGGCAATTTATCAATTGCGGGGAGAAAGCTATACCGTTTTCAAAATCATACAAAGGCTCAATGTAAAAGCGAAATACTTTCTTAGTTATCAAGCAATTTATTTTCTGCTATATTTCTTTTTACTTTTGCCCATTGCAGGATTATCTTTACCAATTACGATAACAGAAAACCTCTATTTACCACATTTTATTACGGATGAATTAATGAAAACAACGACGGGAACGTGGCTGTATGTTATTGCAATTGCGATTATTTTCTATATTAGCGCCAGACTTGTGTTTGCTTTGCCCTATTTCATTGAAGACAAATCACTAAAAATAAGTGGGGCTATCCGAAAAAGTTGGAAATACCCGCAAAAAAACTTATTTTTCATGTTACTAAAATGGGTTTTAATAATTGTTGCGATTGGCTTTTTAGTATCGATTATCGCAACGATTATGATGTTGCCGCTTCTCTTAATAGAAAAAATAACTCCGGGAATTGCGGTGTTTATAGCGGGTATTACTTTAACCATACTACAAGTGATAGGTTTCTTTGCCGCTGGAATTTTTCAAGGAATCATTGCGCAATTATTAGTGAAGAACGCCTTTGCTATAGAAGGAAAACCAGCACTTGTGACGCGTAACCAGTTCCCGCATAAAAAGCGATTTATTATTGTAGCGATAATCGTTTTCATTATTTTTAGTAGTTTTAATATTTATACAGTGAATGCGACTTTATATGAACCTAACACGAAAATAATCGCCCATCGAGGTGATACAATGAATGCTGTTGAAAATACGGTGGAAGCCATTGAATCAGCTGCTGAGGCTGGGGCAGATTACAGCGAAATTGATATTCAAGAAACCAAAGATCATCAGTTTGTCGTTTTCCATGATATGACACTGAGAAGACTTGCTGGCAGTTCTAAACGAGTAGCAGATATGACTTTAAACGAGTTGCAGCAAACTAAAGTGAAGAGTGGCGACTATTCGTCTCATATAGCTTCTTTCGATGAAATTATTAAGACGGCGAAAAGGAATAAGATAGATTTACTCGTGGAAGTGAAGTTGCATGGCGGGGAATCTAGCGATATGGTGGAACGACTTGTCACATTGTTAAAGAAAGAAAAAGTAACCGATAAATATCTAGTCCAATCGTTGGACCAACCAGTTATCGAAAAAATAGAACAAGCTGACCCTACGCTTGAAACTGGCATCATATTAGCGCTTAATATTGGAAACTTACCAAAAACATCTGCCGATTTTATTGTTTTAGAAGATTTTTCTATTAATAAACGATTACTTACACAAGCCAGACAAAATAATAAAAGGGTGTTTGTTTGGACGGTAAATAAAGAAAAACTAATGCAAATGTATTTGCGAAAGAATGTAGATGGAATCATTACCAATTATCCTAAAAAGGCGATAGAGCTTAGGGAATCTTTTAATGAAAATGATTCTTTGCGAAGTCGTATTGAAAATAGGTTAGGCTTTTAAATAAAAAGCCGCAAACAAGCACTGTTTGCGGCTGATTTTTATTTTAGTTCAAATGATTTTTTAACAGCGTTTTTGCTGAAACTAATTAATTCTTTTGCTTCTACATCGACTTTATTTTGTGTATCTTGTAGTTTATAAAGCTCAGTTACTTCTAAAGTTCCACCAGGTTGTACGTCTTTTTCAGAGCCGCCCATACTAGCATCAGCTGATACGGTTGTTTCTAACTGAGTGCCATTTTGAAAAGCTTGTTGATCAATAGCTACCATAAAAGAAATGTTTTCTTTGCTGTTATTTGTGAATTTAGTTTTAATTGCGATGGCATTGTTACCTTCAAAATCCTTAACTACTTCCGAACTAAGAATTTCTACTTTATAATCTCCAAGTTCATTTTGATTTGCTTTCTTTTTCGTCTCGGCTTTAGCTGTTTCTGTTTTTTCTGTACTTGCTTTATCCTCTGTCCCACCACATGCAGTTAATGCTAGGGCAAAAGTAACAATCCCCATTAATAGTAAAACGCTTTTCAATTTTTTCATTTTCTTCTCTCCTTCATTTTTTATCTGTCTCTATTAGACCATGTGGAGAGAATAAAAGTCCTATGCAGTGGGCATAGGACTAGGAAAAGATTTCATTATAAATACCATAAATACTTACACAAACGATAATATAAATGACAATACCTGCTTTTCTTGTACCAGGAGAGGATGATTTAAGTAAAGGTAATTTGGACCAAATACCACAAAGATTAGTAAAAATGACAAAAGCAGGAACGATAAGAAAGAAATTGTTAAAAAAGTTTACTATTGGCGACATTTTGACGCCCTCGGTTGGCGGGGTGAATAAACCAAATAGCAAGAATATATAACCTAATACGCCGACAATCATTTTCCAAGGTGTCCCTGTTCTAAAACCGGGAATATGTTTATACCATGGAACAAAGTCCTTTTCGTAATCCGCGGATACATTTTCCCAGTCAGATTCAGTAGAAAAATTATCTAACTCAGTAAAATCGGATAATTCAGAGACGTAGCTTGGGCCAAGTGAGTCGTTTTTGACGGCTGTCCTGAAATCTTGAATGGATTGATAACGCTGTTCAGGATCAAAGGCAGCTGCTTGCATCGCAATTTTTTCAAGCGAAGTGGCATGTTCTTTATCTGGTAAAGTATTTTTTCCTAATAAAAGTTCGAGCATAAGAACACCGATACTGTATATGTCCGACCTCACGTCTGTTTGTGAATAGCCGTATTGTTCGGGAGCAGCGTAACCGATTGTGCCGAGGTTGACAGTGTCTTGATTTTTACCGACTTCAAATACACGGGAAGCATCAAAATCAATTAATTTTAATACGCCGTCGCTAGATATCATAATGTTTGATGGCTTAATATCTCGGTGAATAATCGCATTAGCGTGTAATTCTGTAAGTGCATCAGATAGCATCAGCATTAACCGCGTAACTTCATCCGCCTCAAACGTAGCATTTGCTTTCATTAAATCAGCCAAATTTTTTCCATTTATGTATTCTTCATAAACAATTAATTGATTGCCATTTGGAATCATCACTTCGATTTTTGGCAAATATTTACTAGATAAATCTTTAAGCTGTTCGATCACAGGGGCAAAACTGCTTGGAATTATTTTACGGACAAATAATTCTCCAGTAGATGTATTTCTCGTTAGCACAGCAGGGTTTTCTTTATTATTTAGATTATCTAATTCTTTGTATTGTTCTTCTATAAAAGCGAGTGTCATTTCTCCCATTTATCTAAAACCCCTTCTATACTTTATAGTAAAATTATAGCATGAAGCATAGTAGTCGGGTACATATTTCGTGCTATAATGAAAAAAACAGTCGGGGGTGTGCCTTATGGATGGGGAAAAAGAGACAAGTAAGTTACTTCATGAATTAAAAAAAGCGACCAATTTACGCCAAGTATTAGATGAAAACGAGGCGGAATTTAAATCAAGCGAAATGGTTACCTATTTAAAAGAATTATTAGCAGAGAAAAAATTAACAAAAGCAAGCGTCATTCGTGCGGCGAGACTCCATGAAACATATGGATACCAAATTTTCAGTGGCGTTAGAAGACCGTCACGCGACCGGACGATCGCTCTTTCTTTTGGATTTAAATTAACTGGTTTAGAAGCAAGTAGATTATTAAAATATACAGAATATCCACCTCTTTATGCAAAAAATCGGCGGGATGCGATTATTATTTTTGCGTTAGATCATGGTTATACGCTAGACCAAACGAATGATTCACTCTATGATTTAGAGGAAGCATTAATCGAAACATATAAAGAAGAAAAACCACTTATTTAGCTTTAACTAGAAATCGTGTATAATTTAGGGAGACCTAAATGATTGGAGACTAGTTATGATTAATGAACAAACAATTTTACAAGCAGCAACAAGTGAAAAAAACGCCGGAGATTTTCCTAAAGTAGTTCAAAGTTTTAAAGAATTAGGCGTAACTAAATATCAATTTTTAGTCGAAAAAGGTATTTATGTATTTTGGGATGAAATGGATAATCAAGTAGAATCCAAGTTAAATGGAGTTTCTATGCCAATCTCCGAAGAAATTTCACGCGACAGACTGAAAGATGCAATTAAACAAGCACAAGCGGGAAAAATAGATTTTGAAATATTTATTAAACTAGCTGGGCTAGCAGGTGTCAGACTGTGGGAAGCTGATTTATCTGCAATGAAAGTAACCTATATAGATAATACGGGAAATGATTTGATCGTGGAACCGATTCCGAGTATTTAAAATGCAAAAGACAATAACTTATTGTCTTTTTTTAGTACTTTTAAATTTTGGAAATATGTTATGCTGAAACAGTTGAAAGAAGAGAGGTAAAGTATAATGGATATAATTACGTACTTTCTAATTGCACTAAGTACAAGTGTTGTAGGGAGTTTTTTAGGAATAGGTGGCGGAGTTATTCTTTTGCCAATTCTACTCTTAATGGGTGTTTCTCAAGGAACAGCAGCATTTAGTTCGGCTCTTACTGTGTTCACGATGGCGATTTTCACTTGTAGTATTTATTACAAGAGAAAGCAAGGGAATGTAGGCTTGGCACTGAAAATTGCCGTAACTAGTATTCCAACGACTTTTCTTGGCGCAATGGTGAATCAAATGTTGCCTGAAGCAGTCTATCGCTTTTTGTATGGAGCATTAATCGTTGTTTTACTAGGGATAATGATTTGGAAAAAGAAACGACATAATGAAAAACCACATTTTTTAAGTGAATATCGGATAATTCCATATGTATTCGGTGTAATTATCGGTTTTTTAGCTGGCTTATTTGGTATTGGTGGCGGGCCAATCGTTATACCAATTTTGCTGTTAATTTTCATGTTGAATCAAAAAACGGCATCCGCGACATCCAGTTATGTGACATTACTGACGTCCCTTGCAAGTATCGGTTCCTATGCAATCATTGGTGGAAGTGACTTTTCGATTGGTATTTACATGATACCAGGGGCAATCATCGGTGCGCTAATTGGCACAAGATTAAATAAACTCCTGGATGAAAAATGGATTGCGATTCTATTCAATGTTTTACTTATCGCCCTTTTTGCTTTAAATTTAATTAAGATTTAACCTCGGACAAGCTATGAATGTAGCTTGTTTTTTTGTTGTCATGGCTTGTTTTATGTTAAGCTTAGAGAGAGTAGGAGGGTTTAAGATGAAAAGAAGTTGGCCAGATTTTGCTGCATTTTTGCTAACAATCCTAACTGTAACTTGGATAATATTAACATGGGGATTACATATTTCTGACATTGTACCAGGAGGAGAAAAAGGCGTTTGGTATAAATTAATTCCACTCTTTTTAGGAATAATTTCAACAATAAGTGTCTTTTTTGTGAAAGAAAAACTAGTAAAATGGATTCTGCTAGGTTTTAACATATTATTACTAATTTTAATTTATTTTGTGTACCATATTGGGGAAATTGGGATGTTTTAATAGGGGGATTGATAGAATGGATGAGCCAACCAAAGCAGTGATCTATCAAATTTTATCTAAAACAGAAGAACAAAATGCGACGATGGATCATTTGGTTTTCGAAATGATGCAATTCCCTGGTGCCGCGGCTTTTACTAAGAATGAATTGCTGTTTGGCATTTATTGGCTAGAAACGTATCATTATATTTTTCGAATGAATGAAAATCAAAAGACGAGATATTACCGAACAGAAAAAGGGCATGAAAAATTAGCAGAGCTAGAACTTTTAAAAAAGAATAGTAAAAAAACAACTTGATTTTCCGGGAAATCAAGTTGTTTTTTATTATAAATATTTAGCCATTGTAATATCAGTGTTTTGAAAACCAACTTTATTATATAAGCCGATAGCTGTTTGATTGTGCGCAAATACATGTAGTTCGATTTTTGTAATTTGCATTTCTTTCGCAAGCGCATCTAATGCTTCTAAAGTTTTTGTTCCGAATCCTTTACCACGGAATGCTTCGAAAATCACAAAATCATAAATGAAAGCATGTTTACCAGAGCGAGTTTCGTCCACATGGAACCAAATATAACCGATTTTTTCGCCTGAGATAATGCTGTAGAGATATTCATTTGGTGTAGTAATTCCGTCATATAGCAATTTGTTGAAAGAGTCTTGGGATTTAGCTAAGGCTTCTTCTTCATCCCATGTGCCGGCCTCAACTTTTTCATTTGCGTAATCTGTAATGGCTGTAGATAAAAAATCTTCTAAATCAGAAGCAGTCATAGTTTGTAAATGTAAAATAAAAATTCCTCCTTATGCTTTATGAAAACTTGCGTACTGAATGAATTTGCGTGACATGGCAATATGACCAGCCTCGTTTGGATGAATACCGTCAGCACAGAGCAAATTTTCATAATGAAATTCAGCGAGAAAACTATCACGGACATCAATAATATGGCTACCAGTTTCGGCTGCGATGCGCGAAATCGTATTGCTATATCGTTCCTGCCAGCGATAAATCATCTCTACATCGCCACCTAAAAACTGCAAAATATTATCTTTATTTAGTCCATTTCTCGTAATGAATTCAAAATAACGTTTTGCGTGAAGGGGAGGCAATGTCATTAAAATGGGTTTAATATCCAGTTTTTTTAGTCGTGCAATCATTTCAAGTAATTGCGTTTCAAAAATGTTAAGTGGGGTGCTAGGAATGTGCTCAGCTGTCGGATTTTCGGAAACTTCCGTCCAGTTAAAATCACAATCATTTCCGCCAAATTCGATAATGGCGATATCATTTGTTGCATCTTTTGCTAAGTCTTTTGTTAGAATTTCATGGCCTTTAGTGATTGTACGACCCATTGTGGAATGATTTTGAAAAGTCAGGCCAAGTTTTTCGGATGCTCGTTTAATGCAGTTGTTTTTAAGCAATGTATAGCGATTTTTTTCAGGGTTGAAAAGAACGCCTTTCATAATACTATCGCCCCAAACACCAACTGACTGAATGGTTTTCTTCATAATCATCACTCCTTTTATTAATCATACCACAAAAAAAGCGAAAGGCGCGATTAGTTCGTTAAGAAAAAATCATGCCTCACGCTTTTATTTAGTTGCTTTGTATAAATAGATTTTCCAGTAAGATTCCTTATTATCGAAGGCTTTTTCGAACTGTAGCCCAACTTCTGAAGCATTATCAATCGGAACAGCTGATAGAATATACTTGCCGCCAACCTTTTTAAATGCCTCTGAATTAAAATCTAACTGTTTAATGTGTTTTTTCGAATCCTTGCCGAAATCGTAGTTTTTACCTAATTCGGCAGAAAATATATAACAACGATTACCCCAATTATCATAATAATCTTCTAAAACAGGACTCTTGTCTAGCTCACCAGCAATAATTTTTCGGAAAGCCCTTTTATAAGCAAGAGGATAGGAATTCACATAGCCATCGACAGTATAAAAGCCACTTTCTTGGGAAACAGACGGGTGCAGACCAATACTTCCGACACGGTAACTTGACTGCGGTTTACCAATATAATCTTTAATTTCTTCCATTTGCTCCGTGGCGTAAAATTGATTAATGCTTGGCGAGCCATTTCCAGTGCGGTAGTAAATCTCAGAGTTATTAGCGAAAACAACAACAAGCTGCAGCGCAACTACCACATAAGCTAACTTTCGCCACCAATTTCCTTTTTTTATTAAATAAACAATCGCAAGTGCAAACAGTCCATAAAATAAAAACGGTTGTAAAAAATGGAAGCGCGAAAAGTTAAATGTCCGCATGATTTCCACGTGTTCTTTGATTACATTCCAACCACGATACCACCAAAATCCATACCAAAAAGATAAGAATAAATTAAAGCCAAATAGCCATAAAAACAGTTTTTCTTTGCCCCATTCACGTTTGATAATAATGAGTGCAAGTACAAGGAGTAATACAGGTATAATAACAAATCCAGCCAGTGCCTGGTCATGCGTGTGTCCTATAATGAAATTTTTAAAGCTAAGTCGGATAGAACTTAAAAATGATAACTCTGGTAGACTAAATTCGCTCCTTGAATCCGGTTCGGGGTGCAAAAACATTGCATAAATAAAACGATAATTTACAAGTGCATACAGAAGCGTCATATAAAGCATGCTAAGTAAAAATCGAATATTCACTTGTTTTTTCTTGAAAACATCGTACAACCAAATACATCCAACCATTACTAAAAAGAAACAAAATCCTAATATTAAACTAGAATAAAATGGAAGCAACGTCAGTATAACCACATTCCAAATTCGCCGTTTATTATTCCTAATATTTAAAAATGCCCATAGAGCAAGCGGCATTCCAAGCGTACTCAACATCCCTGATGGCCAAAATGGTGTTAGCGCAAAAGCTAAGGAAACAAAATAAAGTGGCACGAGATATTTTTTATCTTTAATAAGGTAATCCCTTGCCCATAAAAATAATCCTAAAAATGCAAAAACACGTGTAATTAACTGACTCATCGCAAAGGCAATGGGTGTGCTGAAAATCATGTAAAGCCAATCAATCCCAACAAACTCTGAATCAAATGAATCTCTGGGGACGCTGTCATCCATTATTTGATCTATATTTGCTGTCCCGACTTTAGCGGTATAATCCCCGCTATCCAAAACCATTTTGTACCAAGTTACATTAGAATCCAAGTTATCATGAATCCTTACATGACTGTTCCCGCCAAGAATAAATAATGGAGCGACATAAATTACCAATAATAATACAGCAATAATTAGCCACTTATGCTTTTTCCACATAGTTCTCCTCCTTCATTATCTCTACTATATATGTACCCGAGAAAACTATTTTCAATTATATCAAAGGAAACCAGGTTTGTTCATTAAAAAAGGTATAATTTTAACATTTTTTTACGTGTGATTGAACTGTAAATATGGCGGAAACGTCACAATTCTCTTTACTATATAGGCAGTTTTGTCTGATTGGCTTGTTCCAGAAAGCCATTTTAGCGAGTATGATACTTTTAAGAAAACTATTCAAGTAGAACAAAAAAAGTCTACTATGAGTAATTTCAATAATTAGTAGCAAAAGGAGAATTATCATGCTAAAACACAACTGGCAAAAAGTATTCGTTGTAATGGTTGCGGTTACGCTTATTTTTCAATTGGTTCCGTGGTCTAATATCTTCGCCGGAGCAGAAGAAAATCAAACAAAAACAACCCAACAAATAGCACAATCAGATGAACAAAAAGGAGCAGATGAAAACAAAACAACCGTAACATCTGACAATAGAGAGACAACTAAAAATCTAGTTAATGGAAAGCAATTACTAAAAGGCTCTGTTGACTGGAATTTTACAAATAAAGTAACTGACGCAAACGGGAATACAAAACAAACTTATGCACCGGGAGACTCACTCAAGTTTTCAATAAGTTTGGCAATCCCATCCTATTCAGAATCAGTATTGGATGAAACTTATACATTTTGGATACAAAAAGACTTCTTTCAAGGAGACAAAGTAACATTTGTTAATCCAGCAATTGATGGATTAACACCGAGACAAAATGTTTTTACAGACGACTCCATGAAAAACTCGATTGGAACAAAAACAATAAATGGTGTCGAGTATATTGGTTACACGCTCAAATTTAACCAAAGCCCAGAAGCCTTGGCAAAATATGAAGATGAGCCGCTTACTAACGCTAAATTTGATATGTTTGCAACAATAAATACGACTATTACAACGAAAGATGACTATAAAGCTATTGTAATTGAAGATGATAAAGACGTAGATATTAGTAATATTGAAGTCCCCGTGACACCACCAACTCCCGATACAGATAATGGTGTACTCACCGCGTCTAAAGCAATCGATTCTGCTTGGCGGTTAGATAAAGACACTGGAAAATATCTTAAAGTCGCTACATCATCTACAAACTATACACCTGAAAAAGATGATCTAGTTTTCTATTATGTGTATGCTACGAACAATTCAGCGGAAAATGCCGTTTTAGAAAAAATGGTAGATGAATTACCAGCTGGTTTTTCCATTATTACGGAAGGCTCACCAGAATGGCAGGCGTTATCAACTGCATCTGGCTCTTCGCTTCAACGCGGCTGGGTAGCTTCAGCAGACCAAACAAACCTTGCCCCTGGCGCAACTAGGTACGAATTACCATTTTCCCCAGCTCAGACAATCTCCAAAAATGGTGGCGGTATTTATAAAACGATCGCAGCAAAAGTAACAGATCCAACGAAAGATTTGACTAATGTTACTAAAAGCCCAACTAAAGGCGGCGAAGGTAAATCTGGTTCTGTAACGCCAAGTGGGAAAGATGTTTATGACATGGCAATTACGACAAAAATTAGTTCCACTTACGATAAAAACAATAAATATATTGGTGCTGTTAGTAGCACAACTACGCCCGTTTCTATATCAGAAGGAAGCACAGTTGGCGTAACATATACAGCGATTAATCAAGGGAATTATACAAAAGATGTTGTCGTTTATGCCTATGTACCAGCAGGTTATGAACTAAATAATGATACATCTGATTTCAAAACTACGAATGATAAATGGAAATACGAAACAACCGTACCTAGTGGTGGCGGTGTGTGGAGTGATATCAAAGTTTACTCCATTACACTTTCTGGAGGCATGGCATCAGGTGCAACTGCAACTGCGACCATGTACATGAAAGCTATCGGCATGCCAGATGATGGGACTTATAGCGCAGTAGACTTTTACATGGCTGGAGAAATCGGTTCATTTTCTAACTTTAATGGTGATTCTACTTTAGACGGAG
Source organism: Listeria sp. LM90SB2 (assembly GCF_028867355.1). NCBI lineage: Bacteria > Bacillati > Bacillota > Bacilli > Caryophanales > Listeriaceae > Listeria > Listeria sp. LM90SB2. The sequence continues at coordinate 689,340 of NZ_CP046449.1, forward strand.
CAATTACCGATGTAGATTCGACGCCAGATATGAATCCAGGAAATGATCTGATTAGCAATGTTGATGGTTCTACTGTAAAACCTATTGATGGCTTCCAAAAAGAAAAACCCCATGTTGTAAAAGAAAATGCTAAATCAACAGCGACTTTACAAGATGAAGATGATTTCGATTTTGATTATGTTACGTTCATTAAAACACCAGAAGTAATTCCATCAGAAGGAAAAGTGTTTGAAAAAACACGTCTATCAGCAGCTGATGCAGAAAAAACAGCGCGCAATATGATAGGTAGCGACATCATGGGTTCTGCCTTGAAAGACTATACGCCTCTTGCCGACGATGGTAGAATTACTTCACCAAAAACATATATGGTCTATGAAATGAACATTAACCCATCTGGAGTAGAAGACACACTAAATTCTTCGTTCACAGATACACTTCCAAAAGGATTGAAAATGCTTGAATATGATATTGCTGGTTTAAATTCTAGCAATAAACACATTTATGGTTTTACAACGAACAAATTTGAAGGTACACCGAAATTCACAAATGCAGACGGACAAGATGTTATTGTTTATCAAAAAGGCTTATATTCCGAGAAACAAGTTTGTATTGCCAACCCTACTTTAAATGACGTTGGAGTAAGGTATTTCGGAAATAACGCGGATAAAATGGGTGTAACTGGTTCCGTAACAAAAGATGCACGTACACTAACCCTTAATTTTGGACAACCGGCAGCTGACCCGATGTATAGTGAAACAAAAGCAGCTTATAAAGTGTATATGATTGTGGTAATTGATCCAGACGAAATTGACTACAGCAGTATCATGCATAATAAAGCAACATACACTTACAACGATAAAGTTATTACTTCTTATGAAAATAGCGAAATGTACTGGGATGCTGGTGGCGGTACGGCCTATGCGAAAAAATATGTTTTAGATAATAAAACAAATGCATATTTAAGTGGAAGCCAATATAATGTAGCTACTCCTGATGCAGACGGTAATTTGTCAGTTGGCTATAAAATTCGAGTAAGAAGTGCCTATGAATTTGATAAATCATCTATAAACATTGGAGATATTATTGCTGCAGATAATTTTAAATCTATCTCTAATGTAGAAGTAAATGGTTATGAGGCAAGTCCAAACACGGGCTTCCAAATTGACGGGGAACTTGAAAATCCTGTACCACTTGCTGCGGATAAGTATGCGGTAGAAGCAAAAGCAACTGCAAACACATTAGATATCACAAACCCAGTTGACATTCCACAAATGCAACTATATAACGTTCTTTTCAAAGTGAATTATCAAAAAGTGAAATATGGCGCGAAACTAGTTAACCAAGCAGCAGGGTCAGAAGTTGCAACTGTTGTTCCATTAAACTTAAATCTTCTAAAACAAGATGATATAAGCAAAACAGCATTGACAGGCTATGAATTCAAAGCTTATTATGCAGATGAAAATGGAAAAGCAGATTTAACGAAACCGGTCAAAGATACAAATAGTAATGAAATTGTTATGACAGACTCATCCGGCGCAGCAAATTTCATCCCGACAGGTTATAAAACAACTTCTAAAAATCAAGAATGGAAAGTAGTTCTTGTTGAAACAAAGACACCAACTGGTTATGAATCAAATGAAAATAAAGAGTATCCAGTTACAGTGAAAAGCGATGCGAATGGCAACTTATCCATTCCAGCCACTACAGAAACAAGCCTTGAAATCACCAATAATGATCACGGAGCAACAACAGCGACTATTGACAACCATGCAGACGTGAAAATGATTGATGTGAATGGCGCGAAAACTTGGACTGGTGACAAAGAAGCAGATCGCCCAGATTCCATCGAAGTACAACTTTTGCAAGACGGTGTAGCATACGGTAGCCCAATTACTGTAACAAAAGCAGACGACTGGAAATACGAATTCAAAAATGTTCCAGAAACAAATGCAGATGGAAATAAATACACGTATACAGTTTTAGAAAATACAGTTACTAACTATACAAGTGCTGTCACAGGTCTTGATATTAACAACACGTTAATCAAACCAGATGTAAAAATGATTAATCTTGACGGACAAAAAACATGGAAAAACGATACAGAAAATGACCGTCCCGCATCCATCGAAATTCAACTGCAACAAAATGGGCAAGATTACGGTTTCCCAGTAACAGTTACAAAAGATAACGATTGGAAATACGAATTTAAAAACCTACCAGAAACAACCAATGATGGAGCGGCTTACAATTACACGATTGTCGAAAAAGCAGTTCCAGGCTATGAAACCAAAGTCGACGGAATGAACGTCATCAACACGAAAATAGATGCACCAAAAACCACTGTCTCTGGTGAAAAAACATGGAAAAACGACACAGCCAAAGACCGTCCAGACTATATCGAAGTACAACTTTTACAAAATGGACAAACTTATGGTGATCCAGTCAAAGTAACGAAAGAGAACGACTGGAAATATAGCTTCAAAGATTTACCTAAAGGCGATGCTAACAACAACGATTATCGTTACTCTGTTACTGAAATAGCAGTTCCAGGCTACAAAACAACCACAGATGGAATGAACTTAACCAATACAAAAGTAACCGATGAGAAAAATGTAACTACAGCGAGCGGCACAAAAACTTGGGTGGGAGACAATGAAAAAACACGTCCCGCATCCATCGAAGTTCAACTTTTACAAAACGGTAAAGCATACGGAACACCAATCAAAGTAACAGCAAAATCGAATTGGAAATACAACTTTACCAACCTTCCAGAGAAAGACAAAACAGGTGAAAAATACAGCTATACTGTATCTGAAAAACAAGTATCTGGCTATAGTGTAAAAGTAAAAGGTATGGACTTAACGAATACAAAAGTAACAAAAACGACACCAAAAGATACACCAAAAAATACACCAAAAGATACACCAAAAGATACACATTCTACCAATAAACCAAGTAAAACGAAAAAATTACCTGGAACTGGTGATACGAATGGTATGTTGCTATTTGCTGGTGGATTAGTACTATTATTCTTAGGTCTACACCTTAGAAGAAAAAGTACCAAATAAAGAAAACAGCCGATCCGAGTAAGCTTGGATCGGCTGTTCTTTTGAATAAAGCAAAATCGGGTATACAAATAAAAATGAAATAAGGGGGTTTCATGATGAAAGAAGAATTACTGCAAGCAATCGAAGTCGGCGAGCCAGTTTTACTTGTAACAGCAATCGGGTATATTGTAGGAATTGTGGAAACAAAAGGAGAGCTTATTCGCTTAAATGATGTGTATATCAATTGTGTTTCAGCTAGCAGGGTAAATCGTTTCAGCCGAGGCTTAGCTGTGAACGTCAATCAAGTCATCGGTATGCAACTATTAAGTAAGTCGGAGAAAGACGAAATGATTGGCGGCTGGAAGGCATACGTGGCACCTACAGCTGGCTAAGCTATGATATAATATAAACAGCACTTACGGAGGTCTGAACGAATGATATTATTAGTTGTTGATACACAAAAATTAATTATGACGAATAATCTATACAATTTCGATTCACTTGTACCCAATATAGAACAATTAATCGTCACTGCTCGAAAAAATAAAATAGAAATAGTTTATATACGACATGACGACGGACCTAATACAGAACTTACAGAAGGAAAAGAAGGCTTCGAAATTTACGAAAAATTCCAACCAACCACACTCGAAAGAATTTTTGATAAAAGCGTTAATAGCGCTTTTAAAGGAACAGGCTTACTTGAATATTTAAAAGAAAAAAGCACGAAAAAAATTGTAATAGCCGGGTTGCAAACTGATTTTTGCATCGATGCCACGGTGAAGTGTGGCTTTGAACATGGTTTTCACATGATCGTTCCCGCCCATGCCAATTCGACGGAAGATAACCACTTTATGTCAGGGGAGAATAGTTACAAGTACTATAATGAATGGATGTGGCCTGAGCGTTACGCGACCTGTATATCTATGGAAGAAACGATTAATGAAATGGAACATAATTGATAAATTAGAAAGAAATTGTATAAATCTACCACTTCTTTCTTTTTTTTGGGAAACAGCAGCATTTAAAAAAATAGTAAGTAATATATAAAACCGATTCAAGAATTCCTTGGATCGGTTTTTCTTTAGCCAAATTGCATAAAAGCCGTCTAGTTGGTAAATCGAGCAACCGTTATAATAAAACAGTGAACTAGTTAACGTTTTAGATTGAATTTTAGAAAAGGAGATAGCTAGACTTGTAGTTTTTGTAAAAAATTATTTCGTATTATGTAAATTGTGGAAGTGCTTACAGGGCGTTAACATGGAATTAGGAGCAAGCCTTCTAAATCATTTTATCGCAACTAGTATAAAGAGGTGATAGAGATGTTAAGTGGCAGAATGGTACTAATCATAAAGTATTTAGAAGGCAAAAGTGAGTCGAGTATTCGGGGTATCAGTAAAAAACTCGAAATATCTGAGCGGAAAGTTAGATATGATATCGACAATATAAATGACGCACTTACGCTTAATCAATTAAAACCAATTTTGAAGGAGGGAAAAGGGAGGTTAGTTATACCAGCTGATTTGGCCAAATTAGCACTGGAGGAAAAAGAAACTTATATTTTTGCTCCGCAGGAAAGAATCAATATTTTACAGTATTTGCTATTTTTCAATGTTAAAAAGGTGAACTTGGAACATTTAAGTAAATGGATGAATGTTTCGCGAACTACGATTAAAAAAGATTTATTGTTAATGGAAGTACAGTTGCAAAAGTTGAATCTTCAATTGGTTTATAAACAAGGCTATAAATTAATCGGCAATGAAAACGCTCTCTTGAATGAACGCGTTCGGATTTTGCGAGATTACATTGATTTTATCCCAAACGAAGATATAGAAACAAACTTTTATAGAAAATGTATGTTAGGTGAGATGAAAGTATCACTTAAAAACATTGATATAAATGGCGTGAACAAGTGGTCTAAGCAACTTTTGAAACAAATGGGTTGGATTTTAAATGATGAATCGTATTATTGGTATTTAGCGAATATTTTAGTCTTTTGCTGGTATATAAAAAATGATGTCACTAATCCACTTAAAGATGCAAAGCTGGTACTTCCAATTTTTAATTCCCAATTAATTCAAGGGATGGAAGTGATATTAGATTACGAGCTTAGTCAGGAGCAGTTAAATATTCTAGTCGGCTTTGTTTTTTTCACGAACAAGTATGCAAGCTTGAATGAAGAAATGGACTTAATTACAACAGAAACGATAGTAAATTCGCTAATCATATCTATGAGTGAAGAACTTAATTTGCCTTTTTTAGAAGATGCGATTTTGTATAAAGGATTACTAAATCATGTAGCTCCACTGATTGAAAGAGTGAGAGGGAATGTACAAATTTACGAAGATACTTTTGATGTTATTCCAACTGAATTTCTCTATATTTTACAAGCAACAAGCAAGGTGGTTAAAACTATCCCGTTACTTGAGAGCGTCGAAAATGAGAGTGAAATATCTTTGTTGGCGATTCATTTTTTAGCGAGTATTCAGCGTAATCAGCGCGAGGAGAAGGTGCATGTATTACTTGTTTGTGGTCTTGGCTACGGAGCAATTGCAATGATGAAAGATACACTAAATAGCGAGTATCAAATCGCTTTTGTCGCAACCATCCCCGAATATATGTTAAAAGATTTTACTGCTTGGGAAGATGTGGATTTAGTCATTACAACAGCAAAAGTGACAACCCCACTACCAAAACCGACTGTCAAAGTAAGCCCAGTTTTAAAAGAGTGTGATTTAGTGGAGTTAGAAAAGCAAGGCTTAAAAAAGAAGAATATTTTGACTAGTTACTTTGCGATTAATAAGCGGCTTAGTTTCCTTGATGGCACTGTGAAGCAACAAGTTATTAGCGTTATTAAGGAAGAACTGGGTTATGGGCATGTTAGTATTCCGAATCGAAAGTTAGGGTTAAGTGATTTAATTGGAATAGATGCGATTCAGATTATATCAGAGAGTTTAACGTGGCAAGAAGCCATTCAGCGTGCTACAAAGCTACTATCTGATAATCATTTCGTACTTCCAGCTTATGCGGAGAATATCAAACAAATTCAAGAAGAACTAGGCTTTTATTCCGTTAAAGATGAGGAATTTGCTTTGTTTCACGGGAATGACAGCCAGTTAGTTCGGATGAATAGTATGGCTCTTTTGATTAGTGAACAGCCGGTTATATTTGGAGAGAAGCAAGCCAAAGTCATTTTTATTCTCGCCAGTAAAGATAAAAAAGAGCAAATTCCAGCAATTATTACCTTAACTAAAATGACTTATCAAACAGATTTTATTTCTAAATTAGAACAAGCAAAAAATCCGATTGATGCAGATAGAATTATAAAAAAATATGAAGAGGAGGTTAGATAATATGGGTGTGAAAATCGACTTCTTGTCTATTTCAAACATCAATGTAAATACTAAAGAAGAGGCGATTCTACAATTAGTGAATATTTTAGGAAAAGCTGATTATTTGGCAGATAAATCCCTGTTTGAACAGGCTATTTTAGAACGCGAACGAACATTATCCACATACATTGGACACGAAATCGGCTTGCCTCATGCCCAAAGTAGTGGCGTAAAAGAACCCTGCGTCGTTGTTGGGAAATTAAGTAAACCTGTGAAGTGGACTGAAGAGGAAGAATTTGTCCAAATTGTATTTTTAATCGCGGTTCCTAGAGATAACCAAAATAATTTACATTTAAAAGTACTATCCAATCTAGCAAGACTATTAATGCATGAAGATTTTCGAACAAAATTGAGTGAATTAGACGACACGGCAACAGTGGCACTATTAAACAAAAGTGTGAAGGAGGATAACTAAATGAGAACGCTTAAATTTTTGCAAAAACATTTGATGACAGCAACTTCGTATATGATTCCATTTGTCGTAGCTGGGGGGATATTGTTTGCGCTATCCGTTATGTTGAGCGGACAAGCTGCCGTTCCTGATGCGGGCTGGTTAGCAAAACTCAACCAAATTGGTGCAGCAGGCCTGGCTTTATTCATTCCGATTCTTGGTGGCTACATAGCCTTTAGTATGGCAGATAAACCTGGGCTGGCACCTGGGATGATTGGTGCATACTTAGCAAACGAAATTGGTGCAGGATTTATCGGTGGTATTATCGCTGGTTTCTTAGCTGGTTTTGTCGTAATTCAATTAAAGAAAATTAAATTAGCACCTTCGATGAGAACGTTAGGATCCATTTTCATTTATCCATTACTTGGGACTTTGATTACGGGTGGAATTATCGTTTTCCTCATCGGAGAGCCAATCTCAGGTTTTATGGATTGGATGACAAATGCGCTAAATAGCTTATCAGGGGCAGCAAAAGTTCCGCTAGGTGCACTTCTTGGTGCGATGATTTCCTTTGATATGGGTGGACCTGTAAATAAAGTAGCAGCAACGTTTGCACAAACCCAAGTAGATACACTCCCATATTTAATGGGCGGAGTTGGTGTAGCGATTTGTGTACCGCCAATTGGTTTAGGCGTAGCAACACTTCTATTTCCAAAGAAATTTACTCGCGTAGAAAAAGATTCGGGAATTGCAGCACTTTTAATGGGAAGCGTTGGTATAACAGAAGGAGCAATTCCTTTTGCAACAGCAGATCCATTACGGGTCATTCCATCGATTATGGTTGGTTCGATTGTAGGGAACGTTTCGGCTTTCTTATTTGGTTGTTTAAATCACGCGCCTTGGGGTGGTTTGATCGTTTTACCTGTAGTTGATAACCGGATTGGTTATATTGCTTCCATTGCGCTTGGGGCAGTTGTGACGGCAATTATGCTCCGAATTTTGAAGAAAGATGCTACAGAGCTTGACGAGGCACTGGAGGAAGGGCAAGACATAGATGACTTAGATATTAATTTTGAAGACATTTAGAAAGGATGATAACAATGAAAATAGTAGCAGTAACTTCATGTCCAAGCGGTGTGGCACATACGTATATGTCAGCAGAATCACTCGAACTCTCCGCAAAAAAAATGGGCGTCACTATTAAAGTAGAAACACAAGGCTCCTCTGGTATCGAAAATAAATTAACTGCAAAAGAAATCGAGGAAGCAGATTGTGTCATTATCACAAATGATGTCGAAATAAGAGAAAGCCAACGATTCAAAGGGAAAAAAGTGGTCAAAATGAGCGTTTCAGAAATTATAAAAAAATCGGACGCGCTAATTAAAAAGTTACAAACCATGTTCGAATGAAATCAGATTTTAGGAGGAAAAATTAATTGAAATTACCAATAAAAAAAGCAGTAGAAGCACTTTTGAAATTACAAACAACAGGAGATAGCGCTACACTTATCGGCGTTGGACCAATGTCTCGCAATCTTTTACAAGCAAGTTTTGAATTAGCGAAAGAAGATGATTACCCGCTTATGTTCATTGCAAGTCGTAATCAAGTAGATGCGGATGAACTTGGTGGTGGATATGTTAATGGCTGGAACCAATTTAGCTTTATTGAAGCAATTAAAGAAGTGGCTAAAGAAGTGGACTTTGATGGGCTATATTATGTATGCCGTGATCACGGAGGCCCTTGGCAACGGGATCAAGAGAGAAATGATCACTTACCAACAGAAAAGGCGATGGCGTTAGGAAAAAAATCTTATATAGCGGATATTGAAGCTGGCTTTGACTTATTAATGATTGACCCGACCAAAGACCCTTTTGAAGTGGGAAAAGTTATTCCACTGGAAACTGTACTGGAAAGAACGGTTGATTTAATTGCATTTTGTGAGGAAGAACGAAAAAAACGTGGGCTACCAGAAATCGGTTATGAAGTTGGAACGGAAGAAACAAACGGCGGGCTAACTTCAACAGAAACGTATGAAAAGTTCATTACGCAATTAAAAGTGGAATTGGAAAAACGAAATTTACCATTACCGACTTTCATCGTTGGGCAAACGGGAACATTAACTCGTAAAACCGAGCAAGTAGGTCACTTTAATTTCAAAAACGCCTATGACTTAGCTCAGATGGCAAAAAAATATGGTGTCGGTTTGAAAGAGCATAATGGCGATTATCTGGATGACGTTACGCTTTTAGAACATATTCCATCAGAAATAACAGCGACCAATGTAGCCCCGCAATACGGAACAGAAGAGACTCGCGCGTATTTGAAATTAGTTGAGTTAGAGCAAAAATTAGTAGAGAATGGCTTAATCAAAACTCCTTCTAACGCACGAGAAGTTTTACTCATTCAATCGATTAAAAGTGAACGCTGGCGCAAATGGATGTTAGATGGACAAAAAGATATTACTATCAATGAAATCATGCAAGATGATGATTTATCACTTGAAATCCTAGATATCGCAGGTCATTACACATTCAATGATGCAATGGTTAAGAAAGAAATCCACACATTATATGCTAATTTAGCTGCGAATAATATTGATGGAAAACGCTTTGTAATTGATCATATTAAACGTCCCATCCGCAACTACTCCGAATGTTACAATTTAAAAGGAGCCACAACCCGAATTAAACAATTAGCTAAATGATGTAGAGAGTCTAAGCACTTTGCTTAGGCTCTTCCTACTTTTTTGATTTAATGGTAGAGTAAAAGGAGTGAATTTTGCAGGAGGAAATGATGATTAATTTAATTTTTGATATTGATGACACAGTTTATGACCAATTAAAACCATTTGAAAACGCATTTAAAACTGTTTTTGGAAAAGCGGACCACCTGAAAATCGAAAATTTATATATTAAAAGTCGATTTTATAGTGATGAAGTGTATCACCGCGTTGTCCAAGGCGAAATGCCGAAAGCAAAAATGCACGTTTATCGTATTACGCAGGCGCTAAATGATTTTGATTATCAAATTACTAAAAAAGAAGCAGAAGCCTTTCAACACGCCTACGAACAAAACCAACGCAAAATCGAACTTACGTCAGGGATTAAAGAAATTCTCACATGGGCGAAAAAGAACGAAATCACGATGGGAATCATTACAAACGGACCAAAAGAACATCAACAACATAAAATAAATGATTTACAAATCAATGATTGGATTCCAACCGAGCACACGTTCATTTCTGGTAAAGTCGGTATTGAAAAACCAGACAAGAAAATATTTAAGCTAGTAGAAGAACAAATCGGTATTAAGGGTGCCGAAACCTATTATATTGGCGATTCTTTCGAAAATGATGTTATCGGTTCAAAAAGTGCTGGTTGGAAATCAATTTGGTTGAATAGACGAGGACATTTGATACCAACAGAGGCAGCATTTCAGCCAGATTATTGTGTTGAAAATGAGCAACAATTATTCGCAATTTTACAGGAGATATTTTAAGACCTTTTTCCATTTTTGGAAAAGGTTTTTTAGTTATGAATTGACACTTCTGATTATAAGAGATATTATAGAGTGGTTAAGTCTTTAATTAAGAAGGTGAAAATATGAAATTTTCCAAAGCAACCAATTATGCACTACATACGATGGTTTATTTAGCTAATTTGTCACCAGAAAAGTCTGTCGGTGTGAAAGAACTTGCAACCAAGCAAAATGTGTCGCCAACTTATCTATCTAAAGTGTTGACGATGCTAGTGAAAGCTGGCTTTATTGAATCAGTAACAGGCGTCAATGGTGGGTATAAGTTAGCGGAACCAGCAAGTAGTATTAGTTTTCTTGATGTCATTCAAGCGATTGAAGGGAAGGGCGCCTTTTTCCATTGTGACCCTAAAAACCACAGCGAAAGCCAGCCGCACTGCTTGATTGGCGAAGTGATGAATAAGGCGGAGCAACAAATGGAAGATTATTTAAGCAAACAAACAGTAGGTAGTATTGTCGTAGAAATTGAAAAACATCAACATTAAAGGAGTGCTAAAATGAAACATCATCATAATCATCACGGGGAAGCTGGTTTTAAGCGGAAAGTAGATTATTTGGATCGACCAGAGCGGAGTGAAGTGCTGTCGCCAGAGGATTTTTTGCAGGCAATGCCAATCGGAAAAACAGCAAGTATTTTAGATTTAGGAGCGGGAACAGGATTTTTAACAATTCCAGCTGCAAAATTCGTTGATAATACAGTTTTTGCATTAGATTTAGATGCGAAAATGTTGGAATTAATTGAGTCAAAAGCGAAGGAAGCAGGTTTGGCTAATGTAGAAACGTTAGAAGCCAGCATGGATGATATTCCACTTGAGGCAAATTCCGTGGATGTTGTGCTCGCATCGCTCGTGTTACATGAAGCAGATTCGCTCGCAGATGTTTTGCGCGAAGTGAGTAGAGTTGTGAAGACTGGCGGCTACTTTGCTAGTTTGGAATTTGACACGAAAGGGACTGATTTAAAAGGCCCACCAATGGAAATTCAGATTTCTGCGGAGAAATTGAAGGAAGAGCTTGCGGGATTTGGGTTTGAAGTGGTGAAGAATTGGCAGTTGGATGAGGGTATGTATGTGAGTATTGCGGTGAAGAAGTAACAGCAAAAAGGTTCACGTCTAAAAATAGCAATCAAAGCTATTTTTAAGCGTGAACCTTTTTATTTCTACGGAGAAACGGGGATTCGAACCCCGGCGCGGCATACACCGCCTAACAGATTTCGAGTCTGTCCCCTTCAGCCGGACTTGGGTATTTCTCCATGTTGATATCCAATGTTTCGAGGATGTTTGAATGTTTTTGACTATAAAATCAATTTCAACAGATTTTATTTTAGCATAAAATTAGGAAAAAGAGAAGCAGTGGAATCTTTCTTTTCTTGCGTGACATGAGTATAAAAATTAGAGTATGAGATTATTATTACAAGCATATTTATTAAGAATCAATAATTTTTAGGTTTAATGAATAATTATACTGTTTTATTCACTTGGATTTTATGGAATATGATAAAAAATTAAATAAATAAGGATTTTTACATAAAAAACAACTTATGCATCAGTTAAATATGTATTTTTTATGACACTTAGGTAGCAGGCTGCATAAATAATGAATAACAAGCTAAAGTGTGGCTTTTTTTGCAAAAAAAATCACAAAGTTACACAATATGTGTAAGAATAAGTATCAATAACCCTCACTTTTGGTCGTTCACGACAAGAATCGGGCATTTCATTACATTTTTGGTTATACATTGGCTTTTCATGATACATTACATGTGTAAGACATATAAAGGAGATGGTACATAAATGGAAATGAAAAAACTTATTAAATGCACTGCACCAATCTTTATTGCTACGCTCATTATTTTGCCTGTTTCTCCGTCTATTTCAGCATTGGCGAATGAGACCTCAGAGATTAGCGAAGGGATTAATGCAACAGAAAAAACAATTGAAACAGAAGAGCTTGTCGTAGAAGAAATTAGTAATGATGAATATCAAGTACTGGATAAAGAGACAAATGAAACAACTTCAATTGAATTTTCAAAAAATCATATGCAATCTACTATTACAAATCCAGATGGCACTATAGACACAATGATTAAAAAGGATAACTTAATTTACCTAAATGGTGAAGTTATAGGTGAAGAGGTAAAAGAAGAATCGAGACAATTATTAAAAGCCTCTGCTTATAAATATGTTACGACGTTTAAAACAAAAATGTCACTAAAGAAAACAAGTGCATCTATTGCAGTGTCATTAGCTGGTTTGCTTGGAGGACCCGTTGGAGTATTTAGTACAGTAGCAGGTATGCTACTAACATTGAAATCTTATGCCCCGAGTAAAGAGGTTTATATAAAAATTAAACAATATTATAATAGTTACTCAAGGGAAATAAAAAATGATTATTCTATTTATAAAAAATCTAACTATACTGGACTGCTTAAGACATTTACACATAAATATCGTCCGTACGGTTGAAAATTGATATAGTATTGGAGGCTTAGGTTATGAAAAAAGTGAAAATGGAAAAGTGGCTCATTGGTGTATATGCCCTTGTAGTATTAATGTGTATTATTATTTACTTTGCAACAGAAAGTATAATCTTATTGTTACTAGGGTTCATAGCTCTTCTTGGAACAGGATTCCAAACTTTAAGATACCGAAATGCAAAGAAATCAATCAAAGCTAAATAAACAAAATGTAGGTTGGGATAAAATTATCCTGCCTACTTTTTATTTATGTGTAGAATTCTTTTAATCATTCCCACTTGGTTTTGAGTGCGTTTGTTCGTAAGATGTTATTAAGAGATGACAAACATGTATAATATAATTGATTACATTATAGAACATTCTATATCTTTTAGCAGATGTACTTAAACGTAATTGGTCAATAGAAACATTATACTTAAAGAACAATCATCATATGCAATACAAGTATGTAGTTCCTGTTAATTTAGATCACGAAAGAAACATAGGTTAATTAAAGTGATTTGACGAACGATTAATTGATATTAATATAGAAGATATTGTTGTTTGTAAGGTTGTGACATGAGAGTATATAGCTTTAACGATTCAAAGGCTTGTAAAAATTTATAGAAACCGACAAAAGAAAAACTTTTCACCTCCCTCAGCCGGACTTGGGTATTTCCCCACTATGACATAGAATGCTGACAAGAAGTATTGTATAATTGTAATAACGAAAATATCAGCGTTTTTATAAAAGGAGCGGTCTGGATGGAAAGAAAATTGATTCAGGAAATTAATTTACTAGAAAATAAAAAATTGGTTATGAATTTGAATATTGTTGCGATTGCTATTGTACTCATATTAACTGTTTTAGGAATTGTTTTTTCAGGTGGTTTTGCAATTACGAATGGTTTTATGGGGATTATTTGGATGTTTGGTGGTTATGCAGTAGCAATTGTTATTCACGAAGCCGTACACGGGATTTTCTTTAAAGCATTTCGTCCAGAAGCAAAAGTGAAATTTGGTTTTAAAAATGGGATGGCTTATGCTGGAAGCCCCGGAGCATTTTATACGAAAGCACAATTCTTTATTATTTCGATTGCGCCATTTATCGTTCTTACGGGTTTGTTCATTTTTCTGCGATTTCTTGGGGTGAATGAAGCGGTTCTTTATTTAATTTTTGCGTTACATACGTCTGGTTGTGTTGGGGATTTTTACTACTGCATTCTCTTGATTAATCAACCGGCTGGAATCGTTGTGGAGGATACGGATAAAGGCATTAATTTTTATTCAGAAGGTTAAGCTTGGTAACGATTACAACAAAGTGTTAGAATAAGGATATACTTTTAGAAAGAGGTGCTTAGTTTGAAACGAATAACAATTGGAAATAGCGCTTTAACAGCTTCAGAAATTTCGCTAGGATGTATGAGAATGGCGGATCTTAGTAAAGAGGATGCCAACAAAGTGATTAATACAGCACTTGAAAATGGCATTGATTTTTTTGACCACGCGGATATTTATGGCGGCGGTAAATCAGAGGAAGTTTTTGCTGATGCAATTGATATGAATGCAACTATTCGTGAAAAAATGATTCTTCAATCAAAATGTGGAATTCGTCAAGGATTCTTTGATTTTTCAAAAGAGCACATTATTGCTTCTGTGGAAGGTAGCTTAAAGCGCCTGAAAACAGACTATTTAGATACACTTTTACTTCACCGTCCGGATACACTTTTCGAACCAGAAGAAGTAGCGGCAGCTTTCACAGAATTAGAGAAAAGTGGAAAAGTGCGTCATTTCGGCGTAAGTAATCAAAATCCAGGTCAAATTGAACTACTGAAAAAATATGTAGACCAAGAATTAATCGCCAACCAACTGCAATTTAGCATTATGCATACGGGTATGATTGATACTGGTTTTAATGTGAATATGACGATTGATCCTTCACTTGATCGTGACGGCGGTATTTTGGAATATAGTCGCTTAAACAACATGACAATCCAAGCATGGTCCCCGTTCCAATATGGTTTCTTTGAAGGAGTTTTCTTGGATAACGATAAATTCCCTGAATTGAACAAAGTAATCGACAAAATTGCTGCTGACAAAGGTGTAACTAACTCAGCTATAGCGGTTGCGTGGATTCAGCGCCACCCAGCGAGCTTCCAAACAGTGGTTGGTACAATGAATCCGGGAAGAATTGCTGATATTGCAAAAGCTTCTGACGTAACACTTAGTCGCGAAGAATGGTATGAAATTTACCGTGCGGCTGGCAACCAATTACCTTAATGAGATCAGACACTTGGGCATTATGCTCAAGTGTTTTTTTATGTATTGGAGTGATAGTGAAATTCATTCTCAATTAGAATATAATTTTATCAATTAGTTTGATATGTCATTAGGAAAGTGCTATAATAACAAGTGAGTTAAGGACGCATGTTTTTATATTTATTTATAATAATTATTGTTTAATCTGTTTTTCGCGGTTGCGAAAGCAGATTTTTGTGTTTTTTAGGGTAATGGGAATCATTATCATTTGGAGAGGATGAGCATAATGAAGGAATGGATGAAGCAGAATTGGCAATTTATTACGACGGGTATTAGCGGGATTTTGATTGTGATAGGTTGTTTGGTCGGCAGTGATGTTGGCGACTTTTGGACAGCGGTTATTTTCCTAAGTGCCTTTGTTATCGGTGGTTTTGAGCAAGCTAAAGAAGGCATTCAAGCGACTATCAAAACGAAAAAGTTGAATGTGGAGCTCTTAATGATTTTAGCGGCTACCGGTGCATCTATTATTGGTTATTGGTTTGAAGGGGCCATACTTATTTTTATTTTCTCGGTTAGTGGCGCTTTAGAAACGTATACGACCAATAAAAGTAAGCGCGAAATCACGAAATTAATGGCATTTCAACCAGAACGCGCCTTTCGTTTGCTTCCTAATGGAGATTTAGAGGAAGTGGCTGCAAAGGAGTTACAACTGGATGATATGGTATTCGTTCGGCCAGGAGAAAGTGTTCCAATCGATGGAGTCATTGTTCGAGGGTCAACCACGTTAAATGAAGCAGCCATTAATGGGGAATCAGTGCCAGCGACGAAAACAGTTGGTGCGGATGTGTTTGGCGGGACGGTCAATGTAAGCAGCGCCATCACGGTCAAAGTAACGCAAACATTTGATAATACGATTTTTAGTAAGATTATTCGTTTAGTAGAATCGGCTCAAAGTGAACCTTCGAAAACCGCTCGCTTTATTGAACGATTTGAGGATGCGTATGTAAAAGCAGTTCTATTATTTGTGTTAGTAATGATGTTCTTGCCTCATTTTGCTTTAGGGTGGTCTTGGAATGAAACATTTTATCGTGCGATGGTTTTGCTAACGGTTGCTTCCCCTTGTGCGCTAGTGGCTTCGGTAACGCCTGCGACTTTAGCGGCAATTTCGAACGGTGCACGTCACGGGATTTTGTTTAAAGGCGGCGTACACTTGGAAAATTTGCGCGGTGTAAAAGCTGTTGCATTTGATAAAACTGGGACGCTGACAAATGGTACACCAGAACTGACAGATCGGTTATTTGCTGAAAATGTCGATAAGCAACAAGTAATCAATGTAGTTGGAGCGATGGAGCGACAATCTTTACATCCGTTAGCTGCGGCAATAACGCAAGACCTAGAGGCAGAAATCACCGAAAAGTTAACAGAAATTGAAGTGACGGATGTAGCTGGATGGGGAGTTCAAGCGATTTATCAAGAGGAAAATTGGCAAGTTGGGAAAGCTGGGTTTGTTGGGAAAGAAGCAGCGGCAGCATTTTCAAATGGTGCATTTGAGCGACTTGCGGGTGAAGGGAAAACGATTGTTTATGTAGCTAAAGACGGCGTGATTCAGGCTATGTTTGCCCTTAAAGATACATGCCGGCCTGAAGCCATTCGTACGATTAAGGCACTTCAAGCAAAAGGGATTAAAACCATAATGGTGACGGGAGATAACGAACAAACAGGTGCAGCGATTCAAGCCGAACTCGGAATGGACTATGTTGTTTCCGGTTGTTTACCTGAGAAAAAAGTGGATGTGTTAAAAGAATTGTCGGTTACTTATGGCAGTGTGGCAATGGTTGGTGATGGAATTAATGATGCTCCGGCTCTTGCACATGCGGCTGTTGGAATTGCAATGGGCGAGGGGACGGACATTGCGATGGAAACAGCAGATGTTGTTTTAATGAAAAATGATTTGGAGAAAATCCCATATGCTTACAACCTTTCTGAACGGCTTCACTGGATTACTTGGCAAAATATTTGTTTTGCGATTGCGGTGATTCTTGTTTTGATAACAGCGAATGTTTTCCAACTAATCAATTTGCCATTTGGCGTTGTGGGGCACGAGGGAAGTACTATTTTAGTTATTCTAAATGGGCTTAGGCTCCTTCGATCTAATCGGAAAAAGTGATAAATTTGACTGCTTGTCTATTCCTAGTCTAAGATGGATGAGCAGTTTCTTTTTGCGAAAAAAGGGTATTACATGATAGATTGGAGATGAGTGCATGAAAAAGATCAATTGGACACAATGGATAGCATTATTTGTTTTTGCGTCAATGGGGATTTCTGTTGTTTTTACTATTTACGAAATTTTTACAGCACCGATCAAGCAGCCAGCAACTGGGCCGCATGTGACGTTACGAGGGGACTATATATTTTTACTATTTGAAATTATATTAGGAATTTTTATTTTGTTGCTACCTTCGATTATTGCACGACGCTTCAAATTTGAAATACCTGGTCTTGTGTATATTTTGTTTATTGTATTTCTATACGGATCCATTTATCTTGGTACAGTTCAAAAATTCTATTCAACCGTGCCACATTGGGATAAAATTTTACATACTTTTAGTGGGGCGATGCTTGGAGCAATTGGCTTTTCGTTCGTTAGTTTGCTAAATGCTAATAACAAAGTTGTCATGAAACTTAAACCGGGTTTTATCGCTGTATTCGCGTTTTGTTTCGCGGTGACAATGGGGGCTTTCTGGGAAGTGTATGAGTATACTTTTGATGGAATTATGAACTTAAATATGCAACGTTATAATCTATCTAATGGAACACCGCTCACTGGCCGCGCTGCACTGGAAGATACGATGACAGATATTATTGTCGATATTATTGGCGCACTATTTATCGTCATCGTCGGCTATTTTGCACTGAAAAAAGGCCGACCATGGATGGAACGCTTTGAATTCAAGCGGAAAAATTGGAAGAAAGAACCGAAGAAAAAATAGCGGTAAAAAACACCTCGGCACGTGGAGGTGTTTTTTGTTGTACAAAATCGCCAACAACTTTGGGTCTCAGAAACAATTGACTGGCTCGTGGAACTTTTCTACACTTAAAATGAGAAGAAAACTTTGAAGGAGTGAGGAAATGTTTTTAGATACGGGGAAATTAGAGGAAATAAAGAAAGCGCTTCAATTTCCGTTTTTTGAAGGTGTAACCACTAATCCGACTATTTTATTAAAGGAGAATAAGCCGAGAAACACGCATATAGCGAATATTCCAGCCAAAGTTGTGTTTGTGCAAGCGGCTGGGTTAACGGAAGAGGAAATCTGGGAAGATGTCCTTCGAATTCAAGCAATTGAGCCGGCAGAAGGTACGGTAATCGGCTTGAAAATCCCAGCCCACGAAGCCGGGATAAAAGTCATCGCAAAAGTTCGCGCTAATTTTCCAAATGAAATTATTTTAGCAACAGCAATTTTCTCATCGGAACAAGGTTATATTGCAGCGCTCTCTGGGGCAGATTATTTAGCGCCATATTATAATCGCATGGAAGTAAGCGGACTAGACGCAGCGAAAACAATAGAAGAACTACGATACGTGTTAGATTTACAAGGACTTGAAGATGTGAAAATTATGGGAGCAAGCTTTAAAAATAGTCGTCAAATTATGCAAGCACTAGCTAGTGGAGCTGATACCGTTACAATCGGTTATGATTTATTTTTACAAATGATGAACAAACCTCTAGCGCTTGAAAGTATTGAAAAATTTAATGAACATCAAGCCGCTTTACCAAAATAAGCGAAAAAAGAAGTATCCAGATTTGCTGGATACTTCTTTTGTTTATTTATCTTCGTCTCGTAATGGTAAATTGTTTACATAGCTATCAGAATACTGTAAGAGTTTTCGGCTAGCGTCAAAGCGTTTCTTTACATCACTCGAAAGTTCTTTGTTTGTTCCATCATAATTCGTTGCTGCGCCAGTTTCGAAACTTTCATCTGGTTGGTACATGTAAGAATTGGTGAAATAACTTCCTTCTGGCATTGTGTAGCGTTCAGGTACGTAATTATTTGATGAATTGAGGATATCGGTTCCAAACATAATTTGGTCACCAGTTTTAATACCAAGTAAATTCATGACAGTTGGCATAATATCAATTTCGCCACCAACATTTTTAATTTCACCAGGGTTTTCCATGCCAGGATAATGTAAGAAGAACGGAATACGGTAATCATCGGCTGGATCCGCTTTTAACTCAGTAGAACGATTGACGTATTTTTTTTGTTCCTCAGGTAGTTGGTCGGTTTTGATAATGTGATGATCGCCGTAGAAAACGACAACAGAATCATCCCAAATGCCGCTATCTTTTAATTTTTGAATGAATTCACCAAGTTGTTTATCCGCATAATGAACCGCTTCGAAATAGTTACCAAGTTCTGTATCTTTTAAATCGCTCGGTAAGTCGATTTCTTGCTTATCTTTTGGAATATCAAATGGCATATGACTACTTACACTAATTAATTGCGCATAGAATTTTTGGTTGTTTTTGTACTGCTCTTCTAGAATCGGAAAGGCTTTGTTATAAAGCACTTCATCACTAGGAGAAAAGCCAATAACGTCCTCATCGCCAAAGAATTTACGATCATAAAACTTATCAAATCCTACAGCAGGATAAAATTCATCGCGATTGTAAAAACTAGCATCATTTGTATGGAAGGTCGCTGTTTTATAATCATTTTTGCCAAGTAAACGAGGCATAGACGGGATTACCCGGTCGCCGTAAGTTTGTGTGTTCGTGTAATATCCACTTGGGAAAGTCGATGTATAAACGGACCATTCTGCATCAGCCGTATTTGACTTAGAGACAGTTTGGAAAAATTGGTTGGAATACATGGTTTCGTTTTGTAAGCTATCTAATGTAGGCGTAATCGACTGACCGTTAATTTTGACGTTCGTTAAATTACGCTGGAATGACTCGAGTTGAACGATAATAAGATTTTTTCCTTTAGCAGCACCGAAGTAATCGGGATTTGACTTAACCGACACACCTTTAATGTCATTCACGTTTTTTGCAGTAATATCTGCGGCTTTAACATGATCTGCACCAGTAAGCGCGGTACTGATATTAAATGTGAAAATTCCCATTCGTTTTGCGCGCTTGGAGTCACTGATAATGTTTTGTTGCATCATAAAATAAGTAAAACCACTTAAAACGAGTAGCGTACTAATAAATGATACGCCATAAACACGGCTAGTTATGCGGAATGAAGGGAACTCGTGTCCTTTTTTGATATGGAAATAAAGGATAAATGGGAGTAAAACGATATCTAGGATGTACAACCAGTCTGTTCCGCTTAGCAGGCTTGTAGCACTGTTTTTAACTACGCCAACCTCGCCGATAAGAGAGAAGCTGTGATATGTTGGAACTTCATTATAAAACCGGGCGTAAAGTACACACACGAGCATTAAAATCCCAATAAATAAAGACATTCCCGCATACCAATAAATGTGCGAGCGAACCGGTGCAAATAAATGAATTAGTCCAAGAAGTAAGACGATAAACAGCAGGTCCATTCCAAGTGCCAAGAAGTTAGGATCTTTAAAAATCTGGAAATAGGCGAAAGTGAACTTACCAATAATTAATAAAAAATAAAATAAAATCAACTGAATTCCTCTTTCTAGCATGCTTTGTGCTAAACACGCACAAATCCATTCCTTCTAATTTTAGCTTAATCGTGCGTCTAGTGCAAATCATGAAAGATGATTCTGATATATTTGGGTAATAGGTTCTACTTTAGGAAAGAATGATTAGTTTTTGTATTTTTTCTCACAATCCTATTGACCTTTAAAGTGTAAAAGGATATCCTTTTAGAAGACTGTAAAAAGGTAGGAGACAAAATGAATTCATTATTTAGAAGAAAACCGATAGAAGATTTAATGCATAATAAAAGTGGTAGCACGCATTTAAAGCAAACGCTCGGACCACTTGATTTAACTTTACTTGGAGTCGGAGCGATTGTTGGAACGGGGATTTTTATTTTACCAGGAACAGTCGCAGCGAAAAATGCGGGACCAGCGATTATTTTCTCTTTTGTGATTGCGGCGATTGTTTGTGCGATTGCAGCAATGTGTTACTCAGAGTTTGCGTCTAGTGTTCCGGTTGCAGGGAGCGCCTATACGTATGGTTATGTTGTTTTTGGTGAGTTAATTGGATGGTTGCTTGGTTGGGCACTTATTTTAGAATACGGGCTTGCAGTGGCTTCTGTTGCGAGTGGGTGGTCTTCTTATTTAAATGCGTTACTTTCAGGCTTTCATATTTCCATCCCAGAAGCAATCTCTGGGCCTTTTAATCCAGAAGTAGGTACATTTATTAATTTACCGGCGATTATTATTGTTCTTGTGATTGCCTTTTTATTGACGCTTGGGATAAAAGAATCAACGCGCGTGAATACCATTATGGTAGTTATTAAAGTTGGTGTTATTTTACTTTTCTTAGTTGTTGGTGTATTTTATGTCAAACCGGATAATTGGCAACCGTTTATGCCATTTGGAATTAGTGGCGTTATGAATGGTGCGGCGCTAGTTTTCTTTGCTTATTTAGGTTTTGATGCCGTTTCGTCTGCAGCTGAAGAAGTGAAAGATCCGCAACGGACAATGCCGATTGGGATTATAGGCTCGCTACTTATTTGTACGGTGTTATATGTTGCTGTATCCGCTGTTTTAACTGGAATGGTACCGTACACAGATTTAAACGTAACAGATCCAGTGGCTTATGCTTTGCAAGTGATTAACCAAGATTGGGTAGCTGGCATTGTATCACTTGGCGCGGTTGTTGGGATGATTACAGTAATTTTAGTAATGAGTTACGGGGCGACTAGATTGATTTTTGCGATGGGACGTGATGGTTTATTACCAAAAGTACTTGCAGAAATTAATCAAAAATATCAAACACCTGTTAAAAACACCTGGATTTTTGCAGTGATAGTCGCGATTATTAGTGGGCTTGTACCATTAGATCGATTGGCTGAGTTGGTTAATATTGGAACACTCTTGGCGTTTATGATGGTGTCTATCGGGATTATCTTTTTACGTAAAAATAAAGATATTCAAGCGAGAGGATTTAAAGTACCATTTTATCCAGTTCTTCCAATTGTTTCGTTCTTATTATGTGCGTTTTTAATTAGCCGTCTGTCTGTTCATACGTGGATTCTTTGCGGAATTTGGTTTGTTATTGGTTTAATTGTTTACTTTGCTTATGGTAGAAAACATAGTGAATTACTTAAAAAATAATTAACTTACTTTTTGTAAGTCGTTTTATTGGAATTTGAACGCTCCTTATGTTGTAATGAATGTATTACAATAAAAGGAGCGTTTTTTACATGGCAGAAATTAGTGAAGAATTACGACTTGGCGAAGTTGTATTGAATGTTGGACATTTAAAAGAGATGGCAGGTTTTTATCAAGAAGTAATTGGTTTGAAGTTATTAGAGGAAAATGAGCGAATGGTTCGGCTCGGCGTGAGTGGGTCTGATGAAGCTTTACTTGTTCTTAAAAAGATAGATAATGCGGTTGTTCCAGAAGTGCCGCGTATTGGCTTGTTTCATACCGCCTTTCTTTTGCCAACGCGAGAAAGTTTAGCGGATGTGTTACTGCATTTGGCTAAATCAGGTTATCCGATTGATGGCGCGGGAGATCATGCTTATAGCGAGGCGCTTTATTTACATGATATTGAAGGCAATGGCATTGAAATTTATGCAGACCGTCCAAAAGCAGAATGGATGCGTGATGGCGATGGCAATTTACCGATGGTGACAGAACAAGTAGATGTGGATTCGTTGCTTCAAATTGCGACCGATGAACCATTTACAGGGATGCCAAACGGAACGATAATTGGTCATGTGCATTTACAAGTGGCAGATGCTGACAAAGCGGAACAATTTTATAAAGAGGTACTTGGAATGAACTTAACGACCGCTATTCCGTCAGCAAGGTTTTTTGCGGCTGGTGATTATCATCATCACATCGGTTCAAACGTCTGGGCAGGTCGCAACTTGGAACTTCTGCAAGAAAATGAAACGGGACTCGCTTGGTTTACAATTATTACTCCTGATAAAGATGCAATAATAACCAACTTAATAGAACAAGGATATGATGTGAAACGATTGGAAAATACTATTTCCGTGACAGATTCTAACGGAATTAAGATTCACTTCAAATAAAAAAAGAACTGTTTAAGCGAAAAACGAGCTTAAACAGTTTTTTGATGCGATAATAAGGGAATGGTAGATTAGACTAATTATTTTAATGTTTACGTTGCATTGTTTTCTTGAAAAGCCAATTGCTAGATTGGAAAAGCGTTAAAGCAATTAAAACTACGCCAATTCCAAGATTTAAATACGAAAGGGCTACGGCTGCGTTATCTGGAAATGAATTTTGCACAGTGATGAAAATAATAAAGAAACCGCTATTTGCACAAAACGCAATCCAAAACCAAGATAATCCACTAAGTTTACCAACCACAAAAGAAAGTCCTGAGATTATTGCTGCTAAAACAATTCCTGTAACTATCATAGACATAAATTCCATTTTCATCGCTCCTTTGTCATAAATGAATTATTATTAATAATAATGTAACATAAATGAAATATTTTGTAAAGAAGATACGAAGAAGGGAGATATCTAGATGATTGAATTTTTTAAGACAACAAATGAAAAAATGGAGCAAATTTCTGCTTTGGAAGATGGTTGTTGGGTAAAAGTAACTGCTCCAACAGACGACGAAATAGAAATGTTGAGTAAGGAAATGGATGTGCCCAAACCGTATATTTTGGATGCATTAGATTCTGAGGAGCGCTCTAGGATAGAATTAAAACGAGCAGAGCAAGATGTAAGACATTCACTAGTCATTGTAGATTATCCATACGAATCGGAGGATGAACTAGGCTACGCAATGTATGAAACACTTCCGATTGGGATTGTTTTAACTAGAAAACATCTTGTAACAATCACGTTGCGAGATCTGCCAATTCTAAAAGATGTGCAATCGATGAAGTTAGAAGAATATGATACAACCAATCATAAGCAATTTTTGTTAAAATTATTGTACGCTGTATCTTATTATTACCTCAAATACTTAAATCAAATCATTAAACAAACAAATAATTTAGAAATACAGATTAAACAATCGATGAAAAATGAGCAACTGTATGCTTTTATGGCAGTTCAGAAAAGTTTAGTATTTTTTGCAACGGCCCTTCAATCGAATAAAGCAATTCTCGATAAAATGGAAGATGTAGAACATTTTATGCAGCAAGAGGATAATCATGATTTGCTCAGAGATGTTATTATTGAAAATAAGCAAGCAATTGCAATGACGGATACATATACCCAAATAATTAGCGGGATGTCGGATGTATTTTCTTCGGTTATTTCGAACAATTTAAATATCGTGATGAAATTTTTAACATCATTTACCATTATTTTGTCATTACCCACGATTGTGGCTAGTATTTATGGGATGAATATTAAGCTACCATTCATGCATAATGAGCACGCATTTGCATTAATTCTTTTATTTACGCTTTTAATTACAACGGGAGTAACTGTCATTTTTTGGCGTAGAAAATACTTTTAATATATAGAAAACGAGGGATGAGCATGGAAAAACAAACATATGAAAAATTAGCATATTATACAATCAAAGAAAAAATTCTCAGTGGAAAGCTTCATGTAGGTCAACATATTTCAGAAGCTGGTATTGCAAAAGAATTATCTATTAGTCGAACGCCAGTCAGAAAAGCAATTGCGGTTTTAGTATCCGAAGAGTTAATCGAATACGAGCTGAACCGGGGGGCAATTGTGATTGAAAGCAGCATGAGTGCAGGACGTTTTATTGAATTATTAGAAATGGCCGAAATCCTTGTCGTACAAACGATTGAAAAATGTAAAAATAAAAATTTAACCTATAAACCAGAGCAAGGTAATGCGCTATTAGAGGAAATGCGCGAAATTCAAAAAGAAGAAGATGTGGAGGCTTATCTGTCGTTACTTAGCAAATGGTTGTTGCAATTTGTTGCGCAGTTAGCTAATAGTTATGCTGAAGATATTGTTAGGAAAATGAAGCGAGATTTCTTTAATAAAGCGCAAAAAGATATTAAAATGATTCCTGTGCTCTTGGAAGAAGAAACAATGGAAACGTTAGAACAGTTAACTTACTACATGGTAGAAAAGAAACACGATTTAGCAAAAGAGGTAATACAAAAATTAGTGAATTTGTATATTATCCGTACATTTAGATAGTATTTCTAAAGGTAAATTGCTTAAAAACAGGAGGTGCTTTTGATGCGGAAAGTATACGAAATATTTATTTTAGACTGGCGCCGTCTCTTTAAAGCGCCTTTAGCTTTATTATTAGTAATTGCATTAATTATTTTGCCATCATTATATGCTTGGTTTAATATTGAAGCACTTTGGGATCCGTATTCCAACACTTCGGGGATCAAAGTGGCAGTTTCGATTGATGATGAAGGCGCGGAAATAGACGTACCTGGGAAAAAGCCGCAACAAGTGAACGTCGGGGACCAGCTCAAGAAAACGTTAGAAAAAAATAAAAAACTCGGTTGGACTTTTGTAAGTGAGGATGAAGCGAAAAAAGGCGTGAAAAGTGGGAAATACTACGCGTCTATTCATATTCCAAAAGATTTTTCAGAAGATATGGTTTCGGTCGTAAATGATAATGTTACCAAACCGACAATCGATTATTCCGTCAATGAAAAAATCAATGCTATCGCGCCAAAAATGACCGAGAGTGGCGCAACGACGATTGTAAATCAAATTAGTTCTGAGTTTGTCGGCACAGTTAGTAAAGCCGTTTTGGAAGAGTTTAATAAAGCGGGGATTGATCTTGAAAATGAATTGCCAACAATTCGTCGCCTAAAAACCAAGGTATTCCAAGTGCAGGATGCTTTACCAGAACTGAAAAAAATGGGAGCAGAAGCGGTCAAAATAGAAGCCAAACTACCCGAACTAAAAGCCAAAGCAAACCAAGTTGTCGAGCTAAATGAAAAAATTCCTGAACTAAATAAAGCAACAGAAAACGTCTTATTAGTGGAACAACAACTACCAAAAATTGACCAACTCGGGCAAGATATTTTAGTGCTCCAAAAGAAAATCCCGGAAATCAAACAAATCGCCGAATCGGTAAAAGAAGTAGATGAAAACTTCGGAACGATTAAGAAAACGGTCAATGACGCAGTGAATGAATCGGGCAAAGCGCTTGATGTGATTGATACAGCAATGGCGGCAATTCCAACGGTAGAAAAAATTGCTCAAAATGGCAGCGGCTATGTGGATAAAGTATCTGATTTTGCGGATGAAATCAATAAGTCCTTTGATACGTTAGCGCCTGCTATTAAACAAAACTTAACGCTAATGAAGCAAATGGCGGACAACATCTATCAAGTGACAGAAGCAATCAAAAATGGCTCAATCACGCCAGAACAAGCTATTACGGAATTGAAAAAAATGGAGCAAGATATTGATTCCTTACAACAAATGATTACCAAACAAACCGCGACATTAGAAAGTTTAAATGAAACATTGCCGAATAAGCCATTTACTGATTTAATTGCGAATTTAAAAACGATTAATAGCCAGTTAGGCGCGCAAAAAGAAACGATTACAAAAGTACGCACAGAACTTGAAAATGGCGCGCAACCTTCCGAGGAACTTTTAAATCAACTGAATGAACAAGCGAAAAAAGTTAGCGCGAAGTTAGACCAAATTTTAGCGAACTATGATTCTGAAATCGTTCCAGCAATTAAAGTCGGCTTAAACCAAATTCAAGGAGATTTGAAAGACAGCCAGAAACTATTAGAAACCCTACAAGCGAAAATCCCAGAAATTACGCAGGTTTTAAAAGATTCGAGGGAAACACTACAAACCGGTCAAACATACTTAAAAGAATTCCAAGAACGCTTACCAGAAATTCAAAAAACGTTAGATGAAGCGACAAAAGTAATCAACACCAAGCTCGACACGATTATCGCAGGCATTAACGAAGCAGCCAACTTTTACCAAAACGATTATCCGAATGTAAAAGCGAACATAAAAAAAGCGGCCAACTTCATTCGTGATGATTTACCAGGGCTTGAAAAAGAAATAAATCAAGCCTCCAATCTCATCCAAGAAAAAATGCCGGAATTCGAAAAAGCGATTAAAATTGCGGCCGATCTTTCGAGGGAAGAATTGCCGGAATTCGAAAAAGCCATTAATAATGCAGCGAATAAAATTACCGATTTCGATAAAAATTACGATTTGCAAAGCATTATTAAGATGCTCAGAAATGACGCAGATAAAGATAGTTCATTTATTGCCAATCCAGTTAAGTTAAAAGAAACAAGCTACTATCCAATTCCAAATTATGGTTCGGCAAGTTCGCCATTTTATACAGCTCTTTGTTTATGGGTCGGTGCGCTCTTGTTGATTTCGTTATTACGTGTGGATGTAGAAGTGCCGGCAGGAATTTTCAGCCATTATCACCGATATTTTGGCCGATTGCTGACCTTCCTATCTATCGGATTAATGCAGGCGCTTATCGTGACGCTCGGGAATATTTTCTTGCTCGGGGTATCCATCGCAGAACCATTACTACATGTACTATTCAGCATGTTTATCAGCGTGGTGTTCATGACAATTGTCTACACGCTCGTATCGCTATTTAATAATGTTGGAAAAGGGATTGCGATTATCCTGTTAGTTTTACAAATTTCAGGAGCAGGCGGGAACTTTCCAATTCAAGTTTCGCCACCATTTTTCCAAGCTATTTATCCTTTCTTGCCATTCACTTATGCCGTTAGTTTAATTCGGGAAAGTGTTGGGGGGCTTTATATGCCAACGGTTTGGATCGATATGAGTGTTCTTGCCGGATTTGCCATTCTCTTTATCACGCTAGGCATTTTACTCAAAAAACCACTAGACAAAGTAGTACCCAAGCTATCAGAAAAAGCAAAACGAAGCAAGCTCATCCATTAATATTTTTTCTGTGATATAATTACGAGCGTAGAGGGGGCAGACTTTGTGGCAAACAAATTTAAAACATTAGATAAGATGGTGTATAATCTACTTCTTGAAAAAATCAAAAACGGCGAGTTAGTGGCGAATGAACATTTAGCAGAAGAAAAGTTGGCTAGGGAATTCGGTGTTAGCCGGTCGCCAATAAGAAAAGCCATTGCAACGCTTACTGCTCAAGGTATTGTTAGTTATCACGAAAATAGCGGTGCTGTTTTAAATGATTGTATTGTTGATTCGGATCGCTATGTGCAATTGATGGAAACCATTGAAATTTTTGTTGATGCAGCAATTGCGAAAGCAGCTCATTTCGGTTATGAAATGGATTTGGAGAAATTGTATGCTCGTATGCAAGAGATGGAGCGCCTTTCGTATCTAACTGACATAGAAAATTATTATGATGCACATCATCGCTTTATTCTTTGTTTAATCAGTTTTGCGGAAAATCCCTATCAAGTCCGTATCGTCAAGCAAATTTTCTTCCAAATGATTCATTTTTCAGATGGAATTAATATGTTTAAATCCGTCGAAATTAGAGAATGGACTAACAAGAAAAGTAACCAAATTTGTGAGTTGCTCGCAGAAGAGGAAACTGAATTAGCCAGGAAAACAATTAAGTCTATGTTTGCGGAATTAACGATTCAAGCCTACAGATAAAAAGAGCTGTCACTTTTGTGACAGCTCTTTTTGATATAAATAAAAACCGTTTTTCTTACCAGAAAATTGAAAACCATAGCGGACATACATTTGATTGAGCGTCTCATTGCTTTCGATGCAATCTAACCGAATGAAAGGAACGGACATTTCGATACCTAATTTTTCCGCAAAATAAATCATTTGTTTACTTAATGAAATTCCGGAAAATGCTCGAGAAACCATAATCCGGTGTAAATAATATGCTTTATCAATTGCCAAATCTTCCCATAAATCCGTATCCCAATCACTTGGCGTTTTTCGAATAATCATTGCGCCCGCAAGTGCACCCGCTTCCGTTTCAAAAAGGGCAACTTCACCAAGTTCAATACGTTGTTCGATATTATGGACATCAAAACCATGCAAAATGTCGCTCCACTGGGTTGACCCCGACTCTTTTAACCAGCGAGCTGTATCTATCATTAAGTCATTTATTTTCAGACGGTCCGTTGGCGCAGCAAAGCGGACTAGAAATTCCAGTCCGCCAGCCGTAATTTTATTTTGGTTCATTGTTATCTTTTGGAGCTTCCGGTGTTTCGGGTGCCTCAGGAGTTTCAGGAACTTCCGGCGTTTCTGGTGTTTCAGGAGCCTCAGGAGCCTCAGGAGCTTCTGGTACTACAGGCGTTTCGGGTTCTTTTGTTGCCTCTGGTCCGAAGCCTTCTGGATGTGTATCTTCAGCAAATGGATCAGCTTCTGTTGTTCCAAATGGATTTACTTCTTCTTCCACGATGACCGTTTCTTCTGTAAAAGTGCCTTCTGTTGCTGCGTATAAATCATCGTAGAACACAGCGATAGAAGTGATTAGATAAGGATAAACATAAAGCGAAATACCAAGAGTAATTAACCACGATGCTAAGATTAACACGAGTCCACCAAACGTAGCACCGGCAGCAAGAGCTGAAAGTACTTCAGCAGGATCAGCTGTATAAGATGTAGTAGCCATTCCGCCAGCAACGATAACCGTACCTGCAATCGCAACAGCAAGAGGAATTAAATACCATAAAAGGAATGTAAGAGATAGTCCAAAAAGTCTACCTTTGTGTCCATTCATCATGTGGCGGCTTTCTGTAATAGCATCTAGCGCAGAAATATTTGGGTTATCTCGTAAGATAAAGAATGTTTGTGAATAAGAGTAAGTTTTAATAATTCCTGGTACGATTAATAGTAAGCTCCATAAGAATGTGAAAATAGAGATTAGTAAGTAAGCTAAGACCGTACGTCCAAATTGTTTAAAACCACTAAACATATAAGCAACATCTGGTTGTTCACGGCGGCTAATTGCTAGGTACACCCAAGCAACCCCAGTATAAAGTGGTCCAGTTAGTAGGAATATTGCAATCCAACCAATGACTGGGATCCAACCAATTAATCCTCCACCAACAGTTTCGATTAGCCAAGCAAGTACAAATATTCCAATGGCAATTCCCCAGTTGCCACGAAGCGACTCTTTTGCTGTCTGTTTTACTTGTGAAATAGTCATCATAGTAAAAACTCCTTTTTCATTTATTTTTAAGTATAATAGCAAAAATACCTACCTTTAAAATAGCACATTTTCTAGGACTAATACAGTAATAAGAAGTGTTACAAAAAAATGCTAAAAAAAGGATTATATTTCTATTTAATGGGGAAAAGTAAAATTGTGTAGTATGATTAATTTGGAGGTGGCGCGTATGGCCCATGAGAATTTAAGAGAACTAGAAGATCAATTGATTGAATTGCGACAAACATATCAAGAGGTAATCAGTGAAACACGAGAGTTTGAAGACCCACAACTCCAAAATGGACCAATCAATGCAGCGGAGGTTAGATTAAGTGCATTACGTCACGAAATTGCCGAAGTAGAGAAGAAAATCAAAAAAGCAGAAAGCAAAACCGAATAAGAAAAAAGCGTCCATTTGTTTATTTTGCAGAGGGGCGTTTCTTTTACGTAGATCTGGAGGTATAAGCATGAAGCCAATTTTTGCTGTAGGAGATGTACACGGAGAGATTACGCTTTTAGATGAATTACTCGAAAACTGGGATAAAGAGCAAGAACGGCTTTTGTTTGTAGGGGATTTGATTGACCGCGGCGAAAACCCAGCTGCAGTACTTAGAAGAGTGAAAGCATTAGCCGACCAAACGGGAGCGATTGTCTTAAAAGGAAATCACGAACAAATGTTACTAGATTTTCTCGAAAACCCTTCTGGGAAAATGCATTATTATTTAAGTCAAGGCGGTATGGAAACAATTCAATCCTTAATCGCGGACTCGCTTGACAAAAAAATGACGCCGGAGGGACTTGCCGAACGGGTAAAAGAAGAAGCTGCTGAACTCATTGATTTCATCCGGAACTTGCCACTCTATTATGAAGAAGGCAAATATGTATTTGTACATGCAGGCGTAGATTTGACGAAAAAAGATTGGCACGATACCGAGGAGCGTGATTTTTTCTGGATTCGCGAACCTTTCTTATTTGGACAGAATAAAACCGGGAAAGTCTTTATTTTCGGGCATACCCCGGTACAAAATTTACATATTGATGAAAGTTCTGGTATTTGGGTTTCGGAAGATAAAACGAGGCTCGATATAGATGGTGGCGCGGTTTTTGGCGGAGAACTTCACGGGGTTGTCGTGGAAGAAAAAGTCATCACGAAAAGTTTTTCTGTAAAAAAATAAGCATCGAATGGTTATGAATATTATTAAATAATTTTAGCCTTAGTGAGTATCTAATAAATACTCACTTTTTTAATTAATAACCTTAGATATGAAACTTGCAAAAAATTATGACTTGTTAATTGCATATTTTTATCATTGTGATAGTATGAACATAAAGATATAACATTTAAATTAATTCTTGCTTTTAGTGACTATTTTGTATATAAATTGTTCTTGCCATTAGTAAACAATATTAAATAATAGAAAGGATATGATAAATAATTTTGAA
This sequence comes from Listeria sp. LM90SB2, assembly GCF_028867355.1. NCBI lineage: Bacteria > Bacillati > Bacillota > Bacilli > Caryophanales > Listeriaceae > Listeria > Listeria sp. LM90SB2. Next base: position 721,078 of record NZ_CP046449.1, read on the forward strand.
CGGTTGTTTGACTAATGAATTGTTTTTATATCGAGTTATAAAAAAATTCAAGTAATTTAAATAGAACAAGAATAAATTTAAATGAAGTAAAGCGAAACAAAATTTTTATAATTGGAAAATAAATAAAGAAAAAAAGATTTGATGAATGGAGATAGGCAGATGAAAATTGAACTAGCAACTAGGAAGAATGTTTTTCAAGAAGATAACATTGAATTTAAAAGGAAAAACTTTATATTTGGAAAAAACGGTTCTGGAAAATCAACACTTTGCGATTTGATAAAAATGCAAAAACACCTTTATCAAACTGAAATGAACTCAAACTACGAACTAGTAGAAGTTAAAGAAGATGGAGAATACGTTCTAGCTAACAACCAAGAAGAAAAATTTGATGTGCAAATTTTTCAGGGGTTCGATAGTGTCATAGGAGAAAATAATAACTTAAATGCGATTGCATTGAGTGCTGGAAATAAGGTTATTGAAGATAAATTACCAATATTGAATAGAGAGCTAGAAGCGTTAAATGATGAGAAAAAGATAAAGAATAATATATATTTAAAAGCTAAGGAAAAACATAACTTTCAAGAAAGTAAAATAGATAATTGGTACTCAGTTGCTGCAAAATCAATCAAACGAAATACTCAATATCAGATTGATCCTAATTATAATAAGCGTAAGTTTAAAGACGACATAAATAAAAGCAAAAGAATTGAAAATGTAGAAGAATTAAATAGCATAATTAAGGAAACGCCTAAGAATCCAGTTGTTGATTACTTTTTTGATATTCCTAACTTGAAAGAGATTCTTAATTTAGTAAATGATATTTTAGTCAAGACAGTTGAAATTCCTCAAAAGTGTAACGAGCTAAATACTTCTGAGAAAGAGAAGTTTGCGAGGAAAGGTTTAAATCTTCACGAAGAAAATGATGATTGTTTATTTTGTGGAAATAAGTTAACCAGGGATAGAATGAATAAATTAAACCAACATTTTAATGAAGGATATCAGAAATTAGAAGAAGAAGTTTTAAGCATTGAAATTGAAAAAATCACATTCCAGAAAATAAAACAGCAAGAATTTTATGCTAAATTTGATGTTGAAGAAATAAATAATATAATTTTAGAAAAAGAAAATGAGATTAATAGATTCCTTGAAAATCTGCTGAATGCAATAAATGAAAAGAAAGAAGATATTACTAAAATTTTTAATATTTTAGAACTAGAAATCCCTCAAATTACAAATTTACAAATAAAAATTAATGAACTAATACGAGAAAATAATATTTTTGGTGAAAATTTAAATAATAATATTAAGATTGCTAAAGAGAGTATTAAGTACCATTTAATTAGTATTGAATGTGAGAAATTTAACTTTAATGTTGAAAAAAATGAATTAAACAATTTAAAATTACAAATTCCTGATTTAACAAAAATTAACCAAGAAATTGAAGAGAAAAATAAAGAAATTCAAGAATTGAAAAATCAGCAAAAAGATACATCGAAAATTGCACAATTAATAAACGAAAGATTGAAAAAAGCAGGTAAGGATGATCTACAACTTAAAAAAATAGAGAATGATGGATTTGAAAGATACGAAATTCAAGATGGAGAAAATGAAGTTCGTAGTATAAATAAAATCTCAACGGGAGAGAAGAATATAATTGCATTTTTATACTTTATATACTCTCTTGAAGATATTGAAAATCAAAAAAATAAACCTAAGATAATTATTTTCGATGACCCTATGAATTCAAATGATGATACTATGCAATATTTAATAATAACAGAGTTACAAAAGCTTTATTCTGGAATTGATAAAAATAAGTTTAATCATGAAAAAGATTACTTCCTTTGCCTAACTCACAATGTACACTTCTATCTAAATGTACAGCCCCACGGAAATCATAAAGACAGTAAAGGTAGAACAAAGTATGATAAAAGTAATTTTTTTAGAATTGAAAATAAAAAATTCAGATTAATAAAAAATGAGAAGGAAGATATTAAAACGAATTATGCAGGACTGTGGATAGAATTAAGCGAACTATGTGAACGTAATCTTAGGTATGCAATCCTAAACTCAATGCGAAGAATAATTGAAACTTTTGTGAAATTCAACAACTTAAATACAGATGATTTTTATCGAGAGAATGCGATATATAAGAAGCTCTTTGATGTGGGCTCTCATTCTATTGATGACTTGACACATGAACAATTCACAGAAACACCTGCAGAATTAAAATTAATTTTTTCAAATCTATTTGAAGAAAATGGATTTGAGGATCATTTTAAAAATTATTGGAAATAAAATAGAATTGTTAAGTGGTAAAAGCTTTTAACATCAAAAAAGCCATGTTAATTTACATGGCTTTTTCGATGTTTTCTGAGAGAGATTCTTAAAACATAAAAAATAAGCGCTCATTCGATGCTTTTTTGTTTAATAATACGGTGCCATAAATAAGTAAACGAGTACGCCAGTTAAGCTGACATATAGCCAAATCGGCATCGTCCAGCGAACGATTTTTTTGTGTTTCTCAATTTGCATCGTCCAGCCCCAAACAAGTGCAAATAGCGCTAGTGGAACAACGATTGCTGCTAAGAAACTATGTGTAATTAAAATGAAGAAGTAGATAGGACGGATAATTCCAGTTCCGCCAAATGTAGAAGTTTCTGCTGAAAGATAATGGAATGTTAAGTAAGTTACTAAGAAGAATAATGTAGATGTAAATGCTGCTAAAATGAAGCCACGGTGCATTTTAATGTTTTTCTTTTTTATAATCGCCCAAAGTGCAATAACTAAAAATACAAAGGTAAAACTATTAAAGATGGCGTTCATTCGCGGGAAGATAGTAATGTCGAAATGCACTGCTCCTTGATACCCGATTGGTGAGAAGAAGAGTAGTAAAATAACCACAACCGCGACAAATGAAATAATCATTATCGGCCAAAAATAGTTTTTTTCTGATGTCGGTTTTGTGAGTTTTTCTTTATTTTGTTCCATGAAAAAAATAGCCCCCTAAATATAAAAATTGCTGTACTTCTTTCATTATACATGACGAACATATCGGATGCGAAAGATTGAGCTTTTGAGTTATAATGGGTGGGGAAAGGGTGTTTCTAATGTCGATTATTGCACGAGAACTAACGAAAGCGGAAGAAGCTGAAATTGTCCGTTTAAAAGAAGAAGGCGAAGTAATGCTCCAAACGGACGGAACTCCAGAAGAACGCATCGAGAAAATTACTGAGTACTTAAAAAATACCTCGCCAGACCCTGATTTAGCAGAAGAGCTTGGTTATATTTTAGGCTCTTTGTACGGAGAGGCAGTGCGTGAAAAGTATGAGTGGCGCTGGCTGTTTGTCTCAGAAAATGATTTAGAAGGCTACGCGATTACGTCGAAAGAGCATGGCTATACATTTATGGTGCATGATTATTTTATGCAAGTAATCGTTCAGAATAAGCCAGATAATAGCAAAATGCTATTTGAATTGATGGTTGATATGACTGGGAATCGAAACGATTTTCGGATGATTGGTTAAGGAGAATAACTGTTTTTTGATTCCTTTTTGAGGTGATGCAAGGTGAATGTAAACGAACAAAAAGTGTTAGTTTTAAATAATTTAGTGGAGCATTATGGTTATCAAGATTGGTGGGAAGCGGATAATCGTCTGGCTGATTGGCTTTCGATGATATTAATCCAGCGTACGACAGAGAAAAATGCCAAACAAGCATTAGCGAACCTTGCACCATATTTAGATTTAGATAGCTTAATTGAAATGGATAAAGCGAAATTGGAAGAATTAATCTATCCAGCGGGTTTTTATAAACAAAAAAGTATCTATATTAAAGCACTTGCTGAGTGGTTCTATGGTCACGGAGCTAGTTTAGATAAGTTTCAGACGTATTCAACGGAAGCTTTACGAAAAGAGTTGTTAGGCATAAAGGGTGTCGGGGAAGAAACGGCGGATGCAATGTTGCTGTATATTTTTGAGCGGAATGTGTTTATTGCTGACTTATATGCCAGACGACTATTTACTAGGTTGGGTTTTGGTGAATATACAACTTATGCACAAATGCGCGATGAATTTATGCCAATAATAGAGAATATTCCACATAAACTATGTAAAGAATGGCACTCAGTCATTGATGTTCACGGAAAACATTTTGGGAAAGACAAAAGTATGAATGAATCTTGGCTGCTAGAAAGCTAGCTCTTAACAATATCTATACCTTTTATTCTGATAAACTGATCCAACAAAATTTCATATAAATAAGCAATCTCTTCAAAACGGAGGTCATTCATAATTTGAATGGCTTTTTTTGCTTGGTTGTATCCTTCTTGGATATGATTATTTTGCATTTTTACTAACCCTTTTAAAAAATGGGAGATATTCCGGTAAAAGGCGCTTTCGTTATACAGACATAAAGAGTCTAATAGGATGATGAGTTTACTAGCAGAGGATAGTTGACCGCGCGAAATAAACATTTCAATCGTATTAATTAAAAGGGTACATAAAACACGTCTGGCACGGTCGTAGTTTTTATAAGAGTGAATGGCCTTAATGACCTGGTTTAAAAATTGAATTTGTAAATCTTCTTCAAAAAAGTAGATGGAGTTAGCGCAAATCTTAAGTTCTTCAAGTGTCCACGTATCAATCGAAAATAAATACTTTTGAATCGTGCATTTATCTTTAGGTGTAATGACGTCTACTGTAAATTCATGATATTTAAAGAGATGTTCGACCAATTTAATTCGCGAACGAACAAATGCTTTCCAGACCTCCACTAATTCGCCATTATGTTTAGAAAGCTCGTTATATAATAGTTCCAAACTCGCAAGATCATATATATTTCCGCGTTCTTGATTCATGCATAAATAATTTTTTTCAGCTGATACTGACAATTCTCTATGGATATAAAAGAACTCGTCCAAGTCCATATTCATCCGTTTTAAAATTTTTTCAAATAAGGTTAGTGTGATGTCGTGCTTTCCTTTTTCAAATTCGATAGCGAAGGATTTGGAAATGATATTATCGTATAAATCTTTTTGATGTATTCCTTTAGAAGTGCGAATATCTCTCACTGTTTTTCCATACCCGACCATTCAAGTTACTCCTTTTGTTTCATAATTTAGATGTGGGCTGCATCTAAGAGGTGTTGCAAGGAGTTTAACAGCCATTTTACTTTTAAATCGTAGCATAGAAAATTTGGCGGAAGAAGTCCTATTTTTAGGACTTTATGAAAAAATGTTAGGAAAACTTGATATATTAGAAATGAAATAACAGATATATTTGCATCTTTTTTTATGATATTTAACAATAGAAAGAAGGAAGTTTTATGGCTAAAGCAAAATATGACGAGAATTTCAAAAAAAGTTTGGTTGCTTTATATCGCAGAGGGAAAACGAAGCATAGTATCTGTCAGGAATTTAGTGTCCCTAATTCAACTTTTGGAAAATGGATAAAAAAATTTAATAATGATGACAATATTGAATCGAACGAAATCTTAAATATCTTGCAAGCGCAGGAACTAAAAAAACAACGGGCGCTATTAGAAGAAGAATTATCTATCTTAACAGAAGCAATTAATGTCTTTGAAAACCCGCCAATTAAAAATTGAATACTATGCTCAAAGTGAAATTATTTATATCGTAGTAAAGAAAACAACCGTTCTCTATCTAAAATTAAGAGAACGGTTGTTTTTTTTAGTAAGAAATATTTTCTATTAAATGCTTTTTGACAATTTTTAGTCACATTTAGTCTGTAATCGCTTATATTAATGGACTAATTGGGAGTTCTAAGTAGATATAATGGTTTTTAGTTAGGTGCAGAGATACGCAAGAAAACACAGGAGGGCTTGGGACAGGTCAAACCATACTACAAAGGAGGAGATGTAATTGAAGAAGATTTTACATATTGTTATCGCACTTAGTGTAATTTGTTCGATAATTTTAGTGCCAGTAGATTGGTCCGCAAAAGCAGGCGGTAATAATAAGCGAGATGATCTTATTAAATCTGTCAGTTTTTATAATTCAAATGGAAAAAATGTAACGGCGAAGGAAAACTATAATGAAAAACTAAATTATTTTTTAGAAGTAGCTTTTGGAGGGAATTCTTTCCAAAAAGGGGACTATTTTAATATTACTTTATCATCTGATGCCTTACTCTATACAGAGAAAGCCTATGATTTGAAAGTGGATATTGACCCAACAGCGGTAACTAATGAACAAGTAGTTGGTAAAGTTACTGTAGAAAAAATTAATGGATCACCAACATTGCACTTTGTTTTTACAGAAGATTCAGAGTCTTTTTTTATAAACAGCTTTGATGCGAGTTTTAAAATACAGGTGATGCCAGCGCATGGCGATAAAAACGTTATTAATCTTTCCTATAGTGGCGCTGCAAAAAACTTTAAAAACATTGGGACGAGCAGTGTGGAATGGAACGTAAATATGGCAGATGACTGGCCGCCAGTTGGAATTAGCGATTTTTCTAAAATAAGTGGCGATTTATACCATGCGATTTTAGTGTATGAAAAGCCGAGTAGTAAAGTGAATTACGAAACAGAAATTTTGGTATCGTATCCGCTTTTTGAAAAACGAATTCCACTTGGAAATGTGCAAAATATTAAAATTGAAGTTTGGGATGAAGCGAAGGAGATTTATAGAGTTGGTGTAGCCGGGGTGGATTACGGAACGATTACATACGATGTTGGAACTCCATTTGTAGGCGGTCCTATTTTCCAAATGAATTGTACTATTCCGTTCAAAGGGATTTCTACTAAAACTCGTGTTAGTTTTGATATTGATACGAATGTGGACGGGAAACCTGGAACAACAGATCCGTACTTAGTTAGTCTTTCTTCCGTATCATCAGCTACAAAGTCTCTGGAATTCTATCCAGTGAATAATGCTGTTACGCAAATGACAGCTACCTTTTTTGGGAAAGTAACGACGCGCTTTGAGGATGAGTTAGGCAATCCAGTTACTTTTGATAATTATAGTACTGTAACAACACCAGGGAAAGTCAATCAAGATGGTAAATTTGAAATAGCGGAACCTTTTTTACACAATTCCGTCCAAAACGTGGATAAACACGCCTATGATACCCTTTTGGATACTAATAAATATAAATTATTAGAGGTAACTTCTCCTAATAAACTATCTGAAACAGCGGATAATTTAAGTATTCAAATAAAGCGTGGTTATCAGAATGATGTTTTATACAAAATAAAAGCTCTCCAAAAACCTGTCATTAGCGCGCTTCCTGAAATCGAATATAGTAAAACAGTGAATAGGACCATGGAAGAGTTTTTGGAAGATGTGGAAGCAAAAACAGATATTCCAGCTGATATAGACTGTGATTTAACGAATGTGAAATGGGGTGTTCCGGGGGATTACCTAGTTCTTATAACCGCGGTGAATGAGGATAATCAAGCAGCGGATCCTGTTCCTGTAACGATTAAAATTTCCAAAAATCCCGCACCAGTCATAACGGTAGACCCGGAAATAATCTACGATAAAACAGTGACGAAAGAGGAGAGCACATTACTAAATGAAGTAAATGCGCGAACAAATGACGGTTCGACGATAACTTCTAACATTAACGATAAAGTAAAATGGGGCGTGCCAGGCGATTACGAGGTTACTTTGAACGCGGTAAATGAAGACGGCGTGGCAGCGGAATCGAAAACATTTATCGTCCGCATTTTAAAAAGCCCAGCACCAATAATCACGGTAGATCCTGAAATAACCTATCCGAAAACAATAACTAAAACGGAAGCTGAACTCCTTCAAGAAGTAAATGCGCAAACAAATGATGGTTCACCGCTTGTTTCTGATATGAATGACAAAGTAAAATGGGGCGTGCCAGGCGATTATGAAGTTACGTTAAACGCGATAAATGAAGACGGCGTAGCAGCGGAATCGAAAACATTTGTCGTCCGCATTTTAAAAAGTCCAGCACCAATAATCACGGTAGATCCTGAAATAACCTATGATTCTTCTGTAATTAAAGACGAAAGAGAGCTATTAAAAGATGTCCATGCTCGTTCAAGTGACGGTTCGGTATTAACTTCTGATAGTCAGGTAAAAGTAAAATGGAAAAAAACAGGAAGCTATACCGTTACTTTAAATGCAGTAAATGAAGATGGCATTTCTGCTAATTCTGTGCAATTCACTGTGCATATAGTAGACGCTAAAGCAATACCAGTAGTAATTGAAGAAAAGCCTGAATCCACTCCAAAACCAGATACTAAAGAAAAAGTAGTTATTAAGAAAGAAAAACTACCAAAAACAGGAGATACGAATACAAAAACTATATTGAGTGGGATTTTTTGTTTAGGCGCTTGGTATTTGCTTAGAAGAAAATAGACAAAAACCGCAAGTGAAGTCACTTGCGGTTTTTTTGCCGATTGTAGCTTAAAACCGCTAGAGTAGATATAAATTGCCAATTTGAATCATTCGCATTCTAGGGCTTATTTTTAGAAACGATTTTTTCATGGATAAAAGGGTATAGTAACAAAATAGGAACGCGGTTAGGAAAACATAAACTTGATGGTGGTGAAACAAATGGACGACTGGTCAACTTTGATAGGCGAGCTAGAACATAATACCCCAGAAAAAGTTTGGATTGTTAGAGAAGAACTAAACATATCGGAAGTATTTGAAATACAAAAATTAGAGGCGCATTTTATTTTAGTTTTAGAAGGTGTCTTGCGTATGGAAAATGAACATCAACAAATTCTGCATTATTTTAGGGAGAATAACGTCATATATCAATCTCCATATGAATTAAGAGTACAAAATAAACTAAGACTAGTTGCTGAAACACCTGCTCACATTGTTTTACTGCACCGTGAGTTTTTCCTTAATTATGCAACAAACCAACCTGCTTATTCTGAAAAATTAGTGCGAGCAATTATGGATAATGCCGCGAGTTTTATGTTTGAGTTAATGAAGAATGACCTTAAATCAGAGGACCGATTGGCTTATTCATTACAGCAGCTATGCCAAAGTTTAGAATTAGAAGTAAAAAATGAGTTTTATCTACTGCCTCATTATATTAATAAGAATAAATTGGCGCTTTATAGTGATATTTCGAGGAAAAGTTTATACAAATACCTTCAAAATTTAGAAAGAAAAGGACAAATCAAAATGAATGGTAATCAAATACTTGTCCGCATTTCGCGATTCACAAATAGCGAGAATGTAGATTGGTTGTAGAACAAAAAAGCCGCAATTACTGGCAAAATTAATAATTCGAAAAAACGACACATGATTGATAGTATGGAGTGGATTTTACACATATTTGTCCTCTTCGCCTTTGATATACTTTACAAATCAAGTGAGACCTATACGATAATTACATCATTTAGATAACTTGAAATTGTAAAGTTGAAGGGGCAAAAAAAATGAAATTAGGTAAAGTAGGAGCCTTACTTCTCGGTACGGCTTTAGTTTTCCAGGCACCATTCCAAGTTTTCGCAACGAGTGTAAATGGAGAAGAACAGGTGAAAAAAGAAGCTGCTGCGCCAAAAATATCCGTTAACAAGCAAACCTTAGCTGCTACCAGTGATTTAGAACAAACGGTAGGGGAAGCAATTACCAAAACGATACATCTTCAAGATCAAGCATTACCAAACAATGAATGGGGTAGCTATATTTCTGACGTGAAAGTAACATTATCCAATATGGACGGAATTAGTTATGACGTGAAATACGGACCGCTAAGTGAAGACGGTACGCACTATCAATATGCAGACATAACACTTTCAGGAGCACCGACAAAAGCTGGAACAGGAAGCATTAGCCTTGAATATTACGACGGGGCAGGTAACGGTGGAGTTTACAGTTATTCTGTAAACACAAAATCTAAAACAACTATCCAATATGTAGATGGTGATGGAAATAAATTAGCAGAGGATACAGTGAAAACGGGTGATTTAAATACAGCCTATACCTCTGAACCAAAAACGATTGATGGATATGAAGTAGACGAAACAAAACTTCCTAGCAATCAAAATGGTCAGTTTGCTGAAACAAATCAGACAGTTACGTACATCTACTCAAAAACGAAAAGTGAAGTAAATAAAGGAACGGTCGGTATTTCATTCTATACTCCTGATGGTAGCCGCCGGGAACTTAAGTCCTCATTAGACTTAAGTTATGCCTACCCAGATGGTGTCCCAACAGACACAGTAACATTCGGCGATTTAGCAAAAAATACGACTTACAAAGATTTAAGAAATACGCCTGATGCGCCTACTCTTTTATGGAATGATTTGTTACATTACATGGTAGACTACATGAACGGCGATATAGATGCCGCTCAATTTGAAGAGGCAGTTGGGCTAACACCAGCGAATTTTGATTTAGATTTTATTTCACGAAATTTCGAAGGATATAAATTTGATGAAGCAATGTATCAAGAAAATCTAAGTAAATTAGTCACTTTTGAGCAAGATGGCGATCAAGTTGATTTGCAAGTACCATTTAAGAAAGTAGAAGTTGGAGCGGATATTACTGTAAAATACGTTGACACAGCAGGAAACGAATTAGCATCTGTAGAAACGTTGAGTGGTGATGTGGATGATAACTATACTTCAGAAGCAAAAACAATTGATGGTTGGACTTTAAAGGAAACACCTAATAATGCAACAGGAGTCTTTAGTAAAGAGGCACAAACGGTTACGTATGTTTATGAAAAAAATGAGGATACAGATGTCACACCGGCTCCTGACAATTCAGCGGATACAAATGATGACAACTACTCGACGGATAATACTGCGACAACAGATGATAATAGCAGCAGTACGGTGAAAGAAAAGGCGCAAACACAAGCAAGTGGTCCAAAGGAAGAAAAAGTAACCACACAAGAAAGTACTTCTAACAAAGTAACAACACAACCAAAAGAATCTCTTCCTAAAACGGGAGATAACGTGTTGGAAAGTAGCTTGTTACTGGGCTTGGGTATGCTTTTGTTAGGGGGATTATTTGTATTCCTTCGTAAAACTAGAAAAGTAAAATAAAAAAACGCCCAGTATTTGAGCGATTTCAGACTGTAGACAAAGTGAGAAATCATTTTATCTACAGTCTATTTTTTGAAGTTATTTATTAAACTTCATCATATGCTTCTAAGGCAACAGGTAGGGCGCTTATAACAGTATTTCCTACAGCCGGTAGACCAACGAGAACGGCGCTAATAATCTCATCACGCGTCGCACCGTTTGTCTTTGCCATTTTCACATGGAAAGGGAGTCCGCTTTCTAGGCGAGTGGCGGCCATGACAGCAATGTATGCTAGTTCTTCTGTTTTTTTATCGAGTTTACTTGCGGCATCTAGTTTATGTACGGTTTCCATCCAGGCAGAGTGTACTTCGGGAGCTTCTTTCGCGAACGCTTCAAATGATTTACTTACTTTCATTGAACTCATCTCCTAACTTTTATTATAATAAAAAACCGCCCAAACAGTGGACGGTTTTCGTATTATCTATTTTCTGCTTTATTATAAGCGCCATGCCAAACAGGACCGATGAATTCGTTTAGTGCAAATCCACCTTTGATAGCTGCAGTGACAAAGTCTTTTGCTTTTGCGACTGCTTCTTCAACCGTTAAACCTTTTGCAAGTCCAGCTGTGATTGCTGCTGCGAAAGTACAGCCAGCGCCGTGATTGTGGCTTGGAGAGATTTTTTCTACTTCATAGATAGTAAATTCTTTGCCATCATATAGTAGGTCAATTGCTTTGTCGCTTTCTAGGGCTTTTCCGCCTTTGATAACTACGTATTTAGCACCTAATTCGATGATTTTTTTCGCTGCTTTTTTCATATCATCTAATGTAGTTAATTTGCCAAGACCGGATAATTGACCTGCTTCGAATAGGTTTGGTGTTGTGATTGTTGCTTTTGGAAGCAGTAGGTCACGGATAGCTTCCGCGTTTTCTGGTTGGATTAATTCGTCTTCGCCTTTACAAACCATAACGGGATCGATTACGACATTTTTTAAATCATATTTGTCGATGGCTTCGCGTGTAGCTTTAATGATGTCAATTGAACCGAGCATACCTGTTTTCATTGCGTCAACAGGACCACCAGAAAGGATTGTTTTTAATTGTTCGCGAACAAGTTGCGCATCAATTGGAGTAACGCCGTGCGCCCAGTTGTTATCTGGATCCATTGTTACGATTGTTGTGATTGCGCTAAAACCATAAGTGCCGTATTCTTCAAACGTTTTTAAGTCTGCTTGTAAACCAGCACCACCACTTGAATCAGAACCTGCAATAGTTAATGTTTTTTTGATTGTCATTCGTGTTTCCTCCTATAAATAAACTTTAGTCATTTGTTTCTAACATTTTATAGATGGCTGCTGCAACGCCGTGCTCATCATTCGAAAGGGTTACGTGTTCTGCAAGGTCTTTGACTTCTTCTTCGCCGTTACCCATAGCTACACTATAACCAGCCATTTTTAACATCGAAATATCATTCATATTATCTCCAATTGCAAAAGTTTCATCAAGTGTTACGCCTAATTTTTCTACGTAATATTGTAAAGAAATACCTTTTTGTGCTTCGCGGTGAGTGATTTCAATATTATCAGAGAAGGAAGATGTAACGGATAGTTCGGAATCTTTTTCTAGTTTTTGTTTGGCTTTTGCAAGAATGTCTTTATCAGAAGAGAAGGAAATGAATTTTAGAATGGTTAAATCTTTATTGCCTAAAATACGTTCTACATCTGGAATTTCGTGAACGTCCTTCGATTCAAAACGTTCTTCTACTTTGTCCATAATGGTTTCTGCGGGAACGTCTGGGTGGATGCGTTTGTGCATTTCAATCATAAATTCTTTGCCACGAGCTTTGTCTGTTGTGATTGGGCCCATGTCAGTGAAAAATTCGGTATACATACCTAATTCAGTCAGCGTGTTGTAAGTGTTTCTTGCTAGGTTTCTATCGATCGGATGTTGCAAAATTATTTTGCCGTGTTCATCGCGGATTTCCGCACCATTCATACAAATTGCTGGTGCATATAAATTAGCTTTATTAATTAACCCCATTGCATCGTCATACATACGTCCGGTGCAAAGAACGAAATGAATTCCTTTGGCGCGGGCTTTTTCGATTGCCTCGACGTTTTCTTGTGCAATCTCGATATCAGAGTTAAGTAGTGTGCCATCCATGTCTGAAGCAATAACTTTAATCATAATATTAAATTCCTCCCCAATTTTACCTACTCCACTAGAATATCATTTTTTTAAGAAAAATGCACAAAAGGTAGCTGCGCGTAGTTTTTTAGGTGGAGCGATTACTTTACTATATTTCTGTGATTCATTTGGTTATAATGAATAAGAATAAAACGTGGATAGGATGTGTCAGGATGAAAACAGAACTAGAAAAGATGATTGCAGGAGAAATGTATGATCCTAGCGACAGAGAGCTCGCACACGGAAGAAATCGTGCACGTAAGTTCTGCAGAGAGATTAACGATGCGATGGATTCAGAGTCCCGTGCAAGCGTGCTGAAGCGCCTATTCGGCGGAACAAAAGAGAATGTATATGTGGAACCTGATTTTCGTGTTGATTACGGTTCTAATATATATGTAGGCGAAAATTTTTATGCTAATTTTGATTGTGTTATTTTAGATGTTTGCGAAGTACATATTGGTGATAATTGTATGATGGCGCCTGGAGTTCATATTTATACGGCAACGCATCCGCTTGATCCAGTAGAACGTAATAGTGGGCTAGAGCTTGGTAAACCAGTTGAAATTGGCGATAATGTTTGGATTGGTGGTCGGGCAATTATTAATCCGGGGGTTAAGCTTGGAAATAATGTCGTGGTTGCTTCAGGCGCAGTTGTAACGAAAAGCTTCCCCGATAATGTCGTTCTTGCCGGCAACCCAGCACGCGTTATTAAAACAATTGAGGTTGAGGAAAAATGATTATTGCAGATTCAAAGATTTTTGAACAAATGGAAAACGAATTAGCGAAAGCAAAAGCAGCAACCACAAAAGCGAGTCAAGATAAGCATTTGCATGGTTTGATGCTGCTTGTTCAGCTTGCAAAAACAGGCGATGAGACAACTGCGGCTGTAGAACCGATTGCTATTCAGTCAGCAGAACCGGCGCAAATTGCAAGTATGGACGGGAAGAAAATAGAGTTAGAAGACGGCGCGAACGGAGACTCGTTGCTTGATTTTTAGGGGGTAACTATGAAAAAAACAATTATTACGGGAGCCATTTTTGCAGGGCTGGCAGTTTTACTAGGGGCTTTTGGGGCACATGCTTTAAAAGACGTACTTGGAAGTTATGCGAGTACTTGGGAAACCGGCGTTCAGTACCAAATGTTTCACGCAGGAGGCATTTTAGTTGTAGGGCTATTGATGGAAAAACAAGCTAGTCGGCTTTACACATGGGCAGCGATTTTATTTTCGGTCGGAATTGTCTTTTTCTCGGGTAGTTTGTATGTGTTAAGTATTTCTAAAGTATCCATTTTAGGTGCGATTACGCCTATCGGTGGTGTTTGCTTTGTCGTTGGTTGGTTCTTGCTAATTTTAGGAGTATCAAGAAGAACGATGAGTAGATATTAAATCAAAATAATCGTCTTTTCGCGTTCATTTCAGTGAAAAGACGATTGTTTTTTCTTATTGGCAAATAAGTGCTAAAATAAAGGAATCATAATTTATAAGGAGACAGCAATTACATGACTTATGCACTTGAAATAAAAGGGTTAAGAAAAATTTATTCCACTGGGGTCGAAGCGTTACGCGGTGTGGATTTAACGGTAGAAGAAGGAGATTTTTATGCACTGCTTGGTCCTAATGGTGCCGGGAAATCAACGACGATTGGTATTATTACTTCACTAGTCAATAAAACATCTGGTCAAGTAAGCGTATTTGGCTATGATCTCGATACAGATATTGTCCGGGCAAAACAGCAAATCGGACTAGTTCCGCAAGAGTTTAACTTTAATCCGTTCGAAACGGTTCAGCAAATCGTTGTTAACCAAGCTGGCTATTACGGTGTTTCTCGTAAGGAAGCTATCAAACGTAGCGAAAAATATTTAAAACAATCGAATTTGTGGGAGAAACGGAATGAACGTGCGCGGATGCTTTCGGGCGGGATGAAACGCCGCTTGATGATTGCGCGGGCTCTCATGCATGAACCGAAGCTGCTTATTTTAGATGAACCGACTGCTGGTGTCGACATTGAACTTAGACGTGAGATGTGGACGTTTTTAAGAGAGTTGAACGAAAGCGGTACGACGATTATTTTGACGACGCATTACTTAGAAGAAGCAGAGATGCTTTGTCGTAATATCGGTATTATTCAATCTGGGGAGTTAATTGAGAATACCAGCATGAAATCACTACTTTCTAAATTGCAATTTGAAACGTTTATTTTTGATTTAGAACCGTATGAAGAAGCTTTCGAAATTACGGGTTATAATCATGTGTTTGAAGATAAGCAAACTTTGTCTGTGGAAGTGGAACGTAATCAGGGAGTTAACCATATCTTTGAGCAATTAAGCGAACACGGTATTAAAGTGCTTTCGATGCGTAATAAATCGAATCGCCTGGAAGAACTATTCTTGAAAATTACAGAAGAAAAACATCAAGTGGGGGAGAAACATGTTTAATCTATATTATACAGCTTTAAAAAGTCTAGCTGCGAAAGAAACGAATCGCTATATGCGAATTTGGGTACAAACACTCGTGCCGCCAGTTATCACGACTTCGCTTTACTTTATTATTTTCGGGAAAATGATTGGTAGCCGCATTGGGGAAATGAATGGCTTTTCTTATATGGAGTACATTGTGCCGGGGCTGATTATGATGTCCGTCATTACTAGTTCTTACGCCAATGTATCGTCTTCCTTTTTCTCGCAAAAGTTTCAGAAAAACATTGAAGAAATTCTTGTTGCGCCGGTGCCAACGCATATTATTATTTGGGGCTTTTTGATTGGTGGGATTGGTAGAAGTGTTTTAGTTGGAGCACTTGTCACGCTTATTTCGATGGTGTTTGTGCCGATTCACATTCATTCGTGGACGATTGGTATTATTACCTTCTTAATGACGGCGATTTTATTTTCACTCGCGGGACTTATTAACGGGATTTTCGCTAGATCATTTGACGATGTATCCATTGTCCCAACTTTTGTCTTACAACCGTTAACGTATCTAGGCGGCGTATTCTACGCGATTTCGATGTTACCGCCAATCTGGCAAGCGATTTCTAAAGTGAACCCGATTGTCTATATGATTTCCGGATTCCGCTACGGTTTCCTAGGTGTTACAGATGTACCAGTAGCAATTTCTCTATCCATTCTTGTTGTATTTAGTGCCGTTCTTTACTCGATTTGTTGGTATTTAATTAGTAAAGGGCGAGGACTTCGAAGTTAATAGCGATTTTTTCAAAAAGAGAGCGGATTTCCGTTCTCTTTTTTTCATGTTTACTACAATTCTTTTTCAATTTGATGTTAAACGTTTTAGCGTAAAACTGGAGGGAAGACATTAAGTAATGGGGGTAGTGAAAATGGGAAATAAAAAAGTGAAGCGAAAACTTGGCGCTAATATTTGGTGGATACTTATATTGGCCATTTTAATAATTTTCGTAGCCTACTTAGTCATGGGTTACGTTGCAAAAATATAGGAGGTTTTTATGATGAATAAAGAAAATCCATTAAACAAATACCATACAGGAAAATTTGAAAAGCAACGCCAGGATTATCCTGGTTTGCAAAGTAAAATGACGCCTGTTCCAGATACGGGCGAATCAAGTTATCAAGGCGCGAATAAATTAACCGGGAAAAAAGCCTTTGTAACAGGAGGCGACTCGGGAATAGGTCGAGCTGCGGTAATTGCCTATGCTAGAGAAGGTGCTGATGTCGCGATAAATTATCATCCGGATGAAGAAGTAGATGCACAGGAAGTTAAAGCGATTGTTGAGGAAGCTGGACAGAAATGTGTCTTATTACCAGGTGATTTAAGAAAAGAAGGTTTAGCGAAAGATTTAGTAAAAAAAGCATATAACGAGTTAGGTGGACTAGATATTCTAGTGCTAAACGCTGGACTACAGCAATATCAATTAGATATTCAAAAACTTCCAGCTGAACAATTACGTGACACATTTGAAGTGAACGTCTTCTCCGTTGTGTTCGCAATTCAAGAAGCACTTAATTACTTAAAAGCAGGGGCAAGTATCATTTTAACGTCCTCCATTCAAGGCGTTAAACCAAGCGCTCACCTTGTTGACTATGCAATGACAAAAAGTAGTTTAATTTCGCTTACTAAAAGTTTAGCGGCACAACTAGGGGAAAAAGGTATTCGAATTAATGCGGTTGCACCAGGACCAATTTGGACGGCGCTGCAAATTTCTGGGGGACAACCACAAGATAGTATTCCTGCATTTGGTCAAGATCAGCCACTTGGACGAGCAGGGCAACCCGCAGAACTTGCGAGCGCTTATGTGCTACTAGCATCAGATGAAGCAAGTTATACAACGGGCCAAGTATACGGAATTACCGGCGGAGCTCCTATTAATTAAAAGCGAGGTGAAAGTTCGTGCCGTGGACAAAAAATGATTATCCGGATTCGTGGAAAAATCTAAGAAAGACCGAACGCGAAAAAGCTATTGAAATCGGCAATGCCCTATTAAAAGATGGCTACTCAGAAAGCCGCGCTATCCCAATTGCCACTTCGAAAGCAGAAGAATGGTATAAAAATCATAAGGAATCGTAATGTTTAGATGAAAAAACACTTGGAACGCTAGGCTTTAAGTCTATTGTTTCAAGTGTTTTAATTTTGATAAAAAAAGTGTACTATTTAAATTAAGAGAGATGATGACAACTAGGAGGAACTTTTTATGAATAAAAGAAGATGGATTTTCAGCACTGTGGTTGCAGCTTTCCTATTGATTATTGGAGGATTTTTAGTTTATCAACAGATGACACCAAAACCATTCACCGAAGTAGTGGCAGAAGCTAAAATGGACGGTTATGAGAGTGGGGATGAATTAGAAAACGCTAGTACTGTCATCGTAACAGGTCAACTAGAAAAACGCGGAGATTCAATAATAGAGCGAGCTTCAGATGATGCTGTGATAGGTGTATATAGAATGTCTACTTTTAAAATAGCCCAAGTTTTAAAAAACGAAACGGATGACAACTTAGCAAAAGAAATGACAATATCTGTTTATGAAAATGAAGGTTACGATGCCAAAACGAATACGACATACCATATCGCTGGCTATACAAAAATGGAAAAAGAAGAAAAATATCTGTTGTTGTTGCAAAAAGATTCAGAAGATGACTATTATGTCCCGACAGCGGTTATTTTCGGAAAAATAAACCTCAATCCGAATAAACGAAATGAATTATTTCCTAAAAATAGCGACACAGAATCAGCAATCAATAAAGTACAAGCCGAAGTTTTAAAAAATCTTGAAAATGAAATTGAGCGAGAGAATAAATAATTGTACTCTGTTGCATTTTAGTTAAATTCGTCATCTAATTTTAATACAAAAAAAGGGTTTGGATTGGGGGAGACGGGTATTATATAACCATAAGCAATGACAATGCCATTACTTTTTCTCCCTTTTTTGTAGTGGGTTGTCTTTACTTACCTTAAACTCCCTTTTATACTTTTAGCGGTTGTTAGCAGCCACTAAGAGTATTTTTTTGTAAAAAACACTAAATAAATGAAAACTCCTCGAACAAGGGAAAGTTCGAGGAGTTCGGCATTTACCAATATTTATAAATGCCACTGGGGATTTTCTAAGTGAACAAAGATATGGATGTTTGGGAGAGCATCCACTTGGAGAATTTACCATAGATAGATAGCGACAAGTTGTAATGTAGTATAAATCATACAATTCTTGTAGTGCATCATATATAGCACTGAATTATTAAATTCCTGATAAATAAGAAAAGACTGGAATAAAAGTACCTCATCAAGTATATTTAATTTACGCGGGAGTTAAAGAGGTGATAGAAGGTTGAGCAATTTTAACATCATGGGATCTTTAATGCTTATAGCTGTTTTAGTTTTAGCAGTGTATGTTATTACCAAAGTGATTACCAAATTAAAAAATAAGTAGAGTTTAACTAAAATACCTCAATAACATTTTGGGGTATTTTATATTTTAGTGATTATTTCTCGCAATCATCAATGGGTGGATTTTGTGTAAAGTTTTATTGCTGATATGTATTAAAAATCTATAGTTTGGAGGTCTAATAGGTTTAAAGGCCTGTGAAAATAGACACATTTTCAATTAAAAATAGAAATGTGTCTATTTTATGAATCTTTATTGTAAGAGCTTGTGTAATGGGATGGCTACATATATCCTTATAGATACGGTGAAATTTATTTACATAGGAGGAAATATGGGATTTTTAGAAGCTTACAAATCATTTTGGAGAAATTACGTTAACTTTAGTGGCAGAGCCCCGAGATCGGCGTATTGGTATGTAGTACTTTGGAATGTTATTATTTTTGTAATACTTTATGCTTTAGCTTTTATTTTTGGTATTTCAGCTATTATGGAAGCAGCTATGGGTGGTACGGGAATGGCTGGCGGTGGCGGTGCAATCGTTCTGGTAATCATTTTATGGCTATACTTGCTAGCGGCTTTACTTCCAACAATCAGCTTAATGGTTCGACGCTTACATGATTCTGGCAAAAGTGGATTTTTCGTCCTTTTAAGCCTTATTCCATTTGCTGGCGGAATTATTATGTTAATTTTTATGTGTCTTGAAAGTGATGGACCAAACCAATATGGTGATGGGGATATAGATAGTAAATTTGATTTTTAAATAGAAAACGAGCTAGGAGATAATCCTAGCTCGTTTTTTTAATGGATTCCTTCGCTTACAAGGAACCAATTCACTTGGTTGGTATTAATAAAATACGTTAAGTCGTATTTCGTTAACTCGATACATTTTTCGTTAAAAAGGTTTTTCAAGTCTGCTTTTGATAATTCGTGGATGCTGATGTTGTTGATTTTTGCGTCGTCGTCAAGGCGAATAGATTCCCCATTTACGGTATAAATTTCGATATACATCGTGCCACCCCTTCTAAATTACATTTGTTTATAATTTTCTTTGAATACACCAAGTTGATTCAGTGTTACAACGAGTTGCTGGCTGAAAAGTGGCAGTGCTTGGATTTGGTCTAAATCACTGGCATAAGCGAAATCAGCTACTTGTAACACAAGTGTATGGAACGAATCTGTCATGGTTTCGTTTTGTTGTTTTAAATAGGAATTTTCCTGTTCCAATTCTTGGCATTTTGTTTGTAAGTCTTGGTATTTTTTGTCGAGTTCTTCTTTTTGAACAGCAAGGGAAGAGAGTGAGTAAATGCTTTTTAGTAAGTCATATACGTTGTTTTCTTCACCTTGGTTTTCGCTTAAAAGTTGAACATTGCTTTTAACGCCGGAAAGTAAATCAACCAAGTTTTTTTCGCGTGATTTGTCGTAGCTGATTTGTTCTTTGATGGACGTTGGTGCTTTGAATTCAGCTGGCACAACTTTGCCGAAAATATTGGTTTTTTCTTTTTTTGTATTTTTTTGTGTTTTTCTTTTTCTCCCAGGCTTGTTTTTCGGAATATCTTCTACTTGGATAAGCTCTTTTTTTAGTTTGTAGTAAGTATTTTGTAGTTGGCTTGGAGTCTTTGGAAAAATCCGCAAATCATTTAGGCTGAGCATTTCAGAAATATCAAGAACCTTCATATCTTCTAAAATAGCAATTTGGTAACATGCGGAAAGTAGTTCTAATTCGATTTTTAACCAACTAATATTGGAATGCATATATTTTTCGATTCCACCGTGTTCTTCAACGGCTTGATAAAATTCAGTGAGTAAATGGTAGATTTCTTCGGCAGTTTTTTCGTCAATGCCAGCTTCTGAAGCCATTTTTTTAATTTCAGTTGTAGATGAATTCCCCGGATTATCTACTTGTTTTTTGATTTCTTGAAGTAATTTTCTTATTTCTGATTTAGGCATACAATCACATACCTCTCTATCCTATAGTATTATTGATTTTCTGTTTATTTTTATAATAACAATATATGTTAGTTGTGTAAAGGGAACGCGAGTAGGTCAAAAGGATTGGGTATGAAGAACCTTTTTTTGAGTTAAATAGAAAAATATAAATCGAATAATGAGAAGTTTTCCTTTGATACAGCTGTTACACTGGCTGTTTTTTTATTTTTACACAAAATTTCATTTTTTAAAAAAAGTATAGATTTTTTCAGGATTTGGTGTAAAATTTTATATTGCAGTTACAAAAAACACTTTATTGATATATATTTTGAAAAAATGATTTATTTTTGTAATCTGATGAAGGGAGTGAAAGGTGAATTTACCTTACTTGAATGGAATATTTTTTATCACTTTTAAAAATTATTGTACTTTTAGCAGTACTTGCGGGAATTTCTTATTTTTTAGTTAAGAAAAACAAGCAAGCGAATCGCACGAGAAAAAGCGAAAATGATCTTATAAAGTTGAAAGACACTCTTTTAATCTCTCATCAGTTACGTGCAGTTCTTCTGGAGGCAGACGGGGAAAAGGTGCTGGCGATTATTTCCAATAATGATATTCGAACGGTGTCATTAAAAGGAAAAACTGACCAAAATGAAGCACTTTTCCGAGAATTACTTTTGAAAGAGGAGACTAAGGAAAATGCGTAAAATAGCTTCTAGACGAGTATTTCAAGTATCTTTTATTGTTATTTTTGCAATTTCATTGGTTGTCTTTTGGCCAGGGGTGAATGTGCATGCAGAAAGTTGGCTGGACTCACTTGGTGTGAATGGGACGGATGGGGTTAATTCTAGTGTGGCGCTGTTTGTACTAGTTACGGTTCTTTCTTTGTCTGCATCGATTGTATTAATGTTCACACACTTTACTTACTGTATTATCGTTCTTGGTTTAACGAGGCAAGGGCTTGGCGCGACGAACTTGCCGCCCAACCAAGTGCTTGTTGGACTGGCACTGTTTTTATCTTTGTTTATGATGCAACCACTTATTACTGCTTGGTATGACGATGTGTATAAACCTTCGCAAAAAGAAGAGTGGAGCGCATCAAAAGTATGGGATGAAACAAAGCCGCTTTTGACAAAATATGTCGCGGAAAATACATATAAGCATGATATTAACATGATGTTGAAAGCAGAAGGAGAAGATCCAGTTACAAAAAAAGAAGATGCTCCGCTTATGGCTTTAATGCCTGCTTTTATTTTGACACAGATTACCCAAGGTTTTTTAACTGGGATGTTTATATACTTAGCGTTTATTTTTATAGATTTAATTGTTAGTACGTTACTGATGTATCTTGGGATGATGATGGTACCGCCGATGACCATTAGCTTACCGTTTAAGATTCTTGTTTTTATTTTCATTGGTGGGTACGGATTGATTACCAACATGATTTTTCAAACAATTCACTTTTAAGGGAGTAGCAAAATGAATTTAACGCCGATTACGCAAATTTTTCAAGATTTTTTCTATAGTGGGCTGGCGCTTATTTTGCCGGTGTCGCTCATTTGTATCGTGGTAGTGATTGTGGTGGCGATATTGATGGCAATGATGCAAATTCAAGACCAATCGCTGACGTTTTTACCGAAGATTGTTGCTTTCGTAGTGGCGCTATTTATTCTTGGACCGTGGATGTTTGAACACATGACGGATTTGTTTGTAGGAATCTTTTCCAAATTACCCCTGATGATTAGGGTGTAAACATGGAGTTTGAATTTTTCCTTGCGGTAGTGATTGTTTTCAGCCGAGTTGCCAGTTTTTTATTCTTCTTTCCGCTTTTAAAAGGGCGAAACATTCCGAACAGTGTCAAAGTGGTTTTTGGGATGGCGATTTCCATTCCAGTGGCAACAGGGGTCGATGTTTCTGGTATAACGACGCTACCAGATTTGCTACTCCGGGTAACGTCTGAAGTGGTTTTTGGATTAGCGCTGGCGAAATTGGTGGAAATTATTGCGGTAATTCCAAAAATGGCTGGTTTTATGATTGATTATGATTTAGGATTTTCGCAAGTAAACTTGATTGATCCTTCTTACGGGACACAAAACTCGATTACTGCTGCGATTTTAGATACTTTCTTTGTAGTGATATTTTTGTCACTTCAAGGCATGGATTACTTGATTTATTATTTAATGAAATCGTTTGAATTTACGGCTTCGGTGTCGATTTTATTTGAAAAAGGGTTTATTGATTTGCTGCTTGGGACGCTTGGTTTTGCACTTGCTTCCGCGGTGTCGATTGCGCTCCCGATTATGGGTAGTATTTTTATCGTTAATATCATTCTTGCTTTTATCTCTAAGAGCGCTCCGCAAATTAACATTTTTATGAATGCGTTTATTATAAAAATTACGTTTGGGATTTTCATCCTTGCGTGTGCTGTTCCTATCTTGAGTACAGTTTTTAAAAATTTGACAGATGAGATGATTCAACAATATGTGTCGTTTTTTGATTATTTACTGAAAAAATAGGGAGGAGAAAAAAGCTTGGCGAAGGATAATAAGACGGAAAAAGCAACGCCGCGCCGCATTAAGAAAGCTCGAAATGAAGGTAATGTGGCGAAAAGTAAAGAACTAAATAATGCTTTTTCACTGCTAATTGTAGCTGGGCTTCTTTATTTTTTTGGAGAAATGTTTATTAAAAACACGATTCAAGCATTTGTTGCTCTTTTGAAACAGCCACCGAAGCTTGCGAACATGGAAAGTTACAGTTTGTTTTACTTGATGGAGTTTGGCAAAGTGTTGATGCCGATTATGGTGATGGTTGTGATTTTTGGTTTGATGAACTACGGCGTGCAAGTCGGGATTTTATTTTCCGCGAAAGCAGTGAAACCTCAGTTCAAACGACTAAATCCAGCGAACTACTTTAAGCGAGTGTTCAGTGTGAAGGGAATTGTCGAGGTGGTGAAAGCGCTACTTTTAATTACGTTGCTTTCATACGTGGCGTATATTGGCTTTCGGGATCATCTAGACACGCTCATTAGTTACACCGGGCAAAATTGGCTTTACTCACTCGGACAAATTTTCGCTTTATTCAAAAATGAATTTCTGGCGCTCTTCCTTGTAATCGCAGTAATAGGGCTGCTTGACTTCTTTTACCAGCGTTATGACTATAAAAAAGGCTTGCGGATGTCGAAGCAAGAAATTAAGGACGAAATGAAAGATTCAGAAGGTCGACCTGAAGTGAAACAGCGCCAAAGAAGTATTGCGCGTGGGCTTCTCCAAGGTTCGATTACGAAAAAAATGGCGGACGCGACTTTTGTGGTGAACAACCCGACACATATTTCCGTTGTGATGCGTTATGACAAAACAAAAGATCATGCACCGAAATTGCTCGTTAAAGGGGAAGACGAGCTGGCACTGTTTATTCGTCAGGTGGCGGATACGGACGGGGTGCCGATGATTACAAATAGACAACTGGCACGAAGTATTTACTATACGACGAATCCAGATGAATACATACAAGAAGATTTATATAAAGATGTTATTGAAGTGATGAAAGAATTGATGGACGCAGACAAAATCAAGTTCTAACAACATATGAGCGACCTTTCTAATCTTAGAAAAGGCAGGTTTCAAAATGGGGAATTTAGGTGCTATAAAAAAATATTTTGCTATCTTGATTGCGGTCTCGTTTGTTATTGCACTTATTGTGCCATTACCTCCGTTTGTATTGGATTTAGTGCTTGTGACGATCTTGGCGTTCTCTGTGTTAGTTTACATGCGTGCCACATCAATTAAAGATTGGAATGAATTAAAGTCATTTCCGTCTTTACTACTTTTGATGGGGATATTTCGGGTTTCGATAAATATTTCGACGACACGGGCGATCTTAACTACTGGTGATCCAGGACAAGTAATTAAACAATTTGGGAATTTTGTTATTGGTAGTAATTTTGTTGTTGGGATTGTTATTTTCATTATTTTAATTGTCTTTCAGTTTATTGTGGCAAATGGTTCTTCGCGGACAGCGGAGGTAGCAGCAAGATTTACGCTGGATGCTTTGCCCGGTAAACAAATGGCGATTGATGCGGATTTGAATCAACGGTTGATTACAGAGCCGGAAGCGAAAGAAAAACGCGCATATTTGAATATGGAAACCGAATTCTACGGAGCGATGGACGGAGCTGGGAAATTTGTAAAAGGGGATGTTCTTTTTACCGTTTTGCTTGCAGTTGTAAATATTGTATTCGGTTTAATTGTCGGTATGGTCCAAGGTGGGCTTTCGTTCGGGGAAGCTGCGGTGAAATATACGGAGTTAACAATCGGGGATGGCATCGTGAGCCAGATTGGTTCACTTTTAATGGCGATGTCAGCTGGGGTTATTGTAACTCGGGTATTTGACGGATCAGATGATAACGTTGCGGTCGGGATTTTCAAAGAATTAATGCAAAACTCGGTGGTCGTTTATACGCTCGCTGCCATGTTTATCTTAATGGGTGTATTTAGCCCACTACCAACGATTCCATTTGTTGGAATTGGCGTAGTGCTTGGAATAATCGGCTATCGTACGCAATTCAATTTAAAGAAAAAAGAGCAATTGGAACTTGAAAAAGAAATGGAGCTTATCCAGTCGGAAACCAGCTCTGCTGAAGCGGAACACAATCAAGCATTTGGCGCAGCACGAGAAAAATTCCCTGTAGTTGTGGAACTTGGCTTAAACATTGCGGCTCTCGTGAAACAAAAAATGAACGGAGAAACGGCAAAAGATAAAGTCGTCTTAATGCGAAAATCAATTTTACAAGATTTAGGTATTGGGGTCCCGGGGATTAATTTTAAAGATAATACGAGTTTTCAGCCGCGCGGGAAGTATGAGATTAAGGTCAAAGGTGTGGCTGTTGCGAGCGGGGTTTTAAAGGCAGGACATTTATTAGCGCTAAAAACACCAGGCGTGATGATGGACCTTGATGCGGAGCCGACCAAGGATCCGATTTTCGGGGAAGATGGTTACTGGATTTTGCCGGGTGAGTTAGAAGATGCGCAGATGAAAAACTATCAAGTGCTCGAACCGCTTAGTATTTTAATTACGCATTTGGATGTTGTGCTGCGGAAGAACTTGCATGAGCTTCTGATGCGCCAACAAATTAAAGATTTAATTGACGGACTTGCTGATGAAAATCAAATTTTAATTGATGAAATTAAGAAAAAAGAAATTGATTATTCGCTAATTCAAGGGGTGCTTCGACAACTCTTGAAAGAAGGGATTTCGGTTCGCGATTTACCAACGATTGTCGAAGGGATTATTGATGGGCAAACGATTTATCCGAATGATCTTGATGGCATTACGGCATTTGTCAGGGAGCGGATTTCGAAAGTCATTTGTGAACAAGCGAAAAATCAAGATGGCAAAATTTACGCGCTACTTTTGCAAGATTCGATTGAAATGGATACAGAAATTGTCAACACGCCGTATTATGGCTACGCGCTGAACTGGGCGCTCGACAAGGAACTGCCAATCATTCAAAAAGTAAGAGATACCGTGAATAAAGCGCAACTCACTGGTCGTGAACCTGTCATTTTAACAAGGCGAAAAGATTTTCGATTTGGCTTTGTGCGAGTTTTGGAAAGATATCAATTGGACGTGCCGGTGCTCTCCATTAGTGAACTGTCGCCGGAAACAGAAGTGGAGCAAATTGCACTGATTGAACCAACTTGATGAGGGAGGTAATCCGTAGAAATGGGAAAACATTTAGTAGAAAAGATGGAAATTTTTAAGGCGAACTCCAAGCGAGAAATACATAAAAAAATTCGCTTAGTCACGAATGAGCCATATAAAATTACGGATGAACGTGTCACAAAGCTTGGGATTTTTAAGAAACAGTATGAAGTGACGGCGGTCATTATGAGTGAAGTGGCGATAGCAGATGGTCGAATGGACTTTCAAGAAACATTTCAAAAATCGGTTGTCAAAAACAGACCGAAAACAGACGACTTATTAAAAAAAGAAAAATTACTAGAAATGCTTGCTGCGGGAGCGGAACTAGCACAGTCAACGCCGCTTTTAGAAGAACGAAAAACACAGGAAGAAGAATTGTCAGCGATGCGTCTCGAACTAGCGGCTTTAAACCGCGAGCTTGCAGTGAAAATGCGCGAGGAGCGTGAACAAAACAGTGATTTCGTGAAGTTTTTGAAGGGTCGCGGAATTAGTGATACGTATGTGGCGGACTTCATGCAGGCTGGGCGGAAGCAGTTTAAGCAAGTAGAAACGGCGCATTTGGATGATATTACAGATTGGTTCGTTCCTTATTTATCCGGAAAATTAGCGGTGGAAGATTCGTTTGATTTAAGCAACCACCGGATTATTTCTTTGATTGGGCAAACGGGTGTTGGGAAAACGACCACGCTTGTGAAACTTGGATGGCAGCTGTTAAAGCAAAAT
This sequence comes from Listeria sp. LM90SB2, assembly GCF_028867355.1. Taxonomy (NCBI): domain Bacteria; kingdom Bacillati; phylum Bacillota; class Bacilli; order Caryophanales; family Listeriaceae; genus Listeria; species Listeria sp. LM90SB2. The sequence goes on from NZ_CP046449.1 coordinate 748,453, forward strand.
CGGACAGTGGGCTTTATCACTACAGATACTTTTCGGTCAGGCGCAGTGGAGCAGTTCCAAGGTTATGCGGACAAACTCGATGTGGAGCTTATCGTTGCGACGAGCCCGGCTGAACTAGAAGAAGCTGTGCAGTATATGACGTATGTTAACTGCGTGGATCATATTTTGATTGATACGGTTGGGAGAAATTACTTAGCCGAGGAATCAGTGAGTGAAATTTCTGCCTATACCGATGTTGTTCATCCGGACTTAACGTGTTTTACATTTTCTTCTGGAATGAAAAGTGCGGATGTGATGACGATTTTACCAAAACTAGCAGAAATTCCAATCGATGGTTTTATCATTACAAAAATGGATGAAACGACGCGTATTGGTGATTTATACACGGTGATGCAAGAAACAAATTTGCCGGTGTTATACATGACAGATGGACAAAATATTACGGAAAATATTTTCAGACCAAAAAGTCGTTGGTTAGCGGAGCGGTTTGTTGGGACAGATAGAAGGCGGGTGCTGGAATGAAGGGGTTATACATTGGCGCAGCAGGGATGATGAACTACATGCAACATATTCAAGTTCATTCTAATAACGTGGCTAACGCGCAGACGCCAGGATTCAAATTTGATCAGCTTACGAGTGAAGTGATTTCGCGAAACAAAGTGAACTATCAAAATGGGCCTGTCGCTAGGCAAGTTGGGACAATTGATTACGGTGTTCGACCTGCTGCGACGCATATTAATTTGACAGCGGGATCAAGCTATATTACGAACCGCGACCGAGATTTCTTTATGCAAGACACGGATCCTACGCAAGGAAGTAATTTTTTCATCACTGCTAAAAATGGCGAAATTTCACTTTCACGTGGCGGGCAGTTTCACTCCGATCAGTTTGGTTTTCTGCGGACAGCAGATGGCGCCAATTTACTCAGTGCGACTGGGGAAGCGATTCAAGTGGGGCAAAAAACGTCGATTCGCGCCGAAGCAAATGGTGATTTATACAATGCGGAAACAGGTCAATACTTGGGCCGCCTTGGAACCAAATTTGTTTCCGCTAATCAAGCAGATAGTTTGGTGAAAGACGGCGAAGGTAGAATTCATGTAAATGGCATAAACACAATGAATTTACCAGCTGGACAAGGGATTATCCAAAATGGAGTTATCGAAACGTCTAATGTTGATTTAGGCGTAGAAATGGTACAACTCATGGATAACCAGCGCATGGTACAAGCTTCAAAAAATGTCGTTAATATGTTTGATAAAGTGTACGACAAAGAAGCAACTGGATTAATTCGTCAGTAACGACCTAGCTAGGGGGAGGGGAAAAAGAATGATTCCAGATTTGGAAAAGGATTATCTTTACTTTACTCGTGTCGTCAAAAGGGACTTAGGTTTAGATTTAGCGCTTTATAAAGAAACGCAAATGAAACGTCGAATTTTATCTTTTATCGTGAAGAAGCAATATATTACATTTGGAGAATTTTTCAAACATCTCAAAAAAGATGCCGTTCTTTTAGATGAGTTCATTAGTTTGATTACGATTAATGTTTCGTCGTTTTTCCGTAATCGCAATCGCTGGGATGCGCTGGAAAAACAAGTACTTCCAAGGTTGCTTGAAGATAGTCGCGGGAAGCTTCGGGTTTGGAGTGCGGCTTGTTCATCAGGGGAGGAACCGTACTCGCTAGCGATGATGATGGAACGTTCAGTTGGCACAAGGCATTATGATATTTTGGCCACAGACCTCGAACCAGCTATTTTAAAACGCGCGGTCATTGGAGAATATCAAAGCCGTCAAATGGAAGAACTAACCGAACAAGAACGGCATACGGCATTTGTTGAAAAAGGGGATACATATCAGATTTTGCCTAAATATCGAAAGTCGATTCGTTTTAGACGGCACGATTTGCTGACCGATTATTACGAAAAAGGTTTTGATTTAATTGTTTGCCGTAATGTGTTGATTTATTTCACAGCAGAAGGAAAACACCAAGCATATCAGAAGTTTGCAGAGTCACTAAGACGTGGCGGCGTTCTTTTCATCGGCGGGTCAGAACAGATTTTGAACCCAGCTGATTACGGGCTTGCCACATTAAATAATTTTTTCTACATAAAAACCTAGCAAAAAAGAAATGGAGTTGGTTAGATGGGACGAATAGAAAACATTAAAAATTTAGCGTTTTTTGAGGACAAACCTGGACTCGCAGAACAAATTCTCATGCTTGAAAAGAAAACACAACTTTTCTTACCAAATGAATTTGAAATTAGACAAACAGTTGGCTATGAAATCGGGGATAAAGAAGTTATTCTAGGCCGACTCGAGTCATTTTATTTTCTCGCTTTAAAAGGTGTGGGAGAAGATAACTACCGCTCGCAAGCATTTGCCAGTGAAGCGGATGCTAAAGCGTTTTTCGTTCATTTACCAGAAATGGAAAACGAGTTAGTTGCCTTTTGGTTAAATGAAGTGGAATTAGTTCGCTGAAATAAGTAGGTGGGAGATGAAGTAACGTGGAAATAACAACGATTATAGGACTTGTGTTGGCAGTGATAGTCATTGCAGGTTCGTTCATGATTCAAAATATATCACTGGCGATGTTATTTAGCGCTGAAGCTTTAATTGTCATCATTCTTGGGACAATTACGGCTGTTATGATGGCGCACCCATGGAGTGATGTAAAAGTAGTACCGAAACTTTTTAAAATTCTTTTCACAAAAGAGAAGATGCCGGACAAAGTGGACGTACTTGTGCAATACAAAGAATACGCAGACGAAATTAGGCGTAGCGGGGTACTTGCGCTGGAAGATTCTGTCGATGAAATTGAAGATCCATTTATGAAACGAGGGATGCGCTTAGTTGTAGATGGGCAGTCTTCCCCAGAATTTTTACGGGACGTTTTGGAAGAAGAAGTAGCGAGTATGGAAGAACGCCATGCTGCTTATGCGAAGATTTTTGCATCAGCTGGAGCATATGCGCCGACGCTTGGTGTACTCGGAGCAGCGATGGGACTCATTCATGCGATGGGGGAAATGTCGAACCCGGACAAACTTAGCGAAGCAATAGCCGCGGCGTTTGTTTGTACGATTTTCGGTATTTTTACCGGTTACGTACTTTGGACGCCATTTGCCAATAAATTAAAAGTGAAATCACAAAAAGAAGTGCATTTGAGATATATGATGATTGAGGGAGTCGTCGCGCTTCAAGAGCGAAATGCACCACGGGTTGTGGAAGAACGTTTATTATCTTTTTTAAGTCCAAAAGAGAAAGATGTGCTGCGAAATGGAAAAGGGAAGAAAACGAGAGAAGTGGAGGAAATTGAGCGTGGCCAAGCGTCGCAAGAAACCGCAGGAGGAACACGTTGATGAAACGTGGTTAATTCCATATAGTGATTTGCTGACACTTTTACTTGCGCTATTCATCGTTCTGTTTGCCTCCAGTTCCGTTGATGCTAAGAAGTTTGAACAAATGGGAAATGCATTTAAGAAAATTGTAGAGGAAGGCGCGGCAGGCAATCAAGCATATGTATCCAAAGAAAAAGGACCAGATGATCCTAATGTGAATGCAGTCTTGAAGGCGATGGAAGAGCAAGATAAAAAGAAAGAAGCAACCGAACAAGAGAAAGCCAAAAAAGCAGCAGCGGCCTTACTTAAAAAGCAAAACGAAGAAAAGATTGAAGCCTTTAAAAAACAAATTGATAGTTATATTGCAGCAGAACATTTGGGAGCAAAAATGACAACGAAATACTCGGATGAAGGGCTTTTGATAACTATCCGTGATGATATTTTATTCCAGTCGGGAAGTGCAGAATTAACTGCAGGAAAACGCGAGATTGCCAAAGAAATCGGCGAACTTTTTGCGCAAGGAAAAGGAACGATGGAAGGGATTGTTTCTGGACATACCGATAATGTGCCAATAAGCACCTCAATTTACTCTTCCAACTGGGAATTAAGTGTCGCGCGCGCCGTTAATTTCATGGAAGCAATCATTCAAGAAAATAGCGAAGTAAACCCAGGCGAGTTCAGTGCTCGCGGCTACGGAGAATTCAGACCTGTCGCCAAAAATGATATCGCAGCAAATCGCGAAAAAAATCGGCGTGTAGAAATCATGGTACGCCCAATTAATCGCGATACGCTAGATGAAGATGAGTAGGTGAAATGTTTGCAACTTTTTTTAAGTGGTTCGCATACGTTAACCGACTATGACAAACAAGAAATACAAGCATACCTCGAAAAATTTGCACCAGTGAACCACATTCACTTGCTTTGTTATAAGTCGATTGAAAATGAAGTGTTACAATTTTTCTTGAAAAAAGAGCATCTGGCACCGCGACTATCGATTTACACTTTTGCACCGAAAGAATGTTTGCCAGAGCCGTTTTTATCGACGATAGACTATCTGGAATGTCTAGGCAGTAGCTATCAGTCATTTGGTTATTTTGATACGGTGATTACTAAGCCGACTTATGAGAAATTCTTAGCACAAATTGTTAGTAAAATGGATTTGGTTTGTTGTTTTTATAACGGGGATAAGCCGACTGATGTGATACCAGTCGATGTCGCGAAATCGTTCGATGTGCAAAGTATGATTTATGATTTGCCAAAAGCGAAAAAACATCTACTGCACCGAGCGAGCAGCGATAAAATAAAATTAGTGAATTAATTGATAGAAAGAGGGAAGATTCATGCGGCCGTTAATTTCGATTTGTATGATAGTCAAAAATGAAGCACATATTTTACGACAAAGTTTAGCGTCTTTTAGAAAATTTACAGAAGAAATCATTATTGTAGATACAGGTTCCACTGACGAAACCAAGGAAATTGCACAAGAATTCACTGATTTTGTCTATGACTTTGAATGGACTGGCAACTTTTCTGATGCAAGAAACTTTGCGGCCAAACATGCAACGGGAAAATGGATTTTAGCGATTGATGCAGACGAATGTTTGGAAGAAGAAAGTTATCGCAAATTAGAAAAACAGTTAAAATCACCAACCGAACCAATTCAAATGGCGCAAATCATTAGCTTTACAGGGGAAAAAGGGCGAGTGACAACAACGAACCAAATGGCGCGGGTTTATAAAAATGACGGGACGATTTGTTTCCGTGGCGTCATTCATGAACAACTAGAAGCGGTAGACAAACACCCGATTGCAGCTGGGGTTGCTGAAGTAAAAATTTATCATTATGGCTATATGACGGAGATTGTCGAAAAACAAGACAAATCAGACCGTAATTTACGTTTATTAGAAAAAGAAGTAAAAAACAATAAAAATAGCGGATTTGTACATTTTAACATTGGGCAAGAAATGAACCGACTTGGTAATAAGAAGGAAGCGCTGAAAGAATTTTCCGAAGCGTTCCGACTACGTGACCACAATCACTACATTTGGGCGAAACTAAGTGCTTATCATATTGCCGAACTACTCGAACAAGAAAAACGCTATGATGAAAGCTTGGCCATTATCGAAGAAGCAAGAATCATTTGGCCAAACGTACCAGAGTTCCCACTAAAAAAAGCTAATATTTTATATGTGAATCACCAACTCGAAGATGCGAAAGAAATTTATCAAAGTCTGCTAGAAAATACAGCAATTGACTACCAATCAATCGTGCTTTACGAAGCAACCAATTTCATGCCACACAAAATGCTCGGAACGATTTACTTAGAAGAAAAAGATTATACGCGCGCGATGACTCATTTTTCTAAAGCCTATGCGGAAAATAGTTCTGATTACGGTGTGATGTTCCAAATGATTATGCTGCTTAGCAAATTCCACCAACCAAAAGAAATTTTTGCCTTTATGGAACGTCATCACTTTATCTCTAGCACAGAAACTGGTTTGCGCTTACTTTCGATGACAACCCAACAAGGCTACGCAGAATTATCTGAACTAATTGTTCAATCGCTAACTGATGTGTATCCACCTGTCGCAGAAGCAACAGAGGTGAAGATTGCAACGATCCGCAACGTCTTCCCGGTAATTAGCGAATCTGCTATTTTATTCGGTATTAAAGAAGAGTTGATTGATGCAGCTGACTTATGTTTGTGGCACTATGAAAATCCGCAATTACCAATCGAAAATGTCATGAAAAATAGCGATGTTGGCGACATTTATGATTTTATCTTTGAAAACGGTCCACGAATTAGCAAGAAACGTTATTTATTTGTATTAGAGCGGGCGATTGCACTTGGAAAAGGCGAGTTTGCTGATTACTTATTGGCACTTCGTAACGTTTATCATGACAGCATTAATAGCCACATTGCAGATTTATTTTTCCAATATGATTTTGCGGATATCGCGCTCGATTTCTACAATATCGTTGACGCAGACGAAGTGACCAAACAAGGCTATATCAACCTAATTAATTATTTAGTAGATGCCGAAGTACTGGATGAGGCACTTGCGATTGCAGAACGTGGCATTGATAATTTTAGTACTGATTTCCGCTTTTACCTTTGGACAATCAAAATTGATACCGAAAATCGCGCGAATCGAATTAGTGAGGCAATGGACGAATTTCCGAATAACCGCTATTTAGCAAAACTGTTGGATGAAGTGACCATGCTTCAAGACACTGTTACAAACAATCGATAGGAGGCCAGTAATATGACAGAAGAAAAAGGAATTTTACTACAAAGTGGAACAAATGAATTGGAAATTGTTACATTTACTGTTGGCGAAAACTTATTTTGTATTAACGTTTTAAAAGTGAAAGAAATTATTCATCCGCTCGAAGTAACTCCTGTACCAGATTCGAACCCGGCAATTGAAGGCGTTTCCCAAGTTCGCGGCGAAATCATGCCAGTTGTGAACCTTGCCCGTGTGATGAAATTGCCAGAAATTGAGCCAGAAAACACGAAATTCATTATCACAGAACTAAACCAAATGAAAATCGTTTTCCGTGTCGATGAGGTTCATCGTATCCAACGTATTTCGTGGGAACAAATTGAAGAACCAGAAAAACTATCGATTGGTTTAGAAGAATTAGCAGTCGGTATCGTAAAATTAGACGGCAACTTAGTACTCTTATTAGATTATGAAAAAATTATTTACGAAATTAGCGGAAATGCTGATTTTGCTGTCACAGGTGAAGACCGTATGGCGCGAAAAGTAAATCGTGAAGAGAAGACGATTTTTATTGCCGAGGACTCACAAATGCTGCGCCAACTGCTTGAAGATACGCTTCATGAGGCCGGTTATACAAATCTGCAGTTCTTTGCAAATGGTCGCGAAGCACAAGAGCATATTTTCAAATTGCTCAAAGAACAAAAAGAACAAACGTTTGAAAATGTTAACTTATTAATCACCGATATTGAAATGCCGCAAATGGACGGACATCATTTAACAAAAGTAATCAAAGAAGATGAAATTGGCCGTGAATTGCCAGTTGTTATTTTCTCTTCGTTAATTACAGAAGATCTGGAACATAAAGGCGCAGGTGTTGGAGCCGATGCGCAAGTAAGTAAACCAAATATCCATCAACTCATTAATATTTTAGATGAGCTAGTTTTGTAAAAAGAAGTGTTTGAACAACCTTTTCTGTTCAAACACTTCTTTATTTTATTTAAAAAAATAATTTATAAAAACGTAAAAACGTTGATAATAAGCCGATTTCCTATTTTTATATAAATAAAAACAACTTATTTTTGCATTTTTAATAAAAAACATTTGATTTTTTAAAAAAATGAAGATATAATAAAGCATATAGAGAAGAGAAGTCTTTTCTAAACCGAATGTAGGAGGGAAACACAAATGAAAGTAAATACTAATATCATTAGCTTGAAAACACAAGAATATCTTCGTAAAAATAACGAAGGCATGACTCAAGCGCAAGAACGTTTGGCATCTGGTAAACGTATTAACAGTTCTCTTGATGACGCTGCTGGTCTTGCAGTTGTTACTCGTATGAACGTTAAATCTACAGGCTTAGATGCAGCAAGCAAAAACTCATCCATGGGTATTGACTTGTTACAAACAGCGGATTCAGCTCTTAGCTCCATGAGTTCAATCTTGCAACGTATGCGTCAATTAGCAGTACAATCTTCTAACGGTTCATTCAGTGACGAAGATCGTAAACAATACACTGCTGAATTCGGTAGCTTGATCAAAGAACTTGATCACGTTGCTGACACTACTAACTACAACAACATCAAATTACTAGATCAAACTGCTACAGGTGCTGCTACTCAAGTAAGCATCCAAGCGTCTGATAAAGCTAATGACTTAATCAATATCGATCTTTTCAATGCGAAAGGTCTTTCTGCTGGAACAATCACTTTAGGTAGTGGTTCTACAGTTGCTGGTTATAGTGCATTATCTGTTGCTGATGCTGATTCTTCTCAAGAAGCAACGGAAGCTATTGATGAATTAATCAATAACATCTCTAACGGTCGTGCACTTCTAGGTGCTGGTATGAGTCGCCTTAGCTACAATGTATCTAACGTGAACAACCAATCCATCGCAACTAAAGCATCTGCTTCCTCTATTGAAGATGCAGATATGGCTGCTGAAATGTCCGAAATGACTAAATACAAAATTCTTACACAAACATCTATCAGCATGCTTTCTCAAGCAAACCAAACACCGCAAATGTTAACTCAATTAATTAACAGCTAATAACATATCAAATTCATTTATCGAACATTGTTTACCCTTAGCCCCTCGTCACCCCGGACGAGGGGCTTTTCTTTTTATTTATAAAAATATTTTTGGATTACAAATAGGGCGCAGAGCCAAAGTTAAGATAGTTAACTATTTTTTAAATAATTTTATTATAAAAAACGGATATTTTTTAAGAAAAAGGTAGAAATTGTCCTATTTTTATTATAAAATGATATTATGCGATTTTTTTAAAAAATATTTATAGGTATAGGAATGGGAGTTGTATTTTATGTTGAAGTTGTTGATTGTCGACGATGCAATGTTCATGCGTACGATGATTAAGAATATCGTGAAAGATAGCGATTTTGAAGTAGTTGCAGAAGCAGAAAATGGACTGGAAGCAGTGAAAAAGTATGATGAAGTAAAACCGGATATCGTGACACTGGATATTACGATGCCAGAAATGGATGGCTTAGAAGCACTTGCGCAAATTATGGCCAAAGATCCATCGGCGAAAGTAATTATGTGCTCGGCGATGGGCCAACAAGGTATGGTTGTAGACGCCATTAAAAAAGGTGCCAAAGACTTTATCGTAAAACCTTTCCAAGCGGACCGGGTTTTAGAGGCGTTAGAAAAAGCAGCTAAGTAGAGAAATGGAGGTGGATAGCATGACTACAAATATGTTAGACCTGTTTATAGAAGAAGCTTCAGAACATTTACAGGCGCTAAATGATAATCTGTTACAGCTTGAGAAAGACCCGACGAACGGTCAGTTAGTAAGTGAAATTTTCCGTTCAGCACATACATTTAAAGGGATGTCCGCAACGATGGGCTTCCAACAGGTGGCTGATTTAACGCATGCAATGGAAAATGTACTAGATGAGGTACGCAATAATCGATTGGCTGTAACAGAACATTTGGTAGACATTATTTTTACATGTACATCTCATTTGGAAACAATGGTTTCGGATATCCAGCACGGCGGACAAGGCGCGGCGGATATTTCGAAAACCGTAGCTGACTTAGAGGCGCTTTTACATCCAGAACAAGAAACAGATTTAGCGGTAGAAAAAACGTATCGCATTCAGATTCGAATTGAAGAAGCAGCTATTTTGAAAGCAGTACGGGCGGTAATGTGTTTAGAGCGACTTGCAGAAATGGGGATTATTTCAGAAACAACGCCAGACAGAGAAGCGATTGAGCTAGAAGAGTTTGAGCAGTCATTCGAAGTAGTCCTAGAGTCGGCGCAAACAAAAGAAGAAATCGAAGCGGTTGTTCTAGATATTTCTGAAATCGAAAAAGTGACTGTGACAGAAGAAGTGGAAGAAGTTCAGGTTATTGAACCAATCAAAAAAGCCGCAAAACAAACAACCAAACGATTAGAAAATAAAACCATTCGTGTACAACTTGAAAAAATCGAAAAGCTAATGAACGTTTTTGAAGAAAGCGTCATTGAACGGGCGAGAATTGATGAAATCGCAGAAAAAACGAATAACAAAGAATTGATGGAACACTTAGGACGATTCAGTTCCATCTCCAAAGAAATTCAAAACGGCTTACTAAATATGCGTATGGTGCCAGTGGATAGTGTGTTCAATCGCTTTCCAAAAATGGTGCGCACACTAGCCAAAGAATTAGGTAAGAAAATCGACTTAGTGATTGAAGGCGCGGATACGGAAGTCGACAAAATCGTCATTGATGAAATTGGCGACCCACTTGTTCACTTAATCCGTAATTCAGTAGACCACGGAGCTGAAACAGTCGAAGTAAGACGTAAAAATGGGAAAAATGAAACCGCCACAATTAATCTAAAAGCTTTCCATAGTGGGAACAATGTCGTGATTGAAATTGCGGATGACGGTGCGGGAATCAATAAACGCAAAGTGTTAGAAAAAGCGATTGCGAAAAATGTCGTTACAAGAGCAGAATCAACCAAAATGACGGACGCGGAAATTTTTGATTTATTATTTGATTCGGGTTTCAGTACCGCGGATCAAGTATCCGATCTTTCTGGCCGAGGCGTGGGACTAGATGTTGTCCGTAATACGATTCTCAAAATCGGCGGAAAAATCAGCGTAGAATCAAGTGAAAACGCTGGTTCGACGTTCCGAATTGAGATTCCGCTGACATTATCGATCATCCAATCGATGCTCGTTGCAACATCAGAACGTCGCTATGCTGTACCGCTGGCAAACGTGGCCGAAGCCATCACAATTAATCCTGCAGACATTCAACACGTTCACGGCAAAGACTTAATCAACTACCGTGAAACCATTATCGAAGTACTCGATTTAGGCGAATGCTTCCATGAAACACCTTTGAATGACACGGATGAATTACTATTACTCGTCGTGAAAAATGCCAAGCGAACTTTTGGACTTATTATTAAAGATATTATCGGTCAACGGGAAATCGTTTTAAAAACACTTGGTGGCTTTTTCAGCGAAAGTCAGATTGCCTTTTCTGGAGCAACGATTTTAGGCGATGGTCGTGTCGTATTAATTTTAAATTTAGAAACATTTTAAGGAGGAACCATGATGGAACAAGTATTTCAAGTAGAACTTCCTGAATGGGAACCGAAAGAACCGAGCCAAGAAGGACGCGAAAAAGGCTCTATCCGCCAAGTAGACAATATTGGCGTTAACTTAATCGTCCGCCTTGGAAAAAAAGAAATGCCAGTAGGGGATATCGCCGAGCTAAGCATTGGCGATGTCCTCGAAGTGGAAAAGAAACCTGGCCACAAAGTCGAAATTTTCCTCGATGAAAAGAAAGTCGGCATCGGTGAAGCTATTTTGATGGACGAGAACTTCGGAATCGTTATTTCAGAAATCGACTAAAGAAAGAGGGCAAGTGATTTGAAGCAAGAGGCTTACAACGCAGTGAAGATGAAAGTGGACCAAGAGAAAACGGCCATTTTAAAGGAATTGCAATTATTACTATCCAAACGGGAAAAAGTCGTAGAAAAATTAGCGCACGAAAAAGAAGTCTATTACTCGAGAACGAAAAAAGAAAGACTCCAAGTGGCGGTATTAGCCGGAAGCATGCAACTAGATGCCTTCTCGCCGAGCCGCATTCAACAAATGGAGCGAGAAATTCACCAAATTAGCCAGTACATTAAAAGCAATGAACAAATCTTAGAGCAACTAGAAGAAAAAGGAAAACAGGCCAAAAAAATGTACGATGACACACGAAAAAAATGGCAACAGCTTGAAAATAAAAGAGAAGAACAAACATTACGCGATTTAAAAATGGTGCTATTAAAGTAAAAGGGAGGAAAACGCATGCTAATCCCAGATAATTTGCTACAACCACTCGTCGGAAAAAAACAGGTCGAACCAAAAGAATCGTTAGCAGAAGAATTAGTAGAACTACCTTTTATTTCACTTTTAATGGAAAATAGCCCTGCGCCGCTCTTAAAGGGAGAAGCGGATAACGGAGAACAAGCTACGCTACCACTAAAAGAAATCGCCCAACCACTCGTTTCAGCCAAGCTACTCGACGATGCACCAGAAACGAAACTGCAAGTAGCACCACTCGAACTCAAAGAAGTGAAAGAAACACTTGCGGCAATCGCCAAACAAGCAATTGATCAACCCAAAATAGAAAACGCCCCGCAAGCTGTAGAAACTCCAGTAACAAATACACCGAAAGAACCCACAAAAAATGCCAGTAGGGAGCAACAACCGCCACCAGAACTTATCATACCTACAAAAGAATCACCTAAACTAGCAGAAAACGTGGCCAAAAACCAACCAGTCCTAGCCAAATTACCTCAAGAAAAAGAAGTCGTGCAACTTTTCAAAGCGAGCATTAAAGAGCCAGTAACTGCCAAGGAAGAAGTTGCCGTCAAAAAGCCCGCAGAATCCAGCAATATTTGGCATGATACGGCGAAACAACTCACACCAGCTGCCAAACCTGAAGTCCCAGTGACACTAAAACAACTCGATAAAACCATCACCGACCAAATCGAACAGCTACAAAAATTCCAAGTGAAACAAAATAAAGCCTTTTTCGCCATCCAGCCGGAGTCACTCGGAAAAGTCGAAGTTTTACTTAAAAAAATGCCCGATAAAATATTTGTACATATCGAATATCAGGAACAAACGGCGAAACAAAAACTCGAACAGATGGCGCAAGATTTGCATAATCGTTTCCGAGATCGCGGCGTAGAAGTTGCCGTGACAATGACAGAAAAACAAGCACCGAAAGAGAATAACCAAGGCTCGGATGGTCGACACCAAGGTGAATCTAAAAAAGAAAAAGAACGCGAAAATCCACATCAGGAAAGAGCTAAACAAGAAGCATTTGATTTAGAGGAGGAGACGTAATTTGGACGGAATTAGTAGTTTATCAGGAGCCGGTCAGGATACAAATAATGTAGTAACATCCAGCGTATCCAAAACCCTTGGCAAAGATGACTTCATGAAACTATTTTTAACAAGTTTACAATACCAAGACCCATCGAGCCCGCTTGATACGAATGAAATGATGTCGCAAATGGCGCAACTTTCCTTAATGGAACAAGTTGCCAATATGACCACTGCCGTAGATAAGCTTTCTGAACAAGCGCAAAACTCCGCCTTGCAATCCGCGGTTAATTTCATCGGTAAAGATATAAAAGGTGTTTCGCTGAACGGCGAAGTAATTAGTGGAAAAGTCGAAAGCGTTCAACAAACGACAAACGGCGTCATGCTGAAATTAAAAGATAACGATAGCCTCGTGCCAATGACATATGTAACAGAAATTAATTAAAAATTTGGGAGTGTGAATTATGAATCAAACTATGTATACAGCTATTTCTGGGATGAATGCGTTCCAACAAGCATTATCGGTAACATCAAATAATATTGCCAATGCCAACACGACAGGATACAAAAAACAAAGCGTCGTTTTCAATGATTTACTTTACCAAAACACAATGGGATCTGTTGCAGGCGGACTTTACGCTGGAACAAACCCAATGAGTTTCGGTTCCGGTTCGAAAATTGGAGCGATTTTAACTGATTATACAGCAGGTTCCCCGACAGCAACGGGCAGAAACAAAGATGCAGCACTACAAGGTCGCGGCTTTTTCATCGCGGGCGATAATGCAGGGGGCAATATCGTTTACACGCGTGACGGGAGCTTCGCCGTTTCCGACAACAATTATTTAACTACCCAACAAGGGAAATACGTAATGGGTTACGCAACAGACAAAAATGGCAACGTTTTAAACGGTAATTTGCAACCAATTCAAATCCCGCTAAATAGCGCAATTCCAGGAGAAGCAACAAAAAACGGTAGCTTAAGCGGTAACATTCCACTAGACTGGGGCGAAAAAGATACGATTTCTTCCGAGCTTTCTGTATATGATAATGCTGGCGGAAAACATAAACTTCAAGTGAATATGAAAGCTGCTACACCAGATGCGAGCGGTAATGTTTCCTACGAATATGAAATTCAAATGGACGGAAAAGCATTAACTCCTCCAGTAACAGGAACACTTAATTACAACGCGCAGGGTGAATTAACAAACCCAGACGCACTTAAAAATATCCAAATCAATTCCACAGTAAACGGCAAACAAGTCAATATGGGCTTAAACCTAAGTGGCTTAACCAACTACGGAACAAACCAAGTATTCTCACCAACTTCTGACGGTAAAGGCGCTGCGACTGTAAAAGATTATGCAGTTACCGATTCCGGCTATATTGCAGTGAGTTACTCAGATGGTACAGTTATCCCAGTTGCCCAACTAGCGGTGGCTACTTTCTCCAATGAGGACGGTTTAGTCAAAATGGGGAACGGCGAATATGTTCCAGGATTATCTTCTGGCGATGCAGTATACGGCGTTGCTGGCCAAAATGGCGCTGGCGGAATTAGTGGCTCCTCATTAGAAGGCTCAAACGTAGACTTGTCCCGCGAATTCGTTAACTTAATGACATACCAAAGTGGTTTCCAAGGGAATACAAAAGTTATTCGTGTGGCGGATGACGTGATGAAACAAATTGTGAACTTGATTCAGTAGGGAGTTTAGCTAAATGAAAATTAATCATACTATTCCACTCAGAATCGACTTCGAATTAGGACGTACGAAACAGCCAGTCGGTAGTTTGCTAGATGTAAAAAAAGGGACCGTTTTTCGGTTAGAAGATTCCACAGCTAATGTGGTTAAAATTACGATTTCAGGCAAATGCATCGGTTACGGTGAGATTTTGACAAAAGACGGTAAGATGTTTGTCAAAATAACGAAATTAGGAGAGGGAAGTTCTTCATGAGAGCTAGGGAGTGACAAAAAATGAGCGATAAATTAAGTCAAGAACAAATTGACGCCCTGCTTTCCCAAATAAGTGAAGGTAAGGTAGTTGATGAAAGTACGGAAATTGGCGACTTTGGGCGCTTTCATCCCTATGACTTTCATAAACCAGAGAAATTTGGTGCAGAACACCTCGAAAGCTTGAAGACGATTGCATCCGCTTTTACGAAAAAAAGCATGGAGTTTGTTTCCCAGCGTATCCGGATTCCAATTCATACCGAAGCAACCCTTGCAGATCAAGTTTCCTTTGCGAGTGGTTATATCGAAACAATGCCGAACGATAGCTACATTTTCTGCATTATCGACCTGGGTAATCCGGAGCTCGGTCAAATTATTATCGAACTCGATTTAGCCTATATCATTTATATTCATGAATGCTTATCTGGCGGGAATCCAAAACGAAAATTGAGCGAGCGCAGACTTTTATCTGTTTTTGAAGAGCTGACGTTGAAATCTATTTTAGAAAAATTCTGCGAAGCACTCAAAGACAGTTTTAAATCAGTGCATCCAATCTCACCAGAAATCGTTAATATCGAAACTAACCCAGCACTTCTACGTGTCACATCACCGAACGACATGATGGCGCTTGTCAGTGTTGATATTAAATCAGAGTTTTGGATTAGTACAATGCGCATTGGCGTGCCATTTTTCTCGGTGGAAGAGATTATGAATAAGCTGGAAAACGTCGTGGAATATACGTTTGATAAGCGGCGGAACTTTGATGCGGAAGTCGAGCAAGAATTGCATCAAGTTGAGAAAGAAGCGCGCATACGTGTAGGTGAAATTAAAACAACGTGGAAAGAACTGAATAAGCTTGAAGTAGGCGACGTGCTTCTGACAGAAACTCATATACGTGACACACTCAAAGGCTACGTCACTGAAAAATGGAAATTTGAATGTTATATGGGAAAAAGTGGTAACCAAAAAGCCGTTAAATTTATGCGTCATACAGGGCGGACAGAGCAGGAGAGGTAGAAGTGGAGCAATTACTAGAGAAAAATATCACGCAAATGGAACTAGATGTGATAGGAGAAATCGCCAATATTTCGTTTGGCTCAGCTTCTACGGTCTTATCTGATTTACTACACCAACAAGTCACCATTTCGACGCCAAAAGTTGAGATTGTTGATTTATATAATACGAAAGACATTGATATTCCACATGTCGTGTTAGAAGTGAATTTTCACAAAGGAATCGAAATGCGGAATTTATTTGTTCTGCAATCAGAAGTGGCTGCGGCTATCGCGGACTTAATGATGATGGGTGATGGAAACATTGATCCGAATGAAGAACTTTCAGAACTTCATCTAAGCGCCGTACAAGAAGCGATGAACCAAATGATGGGACATTCCGCCACTGCGATGAGCAATATGTTTGGCGAAATGATTGATATTACGACACCAGACATTAAAGTAATCGCGCTAAAAGAACAATTAGAAGATACGAACGACCAAACAATGATAAAAGTCGGCTTTGACTTAATTATCGGCGACTTGATCACATCGAATTTAATGCAACTCATCCCTATTGATAAAGGGCATGAACTTGCAAAAAGATTACTTGGCGACGCAGTTCCAGAGCCAGAACCAGTAAAAGAAGAAATCAGCTTAACGGCCGAAGAGTTAGATGTCTTTTTAGAAGTATGTAATATCGGCATCGGTTCAGCTTCAACCGTTCTATCCAAATTGCTTAACCGTAAAGTTTCCTTACAAATCCCAACTGCACGCGTAATTGATAGCAAAGAGTTCGAGTTTAATGAACGCCCTTGCTTAGTGACGAGTGTGGAATTTGTCGAAGGGCTGCGCTCAAGCAACACATTTATCATTAGCAAAAATGCCGCGCTAATTATGGCAGATTTAATGATGATGGGAGACGGTTTGGTTCAAGAAGATGCAGAACTGACGGAACTTGAAGTCAGCGCAGTGCAAGAATTAATGAACCAGATGATGGGCTTCTCAGCGACAGCAATGTCAGAAATGCTCGGAACAAAAATCGATATTAGCCCACCTACAATGGAATTTTGTAATTTCGGCGATACGATGATTCAAAAAAACATTGAAGAAGGAAAAACTGTCGAAGTCATCTTCCCGCTAGAAGTAGAAGGACTATTAAAAACGCCAATGTACCAAATTTTTAATCCAGCAGCAGCAAAAGAAATGGCGCAATTGATGCTTGGGATTCAGGCGAAAGAAGTCGCAGAGAAAGAAGCGACGACTCCAGCAGAAATAATCGAACCAGAAAAACTAGCTGAACCAGTGCACCAAGCAGTTATCGAAGAAAAAGAAACACTTTCCGAAATGGAACAAATTTTGGAAGATATTCCCGTAACGCTTGAAGTGGTATTCGGAACAGCAAAAGTAAAACTCGAAAAATTTATCTCTTGGTGTGAAAAAGATGTGATTATCCTAAAAGAGAGTATGAACGAACCACTTGTCTTAGCGCTAAATGGCGTGACGATTGGTAAAGGAATTTTAGTTCGCGTGGATGATCATTTTGGTATACAAATGACGGAGTTAGTAAGGTGAAAAATGTGCGGAAACTTGGACTGATGACAATTTTATTTTGGCTGTGTTTTTCGGTTCAAGCATTTGCAGCAGATCCTGAACCCCCGATAATATCGCTTGAAGGCGAACAGCATGTTTTTACATCTGGTGAAGTGATTTCATTTCATATTGAAAATGCGGCTGACTTGAAAATTATTCTGGTGAATGAACATGGGCAGAGAAAGCTTCTAGACGAGGAAACGTATACGGTGACGGATTGGGATTTGGATGGGAGTTACCGGGCTGAATTTTATCAAGCAGATGTGCCGAAACCATTTGTTACTGTGGAAGATTTATTTGAAGTGAAACAGCTTGAGGACGTTGCGAAAGATGAGACGGCGCCGAGTTTGAAAACGATAGAAATTACGCACGATGAAGATGTCTTGTTAACGAGCGTGCTACGTGTATCAGCTGATTTAGATGACGCGGAATCTGGCGTGAAACAAGCGACTTTAGTTGTTCATAGCGAATCGAATGAATCAGAAATCGAACTCATTCGCAACAACTATACAGGGAAGTTTGCTGCAGAAATACCTTTAGAAAAATTCCAACTGGGTGAAAAAATCACTTTTCAACTGCAACTAGTTGATTTTGCCGAGAATGAAATCACAGTAGACTTAGAAAACACTGTCCAACTATATCAACCAAAAGCACCCCTTTTAAGTTACGACGGTAATGACATCACGAACGTGCAGAAAAAAATCGGCCAAGTCGGCAAGCAAATCGAGCTAACTCTCGACAAATATACAACTGAATTTCCAGAACTAGAAACAGAGACCGGCAAAATAATCCCACTAAAATGGCAAAAAACGGCAACTGAATGGAAGGGAAGTCTAACTTTACCGAGCGAATTATCCGGTGAAATCATTCATATTCAAGGAATGGATCAACACCTGCTCGTTCGCGCCACTAGTGAACCTTTTGGCGAGGTTCAGTTAGTCAACAATGCCATTTTAACAGGAACCATTCTTTCGGATTTCACACTTATTTCAAATCTTTATATTGAAGTAAACGGTCAAAAATTTTCCGTCGAACGAGCGGGCAACCGTTTCACAAGTGCAGAAATAACCACCACAGGCAAAATAGTGCTCCACTGGACAGACTGGGACGGCCAAATTTATTCCAAGCAAATGAATCAAGAAATCAAGCCTGTAATCGCAATGCCAGGTAAAGAAATAATCGCACCACCACCAGTAATACCGAACGAAAAAACGCAGATACTAACATCACCAGCTCCTAAGCCATCTGTTGAGGCACATGAAAATACCCCCAAAAAGCAGGTGAAAAAGGAAACCTCAACTAAAGACAACTCAAGCAGTATCCCGTTTTGGATTCCGGCGCTCATGATTATTGGCGTTATTATTTTTTCGGGTAATAGAGCAATGAAATAAAAGCAGAAGTGAGGTGGACGGAATGAAAATAGATGGCATTCAAGAATCTGCAGAAAATCGTAATCAACTAGAACGGGAACTCATTAAACAAAATCCAGTTGTAAAAGAAGGTACGATAAAAGCACAAATGAATACAGAAGTAGCCGTACCGAAAACACCGCCAGTATCATTCTCTTTTAAAGAATTAAGCAGCTTACAACTAAACGGAACAAGCGCAGCAAGTTTAGAATTATATATGAAATTAATGATGAACAATGCTAAAAAAGCGAATGATTTAATCTTTTACGTGATGCGGGCGGGAATCAAAAATCCAACTGATTCTACTAAATGGCAAACAGTCAGAAGCGAGATTAGTAGCCAATTAAGTACAATTCTAATGAAACAACATAATTTTGAAGCGTACTTTTCTGAAAATCCCGCGAATCAAAAATTATTTTTAGCCAATCAAAAAATTATGAACGAAATATCCTTTTTGCTAAAAATGTTGCCAACCTTAACTTTTGAAACAACAGGAAAATACGACTTCTTGCGCATGATGCAAATAGCTTCTGGCAATATGGAGACTGGAATCCAAATGATGCGCGAATTCCAGGGGCATATCGAACATGCGACAAGACTAGACCCGATTGTTGACGCCAGACAAGAAACGAACTGGATGATTAAAGTGTTACGCGAATTTGGCAATATGTTCCAATCGCGCCACTTATTACCATATGAATTACAGGCAGAAAACATCAATATTTGGAAGTTGGGTAGCGAATACTTAAAACTAATGAACCAACTTTTACCGCAAATTGGCGCATTTCCAAATGGGAATATCAAAATTTTTCACCAACAAGCGACCAAACCATTAACAGAACTTTTCCAAGAACTGCAACGCTTGGCAGACGGACAAATGACGCAAGGTGGGATCGCCGTTATTTTAGACCGGATGCAAGGCCAACTTACACGACTTGCACAACTGTTTCAAAAAATGGAAATCGAAGCAGGTTTCACCGATACAGAACGAATTTTAGGTAGCGTGGACGCCGAATTCGCTAGTGATATGACAAAAATGATGCTACTCGCACAACAAGAAATGTCATTTTTTGATTTATTAGTAAAAGATTTCCGAAGTGTTTCTAAACAACCAATATTTTTCATGATAGTTGCTATATTTATTATTTTATTATTAATTATTTTATTTTAAAAAAGATATTTTTTGAAAAAATATATACTTTTTCAGGTTGTTTCAGTATAATTAAATAGAAAAATAAGGTTTAGAAAGCGAAAATGAGTTTTTCGGGGGAAAAAGGATGAATAATGTTTCAATTGGCCAAATTTCGCAGTCCAAACAGACGAATGTAGTTAGGGGAATGCAAGAATTAAATCAAACACAACAGCTTTATTTTGAACAAATGAAGGCAAATGGCAAGAAACAAACTCCTTCCCTGACTGAAATTAACGAACTAATCACGAATGTCACAGATAAAAAGTCACTCGTTGAAATGGATATGACGGTAGATAATGTTTTGAGCTATAAAAAAGCAGTCCAAACATTTTTGAATTTTTATGTGAATAATGTGATGGATTACGACAATATCGAAAGCCGTCATCCAAAATACGGGTTTTCGCAAAAAATGACGATTTTAAAGCAAGTAGAAAAACAAACCAATGAACTCGATGATGTAATGAATTTAATTGATACAAAAACTGGACATTTAGACATGCTAAACCGTATTGGTGAGATTACTGGCATGATTCTCGATGTCGTATTGTAGGTGATGGGAATGCAAAACGAATTAATCAATCAATTAGAAATTTTAATCGAAAAAAATGTCAAAGCGACCGATGCAGCAATTTTACTCGGAAAATTAGTGCAAGAAGAGAACTGGATTGAAGCAGAAGAACGCCAACTAGGGCTACAGCGCGAACTTGCCGCTTTGCAAAACGAATATCAAGCTTTAAAAACAATCATTGGCGAAGATAATACGCTTAGAACGCTCCAAAATACTTGGACACCTGCGGAAAATGCCATTATAGATGAACGGAAAAAAATGCTACTTGAAAAAGAAAACCTTTTACGAGTAAGTGTTACGGAAAACCAAATTAGAACAGAAATGCAATTGGCTTTTTCGGAGCATATGGTGGATGTTATTACGGGACATCACGCGGAAACACAAGCAGAAAATAATATGATGATAAACGAGACTTTTTAAGTAAACGGAGGGATTTTTTGTGCGTTTAAGTGATTTTAATACGTCATTATCGGGCATGTCAGCGGCGCAAATCGCTAATATGGTCGCTCAGCAAAATATTAGTAATATGAATACGCCAGGATACATAAGACAAGCTGTGGATCAGACGGCGGTTTACGGTGACGGTGGTCTGCTTGGTGGGAAACAAACAGGCTACGGAGTCAAAGTGACAGACATTAAACGTCTAACAAATACAGCACTTACGACACAATACAATAATCAAATCGCTAAACAATCCGCTTCGTTATATCAAAGTGGGGCGCTCGGTCAAGCACTTAATTTATTTGGTACTCCAGGGAAAAATACACCAAGTGATAATTTAGATAATTTCTTCACCGCTTGGGCAGCATTAGCGAAAAATCCTGACCAAGCAACGAATACAACGGCACTTTTATCCAGTATGTCGATTTTTACGGATCAATTAAACCAACTTCATTCGGGCTTAAAAGAATTAGAAACAACCATTGCAGCAGATACAGATGCCGCGATTCAAGACTTAAATTCATTAATTAAAAAATTAGGCAGTATCAATAAAGCAATCGGAAATGCAGGCTCCAACCCACCGAACGATTTGCTGAACCAACGCGATCAACTACTTAGTACGATGGCTGGCTATGCTGGGATTTCCGTGAGCGCCCATCCGAATAATCCAGATGTGTACGATGTGACAATTGGCGGACGTCTTGTTGTCCAAGGTGATGAAACGACCGAAATCACATCAACGCGAACCGCGACTGGCTTTGAATTTTCCGTAGACGGTCAAAAACTCAACATGCCAGAAGGTTCCATCATCGCTTCCGTTCGTGTTAACCAAAATGAAATTAAATCGTACCAAGAAAAAATCGAAACTTTTTCGAACAGCCTAGCAAAAGCATTAGATGATATTCAAGTCAAAAACGTCAATAAAACAATGGACGATTTGCAAAAAATCAATGATGCGCTCAAAGCGAATCCGAACGACGAAAAACTACTGAGCAATCGCGATGAACTTTTGCGTCAATTAGAAAAATTCCCTGGTGTGACTCGTTCTGGTGATACGCTGACGATTGGCGGAGTTGACCACGCGATTGACACGCTTGGCACGAGTACATATGTAACCGATGTGAATGATTTTTCCATTCCAATTTTCACCCAAAGCTCTGGCAAATGGATCCTGAATCCTGCAATCACAAGTAACGCTGATAACAAGCCGTTTCTAGGAGTTATCGCGGCGGATATCGCTTCCTTGAAAACAGACAAAAACATTCAAGGAACAACTTTCCCGAGTTTCATGGACGGAATCATTACCGAAGTGGCGACGGACGCTAGTAAAAGTAGCGCAACTTCTACGGCAGACACGCAAGCTTTAAATTCCCTTTCTGAATCAAAATCATCTCTTGAAGGAGTTAATATTGACGAGGAAATGACAAATATCATGCAATACCAAAGTTATTATGTGGCCAATACGAAAGCCATGAACACAGTGAACGATATGATGAAAGCTCTCTTAGCCATGTTATAAGGAGGAAAATAATGCGAATTTCAACGAATCAACAAGCAAATTCAATAATTAATCAGCTGAATAATGTCTCAGGAAACCTTGCAAAATACCAATTACAAGTATCTTCTGGGAAAAAGTATGAATCGATGAGCGAAAATCCTGGTGCAACAGCGCAAATTTTATCCTATAATCATGTGCTTAGTCAGCTAAATCGCGAAAAAACGGACGTAACCGAAGCAAAATCATTATTAAATACGGCTGAAACATCCCTTTCATCCATGTCTACATCGATGAACCGGGTAAATGCTTTAGTCTTGCAAGCGATTAACGGCACGAGCGATAAAGACAATATGTCGCAATCAGCCGAAGAAATCAAAGGTTTACTGGATGTTCTTATTTCTGTCGCTAACTCAGAAGACGATGGCAGATATGTTTTTAGTGGTTCTAGCACGAGCGTGAAGCCATTTACAACAGATAAAACCACTGGAGAAATCATCTATAACGGAACAACAGAAAATAAAAAATTCCGCGTAACGGACACATTAGAAGTAGAAGTTTTCCATGATGGTAGTGCGATGACGGATGTGTTTAACAACATTCAAAAAATCGTTGACGCAATGAAAACTGGCGATAAGGATGCTTTGTCTGCCTTGCAAGAAACAAACAGCAAGAATATTGAAATCATCACCAATTCGATGACAAATATCGGCGGACAGAAAAACGGTGTAGCAGCCTATGATAACGTACTTTCTAGCAAAATTGTCGACTTTTCCGAACGTAAATCCAATGTCGAAGAAGTCAATATGCCAGAAGCTGTAAGTAATCTAAATAAAACATCGATTGCATACCAAGCCGCACTACAATCCAGTGTGATGGTACAAAAATTAAGCATTCTAAATTATATGTGAGGTGAGACCAAGTGGGAAGTTCGATTGCAAGCAGTTTAATGGACCCAACGCAATACTATTCGCAATTTATCAGTCTTCAAAAAGCTAGTTTGGAAAAAGCGAAAACGCCTTATCAAAACCAAATTTCCAGCTACCAATCACGGATTGATCTTTATGCTAGTTTGAAAAATGCTTTATCTGAGTCGCTGAAAACGATGAGCTCTTTCACGACTTATGAAAGTAAAACCAAACTCGCGACTTCATCCAACGAAACGAGTTTTACTGTTTCATCAACGAGCAGTTCCGTCAACGGCAGTTATTCTATCGAAGTCCAAAACTTGGCGACCGCAGACACTTACAATAAAGCAGTACCTGATATTGAGGCAAAAATCGGTGTAAGCGGGACAATCAAAATCAATGGCAAAGAAATTAAAGTTGATGCAGATAGCTCAATGAAAAAT
Source organism: Listeria sp. LM90SB2 (assembly GCF_028867355.1). Classification (NCBI taxonomy): domain Bacteria; kingdom Bacillati; phylum Bacillota; class Bacilli; order Caryophanales; family Listeriaceae; genus Listeria; species Listeria sp. LM90SB2. The sequence goes on from NZ_CP046449.1 coordinate 772,340, forward strand.
GTGATGAACTCCATCAATAGCGCCGGAGCTAAGGTGAATATCTACACGCTAGGCGAAAACATGGTCGTAACTTCTTCAACAACCGGTGTCGAAAACAGTATTAAATTTGAAGGCGATTCGGCTGTTCTCGATGCACTTGGATTAGTACAAAATTCCCCAGACCATTTAGCTGCAGAGGACGCCAAACTCAGAATCAACGGAGCGACCGTTACAAGTGCAACAAACAAGGTAACCAACTACATCCCAGGCGTGACCATCAACCTCAAAAAAGAAACAACTGGCGCTGAAAAATTAACCATCCAAGACCAAAGCGATGAAAAAGCAGCCAGCATGATCACCAGTTTTGTAAATACATACAATGCACTAACAAGCACAATGAAAACCTACACGGGAAAAGGAACCATTTTACAAGCATCTGCTGCCGACCTCGAAGCAAATCGCGCCCTAAACAACGTATTCCAACATAAAAAAGATGGGAATACATTATTCGATTTTGGAATAAGTGTCGACAAAGAAGGCGTTTTAAAAGTCGATGAAACTGCAATGAAAAAAATGGTAGCTGAAGACCCAACCGCCGTCGAAAGATTTTTCTTTGGCATTGGTGGAATTGGCGATGAACTGTATCAATCTTTGAACAAAACATTTGGCTCGACAGGCTTTATCAGTGATGAAACGACCTCGATGACGAATGAAATCAATAAATTAAACCTCAAGTTAACCGATATTACTAGCCGAAATGACACGTTATTAACGAATATTACGGATCAATACAACAAATGGCTTGAAATGATGCAAGCTATGCAAAGCGACGCCATGACGCTAGATGCCCTCATCGATGGCATGAACAGTTCTAATAAATAAAAATGGTAGGTGAAAAAAATGCAAGCTTGGAAACGATACACGCAAAATGAATTAAATACGAGCAACCCCATTAAAAACACCATTTATATATACGAACGTTGTATTATTGAATTTAAAAAATTGGACAAAGCACTCGAACAACTACATTTTTCCGAAGCCGATCTTATTCTTGATAAAATGGAAAAAATCTTTGAAGAATTAAAATTACAATTAAATCCAGAAGCCGGGCAAGAACTTTACGATAACATTTTCGGCTTATATGAATGGATTTCTGAACAAATTCGCCAAATGCAACTACTAAAACAACCCGTTAATATTGATACGATCATTCATGTTATCACGCAGCTTAAAGAAGGCTACGAGGGAGTGATGAAACATGAATCAAGCAAAGACACATTTGGTTGAGTTAAAAGCACTGTTTCACTCGACGGGGCAATTAAACGTTAGCCTCGAAGAATACCAAGCAAAACTAAATGAACTACTAAAAAGCACCGAACATTTACCAAAAGATACAAAAGAAGCCATTTTAAAAGAAACAAGGGAAGTTATAAATAAAGGTATTCTTTTCACCCAAAAACAATTAGAATCCACTGAAAATGCCTTTTCTGAAAATAAAAGTCGCAATGCTGCTAACTTGAATTATGCGAAATTTTTCTAAAAGAAAGAAGGAAATGACAAGTGGAAAATTATACCACGCATATTGGCAACTACTTGAATTATCTTCAAACAGCCAACCAAGTAGTTTCAAATAATATCGCCAATGCCAATACGCCCAATTTTAAAGCAAGTGAAGCGAGTTTTGAGGAATCATTTGGCTCAAGTTTGCGCGCATCTGGTCAGAATAGCATCGAGTCGGCCGGCAACCTAACGAAAACAAACACAAAACATTTAGCTGGAACCGATATAGACGAAACAAATGCAAAAGTAACGACCAAGAGCGGCTCCATCAACGAAGACGGCAACAATGTCAACGTCACTTCTGAAATGATTAGCTTAACAAAAAATAACCAAATGTACGCGCTCGCTATCAGTGCACTCAACTATAATTCATCCATCAACACAGCAGCCCGTGGAAAGTAAGGTGATAAACCATGTTTGAAGGAATAAACACAAGTGGCTCCGCGTTAAATGCTGCGAAACAATGGATGGAAGTAAGCTCCAATAATATCGCGAACGCCGATTCAAGCGCCGCACCTGGCGAGACACCTTTCCTTAGAAAACGCGTCGTATTATCCGAAATCACACCATTTGAAACAGCTCTAACTGGAACAAAAGGTGTTAAAGTAAGCGAAATATCGAGCGACACAGGAAGCGTCAAACGTGTCTATGATCCAACTCATCCTAACGCAAATGAAGCAGGTTACGTCAACTACGCAAATGTAGATATGACAGCCGAAATGACCAATTTAATGGTCGGACAAAAAATGTACGCGGCAAACACTTCCGCCTTACAAGCAAATGAAAAAATGATGGAAAAAGATTTAGAAATTGGCAAAGTATAAAGGAGTGTTTTAAGAAATGGCAATTGAAAGTATTAATGCAGCAAGTGTCTTACCTAAAGTAACGCTTGGTGAAACCGCGAAAACAGACAATGCGACAGGTGCCGGAAATACCTTCACGCAAATGCTGGATAGTATGAGTGATACACAATCAAACGCGCAAACTTCCGTATCGAACCTTTTAACAACAGGCGAAGGAAATGCGAGTGATGTACTCATTCAAATGAAAAAAGCAGAATCAGAAATGAAAACTGCTGCGGTCATTCGTGATAATGTAATCGAAAGCTACAAACAGCTTTTAAATATGCAAGTGTAGCGGTTAGACTAGTCGGGGGAGTTTTAGTCAATCGTCCACACGAGAAAAATGGAGCGAAGTTTTTAAGATGGCAAAAATAAAAACAATGTATTCGAAATTGAAGAATTGGCACAAAGGCGCGATTTTAGTCGGCCTTTTTGTCGTAGTCACGGTGTTATTACTCTACATGAACACGCCCAAAACAGAAGTTACTCTTTATAAAAATCTATCCGAAACAAGCCAACAACAAGTCACCGATCAATTAGCCAAAATGGGCGTTGATTATACCGTCGACAAAAGTGGTAACATTTTAGTCGATGAAAAAGTGGAGACACTCGTTCGTGACAAATTTGCGGACCTAGGTATTCCATACACAGGCCAAGATGGCAATGACATTCTACTAAACAGCTCACTTGGAGCCAGTGAAGAAGATAAAAAAATGCAAGAAAAAGTTGGTACGAAAGTCAATTTAGAAAAAGAAATCGTTCAAAGCTATGGAACAACCATCGATAGCGCCTCCGTGCAGCTAACTTTACCAGAATCAAGTTCGATTTTTGAAGAAGCAAGCCAAAAAGGAACAGCCGCAGTAACACTCAAAACCAAAAACAATCAAACACTAACAAGCGAACAAGTTCTCGGCATTCAGCGCACCGTCAGCGCAGCCGTACCAAATGTTGCTAGTGATGACGTAGCGATTATCGATACGAAAAATGGTGTTATCTCTGAAGCAGACACATCCGAAGAAGAAGGCAGTTCTGCTTATAAAAATGAAGTCGATATCCAAAATGCGATTGGAAAAAATGTGAAAACAGATATCGAAGGGACACTTTCCAGCATTTTTGCCCTAGATAATTTCCGCGTGAATACAAATGTCTCGGTTAATTTTGACGAAATCAAACAAAATACGGAACATTATCCAAACGACGGAAAAGTACGTAGCAACCAAAAAGACACATCAACAGACACATCAAAAGGTTCCGCGAATACGACGGAATCAGGAACCGCCTCAAACGCTGACGTACCAAATTACACGGAACAAAATGGTGATGATACGAACACCTATACAAGCGAAAAATCAAGTGAAACAACGAATTATGAACTAGACTCCACCATCCAAGAAATCAAAAAACACCCAGCCCTAGCAAAGACAAATGTCGTTGTCTGGGTTGATCAAAATGCTTTAAATAAAAATGGTGTTGACATGGCCGAATTCACAAAAGCAATTGGAGTTTCAGCTGGATTAACGCCTAATATGACAACCGAAGAAGCGGGCGCAGACGGAGAAGCAGCAGCCGCACCAACATTCGAAGGTACTTTCCAAAATGGCGATGTTACCATCATGCCGATCCAGTTCTTAGACAACGCCACGCCAGCAGAAGAAGATACAACAGAAAAAGCAGCACCAGCAAGCAAAGCCTGGATTTGGTGGCTTGCAGGAAGTTTACTCTTCGCCATCATTGCAGCTGGAATTATCGCCTACATTATCTTCCTTAAACGTAAAGAACAACTAGAAGAAGCATTAGAACCAGAAGAAAAAGACTACATTCCAGCCGAAGAAGCAATCATCAACCCAGAAGAACATCCAGATTTCAACTTCCAAACAGATGCATTCGATTTATCAGAACCAGAATTAAAAGCCCGCAAAGAAAGCTTGAAAAATAAACTCGGTGAAATGGCCAAAGAAGACCCAGGGCGCGCCGCAGCAGTCATCCAAAAATGGCTCAATGAAAGGCAGGAATAACAATGGCAGAAACACTCAAAGAAACCTTAGAAGAAACAAATGCTGAACTAGAAACTGTCGAAGTAGAAGAAACGGAAGAAAAAACAACTACTTCAGCAGATTCAGGTATTTCAAGACGTGAAAAAGCCGCACTTATTATTTGGAGCCTCGACGAACAAATCGCGACCGAAGTGGTAGATTTGCTCCCTGACGCATCCAAACAACGCCTTGCACGTGAAATGGCCAAAATGAAAGAAATGGACGGCGGCGCAGTAGAAGAAGCAACTAGAGAATTTTTAGGGGAATTAGAACTTCTTTCAGGAGGAATTGCTAAACTCGACCGCGAACACTTACAACGCTTGTTCCCAGACATGACGACGGAAGAACTAAATCAACTCATTTACGGGGTAGAAGCAGAATCACGTATCGGCGAAACCGCGCTAGATATTTTACGAGAAATTGATGATGTTGACTCCTTGTTTACAATTATTAGCGACGAATCGCCACAAACCATCGCGATGATAGCTTCATACATGAAACCAGAAGAAGCATCGAAACTACTAGCCTTACTACCGGAAGAAAAAATGATTAACACCGTCATTGGTATCGCGAGCCTAGAACAATTCGATAGCGAAGTCATGCAAAACGTTTCTAACTTGCTAAGAATTAAGCTCGACACCATGTCGAATAGCTCACTGAACAAAACAGACGGCATAAAAAATGTCGCAAATATCTTAAACAACGTTACCCGAGGTTTAGAACGTACAATTTTCGAACATCTCGACGCCGAACAAGCCGAACTTTCCGAACGCATCAAAGAGAAAATGTTTATGTTTGAAGATATTATTCTACTTGATAACATGACCTTGCAACAAGTGTTGGCAGAAATTCAAGACAACAATAAAATCGCTCGAGCACTCAAAAACGAAAAAGAAGAGCTCAAAGAAAAAATTCTATCTTGCGTATCGAAAAACCGTCGCGATATGATTACCGAAGAATTAGAAGTTCTTGGCCCAATCAGACTTTCTGACGTCGAGCAAGCCCAACAAGATATCGCCAATGTCGTTAAAAATCTGGAAAAAGATGGCAAAATAGTTATCCAACGGGGGGAACAGGATGTCCTTATCTAATCCGCGAATCCCAAAAGGTAAAGTCACTTTATCCGACGTGAAAATGGAACTGTTTTATTTGGATGATATAGAAGAAACAGAAGAAGTCGAGTCACCCTACTCGAAAGAACTTGAACAACTAGAAAGTCATCAAAAAGAACTGGAAAAACACCTATCTGCCATCGAAATCGAACAGCAAAAATTAGCTAACGAAAAAGCAGCACTTCAAGCTGAACGCCAAGCCATTGAAGAATTAAAACGCGAAGCTGAAACAGAAATCGAAGCAAACAAACAAGCTTTTGAAAAAGAAAAAACACAAATGTATCTAACTATCACCGATTTCCTTTGGGATGAAAGTATTGATCTTGCAGAAAGAATTGTCCACCAAGCAATCGACACGCGCCAAATCGAAGTCTTACCAATGCTAACTGAAGTCATTCAAAAACTCCCAGTTGCTTTCGACAAACTAAACGTCACCACCCATCCAGAGACCTTAAAAGCTCTAAAAGAAGAAAACACAGGCACAAAATACGACTGGCTTTTAGAAAATATCCATTGGAACTTCGATATGCGACTCGATTACGGCGAATTTACTGTAGAAGAAGAAAAGGAATACTTCGACTACCGCATCACCGAAATTTTCCAAACACTTCATAAACAAAACGCCGAACGGAAAATTCTAGGAGGCGATAAACCGTGAACTGGTCGCCAAAAACCAAAGCTTGGCAAGAACTAAAAAACACCGTTCCATACATCCAAAAAGGAAAAATTCACACAGTCCAAGAACAAGTCTATATTTCCAAAGGCCCTCAAGTGAAAATTGGTGACACTGTCATGGTCGGTGAAAATAAAGTGCTCTGCGAAGTAATTTCTATTGAAAAAGAAAACAACATGCTACTCCCGTTTAATCAAAGCGACAAAGTGGCATACGGTGATTGGGTGTACGTAACGGATACAAAAATTACAATCCCGGCAGACGAATACCTCCTTGGAAAAGTACTCAACGCATCCGGCGATATTTTAAACGAAGAAGCTGGAGTGGCTAAATTTAAACAAAAAATGCCGCTTGAAGCTCCACCAATTCATGCTTTTAGTCGAGCAGAAATCACTGATACGCTCGAAACAGGCATCAAAGCAATTGACGGGATGTTAACGATTGGAATCGGTCAAAAAATTGGTATTTTCGCCGGATCGGGTGTTGGTAAATCTACTTTACTTGGAATGATTGCTCGTAACGCCAAAGCAGACATTAATGTGATCGGCTTAGTCGGCGAGCGTGGGCGTGAAGTAAAAGATTTCTTGCGTAAGGATCTTGGAGAAGACGGACTGCGCAAAAGCGTGATTGTTGCTGCTACCTCGGACGAAAGCCATCTTATGCAACTACGCGCCGCCAAACTAGCCACTTCTATTGCCGAGCATTTCCGCGACCAAGGAAAAACCGTCCTTCTAATGATGGATTCTGTCACTCGTTTTGCTGATGCAAGAAGAAGCGTCGATATCGCCGTCAAAGACTTACCAATCGGCGGCAAAACCTTGCTAATGGAATCATATATGAAGAAATTGCTAGAACGTTCAGGTAAAACGCAAAACGGCTCGATCACTGGTATTTATACAGTGCTTGTTGATGGAGATGATATGAATGGTCCAGTCCCCGATCTAGCGCGGGGGATTTTAGATGGACATATCGTTCTCACACGTGAACTGGCCACCAAAAACCACTATCCTGCCATTGATGTCCTCGGCTCCGTTAGTCGGGTAATGGAAGAAATTGTTCCAGAAAGCCAGTGGAAAACAGCTTCGAAAATTCGCGAATGGATGAGTATTTATCAAGAAAATGAACTATATTTCAAACTTGGTACAATCGAACAGACGAGCGACAATGCGGCGATTTTTACAAGTAAAGAAAAGTCTTATTTCATCCATCAATTTTTAAAACAATTGCGGGATGAAAGTGTCACGCTTGAAGAAACGAGTAAGTTGATGGAAACGTTAGTATAACAAAGGAGTGCCGTGGATGAATCCAGTAGAACAAGTAATAAGTGCTAGACAAGCCGAGTTTCAAAGCGCGTTCGAAGCAGCGAAACAATCGGCTACCACTTTTGAAACAAAATTAAACGAACGCTTAAATGAAACCACAACTGCCAAAACAACAAGTGTACAAACTGTCACAGATGCCGAACTTACGCGCGCTCGAGAAGCATATGAAGCATTAATCAATCAATCCGACACCAATTCTGCCGCGTCTGCTTCAAGCACAACAACCGAGACTCCCACTACATCAACAGGTGAATCAACTAACTGGAACAACTACCAAATCAAACCAATCAGTGCGGAAAATGAAGGAAAATATAGTGATTTAATCAAAACTTCGGCCGCGAAATATGGCGTTCCAGAAGCACTCATCAAACGAGTCATCCAAGTAGAATCCAATTTTAACCCGAACGTTGTATCAAGTGCTGGTGCAACAGGTTTAATGCAGTTGATGTACGGCTCGAATCGTACAGACCCAGCAACTAATATCGACGCTGGAACAAAACAATTGGCAGGTTATATTAAAAAATATGATGGCGATCTCAAACTGGCATTAGCAGCTTATAATGCTGGGCCAGGAAATGTTCGCAAATATGGCGGCGTACCACCATTCAAAGAAACGCAAAACTATTTAACGAAAATTATTGGGTAAGGGAGAATAAACCATGGGAAACTGGCAACAAAAGTGGGAATCATGGCGCGATATGACTGCAGCAATGCAACAAGAAATCAAAATTGAAGCAGCCGAAAAAGTGACTTCCTACATAAAAAATGACCAATTTGAAGAAGCAATTAACGTCATCAGACAAACCGAAAATCTCCTAAACGAACTGGATTTTGAAACTAAAATGAATCGTGTCGAAGAACAGCTCCAAGCATTCACATCCGACCAAGAAGCAGCTAAATCATTTGAAGCAAGCCAGCTTCAAAACCTAGAAAAACCAAGCACAAAAGTAAGCTTCGACCTATCACATGTAAAATCAGAAGCGATCAATCAGTTCACCAAACGCGATTTCAACCTAGTAGACTCAAATGATACCCACATGCAATTCCTCAAAGGCAATCGAAATTTTTATATGGACATTTTCAATCCCGAAGAAAGCGAAGAATACCACTACGCTAATCTTGATGAGAAATGCCAATACAAAAACATCGGCTTCATTTGCCAAAACGATGCAGCAGCTGAAATCGCAACAAAATTAACAAACGAATGGCTCGAAACTTTAGAAGCTCCGAAAAAGAAATTTTTAACGGTTAACATTGCTAATTTAAACGCGATGAAACAAAATCAAGAAGTACTTTTTCAATAGAAAAAACCTGTTCTCGCCAAAGAGAGCAGGTTTTTTTATACAAACAGGTTGACAACTAACCTACTTTGTATTACTATATACTTGTACCTAGTAACAACTAGTAGAGGAGTGAATTCAAGTGAAAGGACTAACCGAGTTACTCAAAGGTAGTTTAGAAGGAATGATTTTGGAGCGGATTTCTAGAGGAGAAACATACGGCTACGAAATCACCAAATACCTCAATGACCTAGGCTTTGATGAAATCGTCGAAGGAACCGTCTACACCATTCTCGTTCGTCTGGAGAAAAAAGGATTAGTCGAGATAGAAAAGAAAAAATCAGAATTAGGTCCACCACGAAAATTTTACACATTGAGCCCAGCTGGTGAAGAAGAACTAGCTATTTTTTGGAAGCGTTGGGATTTTATTCAAGGAAAAATCATGCAGGTTAAAGGAGGGCAAGCGTAATGTTTAATTGGTACAAAAAATACCGCGAAGAAAAACGAGATTACAAACAGTACAAAAAACGAATAGCCGCTTTGCCAGAAGATTACAAAACCGCAATGAAAGCTATCGAAACCTATTTATGGAACTTTGCAAAAGGCGCTGGGATGTTTGAAATCCTAAAGAATGTACTCGAGATGTTCGAAAACGCCGCAGCCGACAACCTAGAATTAAAAGCCGTTGTAGGAGATGACCTAGCGGAATTCGCCGACAACTTACTAAGTGAATTTCCGGAAGAAACATGGATGGATAAACAACGTCAGAAATTGCGAGATTCGATTAAATAAAAAACAGAAAGCCTCTCAAAAAAATGAGAGACTTTCTGTTTTTTATTTGCGTTTCTTAACAACCTCAATAAATTCATCTAACGTTTCGTGGGTTTTTATTTGCTGATTACACACATCACTATCGTAGCAAATGTAATTACCATTTGTCGTATAAATGCCGTCACTCGAAGATTTCGTTTTCGCCATAAAGAGCGATACTTTGGAATGCGAGTGACAAATCGAACAAACACCCTTTTGAATCTCTGTCGAAATAGTTCCTTGTACGCCGACCAAATTTCCGTCCTCGTAAGTCACGATATATTTACGTTGCTGAGCGATATCATTCCAGCCGTAAAAAGTATAGTCGCGCAAATCTAGTTTAGACCAGGCGGGAATTTTTAATTTTTTCGTTTTCGCAAAAAGTTTTTTAAGTTTCACATCACTAGGTGGCGCGAAAGGAATCACATAGGCTTTTAACCCATCTAAAAACGGCTCTGCTTCTTTGGTTGAAGTAATCGCATGGAGCTCGCTAAACAGTTCCTTATGCTCCTCTAGCACGCTTTCCGGGAATAGTTCATTGATTTTCTCCTCTGTTAACGATTTTAACGCCTTCAAAGTCGAAGTATCATTGGCGGACCGGTATGCGCGTGAAACATTGGCTAATTGATTTTTGATAAAATTATATTGGTATGGCTCGATAAACTCTTTCATTATAATTCTCCTTTAATAGTTAAATGTTGGTTAAACTAGCTGAAGGATTGAAGAGTTTATTTCACTCTTACTTTCTAAACAATCCTAAAGCCATTGTTAGAAAGTCGAGAGCAGTGCAATTTTGTTTGCATCTCTTTGATCACCACCTTGCCTTCATTATAAGCACTTCTGAATAGTTCGTCAATTCTCTTTTATGAATACTCTTTTAAAAACAGGGTAAACGAAAACTATTGGACATTAGAGAAAACATCCATGGGAGGAGAAAGTAAAATGAAAAAAGTAAAAGCAAGTGAAACACTCGTACAAACATTAAAAAATTGGGGGATTGACCACGTATATGGTTTACCTGGTGATTCGATTGATACAGTAGTTGATGCCTTACGAAAAGAACAAGAAGCAATCGAATTTATTCACGTTCGGCACGAAGAAGTGGCGACACTAGCCGCAGCAGCATATACCAAATTAACAGGCAAAATTGGTGTCGCATTATCTATCGGCGGCCCCGGAGCAATTCATCTTCTAAACGGCATGTATGATGCAAAAATGGATCATGTGCCAATGCTCGTACTCGCTGGGCAAGTGACAACCGACGTCTTAAACACCGGCTTTTTCCAAGAAGTCAATTTACCAGCGATTTTTGAAGATGTTGCCGTGTATAATAAACAAATTGATAATGCCGAAACACTCGCGGATGTGGTTGATGAAGCAATCCGCACCGCTTATAAAGAAAAAGGCGTCGCTGTCCTAACGATTCCAAATGATATCCCGTCACAAGTAATTAAAGCGAGCCTTGAAGCAAAAACAGTCAAATTCGAACAAGAAAATCCAAAACTAGATGAAGCGGCAATACAGGAAGCTGTAGCACGGATTGAAAAAGCGGAAAAACCAGTTATCTTAGCCGGATTAGGGACTAAACACGCTGGACCAGAACTAATCGCCTTCTCAGAAAAATTGAAAATCCCGATTATTCATTCCTTACCAGCAAAAACCATTGTTCCAGATAACCATCCAAATGCACTCGGAAACCTTGGTAAAATCGGAACCAAACCAGCATATGAAGCTATGCAAGAAACTGACTTACTATTAATGTTCGGGAATGATTACCCTTATAGCGATTATTTACCAAAAAAAGCCGACTGCATCCAAATCGATATTGACCCAGCCAAAATCAGCAAACGTTTCCCTGCAACAGTTGGTTTAGTTGGCGATGCCGCAGAAATCATCGGTAATTTAACCGCGAAAACCGCACCTGTAGAAGAGCGTAAATTCCTTCAAGCATGCCAAGAAAACATGCAAGAATGGTGGAAATGGTTAGAAGAAGACATCGCACAAACAACCGATCCAATCGCCCCAGAAGTCGTGATGGCGAACATCCAAAAAATCGCTGATAAAGATGCCATTTTCTCTATCGACGTAGGAACTGCAACTGTTTGGAGCACTCGTTATTTACATTTAACCCCACAAAATGACTTTATCGTTTCCGCGTGGCTTGGTACTATGGGCTGCGGTTTACCTGGAGCTATCGCTGCCAAAAAAGCATTCCCAGACCGCCAAGCAATCGCCATCGTCGGTGATGGAGGCTTTTCCATGGTCATGCAAGATTTCGTCACTGCAGTAGGTTTAAACATGCCAATGATTGTCGTCGTGTTAAACAACCAACAACTTTCATTCATTAAATATGAACAACAATCAGCTGGTGAACTAAACTACGCCATCGATCTACCAGACATCAATTACGCAAAATTCGCCGAAAGTTGTGGAGGAATTGGTTTCCGAGTAGAAAAAATGGCGGACCTAGAAGCTGCTTTCGAAAACGCTAAACTAGCAACGAAGCCAGTAATCATCGACGTTTCCGTGGACAGTGCAGCCGCTCCACTACCTGGTAAAATCGTGATGGACGAAGCGCTCGGTTATACTAAATTCGAAATCCAATCAGTCTTAGAAGACCATCGTTTCGCAAAAATGCCACCACTTAAAACCATTTTACGCAGATTTTTATAAAAAATAAATAAAAAAATAACATTATCACCCGTTTCATGCCGATTTTCGCTAATTATTATAACGTTTTTTTATTAAAACTAATTATTTTACAATAAAATATGGAGTTTTTTTAAAAAATATGAGATAATAAATTAGAATTAGAGAATAGGAGTGTGGAATGGGTGAATTTAATTAAAAATCGTAAATTGAAAACAAAATTAAGCATCAATATTGTTATAACGACCATCATGTTAATCGGACTTGGCGCGACTAGCTTTCTTGGCTTTCGTCATGTAGCAACACTTTCAGATAATATGGTTGATAATAATGTCGCACCGATGAAAGAAATCGCAAAAATCCAAACAAACATGGCGCAAATCAATATCGACATCCTGACCATGTTCGACACTATTAACGGAAAATCAGCTCTTATAAAAGATATTGATGATCTTTATGCCGAAAATGACCAAGCAATTCATAATTTCAAAAAAGCCAATTTAACAGCAGAAGATAAAAAACAATTAGCGTACTTTGAAGAAAAACTAGCGGACATGAAATCATCCGCATCCTCAGTAATCAGTGACACATCAAGCGCACTAGACGACGCAGAATTACTTGGAGCGCAAAACAGATACTACCAAAACGTCAAAACAAAATTTGACGATGCAACTAAACAATTAAACGTTTTAAATGAAATGAACTACAAAGAAGTCGAAAATTCTTCTCAAGCAATTTCTGACTTTGGTGTAAAAATCAGTATCATATTCACAGCAGTTATTATTGCCGTGCTAATTTCTCTATTCATTTTTAACGCTTATATTACAAGAGTGATTCTAAAAGGAATCCGACACTTGCAAACAGCTGTACATAAAGTAGCTAGTGGAGATTTGTCGTACCGCAGCACTTATAACGGTAGAGACGAGCTTGGTGATATTACAAACGACTTGAATGAAATGAGCGAAAACCTAAGATTAATGATTGAAGACGTTAAAAAAGCTTCTACAGACGTTAAATCTTCCAGTGACAACGTTATTATTAGTTCGGAAATTATTTCTGCAATGACAACAGAAATGGACATCGAAATGAAAATGATGGGTGAACAGATCCAAACACAAATCGGCAGCATGAAAGAAAGCACGGATGCAATGGATCAAATGACTGGCGGCGTTCAAAATGTGGCTGAATACGCGCTTAAAGTATCTGATCTAACAAAAGATTCCGCAGAAAAAACGAACGATGGCATTGCCGTTATCAATAATCTCGTGTCTCAAATGGATCGTATCAGCGGCGTTATGCGTTCAAGTACAGACGTTGTTTCTCAATTAGTTAACCGCGTTGGTGAAGTGGAAAAAGCGCTGGATACCGTTACAAATATCGCTGACCAAACCAACTTGCTTGCCCTAAATGCGGCAATCGAATCTGCTCGTGCTGGTGAACATGGCCGTGGATTTGCAGTCGTAGCCGAAGAAGTCCGCAAACTAGCTGAACAATCACGACTTGCTGTTGTTGACATTAATACTGTTCTGAAAAAAATTCAAACAGAATCAAAAACTACTATCGAAGTAATGAACACAGGTCTTTCCGAATCAGAAGCTGGCCAAAAAATCATTTCTGAAACGGAAGCAACTTTCACAGACTTACTCAATCGTGTCAATGATATTTCCGCTCAAATGCAAAATGTATCTCAAGAAACCGAAGAAATGGCTGCGGGAATTGAAGAAGTCAACACGTCAATTAGCGACGTAACAGAAATTTCCAATCAAATCGGTGAAAAATCCACTGCTGCACTTGAATTCGCAGAAGTAAACAAAATGAAAGTGGACGAGCTAGTTGTTATCTCCGAAGAAATGCAAAAAATTTCCGGTTCATTAGAAGGGTATATCGCCAACTTCAATACCGAAGTGAGCGAAGAAGCGGTCGAAGTAACAGAAGAGCCAGAATCAGAAACAAAAGATCCAGGAGAGCCAGTCCTAGCAGAAAATGTCTAGGAAGCATGTATAATGCGAATTTGGATAAAATCACTGCTTGTCATTACAGCGTGTATATTTAGTTTGACCCTTCTAAATACGAAATATACCTTTTATTCACCAACCGTCAAACTCGAAAGCGCCAAAGTCGTTTATAAATTAGACAACGAACCTTTTAATGTAAGATTAGATGTGCCACTAGTGAATCAAATGGATGCTCCTACGCTTTTTAATGGCTGCGAAGTAACGAGTTTAGCAATGCTCTTACAATTCAATGGAAAGCGTGTAACGAAAAATGAGTTAGCGAATAATCTCCCAACAACACCAATCGAACAAAATGGTTTACACGGTAATCCGGATAAAGCATTTGTTGGGAGCATTAGCGGCGATAGCCCTGGTCTAGGCGTGAATCATGCTCCCATAGCTAATCTGGCCGCTAAATACGTTAACGAAGCACACGTCCACGATATTAGCGGGAATAGCATTCAAGACATCATTACTGTACTCAGCACAGGCGCACCAGTATGGATTATCACTACCACCGACTACCATGCACCCAAAAACTGGCAAACCGTCCAAACAAAAGAAGGTAAAAAGAAAATCACGTATTCGATGCACAGTGTGGTAATTACTGGGTTCGATAAAAACAATTTTTATATTAATGACCCATATGGACATAAAAACCGTGCCGTAAAAAGAAGTGTACTTGAAGAAGGCTGGTCTGCTATGGGAAAGCAAGCCATTTACCTAAGTCACCCATAAAAAAATCGTTTGAAAGCATATCTCATGCTCTCAAACGATTTTTTATATTTTCTTCTTAATAAATAGGACGACAGCAAGCGCGACAAGCACCACTCCAATAACAATCGGCCAAACCGAAAACGCATCTCCGGTAGAAGGAAGAAAGGAAGCAGTATTTGTACTTTCAAATGCGACAGCTGTACTTTCTCGGAAATAAATGAATCCAAGTGAAATGAAAACAGCAATACTAGCAACTAATTTTTTTGCAAAAACCATTCAGCTCGCTCCTTTTTGTATCATAACTATATTATTAGTCATTTGTTATTTTTTGTCAATGTATAGACCAATTTTAAACAAACGGCTATATATAATGCTTGACCTAGTATACATATTATTGTAAAATGAATTTGTTTCCTTGAAAAGTAGTGAAGGAGGATTGTACAATTAAATAGAAGCGCCAGAACTGATTGGGACGAAAATACTTGAAGGTGAAATCCCTGAAAAGTAAACAGTCAGTTGACGAGGAGGAGATTAATCGAAGTTTCGGCGGGAGTCTCCCGGCTGTGCATGCAGTCGTTAAGTCTTACTTACAAATCACTTGGGTGACCAAGTGGACAGAGTAGTAATGAAACATGTTTTTTACCCTCCAAGGAAACCAAAAAATGTAGAGGGCTTGAAATTGGATAAGTCTGCCCTCAAGTTAATTATTGGAGGAGTTTTACTATGTGTGGAATCGTTGGATATATTGGAACAAATAATGCAAAAGGCATTTTATTAGAAGGACTTGAAAAATTAGAATACCGCGGCTATGACTCTGCGGGAATCGCTTTGCAAAACAAAGACCTAGTAACAGTAGTTAAAGAAAAAGGACGGATTGCAGACCTTGCGAGCCTTGTACCAAGTGATGCATTCGGTACAACAGGAATCGGACATACACGCTGGGCAACGCACGGTAAACCAAATCACGAAAACGCCCACCCGCACCAAAGCAAATCTGGTCGTTTTACAATGGTTCATAACGGCGTAATCGAAAACTATACCCTTTTAAAAGAAGAATACTTAAAAAATCATTCATTTGTTAGTGATACGGATACAGAAGTAATCGTTCAGCTTATTGAACTCTTTGCAGCAGAACTTTCGACTAAAGAAGCATTCAAAAAAGCGTTATCGTTACTTCATGGTTCTTACGCGATCTGCTTAATTGACCAAACCGATACAGAAACACTATACGCAGCAAAAAACAAAAGCCCATTACTAATCGGAAAAGGCGAAAACTTCAACGTTATTGCAAGTGATGCAATGGCTGTTCTTAAAGAAACAGATGAATTCGTGGAAATTATGGATAAAGAAATCGTTATCGTTACAAAAGACGGTTTTACATTAGAAACATTAGAAGGGGAAGAAATTAGCCGCGCGAGCTACACTGCTGAATTAGATGCATCTGACATCGAAAAAGGCACATACCCGCATTATATGTTAAAAGAAATCGATGAACAACCAGCAGTAACACGTAAAATCATCCAAGCTTACCAAAATGAAGCTGGGGAAATCAATGTCGATCAAACAATTCTTGATGAAATTTTATCTTCTGACCGTATTCATATTGTCGCTTGTGGTACGAGCTATCATGCTGGTTTAGTCGGAAAAAATTTAATCGAAAAAATGGCGAAAATTCCTGTAGAAGTACATGTTTCTAGTGAATTTGGTTATAATTTACCGCTAATGTCTAAAAAGCCGTTATTCATTTTCATTACCCAAAGTGGGGAAACAGCTGATAGCCGCCAATGCCTTGTAAAAGTGAAAGAACTTGGTTACCGGACGCTGACATTAACGAACGTACCAGGCTCTACGCTTGACCGTGAAGCGGATCATTCGATGTATCTCTATGCTGGACCTGAAATTGCGGTTGCATCAACAAAAGCATATACCGCACAGATTTCGGTTTTAGCAGTACTTGCAGTTTCACTTGGTCGCGAAATTGGTGATGCTGAAGCACTTAGCATTAATTTAGCTGCTGAATTAGGTATCGTTGCAACTGCAATGGAAGCAATGGTTTCTAGTAAAGAAGTTATCGAACATATTGCGGGCGAATACTTAGCGACTTCTCGTAACGCCTTCTTCTTAGGTAGAAACATCGATTATTTCGTAGCGATGGAAGCAGCACTTAAACTAAAAGAAATTTCATATATTCAAGCAGAAGGTTTTGCAAGTGGGGAATTAAAACATGGTACTATTGCGCTTATTGAAGATGGCACACCAGTTTTAGCACTTATCACGCAAGAATCTATCAACTGGAATATTCGCGGAAATGTAAATGAAGTCTTAGCGCGTGGAGCAAAAACTTGTGTATTTGCAATGGAAAACGTTGCGCAACCAGGTGACCGCTTTGTTATTCCGCAAGTGCATCCATTATTAACACCACTAGCGAGCGTTATCCCGTGTCAATTATTAGCTTATTACGCAGCACTTCACCGTGACTGTGATGTCGATAAACCAAGAAACTTAGCAAAAAGTGTCACAGTAGAATAAAGTATTCAAGACCTTTTCGAGATTAGAAAAGGTCTTTTTTTATGTAATCAATAAATTTGCACGACGCCCTTGTTATACTATAAACTTAGAGAGGAATGGGGGAAATCAGCCAATGGAAGTATCACACGTAACACTCGAACCAAATAAAGATAGCCGCCCCGCAGTTTTAACAATCGGCAAATTCGACGGGGTACATATCGGCCATCAGACCATTTTAAATACAGCCTTATCCATAAAAAAAGAAAATGAAATATTAACCGCTATTAGTTTCAGTCCACATCCGCTTTGGGCTTTAAAACAAATCGAAATATACCGCGAAATGCTCACACCAAGAATGGAAAAAGAACGTTGGCTCGCGCATTACGGTGTCGATCATTTAATCGAAACAGCATTCACACCTCGGTATGCGGAAACGACACCAGAAGAGTTTGTCAGAGACCATTTAACCAATTTGAATTTATCGCATATCGTCGTTGGTTCTGAATTTAATTTTGGGAAAGGGCGCGATTCTGACGTAGATTTACTCCGGGACCTATGCAAGCCCTATGATATTGGTGTCACATCTGTCCCGGTTATTGAAACAAATCAAACCAAAATAAGTTCCACCAACATTCGAGCGTTTATTCGGCGCGGTCATTTTCAAGAAGCGGAAGAGCTCTTAGGCCATCCGTGGTATATTACTGGAATTGTAGAAAATGGTGAGATGACTGGCTTAGATGATTACGTTCTCCCAGCAACAGGTACGTATCAAACAGACTCAGGAATAGTGAATGTAACGAACAATCGTACCATCGAAGTCGGATTGTCAGATGGACTTCAACAATTACATATGAAAAACGAACTTTCCGAGTAATTAGGAAAGTTTTTCTTTACATTTTATAAAATTAGTAATATACTAATTTAGTAAATTACTAAAAATTAAAAGGAGAAATCTTATGAAGATTCCAACTACCTTAAAACATAAACCAGTAATCGTTGTTGAAAATTATGAAGAAGTAGATGGCAAGAACGCTTACCATTCTGATGCGAAAGGACTTTCGCTCGGACTTGCACAGTGGAATGATCGGGGTAAAGTAGATATTTCAGCCAAAGTATGGCGTCATACTGGTGATAAATGGTCACGCCAATCCGAAGAACTTCCGCTACACCGTGTGCTTGATTTGGCCATTTTAATTGCTAGAACCAAAGTCCATTTCAAAGATGCTTACCGCTTACCTCATTTTTATGACAAAGAAAATCCTACGCTTGATCGCATCGGTTTGCAAGGAGATGCGCTGACTATTGCTGTTTGTGAAGATAACGAATATATCGATGAGGACATGCAATTGTTCGAACAAGTTTTAAAAAATGATGATGAACTCCTCAGCGAACGCCTCAAAACATTAAGCAAACTATTACAAGAAGCAGGTTATTAAGGACGTGAAATAATTGAATAAAGACAATCGTAAAGAACTAATTCGTGCATACAAAGAAAAATCTCCCGATGCCGGCGTTTACCGTTTTATCAGTACAAAAAGTGGTAAATCCTTAATTGATAACACAATGGATTTAAAAGGAATCGCCAATAAACTTGCTTTCGGAGTGAAAATTGGAGCGGGAAATATGCTGCCACCAGAAATGGCAAAAGAAGCAAAGGAATATGGTATTGACACCATTCAATTTGAAATTCTTGAAAAAGTAGATATTAAGCCCGAAATGACAAAAGAAGATATTAAAGAAGAAAATGATGTACTCCTTAGTTTATGGCTAGAACGTGAAGATATCTGAGACCTTTCACTTGAAAGGTCTTTTTTTATTAAAATTGTACAATAAAAAGATAATTGCAATAAAATACACGAAATGTCTACATTTTCTAGCAAAATTAATGTTATACTAATAAATGACTATTTTAAAAGGGAGGTTTATATCATAATGAATCCAAGAAAATCAGAATTTGTTCTAACATTAATTGCGGGAATTACAGGTATTATTGCTGGTATTACTGGAATCGCGGGCGGAGGTTTACTTGCTGCTCTTTCTGGCAGTGAAGAATTATCTAACGCAACTGCGATGACTGCTGCTGACTCTGAAGCACTTGCTGCTGCAGGTGGTTTAACAGTAATTTTCTCTATAATTGCTTTAGTGCTTGGTATTGCTTTGATTGTTTTTGCTGTATTAATTAAACGCAATGCTAAAGTATTCGGTATCTTGACGCTAGTAGCTGGTGTTGTAGGTTTCTTCTTAGTAGGATTACTATGGATCGTTCCAGGTGTACTTGCTGTTATTGCAGGTATTATGTGCCTAGCGAGAAAAGTACCAACTGACACATTTAGCTAATCTTAATGCTAGACTGTAATAGGATGAGGAATCATTCTGTTGCAGTTTTTTTGATTTAAATAGTTCTCAAAAGATAATAAATTTATTTTAAAGTAAAACTGACAATTTATTTTGTCGGTTTTTTTGTGGTTATTATATAACTCTATTTCTTCAAACAAATAGAGCAGATGTGAAAAGTACTATTTCTACTATTTTCAATATTCATCAGTCAATAATAATATGATTTCACATTATCAGAGTGCTAAAATTAGACTTCGTTAGCTGTGTCCAGCTGTTAAATTGTGACGTTTTTTTGACAAAATTGTAAAAATGGATAAAAGTGTAACTTTATCCAAAAACGAGGTTGAATTCAAGTGGATTTCGATGATTTGGGATGTTTTGAAAATGTTGGAATTATCTTTTGAAACGCTTTTTTTTTGAGTTGTATTTTAATTGAAAATAAGTAATATCAATTACTTTCGTGTTTTTGAAACTTTGCTAATTAGATTTTTTATAGTAAATTATTTTCGTTTTTATTCGTGAAAATGTGTCAAAAATAATTACTTGAAAATGGAATGAAATACTGTTTTTGTGATATAAAACGTTCAAGAAATGTTCATAAATAGGAAATTTTGCTACTTAGGAAGGCGTTTTTGAGTGGCTGTTTAGCGTATAATTTTAGGAGTAATAAATATTACTGGAGGTTATACACGAATGAAAAAAGCGTTTCTATGCCTATCCGCTGTTGTTTTGTCATTAAATTTTGTGTGGGTTAACCCACTTTCTGGGTTGGCATCCAAAATCGAAACAACAAAATTGAAATCAACAATGGATACAAACCAACAAGTTAATTTGAAAAATAATGCAACCGATATTGTTACTTCGGAAGATTTAGGAGGGCAGACGTGGTTGATTAATGAAGTAAACAGACAATTAGCGCCTAAAAAGGTCGGTGTGGATTTAACATTTGACGATTTGGCTAAAATTAAGATCATTTCATTGAGTAATAAATCGCTTACTGGTGAAGTACCACCGGAGATTAAAAATTTAGTATCTCTTGAAAAATTGCTTTTATATTCTAATAAGCTATCAGGAGAGATTCCTGCTGAATTAGGGGAATTAACGAATTTATCAGAACTTCGATTAGACTACAATCAATTCACTGGAAAAATTCCTGA
This sequence comes from Listeria sp. LM90SB2, assembly GCF_028867355.1. NCBI lineage: Bacteria > Bacillati > Bacillota > Bacilli > Caryophanales > Listeriaceae > Listeria > Listeria sp. LM90SB2. The sequence continues at coordinate 793,313 of NZ_CP046449.1, forward strand.
TGGACTTGGAAAGATTTCGTCAATTGCGTTACAGAACAACGAACTGGTTGGCCAAATTCCTTTGAGCTTATACGAAAATCGAACAGGAACAAATGAAGTAAATGTATCAGGTAACCAAGTGACCATTAATAGTAGAGAGCCGGAACCAAGTATTTACTCCTACTCAACTTTTATTTATCCAGCGACTACACCTCAATATAGTGGGCATTTGACGGCAACAACCACTTATTTTAGCAACGTAACGAATGATACATTGCTTACTCCTTTTCTTTCTGGCAGTTCTACTTTTATTGATTTGCATGCGGAGTTTATGTTAGATAGGGAACTTTTTGAAGGTCATGAGGTAACAATTACAGATGAGTCTTCTGGTAAAATACTTTACGAAGGTGAGTTAAATTCTGACATTAGTATTTCTTTGAAAAGTTTCAGCTCAGGCTATCATAATATTCGAGTTGTACTTGATAATGCGCCGAACAACCCACAAAACCAAGTAACTTTTGGTATCAGCATGGCAAGTACGGTGGCTGGTGATTTGACAGTTAACTATGTAGATGAAGATGGAAAAACGATTCATGATCCACAGATAGTTAGTGGATTTGTAGGTGATGATTATGATGTAACAACGCCTGACTACGAATTAGTAATTGATGGGTACGAATTAGATACTTCCAAATTACCAACCAATGGGATGGGCACTTTTGACTACGCGCCACTATCTGTCACGTATGTCTATAAAAAAATGGAAGGCGCACCTGTCACAGTAAAATACGTAGATGAAAACGGCAACGAAATCACTACTTCTGACACTTTGACCGGAAAACTAGATGATTCTTATCACGCAAAAGCGAAAGAAATTACTGGATTTACATTAGATAATAGTAAGCTACCAGCCAATGCAAGCGGCGTTTTTGAAACAAATCCACAAACAGTCACCTACGTGTATAATGCAGTACCTGCAAAAATTAAAGCGCATGATTCCACGATTTACGTAGGAGATACATGGAGCGCAGAGGATAATTTTGATAGCGCAGTAAATTCTGTTGGAGCTGCAGTTTCCTTTGATGATGTAAAAGTAGAAGGGAAAGTAGACACGACAAAAGCAGGTGTTTATCCGGTTACTTATAGTTTTTCCGGGGAAGCTGTGACTATTAATGTAACTGTAAAAGCTAAAGTTATTCCAGCACCACCAGTAACACCTGTTCAACCAATTAATCCAGACCAACCAAACATTCCAAATACACCTAGCGTAGATCAGACTCACGTTGCAAAACCTGGAAATTTAAAGGTAACAAAGACACAACCTACAGTAGCAGGAAAAATAAAACTACCAACTACAGGGGATAATCTTTGGGATAGTGTGCTGTATAGTGTATTTGGTTTAATAGCAGTATGTGTCGCATTTAGTTTATTCTTCTGGCGTAAAAAGCAAAAGCATAGCTGAAATATATTAGAACTAGGCTGCCTATTTTAAAAGGGTAATGTGCTAAAGAGATACCAACTAAAAACGGTATACCAGCAAAAAATAACTTTACGTCCTATTCTGAATTAAAGAAAGCAAAATAATATTTTTATGATTGAAAGGTACTATGGATGTGATAGTAAATACAAAACTGCATATCGTGGCTATAAAGTTTGAATGTTAATATGCGTTGCTTGTAGCAATGGACGAGTTCTCATACAATAGTGATAACAACTGGAAGAAAGGTGGGTATCTCTAATGTTAAACGAAAATATTAAAGCAATCAGGAAATCAAAAGGACTTTCGCAAGAAGAAATTGCCATCAAACTGAATGTGGTGCGACAAACAATCTCTAAATGGGAGCAAGGATTGTCAGTTCCTGATTCTGATATGTTAATCTCCATATCGGAAGTGCTTGAAACACCAGTAAGCACTTTGCTTGGAGAAACTGTTATGGTTTCAAAGGTTGATGACGTAAAAGCGATCTCCGAAAAACTGGAGATTATAAACTTACAGCTTGCACAAAGAAAGACCGCCAGACAAAAAATGCTTTATTGGCTATTTGTCTCGTTGTGTACCGTTATAGCAATAATTTCAGCGGTCTTTATAATACTAAATAGTCCTTACTTAGGTTGGGATTATAGTGACCCTGAAACTAGCGTTATCGGAGTAGCTTTTCATACATTTGAATGGTTGTTTGTCAGATTAGCACCGATTATCCTTATAGGAGGAGTCGTTGGAATTTTTTTAACGCGGAAGAACGTATGAAATCGTACTATTTTTGATGCTTTTGGGGATGAGTCAGGCTTCAAAATTACTGTTTGTAAAAAGGAACGGAATCAAAGCACCAAACCCATATTGTCAAACAACCGAACGGGGCTAGACAATTGATTCTACGTACCGAATTGATTATTTGGCCTCACATATTGCGCGTATGCAAGAAGCCATTGAAGAAGGTTGTGACATAAACGTTTATCTAACTTAGTGAATAATAGCTCTTTATTCAACACGTGAAGGTTTCGAGAAAAGATATGGCTTTGTTGATGTTGATAAAGATAATAGCTATAAACGTTTGAAGAAGAAAAGTTTCTATTGGTATAAAAAAGTAATTGAAACTAATGGAAATGATTTAAGTTATTAAATTAATATCAATCTCATATATCCAAAGAGTCCTTATCAATCCGGTAAGGGCTTTTTTTGTTGACCAAAAATTCTTCTTCTACAAGTTCGGTTAGTAAATTGGATATGTTTGGCTGCGTTGTGCGGCAATATCTTGCAAGAACTGACTGATTGATAAAGTTTGGTAATACAATTTCATTTCTTTCTTCATCTTCAGTGCCCATCTCTACCGCAAGATTTTCTAAAGCCATGTAAATCCGTTCTTTCGGCGTTTTTGCAATCATACCAAGAAGCGCATAGTGACGAGCAAAAACGTCAGCAATACTTGTTAAGAGAAAATCATTTACATCAGGTTTAATCGATAATATGTTGAGTAAAAAGTCAGCATCTATTTTATAGAGCATCAAATGTTCACTCATGACCGTAATACTATGCTTTTTTTTCGGATAAGAGGAAAATGCATCAATTCCTAAAACATTATATGGAAGAACAAAGATGGAAATGTAGTTCGTTTTTCTTAAATTATCCTCTAATTCAACTGCAGCATAACCTTCCACGATAAAAAAGATACTTTTCGCTTTTTCATCTTCAAAAATTATTTTTTCATTTACGGTATAGGTTTTCTTCGTTACATATTTATAGTAGTCTGGAAATTCTTTTAAATATCCAAGTACGGTATCAAGTTTCTCTGGCATTATAGTGCCCCCTTATATTTGAATAATTACCACTTTATTATACGCTATTTCTTTAAAAAAAATATTATGAACAGTTTGTGACGTTATCTAGATTGGCTTATTGTATACATTTTTAATTAAAAAAATTTTTTAAGCAATAAAAAACGCATTTTAGATATATGTAATGTATAAATGAAGCGATTTTCCTTTGATATAGTACATTCATAGCCAGTGTGACCCAGGTGGTACGGTGATACGGACAGACAGGCGAAAGGAGGAAATTATGAAGTTTGATGATAGTAAACCCATTTATAAACAAATCGTTCATTATATTCATACAGAAATTGTTACAGGAATTTACAATGCTGGTGACAAGCTACTATCTGTAAGAGAGTTAGCAACAAAGTTAGAAGTAAATCCGACAACCATCCAGCGAGCTTATGCAGAACTGGAAGAAACGGAAATTATTTACACCGTTCGAGGTACTGGTAAATATTTGACAGAAGATAAGAGGAGAATTGAGCAATTGGAAAATGACATCGCAAAACAACTTACCGAAAATTTTATTAGTGAAATGAGTAAATTAGGAATTAATAAAGAAAAAATTATCGCTTGGGTGAAAAAAGTAGAGGAGGTAGAAGTAAATGTTAGTGGGAAATAATATCGCTAAATCCTATCCAAATAAATTAGTCTTACAAAATGTAGACCTCGAAGCAAAACCAGGCGACATGATCGTGCTCACTGGTGAAAATGGTAGCGGGAAAACGACCTTGCTAGATATGTTAGCAAGCTTGAAGAAACCGGATAGTGGCACATTGGAATTAGACAATGAAGTATTTACTACTAATGATATCCGCCAGCAAATCGCTTATTTAAATAATGAACTTTACGCTAAAAAAAGTACTACTATAGAAGATTATATGAAACAACATGGTTTGCTTTTTGAAAATATGGAGTTAGATAAGTGGGACCGATTACTTGCTGGATGGCGAATTAACAAACGACTAAAACTTGGCGAACTATCAACAGGTATGTTAATGAAAGTGAAAATTGGTAGTGTGTTAGCAAGAAAAGCCAAATTGTATCTTTATGATGAACCTTTTGCGAGTATCGATATTATGGCTCGTTCAGAAGTAATGAAAGCTATTATTAGCGAAACAAATCCAGATGCTATCACGATTATTTCTTCCCACCATTTAGAAGGAACCGAAAAATTATATAGCAAACTGTGGTTAATTAAAGATAACACGTTAAAAACTATTGAAACAGAAACTTATCGCGAGGAAACAGGCAACGCATTAATCGATTTCTATAAGGAGGAAATGAACAAATGACAAAAATGATTACTTTTTATTTAAAACAAATCAGTCCTATTCTTTTGATTGGACTTGCAATTATCTTGGGGCTGAACTTTCTAGGGTTCACGATGAATCTGCTTGAGGGAACGGATTTGCTTTTTAGAGCAATTCGAGGAACGACGGTAATGAGCCTAATTCTAGTGCTTATCACTACTTGGAAAATCACGAAACTCGACACATCGAAAGAAAATGTAACACTTGCTTCTCTTTCTGGATTTTCAGAAACAAAGAAATTTTTCGGAAAACTATTTGCTGCTTATTTATCAGCAATTACTGTAATTTTACTTCAAAGTGCCTTTATTTGGTATTACGGTTTTGAGACAGGACGAATGGAAGCAGGCGATGCGTTATCGTTTGTTTCTGGAACGTTGATGATGTTTTTATTTATCGCTATGTTTGTTTGTTACTTTGTTATTCCGGTAGGGTGGTTAAAAGATCATGTGAAGGCGAGTTCTCTTCAAAAAGCGGCAGTTATTCTACTTCTCTTTGCTATCCTAATTGTCAATTTACTAGCTGAATACTACTTGCATATTTATAACGGCCCTGGAATCATTTCCATTTTACCTAATGGACACTTTGATATTTCCCTTCTATCTATTGTTTGGAATGTAGGCTTATGTTCAGTTATTGCAGGCAGTTACATCTATATGAAATCTAAAAAAATGGATACTATTTGAAAGTAGGAGAATAAATGTTAGAAATTAAACACCTTAAAAAATCTTATAAGTTAGGAAAGAAAAACGAAACACCAGTTTTGAAAGATATTAATGTGACCATTCAAGACGGAGAATTTGCAGCAATTATAGGAAAAAGTGGTAGTGGGAAGTCTACGTTGCTAAATATTATTAGTGGACTTGACACTGATTATGAAGGGAAAGTTTTATACAATGGGGAAGATTTACAGGATATTGATTTAGATGCCTATCATTTTAATCATATCGGCTTTATTTTTCAAAGCTTTCATCTAGTCAATCATATGTCTGTTATTGAAAATGTAAAAGTTCCATTATATTTGAATCCTGAATTAGCAGAAAGCGATCGAAATGCGAGAGCGCTTGATTTGCTGAAACAAGTGGGGCTAGAAGACTTTGCTAGCAAAAAACCAACACAACTATCTGGTGGACAAAAGCAAAGGGTAGCGATTGCAAGGTCTCTCGCTAATAATCCAGATATGATTATAGCCGATGAACCAACTGGAGCACTGGATAGTGTTACTTCAGATGAAATTATTAAACTGCTTAAGGATTTGGCCGCAAAAGGGACAACCGTAATAGTTGTAACCCATGATTTAAACATTGCAGACCAAACTGATGCGGTATTACGCCTAGCAGATGGAGAAGTAATTTCATTTGAAAGAAAAAAAGAAGTTGTCCAAAAAGTTACCCACAAAAACGAAAAAAAGTTAAGACTAAACTGGTGGGCTACTGCAAAAATTTCTTTTAAAAGTTTTTTCAATAGAAAATTCCGAAATTTGCTTGTAGCACTTGGCACCTCGATTGGCATTATCGCTATTTTATTAGCATTTGGGCTTGGAAATGGAGTAAATCAAAGTCTTTCAAAGATTTTTGGGACAACTTTTTCACCCAATCAGATTACGACTTATTATAAAGAAGATGGTGGCTCGAAATCACCTGAACCTACCACTCCATTAACGAGTAGTGAGATCAAGAAAATTAAGCAACTGTATGAAGATGAAAATATTACAGAGATATACGAACGCACTACTGTCCAAGGAATTAAGTTTGAATACGATGGCGAATATTTAAAAGGTATTTCTGGTGAAATGCAAGAAGCCAACTTTAAGCCATCACGCTATGAAGATTTAACCGTCAAAGATGAGTATCTTCTAAGCGGGAAAATGGTGACAAGTGATGAAACCGGAGCAGTCATCCCGTCAAGTGTAGCAAGAGCTATTCTTGGAAAAAAGGATTCTGATGAATTAACAAAAAGTGATGGTGATAAACTCATTGGTAAAAAAATAACCTTAGTTTATGCCGGAAGAAACAGTGACACAAAAAATACGGTTAAAACAGAAACAATTATATCCGGTATTACCAACCCATCTAAGGAAGGTTTTGCTAGAGGATTTGATGTTTCCACAAAAACAATGAACGACTTTATTAAAACAACTGGTATTGAAAAACCGATTTTATCTGTAGATGCATTCACAAAAACGACAGCAGAAGCAGAAGAAATCGTGGAGAAATATGAGGATGACAAAGACTGGGCGAATTATTCGATTACTAACGCGAATGCTTTCGTAGATACATTTAGCCAGTTTACCGATATTATTGTGTACTTGATTGCCTTTATTGCAGGTCTTTCGCTTGCAGTTGCTGGCGTGATGATTGCTATCGTGCTTTATATCGGTGTGGTGGAACGAACAAGAGAAATCGGTGTATTCCGAGCGATTGGTTATCGTAAACGCCATATTCGCGGACTTTTCATGATGGAAGCAAGTTATATTATTATTTTAGCTAATGTGCTATCAAGTCTTGTCGCCGTGACAATTGCAAAAATAGCCAGTCCTATTTTAGAAACGAAAATTGGCTTTGAAGATATGATTCACATTTCGTTCTGGAATTTCCTTGTTACACTCGCAATAACAATTACTATTGGCTTTATTTTCTCGATTTATCCAAGTAATAAAGCAGCAAAATTAGATGCAGCAGAAGCTTTAAGATCAGAATGACCCAACTAACAGAAAAGAGGAATTTAACATGAAAAAACCACTAAAAATCAGCTTAATCGTCGTAGGAATCGCCGTAGTCATATTTGCAGGAGTGATGCTATCCTACCGTTTTATTAAATCAATGGACGTTACTGAAAATGCCGAAATAAATAAATCAGCTACAGGAGATCATGTATTACTGGCAACTCAAGGTAGTAAATTCAAAGACAGTGTAATGGACCAAGTGAAAAAAGACATGGAAGGCAAAAACGTGCATGTTTCGATTATCGATACAACAAAATTAGACAAAGTAAAAGCAGATGATTATGACAAAGTAGTTCTATTCACTACAGTGCAGTCCGATGATATCCCAGAAAACGTAACCACTTTTATGAATGATAATAAAGATAAAAGTATCCATATTGCGGTAACAGCAGATTCTGGCCGCTGGGATGATAAACCGAAAGATATTGATGCAATTTCCGAAGCATCGAAAGCAGAAAATAAACAAGATTTCGTGGACGATTTGACAAAAGCAATTGTGGCGGAATAAGACTAACAGAAACACCCATCCTTAGGTGGTGGCTCATAAGAAAGTATATGAACTTATTGATAGTGACAGCTAACAAACAGATAATGTAAAAAGCGTAATATGATGGAATTAGAATTCCTCGTATTGCGCTTTTATTTTTTGAATTATTTTTCCTTGTTATAATTTTGCCGCATCTCGTATGGTTTGCGAGTTTATTGAGAAAATACAATTAGTTAGTCAATACATTTTTATTATTGTCACTTATAGTAATACGGCGCCAATGTGCGCCTCTACCGAACTATATGATTACTTCCTTATGAGCACCTACCATTTGGTGGGTGTTTTTTGGAAAATAAATCCATAATAGCTTTCTCCTTTCGTAACCACGGTTACAGACGAAATCACAAAAGCTATCTATACTAAAGTTAGATTTTAGATAAATTAGAGGAGATGGTCATAATGAGCGTTTTAAACATTGAAGGAGCAAAATTATCGTATCAGAAAGTCGGACAAGGTCCTATTCTTATTTTTATACCGGGAGCAAATGGAACTGGAGATATCTTTTTACCACTGGCAGAGCAATTGAAAACATCTTTTTCTGTTGTAATGGTAGATCGTCGTGGGTATGGGGACAGTGAGTTAACAGCAGCTATACCGGAGCGCGCTAGTCATGCATATGATGATTACCGAGTGACTAGAGATGCTGCTGATATTGCTGCACTCGCAAAAGCGTTAAGCGACGAGCCTGTTTATATTTTAGGGTCAAGCTCTGGTTCGATTGTTGCTATGCATGTCTTGAAAAATCACCCAGAAGTTGTTAAAAAAATAGCCTTTCATGAGCCACCAATCAATACATTCTTACCAGATTCGGAGATGTGGCAAGAAGCGAATGAAAAGATTGTACAAACTGCCCTAACTAAAAATATGGCTGAAGCAATGCAACTTTTTGGCGAAACACTTCATATTGCCCCCATTGACGCAGAAAGCATGTCGAAACCAGCCGTAACAATAGACGAAGTGACAAAAGATTCAACCACGCAACAAATGAAATACTGGTTCACTTATGAAATCCGCCAATATACTAGCTCTAATATATCTTTAGACGATTTCAAACCATATGTTCATCAGATTACGTTACTTAATGGTACCGATTCAAAAGGCTCATTCCCACAAGATGTTAATGCCTTTATAGCCAAACAGCTCGGATTAACTATCGTGGATATTCCAGGCGGTCATTTAGGTTATATTCAAAAACCAGCCGGATTTGCTAAAGTACTTTTGTCAATCTGGGGATAAAAATAAAAAATTCTGCTAAAGGTTAAATTTAGCAGAATTTTTTTGATGCAGTCGTAATTGCTATTTAAAAGAAAGTGGTCTATGCTTATCGTTAAAAGTAACTTTCATTTTAGAGGAGAAGCAAAATGAACATTCGAACTGAATTACAAAATAGCCAATTATGCGAAGGATTAACAGAAGCTCAATTAAACGAACTGATGAATAAAATTACGGTTAAAGAAAAGCACTATAAAAATAATGAGATTTTATTTTATACAGACGAAGTAACGAAAGTATATATTTTAGTTAAAGGAAATGCGGCCATTGCTAAAAATACAAGTAGCGGTAAGCGGATTCTAGGTAAAAATGTCACAGAACCTGGAGAACTGGCTGGGGAGATTTATTATTTCTCGCATCGCAATCCATTTTGGGACTATGTAATCGTGCTTGAACCGACAACAGTATTAGAAATTAGCAGCATCGACCAAGAAACTCTTCAAACCTTAGATTTAGCTTTACAAAACCAACTATTAGTCAATTTATTAAAAAGTGTTACTAGAAAATTTGAATATATAGGTGAAAAGGTACGAATGGTTTCAGAAGACTCTGTTCGTGCAAAAATAAGCAATTATTTATTTGGCATCCAAGACGATGATGGCAGTATCGAATTAACAGAAACAAGAGAAGAAATTGCCGACTATCTTGATATTACAAGACCTTCACTTTCGAGAGAACTTGGCAGAATGCAAAAAGAAAATATTATTCGTATCGAAGGAAGTAGCGTTATTATTTTAGATGCGATTATATTTGATACTTTTATTGAGTAACTAGTAACCAGCGTTACATCTTTTCGTATGCGGTAATGGTAAGCTATTCGTATTAAAAGAATGAATACGGAGGAGATTAGATGTTATTAACTAGAAACGAACCTTTTACCGCAGAAAAAATACAAGCAAAGACAGACATCCTTGAGCTAGTTCAATTTGAACGATTTTGTCGCGACAATGCACTTTGGGATGAAATGGAAACTTGCTTTACAAAAGATTCAAACGTAAAAATTTCATGGTTTCAAGGGACTGGCCATGGCTTTATTGAAGCATCAAAGAAAATGACCAATCCTGCGCCACATAAAATATACAATACGCAAGTTTGGATTAATAACGATCGAGCTGTGGCAATTATGCAAGCCACTATCCAAACACGCACCATCATTAATGGAGTAGAAATGGAACTCAATTCTGACGCCAAATTAGTCACACGAGTTGAGCGAATTGAAGGCAGATGGTATATTAATGCGTTTGAAGGAGTTTATGAGAAAGACTCGTTGATGCCAATCATTCCCAGTAAACTTGCAGATGTTCCTGCTGAGTTGTTAGCTAATTTTAGAAAAAGCTATGCTTGCCTAGCACTTTCATTAACATTAAACGGTTATGAGATTGATAATAATCTTCCCGGCATTGATCGCCCGGAGCAAGTGGCTCAATTTTTCAAAGAAGCTGATGAGTGGTTGCTCCAATAATTTAAAAAGGATAGCTAGTTTTTACTAGCTATCCTTTTTAAATGAAGGAGTCTCATTTTAAAATATGCTATACTTAGTGAAATATAAACCTCATGAAACGGTAGGTGGTTGTCAGTGAAAAAGAGTAAGACGGTTCAAATTCTATTAGTTTTTTCCGTTGTTGCGTTAATTTTGAGCATGGTTGGGGTGGTATCAATTTGGTATGGGCAGAAAAATCATCAAACGAATAATGCGAAAACCACCACCAAAAAAGAGACGACAGTAACGAAAAAACAAGATACCTTTAAAATAACCGCGCTCGGTGATTCGCTTACATATGGCGTTGGCGATACAGAAGGCGGCGGGTATGTCCGAGTGGTGGAGAATTTCTACAAACAAAAAGAGAAAAATGTCGAGAATGTCAATCTTGCTATTAGTGGGGCGAAATCAGACCAGCTTCTCAAACAATTAGATCAAAAAGAAGTGCAAAACCAAATAAAATCAGCCGATGTTATTTTAATGACGATTGGCGGAAATGATTTGTTTCGTGGCGGAGAAGCACTGGATGATTTCAAAAGCAATGCAATTAAACAAGCCGAAGCAAGCTATACGAACAACCTGAAACAAATTTACCAAACGATACGAAAATTAAATCCATCCGCGCCCGTTTTTCATATTGGGCTGTATAATCCGTTTATGTCATTAAAAAATGCGAGTGAAATGTCGGCAGTTGCGAATGAGTGGAACATGCAAAGTCAAAATCTATCGCAAAACGAGAAAAATATCATTTATGTTCCGACTTTTGATTTATTTCAGCAAAATGGGGATGCATATTTAGCGACTGATAAATTCCATCCAAATCACGCCGGATATCAGTTTATCGGTAATCGGGTGACAGAGGTTATACAAACAGGAGGGGGAAAAGACGATGACGGAGCTAGCACTTCAAGTAACTAATCTGCATAAAAAAATTCGCAAACGAGAAATTATCAAAGGGATTTCTTTTGAAGTAATGCCCGGAGAAGTTTTTGGCTTTCTTGGACCGAATGGAGCTGGCAAAACAACGACGATTCGAATGATTGTGGGGCTAATAAAACCAACATCTGGAACGATTTTAATCGGTGGGAAAGATATACGGAAAAATTTCACCGAAGCAATGCGCGGACTTGGCTCGATCGTTGAAAACCCAGAATTCTATACATTTTTAACGGGACAAGAAAATTTAGCGTATTTTGCCCGAATGGATTCGGCGATTAAAAAAGAACGCATCCAAGAAGTAACCGAGCTAGTTGGGCTAGAAAAGCGGATAAATGACCGAGTTTCTACGTATTCACTTGGTATGCGCCAGCGTTTAGGCATTGCTCAAGCGTTACTTTCGAATCCGAAATTATTAATTCTTGATGAACCAACAAACGGCTTAGATCCATCTGGAATTCACGAAATGCGCGACTTTATCCGTGCTCTGGCTAGAAATGAAGGTATTAGTGTACTTGTTTCTTCCCATTTATTAAGTGAAATTGAACTTTTATGTGACCGAGTGGCGATTATGACAGATGGGACGATTATTAAAACCGATCAAGTTTCACATCTTCTTAGTTCTCGTGCGCAATTACGCTGGCTGGCGACTCCTTTTGAACAAGCCAAAGCATTTTTGGAAAGTGTAACCGAAGTAGAAGTGGACGGCGAATATCTCGTGACCGCAGTGAATGAACATAGCGCCGAATGGAACGAACAGTTGGTTGCAAAAGGCATTCAAGTCCATGAAATCGACAAGAAAAAACCATCTCTCGAAGACCTATTTCTTGAGTTAACAGGAGGTCATACGATTGATTAATTTAGTTTATAATGAGCAATTAAAACTTTGGCGCAAAAAGCGACTCATTGTTATTTTGGCGCTAGTGGCAATTATCGTAGCGATTTTCACGTATGCACAGTTCCGGCAGCATCAAGAAGATGAAAAGCAAGCTGGGACAAGCGATTGGCATGTGCAAACCCAACAACAAATTGTTGACCTTGAAAATAGGCTCGGAACAGGGCGACTGCCAGAAGAATATCAAAAATATTTCAAAGTGCTTGTCGGGCAACTACAATATTATTTGGATAATGACATCAACCCAAATGCACCTGGAGCACCAACTTTCCTAAAAACGTTTGTCGAAAATGGTATTAGTTTATTGTTTCCGCTTTTTATCATGGTTATAGCGGCCGACTTAATTAGTGCTGAAACAAGTGCGGGAACGATGAAATTCCTGCTGACAAGGCCTGTGAAGCGATGGCGGATTTTGACGAGTAAATATATTTCAATGTTGCTTTCGATTTCCGCGATTATGGTATTATCCGCTGTTATTGCCTATCTGATTTCTGGAATTGTGTTTGGTTACGGTGGCTGGGATGCGCCAGTTCTCACCGGATTTGGCATGAAAGATGGTGCTGTTACAACAACAGACGTGTACCAACTGCCGGTTTGGCAACTACTGCTCATGGAGTTCGGACTCGCGTGGTTTGTCAGTGTCGTGGTCGGCGTGTTAACGATGTTTGTATCGGTGCTCGTCCGCTCCACAGCTGCCGTAATGGGAATTATGCTTGCTTCACTCATTACCGGAACCATTTTAACCAACCTCGTCAGCTCTTGGCCGAGCGCGAAATATTTATTTATGGTTAATTTACAACTAACGAATTACTTAAACGGCTCGAGCCCACCCGTCGAAGGCATGACATTGAGTTTCTCGATGCTCGTTCTGACCGCGTGGATGCTAGTCGCGTTTATCTTATCCTATTTTATTTTCACCAAACGAGATGTGTATTAAAGAGCGCTTAATGGCGCTCTTTTTTGCGGTCATTAAAAGTTACTTACTTTTTGTGAGCATAAAACTTTTCTTTTTAATAGTTTAGTTATAAACTATAGTTAGTAATCAAGAAGGAGGTACAAACAAATGATTAAAGGCATTCATCACGTATCTGCGCTAACGAAATCATTTAGCGAGAACCATCATTTTTATTCAGACATATTAGGGCTACGGCTCGTAAAAAATACAGTAAATCAAGACAATATTCACATGCGCCACCTATTTTACGGAGACTATACAGGAAGCCCGGGTACCTTGTTAACATTTTTCGAAGTACCTCGTATCGGCTCAAGCTACAACGAACGCGCCTTTTTCGGAAACATCACCCTTGGAATACCAAAAGGCACAAGCTCTTACTGGAAAAAAAGGCTAAACGATTTTGCGATATCTTTCCAAAAAGAAGGCCAGACTTTAACCTTACAAGATCCCGATACAATGGGTATCATCCTAACGGAAATACCAGAAACCATTTCTAACCCAACCATCCACACTGATATCCCGGCTGAAAAGCAAATTGTTCGGATTATCGGCGCAGACTATCACGTGCCAAATCCGGCCGCGACCAGCCAGTTTTTCACGGATTTATTTGGCTTAGAAAGTCAGAATGGGGTATTAGTAGATAAAGACAAGACGAGTTTTGCGAAACTTCATGCCACAAGTTCAGACAAAAAATCGCGAACAGGACGCGGGACAATCGATCACATTGCTTATACCGTTGAAACCAAAGAAGCCGTTGATGAACTTCACGATATAGCTGTTCGAAACGATTTGAAAATAGAAGAATTTGTTGACCGCGAGTATTTTAAAAGTCTATATATTCGCGAACCAGGTGGCTTAAGAATTGAATTTGCAAGTGCTGGCCCCGGTTTTACAATTGACGAACCGCTTGAAACAATGGGCGACAACTTAGCCTTACCAAGCTTTTTAGAAGAAAAAAGAACAGAAATTGAAACTTATTTTGGAGGAGATTTATCATGATTAAAGATTTAAAAGGAATTCACCACGTAACAGCAATGACAAGTAGTGCGGAGAAAAATTATGCGTTTTTTACAGAAGTTTTAGGAATGCGTTTAGTGAAAAAAACCGTCAACCAAGACGATATTCATACGTATCATTTGTTTTTCGCCGATGACAAAGGTTCAGCGGGAACGGATATGACATTTTTTGACTTTCCAAATTTACCAAAAGGACGTCACGGCACAGACAGTATTTCTCGCGTAGCTTTCCGAGTACCTAGTGATGCGGCGCTTGAATACTGGCTTAATCGTTTTGAACAATTAGAAGTTCCTCATAGTGATATCAAAACTCTATTTGGCAAAAAATATCTGACATTCCAAGATTTTGACGACCAACAATTACAACTGATTTCAGATGAAAATAACGAAGGGGTAGCAGCTGGAACTCCATGGAAAAACGGACCAGTCCCAGAAAAATATGCAATTTATGGCTTAGGACCAGTCTTTTTAAAGGTTGTTTCGCTCAAAAATATGGATGCGATTTTGCAAACGATTTTTGGCTTTAGAAAAGTGACAGAAGAAGACGGACTTCATTTATACGAGGTTGGCGAAGGTGGTAATGGGGCGCAAGTGATTGTCGAAGAACGTACCGATATTCCAGCTGCAATGCAAGGCTACGGTGGCGTTCACCATGTGGCTTTTCGAGTAGAAGACCACGAAGAATTGCAAAAATGGATTGATCGCATGAATACAATCGAAGCACCCAACTCTGGCTATGTAAACCGCTTCTACTTTGAATCATTGTATGTACCCGTTTCAGAACGAATTTTGTTTGAATTCGCGACAGATGGTCCGGGCTTTGCAAGTGATGAACCATACGAAACACTCGGTGAAAAATTAGCCTTGCCTCCATTTTTAGAACCAAAACGCGCAGAAATTGAAAAAATGGTACGTCCGATTAATACGAAACGGAGCTGATAAATGATGGAACACATTTATATTCCAGGGAAAAATAAGGATTTAGCCCCACTATTACTACTTCACGGGACAGGCGGCGATGAAAAGTCGCTTGTCGAAGTGGCGGAATTTATCGCAGGTGACGCGGCTGTTTTATCGTTGCGCGGTGATATTAAAGAAGGCGGAGCAAATCGGTTTTTCAAAAGATTTCACGATGGCAGCTTAGATTTAGAAGATTTGGAAAGTAAAACCGCAGAATTAATCACTACAACACGCGAACTGGCTGAAAAATATCAATTGGATTTTGAACGAATCATTGCAGTAGGGTATTCAAATGGCGCAAACATCGCAGCCAACGCGCTACTACAAGCAGAAGATAGTTTCCATAAAGCGATTTTGTTTCATGCGATGCCAGCTGGAAATAAACAACCCGAATTTTCGATTAGCCACCGCAACGTATTTCTGTCCGCTGGCTTAAATGATCCACTTATTACCGCAAAAGCCTCCGAAGAATTGGTTGAAATCCTCGAAAAACGGGGCGCGAAAGTCGAAACAGTTTGGACAGCGGCTGGGCATTCTCTTACTATGGAAGAGCTTGAAGAAGCGAAAAAATGGTATCAAAACAACCAGAAATGAGGGAAGTAGATGACTATTTTTAAAAGTGCTGATTTATCTCAAAAAGAAAACTACAAATTTTTAACAGGAAGTATTATTCCACGACCAATTGCTTTTGTAACGACGCTTGCTGAAGACGGGGAGACGGTTAACGCCGCCCCGTTCAGTTTTTTTAATGTTGTTTCAAGCGATCCAGCGATAGTTTCGATAGCTGTTCAACGCGCGAATGGCGAGCAAAAAGATACAGCGAGGAATGCGGCTTTTACGAAAGAATTAAATATTCATATTGTTAGTGAGTCTTTTGTGGAAGAAATGAATAAAACCGCTGCTCGACTGGCACCAGATGTGAGCGAAATCGATAAAACAAGCTTGCATTTAGAGAAAGTTCCTGGAATGAAAACCCCAAAGATTTCCGAGGCCAATATCGTGCTTACAGCTAAACTAGAACAAATTATTCCGATTAAAAATGATGCGGGTGAGGTTGTTTCCGATTTAATTCTGGCACGTATTTTGACATATGATTTCGCAGATGAAGTGTTTGATTCTGAGCATCACTATATTTTGCCAGAAAAGCTTGAACCAGTTGCCAGACTCGCTGGAAATGACTATACAAAACTTGGCGATATTTTCCGGATTGAAAGGCCAAATTAACGAGAAATAGTTGCGAAACAAAAGCGACCATGTTAAACTAGGGGCAACTTAAATGAACGGAGGGTTGCCCATCATGCGTTATATTAGACTACGTTTCCCAAAAAATCTATGCAACTAATTTAATAGTGCGGGAATATCCATGCTTATTTAGTATGGGTAACGGGATTGGTCTTGCGTGCATGTATGGCACCCAAAATAAATATGGGTAGAATGAAGGTGGAATGCGCTTCATTTGAAAGCAAGCTAGTATCTTTGGATGCTATTTTTGTGTTTTCTTCTACTCAAAAACCCTGACCGCGCTGAATCTATTTCAGGAGGTCCTTTTTTATGGAGAAAAAAGTATTAATCGTTGGTATAAGTCAGAAACAAAAAGATTTTGATTATTCAATGGAAGAATTAGCCAATTTAGCGGCTGCAAATAATATGGAAGTAGTGGGCGAAATACGGCAAAATATCGACCGTGAAAATCGCGCTACTTATGTTGGAAAAGGAAAAGTGGATGAAATCAAAGGGCTGGCAGAAATGCAAGATGCTCGCTTGATTATTTTTAACGATGAACTTTCACCGTCGCAAATTAGAAACCTAGAAGAAGCGTTGGAACTGGATGTAATGGACAGAACAGGCTTGATTTTAGCTATTTTCGCGAACCGAGCAAAAACAAAAGAAGCTCAACTCCAAGTCCAAATCGCCAAATTACAATATGAACTTCCGCGAATTTTTGGACAAGGCGAAGACATGGACCAACAAAGCGGAAAAGGCGGACTTAGCAACCGTGGTTCGGGCGAAAAGAAAATTGAAACCGATCGCCGTACCATCAAATACCAAATCCGCCATTTACAAAAAGAGTTAGACATGCTCGTGGATGACCGTGAAGTACGCCGTCGCAAACGAAAGAAAAATGAAATTCCTGTGGTGTCACTTGTTGGTTATACCAATGCTGGAAAATCCACAACGATGAATGGGCTAGTACGTGCTTATAGTGAAACTGCTGAAAAACAAGTTTTTGAGAAAGACATGCTCTTTGCTACGCTTGAAACAAGTGTACGCGAAATTGTTTTGCCAGATAACAAGCAATTTTTACTCACAGATACAGTTGGTTTTGTTAGCAAACTTCCCCATCAATTAGTGAAAGCATTCCGCTCCACACTAGAAGAAGCACGCGATGCAGATTTACTCATTCATGTGGTAGATTATTCGGATCCGCATTATAAAACAATGATGAAGACGACGGAAGAAACGTTGAAAGCTGTTGGTGTGGAGGATGTTCCAGTTATTTATGCATACAACAAAGCGGATTTAATAGAAGGAGAAATTTATCCTAAGCAAACGGAAAATACAATTGTCTTTTCCGCGCGTGAAAAAGAAAGTTTGGAATTTCTAACCGAAGTAATTCGTAAAGAACTTTTTGCTAGCTACGAGAAAGCGACTTTTTTAATTCCGTTTGAGGCGGGGAATGTTGTCGCTTATTTAAATGATCATGCAGATGTTTTAGCTACTGAATACTTGGAGAATGGCACGCAGATTGTGGCTGAAGTTAGTCCGGCCGATTTACAGAAGCTAGCAGAATACCAAGTAGCTGAGTAAAGCGAGTTCCAGCTGAATTTGCTATAATGAAACATACAGCAAATTTAGTGAGGAGATTTCTAACTATGAAAAAAACTGGATGGGGTATACTTGGGGCAGTTGCTGCTTTCACAGGATATGCATACTGGTCAACCAAACATTTAACTGTAACAGATTATGAAATAGTATCAGATAAAATTCCAGCAGAATGGGACGGCGCAACTTTTGTTCAGTTGTCTGATCTGCATAGTGCAAGTTTTGGTTTATATAATAATCCTTTGCTTAGTATCGTGAATGAACTAGCGCCGGATGCTGTTTTTCTAACAGGAGATATGATTGATGGAGATGAGTCGCCATATGTAGCGATGGCAGTTGTGCGCAAATTGGCTAAAGAATTCCCGGTTTTTTATGTGAGTGGAAATCATGAGGGTCGAAGCGCATTTTATGAAGATTTTAAAGCAGACATGGAGAAACATCACGTTACTGTCCTTGAAAATGAACGCTATTTTCTAAAAAAAGATGGCGCCGCAATCATGGTAGCAGGCGTCCGGGATCCTCGTTTTGTAAGAGATGACTGGGCAGAAAAAGAACTACCAAAAGAAGTATGGGAAGAAGCGGCATTAAAAGAAGCTTTAGACGATGCGACAGCTAATTTATCACCGGATTACTTTACGATATTACTGGCGCATCGTCCGGAGTTTTGGCCACTATACCAAGCCTATCCAATTGATTTAGTATTATCTGGACATGCGCACGGCGGTCAATTTAGACTACCTTTAACAGAAGGCCTTTTCGCACCGGGACAAGGTCTCATGCCGAAATGGACAGCAGGGATTCACCGGGCTGGCGGTAAAGCGCTTATTGTGAGCCGCGGCTTAGGAAATGTCACGAAACTACCGCGCTTATTTAATGACCCAGAAATCATTCGAATGACACTTAGAGCAAAAGGGGATGCTTAGGAAAAGTGATTTATTTAGATAATGAAGATGTACTCGATCAAGCGTACAACTTTGCGATGGAAGAATATGCGCTTCGTTCTTTAGATGAAAATGAAACGTATTTTATGTTTTACCGGATGAAGCCGACGATTATTGTTGGTAAAAATCAAAACACGCTGGAAGAAATCAACCATGCTTTTGTCAAAGAACATCATATCGACGTTCTCCGCCGTTTATCTGGTGGGGGAGCTGTCTATAACGACGAAGGCAATATTAGCTTTAGCATGATCACAAAAGATGATGGGAATAGTTTTCAAAATTTCGCGAAGTTCACAGAACCAGTTATTCGAGCGCTCCGCAAGCTTGGTGTAAATGCTGAACTGAGTGGTCGAAATGATATTGAAGTGAATGGCAAAAAGATAAGTGGCAATGCGCAATTTGCAACAAAAGGTCGACTATATAGCCATGGGACTTTACTTTTCGATGTCGATTTATCCATGCTCGAAAAAGCATTACAAGTGGATCCAGAGAAATACTTATCCAAGGGTGTTAAATCTGTGCGCAGTCGTGTAACAACAATTCGCGAACATTTAGCGGAAGATATCGATATTCTAACCTTTAAACAAATTCTACTGGAATCTATTTTTGAAACGAAAGATATCCCACGTTATACTTTTACGGAAGCTGACAAGCAAGGAATCGAAAAATTACGCACAGAACGTTACCGGAATTGGGACTGGACGTATGGTAAATCACCAAAAGCCACTATTAAACGCAAAAAAAGATTTCCAGCTGGAACCATTGAATTCCAAGTTTCACTAGAAAAAGGTCAAGTAAAAGAAGCGACCATTTATGGGGACTTTTTTGGTACAGAGGATGTGGCTGAATTAGCTGGGAAAATAATCGGCTGCCGTTTTGAACGAGAAGAAGTTGAAAAAGCTTGGAGTGCAATTGATACAAAAGCCTATTTTGGCGGAATTGAAAAAGAAGCAATTTTAGCGATGCTATTTGAATAAAAGACGTCTAAAAAACTCTAAGAAGAAATTTCTTAGAGTTTTGTTGTTACTACAGCAAAAAGAGGTTACAAACTTTAATAAATCTAGAACTCGTGTTAAACTTAGATTTAGAAAAAAGGAAAAGGTGTAGAAATGGCTATAAAAAAATTAAACGATTTTTATTTTAAAAAACTTGGCAGTTGGAATTTAGTACATAGCTTTATAAAGGGTTTTTGGAGAGCGTTTTTTTTAGTAGTGCTACTTTTAATTATTGCTAACATTATAGTCGTTTATTTGTTGGATAATGTGTTTTTGATTCCAGTGATTTTAATTAGTTTACTTTGTATACCTCTCTTTTATTACGTATTGATTTATAGTCGTGCGAAAAAGTTCATTCGTACCAGATATCAACTACGAAATTTTAAAGAGTTGACTGTAATGCGGCGTTATTTATTATTTGCCTATTTAGAAAAAAGTGGTTTTAGCTCAAGAGATGATTTAGATAAATTACTTCGATTTATTCATTCAGAAATGGCAGAAGAACAAAAGAACCATAAACCACTTAGTACGATAATTGGCGTTTTTATAGCAGCATTTTTAGCAATTTTAGGTGGTACATTTCTATTCTTGATGGATGATGTAGTAGAGCGGCTTATTGCAGCCGTGATTATCATTGTGATGGCTGTTGTTTTCTATTTTATCGGTCTTACGTTGATGTCGATTATTCGCTCGAAATCTGAAAAAAACACAAGAAAAGAGCATGAGCTAACAAAAGAAATTATAGCGATTCAAACGGCAATGCTTGTTAGTGAAAATACAAGTTACCATCCATTTTTAGCAATGGAGAAAAAAGTGAATGAAAACGATTTTTTGAAAGAGATTATTACATCACGGTCCTTTTTATAACATAATTTTTTAGGCACACTTAGGAGGCAAAGTCATGACAACCAAACGCAAAGAGACTAGAGAAAGTGTTTGTTATCGGGAAATCAAAAAGAAGATTAGAAACGGGGAACTAAAGCCAGGCGATCGTTTAATTGAAAATACATTATCACAACAATTAGAAATTAGTCGTACGCCGATTCGAAAAGCAATCGGGATGCTTGCTGCAGATGGATATGTGGAATACAACGATTTTCGAGGTGCTTTTGTTCGGGACAGCATTATTAATAAAGAACGTTACTTTGAAATGACAGAAATTATTGGTTTGTTTCTAAAACAAGCTATCCAAAAAATCCGTACAAAAAAAATAGCCTTCAATAAAATGCGAGTTGTTGCAAAATTAGTCGAAATTGAACGCGAACAACCAACCGACCCAGCAACTTATTTCGAATATGAAAAATGGTTTGTGAGTGATTTACTAACCTATATGAAAAATAATTACTATTTGAAAATTAGCGATGATTTTTTTAATAATATTCAAGAATTTGGTGATGAAGAAGTCATTAAGATTGCACAAAACGCTTGTGTTAAAACAATCGCTAACATCCAACGTTTTATTGATGCGTTGGATGTACAAGATTATGACAAGTGCATAGCGATTATTGATCAAGTCATTGATGCCCATGTTTTAGTCGCTTATCGTTAAAAAAGCATTGTCCTTACTACTTAAGGACAATGCTTTTTATTTATTTTATTTTCACTAAATATCTACCAGTCACGCCACCGTTCATTACTTGGTGAAGAGCTTCAGGTAACTCAGAAAAGCCCACTTCTGTTACTAAGCTTTCTAAATTAGTTAATTTGAAATCTGTCGCAAGTCTATTCCAAATTCGTTCTCGTTTTGGCATCGGACATAAAACTGAATCAATACCGAATAATTGAATACCACGCAAAATAAATGGAAAGACAGTTGTATCTAATTTTCCACCAGCAGACATACCGCATGTAGTAACTGCCCCGCCATATTGAACAGCTGTTAGGAGGTATGAAAGAGGTTTTCCACCAACACAGTCAATGGCCCCGGCGTATAGTTGTTTGTCTAATGCGCGCACTTTTTCAGGTTGAAAAGCTTCTCTTGAAACTATTTCAGATACACCGAATTTTTCTAGGAATTCCTTTGCATCGCTTTTTCCAGAAGAAGCTACAACAGAGAAGCCTCGTTTGGAAAGTATGGCTGAGCTTAAACTACCTACACCGCCTGTTGCACCACTTACAGCGATTTTTCCAGCATCGGGTGTTACGCCACTAAATTCAAGCGCATCGACCGAGAGTGCTGCTGTAAAGCCCGCTGTGCCAAGTATCATCGCTTCTTTTAATGATAGACCATCTGGCAAAGGAACAACCCAAGCAGCTGGAACGCGAATAAACTCACTATATCCACCAAAATAGCTCACTCCAAAATCATAACTAGTGACAATAACCTCATCGCCTACTTGAAATTGGTCAGATTTAGAATGGACGACCACACCACTTGCATCAATACCAGGAATAAAAGGATACTCGCTCACAATTTTCCCGTCTGGAAGTACAGCCAGTCCATCTTTGTAGTTAATACCAGAATAATGTACCTCAATCGTTACTTCATTTTCTGGCAAGTTATCTATAGTAGTTTCTCTAAAATGAAGGGAAGTATTATCTGCTTCTTTTTCAATGAAAAGTGCTTGAAATGATTTCATTTTTTAAATTCCTCCACAACTCAATTTTGTGTTCCCCTTCACTTTACGACTTTTTTCGCCATTTTACAAGGCTGTGACTGGTACAAATCCCCATTTCAAGGTAAACTAGAATAGAGAAGATGCCGATATTTTGTGTAAATTTATAAATAGAATTTTTTGGCAAGAAAGGGTGAGTGCGATGGGGAAGGCACTATTGATTGTGAATCCATCATCAGGTAAAGAAAAAGGAAAAACTTATCAAGGAAAGACAGAAGAAGTACTAAAAAAACGTTATGATGAGGTGGAAGTTCGCCTGACTGAAAAAGCAGGGGATGCAACAGAATTTGCTTCCTGGGCTGCTGAACAAGGCTTTGAAGCAGTAATTGCGATGGGCGGAGACGGGACTTTAAATGAAACCATAAACGGACTTGCAATCCATGAAAAACGACCTGACTTTGGCTTCATTCCACTTGGAACAGTCAATGATTTGGCTCGTTCGGTAGGTATACCATTAAAACCCGAAAAAGCGATTCAAGCATTAGAAAAAGCTATTGCAGTGCCGATGGATATTGGCCGGATTGGCGACCAATACTTTATGAACGTCCTAGCTATCGGTATGATTGCGCAAGCTGTCGACCAAGTTAGCGTCGAACAAAAAACCAAATTTGGCTCCGTAGCATACTTTTTAGAGGGCCTGAAAGCATTTAACCGCAATGAATTACTTCATTTTAAAATCGAATATGACGAGGAAGTTTGGGAAGGGGAAGCTGCGCTAGTTGTGGCTGGCTTAACTAATTCAGTTGGTGGGATGGAATCATGGGCGCCAGATGCAAAAATTGACGATGGCTACCTGCATATTATTATTCTAACGAAACTTGGCTTGCTTGATGCAGCCAATATGATCCCGCAATTAATTCGCGGTAATTTAAAAAACAGTGACGGTGTAGTCTATATTAAAACCAAGAAACTTACCATTGATGCAAGTGGAGACGATTTAAGCATCAACGTCGATGGCGACCCAGGTCCAGGTGTACCAGCAGAAATCGAAGTGCTTGGCAGTCACTTGAATATTCTTGCACCCAAAAAAAGCAGCAAGAAGCGCTTCGGCCCATTCATACTTAAAAAGTAACCTACAATAATTGTAGAAGAATAAGGAGATGAAAGCTTTATGGAAGAAGAATTAGAAGTCATTCATAAAGGTCTTGCCAATGCGAAAAATGGTTTTAAAGCAGTCCCCGGAAAACTTTATTTAACAGCAACGTATATTGTCCACAAACCAAATGATTACTTTGACGAAGAAATCAATATTCCGCTGAATCGAGTAGCAAAAATTCGGGGTGTCCGCACCAAAATCCTTGGAAAAGAATTACTCTCCAACATTTTAGAAATAGACATGATATCCGGAGTAAAGTACCAATTCGTTGTAAACAAACAGAAAAAGTGGCTGGAAGCAGTTTCTGAAGTATTAGAAAGCCGCGGTGAATCAGAAAAATTAGGATAGAAAGAAGCTGGCACGAAAAAAGTGACCAGCTTCTTTTTTATGCTAAATGAAATGCAGTTGCACCAATGAGATTGGCATCATTTCCAAAGTGACAGCCAACAACAGTAGGGCTAATAGTCGCAATTGGTACAGACGCTTTTACTTTCGCCACATATTCGGTCAACTCTTGAATAAAATCAGCCCGCTCACTTACACCACCACCAATGACGACTAGTTCAGGATCAAGTGCGTACTGCAAATTAAATATACTTCTCGCAAGATAATAAAACATCGTATCTAGCTCTTCTTTTGCGATTTTATTTCCTTCCGCACGTAATTCAAATGCCCGAAGACCATCTATACTAGCTTTCGGAACTTCTAAACGCTCGGCTATTCTCGTCGCAGCATTTACGACTGTACCAAGCTCGCTAAGTGTGCGTCCGTCGCGGTCCATCAACATATAACCAAATTCACCACCATGCAAATTGGCCCCGTGATGTACCTTGCCACCGCGAATAACTGCGCCACCAACTCCACTTCCAAGAATCATAAAAATAATATCTTGCTTGTCTTTCGCAGCGCCAATCCAAACCTCTGCTAAAGCTGCACAGTTGGCGTCATTTTCCATCGTAACAGGAAGTCCCAGTTTTTCTTCAAGTAATTGTTTAAAAGGGAAATTATGTATGTAGGGGATAGCACTCGCGCCGCCAATGATACCGGTTTCATTATTAACCGCACCTGGACAACTAAACGCAGCTCCTTGGAATGTATAATCGTAATTTGCTTTTACATCCATAAGCGATTGCAGCATTTCATCCAAATTATCCGGGGTTTTGAATTTACCTTTTTCTAGAATTTCTCCAGCTGTTGTTAACACGCCAAACTTCACTGCTGTTCCACCTAAATCAAATGCAAGTATCGTCATTACTCAATCTCCTTTTTATAGAAAAGTATATACTTATCATACTTTTAAACAATACAAATGACAAATAAAAAGTGAAAATACTTTGCTAAAAATTAACGTCCTTTTCTATTTTGTGCTATAATAAAGCAAGAATTTGAAGCGCAGGAGGAAATGGTTAGTGGAGATAAAGGTTCAAAAGAAATTGACTGACGGCAGAATCGCTTTTAGTAGTGAATATGGTGAATGCGTTGGTATATGGGCCGATGAAGACCCAGAACCAAGTAGGGTTTACACAGTAGAAATTACAATACCGGACATGATTAGCGCAGAACTGCTACACGAGAGTGAAGAGAAACATTGTGCATTAGAAATAGACGAAGAAGGCTTAGTTCACGTAATTGGGAAGTTAGAGGATTACGAGGAAGATGGCTTTGCAGTGCTCCGCTTAGAAGAAAGTATTATTTGTTTTGACACGAAATTCAGCGAAGAAATCGAAATGCTCCATGGAAGATTTGTTGAATTTGTTATTCCGGAAATAAAATTAAGTAATGTTGGTATATAGATTGAAATGAAAGAGGCAGGAAACAGATAGTGAGAGTTTCCTGTCTTTTTTTTGTTATTTTTGGAAGGAGTGCTTGAATAATTATTCATTCGTGAATTATAATTAATGTGAAATAATAAAACAAATAGGTAGTAATTAGCGGTTAAATAGTTATTTTATAGTAGTAAATACGAATTTTTTGTGACGAAGAAAAATTGATTGCATAAAAAGTGAATAGTGCTTCATATTGTGTAAGATTTTATTATTGAAATGGAGATATTACCCATACTGTGTAAGAATAAATCTAAATAAAGCCAGTTTTAAGGTATTCATGACAAGAATCAGACATTTCATTACATTTTTGGTTATACATTGGCTTTTTATGATACACTCATCTTGCAACAAAATATACCAACATTGTGACGGAATGGTTTATTAAAAGCGGTAATAAATAAAATGAAAAGTGAGATAATAGAATGAAGAAGAAAAAATGGTTGCAATTAATAATGGCAGTAATAGTTCTTTGTGCAATAATATTCGGGATAAAATGGTTGTTATATAGAGACAATCTTGTAGAAATGATGCAAGTTGACGACACTTTATATATAGTGTCGTATGAACCAGCAAAGCAAGAAGATGCTTTAGAGAAAATTGGTGAGATAGAGCATAGAATTCGCCATTACCGGATACCGAATAAAAATTTCACATCTAATTATTTAAGCGAAGGGACAGAACTTTATAAAGCGAAAAATGGAGATGAGTTTCCAAGGACTATTTTGTTTAAAGAAGACGGCGAATATTTTATTGCATCAGAGGCTATGAAGTAGCCTAATAAAAAGCGTTAGTTTATTTTTTCTCTTAATAGAGAAAGTTTATCGTCTACAACTAAATGGAACATATGTAAAAGTATACTGATTGGCATACTTTTCATTTTTAAGAAAAATCATTGATTCTAAATTTAAGTAGAGTGAACATAAAAAAACGCCATGCTTCATTTCCCTAAAAACAGGGAAGTAAGCGTGGCGTTTTTTAGCTATATGTAGTAAATACAGCGAGCATTTTTTCTAAATCTTTCTCGGATCTTGCAAAGAGCATCAAACGCTGGCGATTGGTTTCAATCACGAGCACACCATCCTCAGACAAATTCATCCGTTCGATTTTTGCATAAGGGAAGAATAACAGGGCGTAAAAAAGTCCGGATTCTTTGAAAACAGCTTTCGAACTGCGAAAGAAGCAGATATAGATGAATAACACACCCATAATCCCAAGCAGAACAGAAGTGGAAAATGGTCCTTCACGAAAGAACGTATTGGAAACGAATAACAGAACGATAATTCCAACAAAAATATAACCGTCCCAGCGTCCACGAGAACGCAATTTGACACTTAAAACCGTCTTCCCTTTCCAAAGTGGAATTACTGCATCATTATACAAAATATACAGTACCGTCAAGATGTTTGCCGCAAACAAAAAGATATTAGTAGCATCCCAAACCATTTTAGCTATCACTCACAATCTATCATTGATATAGTTTAGTAATATTGTAACATAATTATGCGGGGAAGAGGGGGAACTGGGTTTGAGGATAATCATTTAGAGAGGCTCTTTCGGCACGATAAGACACAAAAAAGAACCGGAATTTTAATCCCGGTTCTTTTCGAATTATTATAACCACCCATTACCCAAGTGGTGAATAACCAGCTGGTGGAAGTCCTAAGATACCAGACCAGTAACCTAGAATACCAACAACGAATAGTCCTAAAATCAACCATAAAGCATTGACTTTCTTCTTGAGTATCCACATACAAGCGAATGTGAGTAGAAGGGCAAGAAGACCTGGCATTAATTGGTCCAAGATACTTTGAACAGTAGTTGGAACGTCTTTACCAGTTTTAGAGTCTTCTGTTGTATAAGCTACTAGTGGAACATAGATTGTGGTCCATTTATTAACAAGGGCACCCATGACGAATAGTCCAAGAATGGAAGCTCCTTCTGTTAGTTTTTGAAGCAAACCGCCAGACATATCAGATACAACATCTGTACCTTTTGTATATCCGTAGAACACGCCCCAATAACGGAAACCTAAACGAATTGCATTAAATAGTACGAAGAATAAAATTGGTCCGATGATACTACCGTCAGTTGCAAAACCTGCACCTAAAGCGGCAAGTACTGGACGAACTGTTCCCCAGAAAATTGGATCCCCAACGCCGGCAAGTGGTCCCATTAGACCTACTTTAATACCATTGATTGCACCGTCGTCGATATCAGCACCATTGGCTTTTTGTTCTTCCATCGCGGTTGTTACACCTAAGATAGGAGCGGCCATATATGGATGCGTATTAAAGAACTCAAGGTGACGTTTGATAGCTTGTTCTCTTTCAGGTCCTTTTTCAGGATAAAGACGTTTAATTACTGGAATTACTGAGAAACAGAATCCTAGAGATTGCATACGTTCAAAGTTCCACGACCCTTGGAAGAGGTTGGAACGTATGAACACGCCCATTAAGTCACTTTTCGTTATTTTCTTTTCATTAACTGTAATTTGTTCACTCATATTTTTCTCCCCCTTCCTTAGTCGTCAAGGTCGTCGTCGAGATCATCATCCGCTGATCGTCCGCCGCCGCCCCCGCCGTATTGTTGGATAGCTTCTTTCAATTGATATTTAGGGTTTAGTTGGATATAAATGATTGCTGCAACTAGTCCTAAAACACCTAGTGCTACTAAGTTAAACGCAGTAAATGCTGCGACAACAAAACCTAAGAAGAAGAAAGGCATTAAATATTTAGCGGACATCATGTTAATAACCATGGCGTAACCAACAACAACGATAAATCCACCAGCTACGTTTAGACCATTAACAATAACGTCCGGAATGGCATTGAGTAAATTTTCGACTGCTTGTGTACCAACTGTTACCGCAACGATAACGGCTGGAATTGCAATACGCATAGCTTGAAGTAGTAGTGCTGTAACATGTATCCAGTCGAGACTTCGCAGATTACCTTCCTTACCAGCTTTATCAGCCATGTGTTGGAATGCAACTGTAATTGTACGAACTAGAATTGTAAGTACTTGACCAAGAGCAGCTAGAGGAATCGCAAGCGAAATACCTACGCTGATATCTTGTCCCCCAGTAATAACTAAGATAGTAGAAATAATGGATGCAAGGGCAGCATCTGGAGCAACCGCAGCTCCGATATTCATCCATCCAAGCGCGATCATTTCAAGTGTTCCCCCAATAATAATACCAGTTGTAATATCCCCAAGAACAAGACCAATTAACGTACAGGCAATTAATGGACGGTGCGTTTGCCACTCATCCAAAATACTACCCATACCACTAATACAAGATACGAGGAATACAAGGATTAATTGTATTGCTGACATATATTTCCCTCCCAATTTTTCTTTAGAATGATAAAAAAAGATAATTTCATTATGATGACTGAATAAATTAAGCATCTATTACATAAGCTTTTATTCATGAATCACCCCTTTAAAGGTCTTCCTTTAAACGTTTGCATTTTCGGGGCTCTAAAAAACAAGCGAGCCGCGGATGAATTATTTATCTTTATCTAGTAATGGGATAAGTTTGACTTTATTGTCAGAAGCGACTTTACGAATTTCAAGTTCAATTCCTTTTTCATCTAATTTGCGGAATGCTGCTTCATCCGTTTCGTCCACAGACACAGCATTTGTAATCATATGTTTACCTTCGCGGAATGCCATACCACCAATGTTTACAGTTGTAATGTTTACACCTGCTTCTACGAGTGTTAGCACATCGGTAGGGTTAGTGAATAATAGCATGACTGGAGTTGTAGCATATTTAGGGTTGTTGTATACGCGGATACCTTTTTGTACATCCACGACGCTTGCTTTAACTCCTGGAGGTGCTACTTGTGTAAGAAGTGTTTTACGCACTTCATCTTTTGCTACATCGTCACTAATAACGATGATACGTTCTACCTGCGTTTCTTTTGTCCAAACGGTTGCTACTTGACCATGAATTAAGCGATCATCAATACGTGCTAAGCGAATTTCCATTATAAATCGTCCTCCCCGACTTCGGTTTCTATTTTTGGTAATGATTGTTTGAGTGACTTAACGCCACCTGATCCTGCTGTAAGAGCTGTTTCAACTAGATATTTTTGATTACTTGCAGCCCGCATTGAGAGCGTTTCAAGTAACATGGGAATATTGACCCCCGTGACAACATCCATATTGTCTTCTGGAAGGGCGATTTGGCTAGATGCGTTATAAGGACTGCCGCCAAATAAATCAACCATAAAAATAACGCCTTCAGAAGTATCCAATTTGTCTAGTTTTTCTTTGTATTTGGTAATAAGCGTATCAGTGTTTTCTCCAGGAACAAAAGTAATAAATTCTACATTGTCCTGTTTGCCGATAATCATTTCAGTTGATTTCAACAATTCACGCGCAGCTTCACCATGTGTGCCAATGATAATTCCAACTGGCATAGGTATCTCCTCCTTAAGCGTGGATATAATCATCCATTAATACTAACGCAAAAACTGTGCCAACATTTCTG
This sequence comes from Listeria sp. LM90SB2, assembly GCF_028867355.1. Classification (NCBI taxonomy): domain Bacteria; kingdom Bacillati; phylum Bacillota; class Bacilli; order Caryophanales; family Listeriaceae; genus Listeria; species Listeria sp. LM90SB2. The sequence goes on from NZ_CP046449.1 coordinate 823,497, forward strand.
TATTAAACAACCTCCTTTGCTAATAGAAGCGGTTCAAGGCTTTTGTAAGCGTGTACTAACAGAAGCGGCGCGCCTTAATACGCTAGATACGTAGCTTAATACACTAAGTACTAATCTTAGACATACATACATCATTACCCTAAAAGATTAGCCAGAAAACGCAATTGCTGAAAATAAAACAAGCCAACTTATGAAAAAATGTTGGCTTGTTTGTAATTATGAAAGTACTTCTGGTTGGATTTCGTTCAAAATATCATACAAATAACATAGTTCGTCATTCGTCAGTTTTAAGTTCATTTTGTAGATAACTTCTTTATTTGTTTGTTCTAGCGCTTTAAAGATATTTGTTTCAAGCATATCTTTTGGTTCACGGTAAATTAAACCATCATTTAGAACCATACGCTCTAAGGCGCAACCGACATGGATGAGTAGATTGATTTTAAAGGTATTATCAAGTTTGTATCCTAGCTTTTTCTCCAGTACACTAGCAAACGAGCTTAGAATTTCAATCGTTTTCTTCGGATTGAGGTAGGTTAGAAATTCGTTAAGACTTTCTTCGATAATTTCTTTTGCGATGCGACCAGTTTCGCCTTTTTTTACGATAATATTACGTTGCTTCACGAGGCTAACAAGTTGCTCCTCGCCATCAATTCCGAAAAGTCGTTCGAGCGGGATGAAGGGGATTTGGATTTTCGGATCTTGAATACCGACTGCCATCAAAATATCATTTTCTTCTTGTAACTGCTCCAATTTCGTATCCATTTCATGCAAACCAATCGGAATCACTTTAATGGCATCTGTCGTAATGGTATCTAAAATATTTTCGATAAACAGTTGTAATTTTTCTGCAGTACCTTCGCCAGTCGCGCAAATGGTAATGATGGCGTGTGGTTTTTGATTGGAATCAAGTGTATCGTCATCAGAATTATAGCCACCATAACCTCGGAAATCTTTCAGGGAATCGTAAATGCTATCGAGTTCCATGTCGAGAATATTGGATTTTCGAACTGCTTCAATAACAGTTGCGGTGGAGACCATATCAATCGAGCGAACTGGAATGCCAGTACGTTCCGAAATGACCGGAGCAAAACTTGTAAGGGAGCCCATATCGACCAGAAGAAGTAGACCGCGCCCCATATCCATTTCTTTCGCGCGCTCGGTCAATTTATCAAGCACGATTTTCGGACTTTGATCAAGAGGCATATCGATTCCTTCCACGAGTCCTTCACCGAGTAGTTTTTTCGCAACACTAACCATGCTACTCGCTGTATTATTCCCATGCGTTGCGACGAGTACGGCGACACGAGCATTTTCTTGTTCTTTTAAAAGGGAACTAATGAGTAGTGTTAAATACATGACTTCCATATTAGGAACCCGGATGTGGAAAGTAGCCTCAATATCATCCTTAATTTCCCGTGATAATTCATAGGCTTCCGGTTGATCATTGACCACATTTTCGATATTCGTATATTTTAATGGTTTGTTACTTTCAATTCGTTTAATAAAAGAGGTAAGGTGAAGGCTAAATGCAAGCAAGAAACGCTCGTTTAACTTTTTACCAAGCTGATGTTCAATTCGGAGTTCAACACCTTCCGCAAAATTCAGGATCTCTTCATTGACGATTTTTAAGATATTTTCGCGATTGTGGATCGTATTTTTAAACTTATTGTAAAAGCTGTTAAGGTGAATATCGATATCCATCTTGATAAATTTCTTAATATCATCATCTTCCACACCTTGATCCATTAAAATCGATGCTTTGTCTTCAATGATTTTGTAAAGGTTGAAATTCGGCTCATATTCGTCCGATGTAATCAACGTATTATTTAGTTCAGGGAAAATCGTCGTATATGGCTCCAAGTATTCCGCAATTGCTTGAAGTTCCTTGCGACGGTTACTGAAGTGGAAGAAGCCGTCTTTTATATTAATCGGCAACGTTTTAAAATCAATCAAAATCTCTTCATCTTTGTCGAAACTATTAAGGAAACCTTGTGCGCAAACGAGTTGAATGTTGGATTTTAATTGCCCGATGTTTCCATAAGTTGTATTACCAATCAGCGCTTTGGCAGCTTCATCTTCAATACGAATCGGTTTATTAACTCGGTGCGCCTCACTAGAAAGTAAGTATTTTAAAAGTTCCACACGTTCAAACGCCGTACGTTCCTCCAAACTTGGCAGCGTAATAATAATCGGAATACGACGCATAAACGTTTTCAAAAGCGAAGATTCCGGATTTTCGGTAGTAGCACCGATAATTAAAACGTTCGATTTTCGGGTTCGATCCGTTTCGCCAAGTTTATTATACGTACCAGAGTCCATTAAGTAAAAAATCATTTCCTGACCTTCAGGAGGGAGACGGTGAATTTCGTCGAGAAACAAAATTCCACCTTCCGCTTTTTCTACAAGTCCACCTTTGTCATTGTCAGCACCGGTGAAAGCACCTTTAACATGCCCAAAAATGTGCGACATCAAAAGTTGCGGATTATTATAGTAATCGGCGCAATTGAAAATAATAAACGGCGCATCAGCAGGTAGACGTTTGGCATGTTGCGAAAAACGATACATCAAATTAGCGAAAAGTGTCTTACCAACACCAGTTTGTCCGAGAATCATTGTATGTAAACCATTTGGTGGATAGAGTACAGCGGCTTTGGCCTGCTCCACAGGGGTTTTAAGACTGTCATTAACACCAATTAAATCATCAAAAGGGCTTCTTTCAACAATACTTGGTTTGAGCATTTTTAAAAGGGGCTCACAGCTGTCAAACTCCAATTCATTATCAGAAAGTGTACGCCCAATTTCATCTTCTACCGCTTTTTTAGGAAAATAAAGCACTGGTCGGCCAACGATTTTAATGATTTTTCCTTGTCTGTGAAGTTCATTCAATTCCATACTGACATTATTTCTTAAAATAGATAATGTTTCTGAAATAGTACTAGCTGTAAAACCTTCATTCTTCTCTAATTGTTCGCGAATGGTTTTCGTGGAAGGATTTTCTAAAATAAATTCATAAATACGGTCAATACGCTTCATCATAAAACCTCCATTTAGTGTATCGATGCACGATTAGTGTATTATAAACGATTAATACACTCTGGAATTCTGTATTTATCTTAGCATGACTAGTGAAAATGTCAATGTTTATTTACCAAAAATCAAATTGACTAGCTACGCGGATAGTACTATTATATAGAAGGAACAAATAAAATCGATGAGGTGTTCATAATGTCAAAAGTACTATTTATTAAAGCGTCACCACTTCCAAATGAAGTATCAAGAAGTTCGCAAGTTGCCGAAACGTTTATGGCCGAATATAAAGCCAAAAATCCTTCTGATACAGTAGAAGAATTAGTTTTATATAATACAGAAGTACCACTATTAGATTTAGAATTAATGACAGCTGGTAGAGAATTACAAGCTGGCAAAGCTTTCACTGATTTAGCGCCAGATGTACAAAAAAAATTAAATGCTTATAATGCGCTTACGGAACAATTCTTAGCAGCAGACAAATATGTTTTTGTGTTCCCGCTTTGGAACCTTGGAATCCCGCCATTATTAAAAGCTTATATTGATACTTTTGTTATTGCTGGAAAATCTTTCCGTTATACTGAGCACGGTCCAGAAGCACTTTTAAAAGATAAAAAAGCAATCTTAATCCATGGTAGTGGAGGTATTTATTCTGCTGGGCCAACAAGTTCATTTACTCACGGAGAACCTTATTTACGTACTATTTTACAATTTATCGGTATTAACGTTGTACCATCAATCTTTGTAGAAGGAATTGATCACAATCCGAGCAAAGAAGCGGAAATCGTTGCAGCTGCTAAAGCGGTAGCGCAGGAAAGTGCTGCAGAATTCTAAAAAGTTTGTGAAAAAATTATTTCTTGCTAATGATATTAAGACAGTATTATCAACTGTCTAGACCAATAAAAACACATAAAAAGATTGCTAATCCCTTTATAAATTGGTAAAGTAGAGAAGTAGATTGATCGATAAAGTGCTGAATTAACTCGGCACTTTATTCTTTTTAATTACTCGAAAGGGATGAATTTGGATGGAAGAGCAAAAAGAAGAATTGCAAAGAGGGCTGAAAAATAGACACATTCAGTTAATCGCGATTGGCGGAGCAATTGGTACAGGGCTTTTTCTAGGAGCAGGGAAGTCAATTCATTTAGCCGGACCTTCTATCATGTTAGTTTACTTAATTATTGGGGCTATTTTATTCTTTGTTATGAGAGCTTTGGGTGAATTATTAATACATAATCCAACAACAGGATCTTTTACAGAATTCGCAGAGCAATTTATTGGACCATGGGCTGGCTTTATTACTGGTTGGACATATTGGTTCTGCTGGATTGTGACAGGTATTGCAGAAATTACAGCAGTTGGCATGTACGTAAAATTTTGGGTGCCAGACTTACCGCAATGGATTCCAGCACTTGCATGTGTTTTGATACTTCTATTGTTTAACTTAGCAACTGTTAAAGCTTTTGGTGAAATCGAATTTTGGTTTGCGATTATTAAAGTGGTTGTTATTATTGCCTTAATTGTTATTGGATTTGTACTCGTATTTATTGGTTACAAACATGGCACAAGTACAGCTTCATTTTCTAATTTAGTAGATTATGGTGGCTTTTTCCCGAATGGAATTGCCGGGTTCTTGCTAGCATTCCAAATGGCGACATTTTCTTTTGTTGGAATTGAGCTTGTTGGGGTTACTGCAGGAGAAGCGGATGATCCAGAGCGCACACTTCCAAAAGCCATTAATAATATTCCGATTCGGATTTTAATCTTTTATATTGGTGCGCTACTCGTATTAATGTCGATTTATCCGTGGAGCAATATTGATCCAAACACAAGCCCATTCGTAAGCGTCTTTACGATGATTGGGATTCCTGCAGCTGCCGGTATTATTAACTTTGTGGTGTTAACGGCTGCTATGTCTTCTTGTAATAGTGGGATTTTCAGTACAAGCCGGATGCTTTATACTCTTTCTGCAGAAGGAAAAGCACCGAAAAAAATGCATCATTTGAGCTCTAATGGTGTTCCAGCAACAGCGTTAATCACATCTACAGCATGTTTACTTATTGGTGTGTTTTTAAATTATTTCTTACCAGAACAAGTATTTATTTTAGTAACAAGTATCGCGACGATTTGCTTTATCTGGGTTTGGGGCGTTATTTTAGTGGCGCATTTACGTTTTCGTCATAAACATCCAGAAATCGCAGAAAAAAGTAAATTCAAAATGCCATTATCTCCTTTAATGAACTGGGTTAGCTTAATTTTCTTCGGAGGATTACTAGTTATCCTCGGTTTTGCAGCAGATACAAGAATCGCACTTTTCGTCACACCAGTATGGTTCTTGATTTTAGGTATCGCTTATCAAGTTTTAAAAGCTTCCAACCGAAAGACAAAAATTCGCCATAATTAATAACTGAGCAAGCATTCGCTAAATGGAGCTATTTTAGGGAATGCTTGCTTTTTTTCGGCATGAAAATGCTCCGCGAAATTCTTTACAAATGAAAAAAATCGTGTAGAATGAGAGGTGTTTAGAGCATTTTGTCGTATTTTCGCATATCGAGTGAGTACTCACTCATTTTTAGAAATAACTATTTATGTGAAGCAACGTACAAATGACAGATAATATGTGAAGTTACATACATATTAAGTAGTGCGTAATGAAAGGGATGAGAAAATGATTCATGCAGGGTTAGATGTGGGATCAACAACAGCAAAGGCCGTAGCACTTAATGACCAGGGGGATATTTTATTTCAAACCTACAGAAGACATTATTCAGACATTAAAAAAGTTACATTAGAAATCATGCAGGATATGCAAAAAAAATGTGGCATGACAGAAATGACATTCAAAATTACGGGATCATCCGGATTAGCGATTTCTAAATTCTTGAATGTACCTTTTGTGCAGGAAGTAATTGCTTGTACGGAAGCAGTGGAGCAAGTAATTCCAGAGACAGACGTAGTAATCGAGCTGGGCGGGGAAGATGCGAAGATTATTTATTTCAGTGGTGGGATTGAGCAACGAATGAATAATGCCTGCGCGGGTGGAACGGGTGCTTTTATTGACCAAATCGCGACACTGCTTCAAACAGATCCAACAGGTTTAAACGAACTGGCACAAAATGCGAATACGATTTATCCGATTGCTTCCAGATGTGGCGTGTTCGCCAAAACAGATGTGCAACCACTACTTAATGAAGGGGCTAGAAAAGAAGATATTGCCGCTTCAATTTTCCAAAGTGTGGTGACACAAACGATTAGTGGGCTTGCTTGTGGACGTCCAATCCGCGGAAAAGTAGCGTTTCTTGGAGGACCACTTACTTTCCTTGATCAATTGCGCTATCGTTTTACAGAAACATTGAAGATGAAAGATAGTGATATTATTGCGCCTCAAAACGCGGAATATTTTATTGCACTTGGAACAGCTTTTACTGGATTAAATGATGTACCTTTAAAAGTAGATGATATGATTTACCGCCTTTCCAATATGGATATGACCACGATGGCGACGGATACGGTCATTTTACCAGCACTTTTTGAAAAGCAAGAAGACTTAGAAGCTTTTCGTGCGCGTCATAATCAAATGAAAGCCAAACGAGCAAAACTGGAAGATTATGAAGGGGATGCTTATTTAGGCATTGATGCAGGATCAACTACGACCAAATTAATCTTAATGAGCCAAACCAATGAAATTCTTTACTCGTTTTATTCTAGTAATAATGGGAATCCGCTTCAATCAGTTATTGACGCAACGAGTGATTTATATGAAATTTTACCGGAAAAAGTTCGAGTTGCGCAGTCTGGAATTACAGGCTACGGCGAGTCGCTTATTAAAGCCGCACTAAAAATTGATGTTGGCGAAATTGAAACAGTGGCGCATTATCGTGCTGCTCGTGAATTTTTACCGGATGTTGATTTTATTTTAGACATTGGTGGACAAGATATGAAATGTATGAAAATTAAAAAAGGCGCACTGGATAGCTTGATGCTTAATGAAGCTTGCTCGGCCGGGTGTGGTTCGTTTCTTGAAACATTTGCGCAAACACTTAATTTATCCATTGAAGAGTTTGCGGCTCGGGCGCTGGAAGCAAAAGCACCTGTAGACCTAGGTTCACGTTGTACCGTTTTCATGAATTCCAAAGTGAAACAAGTGCAAAAAGAAGGTGTGAGCATGGAAGATTTATCTGCGGGTCTTGCTTATTCAGTCGTAAAAAACGCGTTACAAAAAGTAATCAAACTCCGCAGTCCGAAAGACATTGGTGAAAAAGTAATCGTTCAAGGTGGAACTTTTTACAACGAATCAGTCTTGCGTGCCTTTGAACTGTTAACTGGACGTGAAGTAGTTCGACCGGATATCGCCGGAATGATGGGAGCATACGGGGCCGCTTTAATTGCCCGCGAACATTACGAAACTGGCGAAGTAACGGAGATGCTCGTATTAGAAAAATTACGTGAATTTAGCGCGGAAACTTCGCAGTCGCGCTGTAACCTTTGTAGTAACACATGTCAGCTTACAGTGACAAGATTTGGCGATGACCGGATGTTTGTTAGTGGAAATCGTTGTGAACGCGGGGAACGTGTCGAAACGAAGCGTAATTTACTGCCCAATTTATATGCGTATAAACTAAAACGTACCTTTGATTACAAATCGCTGAAAAAATCAGAAGCAACTAGAGGGACCATTGGTATTCCACGCGCATTGAACGTTTTTGAAAATTATCCACTATGGCATACGATTTTAACGAACTTAGGTTTCCGAGTGGTTTTATCATCGAAATCATCCAAAAACCTATACGACAAAGGTATCGAAACGATTGCCTCCGAAGCAGTTTGTTTCCCAGCCAAATTAACACACGGTCATATTATGGATTTAATCAAGAAAAAAGCAGATCGCATTTTCTATCCATCTGTCGTTTACGAAAAACCGGAATTCGGTGAAGCAACGAATAACTTTAACTGTCCTGTTGTGGCTGGTTACCCAGAAGTTATTCGTGTCAATGTGGATGCTTTGGAAGAGAAAAATATTCCAATGATCAGTCCGTTTTTAACTTTAGATAATGAAAAAGCATTAATCGAACAAATGAGTCTCGCTTTCCCGGAAGTCCCAGCCGCGGATATGGAAAAAGCAGTCCAAGCAGGGCTAGAGGAAGCAGAACTTTGCCGTAAAGACATTCAAGCAGAAGGCGAAGCGGCACTTACTTACATTAAGAAAAACAAAATCAAAGGGATTGTTCTTGCAGGGCATCCATACCATATTGATCCAGAGGTAAACCACGGAATTCCAGAACTCATTACAATGAACGGCATGGCGGTTCTTACCGAAGATTCGATTTCTCATCTTGGAGAAATCGACCATAAACTTCGGGTTGAAAATCAGTGGAAATATCACGCAAGACTGTATCGTGCAGCCAGCTTTACTGCTAAAAGTGAAGATTTAGAATTTGTGCAATTGACGTCATTTGGTTGTGGGCTTGATGCAATTACGACGGATATGTGCCAAGAAATCATTGAAGGTCATAATAAAGTATATACACTACTTAAAATCGATGAAATCAATAACCTTGGTGCCGCACGTATCCGCGTTCGTTCGTTAAAAGCAGCAATGGAAGAACGTGAGAAAAACAACGTGAAACCAGGGATTATGCCGAAACCAAAAGAACGTCCATTATTTACAAAGGAAATGAAGAAAACGTATACTATTTTAGCGCCACAGCTAGCTCCGACCCATTTTGAAATGTTAGAAGCAGCTTGTAAAGTGGGCGGTTATAACTTGGAAGTATTACCAGCAGTTACACCACGCGCAGTGGATGAGGGCTTACGTTACGTCAATAACGATGCTTGTTATCCAGCAATTTTAACGATTGGACAAATGATGGATGCGCTGAAACACGGCGATTATGATGTAAATAATTTAGCGGTATTGATGACGCAAACAGGTGGTGGATGTCGGGCTACCAACTATATTTCGATGCTGAAAAAAGCTCTCGGAGAAGCTGGCCTAGATCATATCCCAGTTATTTCGCTTAATGCCAACGGTTTAGAAAAACAACCAGGCTTTAAAATGACGCCAAAAGTTCTTGTTCGTTTCCTAGCCGGAATTAGCTTAGGAGATGCGCTCGACCGGATGCTTTATCATACTAGACCATATGAAGTGGAACCAGGGAGCGCGAATAAAATGTTCCGTCATTATCTCGATGCTGGTCGTGCGTTAATGGAAAATTACTCTTTTGGAGCATATAAAAAATTAGCAAATGAAATGGTTCGCGCCTTTGACAACTTACCAATAACAAATGAAGTGAAGCCTAGAGTTGGTGTCGTTGGAGAAATTCTCGTGAAATTCCATCCCGGTGCTAATAACAATATTGTTGATGTTATTGAAGACGAAGGCGGAGAAGCGGTTGTTCCCGATTTAACAGATTTCATTTTATATTGCTGTTATGACGATCACTTTGCAGCCAATACATTTGGTCGTTCCAAAGTAAAATCATTCGCGAAACAAAGCGTTGCCATTCCACTTATTAATCAATTCCGCAAACCAGTAACTGATGCGCTGAAGAAAAGTGAACGCTTTGAAGCACCGGCGAGTATCGAATCTATCGCTGAAAAAGCGAGTCAATTACTATCACTCGGAAATAAAATGGGTGAGGGCTGGTTCTTAACAGGGGAAATGTTTGAATTACTCGATAGTAATGTACCAAATATCGCTTGCTTACAACCATTTGCTTGCTTGCCAAACCATATTACTGGTCGAGGCATGATTAAAGGGCTTAAAAAAATGTATCCAGAAGCTAACATCATGTCCATTGACTACGATGCCGGCTCAAGCTCTGTGAACCAACTAAATCGAATCAAATTAATGCTCTCCATCGCAAGAAAACAACTAGAAACGACAGAAGTAATCACCGAGAAAGAAACAAACACACGATTCAACCCAAGAGAAAAAATCCTTGGTAAAGCAAAACAAGTACGAGAAAGCGCCCCAGTCGAAATGATTGGAAACAAAGTAAAACAAGCGCGGGATGCAGACCCAGTTGGCGCGATAGCTCAGAAAGTGAAACATGTTGCATCATCAAGTAGCGAGCACGTCCAAACGGATAATGATTAATGTAAAGCCACCTATAAAATAGGTGGCTTTTTTAGATAAAATTCACAAAAATGACACGAAATAGAACTATATCCGCAATAATAGTATTTTTGTTAATACATTGGCTTGTTGTTTTGTATATTATAATTATTCTAAATCAAGTTGCTAAAATACAAGATACAAGGAGTGCTATATTTTTTGAAAAAATTTGTTTTAATTTTTATTTGTTTTCTCACGCTAACAACCATTGTCCCTTGGAATACGCTCGAAACGAAGGCGGCATCCACTTCTTGGCTTGAACAAGAATTAGATGGTAATGAAGCCTTTATCACTGAAACAGAAAGAGTCTTGTCAAAAAATCGTGAAGATATTACACTCGCAGATTTAGAAACAATACAAGAATTAGATATTTATGGTGATGCTTCATCAATACCCGACAAAATTTCTGATTATAAGAATCTCAATACTTTACTTGCCCTTAATGGAACGATTTCAGAAATTCCAACTAGTATCACTAAACTAACAAAACTAACAAGAATCAACGTAGACAATAATAATTTTCAAGAATTTCCGATGATTCTATTACAGATGCCTTCTCTAAGTTCTATTGAGATAAATAGAAATAAAATTAAAGAGATTCCTTCAGAAATAACCACATTATCCCCTCATTTAGGATCGCTGGATGTACGCTATAATGAGCTAATTACGCTTCCGGATAATATCTTCACTACTGAGTGGGAAAGTAAGCTCTCATTACTAACTACAGGAAATCAATTAGTTTCTGACATTCCTGCTGATTGGTTAGATAATTTTAATCAAGCAGATAACATGCTCGAATTTTACAACAATCCACCAAATGATTATCATCAAAAACAAGACCAGCTAACGTATAGTGGAGCAAGAATTGAAGTCCCATTAAATACAGATCTAAAAACATTAACTCCTGATAAAACAAAACTGGGCTTAAAATCAGGCAGAACGTTATTTGAACAACATGAATTTATGTATTATGATGACGGGACCTCTAATAACATTCTAACTAATGGCGTTGCTACTGCCACAGGAAATGGCTATATAACAATCAAAAGTACTTTATCAACCAATTCCAACCCTTTTGCAAAAGTACGAGTTCCTATCACAGTAACGCCCCCAGTAAAAGGAGGAGATGTTACCGTTCAATATAAAGACACAACTGGAGTAGTGTTAGCAGACTCCATTACTTTATCCGGAAATGTGGGCGAAAATTATACGACAACAGCTAAAACAATTGACGGCTATTCTTTAACAACTACACCAACCAATTCTAATGGAACTTTTTCAACAAACCCACAAACTGTCACATATACTTATAAAAAAGACCCTATAGCGCAACCAGTTACTGTTAATTATATTGATACAGATGGAAAAACAATTGCTCCCACTGAAACATTAAGCGGAAATGTGGGCGAAAATTATACGACAACAGCTAAAACAATTGACGGCTATTCTTTAACAACTACACCTGCCAATGCTAATGGAACTTTTTCAACAAACCCACAAACTGTCACATATACTTACACAAAAGATCCTATAGCGCAACCAGTTACTGTTAATTATATCGATACAGATGGAAAAACAATTGCTCCTTCTGAAACCTTAACCGGAAATATTAGTGAAAACTATACGACAACAGCTAAAACAATTGACGGCTATTCTTTAACAACTACACCTGCCAATGCCAAGGGGACTTTTTCGACAGAACCTCAAATAATTAATTATATCTATGCGAAAAACGCTGAGACAGCCCAACCTATTACCGTTAATTATAGAAACTCTACAGGTCAAAAAATCGCGAAAAGTGAGGTTTTAACTGGTAATATCGGAGAATCTTACTCAACTCAACCGAAAACAATTGCTGGTTACACACTCACAACAATACCTCCAAATGCAAAAGGAACCTTTACAACAAATGCGCAAACAGTAACTTATATGTATACGCCGATTGCTATTTCCGCCTTACCAGTGACAGTGAACTATTTAGATGAAAATGGTAAAGAAATTGCTGACTCTGTAGTTCTAAATGGTCGTGTGGGAGAGGCTTATAATACACTAGCTAAAGAAATAGATGGCTACACGTTGATAAAAACTCCTACAAATGCTAATGGTGTGTTTTCGGCGGAAGCACAATCAATCGATTATATCTACCGTAAAAATAAACCAGTAGTAATAGTAAATCCACCAATCAAAAACCCGATTATTAAAATAGATTCTAGTACCAACGTAATAAAAGAAGAAACGTCTGTCTTACCAAAAACTGGCGATTCCAATCCATACAATGACTTTTTGGCAGGAATTCTACTACTATCTTCAGCGATGTTTCTTTGGAAAAATCATAAATAAAAACCGAAAAGACACCTTTCTTTTCGGCTGAGATTGTAGGCGAAGTATAAAAATACTTTGCCTACAGTTTTTTTATTATAATGAAATGAAGTGAAGTGGAATATATTTACCATGAGTTACTCCATGCTTAAATCCTGCATCTCACAGTAATATCCTTTACCGCCCACATACACTTTCTCTATTTCGTCTTTATTACTTATGACTAGATTAACGAAGATTTCGGAAGGCGAGTGCAAAGAATAGCCCTGTTCAAATACATAATTTTCTTTTCGTAAGTAGTGATTTTTATAAAGATAACAGGCCAAAGCACCATTAGAGGTCCCAGTCGCAGCTTCTTCATTAATGTCAAATAGAGGAGCAAAATTCCGACAAATAATTCGGTCAGCATTAAAAGTATACAGGTGCATTCCGACCACTTCATAATGCTTACTGACTTTTTTAACCTCTTCAAAATTCGGCTCTAGGGCATATAAATCTGCTTCACTTTTAATTGGAATTAATATATCTTTTAAACCAGTTGACACAATTTGAATAGGGTAGTTAGTATTTAGTAAATTTAAGCTAAAACAACCTGTTAATTTATTGGGGGGAATTGTATCATAAAAAGTTGGTTGATTTTGTTCCATGAAGATAGTGCCATCTTTTATCGTAATCGTCAGTACACCGCTATTTGTTTCAATTGTATACTGGCTCTTATGAATTTTATTTAAATGCATCAAAATCGCAAAAGTGCCGATTGTCGCATGACCACATAAATCGACTTCTTCTTTCGGAGTAAAATATTCTAATTTATAATCAGCACAGTTAGATTCAGTTAGGAAAGCAGTTTCCGCATAGCCTAATTGTTTTGCAATGGCCATTTTTTGAGCAGTGGCGAGTGTTGGTTCGTTCAATACGACACCCGCCTTATTTCCACCTTTATTATTCTTACTAAATGCACTTGCAACATAAACAGATAAATTCATAAAAATAAAACTCCCTTGTAAAAACTTTATTCTTCCGTAATCATCGCAAACTCCGCACGTACTACTTTTTTCAAATCAGTAGGGGCTAGTTCGATTTGTAATCCTCTTTTTCCAGCCGAAATCAGTATAGTATCAAGCGATTCAGCGCTGTTATCAATAAACGTTGGAAATAATTTCTTCATTCCAATCGGCGAACATCCACCGCGAATATAGCCAGTCAGCTTCTCTAACGTATCAACCGCAATCAATTCACATTTTTTATTACCGCTAATCTTTGCCAAATGTTTTAAATGCAAAGTCTTATCGGCAGGAATGCACGCGACAATATTTCCTGTTTTGTCACCAGTCAGGACTAATGTTTTAAAAATCTGTGCGGGATTATTCCCTGTTTCTGCCGCAACATGAAGCGCATCAAGGGAATCCTCGCTCCAGGCATACTCACGTAATTCATAGTTTACCTTCTGTTTATCTAAAATCCGACACGCATTTGTCTTTTTATTCAAGTCTTTCACCTCAATTAATTCAGAAATATGTATAATTTATGACACTTTTTGTGAAATAGTTGGCTTTTCCCTTTTCATTCTGTACAATGAAGTGGAATTCAAATAAGAAAGGGAGATTTACTAATGAAAAAAGGGTTATTTAGTATGGTTCTTGTGCTAGCAATGGTACTTGTATTAAGTGCATGTGGCGCATCAAGGGTAGAACCAAAAAAAGCAGGAGAAATCACAGTTAATGCCGTAGTTTACAACAAAGATACGGATAAAGTAAAAGATGTATATGGTGAAGATGGTTCTAAATTCGAAAAAGAATTTGAAACTAGTTTTAAAGAAAGCTTTATCAGTACATTTACAGCAAGCTTTTCTAGTGATGTAAACTTAGACAAACAAGTGGATGAGTTTTATGATGCACTTCGCAAACAAGTAAACGAAAAAACTTCGTATACTACTAAAGTAACAAATGACGACAAAGAAAGTCCAGAAATTCAATTCGCTGTTAAAGGGCTTGATATGAAAGGCGTTCAAACAGAATTAGTTGAAGAATTAACAAAAGCAGCAACAGCTGATCCATCTCTTGCAACAGATGATCAAAAAATGGCTGAAAAAACAATGGAAATCTATACGAAAGCTGTTCAAAATGCAGATGCAGTATCTGAGGCTAAAACAGTTACACTTAAATTAAAAGCAGATCCAGATGACGATTCTTTGTGGAAAATGGAAAATGACATGGCATTCATGCAAGAATTAACAACAGCATTCTTTATGGGCGGCATGTAAGCTTTTATATGGCAAAACACCAATAACTTTCGGGTTGTTGGTGTTTTTTTGTTTCCAAGAATAAATGTTATAATAACATAAAGATTTACTAATGGGAGGCGCTATATGAATACTATAAAAATCGCATTAATCCAACAAAAAGCAGTACCAAATAATAAGGAAGCCAATTTGAAATTAGCCATTAAATATATAAAAGAAGCGCATGAAAAAGGAGCAGATTTAGTACTTTTCCCTGAGATGTGGTCAAATGGTTATGCGCCACCTTTTGAAGATGCTTTTAATCATCCACTAGCTACTGATTTTGATAATGAAAGAACCAAGTGGTTAAATGAAGCTATCACAGAAGACAGTGCGTATTTTTTGACACTGAAAGAACTTGCCAAAGAGTTGAAGATTGGGATTTGCGCTACGTATTTGTCTAAAACGGAACAAAAACCACAAAATACTGCTATTATTATTGACCGAAAAGGAGAAATAATTTTAGACTATGCCAAAGTCCATACGTGTGATTTTTCTTTAGAAATATTACTACAAAGTGGCGAGGAATTTAAAGTTTGTGAGTTTGATGGTATTAAGCTGGGGGTCATGATTTGCTATGACCGCGAGTTTCCAGAAAGTGCCAGAGTTCTCATGTTAAAAGGGGCAGAAATTATCCTCGTTCCAAATGCTTGTGATATGAATCCAGCCAGACTTAATCAACTAAATTCTCGTGCTTTTGAAAACATGGTTGGCGTAGCGATGGCAAACTATCCTGGCGAAAAATGGGGCAGATCCACTGCTTTTTCCCCGATAGTTTTTGATGAAAATGGGGATTACCGCGATAATACGATTATTGAAACAGACGACGTTTCAGAAGGTATTTTTATTGCTGAATTTAATTTAGACGAGATTCGAACTTACCGGGAAAATGAAACG
Organism: Listeria sp. LM90SB2; assembly: GCF_028867355.1. Taxonomy (NCBI): domain Bacteria; kingdom Bacillati; phylum Bacillota; class Bacilli; order Caryophanales; family Listeriaceae; genus Listeria; species Listeria sp. LM90SB2. The sequence continues at coordinate 839,138 of NZ_CP046449.1, forward strand.
TGGGGAAATGCCTACCGAAAACCGCAAACATATACAGATTTAATAAGTTTAGATGTAGAAGCGCCATTTAAACGAAATTAAAAAAACAGAGATGAGCGATTCTCTGTTTTTTCTTTTAAAAATAATAAAGCCCGGTAACAATCAGCGCAACGACTAAAATCCCCGGAACAAGATTCGCGACCCGAATCTTGGTTAAACCAAGCAAGTTTAGACCAATTGCCAAAATCATAATCCCGCCTGTAGCCGTTAATTCCTTTATAATTAGTGCCATCAGGTCTGCCGGAACGAATTGATTAATCTGGGTTGCGAATAACGCGATAATGCCTTCAAAGAGAAACACTGGAATCGCAGAAAGCATAACGCCCCAACCAAGTGTCGTACTAAGAAGTAGGGCGATAAATCCATCCATCACCGATTTCGTATAAAGTACATCATGATTGCCGCGAATGCCGCTATCAAGCGCACCAATAATCCCCATCGCACCAATCACAAAAATAAGTGTAGCTGTCACAAAGCCTTTTGAAACATTACTTTTTCCCTTGGCACCGACTTTACGTTCAATCCAGTGCCCGAGTTGATTCAGATGGTAATCTATATTAAGCCATTCCCCAATAACGGCTCCAAAACAAATACTTAAAATGACAATAAGCGAGTTGCTCGTTTTAAATGCCATTTGAATGCCAAGGACGATAACGGATAAACCCATCCCTTTCATGACCGTGTCTTTCATACGTTCAGGGATATTATGTAATTTCATGCCAATAACAGAGCCAATCAAAATCCCAAGCCCATTCACTAGCGCACCAAGTAGAACCATTTTCTTCCTCCCTTTTTTTACATATAGCAATAGTATACAGGAAGTTTTCGCCAATTGGGAGTTTTATTTTGTACAAAAAAGTCGAAGGATCAAAGTGATCCTTCGACTTTAAGTCTATTTTCCGGCTACTGTAAAGCGTTCATTTAAGTGATTAGGTCGTTCAATTTCATCTAAAACAGCAATTGCATAGTCTTCCATACTGATAAAACTATTACCATCGCTACCAAATAAGAGATGATCTTTTCCTATTTGATAGTCTCCAGTGCGTTCGCCGGGCTCAAACATGGCAGAAGGGCTAATGTAAGTCCAACTGAATTCTGCTTGATGTGATTTTAAATGCTCTAATTGTTTCGCTTGCGCACGTGCAGTTGGATAGTAAGGCGCTTCCCGTAGGCCCTTGGACTCTAAAAGCGTGTTTCCGTCTTCATCAATTTGCAGACTAGCTGCTCCGCCAACGACAAGTAAGCGCGGAGACACAGTTCCATTTAAAACAGAAATTAAGTGATCAAGGGAAGTGACATGTTTTTCTGCTTCGTCTGGACTGATGCCATAAGCATCAACAACGACATTTTGGTCTGATAAATCTGAAAGAGTTAAATCAAAAATATCTTTTTGTAAAATATTAATATCTTTGTGTGTTTGCGTGATTTTCCCGGCGTTTCTAACAATGGCTGTTACTTCGTGACCACGATTTTTTGCTTCTTCTAAAATTCTCGAACCAGCTCGGCCCGTAGCACCAATGATACCAATTTTCATGAAAAAAGCCCCCTATTCATTTTTATGGAATAGATTCTCGTTTGATAGAAGAATTATTCCCGAAAGAGGGGACTGGGAAACATTTATTTTTTTGCGGCGTTTGCTAATTGTTTAATTTTGGCTGCGGAATAAATGTGAGAAATCGTGAAAATAATCAGTGCTAACCAAATAAACATGAATGCAAACAATTGAATATGATCGAAACTTTCTTTAAATAGTAATACGCCGAGTGCGAGCATTAATGTTGGTCCGATATATTGCAGGAAGCCAACCATTGTATAGCTAATTTTTTTCGCAGCAGTGGCAAACAGAAGGAGTGGTATAGCTGTAACGACACCAGCGCCAACTAAAATAATATTGGTTTGTGCCGCGTACTGCATTAATCCATTGGTCGCGAAAAAGATTACATAAATAAGCGCGAATGGCGTAATAATCATTGTCTCAAGGGTTAAACCAGTCCAAACAGATACGGAAACGACTTTTTTAATTAGCCCATAAAGCGAGAAAGTAACCGCCATACCGATTGCCGCCCAAGGAACAGATCCAAGATGCCATGTGAGGATTAAAACACCGATAGTAGCAGAAATAACAGCAATAATTTCGCCACGACTCAAGCGCTCTTTTAAGATAACTGTTGCGAGAAGTACGTTTACAAGTGGATTGATGTAATAACCAAGACTTGCTTCGGTCACATGCCCACTATTCACCGTATAAATGAATAAATACCAGTTTGCTGTCACTAAAAAAGCTGCCGCAATAATCGCAATCAGCGTTTTTGGTTTAAGCAATACGTCCTTAGTTTCTTGAAAAACCATCGAAGCTTTTCGCAAACAAACGATCAAAAATAACATAAAAATAAAAGACCATATAATTCTATAGGCCAAAATCTCCATTGGTGGGACATTTGTGACTAGCTTCCAGTAAATCGGAAGGACACCCCAACATACATAAGCGAGAGCGCCAGCGATGATTCCGCCTAGCTGTCCATTTTGTTTATTTTCCATAGCGATGTTAGCCCCCTTTTTTTAAACAATAGAACTATTTTAGCTTAAAAGGGGGAATAAAGCTACAAAAAAAACTACGAATAGGCTAGCTATTCGTAGTTTCTACAATTATTTGCTTGCTTCGATTTGGATGTTTAATTTCACTTCGTCGCCAATAAGTACGCCACCAGTTTCTAACGCAGCATTGTAATTAAGGCCAAAGTCTTTGCGGTTGAATTTACCTTTTGCTTCAAAGCCAGCTACCATGTTGCCAGTATTTGGATCTTTTCCTGTTCCTTCGTAGCTTACTTCTAGTGTAAGAGGTTTGGTTACGTCGCGAATAGTTAAGTCACCAGTCACTTCGTATTCATCATCGCCGTCAGCTGTAATTTTTGTTGCCGAAAAAGTCACGTTTGGATATTTTTCTACATTAAAGAAGTCTTCGCTTTTCAAATGTCCATCACGTTGCGCTTGACGAGTGTCAACAGAAGCGGCTGCAACGTAGAAGTTTAATTTTGCAGAAGTTAAATCTTCTGGATCCATTTCGATATCCGCTGTGAAATCGCTAAATGCACCTTTTACTTTTGATACCATCATGTGTTTTACTTGAAATTCGATTGAACTATGCGCTGGGTCTACGTTCCATTTTTCTACTGTCATTGTTTCATTCCTCCAAATATGTTTTTTTATAAAAGCATTCTCTTTTAATCTAGCCTAAATCCTAAGAAATTAAACCTGAGAAAAAATACTTTTACGCCTTAGAAAAGCAATTGCTTAACTGTTTATAAGTAAACTATATCATACTTACTTTTAATAAGCAACTATAAAAACGTATTATAAATATATTTTTTTCGTAAATATGATTGAGTTTTTCGGTTAAAGTGCGTAGAATAGGTTACAAGAGGAGGTTGGATGATGGTAGGAATTAATACAGATACAGAAAATATTAGTGAACTATTAAAAACTTATTGGTCAATCCAGCGAATTTCAGCGGGATATGCCGATCAAAATGCGGCGAGTTTAGGATTAACGATTCAGCAACTTGCCATGATTAATGTGATTTACAGCACACCTGGTATTTCAGTGGCGGATTTAACGAAACGATTAATTATTACTGGAAGTTCGGCTGCAGCTAATGTTGACGGGTTAATCAGCCTTGGCTTAGTAGTGAAATTAAACAAAACAATTCCAAATGACAGCATGGATTTAACACTCAAGCTTTCGAAAAAAGGAGAAGACTTATCGAAACGCTCCACTGCAAACGCTTTTATGTATAAAGCCATGATGAAAGTATTCGAAAACCTGACCGAAAACGAAATAGAAGAATTAATTCGCCTAAATAAAAAAGTCGAAACCTTACTGAAAAAGAGTAAATAAAAACATCTCCTGTATCATTCAAGTAAAAATGAATGAACAAGAGATGTTTTTTTATTTTTGATCAAATTTGCAGTCTTCCAGTGGAATAACTTTTGTTTTATTTGTAAATTTAAAAGATAGCCAGAAAACAAGGAAAATAGGGAGGCCGATATAAGAAATACCGATTTTTTGCCACCAAGCAGGATTCGTAAATTCTGGTTTCAAAAATGCCGCGTAATCTTGACCGACAATAACTAAAATACATAAAATTAGTGCTAAAATAGGTCCGAATGGGAAAAATTTTGCTTTATATTTTAGTTCACTTAAGTCATGTCCTTGTTTGATAAATGCTTTTCGGAAACGGTAATGACTGATAGCGATGCCGACCCAAGCAATAAATCCGGTTAAACCAGAGGCGGAAAGTAACCACGTATAAATCACTGTGCCGTTTTCTGTTAGCGTTGTAATGAATGTCATTGCACCAACAATCGTCGTAACAATTAAAGCTGCCATCGGAATACCACGACGGTTTACTTTACCCAAGAATTTAGGTGCTTTTTTATCACGAGCCATTGCCCAAAGCATTCTTGTGGAAGCATAAAGACCTGAATTACCAGCAGATAAAACAGAAGTCAGGATAACCGCATTCATCACGGAAGCCGCAAATGCAAGACCAGCTTTTTCAAATACGAGTGTAAATGGGCTAATTGCCACATCTGTTGCCTCGGCACTAAGTAAATTCGGGTTAGTATAAGGAATAATCATCCCAATAATGAAAATCGCAAAAATATAAAATAGCAAAATCCGCCAGAATACTTGTTTAATCGCTTTTGGCACGCTGGTTTCTGGAGTAGCACTTTCACCAGCTGCAATACCAACCATTTCAGTCCCTTGGAAAGAAAATCCAGCAATTAAGAAGGTACCTAAGATGGCAAAAAATCCACCTTTAAACGGAGCATCGCCAGCAGTAAAGTTAGAAAAGCCAATAACTTCGCCGCCAAGAATTCCGACAATAGTAAGCACGCCGACGATAAGGAAAATAATAACCGTGGCCACTTTAATAATTGAAAACCAATACTCTGATTCTCCGTATGCTTTTACCGAAAGCGCGTTTAAGCCGAAAATCAAAATTAAGAAAATCGCGCTCCATAGCCAAGCGGGGGTGTTCGGTAGCCAAAATTGAACGATAATTGCAGCAGTGGAAATATCAACTGCAAGTGTAATGGCCCAGTTAAACCAATAATTCCAACCAAGCGCAAAACCGAAAGCTGGGTCAACAAATCGACTAGCATAGGTACTAAATGAACCAGATACAGGCATGTAAGTAGCCATTTCGCCTAAACTTGTCATTAAAAAGTACACCATAATCCCGATTGCTATATAAGCAACTAAAGCGCCACCAGGTCCTGCTGTATGAATCGCATTACCACTTGCTAAAAATAATCCCGTCCCGATTGAACCACCAATGGCAATCATGGACAAATGCCTTGTTTTTAAGTCACGACGAATCTCGCCATGTGTTTCTTTCTTCACTATTAATCTCCCTTTCTATTATCAGAGGAAGTGCGCAAAAACAGCCAATCTGCAAGAAATTGGCTGTTACGTATTTTACCAACATCATTTTGTCAGATAGCACACCTATAAGAAATTTCGACAAATTCTTATAGCAGTCCAGCCCCTTTAGGAAACTGTCCCAACAACTATTTCTAAACAAAGAGAAAATAGTCACTTCGGCGATCAACCTGTTCATTCTTTGTCGTCGGCGTCTTTGTTTCGCCTCGAAAAAATTACTAGTGCATCTCGCAACCTCTACCTCACCATTTGGATGAGGGTTTATATTTGATTATTTACCCATAATAACGGAAAACGGGCTATTTTGCAATATCTTTTAGTAAAATTGTAATGCTTCTTTGATTGTGCTGTATGTAGTTAAGCTGGCTAGGTTTTCTTCGTAGCGAATTAATGTCATGGCGAATTTTGGCGATATTCCGGTGATGATGAGCTCTACACCAGTTAATTTCATAAATCCGTGGAACTTCACAAGATTCATTACCGCATCTTCATTAAATTCAGCTAAACCAGAAAGATCCATAATCAAATAATCTTCCTTGCCATGGTCCATGTATTCACTCACATATTCAGACATATGCTGAAAACGGTCATGTGTTAGCGAGCCTATCAGTGGTAACACACAAATGTTTTCTTTAATCGGAACAATTGGCGTGGAAAGTTTCTCGATTTCTGTTAATGATTTCTCGAGTTCCAGCTGATAGTCGTGCTCTGTCGTCACATCTTTTTGAATGCCAACAAAATAGAGATGATTATGATCATCGTAAATCGGTTCAATCGTAAGTTCATTCATAAAAGAAGTACCATCTTTTCGGTAATTTTTTAGTAAAACATTCGCAGTTGATTTTTCGTTAATGGCATGACGGATTTTTGCAACTTCTTTTTTGTCAGTATCATCTCCTTGTAAAAAGTGACAATTGGAGCCAAGTGCTTCTTCTTTAGCATAGCCGGTAATATTTTCAAAACCAGTGTTAACAAAAATAATTGGATTATCTTTTTGCTCAGGATCTGTAATAATTACTCCTACGCTAGACAAATTTAATGCTTTTAAAATAACATCGAATTGTGGATAAGCGGTCATCTGCGTGTTTCTCCCCCTTTGTAAATACATTTCTATCATACCACGCAAATGAATGAAAACCCAATGTATAATTTGTGAAATTAATCGTATGTGAGCAGTGCGGAGGTAAAGTTGGAAATGTGGGTGTATAATAGAGCTAGAGGTGATAAGTTATGTATATAACATTTACAGATAGCGCTAAAAATCGGCTTGCTGCACTACGGTCGAATTTAGAAGGGCGGCTACATTTGTATTATGATACAGAAGGCTGTTCTTGCGAAAATAGCGGTATTTTCACATTGCGATTAGTAGAAGAGAAAACAGCGGAAGATGACGAAATTGAATCAAACATTGGTCCAGTGCTAATTAAACGATGGACAGAAATGTTTTTAGAAGAAGCGCTAACTATCGATTACAACGACACAGAAAAAACCATGATTCTAAAAAGCGATGGTCAGTATTATAATCGTAATCTACTGCTTGTCACAAATACAGACGAAGTAATTAGTTGCCCGGTAACTTCATAATAATAGAAGAAAAGCCTAGAATAAATTTTTTATTCTAGGCTTTTTTATGAAAATTTCATGAGAAAGTGGTGAAACTTTAGACATATAGTTACACTGACCTCGGTTTTGTAGTAACATGGAATAGGAAGTTTATACATATGGAAGGAGTGTCCTCATGGAACAACCATCAGTAGATGAGCTAAAAAATTGGCGAAATGTTATGCTTCTTCACCGTTTTGCGTTAGAAGAAGTCAACACGAAACTTAAGATATTGAATGAAGAATTTCAATTTATTCATGATTATAATCCAATGGAACATTTGAAGTCACGTGTGAAGTCACTAGAAAGTATCGGAGCAAAATTAGAAAAGAAAAAGGTGGATATCACGCCAGAAAATGCACTAAAATATGTACACGATATTGCGGGCATTCGGATTACTTGTTCTTTTGTTTCAGATATTTTTAGAATTCACGAAATGCTTGCAGGGCAAAGTGATATCACTATCAAACGAGTAAAGGACTATGTAACGAATCCAAAACCTAATGGCTATCGGAGTTTACATTTACTTTGCGAAGTACCTGTATTCCTGACAAATCGTTCCGAGAAAATGACCGTGGAAATCCAAATTCGGACAGTTGCCATGGATTTTTGGGCGAGTTTGGAGCATAAAATTTATTATAAATATCAACAAGAAGCACCAATTGAGTTAGTAAAAGAATTAAAAGACGCCGCACGAATTATCACCCATTTAGATGAAAAAATGAAAAACTTAAACGATCAAATTGATCAATATAAAAAAGAAAAAGAAAAATAATCTAATAGGGAGCTTTATTTCTTTGCAAGCGGGATGGATGCATAGAAATAAAGCTGTTTTATATTTGCGAGTTAGGTTATTTTGCTTCATAATAATATAGGAGAAAAAACGAAAGGGGACGATACATATTGGAGATATTTTTATATGTTTTAGCATTACTTGTGGCCATCTTTATTTCTAATTTACTCAACCGGTTTGTTCCCTTTGTTTCGGTACCACTAATCCAAATTGGCCTTGGTGTATTAATTGCCATTATGCCGATTACGTTTGATTTGCAATTAAATCCAGAACTTTTTCTAGTGATGTTTATTGCGCCATTGCTATTTAATGACGGAAGACAGACGGACAAAGCAGCTCTTTGGGGTATGCGAATGCCGATTTTAGTATTAGCGCTCGGACTTGTATTTGCAACGGTTGTCGTGATTGGATATTTTGTCCACTGGATGATTCCGACGATTCCACTAGCAGCAGCTTTTGCCTTAGCAGCGGCTCTTGCGCCAACGGATGCTGTAGCAGTTAGTTCTCTTTCTGGGCGGATTAATTTACCGAAACGAATTATGAATTTGCTCGAAGGTGAGGCATTAATCAACGACGCGTCAGGACTCGTGGCATTCCAGTTCGCGATTGCAGCGATGGTGACCGGCGTTTTCAGTTTTATGGATGCAAGTATTAGCTTTTTTGTCATTGCGATTGGTGGTATTTTAGTTGGGCTCATTTTGAGTTGGTTAAAATTCCGATTGTTAAAATGGGTTCGCGGCCTTGGCATGGAAGATGTTACGTTTCATATGCTTATCCAAATTTTAACACCATTTATTATTTACTTAGCGGCAGAAGAAATCCATGTTTCTGGGATTTTGGCAGTTGTTGCAGCCGGAATTATGCACTCGATGGAACAAAAGAAAATGGATCCTCAGTCGGTGAAATTAAATGTCGTTTCGCAAAGTACTTGGTCGGTGATCATTTTTGTTTTAAATGGTTTAGTATTTTTACTTTTAGGCACACAACTTCCTGCGATTACAGAAGTAGTTTGGAATGATTCAGGAAGTAGTAATTTACAAGTGATGGCTTACATTTTGTCTATCACAGCTGCCTTAATTTTACTGCGCTTTTTATGGGTATACATATCGTGGAGCATCGGCGCAAAACAAAGACAGAAACAAAATAAAAAAACACAGCTACCTAAGTTTAGACCCGTTGTACTTACATCGCTTTCTGGTGTTCGCGGGGCAGTTACACTTGCCAGTGCGCTCGCAATCCCGTTTTTCTTAGATGACGGATCACTATTTCCGCAGCGCTCGCTAATTATTTTTATCGCATCAGGTGTTATTCTTTGTACATTAGTGATTGCGACATTTATTTTACCGTTACTTGCCAAAAGTGAAGAAGTGACAACGGAAGATGAACGAGCTGAAACTGCAACCCGGATTCGAATCCTGAGAAACGTAATCAGGGAATTAAAAGAACAGACGCTACCTGAAACGAAAGCGGCAACGGATGAAGTAATTGAAGATTATCGCAGACGAATTTACGATTTACAGCAAAATAATAGTTCGAATCGAGGCATGGATGAAAGAGAACGTGCCAAACGATTAGAGATCATCCAGTGGGAACGTGAAAACACCCAAAAAATGACCGATGAAGGACGCATTGTTGCTACAGATAGCTATCGTTATCAACACTATCTTAATATGATGGAACAAGCGATCAAACAGCGCTTCCGGACAAAAATAAAAACAGCCTGGATGTTCCTTTATCGTCTAATAATGCTTGTCATTCACCCGAAAAAATGGGGTAGAATCACGCATAAAGTGAAAAAAGGTATTTCTAAAGACAGCGAACGATTCCAAGCAATTCGCCAATTACGCGAAGAAAATGAAGTACTCATTATTTCTAAACTCAAAGAACAACTAACGAAAGAGAATGTTGATATCATTGGCCCATTAATTACCGAACATACTATTTTCCTAGAACGCGTAAGAAAAGAGCACAGTCCAAGAGGTAAGCGAGCAAAATTCGAACAGAAAAAACGCGAAGTCCAAGTGCTGGCTTTCCAATTAGAACGTGATATTATTCAGAATATGTTTGAAAAAGGCGGGATCTCGAGAGACTTAGCCCGAGACTTACGCCAAAATTTAAATATGATTGAAACATATTTATATGATGATTTTTTAGAATGACAAAAAGCCCTAAGAACAGTGTCTTGTTCTTAGGGCTTTCTATTTAGCTTGTATTTTTTTTAATTGTTCGGCGAGATTTACTATTTCTAAATGGAAGTTCTTTCTGCCATTTCTGTGAACGATAGCTGCATTACGAATCTTAATTTTTGTTTCTTTACCTGTCTCTAAATCAAGAATATTGATTGTGTAAAAGGGAAGAAAAGAAGTGGTCCGCCCGTGCAATCTGGTGTCACACTCCAGCATATATTGATTGAAAAGATACTTTTTATCCGAAAACCCTTTTTTATAAAAGAGCGCATGACTATTAACGGAAACAGTACCATTAACATAAGTAGTCAGTACGTAAATAGTATACGCGCTAAAAAAGGTATATATACCAAAAAATTGCCAAATACGGAGTGACTCAAAGGTAATAAAAAAATACAGTCCAAGGCTAAGTATTGCAAAACAAACAATAAACATAAAAAATGTTTTGATATTCATATTATATTTAAAGAAAGGGTAGCTTTTCATTTTTGTGCACCACCTAAGATGTTTTAGTTAAGCTTGATATTGATTGATTTCATTACGCAGTTCTTCCATTAGTTCTTGCATATGCTTATTTGCGTTCTTGTATCTACGCTCTGCATTGTATACTCGAATTAGTTTTTCTGCGCGTGTATCTTTATTTATGATAACAATTCGATAGTAAGGCATCCCTCTGGAGCCTCCATTAAAGCGAATTAATTTAGCATCGCATTCGATAAGATATTCGCTATAAGGATATGCTTTTTCTTTATAGTAAAAAGCTTCTTCACTAACAGAAAAGTTACTTGGAAAAAGCCTCTTGAAAAATACTGAGAACATGAGGGCTATGACAAAAAGAATAACAAAATATTCCCATGGTACCGGAAGTGTCATTCCAATTATTATAAAAGTAATAAAGGTAAAGCTAATCATAATTATAAGAAGCACGGTACCTATATTGATATTGAGTTCTGAAAAGCGATATTTTTTCATGAATATCTGCCACCTAAGCTGTTTTATTAAAGAAATTTTAGCACTAAAAATAAACGTTGTCTATCTTAGGGAAATTCAAAAAAACTATTGTTCATGTGGAAGCTTTGTTGTATAATGTAGCTTGCTGTAAGTAAACTTCGTGTTTAATATTAGTAAACTTCTGTGACTTGAGGTTTACTATCACTAAACTTGAAAGAAAGGACATTGACATGGAAATTGGCAAACGCATAAAAAATCTTAGGCTCAGTAAGAATTTGACACAAGAAGAATTAGGCGAACGAACGGATTTGACGAAGGGATATATTTCTCAGCTAGAACGAGATTTGAGTTCTCCTTCTATCGAAACGTTATTTGCTATTTTGGAAGTGTTAGGTTCTACTCCGAAAGATTTCTTTGATGAAGAAGAACACAATCAAAAAGTAATTTACGGAGAACTAGAGCATACTTTCTTTGAAGATGAAGAAAAAGGTTACAGAATTAAGTGGCTTGTTCCAGAATCGAATGAAAAAGAAATGGAACCAGTGCTACTTGAAATAGAGGCAAATAGCTGTTTTAAAAGCTTCGAACCATCACTTTCAGAAACTTTTGCCTACGTGCTAAAAGGGGAAGTGACCGTGCTGCTTGGTCGAAATGAGTATGTAGCCAAAAAAGGGGAAGCAATTTATTTCCACGCCGCAGATGAACATCAAATAATTAATCGATCGAATGAACAAGCGACACTCATCTTAGTAGCGACAGAGTCATATTTATAAGGGAGGTAAATGATTGTGACAGAAACAATTATTCGTTTTGAAAACGTAACAAAACAATTTGATAATGATCCACCAGTGCTTGACAATGTCAGCTTTGAAATAGAAAAAGGGAAGTTTTATACTTTACTTGGCCCATCTGGTTGCGGGAAAACGACCATTTTGCGCTTAATAGCTGGATTTTTAGAAGCTTCAGAGGGACAAATTTATCTAGGGGATAAAGTAATTAACCAAATTCCTGCCAATAAACGTCCTGTAAATACCGTTTTCCAAGATTATGCGTTATTTCCACATTTAAATGTGTATGAAAATGTGGCTTTTGGTCTGCGTATTAAAAAGCTAAAAAAAGATGCAATCGACGAAAAAGTAAAAGAAGCACTGCGCTTTGTTAACTTAAAAGGCTACGAAAAAAGAGAAATTAGCGAAATGTCTGGTGGACAAAGACAACGTGTCGCGATTGCTCGGGCAATCGTCAATGAACCAGAAGTTATTCTGCTTGATGAACCACTGTCAGCGCTTGATTTAAAACTACGTACGGAAATGCAATATGAATTGCGCGATTTGCAAAAGCGTCTTGGAATTACGTTTATTTTTGTGACACATGATCAAGAAGAAGCACTTGCGATGAGTGATGAAATTTTTGTGTTAAATAAAGGCGAAATTCAACAAAGTGGTACGCCAATTGATATTTACGACGAGCCAATTAATAAATTTGTCGCAGATTTTATCGGCGAATCGAACATTGTTAATGGCAAAATGATACAAGATTTCGAAGTGGAATTTGTGGAAAGACGTTTTGAATGTGTCGACCAAGGTTTCCGCCCAAATGAAGTCGTGGAAGTAGTTATCCGTCCGGAAGATTTAGAGATTACTTCGGCTGAAAAAGGTCAACTGCAAGTAACCGTAGACTGGATGCTTTTCCGTGGTGTGCATTATGAAGTAGGTTGTATCGACACTGATGGAAATGAATGGCTTGTTCACACAACGAGAAAAGTTCGTGTGGGTGATAAGATTGGCTTAGCGTTTGAACCAGAGGCAATTCATGTTATGCGTCTCGGGGAAACGGAGGAAGAATTCGATAAGCGGCTTGATAGCTACGATGAGGTGCAGTGATGAATAGACGCACCCGTACAGTTTACCTTGTTCCTTATGTACTTTGGATTTTACTTTTTGTAGTCGCGCCGATTTTATTAATTGTTTATTATTCTTTTTTTGATGTAGATGGCAATTTTACGGTAGATAATTATATTCACTTTTTTACGCCTGTATATTTAAAAATGACGGCTAGTTCGTTCTGGTACGCATTTTTAATTACTGTTTTTACGTTGTTGATTTCGTATCCAACGGCTTACTTATTAACGAAACTAAAACATAAACAATTGTGGTTGCTACTTATTATTTTACCAACTTGGATTAATTTGCTGCTTAAAGCGTATGCCTTTATTGGGATTTTTGGGACATACGGGGCGGCGAATCAATTTTTGGAAATAATTGGAATTGGCTCGAAACAGATTTTATTTACGGATTTTAGTTTCTTATTTGTATCGACCTATATTTTTATTCCGTTTATGATATTACCGATTTTTAATGCAATTGAGGAAATTAATCCGACGTTGATTCAAGCGTCGCGCGATTTAGGCGCATCTAGTTTGACAACATTTAGACGGGTGATTTTCCCGCTCACTGCTGATGGCGTGAAATCAGGGTGTCAGGCTGTTTTTATTCCAGCACTATCACTCTTTATGATTACACGATTAATTGCAGGAAACCGCGTCATTACGCTCGGAACAGCGATTGAAGAGCATTTCCTAGTAACGCAAGACTGGGGAATGGGTTCGACAATTGGCGTATTTTTAATTATTGCGATGATTTTAATTATGTTCCTAACAGGCTCGAAAAAGAAAAGAGGTGCGCGTAAATGAAGAAAAGTAAATGGGGTACGATTTATTTAGTGCTTGTTTTTGTGATTTTATATGCGCCGATTTTCTATTTGATTTTTTATTCGTTTAATAAAGGCGGCACAATGCATAATTTTAGTGGCTTTACGCTTGGCTATTATAAAGAAGTTTTCCAAGATACGCGCCTACTAATTATTGTTTTAAATACATTTGTAATTGCGCTGCTTTCTTCGGTGATTGCAACTATTATCGGCGTTTGCGGGGCGCTAGCGATTAAATTTATGCCAAAACCATTCGCGAAAAACTCGCTTTTAAGTTTGAATAATGTGTTGATTGTTAGCCCGGACGTTATTATCGGTGCTAGTTTCTTGATTTTCTTCACGATTTTAGGCGTAAAATTAGGGTTTATTTCCGTCCTAGTGTCGCATATTGCCTTTAGTATTCCGATTGTCGTATTGATGATTTTGCCGAAATTGCAAGAAATGAGCCCGACGTTAATGGATGCGGCGCGCGACTTAGGTGCAAGCCAGTGGCAAGTTCTTTCTAAGGTTATTTTGCCGTATATTATGCCAGGCGTTTTAGCTGGATTTTTCATGGCATTAACGTACTCGCTAGATGATTTTGCGGTGACGTTCTTTGTAACTGGAAATGGCTTCTCGACATTGGCAGTGGAAATTTATTCCCGAGCTAGACAAGGGATTTCGCTTTCTATCAATGCTTTGTCGACACTGATTTTCTTATTCACGATTATTCTCGTGATTGGTTATTACTTTATCAACCAACGTAATACAAGTAAAAATATTCGGACGGGGGCGACGAAAGAATGAAGCAACTGCTGAAAATTTTTGTGCCAGTCATTGTTGTCGCACTCCTAATGATGCTACTTGCAACAACGATGAACCGCTCTGAGGGCTATGCTGGGAGCAATACGCTGACTATTTATAACTGGGGCGATTACATTGATCCATCGCTCATTACTAAATTTGAAAAAGAAACAGGCATCAAGGTCATTTACCAAACATTTGATTCTAATGAAGCGATGATGACGAAAATTGAGCAAGGTGGAACGACCTTTGATATTGCGGTGCCAAGTGATTACGCGATTAGCAAAATGAAAGAAGAAAATTTGTTGATCCCACTTGATCATTCCAAATTACCAAATGAAAAATACCTTGATCCGCGTTTTATGGATTTATCGTTTGATGATGATAATAAATATTCGATGCCTTATTTCTGGGGAACGCTTGGCATTATTTATAATAAAGAAATGTTCCCGGATAAAAATTTCGATACGTGGAATGCGCTATTTGATCCCGAATTGAAAAACCAAATTTTGCTGATTGATGGGGCGCGTGAAGTGATGGGGCTTGGGCTGAATAGTCTCGGTTACTCACTGAACGATACGAATAAAGCTCACCTACAAGCTGCCAGAGACAAGCTAGAAACGATGACACCGAATGTAAAAGCAATTGTTGGCGATGAGATTAAACTTCTCATGGCGGACAATGAGGCGGGTGTCGCGGTTACTTTCTCCGGAGAAGCGGCGGAAATGTTAAGTGAAAATGAAGATTTAGAATACGTAATTCCAAAAGACGGCTCGAATTTATGGTTCGACAACATGGTCATTCCAAAAACGGCGAAAAATGTCGATGGCGCGCATAAATTTATTAACTTCATGCTAAAACCAGAAAATGCCGCAATTAACGCTGAATATGTTGGCTATGCAACACCAAATGCAAAAGCTGTCGAATTGTTACCAAAAGAAATTTCGAGTGATGAACGTTTTTATCCGGATATGGATGAACTGAATAATTTAGAAGTATATGATAACCTCGGTAAACGAATGCTGTCGTATTATAATGAATTATTTTTGGAATTTAAGATGTACCGGAAATAAAGCCACCAGTATCTTCACGTGAGTTCACACCAAAGTCAAAACACGAACATTAAGCATATAACTTGTGGAATAGATCAGCTATCCGCTAAAATAATGTTACGCAATTTTTTTCGAAAAGGAGAAATGGTTATGACTAAGGAGAAAGTGTTATGGGGTTACGATGAAAAGACTGGGCCAGAAATGTGGGGGCATATCTGCTCTGACTTTGAAATCGCACATACTGGAAAGGCACAATCGCCGGTAGATATTGAACAAGCTGACGTTGTGAAATTAAAACCATCAACAATGAAATTTTACTATAAAGAAACAGACTATACGATTAGAAGAATTGAACAATCGGTGCATGTTTTTCCGCATGACAAAGAACAAGGGTTACGCTTTAACGGCGAGTATTATCCGCTTGTATCGTTCCATGCACATATTCCGGCGGAGCATTTGCTTGACGGTTATGTATATCCGATTGAATGGCATTTTGTTCATGAAAAACCAGACGGCACAACGCTTGTAATGAGTGCTTGGATGGAAATTGATAATACAAATAATGTCGAATTCAAAGATTTACCAACCTATTTCCCAGAAGTGTTCGCTGATTTTGAAACAGAACGGGAAATTACTTTAGACGTGAATGAATTTATGCCAGAAGAACGTGTTTTCTATACGTACCAAGGTTCACGGACGACACCACCAACCGTGGAAGGCGTAACTTGGATCGTGTTAAAAAATGCGAAGACACTTGGCCAAGAAGATTTCACTGAATTTGAAAAAGCAATTGGTAATACAAGTCGACCAGTGCAAGATTTAAATGGTCGTGAAATTACTTTTTACAATTAAAAAACTAGAAAGCCTCGCTCGAATCTTGTATAGTATAGACATAGATTCTGAGTGGAGGCTTCTTTTTATGTATGAAAAAGCGAGACAGATGATGATCAAAGCGCATAGTGGACAAGTTCGCAAAATTACTGGCGAGCCTTACTTTTCGCACCCGTTGAACGTAGCGAGAATTTTGCGCCGCGCTGGTTTTCGCGAAGAAGTTGTTGTCGCGGGATTACTGCACGATGCCGTTGAGGATACGGAAATGACCGATGCCGATATTCGCGCGGCTTTTGGCGCTGAAGTAGCCGATTTAGTAGCGTCTCATACAGAAAATAAAACCTTATCTTGGGAAGAGCGAAAAGCACACACAATCGAACAAGTGCGCACCGGAAATTTAGAAGAAAAAGCGTTAATCGTGGCGGATAAGCTAGACAATTTAACATCCGTCAAATATGCCTTAAGCTCAGAAGGAAAGTCTGTCTGGAGCTATTTTAAACGCGGCTATGATCTGCAAAAATGGTACAACCAAGGGATTAAAAATAATATGGAATACGGATTAAATCCATCTGAAATCCCTCCATTTTTTGGTGAATATGCGCGACTTGTGAAGTGGATTTTTAAGAAGTAAATTTTGTATTTAAATATCTGTTAAATTAGGTATTTAGAATTAAAATTATAAGTTTTTAGAAAATAAGTTTCTTTTTCCAGAAATCTATTGTAAAATGAAAGCGTTATAAAACTTACGAGAAGGGAAGTTTTTTGAATGGTTTATGGAGCAATTGAAGCAGGCGGAACTAAGTTTGTTGTAGCAATCGGAGAAAAGTCAGGGAAAATTATTAAGCGCGAGAGCTACCCGACAACGGAGCCAGCAGAAACAATGAAAGCAGTCATTCAATTTTTTAAACAGTATGAGGATGAATTAAAAGCAATTGGGATTGGCTCATTTGGACCGATTGATATTCGGAAATCAAGTGCTACATACGGTTATATCACGCAAACACCAAAACTTGCATGGCGCAATTATGATATCGTTGGTGCAATGAAAAAAGAATTTAATGTACCTATTGGTTTTACGACGGATGTTAATGCAGCCGCTTTAGGAGAGGTAAGTTTAGGCGCGGCAGCAGGTTTGGATAGTTGTATTTATTTAACGATCGGAACAGGAATCGGTGGTGGAGCAGTTGTTTCAGGCAAAATTCTTGAAGGCTTCTCCCACCCAGAAATGGGACATATTATGGTGCGCCGACATAAGCGCGATCGTTTCACAGGAAGTTGCCCGAGTCATAGCGACTGTTTAGAGGGGCTTGCAGCAGGTGGAGCAATTGAAAAACGTTGGGGTCAAAAAGCGGCAGAACTTGCGGATAATGAAGAAGTGTGGAATTTAGAAGCGCATTATATCGCTCAAGCTTTAATGAATTATACACTTATCTTATCCCCAGAAAGAATCGTGTTAGGTGGAGGCGTCATGAAACAACGCCAACTTTTCCCACTTGTTCGTCAAAAATTGAAGGCACTCGTGAATAATTACGTGCAATTGCCGGATTTAGAAGAATATATCGTTCCTCCAAAACTAGAAGATGATGCTGGGATAACTGGCTGTGTCTTACTAGCAGTGGATGCTGAAGAGTCCAATTAAAGCCGAAAAACAGCTCTAGTTTATAGGGCTGTTTTTTGATATACTAAATTGTGATAAAACAAACAAGAACGCAGGAGGAAAAAGATGTCCATTACGAACTTATTAAATATTAAATATCCAATTATCCAAGGTGCGATGGCTCAAATTGCCAAAGCTCCACTTGTAGCCGCTGTATCTAATGCAGGCGGTTTAGGAATTATCGCTTCTGGCGGAATGACTGCCGACATGCTACGCGAAGAAATCAAAAAAACAAAAGCACTGACAGATAAACCATTTGGCGTCAATTTAATGCTAATGATGACCAATATTGCTGAATTAACCGAAGTAATTATAGAAGAAAAAGTGGGAATCGTTACAACCGGAGCGGGAACGCCAAAAACGTTCATGCCAATTTGGAAAGAAGCTGGAATTATCGTGATTCCCGTTGTCCCATCCGTGATGATTGCTAAACGCATGGAAAAAATGGGCGCAGATGCAGTTATCGCAGAAGGAACAGAAGCAGGCGGACACGTCGGCGAAACAACAACAATGGCGCTTCTACCTCAAATCGTGGATGCCGTTACTATCCCAGTCATTGGCGCAGGTGGAATTGCAGATGGCCGTGGAATCGTCGCAGCGCTTGCTCTAGGTGCAAAAGGTGTCCAAATCGGAACACGCTTCCTAGCAACCGACGAATGCCCAGTACACCCAGACTTCAAAGCAGCCGTGATTAAAGCTTCCGACCGCGACACAATGGTTACCGGAAGAAAAGCCGGTGCCCCTGTTCGCTCGATTAAAAACAAAATGATTAAAGAATACATCCGTTTAGAAGAAGAAAACGCCGATCGCGACACGTTAGAAGAGCTAACTTTAGGTTCTTTACGAAAAGCAGTACAAGAAGGCGACACAGACAACGGCTCCGTCATGGCCGGTCAAATCGCTGGCTTAATTACAGAAATCAAACCTTGTAAAGATGTTATTGAAGAGATGATGACAGATGCTAAGAATGTGATTGCAGGGTTAGAGTTATAAAATAAAAACAGTTATTTTCTGCTTAATAAAGTAGAGAATAACTGTTTTTTTGTAGTTGCGATGTTGTTTACAAAGGTAAAGTCAAAAAATGCACTAATTTGTTCTGTAGTTGGCTATATTTATACACAGAGGTTCACAAAACGCTCACAAAAGGAAAGTAGTTACGATGCTATAATAGAAGGGTGGAAAACTAGACATAGAGAGGAATCACCAAGATGAGAGAGATAAAAGTCAACGAAGCAACGTTCCAAAAACATGCCTCGAAGCTAGACAGCAAAAGCGCGGGAAGCTATTTGCCGTTAAAAGGTGGAAATATGGCATACTCACGAGCGAATTCTATCAATCAGTTACGGTCTGCATTAATTGATTTGGTCGATGTGGTAGAAGATTTCCAAGCCGTGACAAAGCAAGATGCGGGTAGATTAAAGAAAATGGGCATGGCCTATGCGAAACAAGATCAAGCGATGGGACAGAAAATAAATCAGCTGGAGGTGCGATAGATGGACAGCACGCACAGCCGGTTAGAACAGCAACTACAACAAGTGAAAAAAGCGCAGGATGTTTTACAAGATAATCTGGGGCAGACTAAGCGCAAACAAGTGGAACAAGAATGGTTAGAAGAAGATAATCACCAATTAGAAATGGAGAAACAAGGATTGCTGGACTTCTTGCGAGGCGGTTGGCAAGGGGAGGAAGCGAATGGTTTCCACCGCTATCTAGAAGAACAACAACACGAAGAAGCGATGGCATGGCGAAAAGATTTGTCGGAAAAACGTGTTCATTTGGAAGAAGAAGCGCGGACTACTAGAGCAGAAATGCACGATATAGAGACCAAACAAGCCTCCTTGCGAAAGGAGTGGAACCAATGAGTCGAATCGACATTGCAGAACTCAATGGCTTTCTTCAAGGATTACGAAGCAGTAATGCTGAGGCTAAAAAGATGATACGCGGAATTCAACAAGCAGCAAGCAAGTATGCGCAAGATAAAAGTTTAAAAGGGCAAGCAGTATCAGCTTCCCAAAGCTATTTTGCTTCCAGTTATCCCTCTATTGCACAAAGTATTTTAGAAGCTCTAGAAGAAAGTGAAGAACGTCTAGCACAATACATACGCGAGTTTGGTAGCCAAGTCGACAGCTCGCCTTCCGCACGAATTGATGCGGAAATCCTTCAAGAAGCGATGGCGAAAGTGGCGAGTTTGAAGCGAAAAGAAGAAGATTTACATCGCCAACTCACTGCACCGAATACGAAACCGGATATGCAACAAGTCTACGTAGTCCAAGCAAGAAGTGCGCACACGCAATTACTGCAAGCTATCGAAAAAGAAGATATACTAGAGAGGTACATCGCCTTTGAACAAAGTCACGCCCAGTTTTTTAGTGCGTTAACCGAACTCATTCACTCCACAGGACGAGCGGTGCAAGAGTTGAAACAAAATGTGACCTTCCATGAGAAAACAGGCACCTATGCTGTACCTAAAAGCGTTCATGCATCGATTAGTTTGATGAGAAAAGCGATGGATAAAGCACGCAAAGAAAACGCCAAAGATTCCTTCCCAGAAGCATTCGAAGACTATCAGTTATTCGCCTATACTTATGTGAATGACAAAGGCGAAACCGTCACGATGTGGCTATTGGAACGGAATGGCAAACGTGCCAGTAATAAAGAACTCCAAGCTTTTCTAGAGGAGAACGGAGCCGAGTTAGACCCTATTCTGTACACAAATCTTTCCGGTGATGAACTAGAGCGCAAAGTAAATGATGCATGGAAAGACGGCGTCAACTACTTAAATGGTCAAAAAGTAACCGGGTTTTCCGAGGCGACACTGAGGTCCTCTGCTTACGTAGCTAGCGTGAAGGATGCGATGGATGACGCTGGACTAACCGATATGGCATTAGGATTAGGCTTTGGTATTGCGGCGGCGAGGAATAAAAAAATAATAGCTAAGAAATCAGAAAAAGTAGAAGTTGATCTTGGAAGATATTCTGTAGCAACCTTAAATAGAGATCAAGCACGATTAGTGGTTGAACATCTTTTAGAAAGAGGAGAAATAAGCTTAAAAGATTTGGGTGATATAATACCAAAAGGAACACCAAACACTTTTAAAACTACAGATACCTTGAAGAATGGTGCTAAGTATGAATTTCAATTAGCTGATGGACAAAAAGCGATAATTAGGTGGCATGAACCAGACCCTATTGCAGCTGCTAAATTTCCTGGTTCAGCTTCTGGTTCAAGATGGACTGCTCAAATTAAGATAGGAAGTAAACAAGTAACAATAAATAAAGGATGGACAAAAAAGCAAAACTCAAATGAAGTGCATATTCCAATAAAAGGAAGGTAATAATATGAAAAAAATTATGAAAAAAGATGATTATTCTAAAATGCCATGGGTATCAGCGGAGGATTTATATCTTTTATTTGAACAAGCACTCAAGGACTTTAAGCAAAGCAAATTAAGTAAAAAAGAGTTTTTTGATATTCTTGATGAATTGACTATGAGGCAAGTAGATACCTATGAAATTTTAAAAGAACCTTTGAGAGGACAGCTCGACAATGAGTTATATAATTTATGGAACACAGAAAATTATGATGATGTAGATATTATTACATCATTGTTAATTAATTTAGGCTTGAAAAATACTTATAATAAAATGAAAAAATCTATTGAGGATACTTCGGAAATATCACCAGAAATACTTGAGGAAATACAAGATGCAATTGAAGAAGTCGGAGATAATATAGATGATCCATATCAAGATTATATGAAGAAAATGTAGAATGCGATTACAGTAGGCAAGAATGGTTTCATTGTTGGTGCTAATCCTGTTTCAATCAAATAAAGGAGCGTATTTTAATGAAAGAATTAAGACTGTTTTTAGATTATAAATGTTATCCTGTTTGGGTATATAACGATGCGGGGATTTTAAAGGAAAATGATTTGCCGGATGAATTGAAACAAGATGAATATGATAAATTGTTCATAGATACTGAAATTGAATTTCGATATGAAGCTTTTAAAGATGAGAAAGAAAAGGAAGAATTTTTTCATGAGTTCATAGAAGTTCAAAAGCATTTGAAAGAAACATTAGGTAAGGAATACAATATCGTTAATAAGATTTTAGTTTAGTAGCTGAGAGTGCTCAATATTTAGAGGTAATCAAGACCCACAGCATATTTATAGCCTCCATAGTTATTTTCTTGTTCTAAAAAACCAAAAACCAGTTACCCACCAAACTCCTGGCGTAACTGGTTTTCTAAATCTCACCCAAAATTAAGCTGCCAAAACACCCCAAACTGGTCCGTCACCTGCGCATAGGTCGAACCCCAGAACGCCACTTGCAACTCCATCTCCACTTTGCCCGTAGCACTCAAAACTTCATAGGCGTACTTAATATCATCCTCTGCTTCAAAATTGATCAAGATCGTCACCCGGTTGCCAATTGTAAAACCATCATAAGGCGCATCGGTAATATAAATAAATTCTTCCCCATTTTTTGCTAAACGACTATGCATCAATCGCTCACCAAAAACGGCATTGCCATCAAAATTGTTCATCTCTTTAAAACGCTGAACGCTTGTAATCTCAGCCTGAAACACATCCGCATAAAATGTTAGCGCATCTTGACCTTCTCCGTTAAAAACTAAGTATGGAACTGCAAAAGACATCTCATCATCTCCTATACAATTAATAGCTTTAGTATAAGCCTAATCTACTGCGAAGTCATGTCTCAAAATAATAAGGATTTGTGAATAAAAACAAAATACTTGCAAATAAACGTGATATATTATACAATTACACTAAGAAATCGGATATATTTAAATTAATATTTTTTTGCAATAAAATAAAGTAAGTACTTGCTTTTGGGAGTAGGTGCGTAGGAGGTAGATGTATGCTTTGGGTAAAAGAGTCAATTGAGCAACTTCTCAGCAAACTACACACGAATTTAGACACAGGGTTAACGAAAGAACAAGTGAAACAAAAACATGCAGAGTTCGGGACGAATGAATTTGAAGAGGGGAAGAAAGAATCACTTCTTCAAAAAATTGGTCACCATTTAGTTGAAATTACGACGATTGTGTTGCTTTTTGCAGCGGCGATTTCCGCTTATTTAGCGATTACGACTGGTTATGGTTGGGCGAAAGTGGTTGTTATTTTAGGAATTGTCGTGTTGAATATGGTGCTCGGAATTTACCAGGAAAACAGCGCCGAGAAAGCACTTGCGGCACTTCAAAGTATGAATGCGCATTTAACGACGGTCGTTCGTGATGGTGTGCGGATGCAAGTGGACGCAACGGAATTAGTACCAGGGGATATTATTGAAATTGTTGCAGGAGATATGATTCCAGCAGATGCACGGATTATTTCTAGTAGCAGTTTGCAAGTCGAGGAATCTGCGTTAACTGGTGAGAGTGTTCCAGTTGAAAAAGACGCAAATGCGGTTGTTTCGGAAAAAGCGCCAATTGGCGACCGTCTGAATATGCTTTACTCAGGCTGCCTTGTAACGAATGGGCGCGCCACGGCGGTTGTCGTAGAAATTGGGATGGAAACAGAGATGGGGAAAATTGCTGGACTTTTAAACAGCACCTCAAAACTGATGACGCCTTTACAACTTCGCTTAAAAGAATTAGCAAAACGACTTAGTATTGTAGCACTTTTAGCAGGTATTTTAATTTTTATAATTGATGTATATGTTTACGGTGAAACGATTATTGAAACGTTGATGATCGCGATTTCTCTAGCTGTAGCAGCAGTTCCTGAGACATTGCCAGTTATTGTGACATTGACACTTGCTTACGGCGTTCAAAATATGGTGCGGAAAAATACGATTATCCGCCGAATTCCTGCAGTAGAAACAATTGGAAATACTTCAGTTATTTGTTCTGATAAAACAGGAACATTAACGCAAAATAAAATGATTATCCAACAAATTTGGGCAGCAGACCACGCACCGATAAAAGCAACAGCTGAATTTGATACTGCAGAACAAAAAGTATTAGAAATGTTGAGCCTTTCCAGTAACGCGACGATTGATGTTACAGACGGCGAAGAAACCATCATTGGTGACCCAACCGAAAGCGCGATTATCCGTTTACTAGAAGAAAAAGGAACAACGAAAAAAGCATTGGAAGCCAAATATCCACGCGTGTTCGAACTTCCTTTTGACTCAGATAGAAAGCTAATGACGACAATTCACCAAGTAGAAGACGGATTTCTTTCCATTACAAAAGGTGCTTTTGACCGCATTCCCGTAAACTTTTCCGAGGCGTTTTTAGCGGAAGCGGAGCGGGTGCATGACAGTTTTGCGGAGGATGCACTTCGGGTGTTAGTTGTTGCCTATAAAAAATATCCGGAAATGCCGACAGACTTGTCTAGTGAGGCGCTTGAGACAGACTTAACGTTCGCGGGGATGGTTGGGATGATTGACCCACCGAGACCGGAAAGTAAAGCGGCTGTGTTAGCGGCGAAAAAAGCGGGTATTAAGACTGTAATGATTACTGGTGACCATATTGTAACGGCATCAGCAATTGCAAAAGAAATTGGTATTCTAACGGATGGGGACAAAGCGATTACTGGAGCAGAACTGGCTGAAATGTCAGAAGCTGATTTGGAGAAAAACATTCGAGATTATGCGGTATATGCGCGTGTTAGTCCAGAAGATAAAATTCGAATCGTTAAAGCTTGGCAGAAAAATGGTGAAATTGTCACGATGACAGGTGATGGTGTAAATGATGCACCGGCTCTAAAAGCAGCGGATGTTGGTGCTGCAATGGGAATTACCGGAACAGATGTATCTAAAAACGCTGCAGATATGGTTATAACAGACGATAATTTTGCAACGATTGTAGATGCAGTCAAAGAAGGGCGTACAGCCTATGAGAATATCCGCAAAACGATTTACTTTTTACTAAGTACAAACTTTTCTCAAATTTTCATTATGTTAATTGCGATTATTCTTGGCTGGGGCGCGCCGGTTGTAGCTGTTCAGTTGCTATTAATCAACGTTGTGTCTGATGGGATTCCAGGCTTCTTCTTAAGTCGTGAAAAGGCAGATGACTCGATTATGGAGCGTAAGCCAATTCCAAAAAATGCAGGGATCTTTGCGAATGGACTTGGCAAGAAAATGGCGACACAAGCGGTTGTCTTTACGATTGTGACACTTGCAGGATTTTATATCGGGCAGTTTGTAACGATTAATAATTCGATTGGTGCAAGCTATGAAGTTGGAATGACAATGGCATTCGTTATTCTAGCATGGTCATCTGTCGCGCATATTTTCAATGTAAGAAGTGATAAATCGATTTTCACTATCGGATTTTTATCTAACCGTGGTTTGTTCTTTAGCGCGATTTGTTCGATGTTGATTATTTTAGGACTTGCGATTATTCCACCACTTGCGAACATGTTCTTCTTAGTAGAAATGAGCTTAACGCACTGGATTCTCGCATTCATTCTCTCGATGTTCCCACTCCTATTCGTAGAAATTCAAAAGCTTATTCAGCGAAAAAGAGCAAAAGCTTGAAGGAGGGCAACTATATGAACGAAACAGAAAAATTGGTAGCCGCATTATTAGAGCGTAACTTTGGTAAAAACATCGGTACACGCTATCCAGACAATGAAGCGGCGCAAATGCGGGCCGAGGAAGTAATCGGAGAAATTGCTATTGTTATCGCACCACTTGTTGAAAAACTTGGAATCGAAAGTAAAACGGTGAAAAAAACGATTCCATTTTTATATGAACTTCAAAAAAATCAATTTTGTGATATGAGTGCCTATCCGTATCCGCTTCTTCTAGTCAATGGAACGAGTGCGGATACAGAAAAATATTGGCGAGATCTACCAACTTACTGGACAGATGATGCAAATAAAATTGTGCTACCATATGTTTTGGAACACATTAAAAATAATAAAGTACGTCAAAAACTACTAGCTTTTCATGCTTGGCTTATAGGGGAAGTAGTAGAAATGAACGAGGAGCTAGGGGCAGATTTTCGTATAAAACTAGTCTTTGAGTCAGATATGCGCATTCGTTTACGGGTGTATGACGTAGAACAGATTGCCATTGAAGTACATTTTTTAGACAATCATGATACCGAACAACAACATTTAGGCTATGATGTGAGTTTAGATGTAGATATTACTGATAAAGCAAGGCTCTTATTACGTCAAGGTATTTTGACAGAAAATCTAGGCTTGGAAGCACTAAAAGCTTACATGAAATCAGTTTTACCAATAGCACACAGCTTGAAAAACTTGGAATATTTAACGGTTGAAGATACGAAAAAACTAACCAAATTATTAACGCAAGAAGAACCTAAAATTATGGAAGATACAGATTTAACAAGTAAAGCATTAGACTTCTTACAAAAAGCTGCACAGCAATAAGAATAAAATGCTATTTGGAGGAAAGTGATCCTAATAGCATTTTATTTTTGCAAGTGGGGCGGAAAGAATAGTAAAATGAGACAATGAAATTAGAAATGAGGATGTAAAATTGATTCGACATGCGAAAAAATCAGATGCACCAAAAATAGCACCACTTTTACTAGTAATATGGAAAGATATGGAATTACCTATTTTAGAAGTAGAGACGGAAGAAGCGATTACAAATGCGCTAATTGAAGCGATTCAGACAGAAGATTATCGTTATAGTTATAGACATCTGCATGTCTATGAGAAGGACGGGGATATTGCGGGAGTTTTGGCAGGCTATCCTGGGAAAATCGAACCTGAAATCGACCGCGCTTGGAACGAGATTGCAAAGAAACACGGCATTAGATACGAAGAACCAATATTTGCCGATAAAGAAACATTTCCTGGTGAATGGTACTTAGATTCGATCGTTACAAACGAAAAATATCGCGGTCATGGTGTTGGAACAGCACTTCTTGCAAAATTAACAGAAATTGCTGCAGAAGATGGTGAAAAAGTAGTAGGACTAAATTGTGACAAAGGAAATCCGCATGCCAAGAGGCTTTATGAACGTCTAGGATTTCATGTGACTGGAGAAATCATACTTAGCGGTCATGAATATGAACATATGCAAAAATAAGAAATGAGGCCAACCAATGAAAAAAATTATTTTCGCAGTGGTACTAAGTTTAGTTCTAATTCTTGCTGGATGTGCCGATGTAACCAATACAGTAAAAGTGGATAAAAAAGGGGAAGCGACCATTTCCTTTGATATCGATATTTCTTCTGTAGCAGGGATTTTTGCCTCAAGTTACTCGGATGAAGTAGAAGCTAAACTGAAAGAAGCTGGATTTACAGTAGATAAAAAATCAAATACAAGCTATCATATCGAAAAGAAACTAGATAAAAATGAAACAACGAAAAGCGATATGAAACCGGAAGATTTTGGGGTAAAAATTACCAATAGCAAAAGTTTCTTCACACAAAAAATCAAAGTAGATGCCGATATTGACATCGAAAAGATATGGAAAAAAGAAGTGGCGGATGTTCCGTTTCCAAAAGAAATTTTAAGCCAAGTTGATTATACATTTATTTTAGATTTACCGATTTCGTCAATTGGAGAGAACAATGCTAAAAGTGTGGATGGCGGGAAGCTCACTTGGGATGTGCCGCTCGACAAAAAATCCGAAATGTATTTTGAAGTCACTGTACCAAACGTAAAAAACATTGCGATTGTTGGTGGGATTCTACTTGTCGCAATCATTGGTTTACTTATTTATCTTATTAAAAGACATCGGAAAAAGAAAAAACAACTATAAAAAAGTGTGGATCAGTTAGCTAAACTGGTCCACACTTTTATTTACTGCTTGTTCTAACTCTTCGTAACAAGCTAATTTTTTCTCGATTTTTTTAAATGCTCGGTCTAGCTCTGCTTGCCGGCGGTACATATCTTGTTGATGTTCTTTCAGTACAGCGATGCGTTCGGAGACAGTACCGTCACCGCCTTTAGTTAGTTCAACAATTTCTTTTTGTTTCGCAAGGGGCATTCCGGTGACGCGTAAACAGGTGAGTAATTCAAGCCAGTGAAGGGCATCATTATCAAAAATCCGGTTATTATTTTTATCGCGTGCTAGAAAAGGGATTAATCCTTCTCGTTCATAATAGCGAATCGTATGGGCGCTTAAACCCGTGTGTTCGGAAGCTTCTTTGATTGTTTGTTGCACTAAAACCACCTCTTTTTTTCTTAATAATAGCACCTTGAAAATCGAAAAGCCAAATGTTTGCCTTTGAGTATACTCTAAGGTGTATAGTAAACGTGTTATTACTTTTAGGAGGCGGATAAATTGAACTTAAAAGATACAGTAAAACTTGCAAATGGTGTAGAAATGCCCCGTTTAGGATTTGGCGTATGGAAAGTGCAGGACGGCGATGAAGCAGTAAATTCTGTTAAATGGGCGATTGAAGCTGGTTACATTAGTATTGATACAGCTGCTGCTTACAAAAATGAAGAAGGCGTTGGTCAAGCGATTAAAGAGTCTGGCGTTAAGAGAGAAGACTTATTCGTAACAACGAAACTTTGGAATGCGGAGCAAGGTTATGAATCCACTTTGGCTGCATTTGATGAAAGCTTACGTAAATTAGAACTTGATTATGTAGACTTATATTTAATTCACTGGCCAGTCAAAGGTAAATTCAAAGACACTTGGCGCGCTTTTGAAAAATTATATAAAGATAAACGCGTTCGCGCAATCGGCGTATGTAACTTCCACGAACATCACCTAAAAGAATTAATGGAAGACGCGGAAATTGCGCCAATGGTAAACCAAATTGAATTACACCCACAACTAACACAAGAACCATTACGTAAATTCTGTGCTGAAAACAACATTGTAGTAGAAGCTTGGTCTCCACTAGGTAATGGGAAATTACTTTCTAACCCAGAAATCAAAGCGATTGCCGATGCACATGGTAAATCAGTTGCACAAGTTATCTTACGTTGGGATTTACAAATCGGTGTCGTGACTATTCCAAAATCCGTTCACCAAGAACGTATTATCCAAAATGCTGATATTTTCGACTTCGAATTAAGCGAAGAAGAAGTAGCAAAAATCAGCGGTTTAAATAAAGACGAAAGAACTGGCCCAGATCCAGACAACTTTAATTTCTAATAGTGAAAAAATCCCTTCCAGCTTATCGAACTGGAGGGGATTTTTATGCTACAATAAACTAAAAAAAGAGGTTAACAGATGGACGCAAAAACAATAATAGAAAACCGCTTTCAAAGTCAGAAATTAATACAAACTGCGTGGAGTGACTCTCCGGAAAGAATTGTTTTTCATTTTGGAGCAATGCAATCGCAAAACTATGGTCAGTCGCTCTGGGCTGTTGGGAGTAGAATGACGACGCCAAGTGAAGAGTCTGTAGAGCAAGCGATTAATAATGGTGAAATTATCCGGACATGGCTTTTGCGCGGAACAATTCACTTGTTTTCAGCCAAAGATTATCACTGGATGATGGATTTAATTGCGCCTACGATAGATAAAATATGTAAGCCATACCGAGCGAAATTAGGCTTAACAGATGAGGTTCTTCATAAGGCTACAGAAGTCGTTTCGGAAATTGTTTCAGAACAAGCCGTTACGAGAAAAGACTTGGCGGCTCATTTAGCGACCAAAGATTTACCGAGTGCAGGGATTCCTTTTGCTCAGCTGTTAGTTTATTTAAGCTCGCGGAAAGTCATTTGTTCAGGCCCGAATGAAACTTTTAGAAATACGATGCATATTCCGGCTGATACGAATCATTTCACTCGAGAAGAAGCAATAAAAGAATTAGCCAAACGATACATCCAAAGTCATGCACCAGCTACTTTGAAAGATTTTTGTTTTTGGTCGGGATTAACTGTGACCGATGCCAAAATAGGATTAGCGGATATGCCTAAAATGGGCGATTATTACATAACAACATTGGTTGAAAATGGCACAATGCCAACTACAATTCCACTCGCTGGTTTCGATGAATGGATTATCGGCTACCGAGATCGCTCCGTCGTTTTACCGGAAATATGGCACGATGAAATTATGACGAAAAATGGGATATTCAGACCGGCGATTATCACGGAGGGCAAAGTAGTCGGGAAATGGGAAAAACCAAAGAAACGTGCTGAATTAGACGGAGATTTCTGGGACCGTTACATCCAGTTTCGAAATATGCTATAGTCAAGTAGATGGATAAATTTTAATTTGAGGTGATAAAGCTATGAATGCTTTTGATAAATTTTACAAAAAAACAGTAGAAGAACGACGTGCAATTTTGGCGGAATATGCCGACTTAAATGAAGAAGAGCAGGCATTTTTAGCTTCTACAGGGGCGCTTTCTTTTGATAAAGCGAATCATATGATTGAAAACACGATTGGCATTTACTCGCTGCCGCTCGGATTAGGAATGAACATGCTTTTAAATGATAAACATTATGTGGTACCGATGGCGATGGAAGAGCCTTCTGTTGTGGCGGCCCAAAGCGCTGGGGCGAAACTTATTGGACAAAATGGCGGGATAACTGGAAGTGCAACAAAACGAAAAATGATTGGTCAGATTGAGTTGATTTCTGTTTCTGATATCCAAGCAGCAAAAGAAAACATCATTGCGAACGAAGAACAACTAATTGCTATCGCTAACCAAGCTCATCCATCGTTACAAAAGCGTGGCGGTGGTGCGGTTGAAATTCAAGTCAGAACAGCACAAACAGCGAATGACGAAACGTTACTTATCGTTCATTTACTCGTAGACACCCAAGAAGCAATGGGCGCGAATATGGTCAATACGATGGTCGAAACCTTAGCGCCAGAATTAGAAATGTTGACGAACGGAACAGCCAATATGCGCATTTTATCTAATTTAGTAGATGAAGCGACCGCAACGGCTGTTTGCCGGATTAATCCAGAAAGCTTAGCAACCAAAACCCAGAGTGGTGAATGGGTTCGTGATCGAATCATTGCTGCATATGAATTTGCTGATGCAGACATTTACCGAGCAGCAACCCATAATAAAGGAATAATGAATGGTATTGATGCGGTAATTATGGCGTTTGGGAACGATTGGCGCGCAGTAGAAGCGGCAAGTCACGCCTACGCAGCTAGAACAGGGAGCTATAAACCGATGTCTAAATGGTCAAAAGATGCGGACGGACATTTGGTTGGGGAATTAACGTTACCGATGCCAGTAGCCTTTGTAGGAGGTTCTATCGGCATCCATCCAATCGCAACACTTTCGAAAAAAATTGCTCGAGTAGAATCAGCGAAGGAATTAGCGATGTTAGTTTGTGCCGTTGGATTAACGCAAAATCTCGCTGCTTTAAAAGCACTCGTAACAGAAGGAATTCAACGCGGACATATGTCGCTACAAGCGAAATCACTAGCCATGACAGCCGGTGCAGAAGCAGATGAAATCGAAAAAGTAGCCACATTTTTACAAGAAAGCAAACAATTAAATGTAGTTGCTGCAAAAGAATTTATTAACAAATTACGCAGTGGAAAATAAAATAAATTATTAAGCCTACCTTTACAAAAACTTAACAATACATTCGGAACGTGATAAAGCCTTTAGTATCAACAACTTTCAGAGATTTGCTTGGACTTCACTTTACAAAATAAAAAAAAGGTATTTACGTTACTTTTACTTTCTTTTATGATGAAAAAAGGGTGAAATTACAAGATTACAAACAAAAAGGAGATATTCATGGGAGACATAAATATTCAGCAGATGATTTTTCAATTTATCGGAGGACTTGGAATTTTTCTTTTCGGTATAAAATACATGGGAGACGGACTGCAAATGGCAGCCGGCGACAGACTTCGTGATATTTTAGATAAGTACACAACGAATCCTTTTATGGGAGTACTTGCCGGGATTTTAGTAACCGTATTAATTCAAAGTAGCTCAGGTACAACTGTTTTGACGGTCGGATTAGTAAGTGCTGGATTTATGACGTTAAAACAAGCAATTGGTGTTATCATGGGAGCAAACATCGGTACAACCGTTACCGCCTTTATTATTGGTATTAAGCTATCCGAATACGCTTTACCAATAATTGCTGCTGGTGCAGTACTTTTATTCTTCTTTAAAAATCATAAAGTAAAAAATATTGGCCAAGTATTCTTTGGATTTGGTGCCTTATTTTATGGACTAGATTTGATGGGGCAAGGGATGAAACCTCTTGCTGGAATGGAATCTTTCCATGAATTAACTGCTCAAATGAGTACGAATCCATTCTTAGGTTTGTTAATCGGAACGATCTTCACGGCAGTTGTACAATCATCTAGTGCGACCATCGGGATTTTACAAGAATTATACGGACAAGGTGCGATTGATCTTCAAGCGGCTTTGCCAGTCCTATTCGGGGATAACATTGGAACGACGATTACAGCTGTTCTTGCAGCAATTGGTGCGAGTGTTGCAGCGAAACGTGCAGCAGCTACACATGTTATCTTTAATTTAATCGGTGCAATCATTTTTATGCTGATACTACCGCTATTCACTTCTCTGGTTACCTACCTACAAGGACTGTTTGGACTAAATCCAGAGATGACGATTGCTGTCGCACACGGGACGTTTAACATTACGAATACCTTTATTCAATTCTGGTTTATCGGTGCATTTGCATGGCTTGTTACGAAGCTTATTCCAGGCGACGACTCGCGAATTGATTATAAAACCAAACATTTGGATACGAATTTAATTGATCAATCTCCTGGTATCGCTCTTGAAATGGCACGTGAAGAAACGCTACGCATGGCGGATTACGCGAAATTCGGGTTGCAAGAAGCGAGACAATACCTTGTGAACCGGGAATCGAAACATGCGGAATCGACTATTCAAGTAGAAGAAGCCGTAAATAATTTAGACCGAAAAATCACCGAGTATTTAACGAAAATTTCTTCTGTGGCCTTAACGAACAACGAGACAGAAGAGCACGCGCTAATGCTTGATACCGTTCGTGATATTGAACGCGTTGGTGATCACATGGAAAACATCGTAGAAAACATCGATCAACTAATTAAAAATAAAGCGAAAATGTCAGAAGAAGCTTCCGAGCAACTCACCGAAATGTTTGAGCTGACAACCGCGAATTTCGAACGTGCAGTGAAATCCATGCATAAAAAAGATCGCGCACTCGCAGAAGAAACTATTTTAGTAGAAAAAGATATTGATAAAGCAGAGCGCAGATTACGTAAAAACCATATTCGCCGCTTAAACGAAGGCAAATGCCAAGTCGTTAGCGGAATTCTATACATTGATATCGTCAGTGATTTAGAACGAATTGGTGACCACGCGAACAACATTGCTGAATCTGTTTTGGAATTAAACGAATAATTCTAAAGGGAACTAGACTATTTGACGTCTGGTTTCTTTTTTTTGTTAAAAATCTACACTTTTACTAGTCCTTGTGAAGCATTGAGTATAAGCGGATAGTGGTGTAAAATAAGAATGATTATAAAACTAGAATGACTGGAAGTGTTGAGTCTTATGCGAAATAGAAAAACAATGGATGGAAACACGGCAGCAGCTTATATTTCTTATGCTTTTACTGAAGTTGCAGCAATCTATCCGATTACCCCTTCCTCCACCATGGCTGAACTTGTGGACGAATGGTCATCAAAGAACAAGAAAAATTTATTCAATGAACCTGTAAAAGTAGTAGAAATGCAATCAGAAGCAGGAGCAGCAGGAACAGTTCACGGATCACTTCAAGCTGGTGCGCTAACTAGCACATACACGGCGAGCCAAGGTTTACTTTTAATGATTCCTAATATGTACAAAATTGCCGGTGAACTATTGCCAACTGTTTTCCATGTTTCCGCAAGAACAATTTCGGCGGCATCGCTGAATATTTTTGGTGATCATAGTGACGTGATGGCAGCGCGTCAAACAGGATTTGCGATGCTAGCAGAAGGTTCCGTTCAAGAAGTAATGGACTTATCCGCGGTTGCTCATCTGGCTTCACTAAAAGGAAGTTTGCCATTTTTAAATTTCTTTGACGGCTTCCGCACAAGTCATGAATTACAAAAAGTCGAAGTACTCGAATATGACGAATTAGAAAATTTGCTCGACAAAGAGGCATTACAACAATTTAGAAATCGCGCAATGACACCAAATAATCCTAAAACTTTAGGTTCGAATCAAAATCCAGATATCTTTTTCCAACAAAGAGAAACCGTGAACCGCTATTACGAGGAAATCCCTAACATTGTTCAAAATTATATGAAAGAAATCAATCAGCTTCGTGGCACGGATTATGACTTAGTTAATTATTATGGAGCAGAAGACGCAACAGATGTCATTGTGGCGATGGGCTCTGTAACACCAGTCATCGAGCAAGTCATTGATTACTTAACAACCCAAGGGAAAAAAGTCGGTTTGCTAAATATTCGCTTATATCGTCCATTCCCAGCAGAAAACTTTTTAGCAAAACTACCGAAAACAGTAGAACGTGTGGCTGTTTTAGACCGGACGAAAGAACCCGGATCAGGCGGAGAACCACTTTTACTCGACGTGCAAAGTGTGCTTTATGATAGTGAAACTCGTCCACTAGTTATTGGCGGTAGATATGGCTTAGGTTCAAAAGATGTTACACCAGACCAGATTCTCGGTGTTTATTCGCACCTAACGACAGAAAAACCAAAACCGCGCTTTACAATTGGAATTACAGATGATATTACGAATCTATCTATCGAAAATGCTGGACCAAGTGATCTCACTTCAGAAAAAACTTTCCAATGCAAATTCTGGGGTTTTGGCTCGGATGGTACTGTTGGCGCGAATAAAGCCGCAATTAAAATTATTGGTGATAACACCGATTTATACGCCCAAGGTTACTTTTCCTATGATTCGAAAAAATCGGGCGGGCTAACTGTTTCGCATTTGCGCTTTGGTGAAAAACGAATTCGCTCAGCCTATCTAATCCAACAAGCGGATTTTGTCTCATGCTCTACCTCGGCCTATTTACGTTCCTATGATTTATTAAAAGGTTTAAAACCAGGCGGAACATTCTTGCTCAATACCATTTGGGAAGGCGAACAGTTAGAACGCCATTTGCCAGCCGCAATGCGCGAATATATTGCGAAAAATAATATTCAATTTTATACATTAAATGCAATGAGAATTGCAGGAGAAGCGGGACTTGGTAGAAGAATTAATACCGTTATGCAAACGGCCTTTTTCCGAGTGACCGACATTTTACCGTTTGAAAAAGCACTTGCTGATTTAAAAGAATCGGCTATCGCTACTTATGGGAAAAAAGATATGGCGGTTGCGGAGAAAAATATTCTCGCGATGGACCAAACTGTTGCTAATTTGCATAAAGTAGAAGTTCCTGCAAGCTGGGCAAATCCAGTTGTAACAGCAGAAACAAATGCAACGACTGAAAAACCAGCTTACGTACAAAATATCCTTGAGCCAGTGAATCGCTTAGAAGGCGACAACTTGACTGTTGGTGATTTAATTTCGAATGGTATGGTCAGTGGGGCTTATCCTCCGGGGACTGCAGCTTACGAAAAACGCGGAATTGCACTCGAAGTTCCTGAATGGATTTCTGAAAACTGTACGATGTGTAATGAATGCGCCTTTGTTTGTCCGCATGCTGCCATTCGTCCAATTTTAACAGATGAAGAAGAAATGGAATCTGCTCCAGAAGGCTTTATGACAAGAGAAATGCGCGGCAAAGATGGCCTTCGTTACCGTATCCAAGTTTCCCCAATGGACTGCACTGGTTGTAACTTATGTGCGGAAACGTGTCCGGCGAAAGATAAAGCGCTTGTAATGAAACCATTTGAAGAAGTCGCAGCTAAAGAAAATCCGAATTGGTCATTTGCGATTAATGTGAAACCGAAGAAAAACCCTGGGAAGAAAAATACTGTACCTGGAAGCCAATTTGAACAACCGTTACTGGAGTTCTCTGGTGCTTGTGCAGGTTGCGGTGAAACTCCTTATGTTAAATTATTAACGCAAATGTTTGGCGACCGGATGATGATTGCTAATGCAACTGGTTGTTCCTCTATTTGGGGCGCATCTGCACCGGCAACGCCTTATACTGTCAATGATAAAGGACATGGGCCAGCGTGGGGCAATTCCCTTTTAGAAGATAACGCAGAATATGGTTATGGTATGTATTTAGCAAACCAAACCATGCGAAAAGCTTTAAATAATAAAGTGACAAAAGCGCTCAGAGAAGAAGCCATGTCAGAAACATTGCGTGAGGCGCTTATTGACTGGCAAACACAAATAGACGTTTCAGAAGATACACGTGAACGAGCAGAAGCATTACAACTTGCACTTCTTAGTGAGATGGAAGGCAACGCGGCACTCGAATCTATTTATAATGACCGAGAATTATTTATTAAACGATCGCAGTGGATGCTTGGAGGCGACGGCTGGGCATATGATATTGGCTTCGGCGGAATTGACCATGTCTTAGCATCAGGCGAAGATGTAAATATTTTCGTAATGGATAATGAAGTATATTCAAATACTGGTGGACAATCATCGAAAGCCACACCAACCGCAGCAATTGCCAAATTTGCTTCAGGTGGGAAATCTGTCGGCAAAAAAGACCTTGGTATTATGGCGATGAGTTACGGAAATATCTATGTGGCGCAAATTGCGATGGGGGCGAATAAACGTCAAACCTTAAAAGCTATTGAAGAAGCAGAGGCATATCCGGGGCCATCTCTAATTATTGCTTATACGCCGTGTATTAATCACGGTATTTCAAGCGGTATGAAAACGATGCTAAGTGAAACGCAAAAAGCAGTAGAATGTGGCTACTGGAGCTTGTACCGTTATAATCCGGCACTAGAAGAAAAAGGAAAAAATCCAATGACAATGGATTATAAAAAAGTCGATTTCGATCAATTCGAAGACTTCCTAAAACGCGAAACACGATACTCAGCGCTTTACAAAGCAAATCCAGATGGTGCAACAAAACTATCCGAGAAAACCCGTTTAGATGCAGAAAAACGCTTTAAACGCTATGCGACGATGGCTGGGCTTGATTTAGAGAAAATATGGAAGAAAAAAGAAGCAACTGAAGATGTGAAAGCGCCCGTTGATGATGAGCGAGCAGCAAGGAAAGCAGCACGTGAAGCAAGAAGATTAGCGCGGGAGCAAGGTAAATAAAAAAAGTAGGCCTAGCTGATGCTAGGCCTACTTTTTTGCTTTTGATCTGTGGGAATCAGAAGCGATGTGGGAATGAATAGATATTCTCTTATGAGAGTTATAAAGAAATAACTACTATTTAAATATAACTTTTTTTCTCAGAAGATGCACTAGAAAAATGAAGAGATAAGTTTTCATATAAGTGTTAGTTGTTGCAGCCCAAGCTTTTTGGGACTTGTGAAAGTTTTATGACAATTAAAAACCTATTAGTTAACGGTTTTCATGAAGCAAGCCATTACGATAGGCATCTAGTAACAATTTTAAATCTTCTGCCTGCTCACTAAGTTTAGCCCCAATATCGGTATCCCTTACACGTTTACGGTTAATTTCCATTTCAATAACTTGACGCGTGGAAAGAATATCCGTTTCATTTTTGATAGCATCCTCTTTTGTAGTAAATGGCTGATGACTCACTAATTGTAAACCGTAACTATTAAAAAGTAGTGTATAACCCGCTAAGTTCGTTTCTTTATGATAGGCCTTTGCGAACCCGCCATCGATGACGAGCATTTTACCATTCGCTTTAATCGGACTTTCACCTTTTCCTTCTTTGACTGGCGTATGGCCGTTAATGATATGCCCACATTCACCATCAAGCCCAAATTCTTCTAAAATTTGTTTGCAAATT
The DNA here is from genome assembly GCF_028867355.1 of Listeria sp. LM90SB2. Lineage (NCBI taxonomy): Bacteria > Bacillati > Bacillota > Bacilli > Caryophanales > Listeriaceae > Listeria > Listeria sp. LM90SB2. Next base: position 876,928 of record NZ_CP046449.1, read on the forward strand.
AATTCGTTATTACGCAATTTGTAGTAAGGATTTTTTTCTTCTGTGTGTGTTTCTTTTTCTGCAACAAAATAACGTTCAAATGTAGTCATTTCACTTTTTCCAAATAGCGAAGAAATGGCACCAGTCCACAAATACCAAACGATATCACACGCATATTTCTTTTCTTTAGTTCCAGTTGGACGTACGTATGCTTCGCGGGTAAGTATTTCAAACTGCTCTAAAAGCGAACGACCAGCATATTTTTCGCCACGTAATTTCATTTCCATAAAAGTCCCATCTTCGTGGAGTGGAATGCAGCCATGGTAGAGTAAATTACCATTATAAGTTAAAAACATGCTGCCTTTTGAATATAGAAATTGTACATGTTTTTGCAATCGACGACAGTTTTTAAAAGCGGCAGTAATTTTCCCAATAAGTTCTCTCTCCGCGTCAGTGAGTTCATAAGGTTTTTCTGGATTAATCGTTGGAAAATGACTGTCTAACAACAGGTATTCTTTTCCCTTTAGATGAATTGTGCCTTTTTTATAATCGATAAATTGAAGTAAAAGTCGGTGATCCATATCAAATTCTTTGCGTCGATTTATAATTTCACCTTCCAATTTAAACTGAATAATCGAGATAGCCTTATGCATCCTAGCAATTTGCGTGATTTCTGCATTACTATAGTTAATATTTTCTTCGTTTTTGGGCTGGAAGTAGGTACAAGGATCGTCTTTGTACACTTCGTCGGCAAAAAGGGCCAGGGGGCGAAGAGAAATACCGTAACTATCTTCTAAAATATCTAAATTTAAATAACGGGCAGAAATCCGAATAACATTAGCCGCACAAACCCTAGAACCACTAGCCGCGCCCATCCATAAAATATCGTGATTACCCCACTGGAAATCGAGCGAATGGTAATTCATTAATGTATCCATGATTTTATCTGGATAAGGACCACGATCATAGACATCACCAACAATGTGCAAATGATCGACGACCAATTGTTGAATAAGTAACGAGAGAGCACTAATAAATTCTTCTGCACGACCAAGTGAAATAATATGTTGTAAAATTTCTTCATAATAAAGCTTTTTGTCGTCTTCATTGTAGTTTTCATGAAGTAACTCTTCTAATATGTAGGCAAAATCTTCGGGCATGGCTTTTCTCACTTTAGAACGTGTGTATTTTGAAGCAACGTACTGGCAGAGTTCAATCAAACGAAAAAGTGTGGTGCGATACCAAGCCTGCAAATCTTCTGTTTCACTAGCAAGCAAATCCATCTTTTCTTCTGGATAATAAATCAGTGTACTAAGTGAATTAATCTCTGCATCATCTAGCTCCGCGCCAAAAATATCACGAATTTTCCGTTTTACAACACCAGAACCATTACGAAGCACTTGTTCAAAAGCACTATATTCACCGTGAACATCACTTAAAAAATGTTCCGTTCCTTTTGGAAGGTTCATAATTGCTTCGAGATTAATGATTTCCGTAGCTGTCTTGGCAATAGTAGGATATTCTTTTGCTAACAAGCGTAAATATTTCATATCAATAGTTTTCACCAGTCCAGTACCTCCTTTTTCAATTGGTATAGCTATTATATTTCTTAAATGTAAGCAAGGCAAACGTTTTGTTTTATAATTGGTCTATACAAAAAAGACGAGCTAGAGCCCGCCTTAGAAAACTGGATGAAGAAAATAGAGCACAATGGGTAAGGTAATAATACTTAAAACTGTACTAATAAATGTGGCACTAGAAACTAAATCTGGTTTTGTATCAAATTGTACAGCCATTAAAGTAGTATTCGCTGCAGTTGGCATAGCTGCAAGTAAAATCATAATTTGTTTTGTCATTTCGTCAACAGGGAGAATCAACGTTAAACCAAACGCAATGATTGGAGCAATGAGTAATTTGAGTACTAATGCAATGCCTACTTTTGTAAGTTCGATTCGTCTAAACGAAATAACTGCCAACTGCATTCCAAGGACAATCATAATTGTTGGAATAGCAGCGTCGCCAACAAGTTTTACGCAAGTCATTAAAGCGGATGGAAGTGAAACATGAAGTAATTGAAGCGTAAGCCCGAGTAAAGCCCCGTAAGCAATCGGCATCCGAACAACCCGTTTCATGACCGTTTTCATTCCATTTGCATCTTTACTTCCTTTTGCGGCAAAATAAATCCCAATGGTACTCATAGCTAGTTGCTGCAACACCATTAATACAACAGCAATATCAAGCCCAACAGCCCCAAAAACAAGCAAGACAACAGGTGTTCCATAATTTCCATTATTCATAAAAGCACTAGCCAAAATGAGCGCGCAACGATCTTGCAAGTTATAACCAAGCAAAAAACTAATTAAACTGACAAGCAAAATCAAACTCAGACAAAGCGCAAAAATGTAAATCGCCAAATATGCATAATCTATCGTTAGCGCATTGGTATAAAAAGTATTAAATGCAAGAAACGGTGACATTAAGTAAAGCGTGAGTTTAGATAAGTTAGGAATATCAAATTTTAAAGTCTTTTGTCCAATAAACCCAATAGCGAAGATCCCAAAAACTGGAAGTAAAATAAGTAGAAATTCCATGGCGCCCCTCTTTTCTATGTATATTGTAGCTTATTGTACCATAAAATGAAGTTTCAGTTAGACACTTTTACATGTTACCAGTTTAGTATTTATCTTAATCTAACAGTTATTTTAGAAAATTAAATTTCAAGCTGGAGCGCCATTATAAAATGTATAATGAAAACGATAAAATTAGTTAGTGATGGTAGGTTCACGGGAATTAATTAGTTTTATTCATTTGAAATGAGCAAAGTTTTGTCACAAATTAGCCACTTTTAAGAAAAAAACACATTTTAAAAGTGCTTTTTAGAGTAGTAAACATGATGCTTTGTCTTATATAATTTAGATATCGAGTTGGAAATATAGAGATAACATCAAGGAAATCCTATATATTAGCATCTATATTTACTAAAATTTAAAGGGAGGGACAATAAATTGTAAAAGAATTTGCTAAGCGATTCAAAAGAAAAATTATTATATAAAATGAAAAAAAGAAAGAGTTACTAAGTTATATCGGAATCACGGGATGTATTAAAAGTAATCTGCACCTTGAAAATGGCGGAATAGTCCATTTGCTGGAAAATAAAGCCAGCAGTGAACTTTGAAATCAAACAGTATTTAACAGTTATCTGAGACATTACTAAACTCTGAAAAACGCACAGGAAAGGAACTGTTCATGCCTAAAAAATTATATAATGAAAAATTCAAAAAAAGTCTAGTCTATTTGTATCACCAAGGAACACCAAAGTATACGCTATGTAATGATTTTGGTGTCTCAATAGCATCTCTTACAAGATGGATTAAATTTTATAACACAGAAAATATAGATTTAAACGAAGCTACCAATATTTTACAAATGTATGAATTAAAAAAACAAAAATCGGTACTAGAGGCAGAAATTTCTGCTTTATCAGAAGCTATCACGATTTTTAACATGGAGACGAGTAGTGTCGAAAATTAAGTGAAATCCACTCATATATTACTATGGGTGGATTTTTTTATGTGGTAATACCCGTAAGTGACATTTTTGTAAGTTTCATTTTTAGAGTAAAAGCGTTAAACTACTAAAGCGAATATTGGGGATTACAAGATTAATATTGTACATACAAGATAACCTTATTTTCTGAAACTGATATATAGGAGACGATATCAATGGTTGCGTATGGTGAGTTAATTCGCGAAGTACGACTTTCAAAAGGATTGACGCAAAAAGAAGTTTATACAGGGGTAATTTCAAAATCATATGCAATAGGTTTTGAAAAAGGAAAACATGATATTACATTAGTACTATTTGAAGAAATTTTAGAACGAGTAATGCTAAGTTCGGATGAATTTTTCTTTATGAATAGAGGTTATTCTTTAGCGGAGGAAGACAATTTTTGGTACAAATTTGCAAATGCAGCTAATCAAAAAAGTTTGGCAGACTTACAAGAATTATACCAAGAAGTGTTGCAGCAAACAGGAGATAGAGCCAATCTAAGAAAAGCAATTGTCCACTCAAGAATGGAAATTAATGAACAATTTCTATTAAATAATCGATTTGACGTTAGTATTGTTTCTGAGAAAGATAAAGCAGTTATCCAAACGTATTTGTGGAAAGTCCAATCATGGACACTAGAAGAAATTCGGATTTTCGCTAATTCAGTGGACTATTTTGAAGAAGATGTACAAATTTATTTTTTTCAATTGGTCTTGAAGTCACTCGAAAAATATAAACATTACGATCGTGGCAAAAAAGTATTTTCCACGCTTCTATCCAATATAATTGAAGAACTAATTACCCGTAATCAATTAGAATATGCCGCGCAATTATTAGAAATACTGCACGAACTGTCTTCTACGCATGACTGTGCTTTTTACCGGATTATGCATAATTACTATCAAGGCTTAATCTGGATGAAAAATGACCAGGTCGAACAAGGCTTAAAAGAGTCTAAAAGTGCCATTCGAATTTTAGATGTACTGGATTACAAATCCCTTGCACAACTTTATAATACATTACTTCAACAGTTTTTAGAAAAAGAGAATATCCAAATAGTTTAAAGTAAAGCAGGTACCCGTAATAGGGTATCTTTTTTTGGTCTTATATATAAGACCAAATGAGTTTTATGGCACATATGTTGTATTATTTGGAATGTACTAATTTTCACATGCTTTTTTGGAAAGGAGAGATTTTTATATTAAATCAAAAATATCAATTACTACTTCAAAATGAGTATGATACTAAAAGTGGTGATTTAGTCAAAAAAGAAATAGTTGCTATTAAAAAAACTAAAAATCTCTTGGAAGATCTAACTACGCATTTGTTATGTGTTACAAATCAAACAGAGTATGGAAAATTTATCAATTGGTATGAAATGGAAGTTAAAAAAGTTCTACAAGTTTATCCCAATCAGCACTTTATTGTTAAAATTTCCTTTCAACAATTATATTTTCGGGAAACAATGCTGTTGCTTGAGAATTTGCAGAAAGATAGCCGGCGAATAACGATTGAACTAGTTGGGGATAGTCAGATTAGCCCTAATTCAAAGGAACATTTTTCCGCAGAAGACAGTGACGCTTTTTTGAAAGGGAAGTTGAAAATGTTGAGAAAGTGGCATTATTTTATTTCAAAGCATATTGAAAGTGGTGCCATCGAACAAACGCTGATTTTTACGCCCTATATTGATGAATTGAAATATAGTTTAACGCAAAAGTCGAAGCTCTTAAACAATATTACAGAATTAAAGTTTTTTCTATCATTTTGGAAAAACTGGGCCGAACTTCGATTTGTTGATTTTTTAGTTTTAGTAGATGAAAAAAACGAATTTGTATCGTATGTACTTTTACCAGATGAATTAAATGTACGTTGCAAAATGTATGAGAACTTTGGAGGAATGGTCAGTGAGTAAAAATGTAAAAAAAATAGTGATAACAATCTTAGCATTAATAATGACAGTAGGATTGGCGAGTGGGTTTATCTCACCTATAAAAGCAAGTGCAGCCACAAATAATTTCACGGTTAAAGTGGAATATGTTGATGCAGACGGAGCCGAGATTGCTCCTTCAGATACATTAACTGATTATCATTATGTATCTACACCAAAAGATATTCCTGGCTATAAATTAAGAGAAATACCTCATAATGCGACAGGCAATATCACAGATACTGGGATTATCGTGCGTTACATATATGATAAAATAATCGATGTAAGCTACGTAGATGAAACTGGCAAAGACTTATTACCAGTAGTAGAAATCATCGATAGCGAAGCAGCTATTTTAGAGACAATACCTGACTATACATTTGTAAGAAAAGACATTAGCATAGATGGCTCGCATATCATTTTTCGCTATAAAAAGAATATTTCTACCATTCCAGAGTTCGGGAAACCGAATCAAGTCACTGTAAATTATCTGGATGAAAACAATACTTCAATTGCCCCGTCATTATATTTGAGCGGACTTTTCAACGAAGCATACAATGTTCCGATGAAAAAAATTAAAGGTTATACTTTATTAAAATACGATTCGGAAATTCTTGGCGTTTTTACCGAATCACCACAAACAATCAACATCATTTATCAAAAAAAAGCGCCTGAGCAAGCACCAAGCATGGAACCATTACCTGATACAGCTGTTCCAGAAAATCCGCCAGTAGAAAAAGCAAAAATAAAGAAATCAAAAATAGAAACCACAGAAAAGCGAACTATATCAAAAGCAAAAATCGAACCAAAAGCATTGAAATTAACCAAAGTTGAACAAAAAAAACAAGAGACGAAAGATCGCTTGCCAAAAACAGGTGATAGCTCGGTAAATTTATTAATTACGTGCCTCGGAATTATTGCCATATCGTGTGGCGTTTACTTACTCGTACAACAAAGCCAGAAGCGTTGTCGTAAAGAATAGAAAATAAAAACAAGCAATCCGAAAATAGGATTGCTTGTTTTTTTACCCTTCTCGTTTAAGCATCTTTGTATTAGCTAAAAACAGTGCAGCGACGAGTAAAAGAATCGCGCCTGAAAGTATTAGCGTCGAAGTTGCGCTAGAGTGGTCGACAATAATAAATCGAATAATCGCTGTGATACCAATATAAATGAAATAGCGCAACGGGAAATGAAAATGAGATTCGAAATATTTAACAATCAGCGCAATAAATTCAAAGTAAAGGAAAAACGTCAAAATATCTTGTGTCATATAATAGTAAGAAACGTCTGTATCTAAAAAGAAAATATTATTGAAAATCGTAAATGCCTCTCTAATTAAAAAAGCAACAAGGGTAAAACCGACCATAATAAGCGCCAGATTTAGGGTGATTCGTAGCAGGATGGGAACAATAGAAGAAATTTTTTCTAATCGTTTCATCAGTTGCCTCCTTTCCAAAAACGATATCGCTTTTTTAGTTATTTTACACTATAATGGGAACCATGACTATTTTTAAGGGGGGATTGTTATTCTAAAACGCTTTTTTAGTTATTATAAGCCGTATCGAACACTTTTTATCATTGACTTTGGTTGCGCCGTCTTAGCAGCTATTTTGGAGCTGGCTTTTCCAGTCGCGGTTAACCACGTGATTGATACATTACTTCCAGGAAAAGATTTTGGGCTGATTATTACTGCGGCACTTGCCTTATTATTCTTCTACATACTTAACACATTTATGCAGTACATTGTCACTTATTTTGGACATATGCTTGGTCTTAACATAGAAACAGATATGCGTAGAGATTTATTCAGTCATTTGCAAAAACAACCATTTGGCTTTTACGACAATCAGAAAACCGGAAAATTGATGTCACGAATGACGACTGACTTATTTGAAATTGGTGAAGTAGCGCATCATGGTCCAGAAGATATTTTTATTTCGATTATGTCCCTTTTCGGTGCATTTTTCTTAATGTTGAATATCAATGTGAAATTAGCGATTTCGACGTTTATTCTAGTACCGATTTTGACTGTATTAATTGTTTACTTCAACAAACGAATGACCAAAGTAACAACCGGGATTTTTAAAGATTTAGGGAATTTTAATGCTGGAGTGGAAAATGCAATTAGCGGGGTGCGTGTCGTGCAAGCATTCGCCAACGAACCACATGAAAAAGGGCGTTTTAGAGTGCTCAACCAAGCGTATCGTCAGTCAAAATTAATGTTCTACAAAGTGATGGGCTTGAGTTTTTCGTTTAACTATTTTCTGATGCGATTGATTAGTTTATTTGCCCTTTTATTCGGAGCTTATTTTACGATTAATGGCGAAATATCATACGGGGAATTTGTCGGATTTATCTTGCTAACAAACGTGTTCATTCGACCAATCGAGAAAATCAACAACGTAATCGAAAGCTATCCAAAAGGCTTTGCAGGGTTTAAGCGATTCCTAGAAGTCATGGATACAGAACCAGCAATCCAAGACGAAAAAGACGCAAAACCAGCCAAGGCGTTCCGCGGTGACATTGCTTACAACCATGTATCTTTTGAATATAGCGATGGGAAAAATGTACTAAATCATATAAATCTTTCTATCAAAGCCGGCGAAACCGTTGCCTTTGTTGGGCCAAGTGGAGCTGGGAAAACGACGATTTGTAATTTGTTACCACGTTTTTACGATGTGTCAGCTGGAGAGATTACAATTGACGGTGAAAATATTAAACGATTTACTTTACCGTCTTTACGAGCACAAATCGGTGTCGTGCAACAAGATGTCTTTTTGTTTTCCGGTACAGTTCGCGAAAATATTGCGTACGGAAAATTAGACGCTAGCGATGAAGAAATCGAGCATGTCGTGAAACTTGCCCATCTTTCCAAGGTAGTAGAAGAAATGCCAGATGGTCTTGACACCATCATTGGTGAGCGCGGAGTCAAACTTTCTGGGGGACAAAAACAACGGTTAGCTATTGCGCGAATGTTTTTGAAGAACCCACCGATTTTAATTTTAGATGAAGCGACGTCAGCACTTGATACGGAAACAGAGCAAGTGATTCAAGCCTCGCTAGAAGAGTTAGCGGAAGGAAGAACGACTTTAATTATCGCGCACAGACTCGCAACGATTAAGCATGCCGATCGAATTATCGTTGTAAATGAAACGGGCATCGCAGAAACTGGGACGCATAATGAGCTTTTAGCGCAAGATAATGGTGCCTATAAGCGATTATATGATGCTCAGTTTAATACGATTTAACGAGTAAAAACTTTCGGGTTTTAGGAAATATTTTACTAAAAGGAAAGCAGGAATTATTTGGGAACCCCAAGATAATTCCTGCTTTTTTGTTTTCTGCATGATAACAAGTGTTAATGACGGAAATAGAATTTCTGTTTTATATTTTTAGCAGCGCAAAAGGGGAAATAAAGCATTTGGACAGCAGAGGTGATTGCTTTAGAAAAATTGATAGACTTTATATGGAAACGTTTGCGTAATAATGCTCATCGCATTCTAAATTTGGAATGAAAATTACACTTGAAAGGAAATTTATAATGTCATTATTCAGTTTAAAAAGAAAGAACTATTTTGTTCCACTAGAAATTCAAAGGCAACAATGGTTCAAACACTTTATCGTTGCATTTATGTCTGTATTTATTTGTTATCTAACGGTCTATCTTCTAAGGAATAACTTTAAAGCGGCTCAGACATTGTTAATTGAGCAGAACCATTTCAGCACCACAGAACTAGGAATGATTGGTTTAGCTTTTTCTGTTATGTACGGAATTGGAAAAACGATTTTAGGGTATGCCGTGGATGGAAGAAATGCTAAAAAAATAATGAGTTTTTTATTAGGGATTTCCGCCATTATATCAATTATTATTGGAATACTTTTAGTTACAAAGCAAGCAACAGTGGGTATATTGTTTATCCTTTGGGGAGCAAATGGATTTGTGCAATCACCAGGTGGACCGGCTTCCTATTCAACTATCACACGATGGACGCCAAAATTGAAAAGAGGAAGATGGTTAGGCTTTTGGAATGCCTCGCATAATATAGGTGGTGCTTTAGCGGGAATTGTTGCTTTTTGGGGTGCGACTACTTTCTTTAATGGCGGGGCAGGGGGAATGTTTATCGTTCCGGGTATCATTGCGATCATCATTGCAATTATTTGCTTCTCCGTGGGGCATGATGAACCAGAAGAATTAGGATGGAACTCTGCCGCTGAAATTTTTGAAGAGCGGGAAGAACAAGGAGAATCGGAGACAAAAGACCTTTCTAGATTTCAAATTTTGTGTCGATTTGTTATTAATAATCCATGGGTATGGACTTTATGTGTCATAAATATATTCATCTATATTGTTAGAATTGGTATTGATAATTGGGCGCCCGTTTATTGTATTCAAGCGCTAGGATGGAGTACAAAAGATGCAATTATGACTATTTCTTTTTTTGAAATTGGAGCATTGCTAGGTTCATTATCGTGGGGCTGGCTCTCAGATATTATGAAAGGCCGCCGTATGCTTTGCTCTATTATTGCAGTTGTCATTGAATTTTTCATGTTAATTAGTTATTCGCAAGTTACAAGTGTTTATAGCATGTATACGGTATTATTTATTTTAGGATTCTTAGTATTTGGCCCCCAACTTTTAATTGGTGTGTCGGTGATCGAGTTTGTTCCTAGAAATGCTTTAGCTGTAACAAATGGCTTAACTGGAACGTTTGCATACTTATTCGGAGATTCTTTTGCTAAAGTCTTTCTAGGATATATCGCAGACCCAACAAAAGCGGGTATACAAATATTTGGCTATACTTTACACGGCTGGGGCGCAACTTTTACCATTATGTTTACAGCTTTAATTATTGCAGGCTTAATGATGATTCCAGTTGCATTAAAACAAGAGAAAATCATCCGACAAGCAAAAGTTTTACATCTATAAGTTGAAAAGTAATGAGTGAAGATAAACTAATTACTAAAAAGGTATCCTAATTAATAGTATAAGGATACCTTTTTCATTACAAAATGGTTTGTTAAATACGAAAAACATTATTTTGCTAAAGAAGTCTTTTTATAAAGAATAAAAATTGCAACAGTGATTAAAAGGACACCCATAACAGCTGGAGCGGCATGGCCAAGCGTAATATAAAGTTGCCCACCGATAACGGGTCCGATAATACGCGCCACCGACTGAATGGCTTGGCTACCTCCTTGAATCCGACCTTGTTCGCTAGCGCTAGCAGATTTTGAAACCATGCCGTTAAACGAAGGTCCGAAAATCGAGTCGCCAAAACCGAAAACGAACATTCCGATAACGAGTAGCGGTGCAAGTGTGAAAATCGAGGAAGCTGCAATAAGCAAATAGCCAATAATCTCAGCAATCATCCCCAAAATAGCTATTTGTTTGTCCGTTAACTTGAGTAGTAATTTTGGCATAACAAAAGCTTGCGACAAGATATCTTGAATTCCCATAATGGAAAACATCATCCCAATTAAAGCTGGCTTCCAACTGAAACTATCAATGGCGAATTGAGACATGACAGCTTGCAAGGAACCATTAGGAACCCAAATGAAAAATGCAGCAATCAGTAAACGTCCTAAGTTTTTGATGGTCAGAATTTTAAGCAGCTGGGAAAACGGATTGAGTCGCATAAGCGGAATTCGTTTTAAACGATTTGCTTCTTCTAAACTCTCAGGCATGTAGAAATAACCGAATAAAAAGTTGATGAAAGTAATCGCTGCTCCAAAGAAAAATGGCATTGCGTAACCAAAGTGGGCAAGCAATCCACCGAAAGCCGGACCAAGCGCAGCACCCGCACCAGCTGCAGCGCTAACCCAACCAAAGTATTTCGTCCGCTCCTCTTGAGGCGTAATATCAGCAAAGAAAGCAAATAGTGTACTTATGCTACCACCAGTGATTCCTTCAAAAATTCGACCAAGAAAGAGCACCCAAAGCGCCCCACCAAGACCGAAAATAAAGTAACCAATCGCAGAGCCGATAAAACAAATGAGTAACACTGGTCGTCTGCCAAATCTGTCACTTAAAGCACCAAGACCAGGCGCAGCAAAGAACACGCAAAGCGCATAAACAGATGTGAGCAGTGTCACCATAAGCGCTTGATCACTAGCATTTGTTACGTAAGGTGTTACGAGAAACGGGACAACGGGCATAATAATACTAAACCCCATCCCACAAAGGAAGACAGATATAAGACCGAAAAGTAAAGTTTTCTTATTAATAATAGATTTAGTTGAAGACATGTAATACTCCTATCGATTGTAATTAGTGTCCTAGGAAACATAATTAGCTTAACTCGTTTTTGTTTCCTTGTCAACAAAAATAAAACAATAAAAAACAACCTAACTTGAAAAATTAGGCTGTTACTAGGTTTATTCGGATTTTTGATTGTAAACTTTCTGCATTTCATTATCTAAATGACGACTATATTTATCCACAAATTTTAACACTTCCGCATATTGTGCATCCGTTACGTCTTCGAAAACTACCTTGTCACGATCGAGGAATTCTTGATGCAAATCATCGTGGACTTGGTTAATTTCAGCGCCTTTAGCTGTTAGACGGAAATAAATTTCTTTCTTATTCTCCGGTTTTTGATAACTTTCAATATAGCCTTTATCCATCAGCTTTTTTGTAATTTTGCTAATCGCGCTCTTTGTCATATAGAAGGCTTCCGCGAGTTTCGTTACATTAGGATCTTCATTTTTGGCAATGTATTCGATGCAGTGGACTTCAGAAGGTTTATATCCCTCTAGCGCTTTTTCCATCTTCACTTTATTAATCCAAGCGAGCTTATTAAATAAATCTCTGACGTTCGCCATGACTTGTTCATTTTTATCCATGCCATGCCCTCCTACTCTATCTGCTTGTAGTATAGCTGTTTTTTGTGTCCGGTTCAACTATTTATTGCCTTTCGTAGCTAAAAGGGGAACTTGAAAGCGCTGTTTGTTAAGAGTGTGTAAATTTCCAGTGTTATCAATATTATTTCACTGTTAAGATTTGTTATACTTAACACATAAACTGTTTGGAAGGGGCTGACATGATTGGAGATATACCGCAAAAGCGCGGCAGAAACATTTACACAACTAGAAGCAACAGAACAAGGCTTAACAACTAGTGAGGTAACAAAACGACAAGAAAAATACGGTTTTAACGAACTGAAGAATAAAAAGAAAGATCCACTTTGGAAACTTTTCCTGGAAACATTTAAAGATCCAATGGTTATTGTTTTAGTCATTGCTGCCTTAGTGCAGTTGGTTTTAGGCGAAGTGGTTGAATCGCTTATTATCTTTTTAGTACTTATTGTCAACTCGATTATTAGCGTAGTTCAGACGAGGAAAGCAGAAAGTTCGCTTGATGCATTACGAGAAATGTCTGCGCCGGTTGCCAAAGTAATTCGTGATGGCTCTAAGCAAAGTATTCATGCGCGCGAACTTGTTCCGGGTGACGTCGTTATTTTGGATGCTGGTGATTTCGTCCCAGCAGACGGCCGTTTGTTCGAAAGCGGCTCTTTAAAAATCGACGAAGGGATGCTTACTGGTGAATCGGAAGCGGTCGAGAAATATATTGATACCATTCCAGATGAAGTGGGGCTTGGCGACCGTGTGAATATGGTTTTCAGCGGTTCCCTCGTTGTATATGGTCGTGGGATGTTTGTTGTAACAGGCACAGCGAGCGAAACAGAAATCGGAAAAATCGCCGGACTTCTTGAAACAGCAGAAGCAAAACAAACACCACTACAAAGAAAACTAGAATCATTCAGTAAAAAGCTAGGACTCGGTATTTTAGCTCTCTGTGTACTTATTTTTGCAGTTGAAGCTGGTCGCGTATTACTCGGCGACAATTCAGCGGATATGGCAACGGCGATTTTAAATGCCTTTATGTTTGCCGTGGCCGTAGCTGTAGCAGCGATTCCGGAAGCACTTTCTTCTATTGTAACGATTGTACTTGCAGTTGGAACAAACAAAATGGCAAAGCAGCACGCGATTATTAGAAAGCTTCCAGCAGTTGAAACACTAGGCTCCACAAGCGTTATTTGTACAGACAAAACCGGAACGTTAACGCAAAATAAAATGACGGTCGTCGATTACTATTTACCCGATGGCACAAAAGAAAATTTCCCGGAAAGTCCAGAAAATTGGTCAGAAGGGGAACGCCGTTTGATTCATATTGCGGTACTTTGTAACGATTCAAATATTAACAGTGAGGGCAAGGAGTTAGGCGACCCGACCGAAGTGGCGCTAATTGCCTTTAGTAATAAAAATAATCAAGATTACAATGAAATTCGCGAAAAATTCATTCGTGAAGGCGAAATTCCCTTTGATTCAGATCGTAAGTTAATGTCTACGCTTCATACCTTTAATGAAAACAAGGCAATGCTAACAAAAGGCGGACCAGACGTGATGTTCGCGCGTTGCAGTTATGTTTTCCTTGATGGGGAAGAAAAGCCAATGACAGAAGAAATTTTAGCGAAATTAAAAGAAACAAATGAAGAATTTTCGAATCAGGCGCTCCGGGTCCTTGCTTACGGCTACAAACGGATGCCTGCTGATACAACTGAATTAAAATTAGAAGATGAGCAAGATATCGTTCTAGTTGGCTTAACTGCAATGATTGATCCGCCACGTGAAGCCGTGTATGCATCGATTGAAGAGTCCAAAAAAGCTGGCATTCGTACAGTCATGATCACCGGTGACCATAAAACAACGGCACAAGCAATCGGCCGTGACATTGGTTTAATGGATGCCGATGATATCGCATTAACAGGCCAAGAACTAGACGCAATGCCAGAAGAAGAACTCGACAAAAAACTAGAACATATCGCAGTCTACGCCCGAGTTTCACCAGAAAATAAAATCCGTATCGTCAAAGCTTGGCAGAAAAAAGGCAAAATCACAGCAATGACTGGCGACGGTGTCAATGATGCACCCGCTTTAAAACAAGCCGATATTGGTGTCGCAATGGGTAGCGGAACCGACGTTGCGAAAGACTCTGCCGCGATGATTCTGACCGATGATAATTTCGTTTCGATTGTGGATGCGGTTGGCGTTGGTAGAACCGTTTTTGACAATATTAAGAAATCAATTGCTTATCTATTTGCAGGAAACCTAGGTGCGATTATTGCGATTTTATTCGCGCTAGTGCTGGACTGGATTAACCCGTTCACTGCGTTACAATTACTATTTATCAACTTAGTCAATGACTCCTTACCAGCAATCGCACTAGGTATGGAAAAAGCAGAACCTGACGTAATGAAACGCAAACCGAGAGATATTAACGAAGGCATTTTTGCTGGTGGAACGATGCGCGCCGTTATCAGCCGCGGTGTATTAATCGGTATCGCTGTTATCATCTCACAATATATCGGGTTGCAAATTTCACCAGAGATGAGTGTTGCAATGGCATTTACTACGCTTATCCTAGCACGTACATTACAAACATTTGCAGCTCGCTCGAATGTCCAAACCGCATTTGGCGCAGGATTCTTCAGTAACAAATACGTAATCGGTGCGGTATTACTTTGTTTCGTCCTATACGGAATTACAGTATTACCAGGAGCTCGAGAAATTTTCTCAATCCCAGCATCATTTGGCCTACATGAATGGTCGATAGCAGCGGGGCTAGCACTTGCAGCAGTTGTGATGATGGAGATTATTAAATTAGTTCAGAATAAGTTTTTCAAATAAATTATATAAACACAGAAATCACTCGTTTGGCGGAGGATTTCTGTGTTTTTTCTTTCTATCCAAAATAACTTATGAGAATGATAAGTAGTCATTGCGCAGGTGAAAATTAATAATTAGTTGTTTTATTGGAAAAAGTACTAAAAAGGTAAAAAAACGATGAGATGAATTGTGTATGTGGTGAATTTTATTGGTGAATGGCTCTGTAAAAGGGAAGTGGAGAATCTTTTAAAAATTAATAACGATTCTTCATTTGTTAAATATGTCGGAATTGTGTCGGAAACCGCTTTTTTATATGACGAACTTTTGTATAAAATTCTTATATTCATTCTTTATTTTAAAAACTCATTTTAGTCATATGTACATAGAAGTTTTTAGCAAGTAATATAAGAGTTGCAATGTGATTACACATTATTTCGCAACTATAAAATATACTTTGAGGAGAGAACTCTTTATGATTAAAGCAACTAGAGCACGGCATTACCTCGTACTGTTAATGGCATTTTTCCTAGTACTAGGACAATTAAATTTAACAGCGCTTAAGGTTTTTGCAAAAGAAAATGGGAATGATGAGCTAACTTATGAAGTTCAGTCCAAATTGGCTGAAGATAAAAAATCAGCTGATTTAACCATTAAAGTAACACCAAAAAACGATCAGGTGAAAATCCTTACCATTGAAACACCTGATGGAGAGAAGAAAGAAGGCCAAGAAGTAAGCTATAAAGCCGAAAAAAATGGCACAACTAATTTCTTAATTAATTATCAAGATGCAAGCGAAGAAAAAGCAGAAACTAAAAAATATACTGCTTCTTATGAAGTAAATGATATAGTTTCGGATGATGAAGCAAATAAAGATAATACAACAGAGAAGGTAACTGAAAAAGAAGCTGATAATATTCAACCTCCTTCTACTAAAGATAGTAACAAAAATCTAAAATCACTTAAAGCAGGACAAACAACGGTTGATTTAAAAATACCTGATTATGACCAAACAGCATGGGCAAACGGTGATATTAAAGAAGTAACTGCAACAGTAAACTTTGGCGACAATACTTCTACTGGCAAAAAAGTAAATTTCACTTTACCAGATGGAATGCGTTTTGTTTCTTTGCCAGTGCCGAGCAACTATCAGGCTGGTTCGAATGTAGACAAAGGGGTTTTAAGTCATTTAGGGGCAAGTGATCCACTAGGAATAGCCATTACTTCGGTAAAAGTACCTGATAAAGAAAAAGCATATAATCAAGCCACTTTTGGAACAGTTAGTTATGAGCTAAGTCCAGGAACTGAAAAAGCGAGCTTTACTTTTTCTGTACGAGTAGATGCAGCAAAATATTACGGAGCAGTTGACTTAGCCACTCCAATAAAAACAGAAATTTTTATGGGTGAGACAACTTCACCAGTTGCTTCCGCGGAACAAGCGATTCATGCGGAAGGAAATAAGGTTGTAGGTTATACGAATCAGGATCATGTGAAAACTATGTTCCGAACTTGGTATAGTAATCAAAGGCTAACAGAAGTACTTGCAAGCACAGATACAACAGATTCTTATAACTATACAAAATCTTACTCTGTTGTGAATGGATTAAATAATTTAGACAACCGTGGATCAGCGTATTATCTAGCAAAAAACATAGAGATGACGCTTTATTATCCAGAAGGTATGGAGTTTGTAAACGTTGTGAATCATGGTGGTACGCCTTTAACGGATAATTCCAACCTAACTATTACTAATTATCCAAGTGAAAATAAGGTTGTAGTTGATTGTAAGCAATTAAATTTCAACTCAGCGAATAATTCTATTTACGGAGTCAAATATAAAGTGCCTAAAGGAACGCCTGTTGGAACTTATAGCACTGCAAAAGCGCCACATGCGGTTATCACAACGTATGATGGAGAAGTATTCGAAACCGATGCATTAACTAACAATACTAATGATTTAACTACTTTAGCTCCTCTAGATACTTGTAAAGTAGTTGATACTTCCAATAATAAAATGAATTTATTTTCAGCAAATGGAACAATCAACCCGGATAACGAAACTTGGGCTGGTAGTATCCAAATCGATAATAAAAGAACATCTGGTGTGAAGAAAAATCAAATGTATCACATTGAATTTGATCCTAACTGGGAAGCCTACATGGTCAATATCCCTTTTGATAGCACCATTTCAGAAAATAAAATAACTGATGTTCAATATAAAACAAATTTAAACGACACATTCCGAACGTATGAAGGAGCGCTCACTAAAAATAATAACCAAATGTATCGCTTAGATGCAAACGCAGTGGAGCTTCAAGAAGGTGAGTATTTCACAGAAGTGAAAGCGAATGTGGGAGACTTTTCACCTGGATATCAGAATACAGAAGCTTCGGCTACCTATCGTTGGAACTCAACTGTTTCGTACGGAAAAGTTAAGCCAGGAATTACATCAGTTCAATATAAAGGTTCCATTTGGGATGCTGATGATGAGGCTGAAACAAAATCTTCTGCGACATCAACTTATAGTGTTTTAAATACAGAAAGTACCGCAGCAAATGGTACGGCTGCTTTCTACGATAAAGCTGGTAATGTAGTAAAAACAGCTAGTCCAGGAGAAACCATTAAAACAAAAGCAACATTACTTTTATCAGACTATCCTTATGGGACTAGAACTGTACTCAATAACCCAGAAGTATATTTACGTGCTTTAGAAGGTACAAAAGTTCTGCCTTCTTCTATTAAACTGACAGACCAAGATGGGAAAGATGTTAATTTCTCCATTCAGCAGGAAACGGCAAATAATGGAGATAAGGTTTATGTATTAAAGACAACGGATGTTTCCGTAGGGGCATTTACGGGATACCCGGCTAAGAGTAAATTTCTAAATATCAGTTACGACACAACATTTGATGTAACATTAGCTAAGAGTATCAATATGGATGCACAAGAAGTCCTTGCATGGGGCGGCCCCAATGTTGCTTCCGCAATTGCCAATAATAACTTTTCAGATGTAGGTCTAGATGTTAATAAAAATGGCAAAGACAATGAAAAATTACTTTCTGTTAACAGTAGTACTTTAAGTGTTCCAAAACAAGACACCGTTGCAGTGGAAACTTTCTTGAGCATAGCTGGAGAAGGAGAAAAAGCAGCTTATACTGAAGGCGATGATAGTACAGTTTCTTACTTCACACCAGGAACAGATGCTGAATACACAGTTCAAATCACTAACGCATCTAATGGGGAAGCAACCACTTTTGAACTTTATATTCCAATCCCAAAAACTGGTCAAAACTTCGGAGAAAAATTCCAAAGTGAAGCATTTAAGTGGGACATGAAGTTAAATAGCGCACTTGCAATTAATGACGAACAGAAAAATCAATTTGAAGTGAGCTATGCAACGCAAGCCAATGAAAATAATTATGACTCAACTAGTATTTATACAGAGACAGTGTCAGATTATGAAAAAGTAAATATGGTTCGAATTAAAGTAAAAACGCAAATTAATGCTGGAGAAGCACAAACTTTCAAAGTTCCACTTAAAGTAGACGAAACTTTTGATTCTGCGACGGAAGGGAATAAGATTGGTGAACGTGATGTTTACAATCCTTTCTACCGAGTAATAACCAATACTTTCTCTGGTTCATTATCAGGAACAAAAGTAGGGGCTGAACTTGTCATTGGCGAAGTTTCGGGAACATTATTTAATGACAAAGATGTTAACGGGATTTATGAAAAAGCAAAAGGTGATGAACCATTAGCTAATGAAACAGTGGAGCTTTATAAGTGGAATGATGCAACCTCTAATTATGAACCTGCTAAGAAAGCGGGAGAAAATGTAACTACTAAAACTAATAGTGATGGGAAATACAGCTTTGATTACAATTCTGGTGTAGGCTATGGTAATTATGCTGTGAAATTCCCAGAAAAAGCAGGTTATCAATTTACGTTGAAAAATGTAGGAAAAGATGTCACATTAGACAGTGATGTACCATACAGCGGTGCAGAAAAAGGTTGGAATAAAGAAATTGATCCAACACAACCAAACGCACAATATATCAATGCGGGATACTATGCTTATAATCCTACGCAAGATTTAAAAGTTAACTTAAATGAAAAACAAGTTCAAATGGGTCGCAGCTTAGAAATCACTTTACCAAAAGTAGCTTCAACCACTGGACAAGCTGCCGAAGATACCATTGAACCAAGCTTCTTTAAGAATATTAAAGCAGCAACAAATGGCTACAAATGGACTGTTGCAGATACCAATGTAGCGACAGTACAAACGTTAGCTGATGGATCAGCTGCTGTCGTAGGTGTTTCCACAAACAATAAAACGATTGACGTAACGGATTTAACGATTACAATTCAAGATATTTTTGGTACAGAACAAAGCTCCACAGCTCCAGTATATGTTACTGGAACCGAGGGACAGGTTGCGCAACAAGACGGTTACACTATGGGTGCGACTGACTTTTCGATGGAGTATAAAGAAGCCACTGAATTAACGAAAGCTCAGGCACTAACTCTCGCGAAAACAGCCGCTTTTGAAGAAGTAAAAGATGGTGTTAATTCAAGCGCAGAAGATCGTTTAGATTCAGTACAAGTGAGTCAAACACAACTAGATGCAATAAAAAATGGTTCCAACCAAGGTAGTGTGTATCCATTAACTTACTCGATAACTAAAGATAGCAAAACTGTCTCAGTAACTATTCAAGTAACGGTAGCGAAAGATTTAACAGCGGTGAACGCACATGATTCTACTATTTATATAGGAGATGCATGGGAAGCAAAAGACAACTTTGATAGTGCGACAAATAAAGAAGGTGCCACTGATATAGCGTTTAGCGATGTGACAGTTACAGGAAGTGTGAATACAGCAGTAGCCGGTGTTTATCCAGTGACCTACACTTACAATGGCGTCTCTAAAAAAATTAATGTTACTGTCAAAGCTATAAAAACAGCAGTGAACGCACATGATTCCACAATTTATACAGGTGACACATGGAATGCGAGAGATAACTTTGATAGTGCGCTTGATAAAGATGGTAATTCTGTTGCCTTTGCTGATGTAACAGTGACAGGAAGCGTTAATACAAATGAAACTGGTACAAATACTATCACTTATAGCTACGATGGCGTTTCTCAAACTATTACAGTTACTGTTGTAGAAAATAAAGAAGGTATCAGTGCACATGATTCTACAATCTATGCAGGAGAATCATGGAATGCAAAAGATAATTTCGACAGCGCTTTTGATAAAGATGGGAATGCGGTTGACCTAGAAGACGTTACAGTCACAGAAAAACCAACCGTTGATACAACAAAAGCAGGTGCTTACGAAGTCACTTACAAATATGGAAAAGTATCGAAAAAAATCACTTTAACAGTGAAAGCTAAATTAACAGCAGTCAACGCACATGATTCCGCGATTTACATCGGAGATACGTGGAGTGCAGAAGATAACTTTGACAGTGCGCTGGATAAAGATGGCAATTCTGTCGCTTTTGCTGATGTCGAAGTTAAAGGAACCGTTGATACAGACAAAGCTGGAACATATCCAGTCACGTACACATATGACGGTGTCTCAAAAACAATTAATATCCAAGTAAAAGACATCTTAACAGCGGTGAACGCGCATGATTCTGAAATTTATATAGGGGACAACTGGAATGCCAAAGATAATTTTGACAGTGCCCAAGATAAAGACGGAAACACAGTAAATTGGAATGAAATCAATGTTTCGGAAAATCCAGCAGTTGATTTAGAAACAGTTGGTGTTTACCAAGTGACTTATAGTTATGGCGGTGTTTCGAAGACAATTAATCTGACTGTTCATCCAAGAAAAACAAGTCTAGAAGTCCATGACTCCACAATGTATACAGGAGATAAATGGAAAGCAGAAGACAACTTTGATAATGCTACAGATAAAAAAGGTGACCAAATTCCTTTCAAAGATGTAACTGTAACCGGACAAGTTGATTCTAAAACAGCAGGCACGTATGAAATAAGCTATATCTATGATGGATTGAAAAAAGTAGCACGAATTACTGTAATCAAAAATCAAGCACAAATCACTGTAAAAGATAGCGTCATTCCATACGGAGGAAAATGGGAAGCAGAAGCTAATTTTATAGGTGCGACAAACCGAGATGGTGTAGCAATTCCTTTCTCCAAAATTAAAGTAGATGGTACAGTAGATGTAAATAAAGCTGGTACGTACAAAGTGATTTATACGTATGATCCGAATGAAGGAACAGCGGATGCAGGTAAGAAAGAACTTTCTGTTACAGCTAATATTCAAGTAGAAGCAGAATTTGTAAAACCTATAAAACCAGTTGACCCATCAAAACCAACAGATCCTAAAAAACCATCAACAGAAAAAACACCATTGAAAGTAGTTGATAACAAGCAACATACTGCAACATATGAAGCAGCAAAACCATTACCAAAAACAGGAGACCAAACAAATAATTGGGTAATCTGGACAGGCATTTGCTTGCTAAGTATGAGCATGCTTCTATGGGTGGTAATGAGAGGAAGAAAGAAAAACTATCAGTAAGAGGAACCAACAGATAAAGGAAAGACAATAAGAAGGTAAACTAAATACCGACCAGATTTTTCTGGTCGGTATTTTTTTATCGAGAAATATAGAAGTTAATTGATGTTTTTTTGAGGTAATGCTACTGATTTGTTAATTCAGTACAACCACCAAATCACCATTCCAACAGTCCAAACCATCGCAAGCGGCACTAAAATCCGGAACTTTGGTTTTTGGGTTTTATGGTGAAATAGTTGCATCGACATCCAGCTACCAAACGCCCCACCAAGAAAAGCGGTGAAAAGCAGTACAGATTCAGGTATCCGGTAAGCGTGTTTAATTGCTTTCCGTTTATCAACAGCGAATAATAGAAAAGAAACAAGCGTTATCGCGATTAAATATATCGTTAAAATCATTTAGAAATCCCCCTTCATTGCTAAAACAAACTTTATTGATTAGAATAAAAGCATACCATAAAAGAAAGCAGGGATAAAATGGCAAAAGAAATTATTCAAACATCGTCAGCCCCAAAAGCACTTGGACCATACTCGCAAGCTGTAAAAGTGAATGGACTTATTTTTACATCAGGTCAACTCGGTATTAACCCGGAAACCGGCGAATTAGCAGATGGCACGACAAAACAAGCCGAGCAAGCTTTTAAAAATATAGCAGCAGTATTAGCAGAAGCTGGTTCTGGACTGGACAAAATTATTAAAGCAACTGTTTTCTTCAAAGATTTAAATGAATTTAAGGCCGTGAATGAAGTGTATGCGACATTCTTTTCTAGTGATTTTCCCGCGAGAAGTGCTTTCCAAGTAGCAAAATTACCGCTTGATGCTGCAATTGAAATCGAAGTTATCGCAGAAGCATAAATATTCAGAAATAAATTTGACAACCACAAGAAATAAACGATATAATAAGAACCAATTACATAGCAACTTATCAAGAAAGGTGGAGGGTTCTGGCCCCGTGAAGCCTTGGCAACCGGAAGTTTCACGGTGCCAAATCCAGCAGGTAACACTGACAGATAAGGCACGCGAATCAGGTAAATTACTCTTTCCCTTAAAAGCTGTCTTTTAAGGGAAAGTTTTTTTATACATAAAAATAATGAGAATTGAGGCGAAGAAAATGAATCAACTAGCACCATTTTATGCAGATCATGTGGGAAGTATATTAAGAACAAAGGGAATTAAGGACGCACGAGAGAAATTCCAAAGTGGTGAAATAACAGTCTCAGAGTTGCGCAAAATCGAAAATACAGAAATTAAATATATCGTTGAAAAACAGAAAGAAGTGGGCTTAAAATCAATCACAGATGGCGAATTTCGTCGTGCGTGGTGGCATTTTGACTTCTTGGAAAATTTGGACGGGGTAGAAGGGTACGATGCGGCTGGAGGTATTCAATTCAGCAAAGTCCAAACAAAATCACATTCGGTAAAAATTACCGGACCAATTGACTTTACGACACATCCATTTATAGAAGATTTTATTTTTCTTAAAGAGGCTGTGGGTGACAAGCATGTCGCGAAACAAACTATTCCAAGCCCAGCGATGCTTCATTATCGTGGGGATATAGAGTATCAGCCTTATTTAGATGATGCGGAGAAGTTTGCCAAAGATTTAGCTGTTGCGTATCAAAAAGCGATTCAAGCATTTTATGATGCCGGTTGTCGGTACTTGCAATTAGATGATACGTCGTGGAGTTATTTATGCTCTGATGAACAGCGTGAAGTCGTTCGCCAGAGAGGTTTTGACCCAGATACTTTACAAGAAACATATAAAAATCTTATCAATGATGCTATCAAATATAAACCAGCTGATATGGTCATTACGATGCACATTTGTCGTGGGAATTTCCGCTCCACTTGGATTGCAGAGGGCGGCTATGGCCCCGTTGCAGAAACGTTATTTGGCAAACTAAATATCGATGGTTTCTTTTTGGAGTATGATAATGAACGTTCTGGAGATTTTGCGCCACTAAAAAATGTCACCCGTCCAGACTTGAAAATCGTTCTAGGCTTAATTACATCCAAAACAGGTGAATTAGAGGACGAGGCAACCATTAAAGCACGGATTGAAGAAGCGAGTGGAATTGTGCCTCTAAGCCAGTTGCGCTTAAGCCCGCAATGCGGTTTCGCCTCGACAGAAGAAGGCAATATTTTGACGGAAGAAGAGCAGTGGGATAAATTGCGATATGTTGTCCGGCTTGCGAAAGATATCTGGGGCGAATAATAAATGAGGAGAACTAGCCGAAGAGTTTGTGCTAGTTCTTTTTGTGTCTTTACAAAAAGGATGACTAGGGATAGAATAGATGTTCTAGAAGGAGGGGGAGCCCTTTGGACGATAAATTACAAAAGAAATTGACCTTATTACCTGAATCACCAGGTTGTTATATTTATAGAGATGAAAATAATGAAATTCTTTATATTGGTAAATCTAAATGTTTGAAAAACCGTGTAAAGTCTTATTTTCATAGCAAACAAATTGGGAAAACTGCAAGACTTGTTAGGCAAATTCGAGATTTAGAATTAATTATTACAACCTCCGAAAAAGAAGCTTTACTACTCGAAATGATCTTAATTCAAAAATACCAGCCACCTTTTAATATCCAGCTAAAAGAAGGAACGAGCTACCCATATATCAAAATTACGAACGAAAAAAATCCGCATATCGAAGTTGTGTTTGAAGTAAAGCGAGACGGCGCGCATTATTTTGGTCCTTATCCAGGTCGTTTTTCCGCAAGACAAACGGTGGACCTAATTGAAAAATTGTTTCCACTTTGTCGATGTGACGGTAAGCCAGGACGACCATGTTTGTACTACCATCTTGGATTATGCTTAGGTCCATGCCAAGCCGAAATTGATCCGGCAGTTTATAAAAAACAGATCCATAAAATTAGTCGTTTTCTTGAAGGCGACGTGAAAAATGTGAAGGATAAACTACTGGGGGACATGTTAACTGCAACCGAAAATCTTGAATTCGAAAGGGCGGCAGAACTTCGAGATAAAATACACGCTATTAATGAGACAATCGAAAAGCAACATATTATTTTTCCTGGCCTAAAAAATCGGGATATCATTGGTTGCTATGAACAAGATAACCATTTAAGTGTCTTCGTTTTCTTCGTTCGAAATGGCGCAATTAATGGAAGTAAATGGCACGTTTTCCAAATTGAAAAATCCCTTCAAGAAGATTTAGCCAAATTTCTCAATCAATTTTATGAAGATCCTAACAACATTCGACCAAAAGAGTTGTTAATCGCTGAAAAAATAGATAAGAGCTTACTGAATGAGCAGCTTAGAAAAGCTTGTTTATTTCCACAAAAAGGCGGTAAAAAGAAACAAGTAGACCTGGCTATCGAAAATGCGAAAAGTGCTTATATTGCATACGCAAAAATGAAAGAATATGATTTTGAAAAGCAAATAACCAATCAGTAGAAGCTAATTCATAAGGGTTAGCTTCTTCTCTTTGTTGTGTTGAAAATCTTATCTTAAATAACTATGGTCAATAACCTACCCTTATGGTAAAATCTTACGAGTACGGAAAAAATTTATGCTACATAAAACATTTAATTAAAGTTAAACACATATAGAGGGAGGACACAATATGAAGAAATTTTCACGCTTCATACTAATGATGGCAATCGCTTGTGTTGCCGCATTTATTTTCACAGGAAACGGGTTAAATGCAAAAGCTGCGGAAGAAACTTACTTGATTGGAACAGACACAACCTTTGCACCTTTTGAATTTGAGAAAGATGGAGAACATGTCGGAATTGATATGGACATCCTAAAAGCAATTGCAAAAGATCAAAATTTTAAATATGAAATTAAAGCAATGGGATTCAATGCAGCGGTACAAGCACTAGAAGCTAACCAAGTAGACGGTGTTATCGCTGGGATGAGTATTACAGACGAACGTAAGCAAAAGTTTGATTTCTCCGATCCATACTTTGATTCTGGTGTCGTTATGGGGATTTTGAAAGATAACGACGAAATCAAAACTTACGACGACTTAAAAGGAAAAAAAGTAGCTGTTAAAACAGGTACAGAAGGTTACGCCTTCGCAGAAAAAATCAAAGATAAATACGACTTTGATATTGTTGTGTTTGACGACTCAGCTCAAATGTATGACGATGTTAAAACAAGAAATTCTGTAGCATGTTTTGATGATTATCCCGTACTAGCTTACGGTGTTCAAACAGGTAACGGCTTAAAAATTGTTACTGAGAAAGAAAAAGGAAACTCCTATGGTTTTGCTGTCAACAAAGGCAAAAACCAAGAACTTTTAGAGAAATTCAATGCTGGATTAGTTAATATTAAAGCAAGCGGCGAATATGAAAAAATTTTAAAAAACTATTTAGGTAAAAATGCGATTAAAGAAAATACAACTGAAAAAGGCTTTATGGGAATTATTAAATCTTCTTGGCCAGCACTATTATCCGGTTTGTGGTTGACGATTAGATTAGCCGTAGTTTCGCTAATAATCGCCTTCATTATTGGGATTACATTCGGATTTATGAAAGTGAGCAATAGCAAAATCTTGCGCGGGATTGCGACTGTTTATGTCGATATCTTCCGTGGAACACCATTAATTGTACAAGCATTCTTCTTCTACTTTGGTATTCCAGCAGCACTTGATTTCAGGATGCCTGTATTCTTAGCCGGGGTTATCGCGCTAAGCTTGAACGCCGGTGCCTACATGGTCGAAATCGTTCGCGGTGGTATTCAATCAGTCGACAAAGGACAAATGGAAGCAGCAAGAAGTCTTGGTTTACCACATAAAAAAGCTATGATGAAAGTTGTTCTACCGCAAGCAATTCGAATGATGATTCCATCCTTTATTAACCAATTTGTTATCACGCTTAAAGATACATCAATTATGTCGGCCATTGGACTCGTCGAACTAACACAATCGGGTAAAATCATTATGGCGCGTACATTCGAAAGTACTTGGACATGGCTAATCATCGGAATTATGTACCTTATCGTTATTACCATTTTAACGAAAATATCCGATCGTTTAGAAAGGAGATTACGAAATGACTAAACTTAAAGTAACTGGACTGAAAAAGAGTTTTGGCGCAAATGAAGTCTTAAAAGGCATTGATATAGAAGTAAAAGAAGGCGAAGTAGTTTGTGTCATCGGACCTTCTGGATCTGGTAAAAGTACATTTCTTCGTTGTATGAATAACTTGGAAGAAATTACTGCTGGCGAAGTAGTGGTCGATGATTTTAATATTACGGATAAAAAAGTGGACATCAATAAAGTTCGCGAAAATATCGGCATGGTTTTCCAACATTTTAATCTTTTCCCGCATTTGTCTGTTTTAGAAAATATCACATTAGCACCTGTTGAATTGAAAAAAATGGATAAAGAAGCCGCGAAAAGTAATGCTTTACGTTTATTAGAACAAGTTGGCTTACGAGAAAAAGCAGAAGAATTTCCTAATCAACTGTCTGGTGGACAAAAACAACGGGTGGCGATTGCGAGAGCACTTGCAATGGATCCTGATATTATGTTGTTCGATGAGCCAACGTCAGCGCTTGATCCAGAAATGGTAGGGGAAGTTTTAGGCGTTATGAAAGAATTAGCTAAAGGCGGCATGACGATGATGATTGTTACACACGAAATGGGTTTTGCTCGTGAAGTTGGCGACCGAGTTATCTTTATGGATGGTGGCTATATTGTTGAAGAAGGCAAGCCGGCTGATATTTTTGATAACCCAACCAACGAAAGAACGATTAGTTTCTTAGATAAAGTATTATAAACAAAAAGCAAGATGACTTTGGAATTTCCAAAAGCATCTTGCTTTTTTTACTTTAAATTAGGACTTTTTCTGTTTTTCGATTGTTGTTCATAGGAATACCCCATATTTAATAAGGTTGTATCACTATTTCTAGCTGTAATAAAAGTTAAGCTAATCGGTTGATTTGTTTCTTCATCATAGCCAGCTGGGATAGTCAGTTCTGGGTTTCCTGCAATGGGTGCTTGAAACGTCACGGAACCTCCCATGCCAATTGTTACGACCGCATCCAGTTTATCTTTTTGAAGCATAGAGTCAAGTTCGTTTTGCGCCTCCTGAATCAAATTACTCGCCAAACTGTCTGCTTGTAGCTTCGTAGTTGTGCTTTGTTGTGATTTGACAAGTTCGGATTGGCCGTATTTCATATTTCTCGCTGGGTTGGTCTGATTAAATTGAATAATTGATTCTAACGTCGTCATGGGAGCGTTGTTCACATTCAAAAACTGATTCAAATCATGTTTAAAGTCAGCATTTAGTAATAAGGCATAATCAGTATCTAACTGTTCAAATTCACCTACTGCAACACCTTCAATGATAATAGCACCTGCTTTTTTCAAATCATATTTTATTTTTTTTATAACTGCTGTTTCTTCATTGCTTTCGCCATCCGCTAAAAGACCGATACGTTTACCTTGAAGAGAATCCGTAGAAAGCGGTGGATTGGAAGTAGTATTTATTAGAGCATTTGTCGTCAAATAGGCATCATTAACAGTTCTTGTTAGTGGTCCGGGTGTATCAAATCTGCTTGATAAGGGAATAATACCTTTGTTATTTATTAAACCTTGAGATGGCTTATACCCAACAGCAGATTGAGCAGACGCAGGTATAATAATCGAACCATTTGTTTCTGTACCGATTGCAATTGCTGCAAAATCACTTGTTGCTCCAGTAGCGGATCCAGAACTCGAACCAGAGGGATCCAAGTCCGACGAATAAGGATTTTTGCTTTGGCCTTTTTTACCTGAGTAGCCGTTTGGAAGTTCTTCGTCCATTCCAGCTGCCCACTCAGACATATTGGTTTTTCCGAGAATTAAAGCACCATTTGCTTTTAGATTTTCAACAATTGTAGCGTCCTCCCCGATTACCCAATCTTTTAAAGCAACAGTCCCAGCACTTGTGGGGAGTTCTTTTGTGCCGATGTTATCTTTTAAAAGGACTGGCATACCGTATAAAGCAGATTTGTTGGCTGAATTATCTTTATCTAGTTGTTCTGCCTCCGCAATAATAGTGGGGTTGATTTCGGTTATTGCATTTAGAGTTAGGCCATTTTGGTCATATTTCTTGATTCGATTTAAATAAATACCGGCTAATTCTTTGTAGCTAAGTTGTTTTGTCGCAATGAGTTGTTGGAGTTTTGTAACATCAGCACCAATGATAAGTGGTTCTTTTGCTTCAAGAACAGCCAAATCTAACTTATCTAATTGATTATTAATCGGCGTCATAATACGCGCTTTTTCATAAATGGGACTAGATGAATCTTCTTCTTTTTCCGGTTTGCTTGGTATTGGTTTTACTGGTTTAATGTCCTGTTTTTTTGGTGGTGCTTTTTCTGGTTTCAGTTTAATTTCGGTTTTTTTTTTGAGCGAACTTTGGAAAGCTCGGTCGTCTATACCTTCGACTTGTAATTGCTTACCTCCGAAGTTTTTTTCTAAATGGGAGTTCTCTTTATTTTTGCCAAGTGTTAATTTGTTTGGTGGTTGTTTTGGTTTTTCATTTTTTGTGGTTGGTGGCTTTTTTTTAGAAACAGCACTTTTATTTTCTGATGTAGTAGTTTGTTGACTCGTAAAGAATACGTAGCCACCGACGATACTAAAAACTGTACAAACTGCGGTGATTGTTAATAAAATGCGTCTTTTCATGC
Organism: Listeria sp. LM90SB2; assembly: GCF_028867355.1. NCBI lineage: Bacteria > Bacillati > Bacillota > Bacilli > Caryophanales > Listeriaceae > Listeria > Listeria sp. LM90SB2. Next base: position 906,254 of record NZ_CP046449.1, read on the forward strand.
GATTCCTCCGATGTTTAAATATGTAATTTAATTATATAGCATCAAAAAAAGTAAATCAGTGACAATTTTGTGAAAACTAAAAAATTTTTTAAAAAGGGCTTATTTAAGCAATGAATTGGAACCAATAGTAGCCGTTTTTAAGTGTTTTTTCTTAGATATGACTTCTTTGAAAAAGAGGAAATGGCATTATAACAATGACTTGAAAGTAAATAATGGTTCAGTGATTGTAAAACTTCATAAAAAAGACACAATTCCAATAAAATTTACCAATTAAACGCCTATTTCTTGGGATTTTATTTTATACTAAAAAGGAAACACCTTTACATATTTGCCCTGAAATGATTATAAAAGCATAGCTGAAGTATAGATTTTTGGTGTTTTTCTTTATATTAACTGGAAAATAACTAAAAAAATTCGGGTTTCAAACGCTTTCTTGAAAAAAAGAGAAGATAATGGTTAGTTTTTTAATTAATAGGGTATTCTTAGTAAAGAGAATATGTTAAAGTAAGGAAAGAGAGAAAAAATAAAAGAATGAAAACAAATTTTGAAGATGGAGTGATGAGTTTGGATAATAATCAAAAAGACTTGAATCAAGTAATTCGTCAGCTCAAAGAAAAAGGAATAGTAGTTGAAAAAACAAAATCACGAAAAGATATTTGGAAAGCGGTTAGTAATAAAGCGATGCCGAATATGACACTTCGATTGCAGTAAATCGAAAAGTGGAGTTTTTATGTGATATTTTGTGAGGCTTTGAAGTAAAATGACTCAAAGCAGCATGATTTACATATAAAATAACTTCACTTTTTTTCTTTGTCATAAATTAGTCATTAAGTTTTGATGTTTCTGTTATCCTTTTTACGCAAAAATGTTGTATGATGGAATGGAAGGCTTTTGTCATAGAAGAAAATAGAAATAGAGTGAGGCATATACATGAAAAAAGAAGCGGTTAACCAACAATCTATTTATGTGCATATTGATCATGTTATTAATAATGTGGCGACAAGCGGCATTTCTTTTTGTGATTTCTTAAATGGCGTGGGACAGCCCCCTGAAAATATTTTGTTAATTAAGCATAATATTGAAGACGCATCCTACAATGCACACACAGCTTTTCACTACTTAGAGCCAGGCGATTTAGCAAATATTTCCAAAGAGAATTTTAATCCACTGTGTTGGATTGATTTTGAAGATGTAGAACTTTTGAACCAACTAACCCCACAAGAAGTAGCGGAAATGCTTTATCTTGCACATACTGGGCGTCATTTGCGCTCACCATTTTATTATAAATTACAAAATAATTTTGTTTACTTAACTAGGGAAGACGGTCGTTACAATAAAGTATATTATCGGAATCTTAATCATTTTTATATGTTACTAAGTTACGTCATTGCACGTAAAACGGCAGAACTAGTTAATGAGAAGGGTATTTTTTCGTTTGGTAAGAAAAAATATGTTGCGGAGCCGCCAGTTGAACTTTTGAAAAAAATGGCAGATCATTTTAAAGACGGTGCTTGTATTGCGCTCGATGATGTCGTGAGAACGCGCACACAAATCGAAGTACCAATTGGGCATGGACTCACAGAAGAAATGACAGAACTAGAAATCTCTTCTAAGATTTATTATGAAGAAGAAGTTGCAAAATTAGTGTATGATTTAAAACAAAATGAATGGAAATATATCGAAAAATAAAAAATCAAACTTTTTCCTTTACGTTTGGTTTTTTATTTGTTAAAATTTAACTAATGAACGTTAGTTAGGAGGGTGCTTTATGACGAAAAAGCTAATCAAAGAAGTCGCATTAACTCTTTTTGCAGAAAAAGGCTATGATGGAACAGCGCTTTCGGAAATCGCGAAAGCTGTTGGAATTAAAACACCATCGTTATATGCCCATTTTGCATCAAAAGAAGCCCTATTTTTAGAAGTTTATCAAGATAGTATTCAGATGGAATTAACAGAACTAGGGAAAGTAGCAGAGCGAGATGATTTGGTTGGGGAAAAGAAGCTACAATCTATTTTCTTTGTAGCGACAGATTTTTCTAGCAATCCTGATGAAAAGAAATTTTTCCAGCGTGCCGTCTTTTATCCACCTAAGTCGCTTTTTCAAGAATTAAAGGAAGAAACAAAGACATATGAACAACTGACGAATCGGATATTACGCGAAACGTTAGAAAAAATAGTATCCGAAGAAGCACTTGTAAGATGGATGCACGTTTTTTATGCACTTCTTGATGGACTGAGTGTGGAACACGGCATTTATGATGAAACGGAATTTGAGTTGCGAAGAAAATCTGCTTGGGCAGTTCTCGCAAGTTTACTCAAATGAATTGGAGGTAAGGAAATTGGCTTGGTTTTATTTAATTATGGCAGGATTATCAGAAATTGTTTGGGCTTTTGGACTAAAAGAATCGCATGGTTTCACGATGTTAGGGTGGAGCCTTTTGACGATAGCATTTTTGATAGTTAGTTTTGGTTTGTTTTCGATTTCCATGAAGTCCATTCCAATTGGGACGGCGTATGCGGTTTTTACTGGAATTGGGGCTGCTGGGACAGCGATTATTGGGATGATTTTCCTTTCAGAAGGTGTTTCTTTTTGGAAGATCGTTTCGCTTATCGTATTATTAACAGGGATTATTGGTTTGAAATTAGTGGACGGCAATGAGTCTGAAAAGGAGGCTAAATAACGATGGATTGGATATTTTTACTCGTAGCAGGTTTATGCGAAATGGTCTTCGTTGTCATGCTAAAATTATCAGATGGCTTTAAAAAGGTTGGATATGCGATACTGACGATTATTTTTATGTCTGCAAGTTTCTTTTTACTATCCCTCGCGCTTAAGACGATTCCAATCGGTACAGGTTATGCGATTTGGACCGGAATTGGTGCCGTTGGTAGTGTGACACTTGGAATGATTGTTTTTAAAGAACGTAAAAGTGTCGGCAAATTGCTCTTTATTACGATGATTATTGCCGGCGTGGTCGGTTTGAAATTAACATCTGGTGTTTAATATTTTAGGTTGAAAAAGTCCTTTTTGGAATAAGCGTGCACGGTTCTTATTTAAAAAAGAAGATTTTTTCAACCTATTTTTTAGTTATACCTTTTCATCCTGTCAAAACATGGTAAAATAGATAAAGCGAATAATGACGGAGGGGTATTATGAAAACCAAATTAATTTTGTTATACGGTGGGAAATCTGCTGAACACGAAGTTTCCTTACAAACAGCATTTTCAGTTATCAATGCTTTGGATTTAGAAAAATTCGAAGCTGCGCCAATATATATTACGAATGAAGGTGAGTGGATTCAAGGACCACTTCTTTCTGGGAAGTTAGATTTTGTTGAACAATTACGTTTTTCGGCTACAGATACAATAAAACTTGCAACAACTGAATCAGAAAAATCAGAAGGGGAAGCGATTAGCCCGGCCGTTTTAGAAGCAGACGGACAAGAGACAGTCGTATTCCCGCTTTTACATGGTCCAAACGGAGAAGATGGCACTGTTCAAGGATTGTTCGAAGTATTAAACATTCCATATGTTGGTAACGGGGTCTTGGCATCTTCTGCTGCAATGGACAAAATCGTGATGAAGAAAATCTTTGCAGATGCTGGAATCCCGCAAGTTCCAGCAGTTGCTGTTCGATTAATTGATTGGAAGAACTATCAAGCGGAAATGGTTGCGGAGATGGAAGAAGTACTTACCTATCCAGTTTTCGTAAAACCAGCAAACCTTGGTTCGAGTGTTGGTATTAGTAAGGCAACGAACAAAAAAGAATTAGCGGACGCAATGACAGAAGCATTTTTATATGACCGTCGTGTGGTTGTTGAACAAGGTGTTGTTGCGCGCGAAATCGAAATGGGCGTACTTGGAAATGATACGCCAGTTTGCTCTGTTCCGGGTGAAATTTTGCCAGAAGGTGCAGTTGCTACGTTTTACGATTACAAAGCAAAATACCAGGATAATAATACTGCGTTAATTATTCCGACTGAAGTAGATCCGGAAATCTTGGAACAAATGAAAGAATATGCGGTTCAAGCATTCCTAGGGCTTGATGCAAGCGGACTAGTGCGAGCGGACTTTTTCTTAACGGAAGATAATCAGTTATTCTTAAATGAAGTGAATACAATGCCTGGTTTCACACCGTACAGCATGTATCCTCTTCTTTGGCAGGAAACGGGCTTACCGTACGGAGCGTTAATTGAACGATTAGTCGATTTAGCGAAAGAACGCCACGCAGCCAAAAATGCACTTAAATATAAATTAGAAGACTAAAATAAACAAGAAAGCAGTTTTCATATGCGGAAGCTGCTTTTTTATGGAAGAGAGAGATTTAATTTGAAAAAAACAGTAGGCGAAGTAGTAGCAATGTTAGATAGTTCCATCCATGTAGATGCATTTCGCGATGTCGTCATTACTGGCGTTTGTTTTGATACAAGGCAAATAAAGTCAGGGGATTTATTTGTTCCATTTGTTGGGAATGTACGCGATGGACATGAATTTGTGAGTCAAGCGCGAGAAATGGGTGCAGTGGCTACTTTCTGGCAAAAAGATGTACCCAATCCACCGAAGGATTTCCCGGTTATTTTAGTAGAAGATACTTTGCTCGCACTTCAAGAATTAGCGGCGAAATATATCCAACAAGTAAAGCCAAAAGTTATTGCGATTACCGGAAGCAATGGTAAAACGACGACAAAAGATATAATGGCAGCGATTGTAGAAACAACGTACAAAGTGCATTATACTGGTGGGAATTTTAATAATCATATCGGCTTACCGTACACCATTTTAACGATGCCAGAAGATACCGAAGTTGCTGTACTTGAAATGGGCATGAATCATCGTCATGAAATCGAAGTGCTTTCCAAAATTGCCAAACCCGATATCGCGATTATTACGAATATCGGCGAGGCGCATATTGAATATCTTGGTTCGCGTGAAGAAATTGCCAAAGCAAAACTGGAAATTACTGCCGGGCTTAATCCAAGCGGGATTTTAATTTATCCGCACGAAGAAACTTTGCTGCTAGGAAATATTAATGGCGATTTCAGACAACTTACTTTTGGTAAGTCGGAAGCTGCGGAAATTTATCCGTTAGAAATTCGTGCGGAAGCGGAAGGCACTTCTTTTATAACTAATTGGGAGCCGGAGCTAGAAATTTTTGTCCCTATTATTGGTGAACATAATGTTTTCAATACAATGGCGGCGATGCTTGCGGCAAGAGAAATTGGAATTGAAGGTGAAAAAATTCAATCTGCGCTGAAAAATATGGAACGTTCTAAAAGTCGTTTAGAATGGATTACAACGAAAAGTGGCGCGCGTATTTTGAATGACGCTTATAACTCTAGTCCAACAGCATTAAAAACGGTTTTAAAAACATTTATGCATATGGATTCGAGCGGCAAACCTAAATATTTGGTCCTTGCTGATATGTTGGAACTTGGAGATTTGTCGACAAAGTTACATCAAGAATCAGCCGAAGTATTAGAAAAGGGTATGATTGAGAAGATTTTCTTGTATGGTGAGGCGATGAAAGCTTTTGGTGACATAGCGGAAGCCAAAATTGGTCAGGGAAAAGTTCATCATTTTAACACGAAAGAATCGCTTGAGACGGCGCTTCTTTCAGAAATGAATGGAAATGAATGGATACTGGTCAAAGGTTCTTACGGAATGGGCTTGAAAGATGTGGTAGAAAATCTTATTATTAAGTAACGACTAAAATTGGACAGAACATATTACCGCTTAATTGGTAATAATTTGGACAGGAGGAAAGGCATAATGGTTGCTTGTTTGTGTATTCATGGTTTTACTGGTTCGCCGTCCGAGGTGAAGCCACTCGCTGACTATTTGCGAGAGCATACAGATTGGGATGTTTTAGCACCCACATTACCTGGCCATGATCACCTGCGCCACTTAAAAAATGTGACGTATAAAGATTGGATTGTTTTTGTAGATAGTATTTTAAGCCAAATGCTAAAAGAAGACGATGAAGTATATATTATTGGTTTTTCCATGGGTGGACTGCTCGCTGGATGGCTCGCGAGACATTATCCGGAAGTAAAAAAACTAGTACTTCTGAGCACAGCCGTAAATGCAATGGAATGGCCGCAACTTGTCGAAAATTCCAAGCAAGTATTAACGGAAGCAAAAGAAGTAACGCTCAAAAACAGCCCGATGTTCAAACGTTATCAAAAGAAAGTAACGGAAACGCCTTGGACTTCCACGCTACAATTCAAAAAAATGGTAGCTTTAGCAAAGCCGGTTTTTGAGCATATTGAAATTCCAACTTTTATTGCACAAGGCAGTGCCGACCAAGTAGTTCCTGCTGAAAAAAGTGTTAATTTCTTAATGGAAAGTATTCCTGGTCCAAAAGAATTATTTATATTAGAAGGTTCGAAACACGTGATTTGTCAGGACGAACAAGCGGACAAATTATTTGCAGCTGTTTTAACATTTTTGCAAAAAGATGTCGCTGTTTTAAATGCTCAATAAAGAAAACCGATTCAGCTTTCACTCGCTGAATCGGCTTTTTTGTTTTCACCAACAGAATCTCGGGCTATTAAATTAGTAGCAAGCGCCAGATGAACAAACCCTTCATCTGGTTTTCTTATGCGATTATACATGAGTTCGACAGCCTTCTCACCCATATAGCTTAGGTTGGTACACATTGTAGTTAGCTGTGGATTGCTTAGTACAGTAAACTCGGTATTATCAAAGCAAATAATCGATAAGTCATTAGGGATATTATAGCCTTTTGATTGCAAGTAAGTATTGAGAATAAACCCAAGTCCTGAGTTGACACAAAACCAAGCAGTAGGGAGTTCGTCCAGTTCATCTAAAGTTCTATATAATGTCGTTTGTTCTTCTTTGATACGAGTGATGGCGTATTTTTCGTTAAAAGGAATGTGATAGTAGTGCAAAGCTTTTTTGTATCCTTCTAGCCGCTCTTCATAACTTGGAGAGAAAGTAACATCACCGAGAAAACCGATTTTCTGATGCTTATTTTGAATTAAAAATTCTACAGCCATAAAAGCGCCATCTTTATTTTGACTGATAACCGCGTCGGCTTTTAGATGCGGATCATGATGATCTATAAGCACAACGGGCATGCCGAGATCGATAACTTTTTTACTATAATCCGTGTTTATATGCGAAAGTAAGAAAATCCCAGTCCAGTTCTCGCTTGTGAGCTGCTCTGGTAATTGATTAGTAGACGCTTCCTCATCCGTAACTGGAAAAATAATAAGTTCGGCTTGGTGAGCGATAATGCTTTGTTTCATATTATCGATAATTTCGCCAAAAAAACTGCGCTGCGAAAGGGCGAAAGAAGTTGCTAAAAGCGCAAATTTTTCTTTCACAACCTCACGCGCGATTTCTCTTTTATATTTATAGCCTAGCTCATCTGCCATCTTAAAAACGGCTAGTTTAGTTTGTTCGCTAACCCCATTTTTATTGCCTAAAGCTTGCGAGACTGAATTCTTGGTTATATTTAGCCTGTCAGCAATATCCTGCATCGTAACTTTCTTCATGGTTCCCCTCCGTTTTCCTCTATTTATTCTATTATAGAAGTAAATTCACAAAATAGCAAAAATTTTATAATTAAAAAGTAATGTAGAAAGTAATTCTATTCATTTTTGTTTTATGGGTAAATTAACCTCAATTTTATTAGGTTTTATAAAAGTAATTATTGACATTACAAAAATGTAATGTGATAATGTAATCGTAATCAAGCGCTTACAATTACAAAAAGTGGAATTAGGAGGATTATTGATATGAAGATTAGAAAAATTGCTATTGCAGCTCTTAGTGTTGTGGTTGCTGGGTCATTACTTACTGCTTGTGGTGGTGGAAACAGCAAAAGTGACGATAATGGTAAAACAAAAGTAACGTTTTGGGCAGCTCCAAATCCAACGCAAGTAAAATATTGGGATGAAATGGCAAAAGCTTATGAAAAAGAAAATCCAGATGTAACGATTGAAGTTTCCCAAATGAAAGAAAGCCCATCTTCGGAAGCAACTATCCAATCAGCTATTGCCTCTAAAACGGCACCAACCATGTCTGAAAATATCAATCGTAGTTTCGCTGCACAATTAGCTGACAGTAAAGCGATTGTCCCTTTGAACGATGTAAAAGGACTTGATGATGTTGTCAAAGAACGAAACATGAGCGAAACAATGGATTCTTGGAAATTCTCTGACGGAAACCAATATGTGCTACCAGTTTACTCCAATCCAATTCTTTTTGCTTGGCGTTTAGATACACTGAAAGAACTTGGCTATGATGCACCGCCAAAAACATATAGTGAAGCGCTTGAAGTTGGTAAAAAATTAAAAGCGAAATATCCAGACAAAGTTCTTTGGGCAAAAGGTGATTTATCTGATCCAACTGCTTGGATGCGCTGGTTTGATTTCTTCCCACTTTATGATGCAGCTTCTAAAGGAAATGCATTTGTAGAAGATGGCAAATTAGTAGCAGACGATAAAGCTGGAACAGAGTTATTAACATTTATGTCCGAATTGCAAAAAAACAAATTACTTCTTGCAAGTAAAGCAACAGATCCATTTGAAACTGGAACAAGCATCATGGCAGATAATGGCCCGTGGACTTTCCCTAACTGGGATGAAAAATTCCCGGAACTTAAATATAACGAAAACTATGCAATCACAGCGCCACTAGTACCAGATAACATGGCGAATGAAGAAAATGTTGCTACATACGCTGATTCGAAAGGCGTTGTAATGTATGCACAAGCGACAGATAAAGAAAAAGAAGCAGCAATGGATTTCTTGAAATTTGTTTATAACGATGACAAAAATGACTTGAAATTCTTAGAAACAACTAACTTAATTCCTGCGCGTGATGATGCAACAGAAAACGAAACTTTCACAGCATTCTTTAAAGAAAATCCAGAACTCGAAGTTTATGCAGCTAATGTACCATATAGTATCCCTGCGATGGATGACGCAAAATATAATGATATTCAACAAATCATTGGTGAAGAAGCGTGGAATCCGATTGTACGCGGGGAGAAAAAACCTGCTAAAGCTTGGTCAGATATGAAGAAAGCGGAGGACGGGGTGCTTCAAGAATGAAGCGGCGAAATAACAAATTGGGCTGGTCATTTACCAGCCCGTATCTCATATTCACTGCGATATTTTTCTTAGTACCGCTTGTTTGGTCGATTTGGTTATCTGTAACTGATTGGAACATGATGAGTCCGGAAATTAATTTTGTTGGCTTTGATAATTTTATTAAAGCGTTTACTAGTCCAGCAGTTCAAGCAGCCTTTTTTGTTACTTATAAATTTTTGATTGTTTTTGTTCCTATGGCGTTAATTATTTCGATGATTGTCGCGGTATTAGTGAACGGCTTGCCGAAATTTAAAGGACTTTATCTGGTTGCGTTTTTCCTACCGTATTTGTCTTCAGGCGTTGTAACTTCGCTTATTGTGCAAGGGTTACTTTCATACAATAGTGCGCTGAATGTGTTTTTACGCGGGCATTTTGGTTGGGATATCGATTGGCTCGGGACACCAATGTCGGCGCTCGTTATTATTTCACTGATGATAGCTTGGAAAATGTCTGGTTACTATGCGCTCATTTTAATTTCTGGACTTGCTAGCATTAATCATGAAATTTATGAAGCTGCAGCAATGGATGGTTCTGGTAGATTTAGAACATTTTGGAAAGTCACTGTTCCGATGCTATATCCAGCTTTATTTACCGTAATTGTTTTAGCGGTAGGCGTTAGTTTTGGGATTTTCACCGAAGTTTACCAATTGACTGGTGGTGGACCGAACTTTGCAACAAATACATGGCAAATGGAAATTTTTAACCAAGCATTCGTTAACTTGAATTCTGGTTATGCTTCAGCGATTTCTCTAATGGCTGCTACTGTAACATTTGCATCGATTGGTGTTATTAAGAAAATGCTTGAGAAATGGGGTCAAAGAAATGGTTGGACATAATAGTAAAGCGGGTAAAATTGTTCGCTATATACTGACAACATTACTTATGCTAGTCATGATTTATCCTTTTATTTATTTAGTATTAAACTCATTTGCTGCTTGGGATCAGGTAGATAAAAAGTTGATTCCTACAGAATTCACTACTCGTTCGTGGGATTGGTTATTTGGTAATTCAGTTGTTGCGGCACCGGCGCCGTGGATTCATGCGTTTATTAATACAATTATTGTTTCCACCATTGCGACAGGCTTGATGTTGCTTTTCGGCCTAATGGTAGGCTACGCACTAGCAAAAGTGGATTTTAAGGGCAAGAAAATTGTTAATAATGCGATTTTATTTCAAATGTTTTTCCCGGCAATCATCTTGCTGATTCCGCAGTTTTTAATGATTACGGACTTTGGTTTATTGGATACCTATGCGGGAATGATTATCCCGACTATGCTTAGCTTATGGGCTGTATTTATGTATACCAACTTTTTCAAAGCGATTCCAGATACATTAATTGAAGCTGCCAAACTGGACGGGGCGAGTGATTTGAAGATTTTGTTTCGGGTTGTGCTGCCAATGTCTAAATCAATTACGACCGTTATTTTCTTATTCCTTTTCACAGACAGATGGACGAATTTACTTTGGGATATGCTTGTAACGAAGAGTGATGGAACGGTCACATTGAATGTGCTAATCTCGCAAATGTTTGGACCATATGCAACCTATCCTGGGCCAATGTATGCGGCATCTGTGTTACTAACACTTCCACTTATTATCTTGTTCTTATTCTTCTCGAAGAAATTCCAAGAAGGAATGCAATTTACTTTGAAATAAAAGGAGCGACTGAACTTGGAATTTTGGCGTCGTAGTGTGTTTTATGAAATTTATATGAAATCATTTCAAGATAGTAATGGCGATGGTTTAGGTGATTTTAAAGGTTTAACGAGCAGATTAGATTATCTAGTGGATTTGGGAATTGATGGTATTTGGTTGACTCCATTTTATCCTTCACCGCAAGTGGATAATGGTTATGATGTGTCTGATTACTGCGATATTAACCCGGATTACGGCGATATGACTGATTTTCGAGCGTTTATGAAAGCGGCAGATGCTCGAGGAATAAAAGTTATTATCGACTTAGTATTAAATCATTCGCCAACAGAGCATGCTTGGTTTAAGGAGTCGCGTAGTAGTAAGACGAATCCTAAACGAGATTATTATATTTGGCGAGAAAAACCAAATAATTGGGAATCGTTTTTTGGTGGTTCTGCTTGGGAAATGGATGAACTTACTGGCGAGTATTACTATCATAGTTTTGCAAAAGAACAGGCTGACTTAAACTGGGCGAATGAAGCTGTTCGCGCAGAAATGGAGCAAGTTTTAGCGTTTTGGTTGAATGAGGGAGTGGCGGGATTCAGGTTAGATGTTATCAATAATTTAACGCTCGTACTTGAATTTCCGGATAATCCAGTCACATCTGGTGAAATGGAGCATGTGTATGACCGTAATCAGAGTGGCTTAGAACAAGCGTTAGAGGATATCGCTTCCTTTTGTCGAAAAGAGCGCGACGTGTTTCTAGTAGGCGAAATTAGCTCGGACCAATTAGCTGAAATTGCTAGATATAGCTCGAAAAAAATGCTAGATGTCACATTTAATTTTAATTTTGGCAGTGTTGATCAGCTAGATGCAAAATCTGTATTTACGACATTGAATGAGATGGAAACGGCATTAAATGAAGGGCAGTGGCCGACGCTTTTCTTTGGAAGTCATGATATGAGCAGGTTCAGAAGTCGCCTCGCATCTGGAGACATAGTAAAGACCCAGTTGCTCGCATTTTTAATGTTAACTGCGAAAGGCGTGCCGTTTATATACTACGGAGAAGAGGTGGGTATGCCTGATTTAACGTTTTCTTCCGTAAAAGAGATGCGCGATATTCAAGGGACAGCCGCGTACTATCAAGCTTTACAAACTGGTTCAGATGAAAAACAAGCACTCGAAATTGCTATTGAAAAAACGCGTGACAAAGCACGTGGGCCGATGATTTTCCCAGATGGAAAGCCATTTACTCTAGGTGAATCATGGATTAAAATGGCGACTTTGCCGGAAAAAGAAGCACGAACGATGTGGCGATTTTATCAAGGATTACTCGCATTTCGTAAAGAAAATGATTTTAAAGAGATGGAATATACTTTTTTGAAGTTGGATGGAGAAGTACTCAGTTATCAGCGAGGTGAATTTATCTTTTTACTTCATTTTGGTGAGGAAGAGGTAACTTATCCGCTTCAGGGGAACTATCAGCTTGTTTTTGGAGAAGCAGTGATGGTAGGAAATGGCATTAGAATGGGCGCGCATACTGGAATTGCGCTTAGAGTGGAGGAATAGAATGAATACAATCGAAAATTTGTTGCAAGTTTACCGGGAAAATAGTGCTGCGTTTGGGACACGTATCACGTTAAATGGTGCTGGCGACAAAGATGTATACAATATTACGGCACCATTTCATTGGCTTGGGAAAGAATATATTGCAGGTCGAGTGGAGTCGCGTGATAGCGAGTTTTCGGAAGTACGCTTTTTTGAAAAAATAGAGACGGACAAATATCAATTGGTTGAAAATACGACTGTTTTAGCGCTACAAGATCCATTTGTTACATTTGTTCAGGGTGAGCTGATTATTGGCGGGGTAGAAGTTTTTCCGAAAGAAACGGACCCGACTATGTTAGATTGGCGTACTAATTTATATCGGGCAACCTCGCTTACTGATTTTGAACAAATTCTTGCCGGGCCAATTGGTATGAAAGATTTACGTATCAAAGAATTGGCTGATGGACGTATTTTAGTATTAACAAGACCTCAAGGCGAAAAGGGCGGTCGCGGGAAAATCGGCGCAATCGTCATTGACTCACTGGCAGAATTAACAATAGAGAAAATAGAAGCTGCACCACTTTTGAAACGGAATTTTTCAGGAGAGGAATGGGGTGGCGGAAATGAGCTTCATTTGTTAGAAGATGAGAGAATTGGCGTGCTTGGCCATATTGCTTGTTTTGATGAAGCGGGCAATCGTCATTATTACGCATGTTCTTTTCGATTGAATGAAGATTTTTCGCAAATTGAGCAAGAAAAAATAATTGCCGAACGTGCTAATTTTGCCCCTAGTGAGCCGAAAAGACCTGATTTAGCGGATGTTGTATTTAGCGGTGGGTTAATCAGAAATTCGGACGGTACTGCGACACTTTATGCAGGGATTGGCGATTCTGATGCACAAAAATTAGCAATTCCGGATCCATTTAAAAATAACTAATAGTAGGAGTTTTGAGTAGAAATGAACATTTATCGTTATGAAGAAAACCCATTAATTACACCTTTAGACGTAAAACCAATCCATGAAGGTTTTGAAGTGATTGGAGCTTTCAACGCCGGTGTTGCCGAATATAACGGCGAAGTGCTTTTACTTCTTCGTGTGGCAGAAAAACCAGTCAGTGAGGATCCAGAAGTAGTCCTTGCGCCAGTTTATAATGCGAAAAGTAAAGAATTAGAATTACAACAATTCCGATTAGATGATGAAAATTATGATTTTGAAGATCCACGAATGATTCGCAGCAAAGCAAAATTAGAAGGTTTTTCTTATTTAACTTCTCTTTCATATATTCGAATTGCTCGTAGTAAAGATGGTCATCAGTTTACCTTAGATGAAAAAACGTTTTTATATCCGTTTAATGAGTATCAGACATTTGGGATTGAAGATGCTCGTGTGACGCAAATCGGGGATACATATCACGTAAATTTTAGTGCGGTATCTGAGTTTGGCGTAGCGGATGCATTAGTGACCACAAAAGACTTTGAAAATTTGGAGTATCAAGGAAATATCTTTGCTCCTGAAAATAAAGATGTACTAATTTTCCCAGAAAAAATTAACGGAAAATATTATGCCTTACATCGTCCAAGTTTGAAAAGTATTGGTAATTTAGATATTTGGATTGCTTCTTCTCCAGATTTGCGCAGTTTTGGCGATCATCGTCATTTGCTTGGAATTCGTCCTGGTGAATATGATAGTGGCCGAGTTGGCGGCGGATGTGTGCCGATTAAAACAGAAGAAGGTTGGTTAATTTTATATCACGGAGCAACTGAAGAGAATCGTTACGTGATGGGCGCGGCGCTTCTTGATTTAAACGACCCAACGATTGTACTGAAAAGAACGAAAACGCCTATTTTAGAGCCAGTTGCCGATTATGAGAAAAATGGCTTTTTCGGTGATGTTGTTTTCGCATGTGGGGCCATTCAAGAAGGTGATACGCTGCATATGTATTACGGCGTGGCGGATACTTCTATGGCGGGCTGTGACATGAAAATCAGCGAAATTCTACATCAGTTAGAAGTGGAAAACAAATGACTTGGCAACAACATTTGAACGCTTGGCAAAATGCCGATTTATCAGATGAGTGGCGCCGTGAATTACAACGAGTGGAACAGGAGCAGGAACGATTTGATGGTTATTTAACCTTTGGGACTGGCGGGATGCGCGGTAAAATGGGCGTTGGAACGAAGCGCATCAATCTTTTTACCATTAGACGAGTAGCGAAAGGTTTGGGAGATTATGTTGTCGCGAATGGAGGAGCCGAAATGGGTGTTGCGATTGCGTATGACTCGAGACATCATTCGGGTGCTTTTGCGCAGGAAACGGCAAAGGTCCTGGCGGCGCAGGGAGTCAAAGTTTATTTATCCGATACGATTCGCCCAACACCAGCGCTATCTTTTTGCGTTCGAGAAAAGGGGGCATTTGCGGGCGTTGTGATTACAGCAAGCCACAATCCTTCTATCTATAATGGTTTCAAAGTATATGATAAAAATGGCTGTCAAATCACATTGGGTGTAGCGCAGGAAATTGCTGGCTATTTAGAAAACACAACGGATATCTTTACCATACCAGTGCGCGAATTACCCAATCCACTCGTTATGACGCTAGGAAAAGAAATGGACGATGCTTATTTAAAAGCTTTAACAGCAGTCGTTTCTCGCCCTGATTTGCTTGCTGACTACGGTAATGAACTACAGATTTGCTACACACCGCTTCATGGAGCTGGAAAAGAACTTGTTATGCGTGGGCTTTTGGAAAATGGATTTTCGGAAACGACCATGATTGCTGAGCAAAGTGAGCCTGACGGGGATTTTCCGACAGTGGTTTCGCCTAATCCAGAAGAAGAAAACAGTTTTGAACTAGCCAAAAAGCAGGCGAAAGAAATACAAGCCGATATTATTTTGGCGACAGATCCGGATGCTGATAGGCTGGGGGTAGCTGTTTTAAACAAGCAAGCTACGTATCAAATTTTAACAGGGAATCAGCTAGGCGCATTGCTTTTACAGTATATTTTAGAAGCCAAAACGTCGGTAACTCAGGCGGATACGATGATTAATACAATTGTTACTGGGGACTTAGGTGGAAGAATCGCGCATGACTTTGGAATTAATCATATCCAGACGCTCACGGGTTTCAAATTTATCGGTGAAAAAATAGCCGAAATGGAAGGCACGGAAAAAAACTTTCTTTTTGGATACGAGGAAAGTTACGGTTATTTAATCGCGCCATTTGTTCGGGACAAGGACGCCGTTCAGGCAGCATTACTTACAGCAGAAATGGCCCTTTTCTATAAAAAAGAAGGAACAACACTTCTTCAAAAACTAACAAATTTATATGAAAAGTTCGGCTATCATAAAGAACACTTGCACACGATTACGCTAGATGATAGCGATGGAACAACTAAAATGAATCAAGTGATAGACGATTTGCGCAAAGAGCCAACTTGTATTCCCGGCATAACGGTTTTAGAAGACTTTCTAACGAGTAAGCGAACCAATCTTTCAACGATGGAAATGACAAACATAGAGCTACCAAAAGAAAATGTTTTAAAATTTTACTTAAACGATAACGCCTGGTTTGCAATACGTCCTTCTGGAACGGAACCGAAATGCAAAATCTATTTCCAAACAATCGGTCAAACAGAAGAAATAGCGACAAAAGCTATGGATGAGTTGAAAAAATGCGTTTTAGCCAAATGGGATTAATAAAAAGCTGGAAATTGTTTTCGGACGATTTTCAGCTTTTTTTTAAAGATTTATCTATAAAAATCGCTGAAAAACCCGGATAAGCGTACATTTAAAAAGAATTAAGTTTTTTTATTCGATAATAGCAAGGAAAGATAAGCTTTTGACGTTGAAAAGAAATCGTTAGTGTGTTATGATGATAGATGGAAGTTTATTAGGTTTATATTTAGCCTAGTGATTAATGAGGGCTTTTTTATTTGATGCGTTAGAACTGCTATAATGGCAGAGAAATTTTCTGATGCCGTGAATCATTTTGCTTGGTGCGCCCAGGCTTTTCTATTGCAGAAAAATGAAAATGAAAGATAGCAGTTTTCATAAAAACAACTGCAAATGAACAGACAAACAATCGTAATAAGCGTATTGTGATGAATTATAAAAGTAGCTCTCCTACCAAACTTTAAACAGGTAAAGGAGAAATGACATTGACAAAATTTTCGGAGTTCGGACTGGACGAAAAAATTGTAAAATCAGTAAATCGGATGGGGTTTGAAGAAGCAACACCAATCCAAGAAAAGACAATTCCACTAGGACTAGCAGGTAAAGACTTAATCGGGCAAGCACAAACAGGTACTGGTAAAACAGCCGCTTTTGGTCTTCCAATGATTCACAAAATTGACCAAAAGAGTAACAACGTACAAGCTTTAATTATTGCTCCAACACGTGAACTTGCAATCCAAGTTTCTGAAGAGCTTTATAAACTTAGCTATGACAAACATGTACGTGTGCTAGCGGTTTACGGTGGTAGCGATATCAGCCGTCAAATCCGTTCACTTAAGAAAAACCCACAAATCGTAGTTGGTACGCCAGGACGTATTTTGGATCATATTAACCGTCGCACACTGAAACTAGACCACGTGGAAACACTTGTACTAGATGAAGCAGACGAAATGCTAAACATGGGCTTCATTGATGATATCGAAACTATTCTAAAAGAAGTACCAGCAGAACGTCAAACTTTACTATTTTCTGCAACAATGCCTGATCCAATTCGCCGTATCGGTGAACGTTTCATGCATAGCCCAGAACTTATTCGCATTAAAGCGAAAGAAATG
Source organism: Listeria sp. LM90SB2 (assembly GCF_028867355.1). NCBI lineage: Bacteria > Bacillati > Bacillota > Bacilli > Caryophanales > Listeriaceae > Listeria > Listeria sp. LM90SB2. The sequence goes on from NZ_CP046449.1 coordinate 923,346, forward strand.
ACTGCACTATTAATTGAACAATTCTTCGTAAAAGTGCATGAAAAAGAAAAATTTGACGTATTATCTCGTTTATTAGACGTTCAAGCACCGGAACTAGCTATTGTTTTCGGTCGTACGAAACGTCGTGTAGACGAACTATCTCGCGCGCTTGATATGCGTGGTTACGTGGCTGAAGGTATCCACGGTGACTTGACGCAAGCAAAACGTATGAGTGTACTACGCAAATTTAAAGAAGGAAAAATTGATGTTCTAGTTGCAACAGACGTAGCAGCTCGTGGACTTGATATTTCCGGCGTAACACATGTATATAACTATGATATTCCACAAGATCCAGAAAGCTATGTTCACCGTATCGGTCGTACTGGTCGTGCTGGTAAAGAAGGTATGGCGATTACTTTCGTACAACCTCGTGAAATGGGTTATTTACGTATTGTGGAAGAAACTACGAAAAAACGTATGCAACCACTTCAAGCTCCTACTTGGGACGAAGCATTTGCAGGCCAATTACGCGTAGCAACTGAAAAAATTCAAGAAGCAATCACAGAAGAAAACTTAGCTGACTACAAAACGTTTGCTAACGAACTTCTTGAAAAATACGATGCAACTGACATCGCAGCAGCAATGCTTAAAATGTTAGCGAAAGAGCCAGACAAAACTCCTGTCCATATTACTGAAGAGCGTCCATTACCATCCCGTGGTGGCGGTGGCTACAAAGGTAAAAATGGTAAAGGCGGCAAAGGTGGCGGCTATCGCGGCGGAAGCGGCAAAGGCGGAAGCTACCGCGATCGTAACAACAGCGGCAAAGGTCGTCGTAGCGGCGGCGGAAGCGGTTCTGGCGGTGGTGGCAATCGTGATCGTCGTAGTGGCGGCGGAGAACAACGCAGCGGCGGCAACAAAGGCAACTACTCACAAAAATCTAAATAAGATTATTAGACAAATAGTTACCATATAGATAGACTGTAGATAAAGAAGTTTTTAACTTTATCTACAGTCTATTTTTTTATAAATACTAATGTTAAGGATACGGGAGTGTGGCGCTCGTCATGAAGATAAACAAAATTATCGAATATATTGTAGTAGCAATCATCGTTTTAGGTTGGACTTACTTCATTGTTATTAAAGAAATTCTCCCTAAAAATATAGGATTTATTTCATTAGTAATTTTATCAATAATTCTTTATTTTGTAGGCAAAAGGTTGAATGGGAAACATAGCAGATAAAAAAACGGCTATACTCTAAGTAGCCGTTTTTTATGTGCAATAATTCATTTACATTAACTTCCAAATATGAGAAAATAGCATGTTGGCAAAATTGCCACACGTGGTTCATTCATACCATCCCACGTAAAAAAACTAGGAGGAAAAATAATGAAAATGAAAATTTTGACGGTGAATGCAATTATCGCCGCACTGTATGTAGTGCTCGGTATGATTGTTGCACCAATTGGGTTTATGGCATTACAATTTAGAATACCAGAAATCTTTAACCATCTAATCGTCTTTAATAAAAAATACTTTTGGGGTATTATCGTAGGTGTGTTTATTACGAATTTATTCTTTTCTGGATTAGGGTGGATTGATTTAGTTTTTGGCGTAGCACAATCGGCTATCTCGCTTTTACTAATGATTGGAATTTCTAAATACGTTAAAGGAATTATTCCGCGGATGATTATTAATACGATTCTTTTCTCGCTAACGATGGCAATTATCGCTTGGGAGTTAGTAATTGTTTTTGACTTACCGTTCCTAATTACTTGGGCAACAACAGCCGCAAGTGAATTCATCGTAATGGGTGTCGGGATTCCGCTAATGTATCTATTAAATAAACGGTTGAATTTCCGTAAAATGATTGATTAAATGAGAGAGTCTAAGGGAACTTAGGCTCTTTTTATTTTTGTAAAAAGCGAGCTGCCTCCTGTATCAATTCAACTAATTGACCATTCGTATAGTCTTTATTCGATTGCTGAATTTCTGTCGCTAAACTTAAAATCATCCTAGCAAAATAATTAGGAATAAAGTGACTATCTGAAAAGGAAACTTCTTTTAACAAACTAATTCGAAGTATTTCTCCAGACACTACATCGACAAAAATATTTTCTGCCCGGCTCCAAAAAATCGCTTGAAATAAAAGCGGATTTTTTTGAATAGTTCGGAGGATTAAGCGTTGGATATTTTCTTTTGTTAAAATAATTTGGTCGAATTCCAAAGAGAAGTACTGCATGGTTCGCAAAATCTGGACTTCAATCACTTGAATAATCTCCTCATGATGATGATAAAAAGTGGCTCGTGATACTCGCGCTTGTTCGCATAAATCTTTTATAGATATTGATTCAAATGTTCTACCTTCCACATAAAACCTCTCCAAAACCGTATATAGTTTGGTTTGTGTTTTTTGTGTACGTAAATCAACATTCAACGGTTGATGCACTTTTACGTAGTTATTCATAAAACTCTCCTTTTTATGATACATAATTGTTATTAGTGTATCGAAATGTGGCTATTTTAGCAACTTAAAAAGGGGTATTGTTTACTTAAGGAGGAATGAACATGAAAATTATAACAATAGAAGAACATTTTGAATCCGAAGTCATTACGAATGAAATCAACAAAGTCACTGGAAATTTAGTAAGTGGACAGGTTAGTCCGGAAATGTTTCAATATATGCAAAAGGAACTTCCTTCAGCAGCGGAAATGCAAGATACAGAAAAACGTTTAGCATTTATGGACCAACATGGTATTGATATCCAAGTACTCTCTTATGGAAATAGTTCTCCGCAAAACTTAGATCCAAAAATTTCGGTAGCTCTGTGTAAGCGAGCTAATGATGAACTAGCGAAGGTGATTCAACAAAATCCTACGCGATTTGCCGGTTTTGCTGTCTTACCAGTAGGATCACCAGAAGATGCTGCTATTGAATTAAAAAGAGCCGTAGAAGAACTTGGTTTCAAAGGTGCACTTGTAAAAGGGCAGTTTGAAAACAAATATTTTGATAATCGCTTTTATTATCCGATTTTCGAAATGGCGGAGAAACTAGATGTACCGATTTCGTTCCATCCATCGTTTATCCCAGAAACTATTACAGAACAATATTTTGCCAGTGATGCTTGGTCTGATGTGGTGACAGGGGTATTTTCATCTGCTGGTTTTGGTTGGCATATGGATGTTGGCATTCAAGTCGTGCGGATGATTCTTTCAGGTATATTTGATAAATTACCGAATTTAAAAATCATCACAGGTCATTTAGGTGAAATGGTGCCAATGTTTTTAAACAGAATGGACAATACACTCGGCCACTGGACAACGCTTGAACGGAAAATTTCTGATTACTACCGGACGAATGTGTATGTGACACCAAGCGGCTTATTATACCAAAATGAATGGAAGTTTTTATTAAATGAATTAGATGAAAATCATCTTATTTATGCGCTAGATTATCCTTTTGTAAAACCAGAAAATGCTAGGACTTTCCTAGATACGCTTGATTTAACGGATGAAGTAAAAGCAAAAATCGCTCACGAAAATGCTGAAAAATTATTACATTTATAAAAGGTGGAACTGAAAAATGACTTTATCAAAAGAACAAATCAAAGCAACGAAAAGTGAGTTTGCGGAGAATTTGGCGCTTGCGAATTTAACAATTGCCGAAGTAGCGAAAGAACTAAATACAAGCGAAGTAAAAATAGAACGGATTTTGAATTTAAAACAGCGTTCTTTAAATGATGGTTGGATTTTGCGGAATTACTTACTTAGAAAGGTAGCGGAAGTAGGGAAGACACCAGTTCCGTTTACGGCGCTCAGTGGGGATTATCATAGGTATTGGTTTTTAGATGGAGAAGAAATTGATTCAGGGATATTAAGTATAGGGAATCATTAAAAATAGCCACCCGAGAGGTGGCTATTTTTCTATTAATCTCGTTTCAACAAAACAATATCTTCATTCTTAGTGAGCAAAAGATCCACATGATTCTCGCCCCATAAGCAAAGTTTGTTCAAAATCTCCGACAACGATTCGCCGTATTCACTCAATGAATACTCGACTTTTGGTGGGATTTGTTCATATACTTTGCGGACAATAACCCCGGATTTTTCCAGCTCGCGCAATTGTTGTGTGAGCATTTTTTGTGTGATGTTGGGGATGAGTCGTTTTAATTCGCCAGTTCGTTTTTTGCCTTCGCGTAAATGGCAAAGGATGACTGGTTTCCATTTTCCGCCTATAACTTCTAGTGTAGCTTCGACGCCGATATTATATACTTTAGTCATCGTAATCCTCCTATAGGCACTTTTTAGTATCTATATGACTTTTAAGTACCTTCTTGTTATTCTGTACGGCATATAAGATACTGTATAACAGAACGAAACAATTTGCAATTTTTTAGGGGGGAACGATGTGGATATGAAAAAAGTAAATCCTAATTTGACACTTTTGGCGCTAGCGATTAGTGCGTTTGGGATTGGTTCAACAGAATTTATTAGTGTGGGACTGCTTCCGCTGATTTCTTCTAGTATGGGTGTGTCGATTAGTACGGCTGGTTTAACTGTATCGATTTATGCGCTTGGTGTGATGGTTGGAGCGCCGGTTTTAACAACTATGACGGCGAAGATGAATCGTAAAAATTTGTTATTATTAGTCATGCTCGTGTTTCTGATAGGGAATCTTGTCTCGGCATTTGCTGTGAGTTTTGGAATGCTCCTTACTGGGCGTGTTGTTGCGGCGTTTGCGCATGGGGTGTTTATGTCGATTGCTTCTGTTATCGCTGCCGATGTGGTTCATCCGAGCAAACGAGCTAGTGCGATTGCGGTGATGTTTACAGGGTTGACGGTGGCGACTGTGACAGGGGTGCCGCTTGGGACGTTTATCGGGCAACTATTTGGTTGGCGGATGTCATTCCTGTTTATTGTTGCGATTGGCGTGATTGCGATTATTGCTAATTTTTTCCTCGTGCCGAAAAACTTATCCAATGGAAAAAGTATTTCATTTAAAGCGATTGGACAATTATTAGTTAATAAAAAAATCGTGATGGTGTTACTCATGACAGCGTTTGGCTATGGTGGTACTTTTGTGGTTTATACGTATTTGTCGCCGATGTTTAGCGGAATGGGCTATTCTACAAGCATGATTGTTATTTTACTTATTGTGTATGGTGTGATGGTTGCGATTGGGAATACGATTGGTGGGCATTTTGCGAATGAGCGCCCGGCTAAGGCACTGTTCGTGATGTTTAGTTTGCAAGGGATTACGTTATTATTACTTCAATTTACATCGACCAACGCGATTTTTGGATTAATGACTATTATGTTGATGGGATTTTTTGCCTTTATGAATGTGTCTGGTTTGCAGTTATATGTCGTGCAATTGGCAGAGCGGTATTTGCCAGAAACGGTGAGCATGGCTTCGGCGCTTAATATTTCAGCTTTTAATGTTGGGATAGCAGTAGGTGCATTTATTGGCGGATTAGTTACGGAATATATTGGTTTGGGTTATACCCCGATTGTTGGATTTTTAATGGTTTTCATCGCAATTATTTTAACTTTCTATATGAAAAAAGATAAATAGTTCAAATAATAGGCCTTTTACAGTGAATGTAGAAGGCTTTTTTTGTGCTTTCAGTAGCTCCGACCTATTCCGGCAAGGTTTTTTTCCAGTTATAGTAAAATGGATAGTTTTTTTGTCCCTACGTATCTGACAAAAATAGCTATATAGCTTATTGTAAGCCCTATCATGAAAATGATAAATTGAATTTAGAAAGAGGAGTGATACCTGATGAAACTAAATCAGCAGTGTATTCAAATTTTAGATTTTCTTATGGAGCAGGAAGATTTTAAAAATATTGGTTATATTTCTAACGCGCTTGGTTGTTCGGAGCGAAGTGTTCGTTATAGTTTGGAAAAAATCGATATTTTTCTCCATGAGCAAACATTACCAGCTCTTATCAGACATACAAGGAAAGGGGTGCTACTTCCGGAAAAGAATATCGTAAATCCGGTTGTGCGTAAATTTAAGCAACAAATTACGCCGAAAAAATATCGTTACAGCCAAGAAGAAGTGCAGCAATTTTTACTGCTAAAACTGCTTTTAAGTGAAGAAGTGCTCCCGGTTACTTATTTTGAAGAAGTCCTGTTTATTTCCAGATCCTCTGTGCTAAATCATCTACGTGCTATTGAAGGAGAACTTTTTTTAAATAATTTAGATTTATCGCATCAGCCTAGGCATGGCTTTCTAGTGACTGGAAATTTAATTACGAAAACATCGCTTTTTGCTAGAAGTTTCTTGCGTTTTATTAATATCCGCGAATTTTATCAGTTTTTAGATTCGGAAAATAGCTTATCTAAAAAAGGCGAGTTATTTTTTTATAATCTTTTTGAACTGGAGATTTTGCAGGAGGTGAATCGTGAGGCGCATTCGGTGGAGGAGAATATGACACGTGCGATGGATGAGCAGCTTTACTTAACGCTAATTGCGATTTTACTAAAGCAGCATGAAGCCAAACCGGATTTTCAGTTTACAGCAGATTTTATGATTAAAGATGAGCTTGATCAGGCGTTAGCAACAATTATTGGGTCTTTGAAGCAGTATCAATATGGGCGTGAAGATGAGGCGGTAATTGAAGCATTTGTAACAGGTATTTGCGAAAAAATGGGTGAAATTTATCAAGTGGATTTTGTGCATGGCGATACGGATTTTTTCACGCAAATCAAAGCACACATTAAATTAATGATTAGGCGTGTTCGCGCCGGAGTCACTATCGAGAATCCGATTTTTAATGAATTTATGCGCGATAATCGAGAAATTTTTATGCGTGTGAAGGAGAGTTTGGATGCACTCAAGCCGTTATTGCCGATTTCTGTCAGCTCTCAAGAAATTTCATTTTTAGCTATTTATTTTGCATCTGAGGTACAACGCAATAAACAAACAGTTGAAATGAAGCCGAATTTGCTGATTATTTGCCCGGAAGGTGTCGCTGTTTCAAAAATGATTGCGATTCAGTTAAAGCGTATGTTTGAGTTTGAATCGATTCAAACAATTGGCCTCAGAAAGTTCAAACGCGCGATGATGGCTGATTTTGATTTTGTGATTAGCACAGTGGATTTACCAGATATGCAAGACGCAAAAGTACTCCGGATTCATAGCTATTTGCAAAAAGAGGATATGGAATTACTGCAAAAGCATTTACGGATGAAACTCATCAAAAGTGATAAACAGATTATTAATAAGTTCAGTAAGATTTTAGCGATTATTGGCGAAAACACGCAAATTACTAATTTAAGTAAATTAGAATTCGATTTATTGGAAGCGCTTATATCGGATGAATGTGAAACACCAAAAAGGCTTATACCACCGTTTCAATTTACAGAAGAAGCGATTGTTATGGAAGAAACATGCCCAACATGGAGGCAGGCAATTAAGCTTGGAACAAAATGTTTGGAGCATTTAGAAGTCATTGAGCCGAGTTATCATGAAAAAATCATCCATAACTTAAAAGCATACGGGCCGTATATGGTCGTTGCGCCAGGTGTTGTCATTGCACATGCGGGGGCAAGTGACGGTGTTTTGATGGATGGCATTGGAGTGACGATTATTGAGGATGGCATCATGTTTTTCGATAGATACGAGGAGCCGGTTCATGTCATTTTCACCTTAGCTTTAAAAACAAAAGAGGCGCACTTGATCGTGGAACAATTAATGAAGTTAGCGCTGGACGAGGAAAAAATGCAAAAAATTAAAATGGCTAGCTCAAAACGTGATATTTATCATTACGTTAAGTCGGCTATCTTTGAATGAGAGAGGGTTTCATAATGGACATAGAAAAAATATCGTTTTCATTAATTTCACTGGCGGGGGATTCGTTTTCTAAATTAATTGAAGCATTACAGGCCGCAAAAGAATCAGATTCAGAATTAGTAGAACAACTTTTAAAAGAAGCAGATGACCTAATGATTGAAGCGCACAAAGTACAAACGGAAATGCTGATTCAAGAAACAAGAGGGGAACAAGCAAATTTTTCCGTTTTACTCGTACATGCGCAAGATACTTTAATGAATACCATCTTAGCATCGACTTTAATTCGAGAAATGATTGAAATGCATCAAGAGATTAAAACATTAAGAAAAGAGGAGGAAAAGTAAATGGAAATCAATCAATTACATGTACTTTTAGTGTGTAACTTAGGCGCATCTACAGGGGTAATGGTTACAAAAATGAAGGAAATCGCCCAAAACAGTGAAAAGCTCACGAATACAGATGTGAAAATTGAGGCTCATCCAGCAGGAGAATTACGCGAGCATATTGAAGACTTTGACGTTATTTTAGTCGGTCCTCAAATCAAACATCAACTTAAACATTTAAGTGAAATTGCGGCGGAATATAATAAACCAATTCAAGTCATCGATACGAAAGATTACGGCACTGTTAATGGCGCAAACATTTTAAAAGACGCAATTATTCTTAAACTGAACAAATAAAAAAGTGGAGGGAAACAACATGTCGAGTAAAAACAAACAATCTTTTATGAACCGTTTTATTGCTTTTATGGAGAAATATTTTGAACCTGTCGCAGCTAGAATTGAAAAACAACGTCATATTTCCTCAATAAAAAATGGGATGATTGCTTTGATCTCGGTTTTAATTATTGGATCATTTTCGCTGATTATTTCAGCAATCGGAAATATGTTTCCAGCAGGTTCTGTTGTGAAAGAATTCTTTGTTCAAAATGCAGCAGCGCTTAACTTACCGTTTCAATTTACGTTTGGATTACTATCGATTTATGCGGCTATAACAATTTCCTATAGCCACGCAAAACAAATGAAAGTACCTGTGTTACATAGTGTGATGGCAGCTGTTATGGTGACGCTCATCCTCAATACGAAAATGGTTGACGGGGTGCTTAATACAGAATTTCTGGATTCAAGAGGGCTATTTATTGCCATTTTTGCAGCGCTGATTTCTGTAGAACTTATCGGTTTATTTATTAGAAAAAATATTACGATTCGAATTAAAGGGTTACCGGCGGGGATTGCGACTACTTTTGAAGCAATTATTCCACTAGTTGTACTGCTATTCAGTGCTGTTGGACTAAGTATTTTAATGCAAAGTGTCACTAGCGGTCAAATCATTCCGGAAGCCTTTACGACGATGCTAGCTCCGGCGATTAATAGTATTGATACGCCTTATGCGGTTTTCCTTATTTGTTTCCTTGAAATGCTATTCTGGTTTATCGGTCTAAATGGTTATGCGATTTTGATTGGTTTTGTGCTTCCATTTATGACACAATATTTAGGAGCGAACGCGGCTGCATATGCGGCAGGAGAACCAATTCCGCACGTATTTGCGCCAAACTTCTGGGATTACTTCATGGGCTTCTCTGGTTCTGGTATTACAGGTGCATTAGTTATCCTTGCGCTATTTAGTAAATCAAGAGAATTAAAAGCGGTCGGAAAAGTGTCGGTTGTTCCAGCGATTTTCACAATTTCTGAACCAGTTGTATTCGGTTTGCCAATCTGTTTTAATCCGTATTTGTTTATTCCATTCGTACTTGGAACGCCAATTTTAGCAGTAGGGCAATGGTTTGTGTTCCACTTTGGTTGGGTTCGTCCGCCGATTGCGAATGTTGGCGGTACACCGATTCCGCTCGCGCAGTATTTGGCGACGATGGATTGGCGCGCGATTATTTTAATCATCTTCGTTCTCGCAGCAGCCGTTTGTATGTACTATCCGTTCTTCAAAATGTATGAGAAGAGCTTGATTAAAGAAGAAGAAGTTGTATCAGAACGCCAAGCTGCGCACGATGCACTAGACTTGGATTTCTAATAAGAAAGGTTGATTTTAAAATGAAACTAATTATTAATGAAAATGAGCAACTCGTGGCGCAAACAGTGACCCAAAGAATCATTGAATTGGTAAAAGAAAAACCTGCAAGTTTAATTTGTATCGCTGGTGGGGACACGCCTTTACTAACAATAGAAGCGCTTATTAAAGCGAATCAAACGGGCGAAGTAGATTTTAGTGAGACGCAATTTGTTGGTTTGGATGAATGGGTTGGCCTTGGACGCGAAACAAAAGGTAGCTGTATCCAAACACTCTATGATGCATTTTTCGACCGTTTGAAAAATGTTTCTAGTGAACAAATTTGCTTTTTCGATGGGAAAGCAACGAGCTTAACGGATGAATGCGCTCGTGTAGACAAGTTTATCGACGACCGTGGCGGAATGGATTTTATTTTGCTGGGGATTGGACTTAATGGGCATATTGGCTTCAACGAGCCATTTGTGCCTGTAGATGTGAACTGTCATGTCGTGGAACTTGATGATGTAACGAAACGCGTCATGAGCAAATATTTTGATACAGATTTGCCACTAACACACGGAATTTCTCTTGGTATGCAACAAATTTTAGCGGCGAAAGAAATATATTTAGTAGCAACTGGCGAGAAAAAAATTGATATCGTGAAACAAGTAGTGGAAAAAGAACCGACAGTAGCGATTCCTGCAACACTCGTAAAAGATTCGAATACAACACTTGTAGTCGATAAAATTGCCGCGAGTGGGGTGGAAGCATAATGGAAAAAATTATCGTTAACGGCAGAAAAAATGGACAAAAAATAGAGATAGCTTGCTCTAATTTAGTGATGGGTGCAGGAGATTTCTTACGTGCAGATAATATGGATTTTGCGGGTCCAGTACTAGATCAATATTTTGAAATGGGTGGAAATATTTTTGATACGGCGCGCCATTATCGCCATAGTGAAAAAGCGATTGGCGCGTGGATGAATATGAGAGGAAATCGTGATAGTGTCATTATCCAAACGAAAGGCGGGCATCCAGTTCGGGAAGCAAGCGACGTGCCGCGGGTTACTCCGGAAGCAATTCACGAAGATATTTCGGTTAGTTTAGATACGCTACAAACAGATCATGTTGAATTATTCGCACTTCATCGCGACAATCCAGATGTAGAAGTGGGTCCTATTATGGAGGCGATGCATAAAGAAGTGGAGGATGGCCGCGTTTATGCTATCGGGCTTTCAAACTGGGAGCTCCCGCGTATTATCGAAGCGAATGAATATGCAGTGAGCCATGGATTGACGCCACTAAGCTTTAACAGCCCTAATTTTAGTTTGGCAAAAGTGAATCGACCACGCTGGGAAAATTGTGTTTCGGCGAGTGAAGAGATGATTCGCTGGCATGAGGCGACGAATTTGCCACTATTTTCTTGGTCATCACAAGCAGGCGGATTTTTCTCTGGTAGATTTTCTGAGGAAGACACGCGCGATACGGAAATGGTCGAAGTTTATTATAGTGAGGCAAACTGGGAAAGATACAGTCGTGCCAAGCAACTAGCTAACCAAAAAGGTTGCACTCCAATCCAAATTTCGCTTGCTTATGTATTAACGCAATCATTCCCGACAGCCGCTGTCATCGGTCCGGAAAATGCTACGGAACTTCAATCTTCCGTTGCAGCGGCCGGGATTAAATTAACAGCGTCTGAGGTTGATTGGCTGGATTTAAAGGCATAAGGAAAGGCGGAGAAACAATGAATATAAAAGAAAAAATAGCAGTCCAACTTTATTCTGTACGAAAAGAAATGGAGCGCGATTTAGAAGGTACGCTCCGGAAAATGCATGAAATCGGCTTTCGATATGTGCAACTTGATGGTATGCGTGGCAATGATCCAAGCGAGGTACGTCGTTTACTGCAAAAATATGAGTTAAAAGTGATCGGCATGCACATCAAGCATGATCGTTTTATGAATGATTTGGATGGCATCATTGAAGAAGCTTATTTCTTTGATTGTAAAACTGTTTTTGACAAATATATTGAAGAAGAGGACCAAACGACAGCGGGCTACACGGCAACAAAAGCGGCGTTAATTAATGCGGCGGAAAAACTACATCCACTAGGTTTTCGCATTGGTCTTCATAATCCGGAATACGATTTCAATGAATGCATTCATGGTCGCAGAGTGATGGATTATATTACCGACCCAGTTGACGGTATTTGTATTTATGCTGAACCTGATACTTACTGGATTCGCGCAGCTGGACATGATGAAACAGAATTTATTAAACGCTACAGCGGCCGCGCGCCGATTGTGCATATGAAAGATTTTTTGAGCGGTTTTGAACTAGAAGATATGGATAATAATTTAGTCGAAATAGGGCAAGGTGAAGTGGATTTTCGCGCTATTATTGAATGGGGCGAAGCAAACGGAGTCGAGTACTATTGCATTGAGCAAGATAAATCCAAACGAGCTATGTTCGAAACACTAGAAGCCAGTTACCAATATTTATTGCAGCTATAAAAAGAAAAACGTCAGACTTGTTCTGGCGTTTTTTTGTGCGCAAAATCATTGTACGGTTTTTAACAAGCAAGTTGTGGGAACTATAAAGATAGATGTTTTAAGGGGGAATGAAACAAAATGAAAAAAAGATGGTTAGTATTTGCAATTATATGTTTAATTATCACTGGATTTTTAAGCCCAAAAGCAGAAGCTGCAACAGATTACGGCAGCAGTTTTTTTACTAATGTATCATTACAAAATCAAAACGGGGAGCAAACAACGAATTTTAAGGAAAATAGTAAAGTGCGAGTGGCGTATGATTTTGTCATTACACAGCCAGTTGCAAGCGGAGAAACAATGACGCTTACTATTCCTAATCAACTAAAATTAATTAATTATGGCGGATTCCCTCTTATGGATTCGCAAGGAAACACTATTGCAAATGCAACCATTGATCAAGCAACGGGAACCATTACATTAACTTTTACCGACTATGTAAATACACATACAGATTTAAGTGGCAGCCTCTTTTATAACGCAACTTTTAACAGCAAAAATATTCAAACAGATCAAGTAAATCCAATCGCATTTCCGGTGAAAAATTCGACCCAAACGATAAACGCCTTTATTAGCAAAGTTAATACTGGTGGCGGTACGGGCTCACCAACAATCGTTTTTAAACAAGGGCGAATGGATGATAAAGACTTGAGTATTTTACATTGGACTGTTACTTTAAATAATGCGTTGACACCTATTGATAATGCCGTTTACACGGATACGCTTGGCTCAGGGCAAAATCTGCTTGGAAGTGCAACAATCAAATACCGCGATGCCAACAAAAAAGTGATAACTACCAATATCCAGCCAATTACGCTGGATGCGGACCGCAATTTTGAATTATCTATTGGCACGTTAAATAATCAATCTGTTGTCATTACTTATGATACGAAAATTACGACGAAACAAAAAAGCTATACAAATAAAGCAACACTATCCGGTGATAACCTAGATGCTGTTTCGAGAAATGCGACAGTGAATGATTACGGTAGCGGTGGACAAGGAACAGGAACCCCGCCAGCGCCACCGGTTAAAGAAGAACCACCATTTATTCCGGCTGAAAAGCAACCGATTGAAAAAACAGTCGAAACAGATTTTGGTCCACTTGAAATCGTTAAAGATTCCGAACAAAATGGTAAAATTAAAGTCATCTATAAAGTGAAAGATGGCGATACATTACCTGGAGTAGCTAATAAGTTTGATGTCTCTGTTGCAGAAATTAAAGACTGGAACAATCTCACATCGGATACTTTACAAGCCGGTCAAAAATTACAACTAACGATTGAAAAAACACTCTTATCCAAAATCACCATTCCACCTGTGCAAAAAGTGACTAGCTCAACAAGCGTAGACGGTGTCGTAAAAGCAACAGGGGTTTTACCTCATACTGGGGATTCGAACCCGTTTATCCCATTTGTAACAGGGGTAAGTTTAGTAGCACTTGGTTTTACATTTGGACGTAGAAATTAACGAAAAAGGAAGCACTCTTCTTATGAATGAGTGCTTCCTTTTTTATTATAATAAGTGCCCTTTTTTTCGATGCGTCACTTGTTGGTTTTTAGAATGATCATGAAACGATTTAGAGTTTTTCTTTGGTTTCTCTGGAAGGTTTATGGTGATTGTTTTGCTCTCACTAGTCCCATCTGTCATTGTCGCTGTGATTGTCACTAAATTATTTCCAGGTTGCAAATTAGCTAATGCAAATTGATGGTTTTCGGTGCTACCAGCAATTGATTGCGTTTGATTATTTGTTTCGGTGGTAATCGTGGCGACTTCCTCTGTTACAAACATTAATTCCGCGCTATTTTTTGTCGTTTCAATATAAGGATTTTGGATGGAGTAAGGTAGAAACATATCCATTAATTCGTTTGTGGTTGCAGTTGTATAAGTAGTTCCTGTTGCTTCTTTTTGCGCGTGGGCAATCTCCGGAAGCCAGTTTAACGTTAGTGATAAAAGCGCTATTATTAATAGAATATAACCTTTTTTCTTCATCCTTCTCACCTCTTCTTGTTATATTATAAAAAAGAAATATGAACAAACTATGAATAAAACATGATAGATTTAAAAAATCGCTACCAATTTAGCTGTTTTTAACGTAAGATAAAAGAAAAAAGGAGTAGAGCAATGGAACTTGATAATTTAGAAAAGAAATTACCGGAGAAAATTAAAACAGTTTGGCGGCAAACGGAGGGAATTGCTGTTCTTACTTTTCTACTTTGTTCGGTTGTAGCGGCAATCATTTTGTATTATGCAGGAGCTTCGGTGTGGTGGAGTGCGATCGGTTTTGGATTAACGGTACTTTATGCTGCCTTTATTTACTTATTCATTATTCCGTTTCGTTTTGCACGTTGGAGCTACCAGATTAAACCAGACGAAATGGAAATTCAGCACGGCATTATTTTTAGAAGTCGTGTCTTAATTCCGATGATTCGCATTCAACACGTGGAAACGGAGCAAGGTCCGCTACTTAGAAGACAAAAACTCGTTTCTTTATCGATTACAACTGCTGCAAAAACACATAAGATTGAAGCGGTAAACGAGTCTGAATCAGATGAACTTAGACATCATATTCTTGAACTTGTGAAGGTGGCGAAAGAAGATGTTTGAAGAAAGACGCCTCCATCCGATTGCCCTCATTAAAGAAATTATTACGAACGTAAGACGCAATATTGTTCCTATCGTCGTCGGTTTATTTTCCGTTTTCCGCGCCATTAATAGTAACGGTTATTTGCCGGACTGGGCTGTATATTTAATTATTGTCATCGTTATATTACTCATTTTAACCCCCGCAGTCTTAAAATACATAACCTACAAATACACCCTCGAAGACCAAGGGATTCGCATCAAATACGGTTTGATTTTTCGAAAAAATACATACATACCTTACGAGCGCATCCAAACCGTCCAAAAGAAACAATGGTTTTTCTTTATCCCATTTAATGTCTGCCAAATTTTAATCGAAACAGCTGGCGGTAACGGGAAAGCAGAAGCTGATTTAGTCGCTGTCCCAGTTGGCGTAGTAGACGAATTAAAAGATTTACGCGACGGTAAAAAGAGAGACATCCAAGAAGCCGTGCCAGAAACCGAGGAAACCACAGTAGAAGTGGCAGAAGCACCAGAAAAAACGGTCATGCTACAAACAAAACAGCTTATTTTAATGGCAGTAACATCCGGCGGCGTTTTCGGGACGCTCCTTATCGTTCTAGCATTCATGCAACAATTCCGAGAAGTCATTCCGACAGACTGGATGGAAGCTCAAGCAGAAGAGTTATGGAAAATGGGCATTATCGTACTAATTGTATTAATTGTCTTGATTCTTTTGGTATTATGGGGAATATCGATTGTGACGACATTGTTCAAGTATTTCCAGTTCAAATTGATGAAATATCCCAATTCACTTGTTGTAGAAAAAGGACTATTAGAACGAAACCATACAACCATTTCACTTTCGCGTATTCAAGGAATCACCATTATTGAATCACCACTACGACAAATGCTCGGCTTAGTAGCGGTCAAAGTTACTACTGCAGGGAACTCGGGTGATGAAAAACTATCCGGTGACATTTTACTTTTGCCTATTATGAAAAAAGCGTTGGCTTTAAAAACATTAAAAGAAATGCTACCAGATTATTTATTTGAAATAGAAAAAATGGAACGTGCTCCAAAAGCCAGTTTGCGCAGATTTTTGCAGATTTACTTGATCTGGACAATTATCCCAGCCGCAGTAGCAAGTATTTTATTTTTCCCACTCGGCTTAATTAGTATTATTTTGCCAGTTTTAGCAGGGATAAAAGGGGTAGCCAGCTACCGCGCGACTGGAGTTTTCACAGATAAGCACACACTCCTTGTCCAGTCACGCCCAATTTTCTCCAAGTTAACGCACATTATCCGCAAAGAGCGAATTCAAGGTTTAAGCTTAAGACAAAGCATTTGGATGGAAAAAGGCGGATCAAGGCACTTAAATGTTTGGCTTAAATCAGGAAGTACAAGCGCTGAAGCTTATGTTCGCTATATCAATCAAGACTTAGCTATCAAGGTATACAATTGGTACAGCCCGTCCAAAACAATAAATTAAAAAAGAACACGTCATTTCCTAAAAATCGCTGATCAATAGCGACTGTAATTTTGGAAATGGCTGTTCTTTTATTTTTTGTTCAATTACCCTGAAATCTGGTAAAATAGATAGAATAAACGAAAGAGTAGATAGAGAGGATTGGTTAAGTAGTGAAACATATAGTCATTATCGGAGGCGGCTTATCAGGGCTTGCAGCAGCGTATGAACTACAAAAAACACATCCGAATTATACGTGGGAATTAGTAGAAAAAGACAAAAAACTAGGCGGGAAATTTGAAACGGTTAAACGGGACGGATTTTTAATTGAAAAAGGACCAGACTCCTTTTTAGCAAGAAAACCAGCTGGTGTAGGCTTAGTGAAGGATTTAGGACTCGAAGATAAACTGATTGCGAACGCGACAGGAAGATCCTACATTTACCACCAAAAAGCACTTCATCCGATTCCAGAAGGCTCAGTGATGGGAATTCCAACAGATAAAGAAGCATTGCTAGCTAGTACACTCGTATCCGAAATTGGGAAAGCTCGCGCACTTCAAGAACCAACAATGGAACGAAATAATCAAGAACAAGATCAAGCACTTGGCGAATTCTTTGAAGCGCGATTCGGTAAAGAATTAGTCAAAACAATTATCGAACCACTTTTATCAGGAATTTATGCCGGAGATATATACAAAATGAGTTTACGCGCCACTTTTCCACAATTCGAACAAGCAGTTAAAAAATATGGGAATTTGATGGATGGCTTAAAAGAAAGTAGCATGCAAACGACAGGGACAAAAGCTACTATTGGTGCTTTTCGAACATTAGAAGGCGGGCTAGATGCGTTACCAAAAGCCATTGCCGCCGCACTTCCAAAAGGAAATTTGCATACAGCAAAACAAGCAACGAACATTACGAAAAAGAATAGCTCTTACGAAATTTCTTTTGTAGATGGCGATAAAATGGAGGCAGATGGCGTCATTATCGCTGCCACACATGATGCGCTAATTCATTTATTAGCAGAAAAAACGACAGAACCATTCGCGGGACAACCGCTTACGACTCTCGCAACTGTCTCATTAGCATACAATGAACAAGATGTACCGATTTTACCAGATGGAACAGGCTATCTAGTTGCCAGAACCGCTCCATATAAAACCACTGCTTGTACATGGGTGCAGAAAAAATGGCCGCATATGGTACCAGAAAATAAAATGTTACTACGAGGCTTTGTTGGGAAAGCGGGAGAAACTTGGTTAGAGCAAGCAAGTGATGAAGCAATCGTTTCAGCTGTTTTGAGAGATTATGCGGAAATGATGGACCTTCACGCCGCGCCACTTTTTTATGAAGTAAGCCGAATGAAATCCGCAATGCCTCAATACTTAGTTAATCACCAGGACCGACTAAAACAATTGAAAAAGAACATCAAAGCAGATTACCCAGGGGTTTATTTTGCAGGAATGAGCTACGAAGGTGTGGGTATTCCTGATTGCATCGCAGGAGCTCAAACAGCCGCTAAGGAATTAGTAGATTACTTGGAAGAGGTGTAACATGATTAAAGGAATCGGACTAGATATGATTGATTTAGAACGTGTAAAACAAGTCGTGGAAAAGAATCCACGCTTTATCGAACGTGTTTTAACAGAAAAAGAAATTAAGCAATTTGAAAAATACGAAGGTAATCGCAAAATCGAATTTTTAGCTGGGCGTTTTGCAGCAAAAGAAGCATATGCTAAGGCGAATGGAACTGGTTTTGGCAAACATTTAAGTTTTACGGATGTAGAAATTTTGCAAGTAGAAGATGGGCGACCCCATGTTACTTTACCAGTCAAATCAGGTGAAAACGTTTTTGTGAGCATTACCCACACAGCTAGATCAGCCGCAGCTCAAGTGATAATTGAAATTTAGAAAGGAAAGTGAACAATCATGGTGACAGGCTGGCATCGTCCTACATGGATTGAGATAGACCGCGCAGCAATTCGCGAAAATATAAAAAATGAACAAAATAAACTTCCAGAAAATGTGGATTTATGGGCAGTAGTCAAAGCTAATGCATATGGTCACGGAATTATCGAAGTTGCTAGAACAGCGAAAGAAGCTGGAGCAAAAGGTTTCTGTGTTGCCATTTTAGATGAGGCGTTGGCTCTTAGAGAAGCTGGGTTTCAAGATGACTTTATTCTTGTACTTGGCGCAACTAGAAAAGAAGATGCAAATTTAGCGGCCAAAAACCACATTTCCCTCACTGTTTTTAGAGAGGACTGGCTAGAGGAACTAACCTTAGAAGCGCCACTTCGCATTCATTTAAAAGTAGATAGCGGTATGGGGCGTCTTGGGATTCGTACAACCGACGAAGCAAGGCGAATCGAAACGACAATTGCTAAAGACAATCAACTACAACTAGAAGGTATCTACACGCATTTTGCGACAGCCGACCAACTTGAAACTAGTTATTTCGAACAACAATTAGCTAAGTTCCAAACCATTTTAACGAGTTTAAAAAATCGCCCAACGTATGTTCATACAGCCAATTCAGCTGCTTCATTATTACAGCCACAAATCGGGTTTGATGCGATTCGCTTTGGTATATCGATGTACGGGTTAACCCCTTCCACCGAAATCAAAACTAGCTTACCATTTGAGCTTAAACCAGCCCTTGCACTCTATACCGAAATGGTTCATGTGAAAGAACTCGCACCAGGTGATAGTGTTAGCTACGGAGCAACCTACACTGCAACAGAACGAGAATGGGTTGCAACGTTACCGATTGGCTATGCAGATGGGTTGATTCGTCATTACAGCGGATTTCATGTTTTAGTAGACGGGGAACTAGCCCCAATTATAGGACGCGTTTGTATGGATCAAACCATCATAAAACTACCGCGCGAATTTCAAACTGGTTCAAAAGTAACGATAATTGGCACGGACCATGGAAACACGATAACAGCAGATGATGCCGCTCACTATTTAGATACAATAAATTATGAGGTTACTTGTCTGTTAAATGAGCGTATACCTAGAAAATACATCCATTAGAAGGTAATATTCGTGCTTTTTTTAGAAGAAGCGTTTATAATCTAACATATGAAACTTTATAGCTATATATAGGACTTAAGAGAGTATATCAGCTAGAACTGTAATATTCTTAACAATAAAATGCGAAATAACTCTTTTCTTCAAGGCGTGATAATGGTACGATATAGTTGTTACTTACAGGTACGAGGCTTTGGGGGTGTGACACGTGTTAGAGAAAGAAAAGCGGATGATAATATCCGTAGAACTGACACAGGAAATGATACAAGAACTCGACGTAGTTGTAGAAAAAGAAAAAATGGGGCGGAGTGAAGTTATAATGGAAGCAACGCAACAGTTTTTACAAGAGAAAAGGGCTCGCGAATTAAGAGACGAGATGGAGCGCGGCTATGCAGAAATGGCGACAATTAATTTCGCTATCGCATGCGAGTGTACCCATGTCGAAGCAGAAGCGGAAGACAGGAATATTAGTATTTTAGGAGGTTAATGGCTGATGGTGAAGCGTGGTGACGTATACTACGCGGACCTTTCCCCCGTGGTCGGAAGCGAGCAAGGGGGAATACGGCCTGTTCTCATCATTCAAAATGATATTGGTAATAGATTCAGTCCAACTGTGATTGTGGCAGCAATAACTGCAAAAATTCAAAAAGCAAAATTGCCAACACACGTGGAAGCTACTCGTAAAGATGGCTTTGAGAGAGATTCTGTCATTCTTTTAGAACAAATTAGAACGATTGACAAACAGCGCCTGACAGACAAAATTACACATTTGGACGAAGATTTAATGGCCAAGGTAAACAAGGCACTTGAAGTCAGTCTAGGAGTAGTAGAATTTTAATCCATCCTAAAAAATAACATACAATGATGAATGCAGGACAAAAGGGTCTGACGTAAAATAATAAGTTTAATACATAATGAAATAATTAACTGCTCTGAAGAAACAGTAAGGACATCAGAAACCTACAAACAACGCGTATCAACATACTCGCTAAATTTGTTTCTAATGTCTTTTTTAAAAGGCAGTTAAGCAAACCGCACAATAAGAGAGAAAATTTTGTTAATAGTGGAGAAAGGTTGGAAAATAACTGATGTATAAAGATTTTGCAAACTTCATCCGTACAAATAAAGCAGACTTACTAAACAACTGGATGAATGAAATGGAAAAACAATCAGATCAGCTAATCAACGACATTGCAAAAGAAGCAATGTACGAAGAAACTAGCAAAGAATTTGTGGATTTAATTGTTTCGAATGTAACTGAAAACGGCTCTAAATTCAACGAAAAACTAGATGATTTTGCAGAGAAAGTGGTCCACCTAGGTTGGCCGATTCATTTTGTTACCACTGGCCTACGTGTTTTTGGGCTTTTAGTATATACAGCAATGAGAGATGAAGATTTATTTTTAAAGAGAGAAGAAAAACCTGAAGATGATGCCTATTATCGCTTTGAAACATGGCTTTCCTCCATGTATAACAAAGTGGTCACAGCCTACGCGGATACGTGGGAAAAGACAGTTTCTATCCAAAAAAGTGCACTACAGGAATTATCGGCACCACTTTTGCCAATATTTGAAAAAATTTCTGTAATGCCGTTAATTGGGACGATTGACACGGAAAGAGCCAAGTTAATCATAGAAAATTTATTAATAGGTGTTGTAAAAAATCGGTCAGAAGTGGTTTTGATTGATATTACGGGAGTTCCTGTTGTTGATACAATGGTTGCGCACCATATTATTCAAGCGTCCGAAGCGGTTAGACTTGTCGGCTGTCAGGCGATGCTTGTAGGTATTAGACCAGAAATCGCGCAAACAATCGTTAACTTAGGAATTGAATTAGATCAAATTATCACGACCAACACAATGAAAAAAGGCATGGAGCGTGCGCTAGCCTTGACGAACAGAGAGATAGTAGAAAAAGAGGGGTGAATACTGTGGGGATACCAATCTTAAAGTTAGGTGAATGTTTATTAATTTCTATCCAGAGTGAATTAGATGATCATACTGCGGTAGAATTCCAGGAAGATTTGCTTGCAAAAATCCATGAAACGTCGGCCAGAGGAGTAGTCATTGATATAACTTCCATCGATTTTATTGATTCATTTATTGCAAAAATTCTTGGAGATGTAGTAAGTATGTCTAAACTAATGGGTGCAAAAGTGGTTGTAACTGGGATACAGCCAGCAGTTGCGATTACACTAATTGAACTCGGAATTACGTTTAGCGGAGTACTTTCGGCGATGGACCTTGAAAGTGGTCTGGAAAAACTTAAACAGGAATTGGGGGAATGAACATGACATTCCAATCCTGTGTAAAGATAATTAATGAATGGGACATTGTAGCTGCTAGGCAACTAGGTAGAAAAATATCTAAAGAAATTGGCTTTGGAACCGTTGACCAAGCAAGAATTACAACTGCCATCAGTGAATTAGCTAGAAATATTTTCCTTTATGCTGGACGAGGAGAAATCTGTATCGAAAAAGTAAATGAATCTGGTAAACAAGGGATGATTATTGTTGCCAAAGACAAAGGTCCAGGTATTGTAGACATAAGAAAAGTAATGCAAGATGGTTATACAACATCGGGCGGACTTGGAGCAGGGCTTCCAGGAGTCAAACGTTTAATGGACAGTTTTGATATTGAATCCAGTATTGAAGGCGATTCTAAAGGAACGGTAATTACAACAACGAAATGGGTTCGGTAAGGAGAGCTAGAAAAAAATGGAAAAAGCTTTTGAGGGAAAATACCGTGATATTCTTATTCAGTATTTAGAACATCAAGATGAAGAAATTCTTTATACTTGCGAAAAATTATCCAGAGAAGCTATGGAAGAGCGAGTATCACCAGAAGAAATTGTCCATTTACATCGCTCGGTTCTTGAACTATACGGAAAAGAGTTGCCGGATTTTGTACGATTATCATTTGATGTACTACTAGAAATAATGGTAGGCTACGGCTTAGCTTATATGGAGCATCTTAGTCTAAGAACCGAGCAAAAAGAATTACGTAGTGAAATCGCTCAAGCAGAAGATATGCAAAAAACGTTAATGAAAACAGAGGTACCGGAACACGATGAACTTGATTTTGGAGTTATTAGCGTCGCAGCTAGACAAATGAGCGGTGACTACTATAGCTTTACAGAAGAAGGTGACAAACAAATTGGTATCGCGCTTGCTGATGTTATTGGTAAAGGAATTCCAGCCGCATTTAGTATTTCCATGATAAAATACGCACTAGCTGGAATGACTGGGGACGACAGAAAACCATCTATCGTACTCGAATCATTAAACCAAGTAGCAGAAGAAAATATTAACGACAATATGTTTATCACGATGTTTTACGGGCTTTATCACGAAGATACACATTTGTTTGAATATGGTCAGCCGGACATGAACTGGGCTTATATTACCAACATAAAGAAAACAGCTTTTCTGATTTATACGCCAAAGGTTTACCACTGGGTGTAGATAAAAATGCTGTCTACCGTCAATTTGATAAGAAAATTGAAGTGGGGGACGCTATATTTATTATGTCAGATGGTGTAACAGAAACAAGAACAGCCAATGGTTTTCTTGAACGTGAAGAGTTAACAGAAATTATAGCAGCGCATATTTCATTATCTGCTGAAAAAATGGTTCATGCGATTTATGATCAATTAGTTAAAATGCAAAACTTTGAGTTGCATGATGACTTTACGCTTATTTGTATTAAGCGAACTAAATAAGAAGAAGTGAAGACGTACCTCATTCTTTAGAGAGCATTTACTGGTGAGTAAACGTATTTAAAGAGTGGAGCGTTTTTATTTTTGAATGTTTTAATTTTATTAGTTAGGGTAAAATCGACAGTATACTTAAAATTAGATGGGGTGAAGTGATGAATATTAGTATAGAAATAAAAGAACGTGATACTGACCACATAGACATATTTGTTGCTGGGGAGATCGATGCTTATACAGCGCCAAAGGTAAAAGAAGCACTTGAAGTATATCAAGTAAAAGAGGGTATAGTACTTCGAATCGATTTAACAGAAGTAAGTTATATGGATAGTACCGGATTAGGCGTATTTGTAGGAGCGTTTAAAAGCTTACGTCAACGCCAAAGTGAACTTGTCTTGTTTGGTTTAAGCGACCGACTTTTCCGATTGTTTGAAATCACAGGATTGTCAGATATCATTGAAATCAAAAATGTAGAGGGTGAAATGAATGGCAACAATGCATGACAAAATTACATTACAACTTCCTGCCAAGCCTGAATATGTTAGTTTAGGTAGACTTTCATTATCAGGAATTGCAAGTCGCGCAGGATTTTCTTATGAAGCAATTGAAGATTTGAAAATAGCCGTAAGTGAAGCCATCACTAATTCTGTAAAGCACGCATTAAAAGGAGAAGATGATGGTGAGATTACAGTAGAATATCTTATTTATGAAGACAAATTAGAAGTTCGTGTTTCTGATAATGGAACAAGCTTCGACTTAGAAACCCGTAAACAAGAAATCGGCCCATATGAGGTAGGGGAAGATGCGGAGATGATGCGTATCGGAGGTCTAGGTTTATTTTTAATTGAAACATTAATGGATGACGTGAAACTTTATTATGATGAAGGGGTTTCTGTCGTAATGACCAAATATATTAATGAAAAGCAGGTGGAGGAGAATGCCAAAAGTATCTCAACCTGATAAAGAGGCGAAAGAAAAAGTCTATATATGGATTGCCGCTTACCAAGAAAATGGCGATCAAGACGCCCAATATAATTTAGTTGTTCATTACAAAAACCTAGTAGAGTCTATTGCTCGCAAATATTCCCAAGGTAAATCTTTTCATGAAGATTTAGTTCAAGTTGGAAATATTGGCTTACTTGGAGCTATTAGAAGATATGATGCGACGTTTGGGAAAAGCTTTGAAGCATTTGCTGTACCAACCATTGTTGGCGAAATTAAACGATTTTTACGTGATAAAACATGGAGTGTGCATGTGCCGCGCCGAATCAAAGAATTAGGTCCGAAAATTAAAAATGCCGTAGAAGAGCTGACGAGAGAATTACAAAGCTCGCCGCAAATTAGCGACATTGCTGATTTCATCGGTGTCACGGAAGAAGAAGTTTTAGAAGCAATGGAGATGGGAAAAAGCTACCAAGCGCTTTCTGTAGATCATTCGATTGAAGCTGATTCGGATGGAAGTACAATTACCTTATTAGATGTTGTTGGTGGTACGGATGATGGATTTGAACGTGTGAATCAACGTATGCTCTTAGAGAAAGTTCTCCCTGTTTTAGATGAGCGAGAACAGAAGATTTTGCAATTTACATTTATTGAAAATCGCAGTCAAAAAGAAACGGGTGAACTACTCGATATATCACAAATGCATGTGTCTAGAATCCAACGTCAAGCTATTAAAAAACTTCGAGAGGCGTTGCAGAATGAGGAAGTGGAGTAAATGAACAAGGCAGTTGAATCAAATAATTTATTTGTATTTCAACGTTCTAAAGCATTACAACAATACTGCGGGGATGTTTATTATACCCATGAAGACGAAAATGGTTTTCTGTATGTTCTTTCTGATGGACTTGGAAGCGGGCTCGAAGCTAATAGAGCTGCCAAAGCGACCGTTGATGCCATAAAAGAGGATATCCATGCAGATATTACCGATATGCTCGAAAAAGCGAACCAGGCTGTTTCAGGACTTCGAGGTGCTGCGATAGCTATTATTAAAGGTGACTACTTAACGAAGACCCTTTATTATACTGGTATGGGTAATATTCGTTTTTATATGATTGGGATGGAAGATAAGCTTATTTTTCCGCTTTCTGGCTCTGGATTTTTGTCCGGTCGAAAACAGAAATATCGGTTGCAATCGTTTAAATATAAACCAGGCAGTAAGTTTTTAATGCATTCAGATGGACTTGTTCTTTCTCGCGTTAGAAAAAGCCTAGAATCGCCACTTTGTGTAGTGAAAATCGGGCATTTAATCGAGCGTAATATATTAGATATTCCAACAGATGATGTTACTTTTATGGTTGGGAAATTTCCGGAATAACAAAAACACCTTTTAAATGATTCCTAGTTTAAAAGGTGTTTTTTCTTAATGGACATGAGAACTTAGTCTATTTATGGTATATTAGAATAGAGCGCTAGTTTTTTATACTTCATCATGTGATAAATATCACTTAATAAGCGTGAAGCAATCTTGCTTTGCGTTTTTTCGCGCGGATTAAAATATAAATAAGAGAGAAGGAGCAAATTGAAGAAAGTTTGGTTGAATAGTGTAAAAGATTATACGTGGGCGAGATTTAGGAAAGACTTGCTTGCGGGAATTATCGTGGGCATTATAGCTTTACCACTAGCGATGTCCTTCGCGATTGCATCAGGTGTAAGTCCAGAATATGGGATTTATTCGAGTTTTGTAGCGGGAATAATCGTTTCTATTTTCGGGGGCTCGAAGTTTCAAATTGCTGGTCCAACTGGTGCTTTTATTCCAGTTTTACTAGGAATCGTATTAACTTATGGGTACCAAGATTTACTCGTTGCTGGAATGATGGCAGGGGTCTTACTTTGCTTAATGGGGATTTTTAAAATTGGGACTTTAATTAAATTTATCCCGCGTCCTGTAACTATCGGATTTACAGCCGGGATTGCTGTCACGATTTTTATGGGGCAAGTGGGGAACTTCCTCGGTTTAACAGGTATGGAAAAACATGAATCATTTGTCGCGAATATGAATGAGATCTGGTTACATTTAGATTCATGGAATTTCTATAGTGTGTTCATTTCCTGTATTTGTATGCTTGTCTTATTTATTTTTCCTAAAATTTTACCGAGAATTCCAGCACCACTTATTGGACTTGTGATTACGACGGCGATTGCGATGCTATTTTTCCCGGATGCGCTTCCGACGATTGGGTCAGCGTATGGAGATATTCCGAGTACTTTTCCTCCGTTTGAATTTCCCGATATGACTTTTGCGAATATGAGTAAATTGATTGGGCCAGCTTTTGTTATTGCGATGCTCGGCGGGATTGAATCACTTCTTTCAGCGGTTGTGGCAGATGGAATGACGAATACAAAACACAATAGTAATCGCGAGCTCATTGGGCAAGGTATCGCAAATATTGTAACGCCAATGTTCGGCGGAATTCCCGCAACGGGAGCTATCGCAAGAACGGCAACCAACATTAATAATGGCGCAACTAGCCGTGTCTCTGGCGTTATCCACGGGATTTTCGTTTTACTCACTTTACTTGTACTTGCACCAGTAGCTGTCAATATTCCAATTGCTGCAATGGCACCGATTTTAATGCTAGTTGCTTGGAATATGAGTGAACGAAAAACCTTCCAGCACATTATTAAGTTGAAATCGGGCGATACTTTAGTGCTAATTATTACCTTTTTATTAACAGTATTTGCAAGCTTAACTGTGGCCGTCGAAGTTGGTTTGCTGCTGGCAGTGGTGCTTTTCGCTAAACAAATGGGAAGTTCGATGCAAATTGAAGAAATCGAACCAGAAGGCGCCGAAATTGCTCCTCATTTACACGAGAAAATTAGTATTTTTACTATTCGTGGGCCGCTTTTCTTTGGTGCAGCACAGATTTTCCAACAAAATATTATCAAAGCAATCCATGTTAAACCAAAATATCTTATCTTGCGAATGGGGAAAGTGCCGATTATTGATGCTACGGCAGAAGGCTATTTCCACCAAATTGAAAAAGAATTTTCGAAGCAAGGCGGGCAAATTTTGATTACTGGACTAACAGATAAAGCGAAAGAAAGTTTGAAGGGTAGCGGGCTTTACGACCGAATCGGCGAAGAACACTTCTTTTCCCATACCGAAGATGCGATTCATTATGCGGAAAATGCTTTAAATAAGGGAGACTGATAGCTTTTGTCAGTTGAAACGTAATTATGTTACACTTAGTAGATAATGAAATAATTGGAGGCTATCAAGTATGGAACAAATGCAAGATAAAATAATAAAACTAGTCCAAAAATCGCTAACGTATAAACCAGCGCAAATCAATGCCGTTATCAAATTAATGGAAGAAGGCAACACAGTTCCATTTATCGCGCGGTACCGTAAAGAAATGACTGGTAGCTTAGATGAAGTAGAAATCCGTGATATCGAAGAAACCTTTGAATATGTAACAAAATTAGAAAATCGTAAAGAAGAAATTATTCGCCTAATAGATGAACAAGGAAAATTAACAGACGAACTGAGAGCGGCAATTACCAAAGCGGAAAAACATCAAGCGCTCGAAGATTTATACCGTCCTTACAAACAAAAGAAACGCACAAAAGCAACGATTGCGAAAGAAAAAGGATTAGAGCCGCTTGCTGATTGGCTAATGAGCTTCCCAAGTAACGCGGACCCACTGAAAGAAGCGGCAAACTATATTTCAGAAGAAAAAGAAGTGGAGTCAGCAGAAGCTGCTTTACTCGGCGCACATGAAATCATCGCGGAACAAATCAGTGATGAGCCTAGTTTCCGTGAGTGGATTCGTAACTTTACGCGCAAATTTGGGATGATTGAATCCAGAGCGAAAAACGCCGAAGCAGACGAAAAAGGCGTTTACGAAATGTATTATGAATTTAACGAAATGATTGGCAAAGTAGCAAGTCACCGCATCCTTGCATTTAACCGCGGAGAGAAAGAAGACATTTTACGTGTACAAGTCCAAGTAGATACGACAAAAATTTTCCAATATTTATTTGAAAAAGTTATCCAAAACCGTAATTCTGCAACACGACCATACGTAGAAGAAGCTATAATGGATGCTTATAAACGCTTTATCGGACCGGCAATTGAACGTGAAATTCGCGGTGAACTAACAGAAAAAGGCGAAGAACAAGCCATCCATATTTTCTCCGAGAACTTGCGCAAACTACTTTTACAACCACCTTTAAAAGGAAAAATCATTCTTGGGGTCGATCCGGCTTTTAGAACAGGTTGTAAATTCTCTGTATTAGATCAAACGGGGAAAGTACTAGAAATTGGCGTTGTTTATCCACATACAGCAAAAGCACGCCGTCCGGAAGCCAAACAAAAAATTGCGGAGATTTTATCCACATACAAAGTGGAAGTTATCGCAATTGGTAACGGAACAGCCTCACGTGAAACAGAGCAATTTATTGTGGAAGTGATTCGTGAATCGAAATCGAACGCTTATTATTGTATCGTCAATGAAGCTGGTGCGAGTGTTTATTCAGCGAGTGAAACGGCCCGCGAAGAATTCCCAGACTATCAAGTAGAAGAGCGTAGCGCTGTTTCGATTGGTCGTCGTTTGCAAGATCCGCTAGCTGAACTTGTGAAAATCGATCCAAAATCTGTAGGCGTAGGGCAATATCAACATGACGTAGCGCAAAAACGTTTAAATGAAACACTAACTTTCGTCGTTGAAACGGCCGTTAACCAAGTGGGCGTAAACGTTAATACGGCCTCGGCTTCTTTGTTACAATATGTTGCTGGCTTAAACAAGACAGTCGCAAATAATATCCGTAAATATCGCGAAGAAAACGGCTCGTTCGCTTCTCGTAAAGAGTTGAAAAAAGTACCTCGTCTTGGGGCAAAATCGTATGAACAAAGTATCGGTTTCTTACGTATTTTGGAAGGTGAAAATCCGCTTGATAAAACCGCCATTCACCCGGAAAGTTATAAGGCAGCTGAACAAATTGTAAAAGCAGCTGGTTTCGGATTGAAAGATATTGGTAGCGAGGATTTAAAAGCCGCACTTCAAGCGCTTAGTATCCCAGAAGAAGCAGAGAAATTAAGCATCGGTAAAGAAACCATGCGCGATATCATTGATAATTTAATTGCTCCTGGTCGCGACCTTCGTGACGAACTTCCAGCACCACTTTTAAAACAAGATGTTATTTCGATGGAAGATTTAAAACAAGGCATGGAATTACAAGGAACCGTTCGGAACGTAGTTGACTTTGGCGCATTTGTTGATATTGGCGTGAAACAAGACGGCCTTGTGCATATTTCGAAACTAAGCAATTCTTTTGTTAAAAACCCGATGGATGTCGTTTCAGTAGGAGACGTTGTAACTGTTTGGGTAGATGAAGTAGATACAAAGAAAAACCGTATTGCTTTAACTATGCTTAATCCTAATGGAAGTGTTAAATAATGAATCAAGCAGAATTGCAGCGACACATGGAAGAAGTGTCGCTGCAATTTTTCCAAAAAGAATTTCGTCACCAAGCCGTGTTTAATGCGCGCTTACGAACCACTGGGGGACGTTATTTGCTAAAAAGTCATCATATCGAAATGAACCCCAAGTACCTAGAAAACTTTGGATTAGCGTACTTTATCGGGATTATGAAGCACGAACTATGTCATTATCACCTTCATTTAGAGAAAAAAGGCTATCAGCATCGCGATCAAGATTTCCGTGAGTTATTAAAAAAAGTAGACGCACCGAGATTTTGTGCAACGATACCACGTGAAATTACCATGCATGAATATACATGCAAAAGTTGCGGGAAGTCCTTTTTAAGACAACGCAGATTCAATGTGAACCGTTATCGCTGTGGCAGTTGTGGTGGAAAATTAATACAAACAGGTTCCAAGAAAATTTATACAGAAAACGCATGAAAAGTCTTGCAATTTTGCTAAGTTCTGCGTATACTAGTGGAAGTCAGATAATTCCACAGTAGCTCAGTTGGTAGAGCAATCGGCTGTTAACCGATCGGTCGCAGGTTCGAGTCCTGCCTGTGGAGTTTGGGGAAGTACTCAAGTGGCTGAAGAGGTGCCCCTGCTAAGGGTATAGGTCGCTCGCGCGGCGCGAGGGTTCAAATCCCTCCTTCTCCGTAATAACTTATAAAGACATTGTTTAGGAAACTAAGCAGTGTCTTTTTTTGCGGAAAAATAGCGATAGATTTGCGTCTATATGTATGCTAAAGTTATTTTGAAAGATAAGCTCAAGTTGCAAATAACATAACGTAAATACTCGGAGGTGCAAAATGAAGGTTATCCATTTTTATAGTGAAAATGCGGACTATGGCTGTTTCTCTAATTTCTCTTTACATCCAATTGTCATAGACGGCGTGACTTACCCAACCACAGAACACTATTTCCAAGCACAAAAATTTATAGATAAAAAAATTATTAAAAAAGTAATTAATACGAAAAAACCAATAGATGCAGCAAAATTGGGTAGAAATAGAGACTTCCCACTGCGAAAAGGCTGGGAAAGTATGAAAGACGAAGTGATGTTAAAAGCAATCAGAGCAAAAGTAGCGCAACATTCGGAAGTGAAAGAAATGCTTTTAACCACAGAGAATGCTATTTTAGTGGAACATACGGAAAATGATCATTATTGGGGCGACGGCGGAGATGGCTCTGGAAAAAATCGTCTAGGCAAGATTTTGATGAAAGTCAGAGACGAATGGAACTCTAAATAGTGGGAGGTAGCTTAAATGGAACCAATAAATCATTTTTTTGAATGGGCTAAAAATAATAATTGGCAAGTAGATTTGTCTGCTGTAGAGAAAAACTTGCCAGAGCAGATTTTAAAGAGATATGGAAAGTTGCCAGATGCATATAAGGCCTTTTATAGACAACTTAACCTCTGTAGCAATGTGGGTGACACTTGTTGGTTTTTGTTGGAAGAAGATTTTTTAGAGAATGAGGATGACGCCTTTTCGTGGAATTCTTTTGAACAAATGAGTTTAGAAGCAGCAGAAGGCGATACAAACTTAGAAAATGAAGTAAAACTATTTTGGAATGCACATTTACCAATTATGATGAGTGTTGGCGGTTGTTATGAATATTATGCTATCACTTTAAATGACGGAAATATTGTTCATGGTTCGGAACCAGAGTTTGAAGAAAGTTCGATTGTAGCAGACTCGTTCGCGGATTTTTTACTGAAAATCGTGGCTGGAGAAATAGTGATAAGTTAAAATTAATTAGGAAATTTGCTATAATAAGAAAAACGTTTCAGAAAGGAATCGACTATGGATAATAAACTAGAATTTACAACGATTGATGAATATATTACCCAAGCGCCACCGGAAACAAAAGAAGTGTTGCAAAAAATCAGAGAAACGATTAAAGCAGCTGCACCGGAAGCAACAGAAAAAATCAGTTATCAAATGCCGACTTTTTATTTGGAAGGAAACTTGGTGCACTTTGCTGTTGCGAAAAATCACTACGGGTTTTATCCAGCCTCTAGTGGTATTGCGGCATTCGAATCTAAACTCGGAAATTACAAGCATTCAAAAGGTGCTGTACAGTTTCCAATCAAAGAAGAAGTTCCTTATGAATTAATTAAAGAAATGACACTTTTCCGACTAGCAGAAAATAAACAAAAAGCAGCAGAAAAGCTAGCAAAGAAGAAGAAAAAATAAGAAGGAGACTTTCATTGTGATGATGAAAGTCTTTTTTTGTTCGGTCTTTTATTTTAAAAAGACTAGACATTTAAAATTAAATGAGTATAATAATAAATAGAAAACGTTTTCTTTTTAGAAAAATATCATGTTTGGGGGAAGTAAAGTGAATAAGTTTATGGAGTTACTTGGGGAAAAGTTAATGCCTCTTGCTGCAAAACTAGGAGAGAATAGGTACTTAACCACTTTAAGAGATGCTTTCATGTTGGCATTTCCGCTAACAATGTTTGGTTCGATTGCGGTGGTTTTAATGAATCTACCGTTTTGGAGTGATGAAACGAAGGCAGTTTTACAGTTGTATCTTGGGAATGCCCAAAGCGCCACGATGAGTATTATGACTGTTTTTGTTGTTTTTGGAATTGGATATTCACTATCTAAATATTATAAAGTTGAAGCAATTTATGGAGGGGCAGTTGCCCTTGCTAGCTTCTTGATTTTAACGCCATTTTTCTTTAATAGTCCTGATGGAGAGCTTATTACTGGAGCGCTTTCGTTAGATCGACTTGGGGCAAAAGGTATGTTTATCGGAATGATTACTGGTTTTATTGCTGCAGAATTATATCGATTTTTTGTTCAACGGGATTGGACAATCAAAATGCCTGCAGGAGTTCCACCCGCTGTTGCTAAATCATTTGCAGCACTTATTCCCGCTATCTTAACATTAAGTATTTTTTTAGCAATTAATGTTATGGTACAATTCTTCTTCCATACAAACTTACATGATGTTGTTTATACTGTTATTCAAAAGCCTTTAGTGGGGCTTGGTTCAGGAATTGTTCCAACACTAATCGCTTTATTTTTTGTCCAAGTATTATGGTTTTTCGGACTGCATGGTCAAATCATCGTCAACTCGGTAATGGACCCGATTTGGAATACGTTAATGCTTGAAAATTTAGATGCCTATAAAGCTGGACTCCCATTGCCACATATTATTACGAAACCATTTATGGAAGTCTTTACTGTTGGTATGGGCGGATCTGGGATGACTTTAGCAGTCGTTATTGCACTAGCATTCTTAATGAAAAGTAAGCAAAGTAAAGAAATTGGTCGATTAGCACTTGGGCCAGGAATTTTTAACGTTAATGAACCGGTACTTTTTGGTATGCCAATTGTATTAAATGCAACGATTTTAATTCCATGGATTATTGCGCCTTTGATTGTAACTACTTTGAATTATTTCGTAATGGCAGCTGGTATTGTTCCTGCTCCAACCGGGGTTGCTGTTCCATGGACGGTGCCAATTGTCATCAATGGTATTCTCGCAACCAACTCATGGCTAGGCGGGGCGCTCCAAGTAGTCGATTTCTTCATCGTCCTCATTATCTGGTATCCGTTCTTAAAACTAGTCGATCGGACAAATATTGCGAGAGAATCAGAGGCAGCTATCAAATAAGTTAAATTTTCCTTTTCGATATGCTATAATTTGACTAGAAATGGCTAGACATTTTTAATTCAAGCGAAGGAGCGATCGAATTGGTTAAGTATGAATTGATTGCAGCAGATATCCGCGAAAAAATAAACAACGGTACTTATCCACCAGAATCCATTCTTCCTGATCAAGTGAGCTTGTGTAAAGCTTATGATTGTAGCAGAATGACAATAAAAAAAGCCTTTGACGTTTTAGCGCTTGAAGGACTTGTTTACAGACAACGGGGTGCGGGGACTTTTGTCATGAAAAATGCCTTAGCTAATAAGCAAGATGCGAGTTTGCGGGATTATGACGGTTTGACAAAAATGATGGGAGACAACCGAATCTCGAGTAAAATTATTGCATTCGATATTGCTTTCCCAGATGAAAAAACACAAGAACAACTTTTAATAAAAGCAGACCAGCCAGTGTACAAGTTGATTCGGTTACGGCTCTTGGACGGCGCACCATATGTGTTAGAGCATACAACGATGCCGGCAGATTTAGTTCCTGGTTTAACGAAAGAAATTTTGCATCATTCGATTTATGCATACTTACAAGATTCACTTGGACTCGTGCTAAGCGGTGCCTTTCGGAAAATTAATGCCGATAAGCCATCTGAATATGATCAAGAATATTTAGCGTGCGGGGAACACGACCCAGTTTTAGAAGTGGAGCAAGTAGTGTATTTGAAAGATGGTAGACCAGTGGAATATTCTAGATCAAGACATCGCTATGATACGAGAAGTTTTATTATGGTTGACCACCGAGAAAAGTAAATTAAAGTCAGCATGCCCGTAAAGCATAGCTGACTTTGTTTTATGGAGGTAAAAATGTATAAAAAACTTCCGATGAAAAAAATGTAAATAAAATTAGAAAAAGCCGTTGACAGTCACTCAGATTATGTTATAATAAAAAAGCTGGTGTAAGAGAAATGAATTCAATTGAATATATATTCATTTTTCGTTTTTTATCTGGCCCGTTGGTCAAGCGGTTAAGACACCGCCCTTTCACGGCGGTAACACGGGTTCGAATCCCGTACGGGTCACTTTTTTATTCATTTTTTATACATATGGTTCCGTGGTGTAGGGGTTAACATGCCTGCCTGTCACGCAGGAGATCGCGGGTTCAAATCCCGTCGGGACCGCTCAAAAAGAATCCAAGCAAAACTTGGATTCTTTTTTTCGTACAGGAAATTGGACAGAACTTTTTATTTGAGCTATAATCTTATTATTCATATAAGAATTGTAAGGATTAAATTGGAGGAATGAATCATGGATTTAGTGAAAAATGGGAAAGTGTTAGAACTTGTACATCCAAATGGCAACTGGACATTAATTAAAGAAGAAGGTTTTTCTCCAGTTCAAATAACAGTGGCTGCGGTTGCTGCTTGTAGCGGATATGTCTATCAAACATTACTTGAGAAAAAACGAATTGAGATAAATGATTTAAGCATTCATACCGATTATGAGCAAGATCAAGAAAGTGCTGTGCATGTTTTAACGAAAATTAATGTTACTTTTACGGTGGATTTAGTGGATAAAAGTAACGAAGCGAAAGCCGAAAAAGCCGTGCATTTAGTGAAAGATGCTTGCCCGGTTGCGAAAAGTTTAGACCCGTCGATTGAAATTAATGAGATGGTTGTTTTTAAATAAAATGATTTATAGACCAAGCCGTGGTGCTTGGTCTTTTTTCTGTTTAGTTTGGCTTGATAACTTAAAGGGAAGGCTATATACTGAAACCAAACAATACAAACGAGGTGCTGGAATATGGCAGAGAAAACAATAGTAGAAAAATTACAACTGACTAAATATAAAGAAGCAGTTATCCTAAATCAACCAAATGGAGCGGATTATTTCCAAAATCTAGCAAATTACGAAGAAAAACTAGCAGACAAACAATACGATTTAATTTTCGATTTTGTGGAAACGCTAGAAGAATTAATTACGTTCGTGCAAAAAGTTATTGCTGAAAATAAACTTGCTGCGAATGGTTATTTATTTTTCGCCTACCCTAAAAAAGGCAATAAAAAGTTCGCTACATATGTACACCGCGATGAACTCATGCCAGCGCTTAAAACCGATGAAGAAGGTTACGTCGACGGTAGCACACTCAAATTCACACGAATGGTCGCGCTCGATGAAACGTACACGGTAGTTGGTCTAAAAGAAGCGGCAAAACTAAAAGCGAAGGGCGTTAAGAAAAATAACCCTTCCGCAGATGAATACGCCGACCATGTACCTCTAGTCGCCGAATTTCTAGCAGACAAAGGCGATTTACAAGCCTTCTACAACAATCTAGCGACAGGATACCAGCGGGTTTGGGCGCGCTATATTTACTCTGCCAAACAACCAGCGACACAAGAAAAAAGACGTTTAGAGATGGTTGATATTTTGAGCCAAGGTTATAAAACGAAAGATCTTTACCGACAAGGGAAAAAGTAACCAAATAATTTTATTTGGTTATTTTTGCGTTTGAAACTGCTTCTTTATGTAAAAATGTCTAGGCGTGATAGAATAGAAGAGGAATAAGACGAAGGAAAATCTTGTTGCACTGGAAAAGGGGACATGCAGGATGGCGAATTATATTAACAAAGAAAGGCGCCAAATTGATTTTGATCCATTTGATTTACGGATAATTGCCGTACCAGAAGTAGTAGCGGTGCAGTTTAAGCCGCGCTCAGAGCATACTTTACTTATTCGTATTGCGGATGTCGGCGCAACCTATCAGCCACTCAAAAACGAATCACTTTTTGAAGCTATTTTGCCCGTTCACTTTAATGATATTAACGAAGAAGATGATTACTGGGGGCTTAGTGACAAAGAGCAAGCGGAGATGAAACTATTTAACGAGGTACATCGCGATTTGATTTATAATTTTGTGGATGAGCACCCAGATTTTACGCAGATTGTTGTCCATTGTCACGCTGGGGTCAGCCGAAGTAGCGCTGTTGCTATGGCGATTGCGGAACATTTACGCGACACGGACACGTACGAAAAACTTCAAGTGATAAAACGATACTTACCAAATCCGCGGGTTCTTGCGATTATGCGGGGCGAAGCGTATTTATAAAAACGAAAACGAAGAAATGTTAGGAGAGATTTTGTATGGAAAAGCATTATGATTATATTGCGATTGGCGGCGGAAGTGGCGGAATTGCTTCGATTAATCGCGCAGCCATGCACGGAGCAAAATGTGCATTAATTGAACCAAAATTTTTAGGTGGAACTTGTGTAAATGTTGGTTGTGTTCCGAAAAAAGTCATGTGGTATGGCGCACAAATTAAAGAAGCGATGGATTTATACGCAGATGCTTATGGTTACCAAGTGGACGCGAGCTTCAACTTCCAAAAACTAGTCGAAAATCGAGAAGCGTACATTGAACGAATTCGAGGTTCTTACAAAAATGGGCTGGATAATAATAAAGTAGAATGGATTAAAGGTTATGCCGAATTTGTCGATGAAAAAACATTGCGCGTAAACGGCGAACTAGTGACAGCAGATCATATTTTAATTGCAACAGGCGGCGAACCAGCGCTTCCTTCCATTCCGGGCGCAGAATTTGGCATCACCTCAGATGGCTTTTTTGCATTAAAAGAACTACCTAAAAAAGTGGCGGTTGTTGGCGCGGGATACATTGCGGTTGAACTAGCTGGTGTACTACAACAACTTGGCTCAGAAACGCATTTATTTGTACGGAAACATGCACCACTCCGAAATTTTGATCCACTTTTAACAGATACACTAACCGAAATTATTGAGCAATCGGATATGATGTTGCATAAACACGCTGTTCCTCAAAAAGTTGAAAAAAATCCAGATGGCAGTTTGACGTTGAGCTTAGAGGATGGCCGCACAGAAACCGTTGATACGCTTATTTGGGCGATCGGACGTAAACCAGTCATCCAAGGTCTTCAAATCGAAAAAGCGGGCGTAAAACTTCTAGAAAGCGGACATATCGCCGTAGATAAATTCCAAAACACCAATGTAGCGGGGATTTATGCAGTTGGCGATGTAACGGGTCATTATGAATTAACTCCAGTCGCAATTGCAGCAGGGCGCCGTTTATCAGAACGCCTTTTCAATAACAAAAAAGATGCACATTTAAACTATGAAAATATCCCAACCGTTGTATTTAGCCATCCAGCTATCGGAACGGTTGGTTTAACAGAACCAGAAGCAATCGAAAAATACGGCAAAGAAAATATCAAAGTGTACACTTCTAGCTTTACCTCAATGTATACAGCCATCACAGACCACCGCGAACCTTGCCGAATGAAATTAATTTGCGAAGGGAAGACAGAGCGCGTCATTGGCTTGCACGGGATTGGTTACGGTGTGGACGAGATGATTCAAGGATTCGCTGTTGCGATTAATATGGGCGCAACAAAAGCCGATTTCGACAATACGGTTGCGATTCACCCAACAGGATCCGAAGAATTTGTTACAATGAAATAGAAAACAACGATGGAGGAGGAAGTACGTAATGGGAAAAAAATTATCACTTTATTTTGTAAGACATGGTCAAACCTACTTAAATAAAAACTTGCGCATGCAAGGATGGGCTGATACGCCACTAACACCAGAAGGAATTGAAATAGTCAAAGAAAGTGGTCGCGGACTTGCGGAAACAGAATTCGTTGCAGCGTATTCAAGCGACTTACACCGTACGATTGCAACAGCAGGGCATTTATTAAAAGAAAATAAACACGCATTTGGTTTAACACTAGAACCATTAAGTGAATTTCGGGAAACTTTCTTTGGCTCCTACGAAGGTGAAAAAGGCGATGTTGCCTGGAACGAAATTGCGCATCATATGGGTTATGCGAATCAAGAAGACCTATTTAAAAATGCCGATGTACGAGAAACAATGAATGGTACAAAAGCAGCTGACCCAACAGGAGATGCGGAAGATTTCATGACATTCTGGACACGTGTAGAACAAGGTTTCTTGCATGTTATCAATCGTCATCGCGAAACTGGTGGTAACGTTCTTATCGTCGCTCACGGAAATACTATTCGTAACATCGTCCACGAACTCGAACCATCCATGGACGAAGCGGTTATTTTAGATAACGCGAGTGTCACCGTACTAGCTTACGAAAACGGCTTATTCAAATTAGAACGTTTAAATGACACTTCCCATTTTAAAAAAGCATAGAAAAAACGAGCTTTAGGAACTAGTTTCCCAAAGCTCGTTTTTTTATTCTTTTGGTGTATCCGGATCAGGAAGATTATTATCAATCGCCAGCTGACCTCGCCGCAATTTAATTAAACGATTAACATTCACGATAATTGTTTTCACAACCGCATAAAGTGGAACACCTAATATCATTCCAAAGATTCCTGCTAAGTTTCCAGCAACAATCAAGATAATGATAATAGTTAGTGGGTGAATCGATAGTGATTTACCCATAATATATGGAGAAAGTAAGTTAGAGTCAATTTGTTGCACAATCGTTACGACAACAATAACGAGCAGTGCTTGGACTGGAGAAGTAAATAGCGCCACGATAACTGCGGGAGCTGCTCCAATGAATGGTCCAAGATAAGGAATAATATTCGTTGCACCTGCAATAAAACCAAACAGAAGCGCATACGGTTGACCAATAATTAAATAACCAATGAAAGTAAATAAACCAACAAACATACAATCAATCGCTTGTGAACTAATATAAGTAGAAATGGTTTTATTCATTTCTTTAATAATTTGTTTTGCTTCAGAACGAATACCTGCCGGGAAAAATCTTCCAGAGGACTCAACGAACTTATGACCATCTTTAAACATATAAAAGACGATAAATGGTACAGTTACAAGAATCATAACAAAACTAGAGACAAAGGAGACAATGGCTCCAAAACTAGAAGCTACCCCGTCAACGACCACAGACATGATTTTTGGTAAGGAAATGTTGAGCTTCTCAAGTTCTTGTTTTATGTCTAAATCTTTTAGTGCAGAATTATTCGAGAGATCTTGCAGCCATTTTTCAAAATCTTGCCAGTAACCTGGTATTGCTTTTGCGAGTTCAGCTACTTGGTCAGCAAGCGTTGGACCGAGTTGCATTACTGCAAGAACAACAAGCGTGATAAAGGCAATAAAAATTAAAATAACACTCAAAAGTCGAGGTACTTTTCTTTTTTCTAAAAATAATACGAGCGGGTTAAATAAATAGAATAGGAACCCTGCGACCAAAATCGGCATAAACAATGTAGAAACTATGATGCCGATTGGTGAAAATATGTACTTCATTTGCAATAGAACGAACAAAATAGCTACAACCGCTAAAATTTCAATTGTCCAAAAAAATAATTTACTATCTCGAAATCGTGAAAATTTCAAATTCTCCCCTTCTTTCTAAAACCTTATTGATAAATTTTATAGTACCATTAACTGCTTTAAATAGCCACTGAATTACTGCTATTGACGCATAAGTATATGTGTTATACAATGTATATAACAGTTAAAGGAGAGGTGTTTCTATGCTACTTGCGATTGATCTTCAATCAGACGAGCCGATTTATACACAAATATGCAATCAAATAATTGAAGGTATGGCGAAACGGGAACTTTTACCAGGGGACAAATTACCTTCTGTTCGGAGTCTTGGCGCAGATATTGGTATTAATTTTCATACAGTAAACAAGGCCTACCAAATTTTAAAACAAGAAGGATTTATTCAAATACATCGTCAAAAGGGAGTAGTTATTCATCCGGATGGCGTAGCTAAGGCAGATGAGCTATTTTTTGCTAAATTACAAACGAAGCTAAAACCACTTATCGCGGAATCGGTTGTGCGCGGTGTTACCGAAGAGAAGTGGCTCGAAGTAAGTAAGGCTATTTTTGACGAAATGCATGGACGGAGAGTGGAGTAGAAATGGAAATCATCATTTATATTTTTGTTAGTATTGCTATCATTTCACTGCAAGCAATAACCCCTTTTGTAATAAGAAAATCAGAATGTTTCGGAGTAAATGTAGGCGAACGCGCTAACCGAAATGCGGAATTAACGCGGCTAAAAAAACAATATGTCGGGCAAGTGGTTTTGTGGACATCTTTTGTAGCGATAATTGGAATCGCGTTAATTCAAGGCTTTCATTCGAGTGAAAATACGCAAGCAGGTATTTTTATTGCTTCGATGTTTAGCCAATTAATCGTTTCTTTTATTATTTACTATCGTTTTCATCACACAACTTTACAGTGGAAAAGAGATAAAATAGAGGCGGGAGAAATTTCGACTAATTCTATCATCATGGTAGATACTAGTTTTCATCGCAGAAAAATGGTTATCTCGTATACATGGTTTGTCGTGCCACTGCTTATCTTCATTATTACACTTGCGATTACGGTCGTTTTTTATCCAGTAGCTCCTGCTGACTTTCCAATCCATTTTGATATGAGTGGGGCAGTGACGGATACGGTTGCCAAATCACCTAGAGTCGTATTGCTATTACCGATGATGCAGCTAGGAATGATTGCGTTATTTATCTTTATTAACTTTGTTATTGCTAGGAGCAAACAGTCCGTAGAGAACGAAAACCCTACTGATTCATTAAAAAGGGGACTCCTATTTAGACAGGTTTCTAGTAAAGCAATGTTAATTATGTGTACGATTATGGTAATTGATTTTCTCATCATGCAAGTAGTCACATTACTTGCACTTCCAGCTGAATGGATGATGATAACAATGATAATTTCTGTTGTTTTGATTCTGTTTGGAACCGTCCTTCTTGCTGTTAAAGTAGGGCAAGGCGGAAGCAGACTTAAATTTGCTGACCAACCTGATGGTGTCAATAAGCCAATTCGGGATGATGATTCTTTTTGGAAAGCAGGGGTTATTTATTTTAATCGAAATGATCCAGCTTTATTTGTAGAAAAACGCTTTGGGATTGGTTGGACGATTAACACAGCTCGCCCTGTTGCTTGGTTATCTTTTATCATTATTATCGCTGTTATCATTCTCATTAGCATCTTGTTTTAACTTGCTCTCAGACGGGTATTTACCATATGGTATACGGATAAATTAGCTTGTGTGAGATGCTTTTGTGAAGGAGTAGATAATCATGGCGATTAGATTAAAGCGACTGGAGGAATGGGAAGGATTCACTGGTATTGCGCTCGTTCGAGAAGGTCTTAAAACAGAAGCACTTCATACAGAAATAAAAACAGCCTTCAAAGAAATGCTTCAACTTGCGCGAGAACTAGATGATTTTTCCAAACAAAAAACGTTTTATGGTATTTCTGTCCATAATATAGAAGACGGAATTACTCATTATTCGGTAATTCCAGTGGAACAAAAATATCCTCATTTACAAGAACCGCTTGAGTGGATTGAAGTTCCGGCTCATACGTATTTTGTGGCTGAGCATATTCAGGATACAGACATAAGTGAAAGTTTTGAAGAGATTGCCAGAGCCATTCAAGAAAAAAATTACAAACCATATATTACAGCGAACAACCCCGTTTTTGACCCACTACCATTCAAATTGGAAGTGTATACGAAACAAGGAAGCGACGGAGCAAATATTGAAATAAGGATTCCTGTTGTAAAAGAATTGCATACGTAAGAAGAAGCCTGGGACTTTTGTTCTGGGCTTTTTTATACTAGCAAGCTGTTTTTGAGTGTGCTATAATAAAAACGCTATTTTGTGATTATTTTAACAAGA
Source organism: Listeria sp. LM90SB2 (assembly GCF_028867355.1). Classification (NCBI taxonomy): domain Bacteria; kingdom Bacillati; phylum Bacillota; class Bacilli; order Caryophanales; family Listeriaceae; genus Listeria; species Listeria sp. LM90SB2. The sequence goes on from NZ_CP046449.1 coordinate 965,203, forward strand.
AGGAAGGGATTCATGTGGGATATTATAGCCCGCAGGAAGTAACAGAGATTACGATTGAAAAAGGGACCCAAAAAGCAAATTCAAGTACGTTAACGCTTGTGTTGTTAGGCTTTTTAGGTGGGGCCTTTATATCTCTTGGTTACTTATTATACATACGTGCAGTAGGAACAATGCCTCACGAATGGGGAAGCTTTGCAACGCTTATCGGCGCCAGTCTTTTTCCGGTTGGCCTCGTTTGTATTTTGCTAGGTGGAGGAGAATTAATTACCGGCAACATGATGGCTGTCGCGATTGCTTGGTACGACAAAAAGATTTCCTTCCAACAATTACTTAGAAACTGGGCGATTGTGTCTGTCATGAACTTAGTGGGCGCATTTTTTGTCGCTTACTTCTTCGGACATTTCGTTGGCTTAACAGAAGGCGATTTCTTACCAAAAACGCTAGCTACAGCTGGTGCAAAAATTAACGATCCTTTCTGGGTTGCTTTTGTTTCCGGAATTGGTTGTAACTGGTTTGTTGGGATTGCGGTTTGGCTTTGCTACGCGGCCAAAGATTTCGCAGGAAAAATCCTTGGTATTTGGTTCCCGGTTATGGCATTTGTTGCTATCGGATTTCAGCACGTTGTCGCCAACATGTTTATTATCCCAGCTGCGATTTTCGCTGGTTACTATTCATGGGCGGATTTCATTTGGAACATCATCCCAGTTTACTTAGGAAATGTAGTCGGTGGAGCAGTTTTTGTTAGCTTATTCTACTTCCTTGCTTATAAGAAAAACGCACCTAAAAAAGTAAAAGAAGAAATACACCAACCAATTGAAGAAAGTTAAGACCGAAAAAGCTAGTTACATTCGATGTAGCTAGCTTTTTTTGAAAAAAATTAAAGTTTTTTAGAGACTGTTCTCGTTCCCGCCATGTTGCGATAGAATGACTTTTTCCAAAAACCATTTTGCCACTTGAAAAAGAAAATCCTGATTAAATTTTTCGATTTGTGGAAAACACTATTATAAGCAACGAGAGCACGTGCAGAAAAATTTTTTGAGGAGTGGTATTTTTGAGTATTAAAGAAACAGCCTTACCAAAAGTTCAAACAAAATTATTTATTAATGGAAAATGGACGGATGGAGATAATAAAGAAACAAAAGATATTGTAAACCCAGCAAATGGAGAAGTTATTGCCAAAATCGCTCAAGCTGGACCAAACGAAACCAAAAAAGCCATTAAAGCTGCAAAAGAAGCATTTCCTGATTGGGCAAAAATGGAACTAGCTGATCGCGTCAAATTATTACACAAAATTGCCGATTTAATGGAAGAAAAAGCAGATACACTAGCAAAAATTATGACGCTTGAACAAGGTAAACCGCTAAAAGAATCAAAAGGAGAAGTCCTAACTGGCGCAGAAAACTTCCGATTCGCTGCAGAAGAAGCAAGAAGATTATATGGGGAAACTATCCCAGCGCCAAACAATCACGCGTTTATCGTCAAAAAACAACCAATTGGTGTAGTTGCGGCCATTACTCCGTGGAATTTCCCAGGTGGTATGGTGACACGAAAACTTGCTCCAGCGCTTGCAACCGGAAATACAATCGTATTAAAACCTTCCGGAGATACGCCGCTTTCGGCCCTAGCTATCTTTGAAATTTTTGAAGAAGCCGGCTTGCCAAAAGGTGTTGCCAATATCGTTATGGGTAGCTCCAAAGAAATCGGCGAAACATTAACTGACAGTGATGATGTTCGTAAACTAACTTTCACCGGCTCCACGAAAGTCGGTCAAACACTATTCAAACAATCAGCCGAAACACTGAAAAAAATCTCGCTCGAACTTGGTGGACATGCGCCATTTATCGTATTTGATGATGCAAACCTGGATGCTGCTGTAAATGATTTAGTTGCCGCAAAATTCCGCAATAACGGTCAAGTATGTGTATCGCCAAACCGAATTTTTGTTGCCAAAGAAATTAAAGAAAAATTCACTAAGGCGCTAGTTGCTAAAGTAAAACAACTAAAAGTAGGTAACGGTTTAGATGATGTGAATGTTGGTCCACTTATCCGTGAAGATGCGATTGACAAAATCGACAAACAACTTAAAAATGCCACAGATAAAGGTGCCAAAGTCCTAACTGGCGGCGGTCGTTTAACAGGTTCCGACTATGACAAAGGCAACTTCTACAAACCAACTGTCTTAGATAACGTTACCCGTGAAATGGACATTTTTTATGAGGAAACATTTGGTCCAGTAATCCCGCTTATCACATTTGAAACGGAAGACGAAGCAATCGAAATGGCGAATGACAGTGAATTCGGTCTTGCTTCTTACTTCTACACTAAAGATTTAGCACGCGTAGAAAAAGTGGGAGCAGCACTAGAATACGGAATGGTCGGAGCAAATGAAATTGCCATCTCTAATCCGGAAACTCCATTTGGCGGCGTTAAACATTCTGGTTTCGGTCGCGAAAATGGCCACTACGGAATGGAAGAATACATCCAAGTGAAATTCATTAACTTAAAATATCGTGACTAACACAAGCTATTAAGAAACTCCTTTGCTTCAAGCAAAGGGGTTTCTTTTTTATGCAGTTTCCTACCAGTAGGAAAAAAACATATTTGTAAGCGGATTCAGCTGTTTATATAATAAAAGTAAGTTAAGGAAAGGGAGGATACAAAATGAAAAACATTTTACTCATTTGTGGGTCAGGAGCTTCAAGTGGATTCATGGCAGCAGCAATCAGAAAAGCAGCAAAAAAACGTGGAGAACAAGTGACGGTGAAAGCAGCCAGTGAGTCACAAATAGATGAAAGAATTAATGAAATTGATTACTTATTAATCGGGCCGCACTTAGCTTATATGCTGGATGACTTAAAACAAAAAGTAGCCGATAAAAATGTTTTAGTATCAATTATTCCGCAAGCAACTTATGGCACACTTAACGGTGAAAAAGCACTCGATCTCATTTTAACTATGGAGGGATAACACGATGAACAACAAAGTGATGGATTTTATGACAAATAAATTTGCTCCAAAAGTAAATAAAGTTGTTAAAAATCCTTGGGTATCAGCAATTCAAGATGCAATTATGTCTGCGCTTCCGCTCGTTTTTGTCGGTTCTTTAGTCACCATCGTTTCACTACTTAAAAATTTATTTCCGGGCATGCCTGATTTTTCGATGATAAGTAATTTTTCGTTTGGCATGTTTGGGTTAGTCGTGGCCTTTTTAATCCCATATTATCTGATGGAGAAAAAAGGAAATAGCAGCCAAAAATTAATTTCTGGCGCAACTGGACTTGTTCTATTTTTAATGCTACTATTTCCAACTATTTCAGCAGACGGGGATGCCGTTTTCATTTTATCTAGATTTGGAGCGACAGGGATGTTCTTATCCATTACAACCGGATTATTTGTTGGTTGTGTGATGAACTTTGCTGCGAAACGATCATTTTTCAGTGAAGATACACCGATTCCGGATTTTGTCGTTGGTTGGTTCAATAGCTTGCTACCAATTACATTTATTCTGATTGTTGGTTGGTTAATAACTGTTCAATTTAATATTGATTTCTTTGAAGTGATTGTGGCAGTGTTTAGTCCACTCGCGTCAATCGTACAATCTTATCCAGGCTTTGTGCTTTCGGTTTTCATTCCAGCATTTCTTTATACATTCGGGATTTCTGGGTGGGTTATGATGCCCGCGATTTACCCGGTTTATATGGCAGGACTCGCAGAAAACTCACAAGCTGTAGCAAATGGCGCAAGTGCATCGAACATCGCAACACAAGAAACTGTATACGCATTAATTTCAATCGGCGGGGTCGGCACAACCTTATCACTATCCATTATGATGCTCATTTTAAGTAAGTCTTTACAGCTAAAAGCAATCGGAAAAGCAGTTATTGTCCCATCGATTTTTAATATCAACGAACCATTATTTTTCGGGGCACCAATTGCCTTCAACCCATACTTAATGATTCCAACGTGGATTAATGCTTTCTTGGTTCCAAGCATCGCCTATTTCGTTATGTCGATGAACTTAGTAAGTATTCCCGCGCAATCGTTCTTGCTATGGTACATGCCTTATCCTGTAACGTCTTACCTTGCAACACAAGATTTCCGAGGTGTGATTGCTTGTTTAGCAATTATCGTCATCACATGGCTTGTCTACTTGCCGTTCTTTAAAGCATACGACAACTCCTTACTCAAACAAGAAAAATTAGATGCAATCGAAACAGAGAAAGAAATGGTAACAAATTGATTGGAGGAACTAAAATGTCAGAGCAAGACTATGTTGAAGAAACAGATAGCTTAAATGAACTATCCATGAATATATTAATCCATGCTGGAAACGCAAGAAATGACCTAGTGAAAGGTCTTAACCATTTAGAGGAACTAGCGTTTAACGAAGCCGAGGAATTTATCGCCTCTGCCAAAAAAGAAATTGTCATCGCACATAGTCTGCAAACAGATACACTTCAATTAGAAGCATCAGGCAATCAAATCCGTTATTCCACGCTGTTCTGTCATGCGCAAGATACACTCATGACAGCCAAAAGTGAAATATTAATCGGCGAGCATATGCTACGTTTATTCAAAAAAATGACCGAACTTACGAAAAAATAGGAGGTACGAGCATGTTTGAAAATTATCAATTTCCGAAAGACTTTTTATGGGGAGGAGCTATCGCAGCCAACCAAGCAGAAGGCGCATTTAAAGTAGATGGAAAAGGAATTAGTTTAGCAGATTTGCACAAATATCATAAAGGGAAAACAAATGATGAAATCAGTGAGGAACAACATAAAGGAGTAAGTTTGGCTGATATCAAAGCAAGTATGGAAGACAAAGTGAACTATTATCCGAAACGCCACGGTATCGACTTTTATCACACGTATCCAGAAGATTTGGCTTTGCTTGCTGAAATGGGCTTTAAAACATTTCGAACTTCGCTGGACTGGACACGGATTTTTCCAACTGGCGAAGAAACAGAACCAAATGAAGCGGGATTAAAATATTATGACCAATTAATCGACAAAATTATCGAACTTGGCATGGAGCCAATTATTACGATATTACATTACGAAACGCCGGTGGAAATTGTCTTAAACAATGGCGGTTGGCATAATCGTAAAGTTATTGATTTATTTGAGAAGTACGGCAAAACGGTACTTGATCGCTACAATAAAAAAGTAAAATATTGGATTGTCATTAACCAAATTAATTTAATTCAATTCGAACCATTTAACTCTACTGCGATTCCATATGATGCCGTCGATGATTATTTATCCGCTACGTATCAAGCTGTTCATAACCAATTTGTTGCAAGTGCGAAAATTTACGAATACGGAAAAGCGCTAAATCCTGATTTAATGATTGGTACAATGCTCGCTGATTGCACGGCCTATCCATTCTCCTGCGATCCAGATGATATCGTGCTCGCAATGAAACGCAACCGCATGGAATATTTCTTCGCAGACGTGCAGTTCCAAGGCGAATATCCACAGTATGCGCTTAATTACTTTGACGAAAATAATATTCATATAGAAATCACAGAAGACGACAAAGCCGTTTTACAAAAAAACACCATGGATTATTTAGCACTTTCCTATTATTATTCCCAAATGGTGGACTCCAAGAAAAATGATTTGGACCCAGCTTCAATTACACCAAACCCGCATCTTAAAGCTAATCCGTGGGGCTGGGCAGTCGATCCGAAAGGCTTGTATAACGCATTGTCGCAGTACTGGGACAGATATCATAAACCAATTATCATTGCCGAAAATGGTTTTGGAATGTATGACAAATTAGAAAATGGCGAAATCCATGATGATTACCGGATTGATTATTTATCCGCGCATCTAAAAGAAATGAAACGCGCCATGTATGATGGCGTAGAAATTATCGCATATTGCGCTTGGGGACCGATTGATATAGTTAGTTGCTCCTCCGCACAAATGGAAAAAAGATACGGTTTCATTTACGTTGATTTAGATAACGAAGGAAACGGTACAGGCAAAAGAATTAAAAAAGACAGCTTTTCATGGTATAAAAAAGTAATAGAGTCTAATGGGGAAGACTTAGAAGCTTAATGTAACAGAGCGCCAGTTGTGGTAGTTGATAGCTAATACAACTGGCTTTCGATATATAGGGGGTAACAAAAAATGGATACTCAAAAAGAAATACTAGCTTATTTGCATAAACAGGAAAATAAGTGGGTTACCTCAAATGAGTTAGCAGCTTTTTGCGAGTGTACAACACGAACCATTCGCAACAACATTTCTAAAATAAATGAAGCGACACCGAATTTAATTCGTTCTGCAAAACAAGGCTATCAAATCAACCAGCGTATTCCATTTGAACTTCAGACAGAAAGTGATGTAACAGAACGAAAGTCAAAACTCTTACTCGAATTAATTAAAAACTCTACTAAAGGCGTTGACCTGTTTGAACTTGCGGATATTTTATATATTTCAGAAGTAACCTTAAAAAAAGACATCCAACAATTAAAAAACGAACTAAAAGAAGCCGATGTCCAAATCGTCACCAGTAAAGACCGAATCAAATTAATCGGAAAAGAACGTGCCAAACGAAAATATATGATTTCCTTGCTATATGAAGAAGGCGGATACCGTGAAAGTATCAAAATTCGCATTCAAGAAATGATTGAATTTGTTTCTATCGATAAACTGCAAAACATCGTAAAAGAAGTTTTAACGGAAGAATCCATTACAACCAATCAATATTCGATGATGAACATTGTCTTACATTACGCCATTAGCATCGTCCGAATTCAACAAGGAAATACACTCATTGAAACCCAAAAAACACTCATCCGAAAACACTCCAAAGAATACGAAATATCGAAAAAAATTGCTAAAATTCTCTCGGAAGAATACCAAATCCATTTTTCAGAGGCAGAGACAAAACAACTCGGACTTTTATATGTTGGCTTGCAAAATGAACAATCTGCTAATGCCAATCATGGCGAACTGGACCAATTTGTCGATAAAAAAATCATCGAAGCACTTAAAAGCGTGCTCGCCAATGTGGAAGAAACCTATCTCATCGATCTCCAAAATGAGCAACTTTTTATCAAGCTAGCGATTCACGTCCAAAGCCTATACTATCGCTCACGTTACAAAGCGTACACCAGAAATTTAAGCTTACTTGATATTAAAACGTCTTACCCAGTAACTTTTGATATTGCTGTTTACATTTCTTCTTTGCTACAAGAAAAACTAGCGATTGACTTTAACGAAGATGAAATTTCTTTTATCGCGCTGCATATCGGCTCTTTTCTAGAAAGTGAAAACCGAGATTATATTCGCTTAGAAATAGGCCTACTTATTGAGGATTATCACGATTTAAGAACAAATATGCTGAAAAAACTGCGCGCACGATTTGAAAATGAAGCTACCATCAAACTGATAGAAAACGAGGACTCTGAAGAAAATTTTGATATCATTTTAACAACAAACCGAGATATTGCTCTTGAAAAAGCGGGTTCCATTTTTATTCATCCCTTACTAACGACGAAGGATATCAAGAAAATCAGCAATCGAATCCAAACAAAGAAAAAAATCTTGGAAAATCACTTGCGAGGTCAACAAATTGATCGCTACATCGTTCGTTCCCTCTACGCCAACCAAATTGACCCCTCAGAACTGACACCCGCAAAAATCAGAGAGCAAATGATTTCTAAAATGGAAAAACAAACCTTCGTCACGCCGGAATTTAAAGAAAAAGTCGAAAAAAGGGAACGAATGGCGCCAACAAGCTTCCCATCCGGCATTGCTATACCACATTCTATCAAGAATGATGCCCTTCAAAGTGGTGTATCTATAATGACGCTACAAGAGCCGATTTATTGGAATGACGTCAAAATAAAAATAATTGCTCTCGTCGCCATCAGCAAAAAAGATGCAACAGAGTTCAATGATTTTTTTGAAAAGTTTGTAGAAATCGTCTCCGAACCGATTAATACTAAACGTTTATCAATGGCCGAAAGTTTCGAGGAGTTCATCCAAAAACTAAAAATGATGATGGAAGAAAGTGAGTAAATGGCCACACATAAGCCGTGTAATTCTATTTACACGGCTTATAAAGGTTGAAGTGACGATAAAATTACGCTATAATATAACCATCAAACGAAAAGGAGTGTTATCTTAAGCCAATGAAATTCTAATCCTGTATTATATGAAAAAATGAAGAAAGCTATCCAATTCTCGGATAGAAACTATTTTTTCGGACGGGATTCGTATGTTCATTTCGCATGATAACTCTTGCTACAGGCCTTTTTTTGGCGTAGCCTCGCGGATTCCTCTCTGGAAATATTCAGGAGGTTATTTTTTATGTCTACAATCGAAATAAATCAATTAAAAATAGAAGTAGCAGACAGAGTTTTAGTAGAAATCCCTCATCTGCTAGTTAGTAAAAAAGCAAGAATCGGCATCATCGGTCAAAATGGTCTAGGAAAAACAACACTAATGGAAGTGATTGCTGGCGCTAAAGAAGCAACATCTGGCACGGTGACTACCCAAGGAAAACTTGCTTACATCAAACAACTTTCCACTGATACAAGTACGAAAAGCGGCGGCGAAAAAACAAGAAAAGCAATTCAACATGCGATGCGCCAAAACCCAAGTGTTCTCCTAGCAGATGAACCGACAAGCAACCTCGATGTCGAAAGCGTCAAACATTTAGAACGTCAGTGGAGCGATTTCCACGGTGCGCTCATAATTATATCGCATGACCGTACCTTTTTAGATGCACTTTGTACAGAAATATGGGAAATCAAAAACCAAAAAATTCACGTATACAAAGGAAACTACCACGCGTATTTAGAACAAAAACAACAACAAGAAAACCAAGCGGAACTCGTATACAAAGAATTTAAAAACAAAAAGCAACAACTACAAGCCTCCCAAACACACCATGAAATCGAAGCAGGTCGCATTGTCAAACCTGGAAAACGCCTAAACAACAAAGAAGCCAGCGCGTTTAAAGCCGGAAAAGGCACACAACAAAAGAAACAACACAGTACCATCAAAGCTTTAGAAAAACGAATTGAACGGCTCGGCAATGTCGAAAAACCACATACAACTAAACCAATCAAAATGATCACCCCAGACAATCGCGTCATAAAAAAAGGTAATACGATACTAAGTGTCAAAGAAACAACCTACGAGATCGCAGGACGAAAACTATTTGAAACAAAAGCTTTTTCTATTAAAGCAGGGGATAAAGTGGCGCTAATCGGTGAAAATGCGAGCGGGAAAACTACATTTTTAAAAGAAATAATCCAAGAAAATCCTAATCTCCTATGTAATACCCAAGCGAAAATTGCTTATTTCGACCAAGAATTGAATGGATTAAACCAAACGAAATCCCTGTTAGAAAACATCTCGGAAATTAGCGTTCAAACCAAGCAAGTAAACAGAGAAGTACTAGGTAGCATGCATTTTAAAGAAAGCGATTTGCATAAGGAAGTGCGCATGCTCTCTGGCGGGGAACGAGTGAAGTTGCTGCTCAGTATGCTCCTCGTTAGTGACGCCAATTTCTTGATTCTTGATGAACCAACCAACTATTTGGATATCTATGCAATGGAAGCGCTGGAAACGTTAATCAAACAATTTGCGGGGACAGTACTATTCGTTTCGCATGATAGAACTTTTGTTAACCACGTGGCAGAACAATTACTCGTCATCGAAAATAATGAAATGACTTTCCACCGGATGACTTTCGCGGAATATGAAGAAAGTAAAGCGCCAAGTCGCATCACAGAAGAAGATAAGTTGATTTTAGAAATGCGCATGTCAGAAATTGCAGCCAAGCTTATGCAACCGAATTTAAAGCCCACAGAAAAAGCCATGCTCGAACAAGATTATCAAGAAATTATCACAAAAAGACAACAATTTAGTTAAATTGTTGTCTTTTTATTCGAGCAAAATAAAAAATATAGTCATTTATCTTTTACTTGATTTCTGCAAAAGATAGGCTTAGAATCAAATAGTTATTAAAAAGAGTAAAGAAAGAAGGAATCCTATGTTTAGTCATCTTCCGGATTCATTCCTCCAAATGAATACCATTTTTATTTCTATTTTGATTGAGGCACTGCCGTTTGTATTAATTGGAGTATTTATTGCTGGCTTTATTCAAATGTTTATATCAGAACAATTTATTGCCCGTGTTATCCCCAAAAATAAATTTCTAGCAGTCATTGTTGGCTCGCTTATTGGTGTATTTTTCCCTTCCTGTGAATGTGGCATTGTTCCTATCGTTCGTAATTTACTGGCAAAAGGGGTACCGCTTCATGCTGGTATTGCCTTCATGCTTACCGCTCCTATTATCAACCCAGTAGTATTATTTTCAACGTATGTTGCATTTGGTAGTACGTGGGAAGTTCCGTTGCTACGTGTTGCGGGAAGTCTTGTAGTAGCTCTCGTTGTCGGAAATATTATCGCTTATTTTTATAAAGGAACTGGACTCAAAGAGCGCTTTTTAAAATATGAAGCAGCTAGTGAAAAAGTGGCCGTTCCAGCAACAAATCTAGCGCTTGCTGGTGGTCCTTCTGAAAGTACGACAACTAATTTCCAAGTCCTAACAAGCGACGGAGCACTTACAGAAGACGCTCATAAAGGACACGCGCACCACCATCACGGTGAGGAGCACGCGCATACAAAAATGACATTGAGTCAAAAAATATGGCATACCGTACAACACGCAGTCGATGAATTCTTCTCTGTAGGTAAATACCTTGTGTTTGGGGCTTTAATTGCCGCAGCGATGCAAACATACATTAAAACATCCACACTTGTTTCCATAGGTCATGGTCCGATTTTATCCATCTTACTTATGATGGTTCTTGCCTTTGTATTGTCCCTTTGCTCTGAAGCTGATGCCTTTATTGGCGCTTCTTTCCGTAGTGTTTTCTCCACACAATCCATCGTTGCATTTTTAGTGTTCGGCCCAATGCTTGATATTAAAAATCTAATGATGATGTTAGGAGCATTTAAAGCAAAATTTGTCTTATTAATTGTTACTAGTGTAACGATTGTTGTCTTTTTATACGCCTTAGTTATTTAACCGAAAGAAGGTGAAAGTATGTTTCGCGTTTTTATTTTATTTGGATTTGGTTTTTATTTGATGCAGTTACATATTTCTGGTGATATCAGTAAATATATAAATATGAAGTACGCTTATTTATCTTTTTCTGCGATGATAGCCGCATTTCTACTTGCGATTATTCAGCTCATTATGGTGTTTCGCGATGAAGATATTGGCGCAAAAACAGAGCATATGGGACACACCCATGATGGCGAAAATACTATTTTGAAAAAAATTATGGTGTATGGTTTACTTTCTTACGCCTTAATTGCAGGTTTTCTTTTCCCCGTCGCAACGCTTGATTCGACCATTGTTTCGGCAAAAGGATTTCATTTCCCGAAAAACAATGCAGCTGGCGACGACCCATACGCTCAAAATCAATTTTTAAGACCAGATACGAGTGGCTATTTTGGGGAAACCGATTATGAAAAAATGATGGCGAAAGAAAAAGCAGAAATCATCGATCAAAACCCAATCAAAGTCAATGATAGTAATTACTTAATGACGATGGAAATTCTTTATAATTATCCAGGGGAGTTTACTGGGAAACAAATCGAATTTACCGGTTTTGTTTATAATGATGAAGTCACCCAAGATAATAACTTGTTTTTGTTCCGTTTTGGAATAATTCACTGTGTTGCCGATTCTGGTGTGTTTGGAATGCTTGTTCAAATGCCCGAAAAAACTGATTTGAAAAACGATACATGGCTTACAGTAAAAGGAACCATCACCCAAGAATATTATTCTCCGTTCAAAATGAACATCCCGTCTGTACAAGTAGAAAGCTATAAAGAAGTAGCAAAACCAAAATCAGTTTATGTTTATCGTAAATATTAAATCGCTACTTGCGGATTTATGCAGCTTGCGTTATCCTTAAATAAAGCTGTTTACGTTTTCACGAATGAATTAAAGGATGGAACATTGAATGAATGATTACAACCACTACTTTCATTTCCCACGAGAAGAATGGCGCAAGCTGGAAGTGAGTAAGGACCAAATTTTAACTGCAGAGGAACTGGAAGAAATACGTGGTTTAAATGACCGAATTTCTTTACAAGACATCTCTGAAATCTATTTACCACTAATAAAACTAATTGCGATTCAATACCATGAAGCGATTTTTATTCATGGCGAAAAAATGGAATACTTAAAGAAAAAAGAATCGCGAGCACCATTTATTATTGCATTAGCAGGAAGTGTGGCTGTTGGGAAAAGTACGACAGCACGTGTTTTCAAATTAATGCTTGATCGCTGGTTCTCCAAAACTAGACAAGTAGAGCTTGTAACGACAGACGGCTTTCTTTACCCTAACAAAGTTCTAGAAGAGCGCGGCATCATGGATAAAAAAGGCTTTCCTGAAAGCTACGACCGTGACCGTTTTGCCAAGTTTTTAACCGACTTAAAAGCAAATAAAGAAGATGTCGAAATACCACTTTATTCGCATTTCACTTATGATGTTTTAGACGAAACTCGCGTGATTCATAATCCAGATATCGTTATTATTGAAGGAATCAATGTTCTTCAAGCAGATCAACATGAGAGCCTGTTTCCAAGTGACTTCTTTGATTTCTCCGTTTACATGGATGCCAATGAAGCGGATATTAAGAAATGGTATTTAGAACGTTTCTTCATGCTTCGCGAAACAGCTTTCCAAGATGAAAGTTCTTATTTCCACCCATATACTAAAATTAGCAAACAAGAAGCAGAAACATTTGCACTCGGGGTTTGGGATACAATCAACGGCGTCAACTTAAAAGAAAACATTGAGAAAACAAAATATCGAGCCGACTTAGTGCTTCAAAAAGGCACAGATCATCTCATTTCAGACATTTATTTACGCAAATAACCGAATGCAGATAGAAGGAAACTTCTTGATGCATTCGGTTTTTTCTTTACATTGGAGAAAATCCGAGTACAATAGAAAGTGAGTAATCACTCATTTGAAAAAGGGAGGGAAAGCAATGTCAGAAATAGCGATTAAAGTTTCTAATTTAGATGTGAAAATTGGAAAGAAACAAATCTTAACCAATATGACTCTCGAAATAGAAAAGGGCGAGATATTTGGCTTAATAGGGCCATCCGGTGCAGGAAAAACAACACTCGTGAAAACCATCATCGGAATGGAAAAGGCAACGAATGGCACAACTGAGGTTTTAGGAAAAGCAATGCCAAATTTACCAGTCATTAGCAAAATTGGTTACATGGCCCAATCAGACGCACTTTATACGGATTTAACAGCCAAAGAAAACTTGGATTTTTTCGCTTCACTATATTCCATCAAAGGTGCAGCCAAAAAAGACCGAATGAATTATGCAGCTACTTTAGTTAATTTACAACAAGATTTAACTAAAAAGGTGAACAATTATTCAGGAGGGATGAAACGCAGGCTGTCTCTGGCCATTTCTGTCCTTGCTGACCCAGATGTCCTAATTTTAGATGAGCCAACAGTCGGTATTGATCCAGAACTAAGAAAAACGATTTGGGCAGAGCTAGGCGATCTAAAAGCGAACGGTAAATGTATCCTTGTGACGACACACGTGATGGATGAAGCCGAAAAATGTGATAGACTTGCCATGATCAGAAATGGGCAAATAATCGCTGTAGGGACCCCACAAGAGCTCTCAAGTAAAACGTCATCTGGTAAGCTAGAAGATGCCTTTTTAGAGTTTGGAGGGAAGCACTAATGCGAATATTTGCCATTGTCAAACGCATCATTAACCAATTTCGCCGTGATAAACGGACGCTTGCCCTAATGTTTCTTGCGCCACTTTTACTTATCACACTGCTCACTTATTTATTCGAAGGTGACACAGTGAAGCCAGTTGTTGGTGTAAGCGGGCTTTCTGACTCCATGGTAAAAGAACTGAAAGCAAATGATTTAACCATCAAAACTTACTCGGAAAATACCGATGTAACCGCTAAAATTAAAGATGCCAACCTCGACGCTTTTTTTAAACAAAACGGTGAAAAACTCGAAGTCACCTATGAAAATAGTGAACCAAGCTTGAGTAAGGAAATCGGATTAAAACTACAAAAAGCAATGATGACGGAGCAACAGGCACAAGTGAAAAAGCAAGCGAAAGCAACCGGTGAGTCACTTGCTAAAGCTGGTATTGATCCAAACACCATTCCTTCACTCACACAAAGCCCAGAAAAGCTCAGCATCTCAACAAACTACGTATACGGAGATAAAGGTACTACCTTTTTCGACACAATCAGCCCGATTTTCATTGGCTTTTTCGTATTCTTTTTCGTATTTCTGATTGCCGGTATTTCTTTCTTGAGAGAACGAACAACAGGCACGCTTGAAAGACTTATGGCAACCCCAATTAAACGTATCGAACTTGAATTAGGGTATTTAATAGGTTTTGGTATTTTCGCGTTACTACAGTCTATCTTAGTCGCAGTTTTCTCCATCCAAGTACTTGGCATGATGCAAAACGGCTCCTTATTCTATGTGTTACTTATTACATTAACACTCGGCATGGTTTCTCTAGCGCTAGGAATTTTACTTTCTACTTTCGCAAATAATGAATTTCAAATCGTTCAATTTATTCCTATCGTTATTGTGCCACAAGTCTTATTTTGTGGGATTTTCCCGCTCGATGGCATGGCAGATTGGCTCGTGTGGATTGCCCATATTATGCCGCTTTACTACGGCGCAAATGCACTAACATCCATTATGGTAAAAGGAGAAGGATTCGCTTCGTTTGCAACTGATTTCTACATTTTACTAGGATTTGTGCTCGTATTTGTTATATTAAATATTTTTGCTTTGAAAAAATACCGCAAAGTTTAAATGAAACAGGAGGAGATAAGACGTGGATGCAGAAGGAGACATTATCCGTCAAATGCTTGATTTAACGGAAAAAGAAACAAAGATGAGTGAAAAGCAGCGCCGAATTGTCGCTGCTTCCATCGAACTGTTTGCAGAAAAAGGCTATGCCGGAACTTCAACGAATGAAATTGCTAAAAAAGCTGGGGTCGCAGAAGGCACCATTTTTAGACACTATAAAACGAAAAAAGATTTACTAATGGCGATTACCATGCCAACGCTTATCGGTGGTGTGATACCATTTTTGGCACAAAGCTTTGTCAAAGAAGTGTTTGAAAGTGAGTATCCAGATTTTCAGTCATTCATTCGGGAAATCATCGTTAATCGCTTTGATTTTGCCAAAGAGAATGGTAAGGTCATCAAAATTTACTTTATGGAACTGTTTTATCACGATGAGTTAAGAATACAGTTTTCAGAAATTTTTATGACACATGTCAAAGGGCAATTTGATCAAATGATTGATTATTATAAAGAGCGCGGGGAAATTGTTGATATGCCGAACAGCACGATTATGCGCGCTCTTATCACGAATATTGTCGGATTTATGCTAACAAGGTTTGTCGTGATGCCCGACGTGGAGTGGGATGATGCCAAAGAAATTGATGATACGGTGGCGTATATTATGAGAGGTTTAGGTAAGTAAAAAAGAGTCCAGATATTCTGGACTCTTTTTCTCATTTATCGGATGAATCAGTTGATTTTTTCTTATTGTAATTGTATTTACTTGGATCCACTTTTTTGAAACCATCAGGAGCATAGAAACGTAACAAGTCACCTTGTAGTACAGAATCTGAAAGCTCTAATTCTTTTGCTACTTTTTCTTTTGTTTCTTTCATTTCTTTTGTTTCCGTAGCAATTGGTTCCCCAGTTTGTTGATTATACATGTTACCACCAATCATTGAATAGGTAGGAGTTATATAATCACCATTTCGGAATGGAACAAGTTGTTTATGGTCTTTAGAAAGTAAATCTGTACCAAATTGTAAGTACTCTTTATTATCAACACCAAGTAAGTGAAGTAATGTCGGAAGTAAGTCAACTTGACCACCGTATTGTTCTTGAACGCCACCTTGAACACCAGGAACGTGAATCATTAAAGGAACACGCTGCGCTTGGGCATTTTCAAAAGTGTTGTAATCTTTACCAAGAATTTTTGTCATTGCTTCTTCATGGTTGTCGGAAATACCATAATGGTCACCGTACATGATAATGACAGAGTTATCGTAAAGACCAGATTTCTTCAAGTAATCAACAAAGCTCTTCACAGATTCGTCTAAATAACGAGCTGTTTGGAAATACGTATCTACAGATGAATCGCCTGTTGTTGCCGGAGCAATCGAAGCATCTTTCTCATCAATTGGATAAGGGAAGTGGTTCGTAAGCGTAATAAATTTCGTGTAGAACGGTTGTTGTAATGACGATAGATATTCTTCGGATTCCTTAAAGAATGGTTTATCTTTAAGTCCGTAGTTAGAAACATCTGCTTCGTTCATATCGTAGTAACTAGCATCAAAGAAATTATCGTAACCAAATTGTTTATAAATTTCATCACGATTCCAGAAGCTCTTATAGTTACCGTGGAATACAGCACTTGTATAGCCTTGTTGGCCTAAAATAGCAGATGCAGATTCATAAGTGTTTTGCCCTTTAGTTGTAAAGGCAGAACCTTGAGGCAAGCCGTAAAGCGAGTTCTCAAGTAACATTTCGGAGTCAGCTGTTTTACCTTGACCTGTTTGGTGGAAGAAGTTTGTAAAGCTTAGTGTATTTTGGTCTTTAAAGAAAGAGTTAATAAACGGCGTTACTTCTTCTCCATTTAATTTGTAATTTACTAGGAATTGTTGGAAACTCTCTAAATGGATATAAATGACGTTTTTGCCTTTTGCTTTACCAAAATATTCCGGATTTGGCGCGGCATATTTGGATTTGGTATAGTTTAAGACTTCTGTAACATCACTACTATCAGCAAGTGCACGCTGTGTGGATGATTCGGTACTTTTCACTGCGTCATAGATTTGATAGTTAGTCATACCAAGATATTTAACAATATAATTTCTATCAAACGTTCTTGTTAGAAGTTGTGGACGATCAATTTCTGCAAGTCCCAAGTTTCCAAAGAACATTGCGATACCAAGCGTCAGAACCCCAACTACTTTTCTTGCACGAATACGGGCTGTTTTGTTTGGTTTTACAAAGCGGAAAGCAAGTAGTGCAATTAAAATGATAATATCCGCGAAGTAAATAATATCGTGCCAGCTGAGTAACGCTGTGATACTACTTCCCATGTCGCCCATGTTTTGCATTTGTTTTGCGTTTAGATTCGGAAGTGTAATGAAATCACTAAAGAATCGATAATATACAATATTTGCGTAAAGAATAAAACTCATTAAAAAGTCAATGACGATAATCCAAATGAATGAACGACGTCCCTTAGCAAAGAGCGCAAGACCCATAAAGAAAATGGCCCCACTTAATGGATTAATGAACAGCAAAATTTGCTGCATCAGATTTTCTATGCCAAGTTTAAATTCAAGTTGATATGCAATATACGTTTTTAGCCAATAAAGAATGACGGCTAGAACAAAAAATCCATAATTCTTGCTTAAAAACGTTTGGATTTTTATTTTCCAATCCTTCATGAAACACCTCTCCTACACACTATTTACTCGTTTTAATTGTTATTTTGAAATGAAAAAAAGAAGCTGTATTATGTAACAAGAAACATTTTCATACAGCACCCACTTTAACATAATTCTAACACAAGATTAATAAAAGGCAAGTTATAACCTATACGTCTGAAGTAGGATTTTAGGGGAAATAGGCTGATATAACTAGTCAAAAAAGAACCATTTGGAATAGAATTCTGCTAGAATAAAAAGAAAACATTGAGGTATGAAATGGAAGCGATTATTACGAAAGAATTTTTTGAAGATAAGACAACAATCGAATTAGCGAGAGATATCTTGGGTATGCGTCTAGTACATCAAACGGATGAGGGAATTCTATCTGGGCTAATAGTGGAAACAGAAGCGTACCTCGGGGCAACAGATATGGCTGCACATAGTTTTCAAAACCTCCGAACGAAACGAACAGAAGTCATGTTTTCATCGCCGGGAAGAATCTACATGTACCAAATGCATCGCCAAGTGTTGCTTAATTTTATAACCATGCCAAAAGGAATCCCAGAAGCCATTCTAATACGAGCCATCGAACCTGACGAACAAGCTAAACAACAAATGGTACAAAATCGTCACGGAAAAACTGGTTACGAACTTACCAATGGCCCCGGAAAATTAACGCAAGCTTTAGGATTAAGTATGCAAGATTACGGGAAAACTCTTTTTGATAGTAACATTTGGTTAGAAGAGGCAAAATTGCCGCATTTAATAGAAGCAACTAATCGAATAGGGGTGCCAAACAAAGGAATTGCAACTCATTTTCCACTCAGATTTACTGTTAAAGGCAGCCCATATATTTCAGCTCAACGAAAAAGTCGGATTCTTACCGATATTTGGAAGTGAATTTACAATTTTGTCACAGGTAGAGAAAATAGTTTTATCCAGACACTGATTTTCTTTGCTTCATAAGAAGAGCTACTATATAATGAAATAGTTACAAGGAGGAATTATATGTTAAAGAAAACAATTGCAATAATTATTTTAATCATTGGGCTACTATTAATTTTTTCCCCATTCATCAAAAACGGCATTGTGAAATACATGAGTGGTCATGAAACAATCGAGCAATATAAAGCATCAGATATAAAGAAAAATAATGAAAAAGACGCTACATTTGATTTTGAAAGTGTTCAGCTACCCTCTATGACATCTGTTATTAAAGGAGCAGCAAATTACGACAAAGATGCAGTCGTTGGTTCTATCGCAGTTCCATCTGTAGACGTTAACCTCTTAGTTTTCAAAGGAACAAATACAGCTAATTTACTGGCGGGTGCAACAACCATGCGTTCTGATCAAGTCATGGGTAAGGGTAACTATCCGCTGGCAGGTCACCATATGCGTGATGAATCTATGTTGTTTGGTCCTATAATGAAAGTCAAAAAAGGCGACAAGATTTATCTAACAGATCTTGAGAATTTATACGAATACACTGTTACGGAAACAAAAACGATTGATGAAACAGAAGTAAGTGTGATTGACGATACGAAAGACGCTAGAATTACACTTATTACATGTGATAAACCAACTGAAACAACAAAACGGTTTGTCGCGGTTGGTGAACTAGAAAAAACGGAAAAGCTAACAAAAGAACTAGAGAATAAATATTTCCCTAGTAAATAATGAGAAAAGACAGCGGATTTTCTAAGCTGTCTTTTTTTCTGGATAATTTCTCCTTTTATTATAAATGTTGTATCATATAAAGGAGGTTTATTTTGAGAAAGGAAGTGCAGTGATGAAACTAACCGTTTTTGGACATTGGGGTGGCTATCCATTAGCAAATGAAGGCACATCTAGTTATTTGCTGGAAGAAGCTGGATTTAAGCTATTAATTGATGTTGGCGCAAGTGCTGTTTCTATTATGCAAAACTATATTGATCCTGATGATATTGATGCGGCAATAATTTCTCATTACCATCCAGACCATGTAGCAGATGTAGGGATTTTGCAGCACATTCGCCTATTATCACAAAAAAAGGAAAAACCGCCAGTATTGCCGATATATGGACATAAAGAAGATGAACGCGGTTATTCTTATTTAGAAATGGCAAATGTAACAAAAGCAATCGAATATAAACCAGATGATAGACTTGAAATCGGACCGTTTAAAGTAACTTTCTTAAAGACGATCCATCCGGTACCTTGCTATGCTATGAGAATAGAAGCAGGTGACAAAGTTTTCGTATACACCGCAGATAGCGCTTATCAAGATAGTTTTATCCCTTTTTCAGAGGGGGCAGATTTATTAGTAACAGACACCAATTTTTTCCATGACCTAGCCGGAAAAACAAAAGTGCATATGGCTAGCACGGAAGTTGCAAAAATTGCCAAAGAAGCCAATGTGAAATCATTACTCCTCAGTCATTTACCCGAAGTTGGCGATTTAGAAGTTCTAAAACAAGAAGCAGCGGCTATTTACAAAGGAGAAATTGCACTCGCTTCAAAAGGATTCACGAAAACATTTTAATATAGAAGAAAAGGGGTAGGAGTATGTACTTTATAGATAATAATAATGAGAAAGATCCTCGTATTAATTTAGCGGTGGAGGAATTTATTTTAACTGAATTAAATCTAGATGAGCCTGTGCTGTTATTTTATATTAATAAGCCATCGATTATCATTGGACGCAACCAAAATACAGTAGAAGAAATTGATACAGAGTATGTGGAGAAAAATGATGTCATCGTTGTGCGCAGACTTTCTGGCGGCGGCGCTGTTTATCATGATGAAGGAAACTTAAATTTCAGTTTTATCACGGAAGATGATGGCGAGTCTTTCCATAATTTTGCGAAATTCACGCAACCAATCGTGGAAGCGCTGAAACGTTTAGGCGTCAATGCGGAACTAAAAGGGCGTAACGACTTATTGATTGATGGTTTTAAAGTTTCTGGAAATGCGCAATTTGCAACGAAAGGGAAAATGTTCTCACACGGGACATTAATGTATGATTTGAACCTAGATAATGTTGCTGCATCGCTAAAACCACGTAAAGATAAAATCGAATCAAAAGGAATTAAGTCTGTTCGTAGTCGTGTAGCGAATATTTCTGATTTCATGGATCAAGAAATGACAACGGAAGAGTTTCGCGATTTGCTATTACTTTATATTTTCAATGTTGAAAAAGTAGAAGATGTAAAAGAATATAAATTAACTGCTGCAGATTGGGAAAAAATCCACGAAATCTCTGCTAAACGTTATGGTAATTGGGACTGGAACTACGGAAAATCTCCAAAATTCGATTTAACACGAACAAAACGTTTTCCAGTAGGAGCAGTCGATGTTCGCTTAAATGTACAAAAAGGGATTATTACAGATATCAAGATTTTCGGAGACTTCTTCGGCGTAAAAAATGTGGCGGATATTGAGGAGAAATTAGTCAATACAACTTATAAGCGCGAAGCATTGGACGAGGCTTTAGCAGATATAGACGTAAAAGAATACTTTGGTAACATTACGAAAGATGAATTTTTAGATTTACTTTATTAAAAAAATGGAAAGTACGCATCCCGCGTGCTTTCCATTTTTTTATTTGAGATTTTTTCCTGACATCCAATGTTCCAGCCGTTTTCCAACAAACCATAAAATAACGACAGAAACAGCTAATATAGCCAGTTTGAGCGGCTGGTGAATCAAGTCGACAAAGTCATAGCCAATATAGCTAATGGCGAAGACTTTGATTAGTTTGCCACCTACAAGCGCTAATATAAATTGATATACTTTTATTTTAGAGAGACCTGCAACAATATTTACCGCCGAAGATGGGGTAAATGGCATTACAAGTAAAATGAAAATCGGACTAAAACCATGTCTATCAATCCATTCCATTACTCGTTTAATTTGTTTATGGCCCGAAATAAAACGTAAAAAACGAGTTTGACCAAATTTCCGTGCTAACAAAAATACGCACAAACTACCAGCAATTGCTGCTGTCACCGAAATTAAAAAACCACCAAGTAGTCCGTATGCATTTACGTTCACTACAACGAAAACTATAAATGGTAAAAATGGTAAAAACGCTTCAATAAAAGGTAAGAGAAAAGCTAAAAGTGGACCTAAATTCCGATACTCACTTAGCCAGTACATTAAATTATCATAAGAAAAGAAATTCATCATATCCTGCCAAAATGTCATAAGCAAGCCTCCAGTAGTCTTTAACAACATACTTATTTTCTCACATCAAAATGATAAAGCGCTAATAAAACAGCTTGAATATAGTTAAAATCCTAGTATTTTAACCAGGATTTTAACATTTCTTCTTTATTTTAATTGATATAGTGTTCCTGTACCAGTGCCATTCATTCCTTGAGCGCCACCTTGCATATTAAAAGAAGCGCTAGAAGTGGTGTCATCATCCGTAGAACCGGAGCTACTCCACTTCGAACTATCAATTTCTGTACCGTTTTCTTGAATCCATTTTACCACATCTGAGTCAGAAGCTTTACTATTTGATGGGAGATAGAAATATTTTATTTCACCGGCTTGAATCATTTGTTTTAATTGTTTTACAGTTAGAGTTGGATCTGTTCCATTGAAACCACCAAGTGCCATAACAGCTTCTTTCGTTTTAATAATATAAGGACCTGCTGTTGTTGCATCTGTTGTCCCAAATAAGTAGGTTTCTCCGGTATTGTTTTTCTGTAAATAGCTAATTAAATCACTATCAACAGATGCATCGGCGAATCCACCACCACTAGATTGTTTTAATTGTGGTCCAGCTTCGGGTAAGGAACTATTCCCACCATATAAAATAGGTGTTAAAGACCAATATGTTGGAGCAATGAGCAAAATCGCTAAAGCGAGCGCTGTTATTTTCGCGGTGAGTTTGGAAGGTTGTGGTCTAAGTACAATTAAGATAATAGACGTAATTAGTGCAGCAATACCAATAACTACCGCTAAAACAGGCAAGTAAGCAGCAACAAAGAATGCTTGTAGACCTCCAGTTAGCGTAACTGCAGCAGGTAGCAGGAACCTTTGCCAATTCTCTTTGTCTTGGTATAACCGAAAGAGCGCCACTAGACCTACGCCACTAAGTAAAGCAATTGGCGGAGCTAGCATAATCAAATAATAATGATGGAAAAAGCCAGCGATACTAAAGAATCCGGCGACAGGGATAAGCCAAGCTGCCCAGAAAACTATTTCCTTTTGTCTGGAGGTCAATTGGTAAATTCGTTTATTTTCATTTCGATACACCAGGAAAATGGCTAGCATACCGATAATAGCAAGTGGTAAGAACCAACTAATTTGATCACCAAGTGCGGTTTGGAATAGACGAAGTGGTCCAGCGTTCCCTGTTCCAAACATGCCTGTGCTACCAGTCATTTTTGATCCATTCCCGCCGCCGTTTGCCGCATTACTGGGAGCTCCAGTTGGAGGAGCGCCATTATTTCCTTGAGGAGGAGTTCCGCCGTTAGCACCGTCCTGCATACTTCCACTTGGAGGAGTCGGTGGGGTTGCGTTACTTGAATCTGTTGAGTTAGTGCTAGGAGGAGTCCCCATTTCCACATTACCATTACTACCTGTTCCAGTTTCTTGACCAAGAAGCCGTTCCATACCATTATAGCCAAATGCCAACTCAAGCACCGAATTGGTTTGACTACTACCGATATAAGGTCGCTCTGAAGCAGCTGTTTGATCAACTACGACTGCCCAAGAAACAGAGACACCTAGCATTAAGACAAGTGCGATTACTAATTGAACTAGCTTTTTTCTCCAACTTAGTTTTGTAGCAATAAAATAGAAGAGCAAAAATGCGGGCACGACCATGAAAGCTTGGAGCATTTTTACATTAAAACCGACACCAATCAACGCAAAAGAAAGTAAAAGCCAGCCGATTTTTGCACGATGAACAGCTTTAAAAAGGAAAAAGGTTGCTAGTAATAACACAAATACAAGAATAGCATCCATATTATTAGTACGCGTCACGGCTACCGCAATAGGAGTCAGCGCCATAATCAAAGCAGTAATTCTTGCAGCCCATGCGCCAAATCTAGGTTTGACGAGCACATAAAGCAAAATCACCGAACCAACACCAGCCAACGCTTGTGGTAAGATAACACTCCAACCATGTATGCCGAAAATAAGGGCACTGATCGCTTGCAACCAAAGTGCAACAGGTGGCTTATCTACCGTAATAAAACCAGCAGGATCAAAAGCTCCGTAGAAAAAATTATGAATATTTTGCACCATACTTGTCACAGCAGCTGTATAATAAGGATTTACCGTATCATCATTCCAAATACCATAAAAATTAAAAAAGATGGCAATAACAATAATTCCAACAAAATAAAAATCTAAATGTTGTATCCGTTTCTTCATATTCTTCACTTCTTTCCATAAGATAATACCTTTTATTTTAGAGTTCAAATATGAAAAAAACGTGAATAAATTTAGAAATAAACGAGGTATTTATTTTTTACAAAGAAATTCCAGAAAAAGCCTTGTCAAAACTAACATAGAATGGTATTATATAAAAGTTGTTAAAACACTAAGAACTACTTACTATGCGGGTGTAGTTTAGTGGTAAAACTACAGCCTTCCAAGCTGTTGTCGTGGGTTCGATTCCCATCACCCGCTTTATATTTTTTTATAAATCCTGTTATCAACGCAGTGTTTCGACCTTTTTAAGCGAAGCATTGCGTTTATTTTATTGCCTGAAAATAAGGAGAGAGGGGATGATGATAGTGAAGTCGACATCAGATTACGCCGCATTGAAAGAAGAACTCATTGCTTATGCGCATGAAATAGGTATTCAAAAAATTGGTTTCACAACAGCAGACCCTTTTTTATTTTTAAAAGAACGATTACTAGAAGCGGAAGCGCTGGACCTTTTTACAGGATTTGAACATCCGGTAATTGATGAACGGGTTTATCCAGAGCTTATTTTCAAGGAACCGCAGTCGATTATCGCCATTGCACTTGCTTATCCGTCTAAATTAAAAGAAGCACCTATAAGTAAAAAAGGAGCTAGACGAGGTGTATTTGCCAGAGCTTCTTGGGGAATTGATTATCATACCGTTTTACGAGAAAAATTAGCGCTACTCGAAACTTTTTTAAGTGAACGTTTGCCAGATGTACGAATGAAATCAATGGTGGATACTGGGGAATTATCAGATGTAGCTGTAGCAGAACGAGCGGGCATTGGCTGGCGCGGGAAAAACACGCTGCTCATAACGCCAGAATACGGCTCGTGGGTCTATTTAGGCGAAATGATAACTAATATACCATTCGAACCAGATACGCCGGCTAGCGACTTGTGTGGTAGTTGCAATCAATGTGTGAAAGCCTGCCCGACAGGTTCCTTACTGGGTGAAGGGAAGATGAATCCGAAAATATGTTTAAGTTATTTGACACAAACAAAAGACTTTCTAGATGAAAAATATCGCGAAGTGTTGCATAATCGTTTGTATGGTTGTGATACTTGTCAGGTAGTTTGTCCGTATAATCGTGGGCATGATTTCCACTTTCATGATGAGATGGAGCCGGATCCAGAGCTTGTTCGACCAGAATTAAAACCACTATTACACATTTCCAATCGCGCTTTTAAAGAACAATTTGGCGATATGGCGGGTTCGTGGCGTGGGAAGAAGCCCATTCAGCGAAATGCCATCATTATTCTAGCGCGGTATAAAGATAAAACAGCTGTACCAGACTTAATTGACTGTTTACAAAACGATCCAAGACCAGTCATTCGAGGAACGGCTGGCTGGGCGCTAAGAAAAATCGGTGGAAGCGATGCCGAAAAAGCTGTCGAGCAAGCACTTCAAACCGAACAAGATGAACAAGTATTACAAGAATTAACAGCCATAACAAATTAATAGAAACCAGGTGAAAAGCAATGCCAAACCATATCGTACTATATCAACCAGAAATCCCAGCGAATACCGGAAATATCTCCAGAACATGTGCCGGGACGGATACTTACTTACATTTAATCCGTCCACTTGGTTTTTCGACAGATGATAAAATGTTAAAACGTGCTGGACTTGATTACTGGGATAACGTAAAACTTTCCTATTACGATTCTCTAGATGAATTCTTCGAGAAAAATGAAGGCGGAGAATTTTACTACATTACCAAATTTGGTCGTCATGTTTATAGTGATATCGATTATAGTGACCCAAACAAAGATTATTTCTTCGTTTTTGGAAAAGAAACGACCGGATTGCCAGATGCGCTTTTACAAAAGAATGAAGAAAATTGTTTGCGTATTCCAATGACAGATCATATTCGTTCGTTGAATTTATCGAACACAGCGGCAATTTTAGCTTATGAAGCGTTACGTCAGCAGAATTTTGGCGCACTTTTACAAGAACCGAATTACGATCGAAAAATTTTTCAAGACTAAGGGGGAGTTAGGATGAATCAGGCGATAGATGCTATTCTAGGACATTACTCAGTGCGAAAATTTGAAGATAAGGACTTAACGGAAGAAGCGTTGACCTTACTTATCAAGAGTGCACAAGCCGCATCTACATCCAGTTTTGTTCAAGCATACTCCATCATCGGAATAACAGATAAAGGCGTTCGTGAACAAATCTCAGCCATTGCAGGAAATCAACCATATACAGTACAAACCGGTCAACTATTTATTTTCGTTGCTGATTTAGCTCGTCATCACGCCATCTTAGAAGAACATCAAGTGGATACAACTGCACTGGAAACGTCAGAAAAATGGCTTGTTTCTGTGATTGATGCCGCACTTGCTGCACAAAATATGGCCGTTGCCGCAGAATCATTAGGACTTGGCATTTGCTTTATTGGCGGGATTCGTAACGATGTCGAACAAATCGCGGAAATACTTGATTTACCACCATATACGATGCCATTATTCGGCTTGACAATTGGTTATCCGGTTGCTAACAAAGAAAAAGCGAAACCGAGATTGCCTCAAGATTTGGTATACCACGAAAACACCTACCAAAAAATGAACCCAACTATTCTAACTGAATATGATGAACAAATAAAAAATTACTACGACGAAAGAACAGCAGGAAAACGAGTAGAAGGTTGGTCCGAACAAATTGCGCGTGGGCTTGGAAGAACAAGCCGTCTAGACTTAAAAGCATTTTTAGAAAAACAACATTTAAATCAAAAATAAAAGAACGGTACGGCGCATTAAGATAATGCGCCGTACCGTTCTTTTTCGGTTATTTCCGTTTATTTCTAGCCATTTGAATTAAGTTCCAAATAACGAGTATTAAAACGATTACTAACAAGATATTAATTAATCCACCCGCAATATGGAAAATAATTCCAAGTAACCACACTGCTAATAAAACTACGATGATTCCCCAAATAATTCCTAACATGTATAAAAACCTCTTTCTGCACTTTTGATTGTACTCTTATATATTCCCGTGAGGTCAGTCTTTAAACATATTAGGGCTAAAAACAGACTATTTTTTTGTGATATAAGCTAAAAGGGCCTTTACTCCCTCAGTTACCATGCGTTCGGTTTCATCAAAATCCCCTGTATAATATGGGTCTGGAATATCTTTATCCTCTTGACCAGGCACAAAGGACATAAGCGAGCGAACGATGACATCTGGATTATTATTAAGTGCATTTAAATCTGCTAAATTTTGCTGATCCATCCCTATAATAAAATCAGCTTCGTTAAAATCAACATCAGAAATTTTTCGAGCTCGCATCTCTTGATAATCAACACCATGCTTTTTCAACACAGCTTGCGTCCCGCGGTGTGGCGGTTTCCCTAAATTCCAAGTACCAGTTGCAGCAGAATCAATTTTTATTTCATTCGTTAACCCAGCTTCTGCAACTTCTTTCCGAAATAACCCCTCAGCCATTGGTGAACGACAAATATTCCCTAAACAGACAAAAACTACTTTTAACAATTGAATTCCTCCTTATTTCCATTCCTTATATAATTCGGCCAGAGCCGCTTTATTTATCCCATCACATGCTTCCAGTCGGACGAAAATTTGCTCCACAAGTTCAGGCGCGAGTTTTCTCCGGAAATAAAGCAATTGATTTTCAAACAAACGATAGACAACTAAATTATACGGGATTTCTTGTTTTTCAAGTAATCCTAAAAATGTCGCTAAATACCACTTTTTATCTGGATAATCTTCTAATAGTTCCAGTAATTGTTTTGTTTTTTGCACATTGCTGGAAGCGAGAATTTGATTTAATTTTTTTATGGGAAATTGTTCCGCGAAATCGGTAGGAAAGGGACTAAAGTACAATTCCTCTATAAATGTAGCAAACGTTTCAGCAACAATAAGTGTTTGTAACGTTTCAAAATCAACATAAATAATACTGGGTTCGGACGTATTATCTATATAAGAAAAACCAATATAGCGCGATTCATCCCGGTGGAAATAAACTTGCTTCCCTGCGAGATCAACATCCTTTTGTTCCGGAATATCCGTTAAAATTTCATCCAAACTAGCCAGATAATAGATTTCACCAAAATCTAGGCCATAAGAAGTCGGTTCCGTCGTCTTAAAATGATTTTTGCGAATCAATCCACCATTTTGCTCTGATAAAAGCTGTTTGTATTCAAATGGTAAAGTGACGCCTAACGCTATTTCTTTTTCACGAATTACTTGTTCAGTTGCGCCATTCTTTTCGTTTTTAACCCAAATCGTCATCCTCTTCAACTCCTCCCTGTATTATCCTAAAAAAAGCAAAATAGCGCAAACAAAAGAACATAGCTAGAAATAATTCCTAACTATGTTCCAAAATTTTACTTCAAAAGATCTTGATAATAACTATTTCCATTCCGCGCATCAAACTTCGCCGTTAAAGCTTCCGTCATTTCTACCAAATCAGCTTCTTTTTCTCGGTCGAAAAGAGGGTAGGCTGCTTGTAAGAAAATAAGTCGGTCTAAACCACCCTCAGCTTTAAGAACAGTTTCTAAGTTGGTATCAATCACTTCTCGCGCTTTTTCCGTTTGCTTGGTAAGGACTAAATATTTAAGTAATTGCCCAAGTGGTGGTAGTAAGGAGATTTGTTTCTCCACAAGGGGATAACCTTTATCAAAGCATTCTTGCGCCATTTTTTCATCTCCAAGCGCTAAATATGCAAGCGCCATATTTCCATACGTTAAATGAGGAACTTCCGCACAGCGTTGTTTTCCTTCAATAATCGGTTTTGCTGTTTTCTTAGCTGTTTCATAGTCTTTAATGAAGCAATAATAATGTACTTGATCATTTCTTTCGCAAGCAGGACAGTCATTTAAAAAGTCTGCTTTCGTATCACTCCATTTTTTAAATAGCTCTTTGGCTTTTTCAACATCGCCCATACGCATGGCTGCAAGCGTGCACACTTTATAATAAGGTCTTAGCGAATAATTTTCTTGTTCGAATTTCACCTTCATATCATTCAAAAGTCCGTCAATTTGCGCTTTCGATACTTCATCAAAAGTCGGGACATGTTCACTAATCCATTTATATTTCCAAAAAAGATCTTCCGTGTCAATGTAAGCATCACTATCTTTGTCTTCCCATTTTTTGATTAACCAGCTAAAAGCCTGTAATTGCTTTTTCGGAAAACCAGCTGTTAAGCATGTGTCAATCAACAGATCACGTGCTTCAATGCCATCATCTATATTGTTATACAAATCTGCACCAGCAATAATTCGTTCTAATACTTTTATTTTTTCAGGCGTGTCATCCATTCCCCAAACTGATTCTAAATCATTCAAATAATCCATTTTTCTTCCTCCTATAGCATCTCTAAGATTCGTAACATATTTTGATTCATTAATACCATTTCTTTCCGTTTAAGCGGATAATGCCCTAATAGTAAGGCTTGGATATAAAGTACATTCACAATTACGGACAATTCTTTCACTGTTTTTCCAGAAGTGAAAAGTCTTTTAATCAGCTCGTTATCCAAATTTAAATACAAGTGAGCAAGCGGTGCAGGTTCTTGTTCTTTTTGGATGCTCTCTAAAATATCACTAAAAACAGAATTTGTTTCTTCGACAGCACGTTCTAGTTCGCGTAATTCTTGTGTTGCTGTAGAGTGGATGAAAATAATCGGTAAATCTTTCGGTTCAAAATGTTTAATTAATACATCTGTATCAAATTCAGCCATCATACTATTCATTTCTGTCAAAATAGGTTGGTAAGCCTGTTCTTCGCTCACTGTCATAGGCCGTAATTTATTAGTCATTTCTTCCGGTTCGATTAAAACAAATTCTGTCCCCTCAACAAAGTAACTTAATTGCGCTAAGATTGGCGAATCATAGGAATAGCCGCCGTTAATAAGCGTCATACCGCTTGATCTCGCAATATCCTTAATTTGTCTAAAGTCATCGACCGAGTAGGTGTAATAAATGACATCATTTTTAGCGATAATATCACCTAATTTTTCCTCGCCATTCAAAGTCCGAACTGGAAGATAAGGATAGATTAATTTTAAAAATGGTGCATCTTCACTCGCAAGTGCTTTAAAACCAAGATAATGTGTAGCTAATAATTTCATCAATGCTTCTTCTGGAAGAGTTTCAATTCCTTTTTTCAAAGCAACGCCAAGCTCGTCGGCAACACTAGTTAATCGCTCATTTTTATAAAACGCCTCACGAGAAGCAACAGGTTGAAGCTCATCCGTCCAAATCACGCATTTAGCAAAAAACGACCAATCAGGCAAAATATTATTTGCTTCACTTGTGACATACATATTATTTAAAAATACCGTGTTCTTCCGGATAGCATTCATTTGAACAGCATGAGGAATCATATAAGCAATCCCAAACGTTCTTCCTGACTCATTTTCAATTAAGAAATAATCTTGGAAACGCGTTCCAAGGATATATTCGCCGTACTGAATAATTTGATCTTTTGATAGTTTAGACAAGGTTTCTTTATTGGAAAACTGTTTGGTCCAACTATTAATTTCTTCTTCTAAACCATTAATTTCTACTATTATATTACTTTCCAAAGAGGAACCATATTTTTTGAGTGTATTGATTAATTCTTCTACGTCCTCGCATTCAGGGTGCTCGTCTAAATCAGCTCGTAAGCGCAAATACACTTGTGTACCTGGTTCGCGAGTTTCCGTTTCTATTTTCCGAACCGAATAAGTTCCGTCCGCTTTTCCGCGCCATTCTGTTGTGCCACCATCTTTTTTGGAAGTAGAAATCATTACAATTTCATCACTAACAATAAAACAAGAAAGTAAACCAATCCCAAAACGACCAATAAAGTCATTGGAACTTTCTCCATCAAAGTTTTTTTCGCCTTTTGATGAATTAGCAATAGTAGCTAGAAAAGCGTGAACCTCATCTTCCGTTAAACCAATTCCGTTGTCTTCTACAATTAATGTTTTTTCATTATTATCTCCAGTTAGAGATGCATGGATTTTACCTTCTAAAGTTGAATCGATTTTTTTCCTGGCGCGAATGGCATCGGTTGCATTTTGCAGTAATTCGCGAATATAAACATCTTTTTCGTCATAAAGGTGGTTTGAGAGAATGTCAATCATACCAGCCAAGTTCACCTGAAAGCGGTGAGAATAATTTTCCATAGCTTGGTCCTCCTAGTTGTACAAAAGTCCTTTTTATTCTATCATAAAAGAAGAGATAAATAATGAGAAAACAATAATAGATGTTTAAGAATTTATATCAGTGGTAAATACTTTGTGATGGTTTCCACACTGGACATTGATGTGGAAATAGATTATACTTATTATTAAGTGATAATCATTATAAAATAGGAGGAAGATAATTATGAAAACAATCAACTCAGTAGACACAAAGGAATTTTTGAATCACCAAGTAGCGAACCTAAACGTATTCACAGTAAAAATTCATCAAATTCATTGGTATATGAGAGGCCACAACTTCTTCACTTTACATGAAAAAATGGATGATTTATATAGCGAATTCGGCGAACAAATGGACGAAGTAGCAGAACGCTTACTAGCAATCGGCGGAAGCCCATTCTCGACTTTAAAAGAGTTTTTAGAAAATGCGAGCGTTGAAGAAGCTCCTTATACGAAACCAAAAACAATGGATCAATTAATGGAAGACTTAGTTGGAACATTAGAATTACTTAGAGACGAATATCAACAAGGTATTGAGCTTACTGACAAAGAAGGCGACAACGTAACAAACGATATGTTAATTGCTTTCAAAGCAAGCATTGACAAACATATCTGGATGTTCAAAGCATTCTTAGGAAAAGCGCCATTAGAATAAAGAGTTATAAAAACTGTGTGGGATTAATCGTCTCACACAGTTTTTTTTGCCCCAGTCTGTTATAGTACAATTTCCTTATTTTTACATTGTCTTAACACAATGTGGTTTAAAGTTTCTTTGAAAGAGGTATATTATCTTCATAACAAAAAGCAGAAAAAGTGAAATTCACCAAGAAATCTGCTATTCTTGAATAACAATCATTACGAAAAAATTGGAAACGAGGAGTGAAAAGTATGAATATCGAGGTAACGGACCAAGCAAATAAATGGTTTCATGATGAGTTTGATGTAGCTAATGGTAATGGAATTCGACTTTTTGCGAAATACGGTGGTTCTAACAGTTCCTTGCATCCTGGTTTCTCTATCGGTTTAACTGCCGAAAAACCGCAAGAAGCAGCAGTCGCTGAGAAGAAAGAAGACTTAATTTTCTTCATTGAAGACCATGACTATTGGTATTTCAAAGACCACGACTGGAAAATTGACTATGAACCAAAAACGGAAGAAGTACTTTTTTCCTTTAAAGAAAAAGTGAAATGAATCCAACATAAATGACCGCGTGTAATCAAATTGATTTCAGGCGGTTTTTGTTTTAAAAACTTTACTGTTTCGCCTTCCTTTGCTATTCTACTAAGAGAGCAGGAGGAGAAAGATGACAAAGAAATTAGTAATCTGTATAAGTTTAATCGCGATATTTTTAAGCGGTTGTAGTTTTTCCGAACCATCAACGAGTAAATCGAACATTACCGAAAAAACATTGAATGGTGCAAGTTTTACATTTTTTGATGTTGGCCAAGGGGATAGCACACTTATCCAAGCAGAAGATGGTACAACTATTTTGATTGATACAGGTCGCCAAGATGATGACCGTATTTTAACCTATTTAAAAGAAGCGAATATAAAGAAAATAGATTTGCTGCTACTGACACACCCGCACGCAGACCATATCGGTAATGCTGATAAAGTAATCGCTACATACAAACCGAAAGAAATTTGGATGGATGGCTTAACTTTTTCTAGTAGTATTTACGAGAAAGTAATTGACGCAGCATTAGCTTCAGATGCCAAATACAAAGAACCGAGACGCGGCGAAAAAGCGACTTTTGGTCCATTTAATCTAGAGGTTTTAAGCCCTGATAAATTGGAAAATGACGCTAATAATGATTCTATCGCTGTAAAAATCACCTATAAAGATATTTCCGCTATTTTTACAGGTGACGCAGAAAAAGGTCGAGAAAGAGAAATGGTAGACAGCGGTGCCGATTTAGAAGCGGATATTTTAGATTTAGGGCACCACGGATCGTCCACATCCAACCAGCCATTTTTCCTAGATAAAGTAAAACCCCAAGTGGCTGTTTACTCTGCTGAAATGGCCAATAGTTACGGACATCCTCATGTGGAAGTGCTGGAGTGGTTAAAAGAGCGTGATATAAAAACATATGGAACAGATGTGAATGGAACGGTAATCATTGAAACAGACGGTGAAAAAATCCATGTGCAAACCGAAAAATCAGGTACACCAAAAGCAGGTAGCAGCTATAATAAAGAAAATAGCACGCAAAAAACAGAAGATGCAACATCAGAAGAATTACCAGACAGCATTAATTTAAATACAGCATCTAGTGAAGAATTACAATTATTACCACTAATTGGGCCAGCGCTTGCAGAAAAAATCATTGCCGAGCGACCATATCAGTCCATAGATGACTTGAAAAAAATTAACGGCATTGGCGATGGCATTGTGCGCCAAATCAAAGAACAAGGCATTGCCGTAACAAAGTAGGTGATTAGGGTGAAAAAAGCAATTTTAGATCGGATAGAAGATGGCAAAGCAGTTTTTTTATTAGAACCAGACCAAACAGAATGGCAAATTGACAAAGAAAAGCTCGATTCATCCATAAAAGAAGGAGATGTCGTCACTATTTCAGAAACTAATGAAATAATGAAACATCCCCAAGAAACGGAAGAAATGAAAAATAGAATTGCAGAAAAGCTAGAAAGATTAAGAGGGAGAAACTGAGAAAAACTTTTTTAAACTCTCATGAAATTATCATCTTTCTTTCAGCACATTCTTTTTTTGAAAAGTTATTATATGTATAAGCTAACAACAAGCAAAACATTTTCATTTCTTTCCCTTTTTAGAATGAAAATCCCAAACTCCCTTTTAGCTAGTGCGGTTTACTCCCTTTTTCCGCACTAGTTTTTTTATGCGCAAAAATCACTTTTTCTGTGGAAAGAGAAAATTATTGCGTCCAGCATCTAGGCCGCAGTATAGCATAAGCATGGTAATACCGACTAAAACATATAAGGTTGGTTGCCAGCTACCAAGCGCATCATGCAGGGTACCAAATAATATCGGACCGGAAGCGGCAAACAAGTAACCGATAGATTGCGCCATTCCAGAGAGATCCGCTGATTCGGTAGCGCTTGTTGTTCGCAAATTAAAGAACATCATCGACAAACTAAATGACATCCCCGAACCAATTCCGTATACAATGATAGCAATCGATAAAATAAGCACGCTACCAGAAGCAAACATAATGCCAAAAATTCCAATTAAAAAGAATAAAATAGAAATTCCAACTAGTAATTGCTGATTTTTCATTCGTCCGGCAATAATAGGAATAATAAACGTAATCGGCATAACCGCAAACTGCATTAAGGAGAGCATTAAGCCACTAGAAGTACTAGATAATCCTTGGTCCGCCAAAATATTTGGTAACCAGGCAATCGAAATATAAAAAATTGCTGACTGCGAACCCATAAATAAAGAAATTTTCCACGCAAGCGGAGACTTCCAAACCGAAGTTGTAACCAAGTGAGTTGCAATTTTTTCCGTCGAGCGTTGATTATATTTTAACTGTGGAAGCCAAATGACTAAAGCAACGATTCCAAGAATTGCCCAGAAAACCATACTTCCATGCCAGCTAAAGCGATTGTTCATAGCAATTGGAACCGTTAAGCCAGCTGCAATCGCTGCACACAAATTCATCGAAATGGAATAAACTCCAGTCATTAGACCCAATTTAAATGGAAATTCTTTTTTTATCAAACTTGGCAAAATAACATTTCCGACAGCAATAGCAAGACCAATCATAAACGTTCCAGCAAATAAATTGAGTTCGCCCCCAAAAGGTCGAAGTAAGCTACCAAGTACAAGTGTCAATAGTGCTACAAAAATTAATACCTCTATACCAAGTGCTCGACTTAGCTTAGAAACGAACGGGGATAGTCCTGCAAATGCAAGTAGCGGAATTGTTGTAAGTAATCCAGCCATCGTATTGGTTAAATGTAAATCTGATTGAATCATTCCAAGTAACGGACCTACAGAGGTAATTGGTGTCCGTAAGTTTGCCGCAATTAAAATAATTCCTAAAACAAGCATTACCTTACTCGAGCGTGTAAGGATTTTTTTATTGGTTAAATCTGAATTCATTTCTTTTCTCCATTCTTAGCATCAATTCGTTTGAAAAGAGTAATATACTCTGTTACTTCATGAGCTGCTTGTTCTTTATTTCGTTTTTCAATCGCTTTGACAAGCGCAGCGTGCCCATTATGCTGATTAGCTTCTGGGCTCATTTCGGTTGTACTCGTGATGGAAAACTGTATTTCTTCTAAAATATTGACATACATATCTAACAACAAATCGTTATGAGCTGCCTTTACAATTGTTAAATGAAGGGCAGAATCAGCTTTCACAAAAGCACCAACATCATTTTTTTCCGTCGCTAGTTGGCATTGGTGTCTATATTTTTCTAGTGTTTTTACATCTTCTTCCGTGCGTCGATCACAGGCCAGAATAACTGCTTCTCTGTCAAGCGCATGCCGAATTTCCAGGATTTCTTGAACCGTGGATTCGCGGACACGCCTCTGCATGATAGCATTTAGTTCACTATTGTTACGAACAAAAGTCCCGTCACCTTGTTTGGTTTCCAGTAAACCGATATGAGATAGGGCACGAATGGCTTCACGTAGCGTATTACGACTAATGCCAAATTCAGCCATTAAATCCGCTTCTTTCGGAATGCGTTCACCGATTTTCCAAGTACCGTTAGTAATTT
The DNA here is from genome assembly GCF_028867355.1 of Listeria sp. LM90SB2. Classification (NCBI taxonomy): domain Bacteria; kingdom Bacillati; phylum Bacillota; class Bacilli; order Caryophanales; family Listeriaceae; genus Listeria; species Listeria sp. LM90SB2. The sequence continues at coordinate 1,001,019 of NZ_CP046449.1, forward strand.
CTGCTTTTATTTGATCATAAACTTGCTCTGCAAGCGATTTGCGTTCAATTTTTTCTACCATACTATTCACTCCATTTCTAAAGGTAGGATGATTGGTTCTATTTTACAGAAGAATTCTTTTTTTGTAAACCTTATTTTGTTAAACTATGATAAAATGAAGGAAGAAGAGGGCTGGTGAAAATATGAATTGGTTAGAAAAGCTAAAAGAAAACGACACTGCAAGACGGGTGCTAGTGTTTGTTCTTCTAGGCATTGTTTTATATTTACTCAGAAGTATGATTGATTTGATTTTACTAACATTCATTTTTGCATTTTTAGTAACACGACTAGAGAATGTTATTTTGAAAAGGGTGCGCGTACCAAGAAAGCTAATTGTCATTGTACTTTATTCATTAGTAGCAGTATTCTTATATGTCGCTATAGTGCATTTCTTACCAATTTTAATTAATCAAATTTCTCAATTAGTAGATTCTCTTGTGAAACTTTACAATAATCCAAGTGACAATACGATTGTGAAGTGGATTGTTGGGTTTTTAAAAGAATCTAACATACAGAAATATTTGCAAGCTGGGGTCGATTTTATTATTGCTTCACTATCCGGTATTGGATCTGTCGGATTATCTTTCTTCTTAGCATTAATTCTTAGTTTATTTTTCTCTTTGGAAAAAGAACGAGTAACTTCTTTTACTGGGCAGTTCATGACAAGTAAGGTAGGCTTTATTTTTAAAGAGGCTGCGTTTTTTGGAAAGAAATTTGTTTCGACTTTTGGAGTCGTTTTAGAGGCGCAATTAATGATCGCTTTAGTAAACACATTTATTACGACAATCGCGCTTTATTTAATGGACTTTCCACAGTTGCTTAGTTTATCCATTATGGTTTTCGTCTTAGGATTAATCCCCGTTGCGGGGGTGATTATTTCCTGTATTCCACTGGTGCTTATAGCTTATTCTGTTGGAGGATTTCAAGATGTGGTGTACATTTTAATTACCGTTGTCATTGTTCATGCAATAGAGACCTACATTTTAAATCCAAAATTAATGTCATCTAAAACGAACTTACCGGTATTTTACACATTTATTATTTTGATTTTCTCGGAAACATTCTTTGGAGTGTGGGGGCTAATTGTAGGAATTCCAGTCTTTGTATTCTTATTAGATATTTTAGAAGTGAGAAATGCAGAAGACTTAAAAAAACGAACAATATTTGGACGCAAGAAAAAAGTAGATTAGGCGATAGCCTTAATCTACTTTTTCTATTCCCCATAAAAAGTCAGCTACTTCAGCATCAACATCGGTATTTTCGTGGAGTTTACTATGAGCTGCATTCTTACCTGTGAATGTTTTTTCTTCGTAACTTGCTGCCTGGCCTTCAAAAATGAATTTGCCAGATAAGGCACTCGCAACAGAAACGCTACCATCGCTTTTTGTTCCGTTTAAAGTATCACCTGCAATATTTAATACGTGCAAATTAGTAGGGATTTTTTGTTTGTTTTTCATGAATTCACTATAACGGTCTGAAGATTTTTTTGGCCCTGAATCTGTAAGGTCGTAAGCTGTAACACCATCATCACCAATTACTAGTCCATTAAGTGGAGCACCGATTAAAACAAGTTTTTCAAGAACAGGATAAGTTTTATCACTACCTACTTTTTCAATGTAACTTGTTAAACTAACGCCACCCATGGAATGACCAACTGCGTATACTTTTTCGATATGATAATTATTTTTTAATTCTTTCATGACATTTTGAATCCATTGTGTTTGATTTGCCGCTGAGCTTTTATTATCTTCAAAAATAACTTGAATAGTAGGGTTATGACTAAACTTATCATAGTTTCCATCAGAGCTTACAGTCCCATCAGCTGCAACATTCATAACAAGTGATTTTGTTACATCCCCGTCTTCAGCAAGACGATTAATCATACCTCCGAATGAATTAATTGTTCCAGAATACCCATGAACAAACAGAGTAGGGATTGCTATTTCTGAAACAGGTTTTTGTTCTTTTTTTGTTGTTTTATTTGCTGTCACAGCAGGCTCTTTAGCTTCTTTTTTAGTCGGCTCAAATTGAAGAAAAATTATCCAAAAGCCAGTAATGATAATGGCTAATGCGATAATTAAACTAATAACTTTTTTCATTTCAAACATCCTTTAATCGTTTATTTCTCGCCCCATAAAAATTGACCAACATACTTATCCACTACAGTAGATTCATGCATACTACTATGAGTAGCTTGTGGTCCTTTAATGACATGTGTCGTTACCTTTTGATGTGCAAATAATTTTTCACCATATAAAACACTATCTAATTTCACTTCACCATCACTATTTGAACCATCTTCCAAATTACCACCAATAATCATAATTTCAGTATTGTTGGGTAAAACTTTGGCCATTTTCTCAGCGAATTTAGCATGCACATTATTGGCATTTTTAATATCAACCTGCTGATCGCCATTCACATATTCTTCCGGATAAAATGGAACTGCAAGAAACACAATTTTATTTACTTGTGGATAGGACTTGTTTTTCTCGTAACTAGCTAAATAAGAAACCCAAGCACCGCCACCCATTGAATGACCTACTGCATTAAATTTTTTTATGGCATAATTTTGTTGTAAATAAGACATTACCTTTTTTGTCCACATTGATTGTTGAGGAAGCGTTGCTCGATTATCTTCAAAAACAATGTTGATAAGTGGATTTTTTTCTTTTTTGTTATAAGTTCCAGTAGTAGAAATTTTTCCATCTGGGCTTACATTTACGGTCAATGACTCTGTACCCCAATCATACTTTTGGTCAAAGCGACGTATCATTCCGTGAAGCGAGCGGTCTGTCCCACGATAACCATGTATAAAAATGGTAGGGATGGATTCATTGGCTGCTTTTGGATAAGTCGTGTTAATCGTCAGTAAAATAAAAATTGCTCCAACTAAACAACCTAATGGTAAGATAATGGAGAAGAATACGCGCTTTAGCATTATTTTACGCCCCTTTAAAATTCGTTATGAACAAATTATACATTTTTTTTATAGAAAACGCACGATTGGTCTACTTTTTCTACTAATTTAATGGTTTCATCTCATGAACACATATAGTATACTGGAAAAATAAGCGAAGAAACGGAGGCATATTCATATGATTAAACGAACTGGTGAGATAGTACTCGCTATTATTGGTCTTGTTTTAAGTATACTCGCACAAGCATTTATTGCTATTATTGGTCTATTGATGATAAGTGGTTCAAAAGGAAAAGAAGGTTTAACAACTTTCTACAACAACTACTACAAAACAATGAATGAATGGGAGATCCCGAAAAAAGAGATTCCTGATCCCGATCGTGTACTAGATTTTGTGCAAACATTATCTTGGACTGCATTAACAGGAGGCTTAATTACGCTCGCACTTGGTATCTTTGGGATTTACTACATATTCAAAAATAAAAAACCAGTTTTTGCAGGATATTTATTTTTAGCAGCAGGCGTTGTATCGTTGCTTTCTACAGCACTAATTAGTTTCATTCCTGCGTTATTATTCATTGTTGTTGCGATACTTTGTTTTGTCCGCAAACCGAAGAGCACTTTTTCTGGATTATAATTCGAAACGAGTTTGAACTTTTCAAGCTCGTTTTTGTTTTACTTCTACTTTTTTAGGGAATAAAATAGTGGATTTCAAGAGGAGGTTGATAGTGTGAAAAATAAAGTAGGAATTATTGCCGGAGCCGTGGGAGCTGTCGCTGGAGTTTTAGCTTGTGCAGTAGTATACGTGGTTAAAAAGCAACAGCCGCCTACCCCTTTTGATGAGGTAAATGATATTCGGACCCGTTACGCTGACAAAGAAATTTCTGAAACAGAACTGGAAGAAAATAACATGATTTCAGAAGGTGGCGTTTCATCTCTTCAATATGAAGAAAAAGTCAAATAATGAGAATGCAGTTTGTATCTTGTGTTACGCGAGAACAAGCTGTTTTTTTATGTAGAAAACACTGCTTATTATAGTAGATTATGTTATCCTGTAGTTAGACAATAGGACTCAAGTTGTAGGTGAATTTCCTTCTACAGCGGGTTATTATACTTGATAGATAGGGTTATGATAGGTACAGTAATAAAAGAAAATATATCAGCTACATTTGGAAGTTAGGAGGTAGGCGTATGAGAGCAATATTGATTGGCGTATTAATAATTTTACTAATTGCGATGATACTTATAGTTTTATTGCCAGCGATACTAGCAACAATTGGTGCAGTGCTCGGCTTTTGGTCACTTAAGAAGCTACTTGAAGCAAGGTCCGTAGGTGAAAAAGTTATTTATGGTATTCTAATTGGTGTTGGTGCCTTAATAATTCTAGCTAACTTAAAAGGAATTCTGGTTGTTGTAATTATCGGAGCAATCATTTACTTCCTAACTAGAAATAAAAATAAACCAAGAAAAAATGATGACGTATTCGACTACCCATACAATAAATAATTGGAGGAGAAAAAAATGGCAAACCTTTTTGAAAAAATGAAACAATGGAATAAAGAAGTTAGTGAAAAAATCGAGAAACGTGAAGAAAAACGTCGCAATTCAGTAAGTTACTATATGGATAAAACAAAACAAGAAATGAAAGACGCAGAACGCATGGTAGAAAAACAACGCGAACTGAAATCTCTTTTCTACAAGGAATATAAAGAAATGGAAGTTTATGTTGAAAAACGTCGTCACCAAGCAGAAATCGCCAAAGAAGCTGGTGAAACAAAACTAGCTGATTTCGCTTTAGAAGAAGTGGCTCAATATGAAGAACAATTAGAAGCTACAAAAGCACATTACGATCAAGCGTCCGAACAGCTTGAAAAATTAGAACTACGTATGCACGAAATGCGCTTAAAATGGAAAAATCTTAAAACCCAACATTTAGCTGAAATGGCTGAAAAAAATGCAACAGAAACTTCCGAAAAAATGGACAAAGTTATCCATGACATGAGCTGGGGTAGTGTTAGTGACTATCATGAAGCACAAAAACAACGCGATTTAGCGGAAGAAGCAGAAAAGAAAGCGGATATGAGCAAAGAACTTTCTCAATCCTTTGATGATCTAATGGACGAACTAGAAAAGAAAACAAAGAAAAGCAAAGAAATTATCAAAGATAAAGCGCAAAACTTTACAACAATGGTAGATGAAATTATTGAACGCGAAAAACAAAATTTCAAAAAACCAGAAAAAGCTTCGATGGAAGATCAATTAAATGAACTTGAAAAAGAAGCTGCAAAAGAAAAACCAAAAGAAGAAAAAGAAGTATTAATTCCAGAATTAGAGAAAAAAGAAGAAGAAAACGAAACAGATAAATAAAAGTAATTAGCGCAGAATAATCATTCTGCGCTTTTTTTATAACAAAACGCTATGGGCCATCTAAATATGCTCGTAGCTTTTTTTGGTTATATTACTTTTTTTCGGGTAAATAGGAAAAGATAAGTTGCATTTTAATAGATACGTGCTATAATAATTGGTATAGACCGATTTAACAAGGAGGCAATATGTAATGACTAATAAAGTAATTACTAACGCTACAATTTATACTGGTAAAGGTGTTCTAGAAAATGCTTTCGTACGTTTTGACAAACAAATTTTAGAGGTTGGCTCGATGGCTGATTTCCAAGCGGACAAAGCAGAAGAAGTAATCGATGCCAAAGGACAAAAACTTGTTCCAGGTTTCATTGATGTTCATTCCCACGGTGGTTATAGTTTTGACGCAATGGATGCAGATCCAGAAGCACTTAGAAAACAAGTGAATGGAATGTTAAATGAAGGAATTACTACTTACTTCCCAACAACGATGACACAATCACATGAAAATATTGAAAAAGCATTAAAAGTGATCAATGAGGTTGCTCAAACAGAACCTGTTATTGGTGGAATTCATTTGGAAGGTCCATTTGTTTCTAAAGTCTTTAAAGGCGCACAACCAGAAGAATATATTCAAGCACCTGACTTGGAACTTTTCAAAAAGTGGTTTGATATTTCTGGTGGTTTAATTAAATTAGTAACATATGCACCAGAACATGATACTTCAGCTGATTTTGAAAATTTGTGTTTTGAACTAGGGGTTGTTCCGAGTATTGGTCACTCTAATGATGTTCGTGAGCACTTGAAAACAAGTAAAGCGACACACGCGACACATTTATATAATGCTTGTCACCGTATGACGCACCGTGAGCCAGGCGTTCCAGGTCATGTTTTACTAGAACGCGGTATTAATGCAGAACTAATCGTTGATGGCATTCACGTTCATCCTGATATGGTGAAATTAGCTTATCAAATGAAAGGGCCAGAACATTTATGCATTATCACTGACTCCATGCGAGCAAAAGGTATGCCAGAAGGGAAATCTGAACTTGGCGGCCAAACTGTTATCGTGAAAGATAAACAAGCTCGTTTAGAAGATGGAACTTTAGCTGGAAGTGTACTCACTTATGACGATGGCTTCCGCAACATGATTAAATTTACTGGATGCTCGGTAGAAGAGGCAGTTCTTATGTCTTCTGGAAACCAAGCACGCGAATTTAATTTAACACAAAAAGGTGCAATCGAGGCTGGTAAGGATGCAGATTTCAACTTACTTGACGAAGATTTACACATTACAGCAACTTATTCATTCGGAAAAAAACATTCTTGAGAGGAAGATAATAAAATGCAACTTATCACAACAGAAAATAAATTAGCAGGTTCTAAAAAAGCACTAGAAATTATTGAAAAAGGAATTACATCAGGTGAAGTAAACACACTTGGCCTAGCAACTGGTAGCACACCAGAAACACTTTATGCAGAGCTTGTAAAAAGCGATGTTGACACAAAAAATGTCACAACAACGAACTTAGATGAATATGTAGGTCTTGCGGCAAACGATCCAAACAGTTATCATTACTATATGAATGAATTGTTATTCTCTAAAAAAGCATTTAAAGAAAGTTTCTTACCTAACGGAGAAGCGACGGATGCAGAAGCAGAATGCGCACGTTATGAAGAAATTTTATCTGAGCACCCAATTGATATTCAAGTGCTTGGAATTGGAACAAACGGCCATATTGGTTTTAACGAACCAGGAACTCCTTTTGATTCGTTAACACATAAAGTGGTTTTAACAGATTCCACTCGTGAAGCTAATAAACGCTTTTTCGAAAGAGAAGAAGATGTTCCAACACATGCTTATTCTATGGGAATTAAATCCATCATGAATGCGAAGAAAATTATCCTACTTGCTTTTGGTGAAAACAAAGCACAAGCAATCAAAGAAACTATTAAAGGACCTGTAGATGTGAATTGTCCTGCTTCTGTACTTCAAAATCATCCAGATGTTACTGTGATTCTTGACAACGAGGCGGCGTCACTTCTATAAGAAGAGGGCGGGAAAATGATCGATAAACAATCAGGAATACCGATTTACATTCAGATTCAAAGTGAAATTAAAAAGAAAATGGAAGATGGTGTTTGGAAAGTTGGCACTTCTATTCCAGCTGAACGTCAACTTGCTGAAATGTTTCACGTTAGCCGAATGACGGTAAGACAAGCCATTCAAGGCCTCGTTGATGATAACATTTTGCAAAGACGTGTTGGTGCCGGGACCTTTATTGCGGAAAAGAAACTAACCGAACGACTTGAAGCGGTTACGAGTTTTACGAATTTGATGTTACAAGAGGGGAAAGTTCCTTCGACGCGAATCGTATCGTATGGCATTCGTCCGGCAAGTACGCAAGAACAAGAAGCGTTGCAACTGCCAGAAAACAGCAATGTAATGAAAATTGAACGGATTCGTTACGGCGACCGTGTGCCAATTCTTTATGAAGTTGCTGCCATTCCAGAAAAAATTGCTTCACTGCTTACAAAGGAAGACATTATGGATTCCCTTTATAAAGCGATTGAATTAAAACTTGGTCAACCAATTGGAGAAGCGGAACAAATCATGGAAGCTTCTTTAGTATCAGAAAAAATTGCGCCATATCTTGATGTGAAACTCGGATCGCCGGTTATGAAACTCAGGCAGATTACAATGTTAGAAGACGGTCGACCATTTGAATTTACGCGTTCCCAGTATGTAGGTAGTAGATTTCAATTTGTAGCTAGGATTAAACAATAAATAAAAGCTTGAGGCGGTATCTGTCTGCCCCAAGCTTTTTTGCATAATGATTTTCGTTGTCTTTTTGCAAATAAAAAAGTATAATGAGATGAGTAAAAAATTTGCGGGGAGGACTAGCCATGAGCTGGATGATTATATTGATATGTTTTGGCGCGTCCGTATTACTTACACCGCTAATTCGAAAAATAGCTCTATACTTTGATATTACAGATAAACCAGACCAACGTCGTATTAATATTAAACCAATTCCGAGTTTAGGTGGACTAGCAATGTTTATCAGTTTTACTATCGGAATGTTTTTACTCCCAATTGAAAACGAATTCTTATGGCCGCTTCTGATTGCAGCATTTGTCATGGTTTTGACTGGGCTATTAGATGATATTATGGAATTTAAAGCAAGATATAAATTAATCGGCCAAGTTACCGCTGCCTTTATTATTGTGTTTTGGGGTAACATTAGTATCGACTTTATCAACTTACCATTCGGTGGGGAAATCCATTTTGGGGTGTTAAGTATCCCACTCACAATTATTTGGATTGTAGCCATTACGAACGCTATAAATCTAATTGATGGACTGGACGGTCTTGCCGCAGGTGTTTCAACCATTGCCTTACTCACTATTTTAGGAATGGCGTTTATTATGGGAGATGCACTAGTAATTATGATAGCAAGTGTGTTAATCGCTGGGACACTTGGTTTCTTACCTTATAATTTTAATCCTGCAAAAATTTTCATGGGTGACACTGGCGCGCTTTTCTTAGGTTTTATTATTTCCGTGTTATCCGTGATGGGATTCAAAAATGTTACGTTTATCTCTTTAATCGTACCAATTTTAATTTTAGGTGTACCGATTTCTGATACACTTTTTGCTATTATACGACGCATGGTAACGAAACAACCAATCGCGATGGCAGATAAGTCGCATTTACATCATTGTTTATTACGACTAGGCTTCACGCATCGTCAAACGGTTATTTTGATTTATGCCATTGCCGCACTATTTTCTTTATTTGCCTTCATTTTCACGATGTCGACACTGTGGGGTTCGATGATTTTAATCGGTGTACTACTCATTTTAATTGAGGTATTGATTGAGACGCTTGGATTAGTAGGGAGCACATATCGCCCATTACTTAATTTATTTAAATTAACCAAAGAAGAAAAAATAGATTAGAGATTGGTCACTTAGACTAGTCTCTTTTTTTATGCCAAAATTCTTATTGAGTAACAAGTCTTCTTGTGATACATTTATCAAGTAACGTTTTTGTAGAAATGAGGAGAAAAACATGGAAATCATTGCGACAGCAGATTCAATGAAACAAGCTGAACAATTGCTTCGCGCGGGGGTAGACAGACTATATGTAGGTAATAGCCAATTTGGTTTAAGATTGCCGCATTCATTTTCTGTCGAAGAATTACGTGAAATAGTTCATTTAGCACATCAAGAAGGAAAGAAAGTAACTGTAGCAGTAAATTCGTTAATGCATAACGAACATATGGAAGAGTTACCGGGATTTTTAGAGCATCTTGCAGATATGAAAGTGGATGCAGTAACGTGCGGTGATCCAGGGGCAATTATGCTTTTGAGTGAAATGGCTCAACCGATTCCGTTTATTTATGACGCCCAAACATTTGTAACTAGCGCAGAACAAATCTCGTTTTGGGAAAAACAAGGAGCGATTGGTGCGGTACTTGCTCGGGAACTAACAGAAGGCGAAATCAAAGCCATTGCAAGTAGCCTTACTATCCCAGTTGAAGTTCTGGTTTATGGACCAACATGCATTCACCAATCCAAACGTAAACTAGTAACGAATTATGAGCGTATTGTCGAACTGGAAGATGATACATCGAAGGAACGTGGTCTTTATTTACGCGAACCTAATGATGAAACAAGTCAATTACCAATCTATGAAGATGAGTCTGGAACACATATTTTTGCTTCCGAAGATGTTTCACTTGTCCCTTATTTGGCGGACTTATATGAGGCTGGATTGAAAACATGGAAACTAGATGGTGTTCTTGCAGAATCAGAGAATTTTGTTCAAATCGCATCGCTGTTAGTTGAAGCGAAAGAAGCTGTTATGAAAGGTCAATTTGTCGCAGAGTATTTTGTGAATAAATTAACGGAACTTCAGCCTCCAACACGAAAACTAGACGCAGGATTTTATTTGAAAAATCCGGATGATGTGAAATAGGGGGAATAGCATAAATGAGTAAAATATTAAAAAAACCAGAAGTGCTAGCTCCGGCTGGTAACTTAGAAAAATTAAAAATTGCCATTCGCTATGGTGCGGATGCTGTATATATTGGTGGTCAGGCTTTTGGTCTTCGGTCACGAGCAGGTAATTTTAGCTTTGAAGAAATGAAAGAAGGTATCGCTTTTGCGCATGAACGAAATGCAAAAGTGTACGTTGCGGCAAATATGGTTGCGCATGCTGGTGATACAGAAGGTGCTGGGGAATTTTTCCGAACATTACGCGATATTGGTATTGATGCAGTGATTGTATCGGATCCAGCGCTCATTAGCATTTGTTTTCAAGATGCGCCAGGGTTACCAGTCCACTTATCTACACAAGCCTCGGCAACAAACTATAAGACATTAGAATTTTGGAAGAAGCAAGGTCTTGAACGAGTTGTACTTGCTCGTGAAGTTAGCATGCAAGAAATTCAAGAAATCGGCGAAAAAACGGATGTCGAAATGGAAGCATTTATCCATGGGGCAATGTGTATTTCTTATTCTGGTCGTTGTACTTTATCAAATCATATGGCTAATCGTGATGCGAACCGTGGCGGGTGTGCGCAAAGTTGTCGCTGGAAATATGACTTGTTTGAAATTGATAATGGTGTCTCGAAAAATTTAGTGGATACTGATGAAGAGCCGTTTTCAATGAGCGCGGTTGATTTATCAATGATTAAATACATTCCGGATATGGTAAATGCTGGTGTGGATAGTTTGAAAATCGAAGGACGAATGAAGTCCATTCATTATGTTTCGACTGTCGCAAGTGTATACCGTCGTGCCGTAGATGCTTACTGCGCGGACCCGGAAAATTATGTATTCGATCCAGCTTGGGAAGAAGAATTATGGAAAGTTGCACAACGCGAACTATCTACAGGATTTTTCTATAAAGAACCAACCGAGGACGAACAACTATTTGGGAAAACGCGGAAAATTCCTCAATATGCTTTTGCGGCGCAAGTATTGGAATATGACGAGAAAACGAAAATCGCTACTTTACAGCAACGAAATAATTTTGGTGTTGGAGAAGAAATTGAATTTTACGGGCCAGGAGATACTGGATTTAAGCAGATTGTAGAAGTACTTTGGAATGAAGATGGTGTAGAAATTGACCGTGCTCCAAATGCAATGATGACCATTAAAATGCCGGTAGATAAACCTGTGAAGCCATTTTACTTTATGCGGAAGAAAAAATAAAAATCTCATGCTGCAGTAGGATTGTCGTGTACTCCCTAAGTAAGGTATAATGGGGTAAGTACATATGAAGGAGGAGATTAATTATGATAGGATGGATTATTGCTATCGCTGTTGTTGTTATTTTAGTATTGATTTATTTTGGTCTATACAACAGCCTTGTAAAATACCGTAACCGTGTGGATGAAACTTGGGCGCAAATTGACGTACAATTAAAACGTAGATTTGATTTAATTCCTAATTTAGTTGAAACAGTTAAAGGGTATGCAAAACATGAAAAAGAAACATTAACACAAGTAATTGAAGCTCGTAATAAAATGATGGAAGTTCCTGCTGACAATCGTCAAGGTCAAATCGAAGCGGACAATATGTTAAGTGGAGCGCTTAAATCCATTTTTGCATTAGGAGAAGCTTACCCAGATTTAAAAGCAAATACTTCTTTCATCGAATTGCAACATGAATTAACTACTACGGAAAATAAAGTGGCTTATTCTCGCCAACTTTATAATACAACCGTAATGACTTACAACACAAAAGTACAATCTGTACCAACAAACATCGTTGCAAAACTGCATAACTTTACAGAACGTGACATGCTTTCTATTCCTGAAGTAGAACGCGTTGCACCAAAAGTAGAGTTTTAAGCCATGAAGGAGAGCGAAAATTATGCTATTTGAACAAATTGCAGCAAATAAGCGAAAAACAATTTTTATTATTCTTGGCTTTTTCATTTTCGTTCTTATGGTTGGCGCTGCTATAGGTATAATTGTTTGGAATAACTATCTGAATGGGCTCATACTCGCGGCAGTGATTGGTGCATTTTATATTTTGATTATGGTAATGAGCAGTTCATCTGTTGTCATGGCGATGAACCATGCGAAAGAAGTTACATCCAAAGATCAAGCGCCAGTTTTGTGGGATACAGTAGAGAGTATGGCAATGGTTGCTGGTATTCCGATGCCAAAAGTATATATCGTTGAAGATGCAAGTCCGAACGCATTTGCGACGGGGATTTCTCCTGAAAAAGGAGCCGTGGCGGTTACTAGAGGATTGCTTAATAAATTAGAACGTTATGAACTTGAGGGCGTTATTGCGCATGAAATTTCTCATATTCGTAATTATGATATTCGATTATCAACGATTGCCATTGCGCTAGTAGCTGTTATTGCGATTCTTAGTGATTTAGCTATGCGAATGATTTTCTGGGGAAGCCTAACTGGTGGCAGAAATAATCGTAAGAGTGACAATAATAACAGTGGTGGGGCACAAGCGATTATCTATATCGTTGCACTCATATTTGTTATTTTGGCGCCTATTATTGCAACAGCTATCCAATTTGCTTTATCTCGTAATAGAGAGTATTTAGCTGATGCTAGTGCGGTAGAATTAACCAGAAATCCTGATGGACTTATCCAAGCTTTACAAAAAATCAGCGGAGATTCGAAAAAAATGGAAGAAGTTAGTGCTTCTAGTGAGTCCATTTACTTTGCGTCACCTCTAAAGTCTAAAAAAAATAAGCCAGGTCTTTTTGACTCTCATCCGCCAATTAGTTCGCGGATTGAACGCTTAGAAAATATGTAAAAAAAAGAAGCAACCCAGGAATGGGGGTGCTTCTTTTTTATAAGTTTCCGATGTATTTCCAGTGAGCCTGGCCATCTGGAGCATCGATTAATTCTACTTTTTGTTGGAGACGCCATTTTTTCATTTGACGCTCGATTTGTTGTTCAGAAACACCATAAAAATCTGCCATAGTAGCGGAAGAAGTAACTTTTACTTTTGCCAAGTATTCTTCCATTTGCGGGCGTTCTTCTGGTTGTGGGGCATCATTTAAAAGCTCGGATAAAACATGCACATAAACTTCATAACGATGAAGCCCACTTAGTTTTAATCCAGCATCTTCTATATTTTTATTGAAAAAGACTACGGTAGGATTTTCATGAATTTCCATTTCTTGAGCTACTTTTTGATCGCCAATATAAGCACGCTTGGCAACTGTAGAAGCTAGATCTTTTTTGAATTCTGATAAATCTAGACCGGTGGAAACGGCGATATCATAAAGTACTTCTTCGCTAGCGATATCTTTATTTTCAAGGAAGTAGGCTGCTTGTATTTTGCGCAAGAATGTAATTCCTTGTTTTTTTCCTTGTAGTTCAGCGGCTTTGACTGCAAGACAAGAAATATAGGAAAGGTGCGCCCCTATTTGTTGTTCTTTTAAGCTTAGGTTACTATTTCCTGCGCGCTTTTGTTTACATACAAATGTCTGCAAATTATTATGCAGAACATAGCGCAATTTGAAATAGTTCCCGTACTCCATTTGTAATCGGAGCATATTCGCTTCAATATTCCAACAGTCATCACAAGCTGGATCAAAAAATAGATAAATTTCGATTGGCTTGGAATTTGCTACTGACTGATAATATAAATTTTGGTTAATCATTTGCTATCACCTGATTTTCAAATTCTAAATATCTTCAAACAGATACTCATTTCAATGTACCAGTGTGAAAAGAAATAATTCACTGCTCAGTAAAAGCTGATACAAAATTTGTTTTTGTAACTTACATATCTATTTTATCAGCGTAATGTAAATTTAACAAATAATTGTCATTGGCTTAACATATTTATTCGTTATTTTTTAAGAATTTGTGTCTTTTTGCTATAAAAGTATCTATTCTTACTTATTATTTTCATATACGTGATGATAAAATCGTGCTACTTTATTTTTGGCAGGTTGATTGGTGATTTGATATTCTTTAAGTAGTTTGTCAAAAACCTCTTTTCCTTTATCATAATCAGACACTTCATACTCTAAGTCGAAATCTGATATAGAACCATAAAAATTCTTATCAAACACAAGTAAGCCTTTTTTATAATCTTTTTCTGCGCGAATTGTTTTGAGTGAACCGAAAACCTGTAAGTCTTCATGATTGATTCCTAGTTCTTTTAACGTGTCACGAACTGGTCCAACTGGAATATTTGCTCCAGAGATGATGGCACTTGCTTGGTCCTCGCCAAGAATTTGAGTAGTTTCCATCAGTCCACGTGCTTCTGGGGTTTTGAGTGTTAATTGGTACTGTGTTTCTAATTGTCGAATTCGAAGAGCGGAATGACGTTCTTTTAACCCGAAATTTGCTGTGTCTAAATAATAATTTGTTTGCTCAAAGAAATCTTCTTCTTTCACTCGAAAACTTTCTATTAATGTATCGTATTCTTCTTTGGTTAGTAGGTTACGAAATTCGATTTCTAGTTCTTTGACCATGATAGTTCAGCTCCCTTTAATGAAATGTCGCATCTAAATCTTGCGCATAAAATTGAATTGCTTTCTTGTAACTTAAAATGTCTTCATCACTCGTTGTTTGTGTCAAGAGTATTAAGGCTTCCTGCAAAGCTTCTTTTTCTAAGCCTTGATTGTATTTAGCCATAACTGAAAAAGTACGCAAGGCATTATTATCTGGAAATTCTTGTAAAGCGGTTTGGAAAAGCAGGCTAGCTTTTTCGGGCTGACCTGTAATACGGTAAGTACTACCAAGGCCTATATATGCTTCTTTACGAGAATCAACTGGAAGACCGAGTTGTATGGCTTTCTCATAAAAGGGGATTGCAGCATCTTCTTTACCGAGTGCGTCATGGGCCCATGCTGCATAATAATGAAGTTCTGCGTTATCGGAGTTGTTTTTTAATTCAGCAAGTGCTTGAGTGCGCGCAGTTTCGTAATCGCCGTTTTGAAGTAATGTTAGAATCATTTTCATCCTCCTTTTAGTTGTCGTTTGAATGCTTCGGTTTTATTTTACCACGGGATTGAAAAAAAGGTTACTTTAAGCAAGGTGGATTAACTGCTTTTGTGTTAAAATAAAACTGATGTTGCATAAATTTAATCATGAATATACTTGAGGTGAGCGATTTGAATCATTGGGAAGACTTTTTAGCGCCATACAAACAGGCTGTGGAAGAACTTAAAATTAAACTTAAAGGAATGCGTTCACAATTTGAGCTTGAAAATAATCATTCGCCAATTGAATTTGTTACAGGCCGAGTGAAGCCGGTTGCGAGCATATTAGATAAGGCCAATCAAAAGCATATTGCACTAGATCACTTAGTAGAAGAAATGCAGGATATTGCGGGACTCCGTATGATGTGCCAATTTGTAGATGATATTGAAGTAGTAGTGCGCCTTTTAAGACAGCGGAATGATTTTCGAATTGTAGAAGAACGCGATTATATTACAAACAAGAAACCCAGTGGTTACCGCTCCTATCACGTTGTTATTGAGTACCCAGTGGAAACAATTCAAGGAGAAAAGAAAATCTTAGCTGAAATCCAAATTAGGACACTTGCAATGAATTTTTGGGCAACGATTGAGCATTCGGTAAACTACAAGTATCAAGGCGAATTTCCAGAAGCGATCAATAAACGTTTAAAGCGTGCTGCTGAGGCTGCTTTTCAACTAGATGAGGAAATGTCGCAAATTCGCGAAGAAATACAAGAAGCGCAAGTTTATTTTTCTCAAAATAAAGACGTATCAAAGGATAAAAAAGCAGTGCATCAAGTAATGCCAAAGAAAAATAAGTAATTAGTTGTAGGAATAGGGGCGAATAGAAATAATGAAATATATGATTACTTCCAAAGGGGACGAAAAATCCGATTTGCTGCGACTAAATATGATCGCAGGTTTTGGGGAATATGACATGGAATATGATGACGTAGAGCCTGAAATTGTTATTTCTATTGGTGGAGATGGAACGTTTCTGTCTGCTTTTCATCAATACGAGGAACGCTTGGATGAAATTGCCTTTATAGGGATTCATACTGGTCATCTAGGCTTTTATGCGGATTGGAGACCAGCTGAGGCAAATAAATTAGTTAAGCTTGTAGCAAAAGGAGAATATCAGAAAGTTTCCTATCCTCTTCTCAAAACAACCGTGAAATATGGGATTGGCAAAAAAGAAGCAACATATTTAGCGCTTAATGAATCAACTGTAAAAAGTTCAGGAGGCCCTTTTGTAGTAGATGTTGTGATTAACGATATTCATTTTGAACGATTTCGTGGAGATGGCCTTTGTATGTCAACACCTAGTGGAACAACGGCTTACAATAAATCGCTAGGTGGGGCACTTATGCATCCTTCTATTGAAGCAATGCAGTTAACAGAGATGGCATCGATTAATAATCGAGTGTACCGGACAATCGGTAGCCCACTAGTTTTTCCGAAACATCATGTTGTTAGTTTACAACCGGTTAATGACAAGGACTTTCAAATTTCTGTAGATCATTTGAGCATTTTGCACCGGGATGTACAAGAAATTCGGTATGAAGTATCTGCAAAAAAAATTCACTTTGCCAGATTTAAATCATTTCCATTTTGGCGTCGTGTACACGATTCGTTTATTGAAGATTAAGCTAGCAGGAGGAAGCATGTGTTTTTAGAATGGAAAGTCGAAACGGAAGAAGATGGACTCTTACTTCGCACGTTTTTGAAGAGTAAACATATTTCGAAACAATTATTAACTGCCGTGAAATTTGGGGCAGAGGGGAAAATTGAAGTAAATAACGAAGAACAAAATGTTTTGTATCACGTAAAAGCAGGCGATAAAGTGAGGCTTACTTTTCCAACAGAGCAACAAAATGAACGATTGCTTGCGGAATATACCGATTTAGATATTATTTTTGAAGATGATTTTTTATTAATTATCAATAAACCAGCTGGTATGGCTTCTATTCCATCACAATATCATCCAAATGGATCCGTTGCAAATTTTGTCAAAGGGCATTATGAAACGCAAGGACTGACGAATGCTATTCATATTGTAACAAGACTCGATCGTGAGACGTCTGGGTTAATGTTAATCGCCAAAAATAGATTTGCTCATGCTAGATTAAGTACGTTTTTGCAAAAAGGATTACTAAAACGGCGCTATCAAGCATTTACATCAGGAGTTTTAGTAGAACAAAAGGGTTCGATTGAAGCGCCAATAGGACGCAAAGAAGTGAGTATAATGGAACGTTTTGTTACTCCTGAAGGTAAATATGCCAAAACAAATTATGAGGTTCTCGCGCGCTATAGAGCATTTGACCATGTGGCTATTCAACTTGAGACAGGAAGAACACACCAGATTCGTGTGCATTTCTCTTATATTGGACATCCGCTTATTGGCGATGATATGTACGGAGGAGATACGAATTTGTTGAAAAGACAAGCGCTGCACTCATGTCATCTGCATTTAGTCCACCCTTTGACAGAAAAATATATGGCGTTTGATCTACCTTTACCAGCAGATATGGAAGAGATAATTCAAAAATCGAAGTAATAAGAGTTTTAAAAAGTTATTTGGTCATGTAAAATGGAAGAAGCGAACAAATCGCATCAATTTTAGGAGGAAAGAACATGAATTTATCATTAGAGGGAAAAACATATGTTGTAATGGGAGTAGCTAATAAGCGTAGTATTGCTTGGGCAATTGCGCGTTCACTAAATGAAGCTGGAGCGAAACTTGTATTTACATATGCGGACGATCGTGCGAAAAAAAGCATTACAGAACTAGTACCTTCATTAAGCGAAGTAAATCAAAATCCACTTATCTTAGCTTGTGATGTAACAAGTGAAGAAGCTATTACAGAAACATTTGAAACAATTAAAGATAAAACTGGCAAACTTAGTGGCTTAGCACATTGTATTGCTTTCGCTAACAAAGACTTTTTAACTGGAGATTATTTAGAAGTAGATCGTAAAAGCTTCTTACAGGCACATGAAATTAGTGCTTACTCATTCACAGCTGTTGCTCGTGCACTAAAACACTTAGAAATGTTGACAGAAGATGCAAGTTTACTAACATTAACTTACCTTGGTGGGGAACGTGTAGTAGAAAACTATAATATTATGGGTGTAGCAAAAGCTTCTCTGGATGCAAGTGTTCGATACCTTGCTATGGACTTAGGGGCAATTGGTGTTCGTGTAAATGCTATTTCTGCAGGACCAATCAGAACGGTATCTGCTCGTGGCGTTAGCGGTTTCTCTGATTCTATTTCACTAGTGGAAGAAAGAGCCCCACTAAAACGTGCGACACAAGCGGAAGAAGTTGGCGACACAGCATATTACTTATTCAGTAATTTATCTCGAGGCGTTACAGGCGAAGTAATTCATGTAGATAGCGGTTATCATATTATTGGATTTTAAAGAAAAAAGACCGTAAGTAGTTAAAAACTACTTACGGTCTTTTTTTGGTCCATTTTCTGGATGTTCTTTAAAGTAATATTCTTTTGGTGTTGGTTTATAGTTTGTTTGCATTGGTTCTTTAACAAAGTCTGCTAATACTTGGTCGATTTTTACCCAACCGCGCCAGCTTAAATGAATCGGATCTTCTAAGAAAAAAGCATCATTTTGATATTCTTCTAGAGAGTAGTAACGGAAACCTTGACTCTCAATTTGTTCTTTTGTTTTAGCATAATAGTCATCTAAACCTTGTTTGTCCATACCAATGTAATCAATCCATTTTCCATTGATAGGCGGGTTAATGAAAATGACATCTGCACCAGCCTTTTTGAAAGCATCCATTAGTAGCTGTAAATCAGCAAACTCAGGAGATTGGTCATAACGTAAATCTTTGCGGCTATTTTTTAATTTACCTTCAATTGGTTTGATTTTCTTTTGGTAATAATGTTCTTTGACTTGAAAAGGGTTATTACCAGTACTTCTCTCCCCAGTTTCTTTAGCCAATTCATCTAGTTTTTGGTAATCTAAAGTTTCTGGAAGTTCTTTTAGGCCTTTGTTTACGCGATCTTGTTTGGAACCAATGATGTATTTTGATTCTAAATCATCTTTACGTTCCAAAATCTTCAGTTCGATATTACCAGTAATGTTTAGAAGTTTTGGATCATGAGGTTTTTTAGGCCCTTTTGCGACAATGTTTTCGAGTAATTTTTTTAATGTAGAGTCACTTTGAACTACTTGAAAAGATAATAAACGTTTAGCTGCATAGCGACGTTCAGGCGTATTTTTCGTATCTTCTAATGCGAATTTATATGCATGAAGAGGGGAAAAATTGGCACCAAATGATGGGTCAGAAACGCCTTTAGGTTGGAACCATTGTGGAGATAAAACTACCGCTACTTTTTTTCCTTTTAAATCATCACCAAGTGCATTTACGTCTAAGAAATGACTTAATGATTGTGTACCTGGGCGACCAAGTAAAAATGGTGTATAGCCCTGATTGTATTTTTTTGAGACTACGCTAGGATGAAATGGGTCGACGCGGGAAAGCTCTGAAGAACCATAAATTGGTAAATAGTTTCCTTCTTGTAAAGCTTTTTTCTGGATGTCTAAGCCTTGGATGACGGATTCGTTCATTGATGTAGCGCTTTTCTCTACGGTTTCAGAAGAAACTTTAGAGAATAAGCTACTAGGTCCGAATAGAACGAAAAGGAAAACCGCGAATGCGACCAGTAAAGGCCCAAATGTCATCCACAGCTTTTTTTTCATTATTTTAGCGCCTCGAGTTGTGTAATAATCATTTCAGGAGTAGCCCATTCGTCGCGGTCAAATTCGGAAACAGGTACAGTGATATCTAATTTTTCTTCAATTTCAATTAAAAGTTGAACCGTAGCCATAGAATCAAGCAAGCCTTCATCAAATAATTTAATATTTGTATTTTGTACTACTTCATCCGTTTCTGTAATTTCCTCTAAGATTTCTAATACATTTTCACGAAAAGCCATTATAAATTACCACCTTTAGTTAGTTTTAAAAATTAATTTTATCTAAAATACCTGAGAATATCAGGAATCCGAAACAAACAAATTGGAATGTAATGAAAACGCCGATTACATAAGTAATTTTGTTTTTTGGATAGAATTTGTGCTTCTTGTTAAAGCGTTCGAATAGGTCAAATCCAACAATTAGTGTTGCTTGATAAAGGCCATAAACGATGTAATACCAATGAAGTCCATGCCATACACCCATGATGAAAAAGTTAACGAAATATGCTAGGTAGGCAATAGTGAACTTACTTTTAAACCATTTCTTTTTTGTAACCCAAAATACGAAACGCATGAATACATAATCGCGGAACCAGAAAGAAAGCGTCATATGCCAACGATTCCAGAACTCTTTAATATTGCGAGCTGCGAAAGGTTTGTTAAAGTTCATAGGTGTTTGAACGCCGAGTAAGTAACTAACCCCAACTGCAAAGGCACTGTAACCTGCAAAGTCAAAGAATAAATACATACTATAGGCATACATATAACCAATTAAACTCTTTGTTGTGTCTACATGGTGTGTAATCGCGATGTCTAGTGGAACAACAAAATGTTTGTTTACTAAGTAAGCGATAATGAATTTGTAGAGAAAACCAAGGAAGATAAGGAATATTCCTCGGTTTAATAAAGCTAGATAAGCTTCTTTACTAGGCGGATTATCCACGTCTTTTTTAAAGCGACGGAATCGGTCAATCGGTCCGGATGATATAGTCGGGAAGAATAGTAAGAAATTAACAAAATCCCACGCGTTATACTGTTTAATTAAGTTATCGCGTATTTCAATAATCATTTGTGCCGCTTTAAATGTTAAGTAGGAAATCCCTAGGAAACCAACCATTGTAACATTGTCTCCTAAAATTGGAACAACTTTAGAGATAATAAGGGGGAGAATAGACAGAATCACTGCTATGACGAATACGCCGCCGTGGTTCTGCTTTTTCTCCTGCCTGTAATGGAAGTAAAGTCGTACAAGAGCAAGTTGCCAGAAGACAAAGAAGATAAAAGTAGCTCCTTGGACTGGACTTGCTGAGAACATAAAGTATAAAAATACGAGTGTCACAAAAGCATTATAAATCGGTAATCTTTTTCCTAACAAACCAGCTACTATGATAGGAATCAAAAATAGTACAAGTACTCCAAAATAAAGGATTGTGCCGTATGGTAAACTCACTTGTTAACCTCGCTATTAAGCGCCTTGCGATCGATTTTGCCATTCATAGTTAACGGGAATTCCGTTTTGTAAATCCATTTTCTTGGGATCATGTATGCTGGCATAAATTCTTTCAGTTCATTTTTTATTGCTGCACTTAGCTGGTATTCTTTTTCGAAATCATGGTTAGTAGGGATGACCTGTGCGACCAACATATCTACCTTTTCATCTTTCATTTTAGGAATAATAGCGCAGTTTTGAATGTAACTTACTTTTTTTAGGTTGTTTTCGATATCTTCTAATTCGATGCGATAACCATGCAGTTTAATTTGGAAGTCAAGACGTCCTTGGAAGAACAGATAACCGTCTTTGATAATGCCAGAGTCTCCTGTGCGATAAGCTTGATAACCTTTATAGTCGAAGAATACTTGGTCTGTTTTTTCAGGTTCATTTAAGTAACCTTTAGAAACGCTAGCACCAATCAGGACAATTTCTCCTTTTTCGCCTTCTGGAAGAACCTCACCAGTTTCTTGGTCAACGATGTGTAAACGCATATCTGGTTTAATAACGCCAAGTGGTAAGCTTGGATAAGCATCGATAACCTCTCGAGTTACTTTTACTTGAGTGACAGCCACGGTTGCTTCTGTAGGTCCGTATGTGTTGTAAATAACTGCATCTGGGAAACGGTTCAGCAATTCGCTTGCTGTTTTCTTGGCAAGTACTTCACCACAGAATAAGAAACGAATTAAGCCAGGGTTATTTTCTTGGTTAAAGTTATCGTCTAGTAAGCACAAATCAGCAAAAGAAGGAGTAGAAACCCATACATCCAAGTTTTGAGCAGGTATTTCACGATATAAATCTTTCATATTCGCAGTAATTGTTTTATCAAGAGGTACAAGCGTTCCACCCGATAGTAAACTTGGATATAAATCCATAACGGATAGATCGAAGGAAAAGGGTGCTTGGTTTAAGAAACGCAATCCTTGGCTTAAAGAAAAGTCTTGTAATATCCAGTTACTAAAACTTACTAGATTGTTTTGACTGATTTGAACCCCTTTAGGATTTCCTGTACTTCCGGATGTGTAAATAATATAGTAGTTATCATCATTTTTTACACATGCTTCTTTATCTGGAACTTCTCCGAAATGTTTCTCTAAGGCGTCCATTAGCTGATCTTGTGTTAGTACCGGACAACCAGTAATAGTAAGGTTACTAGGTAGCTCTTCTGTACAAATAAACAAAGAAGGATCAGCTGCTTTTTTAATTTGTTCTATACGTTCAACTGGCATAGAAACATCTACTGGTACATAAGCTCGACCTGATTTGATAGAGCCTAAAAATGCAACTAGCATTAGGGGAGACATATGTCCGTAAACGATAATAGGTTTTTCTTTGTCAGTATTTAGGTTTTTTAGTAGAAAAGAGCCGAATGCATCAGATTGTCGTTTTAGTTCTTTATAGGAAAGACGTGTTCCAGCATATTCATAGCAAGGGAAATCCGGTGTCTTCTCTGCCCATGCATCAATTCTTTCTATGATACTCGTTGTCATTATTGATATTCCCATTTTTAACAGTCCTTTCTTCTTTTAGAATTCATTGTAAATGAATTTCGCACCTTCAGGGTTTTTGAAACCATAAAACCAAAGCAATCCTAGCAAAACAACAAGGTAGAAAAAAGTTTTCATTGTAAAAATAGTTGCTGGATGTTGCAAAATGAGTTTTATTTTATTCATAAATCCACCTCTTTATTATTTCATTTGTGTTACAAATATTAAAAATAAACGTTTAATACTTACTTACTGTAATACATTTGTCTTTAAATGTCTAATTACATTTTTGTAAGGTTAGGAAAATATGCATATTTTGAACTTGAAAGTAGGTACGAGTATAATGAAACAATAGATATAGTAATGTTTTAATGCTAGAAAAGAGGTTGGAATATGATTAATCAAAAGAAGATAGCAGGAGAAAAGGCTTGTGAGTGGATTAAAGATGGAATGGTTGTGGGCCTTGGAACGGGCAGTACAGTCTATTACACGATTGAAAAGCTTGGAGAAATGGTAAATAATGGTTTGCATATTACAGGGGTGGCAACTTCTGAAGAAACAAGCAAACAAGCACAAAATTTAGGAATACCTTTGAAATCGCTAAATGACGTAGCGGAAATAGATATTACTATTGATGGTGCTGATGAAATTGATACGGATTTTCAAGGAATAAAAGGTGGAGGAGGAGCACTATTACGTGAAAAAATGGTAGCAAGTGCGAGTTTGAAAAACATTTGGGTTGTCAGTGAGGAGAAGCTTGTAAGAAACTTAGGGAAGTTTCCTTTGCCTATAGAAGTAATACCTTTTGGTTGGAAGCAAATTGAGAGAACACTTGAAAAAGAGCATATTCAAACAATTTTACGGAGACAATCTTCAGGAGAAATCTATGTGACAAATAACGGGAACTATATTTTGGATATAGTAAATCAAACTTTTAGGGATGCAGAAATGTGGCAAGAAAAATTAGCGCAAATTCCAGGGATTGTGGAGCATGGATTATTTCTTCATTATGTGGATATAATTGTTTGTGCGAAGGCAAATGGCGAAATAGAGCTAATAAAAAAATAGTTATTTCTTCTATATAAAAGAAATAACTATTTTTATTAAATTTCCTATGTTAATGTTTTTTTCATTTCTTTATGTTCAATTCCAGCATCAAGGAACAATCCCGAGCAAGTTTCGTATCCCAATTTTTCATAGAAGGGAATAGCAGTTACTTGGGCTCCTAATTTTAAGGTTGTTAAGCCACGAGACTTAGCTTCGGATTCAATGGCTTCCATGATTCTCCGGCCGCTCCCAGTGCCGCGAGCTATTTTCTGGGTACAGATGCGTTCGACTTTACCATAACCATCCTTTTCGCGGAATCTACCGGTTGCAAGCGGTGTGCCATCTTCTGCATAATCAACAAACATTACAACAGAATCTATTTCATCGAATTCATCCCATTCTAATGCTGGATCAACATGTTGCTCAACGACAAAAACATCATTTCTAATTTTAAGTGCGGCTTGTTTGCCAATATCATCTGTTACTTTCTTTACGGTCAAGTTGTTTCCGTCCTTTCTTATGCGCGCATGCTTTCTAAATCAAATGTATTCACTGGTAGCATAAATTGTAAAGAATCTTTGATAAATGGCTGCCAGTATTTCCAGCGATGATCACCGTTAAATACATGGAAATAATAATCAAATCCGCGAGTGGTTAAAATTTGCTCTAAAGATTTATTTGGTGATAGGAAATCGAGCACTTCATTTCCGGATGTTTCGACTGCAGTTTCTCGGTCACCGATAATATGGAAGATTTTCACTTTTGAAGGGTCTACTTTTTCTGCAAGTGTAAGGATTGTGTCATCCACATAGGGGGAATGTAAAATCACATTACCAAATGTAAAGGGAAAAAGAAGAGCTGCCTTTAAAGAAACGGATGCCCCGAGTGAATCTCCCATCAGGAATCTACTAGTAGGCATTTGGAAAGAAGGAAAGCGTTCTTCAAGATAAGGAACGAGTTCAAATGCTAAAAATCTGATATATGCATCGTTTTGTTTACCGTCCGGATGATATTTTTCGCGACGATCCATAACAGTTTTGTATGGGATACCAATGAAAATGGCTTTTTGAATCTGCTCATTTAGCGCTAATTCTTCGGAGTGACGCGCAAGTTTGCCAAACTGAAAATAATCTTTACCATCTTGTACAATGAAAAGTGGATATTTGTATAGTGGAGAAAAATCAGGTGGTAAGCAGATAATTAAATCAAGTTCCTCTCCTAGCGATTTACTGTAAAATTTCTCATCTAACATTTTGTGAGCTGTCATTTTCATTCTCTCCTTTCTTGAAATCATTCCTTCATAGGGGATTGTTTTTTGAAAAGTTACTCTATTTTAGCATGAATTACGTTAAAAGAAAGAACATTTTGCCTATTTATTTGAAAAAAATTTCTTTTTCACGAGACATCACTGCAATAATGCTATTTAATATGCTATACTGAAACATACAATAATTCTGTTTTAATGATAGAAAGTGGGGATTTTGAATGAGTAAAGATATTGACTGGAGTAATTTAGGATTTAGTTATATTAAAACGGATAAGCGTTACATTTCTTATTGGAAAGACGGGGAATGGGATGAAGGTACGCTAACAGAAGATAATACGCTACATATTAGTGAGGGTTC
Organism: Listeria sp. LM90SB2; assembly: GCF_028867355.1. Lineage (NCBI taxonomy): Bacteria > Bacillati > Bacillota > Bacilli > Caryophanales > Listeriaceae > Listeria > Listeria sp. LM90SB2. Next base: position 1,026,678 of record NZ_CP046449.1, read on the forward strand.
AACAGCGCTTCATTACGGACAACAATGTTTTGAAGGTTTAAAAGCATATCGTTGTAAGGACGGTTCAATTAATCTTTTCCGCCCAGATCGGAATGCTGCTCGTATTCAAAAAAGCTGTGAGCGTTTATTAATGCCTCACATCCCAACTGAAAAATTTATTGATGCTGTTATGCAAGTTGTTCGTGCCAATGAAGAATTTGTACCGCCGTATGGAACAGGTGCAACACTTTATTTACGTCCATTTGTTATTGGTGTAGGTGACAATATTGGTGTTCATGCAGCCCCAGAGTATATTTTCTCTGTTTTCTGTTCACCAGTCGGCCCTTACTTCAAAGGTGGAATGGCGCCAACTAACTTTATTGTTTCCGATTTTGACCGTGCTGCTCCAAATGGTACGGGTGCCGCAAAAGTAGGCGGAAACTATGCTGCAAGTTTACTTCCAGGCCAGGCTGCAAAAGAACGCAATTTTGGTGATTGTATTTATTTAGATCCAGCTACTCATACAAAAATAGAAGAAGTTGGTTCTGCTAATTTCTTTGGTATTACAAAAGATGATAAATTTGTTACGCCGTATTCTCCTTCTATTTTGCCAAGTATCACGAAGTATTCGTTACTTTATTTGGCAGAGCATCGTCTAGGTTTAGAAGCATTAGAAGGTGATGTATATATTGATAAATTAGATGAGTTTAAAGAAGCTGGAGCATGTGGAACGGCAGCGGTTATTACACCAATTGGTGGTATTCAAACCAAAGATGATTTCCATGTATTCCATAGTGAAACAGAAGTGGGGCCAGTAACGAAGCGTTTATTCGATGAACTATGTGGCATTCAATTTGGAGATGTAGAAGCTCCAGAAGGTTGGATTTATAAAGTGAAATAATTTTAAACCGTCCGTTCAGCGGACGGTTTTTTTATGTACAAAATCAAAAGTCATTTCTGATTAATAAAAAGAAAATGACTTTTTTATTGACATGATAGCAACTCGGTGTTACTATGTAGTAGTAATAAGTGATACAGAATACCTGTATTACTGAGTAGTGGAGTTTTAATAAAAAATGGAAAGAAGGTTGTATTCAAATGAAAGAAGTGATGATTAAAGCCACGGGTTTGGAAAAGTCATTTAAGAAAACAGAAGTCTTGAAAGGTGTGGATTTTGAAGTAAAACATGGCGAAATTTTTGCATTACTAGGCTCAAACGGTGCGGGCAAGACGACAACCATCCAAATTTTAGCGACTCTTTTAAAAGCGGATAATGGACTTGCTACAGTTTCTAGTTTTGATGTGAAAACGGAGCCGGAAAAAGTACGGAAACATATTAGTCTTACCGGACAATTTGCGGCAGTAGATGGACTTTTAACAGGACGAGAAAATATTTTACTCATTGCTAAGTTACGTAGTGAAAAGAATCCAGCACAAACGGCAGATGACTTATTGGCACGTTTTGGACTTGAAAAAGCTGCGGATCGGCGTGCAGACACTTATTCAGGTGGAATGACAAGACGACTGGATATTGCGATGAGTCTCGTTGGCTCCCCAGATGTGATTTTTCTTGATGAGCCAACAACTGGACTTGATCCGGAAGGGCGAATGGAAGTCTGGAAAACGATTAAAACACTTTCTGATGGAGGAACAACTATATTACTAACAACGCAATATTTAGATGAAGCAGAGCAGCTTGCGGATAGAATCGCTATCCTTCACGGTGGAACCATTATTGCAAATGGAACCTTGGATGAACTTAAAAAATTATTCCCGCCAGCTGAAGTAGAATATATCGAAAAACAACCATCACTAGAAGAAATTTTCTTAGCAATTATTAATGGGAAGGAGGAAGTAAAATGAAAGCAATTCGTGATACAAGCATATTATTTGGTCGCTCCATGCGTCATATTATGCGTAGTCCTGATACGATTATTACAGTTGCCATTATTCCAATTATGATTATGTTGATGTTTGTGTATGTGCTTGGAGGCGCAATTCAAACGGGGACAGACAATTACGTAGATTATTTGTTGCCGGGAATTATTTTGATGGCAATCGCAAGTGGGATTGCTTATACGGCGGTACGATTATTTACAGATGTACAAAAAGGATTATTTCAACGATTTCATTCTATGCCAATTAGTCGTTCTTCGGTATTATGGGGTCATGTTTTAACTTCTTTAGTTTCTAATGTTATCTCTATTGTGCTCATTATTTTAGTTGCTCTTCTTATTGGTTTTCGTTCATCGGCAGGAATAGTGGAATGGCTTTCTGTAGCCGGTATTTTGCTATTATTCACATTAGCGCTCACATGGGTTGCTGTGATTCCTGGTTTAACTGCCAAATCAGTAGATGGAGCAAGCGCATTTTCTTATCCGCTCATATTTTTACCATTCATTAGTTCAGCTTTTGTTCCAACAGATACGATGCCAACTGCAGTTCGTGTTTTTGCAGAAAATCAGCCCGTGACCTCAATTGTTAATACGATACGTGGATTGCTGTATTCAGAACCAATCGGGAATGATATTTGGATTGCGCTTGCTTGGTGTGTCGGAATTACCGTTGTTGCGTATGTTTTTGCGATAACTATTTATAAAAAAATGGTATAAAATAAAAAGTTTGGCTCCGCGGAGCCAAACTTTTTATTTTTCACCGGAAATATGTTTTTTCGGTAAGATAAAATGAATAAAATAACTAACGATACAGCAAGCAAACATAACCCAGAAAACCATATGAAGCCCGCTATATAAAATATCTCGAAGCGGATCAACAAGGTCTGCACTAACGTTGCCAGAAGTTTGTGGGCTAATTAGTTGGTTTAGATTACTACGATTTACTTCACTGCCAGCTGCAGCGCGGAATTCGCTTGTAAGAACTGAGTTGAAGATAGTTCCAAAGACAGCGACCCCGATTGTTTGACCAACTGTTCTAAACAGTGTGTTAGAAGCTGTAGCAATACCAGTTTGGAATCGCGGTACTGCATCTTGAACGGTAACAGTTGTTGTTGTAAAGATTATCCCAAAACCAAATCCCATAAATGCACTATTTAAATAGAAGAAGATATCATTTGTGGAAGCGGGGAATAAGGCTAAAATTAATCCACTTGCAGCAGTAATTAAAACGCCAATGCCAACCGTATGCCGATTTCCAAGCGTCATTAAAAGTTTGCCGCCGATAAATGAACCAATTATCCATGTAACTGAAAGCGGTGCAAGCATAAATCCAGCAATCGTAGCCCCGTGCCCAAGCATTCCTTGTGCCCACATTGGAATATACACGTTAATTCCAATTAGGAAGGCACTAATCAAGAAACCAATTAAGTTCCCAATTAACACCACTGGGTTTTTAAATAATACAAATGGCATAATCGGATCTTTTGCACGTTTTTCGACAAAATAAAAAGCAATAAATAACACAATCGAAACGGCAAAAAGAATAACGACGAGCGGTTCTGTCCAGTTGAGTGATTCCCCGGCTCGCTGTAACGCAAATAATAATCCAAGCAGAGCCACCGTAAAGAACGAGGCACCTAAATAGTCAATTGGTAGTTTGACATGTTCCACTTTTTCGCGTAAATAAAGCAAAATAAGTAGGATTGTTAAAATACCGATTGGGACATTGATGAAGAAAATCCAATGCCATGAAAGTTGGTCTACTAAAAATCCTCCAACAAGTGGTCCAAATACGCCAGCGATACCCCAAGCGGAACCCATGAAGCCAAGTACTTTTGCTCGTTTTTCAAATGGATACACGTCTGCGATAATCGTCATAGTAGATGGTAAAATCCCACCTGCTCCAATACCTTGGATCGCGCGAAAAATAATTAATTGTTCCATATTTTGTGCAAATCCACAAAGTGATGAACCAATAATAAAAATAATTGTCGCAATCACAAAAATATTTTTTCGTCCATACAAATCAGACAGTTTTCCGTAAATCGGAACCGTCACTGCTGATGTTAGCAAATAAACAGAAAAAATCCAGTTCATTAACTCTATGCCGTCCAACTGACTTACAATCGTTGGCATCGCAGTACTCACGATGGTACCTTCAATAGCTGCCATAAATGTTGCGACAAATACGGCGATGGTAACGGCTTTTACTTTTGTTTGTTCCAAAAAATTCCCTCCCTTTTCGTCTACCGAATTATAGCATATAAAAGGACTAAATTGGGAAAAAAGTTAATCCTAAGAAATGCGCATATTCAAGATAAGCGCTATAATATAATAGAAGAAAGCGAACTAAAGGAGGAATTTTTTTGTCATACGAACCAAATACAAAAGAAACAATGCAAAAAATTAAAGAATTAACATCTATCCCAAGCCCAACTGGCAATACAGGGAAAATCATCGAAAAACTGGCAAAAGATTTAGATGCTTCAAAAATCCCTTACCATTTAAACAACAAAGGTGGATTAATCGTAACGCTTCCTGGGAAAGACGACACGAAACACCGTATGCTAACCGCCCATGTGGATACGCTTGGTGCAATGGTTAAAGAAATTAAAGCAGACGGACGATTACTTTTAACCTTAATTGGAGGCTACCGTTTTAACGCGATTGAAGGCGAATATTGTACCATTGAGACAAGTGATGGAGATTTGTATAGTGGCACCATATTAATGCATCAAACTTCTGTCCATGTCTATAAAGATGCTGGGACTGCTGAGCGTAATGACAAAAATATGGAAGTTCGCTTAGATGTAAAAGCATTAGATGCAGACAAAGTTCGTGCGCTTGGAATAGAAGTAGGGGATTTTGTTTCTTTTGATCCGCGCGTGCAAATTATTAATGATGAATATATCAAATCTCGCCATTTGGATGATAAAGCAAGTGTCGCGATTTTATTACAACTAATCAATCATATTCACGAAAATAAACTGGAGCTTCCTCATACAACCCATTTCCTCATCTCTAATAATGAAGAAATTGGCTATGGTGGTAATTCTAACATTCCGTCTGAAACGGTGGAATATTTAGCGGTCGACATGGGAGCCCTTGGTGACGGACAAACGTCTGATGAATACACTGTTTCTATTTGTGCAAAAGATGGTAGTGGCCCGTATCACCTTGGCTTGCGCAAACATTTAGTGGAGCTTGCTAAAAGCAATAATATTGATTATAAAGTGGATATTTATCCGTTTTATGCATCTGATGCGAGTGCGGCAATTAATGCTGGTAATGATATTGTCCATGGTTTGATTGGACCAGGTATTAATGCTAGCCATGCATATGAACGCACACACCGCGATTCACTTTACCATACAGAAAAATTAGTTTATGCATATTTATTTTCAAATATATTGAAATAGGAGGAATCCCATATGAATGTCCATGATTTTTCTGAAAAAGCAATGAATGGCAAAGAAATAGCTTTAAGTGATTATAAAGGTAAGGTATTACTCATCGTGAATACTGCGAGTAAATGTGGCTTAACACCCCAATTAGAAGGTCTCGAAGCAATGTATAAAAAATTGGGTGGCGCTAATTTTGAAATCCTCGGTTTCCCGTGTAACCAGTTTTTGCGACAAGATCCTGGCAGTGATGAGGAAATTTTAGAATTTTGCCAAATGAATTATGGTGTGACTTTCCAAATGTTTTCCAAAATTAAAGTAAAAGGCAAAGATGCCAGCCCACTTTATAAATATTTAACCGAACAAACGGGTGGTAAAAAAGTAGAATGGAACTTTGCGAAATTCTTAATTGATGAAAATGGAGAAGTTGTTGAACGTTTCCCATCTAAAATGAAACCAGCAGATTTTGAGGATAAAGTGGAAGCACTTGTTGCGAAAGTAAATAATTAAGGAAAACTCGGTAGTGCTATTATAGTACTACCGAGTTTTTTGCATCTTAGTTAGTTAAAAATGCATGTTACTGAAATCAGCTTGTAGTTTTTGACATGGCGTTTATAATAAAAGAAAAAGGGAGGCAACCAGATGAAATTCCATGTGAAGCAAAATAATAATTTAGCAGTTGGTGAAGTGGATGTGTATTGCCATCCCGATAATTTAGAAGAAGTAACGAACATGGTAATAGGAATAGAAGAGTCAGCTGAAAAAATCTCAGTCAAAAAGGATGGAGCCACTTATTTACTAGAACCAAAAGCCATTTTATATTTTGAGGCAGTCGAAAGTAAGATTTTTGTTTATACGGAAAAAGAAATTTATGAAATCCATTGGAAATTATATGAACTGGAAGAAAAATTCAAGGAGAGTTCTTTTTTCAGATGTTCGAAATCAATGATCTTAAATATTGAATGGATTGAAAAGATTGCCCCTGGCTTCAACGGTAAATTTGAAGCGAAACTTTTAAATCGAGAAAAAGTAATTATTTCTCGGCAGTACGCGAAGGTTTTAAAGCAAAAATTAAACATGGGAGGTAAGCGGAAATGAGTACAAAACTAATTCAATTTATACAATCAGCATGCCTTATTTTTTCTGCCTCTATTATCACGATGATCTGCTCTTACATCGCAACTGGAGAATCAGAAACGGTCGCAATCCGGGATATTTTTATTATGCTAGGTTTTAGTATTGTGACAACATTCATACAGCAATTATTATTTAATAACTCAGTGAAAACGAAACGTGCTTTTTACAGTCGTTTGATTGCTTTCTTCCTCTTTATTGGCGCAGCAATTTTAGGGCTTGGTTGGTTGCTGGATTGGTATCATAACATAGCTGGGTTTATGATTATTTTGGGCTTTATTTGTGTGACTTTCCTTGTAATGCATATTTTCTTCAGCTTCCGTGATGTGAAATTCAGTAATGAAATTAATCAAAAACTAGCAGAAATGCGAGAAAGGGAGACAAAATGATAAAATTGATCAATGTAGTTAAAAAATTTGGCAAAATCGAGGCTGTCAAAGGTATTAATTTAGAAGTTGAAAAAGGCTCGTTATTTGCTTTTCTAGGCGAAAATGGTGCGGGTAAATCGACTACGCTTAGCATGATTTGCACAGAAAGCGAACCAACTTCGGGAGAAATTTTCATTGATGATGAAAAATTGACATTTAAAAACCGTAAATTATTTAGACAAAAACTAGGCGTTGTTTTCCAAGAAAATGTGTTGGATGACTTACTCACGGTGCGCGAAAATTTATATAATCGTGCTAGTTTATATGGGAAAACAAAAGCAGAAATTACGGAACGATTAGCGCTAGTTTCTTCTATTATGGGGATTGAGGATATTTTAAATCGGCGTTTTGAAAAATTGTCTGGTGGTCAAAAACGTCGCGCGGAAATTGCTAGGGCAATTATGCATGACCCAGAAATTTTGCTGCTAGATGAGCCAACGACCGGACTGGACCCAAAAACTAGAGTGAGTGTATGGAAAATTATTGATTATTTGCGAGAAGAATTAGGAATGACGGTGTTTTTAACGACACATTATTTAGAAGAAGCCAAAGATGCGGATCAGTTGGCTGTAATCCATAAGGGGAAAATCATCGCGCAAGGGACACCAGCAAACATTAGAAGTCGTTTTTCTGTAGACAAAATTTTCTTTTACGATGCAAAAGTTGCAGAACTTCAAAAAATAATGAAAAAAATGAATTTACCATTTAAAGTGACTAACAGAACGATGCGTGTAGATGTCATAGATGAAAATGTCGAAATATTGGCTATTTTAAATCAGGCTATAGGATTTTACGACTCTTTTGAGGTGATTAAAGGGAACTTAGATGACGCTTTTATTTCGATGATTAAGGAGGACTCCAATGATTAGTCGTAATTTAAAAATTTATTTTCGTGATAGAACAGCTGTATTTATGTCATTACTAACTGTTTTAATTATTATTGGGCTGTATGCGATTTTTTTAGGAAATAATATGGAAGAGATGTTCAAACAGGCTTCTGGAAAAACGATAGGGATTCAAGAATTAGTGAATACTTGGGTGATTGCGGGGATTTTATCCATTACACCTGTGACAGTATCGTTAGCTGTTTTTTCTTTGAAAGTACATGATGAAGAATTAAGTATTGCGAGAAGCTTTGCGATAACACCAGCTTCCAGATGGCGTATTGTTATTAGTTATATTGTTAGTGGACTAGTTGCTTCCTTCTTGTTGTCTGTTGTAACACTTTTTGTTGGAGAAATGTATATTTGGTTGACTGGCGGAGCATTTTTACCTTTTGAGAGCTGGATTCGTTTAATTGGGGTTATTTTAATTAATGTTTTCTGTTGTAGTAGTATGATGTTTTTTATCGCCAGTTTGGTGAAAAAAGCGAGTGCCTTTAGCTCCGTTTCGACGATTGTTGGGACTGTTATTGGTTTTATTGCAGGGATTTATTTACCCATTGGTTCACTTCCGGCTACGGTGCAAACTGCGATGAAATGTTTTCCTTTCACATACGGAGCTTCTACCATTCGAGAAATCATGACGAAAGAGCCATTACAACAAGTTTTTGCAGGTAATACTCAGGCGATGGATGCAACAAAAGAAATGATTGGAATTACGATTTATTGGAGCGATAAAACAGTTACAACAGGGCTTAGTTTACTTATTTTAAGTGCCTTTGCAGTCGTGTTTGGTGTATTATCTGTGATCCTCATGAAACGACAAACAAAATAATTTTTGAATAAAAAATCAGCCGAAATTCTCCTAGTTATGCTATACTAATGGAATGTGAATGAATCTAGGAGGAAAATAACAATGAGTCAAGATTTGCAAAAAGAAGTTGCTTCACGCAAAACGTTTGCGATTATTTCTCACCCGGATGCTGGGAAAACGACGATTACGGAACAATTATTATTATTCGGTGGCGTTATTCGTTCAGCTGGGACTGTAAAGGGAAAGAAATCTGGCAAGTTTGCGACAAGTGACTGGATGGAAATTGAAAAACAACGTGGTATCTCGGTAACGAGTTCTGTGATGCAGTTTGATTATAATGGTTCAAGAATTAATATTTTGGATACACCGGGTCACTCGGATTTCAGTGAGGATACGTACCGGACATTGATGGCAGTGGATAGTGCAGTTATGGTTATCGATGCTGCGAAAGGGATTGAAGCCCAAACGCTAAAACTTTTCAAAGTTTGTCGGATGCGCGGGATTCCAATTTTTACTTTTATTAATAAAATGGACCGTCAAGGGAAAATGCCGCTTGAATTACTTGCTGAATTAGAAGAAGTTCTTGGCATTGAATCGTATCCAATGAACTGGCCAATTGGTATGGGGAAAGAGCTTGCTGGGCTTTATGACCGCTATCATCGTGTGATTGAACAATATCGTTCAGAGGAAGATGAGCGTTTCTTGCCACTTGGTGAAGATGGTGATTTGAAAGAAGCACATGCTATTCAAAAATCACTTTATTATGATCAAGCATTGGAAGAAATTATGTTACTTGATGAGGCTGGAAATGATTTTAGCCGGGAACGTATTATTGCCGGTGAACAAACACCAGTATTCTTTGGAAGTGCCTTAACTAATTTTGGTGTAGAAACTTTCTTACGTACATTTGTTGATTTTGCGCCATCTCCTTCAAGTCATGAATCGAATGAGGGCGTGATTGAAGCTGATAATCCGAAGTTTTCTGGCTTTATTTTCAAAATCCAAGCGAATATGAATCCTGCTCACCGGGACCGGATTGCCTTTATTCGAATTTGTTCAGGCGAATTTGAACGCGGCATGAATGTTACGTTAACGCGAACGGGCAAAAGTATGAAGCTTGCTAACTCAACGCAGTTTATGGCGGATGACCGGGAAACTGTTAATCGTGCGGTAGCTGGTGATATTATCGGTTTGTACGACACGGGAAATTACCAAATTGGCGATACGATTACTAATGGAAGTAAAAAACTTGAATTTGAAAAACTTCCGCAGTTTACCCCAGAATTATTTATGCGTGTTTATGCGAAAAATGTTATGAAACAAAAGCATTTCCATAAAGGCGTCGAGCAACTTGTTCAAGAAGGTGCGATTCAATTATTTAAAACGTGGCGCACGGAAGAATACATTATTGGGGCTGTTGGTCAGTTGCAATTTGAAGTATTCGAACACAGAATGCGTGGCGAATATAATTCAGAAATTCGGATGGAACCAATCGGCAAAAAAATCGCTCGTTGGGTCAAAGAAGAAGATGCGGATGAAAAACTATCCACCGCTCGAAGTATGCTCGTAAAAGACCGCTTCGACCAACCGTTATTCTTATTTGAAAATGAATTCGCAATTAATTGGTTTAATGATAAAAATCCAGATATCGAATTAACTTCATTACTATAATAGCTGCAACCTATTTGTACTTTCGCAAATAGGTTGTTTTTTTGCTTGACAATTTTTTGAAACGCGCTATAATTAGTTAGAATTCTAATTAATAAGGAGGAATACTCGTGAGAAGAGAGAAAACGATGGATACGTTAATTCGTTCGATTATGATTAAATCCAAACGGAAAATGGACGCAAAAGTAGCTCAATTTGGGCTGACAACTCAACAAGCTAGAGTTCTAGGGTTTTTAAATGATAATGCGGCAAATGAAATTATCCAAAAAGATCTTCAGCGAATCTTCCAAACGCGTGGCGCAAGTATTACTAGCCTCATTCAAGGACTCGAGAAAAAAGAATTAATTTCTCGTAAACCAAGCATTCGAGATGGCAGAGAAAAAGTAGTCACTTTAACAGAAGAAGGTAAACGAATAGTGGACGAATTTAATGAATCCTTCCCGCGTGAAGATGATAAAGCGAAAAAAATCCTTTCCGCTGACGAGTATAAAATCTTTATTGATCTACTTAGTAAAATTGATGACAATACGGAATAAAAAAATTTAACTATATAGTTAGAGTTCTAACTAATTTTGAGGGGGAACCAAAATGAAACACTCAGATAATTATTATTTAACAAAAGCGAGCATTCCTAAAGCGATAGCACATTTATCTATTCCGATGATGCTTGGAATGTCTGTAGGGGTCATATATAACATTATCAATGCGTTCTTTATAGGCTTGTTGCATGATACGTCGATGTTAACCGCGGTGACACTTGGATTACCGATGTTCACCGTTTTGATGGCGATTGGTAATATGTTTGGAGTAGGTGGTGGAACGTATATTTCGCGCTTGCTTGGGAAAGAAGAGGGAATAAAGGCAAAACAAGTATCCGCCTTTGTTTTATATGGAAGTTTAGTATTAGGAATTATCTGCGCCATCTTACTTGGCTTTTTGATTAATCCAGTTACTTATTTTCTTGGGGCAGATGCAACGAGCTTTTTACACACGAAAAATTATACGTTGGCGCTTTTAATTTGTAGCCCGTTTATTATTGCGAATTTTGCTTTAGAACAGGTGGTTCGGTCTGAGGGAGCTTCGCGGGTTTCTATGAACGGAATGATAATTGCTACAGTTGTTAATTTAGTATTTGATCCATTGCTTATTTTGTATTTTGATTTTAATGTGGTGGGGGCCGCAGTTTCGGTAGGATTAGCAAGTTTATTTTCGCTGATTTACTATGCTTGGTATTTAGAGAAGAAAAGTGATTATTTATCGATTCGTTTTAAATGGTTTAAAGCAACAAAAGAAATCGTTCAAAATGTGTTTAAAATTGGTGTTTCAGAGTTGCTTTTATCGTTATTCCTCATTGTGACAACGCTCGTTTTAAATCATTATTCGATGATTTACGGGGAAGGAGTAGTTGCAGGTTTTGGCGTGGCGCTTCGGGTGGTGCAGCTCCCTGAATTTATTTGTATGGGACTTTACATGGGGATTATTCCGCTGTTAGCTTATAATTATGGTTCGGGTAATATTGCGCGGTTTGAAAAAGCAATACGGGCTACTGCAATTAGTATCGGGCTTATTGTGCTCTTACTTTCGAGCCTGGTATTCCTCTTCCGTTTCCAAGTGATGCATCTATTTAGTGACAGTCAAAGTGTGATAACGCTTGGTGTGCATATTATGGTTGCGATGTTGATATCTTCTCTTTTCAGTGGATTTACGGGTCTGTTTACGAGTACTTTTCAAGCGATTGGGAAAGCGATTCCGGCTACGATTATGTCTGTTTCACAAGGCATCATTTTTATCCCAGTCATCATTTTAGGACAACATTATTTCGGACTTATGGGTGTGATTTGGTCCTTAACAGCGACTGAAATTCTGACATGTATCATTGGTGTGACACTATTCACAATCCACAATGTCAAAATAGCTAGTAGCGCAAAAACGAAAGACTTAGCCGTTTAAAAAGTTTGTGAGAAAAATTAGTTGACGAGAAGTTCTATATTATGGTATTATTCTCTAGGTAATCATATATCGTTCTTTGACAAATGTCAGAGGGGAGTAGCGCTGATTAGCTTTTTAATCAGGATAAAGTCGTCATTACATGATAGAGATATCATCGGTTTTATCACATTTAATTTTAAATGTTAGCGAGACCTTTGCCTTTACGGGCAGGTCTCGCTTTTTTGTTTCTTCAAAATAGGAGATCTTTGACATTTTAATAGAACAAAGGAGGAAAAGAATTAGTGGATACAGCAATGATTTTAGAGTACGGTTGGGTGTTACTTGTCCTAATCGGTCTTGAGGGGATTTTAGCAGCAGATAATGCAGTGGTTATGGCTGTGATGGTCAAACATCTCCCAGATAAACAACAGAAAAAAGCGTTATTTTACGGATTGATGGGTGCCTTTGTTTTCCGTTTTGGCGCATTATTCTTAATTTCCTTTTTGGCAAATGTTTGGCAAGTTCAAGCGCTTGGTGCCGCATATTTACTATATATCGCTATTAGTCACATTTGGAAACATGCAAAAGGAAAAGACGGAGAAAAAGAGAAGAAGGAAAAAGCTGGCTCTGGTTTTTGGATGACAGTTCTAAAAGTAGAGATTGCCGATATTGCGTTTGCGATTGATTCCATGCTTGCGGCAGTAGCACTTGCCATTACTCTTCCAGAAACAGGATGGGGACACATTGGAGGAATTGATACCGGGCAATTTGCGATTATGTTCTTAGGTGGACTTGTCGGCCTCATTATTATTCGTTTTGCAGCAACACAATTTGTTAAATTACTAAAAAGTTATCCAAGCCTCGAAACAGCCGCATTTTTAATTGTTGGTTGGGTAGGCGTGAAGCTTGTTATTTATACACTAGCTCATCCAAGTCTTGGGGTAATTCCACACAGCTTCCCTGAGTCAACACTGTGGAAATTAATTTTCTGGGGTGTGATGATTCTTATTATTATATGGGGATGGTTCGTTTCCTATCGTAGTAAGAAAAAAGCAGAAACAACTAAATAATTTTTAATAGACCAGAAGTGCATATTTGTACTTCTGGTTTTACGTACAACCAGATGCTGAAAACATAATTTTATGATAGAGTAGAAGGATGGTGAATGAGGAATGGATGTTTCTATTTGGGGCGAATATGCGTTAGTTTTCCTTGTTTTAGTAGTACTTGAAGGAATTCTTTCCGCAGATAATGCCGTAGTTATGGCAGTAATTGTTAAAGGTTTACCGCACGATAAACAACGAAAAGCCTTGTTTTATGGGTTAGTAGGTGCCTTTGTTTTTCGTTTTATTGCACTATTTTTAATTTCATTTTTAGTAAAAATTTGGGAAATACAAGCTATCGGCGCGGTTTATTTATTGTACTTAGCAATTAAGCACATGTGGCGCCTTAAAAAAGGTAAACAAGAAGAAGTCAAAGAAGCATCAGAAGCCAAATCAACTTCCTTTTGGGGTGTAGTAGCTCGTGTGGAATTGACAGATATTGCTTTTGCACTGGATTCCATGTTAGCTGCAGCAGCATTAGTAGTTACTTTGCCAGATTTAGGGAATTTTGATATTGGGGGAATGAACGGTGGGCAATTTATCGTGATGTTCCTTGGTGGTATCGCAGGACTTGTCGTAATTCGTTTTGCAGCCACACAAGTGGTTAAATTATTAGAGCGTTACCCTACACTTGAAACAGCAGCGTTTTTAATTGTTGGTTGGGTTGGTGTGAAAATGGCGGTTCTAACGCTAGCACATCCTTCTGTAGCAATTATTCCAGAAGATTTTCCGGATTCAGCGGTTTGGAAGCTGACATTCTGGTCGGTTATGATAATAATAGGTTTGGGTGGTTATATCATTGCGAGAAAAAAAGAGAAGAAAACCAAAAGAGTTTGAATATGATCAGGAAGTAAAATTGCGCAGAAGATTAAAACTGGTGTTAGCACGTATGACGCCCGTTCAAGTAATTATCGCGTATTATTTTATTGCGGTTACGATTTCTACCATCGTCTTAAGCTTACCGTTCACTCTACAAAAAGGGGTCAAGGTGTCGTTTATTGATACTCTATTTACAGCAGCGAGTTCGGTTAGTGTTACCGGGCTTGCAACAGTAGACGTTAGCCAGACTTATAGTACTGCTGGAATTTGGGTCTTAATGGCGATTTTCCAAATTGGTGGACTTGGTGTTATGATGATTAGTACGTTTTTCTATTTGATTTTAAAAAGACGGATTGGCTTAAAACAACGTCAATTAATTATGACGGATACTAACCAATTTACAATGAGCGGGATGGTCCGGATGCTTCGTGAGATTCTAGTGCTTATTTTCGGTATTGAGTTAATTGGAGCCTTGATTTTAGGGATTTACTTTATTCCGCTGTATCCGAATTTTTGGGACGCGATGTTCCAAGGATTATATAATTCTGTTTCACTCGTGACCAATGCGGGGGTTGATATCACCGGTAAATCGCTAATGCCCTTTGCCAATGATTATTTCGTTCAATTTATTTCGATTCTGTTGATTATTGCAGGTGCGATAGGTTTTCCTGTATTGCTTGAAACACGTAGATTTTTATTTGAAAAAAATACGTTAATTCCGTTTCGCTTTTCCCTTTTCGTGAAAGTAACGACGCTAACTTATTTTGTGCTTTTAATTGTGGGTGGTTTACTTATTTGGCTGTTTGAATATCATCATTTCTTTAGTGGGAAAAGTTGGGATTTCGGGTTCTTTAATTCGATGTTCTTATCTGCAACTTCACGTAGCGCAGGCTTACAAACGATTGATAGTGGGGCGTTGTCAATCTCTACGTTGTTGCTCGTTTCCTTCTTAATGTTTATTGGAGCATCGCCAAGTTCTGTTGGTGGTGGGATTCGAACGACAACTTTTGCAATTACGATTTTATTCATTTATTCGGTTATTCGCGGTCGAAAGCATGTGTACATTTTTGGTCGGGAATTGCATCAAGAAGACGTGCGGAAGTCACTCGCGGTCACGTTAGTAGCAGGGTTTTTGAGTATATCGGCTATAGTCGTTTTAATGCAAACAGAGACCGCCTCGTTAATTGCCGTCATTTTTGAAGTCTTTTCGGCGTTTGGTACTACAGGGCTTTCTGTAGGTTTGACACCAGATTTATCTACGCCGGGTAAAATTATTATTATTGCATTAATGTTTATTGGGCGCGTTGGTATTATGTACTCAATGCTGAGTTTAAGAAATAAAAATCAACCTAAAAATGCGATTCGTTTACCAAAAGAGAAAATTATTACAGGTTAATATAAAAGCCATTCTGATTGCAGAATGGCTTTTTTGTCCATGAAAAAACCTCTTGATCAAAATGACCAAGAGGTGATTTTTAATATTTTGATTTTGGAACGGGGCGTCTGAAAATACCCATTAAACCAGTTAAAGTGATTAAGATTCCGGAGATAATCCAAGCAGTTCCGATAACGAAGAAGAGCACGATACCGATAATTACTAAGATAACACCCCAACCACGTGGAGCTGATTTGATTAGAAGGGAAGCAATTAATGCAACTACAGATGCGATTAATGTAATCCACCCTAGATTTGCTAACTCGTTACCTAATTCACCAGGTAAATAAGTAAATGTTTGTATATAATCTGTGACTGAATCTCCATAATTAATAATCCAAAAGCCAACTAGAATCCCAATGATAGAGCCAATTAATCCGATAATAATTTCTGGTTTTCTTGAACCCATAATACAACCTCCTTTTTCTATCTATACGTTTAATAACTTTCCCGTTTTGTTAAGCGGCTAAACACATCTCGCAGCATAGATACCCTAAGTTCGATTACCGGTTGAACGAATATTTTTACCAATCGACTTGATAATAATACCGTTAAAACAAAAGTAACGACGAATAGAAGTAAAAATGTTGATGGGCTATATTGAAAGTCAGTTTGACTACCTTCACGAAAAAACTTAATAAAGAAGCCATGCAACAAATAAACATATAAAGTATTTTTACCCCATTTAGTGAAAAATAACCTCTTTCTAGGAATAAAACTGAAAAAAGCCGCAATCGAACCAAAACTAATCAAGTAGACAAGTGCGCGAATGAATAGACCTAACGACTTTACTTCCACAAAGTTTGCATAAGGCTTAGAACCTAAAAACCATTTATCATTTAAGTTAGGGTGAAATGTAATAAATGATAGAAGTAAAACAATGAAAATGCCCCCGAGAATCATGACAAAATGCGTTTTAAGGTAATAAAAATGTTCTTTCTTTAAAAAATAGCCAACTAAGAAAAACGGGAAAAAAACAAGTGTCCGAGATAAACTCAAATACCCCCCAATAATATCAAAATAGCCAGCAACCAATCCAACGAAGAGAGCAATGCAAATCGACTTCCAAGGCTTTATTTTTGCAAAAATAAATAACATTATATTCCAGAAAAACAAACTTAGTAAAAACCAAAGTGACCATTCAGGATCAAGGAATTGGATAGAAAGATTGTCTTTACTTAAAAGAAAATAATAAAAAATACTATATATTAGCTGAAAAAACACATAAGGTAAAATGAGCTTTTTCATCGTCTTTTTTAAATAACCGGGCTTACCAAAACTTTTAGCGAAAAATCCGGATATTAGCACGAAAGCAGGCATGTGAAACGTGTAGATATAAATATAAAGCACACGAACACCCGCATAATCCGCGATAAATGTTTGGAGAAAATGTCCGAAAACAACTAGAAAAATTAGAATAAACTTGGCATTGTCGAAATAACTTTCCCGCTTTAAGGCGGTTTGTTCCATAAAAAACAGTCCTTTCTATTCTATGTTGACAAACTATTGTTTATTTTACCCTGAATTCTGTAACGCTTATCCAACAGTTAAGTAACAAAAAGTATCAAATATTAACAGGGCATGACAGCTAGTTGCGAATGGAAGAGGGAAGTGCTATCTTTAGAATAATAACTTAAGGGGAGAGGAGCGACAGAATGCTAAAACAACAAAAATCATCGCCAGTGGGTGATTTATTTATAACTATAGATGAAAAGTGGATTAGGAATATTTCGTATGACGAGCCCAAAAATTGGGAACTTCTAGAAGGAACTATAATAGAAAAAGAACTTTTTCAAGCATTAACTATCCAACTAGATGACTATTTTGAAGGCAAGAGAGAGCATTTTGATTTGCCGGTGCTCCTTAAAGGAACCGATTTTCAACAAAAGGTTTGGCAAGCATTGAGTGAAATTCCGTATGGGGTTGTTGTGAGTTATAAAGACATTGCGATTTCAGCAGGTAGCCCTAAAGCTGTGCAAGCAGTAGGACAAGCGAATCGCGCTAACCCAATTCCGATTATTATCCCATGTCACAGATGCGTGAAAAGTAATGGAGAACTTGGGGGCTATAACGGGGCGGATGTAGATAAGAAACAATATTTACTTGCATTAGAAAAAGGCTTGAGTTTAAGTTAACTCAAGCCTTTTTTATTACACTGTTACTTGTTCTGTTATAGTAATTTCTTTATTTTCGTTAAGGGTTGCAACAAGATGTTTTGCTTCTGGTTGTTCAATTAGACTGTCGGCAATCGCATCTTCTAGGTGTTCTTGGATAGTCCGGCGTAGTGGACGTGCTCCGAATTTAGGGTCATAACCAAGGTCAATCAAATGTTCTTTTACTTCTTTAGAAACATCGATTGTCACATCTTCTTGAGCGAGCATTTCATTTAAATCAACGAGCATTAAGTCGATGATTTGTACTAAATCGTCTTTTTCTAGGGATTTAAATTCAATGACGCTGTCTAGACGGTTTAAGAATTCTGGTTTGAAGTATGCGCCTAATTTTGCTAAGATGTCAGAACCTTTTTCAAGTTTTGCTTCGGTTGTTGTATTAAAGCCGACCGAAGCTTCTGTGTCAGTTGCGCCAGCGTTACTTGTCATAATGATGACTGTATCTTTAAAGCTCACTGTACGTCCTTGTGAATCAGTTAGTCGACCGTCTTCTAAAATTTGCAGGAACATATGTTGAACGTCTGGATGTGCTTTTTCGATTTCGTCTAACAAAATGATGCTATACGGATTGCGACGAACTTTTTCTGTTAATTGTCCAGCTTCTTCGTGACCAACATAGCCAGGAGGGGAACCGATTAATTTAGAGACGCTGTGTTTTTCCATGAATTCACTCATGTCTAAACGAATCATCGCTTCACTAGTACCAAACAATTCACGAGCTAGCGTGCGTCCAAGTTCTGTTTTTCCGACACCAGTTGGTCCAACAAATAGGAAGGAACCAATTGGGCGATTTTTTGATTTGAGGCCAACACGGCTACGACGAATTGCTTTAGCTACTTTTCTTACAGCATCTTCTTGACCAATGACTTTTCCAGTTAAGTTACTTTCTAAGTTCTTCATTTTAGATTGCTCGTCTTCTTGTAAGCGTCCTACTGGAATACCTGTTTTTTCTTCAATAATTGCTTGGATGTCGGATGCTTGGATGACTGGACGCTCTGAGAAGGAGTTATTTGTTTTATTTTCTTCTAAGCGAGTAATTTCATCACGAACTTTGGCTGCCTTTTCGTAGTCTTCCATTTGAAGAGCTTGATTTTTTTCATCTTCTAAACGGGCAACACGTTCGCTCACCGTATTTTCGTCCAGTTTTTCAATGGATAGATTATATTTCGAGCCAACTTCATCCATTAAATCAATTGCTTTATCTGGCAAATGACGATCTTGGATATAACGAGCGCTTAATTCAACTGCTGCTGTTAGTGCTTCTGGTGAATAAACTACTTCATGGAAATCTTCATATTTTGGTTTTAAACCATTTAAAATAGTTAGCGTTTCTTTTGTGGATGGTTCGCTTACAGTTACTGGTTGGAAACGGCGCTCAAGTGCGGCATCTTTTTCGATTGTGCGGTATTCTTTTAGTGTAGTAGCACCAATCATTTGTAAATCGCCACGAGCTAGAGCTGGTTTTAGAATGTTTCCTGCATCCATCGAGCCTTCTGCGGAACCTGCCCCAACAATCGTATGCACTTCATCAATAAAGAGAATCGTGTTTTTACGTTCTTGTAGTTCTTTAATCAGTTGTTTCATGCGTTCTTCAAATTGACCGCGTATCCCTGTTCCAGAAACAAGTGAAGCGACATCTAATAAGATAACTTCTTTGTTCATTAATTTGCTTGGAACTTCTCCTGCGACAATCGCATTTGCAAGTCCTTCGACGACAGCTGTTTTACCAACACCTGGTTCACCAATTAAGACTGGATTATTTTTATTACGGCGGTTTAATATTTCAATGACGCGTTTAATTTCTTTGTCACGACCGATGACAGGGTCGAGTTGCTCATTTTTCGCCATATCTGTTAAGTTTGTTCCAAATTCATCTAGTAAACCATTGCCGCCACCAGCAGTTTGTGTTTGTACTTGTGCTTGGTTTCTTTGTTCACGGTTTGCTTGGTTTGCAGCACCACTTAATTGACGGAAAATATCGTCAAACGGGGAACCGCTTGCTCCTGGGAACTCATTCGCCCCAAAGTTTGCTTGATTTCTAACTTCTGCATAACAAGAGGCACAAAGCGGCATTTCTACACGCTTGCCATTAATATTCATATATAGTTGGATTGTTGCTGGATTTTGATTACATTTTTCACAGTTCATATATAATTTCCTCCTTTTAAAAATGAGAAATGAAAGGTCTTGACTTTGACTATCTTTGACCTTATGACTTTATTATATACTGACCTATTTTGACTTTCAAGTATTTTGCTTATTTTTTTTTATAAAAAAAACACCCCTAAAAAGGAGCGTTTTTGTGCTATTTTTAATAAATTGGTAAGGCTGCGAGTAACAAAAACGCAAAGGTTAGATGCGATAAATATAGCATGAGTAGGCTTGGGCGATAGGAGTACATGATATTCCATACGAGCGAAGCGACAAAGATACCGATAATCGCTGCAAAGTTGCCACTTGGGAACATCATTACCATACATAGTAACGCTGCAAAAACATTCGAAAACCAAGGATTGAAATAATGGTTTAATCGTTTTAATACGAAGCCGCGCCAGAAAATTTCTTCTCCAGGGATAATGGCCACGATAAGCAGTAGCCAAATTATCAAAGAATGCGTCGAATACTTATTAAAAGCAGCTTCTACAGAATTTTCTAGACCGCCTGGCATTACTTTAATAATAAAAGCGCCTATGTAAAAAATAATATAAAGGACAATTCCGGAAAAAATACCTGGCAAAATGCCTTTAACGAACGAAAACTCTTTTTTTAAATCATCATTAAAAATCACAAAACTAAGTAAAAATAACATCCCAGCTCCATATAAATACCAAAAAACACGTGGGAACTGATATGTTAGTATAACGAGTAGGGCGCATAAAACAAGGCCCAGTACAAGTTTATAATCGATCTTGATGCTTTTCAAAATACTTTACACCTCTTCTTAACAAATACTTCTCATACTACTTTAAAACAAATGAAATCGTTTGGCAACAATTAAACAAAAGATAAGATAAAAGTTGTGGAATTTAATAAATCCTATATAATGAAAAAATAGGAGTGGTTCATAGATGTTAGAAAAAAACTACAAATTTTTACTTTGGATTTATATATTCTGGTTTTTAGGTAGCGTTTTGTTAGTATCCTTACACATTATTCCACCAGAGCTAACTGCAGTTCAATCACTATTTTTAGTATTTACTGGTGTTTTTGCGGCTGTTTTCTTTATTATGCAATATGGTAAATGGCTTGGTTCTGCTATTACGCTACTTATTTTTGTTGTCAGTACATGTATTGAATGGATGCAACTAAGTTATACAGATGAATATATTGGTTCAACGTTAGGTGGAAGTGTTTACGGAATTCCTATTACAATGGGCTTTATTTGGGTCGGAATGGTTGCCGGGACGCATATTATCGCTCGGGAAATTACATTGAAAATTAATATTGACTGGATTCGTGGAGGTATTTATTCGTTTATCGCAGCAACGATGGTAATGATTTTTGAGGTTTTAATCGAACCAATTACAATGCAATCAAAACAACTTTACATTACGCAAAACGGCTTCACGATTTTGCAGTTATCTGACTTTATTAATTGGTGGCTTTTAGGACTTATTTTACATTTAATGATTTACTTTATTTTGAGTTTAACGGATAGTTGGGAGCGTCTTAAATATCCAGATTTAAAATCAGAAATTGTCATCGTTTATTGGATTATTATTGCCTTTTTCGTATTTTTGTCCTTTTACCTTGATTTATGGACATCTATTGCGATTATTATCGTTTCTAATATTATTTTCACTGCTTGTTATTTTTTCAGTTTGGAAAAAGAAGCGCAGCCTAAAAAGAAATCCGAATGATTACTCGGATTTCTTTTCTTTTTGTAAAAATTTCTGGGTTGCGATTTGCGCATTTTCAATAATAAATGGAAGCGAGCTACCCGACATCGCGCCTGCACCAATTACAAATAAGTTTTTGAATGTAGGCGATTTTTTGGAGGGATGTAAGTAACCGTGCTGGCGCCATAAATGCTGTAAACCAAAGATCGCGCCGTGTTTAACATGATATTTCTTTTCCCAGTCTATCGGTGTAATGATATATTCTTCTTCAATTTGCGATTCTAAATCTGGTAAATCTAACCGTTCTTTGATAGTTTCTAGCACTAATTGACGAAAAGCAGGTGTTTCTTTTTTCCAATCAATATTACTCGTATTGTTAGGCACAGGAACCATAATTCGAATACTAGAATGATTAATTGGCGCCATTGTATTATCAGTTGCAGAAGGATTAGTCAAATGTATAGCGATATCCTTAGAGAGGATTTTTTTATGCATTGTATTATGCGCAAATTCTCGGTAATTTTCAGGGAAAATAATTGATTGATGCGAAAAAGGTAACACTGTTTTTAAACCAAGATAAAGGATAAAGGCAGAAGAGGAGTATTCTTTATTGTCCAATTTATCTGGATGCTCATTTGTTAAAGAATAAATGAAATCTAAATTGGTGAAATAATAATCTGCTTCAATTGTTTTTCCATTGGCAAGAACAGCGCCAGTTATTTCTTTACCATTCGATTCAAATGCTGTCACCTCGGAATTGAAGAAAAACTTCCCTTTATTTTCTGTAACTACTTGTTGCATCGCTTCGACAATTTTATTTTGCCCACCAATTGGATGAAAGGTTCCATAATAATATTCGGAAAAAGGAATAATACTATAAGCAGCTGGAATATCCCATGGTGACATGCCTAAATACCGCATCTGTAAGGAAAAAGCGATGCGAAGGTACTTACTATTAAAATATCTTGCTAAATCATCCATCAACGATCGTCCAAGTGTCAAACTAGGTATAGCACGCAAAGTTGTAGGGCGGAAAAAATCAAATAAAGAACTATAATTAAATTGATTGAGCGGCGAAATATATAGCATTTTTTTCGTGTTTTCTTTCATAAAGCGTTCAAAACCAGCTTCTTCGCCAGGAAAGTAAGTTTGGATAACCGCTTTTGTTTCAGATTGATCGCTATAAAGCGGGAAGGTGATATCTTTAAAATAAAGCGTATGAATTGGATTGATTGGTAAAAGCGAAACATAATCCAAAATATTACGATTACAATCCATAAAAAGAGAAGTCAAAACATGCGTCATGGTGAGTGCAGAAGGTCCGACATCAAATGAGTATTTACCCATTCTGTGTAACGCCGTTCTTCCACCAATTCGATCATTTTTTTCATAGATGTTTACTTGATAACCTAGTTGACTTAATAGCATACCGGCCGCCAACCCACCAGGTCCAGCTCCTATAATGGCAATTTTCTTTTTACTTTCCAATTTCAAACGCTCCTTTACCCCGTTTATATACATATAAAAAACGCAAAAATATAGAGCATTATCACTCGGAAATGCTTTATTTTTGCGCGCTTAAAAACTATTCTGTTTTTTTATTCTTCTGTTTCTTCTACATTTTCAACTTCATCATCTTCTTCTACAGAATGAATAATTTGGTAATTCTTGTGGTTAACCACTGTTTTTTCTTCAATACCTAAATCTTTAAAATTTTCCATATAAGTTAAGTCGACTATAACGGAATTCTCATTGAGTTTTTCAACGATTCCTGTAAGGCCATCCTTAAATTCAATAATGTCTCCAACATGTGCTTTTGCCATTGTTATCACTCCTTCAATTTTCGGTGTTGCGTCTATCTTGCTGAAAAAGAATGTATGCATTTTTGAACCTTCCTTAAATTTTGCACTAAAAACCTATTAAAATCAACTATAAGCCATTAAAAAGTGCTATTTAATTCAAAACAGAAACAATTTAGAGATAAATTTAAAAAAACGTTCTATTTTTTCTATTTAAAAAGAGCGAAATAAGGTGCTCTGCAAAAAAACATTCTAAAAAATTTTTAATCAAATAGTTGTAACAATAGGTAAAACATGGTACTCTTTTTAATTGAGGGATAGTCTTTTTGGCTGAAGTTTTTTCGGCTTAAAAGGTTACAACAAATTTCTTTACAAAGGAGAATGTAAATTATGGAACAAGCAAGTTTTGTAGTAATCGATGAAACAGGAATTCACGCACGCCCGGCAACTCTATTGGTGCAGGCTGCAAGTAAATACAGCTCTGACGTTCAAATTGAATACACTGGCAAAAAAGTAAACCTTAAATCAATCATGGGCGTTATGTCTCTTGGTATTGGTAAAGGCGCTGACATTACTATCTACACTGAAGGTAGCGATGAAAAAGAAGCAATTGAAGGACTAACTGAAGTTCTTAAGAAAGAAGGATTGGCTGAATAATGGCTAAAGAGTTGAAAGGTATCGCAGCATCTGATGGGATTGCCATTGCGAAAGCTTATCTGCTCGTTGAACCTGATCTTTCCTATGAAAAAACAGAAGTTACGGATGTTGAGAGTGAAGTAAAGCGTTTTGAAAGCGCGTTAGAAGTTTCTAGAACAGAACTTTCAATGATTCGTGAGAAAGCTGCTAAAGACTTAGGCGAAGATAAGGCACAAATTTTTGACGCGCATCTTCTAGTGTTAAATGATCCTGAATTAACAGGACCAATTGAAGAAAGTATCAAAAATTCTAAAACGAATGCAGAAACAGCTTTACAAGAAACGACAGACATGTTTATTGGTATGTTTGAATCTATGGACAACGAATACATGCGTGAACGTGCAGCGGATATTAAAGATGTACGTAAACGTGTTCTTTCTCACTTACTAGGTGTAACTATTCCTAATCCAGCTTTAATTGATGAGGAAGTAGTTGTTGTTGCAGCTGATTTAACGCCTTCCGATACCGCACAACTTAACCGTAACTTTGTTAAAGGTTTCGTAACGGATATTGGTGGACGTACTTCTCACTCCGCTATTATGGCACGTTCTCTTGAAATTCCAGCAGTAGTTGGAACAAAAGAAGTTACTGCTAGCGTAGCGAAAAACGATATTGTTATTATTGATGGTTTGGAAGGTAATGTTATCATCCACCCAACAGAAGAACAAATCGCTCACTATGAAAAAATTAAATCTGATTTTGCTTTACAACAAGCAGAATGGGATAAACTTAAAAATGAAAAAACCGTTTCTAAAGACGGCGTTCACGTGGAGCTTGCAGCAAACATCGGAACTCCGAATGATTTAGAAGGTGTTATTTCTAACGGTGGGGAAGCAGTTGGACTTTATCGTACAGAATTCTTGTACATGGGTCGCGACAATTTCCCAACAGAAGAAGAGCAATTCGAAGCTTATAAAGCAGTAGTTTCCGGAATGGACGGAAAATCTGTGGTTGTTCGTACATTAGATATCGGTGGCGATAAAACATTACCATACCTAGAACTTCCTGAAGAAATGAACCCATTCTTAGGATTCCGTGCAATCCGTCTTTGTTTTGCGAATGAAGAATTATTCCGTACACAACTTCGCGCCTTACTTCGCGCAAGTGTATATGGTAACTTAAAAATTATGTTCCCGATGATTGCAACAGTAAATGAATTCCGTCAAGCGCGTGATATTTTACTAGATGAGAAAGCAAAACTAAAAGCTGCTGGAACAGAAGTATCTGATTCCATCGAACTTGGAATTATGATTGAAATTCCTGCTGCTGCTGTTCTTGCTGATCAATTTGCGAAAGAAGTTGATTTCTTCTCTATCGGAACAAATGACTTAATTCAGTATACAATGGCTGCAGACCGTATGAATGAACGCGTTTCTTACCTTTACCAACCATACAATCCATCCATTTTACGTTTAGTCAAAATGGTTATCGATGCTTCTCATAAAGAGGGCAAATGGACTGGTATGTGTGGAGAAATGGCTGGAGATCAAACGGCTGTACCACTTCTTTTAGGCCTAGGCTTAGATGAATTTTCAATGAGTGCTTCAAGCATTCTTAAATCTCGTTCGTTAATCAAACGTTTAGATCAATCTGAAATGGTGAAATTAGCGGAAGAAGCTTTAAATAAATCTACAGCAGAAGAAGTTGTAGAATTAGTTGAAAAATATACTGCAGAATAATATCTGAATAAAGACCTAGACAATTTTGTTGTCTAGGTCTTTTTATGTTGTGAAATAGCCTCCGCCCAAGTATAATTGGAAATACAGTTAGTTTTAAAAGGGGGCAACAAGATTGGTTATCTATCTATTAGCAGGTTTTTTTCTGCTTCTGTTCATTGTCTTGTCGTTTATAGATAGACGACGTATTAGCAATGGGATTATTTTGACAATGGCACTATTTTTTTCTGTGCTTTCGGTGGTTTATGCTACTTTTTCAAAAGGGAATGAACTACTCGTCTCGGTTATGGGGACGGTGTTACTTTTATTAGTTTTACTTATTCCATTTTTTGTTGTAGGGATAGCAACGATGCTCATTGTAAATGGACGATTAATGTTGAAACGTGAAGGGCGTAAATTAGCCAATATGCTTCCTTTAATTATTGGTTTAGGCATTTTAGCACTTATTATTACATGGTTCGGTAGTATTTTAAAAACAGGTAGTCCGATTCTTGGGATTGTGGTAGTTTTTATTGTGGCATTAGTTGGTTATTTTTCCTTTTTATTTTTATCGTTTCTTTTATCGACTTTTCTCTATCAATTTAATTTCCCAAGATATAATCAAGATTTTCTGATTGTACTAGGAAGTGGTCTGATAGGCGGTGATAGAGTACCTCCATTGCTTGCTAGTCGGTTGAATCGCGCTATTAAGTTCTACGACAAGCAATACGCCAAAAAAGGCAAACGAGCTACTTTTATCGTATCTGGTGGACAAGGTGCTAATGAAACTATTTCAGAAGCAGAAGCGATGCGAGGTTATTTAATAGAAAAAGGCATTGATGAAAATTTTATTATTATGGAAGATCAATCCGTTAATACACTGCAAAATATGAAATTTTCAAAGGCAAAAATGGATGCAATTATGTCAAACTATAATAGTTTATTTTCAACGAATAATTTTCATTTATTTAGAGCAGGTATTTATGCAAGAAAAGCGGGCTTGAAGAGTCAAGGGATTGGTGCAAAAACAGCTTTATACTATATGCCTAATGCGTTAATTCGAGAATTTATTGCTATTACTGTAATGTATAAAAAAGTACATATGGTCTTACTTGGTTTATTACTATTGTTTTTTGCGTTTTTAGCGATTATAGGTGTTACTTTTAGATAGGAGGTTAGCCTGATGGAGAAAATTGGATTTGTTGGTACAGGCGTAATGGGTTCGAGTATGGCAGGGCATTTACTGGAGGCTGGTTATGAAGTATTGGTGTATACTCGCACAAAAACAAAAGCAGAAGATTTACTTGAAAAAGGAGCACTATGGATAAAAACACCAGGAGAATTGGCTAATAAAGTGGATATATTAATTTCAATGGTTGGTTATCCAAAAGATGTGGAAGAGCTTTACTTAGGCGAAAATGGCTTTTTAGAAAATTTAGCGGTTGGCACAGTAGCAATCGATATGACAACTTCCTCACCGGCATTAGCTAAAAAAATGGCTGAATTTGGCCGTGAAAAAGGAATCGGTGTACTCGATGCTCCTGTTTCAGGTGGCGACATAGGCGCGAAAAATGGCACGCTCGCAATTATGGTAGGAGGATCTGAAGACGTATTTTTAAAAGTGAAACCAATTTTTGACATTCTTGGTAGCAGTGTGATTCTGCAAGGTGATGCAGGTGCTGGACAACATACCAAAATGGTGAATCAAATTGCAATTGCTTCCAACATGATTGGTGTGACTGAAGCGATCATTTATGCGGAGGCGGCTGGACTTAATCCATCAAGTGTTCTCGATTCAATTTCAGGTGGTGCAGCAGGCAGTTGGTCGCTTGCAAACTTGATTCCACGTGTACTTAAGGATGATTTTTCTCCGGGTTTCTTTATTAAGCATTTTATAAAAGATATGGGAATCGCAATCTCAGAAGCAAAACAAATGGGCTTAGAACTTCCTGGGCTAACTTTAGCTGAAAAAATGTATCAAACGCTAGCTGAACAAGGTTTGAGTGAAGAAGGGACGCAAGCGCTCATTAAATATTATCGTTAAAAAAACATCCACTAATTTAAGTTAGTGGATGTTTTTTTATTTTGCTATAAACTGAGCCATTCGATCTAATGCTTCAGCAAGATTATTAAAGGAAGTAGCATAAGAAAGACGGAAGTAACGATCGCCTTTTTCGGAAAAAGCATTTCCAGGAACAACTGCAACCTTGGCTTCTTCAGCAAGTTTTACAGCCCAATCGAAAGCATTTTCGGTTATTTCATCGGGAAGTTTGACGAAGAAGTAAAATGCACCATCTGGCGGGATGACAGTAAAGCCCATTTTTTCTAGTCGATCTTGAGTGAAATTAGCGCGTGTTTTGTATTCAGTTCGCATTTGAAAAGCATCGTCTTTGCCGTTAGTAAGAGCTTCTAGTGCTGCTTTTTGGGAAATGGAACTTGCGCAAGTAACCGAATATTGATGGATTTTCAACATTTCTTGTGTAAGGGCTTCTGGTGCAAGTAAAAAGCCAATTCGCCAACCAATCATTGCGTGAGATTTTGATAAACCGTTGATAACGATTGTCTGCTCTCTTAGTAAAGGCGCAATGCTCACGTGCTCCTCGTGATAAGTTAATTCACTGTAAATCTCATCAGCAATGACAAAAATACCTGTTTCATTTAGTACTTCTGCTAATGCGAAAAGTTCTTTTTTAGAGAGTGTAACACCGGTCGGATTGGATGGATAAGGAATGATAAGTGCTTTAGTTTTTGGTGTGATATGTGCTCGTAATTGTTCAGGTGTTAATTTGAAATTAGTTTCGGTCGTATCAACTTTAACCGGGTGCGCTCTATTTAACGTAATTAGAGGCTCGTAACCTGGATAAATAGGGTCTGGTAAGATAACTTCATCCCCAGGCTCCAAAATCGTTTGCAAGGCAACGGAGATAGCCTCTGTAGCGCCGACAGTAACGATAATTTCTTTATTATTATAGGACAAGTCATATTTTTCATGAAAATAAGTGGAAGCTGCTTCGAGTAATTCTGGCATCCCGGCATTGGGTGTATAGTTGGTGAAATTTTCTTCTATTGCTGAAATGGCCGCTTGTTTGACATGCTCAGGCGTTGGAAAGTCAGGTTCGCCAAGTGTTAAACGGATCATATCAGGAATACCCGTCACTCGTGTATTAAAAGTTCTGATACCACTTACTTGAATATCGCGTAATTCTGGTCGAATAGATTTTGTCATTTTCGTCACCTTTCTTTATAAGAAAATCCCGTGAAAATCAGGTGGGAGTAAGCTTCGTGATTTCATTCCATTATAGCTTAAAAAGGAAGAAAAGCAAAATGTCTGAAAATATACCTAAAAAACCTTGCACTTTTATGTAGAATACTATAAGATAGTTTTAATAATGATAATCATTTTCAGTTAGAAATGATTACTTCAATGCGGAAGGGGCCACCGGATATGACTAAACCAGGTAAATACGAAGCTCTCTTTTTTCCAACAAAAGATGGCTTGCTAAAAATACATGCTTATGGCTTTAATCCCTGTGGTTCATGGGGCGAAGTATTTGCAACAATTGGTGATCAAACAATATGCGTTAAAGGTTTCAATCGCCACAAAACCATCGTACGAGCGACAAAAATGATTATCAGTGCTACTGCTAATCGGAAAAATGAATTTTAATTATCAAAGACTGTAGGAAGGTTAATCCCTTTTTATAGTCTTTTTTTTGGATAAAATAACGGCAAAGTAGAACAAATCATGTCTTTTAGGTTAATTTAAAATAATTTCTTTTTCTGAATATTTCCAGAACCCTTGCGTTATACGTGCGGTTTGCGATAAAATTTGGTAGTATAGTGAAAGAAATAAGATATGGCGAAAAAACCAGATATGAGGAAATATGTAAAAAAGCATTGCCACGCGCGTATAATAGCAAGGTATGCCAATTTTTGCACGTCAGATGGTGGATTTGAGAGGAGAGTGTAAGATGTCTCAGTTATTGGGAATTATTCAACGTTTACATGCAATGCAAGAAGATGAGTCTGCTGAAACACAAGCAAGACGTTTTGAAAAAAATGGTACGCCCGTGTGCGAAGTAAAGTTTTTTCAAGCTTCTAACTCATTTGAAGTAGAAATCTACGGCGACAATAGTAAATATCAATTCGATGATATTGATATGACTGCTATCGAAATTTTTGAAACGCTACAAGAAAACGAATAACATGGTAAAGATCGGATAAGCCGGTGGTTTACTTAGGGGGCTGTGAATTTATATTCACAGCTTTTTTTGTTTTCAAGCACTAAATGAAAGAAATTAGACCAAATAGTATGGTAGAATAGGAGATGGAAAAGTTTCGATTTATTTTAAAAAGTTGAAAGAAACTTCGTAGAGCTTGAAAATAAAGGAAGAGGAAGATTCTAAATGATCTCAAATAGATTTGGACAATTTATTGATAATGAACTAGCTGATTCGATGATTTCCGCTGAAAAGGTTGCTCATGTACAGCTTGGTAATAATTTAGAACATGCATTACTTGTTTTAACTAAATGTGGTTATTCAGTTATTCCTGTACTAGACTTTGAATTTAAACTCCATGGATTAATAAGTGCAGCAATGATTACGGATGCCATTCTTGGACTCGAACGTATCGAATTTGAACGATTAGAAGACTTAAAAGTAGAGGATGTCATGCAAACGGATTTCCCAGTAATCAAAGATTTTAACAATAACGAACGAATTGTGCACTTACTTGTGGACCATCCTTTTGTATGTGTTGTAGATGCTGACCACCATTTTGAAGGGATAGTAACAAGACGTGTTGTTTTAAAACAAGTCAATCGTTATATTCATTTGCAGGTGGAGGAAAATAGATGATTGTAACAGAATATGAATTACTTGTTTGTTTAGCAGAAGAGCTTAATATGCGTAAAAGTGCGGAAAAACTATTTTTAAGTCAACCGGCCTTATCGCAACGCTTACAAACGATTGAAAGTAGATGGAATACCAAAATTTTTATTCGTACACAAAAAGGCTTACTGCTTACACCAGAAGGAGAAGCTATTGTTCGTCATGCGTCTAGTGTCATTGAACGAGAGCACACTATTCAAGAAAAACTCGAAGCGATGGAAGGCGTTGTCCGCGGAACATTACGAATTGCTTGTGCAAGTGTAGTGGCGCAAATGTGGCTTCCTCGGGTTCTGAAAGCATTTTCAAGAACGTACCCTAATGTGCAAATTTCACTTGTAACTGGCTGGAGCAGTGAAGTTACGCAACAACTCGCTGCTGGAAATGTCCATATCGGCATTGTCCGTGGAAGCTCCACATGGAAAAGTGTTCAAAAACCGTTATTTAATGACAAATTAATTTTAGTAGACACAGAAATTACCAAAATTGAAGAAGTTTTCCAAACTAATCGACCATTTATTCAATTTCGCAGTGATTCGAATTATTACCAAGTTATTCAAGACTACTGGCAACGAAATTTCGGAAAAATGCCACGCCAAGCAATGCTTATGGATCAGATGGAAACCTCTAGACAAATGGCCTTAAATGGTATTGGTTTTGCAATTTTACCGGAAGTGACGATGATAGGCTACACAGATAAAATCAACAAAATTCCCTTAACGGAAAAAGATGGCTCGATTTTAAGCCGGGAAACCAACTTGCTGACCTATGAACAGTCACTCAGTTTACCACAAGTGAAGGCATTTTTAGAAATAACAGATAAATTCCTTGAACAAGTTAAATAGCTATGGCAAAATAGAAAACAGAACGTATCGGAAGGGGACAAAAATTCATGGAACAAATGGATGCACATCAAATTATTTCTTTTATTCAAAATAGCAAGAAAGCAACACCTGTAAAAGTTTATCTTAAAGGGGACTTAGAAAAAATTGATTTCCCTAGTGATGTTAAAACTTTCATTACTGGAAATGCGGGAACTATTTTTGGAGAATGGGCAGTTGTTGAGCCATTTTTAGAAGCAAATAAAGCGAATATTGAAGATTATGTTATCGAAAATGATCGTCGTAACTCGGCTATTCCTTTGTTAGATATGAAAAATATTAACGCACGTATTGAGCCAGGCGCAGTTATTCGCGACCAAGTAACTATTGGTGATAATGCTGTAATTATGATGGGAGCAAGCATTAATATTGGTTCTGTTATCGGTGACGGTACGATGATTGATATGAATGTTGTTCTAGGCGGGCGCGCAACGGTTGGTAAAAATTGCCATATCGGTGCAGGTTCTGTGCTTGCTGGCGTAGTGGAACCACCATCCGCACAACCAGTTGTCGTAGAAGATAATGTTGTTGTAGGCGCCAATGTGGTTGTTTTAGAAGGCGTACGTATTGGAGAAGGCGCAGTCGTAGCAGCTGGCGCAATCGTTACAAAAGACGTAGCTCCTGGAACAGTTGTGGCTGGGATTCCTGCACGTGAACTTAAAAAATTAGACGCAAAAACAGCTTCTAAAACAGAAATCATGCAAGAACTTCGTCAACTTTAAAAATTAAAGGGAACTGTTTCGTCTGTTGGCGAAGCAGTCCTTTTTTAGAAGGAGAGAATCGCTGTGTTAAATGAATTTATTGCCATTCGACGAGAGTTACACCAAATTCCTGAAACAGGTTATAAAGAGCTTAAAACCCAAGCCTATTTATTAGACTATATTAGCAAATTACCGAGTGAACATTTAGAAGTGAAAAAATGGCGTACGGGGATTTTGGTTTTAGTAAAAGGAACTAATCCAGAAAAAACAATTGGTTATCGTACCGATATTGATGCGTTGCCAATTACAGAAGAAACTGGGCTGCCTTTTGCATCAAAACATCCTGGCAATATGCATGCTTGTGGGCACGATTTACATATGAGTATCGCGCTTGGTGTATTGACGCATTTTGCGAGTAAACCAGCCAAAGATAATTTGCTTTTCGTTTTCCAGCCTGCCGAAGAAGGTCCAGGTGGTGCAAAACCCATCATGGAAAGCGCTGAATTTGCCGAGTGGCGACCGGATAGCATTTATGGGCTTCATATCGCACCAGAATACAAAGTCGGAGAAATTGCAATTAAGCCAGGTTTACTTTTTGCGAATACATCGGAACTTTTTATTTCGTTTAAAGGAAAAGGTGGACACGCGGCGTATCCTCATTTGGCGAATGATATGGTTGTCGCAGCAAGTGCGTTTGTTGGGCAAATGCAAACGATTATAAGTCGGAATATTGATCCAATGGATAGTGCAGTTATTACGATTGGCCGAATTCATGGCGGAGAAATTCAAAATGTCATTGCGGAAACTGCTTATTTAGATGGAACCATTCGAACGCTTTCCCCTGAAACAATGGAGATTGTTTGGACTCGTTTGAAACAGCTAGCGAAAGGCTGGGAAGAAGCTTACCAATGCGAAGTTGAATTTCATCCTGGCTCGGATTATTATCAAGTGGACAATGATCCAGTTGAAACAGAAGCATTCATCCACTTTTTGGAAGAACAATATCCAGAAAGTTATGTGCCAGCTCGTTCAGCGATGACTGGAGAAGATTTTGGTTACTTTTTATCCGAAATTAAAGGGTTTATGTTTTGGTTAGGCGTGGATTCCGAGTACAGTTTGCATCATGCGAAACTTAGTCCAAAAGAAGAAGCTATTCCATTTGCAATTGATGTATTAATCCACTTTTTGGAAAGTAAATAAAAAGACGTCAATTCGTTCTCAAAAGGAGCGAATTGGCGTCTTTTTAATTATTATTTGGTCCGAAGGTGCTGACAAAATTAAGTGGTAACTCGATTTCGTTTTCTGCGAGTGCTTCGCGAATATCTTTGAGTAAGTCACGTTGAACAGAATACTGCTCGCCGTTCACTGCTTTACCGACTACGCGGATAATCATGTTTGTTGCGTCAATGTTTTGCACACCTAATACAACAGGGGGCTCAACGATATTTTTATTTTCTTTTGCAGCTACGTCACAAACCTCACCAATAATTTTAATTGCTTTTTCCGGATCTTCATGTGGACTAATTTGAATGTCCACCATCACACGCATATTACCGCGCGAATGATTACTAACGACCATAATTTGCCTGTTAGGAATGAAATGAAGCGTGCCATCAAAATCACGTACCTGTGTTGTTCTAAGTCCAAGTGCTTCTACTGTTCCATTAACTAGTCCAATGGTAATCGTATCACCAACATCAAGTTGACGTTCAAGTAAAATAAAAAATCCAGTCACAACGTCACTAACAAGTCCTTGCGCACCAAAGGCAATAGCCAAACTCGCCACCCCAGCACTTGCAATAATCGCTGTAACATCCATAAAGTTCTGTAATAATAAAATCGCAAAAGTGAAGAATAAAACATAGCCGTAAAAATTAGAAATCAAGCTTTCTAACGTGTCCGCGCGCCCAACAGAAACTGCTTGTTGTTGCCGATATTTGCGGAAGAAACTACGGATAATTTTATTCCCAACCACGCGGAAAATAAAATAAAGAGCAATTAAAATGGCAATTTTTATTCCTACTGAAATAATATGATTCCAAAATTGGTCCCAGTCAATAGAACTGAACCACTTTTTGAGTAAATTCATCTTCTGGTCCACATCCTTTGAAAGTTCTCCATCCATTTCATCTCCCCCTTCCTAAATGAAATGTCCTTTTCTATTCTAACAAATATTTTATAAAAATGCTGTTTTTAAAATAAATTATCCCCAGAAAATGCGCTTTTTTCGTGAAAAATCCTCCTTTTTTACAAAAAAAATTAAAAAACTGTCAGCCGCTGTTGTTGTAAGATGGAGGCGCTTTCTAAAATGTGCAAAATAGCGCAAACCAAACTGTATGATGTGAAACTGAGCCAAAACTTGTGTACAATGATAAATGTTATTGCTTTTTTTAAAAGTGATATGGGCCGAATTTTTGCCTAATAAATAATTCAATCTAAAAAAAGAAAGGGGATTTTATTTTGAGCAAGATTAAAGTAGAAGAGCTAACGAAGATTTTTGGAAAAAAGGCTTCTAAAGCATCTTCTTTACTTTCTCAGGGGAAATCGAAAACAGAGATTTTGAAAGAAACAGGGGCGACTATTGGTGTTAATAAAGCATCTTTTAGCGTAGAAGAAGGAGAAATTTTCGTTATTATGGGGCTTTCAGGTAGTGGGAAGTCGACTTTGGTACGACTTTTAAACCGTCTAATTGAGCCTACGAGCGGAAAAATTTGGCTTGACGGAAAAGAACTATCTAGTCTAAATAAAAAAGAACTTTTGGAAGTTAGAAGAAAAAGCATGAGTATGGTCTTCCAAAACTTTGGTTTATTTCCGAATAGAACGATTAATCGTAACGTAGAATACGGCCTTGAAATTCAAGGAATGGACAAAGAAGAGCGCGAGAAAAATGCAGCAGAATCGCTTGCACTTGTTGGTTTAGCTGGTTACGGCGAACAATATCCTTCGCAACTTTCTGGTGGGATGCAGCAACGTGTAGGGCTTGCGAGAGCACTTGCTAACAATCCAGATATTTTACTCATGGATGAAGCTTTCTCTGCACTTGACCCACTTAACAGAAAAGATATGCAAGATCAATTACTAGATTTACAAGATAAAATGAAGAAAACAATCATCTTTATTACCCATGATTTGGATGAGGCACTACGTATTGGTGACCACATTATGATTATGCGTGATGGCTCTGTCGTTCAAACAGGTTCCCCGGAAGAAATTCTGGCACATCCAGCAAATGAATACGTTGAAAAATTCATTGAAGATGTGGACCGTTCCAAAGTTTATACAGCGAGCAACGTAATGATACGTCCAGAAATCGTTAATTTTGAAAAAGATGGTCCTCGTGTTGCGCTTAAACGGATGCGTGAGGCTGGAACTTCCAGTGTATTCGTTGTTAAACGTAATCGTGAGCTGGTTGGTATTGTCCATGCAGCGGAAGTTTCTAAACTAGTAAAAGAAAATATTACTTCACTAGAAACAGCTTTACATCGTGATGTACCTACAACTGGCCTAGATACGCCACTTGCAGAAATCATGGATACTATCTCGACAACAACGATTCCGATTGCTGTAACCGAAGATGGAAAATTAAAAGGAATTATCATTCGCGGATCCGTTCTGGCCGCACTTTCTGGAAACGAGGTGAACGTTAATGCCTAATATTCCAACGATTCCATTAGCTAGTTGGATTGACAAATTAGTGGATGGCTTAACGCAATTTGAAGGATTTTTTAATGTAATTACAAATATCATTGGCGGGATTGTTGATGCATTCCAATGGGTGTTCGATTTAGTTCCACCGTGGTTATTTATTATTTTACTTGTATTTGGCACATTTTGGGTAAACCGTAAAGGCAAAAAATGGGGTTTAATTATCTTTGAAGTTGTCGGTTTACTGTTAATTTGGAACTTAGATTTCTGGCGTGATATGACACAAACATTAACGCTCGTTCTGACAAGTAGTTTAATTGCGCTTGTTATTGGGGTTCCACTTGGTATTTGGATGGCGAAAAGCAATATTGTTGAAAGTATCTTCAAACCGGTACTCGATTTTATGCAAACTATGCCAGCCTTCGTTTACTTAATTCCTGCCGTAGCATTTTTCGGAATTGGAATGGTTCCAGGGGTTGTGGCTTCTGTTATTTTCGCAATGCCTCCAACTGTTCGTATGACTAATCTAGGTATTCGCCAAGTTTCAACAGAGCTTGTAGAAGCAGCCGATTCGTTCGGTTCAACACCTTGGCAAAAACTTTGGAAAGTACAGCTACCAATGGCGAAATCAACCATGATGGCGGGTATTAACCAAAGTATCATGTTAGCACTTTCCATGGTCGTAATTGCTTCAATGATCGGTGCAATGGGACTTGGAACACGTGTTTACTTCGCAGTAGGACGTAACGACGCTGGTGGCGGATTTGTAGCTGGGATTGCGATTGTTATCGTAGCAATCATCCTAGACCGTCTGACACAAGCTTTCAATAAAAAAGCGAAATCAGAATGAGGAGGAGAGTAGATTGCTAAAAAAATTAATCACCACCGCAGTTTTGGCTATGCTTATTTTCACTTTAGCAGCCTGCGGAACAACCCTTGCTCCTTATGACGCGAAAAAAGATTTAGGCGAACAAATCAATTATACAATCACAGGAATTGATGCTGGAGCAGGAATTATGCTTGCAACACAAAATGCGATTAAAGATTACCATTTAGATGATGATAATTGGCAATTACAAACAAGTTCTACCGCGGCGATGACAAGTACACTTCAAAAAGCGATGAAAGATAAGCGCCCGATTGTTGTGACTGGTTGGACCCCGCACTGGATGTTTACAAAATTTGATTTGAAATTTTTGGATGATCCCAAAAATGTTTATGGTAATGCAGAAAATATCCACACCATTGTACGTAAAGGCTTAAAAGAAGATAAACCTTCCGCTTACCAAGTGCTAGATAATTTCTTCTGGACTGCGGAAGATATGTCTGAAGTAATGCTTGAAGTTAATGACGGTGTAGATCCAGAAGAAGCCGCTAAAAAATGGATTAAAAATAATCCAGAAAAAGTAGCAAAATGGACGGATGGCGTGGAAAAAGTAGATGGCGATGAAATCAAGTTAACTTATGTAGCTTGGGATTCTGAAATTGCCTCTACAAACGTTGTCGCAGAAGCATTAAAACAAGTTGGCTACAAACCAACGATTCAAGCAATGGAAATTCAACCGATGTGGGCGTCCGTTGCTACGGATGCAGCTGATGGTATGGTTGCTGCATGGCTTCCAAATACTTCCGGAATCTACTACAAAGATTATAAAGGAAAATTTGAAGATTTAGGACCAAACTTAAAAGGTGCTAAAATCGGTCTAGCAGTTCCAAAATACATGACAAACATTAATTCCATTGAAGATTTAAAAACAAGCAAATAAACGTTTAAAAAGGCATGAAGAAAATCAAGTGATGCTTGATAGTTTCTCCGTGCCTTTTTTTCTCTATAAGGGTAAAATAGTAGTTGATTCATGAAATTGCTAGGAGGAAGATGCATGTTTAAAAAATTTTTAAAAAAATCGAAACAAGAAGTACTATTCGCTCACGTAACTGGGCAAGTTATTGCATTAGAAGATGTTCCAGATCCAGTTTTTAATCAAAAAATGATGGGAGAAGGCATTGCAATCAAACCAGAAACAGGTACCATTGTCGCTCCAATAGACGGGAAAATTATTCAATTGGCAGAAACAAAACATGCTTTTGGCATTCGTACGGATATGGGACAAGAAATTCTTGTACATATCGGCTTAGAAACCGTATCCTTAAATGGAGAAGGGTTCAACGTTTTAGTCAGTGTAGGAGATAAAGTAAAAGTAGGCGATCCTATTGTAGAAGCTGACTTTGATTTTATTGAAAAAAATGCTGCAAGTACTGTTGTACCAATGGTTATAACGAATAGCTCAGAAGGTAAATATGATTTTGATTTCCATGCTGTAACTAAGGCAGAAGCAGGAAAAACCGAAGTCATTACAACTAATTTAAAATAAGGAAACAAAATCCGTGAAAAGGTAATTTTCTTTTCATGGATTTTTTTGTATTCAAGCACGTCATAAAAGGGTAGAATGAAGGTAATTAGTAATTAAAAGGAGCGGAATAATATGTTAGAAGTGATAGTTCAAAATCCAAGAGACGCTTACTTAGCGGAAAAATACGGCGCGAATAGAATGGAAGTAGTTTCAGCAATAAGCGAAGGCGGTTTGACTCCAAGTTATGGTGCTATTAAAGAAATCGTACGTGCCTCTAAGTTACCAGCGATGATGATGATTCGACCACATAGTTTTTCTTTTGTCTATGATAAGGCAGCCAGAATAGTCATGGAACGAGATATTGAGCTTGCAAAAGAGGTTGGTGTGCAAGGGATTGTTTATGGTGGTATAACAGAAAATGGAGAAATCGATCAAGCTCTTCTCGAAAAAGTTATAGAATGGAAAGGTGATTTAGACTTAACTTTCCACCGGGCGCTGGAAGCAACTAAAGATATCGAAGCGAGTTACCAAGTTTTACGTACATATGGGAAAGACATCAACCAATTATTAACTTCAGGTGGTACAGCAAACGCACTTGACTCCTTGCCACGCCTAAAACGCTGGATTCAAGATAGCGAAGCACAGCCAGATTCATTCCAAATTTTAGTTGGAAGTGGCGTCAAACCAGAAAATATTGCGACCTTCCAAGCGACATTAAATCATAGCGACTACCATGTAGGAAGTGCGGCTAGAGAAGCCAATGATTTTTCCAAAGACATTTTAAAAGAAAAAATCGATATTTTACAGCAACAAATAAACAAAGATTGATTCTTCGTAGCAGGTAGCCTTACAAGCTTAGATAAGCTATAATGAAACAAGACTATTCTTAAGGAAAAGGTGGAAAAAAAGTGAATAACTATATTGGCAAAAGCCAAATAATGACAGTGAAAGAAATCAAAGATACAGGATGGCTCCTTGAAAAAGACGGAGTAACTGTTTTTTTATCTAAATCAAATACACATGAAACGGAACTTGCTGTTGGAGCAGAAGTAACCGTATTTATTTTTGTGGACTATGACCGCGAAATTGCAGCAACAACGATTATTCCAAAAATTCAAGTAGGGCATTACGGCTGGGGAACGGTGACAGAAGTACGTAAACATTTAGGTGTTTTTGTCGATATCGGCATTGAAAAAGACGTGGTGGTATCATTGGATGACTTACCTGCATTACCACACTTGTGGCCGAAAAAAGAAGATCGCGTGATGATTGCGCTACGTGTGGATGAAGAAAATCGTGTTTGGGGCGTCCTTGCAGAAGAAGAACAATTCCGCGCAATTGCCGTTCGTGCAGAACAAGATCTATTTAACCATAATGTCGAAGGAACTATTTATCGTTTATTAAAAGTCGGTTCATTTGTTTTTACGGATGATTTTCATATTGGATTTATACATGAAAGTGAACGAACTTCGGAACCAAGAATGGGCGAACGTGTGAAGGCTCGTGTTATCGCTGTAAAACCGGACGGGTCTCTTAATTTATCGCTTCGTGGTAGAGCACATGAAGTATTAAATGATGACGCGGAAATGATTTTAACTTATTTGCGAAGTGTTGGCGGAGAAATGCCATTCGGAGATAAATCAGATCCAGATGCCATTCGTGCCAAATTTGGTATTAGTAAAGCCCAATTCAAGCGTGCAATTGGTACGCTTTTAAAAGCAAGACGAATCACTCAAGAGAATGGTGTCGTTACAAAAATAACGGAAGAAACATCGGACTAAAGTAGTAGGGGATGTTCCAACTAGCGCGGTTGTTTCAATCAGTAAATCCTCGCTATAATTAACACAGCATGTACAAAGTAGCAAAAATCGAGAAATAACTTTGTCAAAAGAGGAACGTAAGGAGGTGTGTCAGCTTGAAAAAAATGGAAAGCTCGGTTGTTTTTGTATTTTTAATTGCGATTATTGTTGGCGTTGGTTTGGAGATGCTGTTCCAGTGGGAGTTGCTTATTTTATTTGCACTCGGGATATTTTTTATCTTTACATCAAGGAAGGCAAGCGCAACAAAGAAAAGTGCAAGAAACTCATTATTTATTGGTATCGTATTTATCATTATCGCCGTGTTACTTACAACCACGTTTAAAGTTGGGCTTGTTGTTGCAGGTATTTATGCGATCATTCACTACATTAGTAGGAAGCGGGCACCCCAATTATTGATGCTCAAAACGAGAGAACCTGACAGCAAGATTGACCGTACGGATAAGTTTATTCGTAATCAGTGGTTCGGTAACCAGCGTATACTTGATGTAGTGTATGAATGGGATGACATCAATATTCAAACAGGGATTGGAGATACGATTCTTGATTTAGGGAACACGGTCTTACCAACTGGCGAAAGTGTCATTATGATTCGTAGTGTCTCAGGAAAAATTCGGATACTTGTTCCATTTGATATCGGTATTTGCATTGAACATTCCGCAATTTTCGGAAACATCCAATATGATAAAGAAAGCACCTCTATTCAAAATAATAGCATCAAGGTCTACTCAGATAATTACGAAAGTTCCGCACGAAAAGTGAAAATCATGACTTCTGTAATCTTCGGAGATTTAGAGGTGATTAGACTATGAGTTTTTCGAAACTGATGATGGCTGTTTGCTCAGGGTTACTACTTGTTGCTACAGCCATCGGTACGGTCGGTTACTATTTTTTTAGTGAAGGTTCTTGGTATAAAATTCTCATCGAACAAAAAATCTTTTACATTCCCTTTGTGGTTTTCGTTCCGCTTACAGCCATTTCGATTGGTTTAATTATAGGCGGTTTGCTCGGGTATTTTGTTAAACAAAAATTTGAATCAATTGACTTTTCGATTCGGCTGCTCGGACAAGGCGATTTGGAGAAAAAGATTACGAGTGAAGAAGACGAGAACTTTTTAGAAGTGCAGCAAGTATACAAGCAAATCGACCGCTTACGTGATAAAATGAAAGCACAAACGATTTTGACACAAAAACTTGCAAGCGACCGTGCTGAATCAACTGGCCAAACGAAAGAAGCTATTTTGTCAGAAGAGAGACACCGGATTGCTAGAGAATTACACGATTCAGTGAGTCAACAGCTTTTTGCAGCAATGATGCTTTTATCAGCTTTGAATGAACAGAGTGAAAAAAGCGCAACACCGGCGATGCAAAAACAACTAAAAATGGTTGAATCTATCGTAAATGAATCCCAATCAGAGATGCGGGCGCTTTTACTTCATCTGCGTCCAACGCAACTCGAGGGTAAATCATTAAAAACTGGTATTGAGCAATTATTAAAAGAATTAACAACCAAATTGCCAATCGAAGTAGAATGGCAAATCGAGGATATTAGTTTGCAAAAAGGCATTGAGGATCATTTGTTCCGTATTGTTCAAGAATTACTTTCCAATACATTACGACATTCTAAAGCTAAATTATTAGAAGTACGCCTCGTAACGATGGATAATTTAGCGGTGATGAAAGTAGTTGATGACGGCGTTGGGTTTGATATGGATAATGTTCGACAAGGCTCTTATGGATTACAAAATATGCGAGAACGAGTTGCTGAATTCGGCGGCACCATCAAAATAATTAGTTTCCCAGGAAGAGGAACTAGTGTAGAAATAAAAATCCCACTTGTTGCGAAAAAGGACGTGGAAAGCGAATGATAAAAGTATTACTTGTAGATGATCATGAAATGGTACGTATAGGTGTCTCAGCTTATCTTTCTGTGCAAGATGACATGGAAGTGGTTGGCGAGGCAGAGAACGGTCGTGAAGGGGCTGATATGGCTCTAGAACTACGCCCAGATATTATTTTAATGGATTTAGTTATGGATGAAATGGACGGCATCGAAGCCACAAAAGAAATTATGCAAAACTGGAAAGAAGCAAAAATAATTATCGTTACAAGTTTTATTGATGATGAAAAAGTATACCCGGCACTTGAAGCTGGAGCGAGCAGTTATATGCTTAAAACTTCAACAGCGAGCGAAATTGCAGATGCGATTCGAGCTACATACGGCGGAGACTCTGTTCTTGAACCAGAAGTAACTGGCAAAATGATGCAACGGCTAACCGCTAAACCAGAGAAAAACTTACATGATGATTTAACGAATCGTGAAAATGAAATCTTACTTTTAATCGCGGAAGGTAAATCCAACCAAGAAATCGCAGACGAACTTTTCATCACTTTAAAAACGGTGAAGACGCATGTAAGTAATATTTTATCGAAATTAGATGTGCAAGATCGTACGCAAGCAGCAATCTATGCATTTAAACATGACTTAGTAGAAAAAAAGTAGCAAGGAGGTAACGTACAAATGAAAGAAGGATTTGCAGTCATCGGTCTTGGGCGATTCGGCGGAAGTATTTGTCGTTCACTTGTCGAGCAAGGAATGGAAGTACTTGCGATTGATTCGGATGAAGAACGTGTCAACGAATATATGTCCATTGCGACCCATGCAGTTATCGCTAATTCAACAGATGAAAACGCGCTACGCCAGCTTGGTATTCGTAATTTTGAGCATGTTATCGTTGCGATTGGTGAGGATATTCAGTCGAGTATCTTAACTACACTTATTTTAAAAGAAATGGGCGTAAAATACGTTACCGCAAAAGCGACGAATGATAAACATGCCAAATTGCTTGATAAAATCGGAGCAGACCGGGTTGTCCATCCTGAGCGAGACATGGGACGACGTATTGCGCATTACATCGTATCGAAAAACATGCTAGATTATCTTGAATTATCGGATGAATATAGTCTAGTCGAAATCTCTGTATCTGATCCACGTTTCCTTGGAAAGAGCCTAGTTGATTTAGATTTCCGTAACTCTTTTGGTGTCAATATTGTCGGTATTAAAAAAGATAAACAAATGATTATTACTCCTGAAGCCAATGATGTTCTACATGAAGGAGATATTCTAATCGTTATCGGTTCGGATGATGACATTGAACGACTACAAGAAAAAATTCAATAAAAAGAAAACCTATGTAATATAAAGAGATATGTCAACATGTCTAGTATATTCTTAGGTTTTTTTATTGTTTGCGAATTACCGCTTGCTATCTAGCCAGTTATTTTCTATTATAGTTACAGAGCTTCACATAAAGGGACAGAAGGAGGGGGAACAGATGAAGAAATTTTTGCTTGATAAAATCGGCGCTCGAGGACTTATTCAGATGTTGCAAGCATTTATTTATGCGAGCATTTGTGTAGTGGTCCATACAGTTATTTTTCCTGATTTGGCCGGGGTTTTACCTATAGTGGTACTAATAGGGATTATTTCAATGCAACCTACATATGGAATTACCAGAAAAGTCATTCCCCAAATAGCGCTAGCATTCACTCTAGCGTGTATTTTTGTCATTATAAGCACCTATTTTTTCCCAATCAATGTGTATATTTACTATGTTGTCATGATAGTTGTTATTTTGGCGGTGAATTTCTTGATGCCGCAGAAATATATGGTAATGACACTCGCGATTGGGACAGCACTTTACTTTCTTGGAACAGATGATTTGCCAATGCCTCTCTATACCATGATAATTGTCGCGTTAATGGATGTGTTTGTGTTCTTTTTACTGGTGCAGTTAGTCGTAAAATATGTACATTTACCACTCGAAAAAACCGTTCAAACTATTATGAAA
Organism: Listeria sp. LM90SB2; assembly: GCF_028867355.1. NCBI lineage: Bacteria > Bacillati > Bacillota > Bacilli > Caryophanales > Listeriaceae > Listeria > Listeria sp. LM90SB2. Next base: position 1,070,458 of record NZ_CP046449.1, read on the forward strand.
CAATTGGTAGGACTATTTGACAAGGAAATTGAAAGTGTATTTAAAAATAATGGTAAATTTATAGCAAAACCATTGTATAGTATTTTTGTTCAGTCACAAATGTTTATTAAAGAATATAGTGCTAGTAAAAAAGCGAATCCTCGTCATGTGGAGCTGTATCAAGCGTTACTGCCTAATTATCTTCAACTTTTTTTTCATATGCAAACAATGGAGGACATTGGACGAGTTGGTTTGTCGGAAGAAGCGAAACAGGCCCTTGCTCAGATTAACGTGAAAGTTTCTGATGAAATTAACGCGAAAGAAGCCAATCCAGTTGCCTCATTTCACGTGAAAAAATTTGTTGAGAACTTCCTAGCTATTAAGGTTGGAATGAAAGAATTAGTGGAAGGGAGAGAGCAGAAATGAAAAAGATTTCTATGAGAGAACGTTTCGCTCTTGATCCACGAGTTATTAAAGTGCTTATTAGTATTACGATAGCAGTGATTTTATTCCCTATTATGGGTGATTGGATTGTGTATCCAACATACGTATTTAATGCTATTTATATTACCGCACAAATGAGTAAGGGGGATACATATAAATCAAGCATTGAGCGGATTATCGGTACTATTGTAGGTGGACTGCTTGCAGCCTTTGTATACTTGCTAGTTCCCAACCATCATTATATTATGATTCCGATTGGCGCAGCACTTGCAGTTATGCTAAGCTATCTATTTACTAAAAAATTCACGATGGTTATTGTTGTTATTACAGTAATGGTACTTGTCGGAAAAGGCGACGGAGAGCCGATAGTCTTTTTAAGAGACCGACTATTTGATACGATGATTGGTCTTGTGATCGGTTTTGTTGTCTATGCGCTTTACCCACGCAAGAAAAACAAAAAATTAAATCAAGTGTTTATTTCTCAGGAAAAGGCAGTTTTAGAAAAAATAAAAGAAATTGATATAAATAGCGAAGATGCAAAATCTCTAGCTCCCAAAATAAAAGGTTTGTGGAAACAGTTGATAGATTTAAGAAAAACACGCGAACAAATTATTACAGATAGCAGTTTTGTTGCGAGTTTGACTTCTGATGAACCAATGCTTCATTTTACTCATTTAGTAGAGCAAGCAATTAATAATATTGAAATTTTATATCATGTGACGCTTGAAAAAGAGTCTGAACCTAATTATGAAGTTGTATTTGCTTATCACCAACAAGCATGCGCGAAAGTAATTACAGAGATGGATGCACTTATTACGAAACATAAATAAAAAAGATGACGGAAGCTCGTTCAAGCTTCCGTCATCTTTTTTATTCAGTAATATCTAAACTCTTTTTAAACATAGTAATTATTCGCTCTAAATCTGTTTTATCAGGGGCGAAGTAATATAAATCAAATCCATAAGACTCGCTATAAATCATTTCCCCTTCGCCTTTAAGTTCTTGGGAATCGACGTTTTTAAGTACGGAAGAATAATTTGCAGCCATGGATGTAATATCTGTAAGCGTCATATTAGTTTGGAAATTATCGCCAACGGCTTTCATAATGCTTTCAAAATTGGAAACTCCGGAAGAACTGATAACCTTATTCGCAATACCAATAATGACATCGCGCTGTCTATCTTGACGACCAAAGTCACCACGAGGATCTTCATGACGAATACGAACATATTGTAAAGCTTCTGTTCCGTTTAAAGTAATGTTACCTTTAACAAATTTGCTATTTACTTCTGTTAAGTCGATATCGTTATAAACAGTAATACCACCAACTGCATCAACTAGGTCTTTAAAGCCCTCCATATTGATTGAAATGAAATAATCTACGGGAACTCCTGGCATAAGTTTTTCGACCGCTGAAACTGTTCCTGAGGGGCCACCGTTGGAGTAAGAGGCATTAATCTTACCAATGTCACCATTTCCGTAGTCTACTTTTGTATCACGAGGAATACTAACCATTTCTACGGCATTTTGTTGTTTATTAGCTGTGGCAAGAATAATTGTATCTGCGCGACCATTTTTTTCACCAGGTCGGGCATCTGAACCCATGAGTAACACTGAGAAAGGTTTTTTCTTTTCTAAATCACTTAAAGTTTTATTACTTGATTCTAGAGGGACATTTATTTTTGAAAAGGTATTTTGAACGGTGATGTAATACTTCGCTGCCAATCCTGTTATAGAGAAGAAGATAATTCCTAAAAGAGCAACACTAGCAATTTTCATAACTTTAGTAAAAGTGGACGTTGTTTTTTTCTTTTTTTCAGCCCTAGTTTCTGTCATAAAATTTTCCTCGTCTTTCTATTTTGTTTGTTTAAACATACCATCGTCTTTCTGAGAAATCAACAAAAAAACGATAAATGATTTTGAAACCATTTATCGTCTTGAAAACTATACTTCCATGATTATTGGTAAAATCATTGGACGACGTTTTGTTTTTTCGTACAAGAAAGGTTGCAAAGTATCTGTAATTTCATTTTTGATTTCAGACCATTGCGTTGTTTTTTGTTCCATTACTTTATTTAAGTGTCGCGTTAGGAGGCCTTGTGCTTCTCCGATGAGATTACCGGATTCACGCATATAAATGAAGCCGCGTGAAATAATATCAGGTCCTGCCATCACACGAGAATTTTTCATATCAATGGATACAACAACAATTACGAGGCCTTCTTCAGAAAGAATACGACGATCGCGAAGGACAATATTACCGATATCGCCAATACCGCTACCATCAATATATACGCTTGCTGCATGGATTTTACCAGCAACATGAGCTGTTTCACTTGTTAATGCGAGTACATCTCCATTTGCCATAATAAAGCTATTTTCTTCTGGAACACCACATTCTTCAGCAGACTCTGCATGGATTTTTTGCATTCTGAATTCACCATGAATTGGCATAAAGAATTTAGGTTTCATCAAACGAAGCATTAGTTTTTGTTCTTGTTGACCACCGTGACCAGAAGTATGGATATTATTTACTTTACCATGGATAACTTCTGCACCAGCTTGATATAGTAAATTGATTGTGCGGTTTACACTCGTTGTATTACCAGGGATTGGGGAAGACGAGAAGACTACCGTGTCACCTGGTTGAATTTGGATTTGGCGGTGCGTACCATTAGCAATTCTAGAAAGAGCAGCCATTGGTTCACCTTGACTCCCTGTACAAAGGATAGTCACATTTCCAGCGGGTGTTTTATTAAGTTGATGCACATCAATAAATGTATCTTTTGGCGCTTGAATATAGCCTAATTGTTTACCGATTTCCATAGCAGATTCCATACTACGACCGAAAACAGCGATTTTACGGCCAGTTTCGATAGAGGATTCAACTACTTGTTGTAAACGGTAAATATTAGATGCGAAGGTAGCGAAAATAATTCGTCCTTCTACATCGCGGAAAATATTTTTAATACTTTCGCCAACGACACGCTCACTCATGGTGAAATTTGGTACTTCCGCATTTGTACTATCAGATAGTAAACAAAGAACGCCTTCTTTACCGATTTCAGCCATTTTTGTTAGGTTTGCTGGTTCGCCAACTGGAGTAAAATCAAACTTGAAGTCACCAGTATGAACGATGTTACCAGATGGAGTTTTGACAACAATACCATACGTATCAGGAATACTATGGGTTGTACGGAAGAAAGAGATACTTGTTTTTCTGAATTTAAAAACGTCATCTTCTTCATATTCATAAATTTTGGTTTGACGAAGCAAGCCATGTTCTTCTAATTTGTTGCGGATAAGTGCACTCGCAAGTTTCCCAGCGTAAATTGGGATATTAAGATCGCGAAGTAGGTAAGGAACGCCACCGATATGATCTTCATGACCATGGGTGATAAAAAGCCCTTTAATCTTATCTTTGTTTTTAACTAGGTAACTGTAGTCAGGAATAACATAATCAATACCAAGAAGTTCGTCTTCCGGGAACTTGATTCCTGCATCAATTAGAATAATTTCGTCTTGAAATTGTACGCCATATGTGTTTTTACCGATTTCGCCTAGTCCACCAAGGGCGAAAACAGCTGTCTCATTATTTTTAACAAATTTCATATAGGCTTATTTTTCCCAGAGCGCGAAGTCTGGGTTTTCCTTTTCATAAGCTAAGTGCGCGTCACTAATTTTTTCGACAAATTCGATGTGGAAAGGTTCATCTTTTAAAAGTTGGCGTACTTTTACTTCGCTTTCCGCTTCTACGTATAAAGATTGTGTTTTTTCGCGTACGGGTGTTTCTGTCAGTGTTTCTTGATAAAATACTTTAAAAATCATGTTTTTCTCTCCTTAAATTTTAAGTTTAGTTTTTAAAAATAGATTCTCTGGTCGAAAACCTAATAATTATTCAGTAATAATTGGCTTGCTTTCAGTTGTGGACTTAGTAGCAAGCGGATATGGGTGCACGAGATACTGACAATCAGGCATAAAAAAGACAAAGAAAAATTACCACAGACTAATGTATAAAAATAGCTGTGCACGTATGTTAAATTTCTTATCCGTTATAATTGCATACCTTTATTTTGGGAATTTGAAACAAATTTCCGAGTAAAAGATGTAATTATAAGTTTTTTTTCACGTTCCATTGTCGTTCTACAAATGTTCATCCGATCTATATCCTTCATTCTAATATACCATAAATCCAGATAATTGCTACTAGAAAGTATAATTAATTTTGTCAACCCTGTTATCAAGGAGATTTTCTGCTATAATTTAAACATAATGATTTAAAAATGGATAGAGGATAGAGGCGTTTAATCAATGAGTAAAATTGTATTTTTTGATGTAGATGGGACACTTGTAGGAGAAACGAAAGAAATTCCAGCATCAGCGAAGCAAGCGATTGCTAAATTGAAAGAAAATGGCGTTTATGTGGCTATTGCAACTGGTCGTGGTCCATTTATGCTTGATGAAATCAGAAAAGAATTAGATATTAATTCTTATATTTGCTACAACGGTCAATATGTTATTTTTGAAGGAAAAGAAATATACGCTAAACCATTACCAACAGAATCTTTAGAACGATTAATCACGGTTGCATCGGAGCATGAGCATCCAATTGTTTTTTCAGGAAAAGATTCCATGCGCGCGAATTTACCGGATCACGACCGGGTGACAATCGGAATGGATTCTATTAAAAGAGATTATCCTAAAGTGGATGCTAATTATTATAAAGGTCGTGACATTTATCAGTGTTTACTTTTCTGTGATGAGTCGTATGATGCTTATTACCGAGAAGAATTTAAGCAGTATGGTTTCTTGCGCTGGCATGATGTTTCCGTGGATGTTTGTCCAGCTGACGGTTCGAAGGCGGAAGGCATTAAACAAATGATCAAAAAACTTGGCTTCTCGATGGAAGATACTTACGCATTTGGCGATGGTTTGAACGATATTGCAATGCTTCAAGCTGTTGGAACTGGCGTGGCAATGGGCAACGGCCGTGATGAGGTAAAAGCGGTCGCTGACTATGTTACGGATCATGTGGATGAAGATGGGGTTTATAAAGCTTTAGAACATTTAAAATTAATTTAAAATATCAAAAAAGCCTGTGCTCAAAAATAGAGCACAGGCTTTTTTGGTTATTTTTTGAACGGAACACAGCTAGTTCTTTCGATTAAGCTTGTATTCACTTGGATTTGTCTGGTTTCAAAATTCGTATCAGCTTTAATTTGTTTGGACAAAAGGGCAAGTGTTTGTTCAGCAATATCACGTTTTTTAACATGAACAGTGGTTAGTTCTGGTGTAATTACTTTACTTTCATTAATATTGTCAAAACCTAATACGGAAACTTGTTCAGGGACTTTGATAGATAGACTTTGTAGCATTTTAATCATGCTAATAGCCATGTAATCATTTTCGCAAAAAAGAGCAGAGGGTAAATCTTGCAATTCAGCAATGGCTTCTTTTACCGAAACTTCCTCTTGGATTTGCATTGCTGGTAAATGAAAGACATGTTGTTCAGGGACTGAAATATCGGCTTCTTCTAAACGAGCAAAAAAGCCACTTTTCCGCTCATCAAAATTTTTAATGCGTGGTACCCCCATCACATAACCAATTTTTGTATGTGCTAGTTGTAAAAGGTAGTCAGCTGCTTTATATCCACCGAGAAAATTATTAATAGAGACAAAGTTGGCTGAGATATGTGGATGGTGTGTATCTAAGACAACGATTTTAGGATATTCCTGTTGTATTCGGTTAATTTCTTCAGCGTTTAAATTAGTGCCAAGTAAAATCAGGCCTGCTGTTGGTTGCTCTTTTTCTGCTTCAGCAAGTTCTTCTAATATGGTTGTTGCATCGAAGGTAGAGATAACCAAATCATATGGGTAACTAGCGATTTCAGCAGATAAATAGCTAAGTAGCTCACTGAAAAAAGGTAAGTTCTGATATTGTTCGGTAATCAAGTTAGGACTTTTGCATGCGATAAAACGAATGGTTGATTTCTTTTTCATTTTTTTATTGGTATTACGTAACGGGACGTAATTATTTTCCTCGACAATTTGCAGAATATGTAAACGGGTTTCTTCACTTACGCCAGCTTTTCCATTCAGCGCAAGGGAAACGGCCGATTTCGAAACGTTTGCTAATCGTGCAATATCTTCCAGCTTCATTATTCATTTCTCCTTGTTTACTAAATTTATCTTATTTAGTATATCATGTTTAGTAAATCAAAACAAAAAATAGCATACCTTCAGTCTTCTAAACCTCTCGTTTAGTTCTTTTATATAAAATAAACTAAAACAATATATAAAATAATCTTTAATTTTATTGACTTAGTTTAGAAATGATACTATAATGCAAATAAAGAAAGCGATTACTGATTGCTTTTTATGAGAACTAAAATAATTACTAAACTAAAAAGGTGGTTAGAAGGTGGAGGCGGTTAAAATTGGGTTTGCGCCGACAAGGCGAAGTATATTTAGTGCACCAGATGCAGTCAAATATGCGAATCTCACACGAGATAAACTAAACGAACTAAATATTGAATTTGTGGACATTGCAGAATTTAATGAAGATGGATTGCTTTATGATGATGCAGATGTGATGAAAATTGCAGCAAAATTTAAAAAGGCTGGAATCCAAGGTTTGTTTTTACCACATACTAATTTTGGAACGGAATATGTTTGTGCGAGACTTGCTAAAGAGTTAGATGTACCAGTATTGCTTTGGGGTCCGCGTGACGAACGACCTGATGAAAATGGTGTGAGACTTCGAGATACGCAGTGCGGTTTGTTTGCAACTGGAAAAATCTTACGTCGGTTTCAAGTACCATTTACTTATATGACAAATTGCCGTCTATCTGATCCAGAGTTTGAACGAGGAATTCGAGATTTCATTGCAGTTTGTAATACGGTAAAAACATTTCAAAACATGCGGATTTTACAAATTGGACCACGGCCATTTGATTTTTGGACAACGATGTGTAATGAAGGAGAGTTGCTAGAAAAATTCAATATTCAATTAGCTCCAATTCCGCTTCCAGAATTAATAAAAGAAATTCGTAGCGTATCTAGCGAACAAATAGAGGAAGTGGATGGAACCGTCGAATATTGTCACGGTTGTGCAATCGTTAAAATTAAAGAAGTTGACTTACGAATGGTTGCTGCTCTTAAAGTTGCGATGAAAAATTTAGCAACAAAATATGGTTGTAGTGCGATTGCCATCCAATGTTGGACTGCACTTCAAGATGAAATTGGTATTATGCCTTGCGCTGCAAACGCGATGCTCATAGATGAAGGAATTCCAGTTGTTTGTGAAACAGATATTCATGGAGCAATTTCTTGTTTATTAATCGAAGCGGCAAATTTGGGCAGAAATAAAAGTTTTTTTGCAGATTGGACTGTTAGACATCCAGATAATGAGAATGGTGAATTGCTACAACATTGTGGACTGTTTCCGTTTTCTGTTGCAAAAGATAAACCGGCAATTGGCTATCCGTTAGCATTTGATTCACCTGGTGCAGTCGAAGCGGAAGCGAAAGGTGGCGAATTAACCTTATGTCGTTTTGATGGTGATAATGGCGAATATTCCTTGTTACTGGGTAAAGCGAGAGGTATTGAAGGTCCGTATACAAAAGGAACATATCTTTGGATTGAGGTAGATAATTTGAAACGATTAGAGGAAAAAATCGTTTCAGGACCATATATTCATCATGTTAGTGGTATCCATGCAGATGTGGTCCCTATTCTTTATGAAGCATGCAAATACATTGGCATAAAGCCAGACCTCTATGATCCAATTGAAGAAGATATAAAAGCTTATTTACGCGGTGAATAGAGAAAGGAGTAAAAAATGAGTGAATTAAAGTTAAAATCGTTTGAAATTAGAAAAGATGTTCTAAAAATGATATATGATGCAAAAACGGGACATACTGGTTCAGATTTATCATGTGCGGATATTCTTGTGGCGCTTTACTATGGTGTGCTGAATGTTAATCCGGAAAATCCAGAAGCTTTAGATCGTGATCGTTACGTTCAAAGTAAAGGACATGCTGTCGAAGTTCTTTGGGCAGTTTTAGCAGATAAAGGGTTTTTTGCAAAAGAAGAATTGGCTGATTTCTCCGCATTTGGCTCGCGTTTAATCGGGCATCCAAATAATAAAGTAGCTGGAATTGAAATGAACACAGGTTCGCTCGGCCATGGTTTATCTGTTTCGGTGGGTATGGCATTAGCTGCTAAAATGGATGGGAAAAGTTATCACACCTATACACTCATGGGGGACGGGGAACTTGCAGAGGGGTCTGTCTGGGAAGGTGCAATGGCTGCAGCAAATTATAAATTAGATAATTTGACTGCGATTATTGATCGGAACTCCTTACAAATCTCCGGTCGAACAGAAGATGTAATGAGTGTAGAACCTTTGGCAGATAAGTGGCGCGCATTTGGTTGGAATGTTATCGAAGTGGATGGAAATGATCCGGATAAGCTACAAGCGATTTTTAAAACAGTTAATGTGACTGGAAAACCTCGTCTAATTATTGCAAAAACGATAAAAGGTTATGGGGTTAAAATGGCTGAAAATGCTGCTAAATGGCATCATTACGTACCAAGCAGTGAGGAATACGAAATAGCTATGAAAGATTTAGAGGAAAGAATGGAGGCGTGCCGTCATGAATAAAATAGCGAACCGCCAAGTAATGTGTGAAGTTTTAATGAAAGAAGCAACTCGTAACGATAGTAATTTAGTTGTTTTAACAAGTGATTCAAGAGGATCCGCTTCGCTGGGGGCTTTTGCTGAGAAATTTCCAGAGCGACTAGTTGAGACTGGGATTGCCGAACAAAATATTGTTGGAATTGCAGCAGGCTTAGCACATAGTGGCAAGCGAGCTTTTGTCGCTTCACCAGCATGTTTTCTAAGTATGCGCAGTATTGAACAGGTAAAAGTAGACGTGGCTTACTCAGACACGAATGTAAAATTGATTGGTATCAGCGGTGGTGTTAGTTATGGTGCACTTGGTATGAGCCATCATTCGCTTCAAGATATTGCTGTTACTAGAGCGATTCCTAATTTAGAAGTCATTCTACCAGCTGATCGTCTGGAAACGGAAGCTGTTTTTGACTATTTGCTTCAATCAAATCGGCCGGCGTACGTTCGTCTTGGCAGAAATGCGGTAGAAGATTGTTACGCAGAAAAACCAGTATTTCAAATTGGGAAAGCTGGAACCCTTAGGAAAGGAAACGATGTGTCAATTTTAGCAACTGGTGAAATGGTACGAGTCGCACTTGATGCAAGGGAAGAATTGAAGTTGAAAGGAATCAGCGCGCGTGTATTGAATTTTTCAACAATCAAACCATTTGACCAGGGAGCTGTAGAAGCGGCATTAGCTGAAACAAAACTACTTATTAGCATAGAAGAACATAGTATTTATGGTGGCTTAGGTGCAGCAGTGAGTGAAGTGGTAAGTAGTTCGCCAACAAGTATTCGTCATTTGATCTTAGGAATTCCAGATGAACCTGCTATCGCTGGAACGAGCCAAGAAATCTTTGATTATTATGGCTTATCTGCTACTGGTATTGTTGCTACAGTTATGAAAAACCTTGGAGACGAAAGAAGATGAAGAAACACTATCAAATCGCTATTGATCAAAGCACATCTGGAACGAAAGTATTATTGTTTAAAGCAGGTGAACTTGTAGATCGTTTAGATAAAAAGCATCGACAGTTGTATCCGAAGAAAGGCTGGGTAGAGCATAATCCAATCGAAATTTGTCAAAATGTCCGTACATTAATTGTGGACATATTGGCAAAACATGATTTAATTCCAGCGGATATCGAGCGACTTGCTTTGACGAATCAACGAGAAACAATTGTAGCTTGGGATAAACAAACGGGCAAGCCACTTTATAATGCGATTGTATGGCAATGTAATCGAACAAAAGAACTTTGCGAAACATTAAAAAAAGCTGGTTATGAAAAAAGAATTAAACAGCTTACCGGATTGAAAATTGATTCTTATTTTTCTGCTTCTAAAATGAAGTGGTTATTGGAAAATAGTTCTGCGGTGCGGGATGCAGCAAGTCGTAATCAATTGGCATTTGGTACAATGGATGCTTGGTTGTTATTTTCGCTTACGGATGATAGTAATTATTTCACAGACCGAACAAACGCCAGCCGCACACTCCTTTATGATATTGAAAAAAATGATTGGTCAGATGAGTTACTCGAACTTTTTGGAGTTAAACGTGCTTATTTACCAGAAGTGAAGCAATCTGCTGGAAGTTTTGGAAGTTATCAGGAGATACCGATTCATAGTGTGATGGCTGATTCAGAAGCGGCACTTTATGGACAAGGCTGTGATGCATTTGGGGCAGTGAAGGCGACGCTTGGGACAGGATGCTCTGTTATGATGCAAATTGGTGAGAACAGATTACCTGAAAACGATGCTATTTTGACAACTCTTGCCTGGGATGTTGCAGGCGTGAACCAGTTTGCGTTAGAAGGAATTATTCGTTCTTGTGGAGACACATTGGTTTTTTTATCCGAACAATTAGAACTATTTAATGATTACGATACAGCTTGTAAGCGAGCATTTCAATTACCATGCAATGAGGGTGTTGTGCTAATTCCTGGACAATTAGGTTTAGGTTCGCCTTATTGGAATACAGATATACGAGCAGAGATTCTTGGTCTCACACGAGAACATACAAAATGGCATATTATTCGTGCCGGTTTTACAAGTATTGCATTTCAAATTAAGGCTGTTATTGACCAAATGGAGTTAATGACAGGTCAAAATATTAAGCGCTTACAAGTAGACGGTGGATTAACAAAGCAACATGAGTTGATGCAATATTTAGCAGATGTTTTAAAAGCAGAAGTGGCAGTCAGTCCCGCGGAAGAACTTTCGGCAATTGGTGCTATTGAAATTGCCGACAATAAACTACAAAATAAGAGAACGATAGCAAAATTGTACCAACCAAATATCACTCATACACATGCTTTGGAAGATTTTCAAGAATGGGAAAAACAAGTGAAAAGCAGTATTCTAAAATTACAGAAGGTGAGGAATTTTAAATGAATAATTCGGATCTTGCAAAAGAGGTTGTAAAGCTTGTTGGTGGAAAAGAAAACATTTTAAGTGTGATTCACTGTGTGACACGACTACGGTTTAAGTTACGTGATGAAAATCTAGCAGAAACAGAAAAAATCAAAGCATTAAAAGGTGTTATGACGGTTGTGAAAAGTGGTGGACAATACCAAGTGGTTATCGGTGATCATGTGAGTTATGTTTATGATGAGGTCATTCGAGTATTAGGGATTAAACCAGATGATGCGCCGCAAGATAACCCTGAACAAGAACACAAAAGTATTTTTAATAAGTTTGTTGAATTAATTTCTGGAATATTTATGCCAGTACTGGGTCTATTGGCAGCTTCAGGTATTTTGAAAGGATTCCTGACAGCGGCAGTTACAATGGGACTAATTAATACCTCAGCTGGTGTTTACGAAGTTCTTTACGCAGCAAGTGATGCCCTCTTTTACTTTATGCCAATTATACTTGGGTTTTCAGCAGGGAAAGTATTTAAAACGAATCAATATCTTTCTGCTGCGGTTGGTGCAGCACTTGTTTACCCGACGCTTGTTGATATGTATAGCAGCGGAGCTCATTTAACATTTCTACATATCCCTGTAATTTTAATGAATTATACAATGTCTGTTATTCCTGTTATTTTAGCTATTTACTTTATGAGCAAACTGGAAAAAGTATTAGTGAAATTTATTCCGAAAAGTTTACAATTGATTTTTGTTCCTCTCTTATTACTTTTAATTGTGGTGCCTGTATCTCTAATTATTATCGGACCTGTTTCAACATATGCTAGCCAACTACTTGCAAAAGGAGCATTGGGGCTTTATTCGCTTAGTCCAATGATTGCAGGATTCTTCCTGGCTGGTATTTGGCAAGTGGCTGTCATGTTCGGATTACACTGGGCATTTATCCCGATTTTCATTAATAATATTTCTGTTTTAGGGTACGATCCAATTAATGCTATGCTTTATTGTACTGTATTCGCGCAAACTGGTGCGGTTCTGGCAGTAATGCTTAAAACCCGAAACCAAGAATTACGTTCCCTTTCTATAACAGCAACTATTTCAGGATTTTTAGGAATCACGGAACCAGCGATTTATGGAGTAAACTTGCCATATAAAAAACCATTTATTATGGCTTGCGTAGGATCAGCATTTGGTGGGGCAATTGCAGGGATGAGTGCTGCGAAAATGTTTGGAGGCTTCGCGTCTGGTGGGATTTTCGGTATTCCGATGTTCATTAATCCAGATGGAATAGGATGGGATTTTTGGGGATTCTTAATTTCTTTAGTAGTGGCATTCAGTGTAGCGTTGATTTTAACTTATTTCTTTGGATTTAAAGATAAAGTTGAGGAAGTTGTGATTCAAACAGGAGAAAAAGCTACATTAGACGAAACTATTTATAGCCCACTTCAAGGGGAAATAATTGCATTAAATGATGTGAAAGATGAAGTTTTCTCTGCTGGTATAATGGGAGCAGGAGTAGCGATTCTTCCAGCGAGTGGCGAAATTCGTGCTCCATTTGATGGGACAGTACTTAGTGTTTTTCAAACCAAGCATGCGATAGGGTTGATTTCCAAACAAGGAGTCGAGTTGTTAATTCATGTTGGACTTGATACAGTTAATCTAAATGGTCAATTTTTTGACATTGAAGTGAGCGAATCAGAAGAAATAAAAAAGGGCGATTTATTAGGAAGATTTGAATTAGATGCAATTAAAAAAGCTGGCTATGATATTACAACGCCTATTATTGTAACTAATAGTGCCACACTCGCCGATGTTATTACAGTGAACCTTGGAAAAAGCGTAGATAATAACCAAAAGATTTTAGAAGCAAAGGCTTAATATAGAAAGGGTGAAAAAAATGTTAAAACAAAGTGCAGATAAGCGCCGGATAGAGAAAAATGACAAACCTTTTTTCTACCTTGCAGATACTGTTTGGAGTGCGTTTACAAATATTGATTTAACAGATTGGGCCTACTATTTAAAAGTCCGAAAAGAGCAGGGATTTAATGTACTGCAAATCAATATTTTGCCACAATGGGATCGAAGTATACTAAAAAAAATGCAAGAGCCGTTTGGTATAAGTGAAGGTTTTTTCGATTTAAAAGCTAAAAATGAAGCTTACTTTAAACATGCAGAAAAGATGTTAGAAATGGCAGTGAATCAAGGTTTTACTCCAGCGCTTGTGTTATTGTGGTGTAATTATATTCCAGAGACGTGGGGGGCAAAATTTGGTACTTCACCACTGTTTCGAAAAGAAGACATTAAACCCTATACAGAAATGATGTTGGAACATTTCGAGCAATTCGAACCAATTTATATCATTAGTGGGGACACGGATTTTCCAACGGAAACTGTAACAGCTTATTATTTGGAAGCTTTAGAAACCGTTTCTAAAAAAGCGCCACACGCACTTAAAGTTTTGCATATTTGCGGTCGTTTAAAAGATATTCCGGAAAATCTGCAAACACATCCAGCACTTGATTTGTATTTTTATCAATCTGGACATAATTCGGAGCACCAATCAATGGCGTATACGTTGGCAGAACACTTTAGTCAGTTAGAGCCAATCAAGCCAGTTATTAATTCAGAACCGTGTTACGAATTAATGGGATATAGTCGACAAAAATATGGTCGTTTTAGCCGAGAAGATGTACGAAAAGCAGCTTGGCAAAGTGTCTTATCTGGTGCTATAGCTGGTATTTCTTATGGGGCACATGGTATTTGGAGTTGGCATGAAGAAGGAAGTACATTTGGATCAGCTCTAGGCGAAGGTTTTGTTTCTCCATTTAATTGGCGACAAGCACTTCATTTTGAAGGAGCTACAGATTATGCATTTCTAAAATCCTTTATTTTGGCAAATGACTTAACAACACTGGCACCAATAAATTTAGTTTTAAATCAAACTCCAGAAATTCGAGCAGCGGAGACCGAAAAAGTAGTTATCATTTATGTGCCATCAAATGTCCCGATTTATTTGAAAGGGCAATTTGCTTCTTTGGATGACTACGCGATTGATTTGGAGCAAGGTAAAAAGGTCAGCCTTACAAAAATACTTCATGAAGAAAAAACAGAAATTCAGATGACTCCTTTTTTAAAAGATAGTTTATATGTAATTCACAAATAAATTCCAATTTCTTTCTGGAAAAAATAATTTTGTTTACCAATAAAAACTAAAGCGAGGCCACTATTTCAGCGTGGCCTCGCTTTTGGCTTTTACAGAAGTTTGTTCTAATTTTTGCTTAACAAATTTAAGTTGTGCGACGATTATAATACTAATAATAACAAGTAAATACCAACTCGTAATTTTTGAAACGTGCACCGGACGCCATGCAATCAGCTGGTCTGGATAAGACCAAGCTCCGTAAAAACTAGCAATGTTCTCCGCAAGATAAATGAAAAAGGCGATGCATAAAAAGGAAAAAGATAAAGGCATTTTGAGTTGAGTAGAACTAACTTTGAAATAAACATATGTTTTTCGGAATAAAACGAGAACTAAAACAATCAAAATCCACCGAAAATCCATTATAAAATGATGCGTGAAAAAATTAGCGTAAATTGTTATGCAAAGGCTACTTACTAACCAGATATTTGGCCAATTTGTCATTTTAAGATCAAATCTTTTCCAAGCCTGACAAATATAACTCGCCACACTTGAATACATAAAACCGCTATAAAGCGGCACACCGAAAAGTTTCATTAAACCAGGCTCTGGATAACTCCATGACCCCATATGTACTTTATAGATTTCAAGTCCAAGTCCAATAAGATGAAAAACCATAATTACCTTAAGTTCATCCCATGTTTCTAAACCGAATTTTATAAGTAGCACTTGCGTTCCAAGACAAATAATCAAAAGTAAGTCGTAGCGCGCAATAAAAGGAATATCAATCAATTTTGTAAGTGCAAGCGAAATAAAGATAATGCCTGGAAAAATACAACAAAGTGCTTGCTTCCAAGTAAACACCCAAAGTAAGCGGAAAAATTGCATAAAAAAACCTCTTCTCATGATTTTCTCTAGTTTACCAAAAAAAACTAAAGAAAAGGACAAGAAAAGGTTAAAAAAGTTCATTTTGATGATTGATATTTCTAAATGGGGCATCTTCTTCAAATGCTAAAGGTTTGGTATGGAGTTTTTCGAGTAAAGCTCTGACACGATGTTGCTCGTCTTGTAGTAAGTGATGTAGCACTTCTCGTGAGTAGGGAATATTGGCAACCAAATAGTGATTTGCTTGCGCTGTTTTAGCAAAATGATTAGGATAATCAGCCAGTCGTCCAATTTCTTTTGGAGTCAAAAAAGGCATATCGACAGGAAGCACTAGGAAATTAGCTTTCTGATAAGCATTTGCTTCTACCATCACCGCATAAATTCCTCCAAGCGGTCCAAATTCACTGAATGCGGTTTGATCTGGAATGATTTCAATGCTTGGTTCTGCAACAAAAAGAGCCACGAGTTTTGAATGATTTTCATGATTTGCCGATACAAATACCATATCGCAAAGCGGCAGCAACTTACTAACCGTTAGCTCGACCCACGTTTTTCCAGTTGCCTCATCCTGAAAAAACGCTTTTGGTTCCCCAAAACGGCTTGAGCGACCACCGGCTAATACAATGCCGACATTAACTTTTTCGTTTTTCAAGGCGTCCCTCTCGCATAACTAAAATTTCTTCGGTCATCATTTCTGCTTCCGAGGCATAATGCGTGACAAAAATAACGGGGATATGGAAGTCTTTGGCCATTTGACCAACTAATTTCATACAAATCAAACGCGTTTCTTCATCTAAACCATTGAAAGGTTCATCCAGTAAAAGTAATTTTGGCTCCGTAATCATTGCCCGAGCCATCGCAACACGTTGTTTCTCGCCACCAGATAATTTCTGAACGGAAGAATAAAGCAGGTGAGAAATTTGTAGATAATCACTCATTTTTCGTACTTGTTGCTGAATTTCTGCTTGTTCTTTTTTCTTCTTTTTCTTCACTTTCAAGCCAAAAGCGATATTTTCATACACATTCATATTTGGGAATAGAGCTAAATTCTGAAATAAATAACCTACTTTGCGCTCTGTTACAGGAAGATGTAACGAAATATTGGAATCATCCCACGGAGTCCCGTCAAATTCAATAATGCCGCCGTCAATACTTTTCAAGCCACTAACGCACTGAAATAGAGTTGACTTGCCTGAACCACTTGCGCCCATCATCGCGGTTACTGGCTCTTCAAACGTATAATCAATATTTAAATCATGAAAAGGAAGTTTTTTGTGAAATTGTAATCGTAGCATAATTACATCCCCCTCGTTAAATTACTCTGGCGTATAGTTAATACATGAATGACAAGTAAAGCAAACACGCCGATAATGACGTTAATTAATCCAAGATAAATCGCAGTACGCATGTCTCCTTGTTGCACCATAAAATAGATGCTTGAAGCAATGGTATCCGTCTTGCCTTCAATATAACCAGCCACCATCAAACTTGCGCCAAATTCACCCATCGCCCGACAAAAACTAAGCAAAACCCCTGCTAAAATTGGTTGCCAGCAATTCGGTAAAATAATTTTTGTGAAAATTTGTTTTTTATTCGCTGAAAGAGTCTCTGCTGCCCATACAAGTTCGTGATCAATTGATAAAAATGCTGATTTCAAACCTTGATACATAATCGGTAAAATAATAATTGTCGTTGCAACAATTGCGCCGCTAAGGGAAAAAATAAAGCTGAAATCAAAAGTATCCCAAAGCACACCACCAATAAAATCATTGCGGCCGAGGACGTTCAGTAAAACTAAACCAACCACAGTTGGCGGTAAAACAAGCGGAAGTAAAATTAAAATCTCCACTGGTAACTGGAAACGTGATTTTCGACCGGCAAAATAATAACTCAGTGGTAACATCGTCATAAACGCGAGAAACGTAGAAATTGTAGCTACAAGTAATGTATGCCAAACAGATGTAAACATAAATCTCCTCCTGAACCCTCTAGTACTTCTATTATTATCGTTCTCTCTGGTATAAAATGTCAAACTTAAGTACAATGTAACTAAATAAAAAGGGGGATGAAGAATGAAAAAAATAGCACTTATTATATGTTGTGGATTATTACTACTTCTCGGAGCTTGCGAGGATACACCTGAGAAAGCCAAAACAACGACTATACATATTTCAGCTGCAGCAAGTTTAAAAGATACGATAGATGACGTAAAGCCACTTTTTGAAAAAGCTAATCCAACGATTAAATTATCCTTTGATTTTGGTGGTTCTGGGCAAATTCGCGAACGTGTCGAAAGCGGTGCACCAATTGACGGCGTCCTTTTAGCGAGTAAAAAAGATGCGGATACACTGATTAAGCAAAATTTAGCAGAAAAAACGAAAGAATTTGCGGGAAATGAACTCGTTCTAATTGAACCTAAAAACGTGGATCAGAAGGCAGGGATGAACTTAGAACAATTACTTAATGATGCATCCAAAATCGCCATCGGGGATCCAGAATCAGTACCAGCAGGCGCCTATGCCAAACAAACGCTCGAAAACTTAAATCTATATAATGCAGAAAAAGCAAAACTCGTTCTTGCCACCGATGTTCGTCAAGTCTTATCCTATGTGGAAGCTGGAAATGCAGATGCAGGCTTCGTTTACCAGACAGATGCTCTATTAAGCAAAAAAGTACAAGTGAAGGCAAAAATCGATGAGAAACTCCATGATCCAATTGCTTACTATAGCGCACAAGTCAGTGACTCGGATAAAAGAGAAGAAACCGCGACATTCCTTGATTTTATGAATACATCAGAAGCGCAAAAAATACTGGAAAAATACGGATTCAAAGCAGCAAACTAAGGAGAAGTCGCTTTACTTTTTAAAACAAGCAAACTCCTGTATATTGGTACTAAAGAAAACGCATACATTATTTAGGAAAGGGAAGTGCGCCCAGATGATTGAAAAAAGAAATACCATTAGAATGGAACAAGCGAGAGAGATATTATGTAATCAAATAACGCATCTTCCAGTAGAAAAGAAATGTGTGACAGAGGCGTTAAACCAAGTACTACAAGAACCTATTTTCGCGCCGTTTCCTGCTCCCTATTTTAGGCGCTCTGGTTATGATGGCTTTGCGATTACTGAGGAGGATGACGAGAATTATCCTATCACTTTGCACGTTGTAGCAGAAGTTCCGTGTGGGGAAACATACGATAAACTGCTAAAACCTGGTGAAACCGTCCGAATAATGACTGGAGCAAAAGTGCCAGATAATGCCTCGAAAATTATTATGCTCGAACAATCAAGAGAAGCGGATAACGAGCATGAAATCGTACTTATAAATACACAAAAATCTACTAACATTACAGAAATCGGTACGGAGTTCGCCAAAGGAGATTTGCTGTTAGATCGTGGCCACATTTTAAATGCCGGTTCGATAAGTTTACTGTCATCCTTTGGAATTCAAGAAGTACAAGTCATCAGAAAGCCAAAAGTAGCTATTTTATCCACAGGTAGTGAACTTGTTCCTGCTGGAAATCCACTTCCAGATGGCAAAATTTTTAATAGTAATCAACCATTACTGGAGAATTTACTAAAAGTACATCATGCCGAAATTTGCGCGGCCGAACAATTACCTGATAATTATGAGGATACGAAAAAACGATTACTAGAATTGACTCAAATAGCAGACTTGATAATCACTACAGGTGGTGTTTCTGTAGGGGACTTTGACTATATGGCTGATATTGCAAAAAAAGAGGCAGAATTACTTTTTAATAAAATTCAAATGCGACCGGGCAGTCCGACAACAGGGATGTGGTTGGACAACACGCTTATCATCGCACTTTCTGGTAATCCAGGGGCATGCTTTACAGGTTTTTACTTATTCGTAGAACCGGTATTAGCTACCTTAATGGGGAAAGATACAACTGAGACGACCAAAGTCCGTGCAAAAATGGCGAGCGATTACACTAAAAATAATGGCTATGATCGTTTTTTACGAGGAACCTATCGTTTGTCTGACGAAGGGGAATATTTGGTTGAGTTGGTAGGAAGCGATATGTCGAGTGCGCTAGGAAACCTCCATTTAACCACCTGTTTATTCAAAATCCCTCGCGGTAAAGTTGGAAAATTAAAAGGAGAAGAGGTCGAAGCATGGCTACTATCCTCCAAATAATCGGCTTTAAAAATAGCGGGAAGACAACTTTACTAAATGCACTAATTCGAGCTAGTCGGAAGGAAAACTACACAGTATCTGCCATCAAACATGATGCACATGATTTTTCTGTAGATCACGCGGGAACGGATTCCTACTCGTTTCAAGAAAGTGGTGCAGAGGCTGTTGTTATTGCGAATTCGAGACAATATGCTGTGATGGAACAAACCGGCATCGATTTAAAAACAGCCATTCAAAAGTTACCAGAATCAGATATCGTTCTTATAGAAGGCTACAAAGAAGGTCCTTTTCCTAAAATTATTTTAATTCGCGAACAGGCGGAAATCGAACTTTTAAACAATAGTAAAGCTGTCCATAAAATTGCGACGCATAATCCAGCGTTAAAAAATGAAGCTATTTTCATCGGCGAAGAAAAAGCTTTAACCCTTTTTGCAGAAACGTTAATCAAGGAGTTTTTAAAATGAAATATGTAGCTTTGCAACATGAAAAAATCGAAATAGGACCACTTTCTGAAAAACTAATCAATAAAAATCACGGTGGGACTAATCTTTTTGTTGGTACAATTCGAGAATGGACGGGTGATATTCAAACAGAAGAAATTCGTTACACATCGTACGAGGAAATGGCGCTCAAAGAACTAACTAAATTAGCGGCAGAAGTAGAAACAAAGTGGGGGGCGGATGTTGTTATCGTCCACCGACTAGGACTTTTACAAATAACAGATGTCGCTGTGGTCATCGGTGTATCAACACCACACAGAGCCGCTTGCTACGAGGGATCCAGATATATTATTGAACGTTTAAAAGAACGGGTACCTATATGGAAAGAAGAAAAAGATGTCGATAAAACAAGGTGGGGTGGCATAGATGCTAACAACAGTTAAATTTTTCGCTTTTTTAGCTGATAAGACACATAAAACGGAAGTGAAATTGAATTTGCAGCAATGCCAGACAGTTGGCGAGGTTCGAGAAGTTATTAGTAGTGAATTTCCTGAAATAGCCGTTGATTTGGCAACATGTATGCTAGCTGTGAATATGGAATTTCAACAAGATCAAGACCTTTTACCAGAAGAAATAACCGAAATCGCAGTCATTCCGCCAGTAAGCGGTGGATAAGGAGGGTAATAGATGGAAAAAGATGATTTAACGCATTTTAACGATGAAAAACGCGCAAAAATGGTAGATGTTACGAGCAAATCTGAAACAAAACGCCGTGCAATCGCTAGAGCTACGATACATATGAATGAAGAAACCTTAGCGCGTATTCATGCTGGTAAAATTGCTAAAGGAGATGTTTTGGCCGTTGCGCAAGTTGCTGGAATCATGGCGGCTAAAAAAACAAGCGAACTAATTCCAATGTGCCATCCGATTATGACGACAAAAGCTGATATTTCTTTTGAAGATGACGGTAAGACCGCGCTAACTATCACGTCCGAAGTCGTAACCGTTGGAAAGACGGGCGTCGAAATGGAGGCGCTCACGGCAGTAACCATTGCAGCATTAACCATTTATGACATGTGCAAAGCAATGGATAAAGGCATGCGGATTGAAAAAACGTATTTAGTGGAAAAAACAGGTGGAAAAAGCGGGACATTTAAAGCAGAAGCGTAACTATTTTGTAGGATAGGAGTTTTGTTTTATGCAATTATTAAAGGATAAATTTGGGCGGGTACACGATTATATTCGTATTTCAGTAACAGATCGGTGTAATTTAAGGTGTGTGTATTGTATGCCCGAAGAAGGCCTGACATTTTTGCCTCATGAAAAAGTACTATCCAAAGATGAAATTGTCAGCTTTATGGAATTAATGGTGAAATTCGGCATCAAAAAAGTCCGCATCACTGGCGGAGAGCCGTTACTAAGAACTGATATAGTGGAAATTGTTCGCGGGCTGGGAGCAATTCCTGAAATAGAGGATATTTCGATTACAACGAATGCTATGTATTTGGCAAAGAAAGCAGAAGCACTGAAGGATGCGGGGCTCACACGTGTGAATATCAGCTTAGATTCTCTTCATGAAGATCGTTTTAAAGCAATTACACGAGGTGGCCGTTTGCAAAAAGTACTTGATGGTATTCAAAAAGCAGAAGAAGTTGGACTGTTCCCAATTAAGCTTAATGTCGTACTAATTAAAGGACAAAACGATGACGAAATAACTGATTTCCTTCGATTTACAAAAGATAAAGATATTAATATTCGTTTCATTGAATACATGCCAATTGGTCATGCTGGTACGAGTTGGAAAGAAAAATATTTGCCGCTTGATACAATTTTTGAAGCTTGTAATGAAGCTGGTTATGAGTATGAACCAGTGGACTCGATTCGTGGAAATGGCCCCTCCGAAAATTTCCGTATAAAAGGAGCGAAAGGGACGTTTGGTGTGATTCACCCGGTTAGCGCTCATTTTTGTGATAGTTGCAACCGACTCAGACTTACTGCAGATGGTTATATTAAAGCATGTTTATACTGGGATGAAGAAATGAATATCCGCCCATTTATCCAAGATCCAGTGAAATTAATGCAATTGGTGCAAAAAGCAATTGATAATAAGCCTGAAAATCATGAAATGGCATTAAAATTACAAGATGAAGTACAATCAAATAAACCAACTTGGCGGCGTATGAGTCAAATTGGAGGATAAATAAAACATCCGGTCACATGTGTGGTCGGATGTTTTATTTTTGTCGTTCTGCTATTAAATGAGGTAATTCTGGGATAATCAATTTTTGAACAGCGAGCTGGCAAGCGTTACTTGATCCAGGCAACGCAAAAAGCAGTAAGCCGCTTTCTGAAAAGCCAGCGAATGCACGAGACACCATGGCGCGACTACCAACTTCTTCGTAACTGAGCATCCTGAAAATTTCACCAAACCCAGGGATTTCTTGCTGAATCGTTGCGAATAATGCTTCATACGTAACATCACGCCTAGCAATACCGGTACCACCATTTGTGATAAGGCAAAAGGACCCATTAGCTGCTAACTCGTTTATTTTTTGCTTAATGAGCGTAACATCATCAGGCACGACAATCCGCGAAATAACCTCATGCCCAGCAGTTTCTAAGGCAGATTGAATCAGTTGACCACTAGTATCCGTATCCAAATTCCTTGTATCACTAATCGTTAAAATACTACAAGTTACCTTAATAAATGTTTTTTGTTCCATAACTGCCTCCTTTAGTTGAAAAATAAGTGATATGTTTTTTTCGCTTCTGTTATATTTTCTGTCCCATGAAGTAACACGCGTCCATTTTTGAAAATAACAAATTGAAATTTTTCGTATTGGAAACTGAGTAAAGCGGGATTTTCATTATAAAAAATTTTTTGTTCCGTCAGCATTTGTTTAATTTCGTGATAATTGCTTTTATTTGGCAGACGAAATTGTACTGTATCTCTTCCGCAAAGAGCGACTGTTTGCTCGGAAAAAGGCACTTCTGAAATCATTTTTCCAGTTGCGCAACCAGAGCAATCGGGGCGTTTCTTGACTTCAAGAGACCGGAAAGAAAATTGCCAATTATCTAGTTGATAGTAGGTATTTGATTTGAAATCAGGATTGATTATCATTTGTGTAAGTAAAGAAACTTGCATGCCCGCGACAATCGGAATCAGCGCACCATCCACACCGATAATATCGCAACTTGCTGCGTTGGTTTGGGGAATATCACCAAGTAAACAGTGTAAACAAGCAGAGTCGGGTGGAATAATTGGCATGAGATTCGCATAATTTCCAGCACACGAGGTGAAAATCCATGGAATTTGATGGCTGAAACAAAATTGATTTAAAAAGTCGCGCGTCATAAAATTATCTGTACAATCAAGTATGTAATCAATTGCTCCGGCATAAGGCGTTAAACTTGTTGCGTTCGCATCATCAACTATATATTCGATTTCAATATCGCTATTAATTAATTGTAACGCTTTGGATGCCGCATACGCTTTTGCTTGTTTGTCTAATGCATCTTGTTCCGTGAAAAGCGATTGGCGCTGCAAGTTACTTAGCTCCACATAGTCACGATCAATTAAAATTAACTTTCCAAAGCCCATTCGTGCACAAATTTCTGCGGCATATGAACCAATCGCACCAACGCCAACAATCAAAATCGTTTTCGTGAGTAACTTTTTTTGACCAACTTTTCCGATGTTCTTAACACGCATCTGTCTATCATAACGTTCCAATTTTCCACCTTCTTTCCAATCTTATTTTACCAGAAAAACACATAAAGCGCTTACTTGTAAGGTTTTAATTTATTCTTGAAATCTTAGTATGGCATCATTTATAATGAAAGAAAAAACTAGAGGTGCTAACTTTGAAACAGCGCATAGAAACAGAAAAATTTTATCCAGCTTATCCAGTCTTTGTATTAACGTATTTGAATGAGGTTGGAGAACCGCAAATGTCAACGGGATCATCATCGTACACATTAGGAGATAGTATTGTTATAGGCGTGTCAGCAGAAAGTAATGCCAGCAAACACTTGCATGCTGGCCAAAAATTTGCAGTAAATTTTCCAAACACGGAGCAGTTAGGATTGATTGAGCAAGGGGGATTCTCGTCAGGAAAGCGTAACGATAAAATAAAAGTTCATCAAATAGAATTAACCAAAAGTGATAGTGGGGGAGTAGCTTACATAGATGTGTGTCCGATTGTTCTCGAATGCACCGTGATTCAAACAGTTTCTGACATGGACTATCATACTATCTTTGCTAAAATTGACTCGCGATTATTTGAAAAAAATTTAGTGGACTCAGATGGTCATTTTATTCACGAAGAACTTGATTTAGTGCTATTCTCAGGCGATGCAAATGAACGTAAATTCAGACAGCTTGATACAAAAATAGAAACAGTTGGTGGTCACTCATAAAGTCAAAAATCCCCGCAGGATCTTAATTCCTGCGGGGATTTATTCAATTTAACCAAACACATCCACATCTGGTGGCAAGTATGATGGATTTTCTTTATTAATATGATCATAAAACATAATACCGTTCAAATGATCGATTTCGTGTTGAATAACAATCGCTGGATAACCTTTGAAACGTAATTTAAGCGGTGTACCATTTTCGTCAAAGGCATCAATGGTTACACGTTCACTTCGGACCACATACCCTGGAACTTCTCGGTCAACAGAAAGACAACCTTCACCACCAGAAAGACAAGCTTGCTGTACAGAATGGCTACGAATTTTTGGATTATAAAGCACATAACTATAAAGACGATCTTTTTCATCATGTACATGAATAGCTAGGAAACGTTTAGTCACAGCGAGTTGTGGAGCTGCAATTCCAACGCCACCACGCAACCCATATTTTTCTGCTAACTCTTCATCTTGACTGTTAATCAGGAATTCGAGCATCTCGCGTCCTAATTTTTTTTCTTCATCTGAAAGCGGGAAAGTCACTTCTGTCGCAACTTCTCTAAGTGCTGGATGACCTTCTCGTACAATATCGTCCATTGTAAGCATGATTTGATTCTCTCCTGTTCTTTAATAACTTATCTTTATTTTAACAAAAGAACGAAAAAAAAGGAATGAAAGATTACTAGACTCGAAAAAAAGAGTGTTTTAATAGGTCTAAAGGCATATTTGTTAAAAAAGAGAAAGTTTTAAAAACGAACAATAACAATCATTTTTTTTATAATGTTCGTTTAAACTAAACAAAGAAAAAAATTATATGTTTGTGAATTCACAAACTATCGATATTTGCTGTTTGAAAGCTTGAAATAGGTGTGGTAATGCGAGAGTTGTAATATTATATAACAGTTTTTATCTGTTTCATCTTTTTTTAATACAGAAGTGGAAAGCGAATGATTTAAGTAATAATGCCATTGTAAGCGATAAAACAATTAGAGATTAACTTATTGACTTCATAATCTTGGTAGTGTAAATTAAGAGAGAAGATTAGTGTATTAATAAAATTCTTGTTTTTAAGTAAAACAGAAATAACTTTTAACTAAAAGGAAAGTTCCTGATTTTTTATGAAACATTGTGAAAGAATGAATATTTTTTCACAAACTCTCTTAAAACCCATGTTTTCAATGAGGATTTTGTGGTAATAACTGGAGAGGCTACGTAATTGGTTAATAGGAATTTAGAAAAAAGCTTCCGGAATCTGCTTCTTTCTATAGAAAGACTTTTCTTTTTACTACGCTATTATAATTAATACACAATCAGGATGGCAGTTTTAAAAGAATCCATTTAGATGGGTAAATGACCGGACGAGCGTTACATAAAACGCATACCTAACTAATGAAGAATTTGAAACTGTACAATGTGAATGACGAAAGGGTGGATACGAAATGGCTTCTAAAACAAAGAAGGCTATTATCGACGTAAAGAAACAATTTGAGGCTGTTCATAAACAATTTGAATTAGTTCAAATTTTGAATGAAAAAGGAGAAATCGTTAATCCAGATTTAATGCCGGATTTAACTGATGACGAGTTAGTAGAATTAATGACTCGCATGGTTTGGACTCGTGTACTTGACCAACGTTCTATCTCACTTAACCGTCAAGGACGTCTAGGTTTCTACGCTCCAACTGCTGGACAAGAAGCTTCCCAACTTGCAAGCCACTACGCACTTGAAAAACATGACTATATTCTTCCGGGTTACCGTGATGTGCCACAACTTATCTGGCACGGACTTCCGCTTACAAAAGCGTTCTTGTTCTCTCGTGGACACTTTGTAGGTAACCAATTCCCTGAAGATTTAAATGTATTATCACCACAAATCATCATCGGTGCACAAATCGTGCAAGCTGCCGGTGTTGCTCTAGGTCTTAAAAAACGTAAAAAAGACGCTGTTGTAATCACTTATACAGGTGATGGTGGTTCTTCCCAAGGTGACTTCTATGAAGGAATGAACTTTGCAGGTGCTTACCATGCTCCAGCAATCTTCGTAGTACAAAATAACAAATTCGCGATTTCTACACCTCGTGAAAAACAATCAGCTGCTGAAACATTAGCTCAAAAAGCAGTTGCAGCCGGAATCCCAGGCGTACAAGTAGACGGAATGGATCCACTTGCAGTATATGCTGTAACTAAATTCGCTCGTGAACGTGCAGTTGCTGGTGAAGGCCCAACATTAATCGAAACAATGACTTACCGTTATGGTCCACATACACTTTCCGGTGATGATCCAACTCGTTACCGTACAAAAGAACTTGACGGAGAATGGGAACTTAAAGACCCAATCGTTCGCTTCCGTACTTTCTTAGAAGGTAAAGGCCTTTGGAACGAAGAAAAAGAAAATGCTGTTATCGATCAAGCAAAAGAAGAAATCAAAGTAGCAATTAAAGAAGCAGATGCTACACCAAAACAAACTGTAACTGATCTTCTTAAAAATATGTACGAAACACCAACTGCTCCTATCAAAGAGCAACTGGCAATCTATGAAGCGAAGGAGTCGAAATAATCATGGCGCAAAAAACAATGATTCAAGCGATTACAGATGCGCTTGCAGTAGAACTTGAAAAAGACGAAAACGTATTAGTTTTTGGGGAAGACGTTGGTAAAAACGGCGGAGTATTCCGTGCAACAGAAGGATTACAAGAAAAATTTGGCGAAGATCGTGTATTCGATACTCCTCTAGCAGAATCTGGTATCGGTGGTCTTGCGATTGGTCTTGCACTTGAAGGTTTCCGTCCAGTTCCAGAAATTCAATTCTTCGGTTTCGTATTTGAAGTAATGGATTCCGTTGCTGGTCAAATGGCTCGTATGCGTTATCGTACAGGCGGAACTCGTACTGCTCCAATTACAATTCGCGCACCTTTTGGTGGTGGAGTTCATACACCAGAAATGCATGCGGATAACTTAGAAGGATTAATGGCTCAATCACCTGGTTTAAAAGTGGTAATTCCATCCACTCCATATGATGCAAAAGGTCTTTTAATCTCAGCTATTCGTGATAACGATCCAGTTATCTTCTTAGAACATATGAAATTATACCGTTCTTTCCGTGAAGAAGTTCCAGAAGGCGAATACACAGTAGAAATTGGTAAAGCAGCTGTTCGTCGTGAAGGTACGGATGTTTCTATCATCACTTACGGTGCAATGGTACAAGAATCAATGAAAGCAGCAGAAGCGCTTGAAAAAGATGGCGTATCTGTAGAAGTTATTGATTTACGTACAATTAGCCCAATTGATGTGGAAACAATCATTGCTTCCGTTAAGAAAACAAACCGCGCAGTTGTAGTTCAAGAAGCGCAAAAACAAGCGGGTATTGCAGCTAATATCGTTGCTGAAATCAACGACCATGCAATCCTTTCTCTTGAAGCTCCAGTTATGCGTGTTGCTGCTCCAGATAGCGTATTCCCGTTCTCTCAAGCAGAAACAGTTTGGTTACCTAACCACAACGATATCATCGAACGTGTAAAAGAAGTTATTGCATTTTAATTTATAATGACCGTTTTAAAACTTATGGGGAGTTTTAGAAGGGGAAAGAAATATTTTTATACTAAGGTTCAGTTTATCTGAACCTTAGAAATTACAGGAGGCTTAATAAAATGGCATATTCATTTAAATTACCGGATATCGGTGAAGGTATCCATGAAGGTGAAATCGTTAAATGGTTTGTACAACCAGGCGATAAGATTGAAGAAGATGAATCCCTATTTGAAGTACAAAACGACAAATCAGTGGAAGAAATCACTTCTCCAGTTTCAGGAACGATTAAAGAAATCAAAGTTGCAGAAGGTACAGTTGCTACAGTTGGACAAGTACTAGTAACATTTGATGGCGTAGAAGGTCACGAAGACGACGCCGAAGAAGAAAGCGCAGTACCAAAAGCAGAATCCACAGAATCAACTCCTGCACCCGCACAAGCTAGCGGAAAAGGAATTTTTGAATTCAAATTACCAGATATTGGTGAAGGAATTCATGAAGGTGAAATTGTTAAATGGTTTATTCAACCGGGCGATAAAGTAGAAGAAGATCAGTCCATTTTTGAAGTACAAAACGACAAATCTGTCGAAGAAATTACTTCTCCAGTAGATGGAACTGTTAAAGATATTTTAGTTAGCGAAGGAACAGTAGCAACAGTTGGTCAAGTATTAGTAACATTCGAAGGCGATTTTGAAGGAGAAGCTAGTCATGAATCTACTCCAGAATCTCCAGCAGAAGAAGCTGAACTTACAAACAACGATGCAACTTCCGCTCCAGTTACAGGTGGAAACGGAACGCCATCATCTAAAAAAGATCCTAATGGCCTTGTAATTGCAATGCCTTCTGTACGTAAATATGCGCGTGAAAAAGGCGTTAATATCGCTGAAGTAGCAGGCTCTGGAAAAAATAACCGCGTAGTTAAAGCTGATATTGATGCTTTCCTAAACGGCGAACAACCAGCTGCATCAACAACTACTGCTCAAACAGAAGAAAAAGCAGCAGCACCAAAGGCAGAAAAAGCAGCAGCAAAACAACCAGTTGCAAGCTCCGATGCTTACCCAGAAACACGCGAAAAATTAACACCAACTCGTCGTGCGATTGCAAAAGCAATGGTAAATTCAAAACATACAGCTCCACACGTTACTTTAATGGACGAAATCGAAGTAACTGCACTTATGGCTCACCGCAAACGTTTCAAAGAAGTGGCTGCCGAAAAAGGTATCAAACTAACTTTCTTACCTTATATGGTGAAAGCTCTTGTTGCAACGCTTCGTGACTTCCCAGTGCTTAACACAACTTTAGATGATGCGACAGAAGAACTTGTTTACAAACATTACTTCAACGTTGGTATCGCAGCAGATACAGACCACGGTTTATATGTACCAGTAATTAAAAATGCTGATAAAAAATCCGTATTCCAAATTTCTGATGAAATCAACGAACTAGCTGGAAAAGCACGTGATGGTAAATTAACTGCTGACGAAATGCGCCACGGTTCCGCAACTATTTCTAATATCGGTTCTGCCGGTGGACAATGGTTCACTCCAGTAATTAATTACCCAGAAGTTGCTATCCTAGGTGTTGGTCGTATTGCTCAAAAACCTATCGTAAAAGATGGCGAAATTGTAGCAGCACCAGTACTTGCTCTTTCCTTGAGCTTTGACCACCGTGTAATTGACGGCGCAACTGCTCAAAAAGCAATGAACAATATTAAACGTTTATTAAACGATCCAGAATTATTACTAATGGAGGTGTAACAAAATGGTAGTAGGCGATTTTCCAGAAGAAAGAGACACCATAGTCATCGGTGCAGGCCCAGGTGGGTATGTAGCCGCAATCCGAGCTGCACAACTCGGACAAAAAGTTACCATTATTGAAAAAGAATATTACGGCGGTGTGTGCTTAAACGTGGGATGTATTCCTTCCAAAGCACTTATCACAATCGGTCACCGTTTTAAAGAAGCTGGACACTCTGATAACATGGGTATTACAGCAGACAACGTGAACTTAGATTTCACAAAAGCACAAGAATGGAAAGGCGGCGTAGTTAACAAGCTTACATCAGGTGTTAAAGGCCTTCTTAAGAAAAATAAAGTAGAAATGTTAGAAGGAGAAGCGTTCTTCGTGGATGATCATTCCTTGCGTGTGATTCACCCTGACTCCGCTCAAACTTATACATTTAACAACGTAATCATTGCAACAGGATCTCGTCCAATCGAAATCCCAGGTTTCAAATATGGTAAACGTGTATTAAGCTCAACTGGTGCACTTGCACTAACAGAAGTTCCGAAAAAATTAGTCGTAATTGGCGGCGGATATATCGGAACAGAACTAGGTGGAGCATTCGCTAACCTTGGTACAGAACTAACTATCCTTGAAGGTGGTCCAGAAATCTTACCAACATACGAAAAAGACATGGTTTCCCTAGTTAAACGTAATCTGAAAAGCAAAAACGTTGAAATGGTTACTAAAGCACTTGCAAAATCTGCTGAAGAAACTGAAAACGGCGTTAAAGTAACGTATGAAGCTAACGGTGAAACTAAAACTATCGAAGCTGATTATGTTTTAGTGACAGTAGGTCGTCGCCCAAATACAGACGAAATCGGTTTAGAACAAGCTGGCGTTAAAGTAACAGAACGCGGTTTAGTAGAAGTTGACAAACAAGGTCGCTCTAACGTTTCTAACATTTTCGCAATTGGTGACATCGTTCCTGGTGTTCCTCTAGCTCACAAAGCTAGCTATGAAGCAAAAATCGCTGCTGAAGCAATTGCTGGCGAAAAAGCAGAAAACGATTATACAGCACTTCCAGCTGTTGTTTTCAGTGACCCAGAACTTGCAACAGTTGGTTTAACAGAAAAAGAAGCAAAAGAAAAAGGCTTTGATGTAAAAGCTGCTAAATTCCCATTCGGCGGTAACGGTCGTGCGCTTTCTTTAGATGCACCTGAAGGATTTGTTCGTCTAGTTACTCGTAAAGAAGATGGCCTAGTTATCGGTGCACAAGTTGCCGGAATGAACGCTTCTGATATTATTTCAGAAATCGGCTTAGCAATCGAATCGGGTATTACAGCTGAAGACATCGCGCTTACTATCCATGCTCATCCATCCCTTGGAGAGCTTACAATGGAAGCAGCTGAACTTGCTTTAGGTCGTCCAATTCACATGTAATCAACTTAAAGCGGAGGTATCCTTTATGGATATTTCCGCTTTTTATCTATATAAATTAGTGCGTGATTTCACAAAAACTCTTTTAGTTCATTTTTTGAAATATTTAAAGTATCCGTTTTAGAAAAAAAGGAGTATAATGTAACAAGTGAATGTAACAAGTCAAATCTAATTGAATCAGGTGAAAAAATGGAGAAACAAACAGCAACTTGGAAGAAAGCTCTATTTTGGTTTGCGTATGTAGTAGCAGGAATTTGTTTTTTATTAACGATTGTGGCCTTTATTGTAGGATTTATTCATCACATGCATGATACAGGTGGATGGCGTTCCGTTATTCAAATTCTCGAAACTCCAATCACAGGCTTTGTCAAAATGACTGGTGGCTACATCGGTAAAGGAATCTTAGAAGTAATTATTCTGATTATCGTTAGTTATGTATTACCGATTTTCTTCTGTTTTGCAACGCATTATTTAAAAGTAAAACGACGTGAAATGGCTTAAAATAAGATTATTTTGTAAAAAGCAAAGCGAATGAGCATTGCTTTTTATTTATGTGGTCAAGTTATTTTATTTTTGCCTCGGAAGCATGCTAAAATAACAATAAGAGACTTGATGAGGAGGAGATGCATATGCCATCTAAGAAGAAAAAAATTGTCGTTATCGGCAGAAGTAATCTACAAAATCTCTACATTCATACAGTTCTTTTAAAAAAAATACCAGCCGAGATTTACTTAATAGACGATCAAGCTAAAACAAGCGTACAAGATTTTGACTATGCGAGTTATTATCATGCAGATGCGACCATTCACGCAGGAACCTTCAACGAGTGTCGCAACGCTGATATAGTCGTCTTTTTTCAAGAAGAAATGTCCAATCAACTCGTTTCAAAAGAAGACAATGTCACGCTAATCAAAGAAAAAGTGAAGAAAATGATGGCGAGCGGTTTCCGAGGAATTGTCTTAGTGGCGACAGCTGAAAGTAATGTCGTTGCCGCGTTAATTAAACGTTTCTCCGGCTTACCTGCAAATCAAATTATTACGCTTGGCACCATGCTTGCGACGTCTTATTTTCAAGTGGAAATTGCTAAATTATTTAAAATTAGCCCTAAAAATGTACACGGATATATTATTGGCGATAATGCAGAAGATGTCATTCCTGTATGGAGTAGAGCCTTTCTTGGAGGCAAACCAATTTTAAGTTATTTAGCTGAAGAGCAAAAAAGAATCTCAGCAGAGGATTTACAAAATTTAACAAAAATGATTACTAAAATTCCAGATTTTCCTTTTGAAAATAAAGATGGTTGTTCTTTTCGATTTAGCACGGTAACTGTTCTTGCTGAATTAACCGAAGTTGTTTTGCGCGACGAAGCAAGAGTTATCACAGTTGGTGTTGAAGTGAAAGACGCATATGGTTTAGAAAATCCTGTCTTCATTAGTGTTCCAGCTGTCATTGGCGCAGAAGGAGTCAGAGAACTACTTGAATTACATCTCTCAGACGATGAACAAAAAGAATTAAAACAAATCGCCACAAAAACCACCGAGAAATTGGAAGAATTGCAACTTAACAAAGGAGGGATTAGTTAATGGAATACAGTTATCCACTAAATCCAGACTGGACAACCGAAGAAATGACGATTGTTGTGCAATTTTTAGAAGCTATTGAGCGAGCGTATGAAAAGGGCATAGATACGCTTGAGCTCAAAGAAAAATATCGAGCATTCAAACAAGTAGTCCCTGCCAAAGGAGAAGAAAAACGGATTGGTATCGACTTTGAAAAAGCAAGTGGCTATTCGGCCTATAAAGTCATGCAACTTGTAAAAAACGCAACTACTAGTAAAATAAAAATGCAACCATAATTAAGAGGAGGAATTTTTTTCATGGATATTAGCCAAATTAAAGCAGAAGTAGTAACACCAGAAACAGGGATACACGTAGGAGATCAAACTGCGCCAGTAAAGGTAATGTCATTCGTTAACTTACGTTGCCCATTTTGTAGAGAATGGAATGAAAAATCCAAAGACGTTCTAACGGAATATATTCAAGCAGGGAAAATTGAATTAATCATTAAACCATTTGATAAAGAAAAAGAATCGTTACAACGAGGAAATGTAACGCATCGCTACTTAGATTATTCCAAACCGGAAGAAACCCGTGAAACAATCAATAAAATTTATAGTAAGCAAGATGAATGGGGTAGCCTAACGCTTCCTGAAGTAGCTACTTATATGGAATCCGAGTTAGGCTTAACAGAGCAAGACAACAAAGCGGCATCAGAAAAAATTGTTGCTGAGGCAAACGCGGCAAATGTTGTTTTTGTACCAACTGTTATTGTGGGTGAACATATTTTTGATGAGCACATTAGTCCTGAAGAATTACGTTCGTTGCTAGACGGCGAATTAGCTAACTAAAAAAAGCGAATGTATTGCCCTAAAATCTTAGGTAATACATTCGCTTTTTGCTTGTTTTTAAAAGAATTTCCTCCGCCAGAACACAATCGCAAGTGCTCCTGCAATCCCAAATGCGAAACCGAGCGTCAGCATCCAAGCCATTGGTGTATTCATAAACGGTAATTTTACGTTCATTCCGTAAAAACTAAACACCATTGTTGGAATCGTCAAGATGATGGTAAAAGAAGTAAGGAATTTCATCACGATATTCATATTGTTGGAGATAATTGAAGCATAAGCATCCATCATCCCACTTAAAATATTCGAATGGACTTCCGCCATTTCAATACCTTGGCGATTTTCAATAATAACATCTTCTAATAAGTCTTGATCTTCTTCGTACATTTTAACAATATTTTGACGCATCATTTTATCAAGTACGACTTTATTCGATTTAAGGGCGGTTACAAAGTAAACTAAACTTTTTTCAATCCCCATTAAATCATAAAGTTGTTTATTTTTCATAGATTCATGTAGTTCTTTTTCGATTTCGTCTGTTTGACGGTTCAAGCGTTTTAAGTGACGCAAGAAAGTAGTGGAAATCATGTATAAGATTTGCAATGCAAACCGCGTTTTCATATG
Organism: Listeria sp. LM90SB2; assembly: GCF_028867355.1. NCBI lineage: Bacteria > Bacillati > Bacillota > Bacilli > Caryophanales > Listeriaceae > Listeria > Listeria sp. LM90SB2. The sequence goes on from NZ_CP046449.1 coordinate 1,104,671, forward strand.
TGTATAAAAGCCTTTAATACGGTTTCTAATAAATGATTGTACAATAGAAGAATCAATCGTACAAATTGTAATAAAATAATCCTTTGTAATAATTATCCCCATTGGTATGGTTTCAAATGAAGCGTAATGAATATCATCTTCATCGACTACCGGAAAGTCACAAACGATTAAAACAGAATCCGAGTCGTCATCGCGTTCAATCCGGGCACTTTCATCTTTATCTAGTGGATCTTCTAAGAACTCTAGTGGAATTTCGTAGTTATCGGCAATTTTGTTAATTTCTTCGGAAGTTGGCGCAACAATATTAATCCAACAATTGCGTGTCACTTCTTCTAATTCAATTAATTTGCCGTTTTCATCTGATTTGAAAATTTGATGCATGCTTTTTACCTCCTTTTTTAACAGGTAAATTTCACGCGGTTAGAGTTTCGTTCCCGTGAAAAATCACCTGTATGAATACTTCGATGTGGACCAGGGTCACTTGCTGTTTGCTGCTCCTTTTTCACGTTCCTCAACTCCTTCAAACCATAGTAATTCACAACTCTACCATTATACCTAGATTATAGTCATTTGTACATCTTTTATTGAAGGGAAGCCTTATAGAGCGGAATTAGCTCGTCAAGGACCATTTCTGCCTCTTTAATGAAGTCTTTCCCTGGGGATAAATGGCTATCATCTGGTAGATAAATTTTCCCAACTAAGAATTCTCCTTTTTTCACATCACGGAATCGTTCAAGCGTGGCCTTTAGTTGTCCGTCGTGTACCGGATACGTCTTTTCCTCTGTGTGATCTGGAGAAATGGCAAAGTTATCCGGTAAATCAGCCAATAATTTCTTTTCTTTCAAGAAGCGATTGGCGATTTTCGCGCTTTCTTCATTTTCATAAATAAAAGCGAGCCAAATGAATAAATAATTATCGAATAGACCCACTTGGAAATGAGGGTGCTTTTTATATCCACGTTTATCATGGCAAATGGCCAGCCAAGTGCTTTCGGGTGGGTTAACTGAACGTCTTTGGTGACGAGCAATATGTAAAAACATTTCATCGCCAAGCTTGGCACTTAAATAAGTAGTCAATTCTTCCCCAACAGCTCTGAATTTTGGTTGGATATCCGTTTGAATTCCGTTCATACGTGCTTCAAGCCCAGGAATTTGCATTGTTTTAAAATCTTTCTTACTAAATCCTTTAAAAGTCATCTGTTTTCCTCCTAATTTTGCATATAGTTTCATTATACGGAAGTTAAGTTCTAAGTGAAAGAATCTTGTTCTATTCAGATAATTCATTTTTGTGATAAAATAAACAAAAAGAGTGCGAAGAGGTGTGTTTATGGACAGCGAAAAAATAGATTATTTAGCAAGGTTATGGATCATGGAAGCCGCAGCGAAAATTAAACAATCTTTCAAAGAAACACTAGACATTGATGTCAAATCCGGTCGAAATGATTTAGTGACGAATATGGATAAAGAAACCGAAGCTTTTTTTGTTCAACAAATTAAAGACCATTTTCCTGACCATCGTTTATTTGGTGAAGAAGGAATGGCGTCAGATGTAACAGATTTAGATGGAGTGGTTTGGATTCTTGACCCAATTGACGGGACATTGAATTTTGTTGAACAGCAACGCGATTTTGCGATTTCACTTGCAGTTTATGAAGATGGAATAGGGCAGCTTGCTTATATTTATGACGTTGCACGTGATGAGCTGTATTTTGGAGAAAAAGGAAAAGGTGCTACAGTAAACGGCAGAACTATCCCTAAACTTGACCCAGCAATAGACCTAAAAGATACGCTATTAATTGCTAATTTGAGCGTGACAAGAAAATTCCCAACCATGTGGGAGGCGGTAAAAGCTTCTAGAGGATTACGATTACACGGAGCAGCTTCACTGGAATATATGGATGTTGCTACTGGACGAGCGGGAGCCTATCTTTCTGCTAATTTAGCCCCGTGGGATATAGCTGCTGGAAAAATTATCGTCGAAGAATTAGGCGGGAAAGTGACACGGATTAATGGTGAAAAAATCAATATGTTAGAAAAAGGAAGTTCTATTGTAGCATCGCCAAAAATCCATCAAACCTTATTAGATAACTACCTGCCTTAAAGAAAGCGCTCAACATAAAAAAACTTGTTTTCAGAAAATAAAAATCGTGCCAAATCCGCTCAGCTATGCTATAATAGGTAAGTTGATTTAAACGAGACGATAGCGACGGAGGAAAATAAATCTATTTTCCTCTTTCTTTTGGCTAATCTTCACGATAAATGTTTGGATTTTTAATTTAGGAGGAAACAAGATTGAATTTAAGAAATGATATTCGTAATGTAGCAATTATTGCCCACGTTGACCATGGTAAAACAACTCTAGTAGACCAATTACTACGCCAGTCAGGCACATTCCGCGACAATGAAACAGTTGCAGAACGCGCAATGGACAACAATGATTTAGAAAGAGAACGCGGTATTACAATTTTAGCGAAAAATACAGCGATTAAGTATGAAGATACACGTGTAAACATCATGGATACACCTGGACACGCCGATTTCGGTGGAGAAGTAGAACGTATCATGAAAATGGTAGATGGTGTTCTTTTAGTAGTGGACGCGTATGAAGGTACTATGCCTCAAACACGTTTTGTACTAAAAAAAGCACTAGAACAAAACTTAACACCGATCGTTGTAGTAAACAAAATTGACCGTGATTTTGCTCGCCCAGAAGAAGTTGTTGATGAAGTATTAGAATTATTCATCGAATTAGGTGCGAACGACGATCAATTAGAATTCCCAGTTGTTTATGCTTCTGCAATCAACGGAACTTCAAGCTATGATTCTGATCCAGCAGAACAAAAAGAAACAATGAAACCACTTTTAGACACAATTATCGAACATATCCCGGCTCCAGTTGATAATAGCGACGAACCATTACAATTCCAAGTATCATTACTTGATTATAATGACTATGTTGGTCGTATCGGTATTGGCCGCGTATTCCGTGGAACAATGCACGTGGGACAAACAGTTGCTTTAATTAAACTTGATGGCACAGTAAAACAATTCCGTGTAACGAAAATGTTCGGTTTCTTCGGACTAAAACGTGACGAAATTAAAGAAGCAAAAGCGGGTGACTTAGTAGCACTTGCGGGAATGGAAGACATTTTCGTTGGTGAAACAGTAACACCTTTCGATCACCAAGAAGCACTTCCACTTTTACGTATTGATGAGCCAACATTGCAAATGACTTTTGTTACAAATAACAGTCCTTTCGCAGGCCGTGAAGGTAAACACGTAACAAGCCGTAAAATTGAAGAACGCTTACTTGCAGAACTTCAAACGGATGTATCTTTACGCGTTGAACCAACAGCTTCTCCAGACGCTTGGGTAGTTTCTGGTCGTGGTGAGCTTCATTTATCCATTCTGATCGAAACAATGCGTCGCGAAGGTTATGAATTACAAGTTTCTAAACCAGAAGTAATCATCCGTGAAATTGATGGCGTGAAATGTGAACCAGTAGAAGATGTTCAAATTGATACTCCAGAAGAATTCATGGGTTCTGTTATTGAATCTATTAGCCAACGTAAAGGCGAAATGAAAAACATGATTAACGACGGTAACGGCCAAGTTCGTTTACAATTCATGGTTCCAGCTCGTGGCTTAATCGGTTATACAACTGATTTCCTTTCAATGACTCGTGGTTATGGTATTATCAACCACACATTCGATAGCTACCAACCAATCCAAAAAGGACGCGTTGGCGGACGTAGTCGTGGTGTTCTTGTATCCATGGAAACAGGTAAATCTACTACTTACGGAACAATGCAAGTAGAAGACCGTGGTACTATTTTTATAGAACCTGGTACGGATATTTACGAAGGTATGATCGTTGGGGAAAACAATCGTGAAGGCGATATCGCTGTAAACATTGTGAAAGCAAAACAAATGACTAACATTCGTTCTGCTAACAAAGACCAAACAAACGTAATCAAAAAACCTCGTCATTTATCACTAGAAGAATCATTAGAATTCCTAAACGAAGATGAATACTGTGAAGTAACACCAGAATCCATCCGTTTACGTAAAAAAATCCTAAACAAAAACGAACGTGAAAAAGCAGCAAAACGTTCAAAAACTGCTGAATAATATATATTTGAATCGGCCAAATGGTTTTTAAGTGGTAGGAATATCCTTTAAAAACTATTTGGTTTTTTTATGCTTTAATTTGCTGGAAAAGGGAATAAAATAATGTGTTTGTAACACTATTGTAATATGAAAAGCTATTTGGTATATTAGAAGTAAGTAGAAAAGGTGGTTAGTATGATGAAAAAACGTATAATTATTCTTGCAGTATTAGTGGTACTTCTTATCGGAGGAGTTGTAATCGGTGTTTATGCAAGCGGAAACTCTGCAAAAGACAACAATGAAAGCAAAACAACAGCTAAAAAAGCCACATCTACACCTAAGAAAGCAATTGACACAGAGAAAAAAGAAACAACAACCAAAGAAGCGACAACAAAAGATTCCGTAACGGATGATAAAGGTGTAGTCACAAAAGGAAGCTCAGATGTAGAGAAAAACGCACCGGCCAAAAATAATAGTAGTGCAACAGATAAAAGCAATAGTCCAACTACACCGGCTTTTTCGTTATCTAGTACAGGCTTCAAAACTTCCAATGTATCTTCTGTTCTTGGTGGAACTGTAACAACAACGTATTTGTCGAGTGCCCCATCATTCGAAAAAATCTTTGAAAATTTAACGATTGAAGTGAATCAATATAAAGTAGAGCATGTTGTTGGTGCGAATAAAGCAGTTAGTGCAAGTAATCCAGAAAGCTATTTAGCAAATAAAAACGGCTATGTAATCACTTTAGACATTTCCATTAAAAATACTTCTGCAAAAGATAAAATGTACAAAGCAGACCAAATTACACTTATAGGAGCAAATGAATTTGTAGGAGGAAGCTTAGATAATTTTGTTCCTTCTAATTTTCATCTTATAGGAAGTAAAGCAGATCCAAATATTTTCACCGCTGGAAAAACAGCTCGTGGGCTTCTTACATTTACAATGACAGAAGCTGTGTACAATGATTTAGCAGCTGACTCAAAAATAGGTGTTCCAAATCCTGATAAATTTGATGCAAGTGTTTCTGAAGCTAATGCAGGCGATGATGTAGTTGCCTCATTCCCAGTAAAATAAAAAAATCCGCCCGATAAAGGGCGGATTTTCTCTATTTTCCAGCACTTTCTATTAAATTCTTTAACTCACTATTCGACATTACTACTGGTTTATGAAAATTGAAATGACCAGAATTAACGCGACTGATAGTGTTAATAGCTACTCGATGTTCACATTCAGGACATAGATACATTCTAATAGGTTTATTACGTAATTGTTTTGTTTTAAATTCGCGATTGTCTAGCTCATCTACACGCTCGCACAAGATACATTTTGCGTTCAATTTGTCTTCACCTCACACAAGTATTATAGCATGATTATCGAAAAAGGCGAGTAAAAGTGAATTTTTCAAAAATTTTAATTAGATCGTGCTTGCGTGGTAAATAAATTATGCTATACTAGTACTATCTAGTATTAACTTTTACTTAAGGTTTTTCCTTGAGATGAAAATAAAGCGCTACTTTTGGCGTATGATAGGGGGTTCTGTGATGGCAAATAAAAAGATAGATCACAGAGAAGAGGCAGTGGAGCTTTTAAAGCAAGACGCAAAACGAATCTTACAGTTGATTAAAGTTCAAATGGATAATCTAACATTACCGCAATGTCCAGCATATGAGGAAGTTCTTGATACACAAATGTATGGTTTATCACGTGAAATTAACTTTGCAACCCGCCTAGGACTAATTGAACCAGAAGAAGGCAAGAAACTAATGTCTACACTGGAAAAAGAATTGTCCACTTTACATGAACTGTCCATGAGTAAAAAATAATGAATCAATTGAAAAGATGTCTGATTTTTTCTGACATCTTTTTTTGTTTGCCAGCGAAAGATTAAAAAATGAGCCAAAAGAAGGAGGCGATTCTTCTTTTCATTTGGAGGTCTTTTCCTTTATAATAGGAAGAATAGAAAACAAGATGGGATAGTAACTTCTCAGGGATTGGACGATGCCGATGTTTAAACGAATTTTAAAATCTTATGATTATGCATTTATAGCGGTATTTATCGTGCTATGTTTATTTGGGCTTATTATGATCTATAGTGCCAGCTGGTCTTTAGCAATTGGTAAAGGCTTACCGGCAGATTATTTTTATGCTCGTCAAGTAAAGAACTTTATAATTAGTTTTATTTTCTTTATTCTTTTTGCTCTTTTGCCATTTAAATTTTATCAAAATAATAAAGTGTTAATGTTAATTGTATTTGGATCCATCGGTGTCTTATTACTGATTTTCTTAGTGGGTAAAACGGTAAATAATGCGAACAGTTGGCTTGTTTTAGGGCCACGTTCTCTTCAACCAGGAGAATTTGCTAAATTAGCCGTAATTATTTACATGTCTGCCATCTATGCGAAGAAACAAAGTTACATTGATGATTTTAACCGTGGTGTTTTACCGCCCATATTCTTTTTAGCATTTGTATGTTTCTTGATTGCCATTCAGCCAGATACTGGGACAGCTTTTATTATTTTCTTAGTTGGTTGTTGTATTATTATCACTTCTGGAATGCGACTTCGAACGATTATGAAATTAATTGGGATTGGTATGGGTATTATTATTGGACTCACGCTCATCTTATTCGCACTACCGGATAGTGTGAGGAATGAAATTGTTTCTCCAACGAAAGTAGCTCGTATTACGACTTTTATGAACCCTTTTGAGTATGCGGATAAAGAAGGGCACCAGTTAATTAATTCCTTCTATGCGATTGGCTCAGGTGGTGTTTCTGGACAAGGGCTTGGCGAAAGCGTTCAAAAACTTGGTTACTTGCCGGAAGCACACACCGATTTTATTATTGCCGTTGTTGCAGAAGAATTAGGTGTGTTCGGTGTGATGTTTATTATTTTGGCACTGTTCTTCATTATCTTTAAAACTATCACGACCGGACTCAGGGCGAAGGATCCATTTGCCTCCTTAATGTGCTACGGGATTGCTAGTCTGATTGCGATTCAAGCATTTATTAATCTTGGTGGAGCTAGTGGTTTGATTCCGCTTACTGGTGTAACGCTGCCATTTATTAGTTATGGTGGATCTTCCTTAATGGTGCTCTCGATGATGCTTGGTATCGTAGCGAATATTTCAATGTTCACTAAATACCAACGTGTTTATAAAGCAGATGGTTCCACGAGAGAGTTACCAAAGAAACAAAAAAGACGTTAAATTATGAAGAAAAAGCTAATTAATTAGCTTTTTCTTTTTTTGCTTTACCGCATGTTTTTGGCGTTTTATAGCCAGTTTATTCGTGTTTTCGATATTGTTTTAAATATTTAGAAAGAAAATAATTTACATCTGATGGTATTTAATACTATAATTGAAGTTATATACCGTTTTACAGCCTAAAAAAAGGGGATTATCATATAAGTGTACATAATCATTTCAACCGTTGGAGGCTATGTATAAAGTATAGAACAGATCAGTGTTGGTTAGGAGGAAAAAAATGAATCGAATTAAAAAAGTATTAGTAGCAAACCGCGGAGAAATTGCTATCCGTGTTATGCGTGCGTGTACTGAACTCAAAATCAAAACAGTGGCTATTTATTCACAAGAAGATACCGGAAGTTTTCACCGGTATAAATCAGATGAAGCTTATCTGGTTGGAGCAGGGAAAAAGCCTATTGATGCGTATCTAGATATCGAAAACATAATAGAGATTGCTAAAGAATCTGGTGCAGACGCGATTCATCCGGGATATGGTTTCTTGTCCGAAAACATTGAATTTGCTCGTCGTTGTGAGCAAGAAGGCATTATTTTCGTTGGTCCTAAATCAAAACACCTAGATATGTTTGGTGATAAAATCAAAGCAAAAGAACAAGCTCTATTAGCTGATATTCCAGTAATTCCGGGAAGTAATGGACCCGTGGCTGGTATTAAAGAAGTAGAAGAATTTGGTGAGAAAAACGGTTACCCATTAATGATTAAAGCTTCTCTTGGAGGCGGCGGTCGTGGTATGCGTGTCGTAGAATCAAAAGAACATGTCAAAGAAAGCTTTGAACGTGCATCCTCAGAAGCAAAAGCGGCATTTGGGAACGATGAAGTATACGTAGAAAAATGCGTGATGAATCCGAAACATATCGAAGTACAAATTCTTGGTGACACCCATGGCAACATCGTTCATTTATTTGAACGTGATTGTTCTATCCAACGTCGTCATCAAAAAGTAGTAGAGGTAGCGCCATGTAATGCGATTACTTCTGAACTACGTAACCGTATCTGTGATGCTGCAGTAAAATTAATGAAAAATGTTGATTACATTAATGCTGGAACAGTTGAATTTTTAGTGGAAGGCGATGATTTCTACTTTATCGAAGTAAATCCTCGTGTCCAAGTGGAGCATACAATTACTGAAATGATTACAGGGATTGATATTGTTCAATCACAACTATTCATTGCAGATGGTTACGCGCTTCACGACCAACTAGTAGCTATTCCTAAGCAAGAGGATATCCATATTCACGGTTCTGCTATTCAAAGCCGTATTACAACGGAAGATCCACTTAATAACTTTATGCCAGATACTGGTCGAGTAGATACGTATCGCTCTACAGGTGGGTTTGGAGTTCGGTTGGATGCTGGTAACGGCTTCCAAGGAACAGTAGTAACACCATTTTATGATTCCTTACTTGTAAAATTATGTACTTGGGGAATGACATTCGAACAAGCAACGCGCAAAATGCGTCGTAACTTAATTGAATTCCGTATCCGTGGTGTCAAAACGAACATTCCTTTCTTATTAAATGTTGTTCGTCATCCGGATTTTGCAAGTGGTAATTATAATACAAGCTTTATTGATACAACACCGGAACTATTTAAATTCCCACATATTCGCGACCGTGGTACAAAAACGTTGCGTTATATTGGTAATGTAACGGTTAATGGTTTCCCAGGAATTAAGCACCGTGATAAACCTGTATATGCAGAACCACGCTTGCCAAAAATTCCGTATGGTTCGCAAATCTCTCCAGGTACAAAACAAATTTTGGATGCAAAAGGTCCAGAAGGCGTTGTAGACTGGGTGAAAAAACAAGAAGAAGTGCTCTTAACAGACACTACACTTCGGGATGCGCACCAATCTTTACTTGCAACACGTGTTCGCTCGAAAGACATTTTCCAAATAGCAGATGCGATGGCTCATTTATTACCAAACATGTTTTCCTTTGAAATGTGGGGTGGCGCGACTTTTGACGTGGCATATCGTTTCCTAAATGAAGATCCTTGGGTGCGCCTAGAGACACTTAGAAAACAAATTCCAAACGTGATGTTCCAAATGTTACTTCGCGGAGCTAATGCAGTTGGGTATAAAAACTATCCTGACAATGTTATCCGTGAATTCGTTAAGCAATCAGCACAATCCGGTGTGGATGTATTCCGCGTGTTTGACAGCTTAAACTGGATCAAAGGCATGGAAGTGTCCATTGATGCTGTTCGTGAAGCAGGGAAGATCGTAGAGGCTGCTATCTGCTATACAGGAGATATCGATGATGACACAAGAACGAAATATACCATAGATTACTATAAAGATATGGCGAAAGAGCTCGTTGCTCAAGGCACGCATATCCTAGGAATCAAAGATATGGCTGGGCTTTTAAAACCACAAGCGGCATACCGTTTGATTGGCGAATTAAAAGATACAGTAGATGTTCCAATCCACCTTCACACGCATGACACAAGCGGCAACGGTATTTATACTTACGCAGCAGCTGTCAGTGCTGGCGTTGACATTGTGGACGTGGCATCAAGCGCAATGAGTGGGGCTACAAGCCAACCAAGTATGACTGGTCTTTATTACGGATTAGTGAATGGTAATCGTCAAACGAATTTAGACGCTCAAAATTCCCAAATCATTAATCATTACTGGGAAGATGTTCGTCACTATTACAAAGACTTTGACAATGCACTTAATTCACCTCAAACAGAAGTATACATTCATGAAATGCCAGGTGGTCAATATACTAACCTTCAACAACAAGCCATTGCAGTTGGACTTGGCGATCGTTGGGACGAAGTGAAAGAAATGTATACAGTGGTTAATCAAATGTTTGGTGATATCGTTAAAGTAACACCTTCTTCCAAAGTTGTTGGAGACTTAGCACTATTTATGGTTCAAAATGAATTATCCGAAGAAGATGTATACGAAAAAGGCGATACCATTGATTTCCCAGATTCCGTTATCGAATTCTTTATGGGGGAAATTGGTCAACCATACGGCGGCTTCCCAGAAAAACTTCAAAAACTAGTACTCAAAGGACGTACACCACTTACAGATCGTCCAGGCGCTTTAATGGAACCAGTTAACTTTGTTGAAGTCAAAGCAGAATTAAAAGAAAAAATGGGTTATGAACCAACTGAAAAAGATGTCATTTCCTATATTTTGTATCCAAAAGTGTTCTTAGATTATCAAGAAATGATTAATAAATATGGTGATGTAACAGTCCTTGATACACCAACATTCTATAAAGGAATGCGTTTAGGGGAAACAATCGAAGTAGAACTTGAAAAAGGAAAAATCCTTTTAATCAAGCTAAATTCTATTGGTGAACCAATTGCGGATGGCACACGTGTTATCTATTTTGAATTAAATGGACAACCACGTGAGATTAACATCCAAGATATGAACGTTCAATCCACTGTTATTGCACGCCGTAAGATTGATACAACTAACCCTGAACATGTTGGAGCTACAATGACAGGTTCAGTCATTCAAGTAGTTGTTAAAAAAGGCGACTCTGTGAAAAAAGGTGATCCACTACTAATCACAGAAGCAATGAAAATGGAAACAACGATTCAAGCGCCTTTCGATGGAGAAGTTAGCAGCATTTATGTTTCTGACGGCGATACTATCGAATCTGGTGATCTTTTAATTGAAGTAAACAGAATTTAAAAACATAAATGACTAACGGGTGGGAATATGACGCTAATTTAAAGTGAAGAACTTTAAAAATCGATAAGTTAAACGTGAGAATAAAGACGTTTTTCCAGATTTATTAGTGTTAGATTTCCCGCCTGTTTTTTCTGAAAAAAGGAGAACATACATATGAAATGGTTTAAAGGAATTGCCGTAGTTTTATTGCTTGCTATTTTAACTGCATGCGGGAATACGGAAGTAAAAGAGACAACAAAGCAAACAGAAGAAATCAAAGTGAAAGATGCAACTGGTGAAACAATTACACTGAAAAAAGCTCCAACTAAAATTGTTTCATTAATTCCAAGTAATACAGAAATTTTATTTGCACTAGGACTTGGTGATGAAGTAAAAGGAGTATCGGCATATGATGATTATCCAAAAGAAGCTCAGAAAATAGAGAAAGTGACTTCTACTTCAGTTGATACAGAAAAAATTATTGCTCTTAAGCCTGATTTAGTTCTTGGACACGAATCGATGCTTGCAACAGAAAAAGACGCTTATAAAATACTTACAGATGCGGGAATTAACGTGTTTGTAGTTCCAGACGCAACAAACTTAAAGGAAGTAGAAAAATCGATTGCTACCATTGGTGATCTAACAGGAACAGAAAAAGAAGCTACAAAAGTGACCGATTCAATGGAGAAACAAAAAATAGCTATTGAAAAGAAAGCGAAAGAATTAAAAACATCCCCAAAAGTATGGATTGAAATTAGTCCAGACTTATACACAGCAGGAAAAGGAACATTTATGAATGAAATGTTAGAACTTGCTGGTGGAACTAATATTGTAACAGAATCAGGGTTCATTCCTTACAACGAAGAAAAAGTAGTAGAACTGCAACCGGATATCATTTTATCTGTCTATCCAGATGCCAAAGCAACTATCCAAAAACGTGCAGCATGGAAAGATATTCCAGCGGTTAAAAACGATAAAATCTATGAAATGGATGCCAATAAATTAAGTCGTCCAGGACCAAGATTGCTTGAAGGGGCAGCAGATATTCAGGCTGTTCTTGAAAACTAATTCTTCGATAATTGCAGATGAAGCTTTACAAAAAATGACTTTTAAGGTAATTTAACATAGGGTGGATTTTTTACTAAACCGTATTAGTAAAATAATTTGCCAAATAAGCAGAGCTATATACACTTAGAAGATCATGCATAAACAGCAAGAATATGGCAACCGAGACGACAAATAATACAAACAAGGTGTCTGTGGTTTTAAGTGGAGGAGTTGCCTATAAAAGAATAGTGAGCTGAATCTGGTTATTAAAACCATATTATTTTTCGGGAAGAAGTGTTTTTGTGAAACAGGTTATGGAAGTTATTAAAGAACAAATAAAAAATTTACCAATGATATTTCGCATTGCGCGCTATGAAGATAAGGCTACATACCAAAGCCATTATTTAGGACTAGCATGGCAGATTTTAAATCCATTAATACAAATTGCTATTTATTATTTTGTGTTTGGATTTGGGATGAATGCAAAATCTGGATCGGATGCAAGTTATATTGAATGGATGCTAGCGGGGATTATTCCTTGGTTCTTTATTAGTGCAGTTATTTTGCAAGGTGCGAATAGTATTTATAATAAAATAGGCATGGTTTCAAAAATGAATTTCCCAATGAGTATTTTACCTAATATCACGATTGTCTCTAATTTAACAAGTTATTTTACTATGATGGTAATTTTGCTAGGCTTGCTCGCAATTAATGGAACTCCTATTACAATCTATTGGGGTCAGTACTTGTATTATTTTGTAGCCATGATTGCTTTTCTCTTCAGTGTTACTTTATTTAATGCAACAATTAGCGTTTTAGTAAGAGACTATTATATTATGCTGCAATCTGTCATGCGTGTACTTTTTTACGTAACAGGGATTGTTTGGAATTTAGAAACAATGTTGCCGCAATGGCTAGTAGATTTACTCAAACTAAATCCGATTTACTATGTGGTAAACGGCTTTAGAGAGACATTCTTAATGAATAAAGGCTTCTGGGAATCTCCATCATACACGATGTATTTCTGGTTAATCACGCTAACATTACTATTTGTTGGTGCGACACTACACATGAAATTCCGCGAACGCTTCGTGGATTATTTATAGGAGGTTAGACAGATGGGTAAAAATATAAAAGTATCATTTAAACATGTGTCGAAAGAATATGACCTCTATCAAAATAAATCTGATAAGATCAAAGGCTTGTTCATGCCGAAAAGTCAAAAAATGCAATCCTTTTGGGCGTTGCGAGACGTATCTTTTGATATTCATGATGGTGAAACAGTAGGACTTATTGGGATCAATGGTTCTGGTAAGTCAACTATATCGAGTATTATGTCAGGTGTTATTCCTCCGACACAAGGAGAAGTCATTATCAACGGAGAAACTTCTTTAATTGCCATTGCAGTGGGACTAAAAGGTCCGCTGACGGGTTATGAAAATATTCGCTTGAAATTACTCATGCATGGAATGAAAAGTTCTCAAATTAACAAGTTGATGCCAAGTATTATCGAATTCGCTGATATAGGTGATTTTATTAATCAACCAATTAAAAACTATTCAAGCGGGATGCGTTCTCGTTTAGGTTTTGCAATTTCGGTGCATACCAATCCTGATATTTTAGTTATTGATGAAGCCTTATCAGTGGGTGACCAGACTTTTTATGAGAAATGCGTTGATAAGATTAATGAATTTAAAGCGCGTGGCAAAACTATTGTTTTTGTCAGTCACTCACTTGGACAAGTAAAAAGTTTGTGTGACAGAATTATTTGGATGCATCACGGTGAAATAAGAGAGATGGGTACAGCACAAGAAGTTGCTCAAAAATATGATGAGTTTGTAAAATGGTTTAACAAACAACCAAATGATTATAAGAAAAAATATCAAAAAGAGCATAAGGAAAATCAAAAAGCTCCTCAGAAAAAAATCTATCCTAATCCTAATGCCAATAAATACAGGCTAACTCTTTTTGATAAAATATTTTTAACTGTGCTAATTGCATTAACGATACTATTTGGAACACTAGTGGCGACAGGGAAATCTTTTAAAGGCTTAATTAGTGAAGAATCCACAACACAAATTGAAAAAGTAGTACATGTTGATAATTACGATTTAAAATTGAATTAACTGTAAAAAACTTCCAAAAGTTATCTATCTTTTGGAAGTTTTTATTTAAAATTGAAGAAGTAAAGCATTTTATCATAAAATGAAATAAAAATTTTGTCTAAATGTTTAACAAATTTGTTGTTATAATACCATTTATTTTTTTTGTAATAAATTTGTAACTTACGGAGGCATAAAGTTTGGTAAAATTAGGACAATAAACAAATTAAGGAGTGGTTGGAGAATAATGATAAATAAAAAGTGGATGAAAATTGTAATGATTCCGATGCTAGTTGTTCCAATGTACGGTTTGACAACTGTTGGCGGACAATTACAAGATTCATTAACTGGAGAAAATTCCTTTGTTAAAGAGGTTGAAGCTGCAACGACAGCATCGCAACAAGCATTTATCGACAAAATAGCACCTGCTGCCCAGGCATCTCAAGAAAAATATCATCTGTTATCTAGTATAACTTTAGCTCAAGCAATTCTAGAATCTGGTTGGGGAAAAAGTGGACTTGCTACACAAGGATATAATTTATTTGGTATAAAAGGGAAATATAATGGACAATCAGTTATCATGACAACTTCTGAATATGTGAACGGTGAGTGGATTAAAATTGATGCTGAATTCCGCAAATACCCTAGCTGGAATGAATCTGTCACTGACCATACTCTTTTATTAGTGAACGGAACTTCTTGGAATAAAGACTTATATAAGAAAGTTGTCGACGCAACGGATTATAAAGTAGCTGCAATGGAGCTTCAAAAAGCTGGATATGCAACCTCTCCTACATATGGTGCTAGCTTAATTCAAGTAATTGAGAATTATGATTTAGCCAAATATGATGTTTTATACGACAAAATTCTTACTCAAAAATCCACTTCCGGAAAAGCAACTGTTACAAGTCCGACTGGAAATGGTGTATGGACTTTACCGTATAAAGTAAAAGGAGTGCAATCTGTTAGTCCAGCTAGCACATACGCTAACAAGGATATCGATTTAGTATCTGTTGCTACAACAAAGAGAGGTACGTACTATCAATTTAAATATAATGGTAAAGTAGTTGGTTGGGTAGATGGCAAAGCATTAACTATTTATGATAGTGTCAATTATGATAAAGTAAATGTCGGACGTGCTAAAATTACTAGCCCAGTAAGTAACGGTATCTGGTCTAAACCATACAATGTTTATGGAAGAGAATTTGTTACGAATGCAACAACTTACGCACAACAAGAAATTAAACTTTTACGCGAAGCACAAACTGCTAAAGGTACTTATTACCAATTTAGCATAAATAATAAGACTATTGGTTGGATTGATAAACGAGCTCTCACTATCTATCCGTATGATTCCATTATTTCAAGTAAAAATGTGAACCTTGACGGACAAATTACTAATCCAACCGGAAATGGTATTTGGACTAAAGCGTACAAACTTGAAGGAACAACTTCTGTGGCGCAGGCTACGAAATATGCAAATAAAGATGTGAAAATCAGCCAACAAATCGAAACTCAACATGGTACTTATTACAATATCAGTATCGATGGGAAAGCAATTGGTTGGTTAGATAGAAACGCTATTACACTGTATGATCAAGAGGAATACAATAAAACAGTTGCTATTGACGCAGTAGTAAAAAATGTGAAGGGTAATGCTGTATGGACAGAACCTTACCGTACAGTTGGTACAAAATTAATCGGACCAGCGGAAACTTACTTGAATAAAGAAGTGGAAGTCGTCCGTGAAGCAAAAACGCCAAAAGGAACTTACTACCAATTTAAATCTGGTGGCAAAGTAATCGGCTGGTTAGATAAAAAAGCTTTCGATGTATATGACAATATTAATTACAACAAAGCGGTTAATTTAGATGCTGTAGTGGAAAATGTGACAGGTAATGCAGTTTGGACGGCTCCTTATAAGAGTAAAGGTGTTAAACTTGTTACTTCAGCAGCAACCTATAAAGGCAAGGCAACAAAAATAACTCGTGAAGCGCAAACAAGTAGAGGAACATATTACGAGTTTAGTGTTGATGGTAAAGTCATTGGCTGGTTAGATAAAAAAGCTTTCGATGTATATGACAATATTAATTACAACAAAGCGGTTAACTTAGATGCTGTAGTGGAAAATGTGACAGGCAACGCAGTTTGGACTGCTCCATATAAGAGTAAGGGTGTTAAATTAGTTACTTCAGCAGCCACATATAAAGATAAAGCAACTAAAATAACTCGAGAAGCGCAAACAAGTAGAGGAACTTACTACGAATTTAGCGTAAACGGCAAAGTAATCGGTTGGTTAGATAAAAAAGCTTTTGATGTATATGATTCTATTGAGTACAATAAAGCGATTAATATGACTGGATTACTTAGCAACGCGCCAGGTAATGGCATTTGGACAGAGCCGTATAGAGTTATTGGCACAAAAAATGTAGGACAAGCAACTGCTTATGCTAACAAGACAGTACAGTTGATACGCGAGGCTAAGACTACACGTGCAACTTACTATCAAATGAGTGTAAATGGTAAAATAGTTGGTTGGGTAGATAAACGAGCTTTTACAAACGTTAAATAGACTAAAAATAATCATATAAAAACAGAGTGAGATTTCTCACTCTGTTTTTATATGATTATAGATTAAGATTTAGTGATGTAAATAAGTTCCTTCAAGAAGTCTTTATAATAAGGGGATTCGAAGTGAGAAAAGGAATGCCCAAATGGATAGTTGAAATCACCTATATAGCCTTTTTTCGAAAAGTCGATTACTTTTGCTTCAGGCAATTTAGATAAGAAATAATTATTTAAACGTTCCCAGAAGTAATTATTCTTTTCGATGGCCATTTTGTTTTTGTAAGTTGCGACTTCTCCATCTTCATCATAATAAGACGTTGTAAATCCACCTAGGTTTAAAATAACCCGATCAGTAGGAATTATTTCTGTAAGTTTTTCGATAAATTGATCAGCATAGCCTTTCCACTCATTGAAGTAGGTTTCATTATCAATATGATCTAAAATTCTCTCGTAAGAAATGTCATTAAGTAATTGGCTTTGTTCTATAACATAAGATAATGTAATAGCTGAATTATTATTTAACCAAATAACTGGTCGAATAACATCAGGATATAGGTCAATTAAGAAATAATCAGCGTCAGAATTTTTCAGGTTAGTAAAGAAATCTTTTTTCCAATCATCTTCTATAAAAGGTTTCTCGCTTTTTTTAATATCAGTATACTTATCTAGATTAATTAAGTTAGCGGGTTCGGTCATTATACTAATTATAGAAGAATGAAACTGCGTAAAACTGCATTCAAAAAAAGCTTTATAATCTGGATTAAAGAATGGAGATGAGTTAAAAGCATTTCGGCTAAAACAAGTTCCCATTACAGCTATTTTTGTTATATCTTGTTTGATTTTAGGAGCAACGGCTGTAAGACAAGCTAAATTATTGGAGTCGTTTCTTGTTAATTGCGCCATAAATTCGTTATTAGCAACATTGAAAAATCCCGAAGAACTAAAGTCAATAGTATTTGGCGCTAAAATAGGTAAATCTGGCATGTTTGCCGAACGAAGGAAGAAATCCCATGTCGCATCAGCTCTATTGATTGGTCCGGATAAGAATTCATTTTTATTAATTTGAGCAGTATATTTAGTAATCCCTTTCTTTAAAGGCCATACTTGTTCTACATTATATTCAAATGTATTCGCTTTTTTATCTGCACGTTTAGCTACTATTTGACCTTCAGAGATACTGTTTTCTAATTTGAATTGCAGTGTCAAATCTTTTTTAGTTTCTTTTAATTGACTCAGACTCACTAACCCCTGAATATTTTTTTTGAAATAGAATGATAATCTGTTAGAGCCTGTAATATAGGAGCGCAGAGTTGCAAAAAGTGGCGCTGCTATTTTAATTTCTCTAGGAATAGCTGGCTTCATATCTGCATCAATGGATATGAATGCAGATAAGCCTGTTTTGTTATGACTAGATGATACTTCGATTATGGCATCTAGTATATTTGTATTGTCTACTAAGAAAGCTGTAGATAAATCTTTGGTGGGAATAGAGAAATTAACGATATTTTCAGTAATAAGCCCTAAATCAAATGATTGTTGTTGCTCGTGAAATAAATAAAAGCTTGGTGTAGGTCTACGTTTGAAAATTAGCTTTGCATTAAATTGGTTACTTGGAAGTGGCGACTTGATTTTAATAGAACCAGACATCACATCAGAATCTAATTTGTACTCCTCTATCGAAGCTAGTAGTTCTATAGGTTTACTGACAAGTGTTAAAATACCTTCAGGAAAATCAAAATGGTATTTGTAAAGCGAGTTCTCTGGTTGGAAGGGTTTATTTATAATTGGCCCATCTGTGATTAAATGTGTATATGGATAATCATTATTTACTTTGAATTTCCACACAGTCTGGTTATTTGGTAGAGAAAGACTAGCAAGTTCATCAACAGAAATAGTAGCTGTGAATGAATTTTTATCTTGAGTAAAAGCAATATTCAACTTTTGTTCAGGGTGCTTATATTCTCGGATTTCGTTGTAGTATGCTTGGATACTATTGATTTTTCCTTCTGAGAAGCCTTGTAATTTCCATGTGTTAGAATCTGTTAGCTGAATTTCCTTAATATAAAATTTCATCTTTAACTCCTTAAAATTTTTATTATCATATTGTATATTTTAGCATATATTGATAAAATTCCCTACAATAATTAATTGAATTAAAGAGGTCTCCATATTATGGTTAAAGGCGATAAATCATACTTGGCAAAAGTTTCTATAATTTGGAGGGTTTTTGCTATTGGAAAGAGGTCTATATTGGCTGTATACTTGATTATTTTTACATAGATAGTTGATAAACTGTTGTAAATAAGATATGCTGTAGATACTGAATTTTATAGAATAGCATATCAATAAGGGGTTGTAGTGAGAGTGGAAAAGCCATTTTTAACAGTTGTGGTACCTTGTTATAATGAAGAAGAAGTTCTGAGCGAGAGTGTTACACAACTAACAAATATTATAGAAAAATTAGTGATGAGTGAATCAATCAGTGACAAAAGTCAAATTATGTTTGTAGATGATGGAAGTAAAGATAGAACTTGGGAACTTATACAGCAATACTCAGAATCAAATGAACATGTATCTGGACTAAAATTAAGTCGGAATTATGGACATCAAGGAGCTTTACTTGCTGGCTTAACAGAAGCACATGCATATTCAGATTGTGTCGTGTCTATTGATGCTGATTTACAAGATGATGTGAATGCGATTATTGAGTTTATAGAAAAATATCATGAAGGTTACGATGTCGTTTATGGCGTACGAGATAAACGTGACACTGACACTTACTTCAAAAGAAATTCAGCGTTAGCTTTCTATAGAATTATGAGCAAACTAGGAGTTAATATGGTTCCAAATCATGCGGACTATCGACTGCTTAGCAAGCGTGCATTAACAGAATTCTTACGTTATAAAGAAGAAAACATGTTTATTCGAGGCATTGTACCATTATTAGGTTTCAAATCTACGAAAGTATTTTACAATCGAAATGAGAGATTTGCAGGAGAATCAAAATATCCACTTAAGAAAATGGTTTTATTTGCTGTGGATGGAATTACATCTTTCAGTGTTGCACCCATTCGATTATTATTAGTCCTTGGATCTGTTATTTTTATGATAGGCGTAGTAATGGGGATTTATGCCATTGTTCAAAAAATCATTGGTGCTGTTGTACCTGGTTGGACATCTTTAATTGTTTCCTTGTGGTTAATTGGCGGAATTCAATTAATTGGTATTGGTGTTCTAGGTGAATACATTGGAAAAATCTTTAAACAAGTAAAAGAACGACCTCGTTTTACTATTGAAGAGAATGTTTTTGAAACAAAATGCAAAGAAAATAAAATCAGCGAGAGATAGGTGTAAAGAGAGTGAAGAATAGGTTAGCTTATATTTTTAATGCGTTTTTTATACTTATTTTTGGTTACTTACTTTGCATAAGCATTTTTAAACCGCTAGAAATTAGTTTTAATCATCCGAGTATATTTATATTATTTAGTGCTGCGGCGCTTTTAGTACTTATAGGATTCTATCAATTTTCTACTAGATTGAATACAAAAGGAGATGGTGTAATAACCATCTTTTTGGTTAGCTTGATTATATTAACTCAAATTTATTTGCTTTTCTCCTTGCAAATGAATTCATATGCAGATGCTTTTCTTATCAAGGGAGAAGCATTGAATATGCTTTCTAATGGAGGGCATGCAACAACGCAGAATTATTTTTTAATGTATCCTAATAATATATTTATAACAATTATTCGATACTGGCTATATTCTGTTGGAGGGACGCTTGGTATTACTAATACGTATTTATTAGAAAGTGCTTTCCTTTTTGTTTGTATGAATATTACTATTTTTGTATTGTACTGGATTGTTCGTAAAGAAAATGGTAATAAATTTGGGAACATCTACTTATTAATTGTTTTATTCTGTGTGCCATTATTTGGTTATATTTGGTATTTCTATACAGATACACTTGTACTGCCATTTACAGCGCTGATTGCCTTATTTTATTATCTATACACGAAAAGTAGTAAATGGTGGTATTTCATCATTATTGGGCTGCTGTTTGCAGTAGGTTATCAAATTAAGCCGAATATCATCATTTTACTTCCAGCAATGCTTATTCATTTATGTTTTATAAGAAATTGGCGTAAAATTCTATTGAACACGGTCATCGTAGCAATTTGCTTTTTCGGTTTAAGCACTGTTTTTACACCAATCGCAGAGAGTTATGACTTTAAGAAAGACCCAACCATTGAATTTCCTCAAACACATTGGATTATGATGGGGCTTGGCGATCCAGCCGGTCGTTATAACAGCAATGATGTTGCTTATACTTCACAATTTAAAACAAAAGAAGAAAAAGAAGAAGCCAATATTGAAAAAATTAAAGAACGTATTGAAGAACATGGACCGCTTGGCTTAATAAAGCTTTTTGATAATAAGGTGTTAAATACTTGGACAGACGGAACGCGAGCATATACGTGGTATGTTAATGCTGCACTTGATTATCCAGCTCCTTATGATTACTTCTTTGGAGATAAACGGGTTGTCACTGAATTACCTGCTCAGCTGTTCCATATTATTAATTTGTTTTTAATTTGTCTAGGTGCTTTACGTTTTTATAAGAAAAGGGAATTTGATATGTCCTTTTTCGTTAATATTTCGCTAGTAGGTGTTTGGCTATTCCACTTATTCTGGGAAGCAAATCAGCGTTATATTATGTTTATTACGCCATTAATGATCTTGTCCTCTATATATGGGTTTAAATTTATAGTAGAATCTTTATATACGAAAAAATTTGATTTGAAAAAAGGGCTAAGAAAAGGCTTTTTAATCGCGAGTTTCTGCGTATTTTTATTAAGTACAGTTGCTTTTGCTTTTATTGGAAATTCGGTAGCAGGCGAGTCACAGGATATCAATAAATATCTTGTAAAACAAAGTTATGCGCATATAGATCTTCCTGTTACTAGCAAACAAATTGTTAAGCAAACGTTTAATGTAGATTCGCCGTTCAATTCTATCCAAATAGCGGTTCTAAAAGAGCCAGATGAAGCTAGTAAATATCGTTTGAAAGTTGTAGATAAGACAAATAAGAAGGATATTTACGATGAAGTTATAGCTGGATCAGATTTTGTAGAAGCTACAAATTACCAAATTAATGTAAATGAAAAGCCAAAAGGTAAAACTGAATATGTTATTGAAGTCTATCAAGTGGAAAATAAAAACCCTGAAAAACCATTAGTTTTAGGTACCTATACTCCAGATGCAGTAGATCTTTATCCGTATGGAGCACTGTATGTTAATGGTGTTAAAAAAGAGAAGCAAGATATGGGCTTCACTGTCTCACATGTTGCTTCTGAACCAATAATACCGAAATATGTCTCCGCTATTTTTGATTTGGGTGTTATAATTATTTTTGCAGGAACATATTATGTGTTTAGAAGGAAAACTGGAGATAATAGATGACATATATTTTGAATTAGGGAGAGTCTATAAATGAACAGTGATTCAAATAATAACATCAATAAGAATCGAGAAGCGGGAATAAGTATTATTATTCCATTATATAATGTGGAGGAAGTAATCCTGGAAACGCTCGAAAGCATCCATGAGCAAACATTTGACATGTACGAAGTTTTATTAATTGACGATGGTTCAACGGATAAAACAATAGAAATGGTGACAGAATATATATCAGATAAGCCAAAATTTCAGTTGCATACTCAACCAAATGGTGGACCAGCTTCGGCTAGGAATTATGGGTTGCGTCTTGCGAATAGAATGTATATTTGCTTTGTGGACAGTGATGATATTATTCCGAACTATACACTTCAACTAATGTATGACGGTGCAATATCCACTGGTTCAAAATTGATTACAGGTGCAACGAAACGCTTTAATTCAGAAGGTGAATGGTTCATTCCGATGCATATCCAATATAATATTGCCAAGCCAGGAATGAAAACACTACTGAAAAATCCCGAGCTATTTTATTCGATAGGTCCTTGTGCGAAACTCTATCATCATTCTTTGATAGATGGTGTGTTTTTCCCTGAAAATATTCGTTACGGTGAAGATCAACCATTTGTTTTGCATGCTTTACTTCAAGCAGAAAATATCTATACTGTAGAAAAAGTAGTTTATTATTACCGCTTACGTGATGGTGAATCGCAATCATTAACGCAATCTGTAAATAAAGATCCAATTCGTATTTTAAAATCTGTTTTTCAAATATTTGACTACGGGGAAGCAGAGTTACTCAAAAATAATACGGAATATGAAATAGCTTTAAAATATTATCAACGAGTATCTAGTGTTGAGCTTTGGGGCGCTTTAAGGGCGGCTATTGAAAGTAAGAAAAGTGAAAACCAACAAATTGCTTTTACGATGACATTAGACTGGTTAAAAACCAAATCAGATGACTTCCTAAATATAATTCCTTCCTTTAGATATTTCTTGTTGTTCAGTAGTATCGAACGTGTTCGCTATATTACAAGAGACAATAAAGAAAACTATCGCCAACTAATTACGTATTTGTGGGAGAGACAAGGGGAAGAAGCAAAAATTGCATTTAGAAAAGCATATCCTATCCATATGAAAGCTGCTTTACAAATTATGGAACATAATAATTGGGGAGCCGCTCGTAAAATCTCCTTTAAATTTATTATCCGTCGTAAATTTAAGGCGCCTATTCTAATTCGGAAAATAAGCAGAGGCATTATATTTAGACTAGCTACTTTGATGCCACGCAAAAAAGACCAAGTTATTTTAGCTACAGAACGTAGTACAAGCTTAGAAGGAAATTTATTAGCCATTTATGATTACCTGTTTTATAATGATATGCCACAAAAAGTCTATGTGTTTTTACGGAAAAATCGTAATTGGTTTGAAATGTTCCAATTGTATTATGCATTAGGGCGAACTAAAACAATTGTATTAGATGATTATTACAACAAAATTTATGGTTTGAAATTTAATAAAAAGACACATGTGGTACAATCATGGCATGCGACAGGGGCTTTCAAAAAGTTTGGCTTTAGTGCGCTTGAAGGTACAGATGCTAATACAGAAGAATTTGAGACACGTGCTCATTCGCCTTACACAGATGTTCTTGTTAGTTCAGAAGGCATAATTCCTGAATATATGGAAGCTTTTAGAAAACAAGCTAATCAAATTAAACCTATTGGTGTGCCTAGAACAGATGTGTTTTTTGATCAAGAATATGTGGCATATACAAAAGAAAAATATATGAAAATGTATCCGCAACTTCGCGACAAAAAAGTGTTGCTGTATGCGCCAACTTTCCGCGGTGGGCCAAATGAACGCTTTAATTATAGCGTTGTACTTGATATTGCTGCTTTGAAAAAAGAACTTGGTGATACACATATTTTAATTTTAAAATTCCACCCTGTTATTAAGAACGTTTCATTTAATGTGGATGAAAATGATCCATTTATTTTAGACTTGACGTTGAATAACGATATTAATGATTTAATGTTATTTAGTGATGCGCTTATTACAGATTATTCTTCGGTTATTTTTGAATTTAGTTTAATGAATAAGCCAATTTATTTCTTTGCATATGATATTGATGATTATTTGGATGAACGCGGATTTTATTTCGATTACAAAGCAACTATTCCTGGTGAAGTTTTCAAAGATACGCCGTCGCTCATTGAGTCGATTAAAACGGGAAAATATAATTACGACGAACTGGAAGTCTTTAAAAAGAAATTTGTTGGAAGCTTAGATGGTAATTCAACGAAGCGTTTTGTAGAGACCTATATTGTTCAAGCAAATGAGGAAGTGAAAGATTTATGAGTATTGTAGTGGAACAACTCGTTATGAAAGATACTGGTGAGAGATGGGGAAGTCCTTATCTGTTAGAGCAACTAAAGATAAATCTTGCTAATACATCAGCAGATTTTGTTATTGTTTGTTCGAAAAGCGATCAAAATATTCTTTCGCAAATACAAGACTATCTCGCTCGTTTCGCTGATAATATGGTCGGTGCTGATATCCATTTATTTAATCAAAACCCTCTTTTTGTACAACATTTACGAAAATTGCCAAATGAAGATAGTTATGAAATGACGGATACACTCCAATTTTTAGAGGAAACGATTCCGAATCCAACTAGCACTTATTTGGAACGTGATCCACATATGTTGCTTGAAGAAGTGGGGCAATATATTTTGTATAATGTTGCTTTTTTGAAAGCGTACTTTGAAAAGGCAGAGATTACGCATGAATTAATTAATATTTTTCATAAAGCCAATATGGTTTGGAAACATAGTGTTTTGGAAGAAACGAAGAAAAACGAAGAGAAAATGAAAGTTCCAGATAATTACTTGATCAATGATATGGTTGATTGTTGGTCGTATTATCGAAATTTGGAAAACAAGTATACTTCTTTAAGTTTAGAGTTACTTGATTTTGACAAAAATTTATTTAACTATTTGATTCGAACCAAACTAGGTCCAATTTTTCAAAAGAAATTAATGGCGGAAGATTTAACAGAGGCAGTTGATGCAATTGATGCGCTTACTGTTTTTCTTGAAACGAATAATAAACGCCTTGTGAGTGAACTTATTTCGTTAGGTTACTTTTATATACAAGTTCCAGTGAAAGAGTATTCTCATTGGGAGAAAAATAAACAATTTGGAACGGCTTATTTGAAATTCTTAAAAGTTCTTTTCGATAAAATGCATTATCAAACGAAACAATATTATTTAAGTTATTATCGCCGTGCGACAAATGCAGTGTATAAAGCAGTTGGTTTAAATTCTTTAAATCCTATTGCCAAAAGTTACAAGCTGTACTTTTAAATGCATGTAAAAAAGAGATGACAAAATTTTCATTTGTCATCTCTTTTTTTATTTTTTATCTTTTTTATGAATTTGGTTATATAAGTCGTTAATCAGATCTTTCACATCATCTTTGATTTCAGGATGCTTCAAAGCGAATTGCATTGTTGTTTGGATAAAGCCGAATTTATCGCCAACATCAAAACGCTGTCCTTCAAAGTCATAAGCAAATACACGTTGTACTTCATTTAGACTATTGATTGCATCGGTTAGTTGAATTTCGCCTCCTGCACCTGGTTTTTGCGTTTCTAAGAAGTCGAAAATTTGTGGTGTTAATAAGTAACGGCCAAGGATAGCTAAATCAGACGGTGCATTAGCAGGATCTGGTTTTTCCACAAAACCTTTCACATTATATAAATTCTTATCATATTCATTAATTGGATCAATAATACCATAACGATATGTCTCTTCGTGAGGGACAGTTTGGACTCCAATGACGGAACTATGCGTCTTTTCATATTGATTCATTAATTGTTTGGAACAAGGGATTTTGGATTCAACAATATCATCACCTAACATAACGATAAATGGTTCATTACCCACAAAGCCTTTTGCTTGAAGGATGGCATCACCAAGTCCTTTTGGTTTCGCTTGACGAATAAAGTGCAAATTAATGTTAGTAGTTTGTTCTACTAAATGTAGTAATTCAAGTTTATTTTTTTCCCGTAGATTGTTTTCAAGTTCAGGAACGGAATCAAAATGGTCTTCGATAGCACGTTTACCTTTACCGGTTACAATTAAAATATCTTCTATGCCAGATGCTACTGCTTCTTCTACTATGTATTGAATAGTTGGTTTATCCACAATTGGTAAGATTTCTTTAGGCATTGCTTTTGTTGCTGGTAAAAAGCGCGTGCCTAGACCAGCAGCTGGAATTACAGCTTTTTTTACTCTCATATTTAATAATCTCCTTCTAATCTATATTCATATAGTCCCACTTAATTATACATAGGGGGCTTTGGGTTTACAAGTTTTTAATGGTTTAGGTTATAAAATGATGCGTTTTTACAAGGTGTTTAATTAAAATACTTCTTAGCGCAGATAGAAGCTAGTTTGTTATACAAGTTTTATGTTATAATGTAACATGTCAATATAAAAAACAGTTAAAGGAGATTAGAGGATGATATACGCTCAAATTTTAGCTGGAGGAAAAGGTACGCGGATGGGTAACGTTAGCATGCCAAAACAATTTCTACCTCTAAATGGTAAACCAATTATTGTTCATACCGTTGAAAAATTTATTCTAAATACTCGATTTGATAAAATTCTTATTTCCTCACCAAAAGAATGGATGAACCACGCTGAGGATAATATTAAAAAGTATATTTCTGATGATCGTATTGTAGTCATTGAAGGCGGAGAAGACCGCAATGAAACAATTATGAATGGTATTCGTTTTGTGGAAAAAACATATGGCTTAACAGATGATGATATTATCGTGACGCATGATGCTGTTCGTCCATTTTTAACACATCGTATTATTGAAGAAAATATAGATGCTGCACTTGAAACAGGAGCAGTAGATACTGTTATTGAAGCACTTGATACAATCGTTGAATCAAGCAATCATGAGGTGATTACAGATATTCCGGTCAGAGATCACATGTATCAAGGACAAACACCGCAAAGCTTCAATATGAAAAAAGTATTCAATCACTACCAAAATCTAACACCAGAGAAAAAACAAATTCTAACAGATGCATGTAAAATTTGTTTGCTTGCTGGCGATGATGTGAAATTAGTTAAAGGTGAAATTTTCAACATTAAGATTACGACGCCTTATGATTTGAAAGTAGCGAATGCGATTATTCAGGAGCGGATAGCCAATGATTAATCAAGTATACAGACTTGTGTCAGAGAGACAGTTTGAAGTTGCCAATGTGGACGAATCATTAACAGGTGATGTGGTTGTTGTTCGACCGACTCATTTATCTATTTGTGCGGCAGATCAACGTTACTATACAGGTTCTAGAGGGAAAGAAATGTTATCTAAAAAACTTCCAATGGCGCTTATTCATGAAGGTGTTGGGGAAGTTGTTTATGATGCAACGAAAGAATTTAAACCAGGTACAAAAGTTGTCATGGTTCCAAATACACCATTTGAGAATGATCCAGTCATTGCTGAGAACTATTTACGTTCGAGTAAATTCCGTTCTAGTGGTTATGATGGTTTAATGCAGGATTATGTGTTCATGCGTCGTGATCGTGTGGTGGCACTGCCGGATGATATTAACATGAAAGTAGCTGCTTTCTCAGAACTGATTTCCGTGGCAGTTCACGCTATTTTACGCTTTGAAGGTAAAAGTAATGCTAACC
This sequence comes from Listeria sp. LM90SB2, assembly GCF_028867355.1. Classification (NCBI taxonomy): domain Bacteria; kingdom Bacillati; phylum Bacillota; class Bacilli; order Caryophanales; family Listeriaceae; genus Listeria; species Listeria sp. LM90SB2. The sequence continues at coordinate 1,132,580 of NZ_CP046449.1, forward strand.
GGGAATCTTTCGGTGTGTGGGGTGATGGGAACTTAGGTTTTATCACTTCTTTACTACTAAAAAATTGGTACCCTGATAGCAAAGTTTACATTTTTGGGAAAACACCATATAAATTAGACTTCTTTTCTTTTGTGGATGGTGCTTATGCAATTGATGATGTTCCGGCTGATTTAGTTATTGATCAAGCATTCGAATGTGCTGGAGGAATGGGTAGTCAGTATGCGGTGAGTCAAATTATTGATGTCATTAAACCAGAAGGAACCATTTCCTTACTTGGTGTTTCGGAGTATCCGATTGAATTTAATTCACGTATGGTACTTGAAAAAGGACTAACCGTTTATGGAAGTAGTCGTAGCGGTCGTGTTGATTTTGAGAAAACAGTGGAGTTCTTATCAACCAATAAACGTGGGGTAGAATATCTGCAAAATCTTGTTGGGGAAGTTCATACAGTTCATTCCATTCAAGATGTAATCGAAGCGTTTGAAGCTGATTTACGCAGTCCATGGGGCAAGAGCGTTATGGAGTGGAAGATATAATAAAACATTGGGGAGTTTAGGCTGTATGCTAATGAATTTGTTTGCTAAAGTATTTTAGGAAGCAAGAAAATCGAATGTAAGTATTCGATGGTCATTTGCTAAATCCTTAACTTCCCAGCTTTTATATGGAGAGGGAAAAAGAATGAAATTTGCTATTATAATGCCTTTTTACAATGCCGAAAAAAGGTTAGCACTATCCATAGATAGTATAATTAAGCAGTCTTACAGCTTTTTGAAGCATGTGGAAGTACTGCTTATTAATGATGGAAGCACGGATGGAAGTGGCGCTATCGCAAATCGTTACGCTACAAAATATCCTAACAATATTCGCGTGTTGACCGTTCCAAATGGTGGACCGGCAAAAGCGCGTAATATCGGAATACATAATGTAAGTGAAGATACTGATTTTGTTGGTTTTTTAGACGCCGATGATATAATGTCAGAGAATATGTTAGCGAGTATAGTTACATTTCTAAATGAGTCTAACGTTTCTATGCTTGTGCCAGCTTTTTATTACTTAGATGATTTTGGAAGTAAGAAAAAAATTTCACCACATAAATTAAATTACCGTTTTGCGAATGGAAATCGAGTTGCTGATATTGAAAAAGAACCGGAAGCAATTCATTTTTATATTGGCGGTACTTTTTTACGTTATGATTGTTTGAAAGAATTTACTTTTGATGAGTCGCTTTATTTTGCGGAGGATCAGTTATTAATTACCCAGTTCTTACTGAAATATCGGAGCTATGGCTTGATTGCGGATGCGGGGTATTATTACTATCGTGATCTAAAGCAAAAAGGTTCTTTAGTAAGTTCGTCTTGGAAAAAACCAGAACGATACACGCCTTTTTTGCAGAAAGTATATCAAACCTATTTAACTGACTCGAAAGAAATATATGGCAAAGTGATTCCCTATGTGAAGTATCTAATTGCGTACCATGCAAAATTGTTTTTTTATAAAGAAAATACTTATTTCCGGGAAGTTTTAAGCGAGTCGGAGCAAGCGATTTTCGTGCAAGAATTACAAAAGATTTTGCAGGAAGTCGGAGCAAGTACGATTATGGAATTAGACACACCTCTCGTAGTAAAAGAAATGATGTGCTCGATTTTGCAAAATGGATGGCCGCTGCAATTTGAAACGGCTGAAAAACAAGATATTCCACTTGTGACAGTAAAAGAAAATTATCGTATCGGCAAAACAGTCGCGATTGAATTACTTCTAGAAGAAGCGGATATTCATGACGTGAAATGGGTTGCTCGCACGTCTTTTAAAGAAATGCCAGCTCGGTTAGTCAAACGAAAAGAGAATCAAACTATTTGGGATGTCGTTGTCAGAGAAAAAGGCACAGTAGAAAAAGCTGTATTTAAATTAAAACCGTATCAAACGAAAGCGCGTCTTTTTTATCAAGATGAGGAAAAGGATACGCCTATCGCCGACATAAATATCATAAGTAGCATCTTAGGGAAATTAAAACGAAATCGAGCGTTAAAGCGAAAGTTTAAACAGGGGGGAGTATCCTGATGAAGTTAGTACAAAAAGTGTATTATTTGTTGTTTAGATTAGTGGGATTTTTACCGCGAAAAAAAGATTTAGTGATATTTGAAAGCTTTTCAGGTAAGCAATATAGCTGTAATCCACGGGCTATTTATGAATATATGGAGGAGCATAATCCGGAATACGAATTATTATGGAGTGTTAATCCAAAATTCGTGGCTGTTTTTGAAGCTTACGGAGTTCCTTATGTTAAACGTTTTTCTATTAGCTGGTTATTTAAAATGGGGCTTGCTAAGTATTGGATTTCTAATAGTAGACTTCCTTTAGAACTACCAAAACCGAAAAAAACAATCTATGTGCAAACTTGGCATGGAACACCCTTAAAAAAATTAGGCGTGGATATTGATGAAGTGCACATTCCAGGGCAAACAACGGAACAGTACAAAGCTGATTTTGTAAAAGAAGCACAGAAATGGGACTACTTAATTTCTCCTAATGCTTATTCTAGTGCTATTTTTAGACGGGCATTTGGTTTTACTGGAGAGATGATTGAGTCGGGATATCCGCGGAATGATATTTTATTTAGTACCGATAAAGAGCTGAAAATAGCTAATATTAAAAAAGAGCTAAATATCCCAGAAGAGAAAAAAGTTGTTTTATATGCGCCAACATGGCGTGATAATGATTTTTATGAAGCTGGAAGATATAAATTTGATTTAAAAATCGATATCGCAAAAATGCAAGAAAAATTGGGGAATGAGATTGTTTTACTTGTTCGCATGCATTATTTAGTTGCGGAACATTTTGATTTCACGCAATATGGTGATTTTGTCCGCGATGCTTCAAACCATGAAGATATACGCGATTTATACTTAGTGAGTGATTTGTTGATTACTGATTATTCCTCTGTATTTTTTGATTATGCGAATTTACAGCGTCCTATGCTTTTTTATACGTATGATTTGGCGGAATATCGTGATACGTTACGTGGCTTTTACTTTGATTTTGAAAAAAATGCTCCTGGTCCGCTTGTGGAAACGAATGAAGAATTAATGAGTGAACTTGAAAAAATGCTTGAAAATCCACCTAAAATAGAAGACAGCTTTTTGGAGCAGTTTTGTACTTGGGAAGATGGTCATGCAGCAGAGAAAACAGTGAAAATCGTTTTTGCTGAAAAATAGGTGGTGGGAATTTTGAAAGAAGTAGCAATTTATATTTATATGCTTGCTGTTAAGATAACTGGCTGTTTGGCGAGGATTTTTCCAGTTAAACAAAAAGTGGTACTGTTAGTTAGCTTTCCGGAAAATTCCACTGCAATTATAAAGCAAATGAACGAAATGAAAGTTACGCCAAAAACGGTTGTTTTCTATGATCCAAGAGTGGATGTGACCGGTTTTAATTTTGATTTTATCCAATTAAAGCCAAAAAAAATCAAGCACTTTATCTCGTTAATGTTCCATCTGAATACGGCAAAAGTTGTCATTACGGATAATTATTTCGTGGAATTAGCTGGATTAAAAGAACGTAAAAATGTGACGTGCATTCAAATTTGGCATGCGAATGGGGCATTGAAAAAATTCGGCTGGGAAGATAAAGCAGCGCAAAAAAGAAGCGCGCGCGATAAAAAAAGATTTCAAGAAGTGTACAGATGTTTTTCAAAAGTGCTCGTCGGATCGGATGAAATGGCAGCAATTTTCCAAAGGTCGTTTTTACTAGAAGATTCGCATATGTTGAAGCTAGGAATTCCGAGAACGGACAATTTCTTCAACCAACAACAATTGAAAGAAAATGCCGAAAGGACAAATACCAAATTACATCTTTCCAATAAAAAGAAATTATTATATGCGCCGACGTTCCGCGATGAGGAACTTCATAGTACTACGCTTCATTTAGATATCGCGAAGATGAAACAAGCACTCGGAAATGAGTACCAATTAATTTTAAAATTACATCCATCTATTAGTAATGATTTAGATGAAGTAGTGGATGATTTTGTTGTCTATGCGGATAAAGAAACGCCAATCGAGACGATACTACCAGCCGTAGATATATTGATTACTGATTATTCATCTATTCCATTTGAATTTGCTTTATTAGAAAAACCAATGATCTTTTTCACGTATGATTTAGAGGAATATGATAAGGCTAGAGGTTTGTCGGATGGCTTTTTAGCAACGATTCCGGGGCCATTCGTTCATACAACAGAGGAACTAATACAACTAATTGAGCAAGAAGCATTCGATTTAGAAATGGTTCGTGCTTTTGCGGCGAAATGGAATAAATATTCAGACGGGCATTCTAGTGAGCGCTTCGTTTCCTTTTTGAAAGAACAGCTAGAAAAGTAGCACTGCTAACAAGTAGAGAAATTTTTGTTTTCTTGATATACTACTAAAGAAAGTAGGTGGGCTGATGAAGAAAGTAATTACATATGGCACATTTGATTTGATTCACTGGGGGCATATTCGTTTATTAGAACGAGCAAAAGCTTTAGGTGATTACCTTATTGTAGCCATTTCAACCGATGAATTTAATCGAATCAAACACAAAGAAGCATACCATAACTTTGAACATCGCAAATTAATTTTAGAGGCGATTAGATATGTCGACGAAGTGATTCCGGAAAGTAACTGGGAACAAAAATTAGAAGATGTTAAAAATCGTGATATTGATATTTTTGTGATGGGTGATGATTGGGAAGGCGAGTTTGACTTCTTAAAACCTTATTGTGAAGTCGTTTATTTACCACGAACAGACGGTATTTCTACTTCTAAGATTAAAGATGATTTAAAATAGTCGTAGCACAAAACAGGCAGACCAGTAATGTTCAATTATTAGGTGGTGGGCTTGTTTTGTGCTATTATTATGTATAAATAATAACGCAAAGAACTAGTTATGATAGGAGCAGAAGAAATGACAAATTTATTTCAAGATGATAGTCTAACGCTGCATACAGACTTATATCAACTAAATATGATGAAAGCGTATTTTGACGATGGACTTCATGAGCGTAGATCGGTATTTGAAGTGTTTTTCCGAGATATGCCATTTGATTCGGGTTTTGTTGTGTTTGCGGGGCTAGAACGAATTATTCATTATATGCAAAATTTACGTTTTACAGAAACGGATATTGCTTATTTACACGACGAACTTGGTTTTGAAGGACCTTTTCTAGAATATTTACGTAATTTTAAATTTAAAGGAAATATTCTTGCTGCGAAAGAAGGGGAATTTGTTTTTAAAACAGAGCCAATCCTTCAAGTAGAAGCAAGCTTGGCGGAAGCACAATTAATTGAAACAGCTTTGCTTAATATTGTGAATTTCCAAACGCTGATTGCAACAAAAGCGGCGCGAATCCGTTCTGTTATTGATGACGAAACGTTTGCAGAATTCGGTACAAGACGTGCACAAGAAATGGATGCGGCTATTTGGGGCACACGAGCGGCTTACATCGGCGGTTGTGATTCGACGAGTAATGTTCGCGCTGGAAAAATTTTCGGTATTCCTGTGTCTGGTACGATGGCACATGCGATGGTTCAAGCTTATCGCGACGAACTAGAAGCATTTAGAAGTTACGCAAAAACGCATTTTGATTCGATTTTCTTAGTAGATACATACGATACGCTAAAATCTGGCGTACCAAATGCGATTAAAGTGGCGAAAGAAATGGGCGATAAAATTAACTTTATCGGCATTCGTTTAGATAGCGGGGATATGGCTTTCTTATCTAAAAAAGCACGCCAAATGTTAGATGAGGCTGGTTTTACAGAAGCAAAAATCTTTGCTTCGAGTGACTTAGACGAACATACTATTTTATCGTTAAAAGCGCAAAAAGCAAAAATCGATTCTTGGGGCGTTGGCACAAAACTAATCACCGCTTACGACCAACCAGCATTAGGTGCCGTTTACAAAATGGCGGCAATTGCTGATGAAAATGATATTTTACAAGATTCGATTAAACTTTCGAGTAACACCGAAAAAGTGTCGACTCCTGGTAAAAAGAAAGTTTACCGGATTATTACGAATGAAGATGGCTTGAAAGCGGAAGGCGATTATATTGCTTTAGCGGACGAATCACTCGAAAATGTGGATAAACTAACGATGTTCCACCCAGTTCATACGTATATTATGAAAACAGTCGAGAACTTCACCGCGCGTGAGCTACTTGTACCGATTTTCCAAAACGGAGAACTTGTATATGATATGCCTTCACTAGATGAAATTAAAGCATATAAAGAAGAGAACTTGGCGCTACTTTGGGACGAGTACAAACGAACAGTTCGTCCGGAGCAATACCCAGTTGATTTAAGTGTAAAATGTTGGAAAAATAAGATGCGTAATATCGAAAAGGTACGTAAAAGTGTCCAGCTTCATTCACCAGTTGAACTAGATATGCCGTTTTAGGAGGAATTATAATGGAAATCAGAGAAAGAATTTTAGCAGATATGCAAGTGGCAGAAACGATTGATGCACACGAAGAAATCCGAAAAAGTGTCGAGTTTTTAAAAGCATATTTAAAAAAGAATACGTTCTTAAAAAGCTTTGTTCTTGGGATTTCTGGGGGACAAGATTCGACTTTAACAGGAAAACTAGCACAGATGGCGATAAGCGAAATGCGAGCAGAAACGGGTGACGATGAGTACCAATTCTTCGCTGTGAGCTTGCCATACGGAACGCAACTAGATGAATCGGACCGTCAAGATGCACTGAACTTTATGGAACCAGATAATCGTTTAACCGTAAATATTAAAGCTTCAGTGGATGCGAGTGTTGCGGCGCTTGCGGAAGCGGGAGTGGAACTATCTGATTTCGCTAAAGGTAACGAAAAAGCGCGCGAACGGATGAAAGTACAATACGCAATTGCAGCGATGCATAAAGGCGTAGTAGTTGGAACCGATCACTCCGCAGAAGCAGTTACTGGCTTTTATACGAAATACGGCGACGGTGGAACGGATATTAATCCACTATTCCGCTTGAATAAAAGACAAGGCAAGGCGCTTCTTAAAGAGCTTGGCTGCCCAGAACATCTATATTTGAAAAAACCGACAGCAGATTTAGAAGATAATAAACCGGCACTTCCTGATGAGGTCGCGCTTGGTGTGACTTATGACCAAATTGACGATTACTTGGAAGGTAAGGAAGTTCCAGCAGATGCTGCAGCAAAAATTGAGAACTGGTTTATTAAAACCGAACATAAACGCCATATGGCAATTACTATATTTGACGATTTCTGGAAATAGGAGGCTGTTTAAATGAAAGTTGGTTATGGTTTATTAACTGCATTTTATACACATCCAGGAGAAAAAGATAATTTAGTGAAAATTTTGCTTGAAGCGGCTGAAGGATTGGATGATTACAACACGTGTATTCAGTATATTGTCAGCGAATCTGAAACCGAGCCAGACACGGTGTTTGTTTCTGAAATTTGGGTCGACAAAGGGCATCATGCAGCATCACTTGATAACCCAGCTGTACAAGAAACCATTGCACGCGCAAAACCGATGATAAAAGAAATAAAACAAATACAAGAATTAGACATACTCGGTGGAAAAGGCATATAATTTTAACAACAAGAATGATTCTGGGGCTCTCCTGGAATCATTTTTTGGAGGGATGAGAAATGAAAACGTTGATGATTGTTTGTGCTGGTGGTGCGACGTCGAGTTTAATGGCGCAAAATGTCGTGAAAAGCGCGACGTCAGAAGGAATGGACGCTGTTCTACTATTTCCAGATGATGTGAAATATAAAGATAGTTTTCGTGAAAAATACAGCGAGCGGGATTTGGTTGTCGTGATGGGACCAGTCGGCGCAATTACAGCTGGGAAATTCCGTGATTATAAAGAACAGGTTGACGCGGTTTTAGTAGCACCACAAGTGAAATATATGTACAAAACAGTGGAGGAAGTATTAGGCGAACTAAGTATTCCTTGCGCTAATATTGATTCACTCGATTTCGGTCGGATGCGTGGAGATAAGATTCTCACGCAAGGTCTAGCCTTAATGGATGCGAAAAATTCCAAATAAGGTGTTGCAACTTTAGAGGGGAAACGTTAAAATGAAAGAAGATGAAAAGGACAAGTGATTTGTCCTTTTCTTATATTATTGTGAAGTAACCGCGATTTTGCGGTTTCATTTTATAGATAAGGGTGGTTTTGTTTAAAATTATGAAAGACTTTACCGAGCAAGAGAAAATTATCGTTCTAGATTTTGGTAGTCAGTACAATCAACTAATTACGCGCCGCATTCGTGAGTTCGGTGTGTATAGTGAATTACATCCGCATACTATTACAGTTGAAGAAATGAAAGCACTAAATCCAACGGGGATTATTTTTTCAGGAGGACCTAACAGTGTGTATGACGAAGATGCCTTCCGCGCTGACGAAAGAATCTTTGACATGGGAATTCCGATTTTGGGAATTTGTTACGGCATGCAATTAATGACAACGCACTTCGGTGGCAAAGTAGAACGTGCGAAAGACCGCGAATACGGGAAAGCGGACATTCACGTTGAGAAGCCAAACCGTTTATTTGCTGGACTACCAACCGATCAAGTTGTTTGGATGAGTCACGGCGATTTAGTCGTTGAGGAGCCTGCTGGTTTTGAAGTAACAATTACTAGTAAATCTTGCCCAATTGCAGGTATTGCGGACGAAGAACGTTCACTTTACGGCGTGCAATTCCACCCAGAAGTACGTCACTCAGTTTACGGCAACGAATTACTGAAGAATTTTGCATTAAATGTTTGTGGCTGTAAAGGCGACTGGACAATGGAGAACTTTAGTGAAGTAGAAATTGCTAAAATCCAAGAAATCGTAGGCGACAAAAAAGTCTTGCTTGCCCTTTCTGGCGGCGTAGATTCCTCTGTTGTTGGTGTGTTAATTCATAAAGCAATCGGCGACCAACTAACTTGTATTTTCGTAGACCATGGCCTTCTTCGCAAAGGGGAAGCTGACCAAGTAATGGCAACATTACAAGGCGAATTCAACATGAACATCATCAAAGTAGATGCGAAAAAACGCTTCATGGACAAACTTGCTGGCGTTTCTGACCCAGAGCAAAAACGTAAAATCATCGGTAACGAATTCATTTACGTATTCGACGATGAAGCTAACAAACTAGACGGCGTAGAATTCCTAGCTCAAGGAACACTTTACACAGACATCATCGAAAGTGGTACAGCAACTGCCCAAACAATCAAGTCTCACCACAATGTAGGCGGCTTACCAGAAGATATGCAATTTAAACTAATCGAACCATTAAATACACTTTTCAAAGATGAAGTTCGCGCACTAGGAACAGAACTTGGCATGCCTGACGCAATCGTTTGGCGCCAACCATTCCCAGGCCCAGGCTTAGGAATCCGCGTTCTTGGCGAAATTACGGAAGAGAAATTAGAGATTGTCCGCGATTCTGATTACATCTTGCGTGAAGAAATCAAAAACGCAGGTCTAGAACGCGAAATCTGGCAATACTTTACTGCTCTTCCAAATATCCGTAGCGTTGGTGTTATGGGTGATGGCAGAACATATGACCATACTGTGGTTGTTCGTGCGGTGACGAGTATTGATGGTATGACAGCCGATTGGGCACGTATTCCGTGGGATGTACTGGAGAAAATTTCGGTACGGATTGTGAATGAAGTGGATCACGTGAATCGTGTTGTTTATGATATTACGAGTAAACCACCAGCTACGGTTGAGTGGGAGTAAAAAGCTAACATAATAAGAATAGGAATATCAATAAATCAACGTTTTTCAACTTATGAAATGCTTGATTTTCATTAAAAATGATATGGTTTCCTGCCACAAATCCCTGTCAAGATGATGCTTGACGGGGATTTATTTTTTTGAGCTAAATTATTTAATAATCCATAAATCCTGCCAATATTAGCTATTTGGGAAAACTTTAACCTCCTGTTTAAAGAACACAATCTAGAACAATATTGTTTAAATATGAAATGCTAAAATAATTGTAGGCTAATGAAAAGGAGGAAAAAGTTATGACTTTAAATGCAAAGAGTATCACTATAGGGCTGCCAGTAAGTGATTTGGAGAAATCTGCAAGCTGGTATGAAAAACTGCTTATGAGTGATGAAAAACTAGTACCGGTTGAAGGGGTTATTGAATATCAAATTGGTTCGGTTTGGATTCAACTTTTTGAAGAAAAAATCAATGCTTCTAAGAACGTTTTGTGCTTAGAGGCAGAAAATCTAGAAGTAGAATTTGAACGTTTAAAAACACTTGGGATAATAACTAACGAGGTGATAGAAGAGCTATCAGGTATCCTTCGATATTTTGACTTCACTGATCCAGATGGTAATAAGTTATCATTCTATTGGTTATACGAACAAGAATAGACTTAAACAGCATTATATGATGAGCGTAACGCTAAAACGACGGATAATTGATTCGTCGTTTTTTGATGCTTAAGTGGAGTGAAATATAAGTTAGAGATTATTTTTCGATTAGGTGTACTTTTTTTTTGTCTTCGTTTTATAGATTTTAGTATTTTTTTAATCTTGTATTATTAATGATAGTTATCTATAGCTTATATGCAGATTATGGAGTTGTATTAGTAAAAAAGCCCTGAAGCCTCAGCATTATTGAGTTTCTAGGGCTTTTTTATGTCGAGTGATAACCGTTTTTTATTATCGTACTATTTTTGTGGATAATATTTTGTCCAATTATACATATATACTTTTGGAGATATTTAAACCAATTTTGCATATTATCAAACGGAGGGATATATTTTTTATAAAAATAATTAAAAAAATTATTTAATTTTCTGAAATAAACAAAGAATTTATTTATTTTGATAATTATATTGAAAACGATTTCACAATGTGATAGGATGAACTAAGGGATAATTTATTCCAAAAAATAAAAAGGAGGCATTTGAATGAATATTAAATCACAATCATCAAATGGCTACAGTAATAATGCTGTAGGCTCTGAAGCAATGAACTATGCAGCTGGATGTTGCTCATGTTCTTGTTCAACTTGCACATGTACATGTACATGCGCATCATCTGCTGCAACCAAAATGTAAATTTTAGAATGAAAAAGGGATACATTTGTGTCCCTTTTCAATAAGTTATGAGGTGCATGTGCATATGAATAATATTTTGGAAACGAAAAATTTGAAAGTTACAATAAATAATAAAGTAATTCTATATTTAGATAAAGAAGTTTGTATTTCAGAAAAAGACAAAGTTGCCATTCTAGGAGACAATGGAGCTGGGAAAACCACGTTAGTAAATAGTATTCTTGGTGAAAAGAACTCTTCTGGAGAAATTACCAAAAAGTTTAAAAAAAATGACTGTGGTGTAGTGTTTCAAGAAAATGCATATAATGATTTGATGAAAGTTTATGAATTGATTACTTTAGTTCTGCCACATCTAAAGAAAAAAGAGAGAGCGCAGTTTTTACACAAATATGAACTTGAAAGTTTGAGAAAAAAGTACATTAAAGACTTATCTGGTGGAGAAAAACAACGACTAACACTATGTTTAGTACTAGAAAGTCATAAGAAATTATATATCTTTGATGAGTTAACTTCAGGATTAGATTATAAGAAGAGACTAGGTTTACTTGCTTTGATGAAAGAAAAAACTAAGGACGCGACGGTGATAAATATAACGCATTACTTTGAGGAAGTTGAAAACTGGGCAACGAAAGTTTTGATTCTTCAAAAAGGAATTTTACTTTTTTGGGGAACAATATCAGAATTTTTCTCTAATTTTCCTCATTATTCTGTTATTAAAGTAGATCAAATCGAACTAACAAAGATAGATGAAACAGATATGACTTTTATGCAAAGCACAGATACAGGTGACGGGATAGCAGTTATTTGTTCGGATTTGCAAATTCAGGAAGAGACAAAGAAAATTTTGGATAAAAAAAACGTCACATACAACACAATAAAACAAAATATATATACAACTTATTTAGTTGCATATTTGCGCGGAACATCAAGCAGTGAACAGGAGGTACTGATATAATGAGTTATTTATGGACAAGTATTAAAATGCAATTTAGAATTCCAGTATCTGTGTTTTTCTCATTATTATTTCCACTAATCATGATGTTCGCTATGGTTACTTCTTATGGAAACTTTGATATTGGTGAAGGTTATCATTTTGTAGATAAATATTTTTTGATTAGTACAGGGATGGGCATGTTACCAATAGCATTAATCAGTTTTCCAATCTGGCTTGGTGAAAGTGTTCAAAATAAAAGCTATAAAAGATTAGAATATTTTGGATTGAGTGCACAGAAAATAATTGTTTCAGATGTATGTTCTTATATTTTGCTAACAGCCTTAAGTATTTTTGTCAATATACTGTTTGGCTACTTGGTATATGGACTACATATCCCAGACTGGCAATATTTTATTGCTTATGTTTTGCAATGTCTGTATTGTAATCTAGTGCTTTTGATTTTTGGTGCCTTGCTTGCTTTAATTATTAAAAATCCCCGGATATTGATGCCAGTAGGAATGTGTTTATTATTTATGTTTTATATTTTTACAGGAACATTTTCATCTTTTTCGGAACTTCCTAAATCATTTCAAGCAGTTGGTAATTTTTTACCTATGAAATATATAATGAATGATTTATTTAATGTTTGGACACAAAATAAATTGTTCATCTCTAAGTTTTTAGCTTTAAACACGTTATATGGAATCATCTTATCATTCGCACTAGTTGCTTTTTTGTTGAGGCAAAAGAAAATAAAAATTAAACCATAATTTATTATACTCAAGGTATAGAAAGGATTGTTTGTAATCTATGAAAAAAAATTTAGTAATCCCACGTTTAGAATTATTGCATCAATTGTTCTAGGGATTTTGATAGGTGTTCTTATTTGCTTTGTGGCTATTGGTTTAGGTTACATTCACATGAATGATGGCACATTAAAAGAGTATAGTGTGAAAATTTTCGGACTAACTATTTTTGATATTAAAAGAGTTGGTAGTGAGATGGTGGGAACACCTAATAACACTAGCATGATGTTTATAGGGGTTATTATTTCTATGATACTAGCTATTGTTGTAGAAATTATTGTTTCGTTAAAAAACAGACATAGAAAGGAAACAGCAAAATGATCGACTATGAGAAAAAAGGCTTTTTTAACATCCACACATTGGTAAATAAAGATAATGCTAATATTTCTAATAGTGATAATAAACATATTTATTCCCAGCTGATGTCTGGTAATGGCAATTCACCAATGCTAGGTTATTTATTAAATATGAATAAACAAAACTTGAATGACTTCAAAAGTATCATGTTTTATAATGAATCTAATCTAGCTTCTTTAATTAACGAGGCAAGAGAAATGGAAGAATTAATAGATAGCTCAACTCTTTTTTTAAGTAAAACAAATAAAAAAATTAAAACCCATTTTTCTAAAGTGCTTGAGCAAAGACATAGTACAAGAAATTTTGTATACGAAACCATTGATTTATCAACATTCTCAAATATCATACAGTTTTCTTTTGGCCTTAGTACAAGAAAGTTGGTTTATAACGACTTACAATCAACCACCAGGCATTATTCTTCTGGGGGCGGTTTATATCCAATTGATGTTTTTTTGTATATAAATAATATTTCTGGAATTGCCAAGGGTATATATAAATATCAGCCATACACGCATAGCTTGCATCCTCTAGATGTAGATAAAATTGATGTAGAGTCGTTTTTCGTAGGTGATAATATTGACACTTCTAATATGAATTTTTGTGTTTTCTTTGGATACTCTATTAATAAAAACTATGTGAAATATGGAGAACTATCTTTACTGAATACGTTTGTGGAACTAGGAGGAATATCACACAACTTTGATTTAGTTTGTCATTCGGTTCACTATACAAGTTGTCCTATTGCAGGTTTTAACAAGTCGTACATAGAGAAGCTTTTATATTTAGATGGGATAAATGATCACATTATATTTACAAATATTTGTGGAAAGGAATGATATTTTTATGAAAAATTTTGATATTAGAATAGGAACGCAGACAATTGACAATGATACGGAATTCATTTTAAAAAGAGGGGTTATTCATAAGAATGAGATCGTTATCAATAAAGAGGAAAGTTCAAAAGAATTTGTTTCAACATTTAAAGAATTGGTCAAGAAAAAAACTATTACTATATCTTCAGAAGATGCAATCTACAATGATTTTGAAACACTTACAAAATTTGGCTTTTTAACAATTTCTAAAAACCAAACCTTAAAACCTCTCTTGATAGTTGAAGATGCTTTGTTTGATGACGTGAAGAGCTATTTCCAGGAAGAAATTGAGATTTTATCATCCTCTGAATTTCTTTTAAAAAAAGATATTCGGTTACTTACTGAGAACAAAGATATATTGCAACTTACTAAACTAGTAGATGAAAAAAAGGAATTAATGAAAAATTATAATTATATTTATTTAATCACAAACATTTCCAATATTTCCTTATTACGTGGATTTAACAAGTTAATGAAAGAGACTAACAGTGTTAATACCATCGCATTTTTTGATAATGAAAATGTATTTGTTACTTGTATAGAACATGGAGAAACTGGCTGCTATGAGTGTTTAGAGCGGCAACTACTCTCTCATTTTGATGGTGTTGTTACGGATTATTTAGTACAGTCAGAAAATAATGTTTCCACAGCTGAATTGATGTTTGTTCTTTCAATCATAAAAAAAGAAATCGAAAATACCTCTATTTATGGTCAATCTTCTCTGTTAGGCAATCTTCTCCACTTTAATTTTAATAACTACGAGTATACGTTTAATACAAATAGAATCCAAAGTTGTTGTTCTACCTGTGCTACTTTCAATAATATATTATTTGAAGAGCAAAACATTCGGTCAGTGAATATACTAAAGGAGCTGATGAGTAGTGATTAGCATACAAAATAATTTGGAATATAACAAGTTACGTTGGGAAACTTTGAGTGGAAATGTAACAGGAATATGGGAGAATAATAAGTTCTTTCTAGGCTCTAGTTCTTACCCTATTATGAAGTATCATTACATTACAGCTAATTTTGTTAATTTTGAAAAACATATTTCTGAAAATATGCCTAAAATAAGTTACCATTTAAGTGGATATGGTGTTAATTTTAATGAAGCGCTTGTTAGTTTTATTGGTGAAAGCGCAGAGAGATATACATATTCCTTACTACCTACTATTATTAAGGACAGGATTATTTTTAGATCATATGAAGAAATGACAAAAGAATATAAAACTGACTTAATATGTGAACTTAAATACATAAATTCGTATTACTCTTCTGAAGTATGCGAAAATTATGTTACTCCAAATGATACTATTCAATGGATAGCAATGAATTCTCTTGTTCATTCTGATAAAAAAGTATGGATGCCTTTGCAATTTGTTACTATGTATACAGAAGAAATGTTTTCTAATGAAAAAAGATATGTAACTAGCGCTGTATCAACAGGCACTGCTTGTCATGAAACTGTAGAAAAAAGTATAGAAAATGCCCTAATTGAATATCTTCAAATTGATTCCTTTAATTTATGGTGGTATGGAGGGTTTCGTGCGAGAGATATAGAAATAGATATCACTCGAAATATATCAAGCTGGTTCGACAATCAAGTAGCTGTGAAAAAATTTTTATCAAAGTTTAATGTACATTTTTCAGATATAAGTTTTGATAAATCAATTTATATTGTGCTATGCGAAATAGAGGCAAAAAATTCAAGTGATGCCTTTCCTAAATATACTGTTGGCGTTCAAGGCGGATATTCACTAGATAAATCAATATATCGTGAATTTATGGAATGTCTAACTGTACTAGAATATAATATGAATGTCACTTGGACAGATAAAGAGAAATTTCTTTCAGTCACACAGGAAACACGTGTTATAGATAATTTGGATGATAATGTTATTTATTATTCAAAGTATGGAAAACCAGAATTGCAATATAATACTAATCAATTAAAGAATGATACGGAAAAAGTTACAAATCTGAAGGCACTTTTAGAAAAGTTGCCCACAATTAGTCAGTATGCTGCATTCTTACCTATCACACCTTCAGAGTTTAGATATATGAATTGTGAAATAAGCAGGGTGATTCTTCCAGAATTGTTATCCATTCATCTTCCTTCATATCCGCCTTACTACCATGTAAGATATGAAGAAATTGGAGGTGTGGTAAATAATATTCCACATCCAATTGCATAACATCTTTTTTTTAATCACATTATTTCCAGGTATGCTTCTTTTATTGACGAAATGGATTCCAGTTCTATCTAGAAAGAGTACTTTTTTTCAATATTTACTTTGTTTATTCTTGATCACAATTATGAATAGTTTGTTTTTCCGTCAACAGTTTGTGGTAGTTTTATCGCTGATATGTATTTTATTCTTACCATTTATTCTGTTTTTTGTAGAATATATATTTGTTGAGAGACAATGGAAAAAGTTGCTTACTATTTATAAAAAAAATAAAATTATTATCCAATCTATTGTATGGTTTCCTGTTTTAGAAGAAATAATTTTCCGTTTTTTTATTTATCAATACTGTGAGTTATTTGATTTCAGTAATATCCAGTATATATTACTAGCCACCTTTTCATTCGTGATTGCACATATTTTTTATCAAGGAGTGTCTTCAATTGTCAAAATACTATTTTCTTTTATATTAAGTATATTATTTTTATTAACACTAAATATATTTTTGACAATAATAATTCACTGTATTTTCAACTTTTTAGTTTATATAGTTCGTACTAGTAAATATGAGAACCACCGTAATTGGTAAGCTGACAGTATTATATTAATTTAGCTGTTAAAGTATGGAAATACCAATAAATCAACGTTTTTCAACTTATGAAATGCTTGGTTCTCATTAAAAATGATATATTTCCCTACCACAAATCCCTGTCAAAATGATGCTTGACAGGGATTTGTTCTTTTTGAGGGCTTACATTTTAATACTAATTTGTAATATAATTTATTTATTAATATGATTTTTAGAAAAACTGCTCTAAAAAGGAGGGGGAACGATGAAAACGAAGATGCCTGAAATGCTTTCTTTCATTTCAGAAGAAGCTGTTAGTAGAAAAATGACAAGTGAGGAAATTGCTGCTCATTTTGGTTATGATAAACATCACTTTAGTCGAAAATTTAAAGAAATTAATGGATTCAGTGTGGTTGAATTCCTTTCTAGTTTAAAAGTGGAAAAGGCGATTATTGAACTTAATGAAGAAAAGCGTATTCTCGACCTACAAGAACATTCAGGTTTTGAAAGTAGTGGTAGTTTCACGAATACTTTTAAAAAATATACAGGTAGTTCTCCTAGAAAATACAAAACGGAAATGAATGATATTTTTTATGATATGAAACGTTTTGAAAATGATAATAAGGATAAGTCGATAGCGCATTTTCAAGAAAAGAATGATTCTTTTTGTACGGTAACTATTGATGTACCTGATGAATTTGAGAAGGGTATCATATTTATTGGACTTTTCCGTACTCTTATACCGAATCATATGCCTATATCGGGATTAGCTACTAAAAATTTAATAGGAAATCAATTGAAAAATATTCCAAGTGGAGACTATTATTTATTAGCTTGTGCGATAAGCCAGTCTAATAACATTCTATCTTATTTTAACTTAAGTAATAGTTTGAGAGGGAAAGAAGATGAAAAGCTATCTTTTCCTAAATGTTCTGGCAAGCATTACGCGATTAAGCTGAGAGAACCAATACCAGAAGATCCGCCAATATTAGCTAATGTGGGAAAAATTTTAATCTCCTGTTTGAAGAACACAATCTAGAACAATATTGTTTGACTATGAAATGTTAAAATAATTGCAGGCTAATGAAAAGGAGAGATAAGATATGGCTTTAAATGCAAAGAGTATCACTATAGGACTACCAGTAAGTGATTTGGAGAAATCTGCTAGTTGGTATGAAAAACTATTTATGAGTGATGAAAAATTAACACCAGTTGAAGGCGTTGTTGAATATCAAATTGGTTCAGTTTGGATTCAACTTTTTGAAGAAAAAATAAATGTTTCAGAAAACGTTTTACGCATAGGGGTAGAAGATTTAGATGTGGAATTTGAACGTTTAAAAAAACTTGGAGTAATAACTGACGAGGTGATAGAAGATGCACCTGGTATTATTCGATATTTTGTCTTCTCTGATCCAGATGGTAATAAGTTGTCATTCTATTGGTTGTATGATCAGGAATAGATTTGAACAGGATTATAGGATGGATGTAACGCTTAAACGACGGATGTATGATTCGTCGTTTTTTGATGTTAGAAATAATGCTTAAGTGGGGTAAGATATAACATTATGGATTTTAATAGAATTAGCGTATTTATATATTTTGTTATGAATGGTTAGTTAATTCGCCTTGTTGAAAAGTTGAAATTTAATATTCTAGAGGCAATATTTTTAGATTAAAGTGATAACTTTTTGATAACAGAAATTTTATAAGAGTCAAATAATATGGAAGATACGAATTTTAAATGTATAAGATAGAGTTAAAATTAACCTAAAATGTTCAATAAATTAATTATCTTGCTGAGTGGTAACAATAATAGGTGAGTCAGAAACCCTTATCTTTCAAGGATTTTTGACTTTTTTATTAGGAGTGCACTTTATTAATCCCAATCCCAACATATACTATTGTAATTTATAGTAAATAAAGATAGTAAATAATCCTCCAACTTCTGTGAGGTTTTATAAAGTTCATCAAAATATTGATTGTAATTCATACCATCATAACAACTTTCTATAAGTCCATACATTGGTAAAGAAGGATTGTAAAATTTCTGCAAAATTACAGGAGAACCTTTTTTATCGATTAAATCATAATGCATCATACAATTTCTAAAAGAAGATGAGAGAACCTTGAAACCGTCATTGTTAGTAAGGTAATCATCAATTTCAGGGATATTAAAATCTTTTGTGCTATTTTGTTTTAAATGTTGTATCACTTTTTTTTATTCCAAGGATGGTGTTATGAACATTGATATACATTATCCTTAAAAGCCAAGTTTCCCTTTTCTTCAAAATAGGGATAAGCATATTATTTGTAAAACCTACTGTTGAAAGCATATGTAAGAATATAAGGTTAGTTTCTTTATTAAATTGATCACTAAAAAAAACATTTTCTTTATTAGTATTAAAATCAATATAACCATATTTAGGAATATCATTATGATTAATTTTGTTGTTTTTTTCAATGTTGGAGTAACAGTGGTGCACAAGAATTTCTGCAGTTTCTTCACCTAGCCTTTTTCCAACTATAAATGTATGTTCATTCATTGAAACACTCTTATTTTTCGGGATATTTAGATAAAAATTTGCAAGTTGTGTGTTAAATATTACTTTGCCATATTTATCAAAGTATACTCCAAGATTTAAATGAGTATTTAATTTTTTTGTGAAACGAAATCTTAACAAGCTTTTAAAATATTCATTTTCTTGATTGTCTGAATTATACGCCATTTTTTTACCTTTAGAAAATTTTTCAGTGAATATTTTTAAACCATTACGTATGTCAGTTACCTCCTTGTTGGCTTCATTGTTATTTGAATTAATATTTAGAAATTCTTTTGCAGACTTACAGTAAAGAGCACAAAAAGGAATTAAAGATAAGCTTATTACGCTATCGTTAGCATTTATCAGTAAGTCAACTAGCGTTAATCCATCTTGTTCTATGAGATTCTTTGCCACCATTCTTAAAACATCATTGTAGTTGTTTGCACTCAGTTTTTTCACCCCACCCAATAAAATATAAGATTATTCTATTAACAAAAATAATCTTGGATATATAAAGTATATCCAAGATTCAATCATACAACAATTACTCATTTTTATTGAATAAATTTTTATATTAATTTTAATTATATATCATTAATTAGTTTTTACCTCTTTTAAATCAATATCATTTAATAGATTTAACAAGTCTACTTCTAAGTCATAATAAAATTCTCATTTCTATCCGTCAGAGAAAAGTTGACTTTAACTAAATGATATTGATTTTTGCATTTCAGATCATAAAGAATATTCTTTGACATCAATTATTTACAATGCCATTTTCAATGCTACTAAATGACAATCCAAGAAAATGTCATTATAATAGAACCATGATACAACCTTCACATACAGAAAGGGAAAACAACCATGACAAAAATTCGTATTAATAAAGAAAAAATGATTAATCATGCCACAACCCTAGGTGATAGTGCGGGGAAATTAGATTACTATCCTTTGAAAAATGAAAACATGAGTTATACGCAAACTAATTCTATCCACCTTCTTCGAGAATCATTACTTGAACTACTTGAAGCATCGAAAATTTAGGGACTGTTGCACAAGATGATGCTACTCGAATCAAGCAAATGGGGGAAGCTTTTGCAAAACAAGATAAATCCATCAGCCAGAAGATGAATTTGGAGCTGCGTTAAGTGGATAAACGTACCCAAGAATTAGGTGAAATAAAAAAAAATGGAGCGAGAAGATGACGCTCTATACGCGATTAAAAATAAAATTAGACATTTAGAGGATATGGAAGAAGATATTCATCAAGCTAGACGCGAAATCGATGACATCCTTTACCATATGAAAGAAGTTTGGCGAGGAGAACATGCAGAGCATACTTTTTGGCAAATAGAAGACGAGGTAAATCATTACAACCGGAGAACTGCTTGCATGACTAACGATATTCATACCGAACTAAATAATGAGCAAAAAAAGCATCGACAAAATCTCCACGCGCTCGAAACTAAACAACAGGATATTAAAAAGGAGATGACGTAGCTATGGCTACGAAGTCGACTGTAGAAAACTTATACATCGCTGGGACTAAACAACTTACGGGTTTTGGGCGTGAATATGAATACTTACTACAACATGGTTATACTTATGATGTAAAAACAAGTACAATGAAGTTGAAGAAATGAGGAATTCAAGCATGAAATTAGACGATAATGCAAAAGAAATAATCCTTAAAAAAAGTGAATTTCTACTCCAAAACAATTTTAAATTAATAGAAATAACGGATGCTACTATCACATTTTCAAACAAGAAAATTGCTTTTGTCATCGGTTATGAAAGATATGATAATGTAAGTAATATTAATATAAAGTTTTTGGAAGAAAATGAAATGTTTAATCTTGGATGGATTGCTTTTGTAAGAAGAAATCAGATACCGCTCCCTCAGAATAAATTAGATAATATATTAGAGTTACTTGATTATGCTGAAAAAAATTATGCTAAAGTTATTAACTTACAATTTTGCCAAGAAAGTAGAGGAATGGTAGAAGACTTCTTGAAAGAGTAATAACTGGAATTATAGTAAAAAAAGGACTGTAATCAATTGGATTTTCACAAAGAAGTTGAAAAAATATTCAAAGGATATGAGCAAAATTATCAATTGAAGCTAACTAAAATAAATAATAATGAAGTTGCTTTCATCGGAGAAAATTATGCTTTAGGTATAGGATGGAGCGCGGACGGGATAGATTTGCATTATTTCAAACTAAATAATTCGGTGCTCTGTAAATTTAGTTTGGATAATTTATTGAATAGAAAGCTAACTCAAATCGAAAGAGAAGGGTTACTTCCAAGTGAAACAATTTACAAGAAAATAATTAATGAATTAATAATCTGCGAAAGAGTATTCAATAATCATTTTCAAGAATTGCTACGGGGTGAAACATTAAGCGACTATGGAAATAAAGAATTTGTTTCGAATTTGGAGAAGAGTATTATTGAACGTGAACTATTGACTCGATAATAATGCATATTAGGAGAACCGCATTATTCCTATGAATTTGATTGCATAAAATCTTAATACAAAAATAACAAAGTTGGTGGAATTAATGGAGTTTAAGCACGAAGTAGAAAATAACTTTGCGGATATAATTCAAGAATATCAATTTAACTTAATTAAAGTAAATGAAGACGAAATAATGTTATTACATCCTAATTATGCTCTAACTATTTGGAAAAGTAGAGAAGGTATTGATATTTATTACCTGTTTCTTCATAGCTTAGAAAAAGTGAAAATAACCAATTTCTTATTTTCAAATTATGAAAAAGATTTGTTAGCCAATATAACTCCTGCAAAGAATTTGACCGACCAAATTTCTAACAGCTTACTTATTCATGCGAGAGGTTTAAGTAAATATTTCCATGAATTGTTATCTGGTCAAAATGACTGGGTAAAGGAGTTTAAAGGGAATAAGTTTTATAATGAGCCGAGAGCTATTAACAAAGACGAGTATTCAGCCTATCAAACTATTATAAAAAATATCAATGGCAAAAAAATTGAAGGATTTCAAAATGAAATATGAAGCTGATTTTATAAATAGATTCAAATCATTAATAGAAGAATTCCAGTTAAATTATAAAGTTATATCTGAAGAGGAGCTAGCACTTTTTGGTTCAAATTTTGCGCTTGTTTTTTTGATTCATTTTGATGAAGTTTCTTTGAATTTTGTATGCCGTGATAAAGATAATTCGCTTGTCAGTTATGATGTATGGTCTTATTTTTTGCATGTCTTTGATGATAAAGATAGGGAGAATTTGCCAAAATATAATTCTGTGCAGGAACGGGTTGATATTTCGTTTTTAATACTTGCAAGAGGTCTTCCGCGTCATTGGAGTAGTGTGCTTAATGGAGATGACAAGTGGTTGGAAGATTATGAGCGATATGAATTAGCCAGTGTTCCTAGAGAAGTAATCGGGGACTTAAAGGATAGTTTGAGTTTATATATTTAACCAAGAAATGTTGAGAATGTAACAGCAAAGAGGAGTTCAACCATGAAAATAGACGGTAACTCAAAAGAAATAATCCTTAAAAAAGTGAATTTCTACTCCATAATAATTTTAAATTAATCGAAATAAAAATAACGGATGTCACAACTTATTAATTAGAAAAGCTCCCTAAAATCTCTTTTTATTTCACAAATAATAATGTACTATGAAAACATGGGAGATTCAAATACGAGAGGAGAAAAGAAAATCAATCATACACAAAAGGGTAAAATTGATTTCACTTTCTTTGTGTTTATGCTTTTAACCTTTAATAATTCAAAAAACATCAAGGGATTTTTGTATTTAGAACAACAACGTATAAACAGCAGTGTAATCCAGCACAATAATTTTAAAGGAGCGTAACTTTATGAACGAATTTCCAGTTGTATTTGAACCAGAGTTTATGACAATTTATTTACTTGTTATCATCGGTATATTTTCTACAACACTGGCTTTATCGCTTGAAAAATATAAGTTTACTATAGCGGGGAAAGCGTTGATTGGGATGTGCTTTATATCCCTGTTCGTATTATTTGTTTATATATGGGTGGGGGGGATTTCTTCAGAAACAAACGAATTAATCATGAGCCCTATTGGGTTTCTCAGTGTATTGCTCTTTACTACACATCCATATATTTTCTTAATACTTGCAATCTTGCTCGGCGGGGAAAAGAAACCGCCACATGTGCCCAAACCTAAAAAATAAATAGGAAGTTGAAAAATATGATACTTATAAATAAACGAGCGAAAAAACAAGATTACCAGACAATTTTAGCGATTTGGGAAAAGTCAGTTATTGCAACGCATGATTTTTTAGCTGCGGAAGATAGGCAGTTTTACAAAGAACAAATTCCTTTGTTTCTAGATAATGTGGAACTGTTCTTATGGTTCGCTGGTGAAGAGGTTGTTGGTTTTAGTGGGACGAGCGAGCGGGAACTAGATATGTTGTTTTTAGAGCCGATAGCTACGGGTAATGGTTATGGGAGTCAAATTCTTAGTTGGCTAATAGAAAATAAGCAGATAAATTTGGTGGATGTGAATGAACAAAATGAAAATGCCACGAGATTTTATTTGAAGCATGGATTTGTGGTTTCTTCTAGAAGTGACGCGGACGGTTTTGGGAAGCCTTATCCAATTCTTCATTTGCAACTGAAGGGAGAGAGTTAATGGAGTATGAACAGCTGTTACAAAGCGAACTTGGTGAACTTGAAATAATTCGGGAAGAACTACAAAACAAAGAATATCGAGGAATGATTGTAAAAACGGCTAAAGATGGGACAATGACTCGTACGCGTTTGGCGAAGAAAACGGATAAAAAGGCAGGGTACTTTGTTGCTTTTTGGGAGAAAGATGAATTTGGTAAGAATTGTCCTTTTGATGAGAATGATAGCGCTGATTTTTTATGTATTGTTGTTATTGATGATGATTTGAACGGTATATTTGTTTTTCCAAGGCAGTGTTTAATTGAAAAGGGAATTTTAACTAGTGAAGCTGGTATTGGAAAAATGGCTGCTAGATTTTATCCAACGTGGTGTCAGGATTTAAATAAAACAGCGAGAAAAACGCAAGCTTGGCAACAGGCGTATTTTAAAAATTATTCTATAAGAAAAGAAGACCATTAATTGGGTCTTCTTTTTATTGTTTAGAAACTACTTGCACGCAGTAATCTAAGTAAGCATCGTCTACTAGAAAATATTTTGGAACCATTAAGCCAACAATATTGATGAGTAGTTCTGAATTAGCGATGGCAGGATTAATCATTTGATGCGAGACATTTGGGATGGTTTGGGTTTCTAGGTTTTCTTTTTTGATTTGTTGGGTGTAAACTTCTTTTGTTTCTGCTGAATCAACATTTTTATCTTTTTCAGCTAAGACGAGATAGATTTTTGCTTTTATTTTTGAAAGGTCTAGGGTGGCATCTTGGTTCATGTTTTTGCGAATGAAGTTGTAGCGATCCGGAGTCATTTCTTCTTTACCGCCATTTTGTTTGTAGCTTTCGTAGGTTTTATTTTTAGAAATAAGGGTGCTGTCGGTGAGGAAATTTTGTTGTGCTTGCTTGACTTCTTTCGTTGTTTTACCAGCGTCTTTCGCTTGCCAGCCGGTGTTATATTCTCCTTGTCGCATCCAGTTGATAGCAGGGGCGGCAAGGATTGAGAAAGCAATCTCATTATTTGCATTCATTGCTTTTGGGATCACCCAGCCGGCTTGACTAGCGCCCCATAAGCCGATTTTGGTGGTGCTATCAGGATACTTCACTTTCATCCACTCAATAACTTGGTTGACTTCGTTTGCGCGGTCTTCCATGGACTGATTTAGCCAATTGCCTGAGGAGTTACCAACGCCTAATTTATCCCAAGAAACAGATATATATCCTTGTTTGGCAAAGCGTTCCATTAGCGGTCTATAGCCACCGTTTTGAGTTGCTTCTTGTGCCCCGTCACCATGAACAAACACAATAATGCCTTTTGGTTTCTCGTGTTTTGGAGTTGTCACGACCGCAGAAAGTTTTCCACCAGTAGTTGGGATTGTGACTCTTGTTTCGTTCATTTCGAAATTATTTCCGATGAAAAGAATCGCTACTAATATGACGATGATTGCGCTCATTACGATAGTTATTTTTTTCCAACGTTTCATTGTATCCACTCCATTTTTCGCCATTCTTTGATACCGGTGAGTACTCCCATCAATGTGCTATTTTCTTTTTGAATCACTTGGAAGCCTAAATTTCTATACAGCTTGTAGGCACGATTATTGTTCTTGGCAACGTATAGAGTAATCTTTTCATCATGAAAGGTTTCTAGGCAATGAGAAATTAGCGTTTTTCCAATACCTTGACCACGAAAATTTGGCGAAACGGTTATAAAGTCAATATATCGTTCATTTTGAACAGGTTTGTGTGATAGAAGACTGAGTAAGAAAATTAATTTGAGGCACTGTGAAAATGGTAAAAATTTTCTTAGGTTTTGATATAGCTTTTGATGTGAGTCACTCTTGCCCGTTACAAACATGCAACCGCAAACTAGCTCATCTTGTATTGCAATTAGTAGGTTTTCGCCTTTTTCTGTATAAATGTAATGGCAAAAAGCATATATAATGTCATGTGCTTCTGTTTCTTTGAATAGCATTTTTGTGAACTTTGATTTGAACCCTGCGAAAACTAAAGACGCTATTTCTTCAATGATGCAATCTTTTTCAAATGAATCGATGCTTTTAATAGAAAGGGTCATAGCGGCACTTCCATTGTGTAAACCATTGCGTCCGGATAGGCGAGTGAAGGATAGATGTTTTCGTATAATATCATGCTTGTTCTAGGATATTTTAATTCTTCCAAAAATAGTTGGATTTGCGTTTCAATAGTTGCTTCATCTTTGGCAATAAAAGATTTACAAGCGTATTCGCCAGCCGGAAAAGTATAATCACTTCTTTTTTTTATGCTTTTAAGGCAGATTATACCAGTGTCTTGTTTGGAGAAAATGTAAAAAGGTTCCTCTAAATCTGGTAAATTGTGTTTTGCAGCTTGGGAGTAGTTGATAGTGTTATGATCAATTATTTGGTTAGGAACTTTTTTAAAATAACGATTGTCTTTAGCTACAAAAGTGATTTCATTTAAACGCATTTCTTTTTGCGAATGGATGATTTTCTGAATCGTTTTCTGAATTCCTACTAACTCTTCTATTTTTTGTTGCAAATCTTGTTCAGCCTGCTCTAATATGGGAGTCACTTTTTCACCAAGCAAACTTTCTTTGATTTCTTGAATAGAAAAGCCAATTTTTCTAAAAAGAATAATTTGATATAAACGGTAAATATCCGTTTCTTCAAAATAATAATAGCCATTTTCAGGATTTCTTTTAGGAACTAGAATACCTTCATCAATATAATGACGGATTTTATATTTAGATATTTGAAAAAGTTGCGCGAT
The DNA here is from genome assembly GCF_028867355.1 of Listeria sp. LM90SB2. NCBI lineage: Bacteria > Bacillati > Bacillota > Bacilli > Caryophanales > Listeriaceae > Listeria > Listeria sp. LM90SB2. The sequence goes on from NZ_CP046449.1 coordinate 1,159,337, forward strand.
TTCGCCACTGGAAAGAGTATGCATCTGAAAACCTCCTTGTGATTTAGTTTTAGTATAAACTATGTGGTTACCACGCGGTCAAATAAAAAAAATAAATGACAATGAGAATCATTATCAAACGCTGATTTTTGTGATATAATAAACAAAGATTTATTAATGGGGGTTAGCAAGCAAATGGGAAAAGTAGTATTGAAAATGGCTTATACTGCCGAAAAATCAAAGAAAGTATTAAGGTATCTTGAAACGAACCTTAATGTAACTCGGGGGAAGTACAATGATTGATAAGCGTTTGTTTCAACTGGTTGAAAAGAAATCTTTAGTGTTATTAATTCTTTTTCGTGTGCTTAGTTTAGGGCTGATGATTGGTCTTTGGTTTGTTTTTGCTCAACAATTAACGCATTATTTAGAGGGCCAAAGTGTCGATTGGTTATGGCTTATTGGAACGGTTTTAGTCGTTTTAGTTGGCAAAGCGATACTTACAAAATTAGCGGAGAAACAAATTTACCAAGCATCGGCGGAATTGCGTTTATCAATGAGGCGCGCTGTGATGGAAAAAGCTTTTCGGTTAGGCAACAACGAAGGACAGCTACCGGCATCAACTTTAACGCAGCTCGCGGTAGATGGGATTGAACAATTAGAAATTTATTATTCGCGTTTTTTACCGCAATTATTTTATTGTCTCATCGCTTCTTTGATGATTTTTGGAAGTTTAGTTGGATTTGCTTGGCAGCCGGCGATTGTGCTATTAATTTGTATGCCGATGATTCCGATAGTTATTATGGCAGTGATGAAAATTGCTAAACGGATTTTGAGTGGTTATTGGTCGGATTATACGAATTTAGGAACCAAATTTCATGAAAATTTAAGTGGGTTGAGTATTTTGAAGGCTTATGAACAAGATAAATATAAGCAAGAGGAAATTGTTTCTGATGCGGAACGTTTCCGTAAAGCTACGATGAGTTTGTTATCGATGCAACTGAATTCAATTACGATTATGGATATTATTTCGTATAGTGGAGCGGCACTTGGTATTGGTATGTCGTTAATTATGTTCACAAATGGGAATATAAGCATGACTGGTATGTTGATGTTCTTACTACTAAGCGCCGAATTCTTTATTCCAATGCGTCAACTCGGATCTTTATTCCATGTGGCGATGAATGGGATTAGTGCTTGTAGTAAATTATTCGCTTATTTAGAGTTAAAAGAACAAGTTTATGGCTCAGTAGAATTAGCTAAACCGTTAGAAAAAATGGAAGTTCGTCATTTGACATATACATATGAAGAGGGTAAAGCTAAAGCACTGCAAGATATATCAGTAAATTTCAATAAAGGAAGTTTTTCAGCACTTGTCGGAAAGTCTGGTTCAGGAAAAAGTACGTTTGTCCGAGTATTATTAAATCAATTACCTGGTTATCAAGGGGAAATTGTTTGGAATGATGTACCTTTAGCTAGTTTGAGCGGGGAAACTATTCGTAAACAAGCTGTGTTAGTAGATAATCATGGTTATCTTTATGCAAATAGAATTCGGGAAAATTTATTAATTGGTAATCCAGCTGCTAATGATAGCGATTTATGGAATGTTTTGGAGCAGGTTAGTTTGGCTGATTTTGTTCGGAAGTTACCCGAGCAATTAAATGAGAATTTAGAAGAGAATGGAAGTAATTTATCTGGTGGGCAAAGACAGCGATTGTTACTGGCGAGAGCATTGCTATGTCAAGCGGAAGTCTATGTTTTCGATGAAATTACGTCTGGTGTGGATTTGGAAAGTGAAAAAATTATTCTTTTGGTGTTGCAGAAATTAGCTAAAGAAAAAATCGTGCTCTTTATTTCGCATCGCTTATATAATGTTTTGGATGCGGATCAGGTACTCGTTTTTGATGCGGGGAAATTGCTGGAAGTGGCGAGCCCAGAACGATTACAGCAAGAATCTAATTACTTCAAAAACTACTTTTTAGAAGAAGAAGCATTGCTGAAAGGGGGAGCATGACATGTCAGAATGGACAATTATTGGCTGGTTGTTAAAGTTTGTTAAGCCATTACGAGGAAAGATGATTTTGGCGATTTTACTTGGTATTATTAGTAATTTATCGGTTATCATGATTTCTTTAATCGGTACGTATGGCATTATCACGGTAATTTTACAGCAGCATCTGAATCCTTATAAATGGCTATTTGTAATGGTTGCTTGTGGGGTGGTTCGCGGTTTGGCACGATATTCGGAACAGTATTTAAATCATAATATTGCCTTTCGTTTGCTTGCAATTATTCGTGAACGTATTTTTGCGACTTTGCGGAAACTAGGACCTGCTCGTTTATCTGGAAAGAAAAGTGGTGATTTAGTTGCTGCGATTACAACAGATGTCGAGGCCTTGGAAGTGTTTTTCGCGCATACTATTTCACCAGTTTTTATAGCACTAGGTACGACGATTGTAACTGTTGGCTTTTTGGCAAGCTATGATGTTGGTTTAGCGCTGATACTTTTGTTAGGACAAATCTTGGTTGGTGTCGTTTTGCCAGTGATTAGTTATAAACGAAATAAAAAAATCGGAACGGCTTATCAACAAGAATTCGTTGGGCTCAATCAAATGGTAATGGAAAGCATTGCAAGTTTACAAGATATATTCCAGTTTAAATTGGGCGAAGAGCGTTTGAGTAAATTAGAAACACAAGGTGAAAAGCTCAATAAGCAGTATAAAAAAAGAATAAAACAAGGAAGCGAACTCCAAATATTTGGTGAATGGGTGCTAATTGGTACGGCGACTTTAATTTTAGTGCTAGGTAGTCTTTGGCAATTACCGCTTGAAACAGTATTAATTGGAACTGTGCTTAGTCTGAGCTCTTTTGGATCGGTATTGGCATTAAATGCTTTAGGAACAGCGCTGTTAACTACTTTTGCTAGTGGTAAGCGATTATATACATTAACAGAAGAAAAACCTGTGGTATTATTTAACGGTCAGCTTGAACTATCGGATTTTGAAAGTGCGGAGTTAGATAAAGTGAGTTTTAGTCATGATGGAAAACAACCACTTTTAAACGAAATTTCGCTAGCGCTTCCTAAGAGGAAATGGCTCGGCATCGGTGGGGAAAGTGGCAGCGGGAAAAGTACCCTAGTAAAACTACTGATGCGTTACTGGGATCCAAAAGGTCGGATTAAATTAAATGATAACGCACTCCCTGAAATTACAGAGTCTTCGCTTTATCGACTAGAAGGTGTAATGGAGCAAAGTACATTCTTGTTTGAAGATACACTTGGTAATAATATTCGTTTAGGAAAAAAAGATGCTACTTTGGAAGAAGTTAAAGAGGCCGCCCGAAAAGCTGCTATCGATACATGGATTGAGACTTTGCCAGAAGGATATGACACGATTATTGGCGGGCAATCACGAAATTTATCAGACGGCGAACGCCAGCGAATTGGCTTAGCTAGACTATTTCTCCATGATGCCCCGTTGTTATTATTAGATGAACCAACAAGCAATTTGGATTACATTAATGAACAAGCGATTTTAAACACGCTCCGTTCAGAAATTCAAGATAAAACGGTGCTCGTAATTTCTCACCGAGCAACAACATTAGACTTGGCAGAAGAACAATTATTTATAGAAAATGGTGCATTGAAAAGTGTAGCAAAATAAATAAAAACAGCTTGCATAGTTTACAAGCTGTTTTTTATTTATAAATCTACTATCTCTGAGCTTTCGAAAAATTCAACCGTGTCAAGTTTCGCTGCAAAAAATTCTTTTGTATAGTTCTGTTCGTGATGATAGTAAAAGGCATCCTGATTCTGCCAAATTTCCCACAAAGCAAATCTGCCGAGTGCACTTTCTAAAGGAACAATCTCGAATAAAACACAACCGGGTTCTTTCACCGTTTTAGCGCGTAACGCCTCCAAATGTTCGACTAGCTGTTCATAAGAAACTTTCCCGGTAGTTTGAATAACTGCTGTGCAATATAAATAATTTGCGTTTTCTTTTAAATACATTTCTTCTCCTCCTTTGACTATGTTAAGCTTAAGGTATGGAGTACACCCGATAGCAAGGAGGAACTAGATGTATATTAAGGATTTTGCCACTAAAACGGGGCTTTCGATTGATACGCTTCGATATTATGAGGAAGAAAAATTATTAATACCTGCTAGAAATGAAAAAAATTATCGTGTTTATACGGAAGAAGATTATTGCTGGGTACAGCTTTTACTTAAAATGAAGCAAACAGGGATGACAATAACAAACATTAAAAATTTTGCTGCATTACAAAAGCAAGGAGACATGACACTTCCAAATCGGATAGAAATTTTAAATAATCATATGAAAAACTTGTACGAGCAACAGAAAGATTTGGCAGAAACAATTTCCTTTGTGGCTAAAAAAGTGGATGGATATCGAGAGAAGTTATAAATACAACAGGAAAGGCGAGTAGAGATGATTAATAATGAGATACGAGAAGTGATCGGATTACATCAAATTAATGAAAATGATCAGAAATTGACTGTGGAAAATGCAGAAGTAATCATCAGAAATCATGTGCTGATAAAATTGATTCTTAATCAAGCTGATTGCTACAAAGAAATCGATTATAATCTAGAGCTTACAGATACAAATGAATTAGTTGGCCGAAAAAATGCAAAACCAAAAGCATTGACGACAAAAACAATTTTAAAAGCTAAAACCAAAGAATTAAGGTTGAAAATAAATAAAATCAGTCATCGAATAGAGTTAAAACTAGGTGTTCAGCATTTTGAAAATATCTATTTTGAGAAAGGGATGCTTTTCACGAAAGAAAATGTACAAGAAAAAATTGCTGCAAATTATGGAAGTGATTGGTTGAGCATATTAGATAAAGCAAAGCTCAAAGTGAAAACGAGACAAACCATTCAGCAAGGTTCCATTTTTTCTTATCCAATTGGAAATGAATATGGTTTCGGGCTTGTGATTGGTTGTTTTCAGGCGTTTCGGAAACAAAAAATAATGCCTCAAGATAGCTCGCATTACCTCCGATTGATGATGGGAGTTCCGCTTGTTATTCGTAGCTTTAACTATACAAGTAAACAAAATACAGTTGATTTATCACTTTTGAAAAAACAGGAGCTCTTAAATCCGGAATTTATTATGGATGATTTAGTGTTGCGTGGGGATTTTCCGATTATTGGTAGGGTAGATTTGGAAGAAGCGGATATTTCCTTTCCAATGAATTTTTCTTTTAATGGAGTGTCTACAACGTATGCCGGTTATCAAGCAATAGGTGAACCAGATAGGGATATTATTAAAAAGTACGAGGAGGAAATTACCGTTAGATTTGATTGGGGATTTGGAAGCAAAACGATGCCTGCGAAAGAATTTTTGAAGAGAAGTAGTGGGAAAGAGTCATTTCTACCTTATTCTGGATTAGGAATGACCCCAATTGCTGGATATTCGAAAAAATTAGTTTCTCCTAAAACAATATTCACTCCAGAAGAACTAAAACAAATTTATGAAATTTTAGAGATAAATGGGGAAAAGTCGTTTGATGACTTTAATGAAAATTATAACGGCCTTACCGCACAAAATATTTTATCAATTTGACGTCTTTAGCGATACTAATCAAGAACTTTCCTAATTTGCTCAAAATGATAACAATGTAAAATGCAATCAGTAAGTTTATTATTGAACTTATGTTATAAAGTAAACAAGGAGGATCTTCATGGAAATCACTTTACAACAACCTACCTCAGCTGACTTTTCCTTCATTGAATGGTTATGGGGAGATTTGGCAACGACAGAAGTACTCGGTGGGCCATTTTCTTTTCCTGAAGAAATGCGAATGGACTGGCTCAAGTCAAAATCTCAAGCGAGCAATGCTTATTTTATTATAAAAAAAGGTATAGAATCTGTTGGTGAAGTTAGCTTTCGTGATTTTGAAAAAGGGACAGCTCATTTAAATATTAAAGTGGCTGCATGTTACCGGGGCCAGCGAATCGCTCAAAAAGCTTTGCAATTATTCTTGGATTTTTTTCAAACTGATTGCGGTGGAATAGTTATGTTGGATGAAGTTAGACGGAAAAATGAAGCAGGCATTGGGTTTCTCGTGAAAGCTGGTTTCGAAGTTATAGAAGAAAAAGAATGGACGATGGTGCTCAAATGGAGTGCTCAAGCAGAAGGAGGTTTTGAATGAGTAAAGAAAGATGTGCATGTTGTAACTGTTTAACAATTGATGTTAGAGGCGAGTTTGAGATTTGTCCGATATGTTTCTGGGAAGATGAAGGTTATTTTGTCTTTGATAAGGAAGAGATTTATTCTCGCTATCAAGATATTTTCTCGATAGAAGATTTGTTAAATATTCGCTCTAGTGCTAACAATGGTTTAACGTTATTAGACGCACGACAAAATTTCAAACTGTTTGGTGCTTGTGAGGTGGCAATGAAAAAATATGTAAGAGAGCCAAATGCAGAGGAATTATAAAAAATGAGCAAGTAAGTTAGATTTAAAAGCCTAACTTACTTTTTTAGTAGTTAAAAAAGCTGATTTCTTATATTGGTTCATTTTTTAGACATATTTTAATGAAAAATAAATGGGTATGATAAGTACGGTGAAAGCAATATTACCAAGGGTGAATGGGAATTAGCTTCCGAATAAAAGGAGGGAAAATAATTTCCTGAAACAAGAAAAATTGCCTCCTTATTCTGTTGATTTGATTATATAAACAGAGTATTATGTTGGTTGACAATCAAGGAGGATACTATGAAAAAAACTATCAAGATTACAACCAGTTTACTTTTGAGCTTTGCTTGTGTATTTAGTATTGGGGATTTTACTAAGCCACATACAGTCGAAGCAGAAACAGTCTATTCGCTTACAGATTCAAAGCCGATTAATGAAATTTTTCCTGATCCAAAGCTCGCGCAAGTTGTAGCAAATTGGTTAAAGCTTCCCTCTGCAACTAGCCCAGTTACGCAAAACCAATTGAATACAGTTAAATCTTTGCACTTTGATTCAAAAGGTGTTCAAAGTCTTGAAGGAGTAGAATATTTAAAAAATCTCACACAAGTATTTGGCTATGGTAACCAAGTGAGTGATCTAGGGCCATTAAGTAATTTAACGCAACTAGAAATCATTCAGATGCCAAGAAATCAAATAAGTGATTTAACCCCAATTGCGAATTTGACAGCATTAATGTCACTTGATTTTGAGTTTAATAACTTACAAACGATTGAACCGATAAAAAATTTAACGAACATGTTAGAACTGAATGTTAGCGCCAATCCTATTTCGGATATTAGTGCCGTTAAAAACATGACACAACTGGAATTTTTGACTATAAGAGACTGTGAGGTAAGTGATTTATCGCCAGTCGAAAATCTGTCTAATATGCTGATGTTTTGGGCGGGGAGAAATAATATTAGTGATATTACCCCACTCAAAAATATGTCCAAACTGCTTGGTTTAAGTTTATTTGGGAATCAAATCAAGGATGTGAGTGTAATTAAAAATCTTACTAGCCTTGAAGACTTCGATATAAAAGCGAATCAGGTGAGCGATATTAGTAGTTTAGCAACATCAACTACACTCGAGACATTAACTCTTAGTTTCAACCAAATAATTGATATTTCGTCCCTGAAAAATTTGACCAATTTAACTAGGTTAGAACTAGCGAATCAAACGCGTGTATTAGATGCGGTTGAGGTAGATGATCCATTGATTTTACCCGCTCCAGTAATTGATGAAAATGGCAGCAGAGTACAACCGACAAAAGTAAGTCATGCGGGTATTTATGCAAATGGCGAGATTACATGGGAAGGGTTGCAAAGTAATTATATTCTAAATTACGAGTATAATTTACCCGTAGCAATTGGTTCGTTAACAACAACGTATTCTGGTAAAATTACGCAGCCACTGTTGGAGAAGCCTGTTAATCCGATTACCCCGGTAGATCCGGTAGATCCGGTAGATCCGGTAGATCCGGTAGATCCGGTAGATCCGGTAGATCCGGTAGATCCGGTAGATCCGGTAGATCCGGTAGATCCGGTAGATCCGGTAGATCCGGTAGATCCGGTAGATCCGGTAGATCCGGTAGATCCGGTAGATCCGGTAGATCCGGTAGATCCGGTAGATCCGGTAGACCCAGTAGACCCGGTAGACCCAGTCACTCCAGTAAACCCGTCAAATCAAGTAAATCCAATTGATCCAGTGAAATCAGTTCTTCAAGTTACTGAAACTTTAATGAAACAGACTACTTCTGTTAATACGATAGTAGCTAAAGATAATAGAAATTTACCGAAAACAGGGGATAGTGGAATGCATTCTAGTTTAGTTAGTGGTTTAATGCTAGCTGTTTCTAGCGTGATTTTATTACGAAAACGAAAATAAAAAAAGGAATTTGGCTTTTAGTCAAATTCCTTTTCTATACGATTTTTGTACCTTGGTGAAAGGTGAGTTTCCACGAGCCATTTTCGATAATCCAGACGTTGCTTCGCATTGTATAGCTATTTTCACTTGTGTTTTTCAATTTATAATAGGATAAGACCTTCGTTTCGTCTAAAATTTTTATGTCATAATCCATGATTTCTAAACTGCTATTGCCAAGTGTTGTTAGCGATTTGTAATAGGAAAAGTCTTTAACAACACCGTTTTGTGTGATTTCAATATAAGATTCGCTTAAAATAGCGATAATTTCGGACATGGAGTGACGGTTTTCGAGTGATAAATGAATTTGATCAAGTTTTTGAAAATTTTCTTTCGTTAATTTCATTTTAAGTCCTCCATAAAGGGAATAAAAAAGGTTCACTTCATTTTGTAAGTGAACCTTTTGGTTTTTATTTTAAGCCATCGCGATTTTCGATGATTTCATTTACGATGCCGTAATCTTTTGCTTCATTTACAGAAAGCCAGAAGTTGCGGTCTGTATCTTTGGAGATTTTTTCGTATGATTGACCGGTTGCTTCAGCGATTAGGCGATTAATTCTTTCGCGCATCCGGATAATTTCTTTTGCTTCGATTTCGATTTCTGTGCTTTGACCTTGGACACCGCCAGCAGGTTGGTGAATCATATAGCGCGTATTTGGAAGGCTAAAGCGATTTTCTTTTTCGGCAGCTAAGTAAATGGTAATGCCGGCACTTGCAACCCAACCAGTTCCAACGACTTTTACTGTCGGTTTAATAAATTTAATCATATCATGAATCGTGTCACCAGCTTCGACGTGTCCGCCTTGGCTATTAATAAAAATCGTAATTGGATCATTGCTAATAGATTCAAGTAGTAAAAGTTGCTTAGAAACGTCCTCGGCTAACTCCTGATTGATTTCCCCGTAAATTAACACTGTGCGTGTATCAATCAATTTTTGGGTAAGGATGTTTGTGATGTTTTCATTCTTTGTATTCTCTGCCATGAAAAAATTCCTCCTTAAAAAGCCTTAGTTTATTTGTAATACAGGTATCTTATCATAATGGTCGAAAATGGTCAAACATTTTGAATATAAAAAAGAAAACGCTTTAGGACGGCGTTTTCTCTTCTTAATTTTATACGAATGCGAGTTGCCAAGTAATGCCATATTTATCCGTAACCCATGCCACTTTTCGAAGCGCTTCCACTGCTTCTGGCCCCATCATAACTGTACCTTCTTTAGCCAGTTTTTCAAAAAGAGTGTCAAATTCATCTTCCGTATCTGCAAAATAAAGGGTTGTAGTGGCCCAGCTAAAGTCAGGGGAGGCGTTGTTAGTCATGTCCATAATCATGAATGATGCACCTTTTATTTCAAAAGTAGCATTGAGAACCTTGCCAATATCGCCGCCTTGCTCTGGTTTTGTAAAGTAAGTTAGTCCGATTTTTTTCGCATCGGGGAAAGTGTCTAAATAAAAATTAAATGCTTCCTCGCCATTGCCGTTAAACGTGAAAAATGTGGAGATTCGTTTTGCTTGATTAAACATTTATTTTACCTCCTTTTGAATTATTTTAACTATACCCGAAAAATGGTTCAATTATGTGTTAAAATGAAGAAAAATGTGCGGGGGCTTGATGATGAAATATCCGATAATGCTTGATATTACAGGGAAACGGGTTGTCATAATTGGCGGTGGGAAGGTGGCGCTTCGTAAAGTAAAGGGGCTGCTTCACACCGGAGCTGATATTTTAATTGTCGGGTTAGACGTTTTGCCAGAGATTAAAGAGCTTCAAGTGCAGGTGAAAGAAGAAGCTTACCGGGCAGAACATCTAATTGGTGCTTTTCTGATATTTATTTGTACGAATAACCCAGAAGTAAATCAAATGGTACTGAAAGATCGCTTGCCAGAACAACTAGTGAATGATACGACTGAACAAAAGAATTCCGATTTTTTCAATATGGCAACTGTATCAAAAAATGAGTTGCTAGTCGGTATTTCAACAGGAGGCGGGAATCCTGGATACGCCAAGAAAGTAAAACGGGAAGTACGCCAGTTAGTAGAAAATTTAGAAACAGAAGAAATCGGAAAGCGTAATAAAAATGATAAAACCTGCTAATTTTAGTAGGTTTTTTATTCTATTATATTGCTCTCTTTTAGGTTGCAAAATTTTACTATAGATTTTGGAATGTAAACGCTCTATCATTGAAGTATACTGAAAAACTATTAAGAGGGTGTTGAGCCAAATGTCCATTTTAGAAAAGATTAAAGATGCCGGAGTTGTTGGTTGTGGTGGAGCGGGCTTTCCGACCCATGCCAAATTTAGCGGTGAAGTGGAATACTTAATTATTAACGCAGCGGAATGTGAACCGCTCCTAAAAACAGATCATTTTGTCATGAGAAACCATGCAGTAGAAACGATTAAAGCAATTGAAATGGTTAAAAGCCAAGTAGGTGCAGAATTTGCCGTTATTGCAACAAAACGGTATTACACAGAGGAAATTGCGGCTTTACGGTCAGCAATTACAGAACTAGATGCAAGTGTGACAATACATGAGATGGATAATGTCTATCCAACTGGTGACGAGCAAGTCATGGTCTTTGAAGTGACTGGACGCGTTGTGCCACCAAGCGGTATTCCACTAATGGTTGGCTGTATTGTATCGAATGTCTCGACAATGTGGAACGTCTTTCATGCAATTCAAGATGACGCACCAGTTGTTCGTAAACAGCTGACAGTAACTGGAGCAGTTGGAGAGCCGAAACTTTTAGATGTCCCAGTTGGAACGCCATTTGAAGTCTGTTTAGCAGCAGCTGGTGGAACTAATTTAGACGAGTATTTATTTTTAGATGGTGGACCAATGATGGGGAAATTAAATGACAAGTCTACCATTGCTGAAAAAGTAGTAACGAAAACAACTTCGGGTTTGATTGTGGCAGAGGATACTGGTTATCTGCACAAGCTACATTACCAAACAGTGGAACAAATTTTTAATGAAACAAAATCGGCTTGTATTCAGTGTTCACTTTGTTCGGATTTATGTCCAAGAAAACAATTAGGTCACGATATTCATCCGCATAAAGTTATGCGCCATTTCGCGGTTGCAGAAGATATAACGGATATTAAACCAGATCCGATTTGGGAAGAAGCGATGATTTGCTGTGAATGTGGCATTTGTGAGGTAATTGCTTGTCCGATGGGGCTCTCACCGCGCCAAGTAAATATTCATGTGAAAAAAGAACTTTTAAAACAAGGCGTTCGTTATCAAACTGATAAAAAAGAATTTACGCCTGATCCGATGCGTGAATATAAATCAATTGCTCCCAAAAATATTCTAATCAAAATGGGCTTACAACAATATGCAGACGTTCATTTAGAAACAATGCATTATCTAGATGTAGATGAAGTATTTATCCCAACGAAAATGCATATTGGCGCGCCGTCTATTCCAGTAGTAAGTGAAGGGGACATCGTGAAAAAAGGTGATTTAATTGCGAAAATTCCTGATGCTGCTCTTGGGGCAAATATCCATGCAAGTATTGACGGTCAAATTATTCGTATAACCGAAGAACAAGTTCATATTAAGAAGGTGATGTCATGAAAATGGATACATTAGGATTTCTCGAATTAAATAGTATTTCGAAAGGCATCGAGGCGGTTGACACAATGCTAAAAGCGGCCAACTCCGAATTGATTTATGCTAAAGCAAGCTGCCCTGGGAAGTATTATATATTAATTGCAGGGACAGTAGATTCTGTAGCTCAATCAATTGAAGCTGGAACGAAGATTGGTGCGGCAAATATCGTCGGGAATTTAGTCATTCCTCGCGTGTCCGACCAAGTAATTAAAGCAATTAACAAAACGGAAGTGCCAGATGAGATGAATGCAGTTGGTGTTATGGAGTATTATTCCTGTTCAGGATCAATTATTGCTGCAGATGCCGCAGTAAAAGCTGCAGATGTTCAGTTAATGGATATTCGGTTGGCAACGGGGATTGCTGGTAAATCTTTCGTTGTTCTAACTGGTGATACAGCAGCATGTGAAGCGGCTGTGGAAGCTGGACTTGCGGCAGCCAAAGAAGAAGCACTTTTAATTAATAAAGTAGTTATACCAAGACCTCGTAAAGAAGTTTTTGAGAGTTTAATCTATTAAAAAGATAACAATATATTGTCATAGAGTTTTTGAGAAAGGTACGCACTGACTGAGGTTGCGTGCCTTTTGAACAATCTGACAAAATAGTGGCGCTTAAATATGATAGGATTATTTTGAGATAGTTTGTCTAGATGAGGAGTGAAGAAAATGAGTTTTGATGATAATAAAGAGCGTGTAATACAAGAATATGTACCGGGAAAACAGGTGACGCTGGCGCATTTAATCGCCAACCCAAACCGTGATATTTATACAAAATTAGGATTAGAAGAAGGCGCAAGTGCCATCGGAATTTTAACGATTACGCCAAGTGAGGCTTCGATTATTGCGAGTGACATTGCAACTAAATCAGGTGACGTACGAATTGGCTTTATTGATCGTTTTAGTGGGTCCGTTGTACTTACAGGTGATGTTTCTTCTGTTGAATCAGCTTTACAACAAGTCGTTTATTCATTACATGAGATTTTGGACTTTTCTATTCCAAAAATCACTAGGAGCTGAGTCACTTGAAGAAAATGATGGTAATGGGTTCAGTTGGTTGTGGTAAAACAACGCTGTGCCAGAAATTACATGGATATGATATTTTATATAAAAAAACACAAGCTGTGGAGTATTTTCAAGAAATGATTGATACGCCAGGTGAATTTGTACAGCATAGACAACTCTACAGCGCGCTCACTGTGACTGCGGCTGATGCATCTGTAATCGCAATTTTACAGAGTGTAACGGAGAAGAAGCAGACGTTTTCACCGATGTTTGCCAGTATTTTTGCTAAACCGGTTATTGGGATTGTTACAAAAGTGGATTTAGCGGAATCAGAAAAAGACATCGAGCGAGCAGAGCGGGAATTACGCATGGCTGGCGCGAAGCATATTTTTTATATTTCTTCGTTAGAGGAAACTGGAATAGAAGAGCTTCGGGCATATTTGGAAGATTAATTTTAACTAAGTGGGGGTTATTTTATGCCTCAAGTGAGGGATTTATCTGTAATTGATGTGCCTGGTGGCTGTGTTTTGACGAGCTGTGATATTAGCGCTGGGTTTGGTGAGAAAGTGCATGATGGTTTAAGAGTCGCGCCGGAAGTCACAGCTCGTTTGACCTTGAGAGTCGCTCTACTAGAAATGCTTGCTTCAGGTGCTGTAGTAGTGGCTGTGAGTGATGTTATCGGAGCGGAAATGGAGCCGACCGGTAAACGTGTTATCGCAGGGCTAAAAGACGAACTTATTAAGGCTGATTTAGGTCATATTGAATTAAATGGAAGTACTGAAGAAAATATGAACGTAACACAAACTAGTGTAGGCGTTCTTGTAACTGGTTTTGCGACTAAAGCTGCACTTAAGCTTATAAATGTGCACGAAGCTGCGGTCTTATTTGCATTTGGCGAACCGATTGTTGGAGCAGAAGTTTTGCAGAGGATGGCGGAGATGCCAGATTATCATTTAGTGAAAAAATTGGTGGAGCATAGCGATGTGCTTGAAGTTGTGCCGGTTGGGTCGAAAGGAATGGCTTATGAGGCAAATACTTTAGCACGGCTTAATGATTGTACTTTCAAAGCCAGTGACGTTTTTAATGAAGCGACCATGAATAAAACTGCGGGGCCTGCTTCTGTTATTTTAGTAGCAGTTAAAGCAAGTGAAGTAAAAGCATTTGAGCAGAACTTTCCAGCGGCTAAATGTTTAGGAGAGTTGAGGAATTACCATGAGTGAGATGATGCTTGTAACTGGTGGCGCTAGAAGTGGTAAAAGTAGTTTTGCTGAAAAAGAAGCTACCAAATATAATCGTGTTTTATATGTGGCGACCGGAATTGCATTTCAAAATGATACAGAGTTTCAAGCTAGGATAAAAAAACATCAAGCAACGCGTCCAGAACACTGGGATACTTTTGAAGCATTTAAAGGGATTGCTGCTTATTTGGAGCGAAATGGAAATAAATATGATGTAATAATGCTTGATTGCGTAACGATGTTAGTAACTAATTTGTTTTTTTCGTTGCTTGGTGAGCGCGAGTTGACAAATGAGATTGCTGATGAAGTAGAAGCGGGAATTCAATCGGAAGTTCGCGCAATTTTAAAAGCAGGAGAGCAATCCTCAGCCAAATTTATTTTTGTTACGAACGAAATCGGATTAGGGGTTGTACCTGAAAACAAGTTAACACGCGTCTTTCGAGACATTATTGGTCGTATTAATCAGCAAATTGCAACGGAAGTAGAAGAAGTCTATTTTGTCGTGAGTGGCATTCCGAAAAGGTGGAAGTAATATGAAAACATTGATTTTATTAATTCAATTCTTTACGCGAATTCCGTTACCTGTCCAAATAAATATGGATGAAATCAACTTGAAAAAAGGGAGTGCTTTGCTGCCGTTTGTCGGGGTGATTATTGGCGCTTGGAATTGGCTCATTTTTACTTTGGTGGCTCTTTTGATGCCCTTACCAGTTGCGATTATTGCGGGGCTTTTTGCAGAAATTATCATTACTGGCGGTTTTCATGTTGATGCACTGGCGGATACGGCGGATGGACTTTTTTCTTCTCGGAAAAGAGAGCGTATGCTGGAAATTATGAAAGATAGTCGTGTAGGCGCGAATGGCGTGATTGCGATTTGCTTTTATTTTCTTTTTTATGGCTCTTTATTCCTATCTGTTCCAGATACGCAACAAATTGGTTGGTTATTTTTCGTTTTACCGATTGTTGCTAAAGGAGTGACAATGTTGCTTTTTGCAAAAATGACCTATGCGGGATCGAAAGAAGGACTAGGTTCGATTTTTCTAGGAGTTCCTTGGTGGCCGGTTGTGATTGCGCAGGTGATTGTGTTAGTTGCTTTAGGGGCGTTTTTCTCTTATATTGGCGTCATTGCTTATGCTGGCGTGATTCTGTTTACGATTATTTACCGGGCATTTGTTTATAAACGGATTGGTGGTATGAATGGGGATACGCTTGGTGCGGGTGGACAAATGGGACAACTTATTTGTTTATTTTGTTTAGTGCTGCTTTGGGGGTTGATTTAAGTGCAACTTATTTTTGTGCGACACGGAGAAACGGACTGGAATGTAGCGAAAAAATATTGTGGTCAGTTAGATGTCGCGTTAAATGAAAATGGTATTCGACAAATGGAGCAACTCCGCGAAAAGCTGGAGAATTACTCGATCGATTTAGTTGTTACGAGTGATCTTATGCGCGTGAAGCAGTCGGCAAATATTTTAAGTAACGCAAAGACGCTTCGGTTTCCGGCTTTGAATGAAATGAATTTCGGTGACTTTGAAGGTTATACATATCAGGAAATTAGCACTAAGTTTCCAAAGGCGTGGAATGAATACTGTAATAACTGGCAAACGGCACTATTTTCAAATGGGGAAAGTTTTCCGATATTTTATGAGCGAGTAGTTGCGATATTAGAAGAAGAAATGGAAAAATGGCAGCAACTTGATACGGTGTTGCTCGTGGGTCATCTCGGTGTTTTACGAGTCATTGCGCTTTTTTTACAAAAACAAACTATAGCACAATATTGGGATATCGATTTTAAGCAAGGATGTTATTCGCTCTGGGACAACAAATCTCAACATTTTCTTATTTCTAATCAATAGTAGATTTTTGTTGTTTCAGATGAAAACGCTTTTTTTATAAATACTTTGTGGTAAGATGTAGGTAGTTAAATAGGTCTTATGTTGGTGGAATGTATGTACATTTCTGAAAGAGGAATTCGGTGCGATGCCGAAACTGCCCCCGCAACTGTAAGGTGGACAAGAATCGAGATAGCCACTGTACGTTTTTAGCGTATGGGAAGGTTCGATTGTTGGATGAAGCCAAGTCAGGATACTCGCCAAATAAGCCGGAAGCAACTCTTTTTCGGGGTCCTAAAAAGCGTATGCGGGTCGTATAGCTTATTTGCTGTGCATAAACTCTCATTCGATGACGGATGAAAGTTTTTTTGTTTTTCAGGCAACAAAAAAGTCATATTCCTAAAGGGAAGAGAACATGACTTTTAGATAAAACTTATTTTAATGTTTCGCGGTAGCCTTTTGGCGTAACTTCAAACTCTTTCCGGAAGACTTTACAGAAATAGCTTGTTTGTGTGAAGCCTAGGTTCCGTGCGATATTATCAATGGACAAACGTGGATTTTTCAACATTTCTTTGGCAAGTGACATTTTCTTTTGGTTCACATAATTGATGAAATTCACATTCATTTCTTTTTTGAATAACTTACTAAAATAATAAGAGCTAAGGTACACATGACTTGCCACTTCATCAAGTGTAATCGGTCGGTTGAGATTTTTCTCGATATACTTAAGTGCTTTCCGAATTTCTTTATTTTCTTCATGATGCGCTATTTTTGCATGATGAAAAACAATTTTTTGCTTTTGCTCTTCCCGGCTTTTTTCCATTTCGGATTTCAAGTAATACTGGGAGATAATCGTGAGCATTTCGGCAGAAGAATTAATTTTCTTGGAGCTGAAAACAGGGACAGAGCGAAATGCGGAGATGAGCTCTTTATCATTTTTCCAATCGGTTTCTTCTGCTTGAATATTACCAACTTCGCTACTTTCTTCACAAATAACCTGGCCACTAAGTAAAAATCCGCTAAGTTGGTTTTCGACGACGATGGGAACTGAGAAATCTGTTAACCCGGCGTGACATCGATAAATTAAAGGCTTTCCGGTTTTGGAGGCTTCCAGTCCACCAAACATATCACATTTTTGGCAAAGGGAGCGATATTTGGGATTGGAGCGAATAAGTTGGCAAAAAGGAGTAAAGTTACATAATCTAGAAACTTCGGTACCGTGTATATCTACAACAACGGAGGCTAAACTGGTTGCGGCTGAGAACTCATCCATTACTTTTTCAATGAGCATTTCGTTGCTTTTGGACTGTAGTAACATAGCTATTCCCCTTTCGGCGAGACTTGGCGTGTTTCTGTCGTTCTTAGTATAGCATATTTATAATGCGCTTACATTTTCTTGCCATGAAGATAACAATATATTGCTAAGAGTAATTTCATAAGAGAAAGCCCAAACCATGCATTATTGGATGGCTTTTTGTCGTTATTTTTTTTGGAGGCGCAAAATTGTGTTAAAACACGATTGGCGTCTTCTTTTTTTCTATTTGGAAGCGGCAACTATTTATATTCCGGATTGCCTATACTGAGAGAGTAAAATACTTATTTTGAGAAGGAGGTACACCCATGCAAGAAGCACTAGGCTTAGTTGAAACTAAAGGGCTAGTCGGCGCCATTGAAGCCGCTGACGCCATGGTTAAATCAGCTAATGTAACATTAACAGGGTACGAAAAAATCGGGTCTGGACTGGTTACTGTAATGGTTCGTGGCGATGTTGGTGCGGTGAAAGCAGCGACAGAAGCAGGAGCGGCAGCAGCAAGAAATGTAGGTACCGTGATGAGTACACATGTTATTCCTCGTCCGCATACTGATGTGGAAGAAATTTTACCAGTGAGGGTGAAGTCAGATGAGTGAGCAAAATAAACTAATTGACGAAATTCTAAAACAGGTAATGGAAACGGTTAATGATGCCCCGGAAAAACTAGTAGAGGATGGAGGATCACGTCAAATGAGTGAAAAAGCAGTTCAATTAACAGAATTTGTAGGAACAGCAATAGGAGATACAATCGGCCTAGTGATTGCGAATGTAGACGGACAACTTTTAGAAGCAATGAAGCTTGAAAAGTCTTACCGTTCTATAGGTATTTTAGGAGCCCGTACTGGTGCAGGCCCACATATTATGGCAGCAGATGAAGCTGTAAAAGCAACAAATACAGAAGTAGTAAAAATCGAATTACCACGTGATACAAAAGGCGGTGCGGGTCACGGTTCTTTAATTATCTTTGGTGGTGATGATGTTTCTGATGTCAAACGTGCAGTAGAAGTTGCACTGAATGAATTAGATAAAACTTTCGGAGATGTTTACGGCAACGAAGCTGGACACATCGAACTTCAATATACAGCGCGAGCAAGTCATGCACTTAATACAGCATTCGGCGCACCTGTAGGAAAAGCATTCGGTCTTATGGTTGGTGCACCGGCTGGGATTGGCGTTGTTATGGCAGATACTGCAGTGAAATCCGCTAACGTAGATGTCGTTGCATATTCCTCGCCAGCAGATGGAACAAGTTTCTCCAATGAAGTGATTCTTTGTATTTCTGGAGATTCTGGTGCAGTCCGTCAAGCTGTTATTTCAGCACGTGAAATTGGTAAAAAATTACTTGGAGCTTTAGGGGATGAACCGAAAAATGATCGTCCATCCTACATTTAGAACGGAGGGTAACGACTGATGAAATCAAAACGCTTTGAAGAATTAGCAAAACGCCCGGTCAATCAAGATGGTTTTGTAAAAGAATGGATTGAAGAAGGCCTAATCGCAATGGAAAGCCCGAATGATCCGAAACCAAGCATTAAAATAGAAAATGGAAAAGTAGTCGAAATGGACAGCAAAAAACTCGCTGACTTTGACTTAATTGACCATTTCATCGCTAAATATGGCGTCGATTTATCTCGTGCGGAAGAAGTTATGCAAATGGATTCTGTGAAGCTCGCAAATATGCTTTGCGACCCAAATGTGCCACGGGAAAAAATCGTTTTACTTACAACAGCTATGACACCGGCAAAAATAGTAGAAGTAGTTTCACAAATGAACGTTGTCGAAATGATGATGTCGATGCAAAAAATGCGCTCTCGCAGAACACCAACAACTCAGGCCCACGTAACAAACTTGCGTGATAATCCTGTTCAAATTGCTGCAGATGCGGCAGAAGCAGCAATTCGTGGTTTTGACGAGCAAGAAACAACCGTTGCGGTAGTTCGTTATGCACCTTTTAACGCGCTTAGTTTATTAGTAGGTTCGCAAACTGGCCGTGGTGGCGTATTAACGCAATGTTCTCTCGAAGAAGCAACAGAATTAGAACTCGGTATGCGTGGTTTAACTTGTTATGCAGAAACGATTTCTGTTTATGGTACAGAACCTGTATTTACAGACGGAGACGATACACCTTGGTCCAAAGGTATTTTGGCAAGTGCTTATGCATCTCGCGGTTTGAAAATGCGCTTCACATCCGGAACTGGTTCTGAAGTTCAAATGGGTTACGCAGAAGGTAAATCGATGCTTTATCTTGAATCTCGCTGTATTTTCATTACGAAAGCGGCTGGTGTTCAAGGGTTACAAAATGGTTCGATTAGTTGTATCGGAATTCCGGGAGCCGTACCAAGTGGTATTAGAGCGGTTCTTGCAGAGAATTTAATTGCCGTAATGTTAGATCTAGAAGTAGCTTCTGGTAACGACCAAACATTCTCGCACTCGGATATTCGTCGTACAGCTCGTTTATTGATGCAATTTTTACCAGGAACAGATTATATTTCCTCTGGTTACAGTGCAACACCTAACTATGACAATATGTTTGCTGGTTCCAATTTTGATGCAGATGACTTTGATGATTACAATATTTTGCAACGTGATTTAAAAGTAGACGGTGGTTTAACGCCAGTTACCGAAGAAGAAGTCGTTGCAGTTAGAAATAAAGCGGCACGTGTAATTCAAGCTGTCTTTGATAAATTAGGTCTTCCAGAAGTAACCGATGCGGAAGTAGAAGCAGCAACGTATGCACGTGGAAGTAAAGATATGCCAGAACGTAACATGGTAGAAGATATTAAAGCAGCTGCTGAAATGATGGACCGTGGTGTTACTGGTCTGGATGTTGTTAAAGCGTTATCTGCTGGCGGATTCGATGATGTTGCTGAAAGTGTACTAAATATGTTGAAACAACGTGTATCTGGGGACTTCCTTCATACATCTGCCATCATTGATAAAGACTGGAATGTCATTAGTTCCGTCAATGACTTAAATGATTATGCAGGTCCTGGAACTGGTTATCGCTTAGAGGGCAAACGCTGGGAAAAATTAAAAGATATCGCTGTTGCAGTTGATGCAAACGAATTAGAATAAGCTACTTCCCATTTTTTATAAAGGAGGATTAAGAGACATGGTTGAAATTAACGAAAAAGTACTCCGCGGAATTATCTCGGAAGTACTAGATGAATTACAGCTAAAAGAAGATAAAGTTTCTTTCCAAAAAGAACAGCCAAGTGTTGCAGTTTCGGATGAAAGCTTTTTAACAGAAGTTGGGGACGCGGAGCCGGGTAGACAAAAAGATGAAGTTGTTATTGCGGTCGCGCCAGCTTTTGGTAAATATCAAACAAAAAATATTGTCGGTGTTCCACATAAACAAATTTTACGAGAAGTGATTGCAGGTATTGAAGAAGAAGGGTTAAAAGCACGTGTGGTTCGTGTATTCCGTTCTTCTGACGTAGCTTTCGTTGCAGTAGAAGGCGACAAATTAAGTGGTTCTGGCATTTGTATCGGCATTCAGTCGCGCGGTACAGCATTAATCCACCAAAAAGATTTACAACCACTTTCTAACTTAGAGCTATTCCCGCAAGCGCCATTAATTACGCTAGAAACATACCGAGCAATTGGTAAAAACGCGGCGAAATATGCCAAAGGTGAATCACCAAATCCAGTGCCAATGGTCAATGATCAAATGGCTCGTCCGAAATTCCAAGCCAAAGCAGCTTTACTTCATATCAAAGAAACAAAACATGTTGTTCAAGGGAAAAACGCAGTCGAATTACAAGTAAACTAATAGTGAGGTGAAAATGATGAATCAAGAAGCACTAGAAAATATGGTTAGAAATATTTTACAAGAAGTAAATAGTGGCGCAGTCTCCACAACAACTTCCCAAAAAGTGAGCGGAGATACACTGACAGTACGAGATTATCCACTCGGAACAAAACGTCCAGAACTTGTAAAAACATCGACATCAAAATCATTAGACGACATTACGTTGAAAAGTGTTCTAGATGGCACGATCAAACCGGAAGATGTTCGTGTAACAGCGGAAACGCTTAAAATGCAAGCACAAGTAGCAAGAGATGCCGGACGTGCAACACTCGCGAATAATTTCGAACGTGCAGCAGAGCTAACGATCGTTCCAGATGAACGCATTTTAGAAATTTATAATGCAATGCGTCCGTATCGTTCCTCAAGAGAAGAATTACTTGCAATTGCGGATGAATTAGAGAGTGTTTATCATGCAACTATCTGTTCTAATTATGTTCGTGAAGCAGCACAGCTTTATCAAGAGCGTAAGAAATTAAAAGGCGATAATTAAAATTCTCCTTTTGCTCGCGATTATGTAGGAAATGCGGTGAAATGAATGAAGTATATTGCAGGGATTGATATCGGGAATTCTACAACGGAAGTGGCACTTGCGATGGCAAACTATTCGAAGGAAGTAGCGTTTGTTGCTAGTGCTATTACGGACACAACCGGTATCAAAGGAACAAAACAAAATCTTCACGGGATTTTTAAAGCGTTGCGACTTGCTTTAGAGAAAGTAAATGCGACAACCGAGAACTTAGCCGAAATCCGTATCAATGAAGCGACACCAGTGATTGGCGATGTGGCAATGGAAACTATTACAGAAACAATCATTACTGAGTCTACAATGATTGGTCACAATCCTAAAACACCAGGGGGACTTGGTATGGGTTCAGGTGTGACGGTGCTGTTGGATGACGTTACATCTAAATCAAAAGATGAGGACTACATTGTGATTATCCCGAAAACAGTCGATTTTGAAGATGCAGCAAAGCAAATTAATACTTACGTCGAAAATGGCTATCAAATCACAGCTGCAATTCTTCAAGCAGATGATGGGGTTCTCGTGCATAACCGACTAAACCATAAGATTCCGATTGTCGATGAAGTTGGTTTTATTGATAAAGTGCCGGTCGATATGTTAGCAGCTGTCGAAGTTGCAGCTCCCGGAAAAGTCATTGAAACCATTTCTAACCCATATGGTATTGCGACAGTATTTCATTTGAATTCAGATGAAACGAAAAATATCATTCCTGTGGCACGAGCTTTAATTGGCAATCGTTCGGCGGTGGTGATTAAAACGCCAGAAGGTGATGTCAAAGCTCGAACAATACCAGCGGGGCATATCGAACTTCAATCAGGATCCAGAACGCAGCGTGTCAATGTCGCAGAAGGTTCTGAGAAAATCATGCAAGCCATTATGTCACTTCCAAAACTCGACAATGCTAGCGGAGAACCAGGAACAAATATCGGTGGCATGCTAGAAAAAGTGCGCCAAACGATGGCTGGGCTAACAGATAAATTACCAGCTGATATTTTTATTCAAGATTTGCTAGCTGTGGATACATTTGTTCCAGTAGACGTTCAAGGTGGGCTTGCAGGTGAGTTTTCCATGGAACAAGCGGTTGGTATTGCCTCCATGGTAAAAAGTGATCACTTGCAAATGGCAGCCATCGCCTCAGAAATCGAACAAGAACTGCAAGTAAGCGTCAAAATTGGTGGTGCAGAAGCAGAGGCTGCCATTCTCGGAGCGCTTACTACACCGGGAACTAATACTCCACTTGCCATTTTAGATTTAGGTGCTGGATCCACAGATGCCTCGATTATCAACGGAAAAGGAGAAATTATCGCAACTCATTTAGCCGGCGCTGGCGATATGGTAACGATGATTATCCAGTCAGAAATTGGCCTTGAAGACCGTTATTTAGCCGAAGATATTAAAAAATATCCGCTTGCTAAAGTTGAAAGTATTTTCCACATTCGGCATGAAGATGGCACAGTGCAATTTTTTGATACGCCGCTTTCTCCAACAGTTTTTGCCAAAGTGGTGATTGTAAAACCAGATGGCTTTGTGCCAATACCTGGGGATGTATCAATTGAAAAAATCAAGTTAATTCGCCGTTCAGCTAAGGAGCGTGTCTTTGTAACGAATACCATCCGCGCTTTAAAATATGTCAGCCCAACTGGGAATATTCGAGATATTCCATTTGTCGTAATTGTTGGAGGATCAGCCCTTGATTTTGAGATTCCACAATTAATTACCGATGCACTTTCTCATTATTCACTCGTTGCTGGCCGTGGGAATATTCGTGGTAAAGAAGGCCCTAGAAATGCAGTTGCAACAGGCTTAATTCTAGCTGGAGGTGCTAAGGCATGATTCCAGTTGTTAGTAAGCCAGCAATTTATTTTCATGCAGATGTAGACGCGAATCCAGACAGTATTAAACAAGTTTTATTTGGAATAGAAGAAGAAGGCATTCCATGTGAATTAGAAATTATGTCTTTGAAAGACGAAGTGCAAGCAGCATTTCGAGCATCTGCGAGTTCTCCGCTTCTAGTAGGGGTTACGCTGAAAAATGATCATTTAGTGATTCATTATCGTAATTTACCCCCAGATAAACCACTATTTTCAGCGTATCGTTTTTGCGCAACCACACTAGAAAACCAGCGAAATATGGGAATGAATGCGGCGCGACTTGTCAAGGGTGTACCTTTTAAATAAGGAGGTGAAGGAATGCATCAAGCAATTGGAATGATTGAAATTAAAGGACTTGCTTCAGCGATAACCGTAGCAGATACAATGGCAAAAGTAGCTAATATCCAACTTGTAGACACGGAAAAAGCAAAAGGTTTTGGCTGGATTACCGTGAAAGTGGAAGGTGATGTTGCTGCTGTGAATGCGGCGCTTGAAGCAGGCGAACAAACCGCAATAGCCTCAGACAGTTTTATTGCGAAAAAAGTCATTCCTCGACCAGGGGAAGAGATTTTTACAGTATTTTGGCCAAAAGAAGAAATAGAGCCAGAACAGCCGGAAGTAATGGTTGAAACAGAAAAAGTGGAAGAAACCGAAGTCCCGGCAGAAGCGACTTGCAATCTATGTCATGACCCGCTTTGCCCACGAGTAAAAGGGGATCCAAGACAAGATTGTATCCATTTTGAAGAAGAGAAGTAAACCCAATTTGAGGAGGAAATAATAATGAATAATGCACTTGGAATGATTGAAACTAAAGGTCTTGTTGGCGCAATTGAAGCAGCTGACGCAATGGTAAAAGCAGCAAATGTATCACTAGTAGGGTATGAAAAAATCGGTTCAGGTCTTGTAACTGTTATGGTTCGCGGTGATGTTGGTGCAGTAAAAGCAGCAACCGATGCAGGCGCAGCAGCAGCTCGTAACGTTGGCGAAGTACAATCTATCCACGTTATCCCACGTCCACACAATGATGTAGAAACGTTGCTACCAAAAGGTCTATAAGTCGTGGAAAGAGAAGAATTAAAAGCAATAATCAAGCAAATAGTAACAGATAAACTTAGTGGTGTGGAAACAGAGATTCCTATTGGAGTCTCTAACCGCCACATCCATCTAACAGAAAATGACTATAACCAACTTTTTCCAAACGAACCTATTCAAGTGAAAAAATGGCTCAAACAACCAGGTGAATTCGCCGCTGAACAAACACTTACTGTTGTTTCAGAAAAAGGGGAACTGCATCGTGTCCGCATTTTAGGACCACTTCGGAAGTTTTCGCAAGTAGAGCTTTCTAAAACGGATGCAAGAATGCTTGGTATGAAGATTCCAATCCGCGTTTCCGGAGATATTGACGGGACACCTGGGATCAAACTCGTTTCGAAACATAGCGAAATCTGCTTACCAAAAGGAGCGATTGTCGCGAAACGCCACATCCATTTACCAGAAAGTGTGGCGCATGAATATGGTGTGAAACAAGGCGATGAAGTATCCGTTCTAGTAGGTTCAGAAATGCGAAGTCTTGTTTTAAATCATTGTACGATTCGAGTAAACAATCAATTTATACCAGAAATGCATATTGATACGGATGAAGCAAATGCAGCAGATATTGCTGGTACGTGCTTTGCAAAAATAATCAAGTCGTGACGAGATAAGGAGGTGCTGAAATGGATATTCTACAAACAGCAAATGAACGAATGGAACAGCTTGCAGCGCTAATGAATAAAGATATTAAACAAAAAGTTTCTGCTGATCAGAAAGTGAAAGTTGGCGTCGATTTAGGTACTTCCTCCATCGTGTTTGTTGTTCTAGATGAACATGATGTGCCACTTTTTGGAGCGTTTGAATTCGCAGATGCTGTTCGCGATGGTCTCGTTGTCAATTACCGCGAGTCTGTAGAGGTTGTGACACGACTGAAAGACCGCGCAGAAAAATGTTTAGGTATAACTTTAACACATGCTTCTGGAGCCATCCCGCCAGGTACAGTAGGAAACAATAAAAAGGTGGTCGCCAATGTTATTGAGAGCGCCGGAATGGAAGCACTGTACACCATTGATGAACCGACCGCAGCGGCAGCAGTTCTAGGATTACAAGATGGCGCAGTTGTAGATGTTGGTGGCGGGACAACTGGAATCAGCGTTTTTGAAAATGGTGAAGTAATTTATACCGCAGATGAACCAACTGGGGGAACGCATATGACGCTTGTTCTTGCGGGATATTACGGTGTTCCAGTAGAAAAAGCCGAGCAGAATAAACGCGAGCAAAAAGATTCTAGTGAGCATTTTTCTGTGATGCGTCCAGTAGTGGAAAAAATGGCAGAAATTACCCGTGTTCATCTCGAGAAATCTCCCTCAGAGCCACTTTACATTGTTGGCGGTGCTTCCGCATATAGCCAGTTCAAAGATACGTTTGAAAGCTATTTGAAGACGCCTGTTTTTCAACCGAATTATCCACAGTATGTCACGCCACTTGGTATTGCTATGAGTTCAGGGAGCGAGAATCTATGATAGAAAAATTAGTGAAAATCATTGTCCAGCACTTGAAGCTTCGTGCGACAAATAAAACTTCTATCGCTATCAGCAAACTTCCACGCGATCCAGTTGCGATTTTTATAGAAAGTGGAACGATTCGATTAACACAAGTAAACAAACATTTTCTTGAGCGAATTCTCAGTGGAAACCGAGCAGAATCATTAACTGCTTGGTTCGAAAAAGCTACAGATTATGGAGTAACCATTGAGCTTGAACTATATGATAATGGTGAACCTTGGCTTGATTATACAATGCTTAGTCAGCTAGAGTTCCCAGTTTTTACAAATAAAGGTGAGAGACTCTTTCATTCAAATGGTCAAGTGATTTGTTACGGTGATAGCGCGGTAATCCCAAGCGGAAGTACACTTTGCAAATATAAAAAGCAGCTTATTACACCGCTTGCAAATGAATATTTAACGAAAAATAATATTGCAGTGCGGGAAAGGCAGTGACGTTATGTTTATGGCAAAAATAACAGGAAGTGTAGTTTCCACAAAAAAAGAAGACTCACTTACTGGTAAAAAATTGATGATTGTACAACCGGTTGATGCAAATGGAGAGCATGTGCGCTCAGAAGAAGTAGCGTGTGACTCTGTTGGGGCAGGAATTGGGGAGTATGTGCTTGTTGCTCGTGGCAATGCAGCTAGAAGTGTTTTTGCGGAACCAAATAGTGCGATTGATTCGGCAATTATTGCAATTGTCGATAGTTTTGATAAGTAAGGAGTGAATAACTCGTGAGTATTTATACCAAAACCGGCGATAAGGGAACAACTGCATTATTTGATGGAAATCGTGTGAAAAAATATGATGACCGTGTCGAAACGTATGGCTCGTTTGATGAGCTAAATGCAGAAATTAGTGTAGCAGAAAAATTCGTGACTTCAGCTGAGAATAAGACTTTGCTTAGAAACGTGGAGCGGCAGTTGTTTTACGTTTGCGCAGAACTTGCAACAGAGCACGAAGCATCCCTCGCTAGCAAAATTATTATTACAGAAAACGACATCAATCAACTTGAAAAAGTCATTGATGATTATACTGCAAAATTGCCAAAAGTCGATAGTTTTGTTCTTCCTGGATCAAGCACAGCCGGAGCATTTCTTCATAGCGCCAGGACTGTTGCTAGGCGCGGTGAGCGATTATTAGTTCGTTTGTCAGAACAAACAGCTATCCGAAAAGAGTTATTAAAATTTGTAAATCGCTTATCGGATTTCTTGTATATTCTTGCTAGAGAAGAAGATTTCAGACAAATGCTCGATAAAGCAACCAAGCTCATTGTTGCCAAATACTTAGAGCAAACTGGCCAAGAAAAGTCAGTTACATGCGATTTGTCTTTTTCCTTTTGTGAAAAATTAATGCACCAAGTTTGCATCGTTTCAGAAGAAATTGGTGTTCCAGTCACACTTGCTATCGTCGATGCGCACGGTAATGCCAGATTTAATTACCGGATGGAGCACGCTCTTTTAGTAAGTGCAGAACTGGCAACGAAAAAAGCCTATTCCGCCGTAGCGATGAAAACAAGCACGGAAAAATTAACAGAAGCAGTTCAGCCAGGAGCCCCACTTTATCAATTAGAAACACTGACAAATGGTGAGATTGTAACCTTTGGCGGGGGTGTTCCTATCTACGGAAAAGATGGAGCTATTATTGGTGGAATGGGGATTAGCGGCGGATCAGTGGAGGAAGATATCCACATTGCGAAAAAAGCATTATCAATGATAGAGAAGGGGTAATTCTGTATGGAATCATTAGAACTCGAAAAACTAGTGAAAAAAGTTCTCTTAGAAAAATTAGCAGAACAAAAAGATATACCAGTAAAAACAACGGTCAAAGGTGCGAAAAGTGGAGTTTTTGATACGGTTGATGAAGCCGTTCAAGCTGCCGTTATAGCACAAAACAGCTATAAAGAAAAATCGCTAGAAGAACGCCGCAATGTGGTGAAGGCTATTCGTGAAGCACTTTATCCAGAAATTGAATCCATTGCGGCGCGAGCAGTGGCTGAAACTGGTATGGGAAATGTAGCGGATAAAATTTTGAAAAACACGTTAGCGATTGAAAAAACGCCAGGTGTGGAAGATTTGTATACAGAAGTTGCTACTGGTGATAATGGCATGACGCTTTACGAACTTTCTCCATATGGCGTAATCGGGGCTGTTGCACCAAGTACGAACCCAACGGAAACCTTGATTTGCAATACAATCGGCATGCTCGCAGCTGGGAATGCAGTATTTTATAGCCCGCATCCAGGTGCGAAAAATATTTCTCTTTGGTTGATTGAAAAGTTGAATACGATTGTCCGTGAAAGTTGCGGCATTGATAATTTAGTTGTTACAGTCGAAAAACCATCTATTCAAGCCGCGCAAGAAATGATGAATCATCCGAAAGTACCGCTCCTTGTTATTACAGGTGGCCCTGGTGTAGTTCTTCAAGCCATGCAATCCGGTAAAAAAGTTATTGGCGCAGGTGCCGGGAATCCGCCATCTATTGTAGATGAGACAGCAAACATCGAAAAAGCAGCTGCTGATATCGTAGACGGCGCATCTTTTGACCATAATATTCTATGTATTGCGGAGAAAAGTATTGTTGCAGTTGATAGCATCGCAGATTTCTTAATGTTCCAAATGGAAAAAAATGGTGCACTACATGTGACCAATCCAAGCGATATTCAAAAACTAGAAAAAGTAGCTGTCACAGATAAAGGAGTAACAAACAAAAAACTAGTCGGAAAAAGTGCTTCAGAAATTTTAAAAGAAGCGGGGATTGTTTGTGATTTTTCACCACGTTTAATTATTGTGGAAACAGAAAAAACACATCCGTTTGCAACTGTAGAATTATTGATGCCGATTGTTCCTGTTGTAAGAGTTCCTAATTTTGACGAAGCGCTTGATGTCGCTATTGAGTTAGAGCAAGGCTTGCATCACACAGCTACGATGCATTCACAAAATATTTCTAGATTAAACAAAGCTGCACGAGATATGCAAACATCCATCTTTGTCAAAAATGGTCCTTCATTTGCGGGATTAGGCTTTAGAGGAGAAGGTAGCACTACTTTCACTATTGCAACGCCTACCGGAGAAGGAACCACTACAGCGCGTCATTTTGCTAGACGTCGCCGTTGTGTTTTAACAGATGGTTTTTCGATTCGTTAAGAGGAGGCAAACTGA
This sequence comes from Listeria sp. LM90SB2, assembly GCF_028867355.1. Classification (NCBI taxonomy): domain Bacteria; kingdom Bacillati; phylum Bacillota; class Bacilli; order Caryophanales; family Listeriaceae; genus Listeria; species Listeria sp. LM90SB2. Next base: position 1,188,654 of record NZ_CP046449.1, read on the forward strand.
ATGAACAGCTTTCAAATTAAAACAAAAGTAGCTTTTGGTACGAATAGTTTACAAGTTTTAAAAGAAATTAAAAATAAAAATGTCTGGATTATCTGTGACCGTTTTTTGGCTGATGGGGAAGGGCTTCAAGGTTTAATTGGACAATTAGATACATCCAATAATGTGCATATTTTTACCGATGTCGTACCTGATCCACCTATTTCCAAAGTAGCTGGAGGGGTTAGTGAGGCAGGCAAAATCCAACCGCAAGTCATGATTGCTTTTGGTGGTGGTTCAGCGATTGATACGGCTAAAGGAATCTACTATTTCGCCAAACGTTTGGAAAAAATCAATATCAGTACTTTTATTGCAATTCCAACCACCAGCGGTACGGGTTCAGAAGTTACAGCCGCAACCGTTATCACTGATCCAACAACGAAAATTAAATATCCGCTTTTCTTAGATGAACTAATTCCGGATATGGCTATTTTGGATGCGCAACTGGTTGTTACGGTACCTCCAGCTATTACAGCGAACACAGGGATGGACGTCTTAACACACGCAATTGAAGCTTATGTCTCTAAAGATGCAAGCGATTATACCGATGCTCTTGGTGAAAAAAGTGTGCAATTAACGTTACGTTTCTTAACGAGCTGTTATGATGATGGTCGTAATTTAGCGAATCGAGAAAAAATGCATAATGCTTCTACTATGGCTGGAATGGCTTTTAACTGCGCCAATTTAGGCTTGAATCACAGTATTGCGCATCAACTTGGTGCACAGTTCCACGTACCACACGGGCTAGCCAATGCGATCTTACTAGATGCAGTGATTCGTTTTAACGCCTTTAAAAATCGTGAAACAGAACAAAAATATGCAGAAATGGCACGCATTTGTGGCATTGCTTCCAGATCAGACTCGAACGAAACAGCTGTCCGCTTACTTCGCGAAAGAATTGTAGCGATGATGGAACATATGCAAATGCCGCGCACATTGACAGACGCCGGTGTAGCAAAAGAAAAAGTCTATGCAAAAATGGACGAAATTGCAACGAATGCACTGAAAGACGCTTGCTTACCAACTAGTCCTACGACACCCTCACATCAAGAACTAAAAGAAATTTTAGAACAAATAATTTAGAATTTACATTAAAAAGGAGGATAAACTATGTCAGCATATTTGGCGGAATTTATTGGAACGATGGTTTTAATTATGTTTGGGAACGGCCTTTTAGCAGGATTGACATTAAATAAATCATTATCTCAAGGAGCAAACTGGGTAGTAGTTACATTTGGTTGGGGCTTTGCGGTAATGATCGGTATTTATGTAGCAGGAGCATATAGTGGGGCGCATTTAAATCCAGCTGTAACTATTGCGCTTGCAGTTGGAGGATCATTCCCTTGGGCAGATGTGGTGCCATATATTATCGCGCAAATCGCCGGAGCATTTGTCGGAGCATCCATCGTTATTTTACACTACTATCCGCATTTTAAAGCGACTCCCCCAGAAATTGATACACATGGTATTTTTTCCACAGGACCAGCGATTAGAAATACACCTTTCAATTTAATCAGTGAAATTATCGCAACATTTGCTTTCATTTTTGGTTTACTTATGATTGGAGCGAACAGTTTTACAGATGGTTTAAATCCATTAATCCTTGGCTTTCTAGTAGTTGCCATCGGAATGAGTTTTGGACCAACGACAGGTTATGCGATTAACCCAGCTCGTGATTTAGGACCAAGACTTGCTTACTTTTTACTACCAGTACCAAATAAAAGTGGGTCAGACTGGCGTTACGCTTGGATTCCAATTGTCGGACCAATCATTGGTGGTCTCTTAGCCATTGGACTATTTAACATTTTATTATAAAAAAGCATGGAGTAAACAAGAATGGCTTTGTTTACTCCTTTAAAAATGAGAAAGGACTGAGCTATATGCACAAAATTATGGCGATAAACGCAGGGAGTTCTTCACTGAAATTCCAAATTTTTACGATGCCAGGAGAAGAAGTTTTAGTTAAGGGCTTAATTGAAAGAATCGGTCTACCAGACGCCATTTTCAACATGTCCTTTCAAAATGAAAAAATCAAAGAAATACGAGCAATCAATAACCACGGGGAAGCAGTCGAGATTTTACTGGAGCAGCTGAAGGCGCATCAAGTAATCAATGATCTGAGCGAAATTACAGGGGTCGGACATCGTGTTGCGCATGGCGGAGAAGATTTTGTTACGTCCTGTGTTGTAACAGATGAAGTGGTGAAAGGGATTGAAGCTGTGACAAACCTTGCGCCGCTACATAATCCAGCGAATATCATCGGAATCAAAACTTTTCGTGAATTGCTGCCAAATGCGGTTTCTGTTGCAGTATTTGATACCGCATTCCATCAAACGATTCCAGAAGAAAACTTTTTATATGCGCTTCCTTATGAACTTTATGAAAAACATCATATTCGAAAATACGGTTTTCATGGAACGAGTCATAAATATGTGGCTGGAAAAGCAGCAGAAGTTCTCGAAAAACCTTTAGAAAAATTAAAAATTATTTCTTGTCATTTAGGCAATGGAGCGAGTGTTTGTGCGATTGAAGCTGGGAAATCAGTGAATACTTCCATGGGCTTTACACCAAATGCTGGCTTGATGATGGGAACACGTTCTGGTACAATTGACGCGACAATCATCCCGTATTTAGTGGATGAATTAGGCTATAGCTTGGATGAAGTGATGCATATGATGTCTAGTGAATCAGGTGTCCTTGGCGTATCGGGAATTTCAAGTGATTTCAGAGATATCGAAATTGCAGCCAAAGAAGGTAATTCACGCGCGCTATTAACACTTCGTATGTTTACTGGCCAAATATGCAACTACATCGGTGCTTATGCCTCCGCAATGAACGGTTGCGACGCATTATTATTTACAGCGGGTGTGGGTGAAAATTCGCCATTAATCCGCCAAATGGTAACAGAACAGCTAAGTTATCTTGGTGTAACATGCCATGTGACAAAAAATAATGCGGGTGATATGATAATTAGCAATGATGATGAAGCGGTCAAAGTGTGCATTATTCCAACCAATGAAGAACTAATGATTGCTCGTGATGTAGAAAAGTATGCAAAACAAACGATAAGTTAAGGAGCGATTTGATGTGAAAATAACGACGGCTTCTCACGGTGGCAACTATAATGAACTAGCAAAACAACACGGATTAACGAAAGAAATGGTGCTCGATTTCAGTGCGAATATTAATCCATTAGGAGTCCCAGCTAGTTTGAAACAAACGATAACAACAAATTTGGACAAACTGGTAGAATATCCAGAACCAGATTACTTGGCGCTCCGTGCGCGAATTGCCTCGTTTCATCAACTCGACCTAGCGAATGTAATCCCTGGAAACGGGGCGACAGAGCTGATTTTCGGAATAGCAAAAGTAACAAAGGCGCAAAAAGTACTCTTACTTGCGCCTACTTTTGCGGAATACGAACGTGCTTTTTTTGATGCCGAAATTGTTTATGCTGAGTTAACGAAAGAAACCAATTTTGCTGCGGCGCAAATCGTACTAGAAATGCTTGAACAAGATACGGATATCGAAGCTGTTTGTTTGTGCAACCCCAATAATCCAACAGGACAACTCATCGCGCAACAAGAAATGATAAAAATTGCTGATTTATGTGAAAAGCGAAACATATATTTAATTATCGATGAGGCTTTTATGGACTTTTTAGAAGAAAATGAAACAATTTCGATGATCAACTATTTAGAAAAATTTCCGCATTTAGCAATTATTCGCGCCTTTACGAAGTTTTTCGCGATTCCAGGCTTAAGACTCGGTTATTTGCTGACAAAAAATGACTTATTAGCCGAAGCACTCATGCAAATGCGCGAACCCTGGTCGATTAATACATTTGCTGACTTAGCAGGGCAAATGCTATTAGAGGATGAAGCCTATATTAGACAAACATTCGATTGGATTAATGCGGAACGAGACTTTTTATACCGAGGCTTAAGTAAATTTTCAGCGCTTACCGTGTACCGACCAAGTGTAAATTACATATTTTTCCACCTCGAAAAACCGTTTGATTTACGAAAAAAATTGCTTTTAAAAGGGATTTTTATCCGAAGTTGCGCTAATTACCGAGGTCTCACGGAGAATTATTACCGAGTGGCAGTGAAAAGTAGAGAAGATAATCGCCAACTCTTAACCGCACTTGAGGTGATTTTTAGTGGTAATTAAAGCGAGGTGTCCGGCATCTTGTGGCGAACTTTTGCAAGGCTGGATTTTAGGCGGAGAGAAGCTAATTTCATACCCAATCAACTGGTATTCCGAAGTCACTTTATCTGATAAAGTAGGACTAAATAACTCCGGGCATACAAAAGCATGGCTCGCATTCCAAACCACTTGCGAGTATTTTGGTGTGGCTAAAAGAGACCTCCCGCAAGTATCTTTACAAGTGAAGTCAACTATTCCGGTCGCGAAAGGCATGGCAAGTTCCACCGCTGATATTGCCGCAACAATTGGCGCTACAGCAAAATGGCTGAATAAATCTATCTCAGAAGCTGAAATTGCCAAGCTATGTTTACAACTAGAACCAACGGATAGCACTATTTTTGAATCACTAACTTTGTTCGATCACTTAAGAGGGGACATCATTCAAAGCTCCAATTGGATGCCAAAGCTAGGCGTCGTTGTGTTAGAACCGCTTACCATTTTAGAAACAGCTACTTATCGGCAAGAAAATCACCAAGCGAAATTACTGAAAAACGAAGGACAACTAGCAAAAGGAATGGACTATTTTCAACAAGCTGTCACGCAAAAATCCATTCACTTACTTGGTAAAGCCGCATCAGTTAGTGCAGCCTGCAACCAAACTATTTTGCCAAAACCATTTTGGCGAGAGATTGTGGAAGTGACGGAAAACTTGGATTTAGTGGGGTTAAATGTTTCGCATAGTGGTACCGTTGTCGGTATACTTTATGAACTCGAAAAAACGGATCCACTCGAAATTTTATTTGAGCTAGAACGGCGCTATGTCACGACTTTTTACAGTCGATATTATTTCCGTGAGTTTGTCAGTGGTGGGGTTCAAATTATCTCGTAAAGCAAATTCTTCTTGCAAGCGGTCTATTTTATGCTATAATAACTTTGATAAACGAATTCGTTCATACAAACAGTTAGATACTGGAAGTCTGGTGAAAGTCCAGCACGGTCCCGCCACTGTAAGGAGTTAGACACTCTAAGTCAGGTCTTTTATCTAATTGTTTTAACTGGTTATACTGCTTCGAGGCAAAGCATGTATAATTCTTGGTTCCAGTGTAGTTGTCTCACTGGGGCTTTTTTATTTGTTTTTAAAACAAATAAGCCCACTGTAAATGGTTTGGTGCCGAGAAGCTGAACGAGCTACGTTTTATCAAGCACCATACGCACAAAGATGTGCACCGCTTCGTTTTATGGTGGGCAATGATCTTTTCAACGACGAAAAGAGTGATACAAGGAATGTATCTTCATTGCCTATTTACAAAAAAAGATTTGACATTTCCACGGGTTTGGTTTTTAATAAAGTGGACAAATAAAATATTTTACGGTACAAAGGCGTACTGTTTACTTAGCAAAGAAGCTTTGAGTTGGAAGAGGAAATTTCTCTACTCAAAGCTTCTTTTTTTATTTTAAAAAAACTAGGAGGTAATCTCATGCAAAAAGTTAGTTTTAAAACAGATCTTTATATTGGCCAAGGAGCAACAGATCGTTTACTCGATTTTAAAGACAAACAAATCTTTATCGTAACAGATCCATTTATGGTTAGTTCCGGAATGATTAATGCGATTACAGAAAAAATTGATCCATCGAATACATATACGATTTTTAGCGAAATCATTCCAGACCCACCGATTGAAAACGTGGTAGCAGGAATTGAAGTTTTGAATGAATGTGATGCTAACTTGATGATTGCAATTGGTGGCGGATCAGCGATTGATGCGGCGAAAGCGATGAAATTCTTCGGCCAAAAACTTGGTACGGTGCGCGCAATGCCTTTCATTGTCATTCCAACAACTAGTGGAACGGGCTCCGAAGTAACTAGTTTCTCTGTTATTACTAACAAAGAAAAAGCCATTAAATACCCACTAATTACAGATGCTATTTTGCCAGATGAAGCAATTTTAGATGCAGACTTAGTAAAATCTGTTCCACCAGCAATTACAGCAGATACTGGTATGGATGTGTTAACGCATGCGCTTGAAGCCTATGTATCTACAAAAGCGAATGATTACTCGGATGCAATGGCGGAAAAAGTTATCCAATTAGTTTTCACTTATTTAGAACGTGCTTACAAAGACGGTAATGATTTAGAAGCTCGCGAAAAAATGCATAATGCGTCTTGTCTTGCAGGAATGGCATTTAACATTACTTCTCTTGGCTTAAATCACGGTATTGCGCATACAGCCGGTGCGAAATTTAAAATTCCACATGGTCGTATGAATACATTACTTTTACCGCACGTAATTAGTTATAATGCTGGAATTACAAGTGATTTTGGTAACAATCCGGATAACCGAGCAGCGGAACGTTATACAGCGATTGCAAAATTACTAAAAATGCCAGCATCGAATACACGTCTTGGTGTTCGTAGCTTAATTAATGCCATTAAACAACTTCAAAAGAAACTCAATATGCCAACTACATTAACAGAATGTGGTATTAGCCGCACAGATTTAAATGAAAATATTGCTCAAATCGCGGAAGGCGCGCTAAATGACGGATGTACTGCAACCAATCCTAGAATACCGACAGAAACAGATGTTAGTGCGATTCTTGAAAAAATGTTGGCATAAAAGTTATTTATTTCACAACTGGAATCAAATAACCTATTGACATCGTTTTCATGCTACTTTATAATAGAACCGAGCACAAAGACGTGTGGAATTATAAATATAGCAGAGCAACGGGGCTCCCTCAAAAATATTGCACAATATTTTTAAGGGGCTCTTTCTATTTTCTTGGAGAATTTTTTCTCTAGCTCTTTTACTCTTTCGCTCAAGTAAATGCTTCTATAGAATGATTTTGTCCTTTATTGTGACGAATCAATCAATAGCAGAAGAAGAGGACGTGACAGGAATGAATGGAAGAATTGTAATAGCCGATGATGAACCTATTACAAGAATGGACATCCGAGACATCTTAGAAGAAGCGAACTACAATGTTGTAGGGGAAGCGACAGATGGTTTTGAAGCAATCGAACTTTGCAAAAGCCATCAGCCAGATCTTGTTATCATGGACATTCAAATGCCACTCTTAGACGGCTTAAAAGCAGGGAAACGAATTATTTCAGAAGGCCTTGCTGGCGGAATTATCTTACTTACCGCTTTTAGTGATCCGAAAAACACCGAGAAAGCAAAAGGGTTTGGAGCATTAGGTTATTTAGTAAAGCCACTTGATGAAAAAAGTTTGATTCCAACTGTTGAAATGAGTATTGCCAAAGGGCGAGAAACAAGAAAATTAGAGCAGCAATTAGAAAAGCTCACCAAAAAATTAGAAGAACGAAAAGTGATTGAAAAAGCAAAAGGTGTGCTTATGATTGAGAACAACATCACAGAAGAAGAAGCTTACAATATGATTCGTAACCTGAGCATGGACAAACGCTGTCCGATGATGGAAATCGCAGAAACGATTGTGATGAGCGATGACTAAAACGATTCGAGAAATGTGCTTACGCTACACAGATTTATCGGAGCACGATATTGAAGAATTAATTCACACAGCCAAGTCGTTAAGTGTTTCAGCCATGTATCAAGATGTAGATGTATTTATTGATGTATACAATAAGCTAACTAGTGAAGCACTTGTTATTCATCATACACCACCAAAAACAACCAAATCACTTTACAAAAACAAAGTAGTCGGAGAAACAGCCCTAAGGTCTAATGAGCCAGGTGTACTTAGAACATTGGAAACAGGTATGAACTCTAACGATCTACTTGCAAAAACACAAGAAAACGTATTAATTCGCCAAAAAGTTTATCCGATTCGTAATAAACAGCGAGTTATTGCCGTGCTAATTCTAGAAAATGATATTAGCGCCGAAATTAAAGCTCATTTTGAAATTGACAATGAAGAAACGGCTTATCGAGATGTTTCTACCACGCTGTCTGCCATGAGTAAACTAACGGATTCAATTACTGATCAACTAGATGATGCCATTTTGATTTTTGACCGAAACGGGATTTTGCAGCAAAAGAATTGCGCTGCGGATCAGTATTACGAAAGACTTGGTTATATGGAAGACATCCAAGGCATGCATTATGATAATTTATCCCTCGACCAGATGATGTTTGACGCAATCATGTATCAAATTGAAACTGGAAAACAACCGATTCAGTTAAAAAAAGAAGTGGTTATCGCCGGGAATTACTTTATTATGAAGCAGATTTTTGTAAAAGAAGAAGACGAGCAGGAATGCCGCTTTATTCTCATCTTGCATGACATCACGGATATTAAAGTGAAAGAAGCAGAAATTGTTTCTAAATCCGTTGCTATTCGTGAAATTCATCACCGTGTCAAAAACAATTTGCAATCTGTTGTTTCCTTATTGCGAATTCAAGGCAGACGTTCTACAAGTGTGGAGGCACAGAAGATTCTAAATGAAAGTGTCAGCCGAATCCTTGCCATTGCAGCGACACACGAGCTTTTATCGAAGCAAATGGAAGACGGCATTAACCTTTATATGGTCATCGAAACAGTCGCCTACAATATTGAAAGATGTTGTACAGATTGTCCAAAAGTAGCTGTAAGAATGGATATTGATAAACGCATTTATTTGGACAGTGACCGAACCGTGGCACTGGCGCTTGTCATGAACGAACTCTTACAAAACTCCTATGATCACGCATTTCATCCAAATGAATCAGGCGAAATTTTACTACAAATAAAAGAAGAGAAAAATATTATTCACGCAGAAGTAACGGACAACGGTCATGGGTTCAACGTTCGTAAAGTGTCCGAAAAAAGCCTAGGACTTTCCATTGTCAAAAGTTACATTAAAGATAAACTTCGAGGCAAAGTAACCATTGAATCGAATGAACACGGAACGAAAACAATGTTTGATTTTAAATACAATTCTATCCATGCTACAAAGAAGTAGCTATGAAAAAGCGATGAAGCTTAAAGCCAAGTAACGATACTGTTATTTGTCTTTAAGCTTTTTCTTTTTGCTAGAAAGGAGTGAGGGTTTTGACGGAAACAATTTTAAGTGTAGGGATTGACCTTGGTACGTCGACAACACAACTCATTTTATCCGAGTTAGAAATTCAAAATATGGCATCAAGTTTCACCGTGCCGCGTATTGTCATTTCAGATAAGCGGATTATTTTTAGAAGTGAGATTCTGTTCACACCGATTCTTGCTGATAATTTGATTGATGTGGAGGCGATTCGTGATTTTGTAACGAAAGAATATGCCAATGCAGGAATTAAAAAAGAAGAAATTGGCATGGGAGCAGTTATTATCACGGGTGAAACAGCTCGTAAAGATAACGCCAGCAATGTATTAGATGCAATGAGTGGTTTTGCTGGGGATTTTGTTGTAGCAACAGCAGGACCTGACTTAGAAAGCATCATTGCTGGAAAAGGAGCAGGTGCTCATACCTATGCCAAAGAGAATAATACCTCTGTTGTGAATTTGGATATTGGCGGCGGAACCACGAACTTATCGCTGTTTGATCGCGGAGAACTCATTGATACTGCTTGCTTAGATATTGGTGGTCGGTTAATTAAAGTAGACCGTGAAACAAGAAAAATCACCTATATTGCTCCAAAAATTCAAGCTTTAATAGAAAAACGAGGTTATCCGGTTAAACTTGGTGAAACAACTTCACCAGAAAACTTGCAACCCGTTTTAGGTGAAATGGTTGAGCTGCTTAAGAATAGTGTTGGCCTCGGGGCGCCAAATGATTTTTATAAAACAATCATTACGAATAAAGGATTGAAATTCTTAACGGAGATTGAATGTATCTCTTTTTCCGGAGGCGTTGCAGACTGCATCTCAACGGGTGCGCTAAGTGATCCTTTTAGATATGGAGATATTGGGTTATTGCTAGGAAAAGCGATTGCAGAATCTAGTTTAATGACTGAAAAAAAGTATATCGAATCTGTCGAAACCATACGGGCAACAGTGGTCGGAGCCGGTTCACACACAGCTGAAATTAGCGGTAGTACGATTACTTACACCGAGAAAATTTTCCCAGTAAAAAACATTCCAATTTTGAAACTTGCCAAACAAGAAGAAGATGAAAATATGGCAGAAGTCATCAAGGAAAAACTTAGCTGGTTCAAAATAGAGAATGAAATGGAACATATTGCACTTGCAATTGAAGGCGAAAATAGCCCAAGTTTCCAGCAAGTAACAGAATATGCGAAAGCCATTTGCGAAGGAATGAAAGAACCAATCGCACTTGGTCATCCCTTAATTATCATTACATGGCACGACATGGCAAAAGCCCTCGGACAAAGCATCTTCGGGCATTTACCAGCCGGGCATCCACTAATTTGCTTGGATAGTGTCAAAGTCGATAATGGTGATTATATTGATATAGGAAAACCAGTTGCTGACGGGAAAGTGCTACCAGTAGTAGTTAAAACCTTAGTCTTTAACTGATCCACATAAATAGCTTTAATTTTGAGAGGAGGATTTATCGAATGATTTTAAAAACGAATTTATTCGGCCATACATACCAGTTCAAATCCATCACTGATGTGTTGGCAAAAGCAAACGAAGAAAAATCAGGCGACCGTTTAGCCGGAGTTGCTGCTGAATCTGCAGAAGAACGTGTAGCTGCAAAAGTGGTGCTTTCTAAAATGACGCTTGGAGATTTACGTAATAATCCGGTTGTCCCATATGAAACAGATGAGGTAACGCGTATTATTCAAGACCAAGTAAATGACCGTATCCATGATTCCATCAAAAACTGGACAGTGGAAGAATTACGGGAATGGATTTTAGACCATAAAACAACAGATGCTGACATTAAACGTGTTGCACGCGGCCTTACATCAGAAATTATTGCTGCTGTTACAAAATTAATGTCCAATCTAGATTTAATTTATGGCGCGAAAAAAATCCGTGTAATCGCACATGCGAATACAACAATCGGTCTTCCTGGAACTTTCTCCGCTAGACTACAACCAAACCATCCAACCGATGATCCTGATGGTATCCTTGCTTCCTTAATGGAAGGATTAACTTACGGGATTGGGGATGCGGTAATCGGACTTAACCCAGTAGATGATTCTACTGATAGCGTTGTTCGTTTACTTAATAAATTTGAAGAATTCCGCAGCAAATGGGATGTGCCAACACAAACTTGTGTACTTGCACACGTGAAGACTCAAATGGAAGCAATGCGTCGCGGCGCTCCAACTGGTCTTGTATTCCAATCTATCGCAGGTTCTGAAAAAGGTAATACAGCTTTCGGTTTTGACGGAGCAACGATTGAAGAAGCTAGACAATTAGCCCTTCAAAGTGGTGCTGCGACTGGACCAAACGTAATGTACTTTGAAACAGGACAAGGTTCTGAACTTTCTTCTGACGCTCATTTCGGCGTAGACCAAGTAACAATGGAAGCTCGTTGTTATGGATTCGCGAAGAAATTTGATCCATTCCTAGTAAATACAGTAGTTGGATTTATCGGACCTGAGTACTTATATGATTCCAAACAAGTAATTCGCGCTGGCCTTGAAGATCACTTCATGGGTAAATTAACTGGTATCTCTATGGGTTGTGATGTTTGTTACACCAACCATATGAAAGCCGACCAAAACGACGTAGAAAACTTGTCCGTACTTCTAACTGCAGCAGGATGTAACTTTATCATGGGTATTCCTCATGGTGATGACGTTATGCTTAACTACCAAACAACTGGTTACCACGAAACAGCCACTTTACGTGAATTATTTGGCTTAAAACCAATTAAAGAATTTGATCAGTGGATGGAAAAAATGGGATTCAGCGAAAATGGTAAATTAACTAGCCGTGCTGGAGATGCATCTATTTTCCTAAAATAAGGAAGGGAGGAACTAAGCGATGAACGAACAAGAATTAAAACAAATGATTGAAGGCATTTTAACAGAAATGTCCGGTGGTAAAACAACCGATACAGTAGCAGCTGCGCCAACTAAATCTGTAGTTGAAACAGTTATAACAGAAGGTAGCATCCCGGATATTACTGAAGTAGATATCAAAAAACAATTACTAGTACCAGAACCAGCTGATCGTGAAGGTTATTTGAAAATGAAACAAATGACACCGGCTCGACTTGGTTTATGGCGTGCTGGTCCACGTTACAAAACAGAAACAATTCTTCGTTTCCGTGCGGACCATGCCGTAGCACAAGATTCCGTTTTCTCTTACGTTTCTGAGGATTTAGTAAAAGAAATGAACTTCATCCCAGTGAACACTAAATGTCAAGATAAAGATGAATACTTAACTCGCCCAGACTTAGGTCGTGAATTTGACAACGAAATGGTAGAAGTGATTCGTGCGAATACGACAAAAAACGCCAAACTTCAAATCGTTGTTGGTGATGGACTTAGCTCAGCGGCAATTGAAGCTAACATCAAAGATATCTTGCCATCCATTAAACAAGGTTTGAAAATGTATAACTTAGATTTTGATAACATTATTTTCGTTAAACATTGTCGTGTACCTTCTATGGACCAAATCGGTGAAATCACTGGCGCTGACGTAGTTTGCTTACTTGTAGGTGAACGTCCAGGCCTAGTCACTGCTGAATCCATGAGTGCCTATATTGCTTACAAACCAACAATTGGTATGCCAGAAGCTCGTCGTACTGTTATTTCTAACATCCATAGCGGCGGAACTCCACCAGTTGAAGCAGGAGCATACATTGCTGAATTAATTCACAATATGCTTGAGAAAAAATGTTCTGGTATTGATTTAAAATAAGCTAGTTAGAGGAGGAAACTTCATGAAAAATGATAAATTACCTGCATCCGTTTTAAGTGTCAAAGTTGTATCTAACGTAGATAATGGTCTATTTAAACAATTAGACTTAAAACCGCATCAAAGAAGCCTTGGTATTATTACATCTGATTGTGATGATGTAACTTATACAGCGCTTGACGAAGCAACAAAAGCAGCAGAAGTAGATGTTGTTTATGCGAAAAGTATGTATGCTGGTGCTGGAAATGCATCCACAAAATTCGCTGGTGAAGTTATCGGTATTATCGCCGGACCAAGCCCTGCGGAAGTAAAAAGTGGTCTTTCTGTAGCAGTAGATTTCATCGAAAATGGCGCTAGCTTTGTTAGTGCAAATGAAGATGATAGTGTTCCTTACTTCGCGCACTGTGTTTCAAGAACTGGTACATTCCTTTCCAAAGAAGCGAATGTTGCAGAAGGTGAAGCGATTGCTTACTTAATCGCCCCTCCACTTGAAGCTATGTATGCGTTAGATGCAGCACTAAAAGCAGCAGACGTAACAATCGGAGCTTTCTATGGCCCACCATCCGAAACAAACTTCGGCGGAGCACTTTTGACTGGTAGCCAATCTGCATGTAAAGCAGCTTGTGATGCGTTCAAAATGGCAGTAGAAAATGTGGCTGAAAATCCACTTCAATATTAAGGTGGTGCTAAAAAATGCCAAATGAAGCGCTTGGTTTAATTGAAGTCACAGGTTTTCTTGGTGCTGTTGTTGCTGCCGATACTTGTTTAAAAGCAGCAAATGTCGAACTGATTCAATGTGAAGTCATTCGTGGTGGTTTAACTACGGTTGAATTAACTGGTGATGTAGGTGCAGTAAATGCAGCTATCGAAGCAGGGAAAGCTGCAACAGAAGACTTAGGTTGTTTAGTATCAAGCCATGTTATCGCAAGAATGAGCGAAGATACAAAAGCACTTTTTGTTCCTCAAGAAGAAGTTAAAACACAACCAAAAGAAGTCGAACAAGAAGAACCAAAAGAAGTTATTCAACAAGTCGTAGAAGTGAACACAAACACGAAAAGTGCAGAGAAAAAACTTCGCGCAATGAAAGTTATTGATCTAAGGAAACTTGCTTACACATTAAATAATGTGCCTATCCCAAAAAGCAAGATTAAATATGCGAACAAGGATAAACTTGTTCACGCACTAAAAGACATTTATGGAAGGAGTGAAAACTAGTGGCACTAGAAGATAAAGATTTACGCTCAATCCAAGAAGTTCGTAACCTCATTGAATCAGCTAACAAAGCACAAAAAGAACTTGCTGCAATGAGCCAACAACAAATTGATACAATTGTAAAAGCAATAGCTGATGCCGGTTATGGTGCTCGCGAAAAACTTGCGAAAATGGCCCATGAAGAAACTGGTTTCGGAATTTGGCAAGACAAAGTAATCAAAAACGTCTTTGCGTCGAAACATGTTTACAATTACATCAAAGATATGAAAACCATTGGTATGTTAAAAGAAGATAACGAAAAGAAAGTAATGGAGGTTGCAGTTCCACTTGGCGTAGTAGCAGGATTAATTCCTTCTACAAACCCTACATCCACTGTTATTTACAAAACACTTATTTCCATTAAAGCCGGAAATAGTATCGTATTTTCTCCACATCCAAACGCATTAAAAGCAATTCTTGAAACAGTAAGAATCATTAGTGAAGCAGCAGAAAAAGCTGGTTGTCCAAAAGGCGCTATCAGCTGTATGACTGTTCCAACCATCCAAGGAACAGATCAACTGATGAAACACAAAGATACAGCAGTTATCCTTGCAACAGGTGGATCTGCAATGGTAAAAGCGGCTTATTCATCTGGTACTCCAGCAATTGGAGTTGGTCCAGGTAATGGCCCAGCATTTATCGAACGCAGTGCTAACATTCCTCGCGCAGTGAAACATATTCTTGATTCCAAAACATTCGATAACGGAACAATTTGCGCATCTGAGCAATCTGTCGTTGTGGAACGTGTGAATAAAGAAGCTGTCATTGCTGAATTTAGAAAACAAGGAGCACACTTCTTATCCGATGCAGAAGCTGTTCAACTTGGTAAATTCATCTTACGTCCAAATGGTTCGATGAATCCAGCAATCGTAGGTAAAAGCGTGCAACATATCGCTAACCTTGCTGGTCTAACTGTTCCAGCTGACGCAAGAGTACTTATCGCTGAAGAAACAAAAGTTGGCGCTAAAATCCCTTATTCAAGAGAAAAATTAGCTCCAATCTTGGCGTTCTATACAGCCGAAACTTGGCAAGAAGCTTGTGAACTTAGCATGGATATTCTTTATCATGAAGGAGCTGGACATACTTTAATCATCCACTCTGAAGATAAAGAAATCATTCGCGAATTCGCACTGAAAAAACCAGTTTCCCGTCTCTTAGTTAATACACCAGGAGCACTTGGTGGAATTGGCGCAACAACAAATCTTGTACCTGCTTTAACACTTGGTTGTGGGGCAGTTGGAGGAAGTTCATCATCTGATAATATCGGACCTGAAAATCTTTTCAACATTCGTCGCATCGCTACTGGCGTTTTAGAGTTAGAAGATATTCGTAAAGAAGAAAACCAAGCAACATCTGAACTTCCGGTTGATGCAGACGCACTCATCCAAAGTTTAGTCGAAAAAGTTTTAGCAGAATTAAAATAAAAAATAAAACACTAATTGGAGGAATTTTAAAATGGCAAACGCAAACGCATTAGGTATGATCGAAACTAAAGGTTTAGTAGGAGCAGTAGAAGCAGCAGACGCAATGGTGAAAGCAGCTAACGTAACACTTATGGGTAAAGAACAAGTTGGTGGCGGTCTAGTAACAGTTATGGTTCGCGGCGATGTTGGCGCAGTTAAAGCAGCAACAGATGCAGGCGCAGCAGCAGCAGAACGCGTTGGTGAATTACTATCTGTACACGTAATCCCACGTCCACACAGCGAAGTAGACGCAATTCTACCAAAAAGCGCTGAATAAGACTAACTTTTAACATAAATCAGGAAAAAGCGTGAGCGTAAGGCAAAAGGGTTCCATCAGACTCGGAAATTGCCCGAAACTTTCGCTTTTTACCAGATTTAAGCAATACAAAGCTTCCCAACATTACTAACACCAATTGTAAATGGGACAAAAGGATGTGGTTCTTTGGCTATTTTGACAGAAGATGAGTTACGAAAAGCCTATTTACACACCGATTTAAAAACAACCAAAAAACTTGATATAAAAAAAGGCACAATTATCACACCTTCAGCTAAGAGTTTCTTGTCTGAAAAGAAAATTGACCTTCATTATATTGATGAAATTGCAGAAACAAAAGTAGTAGTGGAGCCAGTGAAAAAAGAAACTACTAGAGCAAAATTCCAAACGATTTATGGTGGAGCATTAGATGAGAAGCCTGAACATATGACGCATTTACGTGGTAACCTGCTTGTGTTTAAAGACCATCCACAAATCGCTTTCCGCGGAAAATTAGATACACTGGAAGCTGAAATTCTGGAAACCCAATGTTCCGTTGCAGCTGAGTTTAAAGATCTTGCGGAAGATTTACAAGAAATCCTCACCTTTGTAAGAAATATTGTACGATCGGAAGTTTTAAACGAGCAAATCGAATCAGTTCATTTGCTTGGAATGGATGAAAAAGAACTGCGGGAACGTAGTCATAATCCGAAAAAATACTATCAAATGACACATTTTATGCCTGATTACACGATGGGGAATGCGGTCATTCGATTAAACAAAATAAGAACGATGGTCCGCGAAACGGAATTAGCTGCCTTTTTAGCATTTAAGGAAGCCGATTATTCCATTAAACGACCAGACATCATTCAAGCGCTTAACCGATTGTCTAGTTTATTCTGGATACTGATGTTCCGCGTGAGAACAGGTGAATATAAAAAGTAAGGAGGCTTATTCATGAATAATGAGTTAATAACAAGCCTTATTGAAGAAGTCACTCGCCGTGCGTTACTTGAAACTGGCGTAGAAGTAGAAGCATCCGGCCGCCACGTTCATTTAGATCGTGAAACAGTCGATGCACTATTTGGACCTGGGTATGAACTTACTCATTTCCGTGACCTATCTCAACCAGGTCAATATGTTTGTAAAGAAAGAATTAGCATCGTTGGACCAAAAAGCGTTATTCATAACGTTGTAATTTTAGGCCCAATCCGTAAAAAAACACAAGTAGAAATAAGCTCCACAGATGGTACGGCGCTTGGAATTAAAGCACCGGTTCGTGAAAGTGGAGACATAGCAGGGACACCAGGAATTTTACTATTATCCGCAAAAAACAGTGTTCAATTATCAGAAGGACTTATTGTTGCAAAACGCCATATTCATATGACGCCTGCTGATGCAGAAAAACAACAAGTATCCCAAAGTGAAATTGTTCAAGTGAAAATTAACGGTGACAGACCACTAATTTTTGATGATGTTGTTGTTCGGATTAGCCCTGATTTTGCTACATATATGCACATTGATTATGACGAAGCCAACGCATGTGGTTTTAAAAAGGGAATTCGAGGTCAAATAATCAAGAAAACAAAGGCTAAATGAGTATGGAACTAGACGCACTCATAAAAGCTGTCACTGAGGAAGTCATGAGACGATTACAACTTCCAGAGAAAAAAATGATTATCATGGGACAAGATTCAGAACACACTCTCAGACAGTGTTATCTAAAAGAATATCAAGTTTCGCTTTATGATCGTTCGGAACGCGCTTGTGACATTTTACTACTGGAAGAATTGGATATCGCTGAATTAGCTCGAATCAGTTTGTTTGCTCCGATGAATAAAAAAGAACAATTTATTACAGATCATCTTTTAGCAGGGCGGCCAACTTGGATAATGAAGAGTGGTATCAAAGCGCATGCTTATAAACGTTCCGCTAAATATGGTATCAGACAACTTTTTCAAGAATATGAGGAGAAACTGAGCCGATTTGGTGTCGAATTTATCGAAAGTCCGGTAAAAGAGACCAAAGAAAGTAAAGTCATCACCGAACAGGATGTTGAAAAACTTACTAAGAACAAAAGCGAATTCATTTTGCCTAAAGGAAGTTTCTTAACACCACTTGCAAAAGATTACTTACAGGAAAAACGAATTAGCATTAAAGAAAGTTAGGAAGGAAGAGCGGCATGCAAATTGGAAAAGTTACCGGGAGTTTATGGGCAACAAGAAAAGACGAAAAACTGAATGGTTTAAAACTACTACTAGTAGAGATTTGTACCGATGAAACGGAAGATGTAAGACATTCCATAGTGGCAGCTGATAATGCCGGAGCAGGAAACGGCGATCTTGTGCTCGTTACAACTGGTAGCGCAGCACGAGCATCCACTGGGGACAACACGATCCCAGTGGACGCATGTATCGTCGGCATTATCGACTCGGTAGAACGTTATGGCTGAACAGTCCTTAGGTATTCTTGAACTCAGGAGTATAAGTAAAGGGTACGAAATGGCCGATGTTTTCTTGAAAGCAGGCAATGTAACTTTATTTACTTTTCGTCCGACATGTCCTGGTAAATTTTTGATTATTTTGCAAGGTGCTTCCGGTGAACTTACTAGTGCGATGCAAGATGCAAAAGAAGAAGCTGGCAAATTTCATGTTTCTTCTTATATTTTGCATATGGCGCACGAAGAATTACTTGCTTTTCTAAACAATAAACACCCTAAAGTGGAAGTTGACGCAGTAGGAATTATCGAAATCAGTCAGTTGGGCGCTGGACTAAATGCAGTAAATGAAGCGCTGAAAAAATCGGCTATTCATTTGAAACGCATGACGCTCGGTGCTTCGATTGGTGGGAAATTTGTGGCTGTTTTTACAGGGGAAGTTAGTGCTATTCAAGAAGGGATGCGGATTCTAATCGAAACCGCCGAACCAAAAAAGGTGATACATCATACGGTCATTCCTTCTCCTGATGAACTTTTAAAACGCTATCTATAGAATGGAGGAACACTTTTGAGCATTAATGAAATTATTATTTATTTAATGGTAATCTTTATGATTCTAGGAGCTATTGACAAAATTATCGGCAACAAATTTGGCTTAGGTGCACAATTTGAAGAAGGTATTATGGCAATGGGATCGCTAACGCTAGCAATGGTCGGTATCATTACATTAGCGCCAGTTTTAGCAAAAATTTTAAGCCCGATTGTTGTACCAATTTATACGGCGCTTGGGGCTGACCCGGCAATGTTTGCAACAACGTTACTTGCGAATGACATGGGTGGTTTTGCGCTAGCTCAAGAACTTGCGCTAACTCCCGACGCTGGTCTATTTGCGGGAGCTATTCTAGGATCCATGATGGGACCTACTATTGTTTTCACGATTCCAGTAGCACTAGGAATTATTAAAAAAGAAGATCATAAATATTTAGCAACTGGCGTATTATCTGGTATTATTACGATTCCAATTGGTTGTTTAATCGGTGGACTTGTAGCTGGATTCTCTCCAATCATGATTTTCAAAAACTTAGTACCAATTATTCTTGTAGCTGCCCTTATTATGTTAGGCCTTTGGTTCAAACCAGAAGGCATGATTAAAGGCTTCACGATTTTTGGAAAAGGGGTAGTAATCGTTGCTACTATTGGGCTAGTTGCTGGAGCTATTCAACAACTTACTGGATTAACTATTATTCCAGGAATTGCACCAATTGGCGAAGGTATCGAAATCGTTGGTGGTATCGCACTAGTTCTAGCAGGAGCTTTCTGTTTAGTTTTTGTTATTACAAAAGTGTTCAATAAACCACTTATGAAAATGGGTAAATTGCTAGGTATGAATGAAGTTGCAGCGGCTGGTATGGTTGCGACACTTGCAAATAGTATCCCAATGTTCCAAATGCTAAAAGATATGGATGAGCGCGGTAAAATTATTAACGTTGCTTTTGCCGTATCTGCGGCCTTTGTTTTAGGGGATCATCTAGGTTTCACAGCTGGGGTTGCCCAAGATATGATTTTCCCGATGATTGTTGGAAAACTTGTCGGAGGAGTAACTGCCGTAGCTGTCGGTATCTATATGGCTAACCGAATGATGAAGAAAAATAAAGCAAAAGAACAAACGGCGGTGAAAGATAATGGCTGATATTAGTAAAGAATTAATTGAGCAACTAGTAAAACAAGTTGTCCTAGAAAAAATGGGCCAAAGTTCCAAACACGTTGATCCAAGTGGTATTCTATCGGTGAAACTTCCTGTAGTAAAAGTTTCAGAGGAAGATCGATTAGACACAGGAAATCCTAGCGATGTTGTTTATACAAAAGACTTAGTAACACTAGAAGAAAGTAAACGTCTAGGTTTTGGTTTAATGGAAATGAAAGATACAACTTTCGATTGGTTCTTGGATTATGATGAAGTAGACTACATTATCGAAGGCAGACTAGATGTTGTCATTGATGGTCGAACTGTTTCAGCAGGTCCAGGAGAAATTATTTTCATTCCAAAAGGTAGCCAAATCAAGTTTTCCGTAACTGGTGAAGCAAGATTTATTTATGTTACTTATCCGGCTGATTGGCAGTCATAATAATAATAAAAAACGATTTCGGCTTTGGCTGAAATCGTTTTTTATTTTAAGGAGTCGCGATATTCTTTTGGTGTCATATCGAATTCTTTTTTAAAGACTTTGCAAAAATAACTTGCCCTTGAAAAACCTAAATTTTTAGCAATTGTATGGACCGCCCAGTCACTTTTTTCTAGTTGTTCTTTCGCATAGAGCATTTTTTGTTCGTTGACGTAATTAATAAAATTAATATTTAATTCGTTTTTAAATAATTTACTTAAATAAAACGGGCTTAGATAGACATAATTAGCAACTTCTTCTAATGTGATGGAGCGGTGAATGTTTTTTTTAATGTAACGAATAGCTTGCTTGATTTCTTTATGCTCTTTACCAGTTTTGTTTACGCTAGTGGTTTCTTTTCTTGGTTGTTTTTGTTTTTCATGTGCAGAGTAATAATCGCTTAAAACATCAAGCACTTCAACGGTTTCAAGTGAATGAAGTAGGGCAGAGTGATCTGGATTTTTTTTGTTGAAATCTTCTTGAATTTGTTGGGTGAATTGGCTCTCTACTTGACTATCCATCAAAGGTTGAATATTTACAACTTTTTCTTTCTCCAAAGTCCTTCCCTCCCTGTTTTATTTCTGCACTAATTATACCATAAAATCGCTTTAAATAACGTTTAATCCTGCATTTTAAATAGAACAATAAATTCTTTTTTATAACAAAATATTGTCATTTTTTAAATCTCAAAAATAGAAATTGAGAAAAAGTTCACACTGGTGGCTATTTTTGCCATATAAAACAGAAAAAAAGGGATTTTAAAAGCTTGCACTATTTTGTTTTCAGTGCTCTAAGTGACCTTGTACCAGTGGTTTAACAGGGATATAATGAAATGGAAATAACGCTTTCATGAGAGGGTGATCTTTTCAATTGAAAATTCAAAAATTAGTCTTATGTGCGATGTTGATTGCAATGTGTGTAATTGGCGCAAACATAAAATTAATGGGTTCAGTTGCATTTGACGCAGCCCCAGCTTTTATTGGGACTTTGCTGCTTGGTCCGATGTACGGAGCAGTGCTTGGGATTTTCGGTCATTTAACATCAGCATTACTAGCGGGTTTTCCGCTCACACTACCAATTCATTTGATTGTTGCTGGAATGATGGGCGTAACGATGATTGCATATGGCTTTACGCGCCAAAAACTAGCAGAAAAGAATCAATTAGTTGCGGTTAGTGTTTCTAGTATTGTTGCTTTTGTTTTTAATTGTCCATTATCATTACTTGCACTTTATCCATTAATGCATCAAGCGGTGTTTGTTTTGTTCCCAGTGCTTGCTATTGGTTCGATTTGCAACATTTTTGTCGCAGAAGTCGTTTACCAAGTATTGCCAGAACGCTGGAAAAGACGAATTGCCGGGTACTAAACAACTAAATAGGTGAATATATTAATCCGGGAAAGAGGTGAAAATCCTCTACAGGCCCTAGCTACTGTAATACGGACGAAAACCAAACATATGTCACTGGAAGCAATTCCGGGAAGACTGGTGAGTAGGATGATGTTAAGTCAGGAGACCGCTTTTATATTCGATATCCAAAAACAACTTCTAAGGGAGCGAGTTGTCTTGATTAAGTAGATTTTCACGATGGGGAAGTTTCTTTGTGCTACAAGGAAATAGCTTATTTGCGTAAATCTCAAAAAGACGCCAATGTTCTGTTTGGCGTCTTTTTTTATGGCTAAAGTGAAAGGTGAAAAAAGATGAACAAAATCTTAATTGCAGCTGCATCAAGTGGTACAGGTAAAACAACGATCACACTTGGAATTATGCACGCGCTAAAAAAAAGAGGTCTGCGGGTTCAACCATTTAAAGTAGGTCCAGATTATATTGATACAAATTATCATCAAGCGATAACAGGCGTTGCTTCTATCAATTTAGACAGTTTTCTGATAGATGATGATGCGATGCTAGCTACTCTTTTTCAAAAGCACGGAGAGTCGGCGGATATTTCCGTCATTGAAGGTGTAATGGGTCTTTTTGATGGACTTGGTATTGATCGTGATAATTCGAGTACATCTTTTATTGCTAAATGCACGAAAACGCCTGTAATTTTAGTCGTGGATGGTAAAGCGATATCCACTTCTGCGGCGGCAATTGTGGATGGATTTAATCGTTTTGATCCGGAATTAACCATTGCTGGGGTGATTATTAATCGCGTTGCTTCAGAAAACCATTTTTCATTGATAAAAGGGGCGATTGAACGCTATACGGATGTACCTGTTTTAGGGTATTTGCCGAAAAATGCGGCGGTGGCACTTCCAGAACGTCATCTCGGATTAGTGCCAAAAGAGGAAATGACGGAATTAGAAACGAAATGGGAGTTACTTGGTGATTTGATTGCGGAACATGTTGATTTAGATAGGTTGTTAGCAATTAGTAAGACTGGTGCGAAATTGACCGTACACCCACCAGAAATACAAGTACCGGACTTTTCGGGAGTGCGCGTTGCTTATGCGCTCGACGCCGCATTTCATTTTTACTATCAAGATAACTTGGATTTTATTCGCTCAACTGGAGCCACACTGATTCCGTTTAGTCCGCTAGAAGAAAGGGAAGTTCCGGACGCTGATTTTATTTATATCGGTGGTGGATTTCCGGAGGTTTTTGCGGAACAGCTAGCGAAGAACAAGTCAATGCGCGAATCGATTTTGGCGGCGCATGAACAAGGCAAGCCAATATATGCCGAGTGTGGCGGATTGATGTATCTTGGTTCGAGTTTAGAAATGGAAGCTGAATCCTATGAAATGGTAGGGGTTTTTGATGGAGTTAGTAAGATGACAACGCGGCTTCGGAAGTTTGGCTACTGTATCGCCGAACCTTTAGAAGACACACTACTTGGTAAAAAAGGGACAGCTATTCGCGGTCATGAATTTCATCATTCTGTTTTTGAAACGACCGAACCAACACGTATGAAATTAACGAAAAAGCGGGATGGCAAAATTGTCAAAGAATGGCACGGCGGTTATCAAAAAGGTAATACGTTCGCTAGTTACCTGCATATCCATTTCTATCAAAATCTATTGATAATAACGCATATGTTTGGAGCGATAGAGCGATGATATTGTTATTTTATACGTCATCATTCATTTTAGATTGCTTATTAGGTGATCCATATAGCTGGCCGCATCCTATTAAAGCGATCGGCAACTTGATTAAGTGGTTGACTATTATTTTACGAAAAATCTTTCATGGTAAATCACTGTATTTTGCCGGTGGATTGCTATTTGTTCTCACGGTTGGTATGACTGGAGTTGTATCCTGGTTCATTCTATTTCTTAGTGCCAAAATTGCTTACTGGCTTTACGTAGCTGTTTTTGTTTACTTAGGCTATACGACGCTTGCGATGACTTGCCTTGCGAAAGAGGCTCGGAAAATACAGCGGACCTTGGCGGACGGGGATTTGGCTGCTGCAAGAGTGCAAGTGGGAATGATTGTTGGTCGGGATACGGATAAGTTAACCGCAGAAGAAATTAGTAAAGCGACGATAGAGACTGTGGCGGAAAATACAGCGGATGGCGTTATCGCACCACTTTTTTACTTATTCATTGGTGGGCCGGTACTTGCTTTGATGTATAAAGCGGTTAATACACTGGATTCGATGGTCGGTTATAAAAACGAAAAATACCGCGCAATTGGTTTTGTTTCCGCGAAAATGGATGACATTGCCAATTTTATCCCAGCGAGATTAGCTTGGTTTTTCCTTGTCATTGCAAGTTTTATTTTAAGGTATGACGGGCGTGCTTCTTGGCAAATCGGGCTTCGAGATCGGAAAAACCATACGAGTCCTAATTGCGCTTATCCTGAAGGTGCAGTAGCAGGAGCGCTTGGAATCACACTTGGTGGAACGCATGAGTACTTCGGTGAAACAGTCATTAAACCAACCATTGGAAGTGGAAATAAACCCGTTTCAGAAAAAGAAATTAGCCAAACGATTCATTTGCTATATACGGCTTCAACGATCGCTTTTATCATTTTTGCAAGTATTTATCTACTATTATTTTAAAGGAGTGGCAAGATGAACTATATTAAGAATCCAGCCAAAATTGAAGAGAAAAGCTTTGAAATTATTCAACAAATTATTAATGATATTCGTCCAGATTACACATTTCAAAACAAGTTAGAGGAAGCGATTATCAAGCGTGCAATACATACGACGGCAGATTTTGATTACTTAGATAGCCTCGTTTTTCAACAAGATGCCATCGCGAAAATCATTCATGTTCTTCAAAATAAAGGAACTATTTTCACGGATACGAATATGGCACTTAGTGGAATTAATAAACGACTTTTAGATGAACTTGGGTGTAAATATCATTGTTATGTGAGTGACCCAGAGACGATGGAGATTGCCAAACAGCATGGGATTACACGCTCTATGGCTGGAATTAAACTCGCTTCTTTAAAAGATGGACCGAAACTATTTGTCCTCGGAAATGCGCCAACTGCGGTGTATAAAATTATCGAGATGACAGAAAGTGGGGAATTGCAAGCAGATGCAGTAGTGGCAGTACCGGTTGGTTTTGTCGGAGCGGCTGAATGTAAAGAGGAAATTTTAGAAACAGATATCCCAGCCATTGTCGCACGCGGTAGAAAAGGCGGTAGTAATCTTGCTGCAGCTATCATTAATGCAATCTTGATTACGATGTAAAGAAGGCGACGAGTAATGGAAGATTTTATTTATTATAACGGCAAAAAATACCGTAAAGGCTATACGACTGGTACGTGTGCGGCTGCTGCTGCTAAAGCTTGTGTGGAAATGATTCTAACGCAAGAAGAAGTGAGTGCAGTACAAGTCACAACTACTGGCGGAACGATTCTGGAAATCCCCGTGGCGTATCAAAAGTTTTCGAAAGACAAAGCCACAGCAGCGGTTCAAAAAGATGGTGGCGATGATATTGATGCGACACACGGAATGTGGATTTTTGTAGATGTTGATCTAACCGATAACGCGGAAGTCGTATTAGATGGTGGTGTTGGTATCGGTCGCGCTACACAAAAAGGAATTTCTGTTGCAGTGGGAGAAGCGGCGATTAATCCGGCACCGCGGAAAAATATTTTAGCAACCGTACGCGAATCGCTTGGCGAAAATCGTGGTGCAAAGATACTAGTCTATGCACCAGAAGGAGAAGAGCGCGCGAAACGAACCATGAATAGCAACTTAGGGATTATCGGTGGAATTTCTATTTTAGGAACGACTGGCATTGTTACCCCTATGTCGGATGAAGGCTGGAAAAAATCCTTATCGATGGAGCTTGAAATGAAACGGAATCAAGGTCTCGACCAAATTATTCTTGTTCCCGGTAATTACGGGGATGATTTTGTTCAGAATACGCTTGGTTTTTCAAGCGGAAATATTGTTTCCATGAGTAATTTCGTTGGTTATATGTTAAAAGAAACACAGCGTCTAGCTTTCAAAAAAGTGCTAATGGTTGGTCATTTTGGCAAATTGGTGAAGGTTTCAGCAGGGATTTTTACGACGTACAGTAAAGATGCAGATGCGCGGGCGGAAATTTTAGTCGCTAATTTAGCTTTGCTCGGCGCCCCGTTATCGCTTTTACAAGCAGTGGAGAAGTGCAATACGACAGAGGCAGCAGGCGAATTAATTGAAGAAGCTGGCTTTACCCAAGTATATGACGTCATTGTGCAAAAAATCAAAGCAAGATCAGAACGATTTTTGAAATTCACGAAACCTAGTGTGGAAGTCGATGTAGTTACTTTTTCGACCGAACGTGGGTTGCTTGCTGCAACGAAAGATATCGATGTACTCCGGGAGGAATGGCGATGATTACAGTAGTTGGGATTGGACCAGGAGATACAAATTTGGTAATAAACGAAGCAAAACAAGTGTTAAGTACCGCCGAAATAGTGTATGGATCAACAAGACAATTACAAGAAATCACAGAACTAACGACAGCAACGCCAATGCTTTTGCCAAAAAAACTAGCAGATTTGAAAAACATCCCGCATCAAAACAAAAACGTGGTTATTCTAGCTTCCGGAGATCCACTATTATATGGGATTGGCAACTGGGCGCTGGCAAATTTTTCAGAAGATGTCCGGATTGTTCCGGGAATTAGTGCGATTCAAATGATGTTTCATCGAATTCAATTACCGATGAATGACTGTTTTATTACGAGCAGCCACGGTAAAACGCCAAACTTCGACTTCTTGTTACAACACGAAAAAGTCGCGATGGTAACAGATACAATCATTGGTCCATATGAAATCGCTGCTGAAATTTTACAACGTGGATTAAAAAAAATCCTGTTTATTGGAGAAAATTTGAGTTCAAAAGAGGAACGAATTCATAAGTTGAAACCAGAACAAGTAGCAAAAAAATACGATATGAATGTAGTGGTGATTGTAGATGAAGGATGAGGTTTTTATTCGTGGTAAAGTACCGATGACAAAAGCAGAAGTGCGAGCGGCAAGCATTGATTTACTTAACTTAGATGATACGTCAAAGAAATTACTAGATGTTGGAGCGGGGACTGGGAGCGTTGGTCTTCAAGTTGCTTGTAATTTCCCGAAAATCCAAGTTACTGCGATTGAACGAAACCCAGATGCAGTGGATTTAATTAAACAAAATCAAGCGAAATTTGGATTAGAAAATGTAACAGTTATCGAAGCATACGCGCCAATTGAATTGCCTGAAAAGGAAACATTTGATGCTATTTTTATTGGTGGAAGTGGTGGCAATTTAACCGATATTATCGACTGGTCGTTGGCACATTTGAACCCGGGAGGCGGTTTGGTACTTAATTTTATTTTGCTTGAAAATGCGTTAACTGCAATGAACCATTTGGAAAAATTAACAGTGAGTGAATTAACGATGAAACAAATCCAAGTTTCGAGTTGGCATAAACTTGGAGCAGGTCATTATTTTGAACCACAAAATCCAACCGTCATTATTGGCTGTAAAAAACTAGAGGAGTGAAGAAAATGGCAGAAGTACATTTCGTCGGAGCAGGACCAGGAGATAAAGAGTTAATTACCTTAAAAGGATATCAATTATTAAAAGAGGCGGATGTCGTTATTTATGCAGGGTCGCTCGTAAACCCGGAGTTGCTAGAATATTGTAAACCAGACTGCGAAATCCATAATAGTGCAAGCATGAATTTAATCGAAATCATCGACTGCATGGAAGCGGGCGTGACTGCTGGTAAAGAAGTGGTTCGTTTGCAAACCGGAGACTTTTCTATTTATGGTTCGATTCGTGAACAGGTCGAGGAAATGAAAAAGCGTTCGATTCCCTTCACATGTACACCGGGTGTGAGTTCATTCCTTGGCGCGGCAAGCAGTTTTGGGGTGGAGTATACAGTTCCAGAAGTAAGTCAGAGTGTAATTATTACCCGAATGGCTGGCAGAACTCCAGTACCATCGCGTGAATCCCTCCGTTCATACGCGGCGCACCAAACTTCAATGGTAATTTTCTTGTCCGTTCAAGGTATTAGAAAAGTCGTTTCAGAATTAATCAAAGGCGGTTATAAACCAGAAACCCCAGCAGCTGTCATTTACAAAGCGACTTGGGCGGAAGAAAAGAAAGTAACCGGCACGTTAGAAGATATCGCAGAAAAAGTAACAGAAGCTGGAATTACGAAAACGGCGCTTATTATGGTCGGTGATTTCCTTGGAGAAGAGTTTTATTATTCTAAGCTATACGACAAGGATTTCAAACATGAATATAGATAAACTGGCGATTATTGCTGTCACAGAACGTGGTCGCGATTTAGCAATAACGTTAACAAAAACGGTAGCAGCAACGATTTTTGTACCAGGAAAGCATTGCAATGAGCAAACAAATTCTTTAACGCCGGATTTTGGAACAGCGATGCGCGAAATTTTCACAAAATATCAAGCATTGATTTGTATTATGGCGACTGGAATTGCGGTTCGAACGCTTGCTCCAGCGATAGAAGACAAGCTGTCTGATCCAGCAGTACTTGTCATGGATGAACATGGGAAATTTATTATCAGCTTGCTTTCAGGACATGTTGGCGGGGCAAATGAACTAACCGAACAAATCGCTATGATAACTGGTGGTGCGGCAGTAATTACAACCGCAACAGACCGCGCAAATGTAGCTGCCATTGATAATATCGCCAAACAATTAAATGGTTATTTACCAGATTTTAAAGCGACAACAAAACGCATCAATGGTTTACTTGCAGCAGGAAAAGAAGTTGGATTGTACATCGATGAGCCATTAAATATAGATACACGCGGTTTTACAATGGAAGAAGTTAGCCCGCAAGTTTACATTTCAACTAAATATAAACTACAAGTGGCGACACATGAATGCATCCAGCTGGTACCTAAGCAATTTATCCTCGGGGTCGGTTGCAGAAAAGGCGTTTCAGCGGAAACGATAGATGCAGCATTTACACATTTTTGTGAACAAGAAAACATACACCCGCGGGCATTCCGTGAGATTCATAGTATTACTTTAAAAGCGGAAGAACCGGCAATTCTTCATTTAGCGGAGAAATGGCGTGTCCCATTTATTGTCCATCCAGCAGAAGAATTACAAACAGTTGCTGGAAAATATCCAACATCCGCTTTTGTTCAAAAAACTGTTCAAGTAGGAAATGTCGCCCTATCGTCAGCAGACATTGGTAGTAACGGAAACGTTGTTACAAGCCGATTTGCTGAAAATGGCGTGACTTTCGCAGCAGGGAAATTAACTAAAAATAGTGAGGTGGCAAAATGATTTATGTAATCGGAATTGGCCCAGGAGATAAACGATTAATGACCGGTGAAGCACTGCAAGCAATAGAAGACGCGGAGGTGATTGTTGGTTACGTAACGTACATCAAACTCATCAAAGAGCTAATTAAAGATAAAGAAGTAGTGAAAACAGGCATGCGCCGCGAAATCGATCGTTGCCAAGAAGCCGTTGATATTGCACTAACAGGAAAAAAAGTAGCAGTTGTTTCAAGTGGCGATGCAGGAATTTACGGTATGGCTGGTCTAGTTTTAGAACTCGCAGAAAAAAGCAACCCAGATTTAGAAGTCAAAGTGATTCCAGGAATTACCGCAAGTATTGGAGCCGCTGCTGTTCTCGGCGCGCCAATTATGCACGATTTTTGCCATATTAGTTTAAGCGATTTAATGACACCATGGGAAGTAATCGAAAAACGTCTAACCCACGCTGCAATGGCCGATTTTGTTGTCTGTTTTTACAATCCGAGAAGTAAAGGCCGCGCCAATCATTTGGCCAATGCTTTTCAAAAGATGATGGAGCATAAATCAGGGGACACAGTTGTTGGTATTGTGAAAGATGTTGGTCGAAAAGAAGAGCGAAAAATCATTACAACGATGCGAGATATTGATTATGAGTTAGTGGATATGACAACGATGGTGATTGTAGGAAACAAAGAAACCTACGTGAAAAATGGCAAAATGATCACACCACGAGGTTACACACTATGATTTTCGTGCTAGGAGGAACTTCGGATAGCTTGGCGATTAGCGACTGGCTAACGGAAAAAAAGCAAGCCTTTATACTCTCTGTCGCAACCGATTACGGAGAAACTTTAGCGAAACAACATGCCGAAAACGTATTTTGTGGCAGATTATCAAAAGAGGAAATGCTCCTAAAATGGCATGCTACAAAAGTTCACCTCGTTATTGATGCGACTCATCCATTTGCGACCATTGTTTCTGAAACAGCGATGGAGGCATGCAAAGAAGCGGACATTCCTTATATTCGTTTTGAACGCACTAGTGAACAAACAGATAATACTTATTTGGTAGCAGATATTGAGGAAGCTTGTGCAGTTGCAATGAAACTTGGGAAACGAATCTTTCTTACAACTGGTAGTAAAAATTTACCAGAATTCGTAGCTGGTTTAAACAATCGACATATCATCGCTCGTATTTTACCAGTGTCTGATGTAATTTGTTCAGCCGAAGAACTAGGTCTCGTTGCCGACCAGATCATTGGCATGAAAGGACCGTTCACCAAAGAAGCGAACCGAACTCAACTAGAAATGACTGGGGCAGATGTATTAATCACTAAAGAGAGTGGAAAACAAGGTGGCTTTCAAGAAAAACTCGCAGCTGCCGCAGAATTAAATATTCCAGTTATTGTGATTCGTCGCAAAAAATTAAATTATCCAATCGAAATAAATCATTTAAGCGAACTACCAGAAATTTTAACTCAATTGGAGGTCTACTAATGGGAAAAGTCATGTTAATTGGTGCAGGTCCTGGAGATGCACAGCTGCTAACCGTGAAAGGTTTAGCTGCACTGCAAAAGGCAGATGTTATTGTATACGATCGCCTCGTTGAACCAGCGATGCTCCAAGAACGAAAAGCTAGTTGTAAACTCATTTATGTCGGAAAAGAACCACTTCATCATCCAATTCCCCAAGAGGAAATCGAGCAAATTCTTGTTAAAGAAGCTGCGACAAATGAGCTGGTTGTTCGTCTAAAAGCAGGAGACCCTTATGTGTTTGGTCGCGGTGGGGAAGAAGGCGAGACACTCTATAAAGCGGGAATTCCATTTGAAGTTATTCCTGGAATCACATCCGCGATTGGTGGGCTTGCCTACGCTGGAATCCCAGTAACACATCGTGATTTTGCTTCGAGTTTTCACGTGATTACCGGACATTTGAAAAAAGGACGCGATCCACTAGATTGGGAAGCCCTTGCTAGACTGGAAGGTACGCTCGTTTTCCTGATGGGAATGACTAATTTGCCTAATATTTGTGCGAACTTACTAGAAAATGGTCGAAAAGCCGAAACGGGTGTTGCGATTGTACAATGGGCATCTCGCGGCAAACAATTAACGGTTACCGGGAACTTACAAAACATCGAACAAAAAGTAGCGGAATCTGGTATTTCTTCGCCGGCACTTATTGTCGTTGGTGATGTGGTGAGCTTACGACCGCAGCTTAACTTCTTTGAGGAAATGCCACTTTTCCATACAAAAGTATTACTTCCAAGAGCACGAGCTGGAAAAAGTATGCTCGCGGAACAAATTCGCGATTTAGGCGGAGAAGTAACAATGTATCCCAATATTCAAGTAGTAGATGTTGTGCCAACGAAAACAAAAGAAGAACTAAGCGAAGTAAGCGAACTTCTTTTCACATCCAAAGAAGCGGTAGAACGATTTTTTGATTATTTAGCCCAGCTTGATTTAGATATTCGTTCTCTAAAAAATACCCATCTTACCGCTATTGGCAAACAAACAAAAGAAGCTTTTAGTGAAAAAGGAATTATTCCAGATAGTTTCATTAAAAGGCGGAGCACGGAATTAATTTTGGAGCATTTACCACGGTTACAGAAAAATGTGAGCAACTTAATTATCGGAAGCATAGTTGATACGGCAGAAGTTAACGCAATTTTAGCAGAAGTGGAAGCGATGGAAATGATGCCGTTATATGATATGCGTCCTGTGACAGAACGACCATTTGACCTTGCAAGCTTTGAACAAGTTTGTTTCTCAAGTTCGCGTTCCGTTCAAAATTTACTCGACGTACTAACAACCGA
The DNA here is from genome assembly GCF_028867355.1 of Listeria sp. LM90SB2. Classification (NCBI taxonomy): domain Bacteria; kingdom Bacillati; phylum Bacillota; class Bacilli; order Caryophanales; family Listeriaceae; genus Listeria; species Listeria sp. LM90SB2. Next base: position 1,220,637 of record NZ_CP046449.1, read on the forward strand.
AGAAAAAGCCATTTTACAAACGAAAACAATTCTTTCCATTGGAAGGTTCACGAGCGCAACGTTAGCATCATTCGGTATCAACAATTTTATCGAAGCCGAAAGCGCCACACCAGAGAGCTTAATTGAACTAATCCAAAAAACAAAATTAGAAGGAGTACCACAATGAAAAAAGCGATTTTAGTCGTTAGTTTTGGCACAAGTTATCCTGAAACAAGAGAAAAAACGATTGAAGCCTGTGAAAAAAAAGTGGCCCAAGAGTTCCCAGATTACAACGTGTTTCGTGCATTCACATCCAATAAAATCATCAAAAAACTAAAAACTCGTGACAATATGCATATTAACACACCAAGCCAAGCATTAAACCAACTAAAGGAATTAGGCTACAAAGAAGTCATTATTCAGTCGCTACATATTATTAGTGGTGGTGAATTTGAAAAAATCACTGCACAGGTGGAAAAATTCAAGCCGGATTTCGATTCCATTATTGTCAGCCAACCGTTACTTGATTCGATGGAAGATTACGAAAAAGCAATCGAAGCCATTCGCCACCAAATGCCACCTTTAAAAGAACAAGAAGCGCTAATTCTCATGGGACATGGTTCGAAGCATCGTGCTTTCAGCGCCTATGCATGCCTTGACCATATGTTGTTAAACGAACCAATTTACCTTTGTGCGGTAGAAAGTTACCCTGGTCTTGACCAAGTAATTGAACGATTACAACAAGCAAATATAAAAAAAGCGCACCTAATGCCGTTTATGCTTGTAGCAGGTGATCACGCTACGAACGATATGGCTTCTGATGACGAGGATTCTTGGAAAAGCACGCTGGAACAAGCTGGCATTCAAACTGAATGTCATTTGCAAGGTCTAGGCGAAAATCCGCTTATTCAAGCCCAATTTATCGATCATATCCACACGGCAATAGAAAGGGTGAAAGCACGTGGCTAAATTTTACGGCATTGGTACAGGTCCTGGAGATAGCAAGTTAGTCACGATGGAAGCAGCAGAAAGACTCGGAAATTTAGAAATTCTCTACACGCCACAACCCAAAAAAGGCGGCGAAAGTTTAGCTAAGAAAATCGTCAGCCCTTATTTAAAAGATACATTAATCATTAAAGAACGCCATTTTCCAATGAGTTACAACAAAGAAGAAAAAATGCTTGCATGGAAAGAAATCGCCGAAGAAATCAAAGCAGATGTTCAAAACGGGCATGATGTTGGTTTCATCACACTTGGCGATCCAATGGTTTACAGCACTTATAGCTATTTACTCGAATTATTAAAAGGAGAGATTGAAACAGTGACACTCGCAGGTATTTCGTCCTTTTCCAATATCGCCTCCAAGATTGAATTACCACTCGTAATGGACGAGGAAAGTTTCGCTGTCATCCCTGTAACAGCAGGTGCTGAAAAAATCGAACAAGCGCTCACTTTATTTGACACAGTTGTCTTAATGAAAGCTGCAAGCAATTTACCCCTTCTTACGACATTACTAAAAAAACTGAATTTACTTGATGCAGCAGTAGTAGTAAGCGATGTTGCCATGGCGACTGAAAAAATCACATACGGCATGAACGAGATAAACCCAGACGAAAAAATGTCATACTTTACCACGATTATCGTGAAAAAAAGAAGGGAGCAATATAAATGAAAAAATTATGGAAGTTTCTACCATTTGTTTTAATCGGTGTTATTTATTTTACTTTAACGAATCCAGAATCCGCACACGCAATGCATATTATGGAGGGCTTTTTACCAGTTAAATGGGCTGTCTTTTGGTTCATTGTTTTTATCCCATTCCTTATACTTGGTTTAATTCGTATTCGTAAATTAATTGCCCTAGATAAAAACAACAAATTACTGTTAGCACTATGCGCAGCCTTTATCTTTGTTCTTTCAGCGCTTAAAATTCCGTCCGTTACAGGATCTTGTTCTCATCCGACTGGAGTAGGTCTTGCAACTGTTATGTTCGGACCGCTCGTTGTCAGTGTACTTGGTGTGATTGTCTTGCTTTTCCAAGCGTTACTACTTGCACACGGCGGTATTACAACACTTGGGGCAAACGCAATGTCGATGGCGGTTATTGGTCCAATGGTTGGTTTTGTCGTATACAAACTCGCTCGTAAATTAAACTGTAATAAAAGTGTTTCGATTTTCTTATGTGCGATGACAGCTGACTTAGCAACCTACTTAACTACCAGCGTCCAGCTCGGAGTCGTTTTCCCAGATCCAGCATCCGGCATGATGGCATCCATTCTGAAGTTCATGGCGATTTTCTGTGTGACACAAGTTCCAATTGCGATTGCAGAAGGATTGCTAACGGTAGTCATGTACAATCTTATTAGCAAAAATTTACCAGAAAAGGTGGCACAATTACGATGAAAAAAATAAATATCAATGTCATTTTAATTCTATTAGTTGTATTGTTAATGGTTAGTCCATTCTTCTTCAATAAAACGGGAGAATACGGTGGCTCGGACGGGGAAGCAGAGGCGGAAATCACCAAAATCGATCCAAGCTATGAACCGTGGTTTGAACCTCTTTATGAACCAAAAAGTGGTGAAATTGAAAGCTTATTATTTACGCTTCAAGGTTGTATCGGAACAGGAATTATCGCGTATGTCATTGGTGTAAGTCGTGGCAAGCGGAAAGCTGAGAACGATGTTAACCATTGATAAATATGCTTATCAAAACCGGTGGATAGCTTTTTCGCCATCATTAAAAGCATTATTTTATGTCGCGATTCTAATACTCGCGTTAACTGGTCCTGTGCTCATCCAAGCAATACTGTTCTTCTGCATGGTACCATTGACGCTCTATGTCGTTAAAATTCACTTTAAACAATATTTGAAATGGCTCCTTTTACCATTTTCATTTCTACTTTTTAGTTTACTTTCGATTCTCATTTCGATTTCTAAAGATCCAAGCAGTTTTCTCGCTTCGATTTCGATTGGGAGTTTGTATCTCGGTGTATCAGACGTGACTATTACGACGGTAACACAAGTCTTTTTCCGGAGTATCGCTTGCTTAGCCGCAACCTACTTTTTCGTCTTGACCGTTCCCGTGGTACAATTAACAAAAGTGATGAAGCGAATTTTTATTCCAAAAGTACTGATTGAACTGACCATTTTGATTTACCGTTTTATCTTTATTTTCTTAGAGGAAGCGGCGGCAATTCGAAAAGCGCAGAGCCTGCGTTTTGGTTATCACGGCATAAAAAATAGTTATCGTTCATTTGGCATGCTCGTAAATACTTTATTTAATCGTGTTATGAAAAGATATAATGAAATGGTCATAACACTTGATGTGAAGCTATATCAAGGAGAATTTCATATCTAGGAGGAAGCCAATTTGCTTAAAACAGAACATATTTCATTCCAATACGAAGATGGCAAACAAGCCTTAACGGATGTTTCAATTGATTTAGAAAAAGGCAATATTATCGGACTTATTGGTGCGAATGGCTCCGGTAAATCGACACTTTTTATGCAGTTACTTGGAATTAACAAACCGAGCGATGGCACCGTTTATTTTGAAGGAAAACCACTCGCGTATACGAAAAAAGCATTATTTGCTTTACGAAAAAAAGTAAGCATCGTTTTCCAAGATCCCGACCAACAAATTTTTTATTCGAATGTTCGTGATGATGTAGCCTTTGCACTTAGAAACCTAGGTGTTAGCGAAACGGAAGTAGAGGCACGAGTGACGAAAGTATTAGACATTGTTGGGGCAAAGGACTTTCAGCATAAACCAGTCCAGTATTTAAGCTACGGTCAAAAAAAACGTGTCGCAATTGCGGGTGCCCTTGTTCTTGATACAGATTGGTTACTTTTAGATGAACCAACTGCTGGTCTTGATCCGATTGGCAAAAAAATCATGATGGAAATCATCGAACGTCTTGCAAGCCAAGGAAAGAAAATACTTATTTCCAGTCATGATATCGATTTAATTTATGAAATTTGTGATTATGTCTATATGCTGAAGGACGGAAGCGTTTTGACAGACGGGGAAACGAGCAACGTTTTCTTAGAGAAAAGTAATGTCGAACAAGCGGGATTAGTACAGCCTTGGCTCATCAAATTGCATCAGCAAGCTGGCTACCCACTGTTCAAAAAAGAAGCCGATTTTTTCGCGCATACGGGGAAGGTGACTAATTAATGGTAAAGCAAATAATGATTCAAGGTACCGCTTCTGATGCCGGGAAAAGTGTACTGGTTGCAGGCCTATGCCGCCTATTCAAAAATAAAGGAAAGCGAGTTGTTCCATTTAAATCTCAAAATATGTCACTCAATTCTTTCATAACGGCGACAGGAGATGAAATGGGACGCGCACAAGTTTTTCAAGCAGAAGCAGCTGGTGTTTTTCCAGATGTCCGGATGAATCCCGTGTTACTTAAACCGACCAATGACAGGCAGTCGCAAGTGATTTTTATGGGTGCAATTTTAGATAATATGGATGCTGTGACGTACCACGATTTCAAACAAACCCTTATCCCGAAAATCCAGGCAGTTTACCAGAGTTTAGCAGATGAAAATGATATTATTGTACTAGAAGGTGCTGGAAGCCCAGCCGAAATCAACTTAAACGACCGAGATATCGTGAATATGGGCATGGCAAAAATGGTCGATGCCCCAGTTGTCTTAGTTGCTGATATTGACAAAGGTGGCGTTTTTGCTTCGATATACGGCACCATTATGCTGTTAAATGAAGAAGAGCGGGCTCGAATCAAAGGTGTTATTATCAATAAATTCCGTGGCGATGCAGCTCTTTTACAACCCGGAATTGATATGATTGAGGAACTCACAAACGTCCCGGTTATCGGTGTGATTCCTTATGCCAATCTACAACTGGAAGAAGAGGACAGCGTTTCTCTAAGTGGGAAAAATTACGCGCCAGATAGTAACGCACTGCTTGATATCGCGATTATTTGTTTACCACGTATTTCGAACTTTACAGACTTTCATAGTTTGGAAATCCAACCGGAAATAAGTTTGCGCTACATACGAAATCTAGCTGATTTTGGAAAACCTGATTTAGTCATCATTCCAGGCAGTAAAAATACGCTAGAAGACATGGCATTTCTCGAAGAATCAGGACTGAAAAAAGCTATTCAAAATTTTGCGGAAAATGCCGGAAAAGTAATCGGGATTTGTGGTGGCTACCAAATGCTCGGTCAAAAAATGCTCGATCCGAATCAAGTGGAGAGTAAACAATTAGAAATAGCCGGACTTGGTTTACTAGATACCGAGACCATTTTTCTCGACCAAAAACGCACTACTCAAATTACAGGTGTGACGCATTCAGGTGAAGCAGTTGAAGGTTACGAAATCCATATGGGTGAGACGAAGCGAGGCGAGAGCACTAGTCCATTTTGCGAAATTAAAGCGGTGAACGGAAACGAAGAAACCCACCAAGATGGCGCTATCTCTGTCAACAAAAATATCATCGGCACATATATTCATGGTATTTTCGACAATGATGTTTTCTTAGGAAATCTATTTGACGAACTACTAACACGTAAAAACAAATCCGTTTATCCGCATGAAATCATTAATCTGAAAGAACACAAAGAACAAGAATACGACAAACTAGCGGCCCTTTTAGAAGCAAATATTCAAATGGACCAACTAGAAAAAATCATGAAAGGAGAAAAAATATGCGTATCTACACAAAAACCGGCGATAAAGGAATGACAAGAATTATCGGGGGTAGCAAAGTAAGTAAAGATAATATCCGTATCGATGCATATGGAACTTTGGATGAACTTAATTCGCTGATTGGCTACACGATAACAACACTTGGGGCTGAACCAGAAATTCAAGCCGAACTCGAACAAATTCAACAGCAATTATTTGATGCAGGAGGGGATCTTGCAACCGAAGAAGGCAAGCGTGCGTATAAATTAACAAGTGAGCCTGTTGCGTGGCTAGAAGACCGAATTGACATCTACGCCGATGAACCCCCAGAAATAGAAAAATTTATCCTACCAGGTGGAACGCAAGCAGCCTCATTACTGCACATGGCTAGAACCGTAACAAGAAGAGCTGAACGCGAAATCGTCGGTATGTTAAAAATTGCTTCAAGTAACGAAGAAGTATTAAAATACGTCAACCGTTTATCGGATTACTTTTTTGCCGTTGCCAGAGTCGTCAATTACCGCGCTGGTGAAACAGACATTTTTTACAAAAATTCCGAACTCGTTTTCCGCAATAAAAAGAAATAATAAAAAACCTCTCCAGACATCAAAGCCGGAGAGGTTTTCCTTTTTTAAAAACGTTGAATTAAAAATACACCAACAAGCATTAATAAAACACCAATCATACGATAACGGTTAATTGGATGAGGAATAACCCCGAAAAAACCAAAATGATCAATAATAAGTGCAATAATCATTTGCCCACAAAGCGCTAAAACAACCGTCATTGCTGAGCCGAGTAATGGTAAAAGTAAAATGTTAGAAGTTACGAAGAGCACTCCAAGCGCACCGCCAGTGAAAACCCACCAAGGAATTCGGCCGACACCTTTCAGTTGAAAAGTCAAACGACGCTCGACAATTAAACAAACAAGCGTAAGTAACGTTGTCCCAACTAAAAAGGAAATAAATGATGCCACAAAAGGAGAACCGACAGTGAGCCGAAGTTGGCTATTAATCGACGTTTGAATCGGGGAAAGTAGTCCAGAAACAAGTCCCATTGCCATAAATAGTAATAATGATTTGGATGATCTTTTTGTCATGTTTTCTCCTCCTTTTAAAAGCGTTGCATCAAGTAAATGCCGCCGAACATTAAGATAACGCCAAGTAGACGTTCGATATTAATCTCATGCATTGGTACTTGAAATAAACCAAAGTTATCAATAATAATCGCCATAATCATTTGTCCACAAACCGTAATCATCACAAGAAGTGCCGAACCAAGTCGAGGTAAAAGTAAAATATTGGCCGTTAAGAAAATAACGCCTAATGTTCCACCACCAACCCAGATATACCAAGGATTTGAGGCAATCATTTCTGAAGATATTGGCCATGATTTTTGTGTAAATAAACAAACGATAAGTAAAACAGTTGTCCCTACCATAAAAGAAACCCACGAAGCTAAAAACGGTGATTTCGTATATGTACTAAGTCGCGTATTGATGGCCGTTTGAACTGGTAATACCATCCCAGCTAACAAACCTGATACAATAAATAATATAATCAAAAATTTCCCTCCCTTTTATCACAATGAGATAATTATAAAATAAAAGCGGGGTAAAAAGATAGTAATTAATTTAAAGCGAGGTTTTTTTATGAAAATTCGTATTATCGGATCCGTCGGAAGCGGCAAAACCACTCTAGCAAAAAAGCTTTCCGAGTGGCAACAAATCGATTATTTTGAAACAGATCGCATTGTCTGGAAACGAGAAGAAACAGAGGTAAGACGAACCGACAATGAAAAAATAGCTGTATTAAATAAGATTCTTCAACAAGAAAACTGGATTATTGAAGGCGTTCATTTGGAAGCATGGGTGGACGAGAGCATTAACCAAGCGGACGTGGTTATTTTTCTTGATTTACCTAAAAAACAAATCCGCTCCCAAATTATTAAGCGCCAAATTAAACAATTACTACGATTAGAAGCAGCGCATTACCCAATTCGGTTCAACATGTTAAAGAAAATGTTTTATTGGGACGATTTATTTGACCAACGAACAAAACCACTAATTGCTAGAAAAATGGCCCAAAATCCAACAAAATGGCTAATTATCAAAGAAAAAACGGTATTTCAAGAAATAAAAAATGGGGTATTGCAAATTATATCGAGCCGTGATATATTATAAGCATCAAATACATCGAGGTGCGATATAGTTATGAATGAAAAATTACGGAAAGCCTATCTTCCAATGACCGAAACCGCTTTTTACATATTACTATCGCTCGTCAAACCAAGGCACGGTTACGCGATTATCGAAAACGTCGCAAAGATGACAGATGATCGAATCAAGCTTGGTCCCGGGACTATTTACGGAAGCTTATCCAAAATGAACAAAGATAATTTGATCCAAATTATTCAAGAAGAGAGTAATCGGAAAATCTATCAAATTACTGAAATTGGCACAGATATTTTGCAATTAGAAAAAGCGCGCATCGAAGAATTGTATAGAAACTCAAGGGAGGTCTAATAATGGAGAAAAAAGTCGTTAAGTTTTTTACCGTGGACAATATGGAGAAAGAAGAAGCCTATTTAAATGAAATGGCACAAAATGGTTGGTTCTTTCAAAAATATAAATCTTTTAGATATCATTTCAAACAGGGAGAGCCTGCGAAATACAGCTATGCGATTGATTTCAAAGAAAATGAAGGAGACGAAGATGCCTACAAAACACTTTTCGAAGATGCTGGCTGGGAGACTGTTTTTAGCTATCCAGTATTAAATGGCAATTGGATGTATTTCCGCAAAGCCGTAGCTCCTGGAGAAACAGAGGAAGCTATTTTCACTGACGAGACTTCCCTAATTCAACTTTACAAAAATATCCGCAAACGTTGGACGATTTTTGGTGCGATAGTGAGTTTGTTTTTACTTATTGAATTGTTAATCGTGTTTCAAATGGAAAACAATATTGGAATTACTACATTCATCTTTATTATTTTTCTTATTCTTGTTGCACTATATGGTAAAATGTTTTTCAACTTAACCCGGAAAATAAATCATTTAGTTACAAGAAAAACTATCTAATATAATCAAAAAAAGATTACGACTTAGTTTGCGTAATCTTTTTTTGATAAGATTTACTATTATATATAGAAGAAAAACGCTTTTTTTCTTAGTAAATGATATTTTTCATAAATCATTTTATTTTTATATGACTAAATGATGGCAAATGTTACAAAACGAAGAATTATTAATATCATTTGCGGATTCATTGGCTATAAATCAATATTTTTGCTGAATCATATAAATGTTAAAGATTTCTTAAATTCACTAAAATAGACCCCTAGATGGATTGCAATTGTAATGAAAGTAACGTATTCTAGTACCATCAAGGGATTCGTAGACAGAAAGGCGTGACGACATCTGAAATATAGGAAATTATCTAAAAAGAAGAAACAAAAGAGGCTAATTGGAATAGCGGGAATTTTACTTCTAGTAATTCTAGTAGGTGTCATTGCATCAGTTGTTAGACAGCAATACCTAATTATGACTGCACCAGAACCGGATCCAGCATTTCATTCCAAAGAACAAAACTTTTTAAATGAACTTTCGCCACGTGCACAAGAAATTCAAGAAAAGCACGGTATCTTAACGAGTATTACACTCGCTCAAGCCATTCTCGAATCAGACTGGGGCCAAAGCGGTTTAGCGCAAAAAGGTAACAATCTATTTGGTGTCAAAGGAAAATCGCCACAACCAATGGTGACGATGACAACGAAAGAATTTGTTGATGGTAAATGGATTGAAATTAATGCTAATTTCCGAAAATATAAAGACTGGAATGAGTCACTCGATTCGCACGCTGAACTTTTTTTGAAGGGCACTTCTTGGAATAAAGATAAATATAATGGAGTAATTGCTGCAGATGATTATAAAAAAGCCGCGCAAGAATTACAATCAGCTGGCTATGCAACTGACCCAGATTATGCGGAGAAATTAATCAATATTATCGAAAAATATGATTTAGCATTATACGACCGAATTGAAGATAAAATCTATTATGATACAAAATCAACTGGCTTCGGCAATGTGAAAAAAGATGTATCTGGCGCAATTTGGACGAAACCATATGGACTTTCCGGCGCGCTAAAAGTAGAAGAAATTAACTACTATAAACGTGAAGATTTGAAACTTTTACGTGAAGCAAAGACCGATAGCGGTGTTTGGTATCAAATTGCAATAGATACCGAGCCGATTGGTTGGGTGAAACAAGAATTAATCGATAAAAAGTAAAAAATAACCGAAAAAGAGCAAAATGACTTGTCTTATTTATAGGCATAAAGTCCTTTTTAAGCTCTTTTTCTTTTTTATTTTCATCAATACGAACTTTGAGAAAGGGCTATATCAAAGCTACGAGCGTATATTGTAACATAAGTAATGTAAAAGTAATGTGTATTACAAGAATGTTTTGATAGAATGAAGTGGTTGTTTTAAAGAACACTAGTTTCCAGTTTTTCAAAAGCTGGAAGGATAAATCAAAGAAGGATGTGCAATAAATCATTATGTTACAGCTCGCAAAGAAGCATTTGGTGACAATTGGACTTGGAATTACAATTACATTATTTGCAGTACCAATCCACTCCCAAGCTGCTGGTCTAGAGGACGGCTTGACTTCCAAGCAAGAGAAGTTTATTAATGAGATTGCGCCGCATGCTCAAAAAGTGCAAAAAGAACATGGTATTTTAGCTAGTATTACGATTTCGCAAGCAATCCTAGAGTCCAATTGGGGCGAAAGTAAATTAGCAAAAGATGGCAATAATTTATTCGGAATTAAAGGTTCCTATCAAGGAGCTTCTATTAAATTACCTACCAAAGAACATAATGGCGTTGTTTGGGTTGGAACAGATGCTGTTTTCCGTGCGTACCCAGGTTGGTATGAATCAATGAATGACCACGCACTTTTATTTGTCAATGGACCGTCTTGGAACCCTCATTTATACGGAGGACTAATCAAAGAATATGACTTTGAAAAGGCAGCTATTGCCCTTGGAAAAACAGGCTATTCATCTGATCCAGAGTATGCAGCGAAATTAATTGAACTGATCAAAAAAGCAAATTTAAATAAATACGATACCGTTTATAGCGAACGTGTATCAGACAAAGCAATTAAGGCTGCTGGAGAAGTAGCTGTCAAAGATAATTGCTATGTTTGGTCTGCTCCGGGTGGCACAAAAGGTGCGAAACCTATCGTCAGCACTACCAAATACTTTGGCCGTCAAGTTTCTATTAATCAAGAAGTAAAAGTAACAGATTCCAATATTTCTTGGTACCATATCCATCAAAATGGAGAATCCATCGGTTGGATTGAAAGTACATCGATTAAAGACTTCTATCAATTAGAAGACTATGCGCCAACAGTAGATGCATTACTAAAAACAGATGACAACAATCGTTTAGTAATCAATATGGATATCGATACATCTGAGCTACACAAAACAAAACTAGCAAAGGCAGATACCAAAGAGAAAACTGCCTTTAATTTACCTTTACTGAACGTTCAATCCATCATCTGGTAATAACCTTGCAAAAAAAGCTGAATAGATTACTCGGCTTTTTTTGCGTTTTCAAAGGATTTTTAGAAAGAAACTGTTATAATGAAAATGGAGTTTATAAGGAGGGTTATTTATATGGATGAACAATTAAAGATGTTAAAAGCATTAACAGATGCAAAAGGTATTCCCGGTAACGAACGTGCAGTGAGAAATGTGTTCCGCGAATACATCGAACCGCTAGCGGATAGTTTTGAAACAGATGGCTTAGGAAGTGCTGTTGCAAAAAAAGTCGGAGCAGAAGATGGACCTAAAATTATGATTGCTGGCCATTTAGATGAAGTTGGCTTTATGGTAACGCAAATTGACGATAAAGGTTTTATCAAATTTCAAACTGTGGGCGGCTGGGTTTCCCAAGTAATGCTCGCACAAAAAGTAACTATCGTGACGCGCTCTGGCGAAGAAATCACAGGTGTTATCGGTTCTAAACCACCACATGTGATGACAGCAGCAGAACGCCAAAAATCATTCGATATTAAAGACATGTTTATTGATGTCGGTGCAGTAGATAAAGCTGAAGTGGAGAGCTATGGCATTCGTCCAGGCGACATGATTGTACCTGCTTTTGACTTTACCGTAATGAAAAACGAAAAATTCTTACTTGCAAAAGCATGGGATAACCGTATTGGCCTTGCAATTGCGATTGAAGTACTTAAAAACTTACAAAAAGAACAACATCCAAATATCGTTTACGGTGTAGGAACTGTTCAAGAAGAAGTTGGTTTACGTGGTGCCAAAACAGCTGCGCATTTCGTTCAACCAGATATTGGTTTTGCCGTTGACGTTGGTATCGCAGGAGATACACCAGGCGTTACAGACAAAGAAGCAATGAGCAAAATGGGTGAGGGTCCACAAATCGTCATTTACGATGCATCTATGGTAGCGCATGCCGGACTTCGTGATTTTGTCACAGATGTAGCGGATGAACTATCTATCCCTTACCAATTTGAAGCAATCCCAATGGGCGGTACAGACTCAGGTTCCATCCACTTAACTGGAAACGGAATCCCGTCTCTATCCATTACCATTGCAACACGCTACATTCATTCTCATTCCTCGATGCTACACCGTGATGATTTTGAAAATGCAGTAAAACTAATTACCGAAGTAGTCAAACGTTTAGATAAAGAAAAAGTAACAGAAATTCGCTTAGGTTGAGTTTCGAGAAAAGAGGACAACTTTTATGGAACAGATTCAATCAGTAAAAAACGACCGTGTCAAAACATGGAAAAAACTACAAACGAGAAAAGGCCGCGATAAAACCGGGACTTATTTGGTGGAAGGCTTTCATTTAGTGGAAGAAGCATTGCGTCAAGATGGTTTAGTACTGGAGCTGCTTGTTTCAAGTGGTGTTTCTGTTCCGGAAGAGTGGTTAAAAGGCGATTACGATGTATTTGAAATTAGTACAGAAATCAGCCACTTAATTAGCGAAACAATGACAGAGCAAGGTGTTTTTGCAGTAGTCGCAACATCTGAACCAGATATGATGCTTTTATATGGGAAAAAATTATTGCTAGTAGATGCAGTGCAAGATCCAGGCAACGTAGGTACGTTAATTCGTACGGCTGATGCTGCTGGATATGATTGTGTCGTACTTGGCAAGGGAAGTGCAGATCTTTATAATCCTAAAGTAATTCGTAGTACGCAAGGTAGTCATTTCCATATTCCCGTTATTCAAGCAGATTTATTTGATTGGATTGCGAATTTAGAAGAAGAGGGCGTTCCAGTTATTGGCGCAGTTCTTGATGACCAAGCGAAATCATTAAACGACATGACAAAACGCGACACTTTAGCGTTGATGGTCGGAAATGAAGGTAATGGCATTTCTCCTGAATTACAAGATCGTCTTTCTGAAAAAGTATATATTCCAATTTATGGTGACAGTGAATCATTGAATGTCGCAGTTGCTGCTGGAATTCTACTTTACGGCTTAAGAAAATAAAGAAAAAGTGGTGGCTAAGTTGTTTTGACTTAGTCACCACTTTTTTAGATTTCTTCTTGTTTTTCAATAGCTACTTCCCGAATAGCAACGCGTTTTAAATCGGCTACAACACTGTGCATATAATCAAATGCCGCACCCCAGTCAATTCCAGTAAAAAAGCCATTTGAACTACCAGTGGAGATAATCGTTACTTCTGTTTCTCCGTGAAAATTATTAATCGTAACAAAAAGTGCTGCACGATTCGACGAGCGGAAATAAAACTTTTCGCAAGCAAGTGTTGCAAGCTCTCCAAAATCAAAAGTTCTAACTTCAGAAAACACGATATTCGATCCCACTTGACCAGCTTTAATTATTTCGAAAGTTTCTGCAACGTCCGTTTTAACAATATAGCGAATGGATGGCATATCAGTACCTCCTTCTATAAAACTATCTTATATATAGTTTAAGACAGAAGAAGAATTTGGTCAATCGGGCCACAACTTACTAAATATAAGCAACATAATATTTATTAGTTACTTTCTGATGATAGATATGGTACAATAACGTTAGAGGTGAGAATTATGACTGATGCACATACAGTATGTCCGAAGTTTGAATCGGCGTTCCAATTACTAGGTAAACGCTGGACTGGACTTATCATCAATGTCTTACTGACTGGTCCAAAAAGGTTTAAACAAGTCGCCGCTGAGATCCCGCAAATGAGTGATCGGGTGCTTGCAGAACGTTTGAAGGAACTTGAGGAAATGGATATTTGCTTAAGACAAGTTTATCCAGAAACTCCTGTACGCATTGAATATGAATTAACCGAAAAAGGGAAAGCACTCCAAGAAGTAATGCTTGAAGTCCAGTGCTGGGCGGATAAATGGGTGGAAGTACCTAATTAAAAAAGAAATAATCTCTCCAACCAATATGGAGAGATTATTTTTTAGCTTGAATCTTTCCTAGAACCATACTATAATAGAAACTATCTAAATAACTAAAGACAATGAAAGAGCCAAGTAGCATAGTGAGTCTGTATAGGGAGAAGTGGTCATAGACTGAAAGCCACTTTACAAACGAATTTGTGAACATTTCACCTCTGGAGTCGCCCCCCGAGAAGCACTTTATGTGTGAAGGTGGTCCGGTTACTAAGCCGTTATCGAATTTTGAGTGGGAACAATTTTTTGTTCTTATTAGGGTGGTACCGCGAGAAGTCTCGTCCCTTTGTGGATAGAGCTTTTTTATTTTGTCTAAAAAGAAGGAGTGAACGGTATGTTAGAACAGTTACAGACGCTGAAAAATGAAGCAGAAACGCAAATTAACGAAGCATCAGACTTAAAAACATTAAACGACTTACGGGTAAAATACCTTGGTAAAAAAGGCCCGATGACCGAAATCATGAAACAAATGGGGAAACTTTCCGCAGAAGAACGACCAAAAATGGGTTCACTTGCGAATGAAGTAAGAACCGCATTAACAGAAGCAATTTCAAGCAAACAACAAATTTTAGAAACAGAAGCAATCAATGAAAAACTAAAATCAGAAACCATTGACGTTACATTACCAGGTACTGCTCCGAGTATTGGAACAAAACACTTGCTAACACAAGTAATTGAAGAAATGGAAGATATGTTCATTGGGATGGGTTACGAAATTGCAGAAGGGCCAGAAGTAGAACTAGATTACTACAACTTCGAAGCGTTAAATTTACCAAAAGATCACCCAGCTCGTGATATGCAAGATAGCTTCTATATTACAGAAAATACTTTACTACGTACCCAAACTTCACCTGTACAAGCAAGAACAATGGAAAAACATGACTTCTCTAAAGGACCAATCAAAGTTATCTGTCCAGGGAAAGTGTACCGCCGCGACAATGATGATGCAACTCACTCCCACCAATTTACGCAAATTGAAGGGCTGGTTGTTGGCGAAAACATCACGTTTGCTGACTTAAAAGGAACATTAACTGTTCTCGCAAAAACAATGTTCGGTGAAGAACGTGAAATTCGTCTTCGTCCATCCTTCTTCCCATTCACAGAACCATCCGTTGAAATGGATATCTCTTGTTTCAAATGTGGCGGTAAAGGGTGCCGCGTTTGTAAAGGAACAGGTTGGATTGAAATTTTAGGAAGCGGAATGGTACATCCAAACGTGCTTGAAATGTCGGGAATTGATTCCACGCGTTACAGCGGTTTTGCTTTCGGCTTAGGACCTGAACGGGTTGCGATGTTGAAATATGCGGTGGATGATATTCGCCACCTTTATACAAATGATTTACGCTTTACGAAGCAATTCCAAAGTACAGAAACGGGGGAAATCTAATGTTAGTTTCATATAATTGGGTCAAAGAATTTTTCCAAGACTTCCCGTTAACGGCGGAAGAGCTAGGAGAAGCAATTACAAGAACAGGTATTGAAATCGAAGGCGTAGAAGAATTAAGCGCTAGTTTGAAAAATGTCGTAGTCGGCGAAGTTTTATCATGCGAACGCCACCCCGATGCAGAGAAATTGAATAAATGTCTCGTTCAAACAGACGAAACAGAACCTGTTCAAATCATTTGCGGAGCTCCAAACGTTGCCGCTGGTCAAAAAGTAATCGTAGCCAAAGTTGGCGCAAGACTTCCAGGTGGACTTAAAATCAAACGCGCAAAACTACGCGGCGAAGTGTCAGAGGGAATGATTTGCTCCCTGGCTGAACTTGGCTTTGAAAGCAAAGTTGTACCAAAAGCATACGCAGAAGGAATTTATGTATTACCTGCGCACGTGGAAACGGGTGTAAGTGCAATCACTTTACTTGGACTAGATGATGCGATTTTGGATATGGCAATCACACCAAACCGCGCAGATGCATTGAGCATGAATGGTGTAGCTCACGAGGTTGGTGCGATTATTCATCAAAAACCAGCACAACCAACCGAGCCTGACGTATCTGAAAAAGGAAAAGCAGACGATTTCATTTCTGTAGAAGTTGAAAATCCAGCCGAAACACCTTACTATGCTATTAAAATGGTAGAAAACATTGAAATCAAAGAATCGCCACTATGGCTGCAAACAAAACTAATGAAAGCTGGCATTCGTCCACATAATAACGTGGTCGATGTTACCAACTACATCAATTTATTATACGGACAACCTTTGCATTCCTTTGACTATGATAAAATTGGTAGCAAGAAAATCGTTGTACGTTCTGCAAAAGAACAAGAAGAGATTACCACGCTTGATGGCGAGAAAAGAACTTTACAGGCTGGACATACAGTTATTACAAATGGCGTAGAACCAATTGCTATCGCTGGCGTTATGGGTGGAGAATTTTCCGAAGTAACAGAGAACACAACGACAGTAGCGCTAGAAGGTGCTATTTTCAGCAGCTCTTCCATCGGTAAAGCATCTCGCGAATTATACCTACGTACAGAAGCAAGCATCCGTTACGACAAAGGTTCTGACGCTTGGAAAGTAGAAAAAGCACTTGCACATGGCGGAGCGTTAATCGCTGAACTAAGTGGCGGAACACTAGTAGGCGGTGTCGTAGAAGTAGATAACCGTGAAAAAGCTGTAAATAAAATCGAAACAAGCCTAACACGCATTAACCGCATTTTAGGAACAGCAATTACGCTTGCGGAAATCGAAACAATTTTTGATCGTTTAGGTTTTGTATTAGAAGTGAAAAATGATGCTCTAATCATTGAAGTGCCGACAAGACGTTGGGACATCACTATTGAAGCAGATATTTTAGAAGAAGTAGCTCGTATTTACGGTTACGATGAAATTCCGGTAACACTTCCTGCGACAAGCACAACAGGCGGCTTATCAGACAGCCAAAAAGCTCGTCGTGTCATGCGCGCTTATTTAGAAGGAGCAGGACTTAACCAAGCATTAACTTACTCTTTAACATCTAAAAAAGATGCAACTCGTCTAGCGCTTTCTGATGAAAAAACAGTTGCATTATCGATGCCAATGAGTGAAGAACATAGCCATTTAAGAACAAGTATCGTTCCACAATTAATTCGTAGCGCAAGTTATAACATCGCTCGTAAAAATATGGACGTGGCACTTTACGAAATGGGTACCGTGTTCTACGCAACAGAAGGGGACAATTTACCAATTGAACAAGAGCATTTGGCAGGTCTAATTACTGGGAACTGGCATACGATTGATTGGCAAAAAACACCAAAACCAGTAGATTTCTTCGTTTTAAAAGGAATTGTCGAAGGTTTAGTGAACAAATTAGGTATCAAATCCGAACTTCACTGGAAACAAACAGAAAAAGAAGAACTGCATCCGGGAAGAACCGCCAGCCTTATTTTAGAAGGACAAGAAATTGGTTATCTTGGAGCACTTCACCCAGCGGTAGAAGCTAACTATGATTTAAAAGAAACATATGTCTTTGAAATCAATGTAGCTGCTTTACTAGATGCAACCAAAGAAAAAGTTGTGTACCATCCAATCCCACGTTACCCAGAAATGACTCGCGACTTAGCATTGCTTGTGGATAAAAATACCGACCATGCAACAATTTCTCAAGTAATCCAAGAGCACGGCGGAAAGTTACTTGTCGATATCGAGCTATTTGATATTTTCGAAGGGGAGAGTATTGGCGAAAATAAAAAATCGCTCGCATACACATTGACTTTCCTAGATAGCGAAAGAACACTAGTCGAAGAAGATGTACAAAAAGCAACCAATAAAGTAATAGAAGCATTACAAGAAAAACTACATGCGATTATTCGTTAAATGAAGAAGAACTAGGCTAGCTGGAAAACATTTTCAACTAGTTTGGTTCTTTTTTTGTTTTTTATAAAATAGTGGAAGTCTTTCCTTTTTTAGTACTTCACTTACTTAAATAACACATGTTATAATGATGGCACATGCCAGAGAAAAAAGGACGAGAAAAATGACCTATGTAGAAATGAAAGATGTATCTAAATACTATCAAATGGGCGAGAACGTTGTCACGGCAAATGATAAAATCACTTTCGGGATAAAAAAGGGTGAATTTGTTGTAATAGTCGGACCTTCTGGAGCCGGAAAATCCACTGTACTTAATATACTTGGTGGAATGGATAGTGCAAGTGAAGGCAAAATTATGGTAGATGGGCAGGATATTGCTCAATATAATGCAAAACAATTAACCAAATATCGGCGAACAGATGTCGGCTTTGTATTTCAATTTTACAATTTGGTACCCAATTTGACTGCTAAAGAGAACGTAGAATTAGCTGCACAAATTGCGCCAAATGCATTAGACGCAGAAACTGTTTTAACTCAAGTTGGATTAAGTCACAGATTAGACAATTTTCCAGCACAACTATCTGGCGGGGAACAACAGCGTGTCGCCATAGCACGTGCGCTTGCTAAAGCACCGAAACTGCTTTTATGCGATGAGCCAACCGGGGCACTTGATTACGATACTGGAAAATCAGTCTTAAAATTATTACAAGAAACTTGCCGTAACACGGGAACAACCGTTATTGTTATTACCCATAACACAGCGATTACGCCAATTGCAGATCGAATTATTGAAATTAATAATGCAAAAGTTCGCAGCATCAAAGAAAATCCAGAACCAATGTCGATTGATGATTTAGAATGGTAGGAAGGAGCAACCAGTGAAACGTTCAGCTTTATGGAAAGATATCTACCGCGAAATATGGCGTTCTAAGAGCCGCTTTATTTCCATTTTTATGCTGATTATGTTGGGTGTTGCTTTTTTCTCCGGACTTAAAGCAACTGGACCCGATATGCTTCTAACAGCCGACAATTATTTTAATAAGTATGAATTAGCTAATTTTAACGTGCAATCTACTTATGGACTAGATGAGACGGACAAGGAAGCACTTGAAGATATATCTGGTGTCGCACAAGTGGAACTCGGATATACAGCAGATACTTTAATGAAAGATAAAAATATCGTAACGAAACTATTTTCTACATCTAAAAGCGATAATTTAAATCAATACAAGATAGCTAGTGGCCGTTTACCAGAAAAATCAGGGGAAATTGCACTGGATGACAATGACCTTGTTCATAAAAATGTCAAAATCGGCGACGAAGTAACTTTTGTTAAAAGTGATGGAAATAAGTTAACTAACACGCTAAAAAAATCAACTTATAAAGTAGTTGGCTTCGTTAGCTCACCAGCTTACATCCAGAAATCTGAACGTGGCTCGAGCACGGTTGGAAAAGGAAAAACAGATGCCTTTGGTGTGATTCCAGAACAGGATTTTGATTTACCAGAATACACTATTGCTAATCTTACTTTTAACAATTTAGCAGCAAAACAAGCTTTTAGTGACGAATATGTATCCACCGAAGAAAAAGATAAGAAAAGCGTCGAAAAAGCTTTAGCAGACCAACCAGAAAAAAGATTAAATAAAATCAAGACGAAGGAACAAAAGAAATTAGACGATGCAACAGCAGAAATTAACAAAGGAAAAGCAGAACTACAGGAAAATGAAGCTAAACTTGCAAATGCCAAAGCACAATTAGAAGAAGGATTTTCTGAATATAATGCTGCCAAAGCAAGCTATGACGCCAAAATCAAGCATGGCGAAGCAGAGATTGCAAACGGTGAAGCAGAACTAAGAAGCGCAAAAAAACAACTTGATACCGCAAAAACACAGATTGACCAAGGCGAAACAGCTCTTTCACAAGCTGAGATGGAATTAGAAGAAGGTAGAGCGGCTTGGGAAGATGCCAATAATCTTCTTAATACAGCAAATGGTTATTTGCGAAGTGCTAAGTCGACATTAGAAAATGCTTTAAAACAACCAGATTTAACTGATTTTGAGCTAGACCGGAACAGCTTAACAAATTCATTTCAAATGCTTGCATCAGAACTTGATTTATCAAGTGCAGAGCGCGCTGAATATGAAAATGCGATGAATCAGTTACTAGATGATTATGAAAATGGCAATATTAGTGATGCGGAAATTAGGGAAGCCTTAAACGCGGCACTTGCGCAAGTTGGTAACGCTGAAAATGAATACCAATCCGCCAGAGCCACTTTAGACGCTGAAAAACAAAAAATAGAACAAGGCGAACAAACTTTAGCTGCAAAAAAACAAGAACTTCAACAAGCAAAAACTGCCTACCAAGAAGGTCTTGCTAAATATCAAGCAGGTTTAGAAAAAATTTCGCAAGCAAAACAACAACTCGCTGATGGAAAAGAAACAGGTTCCACAGAACTACAAAGCGCACTTGCTAAATTAAACGTAGGTCAAGCGGAATACGAAAAAAATCTCGCTTTGTTTGAAAAAGAGAAAGCGAAAGCAGAAGGCAAGCTAGCTAGCGCCGAAAAAGAGGTTAAAATCGGTCAAGAAAAACTAGATGCGCTCAAACTTCCAAAATATTATGTCCTTGATCGAAACGACAATCCAGGCTACAGCGAATATAAAGAAAATGCAGATCGTTTAACCTCGTTATCAACCGCATTCCCAATTTTCTTCTTCCTAATCGCTGCGCTCGTTTGTTTGACGACGATGACGCGGATGGTAGAGGAACAAAGAACACAAATTGGAACGTTGAAAGCATTTGGTTATTCTAATGGTAGCATTATTTTGAAATACCTCGTATATGGTTCTACCGCGAGTATAATCGGGAGCGTTCTTGGAATATTAATTGGATTCCAGTTTTTCCCGAATATCATTTTTAACGCCTATAAATCGATGTATGAAATGCCACCAGTGGATATTGGCTTTTACTGGAGCTACAGTTTGCTATCCTTATTTGTTGCGTTATTCTGTACAACATTTACTGCTTATGTAGCTTGTCGTGCCGAACTTCGCGCCAATGCAGCAACATTAATGCGTCCCAAAGCACCAAAAATTGGCAAACGGATTTTCTTAGAACGAATTAGTTTTATTTGGAAACGAATGAACTTCACAAGCAAAGTGACTGCGAGAAATTTATTCCGTTACAAACAAAGAATGCTCATGACGGTTCTAGGAGTTGCTGGATGTACCGCATTAATTCTTACTGGTTTTGGATTACGGAATTCAATTAGTGATATCGCCAAAATGCAATATGGCCAAATTATGAAATATGATGCAGCTATTTATCAAGACATGAGCGCACCACCAGCTGCCAAAGAAACCTTTGATGAAATAATGAATGACTCCAATATCAAAAGCAAGTTAGCTATGTCTCAAACAAATTTTGAGACCGTAAAATCAGGACAATCAGCTCAAACTACATCCATTATTGTCCCTAAAAATTTGAATGAATTACCAGATTACATTGTGCTTCGCGACCGTGCCAGTCATACAACCGAAAAACTCACCGATGATGGTGCGATTATTACGGAAAAACTAGCTAAATTATTCGACGTAAAACCAGGCGATACAATTACCGTCAAAAACGCTGAGAATGACAAATTCCAAATAAAAGTCAGTGCCATTACTGAAAACTATGCAATGCACTACATTTATATGACAAAATCATATTATCAACAAGTATTTAAAGAAAAACCTACCTACAATTTAGACTTATTAATGTTAAAAGATACCTCTGAAAAAGTAGAGAGCAATTTTGCGGAAAAATTAACAGATAGTAAAGCCATTTTAAACGTTACTTTTTCCAATAATGTTAGTTCATTGTTAAATGAAACTTTGGATAGTCTGAATATTGTTATCGTGGTACTCATTACGTCTGCGGCATTACTTGCGTTTGTCGTGCTTTACAACCTGACAAATATTAATGTTTCAGAACGGATACGAGAACTTTCTACTATCAAAGTACTCGGGTTTTATCCAAAAGAAGTGACTATGTATGTCTACCGGGAAAATATTATTTTAACCTTAATGGGCATTGCGGCTGGATTTGTCCTTGGATTCTTCTTGCACCGGTTTATCATCACCACAGCAGAGGTAGATCAAATGATGTTCAGTCCGGCAATTAGTTGGACAAGCTACCTATTTTCCGGCATACTCACCCTCGTTTTTGCAACTGTTGTAATGGTTGTCATGCACATTAAACTAAAACGAATCGACATGATTGAAGCACTGAAATCAGTTGAGTGATGATGAAAAGAACTTGTTTTTATCGGCAAGTTCTTTTCATTTGACTTAAAAATAAATAAAGCTTAAACTGAAAAATAGTTAAGGGGGTGAACTTTATTTGGAAAGACAAAAAGTAAAACAACTGATAAAAAGTTACCAACAAACATACATATTTGCGATGAATCAAATACATCAAGCTATTTCAGAAATTTCAGCAAGTACTGTAGACCTTTCCATTGAGCAGTTTTTTGTTTTGCGTGAGATTGCTACCTATGATGGTATTAGCGCAACAGAACTAGCAGCCACTTTAGCAGTAAATAAGAGCGCTATTACACCTAAACTGAAAAAATTAGAAGAAAAAGGCTACATTAGACGAGAACGAAACCAACAAGATAAACGCGCCGTAGTTTTAACTATCTCAGAAAAAGGGAATAACGTTTACGAAGAATGCGAAAAACAATTAGAGTTACTCGTGAATGAATGGCTCGAAATACTAGGGGAAAAGGACAGCGAACAATTTTTTGAATTATTTCAAAAGATTACCAAGTCGGTTGTTGAGCCTAGACAATAAAAGGAGAGATTTGGCATGAAATGGATTATGAAACTCCGCTGGGCCATTTTAGTATTTTGGCTTGCAGCAGCAGTCGTACTAATGATTATTGCACCACCCATGGCAGATCTTGTACGCGAAAAAGGCGAATTAAAGCTGCCTGATGGCTATCCGTCATCACTAGCAACGGAAATGCAAAAGAAACATAATCCAGATGACAAGGGTTCAGCTTACATCGCTGTTTATACTGCCGACCATAAGTTAACTGGAACAGAATTAAACGATATTCAGGATTCACTCAACTCTATCGAAAAAGATAAAGACGAACTTCATGTAACAAACGTGTTATCTAGTTTTAACCAACCAGAACTTAAAGATAAGTTCTTATCAAAAGATGGTAAAACAATGGTAGCAAGTTTAACCGTAGATGATACGGATGCCTCGGTTAAAAGCATACGTAACGCATTAGATAAGAAAATGGATGTAAAAGGTGTTGATACGTATTTAACAGGTAATAAACTAATTCAAGAAGATGTAGTTCAAGGATCTGAAGACGGTTTACATAAAACAGAAGGCATCACCGTTGTCTTTATTTTAGTTGTATTATTCCTTGTATTCCGCTCAGCAGTGGCACCGTTTATTCCACTTGTAACAGTGGGAATTAGTTACCTCGTTGCGCAAAGCACGGTAGCATTCTTAATTGATATCTTTAATTTCCCAGTCTCTACATACACGCAAATCTTTATGGTTTGTATTATGTTCGGAATTGGGACAGACTATTGTATTCTCTTAATGAGTCGATTTAAAGAAGAAATGGGTGCCGGTCTCAATCCACGAGAAGCTGTTCATGCAACGTATCGTACAGCAGGAAAAACAGTCATTTATAGTGGTGTAGCTGTTCTCGTAGCATTTACTTCGCTATATTTTGTACAATTTGATTTATATCGTTCCGCAGTAGCAGTCGGCGTTGGGATTGTCGTTTTACTTGCCGCGCTGTACACGCTCGTACCATTCTTTATGAGCACACTCGGAACCCATTTATTCTGGCCGTTAAATAAAAATATTAGCCATAAAGAAAATAAAATTTGGGGCGCTGCTGGTAAATTCACTTTTGCAAGACCGTGGATTGCTTTATTAATCGTTGCAGCTATCACGTTGCCGCCAATCTTATTGCATACAGGAACAGAATCATTTAACTCATTAGACGAAATTAGTGACAAATATCCTTCCAAAAAAGGTTTTGAAATCGTATCGGACAGTTTCGGAGCAGGCCAAGTAGCGCCAACACAAATTTTTATCGAAAATGACGATAATATGCGAACTACAGATTACATCGCGCAAATTGAAAAAATTTCCGATGATTTATCTCATTTAAAAGGCATCGATATGGTTATGAGTGCCTCACGTCCAGCCGGAAAACGGGTAGATGACATTTACATTAAAAACCAAGCCGGACAAGTAAATGACGGTGTTGGTCAAGCAACTGATGGCGTAGGGGAAGTGAAAAAAGGACTAGATTCAGCAAGTTCAGAACTCAAAAAATCCGAGCCCGCCTTGGATAAAGCTGTTGCAGGAGTGAGCGATTTACAAAAAGGCACTGTCGCAACACAAGAAGGAATTAACCAACTACAAACAGCACTCGCACAAATCCAAACAGGCATTGAAAGCGGAGCAACTGGTGCTGGTGATTTAAAACAAGGCGTAGCAGAAGCCAAATCACAACTAGCTACGTTACAAAATGGAGAAGCGCAAATCCAAGCAGGATACGTAGAAATTCAGAAAAACCTACAAAACGTAGCTGACCAACTAAAAGGCTTTGAAGACCCTAGCTCTCAAGCAATTGATACTTCCAAACTTGAAGAGCAATTCAAAAAAATTGGTGCTTCTTTCCAAGCGTTCGCAGCAGCGCATCCAGAAGTGAGAAATGACCCTCGTTTCCAAAAACTAGCCGCAGATATTCAAGGCTTAGAAACAGCTGGTAACGAACTGAAAACCTCTGCTGGACAACAAATGGCAGCACTTCAAGCAAAAATGAAAGAACTAAATCAAGGTATTCAACAACTCGCAACAGCGATGAATCAATTAAACGAGCAGTCCAAACAAGTCTCTGATGGACTTAGCGCTTTTAGTACAGGACTTGGTCAAATCGAAACAGGACTTGATCAATTAGAAAAAGGTCTCAATCAAGCCGCAGATGGTCAAGGACAAGTTGTTTCCAAAATGCCGGAAATCTCTAATGCACTAACGCAAATCGCTGCTGGACAAGGTGCCCTAAAAGATGGCTTTGCAGGCATTAGCGGTCAAATGGGGCAATTAACAGATGGCTTAACTTCTGGCGCAGACGGCCTAGGTAAAGTAGAAAGTGGGCTAAACACAGCGAATGGACTTATCGATGATTGGTCAAAAGTTCCTTACGCAAGTTCCGGAATTTATGTACCGGATGCCCTACTAAAAAATGCTGATTTCCAAAAAGTATTAGATCAATACATCTCTTCTGATGGAAAACTGGCAACGATTAATGTAATTTTGACGAAAAATCCATATTCCAATGAAGCGATGGATTCAATTGATGACATTAATGAACAACTCTCAGCTAGCATGAAAGGAACAAAACTGGAAAATGCGAAAATTGGTATAGGTGGAATGACGAGCGCCAATTACGATACGAGAGATATGTCAACAGCTGACTATCATTTGGTTCTTGTAATCGTTCTAGCGAGTGTTTTCGTGACACTTGTTATCGTCTTGCGTTCTCTAGTAATGCCAATTTATCTGATTGCATCACTCGTATTAACGTACTTTGCTGCACTTGGATTCGCAGAAATTATCTTCATGCGAATTCTTGGATACAGTGGTCTAACGTGGGCAACACCGTTCTTCGGATTTGTAGTACTCGTCGCGCTCGGTATCGATTATTCGATCTTCTTGATGTCAAGATTTAACGAATACAACGGACTTTCTGTACGCGATAGAATGATAAAAGCCATGAAAAATATGGGTGGCGTTATCTTCTCAGCGGTCATTATCCTCGGTGGAACATTCGCCGCAATGATGCCAGCTGGCGTGCTTTCCTTACTCGAAATTGCGACGGTCGTTTTAATCGGCTTAGTACTCTATGCCGTCGTTATTTTACCACTCTTCGTTCCAGTAATGGTTAAACTATTCGGACGTGGCAACTGGTGGCCATTTATTACAAGAAAAGGCGACCATCAAGAAAACGTACCACCGAAAAAATAACATAATAAACCGCATTCCTTTAAAAAAGGGGATGCGGTTTTTAGTTTGCTTCCAAAGACTATTTTGCTAAGATATAGTTAGATGAATGAAGGAGGAAAAAATCATGATAAAACTCGGAAATGACTGGGATGAGTTACTAAAAGATGAGTTTAACCAACCGTATTATTTAACCCTTCGCCAGTTCCTAAAAAAAGAATACCAAACGAAAAAAGTATTTCCGGATATGTACGACATTTTCAATGCGTTAAAATATACCGCTTGTAAGGATGTCAAAGTGGTAATACTCGGTCAAGACCCATATCATGGACCAGGTCAAGCACACGGGCTCTCATTTTCCGTTCAACAAGGAGTGCAGATTCCACCATCACTGCAGAATATTTATTTGGAATTACATAACGACTTGAATTGTGAGATTCCAAACAATGGTTATTTGATACGGTGGGCAGATCAAGGAGTGCTACTATTAAATACGGTTCTAACTGTTCGCGCCGGTCAAGCCAACTCACACCGAGGACAAGGCTGGGAAATACTAACAAACCGCATTATTGAAATCATTAACCAAAAAGAAGAGCCCGTAGTCTTTTTACTATGGGGAAACAATGCGAAAGAAAAGTTGCAATTGTTAACAAATCCGAAACATACTGCGTTTACATCCGTACATCCCAGTCCACTCTCAGCATCGCGCGGTTTTATGGGATGCAAACATTTTTCTAAGACGAATCAATTTTTAGAACAAAATGGTGTAAAACCAATTGATTGGCAAATTCCTTCTATATAAATAAAAACATCTCGCCATTTATTGACGAGATGTTTTTTTACTTTTTAACCATTTTTAATGCTTTCTCTGTATTAGCGAAATGCTGTTTTGTATATTTCGTTAATGTTTCCAGACCAAATCGTTCGATGATTTCCGCTGCAACAGCATCCACATGAGGTCCTGCGCCTTTTGGAAGTGGGATGCCAACTTCTTTTGACATCGCATCAAAAGCTTGCACAAATTTATAACGAGCAATAATCGAAGCAGCAGCGACGGAAAGATGTAATCCTTCTGCTTTTGTCGCAAAAAACACATCTTCTCGAATAATGCTTGGTTCTTTTGCTAAATAGCGATAATACGTATTTTTTTCAGCAAATTGATCAATTAAAATCGCTTCTGGTTTGACAGGTGCGAGCTTTTTCAAGACGTTTTCAATCGCGCGGTTATGTAGTAAAGCTTTCATTTGTCCTTGGTTCATGCCTCTTTTTTGGAGTTCGTTGTATTTAGGATTAGGGCAAAGCAGCACACTGTGCGGAACAAGTGGCATGATTTTCTCAGCAATACGACAAATTTCTGGATCTTTCATTGCTTTCGAGTCCTTTACACCTAGCTCTTTTAACAGGGGCATCATTTCGGCGTCCACATATGCGGCACAAACCGTAATCGGTCCAAAAAAATCACCAGTGCCAACTTCATCTGAACCAATGACATTTTTTGATGCGAAGTTTGCCGGAAGAATTCCTTTAGAGACGGAAGGTGCTTTTGTTTTTGATTCTGGAAGAGTCGCCACCCATTTTTTTGCTTCTACTTCTCCGTTTACTCCTTGGAACATCACTTTGCGCGACTTGTAGCCAGTGATGGAAACACCGGGTTTTTTTGCAGCGAAAACAGCTCCTGGTGGTAGCTTTGGATTAGAAAATGGGAGATATGTTTGTTTCATTTTTTCAAGTGTTGGTTGATCGACTAAGATAACTGTATTTGCGATAAGGCATCATCCTTTCAAAGTTCTATTGTAACATACTACGACGAAAGACTGAATATCGGCTAAACGGGTGGTTGACTCTTTTCTTTCCTGCTTTTTCGTGATAAGATTATGACAAGTAGCGGCCTAAATGAATTTGGGCGAGGAGGAATATACGTGGCAAATGAGAGAAATAAAGTAGTGACAACAATTTACGGTAGAGAATATACGATTGTTGGCGTAGAAACAACAGACCACTTACGTAAAGTAGCTCGCGAGGTCGATGAAAAAATGCACGAAATCGGCTCCCAAAATCATGCACTAGATAGTGGTAGGCTTGCTGTACTGACAGCTGTGAATGCGACACACGATTACTTAAAACTAGAACAAAAATATCTAGAGTTAGAGCAAGAACTGGCTCGAATTAAAGGAAGAGATTAATGATTTTAAATGCGATTATTTTAATTTTACTTGTTTGCGGCTTTTTCGCAGGATTTAGAACAGGCCTTATCAAACAACTTATCTTATTATTAGGTTATATTTTGGCATTTTTTATCTCGTATACGTATTACGAAGATTTAGCGCCACATTTAACGTTTATACCTTATCCAGGTAGTGATACTGCAGATGGATTATCCATTATTTTACAAGAATTACGAACAGAAACGGCCTATTATAACGTACTTGGATTTGCGATTATTTTTATTGTCGCAATCATTGTCGTTCATATGCTTGCATCACTTGTTGGCGGCTTGACTAAGATTCCAGTCCTGCGCCAAATTAATGGATTGTTAGCAGCTGTTTTTGGTGTTGTTAAGTCCTACTTAATTATTTTTGTTGTCTTGTTCATCATGGCAATTTACCCGGCGAATTGGTCTGAAAACCTTATTGATAGCTCAACGGTTGCCCAGTGGATGCTTGAAAACACGCCAATTTTATCCGAACAATTTTATGACTGGATGACAGACATTCTGCCAAAATAAAAGAAACATTCGATACCAGATGTATACTCTTAGCCAATTTTGGATAGGATTTCTCTGGTATTTTTTAATGATTTTACAGGGAGGAATAAAGATGGCTACTAATAAAAAAGAAATTATTCGTTTACTCGAAGAAATTGCCACTTATATGGAATTAAAAGGAGAAAATAGCTTTAAAATATCTGCTTTCCGCAAAGCTGCACAAGCAATTGAATTAGATAGTAGAAGTTTATCTGAAATTGATGATTTTACGAAGATTAGTGGCATCGGAAAAACAACGGGCGAAATTATCCAACGTTATTTAGATAGCGGAGAATGTCCAGAACTTGAGGCGCTTAAAAAAGAAGTACCAGCTGGTCTTGTTCCACTTTTAGATGTGCCAGGGCTAGGAGGCAAGAAATTATCGCGTCTTTATCATGAGCTTGGTGTGGTGGATAAAGATACATTACTCCAAGAAGCAGAAAATGGTCATATCGAAGCATTGAAAGGTTTTGGTAAAAAGTCTGCTGAAAAAATGGCCGAAGCAGTGCGCGAAATGGGTGAGCGCCCTGATAGATATCCGCTAAATGATGTTTTACCAATCATTCAAAAAGTAGAAGCTTATCTTGCGGATATTGCTCCAATCGAAACTTTTGCTCAAGCTGGAAGTCTACGCAGATTGCGGGAAACGGTGAAAGATTTAGATTATGTTATTGCGACGGAAAAACCAGAAGAAGTTCAAAAAGCATTACTGGCATTTCCATTAATTACGGACGTTATTGGAGCTGGTGAAACAAAAGTATCAGCTGTATTAGAAGATAATATTACCATTTCCGTGGATTTCCGTTTAGTAGAAAAGAAAGCTTTTGCAACGACACTACACCATTTTACGGGTTCTAAAGATCACAACATCAAAATGCGCCAATTAGCTAAACAATCCAATGAAAAAATAAGTGAGTATGGAGTCGAGCAAGAAGATGGAAGTGTTCGTCACTTTGAATCGGAAAAAGCATTTTTCGAGCATTTTAAGATTCCGTTTCTCCCACCTGAAGTTCGCCGAGATGGTACAGAAATTGAGCGCGTGACGAAAGATACAAAATTCCTTGAGTTAAGCGATATTCGCGGGGACTTGCACATGCATACAACTTGGTCGGACGGAGCCTACGCGATTCCAGAAATGATTGAAGCATGTATCGCAAAAGGATATGAATACATGGTTATTACAGATCACGGGAAATTTTTGCGAGTAGCTAATGGTCTGGACGAAAAAAGATTATTGGAGCAGCAAGCAGAAATTAAAAAAATAGCAGCTAATTATCCGGAAATTGATGTTTATTCCGGCGTTGAAATGGATATTCTGGCAGATGGGTCGCTTGATTTTGATGATGAGACTTTGAAGCAGTTGGATTTTGTTATCGCATCCATCCATTCCAGTTTCCAACAATCAGAAGAAGAAATTATGAAGCGATTAAAAACGGCCTGTGAAAATCCATATGTGCGTCTGATTGCGCATCCGACAGGTAGAATTGTCGTGAAAAGAAAGCCATATCATGTTAATATGAAAGAACTAATCCAGTTAGCGAAAAATACAGGAACTGCCCTAGAATTAAATGCCAATCCGCAACGTCTTGATTTAAACCGTGAGCATTTAGAAATGGCACACGCTGCCGGGGTACCGATTGCGATTAACACAGATGCGCACGACACGAAGCACCTTGATTTCATGTCTATTGGCGTTCGAGCTGCTACAAAAGCCTGGCTCGACAAATCGGCCATTCTAAATACGAAAACAGCAGCTGAATTTAAACATTTTTTACAGAATAAATAACTTTTAAAAAGAAGGATGACTAATGGAAAAAAAAGTAGAAGCCATTTTAGAATTTGATAAAATAAAAAAACAACTCACCGAATTTGCTTCTTCGTCACTGGGGGAGCAAGCGATTTTGGAACTCGCTCCAGCAACTGATTTTCAAGTAGTTCAAAAAACGCAACTTGAAACAGAAGAAGGAGCCAAGATTATTCGTTTACGGGGAAGTGCGCCAATTACTGGTCTAACAGATGTTTTTGCACATTTGAAACGTTTAGAGATTGGTGGCGATTTAAACGGGCTAGAAATTTACCAAATAGGTAGTAACTTGCGTGTTAGCCGTCAAATGAAGAATTTTATGAACGATTTACTGGAAATCGGTGTCGAATTGCCTTTACTCGGCGCCCTTTCGGATGAACTTTTAGTACTAAAAGAAGTAGAAGAGGATATTGCGATTTCAGTAGATGAAAGCGGGAAAGTGTTAGATACTGCGAGTGAAGCGCTTAGTACGATTCGCCGAACACTCCGCCGTACCGAAGACCGCGTACGTGAAAAACTAGAATCTTATTTGCGCGATCGTAATGCCTCTAAAATGTTAAGCGATGCGGTTATTACGATTCGAAATGATCGTTATGTTATCCCAGTTAAACAAGAATACAAAGGTCATTATGGTGGTATCGTTCATGACCAGTCTGCTTCCGGTCAAACGCTTTTCATCGAGCCACAAAGTGTAGTGGATTTAAACAACGAACGAAAAGCACTTCAAGCAAAGGAAAAACAAGAAATAGAACGCATTCTTGCTGAAATTTCTGCTTCACTAGCTGCTTGGATTAATGAAATTCATCATAATACTTTCATCCTCGGGCGCTTTGATTTTATTTTCGCCAAAGCACGTTTCGGAAAAGCGATGAAAGCTGTAACACCGCATTTGAGTGATGCTGGTGTCGTCCATTTAATCGCCGCACGCCACCCGCTTTTAGACGCTGCGAAAGTTGTAGCGAATGATATTTATTTAGGCGAAGATTTCACTACCATCGTTATCACCGGTCCAAATACAGGTGGTAAAACAATTACCCTGAAAACATTGGGATTACTAACACTCATGGCACAATCTGGACTTCAAATTCCCGCGCAAGAAGATTCTACTATCGCTGTTTTTGAGCATGTATTTGCCGATATTGGTGACGAACAATCCATCGAACAAAGTTTAAGTACGTTCTCATCTCACATGACGAATATTGTTTCCATTTTGGGAAATGTTAATCAGAAATCGCTTATTTTGTACGATGAACTCGGAGCGGGAACAGACCCACAAGAAGGTGCGGCTTTAGCAATCGCCATTCTTGATGCAAGCCATGCAAAAGGTGCAAGTGTTGTTGCGACGACCCATTATCCGGAACTAAAAGCATATGGATATAATCGCGTTCACGCAACCAATGCATCTGTTGAGTTCAATGTCGAAACACTTAGCCCAACTTATAAATTATTAATCGGTGTACCCGGTCGAAGTAATGCTTTTGATATTTCACGCCGCTTAGGATTAAGCGAAAATATTATCACTGAAGCAAGGAGTCTTGTTGATACTGAAAGCGCCGATTTAAATGATATGATTTCTAGTCTAGAAGAAAAACGGAACTTAGCGGAAACCGAGTATGAGGAAGCACGTGAATTAGCTCGCGGGGCTGGTAACCTTTTAAAAGATTTACAAAAAGAAATCAGCAACTACTATCAACAAAAAGATAAATTAATCGAACAAGCGAGTGAAAAAGCAGCAACTATTGTGGAAAAAGCCGAAGCCGAGGCCGAAGAAATCATCCACGAATTGCGCACCATGCAATTAAACGGAGCAGCAGGAATCAAAGAACATGAACTTATCGATGCCAAAACAAGACTTGGGAATGCTAAACCAAAAACAATAAACAAAACCATCCCACAAGCGCCAAAACAAAAACCACATGTATTCCAAGAAGGCGACAATGTT
Source organism: Listeria sp. LM90SB2 (assembly GCF_028867355.1). Classification (NCBI taxonomy): domain Bacteria; kingdom Bacillati; phylum Bacillota; class Bacilli; order Caryophanales; family Listeriaceae; genus Listeria; species Listeria sp. LM90SB2. The sequence goes on from NZ_CP046449.1 coordinate 1,253,047, forward strand.
CGTGTCCTCTCCCTTGGCCAAAAAGGCACACTTTTAAATAAAATTAGCGATAAAGAATGGAACGTCCAAATCGGCATCATCAAAATGAAAATCAAAACTGTCGACTTAGAATACATTCAACCAGAAAAACCAAAAAAACAACGTATCATCACATCTGTTCATAGTAGTGGTTCTCCAGCTAAAAGCGAACTCGATTTACGCGGCGAACGATATGAAGACGCGCTACAAAAAGTCGACAAATATCTAGATGAAGCACTACTCGCAGGATATCCTCAAGTTGCCATTATACACGGTAAAGGAACTGGTGCCCTTAGAACCGGGGTCACAGAATATCTGAAAAACCACCGCATGGTCAAATCAATCCGTTTTGGCGCAGCAGCAGAAGGCGGAAATGGCGTAACGATTGTTGAGTTCAAGTAAACAACTGAGCAAAAACATGGCTCCAAATAGGTCTAGGTGCTATACTGTGTGTACGAAAGTCATAAGGAGTGAATTAAATCATGGTAAAAGAAATTACAGATGCAACATTTGAACAAGAAACTAGCGAAGGCTTAGTATTAACAGATTTCTGGGCAACATGGTGTGGTCCTTGCCGCATGGTGGCTCCAGTTTTAGAAGAAATACAAGAAGAACGCGGCGAAGCACTTAAAATCGTCAAAATGGACGTAGATGAAAACCCAGAAACACCAGGAAGCTTTGGTGTGATGAGTATTCCAACACTTCTTATCAAAAAAGACGGCGAAGTAGTAGAAACAATTATCGGCTACCGTCCAAAAGAAGAACTGGATGAAGTCATCAACAAATACGTTTAAAATTATGCTAAAATGAAAGAAGCTTAGAACAAACATTCTAAGCTTCTTTTTAAATGTGTAACTGGAGTTGATAAAATGTCTTCTGAACATATCCAAAATAAACTAGCGCTTCTGCCGGACCAACCTGGTTGTTATTTGATGAAAGATAGACAAGGAACCATTATTTATGTTGGGAAAGCAAAAATTTTAAAAAATCGTGTTCGATCCTATTTTTCAGGAACACACGATAGTAAAACGCAACGCTTAGTTCAAGAAATTGTGGACTTTGAATATATCGTAACATCATCCAACGTAGAAGCCTTGCTACTAGAAATCAATTTGATCAAAAAACATGATCCTCGTTTTAATATTCGCCTAAAAGATGATAAAACTTATCCGTTTATTAAAATCACGAACGAACGACATCCACGCCTAATTATTACCCGTCAAGTAAAAAAAGACAAAGGGAAATATTTTGGTCCATATCCAAATGTGTATGCTGCTAATGAAGTAAAACGTATTTTAGATCGACTGTATCCATTACGTAAATGCAGTACGCTACCAAATAAAGTGTGTTTGTACTATCACCTCGGACAATGCCTTGCCCCGTGTGTATTTGACGTGGAAGCAAGTAAGTATAAAGAAATGCAAGACGAGATAGTCACATTCCTAAATGGCGGCTATAAAACTGTCAAAAATGATTTAATGAAGAAAATGCAAGAAGCAGCTGAAAATATGGAATTCGAAAAAGCGGGTGAATTCCGCGACCAAATCAACGCAATCGAAACAACAATGGAAAAACAAAAAATGACGATGAACGATTTCGTTGACCGTGATGTCTTTGGTTATGCCATTGATAAAGGCTGGATGTGCGTCCAAGTATTCTTCATTCGTCAAGGGAAACTAATTGAGCGCGATGTCTCCCAGTTTCCATTTTATAATGATGCAGATGAAGATTTCCTCACATTTATTGGTCAATTTTACCAAAAAGCCAATCATATTCCGCCTAAAGAAATTTATTTACCAGATGATGTCGATAGCGAAGCTGTTCAAGCGGTCGTTCCCGACACAAAAATCATCGTACCACAACGCGGAAATAAGAAAGATCTCGTAAAACTTGCATACAAAAATGCGAAAATTGCCTTAAACGAAAAATTTATGCTACTTGAACGTAATGAAGAACGCACAGTCGGAGCAGTTGAACGGCTTGGAGAAGCAATGGGAATCCCAACACCGTCACGCGTCGAAGCTTTCGATAACTCGAATATTCACGGTACAGACCCAGTTTCCGCGATGGTCACATTCCTCGATGGCAAACCAAGTAAAAATGATTACCGTAAATACAAAATCAAAACCGTAGAAGGACCTGATGATTACGCAACAATGCGCGAAGTTATTCGACGTCGTTACTGGAGAGTACTTAAAGAAGAACTACCAATGCCGGATTTAATCTTAATTGATGGTGGTAAAGGGCAAATTGATAGTGCCAAAGATGTCCTAACGAATGAGCTAGGCTTAGATATTCCAGTAGCAGGACTTGCAAAAGACGACAAACACCGTACTAGCCAACTATTATTCGGTGACCCACTTGAAATAGTCCCACTCGAACGAAACAGCCAAGAATTCTACCTATTACAACGAATGCAAGATGAAGTCCACCGTTTCGCTATTACATTCCACCGCCAACTACGCAGCAAAACAGGCTTCCAATCCATTCTTGACGGCATCCCAGGAGTAGGACCCGGTCGCAAGAAAAAATTACTTAAACACTTCGGCTCCATGAAAAAATTAAAAGAAGCATCGGTAGAAGAAATTAAAGAAGCCGGTGTCCCTTTGAATGTTGCAGAAGAAGTGCATAAACACATCACAGCATTCAATGAAAAAGCAAAAAATACCGAGCAAAAATGATTTTAAACACGATTTTAAACGCCAATAACTTTGATGTTATTGGCGTTTTATTGCATAAAAATTGTTACTAACATGTCAGATTAAATAGCTTTTACATATAATAAACTTCCCTTCAACACATAAATGCGCTAAAATATAAACATTGATAAAAAAGAACTAACAAGGCAGGAGGGAACGAGATTGGGACTAGTCGTATTAAAATTTGGCGGAACATCAGTGAGCACGGTGGATAAAATCGGGAAAACAGCAGATCAAGCCATTTATGAAAAAAAACAAGGAAATAAAGTCATCGTCGTCGTTTCCGCAATGGGGAAATCAACCGACAAATTAGTCGCGATGGCAGAAGAAATTAGCGAGGCACCAGATAAACGCGAAATGGATATGCTTCTTTCTACTGGTGAGCAAATCACAATTGCTTTACTTGCGATGACATTAAAAGAAAAAGGGCACGATGCTATATCCTATACAGGATGGCAAGCGGGAATTGAAACAGAAGCCGTACATAGTAATGCTAGAATTGCCGATATTGATAGCGCTCGTATTGAATCTGCGCTTGATGCGGGACAAATTGTTGTTGTAGCAGGTTTTCAAGGTTTCACGACAGATGGTGAAATTACTACATTAGGACGAGGTGGATCAGACACAACCGCCGTCGCCATCGCTTCTGCTCTAAATGCCGTAAAATGCGCGATTTGTACGGATGTAGTCGGTGTATTTACGACAGATCCACGCTACGTGAAAAAAGCCCAAAAGTTAGAACAAATCACCTATGATGAAATGTTAGAATTAGCTAATCTCGGTGCCGGTGTTTTACATCCACGCTCCGTTGAATATGCCAAAAATTTCCGAATTCCGCTTGAAGTCAGAGCGAGCCACGAACAAGTACCAGGAACAATGATTGAGGAGGATTTAACAATGGAAAATACCAAAGTAGTCCGTGGAATTGCTTTTGAAGACCAAATCACCCGTGTAACTATCCACTGGAAACAAAAAGAAGCAATGCGAGTTTCTAAAGTCTTTACAAAATTAGCAGAAAATAATATTGATGTAGATATTATTATCCAAGGAATTACTGGACTAGGTCACGGTAATCTATCCTTCACTATCAAAACAAGCGCACTCTTAGCCACACTAGCAGTTTTAGAAGAAAGCAAAGAATTACTTCAAATTGAAAAACTAGAATCCGAACAAGATTTAGCGAAGGTGTCCATTGTTGGCTCTGGAATGGTAAGTAATCCAGGTGTAGCTGCACAGATGTTTGAAGCTTTAACAGAAAATAATATTCCAATAAAAATGATTAGCACATCAGAAATCAAAGTTTCCACTGTCGTACCAGCGCGCAAAATGGTCGAAGCAGCCCAAGTTTTACATGACCAATTTGAACTCGATAAATAAAAATAAGCTTGTAGCATCAAAGAGGATTTCTCTTTGTTACTACAAGCTTATTGTTTTAATAGCGTTCTTCGTTATCAATCGTTTCTTTACGATCCCATTTAACGATAATGGTTACTTGTTTTTTACGTTTATCAATTTCATCGTAGCTTTCTGTATACAGCTTCTTCTGTGATTGCAATTGTTCTGCAATAAAGCCAGCTTCTAGTTTAAATGTAGGCTCTTCTTGTGTACGGAAACGAGCAGCAACTGTTTCACCTTCTAAAAGTAAACGCATTTCATCTTTCTTTTCTTTCAAAATGCTAAAATTACCCCAAGAGGCTTCTTCAAAAAATTCTGCTACTTCTTCTAGAGACGCTAGTGGGAATTTACGTGCCAAGTCTTTCCCCGCCCAGTACATAATGTGAGGTGCTTCATCTCCAAGTAGTTCAGGAATTAAATAATCGCGTAGTAAATCTAAACCAAAACTTGGAACGAGAGCTTTTTCCTCGTTTTTATTCTGTTCATTTTCTGTCATTTCGGATACCCCACTTTCATACACCATTATAACCAAAATCACCCTAAAATGGAAAGCACAATAAATAAATTTCCACAAAAAAGCTTTTTTCTCAAAAAAGACTTGCGAAAAAGCTCAAAAAATAAGAAAATGGAAGGTATAGATAAAAAAATTGGAAATTAATAAAGAAATTGAGGCGAGACTGTGAAACAAGCTATTGGCTTTATTGATTCGGGAGTAGGCGGTTTGACAGTAGTGCGAGAAGTGCTAAAACAGCTACCCCATGAACAAGTATATTATTTAGGTGATACCGCACGTTGCCCTTATGGACCACGCGATAAAGAAGAAGTAGCTAAGTTTACTTGGGAAATGACCAATTTTCTAGTAGACCGTGGCATCAAAATGCTCGTTATTGCATGTAATACCGCAACAGCAGCAGCATTATATGATATTCGTGAAAAATTGGATATTCCTGTGATTGGTGTAATCCAACCAGGTTCAAGAGCAGCTCTCAAAGCAACAAGAAACAACAAAATTGGCGTATTAGGAACACTTGGTACAGTCGAAAGCATGGCTTACCCAACAGCGCTCAAAGGACTAAACCGCCGAGTAGAAGTAGATTCACTGGCATGTCCGAAATTTGTATCCGTTGTAGAATCTGGCGAGTATAAAAGCGCCATTGCAAAAAAAGTAGTAGCCGAATCACTCTTACCACTGAAGAGTACCAAGATTGATACGGTGATTTTGGGTTGTACGCATTACCCACTTTTAAAACCAATTATTGAGAATTTTATGGGAGACGGCGTTGCTGTTATTAACTCCGGAGAAGAAACTGCTAGTGAAGTTAGCGCGTTACTGGATTACCATAATTTATTAGATGCTACAGACGAAGAAATTGAGCACCGTTTTTTCACTACGGGCTCGACACAAATTTTCAAAGATATTGCAAAAGACTGGTTAAATATGCCAGATATGACTGTAGAACATATTAAATTAGGAAAATAAGAGGTGCCAATAATGAGAGTTGATGGAAGAGAAAGTAATGCATTACGAAATATTGAAGTAACACCAGATTATTTAATGCATCCAGAAGGTTCTGTGCTAATTGCATCAGGAAATACAAAAGTTATCTGTTCTGCAAGTGTAGAAACAAAAGTGCCACCATTTATGCGAGGAGAAGGCCGCGGCTGGATTTCTGCAGAATACTCGATGTTACCACGAGCAACAAACACCCGAAATATCCGTGAATCTTCAAAAGGTAAAGTTACTGGCAGAACAATGGAAATTCAGCGTTTAATCGGACGTGCGCTCCGTGCTGTTGTTGATTTAGATGCCCTTGGTGAAAGAACAATTTGGCTCGATTGCGACGTTATCCAAGCAGATGGAGGTACTCGTACGGCTTCTATCACCGGCGCATTTATCGCGATGGTCATGGCAATCGCCAAACTAGACGAAGCTGTACCATTTGCTAAATTTCCTGTCAAAGATTTCCTAGCAGCAACTAGCGTAGGTGTTTTAGAAGAGGGTGGAACAGTACTTGACCTTAACTACGTAGAAGACAGCGCAGCGCAAGTAGATATGAATATTATCATGACAGGTAGCGGCGCCTTTGTAGAACTCCAAGGAACTGGCGAAGAAGCTACATTCTCGGAAACAGAACTGGCTGAACTAATTGCCTTAGGTAAAAAAGGAATTAGCGAATTAATCGAAATCCAAAAAGAAACACTCGGAGACAAAGTCACAGCGCGGATTAAAGGAGAATAAAAAATGAGTAAAATTATTATCGCTACCGCAAACAAAGGAAAAGCAAAAGAATTCGAAAAAATCTTTGCGAAATTTAATATCGAAGTAGCAACCCTTGCTGATTTTCCAGAAATTGGTGAAATAGAAGAAACTGGAACAACCTTTGCCGAAAATGCCGCTCTTAAAGCAGAAACGGTCGCTAGCGTGTTAAATCAAACCGTCATTGCTGATGATTCTGGTTTAATCGTAGACGCGCTTGACGGAGCTCCTGGCGTCTATTCCGCACGTTATGCAGGTATCGCTCACGATGATGCCAAAAATAACGAAAAACTACTTAAAAACTTAGAAGGTGTTGAACCGGACAAAAGAACGGCTCGTTTCCACTGTACACTTGCTGTAGCCACACCTTCTGAGAAAACATCTTTTTATACCGGTGAAGTAGAGGGCGTTATCGCAGAACAACTATGCGGCACAAATGGCTTTGGCTATGATCCACTATTTTTCTTACCAGAATTCGGTCTAACAATGGCAGAAATTCCAGCGGAGAAAAAGAATGAAATCAGCCACCGTGCTAATGCCATTAAACAACTAGAAAAAGATTTAGCAGAAGTAGTAGAAAAAGTAACCAAAAAGTGAGAAAATAAGTAACAGTATCACGGGGGAGGAAACAAAATGAAATTATTAGTAGTTAGCGACAGCCACTCAGAACGTGACTGCTTAATCCATCTTAAAGAAAAATACGAAAATACAGTCGATGCGATGATCCATTGTGGGGATTCTGAATTAGAAGCTGACGATCCTGCGATTCAGGGATTTCATACTGTTCGAGGCAACTGTGACTTTGGCGGCGGTTTTCCAAATGATTGGGTGGGAGAAGTAGACGGCTACCGCATTTTCACCACACACGGACATCTCTATAACATCAAAATGACACTCATGAATTTACGATATCGCGCACGTGAATTAAACGCAGATTTTGCCTTTTTTGGTCACTCGCATGAACTAGGAGTAGACATGCTAGACGACACCATCATTTTAAACCCAGGAAGCATTTCCTTACCAAGAGGACGCATCCGTGTCAAAACATACGCTCTTATCGATTCAACACCAGAAGGCATTCAAGTTCGATTCATGGACCGGGACGACAACGAACTAACGGACCTAACCCAAACCTTCCCATTAACGAAGCATAACTAGGTCAAAAGACACCCGAAAAAGAAAAAATGCAATAACTTAAAGAAAACCATTGACAAACAAGCGATTTAAACATAAAATGGTATTTGGCTGTTGAAAAAACAGTGCCATTTGTCCTGATAGCTCAGCTGGATAGAGCAACGGCCTTCTAAGCCGTCGGTCGGGGGTTCGAATCCCTCTCAGGACGTAAATAGCTATATTAAAGAAATCTCTAAAACGTTGAAAAACCTTGATATTAAAGGTTGGATGGATGTTTTAGAGATTTTTTTATATCTTATAATATCTGTTTTATTCCGTATTTTTCATGACATTTGTGACAAAATTTGTGCTATTTCCATCCATTTTTAATGTGAAAAAAGCATCTATTTTAGTTTGATTATGTTGATGCAAATTAGAGCTTAGATTATTATAATATTTTAATGTTATTAATATCAGGTTGACCTCTCCTAAGTGTTAGACATGTTTCACCAGTCTCCATAGGAGTGTGGTAGCTGATTGCACAGTAATTATATACTTTACGTCAATATCAAAAGCAAGTCCAATTAAAATGGATTACCTTGCCCCGTAAATGACAACTTCTGAAAATAGGTAAAAGGAACAAAAGATGATGTAATTAGGGTCTAGTGCATTTGTGGTGAATTTAGGTTTTGATTATAATGAGAATCTCCGTTTAGAGGTTGTTCTTTTGAAAACGATAGAAGCAATTATAGGTATCGACTACCATATATTACTGAAAAAAGAGCTAGATTAAATAAAAAAATAATTCTAACATCATAGGAGGCAATTATGACTTTTTTAAACACCTTAAAATTAAATTTGGAAAATGAAAAAAAGAGAATGTTATCCGATGCTTTTATGAAAAAACAAGAAGGAATCATTGTAAACTATATAGTGACTTGCAGTAAGGATTCTGCTATTGGCATTAGTAAAAAGGCAATTGATATATTATTGATAATCAATGAAAATACATTTCCTGAATGGCCAAATGTAGATAGATGGCTTTCTATTTTGCCAAAATATTTTACGGATTCTTTTTCAAAATCAAAAATATTGCATAGTGAAGATTGGCTATTTGAAGAGTGGTTATACTGGTTTGAACCTGAAAATAGATTTTGGTTTTTAGGAGAATTAGATCCTGTTGATAATGAGCATTTGAAAATAAGCATAGTTGTACAAGAACACCCTTTTCCAGTAGAATCATTAGAAGTTCTACTTATGAAGCTAGGAACAAGCGAATTACATGAAATTGGTATGGAATGAGGTTAAATGTACTTTTAACGGATATATCTTTTACAATAGAGCTGAATTTTGTTAGAGTTTAAAATGAAAAAACAACTAAGTTATAACGAAAGGAGCTAACACTTGATGGAAAATTACGTGTCAATAGTAAAAATCGAAAACAATCTTTCCGTGTGCTTTTACAACAGCTCGGAGAAAGTAGTAGCAATTGCTAAGAAAATGAATGAGATTAACGAAGAAGCTTATATGCATGGTTACAATTGGGAAGCATTTTTCAACTACTATTTACCTAAATATGCTCCAGATGTCTTAGAAGGAATGGGCTCTGATCCGGAAGCGGGAATGTATGTGGCGTATTACACGCTATCACCTGAAACTGAGGCACGAGCAGAAAAACTTGTTCAAGTAATTACGAATCTCATCGAAAATGAAGAACTACTTTATCAAATAATTGAAAATGAAGGCAATAATATTAGTTGGGATAATTAATCCTTTTTCTAAAAAATCCTTATCTATTTATTCGTATAGTATTAGCAAGAGGTGAAGAACCTGTATAATATAATTGACGATATTTTAAAGCATTAGATCCTATTGGCAGATGCTCTTAAAACGTTAAACAGTAAAATAAAAAATCTCTAAAACATTTGAAACCCTTTGTAATTAAAAGGTGAATGTTTTAGAGATTTTTTTATCTTGCATTTCCCATTTTTATTCCGTTGTTTTTGTGGCAAATTTTATTAAAACTAGTTCAAGTAATTACGAATCTCATTGAAAACGAAGAACTACTTTATAAAATAGTCAAAAATTAGGACAAGCAGATTATTGAGATGATTGATCCTTTACTTTAATAATAATTTTTATGTAAACTCATCCCTTATTAGGTGTTCTATTGTATGACTTGAGAGTAGTTTTTTTGAGAATTTCAAGCAATAAATTTAAATATATTAGAGAGTCTAAAATTAGCACTAATCCCTAAAAAGATATGAACGATATGTGAACGATGATACCAAGAAATGAAAAAATTTCTATACTATATTCAAATTGTAAGCTTGGGACTGCTATAATTAGTACTTATTGAGGCGATATAATGCCACATACATTAAATACAGAATAAACTCATTCTTTAAGATAATAATTACATCTAAGGAGACTAATCATGAAAAGAAAGATAAGTTCTATCATTGTAGTCGGGATAATGTTCTTTCAATCATTAACTACGTATCCATTTATCACCGAAGCCAAAGAAAATGAACAAAAAGAAGAAATAAATAAACCCTCAAAAATAACTAAGGGATTAACTAATTCCCTAAAATACACTAAGACAATTCTTGAAACAGGGGACACCTATGATAGTGTATTTCCTGACAGTGCTTTAGCTAAAGTAGTTGCTAAAGAAGCAACGGGGTCAGAGAATACAACTCAGCTAGTAACACAAGCAGACCTGAATAAAATCAAATCTCTCAATGGTTATAATAAAGGAATCAGCGTATTAACAGGAATCGATTTGCTAGTCAATGTGACAAGTATAAGCTTGAATAATAATCAAGTAACAGACATTTCTCCAATAGATCAATTACCTAATTTAGTAAGCCTATCGGTAAAAAACAATCAAATTAGCAGTCTTATCTTAAATGCGCAAAATCAACTCCCGAAACTAACAACCATTGATATTGAAAATAATCCTGATCTTAATACTATCGATATCCAAGATCAACCCCAATTGGTAGATGTAAAGACATCCGGTTATACAGGATTACGCAAGTTAACAACGGTAATTGCCAAAAACAATATCGATATCCAAGATCAACCCCAATTGGTAGATGTAAAGACATCCGGTTATACAGGATTACGCAAGTTAACAACGGTAATTGCCAAAAACAATCCAGAATTAGTCAATTTAGGCCAATACACTATCCGAAATGTCTACTTTAGCCAAGTAGCAAGTTTAACGAAAGTTGAATTAGTCAATCTCCCTAAGGTAAGAAAAGTAAACCTTGAGAGGAACAGTATTAATGAGCTAAAAGTTACTGATTTGGCCATTGAAGATCTGCCATTAGGAGAAAATGAATTAACAGATACTGTATTCGATAACATCCAAAATCTGCCTAATTTAAAAACGTTAGACCTGTCAAAAAACCAACTAGAAGAAGTTGTATTAGACAAAACGGATGTAGAAAATCTACCCAATTTGATGACACTAAATATACAGCAAAATTTGGCTATAAAATTGATAAATGTTCAAGACCAACCCCAATTGGTAGATGTAAAAACTTCTGATTATAAAGAATTATCTGCGTTAACAACAGTAATTGCCAAAAATAATCCAGAATTAGTTAATTTAGGTTATCCCATTATGCAAAATGTTTACTTTAGCCAGGTGGCAAGTTTAACGAAAGTTGAACTTGCTAACCTTCCAAAAGTAAGAGCAGTTCGATTGGAACGTAATAGCATCAATCAGATTGAACTAAATAATTTAGTTTCAGTAAAAGACGTGAATCTAAATACTAACAAAATAACAAATGATAGTATAGAGAAATTTAAAGGCATGCCTATACTAGCAACTTTAAATTTAAACAAAAACCAAATTACCAATATAAATATGCTTGATGATTTCCCACAAATGACTACTTTAAATATTGATTTAAACTCCGTCAGTGTTTTACCAAGTAACCTTAAAACAAAGATGCCAAAACTATCGAGAATTAGTGCATTAAATCAAACAGTTACTTTAGATAAAGCAATTGTAGTGGATGATTCCGATTTAATTATTAATAATGAGATTAGTAATTTTGGAAAGTTAACCGATCCAAGCCCAATATCAAATTTTGGAACTTACGCAAATGAAAAAATAACTTGGTCGTCTGAAAGAATTAAAAATTTAACAGAGGTTAGTTTTAAGTTTTCTGAGCTAATTAATGTGACTGGTATAGATGGAACTTTTTCAGGAAAAGTAACACAACCATTTAAAAAATCAACTACACCAGTAATTAATGCAGATTCCGAAATTCATTATCCGCAAGGGACAAAAAAAACAGAAGCAGAGTTTTTAAAGGATATTCAAGCGCAAACAACGGATGATTTATCCATTAAAAGCGATTTTGAAATAATGGTGAATCTCAAGAAAGTAGGAAAATACACAGTAATATTAAACGTAGAGAATATGGATGGAATTAAAGCTAATCCAAAAGAAGTGACTGTTTATATTGATGCTGTACAAGGTGCAAATATAACTGTGAAATATGAAGACAAATCAGGGAATAAACTTGCAGAAAATAGCATATTAACTGGAAATGTCGGTGAAGAATATAGTTCAAGTGAAAAAGAAATTTTAGGTTATACACTAACTGAAATTCCAACAAATGCACAAGGAGAATTTAGTTTAGAAGAACAGACTGTGACATATATCTATTCGAAAAATCCCGTTCCAGCTAAAGACATCACGGTACAATATACCGATGAAGATGGAATAGAACTAGCACCAACCGAAACATTATCAGGTAATGTTGATGAAAATTATGTTACAACAGCGAAGACTTTTACAAGATACGAATTAATTGAAACTCCGAGCAATGCAGAAGGAAAGTTTAGCGAAAATGCACAAACAGTGACCTATGTGTATCGCGCGATTAAAGCAGATCCAATTTTAGCAAAAGAAGTTACGGTGAACTACCAGGACGAATTAGGAGCTAAAATTAGTGAAACGGAAGTATTAACTGGTGAAATTGGTGAAACATACACAACAGTGGCTAAAACAATAGATGGCTATACCTTAATTAAGAGCCCTATTAACGCTAGCGGGATTTTTAACGAAAATCCTCAAACGGTTACCTATGTGTATCAATTACAAAACAACCCAATAACAGCAAATATCACTGTTAAACACTTGGATGAAAACAACAATGAGCTAGCACCGAGTGAGGTACTAAGTGGAATTGTCGATGAAGCATATACAACTAATCCAAAAGAAATAAAAGACTATTCGCTAGTAAAAGTACCAACTAATGCTAGCGGAAAATTCACGACAGAAGCACAAACGGTGATTTATCACTATAAAAAAAACAGTATACAGACATCATCTTATATTACTGTAAAATATGTAGATGAAACAGGGAAAGAGCTGGCCATAAGCGAGGTATTAAACGGAAACATTAATGATTCCTACGCAACTACAGCTAAGGAAATTAAAGGCTACACGCTAGTGGAAAAGCCCGCTAATGCAACTGGTAAATTTACAGATCAGGATCAAACTATAAAATATGTATATCGTGCTAATACAGATGAAGTAAATCTAGACCCAGATGTACCAGCGAGAAATCCCAATGGAGATATTCAACCAATGAATGGTGCCCAACCACCAATTGAGGTTCCAAAATCCCTGCCTAAAACAGGTAGCCAGCCGGCAAATTTGATCTTTGGATTAGGAGTTTTACTGGTGTTTCTTAGTACCCAATGGCTACATCGAGATAAAAGAAAAAAAGATAAATCTCATAACTGCTGATAACATTTCTTGACAAAACTCTCCTTATCCTAAGGAGAGTTTTTTACTTTACGCTTGAACATTCAAAAACAAGGGTATTAGTTAAGTGTTCTAAAAAAAGCTAATTGAAGGAGGTTTTTTACATGAAAAAAATGCTACCTGAGAGTAAAGTAGAGGCAATTAGAAAAGAAGGATTTTTAAATCGAGCTGTTGAGGCATATCGATTTTTCTATCCAACTGTGTCCAATGTGTCTAATTTTAAAGCATTGAATGACTTAGGGATTACAGAAAATCACGATTTCATTATTCAACTCACAACGCCTGATTTAAATGTATTGACGCAAAACTCAGATACACCATATTGCCTTGGAACGGGAAACACCGAGAATGGTCCAGTTGTTATCGAGTTGCCACAAGGCGCTATCGTTGGTGTGGCTGACGATATTAATTTTAAATTTATTACGAATATGGGATTAACAGGGGACGAGCAAGGGAAAGGCGCGAAATATTTGTACTTACCACCTAATTATGATGGGGATATCCCAGAAGGCTACATAGTACGCAAACCTTCAAGCTATCGTTTCCTCATTTGTTTACGAGCGATGGTTCACCAAGCAAGTGATTATGAAAAAGCATTTGAACTCCTGGAAAAAGTGAAATTCTATCCATTAGAAGAAAAAGATAATAATCCAACCAGTACATTCCATGATTTTTCGCATCGAAAAGCGATTTCGACACCATATTATGTCGAAGGAAAATTTGACTATTGGGAAGTAATTAAATGGGCGCTGGATAATGATGAAACAGATCCAGAATATTACCAAATGTATGGCTTACTAAAAGCAATTGGTTTAGCTCCAAATAAAGAATTTAATCCTGATCCAGATAAAAAAGCTTTATTAATAGAAGCTGCCGAGAAAGCAGACAAAATGATGTTTGTGAATTCCTTTAATACAGATGATCCAGCTGCTATTGTTTGGCCAGGAAAGAACTGGGAATGGGCTGTCTATGGTGAGAATAATGACTTCTATGAAAAAACGTATTTAAATCTTCCGGTAAGAGAGCGTTGGTTCTATCAAGCGACACTCGAAACACATATGATGTTTATGCATAAAGTCGGATTTGGTTCCGTTTATATGCTTGGAGTGAAAGATAAAGAAGGAAACTATCTGGATGGGGGCAAAAGTTATACATTAAAAGTGCCAACACCAGTGCCAACGAGTATTTTCTGGTCGGTAACGGTTTATGAGATGGATACTCGTTCGGAAATTGTCACAGAGCAATTTATGCCTGCGCTTAACTCCATCAAAGATACGTTTGAAGTAGATGCTGACGGTAATACAACACTTTACTTTGGGCCAAATCCTCCAGAAGATGAGTCGCTTCCATGGATTCAAACTGTTCCAGATGCCAATTGGTTCACGTATTTCCGTATTTACGGACCAACCGAACCAGCCTTTGATAGCAGTTGGCAATTAGATGATTTTGAAGAAGTAAAATAAATAAAAAAGCGCAACCTTCACGCAGGGTGCGCTTTTTTTCGATTAATCGTTTAATCCTAATCCATCTAAAATCGTTGCTTCGTATTTTTCAATGCGCGAAACACGCGTTTTTGATTGCTTTGGAGCCGCAAAATAGAGCAAGTAAGCTTTTTGACGACCAGGAGTTAAGGCTTCAAAAGCTGTTTGTAGCGCAGGCATTTCTTCAAATTTAGCGAGTAATTCTTCTGGAATAGGCGTTTCTTCCCTTGGTTTAAGTTCCACTTCTAACCCAGCTTTTTCTACTTCAATTGCATTTTGAATATACGCCTTTAGAAATTCTTTTTGATCAAGAATTTCCTGTAAATTTGTGAAGCGGATTTGTCTGGCAGCTTGCACATTTTCTGTTTGCTGAACTAAAATGTTTTCCGGATCACGGAGTAGTGCGCCTTTCATAAAGAGTAGTGCACAGTAGTTTTTAAAACCATGAATTAAGAAAACGTTGCTGCCATTAATAGCGTAACAAGGTTTCCCCCATTTGAATTCTTCTTCTAGTTCAAACGTGATTGCTATTTCTCTTAATGCTTTGAATTCAGCTTGCCAAGTGGATGGTTTACTTAGAAACGCATCTACTTTAGGATTTAATTCGGTTTTTGCCATAAAGAATTCCTCTTTTCCACACTTTTTCTTTGATACGTGTTATTTTAACTTAATATGAAAGGCCTTGCAAATTTGGTCGGCCTACTAAAAATGGACTTAAAGAAAGAACCTGAGTTTTATCCCAGATTCTCTTAATTTAAGATAAATTAAGCTGCCAACCGACGCCGAATTTATCCGTCACTTGCCCATATTTTTCCGACCAGAATGTTTTGCCAAGTGGCATGACAATATTGCCACCTTCTGCAAGCTGATGGAATTGTTTGGTTAATTTTATTTCGTCAGATGTATCAATTACTAGTGTTATATTATCTCCGAATGTGAGGGGCATAGACTTTGGAACATCCGAAAACATAACCTTTACTCCGTCCATTACTAAACTAGCATTCATCACTAAATCTTTGAGCGAATCTTCTATAGGTTCTTCTCTGGACTCGATTTCCCCATATGTCATCAAATCTGTACACTTTGTTCCAAAAATTTCTTCATAAAACGCGATAGCATCTCTGGATTGTGTTCTAAAATTCAAGTAAACATTCAACGTCATTTGAATTCCTCCTCGATTTTTATTCGCTAAAGTTCTATTCATTTTGGTGTTTTTATTATAGCAGATACTGCGTGAAAGAGGAAAAATTAAGAAGATAAATACTTGACTTGGAGTTACTCCAGGGTGATAAACTAAAGAGAAGATATAGATTCGGAGGAATTTAGATGAAAAAGACATTGTATTTAATGCGCCACGGTCAAACATTATTTAATCAACGTAAAAAAATTCAAGGTTTTTGCGATGCACCACTTACCGATCTCGGGATTAAACAAGCAAAAATCGCTGGTAGTTACTTTAAAGAAAACAATATAACATTCGATCAAGCTTACAGTTCCACATCAGAGCGCGCATCCGACACGTTAGAACTAATTACGGACAAAAGCTATCAACGGTTGAAAGGATTGAAAGAATGGAATTTTGGTACTTTTGAAGGTGAGAGCGAAGACCTGAACCCACCGCTACCTTATGGAGATTTTTTTGCTGCGTATGGGGGAGAGCGAGAAGTGGATTTCAGAGATCGTTTAGTAGCAACAATGGAACGTATCATGAGCCAAGATAATCATGATACTATCCTTGCCGTTTCTCACGGAGCTGCCTGTGCCCAATTTGCCAGATATTGGGAAAAAACAAGCAAAATTGGCAAAGTAACAGGACTGAAAAATTGCTGCATTTTAAAGTTTGAATATGAAAATGGTAGATTTACTTTAGTTAATTTTATTAATCATGATTTTGAGAATGGAACGCATATGGAAAGCGCTAAATAAAAAAGCACTCGTTAATGAGTGCTTTTTCGCTTCATTGAAACAAATTCTTTATTTTATCCAAAAATCCACCAGTTAACTCATTCGCAGTATCTTGCAAGTTTTCCGTAAGTCCACTTGCTTTATCTTGTAGATTTTCTGTTAGGTTCGTCGCTTCATTCTGTAAATTTTCTGTGACATTACTTGCTTGTTCACCAAGCTCAGATGCTTTGTTTGTTGCCTCTTCTGTCAGTGTTCCTAGGTTTTCCAGGGGCAGGGACTCGGTAACTTTATTCTTCAAATCATCTAAATTCATCTTTTCCTCCTTATTTTGGGGGCTTAGAGTTCATTCTAAAGGAAGGAGGGATAAAGTACAAACAATTCGTTCCATCATTTGTGAAAAAATATGGTATGATGATATGAGGAAATGAGGACTGACATGAATAATTTAAAATTAAGTGAAGAAATTAAAAGAGCGATTAATGAACTAGGATATACAGAAGCAACACCCGTTCAAAAAGCGGTAATTCCAGTTGCCTTAACAGGAGAAGATATTGTTGCTAAATCACAAACTGGTAGTGGGAAAACAGCAGCATTTGCTATTCCCATTGCAGAACAGATTGAATGGGAAGAAAATAAGCCACAAGCACTAATCATCGTTCCAACACGAGAACTTGCAATGCAAGTCAAGACAGAATGTACGAATATTGGACGATTTAAACGTGTCAAAGCTGCAGCAATATACGGACAATCACCATTTGCGAAACAAAAATTAGAACTAAGCCAAAAAAATCATATCGTCGTTGGGACGCCTGGTCGCCTGCTGGATCATATTGAAAAAGGATCACTGAATGTCGACAAGGTTGCCCATTTAGTTTTAGATGAAGTAGATGAAATGTTAAGCATGGGATTTATTGATCAAGTCGAAGATATTCTTAGCCGTTTACCAAAACAGCGCCAAAATCTATTTTTCTCAGCAACTATGCCAGAAGAAATGCAAGATTTGATTAAACGCTACCAAGATGATCCAATGGTAATCGAAATGGCATCGGAAAAAACAAACCCTATCTTCCACGTGGAGATGCAAACAGATAATAAAGAAAAAACGCTAAAAGATGTTTTGATTACAGAAAATCCGGATAGCGCAATAATATTTTGCAATACGAAAAATCAAGTCGATGAACTCACCGATTTACTTGATGTAAAAGTTAGTAAAATTCATGGGGGTTTAAGACAAGAAGACCGTTTCCGAGCAATGGATGATTTTAAAAGTGGCAAATCCCGTTTCTTAATTGCGACAGATGTGGCAGGGCGCGGAATAGATGTGGATAATGTATCGTTAGTCATTAACTACGATTTACCAATTGAAAAAGAAAATTATGTACATCGTATCGGTCGTACTGGTCGCGCTGGCAAAAGTGGTAAAGCTATTAGTTTCGTGAAAACAAATGAAAATCCACTTTTGCGTGACATAGAAGAAATGCTCGATGTTACAATCGAAAAAAAACGTAAACCGACAGTGATAGAAGTGAAAGCTAACGAAGAAGCTTTCCGCAAAAAACAACAAAAGCGCCCAACAATCAAAAAAGCTCGTGGGGAAAAATTAAATAAAAACATTATGAAACTGTATTTTAATGGTGGAAAAAAGAAAAAAATTCGTGCAGTAGATTTTGTTGGAACTATTTCTAAATTAGAAGGAATTACGGCCGAAGATATCGGAATTATTACGATTGAAGACCATGTTTCTTTTGTTGAAATTTTAAATGGAAAAGGTCCGGCAGTACTGGAAATGATGCGCTCTCGTAAAGTAAAAGGTAGACGCCTGAAAGTAAACGAGGCCAGAAAACGATAAATTAAAGAAAAGAAGGTCCAAACAATGGAAAGGCCAGATAATCAACTTATTTTAATGGTGTTAGAAGTTGTTAAAAATCCACTTTACAATATAAAATCACTAACAATTAATTTTCTGCAAGGTGACATCGTTGGGAATTCAACAAGAAATGAGTTGTTATACTGCACTTACTGGCTTGAATTTCATGGCTTTATTCTTCGTGACGAAAAAGGGGATAACCAAAAATACTATAGCATGACCAAACAAGGAGATTTTCTACTTCAAAAAATTAAGAATGAACTTTCTTAGTTTGTTCATACTTTTTTAACATTTATTCGTTATATTAAGAGTAACCTTTTTTTCAATGAAATATCTCACCTGGCAGCATCCGTCTCCCAATAAAAACGCGGATGCTGCTCTTTTTGTGCCTGAAATTATGATATACTGAATAAAAAACTTGGAAAATAGGTGGAAATATGTATAAATATACCCTTTGTTTTATCCAAAGAGCCGATGAAATTCTATTGTTAAATAGACAAAAATCCCCATGGATGGGAAGTTGGAATGGTGTTGGTGGCAAAATTGAGCAAGGGGAAACACTTCTTGAATCGGTCCAACGGGAAATCACAGAAGAGACCGGAATTTCCTCAAATGACTACGAAATTCGTGATATCGGTGAAATGAAATGGTTTGTGGATGGCGAAAATCTGGGAGGTATGCATTTATTTCTGGCCAATCTTCCGGATAATTATGTATATCCAACGCCTCGTGCAACCGATGAAGGAATACTTGATTTTAAAAAAAGAAAATGGATACTTAATCCGGAAAATACAGGTGTAGTGAACAATTTACCTTATATAATCAAACATGCTCCAGTGTTCCCGGCTAGAATAGAAGTTTCAACAAAATATCATGAGAACACATTATTGCATATTAATCATCAATCTTTATAAAAAAAGCATTGCGATTATTCGCAATGCTTCCATACTATCATGATGTCGTGAAATAACTTGCTTCCCAGCGACTTATTAAATTTTGAGCATCATTAGTGGATAACTTTTTATGACCGATTACTTGCTCTTTGGCAATTTCGAGACTCTCAAAATGATCAATTAATCGTTGTGAAGGATTATTAATGTAGACATCGTTTAGTAGAATAGATTGGTTGTTCTCCTTTTCTATACTTCTAACTCCTACGATATAACCCGCTGCTGTAATGAGTAATAATTTATTCATACTTCTTCACTCCCTTTTAGTTGTTCCTGTGCACCACTAGACACTTTTTTTCTGGATAAAAACATATAGATGAATACGCAAATAAATGCGATAGCACCGGCAATAATGTAAATACCTTGGAATGAAAGCACATGATGAATTTCACCCATAATATAAGGCCCAATACCAAGTCCTAAATCAAGCCCGATAAAGTAGGTAGATAGGCCAATCCCAATACGGTGAGGTTCACATACTTTTAAACAGACAGCTTGGCCATTCGACATAAACGTTCCATAACCTAAGCCGATGAGTCCGCCTGAAATAAGTAGCACGAGACTTGATGTTGCTGTACTAAGGACCACTAATCCAACTGCTAAAAAGAGATAACTCGGATACATCACATATTTTTCGCCTTTTGCATCGAAAAGTTTTCCAGACATTGGGCGAGTTAGGGTAATAACTAATGCATAGACAACAAAGAAGAACGTTCCAGCACTCACTAAATTGATTTCTCTAGCATAGGAAGCAAGGAATGTAAGTACACTCGAATAAGAAATCCCCATTAAGAAGGCAATAAATGTTATTGGAATAACTTTATATTCAATAAAACTTTTGACGGTCCAAGTTTGTAAGGCCTTCCGGTGTTCGGTTGTTAAAACAATATTTTTCACGGGTAAATAGAAGCAAAGTAGCGCAGTTAATAAGACAATAACCGTGGAGAAAATAATAATCGTATAAAAGCTCGTTTTGCTAAGTAAAATCATTCCGATGAACGGTCCAATCGCAGCTGCGAGACTTGTGCTGAGGCCATAATAATTAATCCCTTCTCCGTTTCTAGAATTAGGAATATAAGCTGTGACAATCGCATTGGTAGCTGTTGAAGTTGTTCCGTATGCGAATCCATTTAAAAAACGAATAATAAACATAATGGCAATCGTTGGCATGTATAAGTAAGCCATCGTCGTTACTAAGAAAAATAAAATCCCAAATCTTAAAACCCGCTTACGACCAAATAGTTCCAGCTTTTTCCCCATGTAAAGTCGTGCGAGGAGCGTCCCGATAATATAAATCCCAGACGCAAATCCGGCTTCACCAAGAGACGCGTTCAACTCTTCTTGAGCAATAACGGCAATAATAACCATTAGCAAATAATAAACGAGATAAACGACAAAGTTAATCAATGTTATTAAGACAAAACCCTTGTTAAATAATTTTTCTTTCATAGAATAAAATCCCTTCCTACCTATAATTTGTAATTTATCTCAGCGACAAGGAGTATTATAGGGGATATTCGGAGAGGATACTTTTTAATTTGGTAATTATTTATGATATATACAAATTTGTATAACATATGTTGAAAAAATAGGGAATAGTATTTTGTATGATTAATATGCTTTAACTGGAATGACAAAAAGGAGGTTAAGAACATGAAGCAAAATATTCTTAATAATTATGTGAGCACAAATGATTTTCCAGTTATTACAAGGGGAAAACGTAAATATTTAACTTACGAAGGACTTGAAGATTCATATGTGTACATACTTAAAAAAGGGATTATTAAAACGAGTATTATTTCAAGGGATGGCAGGGAATTTAATTTAAACTACATTAATAAAATGGACATTATCTCACTTTTAAAAGATGAGTATTCGCAGTTTGCCAATGCGCCGTTTAACATTCGTGTGGAGTCAGACACAGCAGAACTATATCAAGTTGACCGGGTAAGGTTTTGGAAAGACGTGAATCGTGATGTGGATTTGCAAATTTATGTGAAAGATTATTACCGTACGAGGCTGCTACAATCCATAAAAAAAATGCAGCAAATGCTAATGAATGGGAAACTTGGAGCGATTTGTACGCAACTCTATGAACTTTATACGCTTTTTGGAGTGGAAATTGCGCCTGATCAGTATTTGATTGATTTTCTAGTAAGTAATGAAGAAATTGGTCATTTTTGCGGGATTAACTCCGCAAGCAGTGTGAACCGGATTTTCCAACAACTCAAAAAAGAAGGCGTCATTACGATGCAAAACCGCTATATTATTATTAAAAAATTAGATGTTATTCAAGAAAACGTTATTTTTTAACAGTAGAAAAGCACTGCAATCAATATTTGCAGTGCTTTTCTATCCTCTTTTTTTAAATGAATATCGAATCCTAAGTGTGATGAGCCCGATGATGATTAATAAACTACCAACCATCAAATTCTCTAAGTCGCTAAAATCCCCAAAAATAGAGATTCCGATATTAGATAGTCCTAGAAAAACAAAAACCAAGCCAACAACAAGTAAAACCAAATAAGCCGGTTTAGAAATTTTCATAAGGACGCCTCACTTACATTAAAAATAATTTCCACATTATTGTAACATAAGTTGAGAGAAACGACATCACTCACTTGTTATTTGTTTTGTAAAGCCTTCCCCCACAACACTTTGTACATCATTAATAATAAAGAATGCTTTCTCATCATATTTGTTGACGATTTTGGTGAGCGGCAGTAATTGATCACGACTTATTACGATATAAAGAATTTTTTTATCTTGACGCATATAGAAACCTTGACCGTTGAAAAGGGTAATACCACGCTCTAAATTCGCATCAATTTCAGTTGCAATTTCTTCATAATAATCCGATATAATCGTGACAGATTTTTTAGGATTGTAACCTTCAAGAATGAAATCAAGTACTTTGGTTGAAATATAAAGCGAAACGATGGTAAATAGCATGTTTTCAAAACCGATTACAAAAACAGAAGGAATAACAACAAGTAAATCAAAGAATAGCAACGCATAACTCGTATTCCAACCAAGATATTTATTAGCAATTTTCGCTAAAATAGCGCTACCAGCAGTAGTTCCGCCACCATTCATAATTAGTCCCATACCAATTCCCATCATTAATCCCGCAAAAATGGCTGCGACAATCGTTTGATTTGCCACGAAAGCAAGCGGCTCAGAAAAATGTAAAAAGATCGAAGTGAAACTAATAGCAACAATTGTCCAGACAATCGTCATTCGATCAAGAAACTTGTAACCAATAATAAGTAAAATACCATTAAATATAAAAGTAGTGACTGCTGGAGTCCAACCAAGCAAGTAATAAAGCATCATTGTTAGCCCAGTAACGCCGCCTTCTCCTAAATTATTCGGGATAGCAAAAACGTTGACAGCTAGCGAGAAAATAAGCGCCCCCACGATAATTTTTGCGATGTTCCAACCAGTTTTATTTTTGTTCATCTCCATTTCTCCTTTCCATGCAAAAAAAGACCCAAGAATACCACTAAACAGGCACTCTGGAGTCTTTTTATAAAAAAAGCATTAACTGACATCTTTGTCATTAATTGTCTCACCATAAAAAATTGCTATTCATTTCAACACAATTTACAATATACCATAAAAAATAAGCACCTTCAAGCCTTTTTAAGTATAAATAATTAGCCGAAAATCGCTAAAAATGGCATTAAATTAAGTAGAAATAAACCTACAAGAACACTAATAACAATTTTGATGACAAGTGGTTTTTCACTTTCTGTTTTTTTCAATTTGTTTTCCTCCTTAATGTGCGCTTATTTAGCCCAATGTACAAATTCATTTTTTAATGGCATATAAGTGGCTGTTTTTTTCTTATAGATTTGGTAAGCAAGTATAAATCCGAGAAACGCAGGAACGATAATTGCAAAAATAGTTAAAATAACTTTAGTCATAGAAAATACCTCCTCTTAAATCAAAACACATGTTCAGACCTTACTACTAATAGTGTACCAAATTTCACGTGATTTTGGTAATAAAGCGAGCTAGCAAATTTCGGTTACAATTATGGGTAAATGTGCTACAATAGCCTTGGGTGAGTAAATTTGAATAAAAAAAATAAGTTTTTTGACATTTATTTAGAATTAGAGCAAGACATTACATCAGGCGTTTATCCAGCAGGCACACTACTTCCAAGTGAAAATGTCCTGGCGAAGCGTTTTTCGGTATCCCGTGAGACCATTAGAAAAGCACTTGTATTATTGCTTGAAAACGGCTGTATTCAAAAGCTCCAAGGAAAAGGATCGATTGTCATTGACCGAGAACGCTATTCTTTTCCAGTCTCTGGTTTAACTAGTTTTAAGGAATTACAAAAATCCGAACATATGAATGCGACAACGGAAGTCATCCGAAATGAACGAACCACTTTACCAGATCGAATTGCTGATTTTGCTGGTCTTCCGCACGGCTCAAACTGCTTAGCTATCCTCAGAGTGCGCTATTTAGAAGGAGAGGCAACTATTTTGGATTACGATTATTTATTAGACAAAACTGAACCAATTGCGAATGAGATTTTAGAAGACTCTTTGTATCAATACTTAGAAAATGAGAAAGGCTATGAAATCAGTTATGCTCAAAAAGAAATAACCGTGGAACCGCTGAACGCCGAAGATAAAAAATACTTAGCATTACATGGTGATACGCATGTAGTTGTCGTAAAAAGTACCGTGTTTTTAAAAGATACAACACTTTTTCAATACACAGAATCGCGTCACCGACTGGATAAATTCCGTTTTATAGATTTTGCAAGAAGACGCTAAAAAGCCTGAGAATTTTTTCTCAGGCTTTTTTTATCGAATTAAAGTTAATGTTTCATAAGGTGCTAATTCCAGCTCAGAACTGATTGTTTGACGTTCATAATTAGAAAGAAGTACTTTAGCATTTAAAAACTCATTTGGTAGTTGAATTTTTTTCGTAGTCGAGCCAAAATGGTGAATGGAAAGAAGCGAAGTAATTTCATTTGAACGCTTATAGGCAATAATCAAATCTTCATCCGTCCAATATGGCGTATAATCACCCGTCTGAATGACAGGGTATTCTTTCCGTAATGCAATAAGCTTTTGGTAAAAATAGAAAATGCTCGTTTTATTAGATAAGGCTGCTTGAACATTTATTTCACTTGCATTATCCGCTACTTTTAGCCATGGAGTACCAGTTGTAAAGCCAGCATTTTGCGAATCATCCCATTGCATAGGTGTCCGACTATTATCTCGCGAACGCTCTTTGATAATCGCCATAACTTCTTGCTCACTAAGTCCGTTTTTTTGTAAAATATCAAAATGGTTGAGCGTTTCCACATCCACATAATCATCAATCGTAGGAAATTTTGGATTCATCATCCCGATTTCTTCCCCCATATAAACAAACGGTGTCCCGCGCATAAAGTGAATCGTTGCGCCAAGGAGGGTTGCCGAATGATAATAATGTTCCGGTTTGTCGGAAGCAAAGCGACCAAGTGCTCGAGGTTGGTCATGGTTGTTCCAGAAAAGCGCATCCCATCCATTTTCTTCTGACATCGCGACTTGCCACATATGGAAAATAGATTTTAAGTTCTCGAAATTCACATCCGCTAAACGCCATTTTTCTCCATCAGGATAATCTACCTTCAAATGATGGAAATGAAAAACCATCGATAATTCTTTTTCGTCTGGATTACTATAACGAATGCAGTTGTCAATATCTGTAGAGGACATTTCTCCAACCGTTATAATTGGCTTGTCGCCAAAAGTTCGTTCATGTAGTTCTTTTAAGTAAGCATGTATTCCTGGTCCATCTGTATAAAAACGGCGGCCGTCGCCTTCAAAATCATCTTCTAAAAACTTAGGTTTGGCAATCACATTTAATACATCTAAACGAAAACCTTCCACGCCTTTATCAATCCAAAAATTCACGACATCAAAGAGTGCCTCGCGTACATTCGGATTGGCCCAGTCTAAATCAGCTTGCGTAACATCGTATAAATGCAAATAGTACTCAGAGGAGTCAGGCAATTTTTCCCAAGCATTACCACCGAATTTGGAAACCCAATTTGTTGGAGGGGAACCATCGGCTTTTGCTGGGCGGAAATAGTAAAAATCACGATAGAATGGATCACCAGCAAGCGCTTTTTTAAACCAAGGATGCTCTGTCGAAGTATGATTCAATACTAAGTCAATCATAATACCAATATTTCTTTTTTTCGCTTCCTTGATAAGCGTTGTCACATCGTCCATCGTACCAAATAAAGGATCAACCGCGGTATAGTCAGCGATATCATAGCCGTTATCATTTTGCGGAGAAGGATAAAATGGATTCAGCCAAATCATCTCAATTCCGAGTTTTTGTAAATAATCAAGCTTGGCAGTGATACCGGGAATATCCCCAGTACCATCGCCAGTCGTATCATAAAAGGATTTCGGATACACTTGATAAATTGTTTTTTGAGCAAACTTTGTCATAAAGGGAAGCCTCACTTTTTAGTTGGTTGTTTTTGCAGATTCACGATACTCCTTTTTACCAAACGTACGAATTGGTGCAGTATCTACTTTGTTTAAAATATTATATTTGCGGAATAATACAGTTAGAATGAAAGGAACAACAATCGTTATTAACATACATACTGCAAAAACGGCGTAATATTTAGGGTTAATGGACAAGATTCCAGGTAGTCCTCCGACACCAATTGAGTTAGCCATAACACCACTAGATACAGAAACCACAGCCGCAATTGCCGAACCTATCATGGCAGCTACAAATGGATATAAGTATTTTAAATTAATCCCGAACATCGCAGGTTCCGTAACACCAAGGTAACAAGAAATAGTTGCTGGAATTGAAACTTGTTCTTCTTTTTCATTGCCACGATGTAAGAAAATAATTGCTAGAACAGCGGACCCTTGGGCGATGTTAGAAAGTGCAATCATCGGCCAGAGATTCGTTCCACCAAATTGACTCATTAATTGTAAGTCGATGGCGTTGGTCATATGATGCAGTCCCGTGACAACGAGCGGGGCATATAGGAAGCCAAATAGTGCGGCGAATAACCAACTTAGTCCACCAGTCAAGCCAGCATAAACGACGTTCGAAATCGCGTCGCCAATTTTCCAACCAATTGGTCCAAGAATAACATGAGCTGCAAGAACAGTAGGTACGAGAGCAAAGAATGGAACGAAAATCATCGAAATGGCATTTGGAATAAATTTACGCAACCAAATTTCGAGATAGGCTAGTAAGAATCCGGCCATAATGGCAGGAATAACTTGCGCTTGATACCCAATCATCTGTACTTGAGCAAAGCCAAAGTCCCAAACTGGAATATCGCCTGCTTTTGTTTCAACAACGCTATAAGCATTTAGTAATTGCGGGGAAACAAGCGTTAAACCAAGGACAATCCCAAGAATTTGTGTGGTTCCCATTTTTTTCGCGATGGACCATGTAATTCCAACTGGTAGGAAGTGGAATACAGCCTCACCGATAAGCCATAAGAAACTATAAACACCAGCCCAAAATGGATAAACATCCACAATCGTTTTCGTGCCGTCTTCTAAAAACTTAATATCTCCAATTACGTTACGGAAACCGAGAATAAGACCCCCAACAACAATTGCTGGAATTAATGGAGTGAATATTTCAGCTAAACCAGCAAGTAAACGCTGAAGAATACTCATATTTTTCTTCGCATCTACTTTGGCATCTTCTTTATTGACACCTTCCACACCACTAATTTTTGAAAATTCATTATAAAAAATAGCTACATCATTACCTATAATTACTTGAAATTGACCAGCTTGTGTAAATGTCCCTTTTACTGCTGGAATGTCTTCGATGGCTTCAACATCGGCATTATCTGGATTTTGCAAAACAAAACGCATTCTCGTAGCACAATGTGTGACAGATGAAATATTTTCTTTGCCACCAATTAACTCTAAAAGAGCGCTTGCATCTTTTGTATAGTCAACCATAAAACTTCCTCCTTTTTTAACTTGTATATACAAGTTGTTCGCCATTACTATACTATAAATAATTTGAAAGCGCAACCACTTTATTTGTGCTAAAATAAAAAAGAAGGAGGGGTGGCCATGAAACACGTTAGAACTGCAGCAATTATCACGCATCAAAACAAAATTTTGCTCCACTCAAACCAAGAAGAAGATTACTGGACACTTCCGGGCGGTGCAGTGGAAAAAGAATCAACAAAAGAAGGATTAAAACGTGAAATGAAAGAAGAACTCGGGGAAGATGTAGCTATTTTAGAATTGAGCATTATTGCGGAAAATCGCTTTTTATATCGCGGCGAAGAAATAGATAGTATTGAGTTTTATTATGCGGTTAAACTGTTACCAGAGAGCAGTTTACTTAATCAACCTACATTTACAAAAATAGAAGAATTTGGTCAATACGGGGAAGAGGCATATAAACTGCATTTTAAATGGTTCGATATAGACAAGTTGAAAAATATCACCATTTTACCAACATTTCTCGAAACAGAGCTAGCAAATCTTTCGAGAAAAAACATTCTACATTTGGAACAGACAACATAAAAAATCCCGCGAAATTTTTACGTTTCGCGGGATTTTATTTAATTAGTTAAAGATACTAAGGTAATCTCTTTTTTACTGATATCTAAGAATGGTAATTTAACCCGTGTATCTAAACAATAAGCGTTATAGAGTAACGGTTTTAATGTTGTAGTAGAACTTTCTACTTGGCGAACAAAATTGCCAATTTCTTGATACAATATTTCAATGTTTTTTAAACTACCAATTTTGGAATCGATACGATTTTCACTTACGTTTACATTAGAGTTCGTAACTTTTTCGTTAAATTCATCATTGATAGCATCTTTCGTACGTTCGATACGCGTGAACCGAGTATCTTCCCAATCAATTTCGATGATATGGCAATCGTCCAGTTGAAGAAAATCACCAGTCCAAAGTTTGCCGTCGATCTCGACAATCATTCTCGTATCAGGGAAAACCTCTTTGTTACGGTATTTTTTGAGTAAATAATCATACATTTGTAATTGCGCTAAACAGTTATCCATGTGTGTCATCTCCTTATGGGACTATTATAACATATTGTGATTATGTGAACAATCTTCAATATAGAAATGAATAGTTGGAACTGTAACTTTTTAACTAGTTATACAAAAGTCCTAAAAAAAGTCTGTGAAATAGTGAAAATAACTATCAGGTGGTATACTAATAATAAGATGAAATGGGAGGGAGACAGATGTACAAACAAATGAAATTAAAAGCTACAGATGGACTCGATTTGCATTTACATATTTGGGATGAAGTGAAAAATCCAGTTGGTGTAGTTCAAATTGTTCATGGGATGGCAGAACACGGGGCAAGATACGGCTTGTTTGCGGAACGTTTGAATCAGGCTGGATATATTGTCGTAGCCGATGATCACCGTGGTTTTGGGAAATCAGCCATAGATGAGGCATCTTTAGGTCATTTAGATGGAGAAACTGGTTTTCAAAATATGGTAGAAGATGAGGCGGTAGTGAGAACTTATTTAAAAGAAAGCTATCCTGAATTACCTTACTTCATTTTTGCGCACAGCATGGGAAGTTTTATTATACGAACCTTTATGGCAAAACACCAAGTTGATGGAGTAATTCTCAGCGGTAGCGGACTTCAACCGATAGCTCTTTTAAAAATGGGCCAAATGATTACAAAACAAAGAGTGAAAAAAGATGATAGAAAAAGAAGTGGTTTTCTAAATAAATTAGCATTTTGGGGTTATAATAAACCATTTAATGAAAATCATCGTTTTAGTTGGCTTTCGCGGGATGTTGCGATTTATGAAGCCTATGAACAAGATCCATTTTGCGGTCCAGTAGTTGGAACAAGTGGGTTTTTCCATAACCTTTTTGAAGCAGTAAAAGTAAGTCAGCACAAAGAAACATTAGACAGGGTGCCAAAAGATTTGCCGGTATTGTTGCTTTCTGGGAGTGATGATCCAGTGGGGCATTTTGGAAAAGATACGCCGAAAATCGCTTTATCTCTAGAAGATGCAGGGGTAGAGGATGTTACCTATAAAATTTATGAAGGTGCTCGTCATGAACTGGTGAATGAATTATGTAAAGAAACTGTTTTTCAAGATGTAATTGATTGGTTGGATGAAAAAAGAAGGTAGCCTAAAATCATAGGCTACCTTCTTTTTAATTACGGATTTGACCGTCTCCAAAAATAATATATTTAGTCGATGTAAGTTCTGTTAAGCCCATTGGTCCACGTGCATGAAGTTTTTGTGTACTAATGCCAATTTCAGCGCCAAATCCCATGGCAAAACCATCAGTGAATCGAGTAGAAGCATTGATATAAACGGCTGCTGCGTCTACTTTTTGATGGAATGCTTGACCAGTCGCGTAATCATTAGAAATAATTGCTTCTGAGTGCTTGGTGCCATATTTATTAATATGATCAATAGCCTCTTCAGCGGAATCGACTACTTTAATAGCTAAAATGAAATCTAAAAATTCATCTTCCCAGTCGGACTCTGTCGCAGCTTTTGCCTCTTGTAAAATTCCCTTCGCACGTTCATCCGCACGTAGTTCGACATCATATTCTTTTAATGCAGTTTCCATCGCTGGAAGATAATCTTCGGCAACATCTCGATGAATGAGCAAAGTTTCTGCAGCATTGCATACAGAAGGGCGCGAACATTTAGCATTAACTAAAATATCTATAGCCATTTGTTTTTCTGCCGCTTTATCTACGTAAATATGACAATTACCAGTACCTGTTTCGATGACTGGAACAGTTGCATTTTCAAGAACTGTTTGAATTAACCTTGCGCCGCCACGAGGAATGAGAACATCTAAAAAGCGATTTAACCGCATCATGTCTCTAGCAGTTTCTCGTGATGTATCTTCAATTAATTGGACACTAGAACGAGGGAAACCAGATGCCTCAAGGGAATCCTGAATAACGGACATTAAGGCTTTATTGGAATCAATAGCATCACTACCACCTCGCAAAATCACCGCATTTCCAGTTTTAAAACAAAGAACAGAAGCATCGACAGTTACATTGGGCCTAGATTCATAAATAATACCAATAACACCAAGTGGAACTCTTGTTTTACCAATAGTTAACTCGGCTTCATTTTTCCACATATTTGTTACTTCACCGATTGGATCTTTTAACGCGACCACTTGTTTAACCGCTTCCGATATCTCTTTGATTCTTTCTTCTGTAAGACGAAGACGATCAATCATCGTTTCAGGTGTTCCTTTTTGCTGAGCGCGAAGAATGTCCTTTTCATTTTCTTGCAAAAGTGTAGCCGTATGGATAAGCAAATCATTACTTAAATTAAGCAGTGCTGCGTTTTTGTGTTTTGTTGTTGCTTGGGCTAAAAATTGGGAAGCTTCTTTAGCGCCACTCCCTTTTTTAATGAGTTCGGTCATGTGAAAGTTCCTCCTTTTTACTTGCGAATAAAGTACCAATTTGTTCACCTTGCATAATATTAAAAATGACGGTAGGGTTTTTACCGTTTGTTAAAATCATTTTTTGGTTAGAATCCATACAATAAGAAGCAGCAGAAAGCTTGGTCAACATACCACCAGTCCCAAATTTAGAACCGCGTCCTCCAGCAAGGGCTTCAATTTCTGGAGTGATTTGGTTGATTTCAGAGAACATAACAGCCTCTGGATCTGTTGCAGGGTTACTACCATAAAAGCCGTCAATATCAGAAAGCATAATAAGCAAATCAGCTTGAACCAGTTTAGCGACAATGGCTGAAAGAAGATCATTATCCCCGTATTTCGTTACATGCTCCAGTTCTTCTACAGCAACGGTATCATTTTCATTTACGATAGGGATAATACCACGGCTTAATAAACTGTCTAAAGTATTCATAACATTTTCGCGGCTAATAGGGAAGTCAGTTACATCACGTGTAAGCAACACCTGTCCAACCACTTGTCCATATTCACCAAAAAATTTACTATAAATATGCATTAGTTCACTTTGACCAACCGACGCGACAGCTTGAAGGTCAGGGATACTTGTAGGTCTTACTGAAAGCTGTAATTTATGACAACCAACACCGATTGCCCCAGAAGAAACAAGAATGACCTCTTTTCCTTCGTTACGTAAATCAGATAAAACCATCGCTAATTTCTCAATGGTACGTAAATTTATATGGCCATTTCCATACATTAATGTACTTGTACCAACTTTGATGACTAATCTCTTACTATTTTTTAAAGATTCGCGCATTTCTATGACCCCTCTGCTAATAAGATAATACTTCTATTTTACATGAAAATGCAGATATGTCCATATTAGAATCAAGTTTATGAGCTTCAGATTTTTAATTTTGAGTATAAAAATAAGTCCTAAGAAATTTTCTTAGGACTTATTTTTTATTTAGCTGCTTTACTCGCGGCAGAAATGACTGAAACTTGTTTCAAACCTTTACTAATAAGTCGTAAGATAACGAACCAAACAACAATGATTAAAACAATTTGTTTGAATGCAATTGCTGGAAGCGGATTGAACGGGCAATCCCAAATGAAATGTAAAGCAATCGGAATAATAAACCATTTCCAGAAAGTTCCTGTGAAAATGTGGTGCATTCCAAGTTTTTGATCACCTTTAGCGATAACAAGTGCGGCACCAGTAATAGCAGCCCAGGCAACATGGCCGCCGATAGACTGCCAACCACGGCTAAAGATAACATTGAGCATCGTTTCACCGGCAATATGAATATCTTTGAATAAAAAGGCAGCATCCACACTATAGTTAAACGCGTACCCAAGTGATTCAAATGCAGCAAATCCAGCCCCAACAGCGGCACCGATAAGTAAACCATTTAAAATGTACTTTGAGTTTAATGAACGAATGAAGAGAGCAACAATAATCATTTTCCCAGTTTCTTCAATAAAACCAACCAAAAGTGCATTAAAATAATTTAATTTTCCAACTGGAATAATGGAGTAAATAACAAGTGTTGCAACAAGCGCTGCTACACCACCGATAAAGAACATTCGCACTACATCAAAAACGCTGATGTTACGAGGTGCATTCGTTTCGAAAAAGAATAATAAAACAGAAAACGGAACTGCAAATGAACCAATTACCATAAGGCCCGGTATTGTATTACTGTTATCAAACAAATATGTACATGCTAGAAGTAAAAAATACGTGACGATTAACACTAAGAAAACTCGGGAGAATACCCAAGGATGTGGCCAAGAATGAGGGATATCACTTATTGCTGGAGTAGTATACTTAGTACCAGCAATAAAGACTTTTTCGCCTTCTTCTTTAGAGTGCTTTTTGAAAACAGCAGAGAAAAGGTTGCTAATTTTTAATTCTGAATTCCCGTGGTTTCCAATATGTTGATATAATTCTGTTTGCTTAAATGCAATCCACTCTGGATGAGGGGATTTTTGGACCAATGTAAGATTATTAATCTCTTTCTTTCTATATAGAGCAATCATCTCTACATTTGTAAAAGGCCCCATTTTCTGTTCGTTCTTTTTGAAGTACCATTCTGACAAATGAAACTCCCCCTTTAGCTTTTTATTTTGACTCTATTAATTATTCCCAAAAACGCTAAAAGTTAAACGAGCAAAGGAACTAATCGTTTATTTTCTTCGCTTGTTCATAAAGAAAATTAATCGAATCAGCTAAAAAAGCTGCTGCGGACTCATTTAGCGGTTGTCCATCTAAATTTAAATCATCCTCATATTTTAAATCTTCACTAATTTTAGTTATTCTTTTCCCAATATCTTTCTCATTTTGGAGTTCACTAGGAGCATAGGTTGGGATGCTTTGTTGGCCAAGTAAATAATCGACACTAACATCATAAAGTGTTGCAATTTGAGTCACCATTTCTAAATCTGGTTCCCGAATACCATATTCCCAATTGCCATAAGTGGAAGGTGCTTTTAAACCAAGCCTTCTAGCTGTTTCTGCTTTTGACCAACCTTGTTTTTCCCGTAATAAAGTAAGTCTGTTACTTAAATTTGGCATAATTTCACTCCTTTTTGTTTGATTATACAATATCTTACTCAGTTTAGCTACATTTTAACACATAACGTATTATTTTCTGATTGACATAGTCGTATTGTGTTGTTAGAATTGTATTAACAACTCAAATTGTGTAGATAAGGAGAAGATGACATGAAAACAGTAGACACCAGAAGAATTAATACAACAAAAATTCGAGAATTACGGTTGCAGCGAGGAATCACCCAAGCTTTCATTGCGCGACGGATGGGCTATAGGTACACATCAGGATACAGTAACATTGAAAAAGGAACTGTTAGACTATCACACAAAAATGCTGTTATTCTTAGTGAAATTTTAATGTGCGATTTGAAATTCTTTTATGAATAACTAGACTAGACACGGGGGAAAGATGTAAGATGAAAAGAATATCTTTTTAACAAATTATGTATGGATTTAATTTAAAACAAACGCACACAAAATGTGTGGAATTTGAGCGAAGGAGTAAACATCATGAGGAAAAAAACGTTAGCAGTGTTTCTTGTTTTTACGGTGTTAGTTGCGTTATTAGCGCCAACTAATGCAAGCGCATATACAAAACTTGGATATGTGATGACAAAGGCTAGTGCAAAAAATTTTAAAATTTATATTAACGGTTCGGCGAAAGGGTTTAAAAATATTATTATAAGCGGTGCGAAAGCTTGGAATCCTTCTCCTTACTTAAATACGGTTAGCATAGGAAATGATGTCAAGCCTAACTTTACGGTTAGTAGTTCGGGTACAAATAAGGGGAGTGTTTTGGCGGTCTGCAACACCACTTACTACAAATCAAATAAATTAATCTCCAAGAATGAGATCACTTTGTATAAAGGCTTTCGTTCACTTTCAACGAATCATAAAATAGAAACTATTGTGCATGAGTTTGGTCATGGCTTTGGCTTAGGGCACGTGAAAACTAAAAATGCAATTATGTTAGACAAAGGATTTATAAATAAAACAAAACCTCAAACAGACGATTTTAATGGCATCAAAGCTTTATATAAGTAAAAAGGAGGAATGACAATGAAGAAAAGAATAACAATGATTCTAGGTTTAGTATGTCTTAGTACATTAACTGCTTGTTCTAATAGTGAAAATGTGAAAGAAAAAACATCAGAAGAACCAGCAACAGCTCAAAACGGAGCAGAAACAATAAAGGCGCACAATGGGGTGGTCTCTTATCACGGAAAATACCTCAAACTTGCTGAAAATATGGATACCCTTGAAAAAGATGCCCCAATTATCATTAAAGCAACCAAAAAATCTGAAAAAACAACTGTAACAAAAGAAACAAAAGAAAATGTATTTCCAACCGATTTTTATACGATGAGC
This sequence comes from Listeria sp. LM90SB2, assembly GCF_028867355.1. Taxonomy (NCBI): domain Bacteria; kingdom Bacillati; phylum Bacillota; class Bacilli; order Caryophanales; family Listeriaceae; genus Listeria; species Listeria sp. LM90SB2. Next base: position 1,287,882 of record NZ_CP046449.1, read on the forward strand.
GATGTGCAAATAAATTCTATCGAGAAAGATACAACAGGAAAATTGAGCGAGAGTATGACTATTAAAGTGTTGGAGTATAGCGTAGAAAATGTTTTGGTAGAAGGGAAAGAATATGATTTAACTATTGATGGTTATAAAAATATGGAAAAGGGAGAAGAATATACACTTTTCTTAGGAAAAAATCCAGATGGTGAAAATTATATACTATCAAATGCAGTTATAAGTAAATTCCCAGTGGAAGAATTACCTGAAGAAGAATTGTTCTTAGATGGAGGGCAAACAACGGAAGAAACAGATAGCATTGAAGAAATTTATCAGGAGGTCTATCAAGAAGTTTTGGAAGAATTCGGTGAATAAAAAAGTTTAAACGCCCGTAAGACCTCGGTGTAAAAATCGAGGTCTAATTTTTTTGAAATAAAAATTTGATAAAAAATGAAGTTTAATCTAGACAGTTTTTCGTGATAAAACACCATAAAAGCCTCTTGACAGAACCAAACTATACAAGTAGAATGAATCAAACCAAATCAACATTTTTGCTAGAAATGGTTAGATTTTTAACAATAAGGGTAAATCCAGTTAGTATAAATAAAGCTTTTTCAACTAAAAGGAGATAAAACGATGAGTGGAAGTGGTGCTTTTTTTCCAATGAGTGTTAAAAAATTTCTGGAAAAAGGGATTACCTCGTTGTCCGAAGAAGAAAAAATGAGTACGCTACATTATTTGGAGAATGCGTATCATCAAGAGCCTTGCAACGAGGAAATTGTACATAGATTAATTCAATTTTATAATCAGACAGATAAAACGAAGAAAGCGCAAGAAATTGGACAAAACTTTTTGACGATGAATGGCTATGATAAGGAAATTCTTGGAGAGCTATCTGTAACATTTATGAAAGAAGATAATATGGATACGTACTTCACATTAGTTAGGCATTATATGGAAGAAGAAAAAAAAGAAGCAACGGAAGAAATAGCTGACAATGTTATTCCTTTTCCCAAACAGTTTGTCCCAAGAAGAGACATTCGTGAATTTGCGTCTTGGCATACGACGGAACAATTGGAGTTTTTACAAGAAGCTCGTTTCTTAGAAATAGATTCATTTTTGCCAGCTTTTAAAGCTTTTCTAGCGGATGATAGTTTTTCCCCGTTTGTTCAGTCGATGATTTTCGAATTAATGCAAGAAAAAGAAATAAATGAAGATATTACAGTTCAAAAAATAGATAAGCACGGTATTTTTAATCCAAGTCTTGTGCCAATGCTTGCTGATAACAAATTTGCGGAAGCTATTTTTGCTGGACTCGCTGAGATGCTCGAACATAGTAATCCAAGTCTTTTAGAGCAAGTGATTGGTATTATTCAGCAACATCTATTTATGCTTTATCCATTTGAATTAGAGCCTCAAGAAGTAGATGTTTGGATAAACGCATACTATAAATGGGCGAATGCAATGTACGGTAATTATTGTGTTATTTCGGATGATGTGAATCACTTAGCAGTAGAAGAAGCTATTTCCATTATTGAAGAGTTAGAAATTAGGCAGCAAAATTATTTTATATAATGATATTTCTTGTTTTCAAGTCAGGGATATCTGTGTTATTATTAGTGAGTATGGCTGAAACTTGTCATGAGAGTAATTAAATTGAACTAAATAGATGATGGAGGGAATTATACCATGTCAGTAAAATGGGAAAAACAAGAAGGTAATGTTGGAAAACTTACTTTTGAAATTGAACAAGAAAAAGTAAAAGAAGGTTTAGATAGAGCTTTCGTAAAAGTGCGTAAAACTCTTAATGTGCCTGGCTTCCGTAAAGGGAAAGTTCCACGTCAAATTTTCAATCAACGTTTTGGTGAAGAAGCTCTTTTCCAAGATGCGCTTGATATCTTGCTTCCAGAAGTATATTCTGCAGCAATTGACGAAGCTGGTATTGATCCAGTGGATACTCCTCAAGTAAACATTGAGTCTATGGAAAAAGGCGAAACTTGGGTTTTAACAGCAGAAGTTACTGTAAAACCTGAAGTGAAACTTGGAGATTACAAAGGTCTTGAAGTAGAAAAACGTGAAACAGAACTTACAACAGAAGAATTAGAAGCGGAATTAAAACAATTACAAGAGCGTCAAGCTGAATTAGTTGTTAAAGAAGATGCACCAGCTGAAAACGGTGACACTGTTATCCTTGATTTTGAAGGATTTAAAGACGGCGTAGCTTTCGAAGGTGGACAAGCTGAAAATCATTCTCTAGAACTTGGAAGCGGACAATTCATTCCTGGTTTTGAAGAAAAATTAGTTGGCTTAAAAGCTGGCGACGAAGCGGATATCGAGCTAACTTTCCCGGAAGAATATCATGCGGAAGATTTAGCTGGACAACCTGTAGTTTTCAAAGTGAAATTACACGAAATCAAAACAAAAGAAGTTCCAGCTCTTGACGATGAGCTTGCAAAAGACATCGACGAAGAAGTAGAAACTTTAGATGAATTAAAAGAAAAAATCTCTAAACGTTTACAAGAAGCAAAAGAAGAATCTGTTGCTCAAGCTAAACAAGAAGAAGTTATTGCGAAAGCTGTTGAAAATGCAGAAGTGGACATTCCACACGCAATGGTTCACCATGAAGCTGATCATTTAATGAATCACTTTGCACAAGATTTACAAGCACAAGGTCTAACTCCTGAATTATATTACCAATTCACTGGCCAAACAGAAGAAGCTATGCACGCACAAATGGAAAAAGACGCTGAAAAACGCGTGAAAATGAACTTAGTGCTTGAAGCAATTGCGGAAGCTGAAAACATTGAGCCAACGGAAGAAGCTATTGACGAAGAAATTTCTACATTAGCTGAAAAATATGGTATGGAAAAAGACGCAGTTCGTGCTGCACTTGGCGATATGAGCGAACTTAAATCTGATCTTAAAATCCGCAAAGCTATCGACGTTTTATTAGATAGTGCAGTGGAAAAATAAGCTACGACTGATTTAATAATTTCATTAAAAAATGGGGGGCATGAGTTATACTCGTGTCCTTCTGAATGTAGAAATATGAATACAGATGATTGGCATTTCTAATAAACAAATGATATTATTAACACACATAGGAGATGAAAAAATCGCCTATAAGCAACATACCTATGCGAAGGGGTGAAATATTTTGTTTAAATTTAACGACGAAAAAGGCCAACTTAAATGCTCCTTTTGCGGAAAGACTCAAGATCAAGTACGTAAATTAGTGGCCGGTCCAGGTGTTTATATTTGTGATGAATGTATCGAGCTTTGTAATGAAATTATTGAAGAAGAGCTAGGTATTTCTGAATTTGTTGATTTTGGTGAAGTCCCAAAACCTCAAGAAATCCGTCATATATTAAGTGACTATGTTATTGGTCAAGAACGTGCTAAAAAAGCACTTGCTGTAGCAGTTTACAATCACTACAAACGTATTAATTCCAATGAAACGAAAGAAGATGAAGTAGAACTTTCGAAAAGTAACATTTGTCTAATTGGTCCAACTGGTAGTGGTAAAACACTTCTTGCTCAAACATTAGCGCGAATTCTCAATGTTCCATTTGCTATTGCAGATGCGACTTCACTTACAGAAGCTGGTTACGTTGGGGAAGATGTAGAAAATATTCTTCTTAAACTGATTCAATCAGCAGATTACGATGTGGAAAAAGCCGAAAAAGGTATTATCTATATTGACGAAATTGACAAAGTTGCTCGCAAATCCGAAAACCCATCTATTACTAGAGACGTTTCCGGTGAAGGCGTACAACAAGCGCTACTGAAAATTTTGGAAGGTACTGTCGCAAGCGTTCCTCCTCAAGGCGGTAGAAAACATCCTCATCAAGAGTTAATTCAAATTGATACAGGAAATATTCTATTTATCGTTGGTGGAGCTTTTGATGGAATCGAACAAATCGTTAAAAATCGAATGGGTGAAAAAGTCATTGGCTTTGGCACAGATAATGCGAAACTAAAAGATGATGAAACTTATTTATCTCGCGTTGTTCCAGAAGATTTACTGAAATTCGGTTTAATTCCTGAATTTATCGGCCGTTTACCGGTTATAGCAACGCTTGAACAATTAGATGAAGCTGCGCTTGTTTCCATTTTGACAGAACCGAAGAATGCTTTAGTAAAACAATACAAACGTATGTTAGAGCTTGATGATGTAGAACTTGAATTCGAACCAACTGCTCTAATTGAAATTGCGAAAGAAGCGATTGAACGCAAAACCGGAGCGCGTGGTCTTCGTTCGATTATCGAACAGATTATGCTTGAAGTGATGTTCGAAATTCCTTCTCGTGATGACATTACGAAGTGTATAATTACTGAAAAAGCAGCTCGTGGTGAAGAAGAACCGCAACTGCAATTAGAAGATGGTTCTATTATTCCAATTAAAACATCTGCATGATTAGAATGCGCGTCGTAATTGGCGCGCATTTTTTCTATCAAACCAGCTTGTTTTACTGTAATATCTGACTTGTTTCGTGCTATACTTTATTAATATTAATTGGAGAGGATAAAAAGACATGAAAAGTGAAAACAAATTTTTTTCTGGGGCATTTGGATGGATAAAAATAATTCTCATCGCGCTTATACTTGCTTTTGGTATTCGCTATTTTTTAATTTCTCCAGTTACTGTTAATGGGAAATCAATGGACCCAACACTTCATGATGGGGAACATTTATTTATTAACAAGGTATCAGATCCGAAGCGTTTTGACATTATTGTATTTCCTGCGCCTGATGAGGAAAATGCAGAGTACATTAAACGCGTCATTGGCCTTCCAGGAGATAAAGTGGAGTACAAAGAAGATCAACTTTATATTAATGGAAAAAAATATGATGAACCTTATTTAGATTCAGAAAAAGAAGCTCTAAAAAACGGTTATTTAACCACTGATGCAGAAGGCGATCCTAATTTTACGATGGCAGACATTCCAAACTCTGACGGCTCTCTCACTGTCCCTAAAGGAGAACTTTTTGTTTTAGGAGATAATCGTCAAGTAAGTAAAGATAGTCGCTACATTGGCTTTATATCACAGGATACCGTGCTTGGAAAAGTAATTTCATTTGGAAAATCCTTAGAACGTTAATGTGACCCTACAGGAAGTCTAGGAGGAGACATAGATGACAGATCAATATGACAAAAAGCCCAAGAAAAAAAGCGGGGCGCACCAATTATTAAGCTGGGTGCTAGTTATCGTTGCAGCGCTTGCAATTGCACTTGTGATTCGTAACTTTGTAGTTGCACCAGTAAAAGTAGAAGGAACATCTATGGTTCCAACATATCAAGATGGCGATAGAATTTTCATTGAAAAAATTTCCAAGCCTGATCGTTTCGACATTATCGTGTTTGATGAACCTCCAATGATTGGTTCAGGAGAGCATTTCATCAAGCGAGTGATTGGTTTGCCGGGAGATAAAATAGCATTTAAAAACGGTGAATTATATTTAAATGGAAAACGAAAAGTAGAAAATTACTTGCCAGAAGGAACATTAACCCTTTGGAATCCAGATCCAACGCAAAAACCATACATAGCGGATTATACGCTGGAGGATATGACAGGCGAAAGTACTGTTCCGAAAGGGAAACTATTTGTACTTGGAGATAATCGCGGCGGGAGTTCAGATAGTCGCGTTTTCGGATTTATTGATGATTCCATGGTAAACGGTACAGTGATACAATTTGGAAAATAATGTGAAGTCCGTGAAGATACTTTTTCGCGGATTTCTCTATTAAATGAGCGTTTTTTCGTTTATAATAAGACTGTTAGTATAAAATAGGGCGGTGCGATTTTTTGAAGGAGAAGAATTTAAAACGGTTATGGTCATGGATTTGGGCGGCTGTTCTAGCAGTGTTAATAGCTGTTATAATCCGTTTTTATTTATTTGTCCCTATTCTCGTCGATGGGATATCAATGATGCCTACACTTCATAGCGATGACCGTGTAATTATAAATCGCTTCGGAAATGTAGATCGTTTCGATGTGATTGTTTTCCGAGAATCAGATGGAAAAGAATACATCAAGCGAGTGATCGGTTTGCCGGGTGATACAGTAGAATACAAAGAAGACCAACTTTACATCAATGGTAAAAAGTATAATGAACCATATTTGGATACTTACAAAGAAAAGTTAAAAGATGGCTATTTAACAGATGATTACAGTTCGAAAGATCAACTAGATGGTGGCAAAATTCCAAAAGATACTTATTTTGTTTTAGGTGACAATCGAAGAGCAAGCAAAGACAGTCGGATAATTGGGCCAATTCCATTTAGCAAGGTGTTAGGAACAACACCGATTTGTTACTGGCCGATTGAAGATGCCAAACTTATAGATTAGGAGTATATAATGACAATTCAGTGGTTTCCAGGTCATATGGCCAAAGCTCGCCGTGAGGTAACAGAAAAATTAAAACTAGTAGATGTGATTTTTGAATTGGTAGATGCGCGTATCCCGCTCTCTTCCTCTAATCCCATGCTAGAAGAAATTATCCACCAAAAAAGACGAGTGATTATTTTAAATAAAGCAGATACTGCCGATGAAAAAACAACAAAAGAATGGATTGACTACTTTGCTGAGAAAGGCTTGCCAGCAGTTGCTGTGAATGCTCAAGAAGGTAAAGGACTATTCAAAATAGAACAAGCCGCCGAAAAATTAATGGCTGAAAAATTCGACCGTTTAAGAAGTAAAGGTATGAAGCCAAGAGCAATTCGTGCGATGATTTTAGGTATTCCGAATGTTGGTAAATCAACATTAATCAATCGACTAGCGAAAAAAAATATTGCACGGACAGGTAATAAACCTGGTGTAACTAAAGCACAGCAATGGATTAAAGTGGGAAAAACATTAGAACTTCTGGATACACCAGGGATTCTTTGGCCTAAATTTGAAGATCAAGAAATTGGCTACAAATTAGCTCTTACTGGTGCAATTAAAGATGATTTACTACAAATGGAAGAAATCGCTGGTTACGGTTTGCGCTTTTTAGAAAAACATTATCCCGACAGACTTCAAAACTGGCTGAAAGTAGAGACAGTCTCTGAAGATCCTATCGAAACACTTGCTTTTATTGCTGAAAAAAGAGGGCTTCTAGATCGATACAATGATCCAGATTATTCTCGCGCAGCCGAAACGGTAGTTCGAGAAATTCGTCAGCAAAAGTTAGGGAGAATGTCGTTTGATTTCCCAAATTGGGAAGATGAAGTCGAATGAGCGATTCCATATCCGTTATCCGAGAAAAACTAAACCAAGTCACATCAGAACATGATCCCTTTTTTCGGAAATGCATGCAAGATGAGCGTAAAGGTGTAGAAAAACTTCTGGAAACTACAAGGAGAAAATGGGAAAAAGAAGCGCAATTACGGAACAAGCTTGAAGAAATGAAACAATATGAAACAGATTTATTCCAACAAGGATACAAGTATATCGCTGGAGTGGATGAAGTGGGACGTGGGCCTCTCGCAGGACCAGTTGTAGCAGCAGCCGTCATTTTACCAGCTGATTTTTCTGTTGTCGGAATAAATGATTCTAAACAATTGAGTGAAGCAAAACGTGATGCTTTGTTTGAAACGATAAAAAAAGAAGCAATTGCTATCGGAGTAGGGATTATAGAACATGATGTAATTGATCAAGTAAATATTTATGAGGCAACGAAACTTGCTATGCGTGAAGCGTTAGATCAATTAACACCAGAACCTGATTTTGTTCTAATAGATGCAATGCCACTAAGATATACCGAGGCAGAACTATCTCTTATCAAAGGGGATACAAAAAGCATTTCGATTGCTGCAGCGTCTATCATCGCAAAGGTAACAAGAGATAGATTAATGCAGATGTACGATGAAAAGTATCCCGGGTATGATTTTGCAAACAATATGGGCTACGGCACAAAAAAACATTTACTTGGTTTAGATACAATTGGTATATGTCCTATCCATCGTATAAGTTTTGCGCCTGTAAAAGAAGCAAAGTTGCATTTTGATAGTTTAAAATAACTAAATCATATAGAGAAAAACGTATTTTCAACATGGAAAATACGTTTTTTTATGCCGTTTTCTAGGTTTTGGTCATTTTACAAAAAAGCCCAATGTTTGTACACTGGGAGTAACTATTAGGGAGGTGCAACAGATGGATTTTAAACAACGACATACATGGCTCAAAATTGCTTCTTGTAAGTCTATTTCTGCTAAAAAAAGAGCCAGCATTTGGCAAAAATTAACAGAATTCGACCAGTATGAAATGACAACACAAACATTTGCAGAATCTTTCTTTCCTGTGGATAAACTCGCACAGATTCTAATGGAGCTAGAGACAGCAGAAGCGTGCTTTTTTGATGATGTTACCTTAATATGGATTTTAGATGATGCCTATCCAGCGCTTTTAAGAGAAATTTATGAAGCGCCGCCAATTTTATTTTGTAAAGGAAATATTGATTTATTACAACAACAAGCAATTGCCATCGTTGGTACAAGGCAGATGAGTGAATATGGTAGGAAAGCTTGTATGAAAATTGCTAGTGAACTTGCTGAGAATAAGCTGACTATAGTTAGCGGGATGGCTATCGGAATCGACTCTACAGCCCATAGAGCCACTTTAAATAAACAAGGTGCAACGATTGCAGTACTAGGTTCAGGTGTCAACAAAGTTTATCCAAAGAAAAATGAACTTCTAGCGAAAGAAATTGTCAAAGAAGGTTTGTTATTAAGTGAGTATTTACCCGATGAAGAAGCGAAAAGATGGCATTTTCCAGAAAGAAATCGAATTATTAGCGGCTTGGCTATAGGAACAGTAATAATAGAAGCTGCCGAAAGAAGCGGTTCGTTGATTACTGCTGATATAGCTTTAGAACAAAACAGACAAGTTTTTGCTGTTCCAGGAAATATTTTTATTGATACATGGCAGGGGACGAACTATTTAATTCAAGAAGGTGCCAAGTTAGTTATGAATTCGAACAATATAATAGAAGAATTTATTCAAATTAAGCCATAAATATACTGAAATTATCTTTTTTAAGTGATTTGACTTGCATTTCCTGATTTTTTGAGATAAGTTTGCTAAAGAAAGCTGATATAAAACATCAAAAAATGGACTTTTTCATAAAAGCCATTGACAAACCCAGTAGGAAGGGCTAATATTTACTACTGAATTATGTGAACAATCAGCATTGAAAACTTATTGAACGCGAGGCTAAGACTGTAATAGGATTAAGACAACGAGTAAAGCCCGTGTATTGACCCAAATCAGGGAGGAATATAATAGATATGGCAGATTATTTAGTGATTGTAGAGTCACCTGCAAAAGCAAAAACAATTGAAAAGTATTTAGGTAAGAAATTTAAAGTGAAAGCCTCAATGGGACATGTTCGTGACTTACCTAAGAGTCAAATGGGTGTAGACACAGAGCATGACTACGAACCTCGTTATATTACGATTCGCGGAAAAGGCCCTGTTTTAAAAGAATTAAAACAAGCAGCCAAAAAAGCGAAAAAAGTCTATCTCGCAGCCGATCCAGACCGCGAAGGAGAAGCAATTGCATGGCACTTAGCCAATAGCCTAGAGTTAGATCAATCAGACAAACTACGTGTAGTATTTAACGAAATAACGAAGGAAGCAGTAAAAGAATCTTTCAAAACACCACGTAAAATTGACATGGATTTAGTCAATGCGCAACAAGCACGCAGAATTTTGGACCGTTTAGTTGGATATAATATCAGTCCTATTCTATGGAAAAAAGTGAAGAAAGGTTTGAGTGCGGGGCGTGTTCAGTCTATCGCACTTCGAATCATTATTGATAGAGAAAAAGAAATCAATAATTTCAAACCTGAAGAATACTGGACAATTGACGGTAACTTCCTTAAAGGGAAGAAAAAATTCCAAGCCAATTTTTATGGTGTAAATGGTAAAAAGAAAAAGCTTTCCACTGCAGATGATGTAAAAGAAGTAATGTCTGCAATAAAAGGAAAATCATTTGACGTAACAGATGTAACGAAAAAAGAAAGACTTAGAAATCCAGCTGCACCATTCACTACTTCAAGTTTGCAACAAGAAGCAGCTCGAAAACTAAATTATCGTACAAGAAAAACAATGATGCTTGCCCAACAATTGTATGAAGGAATTACACTTGGTAAACAAGGGACAGTCGGCTTAATTACGTATATGCGTACAGACTCCACTCGTATTGCCGATTCCGCTATACTAGAAGCAAGCAATTACATTAAAGAAACCTATGGACCCGAATTTTCTCGTAATCATAAACGTTCAGATAAAAATGCTAAAGGTGCTCAAGATGCCCATGAAGCAATCAGACCTACAAGTGCAATGAGAAGTCCTCAAGAAGTAAAAGAATTTTTAACACGGGACCAACTTCGCTTATATCGTTTGATTTGGGAAAGATTTATCGCGAGCCAAATGACGCCAGCAGTTCTTGATACAATGCGCGTTGACTTAGACAACAATGGCGTGAACTTCAGAGCAAATGGCTCTAAAATTAAATTTCACGGCTTCATGAAAGTCTATGTAGAAAGTAACGATGATAATACGGAAGAAAAAGAAAATATCTTACCAGATTTGAAAAAAGGAGATAAGGTACAGTCCGAATCACTCGAACAACGGCAACATTTCACACAGCCACCTCCACGTTACACAGAAGCTAGATTAGTAAAAACGCTCGAAGAAATTGGTATTGGTCGACCATCAACTTATTCGCCGACACTCGACACAATTCAGCGCAGAAATTATGTTTCTTTAACGAATAAACGCTTTATTCCAACTGAATTAGGTGAAATCGTTAATGAAATGATTGAAGAATATTTCCCAGAAATTTTAGATGTCAAATTCACTGCCAACATGGAAAGTGAGCTCGATGAAGTAGAGCACGGAGAAGTCGAATGGGTGAAAGTCATTGATGAATTTTATAAACGATTTGAACCAAATGTTATAAAAGCAGATGCAGAAATGGAAAAAATCGAGATTAAAGATGAACCAGCCGGAATTGACTGTGATCTTTGTGGAGCTCCAATGGTTTACAAAATGGGTAAATACGGTAAGTTCCTAGCTTGTAGCAGATTTCCTGATTGTCGTAATACGAAAGCAATCGTGAAAGAAATCGGCGTTACGTGTCCGAAATGTGAGAAAGGACATGTAATAGAAAGAAAAAGTAAGAAAAAGCGTATTTTTTACGGTTGTGATCGTTATCCAGATTGTGACTATGTGTCATGGGATAAACCGGTCGAACGGGCTTGTCCGAAATGTGAGAAACGAGCATTAGTCGAGAAGAAATTGAAAAAAGGTGTACAAGTACAATGTACAAATTGTGATTACAAAGAATCAACCCAACAATAATCGGAAAATGGCAACACTTGGATCGTTCTTGTGTTGCCATTGTTGCGCGAGGAGGCGGACAAATGGAAAAGAGTGTTAATGTAATTGGAGCAGGTTTAGCAGGAAGTGAAGCAGCATGGCAGTTAGTAAAACGTGGGGTAAAGGTGGATTTATACGAAATGAGACCGGTAAAACAAACTCCGGCACATCATACAGATAAATTTGCAGAGCTAGTATGTACGAATTCCTTGCGAGCTAACGGTCTAACGAATGCTGTAGGAGTTATTAAAGAAGAAATGCGGATACTTGATTCTATTATCATTGAAGCCGCTGACAAAGCATCTGTACCAGCTGGAGGGGCACTTGCGGTTGATCGACATGAATTTTCTGGTTATATTACAGACAAGGTGAAAAATCATCCACTCGTAACAGTGCATACGGAAGAAGTAACTACTATTCCAGAAGGTCCAACAATTATTGCGACCGGTCCACTTACAAGTCCTGCGCTTGCTGATGAAATTAAACAATTAACAGGGGAAGAGTATCTTTACTTTTATGATGCAGCAGCACCAATAATTGAAAAAGATAGCATTGATATGGATAAAGTTTATTTGAAATCCCGCTATGATAAAGGAGAAGCTGCTTACTTAAACTGCCCGATGTCAGAAGAAGAATTCAATGCTTTTTATGAAGCATTAGTAACGGCAGAAACGGCTGCTTTAAAAGAATTTGAAAAAGAAGTGTTTTTCGAAGGATGTATGCCAATCGAAGTAATGGCAAAACGCGGAATTAAAACGATGTTATTTGGTCCATTAAAGCCCGTTGGTTTGGAAGATCCAAAAACTGGGAAAAGACCTTATGCTGTGTTGCAACTTAGACAAGATGACGCAGCGGGAACACTTTACAACATGGTAGGTTTCCAAACGCACCTTAAATGGGGTGAGCAAAAACGTGTTTTCGGAATGATTCCAGGACTTGAAAATGCTGAAATCGTACGTTATGGCGTAATGCACCGTAACACATTTATTAACTCACCAACTGTACTTGAACCAACTTACCAACTGAAAACACGCAATGATTTGTTCTTTGCTGGACAAATGACAGGTGTAGAGGGATATGTTGAATCCGCGGCTAGTGGACTTGCGGCGGGGATTAATGCGGCCAATTTTGTAGAGGAAAAAGAACTAGTGGTTTTCCCGGCAGAAACGGCGATTGGTAGTCTAGCCCATTACATTACGAGTGCTAGTAAAAAATCGTTCCAACCAATGAATGTTAATTTTGGACTCTTCCCAGAGCTTGAAACAAAAATTCGTGCAAAACAAGAACGTAATGAAAAATTAGCTGAAAGAGCGCTAAATGCAATAAAAAGGGTTGCAGAAGAACTATAAAAACACTATAATAATTGAGGACTATTCTTTGCTGTTCTTTTCATCACGATGGCTACTTTGGTATTTCAAGAGAGTTGATAGTGGTGGAAAGACAGTTTTTCTTTCCGATAAATGGTCTAGACAGATTTTGTTAATAAATGTTGGTTTTTTCACAAAAGTTAAGTGTTTTATTTAAATTGATTGTAAATGCAGATTAATTCAAAAAGTTGCGAAAAATGTATAAAATTATTGCAACGTGGATATTGATATGTTAACATGATAGTGTTTGAGAGGTGTATACGTATGATACAAGAGGGGAAGTTAGAGCAACAGTTCTTTGACTATCTTCACTCAGAACGTAATTATTCAGTGAACACTAGTACAGCTTATGAAAATGATTTACTTGATTTTCGCCGCTTTTTAAATGAACAAGCTATTACCACATATCAGCAAGTTACTTTTCTAGATGTGCGTATTTATTTGACGGAATTAAAGCAAAAATCTTTTTCTCGTACAACCGTAGCTAGAAAAATTTCAAGTTTACGGAGTTTTTACACTTTTCTTTTAAGAGAGAATGTTATTAACGAAAATCCGTTTACTTACGTATCACATGCGAAAAATCAGTTAAGGCTTCCCAAATTTTTCTATTCAGAAGAAATGGAAGCTTTGTTTCAAGTGGTCTATGAAGATAATGAAACGCTTACATTGCGAGATAGAGTGCTTTTAGAGGTGTTATATGGTACGGGAATTCGGGTGAGTGAATGTGCTGGAATACTGTTGCCTGACTTAGATACATCTTATCAAGCCATCCTCATACGCGGAAAAGGGAATAAAGAACGATATGTGCCATTCGGGGTGTATGCAGAAGATGCGATTACAGATTATTTGCCAGAACGTGCCAATCTTATGTCTCGCTATAAAAAGTCACATGATGCTTTACTTGTGAATCATTACGGTGATCCTTTGACGACCAGGGGCATTAGGTATTGCTTGTCGAAAATAATTAGTAAAGCTTCATTAACTCGGAAAATTCATCCGCATATGTTACGCCACACGTTTGCAACAGACTTACTTAATAACGGGGCGGATATGCGGACGGTACAAGAGTTACTTGGGCACGCTAGCTTATCATCCACCCAGATCTATACGCACGTGACAAAAGAGCATTTAAAGTCTACTTATATGAAACATCATCCTAGGGCTTAAATTTGGAGGAGGTTAAAGAAATGGAATTGCACGCTACAACGATATTTGCGGTTCAACATGACGGAAAAGCAGCGATGGCTGGAGACGGTCAAGTGACGCTTGGTGAATCGGTCGTAATGAAACATACCGCCAAAAAAGTTCGCCGTCTTTTTCATGATAAAGTAATTGCTGGATTTGCAGGTTCAGTCGCAGATGCTTTTACTTTATTTGAAAAATTTGAAGCGAAATTGAATGAATATAATGGTAACTTAGAAAGAGCATCAGTCGAACTTGCTCAACAATGGCGCAGTGACAGTGTTTTAAGAAAATTAGAAGCTATGCTAATCGTGATGGACAAAGATACACTACTTTTAGTTTCAGGGACAGGAGAAGTTATTGAACCAGACGATGGTATTTTAGCTATCGGTTCTGGAGGTAATTATGCGCTAGCCGCTGGGCGAGCACTTAAAAGACATAATGGTGGTCAAATGGAAGCAAAGGATATCGCTCGTCATGCGCTAGAAATCGCTTCTGAAATTTGTGTGTTTACAAATGATCATATTACAGTAGAAGAGCTTTGAAGGAGTGGTTAATTTGACAAATATAACGTTAATGAACCAGTTGACACCAAAGCAAATTGTTGAAAAACTGGATCAATATATTATTGGACAAACCGGAGCGAAGAAATCAGTTGCAGTAGCACTAAGAAATCGTTACCGTAGACAACTAATGGATGAATCAATCCGTGATGAAATTATTCCGAAAAACATTCTGATGATTGGACCAACAGGTGTTGGTAAAACAGAAATAGCACGTCGAATTGCCAAAATTGTTCGTGCTCCTTTTTCCAAAGTAGAGGCTACTAAATTCACGGAAGTTGGCTATGTCGGTCGCGATGTAGAATCAATGGTTCGTGACTTAGTGGAGGTATCTGTTCGTTTAGTAAAAGAAGAAAAAATGCAATTAGTTCGTGTTAAAGCAGAAAAAAATGCAGAGAAACGTCTGATTAAACTTTTAGCGCCAAGCCAAAAGAAAAAACAAACAACATCGCAAAATCCGTTAGAAGCGCTTTTCGGCGGCATGAATCAACCAGATGAATCTCCTGAGGAAGAAGTAGATCAAGAATTAAAGAATAAACGTAGCCAAATTGAATGGCGTCTTCAAAACGGCGAGCTTGATGATGAAATAGTAACAGTAGAAGTAAAAGAACAGCAAAATCCAATGCTTGATATGATGCGCGGCGCTGGAATGGACCAAATGAATGGTATGCAGGATGCGCTTTCGGGCATGTTCCCAGCGAAAAAGAAAAAACGCAAAGTAACCGTACGTGAAGCGAAGAAAATTCTTTTTGAAGATGAAGCATCAAAATTAATTGATGCAGATGAACTTGCAGCAGAGGGCATTCATCGTGCGGAACAAATGGGTATGATTTTTATCGATGAAATTGATAAAATTGCTAGTAAAGAAGGCGGCGGAAATGCACAAGTTTCGCGGGAAGGCGTCCAAAGAGACATTCTTCCAATCGTGGAGGGGTCGCAAATTTCTACTAAATATGGTACAGTCAACACGGAGTACATTTTATTTATCGCAGCAGGGGCTTTCCATATGTCTAAACCAAGCGATTTAATTCCAGAGCTTCAAGGCCGGTTCCCAATTAGAATTGAGCTGGATAAATTAACTCAAGAAGATTTCTACAAAATCTTAACAGAACCAGACAATGCACTAATTAAACAATACAAAGCTTTACTGAAAACAGAAGGAATTGACTTGATTTTCACCAAAGAAGCCGTAGAAAGAATTGCCGAGATTGCATTCCAAGTTAATCAAGATTCAGATAATATCGGAGCAAGAAGACTTCATACCATTTTAGAAAAATTACTAGAAGATTTACTATTTGAAGCACCAGAAATCAATATGGAATCTATTAAAGTAACAGAAAACTATGTTAATGAAAAACTTGCACCAATTATGCAGAATAAAGATTTAACACAATTTATTTTATAAAATACTAGGAGGATCTAATAATGACTTTATTAGAAAAAACAAGAAAAATTAATGCTATGTTACAAAATGCTGCAGGAAAAACAGTAAACTTCAAAGAAATGGCAGATACACTTACAGATGTCATTGAAGCAAACACATATATCGTAAGCCGTAAAGGTAAATTACTTGGCTATTCTGAAGCACTTCCAATCGAAAATGATCGTATGAAACAAATGCTAACAGAACGCCAATTTCCAGAAGAATATACGCAAAGCCTTTTCAATGTAGGCGAAACTTCTTCTAACTTAGAAGTATCAAGCCAATATACTGCTTTTCCAATCGAAAACAGTGAATTATTCACAAAAGGTTTAACAACTATCGTACCTATCGTAGGTGGTGGTGAGCGTCTTGGAACACTTATCCTATCTCGCTTAGAAAGCAATTTCACTGATGATGATTTACTTTTAGCGGAATATGGTGGAACAGTTGTTGGAATGGAAATCTTGCATGAAAAAGCAGAAGAAATTGAAGAAGAAGCTCGTAGCCGTGCCGTTGTGCAAATGGCGATTAGCTCTCTTTCTTACAGTGAGTTAGAAGCTATTGAGCATATTTTCGATGAGTTGAATGGTAAAGAAGGTCTTCTTGTTGCCTCTAAAATCGCGGACCGTGTCGGCATTACACGTTCTGTAATCGTAAATGCACTTCGTAAATTAGAAAGTGCAGGCGTTATTGATTCTCGCTCACTAGGAATGAAAGGTACATTTATCCGTGTACTTAATGATAAATTCCTTGTAGAACTAGAAAAATTGAAAAACAACTAAAAAAAGTAGAAAAGCTTTCTCTGAAAATATTCGGGGAGAGCTTTTTTTGGTTTGCTTTGGTAAAATAAGAAAGTAGAACTTGTGTGACTGGAGGAATTTAGAATGGAAATCGCTGAAACAACCATTGAAGTACGCTATGCAGAAACCGATCAAATGGGCGTTGTTTATCATAACAATTACCTTGTATGGATGGAAATCGGCCGAACAAGATTAATTGAAAAATTAGGTTTTCGTTATTTTGATATGGAAGAGGCTGGTTATCTTTCTCCGGTATTAGATGTGCATATTCATTACGGAAAACCACTGCGTTACGGACAGAAGGCAGTTGTAAAAACATGGATAAAAGGGTATGATGGACTTCGTGTTACTTATGGTTATGAAATTTGCTATGAAGATACGAATGAAGTAGCCATTACAGGAGAAACACAGCATGTATGTGTAACGAAAGAAGATTTCCGCCCTGTATCGTTAAGAAGAACATTTCCGAATTGGCATGAAGCCTATCTAAAAGCTTTAGAATAAATAAGACTGGTAGTGATAAAAAATGGCTTTTGGTGTAAAACGTGATGAAATGGAGTTATGGAAAGAAAAAGCAGCCCGTGGAGAGATTGCAATTATCACCCATTATTGGCTAGATGATCGCTTTCCTGAATCAAAAACTGTAACCAAAGTTGCATGTGTAGATTTGAAAAAACTACAACAATGGGGGAAACAATATGGTTTAGCCCCAGATTGGATTGATAACCGTCGAAAAAACTTTCCGCATTATGATTTGTTTGGCGAGATGCAACTCGTTGTACTGAAAAAAGAAAAAGCCTTTGAACAAATCGAGCGGTTTCATTTGGAGGAGAAATAACAATGATTAAACTGGAAAATGAAGTATTGCTTGTAGAAATGAAAACAGCTGGAGCAGAATTAACGCGAATCTTCCATAAAGATACCGGACTTGAGTATTTATGGAATGCTGATAGCAAGTTTTGGGGGCGTCATTCACCTGTTCTATTTCCAACAGTTGGAAGGCTTGTAGAAGATACTTACTTAGTCGATGGAAAGCCGTACCACTTAGGGCAACACGGGTTTGCCCGTGACCGTGATTTTCAAGTAATCGAGCAAACAGAAAAATCGGTACGTTTTGAGTTGGATGCAGACGAAGATTCATTAGCAGTTTATCCCTACAAATTTAAACTATCGATTATTTATACAATAGAAAAAAATACGGTAGCTGTTTCCTACGAAGTTGAAAATACGGATAACAAGCGAATTTATTTCTCTATTGGTGCGCACCCAGCTTTTAATTTACCATTAACAGACGGGACGACATTTGAAGATTATTATTTGGATTTCGGAACAGAAGAGAATTTAGAAACACTTTGTTTAGAAGGGCCATACCGCAGTGGCGAAATTAAGAAGGTTGTCGATAAACCAGCACAATACTTACCACTGAGCTATGATTTATTTAAAAATGATGCACTTATTTTTGAAGCACTAAAACAAAAAGAAATGACCATCAAATCAGATAAAACACCTCATTTTGTAAAAGTATCTTTCCCAGAATTCCCATTTGTAGGTGCTTGGACGGCAAAACCGGGGACCCCTTTCTTATGTATTGAACCGTGGTACGGAATTGCAGATGGTGCTGGAGAATCTGTTGAACTGCGAGATAAAGCGGGAATAGAGCATTTAGAGCCAGAAGCTGTCTTTGCTTCCGAATATGAAATTACAGTAGGTTAAAACGAAAACCCAGAAGAGCGAAATGCATCTTCTGGGTTTTATTACATCCATTTTATTTTGGGTTCTTCGCCGTTACGAATCCGAGTGATATTTGCTCGGTGACGCCAGATGACAAAGAGTGCGATACAAGCAACAAGAATAATTAAAATCCAGTCTCCCATGAAAAGAGAAATAATTAACGCTGCAAGTGCTCCAATCATCGAGCTGAGCGATACATATTTGCTAAGTTTAAGTGTAACTAAGAAGACTACAAGTGCGGCTACAAAGAGTAATGGTGCATAGGCAAGGATGACACCTGCCGAAGTAGCAACTGCTTTTCCGCCTCTAAATCCTGCGAAAAGCGGGAAACTATGCCCAATAATAGCAAATGCTCCAGTTAGCAACCAAAAATGATGGTCTACATTCAATTGAAAGAAAAATGGAAGCAACGTTGCGACAGTCCCTTTTAAAATGTCCATCACTGTCACGATACTACCGGCTTTGATTCCGAGAACCCGGAATGAATTCGTCGCGCCTAAATTACCACTACCGAAATCGCGAATATCCTTTTTGTAAAAAATTTTGCCAATCCATAAACCAGACGGTATCGAACCAATCACATAGGCTAATAAAGAAAGCAGAATTAAATTAATTGTCATTTTTAAACCCCTCAAGAAGAAATGATGTTTTCCATAAAGAATTATAGCACAAAATGAAGAAGATTGGCTAAATTGTTAGGACAAATCACGATGAAAAGTTGAAAAAACCGCAAAAATAGCTTATGATTAGAAAGAATAGTAGGGGGCGATTAGACTAATGCAAAATCCAACAAAAGAAGAAATCCAGCAAATCTTAAAGAAGGCAAAAGTAATCGCAGTCGTTGGTTTGAGTGATAAACCAGACCGCACAAGTTACCGAGTGAGTCAAATAATGCAGCAAGCTGGGTACAAAATTATACCAGTGAACCCTAATGCAGACGAAATTCTTGGCGAAAAAGCCGTCAAGCGTTTAACGGATATCGAGGAACATGTGGATATTGTGAATGTCTTTCGTCGCTCAGAGTTTTTACCTGAAATAGCGGAGGCTTTTGACCAAATAGATGCAGATGTATTTTGGGCACAGCTTGGCATAGCTAATCAGGAAGCATTTGATTTTTTGACAGAAAAAGGATATCCTACTGTCATGGATTATTGCATTAAGGTTGCTTATCAAGAAATGGATTAATTAAACACCATTTTTGAAGGAAGCAGGTTCTTATAGCAGAGCCTGTTTTTTTATGAAAAGGAATTTGTCACTAAACTATCACTTTATTAATCAGCTAGTTAATGCTATTCTGATAAGGTGGTTTTAAGCGAATAACAACGTGAAAGTTGTAGATTGACGGAATGAAGGGAGTTTTGAAATATGAATCGGAATGAGTATAATGATGATTCTATTCAGGTGCTTGAAGGACTGGAAGCGGTCCGGAAACGCCCAGCGATGTATATCGGTTCAACAGATGTACGCGGGCTGCACCATTTAGTATATGAAATAGTGGACAACTCGGTCGATGAGACCCTTGCAGGTTTTGGTAAGAAAATTGTTGTGACACTTCACGTGGATGGCAGTGTTAGTGTTAGCGATGAAGGTCGTGGGATGCCTGTTGGGATGCACAAAACAGGTAAGTCTACGGTAGAAGTTATTTTAACTGTTCTTCACGCCGGCGGTAAGTTCGGCCAAGAAGGCGGATATAAAACAAGTGGTGGGCTTCACGGTGTTGGTTCATCCGTTGTAAATGCGCTCTCTGAATGGTTAGTAGTTACAATTAATCGTGACGGCGCAACCTACCAACAAAAATTTAAAGACGGCGGAAAGCCAGATGGAACACTGAAAAAAATCGGAAAATCAAAAGCTACTGGGACAACGATTCGCTTTAAGCCAGATCCAGCAATTTTTCCAACGACTTCATTTAACTATGAAACCTTATCAGAACGTCTAAGAGAATCAGCGTTCCTTTTAAAAGGGATGTTAATTGAATTAATTGATGAACGAGTTGGCATGGCAGAGGCTTTCCACTTTGAAGAAGGTGTGAAAAACTTTGTTGAATATATTAATGAAGGTAAAGATGTGCTTCATCCTGTAGCTAGCTTTGAAGGGGAAAATGCGACCATTGAAGTAGAAATGGCGTTCCAATTCAATGATGGTTATTCTGAAAATATCTTGAGTTTCGTTAATAACGTTCGAACTCGCGGAGCAGGCTCGCATGAATCTGGAATGAAAGCTGCCATGACGCGGATTTTCAACGACTATGCTCGTCGAGTGAATCTTTTGAAAGAAAAAGATAAAAATCTCGAAGGTAGCGATATTCGTGAAGGTCTTTCAGCTGTACTTTCTATTCGTGTTCCAGAAAAAATCCTTCAATTCGAAGGTCAAACGAAAGAAAAACTAGGGACGCAAGAAGCTCGTCAGGCGGTTGATGCAGTTGTAGCAGAACATTTAGCTTACTTCCTTGCCGAAAACCCAGAAACAAGCTCTCTTCTAGTTAAAAAGGCTGTTAAAGCCCGCGAAGCAAGAGAAGCTGCCAGAAAAGCGCGCGAAGAAACACGTAACGGCAAGAAAAAGAAACGTTCCGAAACACTTCTTTCTGGAAAGTTAACACCGGCACAATCGCGAAATCCTAATAAAAATGAACTTTACCTAGTCGAAGGTGACTCGGCGGGAGGATCAGCTAAACAAGGTCGTGACCGTCGTTTCCAAGCAATTTTGCCACTTCGAGGAAAAGTAATCAATACAGAAAAAGCCAAACTACAAGATATCTTAAAAAATGAAGAAATTAGCACGATTATCCATACAGTAGGTGCAGGCGTTGGTACCGAATTTGATGTCGAGGATTGTAACTATGACAAAGTAGTTATCATGACCGATGCCGATACCGATGGCGCGCACATTCAAGTATTACTATTAACCTTTTTCTATCGTTATATGCGCCCACTAGTGGAAGCAGGTAAAGTATTTATTGCTTTACCCCCACTTTACAAAGTAAGCCGTGGTTCTGGTAAAAAAGAAGTAATCGAATATGCTTGGACAGATGAAGAATTAGACTCTGCCATCCAAAAAATTGGTAAAGGCTACATGATTCAACGATACAAAGGTCTTGGTGAGATGAATGCTGACCAACTTTGGGAAACAACGATGAATCCTGATACGCGCACGTTAATTCGTGTACGGGTAGATGATTCTGCACGCGCTGAACGCCGCGTGGCCACACTGATGGGCGACAAAGTAGAACCAAGACGACAATGGATTGAAAAGCATGTCGAGTTTTCTATGGAAGATAGCCAAAATATTTTAGAAAATGAAAACATGATGGTTGAGGAGGCGAAAGACATTTGAGTAATCCAGAACAACATATCCAAGACTTAGCGCTAGAAGAAGTTATGGGCGACCGTTTTGGTAGATATAGTAAATATATTATTCAAGAACGTGCGCTTCCAGATGTTCGTGACGGACTGAAACCTGTACAACGTCGTATTTTATTCGCGATGAATGTCGAAGGAAATACTGCTGAGAAAGGTTTCCGTAAATCTGCTAAAACGGTCGGAAACGTTATCGGTAACTACCATCCACATGGTGACTCTTCAGTTTACGAAGCAATGGTACGGATGAGTCAAGACTGGAAAGTACGTAATATGCTGATTGAAATGCATGGTAATAACGGTAGTGTCGACGGGGATCCGCCTGCAGCAATGCGTTATACAGAAGCTCGCCTTTCTCCTATATCAGCAGAACTTTTACGCGATATTGAAAAGGAAACAGTTGACTTTATTCCTAACTTTGATGATACATCTAGTGAGCCAACTGTTTTACCAGCACGTTTTCCAAACCTTTTAGTGAATGGTTCTACCGGTATCTCCGCTGGTTATGCAACAGATATTCCGCCGCATAATTTAACAGAGATCATCGAAGCTGTTATTAAACGATTAGATAACCCACTTTCCACAACGGATGATATTATGAAAATTGTCAAAGGTCCAGATTTCCCAACAGGTGGGATTATTCAAGGGATTGATGGTATTCGAAAAGCTTATCAAACTGGAAAAGGACGCGTTGTCGTTCGTTCTAAAACAGAAATTGAAGATATTCGTGGCGGTAGAAAACAAATTACAATTCATGAAATTCCATATGAAGTAAATAAAGCTAATTTAGTTAAACGCATGGATGAACTTCGAATTGAGAAAAAAATTGAAGGTATTTCAGAAGTACGTGATGAAACCGACCGCACAGGACTTCGTATTGCTGTTGAACTAAAAAAAGATGCCAATGCTGAAGGTGTTTTGAACTACCTGTTTAAAAATACAGATTTACAAGTAAGCTATAATTTTAACATGGTTGCTATCAATAAAAAACGTCCGGAGCTAATGGGCATTATCCCAATGCTTGACGCTTATATTGAACACCAAAAAGAAATTATTACGAAGCGCTCTGAATACGATATTCGTAAAGCGCGCGCTCGCCAACATATTTTAGAAGGTTTAATTAAAGCTTTGTCTATTTTAGATGAAGTCATTAAATTAATTCGTGGTTCAAAAGACAAACGCGATGCAAAACTAAATCTTCAAACAAAATATGATTTCAGCGAAAAACAAGCAGAAGCAATTGTATCTTTACAACTTTATCGTTTAACAAATACAGATATACATGAACTTCAAAGTGAAGCAAAATCCTTAGCAGAACAAATTAGTGTTCTTGAAAAAATCCTAGGTGATGAAGCAGAGCTTATCGCTGTGTTAAAAGAAGAGCTAGCGGAAATTAAGAAAAAATATAAAACTGCTCGCCGTACAGAAGTGCAAGCAGAAATTACAGAAATCAAAATCGATACAGAAGTACTTGTTGCGAATGAAGATGTGATTGTTTCTGTGACAAAAGAAGGCTATGTGAAACGCACAAGCCAACGTTCTTATGCAGCATCAAACGGTGCGGAACTAGCCATGAAAGAAGCAGACCATGCCGTCTTTATCCAAAAAATGAATTCACTTGATTCGCTCCTGTTATTCACGAGCAAAGGGAATTTCATTTATCGACCAGTACATGAGTTGCCAGATATTCGCTGGAAAAACCTCGGAGATCACGTAAGTCACTTGGCCAGTGATTTATCGGCAGGTGAAGAAATCCGTTCTGCTATTGCAATTCAAGCCTTTACGGAAGAAAAACGCTTTTTATTCGTTACTAAAAACGGCATGACCAAGCAATCAGCTATTACGAATTACAAACCACAACGCTATTCTAAATCCATGATGGCAATTAAATTAAAAGGTGACGATGAGCTGTTAAATGTTCATTTGATTGATGGCACAGAAGATATTTTCTTAGCAACCAAAAATGGTTACGGCCTTCGTTATTCTATTACTGAAATTCCAGAATCAGGTGCAAGAACAGCGGGTGTAAAAGCGATTAACTTAAAACAAGATGATATAGTTATTGGCGGTATAGTCCTTATGCCGAACGAACAAAAACATATTCTTCTTGCCACACAACGTGGCTCACTCAAACAAATGAAAGCAAGCGAATTTGAACCAATCTCAAGAGCGAAACGTGGCTTATTGATGTTACGCGAACTGAAAAGCAATCCACATCGCTTCATTGGTATAACTCTTGCTGATAATAACGACCACCTATTTATCGAAACAAACACAGACCAAATTGTTGAAATAGACGTTGCCAATCTACGAATAACGGATCGCTATTCTAACGGATCCTTCGTACTCGATGAAACAATGGAAGGCGAACCAACTTCTATTTGGCTAGCAATACCCGAAATAAAAGATACCTCAGATGCAAAAGATGAATAAGGAAGAAAAAGAGTTCTTGTATAGAAATATGCAAGGATTCTTTTTTTTGATATAATAACAAAGAATAAGAGGAGGGATACGCATGGCAGAAAAAATGAATGTAGAAAGTTTTAATTTGGACCATACGAAAGTAAAAGCACCTTTTGTGAGACTGGCGGGAACGAAAGTGGGCGTCCATGGAGATGAAATATACAAATATGATGTTCGCTTCAAACAACCCAATAAAGAACATATGGAAATGCCAGCGCTACACTCTTTAGAACATTTGATGGCAGAACTTGCAAGAAATCATACTGACAAATTAGTAGACATTAGTCCAATGGGATGCCAAACTGGCTTTTATGTTTCCTTCATTAATCATAGCGACTATGATGATGCACTAGAAATCATCGCCACAACACTAACGGATGTTTTAGCTGCGACAGAAGTTCCTGCATGCAATGAAGTCCAATGCGGTTGGGCAGCAAGCCATAGTTTAGAAGGTGCAAAAGCGCTTGCAGCAGAATTTTTAGACAAACGAGACGAATGGAAAAATGTATTTGCTGAATAAAAATGAAAGCATCTATCGGAATACCGGTAGATGCTTTTTATAAATAACATATTTTTATCAAAATTAATAACGAATTTAAATGTCGTATGGAATACTAACGGAGACTTGCCATGCAATCACTTGTATTTTTTGTGATTTGCCCAGATCAGTCTATCTGATTCTAATGTTCTGGAGATACAGCCATCTCTGTTTTGAAAACTAGTATAGTCAAATCAACGCAAACAGAAAAATTAGTACCAACAACTATCGCAGTGGTAGGATTCATAGTTATTATAATTATTCGTAAAAATAAATAAAAAACTATCTACTCAAAATTCTCGAGTGGATAGTTTTTTATCTATAAAATAGCTTATAAAAAAATTATGATTTCATTTCGACAAAAATTCGACAAAAATAGCCTTTTTTTTTACTAGTTTAAATGCCAAATAAAAACCGCATAAAATCAGGAGATGTGAATAGAAAAATCCTAAAAAGATACTAAATTTTGCTTTTTCAACCATTTTTGTACACATTTTGTCTATTGGTCTCATATGCTGAGGAGACTATAATTACATCATAAAGTTTCTTTTAAGGATACCTCTTAAAATTTACTAGGCGAATATAACAGAGTGGAGATGGTAATAACTTATGTCAGTAAAATCAAATATCGTAAAAATTGGGGTATGCTTTGCAGTACTCGCTGTCCCCGTATCGCAAACAACATTCCCGGTATTTGCTGCAGAGCAAACTGGATTAAAAGCAAGTCAGGATAATGTGAACATTCCAGATTCAACATTTAAAGCGTACTTAAATGGATTATTAGGACAATCGAGTACAGCGAATATTACCGAAGCACAAATGGATTCATTAACATATATTACTTTAGCGAATATAAATGTTACTGATTTGACAGGTATTGAATATGCCCATAATATAAAAGATTTAACCATAAATAATATTCATGCAACAAACTATAATCCAATAAGCGGGTTGAGTAATCTTGAACGATTACGCATTATGGGAACAGATGTTACTTCCGATAAAATTCCAAATTTAAGTGGGCTGACGAGTTTAACTCTACTGGATATTTCGCACAGTGCACATGATGATTCTATTTTAACTAAAATAAACACACTTCCTAAAGTAAATAGTATTGACCTTAGTTATAATGGTGCAATAACGGATATCATGCCACTTAAAACATTGCCAGAACTTAAGAGCTTAAATATTCAATTTGACGGAGTACATGATTATCGAGGTATAGAAGATTTCCCTAAATTGAATCAACTGTATGCATTTTCCCAAACTATAGGGGGTAAAAAACTAATTAACTCCGATATTAAAGGTAGTGCATTAACTTATAATGCAGAAAAGCAAACATTATACGTCCCATTCAGCTTGATGACGGAACGAACAGTTAATTATGATGGCTATGTACCAGATTTCGTAAAATCAACTGCAGGCAGCGACACTTACTTTGCAATGAATGAGAAACAAGTAAATGGCAATCGCCTAACAATTACGAGTGATGGCTTAACAGTAAGTGATGTAAGTAAAGCAGATTTTGATAATCTTGAAAAAATGGAGTACAACGCGAAAATCGATTTGAGTTCTCAAACTTATAATATTCCTGATCAGTTTAAAAATGGTGGGGCGTACAATATATCTGTACCTATCTATGATCATTACTTCACTGTCGACCATTCTGTAAACATCTCAGCTGACAGTGGAAAAACATATATAGAAAATCAACCAGTGACAGAAGCAGAATTTTTAGCAGATATTCATGCAAAAACAGATGACGGATCAACTGTTACAAGTGATTTCGCTGATAAAGTAGATTTCAAGACTCCTGGAACGTACACAGTTACTTTACAATCTGAGAATAATTCTGGATTAAAGGCAGCCCCAGTTCAAGTAAACGTAACAATTAAAGAGAAGACAGCGATTACGGCAGATGAAAAAATCACTTATAAGGTGGATACATCTAAAACAGAAGCAGAATTTTTAGCAGACATCAAAGCGAAAACAAATGATGGAACAGCGATTACAAGTGATTTTGCGACTGTTGTTGATCTTTCCAAACCAGGAAAATATGTCGTTACACTAAACGCAGAAAATGATTTACAAAAAGCTTTGCCAGTGCAAGTGACGGTTATTGTTGAAAAAGAAACACCAATACCAGACCCAACGCCAAATCCAACACCAGATCCGACGCCAAATCCAACACCAACACCAGATCCAACACCGGACCCAAGCCCAACACCTAATCCGGTTATCAAACCAAACGTCAATAAACCAGAAGTGCCAAGTCACAAAATTCCATCTTTAACTGTAAATGAGAAAAAAGCTAAAGCAGAAACAAGCAAAGAGGCTTTACCTAAAACAGGGGATTCCTTGCCTGTAGCAGGTGCAACAGTAGGATTTTTACTAATTAGCTTAAGCTGGTTTGTTTCTAGGAAAAAATAAAAATAACTATCCGCCCAATTAAGGGCGGATAGTTATTTATTCATGACGCTAGTTAACATGGCGACATAAGCTTGAGCACCAGATTTAGTTAAATGAACACCATCTGGAGCAAAGTACTGAGATTGACCACTAGATCTTGAATACCAATCAACAACAGTTACATTAGGTCGTGATGAAGCATTGGCAATACTTTTATTTACATCAGACTGCCAACCACGAGGAACCCGCGTATTAACTAAATAAATCGTTGCTTTGTCAAATTGATCTAATAAATCATTTAATTGCTCTTCTGTGAAGGGACCATTTGTACCAAGTTCAAGAATAACGGAGCTATTTTCGCTGTTGAATTTCTTATAGCCAGTAGCGGTTGTAATAGCATCTCTTAATTGACGTCCAACTAGACCATCAATTGTGATATTAGGAACGGCTTCTTTCAAGTATGGTTCAATATCAAGCATGACTGAATCACCAATCGCCACTGTTTGTGTAATCATTGTTTTTGGCGTGGCGGCTGTTTTATTTTTGTTGTCTGGCACTTGTGTTTGGTTTTGTCCGTTAGCTTTATTTGCGTCCGTTTCTTTGGAGTCTTCTTTTTCTTTAGTAGCTTTATCTTCTTTGTCTTTTTTATCATCTTTCTTCTCGTCTGGTGTAGAGGTGGTTGTTTTAACAGACGTTTGTTGTTTTTCTGCATTGGTATTGACGGAAAGAACGTTTGACATACCAAGTGTAAATATTGCTAAAACAGCAACAACACCAGCGATACTCAACCATTTACCAACAGGTTTATTTTTCCAAATGAAATAGTTTTTATCTTTGAAGCCTTTAAAATAATTGATAAAACCATTTTTTCGAATGGGAGTTTCAATAAAGCGGAACGATAACTCAGCAATAATAAAAGTAGCGGCAACTTGTAGGATAGCTCGCCATATATTAGGTTGAGTAATTTCTAGTACAGGTGTTGTCAACGTTATAATTGGATAATGCCATAAGTAAATACCGTAAGACCTTGTTCCAATCCATCTAAGTGGTTTAAAACTGAAAATCTTGCTTAGATAAGAGGCGGGGTGTGAGATAGTTGCAATCATGATAACGCCGAGAATTGCAACGAATAACAAGCCACCGCGATATAAGAAAGGTTGATATTCACTTACAAAAGCTGTGAATAGAATAAAACATAAAATACTGATTGTTCCTGCAATATTGAGAACTGCCTTACTTTTCCTTGGAACTACAGGACTAAGGCGATTGAAAGGCCAGACAAATGCAAGTGCACAACCTGCTAGCAAATCAAATGCTCTCGTATCCGTACCGTAATAAACACGACTTGGATCTGTCCCAGGAACGTACAAAATCGTCATCCAAACTGCGGAGAGAAGGCCAAGGCCAATGACGATTTTTAATAATAGTTTTGGATTTTTTACCCATTTGAGAAATACCAGTAAAAAAGCGGGCCATATTAAATAAAATTGTTCTTCAATGGCTAGTGACCATAAGTTTTTAAGTGGTGATGGAAGTCCAAATGAATCAAAATAAGAAACATTGTGGAAAATAAACCACCAGTTACTTACATAAAAGAAAGAAGCAATTGCATCGCCGCGTAAGTTTTTTAAAATTTCTGGATGGAAGAAGACGGCATAGATGACAACGACTACAATCATTACATAAACAGCAGGAATGAGTCGCCGAAAACGTCTAATCCAAAATTGCTTTAATTGAAGTGATTGATTTTTTTCCCATTGTGTTAATAAAATATTTGTAATTAAGTAACCAGATAAGACGAAAAATATGTCTACGCCGATGAATCCACCTTTAGCCCAGCTAAAATTCAAGTGGTAGGCGATTACAGCAATAACTGCGAGTGCTCGAAGTCCATCAATACTCGGAACATATTTTCTACTGTAGCGAGTAGTCCTTTTCAAAATAACATCTCCTATTTGTGATAAGTAAATATGTGTGTGTAAACCTAGACAGAGATAGTAAAGAGATCTGTTTTTAGCTCCATACTATAATACCACACATAAATCAAGAAGTAATTTAAAATGCTGAATTAATTGATAGATTTTAAAAATTTGAGTATATTTGCTTATTTTTGTTATAGTAAATATAAGTAAATAGTTTGGGGGGAAGCATTTTGACGGAAATTTTTGCCCATCGAGGCAGTAGTGGGACGCATCCAGAAAATACACTACCAGCTATGAAAGCAGCGATTTTATCCGGTGCGGATGGTATCGAGTTAGACATTCATGTTTTGAAAAGTGGCGAATTAATCGTCATGCACGATGAACGCGTCGATAGGACTACAAATGGGTCTGGCTTTTTAAAAGATTACACACTTTCAGAAGTGAAAAAATTAGTGATTGGTAAACGGCTTTTCCGTAAAATCCGTGTGCCAACTTTGGAAGAAATTTTTAAGTTGGTGAGTGGCACAGATATGATACTAAACATTGAGTTGAAAACGGATGTCTTTGAATATGAAGGAATCGAACAAAAAGTTTTAGCATTAGCGGATAAATTTCCCGAAGTCAAACGAATGTATTCTTCCTTTAACCCAGATACTCTCATTCGGCTGAGAGATTTAGATCCTACTGCCAGACTAGCTTTAATTACACATGAAAACTTAGATGAAGTATTGCCATTACATGAAAAAATTCAGCTTGATGCAGTGCATCCACCAGTAAAAGCAATGAAAAACCCGATTTTAAAGCAAATCGCAGCACGCTATTGGACGGTGAATAAGGAGGAAACTATCACGCATTTTATAGATGCCAATGTTAAAGGAATGATGACTGATTTTCCTGAAAAGGCAGTGGCACTAAGAAATAATAAATAACCTCCATGAGCAAAACGCTTTCATTATAAATCGTTAAAAGATATAATCATAGTAAGTTAATAAATATTATTGTCTGAGATTCGGAGAGACTGCAAAAGGCGAGCGCAATCGTCTTACTTTGCAGTCTCTTTTTTTGTTTTTAAACTTAAAGCGTTTCAGTTAGATTGAAAAGTGGAAAAGTAACCAAGAAGGCATAATTCAGACGGTAAACAATTTGAAGGGGGCAAACAAAATGGTACAATTATTTTCAGCGTTTGACAGAGAAACAATCGAAAGAAATCTTCAAGAGGAAAAATTTGATTTAGTCATCGTCGGCGGCGGGATTACAGGGGCAGGAATCGCTTTAGATGCCACTTCACGGGGTATGAGTGTCGCACTTGTTGAAATGGGTGATTTCGCGAGCGGAACATCGAGCCGTTCAACAAAATTAGTCCACGGTGGATTAAGATATTTACAACAATTTGAAATTAAAGAAGTAGCAGATTTAGGAAAAGAACGTGCGATAGTCTACGAAAATGGACCACACGTAACGACTCCTGAATGGATGATGCTCCCATTCCATAAAGGCGGCAATATGGGTAAAACTACCGCTTCATTTGGTATTCGTTTATATGACTATTTAGCAGGGGTAAAGAAAAATGAACGACGTAAAATTTTAAGCGCAAAAGAAACATTAGCCAAAAATCCATTCGTGAAAAAAGACGGTTTAAAAGGTTCTGGTTACTACGTGGAATACCGCACGGATGATGCGCGTTTAACAATAGAAGTTATGAAAAAAGCAGTAGAACTCGGAGCGAATGCTATTAACTATACAAAAGCAGAGCATTTCTTATATGATGACAATAAACAAGTAGTTGGTGTAACCGTAACAGATCGTTTGTCGGGCAAAGCATACGATATTAAAGGACATCGTGTTATTAATGCTGCTGGTCCTTGGGTAGATAAAGTAAGAAAATTAGATTATGCAACAAACAACAAACATTTACGCTTAACAAAAGGAATTCATTTGGTTATTGATAAACAAAAATTCCCGATGGAACAAGCAGTATACTTTGATACACCTGATGGCCGGATGGTCTTTGCTATTCCGCGCGATAAAAAAGTGTATGTTGGAACGACGGATACAGTGTACGACGAAGCAGTAATTAATCCAAAAGCACTTGAATCTGATCATAATTATGTGATTAAGGCGATTAATTATATGTTCCCTGATGTGCATATTACCGAAAAAGATATTGAATCAAGTTGGGCTGGGGTTCGTCCACTTATCTATGAAGAAGGAAAAGATCCATCTGAAATTTCACGTAAAGATGAAGTTTGGTTTTCTGAAAGTGGCTTAATCACGATGGCAGGTGGTAAACTCACTGGTTACAGAAAAATGGCCGAAAAATTATTAGATGACGTTTCAAAAACATTAGCGAAAGAAACTGGTAAAAAGTACAAAACAGTTCAAACAAAACATTTACCAATTTCTGGTGGTGACATTGGTGGCTCAGAACAATTAGAAGCTTTCCTATCTAAAAAAGCGAAAGAAGGTAATAATCGTTTCGGCTGGACTTTAGAAGAAGGTCGTGAGATGGCTAAACGTTTCGGTAGTAATATCGATCAATTATTTACTTATGCACAGGAACATAAAGAACAAAACGAAACCACTTTACCAAACAGTTTGTATGCTGAACTACGCTACTCGATTCAACACGAAGCAGTGACAACGCCAATCGATTTCTTATTACGTCGCACTGGCTACTTGCTTTTCGATATGCCATACTTACTTGAATGGAAAGACGCTGTTGTGGATGAAATGGCTAAACAATTCCACTGGAGCGACGATGTAAAACAAACCTATATCGAGGAATTAAATATTCAAATTAATGATGCTAGAGAACCAGCTGATTGGCACGATAGATAATTAAAATTCGAAAAGAGCGTAAATCTTTCAAGGATTTGCGCTTTTTTTCTGGAAAAAATCATTTTCACTATTTTCAAGAAACCTTTTTCATGGTACATTGATTACAGGTGAAAAGGAGGTTTTTTTTTGAGCAAGATTCCTGTCATCGTCATCGTTGGCCCAACCGCTGTCGGAAAGACAAGTTTAAGTATTGAACTAGCGAAAAAATTGGACGGAGAAATCATCAGTGGTGACTCTATGCAAGTTTATCGTGGATTAGATATCGGTACAGCAAAAATCACACCAGAAGAAATGGATGGAATCAAACATTATCTTATTGATGTGACGAATCCTTCCGAACCATTCACTGCAGCGAAATTCCAAATAGAAACAAGAAAATGTATAGAAACAATACATCAAGCTGGTAGGCTACCAATTATTGTTGGTGGAACAGGACTTTATATTCAATCTGTTTTCTATGATTATGATTTTGGTAACGTAAGCGAAGATAAGGCTTATCGAGCGGAATTAGAACAACTAGACAAAACTGTATTGTGGCAAATGCTCGAACAAAAAGATCCAGAAAGCGCAGCACAGATACACGAAAACAATAAGCGCCGAGTGATTAGAGCATTAGAAGTGATGCATCTAACAGGAAAGCCTTTCTCAGAGTATCAAGTGAATAATGTACTTAATGATAGATACCAACCACTCTTTCTAGGACTTGATTTGGACAGAGCGTTACTTTACGAAAGAATTAATCAGCGAGTGAATTTAATGTTTGAAGAAGGTTTAGTGACAGAAGCAAAAAAATTATATGAGCAACATTTAGTGGATGTTCCAGCAGTTCGCGGCATCGGCTACAAAGAATTATTTCCTTATTTTGAAGGAAAGAGCTCACTAGAAGAAGCAAAAGAATTAATTCAAAAGAACTCAAGGCATTTCGCGAAAAGACAGTTAACCTGGTTTAGAAATAGAATGGATATTGACTGGATTCAGGCGGGTGTTAGCAGTACAGAATCAGAAGCATTAAATAAAGCAACAACCTTTTTAACAGCTAAATAACGCTTTTCTGTTTGGTAAGAAGAAATAAAGGGTATTTGAAATTAGCCAACCAATTGCACAATGGAACTTCATTGGGGTTTGGGAAATTTTTAGTATAAGATAGAGATTGGAGAGGGAAATTATGAAACAAGGTGGACAAGGGTTACAGGACTATTACTTAAATCAATTGCGTAAGGAAAAAATTCTTGCAACTGTATTTTTAACAAATGGTTTTCAGTTAAGAGGACGTGTTGTAAGTTTTGACAATTTTACCGTACTACTAGATGTCGAAGGAAAACAACAGCTTGTATTTAAACACGCAATTTCAACTTTCTCCCCGCAGAAGAATGTCGCTTTAAATCCTGATGCGGAATAAGTACTTTACTTGAAAGGCAGGGAACTCGCTTTTTTTGCGATGTTTCATGTCTTTTTTTTATGCAGAAAATATGCTACGATTAGTCTTGTCTGAAAAAGGGAGAAATGCATGTGGAAAGAGAAAAAATAATACTTGTAGGCGTGATTTTGCCAAATAAAACAGAAGAAGCTTTCTGGAATTCCATGAATGAACTACATAGCTTAGCTAAAACGGCAAACGGTGAAGTAGTAGATGAATTAATTCAAAAATTAGAACGAGTAAATCAAGCATCGTTCATTGGTTCTGGTAAACTGGAAGAGCTTGCTACTTTAGTGGAAATGCATGAGGCGGACGTTGTTATATTTAATAGTGAACTTAGTGCAACTCAAGTGCGCAATATTTCTAAGGCGGTTGATGCGCGAATAATTGACCGAACACAGTTAATCTTAGACATATTTGCCATGCGCGCAAAATCCAAAGAAGGAAAACTGCAAGTCGCATACGCGCAATATAAATATCTGTTACCAAGACTTAGCGGACAAGGTGTTTCCTTATCAAAACTTGGAGGAGGTATTGGTTCAAGAGGGCCTGGTGAATCCAAACTAGAAATGGACAAACGCCATATTCGCGAAAAAATGCATGATATCAAAGCGCAATTAACACATGTTGAACAACACCGCAAGCGAATCATTGAACGAAGAAATATACAATCCGTTTTTCGGTTTGGTTTAATTGGTTACACAAATGCAGGGAAATCAACTATTTTCAACCGTCTAACGAATGAAACAACATTACAAGAAGATAAATTATTTGCAACGCTTGACCCAACCACACGAAAAATTCGCTTTTCGGGTGGATTTCAAGCGCTTTTGACAGATACAGTTGGTTTTATTCAAGATTTGCCAACGACTTTAATTGCAGCTTTTCGCTCTACTTTAGAGGAAACTGCCAATGTAGATGTGTTAATTCATGTAGTTGATGCATCAAATCCAGACTATTTGCAACACGAAACAACGGTAATTTCTTTATTAGAGGAACTTGAAATGAACCATCTACCAACACTAGTCATTTACAATAAAATGGATCAAGCACCAGCCACGTTTGTACCCGATCAACCAGAAAATTTGCTTATATCAGCTTTAGATCAAGAGGCTCCTGATACGATTAAACAGCGAATGATCCAATTAATTGAAAAAAATTGGGCTTTCTTTACACTAGAACTTTCAGAAGAAAAAGGAAAAGAATTAGCGCAAATAAAGCAACAAGCGTGGGTAACGAAACTAGAATATATTGAAAGTAAACAGAGTTACCACTTAGAGGGGTACAAACCGAGAAAGGAGCTAAATAATGAATAATATTCAAGCGATACGAAAAAAGGTGGAAACACAAATTGATGATTTGCAAAATAAAACAGACGAAATTGCTGAATTTAATCAAGCGAAAGTTTTAGATGCGTTTCAAGAGAATAAAGTGAGTGATTTTCATTTTCATCCTTCCACTGGGTATGGTTATGATGATGAAGGTAGAGATACATTAGAACGTGTGTATGCGACTGTATTTAAGACAGAGGCGGCCCTGGTTCGTCCACAAATAATTTCAGGAACCCATGCAATTTCAACCGTATTATTTGGCATCCTTCGCCCGGATGATGAATTACTTTATATTACTGGTCAACCCTATGATACGTTAGAAGAAATTGTAGGAATACGAAAGCAAGGACAGGGCTCTTTAAAAGATTTTCATATTGGTTATAGCTCTGTGCCGCTTCTGGAAAATGGTGATGTAGACTTTCCAAGAATAGCGAAAAAAATGACGCCAAAAACAAAGATGATTGGAATTCAGCGTTCACGAGGTTATGCGGATAGACCTTCTTTTACAATAGAAAAGATTAAAGAAATGATTGTATTTGTAAAAAATATCAATCCGGAAGTAATTGTTTTTGTAGATAACTGTTACGGAGAATTCGTGGAATATCAGGAGCCGCCAGAAGTTGGAGCAGATATTATCGCGGGTTCATTAATCAAAAATCCTGGTGGTGGCTTAGCGAAAACAGGCGGTTATATTGCAGGAAAAGAAGCATTAGTAGATTTATGTGGTTATCGCTTAACTACACCTGGAATTGGCAGAGAAGCAGGTGCATCACTCTATAGTTTATTAGAAATGTATCAAGGTTTCTTTTTAGCTCCTCATGTGACAGCTCAGGCAATTAAAGGAGCACGATTCACAGCCGCCATGCTTGCGGAGTTTGGTGTAGAAGCTGACCCAGTTTGGGATGCGCCAAGAACTGATTTAATTCAAAGCGTTTCCTTCCATAACAAAGAGAAGATGGTTGCATTTGCGCAAGCTATTCAAGCAGCCTCGCCGGTTAATGCGCATGTTTTGCCAATCGGTGCATATATGCCAGGTTATGAAGATGACGTGATAATGGCAGCTGGGACATTTATACAAGGCGCTAGTTTGGAACTAACAGCAGATGGACCTATTAGAGAACCTTATCAACTCTATGTTCAAGGCGGTTTGACCTATGAACACATCAAAATTGCAGTTACTCGAGCAATCCAAAAAATAGTATAAAAAAGTAACATTTATTTGCAAAAAAATATTTTTAATTTTTACCGCGATGGTTTTAATCGCGGTTTTTTTATGCGGAATACATTGGTATACAACGCTTTAACGATAATGTTAGATTATCTTACATAAATTTGACAAAACATCTGACGTACATTATAATGCTACTATCATCAAAAAATAATTATGTTTTGAGGGGGAATTGTCGTGAGTGAAAAGGAAATCCGGAGATCGATGCCGCTGTTTCCAATTGGGCCTGTGATGAAGCTAACTGATCTCACCGCTAGACAAATTCGCTACTATGAAGACCAAGGATTAATCCATCCGGCACGAAATCAAGGAAATCACCGTTTGTATTCACTTCAAGACATTGATGTTTTGCTAGAGATAAAAGATTATTTGAATGATGGTCTGAATATTGCGGGAATTAAGAAAATGTATCAAATGCAGCAAAAAGAATCTAAAGAACCTTTGACAGACGATGATGTGCGCAAAATACTTAGAAAAGAAATGCAACAAGCTGGTCGCTTTGTAAAGCAAGATGCGACAGGGAAACAACAATTACCAAGGTTTTAAAAAGACAAGAAGAGGTATTTACTTTATTTAGAAGTTAATATAATTAGATTATTTAGGAGGAATTTAGATTATGGCAAAATATACAAAAGAAGACATTTTCCGCTTCGCAGATGAACAAAATGTAAAATTTATTCGTTTACAGTTCACGGATATCCTCGGGATTATTAAGAATGTGGAAATTCCTGTTAGCCAACTAAAGAAAGCACTAGATAACAAAATCATGTTTGATGGTTCCTCCATTGAAGGCTTTGTACGAATTGAAGAGTCTGATATGTATTTATTCCCAGACTTAGACACTTGGGTTGTGTTCCCTTGGACAGCTGAAAAAGGAAAAGTTGCAAGAATGATTTGTGATATTTATAATCCTGACATGACTCCTTTTGCTGGAGACCCACGTGCTAACTTAAAACGTGTACTTAAAGAAATGGAAGAACTAGGTTTCACAGAGTTCAACTTAGGACCTGAGCCAGAATTTTTCCTATTCAAATTAGATGAAAATCGTCGTCCGACACTTGAACTAAATGATAGTGGTGGTTACTTCGATTTAGCACCAACCGACTTAGGTGAAAACTGTCGTCGCGATATTGTGCTTGAATTAGAAGAAATGGGCTTTGAAATCGAAGCGTCTCACCATGAAGTGGCACCAGGACAACACGAAATTGACTTTAAATATGAAGACGCCGTTACAGCGTGTGATAGCATCCAAACATTTAAATTAGTCGTAAAAACAATTGCTCGTAAACATGGTTTACACGCAACATTCATGCCGAAGCCGCTCTTTGGTGTAAATGGTTCTGGAATGCATTTCAATATGTCACTATTTAATGAAAAAGGAAATGCTTTCTTCGATGAAAGCGGAGAACTAGAATTGAGCCAAACAGCTTATCATTTCTTAGCAGGGATGTTAAAACATGCCCGTGGCTATACAGCTGTTACAAATCCAACCATTAACTCATTCAAACGATTGGTTCCAGGATATGAAGCACCATGTTACATTGCGTGGTCAGGTAAAAATCGTAGCCCGCTTGTTCGTGTTCCAAGTTCTCGTGGACTAAGCACTCGTCTTGAATTACGTAGCGTCGATCCATCTGCTAATCCATATTTAGCAATGGCGGTACTACTTAAAGCTGGTTTATCTGGAATTAAAGATGAATTAACTCCTCCGGCACCAGTTGATCGTAACATTTACGGCATGAACGAAGAAGAACGTGAAGCAACTGGCATTTATGATCTACCAGAAAGCTTGGGCCACGCCTTAATCGAACTTGAAAAAGACGATATTATCAAAGCTGGTTTAGGTGAGCACATTTTCGAACACTTTATTGAAGCAAAAACAATTGAGTGTGATATGTTCCGCACAGCAGTTCACCCTTGGGAACGCGAACAATATCTTGAAATTTATTAATAGTCAAAAGCACGTTTCCTATAGATGGAAACGTGCTTTTTTATTGGAAAATCGGTTTCAAATGTTTGATGTTTGGCAAATAGAGGCATATATTTAAAAATGTGCTAGTGAAAGGGAGGTTTTCATTAGAGAAAGGGGAAGAAATGCAGATTACTTTAGCTATTTTAGTATTTGCCTTCACATTATTTTTTGTGATTTGGCAACCAAGAAAATTATCAATCGGATGGTCAGCTTGCGGAGGTGCGCTAATTGCCATATTACTTGGCGTCGTCACTTTATCAGATGTCGCAACAGTTACTGGAATTGTTTGGAATGCGACGCTCGCTTTTATTGCTATTATAATTATTTCATTGATTTTAGATAAAATTGGCTTTTTTGAGTGGGCGGCTTTACATATGGCGCGATTAGCAAGAGGTAATGGGTTATTAATGTTTATTCTTATTTCTATTTTGGGAGCTTTCGTTGCTGCGTTGTTTGCTAATGACGGGGCGGCGCTAATTTTGACACCAATTGTTCTAGCGATGGTGCGAGCGCTGAATTTTGATGAGAAAAAGGTATTTCCATTTATTATTGCTAGCGGTTTTATAGCAGATACGACGTCCTTGCCGCTCGTAGTTAGTAATTTAGTCAATATAGTTTCGGCTGATTTTTTCGGCATTAGTTTTTCGCAGTATGCGCTTATTATGTGGATTCCAACGCTTTTCTCTTTAGTTGCGAGTATTTTAATCTTATATTTTTATTTTCGGAAAGCATTACCTAAAAAATATGATACGCGAGTGATTCGAGAGCCGGCTTCTGCAATTAAAGATAAAAAGATGTTTCGTGTTTCTTGGGGAATACTTATCATCCTTGTAGCAGGCTATTTTTTGAGTAGTTTTTTAGATATTCCAGTGTCATTTATTGCCTTGCTAGTTGCTGTTATCTTTTTGTTAGTCAGTGCAAAAAGTCATGCGGTCTCGACAAAAGCTATTTTAAAAGGAGCACCTTGGAATATTGTGTTTTTCTCGGTTGGTATGTATGTAGTTGTATATGGTTTGCAAAATGTCGGTATCACAAAATTATTATCAGAAGCAATTACATATGTTGCGCACTTTGGTTTATTTGCGGGAACAGTTGGAATGGGATTTATTGCTGCAATACTGTCTTCTGTCATGAATAATTTGCCAACAGTAATGATAAATGCACTTGCAATCGATCATACGTCATTTACAGGCGTGATGAAAGAAGCGTTAGTCTATGCAAATGTCATTGGTTCTGATTTAGGTCCGAAAATAACACCAATTGGCTCGCTAGCAACTTTACTTTGGCTACATGTTCTAGCGCAGAAAGGGATAAAGATAAGCTGGGGCTCTTATTTCAAAATTGGCATTGTGATTACTATTCCAGTTTTATTCATAACGCTCGTCGGACTATATTTTTCACTGCTTATTTGGAATTAAAACCCCCTGTACCAGAATGTACAGGGGGTTTTATTATGCCTTCTTATAAAGAACATGGGGCTTTAGTGGATCGCCATTTACTAAAGCGGGATGTTCAAAAGTAGCTATTTTTGTTAAATGGATTTTTTTCATGACATTTTCTGAAGGTTTATTGAGTGCGGCGGTAAAACTGTATATTTCGTTAATAGTGTTGATTTCTTCAGCAAGTGCTAACGCGCCAAGTGCGGCTTCGGTGGCATAGCCTTGGTTCCAAGCGCTATGTTTTAATCGCCAACCTATCTCCGTGCATGGAGTGAATGTAGCTTCAAAAGTAGCCTCATGAAATCCAGTAAAACCGATGAATTCGCCAGTCGATTTAACTTCAATAGCAAAGAGACCATATCCAAGTGACTTTAATTCTTCTTGAATCCTATCAAGAAATGCATTACTTTCGTTTTGAGTTAATCTGGCTGGGAAGTATTTCATTACTTGCTCATCTGCATTCATTTGACTAAAAGGAAGATAATCGTTTGTTAAATAATCTCTTGCAATAAGCCGTTCAGTTTCAAAATAAATCATGTTCTCAACCACCTGTTCAAACGAATAAAATTAGCGAATATCTCGATAAAGTCCGATTACTTTTCCTAGAATTGTTACGTTGTTTAAAAGGATAGGCTCCAAAGCATCGTTTTCGGGTTGTAATCTAAAATGATTAGCTTCTTTGTAGAATCGTTTACATGTAGCTTCATTTTCATCTGTCATCGCTACAACGATTTCGCCATTGATTGCAGAACTTTGTTGTCTAACGATTACTTTATCACCATCAAGGATTCCGGCATTAATCATACTTTCGCCGTCGATTTCTAACATGAAGACATTGGTTTCGCCAGCTGCCATGTATTCTGGTAGTGGGAAATATTCATCAATGTTCTCAATTGCAGTGATGGGCATTCCAGCAGTTACTTTCCCGATAATAGGAATATTTACAACATTGGGTGTCTCTGCTTCGTCTTCTAAAGATAATATTTCAATCGCACGAGGCTTTGTTGGGTCCCGTCTAATTAAGCCTTTACCTTCAAGGCGAGCAAGATGTCCATGAACAGTAGAGCTGGAAGCAAGGCCAACTGCTTCACCAATTTCGCGGACGGAAGGTGGATAACCTTTTTCTTTTACTTCTGATTTTATAAATTCATATATATCTTGTTGGCGTTTAGATATTTTCATGGTTTCACCTCATTGATTTAATGGTTATTTTATAATTCAAGTATAGCAAAAGAAAAACCAATATGCAAACAAAGGTTCGTTTTTTTATTGACATACACGAACGGCTGTTCTATAATATAGAAAAGCGAACATACATTCTTTTTGGAGGGATTATTAATGACTATGAAATTAATTTGGGATAAATTTTATGTTTCTATTATATTTGTACTTACTTGCATCGTACTAGGAATCATTTTAATGTGTACTGTAGTTGGCGGGGGAAACGACTATTCAGAAGTGAACGTAAGTGAAGGGGATTCTTTATGGGCATTAGCAGATCAATATGCAGGGAAAAGTGATATGGCAAAAGCAGATTTTGTTAGCTGGGTAGAAAAAGAAAATAATTTAGCTGACGGTCATGTGGAAGCAGGAGAATCAGTAGTTATTCCTGTACACAAAACAAAATTAATAAAGAGTGATAGTACGATTCAACTAGCAAACCAGTAAGGTCGATTTAGTGGCCGTTTATGATATAATATTAGAGAGTAGCGATTATGCTGCTTTCTTATTTTTATTCTATAGAAGAAAAGGAGAATAACGATGCTAGAAAAAGCTAAAATAGATCGTATTAATGAGCTTTCTAAAAAGAAAAAAGCCGGAACATTAACTGCTACAGAAAAAGTGGAGCAAGATAAATTAAGAAAAGAATACATCAAGTCTTTTCGTACGCATATGAAGGGGACAATAGAAAATACAACGATAATCGACCCAAATGGAACAGATGTAACGCCGCATAAAGTGAAACAACTTAGAAAAAATAAGCACTAATAATTAGTACCAAATAAACATTAATGAGCAAATGAACAAAAATACCAATCAATTAAGCAATTTAAAGCAATTATTAGTTGTGTTAATTGCTTTTTAGGCTTATTATTAAAAGTAGTTAAAATTATATTGAAGAGAGGATGTTTCATTTGTTCGATAACACAGATAGTTTAGCAGTGAATACAATTCGTACATTATCAATGGACGCAATTCAAAAAGCAAATTCTGGTCATCCAGGATTACCAATGGGAGCAGCACCAATGGCTTACGCACTTTGGTCGCGTGTATTAAATACTAACCCTAAGAATTCACATTGGTTTAACCGAGATCGTTTTGTACTTTCTGCTGGACACGGCTCAATGCTTTTATATAGTTTATTACACTTAAGTGGATTCAAATTAGAATTAGAAGATCTTAAAAATTTCCGTCAATGGGAAAGTAAAACTCCTGGTCACCCAGAATATCGTTATACAGATGGTGTAGACGCAACTACTGGTCCACTTGGTCAAGGTATTGCGATGGCTGTTGGTATGGCTATGGCAGAAAGACATTTAGAAGCGAAATATAATAAAGATGGTTTCCCGGTAGTGGATCATTATACTTATGCACTATGCGGAGATGGTGACTTAATGGAAGGTGTTGCTTCAGAAGCGGCTTCTTATGCAGGTCATCAACAATTAGGAAGATTAGTTGTTCTCTATGATTCCAATGATATCTCTCTTGATGGTGATTTAGACAAATCTTTCTCTGAAAATGTAAAACAACGCTTTGAAGCTTATGGCTGGGAACATTTATTAGTAAAAGACGGTAATGATACAGCTGAAATTTTAGCAGCAATCGAAAAAGCGAAACAAAACACTTCTCAACCTACTATGATTGAAGTGAAAACTGTTATCGGTTTTGGTGCTCCAAATGCCGGTACAAGTAAAGTTCACGGTGCTCCACTAGGCGATGAAGGTATTTTAGAAGCGAAAAAAGCTTATGGTTGGAACTACGAAGAGAAATTCTTTGTTCCTGAAGAAGTTACTGCTCGCTTTAAAGAAACAATTGGCGAACGTGGTGAAAAAGCAGAAACAGCTTGGAATGAGTTATTTGCTTCCTATAAAGCAGAATATCCAGAGCTTGCGAAACAATTAGAAGATAGCTTGAACAACAAGTTACCAGCTGATTGGGATGAGGATCTTCCAGTATATGATGATTCAAAAGCACTTGCTAGCCGTGCTTCCAGTGGAGAAGTTATCAATGCGTTAGCTGGAAAAATCCCAACTATTTTTGGCGGATCTGCTGACCTTGCAGGTTCGAATAATACAACAATTAAAACAGACGGTGAATTTACAAAAGCGACTCCAGCTGAAAGAAACATTTGGTTTGGTGTTCGTGAATTTGCGATGGGCGCTGCATTAAATGGTATGGCACTTCACGGCGGATTACAAGTATACGGTGGTACATTCTTCGTATTCTCTGACTATGTACGTGCTGCTATTCGTTTATCAGCTATTCAACATTTACCAGTAACCTATGTAATGACGCATGATAGTATTGCAGTTGGGGAAGATGGCCCAACACATGAGCCAATCGAACAACTTGCAAGCTTACGTGCAATGCCAGGGCTTTCTGTTATTCGTCCTGCTGATGGAAATGAAGTTGTGGAGGCTTGGAAACTTGCTATCACTTCTACATCTACACCGCATGTACTTGTTCTTACTCGTCAAGGCCTACCAACACTACCAAATTCTGCTAAATTAACTGCAGAAGGCGTTAAAAAAGGTGCTTATGTTATTTCCCCAGCTAAAGGTGACGTGCCAGAAGCAATCATCCTAGCGAGTGGTTCTGAAGTTAACTTAGCTATTGAAGCGCAAAAAGAACTTCAAGCTCAAGGAACAGATGTATCAGTTGTCAGTGTGCCATCATTTGATCTATTCGAGCAACAATCTGCTGAGTACAAAGAAAGTGTATTACCGAATGCTGTTAGAAAACGTGTAGCAGTAGAGATGGGCGCTAGCTTTGGATGGGAACGTTATGTTGGTTTAGATGGTAAAGTTATCGGAATTGACAAATTTGGTGCTTCTGCTCCAGGTGAAACAGTTATTAAGAATTACGGCTTTACTGTTGAAAACGTAGTTAATACAGTAAAATCACTTTAATTAAACAATCAGACCGTTGCTAATTTTTCTAGAGCGGTCTGTTTTTTTATGCTTTTTTTAGATTGCGCCGTAGTACCATTAATGGTATAATTACGAGGTTGTTTGCAGCTTTTATTGATAAATTGATCTAGATGATAAGTTTTCTTGAAAAGTATTGTCTGTTTAATATAAATCAAGTACAATAAAAGAGGATTTTGTTTCAAGGAGGAGAAAAGAGACTATGTGGATTTACATTCTTGTCGGCATTATTTGTTTACTAGCTGGTCTTGCGGGAGGATTCTTTATTGCAAGACGTTACATGATGAGCTATTTAAAAAACAATCCGCCAATTAACGAACAAATGTTACAAATGATGATGGCACAAATGGGTCAAAAACCATCACAAAAGAAAATCAATCAAATGATGAGTGCGATGAACAAACAGCAAGAAAAAGAAAAACCAAAGAAAACTAAGAAATAATATTTTAACAAAGTAAACCCCTTCTATTGATTTAGAAGGGGTTTTTTATTATT
The DNA here is from genome assembly GCF_028867355.1 of Listeria sp. LM90SB2. Lineage (NCBI taxonomy): Bacteria > Bacillati > Bacillota > Bacilli > Caryophanales > Listeriaceae > Listeria > Listeria sp. LM90SB2. Next base: position 1,331,854 of record NZ_CP046449.1, read on the forward strand.
GTTTCGTTGCTGAAATGAGTAGCATCATTGGGCGGCGGTATTCGTCTTGCATTTCGGGTAAATCTTTTAATTCAGGAGCTGGTTCCGGTTCGATAACACTATTAATTTGAAAGCCATTTTTCAGTAATGTTTGGATGTAAGTAGTAACTGTTCGGTGATACTTTTGGACATCTTCTCCAAGAAAATGGCTTGTTCGCATAGATTCATTAAAATATCGGTCAACGGGCCAATGTAATTTGTTACCTGTTTCATCCGTATACCAATCTTGTCTTCCATCTGCCGTAAATACCGGATGTTCTACAGAGAAAATGAAAGACCCACTAGATTTTAGGTTAATATAGACTTTCTTACAAATGTCGTCAAAAGAAGCAATGTAATGAAGTGCAAGGGAACTCAGAACAACATTGTATGCATCTGGTTCAATAGCTATATCTTCTATGGCTTTTTGCTCGTAACAAACCACTGGCGATGTAGTTTTTCGTTTAGCCTCAGTAAGCATTCTTTCGGATAAATCGATACCAAGTACTTTTTTTGCACCATGTTCAGCTGCATAGATACAGTGCCATCCAAAGCCACACCCTAAATCAAGGACTGTTTTCTGGTTAAAATCAGGAAGCATTTTTTTAAGTTCATGCCATTCACCAGCTGCTTTTAATCCTTCTTTCGAGCGAGGCATTTGGCTATATTGTTCGAAAAAATGTTTGTCATCGTATTTATTTTCTTTCATTATTAAACCTCTTTTCATCAATTAATCAGATGTGTGACTGAATTCTTTATCTAAGAAGAGGTGAGCAAGTCCGCTCACTTGTTTTAAGCGTAAGATTTCATTAGCATCCATTCCAATATTTTTCATAATCCAACTATCGGACATCCCGCTATCTACAAGTTCACTAACAATGTTGGACATTAATTCGACATTATGAAATCCGCGCGCACGATTATGACGTATTGTAGAGGCCATTCGATTCACGGTGTCCTTTTCTAAGATGACTACTGGTAAGAATTCATTTTCTCGTTCTCGAATTCGTTTAGAGGTTCTCATGATAGTGTAACGGTGGAACCCATCTATTATTTCATATTTATCGCTGTCTTCCAAGGGATAACAAACAATTGGTTGCGTAAACCCATCTTCCCAAATTGATTTTTCAAGTAGTTTGAGTTCGGTTGCGGGGACAGTGTTGGGATTATAATTATTTGCTTGTAATTTTGTGTAGTGAATGGGAGTAACGCTATATACTGGGCTCTTGTAATTCATTAGTTCACCTCATAAAATATTATTATATTTCTCTAATGCGTTTTTTCTTTTTTCTAATTCCAATTTTGTTTGGCCGAATCCCATATATTTGCAGGTATAATCATTCTTCAATATTGCTATGCACATGCGTTTGTAGGTAGGAACGCTTGCGAATTCTTTGATTTTCAAATCGTCTGGATACTCCTTAAAACGAACGATTTCCATTGGATTAGTATATACTCGGTTATTTTGTGGTTTACCTAGGAAGTCTGCTTGTATATCTAAATTTTTTAATTCTTCTACAATTTCTACTTTTAAAGCACCACCTTTTTCGGTCCAATAGGTAATACTTGTTTTGAATTTTTTTAAATAGCGTTCTCTAGTGTAACTTGGTAAAGTTGTGAGTAAAAATTCCAAATATGATTTCCAAGTATGATTTTTAGGTAGTTTAATTTCTTTCCAAGCCATTGCGGAAGTGCCACCGTATATGGCAGTGAAATTGGCGCCATTCACCCGGCCGACTAATTTGGACCAAAGCGCAGGTTCGATGACCCTGTACAGTTTAAGACTTTCTGTAGCAGCATCGTTAAAAGGACTGGCGACACGCATCTCGTGCACAGTTAGGCCAGCATGATAAAATAAATCATAAATTTTATTATAAGACCAATTGAACTTTGCATTTGCGACCCATATATCTTCTACTTGCCAATCGTGAATTGGATAGGCGTTGTAAATGTTTTTGGAAATTTCGGTCGTCCAATTGTATGTTTTATACATTCGTTCTTTTTTATGAATTGCGTTATAGCGATTAAGAGATTCTTGTTGTCTTATACCAATCAAAGCAATGGTTTTTTGGGCGTTATTTTTAGTATGTAACCAGTTAATTATTTTTTTATTAAATTCATAATCCCAAAGGTTTTCAAAATCAAAGTCAAACGGGGCATTGTCTTCATTAATCACGTGTGGAAAGGTGGGCATATCTCTAACCCAGATGTTTTGCTTGGTCTTTTCCCACGGTTTCCAGTGGTCGGTGAACATCGAAACAGCTGATTGTGCCGCGATGGGAAGACAACACCAAAGTGGTTCGATGATATCTAAATTAGTTGTAAGCATTTCAGTAACAAAATCAGTTGTAGCGCTGTATTGACCTTCATAATCTAAATGATATACATATATTTTCTTGCGAATATTATTTTTCCGCATGTAGTCAATCATGAGATGGAGCATTACTGCGCTATCTTTACCACCCGAAAACGACACAATAATATTATCGAATTCAGAAAAAATCGCTTCCATTCTTTCTTGGGAAGCATCAAAGACTGTTCTAGAAAGCATCCATTATCACCTCAAAAGAATTTTTTTGTGAGAGTTCTTTTTTAAATTCTTGCAATAAGCTTGTTTTCTTAGAAATATTTGTATCAATAAGAGAATCCAGACCGACATTACCGCTTAAATCATGATAGTAGCAGTCTTGTGTTTGCCCAGTTCTGTAAATCCGCCTTTCTGATTGATCACGCTGAGAATAATCAAACGTTTTATCAAAATAAATAATTTGATTATAAAATTGCAAATTGAGTCCGTAAGAAGATTTGGCAAAAGTAGTAATTTTTACATTTGGAAATGCTTGCTGCAATGCTTCTTCTGAACGTCTGTATTTGCAAAAAATAATCGTTGTTTCTTCTTTTCCGGCAATTAATGATTCTGTAATAGTAAATTTTTCAGAAGAAAGACAGTAACAATGTTGCATTACTTGAGACATTTCTAAAAAATTAATGTTGATTGTATATGCGGCAGCTTTTTGGAGATAGTCTTCTTTTATTTCATAATATTGCTTTAAAAGTTCCTCATCAATGGAAAAATCATGACGAATATAATGCCATTTGACGGCTAATTCGTGCGAAGAAGTAAATATAAAAGGGGTGATTAATTTATATAAGTACTCTAAATTATGATATTTTTTAATGATATCCATTGATTGTTGCGTACTTTGTGTTAGTTGTGTAATGGTGACGTATTCGCAAAAAGTTTTTTTGAACTGGGAAAAACTTAGATTTAATATTTTAGGAGATAGAAATTCTAGCTGTGACCATAAATCCAAAATATTACGACTAAGAGGTGTTCCGTTCATAATTAATTTATAGGTAGCCAGACGAGAAAGTTTAATCGCTCGTTGTGTTCGAAGTGCATGGATATTTTTTATCTTTAGGCTTTCATCCATAATAATGTAACTATTGGTGGAATTTTTGAGTTTGTTTCGGCAATACAGGTATAATCTATCTGAGTTGGAGAGAGACTCAATGCCGATAATTTCTTGAGGGAATGAATAACCCCATTTGCTTATTTCAATTTCGAGATTTTCTTTAGTTTGAAAAGGGGTAATCCATAAAACATAATCTGGGTTTACATCATTTATTAACTCGCAAGCTACCCGTGTTTTCCCACTTCCTGGTTTCATAAATAGAGCGCCAACCTTATATTTTTTGAGTTTTATTAATGCTTGTTTCTGGTTATCTAATAAGGTCATTTTCAATTATCACATCTTTTTCTATTTTTTTAGGAATATGGGTACGCACTTTGACAATGCTATCGTTTACTTTTTTTGTGTGGAAAAACTGCATTATCTCGTCATTTTCTTTTTTAAAGTAAAGAATCATATTGGAGACACTTAGTTCTTTCTTTTCTGTGTGTTTTTTTAAAAAGAAGTTCCATGTATCTGGAAAATAAAAATAACTATATTCTGGTGTAAGTGAATACACCATCTTTTTAGGTAGCAAGAAAAAATAACCTTCATATTCACTTTCAGAGGGCATTTCAATAATTGTTTGATTATCCCATTGTTCTACTCGTTCGCTATATGTATAAATTTTGTGCCATTTTACCATTTATATCTAATGCTCCTATGTGTTTTGTCGTTTTCGTTCACTTTTATCTATTTATGCGTTTATTTTATCACAAATAATATTAAAGTTAAGGATAAAACTGTTTAAATGGATGGAAAAATTATTATAAATAATAAAAATTACGCATAAAAAAAGGAAGACTAGGAGTAAATTTAAATGTTTTTTTATTTTTTGGTAGAAAACACTTTTGTAATAGCCAGCTTTTTAGTAGAATAGATAATGGTGGATGGAAAACTCTTCTATCTATGAATAGAATATGAAATTGGAGGCTATTATGGATACCCCAGATTATAAACGAGTTGTATTAAAATTAAGCGGTGAAGCACTTGCCGGAAATGATGGCTTTGGAATTAATCCGAGCGTGGTCAATTTGATTTCTGCTCAAATCAAAGAAGTAGTAGAACTAGGAGTAGAGGTAGCTATCGTTGTTGGCGGCGGGAATATCTGGCGCGGTAAACTTGGTAGTGAAATGGGAATGGACCGTGCAGCGGCCGACCAAATGGGTATGCTTGCGACTATCATGAATTCCTTGTCTTTACAAGATTCCCTTGAAAACATTGGAGTAGCAACGCGTGTGCAAACTTCCATTGATATGCGCCAAATTGCTGAGCCTTACATTCGTCGAAAAGCGATTCGCCACCTTGAAAAAGGTCGCGTCGTTATTTTTGCAGGTGGAACAGGTAACCCATACTTCTCCACAGATACAGCGGCAGCACTTAGAGCGGCTGAAATCGAAGCAGATGTTATCTTAATGGCGAAAAATAATGTAGATGGTGTCTACAATGCTGATCCAAAACTAGATGAAAATGCGAAAAAATACGAAGAGTTATCTTACCTTGATGTGATTAAAGAAGGATTGGAAGTTATGGATACAACTGCGTCCTCTCTAAGTATGGACAACGATATTCCATTAATCGTCTTCTCGTTTACAGAACAAGGCAATAATATTAAACGTGTTATTTTAGGTGAAAAAATCGGGACTACTGTTAGGGGGAAAAAATAATGAGTAAAGAAGTATTATCGAAATCCAAAGAAAAAATGGAAAAAGCAGAACAAGCATTAACAAGACAATTAGGTACAATCCGCGCTGGTCGTGCGAATGCATCACTACTTGACCGTTTATCTGTAGATTATTACGGAGCAGCTACCCCAGTGAACCAAATGGCTTCTATCAGCGTTCCTGAAGCTAGAATGTTACTAATTACACCTTACGATAAAACTATTTTAGGTGAAATTGAAAAAGCAATTTTGAAATCAGATTTAGGTTTGACTCCAAATAATGATGGTTCTGTACTACGTTTATCTATTCCACAATTAACGGAAGAACGTCGTAAAGAGTTGGTTAAAGAAGTGAAAAAAGAAGCTGAAGAAGCGAAAGTTGCTGTCCGTAACATTCGTCGTGAAGCTAATGAAGAATTGAAAAAACTAGAAAAAAATGGCGACATCACAGAAGATGATTTGCGTTCTTATGGTGAAGACGTTCAAAAATTAACAGATGAAAGCATCAAGAACATCGATAGCATCACGAAAGACAAAGAAGCGGAAATCTTAGAAGTTTAATTGATACTTTTACAAATAGTAACAAATAGGGTTAAACACCTTTTAAGTTGAAGCGACATTCCTAATTCTTTCCATATGTGTTGGGTTAGGAATGTTTTTTAATGGGCAATTCCATCGCTCTCATGAAACTCTCATCTGTTCACATGGAATTTTTAGTACATTAATTGATTCTTTTTTGTTATTATAGGTATAGACATGCTCTAAGAAGTGTATCAATTGGAGGATTTATGATGTTTAAAAAGCTATTTCGACAAGATGAAAATATATTAAATAGTGAACTTGCAGAAGATTTACCTATCCCGCGCCATGTAGCTATTATCATGGATGGGAATGGAAGGTGGGCGAAGAAACGTTTTTTGCCGCGCATTGCTGGGCATAAAGAAGGTATGGATGTCGTAAAGCGAGTGACACGTTATGCTAATGCAATTGGCATCGATGTTTTAACGCTTTATGCATTTTCAACTGAAAATTGGAAGAGACCTACAGATGAAGTGGATTTTTTAATGAAACTTCCTGTAGAATTTTTTGACTCTTTTGTACCAGAGTTGATTGAAGAAAATGTTCGTGTTAATGTGATGGGGTACAGAGAAAATTTACCTAATCATACGATGCGTGCCGTAGAGAAAGCCATAGCTGATACAGCGCATTGCACAGGGCTTACGCTTAACTTTGCACTTAACTACGGTGGACGTTCAGAAATTATTACTGCTGCCAAAGAAGCGATGAAAGAATTAGAGCTTGAAGGGAAAAGTGCAGATGATCTGACAGAAGAAAAATTAAATGATCATTTGATGAGTAGCGGTTTGGGTGATCCTGACTTGTTGATTCGGACGAGTGGGGAGCTTAGATTAAGTAATTTTATGCTTTGGCAACTGGCGTATAGTGAGTTTTATTTTACGGATACACATTGGCCTGATTTTTCAAAAGAAGATTTTTTACAGGCAATTATTGAATATCAAAACCGGTCACGTCGTTTTGGAGGGCTCTAGGGAGGAAAAAAGATTGAAAACGAGAATTATTACTGCAGTTGTTGCGCTTATATTTTTTATTCCATTCGTTGTCTACGGAGGAATTCCATTTGAACTATTAAGTATTTTACTAGCAACGATTGCTTTATATGAAGTACTTGTAATGACAAAACAACGAATTTTTTCGATGAATGGAATAATTACTTTACTATTAATGTGGTTAGTTGTCGTGCCAGATAGATATTTGGACTTTTTAGATACACTGCATATTACTGAAATGGAAGTTATTTTTATTTTAATGGCTTTATTACTCGCTAATACTGTATTTTCACGAAATAAATTCCATTTTGATCAAGTTGGTATTTGTATGGTTGCCGCTTTTTATACAGGATTTGGTTTCCATTACTTGGCATTAACTCGTGAAGCTGGGTTAATGTATGTACTTTTTGCTTTATTTATTGTTTGGTCAACTGATACAGGGGCTTATTTTATTGGAAAAGCGATTGGAAAACACAAATTAGCTCCGAATGTTAGCCCAAACAAAACGGTGGAAGGGTTTATCGGCGGGATTGTATGTGCACTTGTCATTGCTGGGGGCTTTTATTATTTTGCTGAGCTACCAGGAAATATTGCACTCGTACTAGCGCTTTTAGTCTTTCTTTCTATTTTTGGACAGTTGGGAGACTTGGTCGAATCTGCTTTGAAACGCTTTTATGGTGTAAAAGATTCTGGGAAAATCTTACCAGGGCATGGTGGTATTTTAGACCGCTTTGATAGCTTGTTGTTCGTTTTACCTCTGCTACATATACTTCAAATTATTTAATTGGAGATGGGATAATGAAAAAAATTATTTTGCTAGGTGCAACTGGTTCTATTGGAACACAAACGCTTGCAATCATTCGCGAAAACCCTGAAAAATTTCAAATTGTTGCGCTTAGTTTTGGGCGTAATATGGAACGTGGTAGGGCGATTATAAAAGAATTTAAACCCAAAATGGTCGCTGTTTGGCATACGAGAGATCGTGTGATATTAGAAGCAGAATTCCCAAACGTGAAATTTTTTAATGGTTTAGAAGGGCTTAGAGAAGTAGCGACCTATTTAGATGGAGATGTGCTTTTAAATGCAGTTATGGGGAGCGTTGGCTTACTTCCGACATTAGATGCAATCGAAGCTGGGAAGGCCATTGCAATTGCTAATAAAGAAACGCTTGTTACGGCTGGACATTTAGTCATGCGTGCGGCGAAAGAAAAAAACATTTCACTATTACCTGTTGATAGCGAACATTCTGCTATTTTACAAGCATTAAACGGAGAAAATACGGAAAGAATCGAAAAACTAGTTTTGACAGCGAGCGGTGGAAGTTTCCGAGATAAGACGAGGGAACAACTCAGCGAGGTTACGGTGAAAGAAGCGTTAAAACATCCGAACTGGAATATGGGGAATAAATTAACAATTGATTCAGCGACGATGTTTAACAAGGGTTTAGAAGTGATGGAGGCGCACTGGCTGTTTGGTGTGGACTACGATGATATAGAAGTCGTTATCCAGCGCGAAAGTATTATCCATTCTATGGTGCAGTTTGTGGATGGAAGTTTCATCGCACAACTTGGAACGCCAGATATGCGGATGCCAATTCAATATGCTTTAACCTATCCCGACAGACTTTATATACCGTATGAAAAAGAATTCCGGATTACTGATTTTTCCGCACTTCATTTTGAAAAAGTGGATTATGAAAGATTTCCGGCATTGAAACTCGCGTATAATGCTGGTAAAATAGGTGGAACAATGCCGACAGTTTTGAATGCGGCAAATGAAATTGCTGTGGCTGGCTTTTTAAATGGACAGGTGGCTTTTTATAATATTGAAGCACTTGTTGAGAATGCAATGAATCGTCATACTAGCATTTCTGACCCTGACTTGGATACCATTTTACAAGTCGATCAAGAAACACGCGCGTATGTAAAGACACTTTTATAGAGGTGAAGCTATTTTGACAACTATTATTGCTTTTATTTTCGTATTCGGACTGATTGTATTTTTCCATGAACTAGGACATTTTCTTTTTGCAAAACGTGCTGGAATTATGGTAAAAGACTTTTCAATTGGTTTTGGACCGAAAATTTTTGCTTATCGTAAAAAAGAAACGCAATATACGATTCGCTTATTGCCGATTGGTGGTTACGTTCGGATGGCTGGGGAAGATGGCGAGGAAATCGAGCTAAAACCTGGTTACCGAGTAGGGCTAGAATTAACTCCGGAAGAAACGGTTAGCAAAATCATTGTTAATGGTAAAGATCAATATGTAAACGCGCAGCCAATAGAAGTTTCTCTCTGTGATTTAGAGAAAGAACTTTTCATTGAAGGCTACGAAGATTACGATGACACCAAGAAAGTTCGCTATCAGGTAGAGCGTGATGCCTTAGTCATTGATGGTAAAATCGAAACGATGATTACGCCATATGACCGTTCTTTTAATGCTAAATCATTAGGAAACCGGGCAATGACCATTTTTGCTGGACCGCTTTTTAACTTTATTTTAGCTATTTTAATTTTCACAGCACTTGCTTTTGTACAAGGGGGCGTTCCAAGCACCGATAATACGCTTGGGAATGTTCTACCGGACGGGGCTGCTGCTGAAGCTGGTCTAAAAAAAGGGGATGAGGTTCTTTCCATCAATGGAAAAGAAACGAAATCTTGGACCGATATTGTTCAAAGTGTTTCGGAAAACCCCGGAAAAACACTTGACTTCAAAATTGAGCGAGAGGGCAAGACACAAGATATCGATGTCAAACCCGCAACACAAAAAGAAAATGGCAAAGACGTAGGAAAAATCGGTGTAGAGACACCAATGGACTCCTCTTTTACTGCTAAAATTACGAATGGATTTACGCAAACATGGAATTGGATTGTACAAATATTTTCGATTCTAGGAAACATGTTTACTGGCGGATTTTCGCTCGATATGCTAAATGGCCCAGTAGGGATTTACACAAGTACGCAACAAGTCGTTCAATATGGCTTTATGACTGTACTAAACTGGACGGCTGTTTTAAGTATTAACTTAGGAATTGTTAACTTACTACCGTTACCAGCACTAGATGGCGGACGTTTAATGTTCTTCTTATACGAACTCGTTCGCGGCAAACCAATTGACCCTAAAAAAGAAGGCATTATCCATTTTGCTGGATTTGCACTTTTAATGGTTCTGATGATTCTTGTGACATGGAACGATATTCAACGTGCATTTTTCTAAAAAAGAGATAGACTAATAAAGGGAAAAAGGGGTGTTTTAAATGCGTCAAACGATGACATTTATACCAACATTAAAAGAAGTACCAGCGGATGCAGAAGTAAAGAGTCACCAATTACTTCTTCGTGCTGGTTTTATAAGACAAACGGCTAGTGGGATTTATAGTTATTTACCACTTGCAACATTGATGTTACGAAAAATCGAAACAATTATTCGTGAAGAGCTAGAAGCAATTGGCGCTGCAGAACTGTTAATGCCTGCGCTTCAGCCTGCGGAACTTTGGCAGGAATCTGGTCGTTGGAACGATTACGGCCCAGAATTAATGCGCCTAAAAGACCGCGCTTCTCGCGACTTTGCGCTTGGGCCAACCCATGAAGAAGTTATAACTGCACTTTTACGCGATGAAGTTAAATCTTACAAACGTTTGCCGCTTACTTTATACCAAATTCAAACTAAGTTCCGGGATGAAAAACGTCCACGCTTCGGTCTATTACGTGGTCGCGAATTCATAATGAAAGATGCCTATTCTTTCCACGCAACCAGTGAAAGTTTGGATGAAGTGTATAACTTAATGCACCAAGCTTATTCGAATATCTTCACTAGATGTGGTCTTGAGTTCCGTTCTGTTATTGCGGATTCTGGTTCTATCGGTGGGAATGAATCAAAAGAATTTATGGCATTATCTGATATTGGCGAGGATACAATTGCTTATAGCGATGCTTCCGATTATGCTGCCAACACAGAAATGGCTCCAGTTTTATATATGGAGAAAAAATCGCATGAACTAGAAAAAGATATGGAGAAAGTTGCGACTCCTGATCAAAAATCGATTGCTGATATCGTTGAGTTTTTAGAAGTACCAATTGAAAAAACAATGAAATCGATGCTTTATCAAGTCGATGATGAAGTCATAATGGTTCTCGTTCGCGGTGACCATGAAGTAAATGATATTAAAATCAAAAACGCATTAGATGCAACCAATGTAGAATTAGTGGATCCAGCTGTTGCTGTTGAACTATTAGGAGCTAATTTTGGTTCCCTAGGACCAATCAATGTTCCTGAAAACACGCGCGTCTTTGCAGATAATGCTGTGAAAGATATCGTTAATGCGGTAGTTGGTGCAAACGAAGATGGTTTCCATTATATTAACGTGAATCCAGATCGCGATTTCTCCGTTACTAGCTATTTTGATTTACGGATGATTCAAGTTGGTGATTTATCTCCAGATGGTCAAGGCGTAATCAAGTTTGCTGAAGGCATCGAAGTTGGGCATATTTTCAAACTTGGAACGAAGTATAGTGAAGCAATGAATGCAACTATTTTAGATGAAAATGGTCGAGCACAGCCAATTATTATGGGTTGTTACGGAATTGGCGTATCACGTATTTTATCTGCCATTGCTGAACAATCAAATGATGAAAATGGTTTTGTTTGGGATAAACAAATTAGCCCATTTGATTTACATTTAATTCCCGTTAATATGAAGAGCGAAGAGCAAGTTGCTTTTGCCGAAACACTTTATAGCTCTTTACAAGATGCTGGGTTCAGTGTGTTAATCGATGATCGTGCAGAGCGTGCTGGAGTTAAATTTGCTGATGCAGATTTAATTGGCTTACCGATTCGTATTACAGTAGGTAAAAAAGCAGCAGAAGGCGTAGTTGAAGTGAAAATCAGAAAAACTGGCGAAATGATTGAAGTTCGTCAAGATGAGTTACTAAACACGCTGCCTATACTCTTTGGAGATAAATAATTTATTGAGCAATTCGTGCCAGATGAAACTTCACTCGTTCCTATAAAAACGGGTTATGAGGGACATCTGGCTTTTATAAATTTAAATGAAGGGGTGTTATTCGGAATGACTGCAAAAGAGGAAGAAAAACAAGAACGATTTCAGCTGTTAATGACACAAATCGGTTTACAAGATGTAACAACTTACGAAGAATTTACAAAAGATGCTAAAATCGAAAAACTCGTTGCCGACAAGAAAAATAAAACATGGCAATTTCATTTACACGTTCCACAAATTTTTCCAGCAGCACTTTTCCATATGATGGATGTTGGAATGAAGCGTGCGTTCAGCCAAATTGCGGAAACAGAAATGCAAATTGTTCCAGAAAATCAAACAATTGACGAAACACTCATTCAGGATTATTGGAACTTAATCGTAGAGCCAATTGGGAAGCAGTCACCGATGATTGGAAAGCTTTTAATGGAGCAAAAACCTACATTTAAAGAACCTCATTTTATTGAAGTAGCGGTTCATAATGACATGGAAGAAGCGACTATTCAGCAACGATTCCAGACGAAAATTATTGAAAGTTACGGGAAAGCTGGATTTCCACGCCTTGCCATGAAAATGCACTTGCTTGACCAGTCTGAAACAGAGGAATATAAAGCTTTTGCACTGGCCAAACAAGAAGAAGATCAGAAAAAAGCCGCTGAAGCTGTGCAAGTTATGCAAAAACGACAAGCAGAAGGGCAAAGCGGTGGCGGTGGAGCTGCTCCACTAACTGGTCCGTTCCAAATTGGTTATAAAATTAAAGACGATGAAGAAGTTAAACGTCTTGGGGACATTTATGATGAGGAGCGACGTATTACCGTTCAAGGCTTAATCTTCGCGACAGAAATTAGAGAGCTTCGCAGTGGTCGTAGTTTGTTACAATTCAAAATTACTGATTATACAAGTTCAATGATTATAAAAATGTTTTCTCGTGATAACGAGGATGCGGCGATGTTCCAGAATTTGAAAAAAGGTATGTGGGTTAAAGTTAGAGGAAGCGTTCAAAACGATACATTCGTGCGGGACTTAATCATGATGGCGCAAGATGTCAATGAAATCGCTGGAGTGAAGCGTCTTGATACTGCTGAAGAAAAACGCGCAGAACTACATCTTCATTCTCCAATGAGTCAAATGGATGCCACTTCATCTGTTGATTCACTGTTCAAACAAGCTGCTGATTGGGGACATAAAGCGATTGCTATTACTGATCACTCTGTTGCCCAATCTTTCCCAGAAGCGTATGGAGCAGGGCAAAAGTATGGCTTAAAGGTTATTTTTGGCATCGAAGCAAATCTTATAGATGATGGTGTGCCAATCGCTTATAACGATCAACATATTGCTTTGGAAGATGCAACATATTGCGTATTTGACGTTGAAACAACAGGTTTATCCGCCGTTTATGATACGATTATCGAACTTGCTGGCGTAAAAATGAAAAATGGTGAAATTATTGATAAATTTGAAGCTTTTATTGATCCTGGACACCCGCTTTCTGCAACCACTATTAATTTAACTGGTATTACAGATGACATGGTAAAAGGTTCTGATCCAATTGATGTTGTTTTAAAAAGATTTAAAGAATGGAGCGGTGATGATATTCTTGTGGCCCATAATGCTTCTTTTGACATGGGTTTTATTAACACTGCTTATGAAAAAGTTGGACTAGAAAAAGCAGAAAATGCGGTTGTCGATACATTAGAATTAGCACGTTTTCTTTACCCACATTTTAAAAATCACCGCTTGAATACTTTGACAAAGAAATTCAATATTATTCTTGAACAACATCACCGGGCTGTTTTTGATGCGGAAGCTACAGCGTATTTGGCTTGGAAGTTAATTAAAGATGCGAAAGAAATGCACAACATCGATTTTCACGATTCTTTAAATGACTATATGGGAGAAGGCGACGCATACAAGCGCGCGCGACCATTCCACGCCACAATTTACGCACAAACGGCTGTTGGTTTGAAGAATCTCTTTAAATTAATTACGATGTCCAATATTAATTACTTTTACCGGGTACCACGTATTCCTCGCTCGCAGCTAAAAAAATTACGCGAAGGCTTAATTATTGGAACTGCTTGTAGCCAAGGAGAATTATTTGAAGCAATGATGCAAAAAGGGATGCAAGCTGCAGAAAAAGTAGCGGAGTTCTATGATTTCATTGAAGTTCAACCGAAGCCAGTTTATGCACCGCTTATTGAACGTGAACTAGTTCGTGACGAAAAAGCTTTAGAAGAAATATTGAAAAATATCGTCCGCGTCGGTGAGAAAACTGGAAAACCTGTCGTTGCAACAGGTAATGTACATTACAAAGATCCAGTGGATAAAATTTATCGTAAAATTTTAATCCATTCGCAAGGAGGAGCAAATCCGCTTAATCGGGCTGAATTACCTGATGTTCATTTCCGTACAACGGATGAAATGTTGAAAGAATTTGCCTTCCTTGGTGAAGAAAAAGCAAAAGAAATTGTTGTAACTAATGCGAATTTAGTCGTTGATTGGATGGAAGACCTTAAACCAATCAAAGACGAATTATATACACCAAAAATTGATGGTGCAGAAGACGAAGTTCGAAATATGAGTTATGCGATGGCACATCAACTTTATGGTGAGAAACTGCCAGAAATCGTGGAAGCTAGACTAGAAAAAGAGCTGAAAAGTATTATCGGCCATGGTTTCGCAGTTATTTATCTCATTTCACATAAGCTTGTTAAGAAATCACTTGTAGATGGCTATCTGGTTGGTTCGCGGGGATCGGTCGGTTCTTCTTTCGTTGCTACAATGACGGAAATTACCGAAGTAAACCCACTTCCACCACATTATCTTTGCCCGAATTGTAAGGATTCTGAGTTCTTTGATGATGGTTCGGTTGGTTCTGGTTTTGACTTACCGGATAAAGATTGCCCGCACTGCGGAACCCCTTATCAAAAAGAAGGCCAAGATATTCCTTTCGAAACTTTCTTAGGATTTAAAGGGGATAAAGTACCCGATATTGACTTGAACTTCTCAGGGGATTATCAACCGGTAGCCCATGCTTATACAAAAGAAATTTTTGGTGAGGATTACGTTTTCCGTGCGGGGACGATTGGTACCGTTGCAGAGAAAACCGCTTTTGGTTATGTTCGAAATTATGAACGCGATATGAATATGACTATTCGCGGGGCAGAAATTGATCGACTCGTCGCTGGGTGTACAGGCGTTAAACGAACTACCGGGCAACATCCAGGTGGTATTATCGTTATCCCAGATTATATGGATGTTTACGATTTTACACCGGTGCAGTTCCCAGCTGATGCGACGGACTCAGAATGGAAAACGACCCATTTTGACTTCCATTCGATTCATGATAACGTATTAAAATTAGATATACTTGGACACGATGATCCGACTGCTATCCGGATGTTACAGGATTTAAGCGGTATCGATCCAAAAACGATTCCAACCGATGATCCAGATGTCATGAAACTATTTGGGTCTACAGAGTCACTTGGTGTTAAGCCTGCAGATATTGATTCAAAAACAGGAACATTAGGAATCCCTGAATTTGGGACGCGTTTTGTAAGACAAATGCTAGAACAAACTAAACCAACAACATTTTCTGAGCTAGTACAAATCTCTGGTCTTTCCCACGGGACGGACGTTTGGCTTGGAAATGCGGAAGAATTAATCAAAAACAAAACATGCGAACTGCCAGATGTAATTGGTTGTCGTGATGATATTATGGTTTTCCTAATTTATCAAGGGCTAGAAAGTTCATTAGCCTTTAAGATCATGGAGTCTGTGCGTAAAGGGAAAGGCTTAACGGAAGAAATGGAAGAAGCAATGATGGCGAATAAAGTGCCACTTTGGTACATTGAATCTTGTAAAAAAATCAAATACATGTTCCCCAAAGCCCATGCTGCCGCTTACGTTTTAATGGCAGTCCGGATTGCTTATTTCAAAGTACATTATCCACTATATTTTTATGCAACTTATTTCACCGTTCGTGCCGATGATTTCGATTTAACATCGATGGTAAACGGAAAAGAAGCCGTGAAAGCAACCATGAAAGAAGTAAATGATAAAGGGATGGAAGCTTCAACGAAAGAGAAAAACTTATTAACCGTTTTAGAAATTGCGAATGAAATGCTAGCTCGAGGATTCCATTTCCAAAAAGTTGATTTGTATAAATCGTCTGCTGATGAGTTCATTATTGACGGAGACTCACTTATTCCGCCATTCAATGCGATTCCAAGTCTTGGAACCAATGTAGCAAAACAAATAGTTGCCGCTCGTGAAAATGGAGAGTTTTTGTCGAAAGAAGACTTACAACAGCGCGGAAAAGTATCCAAAACAATCATTCAGTACATGGATGATCAAGGATGCTTGGAAGGATTGCCTGATCAAAATCAGTTGTCACTATTCTAAAAATGGGCAAAACTTGCTTGTAGTCACAATTTGTGATAAACTTATTTAAGAAATACTACGATAACTCAGCCAAGCGTGGGCCAATGCCCACGCTTTCGTTTTGCAAATCTGTCAAAGAGTCACCTGTGGCAGAAGTAGGGGACGAATTAGCTGGAAAAGCGTATCTCTTAAGGAGGCTGAAATGAGTAAAGTACTAGAACAAGTAGAAGCAATTGTTACACCAATCACGGATGAACTTCAACTAGAACTCGTAGATATTGCCTTTGAAAAAGAAGGTCCAAATTGGTTTTTACGAATTTTTATTGACAAAGATGGTGGCGTAGATATCGATGAATGCGCAGCCGTGAGCGAAAAAGTTAGTGAAAAAATGGACGAAAATGACCCCATTACACAAAACTACTTTTTAGAAGTATCTTCTCCTGGGGCTGAACGTCCACTGAAGAAAGAGCAAGATTTTGAAAATGCGGTAAGTAAATATGTTCACGTTACTTCATATGAACCAATTGATGGCCGTAAAATGTGGGAAGGAACGCTTGTTAGTTATGACGGGACAACACTCGTTATTACTATCACGGACAAAACACGCAAAATCACTTGTGAAATTCCTAAAGACAAAGTAGCCAAAGCAAGACTCGCAATTCAATTTTAAAAAGCAAAGAATAAGGAGCTGAATAAAAAATGAGCACAGAATTATTAGATGCTCTTCATGTGTTAGAACATGATAAAGGTATTTCAAGAGAGGTTTTAGTAGAAGCAATTGAAGCTGCTCTTACATCCGCGTATAAAAGAAACTTCAAAGATGCACAAAACGTACGTGTAGATTTAAATATGGAAAATGGTTCTATCCGTGTTTTAGCTAGAAAAGAAGCAGTAGAACAAGTATTTGATTCTCGCCTTGAAATCTCTATGGAAGAAGCACACAAACTGAATCCAGTATACAAACCAGGTGACGTCGTGGAGCTTGAAGTAACACCAAAAGATTTTGGCCGTATCGCAGCTCAAACAGCGAAACAAGTTGTAACCCAACGTGTTCGTGAAGCGGAACGTGGCATCATTTACGATGAATTTATCGATCGCGAAGATGATATTATGACTGGTATTGTTGAACGTCAAGATTCTCGTTTTATCTATGTAAACCTTGGTAAAATCGAAGCAATTTTGTCCCAAAACGAGCAAATGCCAAACGAAACTTATCATGCACATGACCGCATCAAAGTATATTTAACAAAAGTAGAAAAGACGACAAAAGGGCCGCAAATTTTTGTATCCCGTACACACCCTGGTTTACTGAAACGTCTTTTTGAAATGGAAGTACCTGAAATCTATGACGGCGTTGTAGAAATCAAGTCTGTTGCACGCGAAGCAGGAGATCGTTCTAAAATCTCTGTTTACACTGCAAATGAAGAAGTAGATCCAGTTGGCGCATGTGTAGGACCAAAAGGCGCACGTGTCCAAACGATCGTCAATGAACTTAAAGGCGAAAAAATCGATATCGTTGAATGGTCAGAAGATCCTTTCACATTCGTAGCCAATGCACTTAGCCCTTCCAAAGTGTTAGATGTTATTGTGAACGAAGCAGACCAAGCAACAACGGTAATCGTACCAGACTATCAGTTATCACTAGCAATTGGTAAACGTGGTCAAAATGCCCGTTTAGCAGCAAAACTAACTGGTTGGAAAATTGATATTAAAAGTGAAACAGTTGCAACTGAACTAGGCATCTATCCTCGTAATGACGTAGAAGCGCCAGAAGTGGAAGATGCAGAGAGCGAAACTTATACAGAAGATGAAGAGTAAAAAGGAGAATTATCATGCGTAATAAAAAAATCCCCCTTCGAAAATGTATTATTACCGGTGAACGCTTGCCAAAAGGCGAACTTCTTCGTATTGCGTATTCGAAAGACGGAGCGCTTACGATAGATCCTACAGGCAAAGCACCTGGACGCGGTTTCTACATTATTAAAAGTGTAGAAGTATGCGAAAAAGCGAAAAAGAAAAACGCCATTTTTCATCAACTAAAAATGCCGGAACAAGAGTCCTTTTATGATGAGTTAATTACTTATGTGAAGTCTCTCGAGGAACCAACGAATGGATAAAAAAGCACTTTCCTTATTAGGCCTCGCTAACCGAGCACGTAAAATTACCACTGGTGAAGAATTAGTACTAAAAGCAGTTAGAAATGGGAAAGCAAAAATGGTTCTCATTTCAGAAGATATATCCGAAAAAACCGAGAAAACAATCCGCAACAAGTGTGAATACTACAATGTTGTCGTGAAAAAAGCCGGTACCCGGGAAATGATAGGGGGTGCAATCGGCAAAGACACACGTGCAATAGTTGCCATACTTGATAAAGGATTTGCTGTTAAATTAGCAGAATTACTCGGTTGAATCTTATACGGAGGTGTACGACATGAGTAAAGTTCGTGTATATGAATACGCAAAAGAACATCAAGTATCAAGCAAAAAAGTCATTGAAGCATTAAAAGACTTAGGTATTGAAGTGGCAAATCACATGTCCACGATTAATGAAAATGCATTAAGACAATTAGATAATGCCATTGATGGCACAAATAAAAAAGCCGAAGCACCAAAGAAAGAAACTACTAGCAACGAAAATGGAAATAGTAAGGGGCCAAACAAACCAAATATGACAAATAGTAATGAAAAATCGAATAAACCAAATAACCCAGCAGGGCAAGCTAATAAACCAGCAACTGCAAACAAAAGCCAAGGTGCAAAACCAGCGACAAACAAACCAGCAAATACAAGTAAACAAACACAATCAAGTGGTAACCAACAACAAGCTGGCGGACAAAAACGCAACAACAATAACAACAGCAATCGTCCAGGCGGCGGCAATCCAAACCGTCCAGGCGGTAACAATCGCCCGAATCGTGGCGGCAATTTTAATAATAAAGGTCGTAACACGAAGAAGAAAGGGAAGCTAAACCACAGTACAGTACCGCCAACTCCGCCAAAACCAAAAGAACTTCCTGAAAAAATTGTGTTCAGCGAATCTCTAACAGTAGCGGAATTAGCGAAAAAATTATACAGAGAACCATCTGAACTAATCAAAAAACTATTTATGCTTGGTGTTGTTGCAACGATTAACCAATCATTAGATAAAGATGCAATCGAACTAATTTGTGATGACTACGGTGTGCAAGTAGAAGAAGAAATTAAAGTCGATGTAACAGATTTAGATGTGTACTTTGAAAATGAACTAAATGAAGCGGTTGACGAGTCTAAACTTGTTGAACGCCCACCAGTTGTTACTATTATGGGACACGTTGACCATGGTAAAACAACATTACTAGATTCCCTTCGTAATACAAAAGTTACTTTAGGAGAAGCTGGTGGTATCACCCAACATATCGGTGCTTACCAACTTGAAATCCATGACAAAAAAATCACTTTCCTTGATACACCGGGACATGCTGCCTTTACTGCAATGCGTGCTCGTGGTGCACAAATCACGGATATTACGATTTTAGTTGTAGCAGCAGATGATGGTGTTATGCCACAAACAATTGAAGCAATCAACCACGCAAAAGCTGCGGGAATGCCAATTATTGTTGCTGTCAACAAAATTGATAAACCACAAGCAAACCCTGACCGCGTAATGCAAGAACTAACAGAATATGAATTAGTTCCTGAAGCATGGGGTGGCGATACAATTTTCGCGCCAATCTCAGCTAAATTCGGTGAAGGTCTTGAAAACTTGTTAGATATGATTTTACTTGTTTCTGAAGTAGAAGAATTAAAAGCAAATCCAGATCGTCGTGCTATCGGTTCTGTTATCGAAGCAGAACTTGATAAAGGCCGCGGTCCAGTTGCGACTCTACTAGTACAAGATGGAACGCTTAATATTGGAGACCCAATTGTTGTTGGTAACACGTTTGGTCGTGTTCGTGCAATGGTCAATGATTTAGGCCGTCGCGTGAAAAAAGTTGGTCCAAGTACACCAGTTGAAATCACTGGATTAAATGATGTGCCGCAAGCTGGCGATCGCTTTGTTGTTTTTGAAGATGAAAAAACAGCAAGAAATATCGGTGAAACTCGTGCAAGCCGTGCGTTAGTAGCACAACGTTCCGCAACCAACCGCGTAAGTTTAGACAACTTATTTGAACATATGAAAGCTGGCGAAATGAAAGAAGTTAACGTTATTATTAAAGCAGACGTTCAAGGTTCTGTAGAGGCTCTTGCTGCATCTCTTCGCAAAATTGATGTAGAGGGTGTTAACGTTAAAATTATTCATACTGCTGTTGGTGCTATCAATGAATCAGATATCACACTTGCTGCAGCTTCTAATGCAATTGTTATTGGATTTAATGTTCGTCCAACCGCTCAAGCTCGTGAAGCAGCAGAAAACGAAAGTGTAGACATTCGTTTACACCGTGTTATCTATAAAGCCATTGATGAAATTGAAGCAGCGATGAAAGGGATGCTTGATCCAGAATTCCAAGAAAAAATTATTGGTCAAGCGCAAGTTCGTCAAACAATCAATGTTTCCAAAGTGGGTACAATTGCCGGCTGTTACGTAACAGATGGTAAAATTACTCGTGATAGTGGCGTTCGTATTATCCGTGACGGAATTGTTGTCTTTGAAGGCGAAATTGCTACACTTAAACGCTTTAAAGATGATGCGAAAGAAGTTGCAAAAGGATACGAATGTGGTATCACAGTACAAAACTTCAACGATATCAAAGAAGATGATGTCATTGAAGCGTACGTTATGGAAGAAATTGAAAGAAAATGATTCAATCAGTCGTTAGTGAATTTTTCATGCAGGAACCGCAAAACCTCAAAGAAAAACGAGCTATCCTGAAACGAATAGTAACGAGAGCAAAACAAAAATTCAATATCTCCATTGCTGAAACGGATTATCAGGATTTATGGCAGCGAGCGGAAATTAGCTTTGCTATCGTATCTTCCTCGCACATCCAAGCAGAAAAAGAAGCCAGAGAAGTACTTGCTTTTCTTGATTCTTTTCCTGAGTGGGAACGCGCCGAGACAGTTATGGAGAAGTTATAAAAAGAGGTGAATACACTTGAACGTTCGAGCAAATCGTGTCAGTGAGCAAATGAAAAAAGAATTGGGCGATATTTTAAATCGTAAAATTAAAGACCCGCGCTTAGGTTTTGTTACTGTAACAGGAGTTGATGTTACTGGTGATTTACAAGAAGCTAAGGTGTTCATTTCCATTCTTGGTACAGATAAGGAAAAAGAAAATACGTTACTCGCACTTGCGAAAGCGCATGGCTTTATCCGCTCTGAAATCGGTCGCCGTATTCGACTTCGTAAAGTTCCAGAAATGTCTTTTGAAATAGATAATTCCATCGCTTACGGAAATCGAATCGATGAATTGCTTCGCGACTTAAATAACGATCAATAATAAATAAAAGTTTAAGGCAGTCCCTTTATCTTCTCATTCAAACGGGATATAAGTGGGAATTGTCTTAAACTTTTTTTCTTAAAAGGAGGAGCTTGATGAACGGCATTATCCCACTGTGGAAAGAACGCGGGATGACAAGTCATGATTGCGTTTTTAAATTAAGAAAGATTTTACATACGAAAAAAGTTGGACACACTGGCACGCTGGATCCAGAAGTAGAGGGTGTACTTCCAATTTGTATCGGCCGTGCGACGAAACTAGCAGAATACGTAACAGATGAAGGAAAAGTCTACGTAGCAGAAATAACTTTAGGCAAATCGACTACAACGGAAGATGCGACTGGTGAAACGGTTATGACCAAGGAATTAGCAGACATTTCCGCTGATGAACTTCAAGCCGCGCTCACTAAATTGACTGGAAAAATTACTCAAATTCCCCCTATGTTTTCTGCTGTAAAAGTCAATGGCAAGAAATTGTATGAATATGCAAGAGCTGGTATAGAGGTGGAACGCCCATCCAGGCAAGTGGATATTTATTCGTTAACTCGCTTAGATGGCGAGGCTACGCTAAATGAAGCGAATCCGACTTTTCAGTTAGAAATATCTTGTGGAAAAGGTACTTATATTCGCACACTTGCAGTTATGATTGGTGAATTATTAGGATATCCAGCGCACATGTCCAAACTAGAACGGACTCGTAGCGGCTTTTTCAAAAAAGAAGATTGCTTAACACTGGCAGAAATTGACGAAATGATGCAAGCGAGTGATAGCAGCTTTTTATATCCACTTGAAAAAGGCATTGAATCCATGGCCAAATTAGTGATTGATGAAGAAATCCATGCGAAAGTTTTAAATGGCGGCCTTTTACCAAAATCATTATTTATAGAGGTAGAGAATGAGCCTCGTGCCGCACTTATCTTCAATGATAAATTAACAGCAATTTACAAACCTCATCCAGAGAAAAATGAACTTTGGAAACCAGAAAAAGTCATCGAGTTACATCAAGCATAGTTATTGCGACTATAGCTTTCTTATATTATGATATGAGAGGAATTCGAATTTAGAGGAGAAGTGGCAAAAATGAAGACGATTTACTTACATCATCCGATTACAACGGACGAGTGGACTGACATAAACAAAGTAATGGCACTTGGCTTTTTCGATGGCGTGCATTTAGGTCATCAAGCTGTCATTAAAAAAGCGAAACAAATTGCTGAAAAAAAAGGCCTTCAAACAGCAGTATTAACTTTTGATCCGCACCCATCCGTTGTTTTAAGTAATATCCGCAAACAAGTGAAATACCTCACACCACTTGAAGATAAAGCGGAAAAAATGGCTGAACTTGGCGTAGATATTATGTATGTAGTTCGCTTTACAACACAGTTTTCCGAGCTATCTCCGCAAGCCTTTGTGGATAATTATTTAGTCGCTTTGCATGTACAGCATGTGGTAGCTGGTTTCGACTATTCTTACGGTAAAAAAGGCGAAGGGAAAATGACTGATTTGGCTAAATATGCTGATGGTCGTTTTGAAGTTACGATTGTTGATAAACAAACTGCTGCAAGTGATAAAATTAGCTCAACAAATATCAGACGTGCGATTATAGAAGGCGAGTTAGAAGAAGCAAATCAACTACTAGGCTATCCATATACAACAAAAGGAACCGTCATTCACGGAGATAAACGAGGTAGAACAATTGGTTTTCCAACAGCGAATATCCGTGTAAATGAAGATTACTTGATTCCGAAACTTGGTGTCTATGCAGTAAAATTTCGCGTGAACGGGGAAACTCATTTGGGGATGGCTAGCATTGGCTACAATATCACGTTTAAAGACGATCAAGCGCTGTCCATTGAAGTATATATTCTAGATTTTCACCGCGAAATTTACGGCGAAGAAGCAGAAATTGAATGGTATCAATTTTTCCGACCAGAACTTAAATTTAATGGGGTAGAAGGTTTAATTGCTCAGTTAGAAAAAGACGAACAAGATACAAGAGCATTTTTTGCTAATTTAGAGGATTAAACGACTATTTCTGCTTGCTTTTAGAGCCTAAATAGTGTATCTTTAAATCTGTACGAACAGAACCATTACTTGGCTTTTGCGACTCACCGACGCTTGGCTCAGTAATTGGGGATATTTTAGAAGGAGGTGGAAAGAAATGGCTTTAACTCAAGAACGCAAAAATGAAATTATTGCAGAGTACCGTGTCCATGATACAGATACTGGTTCACCAGAAGTACAAATCGCTGTATTAACTGCTGAAATCAATAGCTTAAATGAACACGTTCGCGTACACAAAAAAGATCATCACTCTTACCGTGGATTAATGAAAATGGTAGGTCACCGTCGTAACCTATTAACTTACCTACGTAAAAAAGATGTTCAACGTTACCGCGAACTTATCAAACGTTTAGGTTTACGTCGATAAAAACCAGACGAAAGCGGGATACCAAAAGTTCCCGCTTTTTTTTGAGTATTAACTATACTAAATTTTGGAAAACACGCCGAAGAAATGAAACTTTATCGCATGAATCCAAAAACGTGCTTCAAAAATCGCTATTTTTAGCAGGTTTTTGGATTCATGTGTGCTTTAGAAAATCTAAAGTGTGCGTGAACATTCTTATGCATGGTAAAGTTTCTGGTTCGTGTTTTTCCTAATCAAAGGAGATTAAAATATGTCTGAAAAACAAGTATTTTCAACAGAATGGGCAGGTAAGACATTATCTGTCGAAGTAGGTCAATTAGCAAAACAAGCAAGTGGAGCAGCCTTAATTCGTTACGGCGATACGGTCGTTTTAACAGCAGCAGTAGGTTCTAAAAAACCACGTCCAGGCGACTTTTTCCCACTAACAGTTAACTATGAAGAAAAAATGTACTCCGTTGGTAAAGTTCCCGGTGGATTTTTAAAACGTGAAGGACGTCCTAGTGACCGTGCGACATTAACAGCGCGTCTAATTGACCGTCCAATCCGTCCATTATTTGCAGAAGGTTTCCGTAATGAAGTTCAAATTACATCTACTGTTTTCAGTGTGGATCAAGATTGTTCTCCAGAAATGGCAGCAATGCTTGGCTCTTCTGTTGCATTAGTTATTTCCGATATTCCATTTGAAGGACCGATCGCTGGTGTGGATGTGGGTCGTATCGATGGAAAATACGTTATCAACCCAACTATCGAACAAGCAGAAAAAAGTGATATTAGCTTAACCGTTGCAGGAACTTATGATGCAATCAACATGGTAGAAGCTGGAGCGAAAGAAGTTTCAGAAGAAGCAATGCTTGAAGCAATCATGTTCGGTCACGAAGAAATTAAACGTCTTTGTGAATTCCAACAACAAATTATCGCTGCAGTTGGTAAAGAAAAACGCGAAATTGAACTTTTCGTAAGCGATCCTGAACTTGAAGCAGAAGTAAAAGGAGCAAGTGAAGGCAAAATGAAAGCAGCTATCAAAACAGAAGAGAAAAAAGCACGTGAAGCAGCAATTGAAGATGTAAAAGAAGAAATTTTAGAAAGCTATAAAGCAAAAGAACTAGAAAACGAAGCAGAAATTCTTAGCGAAGTAGCTCATATTCTTGAAATGATCGAAAAAGACGAAATGCGTCGTTTAATTTCTCAAGATAAAATCCGTCCAGATGGTCGTAAAGTAAACGAAATTCGTCCACTTTCTTCTGAAGTTGGTATGCTTCCTCGTGTCCATGGTTCAGGTTTATTCACTCGTGGTCAAACACAAGCTCTAAGTGTATGTACACTGGCACCGCTTCGTGAACACCAAATCATTGATGGTTTAGGGACAGAAGAGTACAAACGCTTTATGCATCATTATAACTTCCCGCAATTTAGTGTTGGGGAAACAGGTCCTCGTCGTGCTCCAGGTCGTCGTGAAATCGGTCACGGTGCATTAGGTGAACGTGCGTTACAATATGTTATTCCTTCCGAAGAGGAATTCCCGTACACAATCCGTTTAGTATCTGAAGTTCTTGAATCTAATGGCTCTAGTTCGCAAGCAAGTATTTGTGGTTCTACACTTGCAATGCTTGATGCTGGTGTTCCAATTAAAGCGCCAGTTGCAGGTATCGCAATGGGTCTTGTCAAACTTGGCGATGATTACACCATTCTTTCTGATATCCAAGGTATGGAAGATCACTTTGGCGATATGGACTTTAAAGTTGCTGGAACAAAAGATGGTATCACAGCACTTCAAATGGACATCAAGATTGATGGCTTAAGCCGCCAAATTTTGGACGAAGCATTAACGCAAGCAAAAGAAGGGCGCCTACACATTCTAGAACACTTGACTAGCACAATTAGCGAACCACGTGAAGAACTTTCTGCTTATGCTCCAAAAATCATTACACTTAACATCAAACCTGAGAAAATCAAAGATGTTATTGGACCTGGCGGAAAACAAATCAATGCAATTATTGATGAAACTGGCGTAAAAATTGATATCGAACAAGATGGTACAGTGTACATTGCTTCTCAAGATCAAGCAATGAACCGTAAAGCAATTGCTATCATCGAAGACATCGTTCGTGAAGTGGAAGTGGGAGAAGTTTATACTGGAAAAGTTCGTCGTATCGAAAAATTTGGCGCATTTGTTGAATTATTCAAAGGTACAGATGGCTTAGTTCACATTTCTGAATTAGCACATGAACGTGTTGGTAAAGTAGAAGATATCCTAAAACTAGGTGATGAAGTTACTGTTAAAGTTATCGAAGTAGACCAACAAGGTCGCGTTAACTTATCACGTAAAGCTTTGCTTGAGAAAAAAGAACAACCAGAAGGCGATAAAAAACCACAAGCAGAGAAAAAATTCTATCCTAAAACGAAAAAACCAGAATCTAAATAATACAAAAAGCAAGTAGCCTGAGCTACTTGCTTTTTTTACTATTTTTTTGGACGTGTTTTTAAATGTGTCCGAAGTGATTTTTGAATAACTTTCCAGCGGTCACGTTCTTGTCTTGCGAGAGCAGGGCTATTTTTTCGAGCGTGATAAGCCATTTCTCGCTGCAATTTCAACCAATTTTCGTAGTGTTGCATAGTTAAAGTGCCATCTTCTAATGCTGCTTTTACAGCGCAACCTGGTTCTTGTGTATGAGAGCAATCGTGAAAACGACATCCTTCAGCCAATTCCTCTACATCCGAGAAAGTGGTTTCTAATCCAGCTTGGTTAAAACCAACACCGAATTCACGCATTCCAGGTGTATCAATCACAATCCACCCATTCGTAAGCAAATGCATTTCCCTATGTGTCGTCGTATGTTTTCCTTTACTATCATCTTCGCGGATACCAGCAGTTTTCATTAAATCAGTACCTGCAAGCGAATTAATAAAAGAAGATTTTCCGACACCGGAAGAGCCAAGCAAAACAAGCATACTATTCGGCTTTAAATCGCGTTCTAAAGCTTCAAAACCATGATGTGATAAATTATCCACATAGTATGCTGGAACGCCATAAGCAACTGTCTCGAGCTGCTGAGCAAAGGCTGTTAAATCCTCCACTAAATCTGCTTTTGTTAAAATGATAATCGGTGTTGCACCACTATCCCAAGCAACCGTCAAATAACGCTCTAATCGATTCAAATTAAAGTCATGATTCAAACTCATCACAATGAGAGCATAATCAAAATTCGCTGCAATCAATTGTTCCTCTGAGTCTTTATTCATCCGAGAAAAGACCGTTTTACGCTCTAGTACAGAGAGTATTTGCGCATCGCTACTGACCTCTACAAAATCACCAACAGCGGGAAGGGAAGTAGAGGATAGTTCATAAAAATTTCCACGTTTCAATGATGCTAAAAATTCTTCATTCTCCGTAATAACGCGATAATAATCTCTAAATACCGCCGTAACTCTACCATAAGAGGAGGTAGCAGCTATCTTTTGTTCTTTAAAAAAATTTGTAAAACCGTATTGTTCTAATGTCAATGTTTTCGCTCCTTTGTAGGTGGGAGCATTCTATAGGTAAAATACCCCCGTATTAATTATGAGGTTTTCCATTTTTACAATTGCCATAATTCATCATCCTTTCTTTCTTAAATAATAACACAAAAAAGGAAACAAGCTCTAGACTTATTTCCTTTTTTTGTATTAATTTTTATGCGTTAAAATTTTAGCAATCGTTTCATAGCTCATATCACTTTTGAGATTATAACTACCATCACGAATGTACTTTTCATAATTATTATCTCGTAAATATTTATCAAAATCTGAAGCACTTTTAATAATACCATTTGCTTGAAGTTCGTCACCAGCTTTAGAAGAAGGATCTCCTTTAGAAATCTTTAAAGTATAACTTTTTACTTTTTTTGCTTCTTCTGCTTTCTTTTTAGCATCTTCTTCAGCCTTTTTCTTTGCTTCAGCTTCCGTTGCTTTGTCCACTTCTTGCTGAGCTAATAATTTTTCGTATTTATTTTTCCATGTGCTTGAATTTTCATCAGAACCAGCTTTTGTTGATGCGGCTTTTGTTTCATCTGCTTTGGTCTGTGTGGAGAAAAACTGGTTATACACCAGTAAGACAACAGCAGATATTAAGAAACCTAGCGCCAACATCCGTAAGTTTTTCTTCACAGATAGGCTCCTCCTTTAAAATTTAAATCAATGTTTTAAATATTCTTCAATGATTTTTTCCACTTCTTCTTTAGGTAAAGATGACTGTTCAGCAATTTCTGAAGTTACGATTCCAGAAGTATAAAGTGTAATCACTTGTTTTTTCATTAATTCACGAACTTTCGGGCTATCAGGAACTTGCTCAGCTTCAATGCTTGGGCTATCCATTTTCATTGCTTTTTCTAGTTCAGAGATACGTTGTTTTAGTTCAAAGTTTTCTTGCATCCACTGAGCAGCAACATCTTCCAGTTCTTTTTCTAATTGTTTATTGTCACCCTTTTGTAGAAATGAAATAACAAACAGCGCAATAGCAGCAATTAGTAAGATAATTATGACTGTGGTCATGGGTTTTATACACACCTCTCTTCCATAAACTCTACTACTAGTTATAGCATAATTTACCTCAAAACACCATCCGAAATAAGGTTTTGTAAAGAAAATAAAAAGAAAATGCATAGAGTCCTTGCAACAACTGATTAAAAATGATATTATTATACAGGTTTAGTAAATAAATTCGTCAGTCGGAGTTGGAGGGAAAAATAATGCGCGTTAATATTACTTTAGAATGCACTGAATGCGGTGATCGTAATTACATCACTACTAAAAATAAGCGTGAAAATCCGGAACGTATTGAATTAAAAAAATATTGTCCAAGATTACGCCGTGTAACTTTACACCGCGAAACTAAGTAAGCAGCAGGATCTCCATTCTGTTGCTTTTTTTATTAACAAAAAGGGGGAAGCCAAAATGGAAGACAAACGACTGATACGCGAGAAAATCTTACGGAATTTGAATAGCCTTGATAGAGTAGAACATCGCGAACGTTCTATTAGATTAGCGGAAAAACTATTTTTATTACCAGAATGGGAAAATGCAAAGGTTGTTGGTATCACATTAGCAAGACACCCTGAAATCGAAACAGAAGCAATCATCCTACAAGCAAAAAAAGAAGGGAAAACCATTTTAATTCCAAAAACATATTATCCTAGCAAAAAAATGGAGTTTAAAAAGATGGATTCGATACATCCTTTAATAAAATCTAAGTTTGGTATTTTAGAACCAAATGAATTAGCAGAAACAGTTGATAAAAAAGTAATTGACTTACTAATTGTTCCTGGAGTTGCCTTTAATAAAGATCATTATAGAATCGGTTTTGGCGGAGGATTTTACGATAGATTTTTAACGGATTTTCAAGGACATACAGTGTCCTTGTACCTTTATGAACAACAAATAGAGTTTACACCTGAAAAGCATGACGAACCAGTTTCTATTTTAATTGGAGGATAAGGAAAAATAATTCTATAGAAAATAGGGTGGATTGTTTACAACACCCTTTTTTTTGCGTATAGTAGTAAATATAATTTGTAATGAAAGCAGGGAATTTTTTGAGCTTCCAAGAACAATATGTCTTCTGGCGCCTAACTAATTATTTCTTGGGTGTTGAAAAATACCGTTTAATCCATCTTCACGAGGAGAAACAAGAACTTTGGTTGGAAAATACAAGCCAGAAAAAAAGACCAGTCATCCGTATACAGATGAAAGAATTAAGTTGGGCTAATGTGGTGGAACGCGATGTGACACACACTTTACACGTTACCGAAAATCTTCGTAAGCAAATGGGGCGCTTGAAATTGCCTCTTGTGAATATTTATATAACACCATTTGAACCAATGGGTGATATTTCGCCTTTTTTTGGGCAGTCAATTGCTTCTCCAAATGAAAAAGTGAAATTAGAAAATATTTTACTCGCGAACGAACAAATGAGAGATCATCTAGACACACTCGTTAAAACTTTAGAATTACCAGAAGAAGCATTTGTTCTTCCAAATGAAATAACGAAAGAGCTAGTAGCAAAAGAACGAGAGCAAGTAATCTCGTATATTACTACTAAAGTAAATGAAGAACAAAAAGTTGCTAGGAATTCAAAACCAATAGTTACGTATACGTTCATTGGTCTTTTGGTTGTAGCGTTTTTGTGGCTTTCTTTCCAAGGTGGAACTACCAATTCATTTAACTTAATTAAATGGGGCGGGAAATTCAACCCACTTATATATGCTGGGGAATGGTGGCGCTTTATTTCACCGATTTTTCTTCATAGTGGATTAATGCATTTAGCTTCCAATGCAGTTATGCTTTATATTGTAGGTGCTTGGGCAGAGCGTATTTATGGTAAATGGCGATATGTTCTAATTCTTCTCTTAGGAGGAATATGCGGAAACATAGCCAGTTTTGCATTAAATATGAATTTATCTGTTGGTGCAAGTACTGCAGTATTTGCAGTAATGGGCGCGTTACTTTATTTGGTTGTTTTAAAACCAAATCTTTATGCAAAAACAATTGGCGTCAGTATCGCGTCACTTGTCGCAATTAATTTGTTAATTGATGTATTTTCTAGCCAGATTGATATTGCTGGACATATTGGTGGTCTTGTAGGTGGTTTCTTGCTTGCCGGAGCATTATCGTTACCAAAACAATTTTTCCATTGGCGACGACTTGCATATGGCATTTCACTTTTTGGTGTAGCTGTTTTATTTTTGTATTTTGGCTACCAAAAAGGAGAACAACCATATGATCCGATGCAGGCTAATGTAGCAGTACAACAATACCTTCAAGAACAAAATAAAAAAGAAGCAACCAAGATTACCGATAATTTAATTTCTAGCGGAAGTGCTGACGGCTATTCATATACGTATGCTGCATCTATCGCTTTACAAGATAAGCAAATAGACAAAGCAGAAACAATGGCTAAAGAAGCAATTAATATCGACAAAGACATCCCAGAAGCTCATTATTATTTATCTGTTTGCTATAGAGTAAAAGGCGATATGCCAAATGCAATTAAAGAAGCGAACAGCGCTAGAGAGTTATCAAGCAATCCATTTTTTGATTCTTATTACGATGAGTTAGAAAAAATCAAAGAATAAGAGGTTTTTAATGTGAAAACAGTTTATGATGTTGCCCAATTACTAAGAAAGCATGGCATTATTGTTTATTTAGGAAAACGACAATATGACATCGAAATGATGGAATATGAGATAACAGAACTTTTTAAACATAATATTTTAGATAGAGAAACTTTTGCTAGAGCTAGAAGTATATTGAAACAAGAATTAATTAAAGAACAACGAAAAAATAGTAGTTTAAATTAAATTGATTATAAGGAGAACAGCAGAATGAACAAAAAATTAATTGGTGTAGATTTAGGCGGGACAACAGCAAAATTAGCTATTTTAACAAAAGAAGGCGACATTGAAGAAAAATGGACAATTGATACAAATATTGAAGATAAGGGCGCCCACATTGTTAAAAACATTGGGGATTCTATCAATCAAAAATTAACGGACTTACAACTGGATAATGATATTTTTTATGGTATTGGTATGGGAACTCCAGGTACTGTAAATTATGAAACAGGTACTGTAAAAGGTGCGTACAACTTAGGCTGGGCAGATGAACAAAATGTTAGTCAAGATTTAGAAAATATTACTGGTTTAAAAATCATATTAGATAATGATGCTAATGTTGCAGCTCTTGGTGAACGCTGGAAAGGCGCAGGCGAAGGTGGGGCTAATGTCGTTTTCGTAACACTTGGAACAGGCGTTGGCGGCGGAATTTTCGCAGAAGGCAAAATTTTACATGGTATTCGCGGAGCAGCTGGTGAAATTGGGCATGTAACAGTAGTTCCTGAGAATGGTTATGATTGTACCTGTGGCAAAAAAGGCTGTTTAGAAACTGTCGCATCAGCAACAGGAATCGTTCGAGTAGCGAAAGATTTAGCGAAAGAGTATACTGGTAAATCCGCACTTAAAGATGCAATAAACAACGATGAAACAATTACTTCTAAATTGATTTTTGAACTAGGAGCAGAAGATGATGCTTTAGCAAATGAAACAATTGATAAAATTTCTTTCTATTTGGCTTTAGCGCTCAGTCATATTGGAAACATGTTAAATCCAGAGAAGATTATTATTGGTGGTGGCGTTTCAGCAGCAGGCGATCAATTATTAACACCGGTTAAAACTTATTTTGAGACAATGGTTTTCCCAGCTGTTAAAGAATCCACTAAATTATCTATTGCGACAAAAGGGAATGACGCAGGGATAATTGGAGCTGCATGGTTAGCACTACCAAGTGAAGATTAATATTAATATTAATTTTAATTTGTATAAGCTACAATAACACTCCATTATTGTAGCTTGTTTTATAAAGCTAATCTTTCTATAACGCATTGTTTTAGCTTCCTTTGAAAAGGGTAAAATTTTAGCATAGAGAGATTGGAGGCCAGAGATGAAAAAATCAAATGTTTTTTTGCTGATTACCTTATTAGTCGGATTGGTTTTTATCTCTTTTGGTTGCTCGGAGGAAAAAGAAACGCCAAAAAAGACTGCAAAAGAAGTACAAGGTGTTCAAATCAAAACCAAAGAATTCCAGCGAGTAGTTGGTTGGTTGTCAAAAGATTCTGTTTTGCTGCAAACCAAAAAATCTGGAGTTACGTATTTTGAAGAATTGAATATATATAATGAAAAGAAAAGACCAATCTTTAATACGAAGGAATCTATTTCTGAAGTGCAAATTAGTCCAGACTATCGAAATATCTTACTTTATTCTGCTGAATCAGCTGAAAAAGCCACGATGCGAATAATCGCTTTGAATGATGGTTCAACTGTTGCTTCACGTTCAACAAAGCCTCTAACGACGACATTTTATTGGAATGATGAGTCACCTGAAAAAATCATGTTTGTCTCATATAGTCCAGAATGGAATTTTCAAATAGAAAATTGGGACTATACGTTGAATCAACTGCATAAAATAGATGTCGCGTCACCTTTTATTTCCTGGTACGGAGATAATTTGGTGATTTCGAACAATAAAGACAAACCGGATGATGAATTAGGAAACCTTTATTTACAAGACATTAGAGATAACGCTACTAAAAATTTAATTGTAGCTAATATTATGCAATTTGCTGTTCACGATAATGTACTGCTTACTATTGAAAAAAACTCTGATGAAAAATTATTATACGATTTTAGAACACTGGGATTTCAAAATTTCTTTTCGTATAATGCTGCACGAGAATACGATGAATTAGGGACTTTTGTTCCGTATTTTGATACAAATTTTGATAAGAATACTTTTCTAACATTTGTTCCATATAAAAGCGCTAAAATTGGCAGCGGAGCAAAAGAGTATAAGTTAGTAAAAATTGATCCAACGAACAAAAAAGAATCGACTATCTTGGAATTAATGGATAACCAACCTATTTTATCTTATGAAAAAGGGGATTTAGTTCTCTATGGTTATTTATTTGATAAGGTAATCGATACGAAAACAGGTAAAATGTATAATTTAATTAATACACCAACTAAATCTTTTTAAAACAACGAGTTCCTTCTTTAAGGGCTCGTTGTTTTTGCTAATGTATAGCCGTTTTCTAGTGTGATTTGACAGTTGAATTCTGTTAGTTGATTATCCGTCGCCTGGCAATCTATCTTTGCGCCTTTGAAATTTATTTTAAATTGATGTGAAAGTGAGGATGTTTCCTTAATTTCTATGAAAGCTAAATTTAGTTTAGTGGAGGCTAAATAATAATTTTGAATCATTTTTTCATATTGTATTTGTGTCTTAAAGATAGAAGCAGTACCAGTAACGATTAAAATTGAAATAAGCGCAATGAAAATGGTAAATGGGAGCGTAAATGCATTAGTCTTCATGGATTGGATACCACTTCTGGTAATGCGAATACAGATGTATATATCTGAGTATTAGAGTCTTGCACCGTTAAATGAAGTTGTTTTTCTTTCTTGATTAATTGATAATCTTTCACATTAGTAAGCAATGGTTCATGTCCTTTTCCATTTACTTGTCGACGAACTAAATCATTATATTTGGAATAGGTGATAAGATCTTTGCCATTACTAAAAGAAAGCTTATTCCTATCAATCTGAATATTAGTCGCTTTTTCTAATTCTAGACGAGTTTGAATGAGAAAAAGTTGCCATTCTGTTGTCTGATCAATGTTACTAATCTGGATAGTCTTGTTATAGCATTGAAAAAATAATGGAATGAGCGAGCTAATACTTAAAATGATCGTAATAGACAAGATTGTTTCAAGAAGAGTGAAAGCAGGTGAGCCATTTCTAAAAGATACATTTTTCTTCCGATTTATTTTTTGCACAAATTTGGATACCTCCTTGATAATGGAAACTTTCGATACGTTCATCCTTAAAGTTAACTGGAACGCTTTTGTGCCGTAATAGTTCGCTATGTTCGTAAATTTCTTGATAGACTCTGCTAGTTTCTTTTTGATAGTCTAGTTTTTCAAAAATAGTCATTGCTGTGGGTAATAGAAAACTACAAACCATTGAAAAAAGGAGAAGTGAAACCATGCTTTCAACTAAAGAGAATCCGTTAATTTTATTCAATTCTAAAACGCCCCTTTCCGATTTGAAATATTAGCTTGTAGTTATTTGTCGAACTTGTCAGGTGAATTGTTGAAAAACGATTAATGGATCCATCTGTACTCGAGAAACGAAAATTTCCTATTTTTGGTTGTGTTAAAGTTAACGTCTGTGAGAATGGAAGGATAGCAAGTGTTTTTGAGTTAGTATATGTGATGAGTTGGTTTCTCATTGGATCAAATGAAATAAACGTATCTTGCTTTGTTGCTACAGCATTTATTTGCGCATAGTAAATGGTGGCTTTTATTTCTTCTAGTAGTTGTTTCTCCCTAAGCGTGGATAATGTACTTGAAATAGGAAAGATGGTTAATGTGATTAGTGTAAAGCTGATAGTTAGTACAAGTAACATTTCTAATAAAGTAAATCCATTTATTTTCATTTTTTCTCAGAAACATTTCCTGAGCTATCTATCTTGATACTATTTCCATTAGGACAAGTTTTTTGGTTAGCTTTTAGATAACCTCCACTTACTAAATCAGCTACAGAAGGGATTGAATTTTTATCTAATTGGTAGGACTGAACTTGACCTTGAACCATTGAAATAAAGGCCTCGCATCCTTTATCGTTGATTGACTTACTTTGTGATACTATGTTGGGAATAGTAAGGAGTAACAAAACACTAACCACTAACAATACAATTAACATCTCCACCAAAGTAAAGCCTCGCTCATCTCGCCAATCAATTTTCTTTTTAAACATTAAAACTCCTCCTTTTAAATTTGATTTACCATAGAAAACATGGGATATAAAATGGATAAATAAATGGATACAATTAAAATACCAATAACGATAAAAACAATTGGTTGGATAAATGAAAATAATTTTTCGGTCTTTTGAAGTGATTTCTGATGACATAAGTTATAATAAAATAAAAATTCTTCTGCTAAATTACCATTTTTTTCACCGTGGATAGCAATGTAATAAAGTTCTCTTTCAAATATAGGCATTTTTTCTAGTGCTTTTGTTAGTGATAATCCTTGTTCAAGCGTAGGAAGGATTTGCCTGGCGATTGCTTGAAAGAATGCGGGCGATTCTTCTTGCGCGAAGAGGTGCATAATATGCGTTATAGATAAACCGCTTTTCAGCAGATATCCAAGTTCGCGCGAAAGGTATTGCGAATAATGAATTCTTGAAAATTGGCGAATATATGGAATTCGACAATAAAAATAAGCTCGGTCGTAAGCATTTTTTTGCTTTTGTTTTCGAATAAGGAAACTGAAGATTAGAAAAAGGCTAAGTAAAAAAATTCCTAATAAAACTGGAATTTTTTCAAGCAGGAAATAAGTGAATTTAGTTCCGACTGTGCCGTTAGTTGATAATTGTGTAAATAAAAGTTCGAATTTAGGTAAGAGAAAAATTCGAAGCAAGAAGAACACCAGAATAACAGTAGAGAATAAGACTAGTGGATATTGGAAGGTCTTCATTAATGCGTTTTTTTCCTCCGCTTTTCTTTTCATATGGACGCCGGTTTCGTGAATTGTTTGCAAAAAGTAACCGTGACTAGAAGCATAATGAAGTTGTGAACAAATGAATTCAGGAAATCCGTTTTTTGAAAGAGCATAGGAAAAAGAATTTCCGTTTGCAAGTGAAGTGATAATTTGTTCATATCTTTTGCGATATTTGGGCGAAGTAATGCTTAAATAGCTAATGGTCGCATCTAATGAGAATCCCTTTTCGAGTAAACTGGCAACTCTAATTAAAAATTCTCCGTCCTCTTTCCAATTAGTGCGCTGAAAAAAAACCATAGGCAACTCCTTTCTCGAATGTTCTTTTAATAGGGTATTTAGGCTTAATCTGCTGTTTATTAGATTGGAAATAGGCTTTTATCTCTTGTTGCGTAAGAACTTCATAGATAGCTGTTCTTTTTCGGTGCAAATGTGTACAAAGGGGATGGCATTTTTCTCCGCAGAAGGTGCAAACTAGGTGTGTCAGCTTCTGAAAACTGATTCCTAGTAAGCATTGCGCTAATTCTTCTGAGCTAATACCGAATTCAAGTAATCTTAATAAAACTCCGTAAGCATCTCCGGCATGAACCGTGCTTAAAACTAAGTGACCGGTTAATGCAGCACGAACAACTATTTTAGCGGTTTCTGCATCGCGTATTTCCCCGATAATTAAAATATCAGGATCATGGCGTAAGACGGAGCGAATGATGGGTGCATAGGTAATGCTTGCTTTTTCGTTCACTTCGATTTGGAGAAAGCCGGGAGAATGATGTTCAACAGGATCTTCAATTGTAATGATTTGCAGTTCATCTTTATTTTCTATAGAAGAAACAAGGCTATACATAGAACTGGACTTACCACTACCTGTGCTACCGGAAAAAAGAAACAAGCCTGTTTGGTTTTTACACTGTTGTTGAATTTGATTAGTGGATCTAGGAAAAACACTAGATTTTAAAAATGGGATAGGGTACTTGTAACGAAAAATTCGAATGACCATGCTTTCATGAAAATCTTTGCTAGGCATAGTAGAAAGCCGTATAGCAATTTTTTCTGTGTTTGTATTTTTTTCAAAGCTACCAGATTGAGGTCGTCTTTTTTCGCTTATATCCAAAGCTGCTTGGAATTTAAGAAAAGATATTAACTTTTCCCCTACATCTATTGGAAGGTAAAGAAGCGGAATCAATGTCCCGTTTACCCGAAGACGGAGTAAGTAACGGTTTGAGAGTGGATGAATATGAACATCACTTGCATGGACACGTAATGCTTGAGTTATGATGTGTTCTGTCATTTTTTGCGGCATAAGAACCTCCTTACAAGTCATATTCCTCAAAAGTAAACAAAATCCTTTGTGTCCCAATCTTTCACAAAAACGAAAATAGTATTTTCTAAATGCAAAAGTAGCATTTCAAGCTAAAATAATATTGAAAGTGGTATTTTAGAAGCAAATAAGTGAATAAAAAATTTTTTTCGATTTTGATGATTTTCACAATCTATGTGCAATGAATAACAAGCGTATAATTAAACGGTAATATCGCAATAAAGCCCTTACATTCCGAACCAATATCAAAAATAAAGAAAATTTAAGCTTTAAAACTAATTATTTGCCGAACAATACAACTCATGATAAGCTATAGAAAAGGCAAATACATAATAGAATTAGCGGGTGAATGTAAGCAGAGAGACTGCGAAAAGCGGCGCCGACGGGGAAAGCATGTATTATGTGAAACTCTCAGGCAAAAGGATGTTTACGGGACGCAACTCTGGAGTCATTTTTGTGTTACGACAGGGCTTATGAACCATATAAGCCTTTTTGTTATGTGAAAAAGGAGGATATAATTATGACAGAGTTACTAAAAACACCGATTCATCCACTTTATGCAAAATATGGTGCGAAAACCATTGATTTTGGTGGATGGGATTTACCGGTACAATTTGCTGGTATAAAAGCAGAACATGAGGCCGTGCGAACTGATGCAGGGCTATTTGATGTGTCTCACATGGGAGAAATTCTAGTAAAAGGACCGGATAGTACTTCTTATTTACAGTATTTGTTAACCAATGACATTGAAAAAATAAAAATCGGAAAAGCACAATATAATATTATGTGCTATGAAACTGGTGGAACAGTGGACGATTTAGTAGTTTACAAGAAATCAGAAACGGAATACATACTTGTTGTCAATGCAGCAAATACGGACAAGGATTTTGAATGGATGGTTAAAAATATTCGCGGGGATGTTTCTGTTACCAATGTATCTTCGGAATATGGACAATTAGCACTTCAAGGGCCAAGCGCAGAAAAAATTCTCGCAAAACTAACGGATGTAGATTTAAGTTCGATTAGCTTCTTTGGATTTGTGGAGGATGCGGATGTAGCAGGAGTGAAAACAATCATTTCAAGAAGTGGCTATACTGGAGAAGATGGATTTGAAATTTATATGCCAAGCGCTGATGCAGGAAAAGTTTTTGAGGCAATTTTAGCTGAAGGAGTAGCTCCAATTGGTTTAGGTGCACGGGATACATTGCGCTTAGAGGCGGTACTTGCGCTTTATGGGCAAGAATTGAGCAAGGACATTACACCACTTGAAGCAGGGCTTAATTTTGCTGTTAAATTAAAAAAAGAAGCAGATTTTATAGGTAAAGAAGCGCTTATTAAACAAAAAGAAGCAGGGCTGAATAGAAAACTAGTTGGTATTGAATTAATTGAACGAGGTATTCCGCGTCACGATTATCCAGTATTTCTAAATGAGGAAGAAATTGGCATTGTGACTTCTGGTACCCAATCACCCACACTTGGAACAAATATTGGTCTTGCTCTAATTGATACAGCTTACACAGAAATAGGTCAAGAAGTAGAAGTAGGTATAAGAAACAAAAAAATAAAAGCGAAAATAGTACCAACACCATTTTATAAACGCGCAAAGTAAAAAGGAGGAAGTAATATGGCAAAACATCGTTATTTACCAATGACAGAGCAAGATGAAAAGGAAATGCTTGATGTAATAGGGGTTAAGTCAATTGATGACTTATTTCAAGATATTCCAGAAAAAATTAGATTTAAACGAGATTATGATTTAAAACCAGCAAAATCTGAACCTGCACTTTTACGCGAATTATCGAAACTTGCTTCTAAAAATGCTAATACTACTGAATATGCGTCTTTTTTAGGGGCTGGAGTTTATAGTCATTACATTCCAACTGTAGTCGATCATGTTATTTCTCGCTCAGAATTTTATACAGCATATACGCCTTATCAACCTGAAATTTCTCAAGGAGAGTTGCAGGCAATCTTTGAATTCCAAACGATGATTGCGGAACTTACTGGAATGGACTTGGCTAATTCCTCTATGTATGATGGTGGAACAGCGCTTGCAGAAGCAGCGATGCTAGCAAGTGGACATACAAAGCG
Source organism: Listeria sp. LM90SB2 (assembly GCF_028867355.1). Lineage (NCBI taxonomy): Bacteria > Bacillati > Bacillota > Bacilli > Caryophanales > Listeriaceae > Listeria > Listeria sp. LM90SB2. The sequence goes on from NZ_CP046449.1 coordinate 1,371,278, forward strand.
CAAAAAAATTCTCATTTCCGGAGCTGTTCACCCGGAAAGTAGCAATGTTTTAAAAACCTATGCAACTGGCCAACACATTGAAGTAGAAGTTATTCCAGAACTAGATGGAAAAACAGACATTGAGGCGCTAAAAAAAGCTCTTTCAGATGATATTGCGGGTTTTGTTGTACAATATCCAAACTTCTATGGACAAGTGGAACCTTTGGCTGAACTTGAAAAATTAGTGCATGAAAATAATTCTTTATTACTTGTATCGAGCAATCCGTTGTCTCTAGGTTTGTTAACACCACCAGGAGAATTTGGTGCAGATATTGTTGTGGGTGATTCGCAAGTATTTGGTATCCCAGAATCATTTGGTGGACCGCATTGTGGATTCTTTGCAGTAACAAATAAATTAATGCGTAAAGTTCCTGGACGTTTAGTTGGGGAAACCGTAGACGAGAACGGGAAGCGCGGGTATGTACTAACATTACAAGCACGCGAACAACATATTCGCCGTGATAAAGCGACGTCTAATATTTGTTCCAATCAAGCATTGAATGCATTAGCTTCTTCTGTCGCAATGGCAACCCTTGGAAAAACAGGTCTTGTAGAAATGGCAAAACAAAACTTAGATAAATCTCATTATGCCAAACAAAAATTCCGTGAAAAAGGCTTTGAAGTTCTATTTTCAGATGGCTTTTTCAATGAATTTGTTGTAAAACTTTCGAAACCAATCAAAGAAGTGAATGAATCACTTTTAGATGAAGGGATTATTGGTGGGTATGACCTTGGTTTTTATGAGGAAAAATATGAAAACCATATGCTTGTAGCTGTTACTGAAATGCGGACAAAAGAGGAAATTGATGCCTTTGTGGCGAGCTTGGAGGGTGCAAAATGAATTTAGAAGAAACGATGCCATTAGTGTTTGAACGTTCTATTCCAGGAAGAATTGGCTTTAGTTTACCAGAAAGCGATGTTCCAGAAACAAAAGCCAGTGATTATTTTGAACAAGCGTATATTCGTTCTGTACCAGCAGATTTGCCTGAATTAAGCGAGCTTGAAATCATGCGTCATTATACCAATTTATCCAATCATAACTTTGGTGTTGATTCTGGTTTTTATCCGCTTGGCTCTTGTACGATGAAATATAACCCAAAAATCAATGAAAAAGTTGCACGCTTTCCTGGTTTCGCTAATATCCATCCAAACCAACCAGAAAGCTCTGTCCAAGGCGCGCTAGAACTACTGTATGATTTGCAAACAAGCTTAGTTGAAATTACAGGAATGGATGAAGTAACGCTACAACCAGCTGCTGGAGCACACGGAGAATGGACGGGATTAATGCTCATTCGTGCATTCCATGAAAAGAATGGGGATACAAAACGCACAAAAGTAATCATCCCAGACTCTGCACATGGAACAAACCCTGCATCTGCAGCAGTAGCGGGCTTCGATGTTGTGACGGTGAAATCGAATGAAAAAGGACTTGTCGATGTAGCTGATTTGAAAAAAGTAGTAGGCGAAGACACGGCCGCACTAATGCTCACAAACCCAAATACACTTGGTCTTTTTGAAAAAGATATTGTTGAAATGGCGGAAATTGTTCATGAAGCTGGCGGGAAATTGTACTATGATGGTGCCAATTTAAATGCTATTATGGCGAAAGTTAGACCAGGAGACATGGGCTTTGATGTTGTTCATTTGAATTTACACAAAACATTTACTGGTCCTCACGGTGGTGGCGGTCCTGGTTCTGGCCCAATTGGCGTGAAAAAGGAATTAATACCATTCTTACCAACACCAGTCCTTACGAAAAAAGAAGAAGGATACACGTTTGATTATAACTATCCTGACTCTATTGGACGAGTGAAACCTTATTATGGCAACTTCGGCATCAATGTTCGCGCGTATACGTATATTCGCACAATGGGTCCGGATGGCTTGAAATTGGTGACAGAATATGCCGTTTTAAATGCCAACTATATGATGCGTAAACTGCAAGAAGCCTATGATTTACCATTTGATCAAGTTTGTAAACACGAATTTGTTTTAAGTGGTAATAGACAGAAGAAACTTGGCGTAAGAACTGTTGATATTGCGAAACGATTGCTAGATCACAATTTCCATCCGCCAACAGTTTATTTTCCGCTAATTGTTGGTGAAGCAATCATGATTGAACCGACTGAAACAGAATCGAAAGAAACTCTAGATTCTTTCATTGATACGATGTTAAAAATTGCGAAAGAAGCGGAAGAAAATCCTGAAATCGTCCAAGAAGCGCCACATAGCACCTATGTAAAACGACTAGACGAAACACGTGCTGCTAGAAAACCGATTTTACGTTATCAAAAAGAAGTATAAAAAAACCTTGCTGTGAATTTCCGCAGCAAGGTTTTTTCTTATTTAGATTTAGTTTTTCCTGTCCATTTACGGTAGCCGCCTTTAAGCTGATAAACTTGTTTGTATCCGCGTTTATAAAGCATAATTGCTGCACGGTTACTACGTTGTGCTGTTTGGCAGTATAAGTAAACTGGTAAATCTTGACGAATTTCTGTTGTCCGGTTTTTCATTTGTGTAACTGGGATATTTCTAGCTCCAAGAATATGTCCAGCATCGAATTCATTTGGCTCGCGAACATCAATTAACTGTGCTTTACGATAACCTTTTTTAAATTCTTCTTCTGTTAAAACTTTTACTGCTTTGCGACGCATTACAAACTGGTAAATTTCGTATCCTAGAAGAATAACCAGAATGATAATTGCTATAATCCAACTAATCAATTGTGTAAACCCCTTTCATCCTGAAAACTGCTTTTTTTAAAGCATCCTTTTCTATTATAACTTATTTTTTGCCACCATCAATCACTTTGAAAGAAGATTTTCGTTTTTTCTTCGTTTTTTTCTTCGGATCATGTAAATTTTTCGATTGTTTTACTGCTTTTTGGTAATTACTGTCAGTTTTTCTATTTGTGAAAAACCGCAGTAGAAGGGTGAAAATAAGTGCCCCGATTAATACGGAAATAATTAAGGTGAAAAATGATTTAAAACCACCCATTAAAAGCCCAATACCAACAAGCGCAAGTAAAATAATAACTATGAGGGGATACTTCTTCAAATTAATCCACTCCTATTCTAAAAGTTCCAGATTATCTGGCTCAGTTACATCTACTGGTGCACCTTCTTTTTCCACTCGTAAAAGCTCATTAAAGGATGCAATGGCAACCTCAACTTGATCATCAGACGGTTCTTTTGTTGTAAGAAGTTGTAGCCATAAACCCGGGACACCTAAATATTTAAGAACTGGGATATTACGGCATTTATTAGTTAATTGAAGTACTTCAAAAGCTACACCAAGCACAACAGGAATAAGTAAAATCCGGTCGACCACACGAAGCCAAAGAGGATCGGTTGGTACTAACAAATAAATAAACATACCAACAATAACTGTAAATAAAATAAAACTACTACCACAACGATAATGAAGTCGCGATTGTTTCTGTACATTTTCAACCGTTAAAGGTAATTTTTCTTCGTAACAATTTATTACCTTATGCTCAGAACCGTGATATTGAAAAACTCGTTTAATAATAGGGGTCTGAGAAACCGCGAAAATATAGGTTAATAGAAGAATTAATTTGAAAAGACTCTCTAAAAATACTTGCGCCGTATCACCTGGTACGATAGGACGGAATAATTCCGCTAAAAATACAGGGATGAGCGTCATGACAAATTTTGCAAAGACGAAAGATAAAATACCGATGACGGCAACACCAAGCCACATCGCGACTTTCGATTCTTTCTTTTCAATTTTTTCTTCTTCTACTGGGTTATTTGGATCTTCGTCATATCGGTCTGTTGCAAAAGCGAGGTGTTTGGAACCGATAGCGCTAGATTCAATTAATGCAACAATTCCTCTTAAAAAAGGGATTTTCTTCATACGCATAACCCAAACCGGACTATTTTTTTCTAAATAAAAATATTCTAATGAACCATCTATACGTCTAATTGCTGTTACGGTCTGTTTTCTGCCGCCAAACATGACGCCTTCAACTACAGCTTGACCGCCATATGATGGTACGTTTTGTTTGCTCAAAGTTTTCACCAGCCTATTCATGTTTACTAATATGTTATTTTACGCTAAAAATAGTTTTTCGTATAGCGCAAAACGCCTAAAAAAAGTTATTTTTTCTAAATTGTGATAAAATAGTTTCGAACGCGTCTAATAATGCGATTTTTGCGCGCCTAAAATTTGATAAAAGTGGGGGAATAAAAATGTCTAAATTAACTAAAATTCAAGAAACGCTGGGCAAGGAAAAGATAGAAGCAGTTCTTGTCACAAGTGAGTTTAATAGAAGGTATGTATCAGGTTTCACTGGAACAAGTGGTGTGGCGCTAATTTTACCTGAAAAAGCTTATTTTGTAACTGATTTCAGATATACGGAACAAGCAGCAAAACAAGCAGAAGGATACGAAATTGTACAACATACTGGTCCGATTTTTGATACAGTAGAAGATTTATTAATTAAAAATGATACAAAAACACTACATTTTGAAGCGGATTATGTGACCGTATCTGAATTTAAACAAATGGAGCGCGTATTTAATCGTCAATTAATCCCACTTACTGGCTTCTTTGAAGAAATGCGTAAAGTGAAAACAGCAAGTGAACTAAAAGCAATCCGCACAGCTTGTGATATTGCTGATGCAGCTTTTGCACATATCATTCAATTTATCAAACCAGGCATGGCTGAAATCGAAGTATCTAATGAACTAGAATTCTTTATGAGACGTGCGGGAGCTACTTCCTCGTCGTTTGATACAATTGTCGCATCTGGTGTTCGTTCTGCGTTACCGCATGGTGTTGCTTCGGATAAAAAAATCGAAGTTGGCGATTTCGTTACAATGGATTACGGCTGTTACTATGACGGTTATTGTTCAGATATGACAAGAACTATCGCGGTCGGTGAACCTGCTGAAAAATTAAAAGAAATTTACCAAATTACGTTAGATGCGCAATTAAAAGTAATCGATAGCTTAAAACCAGGTATGACTGGAATTGAAGCAGATGCTATTGCACGTGATTATATTGCTTCTTTTGGCTATGGCGATGCATTTGGACATTCTTTAGGACATGGTATTGGACTAGAAATTCACGAAGGACCTAATTTATCCTTTAAGAGCCCTCAAAAACTAGAAGTCGGACATGTTGTGACGGATGAACCAGGAATTTATTTACCAGGAATCGGTGGCGTTAGAATTGAAGATGATCTCTTAATTACAGAAACAGGTAATGAGATTTTAATTCATTCACCAAAAGAATTAATTATTTTATAAAATTCCTTTGTAACTTTGTGTGTTTTATGGTTAAATAAGGAAGAATGAGCAGTTTTAATATGCTCCAAATAAAGATACTTTGCAAATTACAGGAGGAAAAACATGATTTCAGTAAATGACTTTAAAACAGGGTTAACAATAGAAGTAGATAATGGTATTTGGCGTGTGCTAGATTTTCAACATGTAAAACCCGGAAAAGGAGCAGCATTCGTTCGTTCCAAATTACGTAACCTTCGTACAGGTGCAATCCAAGAAAAAACATTCCGTGGTGGCGAAAAAGTAGCAAAAGCGCAAATCGACAACCGTAAAATGGCCTACTTGTATGCTGACGGCACAAATCACGTATTCATGGATAATGAGTCTTATGAACAAATTGAGCTTCCAGAAGACCAAATTGCTCATGAACTTAAATTCCTAAAAGAAAATATGGAAATTAATATTATCATGTATCAAGGCGAAACAATCGGTATTGATTTACCTAACACAGTAGAATTAGTTGTTACTGCAACTGATCCTGGAATTAAAGGTGATACTTCTTCAGGCGGTTCTAAACCAGCCACTCTTGAAACTGGTCTTGTTGTCCAAGTGCCATTTTTCGTTAATGAAGGAGACAAACTAGTAATTAATACAACCGAAGCAGCGTATGTTTCTCGGGCGTAAGCAAGAATCGTTTACTACAGCTGGAGTTAATTCTTCAGCTGTTTTTCTATTTCTTAGCGCTTCCAGTACACCTTTTGAATAAAAAGTATGGTACAATAAGGACAATGCGTGATTCATGCAATTTTTTATTTTTAGTATTATTAAGGAGTGTAAATGGTATGTTATCAATAGATGAAATTAAACAGCTAATCGAGCTGATTGACGAGTCAACCCTAGATGAATTTGAGTTAGAAACGAAAGATAGTAAGATTTTGCTTAAAAAGAATAAAACAGTTGTTGCTGCAGCAGTTCAAGAAGCACCAATTGCTATCACACAAGCACCAGCTCAGGCAGCACCAGTAGCACAAGCTCAAACAGCTGCTCCTCAAACAGAAGCAAATACAGCGGAAGATGCTAGTTTAGAAGTCATTACATCGCCAATGGTTGGGACTTTTTATGCGTCTGCTTCACCAGAAGATGCTAATTTTGTTAGCGTTGGATCTAAAGTATCTGCGCAATCTGTTGTATGTATTGTAGAAGCAATGAAATTATTCAATGAAATTACTGCTGATATTGACGGAGAAATCGCAGAAATTCTTGTTTCAAGTGGCGAATTAGTCGAATTTGGACAACCACTATTCAAAGTTAGAAAAAAATAAGGGGTCGAAAAACATGATTAAAAAAGTACTGGTAGCGAACCGTGGAGAAATCGCTGTCCGTATCATTCGCGCTGCAAAAGAACTTGGAGTGGAGACAGTGGCGATTTATTCGGAAGCAGATAAAGAAGCGCTACATATTCAGCTGGCGGATGAAGCTTATTGTGTAGGTCCCGCAGCAACAAAAGATAGTTATTTAAATATGTCCAACATTATTAGTCTTGCAGTTTTAACGAACTGTGATGCTATTCACCCAGGCTATGGTTTCTTAGCCGAAAATGCAGATTTCGCGGAGTTATGCGAAGACTGTAATATTACTTTTATCGGACCAAGTGCTTCCGCTATTTCGCAAATGGGAACAAAAGATGTTGCTCGCGAAACGATGCGTAAAGCAGGTGTTCCAATCGTTCCTGGTTCGCAGGGAATCGTTAAGGATGTAGAAGATGGCAAAAAAATCGCTAAGAAAATCGGTTATCCGGTTATCATTAAAGCAACAGCTGGCGGTGGCGGTAAAGGTATCCGTGTAGCAGAAAATGAAGAAAAATTAATTTCTGGCATTCAAACTACCCAACAAGAAGCCGAAGCCGCATTTGGTGATCCTGGCGTTTACTTAGAAAAGTATATTCAAGATTTCCGCCATGTAGAAATTCAAGTGCTTGCTGATAACCATGGTAACGTTATTCATTTAGGAGAACGTGATTGTAGTATTCAACGTCGCTTACAAAAGCTAATTGAAGAATCACCATCACCTGCCATTGATGAAAAAACTCGCCAAAAAATGGGAAAAGCTGCTGTTAAAGCTGCCAAAGCCGTGAATTATTCTGGCGCAGGAACGATTGAATTCATTTTCGATCACCATGAAAATAATTTTTACTTTATGGAAATGAATACGCGTATCCAAGTAGAACACCCGGTAACCGAGCTTGTTACTGGTGTTGATTTAGTGAAACAACAATTTCTAGTTGCTTCTGGGGAAGAACTACAAATTAAACAAGCAGATGTGAAATTAACAGGTTGGGCGATGGAATGTCGAATTAACGCTGAAAATCCAGAGAAAAACTTTATGCCAGCTCCAGGTGAAATTAAATTTTATCTTCCTCCAGGTGGCTTAGGTGTTCGAATTGACTCAGCAGCATATCCAAACTACAAAATCCCACCATACTATGATTCGATGATTGCCAAAGTAATCTGTTATGCGGAAACACGGGAAGAAGTGATTCAAAAAATGAAACGTGCGTTGTCCGAATTTGCCATTGATGGCATTCCTTCAACGATTCCGTTCCATTTACGTGTATTAGATAATGATGTGTTTTTATCAGGCGACTTCAATACCAAATTCTTGGAGCAAAACGATGTAATGAATCTTTCTAAGGAGGGCTAAATAATGGCTTATACAAAAGATTTGCGTAAACAAAATGATGCACCGCTTGGCAAAATTGAGATTGCACCTGAAGTAATCGGCGTAATTGCTGGACTTGCTGCAAGTGAAATTGAAAATGTTGCTTATATGCAAGGTGGCTTTGCAACAGAAATGCGTGAGAAATTCAGTGGTGCTGTAAACTACCGTAAGGGCGTAAAAGTAGAACTAACCGAAGAAGGAATTCTAATCGAACTTTATTGTTCAGTCTTATTTGGCGCAACTATTCCACTTGTTGCTCAAAATATTCAAGATGCTGTCAGAGATACCATTTTTAATATGACTGGTTTAAATGTACTTGAAATCAACGTTCATATCGTTGGTGTACAATTTGAAAAAACAGAAACACTTTCCTTCGATGATTTTGAGCTATAAAATTCAAGGAACAAAAGGAGCAGCTTTAACATGAAAAGAAGAGAAGCGCGCGAGAAAGCACTTCAAGCACTATTCCAAATAGAGCTAAACGAAATGTCGCTAGATCAAGCTATTAAAAACATCATGGAAGACGAGCAAGACGACTATATGGAAAAATTAGTCGAAGGCGTAATGGCGAATAAAGCTGAAATTGATGCTATCATTGAGCCTAATTTAGATAATTGGCGCATGGATCGTTTGAGTAAAGTCGATCTATCCTTACTTCGACTAAGTGTCTATGAAATTAAGTACTTGGATGATGTGCCAAATAGAGTTAGTTTGAATGAATCCATCGAAATTGCAAAAATTTACAGTGATGAAAAATCAAGTAAATTTATTAATGGCGTACTTGCTAATATTGCACCGGAAGATAAATAAGCTTGATTGAGTGCAAGGGAAATCTCTTGCACTCCCTTATTTCGTGATTTTTTAAGAATAATTACGTGCAACTTATTTTTAAAGGGGGCAATACTCATGGGAGAAATTATTGATGGCAAAAAGTTAGCAAAAGAAATTCAAGAAAAAGTAACAAGAGAAGTAGCTGAATTAGTAAAAGAAGGTAAGAAACCAGGGCTTGCTGTTGTGCTCGTTGGCGACAATCAAGCATCTCGTACATATGTAAGAAATAAACAAAAACGGACAGAAGAAGCGGGGATGAAATCCGTTTTAATTGAACTTCCAGAAAATGTAACAGAAGAAAAATTACTATCTGTTGTAGAGGAGCTTAACGAAGATAAAACTATTCATGGCATACTCGTGCAGTTACCACTACCAGAACACATTTCAGAAGAAAAAGTAATTGATACTATTAGCTATGACAAAGATGTTGACGGTTTCCATCCAGTGAATGTAGGTAATTTATTCATCGGAAAAGATTCTTTTGTTCCTTGTACACCAGCAGGAATTATTGAACTTATAAAATCGACCGGCACTCAAATAGAAGGCAAACGCGCTGTTGTTATTGGTAGAAGTAACATCGTAGGGAAACCAGTAGCTCAATTACTGTTAATTGAAAACGCGACAGTAACCATTGCGCATAGCCGTACAAAAGATTTACCACAAGTAGCGAAAGAAGCGGATATTCTTGTTGTAGCAACAGGTTTAGCTAAATTTGTGAAAAAAGACTATATCAAACCAGGTGCGGTTGTTATTGATGTTGGCATGGATCGCGACGAAAATAATAAGTTATGCGGTGATGTGGACTTTGATGATGTGGTAGAAGAAGCAGGATTTATCACGCCGGTACCAGGTGGCGTTGGCCCGATGACAATCACAATGCTACTTGCGAACACATTAAAAGCAGCAAAACGCATTTGGAAAATGAATTGATTAATTGGATGTGAAATGATGGAGCAAGATAAATATTTGACGGTAGCAGCAATAACCAAATATATCGAAAAAAAGTTTGAAGTAGATCCCTACATGAAGCAAGTTTTTGTGCGCGGTGAAATTTCTAATTTAAAACAACCAGCGAGTGGACATCTATATTTTACGGTAAAAGATGAATTTGCGATGCTTCGTTCTGTCATGTTTCACAAAGCAGTTCAAAAAATTGGTTTTGTCCCAGAAGATGGTATGAATGTCCTTATCACAGGACGAATTGGCGTATTTACAAAAGCTGGTCGCTATCAGTTCTATGCAGAACATATGGAACCAGATGGCGTCGGAGCGCTTTATATTCAATTAGAGCAATTAAAATCGCAATTGGAAAAGGAAGGGCTTTTTGCGGAAACGCATAAAAAAGTGCTTCCTTCTTTCCCGTCCAAAGTCGCTGTCGTTACGTCCAAAACTGGTGCGGCTGTTCGTGATATACTAACCACCATTCATCGAAGAATGCCTTCTGTGGAAGTGATTGTTTATCCAACTATTGTTCAAGGGGAGAAAGCGGCTCAAAAAATTGTCGAAAACATTGGCAAGATTAATCAGCGAAATGATATTGATGTTATGATTATTGGGCGTGGTGGTGGTTCGCTTGAAGAACTATGGGCTTTTAATGAAGAACCTGTTGTTCGAGCAGTATATGATTCCGATGTACCTGTAATTTCAGCGGTCGGACATGAAACTGATTTTGCGTTAAGTGATTTTTCTGCAGATGTACGAGCCGCAACGCCAACTGCGGCGGCAGAACTTGCTGTTCCAGATTATCGCGATTTAGAAGAACGATTAGCAGAACGTAAATACCGCTTGCTCGCAGTCACCAGACAAGCATTAGAAAGAAAAGAACGGTCACTAGAGCAACTTAAACAACACTTGATTTTAAATGGTCCGAAACATCAATTAGAACAGCAAATGGAACGTACAGATTATTTTTCCGAACGATTAAATAATGCTTTTTCTAAACAAATATTTGTTAAGCAAACAGTTTTTGACCGATTAAATGATCGCCTACATTATTACCATCCGAATAAAGAAATTGAACTACAAAAAGAACAGATGGCACTACGACTTCAAGCATTAGAAAAAGCGATGAAACAACTTTTGAAAGACAAACAACAATCTTTCTTTCGGCAAATAGATGCGCTAGAACATCTGAGTCCTCTTTCTTTATTGAAACGAGGATTTGGTGTAACGTATAAAGAGAATATGCTGGTTAAATCAGTGCAGGAGCTTGAAGTCGGCGATAATATCCAAGTGAAAATGCAAGGCGGACAGATAGAGGCACTCATTACCGCGAAGGAGGAAGATATAAGTGGCAACTAAAAAGAAAACTTTTGAAGAAGCAATTGCAGAATTAGAAACAATCGTAGAAGCACTCGAAAATGGTAGTGCCTCACTTGAAGATTCTCTCGATATGTACCAAAAAGGAATCGAACTAACAAAATTGTGCCAAGATAAATTACAATCAGCAGAAAAACGAATGGCAAAAGTAGTCACAGATGCAGGAGAAGAAATTCCTTTTGAAGCGGATGGTGAATAAATTTGCAAGATTTAACCCTTTTTCTAGAACAATATAAAAAAGTGATTGATGAGTCGCTTTTTAAAGAAATAAGCGAGCGAAATATCGAACCTAGACTAAAAGAGTCCATGTTATATTCTGTTCAAGCAGGTGGAAAACGGATTCGTCCCATGCTAGTTTTTGCTACACTTCAAGCCTTAAAAGTAAATCCGCTTTTAGGTGTGAAAACAGCAACGGCATTAGAAATGATTCATACGTATAGCCTGATCCATGATGATTTACCAGCAATGGATAACGATGACTATCGTCGCGGCAAATATACTAATCATAAAGTTTTTGGGGATGCAACTGCGATTTTGGCAGGAGACGCTTTACTAACGCTTGCTTTTTCTATTTTAGCGGAAGACGAAAATTTATCTTTTGAAACACGCATAGCTTTGATTAATCAAATTAGTTTTAGTAGTGGTGCAGAAGGAATGGTTGGCGGTCAACTTGCAGATATGGAGGCAGAAAACAAACAAGTGACATTAGAAGAACTATCATCCATCCATGCACGGAAAACAGGCGAATTATTAATTTTTGCCGTAACTTCTGCTGCGAAAATTGCAGAAGCTGACCCAGAACAAACGAAAAGATTACGGATTTTTGCGGAAAATATTGGGATTGGATTCCAAATCAGTGACGATATTTTAGATGTTATTGGTGATGAAACAAAAATGGGTAAAAAGACAGGGGTCGACGCTTTTCTGAACAAAAGTACCTATCCCGGATTACTCACGCTTGATGGTGCCAAAAGGGCATTAAATGAGCATGTTGCGATTGCAAAGTCAGCGCTTTCAGGGCATGATTTTGATGATGAAATTCTCTTGAAACTTGCTGATTTAATCGCACTTAGAGAAAATTAATCATAATTATCTAGTAATTTCAAATTTTTTTCACATATATAATTCAAATTGATTTGCTTTTCCTAAAATACCGTGTTATACTAATGTAAGATTATTTTTGTGGGTGAAAGATACGATTGTGAACAACTTTCCATCTCGTGCCGTTAAGCAAGAATAGTAAATAATTAGTGTGCATAACACACGAGGAGGAACATGAACATGGAACAAGGTACAGTAAAATGGTTTAACGCAGAAAAAGGATTTGGTTTTATCGAACGCGAAAACGGTGACGATGTATTCGTACATTTCAGCGCTATCCAAGGCGACGGATTCAAATCTTTAGACGAAGGTCAAGCAGTAACTTTCGACGTTGAAGAAGGCCAACGCGGACCTCAAGCAGCTAACGTTCAAAAAGCGTAATTCTATTTTTTGAATAAGAAAAAGCAAATCATTTCGGTGATTTGCTTTTTTATTTGCCTAAAATTATTTTACCTTGTTTGGTTTAATGGTGATTGTTTGCTATAATAAGAACAATTAATTGAGAAAAAAGACCTTGCACACATTCATGCAAGTGGCTCTTTGGAAAGTGAGTTGTTTTTATTTGGATCTTTTAAAAATAAAGGATCCTTCCTTTATGAAGCAATTGGATATACAAGAATTAGAAGCACTTGCGGCAGATATTCGCGCTTTTTTAATTACTTCTACTTCTAAATCAGGTGGGCATATTGGTCCGAATCTTGGTGTGGTAGAACTAACGATTGCGTTGCATTATTCTTTTAATAGTCCAAAAGATAAATTTATTTGGGATGTTGGTCACCAGTCATATGTGCACAAAATCCTAACTGGAAGGGCGAGCCAATTTGGTACTTTACGTGAGCACGGGGGATTAGATGGATTTCCAAAGCGGAAAGAATCTATTCATGATGTATTTGAAACGGGGCACAGCTCAACTTCTTTGTCTGCTGCAGCCGGGATGGTTATTGCGAGAGATATTAAAAAGGAAGAATTTTATGTTATTCCGATAATCGGTGATGGCGCCTTAACAGGTGGCATGGCTTTAGAGGCTTTGAATCATATAGGCGATATGGGAAAAGATATGATAGTTATTTTAAATGATAATGATATGTCGATAGCGCCAAACGTGGGAGCAATCCACAACATACTTGGAAAATTAAGGACCTCTGATACATTTAAGCAAACAAAAGCTAAAGTCGATGGTACTTTTTTTGAAGAGCTTGGGTTTATGTATTTGGGCCCAATTAATGGGCATGATATAGAAGAGGTTATTACTAACTTGGAATTAGCAAAACGCACAAAAGGGCCTGTACTGCTCCATATCGTTACAAAAAAAGGCAAAGGGTATCAACCGGCCGAATTAGACTCTCGTGGCACCTGGCATGGTACAGGACCTTATAAAGTCGAAACAGGTAGCTTTATTAAGCCGGCTAAGCGTGCAGCGTCATGGAGTTCAGTTATTAGCAATGAATTAATACGTTTGGCAGAAAAGGATGAACGGATTGTTGCGATAACTCCGGCAATGCCTGTTGGCTCTAAATTAGAAAAATTTGCGAAAGCTTTCCCAGAACGCTTTTTTGATGTTGGGATTGCGGAACAGCATGCGACAACAATGGCAGCGGGGCTAGCAACACAAGGGATGAAACCGTTCCTTACTATTTATTCCACTTTTTTACAAAGAGCCTATGATCAGTTAGTTCATGATGTTTGCCGGCAAAAGTTGAATGTGGTCATTGGGATTGACCGGGCCGGGCTTGTTGGCGCTGATGGCGAAACACATCAAGGTATCTTTGATATTTCATTTTTAAATAGTATTCCAAACATGACTATTAGCATGCCGAAAGATGAAGTGGAAGCTAGACAATTAATGGATACTGCGTTTTCGTATAATGATGGGCCCTTTGCGATCCGCTATCCACGCGGCGAAGCTCCTGGTGCGCAGGTAGCTGAGTCTAATACGCTTATACCAATCGGAAAGTGGGAAACAATCATTCAGCCGATTGATGCTGTTATTTTAACCTTTGGCCCTACCATCCGGCTAGCGCTAAAAGCAGCTGAACAATTAGAGTTAGAAGGATACCACGTTGGAGTAATTAATGCGCGCTATATTAAACCGTTAGACGAAGCACTTTTACACCAAATCTTAAAGCAAAAAATTCCCATTTTAACAGTAGAAGAATCACTATTAAAAGGTGGATTTGGTGCGAGTGTGTTAGAATTTATAGAAGCGAGTAATTATAGCGATGTTGTAATGCATCGAATCGGTTTACCAGACGAATTTATTAGCCATGGTTCTGTATCCATAATTTTGGAATCATTTGGCATATCAACAACTGGAATAGTATTAAAAATAAAAGAAATGCTCGCACAAAGCGGGAAGTTAAGGGCGAAGAGACTATGACAATAAAAAAAGAACGCGCAGATATTCTGCTAGTAGAACAAGGACTATTTGAAACAAGAGAAAAGGCAAAACGTGCAATTATGGCGGGAATTGTTTATCGGAAAGAAGAACGTGTAGATAAACCTGGAGAAAAAATCCCTATTGATAGCGAACTTCAAGTAAAAGGAAAGCAAATGCCTTATGTTAGTCGCGGTGGATTAAAGCTAGAAAAAGCATTGCAAGTATTTGATTTCGAAGTGAAAGATAAACTTATGCTGGATATCGGAGCATCAACTGGTGGTTTTACAGACTGCGCTTTACAAAATGGGGCAAGACACTCTTATGCGCTCGATGTTGGCTATAATCAGCTTGCATGGAAACTGCGCAACGATGATCGCGTCACTGTGATGGAAAGAACTAATTTCCGTCATGTAACGCCAGCTGATTTTTCCGAAGGTTTAGCAGATTTTGCAACGATTGATGTATCCTTTATTTCACTCAAACTAATTTTACCAGTACTTAGAACTGTGCTTGTAACCGGTGGCGATGTGATGACACTTATCAAACCACAATTTGAAGCAGGTCGAGAGCAAGTCGGTAAAAAAGGGATTATTCGTGATCCAGCAGTACATGAATCGGTAGTTGAACATATTGTTCAATTTGCGCTCGATAATGGTTATGATTTGATGGGACTTGATTTTTCACCTATTACAGGTGGAGAAGGAAACATCGAATTTATCGCGCATCTTAAATGGACTGGTGGGGAAACTGGAACTAATCATTTGGAACCAAATGCGATTGCGAAACTTATCACAAAAGCGCATACAAAATTAGATAAATAATGTATACCGGAAAGCAGTGATGTTTTCCGGTTTTTGCTTTTATCATGCTGTTTTGGCTCATTTTGCAATGTATTACCTATGTATAAAGTATTAAAGAAACTTTTCTTGCATAAATTTGCACTAAATCCGTGACTTTATGCGTTTTTTCGGATAAGATGTAAGTAGAAAATTATCGTGAGGTGAAGAAGGAATGAATAAAGGTCATCGTCATATTATTATTCGAGAATTGATTACATCCAATGAGATTGACACGCAAGAAGATTTAGTAGAACTTCTGTTAGAACGCGATGTTAAAGTCACCCAGGCAACTGTTTCCCGTGATATTAAAGAACTTCATCTTGTCAAAGTTCCAACACAAACAGGTGGTTACAAATACAGTCTACCTGCCGATAATAGTTTTAACCCACATCAAAAATTAAAACGCGCTTTGATTGATTGCTTTATTGGCATTGATAACGTGCAATTTATGATTATTTTAAAAGTAATGCCAGGAAATGGAAACTCGGTTGGTGCATTAATCGATAACTTGGACTGGCCGGAAAAAGCCGGAACTATTTGTGGAGATGACACTTGTTTAATTATTTGTCGCTCGGAAGAAAATGCGAAAACATTAACAGATCGTTTTATAGATATGCTTTAAAATTTGTTGGAGGTGAAAGATTTTGCTTCAAGAAATGACAATTAAAAACTTTGCTATCATCGAATCGCTTTCTTTAACTTTTCAAGAAGGGATGACGGTACTTACGGGGGAGACCGGCGCTGGTAAATCAATTATTATTGATGCGCTTGGTCTTCTTGTTGGCGGACGCGGGTCAGCTGATTTTATCCGTCATGGAGAAGAACGTTTAGAACTTCAAGGGCTTTTTGCGCTAGCAGAGGATAACCTTGCTTGCCGAAATGCGTTAATTGAAAATGGGATAGATGCTTCGGATGATATGGTTGTACTAGAACGCAGCCTGTTTCGCTCGGGGAAAAATAGTTGCCGAATTAATGGCAAACTTGTAACTACCGTTCTCTTGCGTCAAATTGGCTCGAAATTAATAGATATCCATAGTCAGCATGAACATCAGGAATTGATGAATGAGGAGTTTCATTTGTCATTACTTGATCGTTTCGCTTCTGACAAAATCAAGCCAGCACTAACCAAGTACCAAACTAATTTCAAAGAATATCAAACAATCGAGAAAGAGTGGCAAAATTGGACGAAAAATGAGCGGGAATTAGCGCAACGTCTGGATATGCTCCGTTTTCAACAACAGGAAATTGAAAATGCCAATTTGCAAGCTGGTGAAGAAGATCGCTTGTTAGAACAAAAAAATATCTTAGCCAATTTTGAAAAACTTAACGAAAATTTACAAGGAGCTTATGCCGCGATTCAAGGTGAGCCTGGTGGGCTGGAATTTGTTGGAGAAGCAATGCGTCAAATGGAGGCAGCGGCGAGTATTCATACGGATTATAAAGCGGTTAGTGAGGCCATTTCTTCTAGTTACTATATGTTAGAAGATAGCATGAGCCAAATTAGGCAATCACTAGATCAGCTCGAATTCCAACCAGAAGAACTGAATCAAATTGAATCACGTTTGAATGATTTAAACCAATTAAAACGCAAATATGGTAAAACAATTGAAGATATCATTCAATACGAACAAGAAATAAGCAGCGAAATGGAAAAACTGACAGATAGTGAATCACATGTCGGGCATTTAGAGACCAAATTAGCAACACTTAAAGCAGAACTAACAAAACAAGCAAATACACTAACGGAAATCCGTAAAAAAGCGGCTGTTACATTAGAAAAACAAATCAAACAAGAATTAAATCACTTATATATGGAGAAAGCCATTTTTAGTGTACGCTTCGAAGCAAACAAAATGGAACTAACAGATTCAGGGCAAGATAGCGTCGTTTTCTATATGTCAACAAACCCGGGTGAACCTTTAAAACCATTAGCAAAAATCGCTTCTGGTGGAGAGTTATCTAGAATGATGTTAGCATTAAAAACCATTTTTTCTAGGCACCAAGGTATCACCTCGATTATTTTCGATGAAGTAGATACTGGTGTAAGTGGTCGCGTTGGTCAAGCGATTGCAGAAAAAATTTATGCTGTTTCAGTTGGCTCGCAAGTACTATGCATTAGTCACTTACCTCAAGTTGCAGCAATGGCGAACCATCACTACTACATTACGAAAAAAGTCCAAAACAAACGGACAACAACTTCCGTTACAGTGCTTAAAGGGGAAGAGAAAGTAGAAGAAATCAGTCGAATGATTGCTGGAATAGAAGTCACCGAATTAACCAAACAACATGCAAAAGAAATGATTGAACAAGCGGAAAAAGTAAAACAAACGTATTAAAAAAACGAAATTGCTTGCATATCGAATAGTTTTTGCTTAAAATGAATAAGGTAGAAAATTATTACCTGGTCATAAAAACAACTACTAATTCGAAATGCGGCTTTTTTGTGCGATAAAGGAGTTATTTTTATGACAAAAAGTAGATTTTTTTCAGATGTAATAGAAACAAGTTCATTTGTTTTCGCCGTAGCAGGAGCAGATGATGAAGTTGTGCTCGAAACGATTCGTCTTGCATTAAACCAAAATTTAGGTAAATTTCTTTTATTTGGCAAGAAGGAAGACAAAACGTTAACCGCGAATGAAAACGTTACATGGATTCAAACAGATACCGCTGAAGCCGCAGCACAAGGCGCCATTTTAGCGGTAAAAAATAAAGAAGCAGATATTTTAGTAAAAGGATTCATTCCAACCGCCACATTGATGCATCACGTATTAAAAAAAGAAAATGGCCTTCGTACAGATCAATTATTGAGTCAAATTGCCATTTTCGATATTCCAACGTATCACAAACCATTATTGATAACTGATTGTGCGATGAACGTAGCGCCAAAAACAAAAGATAAAATTGCTATCACAGAAAATGCCATAGCCGTAGCGCATCAAATCGGCATCGCTAATCCTAAAATTGCGTTACTTAGTGCGGTGGAAGAAGTGACAGCAAAAATGCCATCCACAGTAGAAGCACAGGAAGTAGTGCAGCATTTTGATAACACAATAGCCGTCTCGGGTCCGCTAGCTCTCGATGTAGCTATTTCCAAAGAAGCGGCTCTCCATAAAGGAATTACGGATAGTTCAGCGGGAGAAGCAGACATATTAATTGCTCCTAATATTGAAACAGGAAATGCACTTTATAAATCATTAGTCTACTTTGCTGGAGCTAAAGTAGGTAGTGCAGTGGTCGGGGCAAAAGTACCTATTGTCATTTCCTCAAGAAATGATTCACCGGAAAACAAATTAGCTTCATTCATACTAACTGTAAGACTAGTTGAGAAATGATGAAATAATGTGAATAGACGGACTTTAACAATCTGAATGCAAAGGCTTTTATTTGATTACAGCCTACGTGTTACAATAGTCCATGGGAAAATGATAACCTACCGCATTTTTCACAATTAAATTTGGAGGAAAGCAAATGTCTTTTGATGTTTTAACCATAAATCCTGGTTCCACGTCTACCAAACTCGCTGTTTACCAAGGCGATAAAGTACTTTTTGAAGAAACTGTCAGACATACAATGCAAGAACTAGCCGACTTTAATAACGTACAGGAACAATTTGATTTTAGGTGGCAAGTTCTACGTCGAGTGATGGATGCACATGGTTATGATGTAAAGAAATTACAAGCGGTAGTTGGAAGAGGGGGCTTACTTCGACCAGTTGCCGGCGGTACATATATGGTTACAGAAAAAATGATAGATGATTTAAAAGAAAATAAATACGGAGAGCATGCCTCAAATTTAGGGGCACTGCTTGCAAAAAAATTAGCAGATGAACTGACAATACCTAGTTTTATTGTGGATCCGGTTGTCGTGGATGAAATGCAGGAAATTGCAAGGATATCTGGCAATGCCTTCATTGCTAGAAAAAGTATTTTTCATGCATTAAATCATAAAGCAGCAGGTCGGAAAATAGCCAAAGAGCTAGGAAAAGATTATGAAAAAATGAATTTTGTTATCGCGCATCTTGGCGGTGGAATTTCAGTTGCCGCTCATCGACAAGGAAAAGCGGTGGATGTGAATAATGCCTTAGATGGGGACGGACCTTTTAGTCCGGAACGTTCTGGTTCTTTACCGATGAATGATTTTCTAGAAGCATGTTTTAGCGGTAAATGGACAAAACGCGAATTGCATGAACTGATTGTTGGTCGTGGTGGGATGATTTCATATTTAGGAACTAACAGCATGCTCGAGGTGGAAGCTAAAGTACAAGCAGGTGACGTGAAAGCTATCGAAGCTTTTGATGCAATGGCTTATCAAGTTAGCAAAGAAATTGGCGCATGTTCCGTTGTATTGCAAGGTAAAGTTGACGCCATAATTTTAACTGGTGGCCTTGCTAGAAGTGAACTTTTTACAAACAAAATTATTGAGCAAACAAACTGGATAACCAGTGTGATTATAGAACCCGGAGAAGACGAATTAGAAGCATTAAATAGCGGTGTGCAACGTGTGCTCGCTGGTCTTGAGAAAGAAAAAGAGTACTAAAAGGAGGAGATAATGTGGCAACAGAATATGATGTCGTTATTCTTGGCGGAGGAACTGGCGGTTACGTCGCAGCAATTCAAGCAGCTAAGAATGGCCAGAAAGTAGCCGTCGTTGAAAAAGGGAAAGTTGGTGGAACGTGTCTTCATCGTGGATGTATTCCAACGAAAGCGTTATTACGTTCAGCGGAAGTTCTGCAAACAGTAAAAAAAGCAAGTGAATTTGGTATTTCTGTAGAAGGAACTGCCGGAATCAATTTTTTACAAGCACAAGAAAGAAAACAAGCAATCGTAGATCAATTAGAAAAAGGTATTCACCAATTATTTAAACAAGGGAAAATTGACTTGTTTGTTGGAACGGGAACTATTTTAGGACCATCTATTTTTTCACCAACAGCTGGAACAGTTTCAGTCGAATTTGAAGATGGCTCTGAAAATGAAATGCTCATTCCTAAAAATTTAATTATCGCGACAGGCTCCAAACCGCGCACATTAAATGGTTTAAGCATTGATGAAGAAAATGTTTTATCATCTGACGGTGCGCTAAACCTAGAAACTTTACCAAAATCAATTATTATCGTTGGCGGTGGAGTTATCGGGATGGAATGGGCTTCGATGATGCATGATTTTGGCGTAGAAGTTACCGTGCTAGAATATGCAGATCGAATTTTGCCAACAGAAGATAAAGAAGTAGCTAAAGAATTAGCAAGACTTTATAAAAAGAAAAAATTAATCATGCATACATCTGCTGAAGTTCAAGCAGCTAGTTATAAAAAAACGGATACTGGTGTGGAAATTAAAGCAATTATTAAAGGCGAAGAGCAAACTTTCGCAGCAGACAAAATTCTCGTTTCTGTCGGTCGTTCAGCTAATACAGAAAATATCGGTTTGCAAAACACGGATATCGCGACCGAAAACGGCTTTATCCAAGTAAATGATTTTTATCAAACAAAAGAAAGCCATATCTACGCGATTGGTGATTGCATTCCAACAATCCAACTTGCGCACGTTGCGATGGAAGAAGGAACGATTGCAGCCAACCATATTGCCGGAAAAGTGGCTGAAAAACTTGACTACGACTTAGTTCCTCGCTGTATTTATACTTCTACAGAAATCGCAAGTGTCGGTATCACAGAAGAACAAGCAAAAGAACGTGGTTATGAAGTGAAAAAAGGCAAATTTTTCTTCCGTGGTATCGGGAAAGCACTCGTTTACGGAGAGTCAGATGGCTTCATTAAAATTATTGCAGATAAAAAAACAGACGATATCCTAGGCGTTAGCATGATTGGACCGCACGTAACGGACATGATTAGCGAAGCCGCTTTAGCACAAGTTTTAAATGCAACGCCGTGGGAAGTGGGTAACACCATTCACCCGCACCCAACTTTATCAGAAAGTTTTAGAGAAGCTGCCCTTGCTGTGGATGGCAATGCAATTCACGGTTAATACAGCTTTAAAGGAGGAACAAAAATGACTTTAAAAGAAGCAGGTTTAACAGAAGATAAATTAATTAAAATGTATAAAACGATGCTAATGGCAAGAAGACTGGATGAACGTATGTGGTTGCTGAACCGTTCTGGGAAAATTCCTTTTACCATTTCTGGACAAGGACAAGAAACGGCACAAATTGGCGCTGCGTTTGCCTTTGATTTAGATAAAGATTATGCATTACCATATTACCGTGATTTAGCAGTGGTGTTAGCATTCGGGATGACAGCGAAAGATATTATGTTATCCGCGTTCGCTAAAGCGGAAGATCCAAACTCTGGCGGACGTCAAATGCCAGCTCATTTTGGCCAAAAATCAAACCGAATCGTTACACAAAGTTCACCCGTAACAACCCAGTTCCCGCACGCAGCAGGAATTGGTCTTGCAGCAAAAATGGCTGGTGACGAAATTGCGATTTATGCATCAACTGGGGAAGGATCTTCTAACCAAGGCGATTTCCACGAAGGAATCAACTTTGCATCTGTACATAAGTTGCCAGTTGTTTTCGTGATTCATAATAACCAATATGCTATTTCCGTTCCAGCATCGAAACAATATGCCGCAGAAAAACTATCTGACCGAGCAATTGGTTACGGCATCCCTGGTGAACGTGTGGATGGAACGAATATGGGAGAAGTATATGCGGCATTTAAACGTGCAGCAGATCGTGCAAGAAACGGCGAGGGACCTACTTTAATTGAGACAGTCTCTTATCGCTTCACACCACACTCCTCCGATGATGACGATAGTAGTTATCGTTCCAGAGAAGAAGTAGATGAAGCAAAAGGAAAAGATCCACTGAAAATTTTCCAAGCAGAATTACTCGAAGAAGGTTACTTAACAGAAGAAAAAATCGCTGAAATCGAAAAAAGTATTGCGAAAGAAGTTAACGAAGCAACTGATTACGCGGAAAGTGCAGCATACGCTGAACCAGAATCATCTTTACTATATGTATATGATGAAGAAGCGAATAGCTGATTAGGAGGGAATTTGAATGCCAGTCATTTCATATATTGATGCAATAACCATGGCGCTTAAAGAAGAAATGGAGCGCGATGATAAAGTATTTATTTTAGGAGAAGATGTTGGGAAAAAAGGTGGCGTATTTAAAGCGACTGCTGGCCTATATGACGAATTTGGTGAAGACCGAGTACTCGATACACCACTTGCTGAATCGGCTATTGCCGGAGTAGGAATTGGAGCGGCGATGTATGGCTATCGTCCAGTTGCAGAAATGCAATTTGCGGACTTTATTATGCCTGCTGTCAACCAAATTATTTCAGAAGCTTCCAGAATTCGCTACCGTTCTAATAACGATTGGTCTTGTCCGATAGTTATTCGCGCACCTTTTGGCGGTGGGGTACACGGAGCACTTTACCATTCACAATCTGTTGAAAAAGTATTCTTTGGACAACCAGGTTTGAAAATTGTTGTTCCATCCTCGCCATA
This sequence comes from Listeria sp. LM90SB2, assembly GCF_028867355.1. NCBI lineage: Bacteria > Bacillati > Bacillota > Bacilli > Caryophanales > Listeriaceae > Listeria > Listeria sp. LM90SB2. The sequence continues at coordinate 1,394,223 of NZ_CP046449.1, forward strand.
TGATGCGAAGGGACTTTTAAAAGCAGCGATTCGTGATAACGATCCAGTACTTTTCTTTGAGCATAAACGTGCCTATCGTTTGCTGAAAGGCGAAGTACCAGAAACAGATTATATCGTACCAATCGGCGAAGCAAATGTCGTTCGTGAGGGTGATGATATTACAGTAATTACTTACGGACTTGCGGTTCAATTTGCCCAACAAGCAGCAGAACGTTTAGCAGCTGAGGGTGTGGAAGCCCACATTCTTGATTTACGGACAATCTATCCACTAGACCAAGAAGCAATTATTGAAGCAACGAAAAAAACAGGTAAAGTACTTCTTGTAACAGAAGATAATAAGCAAGGAAGTATTATTAGTGAAGTGGCAGCAATTATTTCGGAACATTGTCTATTCGATTTAGACGCTCCGATTGCAAGACTCGCAGGACCAGATACGCCAGCAATGCCTTTTGCTCCTACGATGGAAAAACACTTTATGATCAATCCAGATAAAGTGGCAGATGCAATGAAAGAATTAGCGGAATTTTAGACCCGTTTTAAAATAAAGGAGTGAAGACCTGTGGCAGTTGAAAAAATCACCATGCCCAAATTAGGGGAAAGTGTTACAGAAGGTACGATTAGTTCATGGTTAGTTAAACCAGGCGATACCGTCGAAAAATATGATGCTATCGCGGAAGTTTTAACAGATAAAGTAACAGCTGAAATTCCATCATCCTTTAGTGGCACTATCAAAGAAATTTTAGCCGAGGAAGATGAAACTCTAGAAGTAGGCGAAGTTATTTGTACAATTGAAACAGCAGATGCAGGAAGTTCGGAACCTGTAGCTGAAGTAGAAGAAACAGAAACAAAAGCGCCAGAAAAACAAGAAACAAAACAAGTGAAACTAGCAGATGCACCAGCTAGTGGAAGATTTTCTCCAGCTGTACTGCGTATTGCAGGTGAAAACAATATTGATTTATCAACTGTAGAAGGCACTGGTAAAGGTGGCCGAATTACAAGAAAAGATTTACTTCAAGTCATTGAAAATGGTCCAGTAGCGAAACGCGAGGAAATGAAGTCTGCTCCACAAGAAAAAGCAGCAATGCCAACTCCTCCTGTTCGTTCTGCAGCTGGTGATAAAGAAATACCAATCAATGGCGTAAGAAAAGCCATTGCTAAACATATGAGCGTGAGTAAACAAGAAATTCCGCATGCTTGGATGATGGTGGAAGTGGATGCTACTGGTCTTGTTCGCTATCGTAATGCAGTTAAAGACAGCTTTAAAAAAGAAGAAGGTTATTCATTAACTTATTTCGCCTTTTTCATCAAAGCCGTTGCACAAGCATTGAAAGAATTCCCGCAACTTAACAGCACATGGGCAGGCGATAAAATTATCGAGCACGCGAATATCAATATTTCGATTGCGATTGCAGCTGGTGATTTATTGTACGTTCCAGTTATTAAAAATGCGGACGAAAAATCTATTAAAGGCATTGCTCGCGAAATTAGCGAACTTGCTGGAAAAGCGCGTAATGGTAAACTAAGCCAAGCCGATATGGAAGGTGGGACTTTCACTGTAAATAGTACTGGTTCATTTGGCTCTGTTCAATCAATGGGGATTATTAACCACCCTCAGGCCGCTATTCTTCAAGTGGAATCGATTGTTAAACGTCCTGTCATTATTGACGATATGATTGCCGTGCGAGATATGGTGAACCTATGTCTATCCATCGATCATCGTATTTTAGATGGCTTACTAGCAGGTAAATTCTTACAAGCAATTAAAGCCAATGTCGAAAAGATTTCCAAAGAAAATACAGCATTGTATTAAAAATGTTTTAATCTAGGTTTAGCGGGTATTGTTTAGTACATCTAGATCCATACCCCTAAACTCCCTAGATGTCTTGGGTAGTACTTTCGGGTGCTGCTCTTTTTTTTTGAGAAAAAATAAAAAAGCCTGAACCAAATTGGCTCAGACGTCGGATATTTATAAAAACATTAATACCCCGGTTAAAACACTGGATAATACAATCGCGATTAGCATTAAAATAACGACAACGCGAACTACTTTTTTATTAGTCATGCGGAAGAAAACTCCTCTCATAAAGCATTTCAGATATATACATCTTACTTATAATTAAAACAAATTTCAAGTCCTTTATGGATTTTTTAGGAAAAATAGGAAGAACGTAGGTGAAAAAAATGATGTCCAATGTAAAAAGATATTTTACCGAATTAATCCAAATTCCGTCTGTTTCTGGAAAGGAAACAGCCATTTTAACTTACATAAAAAAACATCTAACGAAATTAAAAATCGAATATAGTATGGATGAAAATTATGGCTTAATTGCACGAATCCCCGCTACTAAAGAGAAATTTCCAACGATTTTTTTCTGTAGTCATGTGGATACGCATCCAAATGCGGCAACGCCAGTTTTCCAAATGGAGCAAGATGTATTTACGGTAGAGGAAGGCACTTCTTTAGGTGCGGATGATAAAGCAGCAGTAGCAGCTATGTTAGCGGCTATTGATTATTTTTGTGCAGAACGAACAGCTCATGGGGAGATTGAATTTATTTTCACGACGAAAGAAGAACTCGGCATGATTGGAATGCGTTTATTTCCGGAAGAAAAAATTACGGCAGCTTACGGATACTGTTTAGATGCACCAGGTGAAGTCGGAAATTATCAATTACAAGCAAATACGTTAGTCGCATTAGAATTTACTATTGCAAGTTCTGAAGCTGCCCAAATGTCACCGATTTCTATAGCGAGAATGGCGTTACATGCCACGCGGCCAGGCAGAATTGACCGAGAAAACAAATGGGAAATTCAGTCGTTTTCTGGTGGAATAAATGATGAAAATCAACAAGATGCCCAATTAGAAGTTCTTTTTACATCAGCAGCAAGTTTTCGTAAGGCGCTTTTGCATATCCAGACCATTAGAGAACGATTTGCGCAAACTTGCGAGAAATATGGTGCTCTTTTGACGCATGATACAAAATTAATTTATGAAGGGTACCGAATTCGCTCTAAGCATCCACTAATGAATATTTTTCAAAAAGCCGCAAAAAAACAATCTTTGGAAACAAGAGAAATATTTTTAGAAGGCGGAACAGATGCAAATGTGTTGAATGAAAAAGGTATTCCGACCATGCTCTTATCAGCTGGATACGAAAATGCGCACACAGAAGAAGAAACAGTATCTGTTGAGCAGTTAGAAAAACTTACTCAACTCGTCATTGACTTAGCAGAATCCGCAAAAAACGAGAAAATTCTTCTCAGAAAACTAAATTAGTGAAAAAAAGTCAAATAATTCGGATTGATTCATTGTCCAAGAAGCAATTCTTTGATATAGTAAATGATGTTGATACTTTTATGTGTCATGTTGAAGTAAGACAGATTTTTCTGCCTTAATAAACCGGAAAGGAAGAAGTGCAAAATGGCAAAACAAGAAATTGGCGTTATAGGAATGGGCGTTATGGGTCGTAACTTGGCTCTAAACATTGAAAGCCGCGGTCATACAGTATCTATCTTTAACCGCTCGACTGAAAAAACGAAAGCAGTTATGGAAGAAAATGCGGACAAAAAATTAGTACCAACTTATAGTTTAGAGGAATTTGTCGAATCTCTTGAAGTGCCTCGCCGTATCCTTATTATGGTAAAAGCTGGCGATGCTACAGATATGATGATTGAAGCAGTTAAACCTTTCTTAAACGAAGGCGATATTTTAATTGATGGCGGTAATGCTTTCTTCAAAGATACGATTCGTCGTAATAAAGAACTAAGTGAAGAAGGATTTAACTTCATCGGAACTGGTGTATCAGGCGGAGAAGAAGGTGCACTAAAAGGTCCTTCTATCATGCCAGGTGGTCAACGCAAGGCATATGACCTTGTAGCACCTATTTTACGTGAAATTGCTGCAGTAGCAGACGGAGAACCTTGTGTGACTTATATTGGTCCAGACGGTGCCGGACATTACGTTAAAATGGTGCATAATGGTATCGAATACGGCGATATGCAATTAATCGCAGAAGCTTACACTATTTTGAAAGAAATCGGTGGATTAAGCCATGATGAACTTGCTGACGTATTTGAAGAATGGAACAACGGGGAACTTGATAGCTATTTAATCGAGATCACTAAAAACATCCTAAAAGTAAAAGACGAAGAAACTGGCAAACCTATTGTCGATGTTATCCTTGATAAAGCAGGTCAAAAAGGAACTGGTAAATGGACTAGCCAAAGCGCACTCGACTTAGGTGTTCCACTTTCCTTAATTACAGAATCTGTATTTGCTCGTTACATCTCTGCACTTAAAGATGAACGCGTTTATGCAAGTACTGTTTTATCTGGCCCATCTAATTATCGTTTTGAAGGCGACAAAAAAGCATTTGTTGAATCTGTTCGTCGTGCGCTTTATTTCAGCAAAATCGCATCTTATGCACAAGGTTTTGCACAAATGAGAGCAGCTAGTGAAGAAAACGATTGGGACTTACAATACGGCGAAATTGCGAAAATTTTCCGCGCTGGTTGTATTATCCGTGCTCGTTTCTTACAAAAAATTACTGATGCTTATAATAAAGATAAAAATCTTAAAAACTTATTATTAGATCCATATTTCAAAGATATTGCACATAACTACCAAGGCGACCTTCGTACAGTTGTTGCAGAAGCAGTAAAAGCTGGAATTCCAGTTCCAACATTCACTGCAGCAATTAGCTACTACGATAGCTATCGTTCAGAAGTATTATCTGCAAATCTAATCCAAGCACAACGCGACTACTTTGGCGCTCATACGTATGAAAGAGTCGACAAACCTGGCGTATTCCATACAGAATGGCCACAAGTAGAAGATTGATGGAAGATAAGGCATCCACTTTAACGAGTGGGTGCCTTTTTTATGAGATTTGAATTAGTAAATCATGGTAAAGTGCTAAAAAATAGTGAAAATATCTATTTATGCGCTGTTATTAGTTGTTTTTGAGCTAAAGTTCGTTACAATAGTAATAGGAATATAGTGTAATGACCGAAAGAGAGGGTTAGGCCAAATGAATAGAATATTAATCGTAGAAGATGAAAAAAACTTAGCACGCTTTATCGAACTCGAATTACAACATGAAAATTATGAAACAGCGGTTGCTAATGATGGACGTGCTGGACTAGAACTCGCACTTAATGAAGAATGGGATGCTATTTTACTCGATCTAATGTTGCCGCATTTAAACGGTGTAGAAGTTTGTCGCCGTGTACGCCAAGTGAAACAAACACCCATTATTATGATAACCGCACGTGACTCTGTTATCGACCGTGTATCCGGACTGGATCACGGAGCAGATGATTACATCGTCAAACCCTTCGCTATTGAAGAATTACTTGCGCGCCTTCGCTCGCTATTGCGTCGGGTGGAAAATGCAGAACAATCTGCTAAACAAACAACGCTACAGTATCGTAATCTAATTGTTGAAAAGGAAAATCGCATTGTCAAACGCGACGAAGAAATCATTGACTTAACAAAACGAGAGTATGAACTTTTACTTACGTTAATGGAAAATGTTAATATCGTTCTTACGCGGGAAGTGTTACTCAATAAAGTATGGGGTTATGAAACAGAAGTAGAAACAAATGTAGTGGATGTGTACGTTCGTTACTTACGAAATAAAATTGATCATCCTGACGAAGAAAGTTATATCCAAACAGTTCGCGGGACAGGGTATGTGATGCGTACATGACGACTAGCCCATTTTCCTTAAAAAGTCGTTCTTTGAAATTCAAATGGACTTTTGGAGCTAGTGCAGCTATTTTTCTAACTTTTTTCTTATTTTCCTATGCCATTTACCAAGGAATTGGGCAAATGTTGTTAAATGAAGAAGAACCAGAAGTAAAAGAACTGCTTCTAGCAACAACGAGCACTTTAACGAATCAAGATTTGACCGATAATGAGGAAATTAAGTATTTATTTAATAACGATAAAACGGTGAATCGAAAATTACAAGATCAAGTAATTAATCTGTATGATAAAGACGGCCATTTTATTAATAAGTATTATTTTTCAAGAAGTCAAGATATTACTAGCATTGATTTTTCGCAGTATTTTGTTAGTGGTACGGACAAGTTTATTATGAATAAACCAACGATTGACGGACAGAAGATGATGACGGCGCAAATGCCCATTGTAGCGGACGACAATACGACCGTGATTGGTTACGCGCAGGTGGTAAATCCGCTCACTTCCTATAATCGGATGATGGACCGGCTTCTCGTTACGATGATTTTACTTGGGGCAGTGGCGCTCTTTATTAGTGGAATGCTCGGCTACTTGCTAGCACAAAATTTCTTAAACCCACTGACTCGTCTAGCTCGAACAATGAATGATATTCGAAAAAATGGTTTCCAAAAACGAATCGAAACGAAAACCAATTCCCGCGATGAAATTGGCGAATTGACCGTTGTTTTTAATGATATGATGACACGAATTGAAACTAGTTTTGAACAGCAAAAGCAATTCGTAGAGGATGCTTCTCATGAATTACGTACCCCAGTGCAAATTATGGAAGGCCATTTAAAATTACTCACTCGTTGGGGAAAAGATGATCCGGCTGTACTTGATGAATCATTAAACGCTTCGTTAACGGAATTAGAACGTATGAAAAAATTAGTACAAGAAATGCTTGATTTATCAAGAGCGGAACAAATTTCACAAACAAAAGAATTACAAATTACCGATGTAAATGCAACAGTAGAACAAGTAAGACGTAATTTTGAAGTGATGTATGAAAATTTCACGTTTACTTTAAAAGAAGATGATACTGATTTACGAGCACTTATTCAACATAATCATTTAGAGCAGATTTTAATTATTATTATGGATAATGCTGTGAAGTATTCAGGTGACGGCACCGAAGTGGATATGCATGTCTATAAAGAACAAAAGCAAATCCATATTGATGTGCGCGATTACGGGGAAGGCATCTCACAAGAAGAGATTGATAAAATATTCAATCGCTTCTACCGTGTAGATAAAGCCAGAAGCCGCGAAAAAGGTGGTAATGGCCTCGGACTTGCGATTGCTAAACAATTAGTCGAAGGATATTTAGGAACGATTAATGCGGTTAGTGAGCCAGATAAAGGTACAACGATAAAAATTACACTTCCTTACATTGAACCAAAATCTAAATAAAAAAACCGCAACCTTATGACGAGGTTGCGGTTTTTTTTATTTTTCTTTCTTTTGTTCTTCCACGATTTGCTCGAATTCTTTTTCTTCTTGCTCCATTACTTTAATTTCTGGGTGTTTATTCATGTAAAGTTTTTTCGTTAGTAATGTTTGACCTGCTAAGAAGAGTCCGCCGACAGCCCAGTATAACGCTAGTGCAGAGGGAGCTGTGAAGGAAACGAATAAAATCATAATAGGAGACATTAAACCGATAATTTTCATTTGTTTCTTTTGTTCTGGTGAATAACCAATCATGGAAACAAAGTATTGTGCTAAGTAGACAAGCCCGGCGATAATTGCCAGCACCATATCCGGTGAACCTAAGTTAAACCATAAGAATGTGTGGCTAGCAATTTCGGAAGATCCGCGAATAGCATAATAGAAAGCCATCAATATTGGCATTTGAATAAGTAATGGTAAACAACCCATTTGCATTGGATTGATATTATACTTGGAATAGACGGCCATCATTTCTTTTTGAATAGTGGCTTGTTCTTCTTTCGATGTTGCACGTTTTAGTCGAGCTTGAATTTCATCAATTTCTGGTTTGGCAACGGCCATTTTGGATTGCATTCCCATTTGAGCTTTAGCAGTACGCAAGTTTAGTGGCATAATTAGTGCACGGATAAGTAACGTTGTAATAATAATCGCAATTCCGTAATTACCCCCAACAAACTTTGCAACGAACATAATAAAACTAGTAAATGGTTGGATTAAATAAGTGCTGAAAAAACCATCTGTATTTTGTGAAGGGTCCATACTACAACCTGTAAGTAATAGTAAAGCACCAAGTAAAACGCTAATTAAAATAATATTTTTCTTTTTCAATGTTTCATTTTCCTCCTAAATAGTAAAATAATCAATTCATACGTTGGAAAATGAAAAACTGTCTTCATCATCAGTAATGGCGCTACATTTCCTGGTTATAGCCAGCCAATTAATAACAAAATTAGGCGTAGTTATATAAATTTGAGCTCGAAGTGAAATTTTTACTAGCTTTAAGCAGATAGCGTCAGCGGGTAGCACCATTTTCGGTTTTAATAATGTAATGGCCGACCAATAACTGAAAATCGTCAACATTAATAAAAACGTTACTGTGAGTGAAATGAATTCTGGTTCAAGTAAAATTTGTAAAATGGAAATCATGCCACGCAGTCGCTCCTTTCAAGGTTTTAGTACTCATTAACTATAATGCAAAAAGAGCTATAGCACAACTACTATTTTTGGAATTTTAGTAAACGATATCAAATGTTTTTCGTTCTTCTACAGGGGCACCTTTGTAAATATAAACGTGTTCGATACGACAACCGGGCGATGGGCCTTTTTTGATAGCATCAATGAATTTATTTAAGTTTTCTTCTTCAGCAATTGCATGAATTTCAACGGAACCGTCATCTAAATTTTTCACTGTTCCACTAATGTCATATTTGTAAGCAACGTGTTTGGTTGTGTAACGAAATCCAACACCTTGCACAAATCCAGTCACTCTCAAAATCGCTGTATCTCTAGCCATAACGAAACCAACTCCTTTTATTTTTCCTTATTACTAGTGTATCTTTTTTTAGCATTACTTTCAAAAATTTGCATTCCAGTATTTCCAGAAAGCTTATGCTATAATAAGTGTATTATATTTACTGTTGGGAGTTTTTGATATGACAAAATGGAATGTCTATCTAACTAAAGGAGAATACGAGCCTTGGTGGTTTTTCGAGGAATGGGAAACTTCCATTCAAGCCGACTTTGCTTTTTCAGATAAGGAAGCTGCCTTTCTGAAGTATCAAGAGTTAGCAGACGAGTTACTACGGAATTATCCTAATCATCAAACAAAAAAAGATTGTTTGTTAGCAGCTTGGAATGAAGAAGAAGTTGAGTACTGCGAGGACTGTGAAGATGATATTCAAACATTTCACGGGCTTATTTTATTTTCTGATGGGGAAGTGTATCAACCAACTCCCGAAGAAAAAGAGACGATTTTTAAACCTGTTTTAACCTTTGCTTGAGGCGAAAAGAAATTTGGAGGATTAACACATGCAGAAGAACGATGACTTATTAAGAGAACGTCGAAAAGACGAACACGTGGCTCTTGGAGTAAAACAGAATGAGCAGTTAGCGCCATCGAGTTTAGAAGATATTCAACTGATTGGAACTTCTATCCCGCGCTATAATGTGAAAGATATCGATTTAACCACAACTATTGTGGGGACCAATGTGCCTTTCCCATTGTATATTAATGCGATGACAGGTGGAAGTCGGCATACGAAAAAAATTAATGCCGAACTTGCTGAAATAGCACGCGAAGTAGCTATCCCAATGGCTGTTGGTTCCCAGTCTGCAGCTCTAAAAAATAGTTCGCTAATAGATACCTATAAAATTGTCAGAGAAATCAATCCGAATGGGATGATTTTAGCAAATATTAGTCCAGAAGTAGCCCTTCAAGAGGGACTTCGGGCGATCGAAATGTTAGAGGCAAATGCACTTCAAATTCATATTAACCCGGCACAAGAATTAGTTATGCAAGAAGGCGACCGTTCTTTTAGTCATTGGCTAACTAGAATAGAAGAGTACGTCAAGCTTTCGCCAGTTCCAGTAGTTGTAAAAGAAGTTGGCTTTGGAATGACGCGTGAAACAGTAAAAACGCTAGCTGATATCGGCGTTCAAACCGTAGATTTAGCTGGAAAAGGCGGAACAAACTTTGCCCAAATTGAAAATGACCGCCGCCGTGATCAAGCATATGATTTCTTACTTGATTGGGGTATTTCCACCGGACAGGCTTTAATAGACATGCAACACCAAGATGCGCCAAAGATTGCTTATTTAGCGTCAGGTGGTATTAGGAACCCGTTAGATATCGTTAAAGCATTAGCGCTCGGAGCAGATAGTGTAGGTATGGCAGGACAAATTATTTATTCACTAAAAAAAGAGGGCGTCACCAAAACCATTGAAAAACTGGAGCTATGGAAAGAACAACTACGTGGCTTATTTGTTCTTGCAAATGCGAAAAACATCTCAGAATTAAAAACAACGCCATTAATCATAAGTGGTGAACTTGCTAAATGGGGCGCATTACGAGAAATCGATTTAGTCAAACTAGCTAATAGAAAATAAAAACCAGCTGCTATTCATTTAGCAAAGCTGGTTTTTTATTTATTGAACCATTTCTGGTAAAGTTTCATCGATTGCTTGAAGACGTTCAGTGAATTCTTCTTTAGATAAATTTTTCGTATAAAGATTTGCGGGATGAACGCGGCAATCATGCGAACAACTACGCAAATATTTTTTCTCATTTTCGATAGAAGCTAGGATTTGCTTATTGCAATACGGGTTAGCACAATTGATGTAACGTTCGCAAGGCGTGCCGTCAAAGTAATCTTTCCCAACGATAGTAGGGTTTACTTGGTTAATCGGAACCGCGATTCTTTCATCAAAAACGTACATTTGGCCGTCCCAAAGTTCCCCTTTGGTTTCTTCGTTTTTACCGTAAGTCGCAATCCCGCCGTGAAGTTGACTTACATCATCAAAACCCGCTGTTTTTAACCAACCGGAAAATTTCTCACAACGAATACCACCAGTACAGTAAGTGACGATTTTTTTATCAGCAAGTTGCTCGCGATTATCTTCAATCCATCCTGGTAACTCACGGAAATTTTGAATATCTGGACGAACAGCGCCGCGGAAATGACCGATATCAAATTCATAATCATTTCTAGCGTCTAAAATAACCGTATCTTCATCCAACAATGCTTCACGAAACTCAGAAGGCTCTAAATAAGTCCCTGTAACTTCTAAAGGATTAACATCTTCTTCTAAACTTAAACTAACAATTTCAGCACGAGGCCGTACATGCATTTTCTTAAAAGCATGAGCATCAGCCGCGTCAATTTTAAATACCATATCAGCGAAGCGAGCATCGTTTGCCATATAATCCATATATTTGTTTGTTGCTTCTACTGTACCCGAAACGGTGCCATTAATCCCCTCAGTAGCCACCAAAATTCGGCCTTTTAATTCCATTTCTTTGCAAGCAGCAAGATGCTCTTTTGCAAAAGTTTCTGGATCATCAATCGTTGTGTATTTGTAATATAACAACACTTGATAGTCACTCATAATCTTATCACCCTTCAAAATATATTTCATGTGTAAGAAAAATTCTCCACAAGTTTGCGCATTAATACTATACTATAGCAAATTCAGACTGGCAAGTAACCGAACCGTAAAAAAATGCTTCTTATAGTTAACTATATGTACAAGTACAAAACAGCTATGGTATACTTATTAAATATGAAGCGAAAATTTTGTTGATGAAAGCAAATCCTGTTTTCATTGCCTAAAATAAAGAATGAAGTAAGGATTGGGCGTGAGCTATGTGCAAATAAATGAATCGTTTATGGAAGAACTAGCTTTAAAAAAAGTAAAACAAGAACGCAGGAAAAGGTTGAAGTGGTTTGTTTATAAGTTTTTAATGATTACCTTTGGCGCAATTTTGATGGGGGTTGGGCTGGAACTTTTCCTTGTAAACAACCGAATTTTAGATGGTGGAGTCGTTGGTATTTCGATTATTATTTCGCAACTAACGCCGCTGCCACTAGGGGTTTTAACTTTTGTACTTAATATTCCGTTTTTCATCATAGGTTACCGAAAAATCGGAAAAGTATTTGCGCTGTTTACATTGTACGGAATTGCAGTCATGTCGATTGTAACGCTCGTTTTACACGATATGGATCCAGTGACAGATGATTTACTACTTGCGACTGTTTTTGGCGGAATGACGCTTGGTCTTGGGGTGGGTCTTGTTATTCGTAACGGAGGGGCGCTTGATGGAACAGAAATCATTTCAATCATTATTAACGGTCGGACGCCATTTTCAACAGGACAAATTATTATGTTTATTAATATTGTTATTTTTATCGTTGCTGGACTTGTGTTCAACTGGGATCGAGCGATGTATTCCTTAATTACGTATTTTCTAGCGTACAAAGTAATTGATATTGTTATTCAAGGTGTAGACGAGTCGAAAAGTGCTTTTATTATCAGCCGCTATTACGAGGAAATTGGAGCAGAAATTATGGAGCAACTTGGAAAAGGTGTTACATACTTAGATGCAACTGGCGGGTATTCCGGTGATGTAAGAAAAGTAGTTTTCGTTATCGTCTCAAGATTTGAAGAAGTAAAAGTGAAAGCCATTCTGGATGAAATAGATCCAGATGCCTTCTTAGCTGTCGGAGGAAGTATGTCGGAAGTCCGCGGTGGAAAGCTGATGAACACGAAAACACCGCACCTATAACAAAACAGAAACCATATATCTCCTACTTGGGATATATGGTTTTTGACGAAAGGAAACATTTGTTTGTATAATAGGGCTATAGTATGAGCGACAGAACGGATAGATGTGCTATAATAAAACAAGCAAAAAAGGAATGGGTGGGACTTGAAATGGCGACACAAAAGAAAAAAACGAGCGGACGTAAAAAATCGTCAACACGCTCAAAAAAGAAACAATCAGCCTCTTTTCGTTTAGAAATAACAGGGGTTATTTTAATAGCAATAGGAGTTATCGGACTTTTACAATTAGGCTTTGTCGGTCGCGGTTTTTTTGCTCTGGCTGAAATGTTTGTTGGTCTTTTAAGCTATGTATTACTTGCGGGTAGCGTGATACTTGGTGGGTACATGGTGATTAGAAGAAAAATGCCTCACTTATTTAGCAAAAGACTAGTCGGTATTTATCTTATTGTTTTAGGCTTTTTGACATATATACATATGTATTTTATTATCCATAACTTAGGGGTAAATGCGTCCGTAGTTTCTAGTACATGGAAATTAGTTCTAGAAAATTTATTTAGACCAAATCAAGTTGGTTTTGTTGGTGGGGGAATGATTGGGGCTGCAATTACCTCCGTTACGTATTTCTTATTAGATCGTCTCGGAACAAACTTGATTGCTGCGCTACTAATTATCTATGGTTTTTCCCTTGTATCAGGTATTTCCATCCGCCAATTTTTCTCTAAAATTGCCGAATTTGTTCGTTACTTATTTGCAAAAGGCAAAGTTGCGACCGAAAAAGGCAAAGAAGTGAAAGCGAAACGTGATAAAAAGAAAGCAGAGAAAATAGTTGAGGTTGAGCCCGATGAAGTACTAGATGTAGTAGAACCCGCGCAAGAAGAAAAAGCGCCACCAATCATCTCTAACTTTAGCTCCAAAGTAGAACAAGAAAAAGCACCAGTCGAAGAAAAAACAACCAAACAAGAGCAAGATTTAGAAATGTTTCAGCAAGAATCGTTCGAAAATGAGATTTATCAATTGCCCCCCGTTGATATTTTAGCACCGGCTAAAGTAACGGATCAAAGTAAAGAATATGACCAAATTAAAGTAAACGCAAAAAAATTAGAAGATACCTTTGAAAGCTTCGGAGTGAAAGCAAAAATCACCCAAGTTCATCTTGGCCCTGCAGTGACAAAATATGAAGTACAACCATCTGTCGGTGTTAAAGTGAGCAAGATTGTTTCACTCAGTGATGATATAGCACTTGCTCTAGCAGCAAAAGATATTCGAATTGAAGCGCCAATTCCGGGGAAATCTGCTATTGGAATCGAAGTAGCGAACCAAAATGTAGCCATGGTTTCTTTACGTGAAGTGTTAGAAAACAACCCTAAAAACAATCCAGACGAGAAGCTTCAAATAGCACTTGGTCGTGATATTTCTGGAGAAGCAATGATGGCAAGTCTCGATAAGATGCCTCATTTACTCGTCGCAGGAGCAACTGGTAGTGGGAAATCTGTGTGTATTAATGGTATTATTACGAGCATTTTACTCCGTGCCAAACCACATGAAGTCAAAATGATGATGATTGATCCAAAAATGGTTGAGCTAAATGTCTATAATGGCATTCCACACTTGCTCGCACCAGTTGTTACCAATCCTAAAAAAGCAGCCCAAGCATTGCAAAAAGTCGTTGCGGAAATGGAACGGCGCTATGATTTATTTTCGCATACAGGTACTCGTAATATGCAAGGCTACAATGATTATGTAAAAAAACATAATGAGCTGAACGAAGAAAAACAACCTGAATTGCCTTTTATTGTTGTAATTGTAGATGAGTTAGCTGACTTGATGATGGTAGCTTCCAATGACGTAGAAGATGCGATTACTCGCCTTGCTCAAATGGCACGTGCTGCGGGAATACATTTAATTATCGCGACACAGCGTCCATCAGTAGATGTTATAACCGGCGTAATTAAAGCGAATATCCCGTCTCGAATTGCTTTTGCCGTTTCAAGTTCCATTGATTCAAGAACGATTCTTGATATGGGTGGAGCAGAGAAGTTACTTGGACGAGGCGATATGCTGTTACTTCCAGTTGGCTCTAGTAAACCTACCCGAATTCAAGGCGCTTTTTTATCGGATGCAGAAGTAGAAGATGTAGTTAATTACGTTATTTCGCAACAAAAAGCACAATATAGCGAAGAAATGATTCCTGATGATATTCCAGAAGTCGAAGGAGAAGTAACGGATGAATTGTATCACGAAGCAGTGGAGCTTGTTGTAGAAATGCAGACAGCTTCCGTTTCGATGTTACAAAGAAAATTCCGTATTGGCTATAATCGTGCAGCTAGGTTGATTGATGAAATGGAACAAAGAGGTGTAGTTGGACCTCACGAAGGAAGTAAACCAAGAAGAGTAAATGTGGAAATTAATCCAGAGCATGAATAAAAAAAGGTTGCGATTTGTAGTCGCAACCCTTTTTTATAAAAGTAAATCTTGCTTTTGTGCTTGAATTTCTTTTTTACTAGAAGCATATTTTGTTTGAGTTCGGTCAAGGAGTTCGTCAAAAAATTGGGGTAACTGCTCCTCACTGAGTTCAATGCCTTCAGCAGTGATCCCGCCCTTTGTAGCAACGCGTTCAATTAAGCCACTAAACGTGTAATCTTCTTCTACTAATAATTTAGAAGTCCCAGCTAAAGCAAAATTAATCATTTGAAATACTTCCGCATCAGATAATGAAGATCTTCTAAGAGCAGCTTCTACAAATTGCTCGAAAATAGCAGCAATTATTCCAGGAGAAGAGCTAGTTAAATCGCTAGCGATATCCATATTTTCCTCTCGGATAGTCATTACATGTCCAAAATGCTCAAATGTCGTTTCTAACCAAGAAGTGTTAGCTTGATTCACTGTGTCAGCGTGCGCAATCAAAGTAGTTCCAACATTAACAGCAGTTGTGAGAGAAGGGATTAATTTACTTACCTGTAAACCCGGAGTGATTTCAATAATATCTGAAGTACTCACACCAGCTGCAATAGAAATCACATGACGATCAGGTGTCAATACCGCAGCACAATCTTTCATAAGTGGTAAAACTGCGAGAGGTAACTTACAAACGAAGCTATGATCTGCTTTTGTGAAAATTTCGGCTTCGTTATCAGCTAGCTTAGCAGTTGGATATTTATTATAAAATTGGTTGAAATGTTCGTTTTTTGAATTGGAATAAAGGATGAGTTCTTCGGGAGTTGCAACCTCAGTTTCAATTATTTTAGTCGCAATTAACGATGCCATACTTCCAAAACCAATAAAACCTATTTTTGCCATTTCCATCCCGCCTTTCATTATTCATTTTATTATGAAGGGAATAAAAGAGGATTGCAACTAAACTTGATTGTTTACTTTTTCACGTTAATGCGCTTGTGCCTAAGGATTGACAAAAAAACGAATGATTCCGACAGAATTAAATTTTCTGAATTCATTTGCATTAAAAATTTATGAAGTTGGTTATTTATTTATTTTATTTTCCATGTTATATTAAGAACAGTTAGAGAAGACGTTAAATGTTTTTGTGCGTTTTCCGAAAAAGGGACCATACATAATTTTTTAATACGCGCCTGAATGTTTGTTTTGACAGAAAGCTCTGACTAACATTATATCTCTCGGGAGGGGTTTTAAGGTGAAAAAGCGTACATTTGCTTTAGCACTATCAATGATTATTGCTTCTGGCGTTATCCTAGGTGCTTGTGGTTCGAGTAGCGACGATAAAAAAAGTAGCGATGATAAGAGCAGTAAAGATTTTACAGTAGCAATGGTTACAGATACTGGTGGCGTTGATGACCGTTCGTTTAACCAATCAGCATGGGAAGGCTTACAAAAATTTGGTAAAGCTAACGACATGGAAAAAGGTACAGATGGTTACAACTACTTGCAATCAGCTTCTGAAGCAGACTACAAAACAAACTTAAACACTGCTGTTCGTAGCGATTATGATTTAATTTATGGAATTGGTTACAAACTGAAAGATGCAATTGAAGAAGTTTCTAAACAAAAACCTAAAAATCAATTCGCTATTGTTGATGACACAATTGATGACCGTGATAATGTAGTAAGTATTGGATTTAAAGATAACGATGGTTCTTATCTAGTTGGTGTAGTAGCTGGCTTAACAACAAAAACAAATAAAGTTGGATTTGTTGGTGGAGTAAAAGGAACTGTTATCGACCGTTTTGAAGCTGGTTTCACTGCTGGTGTAAAAGCTGTTAATCCTAACGCACAAATTGATGTACAATATGCAAACGATTTCGCTAAAGCAGACAAAGGACAACAAATCGCTTCTTCCATGTATTCAAGTGGAGTTGACGTAATTTTCCATGCTGCTGGTGGTACTGGTAACGGTGTCTTTGCAGAAGCTAAAAACCTGAAGAAAAAAGATCCTAGCCGTGCTGTTTGGGTAATCGGTGTTGACCGTGACCAATGGGACGAAGGAAAAGTTACAGCAAACGATGGCAAAGATTACAATGTAACTCTTACATCTGAAATCAAACGTGTTGATATCGCTGTAGAAGACCTTGCAACTCGTGCTAAAGCTGGAGATTTCCCAGGCGGAACTAAAATTGAATACGGTCTTGATAAAGATGCTGTAGGGCTTTCTGAACATCAAGATAATATTTCTAAAGACGTTCTTGCTAAAGTAGAAGAGTACAAACAAAAAATCGTTGATGGGGACATTAAAGTTCCAGAAAAACCTTGATTTTATAGTTATAAAAAATGAGTAATATGAACGAAGTAAAACCTTTTATGAAAGTCGGTATCAAACGTACCGGCTTTCATAAAAAAATAATTTGTAAGCGTTTTAATTTGATAGGTAAACCCTTTTACTAAAAGAAAATAATCGGTATATTGGAATTTATGATTGCAATGAATGCCATTTAGAAATAAAATAAGGAGATGGCTTTTTTAATAGCTTAAAAATGCAAGGTAAACTTTCGTACATAGATGGTATTATAAATCGCATTTTACAACATACCAAAGTATTTAAGCTGAAAAGTCATTGAACAACAAACGGATAAAAAACTCGGAACCTTCTTCGGGAGGAAGTACGGGGAGAGGCGGCGTCCTTCGAGAGAATCGCGCGTGTGGCTGTTTTTCCAGTTTGAACCAGACGACAAGGGGAGTGAAGAAGTGGACTTTGTTATTGAAATGTTAGGAATCAGGAAGGAATTCTCTGGATTTGTAGCAAATGATAACATTACCTTACAGTTAAAGCAGGGAGAAATTCATGCTTTGTTAGGTGAGAATGGCGCAGGTAAATCTACGCTAATGAATGTCTTGTTTGGTTTATATGAACCAGATGGTGGCGAAATTCGTGTTCGTGGTACGAAAGAAAATATCAATAGCCCGAACAAAGCAAATGAGCTTGGAATCGGAATGGTCCATCAACATTTCATGTTAGTGGATAAATTCACGGTTGCAGAAAACATCATCCTTGGTAAAGAGCCAAGCAAACTCGGTGTTATCGAAAAGAAAAAAGCGATTGAAGAAATTAAAGAAATTTCTGATCGTTACGGCTTACGCGTTGATCCAAATGCAGTTGTACGAGATATTTCAATCGGTATGCAACAACGTGTGGAAATTCTAAAAACGCTTTACCGTGGTGCAGATATCTTGATTTTTGATGAACCAACAGCTGTTTTGACACCCCAAGAAATCAAAGAATTAATCCAAATTATGCGTTCCCTTATTAAAGAAGGCAAATCCATCATTTTAATCACACATAAACTAAAAGAAATCATGGATGTTTGTGACCGTGTAACTGTTATTCGCCGTGGTAAAGGTATGGGTACTGTTAATGTTCCGGAAACAACACCACAAGATTTGGCTAATTTAATGGTTGGTCGTGAAGTGGTCTTTACAACAGAGAAAATAGATGCCAAACCTGGCAAAGATGTTTTAGAAGTAAAAGATTTAGTTGTGAAAGAAAGCCGCGGAGTTGAAAGTGTTCGTGGACTTAATTTGACTGTCAGAGCTGGCGAAATCGTCGGAATAGCTGGAGTCGATGGTAATGGTCAGAGTGAACTTATTTCAGCGATTGCAGGTCTTTCTAAAGTAACTAGTGGTAGTATTCTTCTTAATGGCGAGCATATCGAAAACAAAAAACCTCGTAAAATTACGGAAGCTGGTTTAGGACATATTCCAGAAGACCGTCATAAACATGGTTTAGTACTCGAAATGTCTCTAGGAGAAAATATTGCTTTACAAACATATTATAAAAAACCTATTTCTAGCAAAGGCTTCTTAAATCATAAAGCAATGTACGACTTTGCGCGTGAGTTAATTGAAGAATACGATGTTCGTGCAAGTAGCGAATACGTAGCAGCAAAATCGCTTTCTGGTGGTAACCAACAAAAAGCAATTATTGCAAGGGAGATACACCGTAATCCAGATTTCTTAATTGCGGCTCAGCCAACACGTGGACTAGATGTTGGAGCAATTGAATTCATTCATAGACGCTTGATTGAACAACGAGATAATGGAAAAGCTGTTTTACTTATGTCGTTCGAATTAGATGAAATCATGAATGTAAGTGACCGTATTGCGGTTATATACGAAGGGAAAATCGTTGCTATTGTTGATCCGAAAGAAACAACGGAGCAAGAACTTGGTCTGATGATGGCTGGTTCATCCAAACAGGAAGCGGAAATGGGGGAGAAAGAGCATGTCTAAACGACTACAAGCATTAGTTATCCCAGTTACAGCCGTTATCCTTGGACTTATCTGCGGTGCGATTATCATGCTTATTTTTGGATATGACCCAATTGCTGGTTATTCGGCTCTGATTCAAGGTGTTATCGGAGAAAATTTCTATATTGGTGAAACAATCCGCCAAGCTACACCGTACATTTTAGTTGGTCTATCTGTTGCAGTTGCATTTAAAGCCGGACTTTTCAATATTGGTGCGGAAGGTCAAATGCTGATGGGATGGTTAGGTTCCATTATCATCGCTGTAAACTTTGACGGTTTAACTAAATGGATTCATTTACCACTTGCGATTATTACTGGTATGGTTTTTGGTGCACTTTGGGCATTCATCCCAGGTATATTAAAAGCAACTTTACGTGTGAATGAAGTTATCGTAACAATCATGCTTAATTACACGGCACTTTATATTTTCAACTATGTCGTACAAAATTTACTTACAGATGGTTTGGACAAAACGCAAGAAATTCATGCGTCCGCTTCCTTACAATCTGAATTATTACAATCACTTACAGATTATTCGTCTCTACATTGGGGGATTTTAATAGCCCTAGGTTTTGCACTTATTATTTGGTTAATGTTAAACAAAACTACTTTTGGTTACGAAATCGAAGCAGTTGGATTTAACGAAAATGCATCGCAATATGCCGGTATGAGTGTAAAGAAAACAATTATCTTTTCCATGGTTATTGCCGGAGCGCTTGCTGGTCTTGGTGGCGTAATGGAAGGTCTTGGAACATACGGAACGGCTTATGTTTTAACTTCTTCTCCAGGGATTGGTTTTGACGGTATCGCCGTTGCATTACTCGGAGGAAGTTCTCCAATTGGGATTGTCTTCTCTGCCATCTTGTTCGGCGCTCTAAAAGTAGGAGCACTAAACATGCCAGCAGTTGCAGGCGTTCCAAACGAATTAGTCAACGTAATTATCGCTCTGATTATCTTCTTTGTGGCATCCAGCTACATTATCCGCTGGGCGATGGCAAAATTTAAGAAGGGGGCGAAAGCAGAATGACAGCCATTTTAGCGACAATTGTTTCTAGTACACTGCTTATGGCAGGCCCACTAATTTTTACTGCTCTCGGGGGCGTTTATTCAGAACGAGGCGGTGTGGTTAATATTGGACTAGAAGGTATGATGGTTATGGGAGCATTCTCTGCTATCGTCTTTAACCTTACTTTCCAAGACACTTTCGGCAATTTAACTCCTTGGATTTCACTTATTGCGGCGATGGTCGTTGGGGGATTATTCTCTCTTGTACATGCTGTTGCAACTATTAACTTCCGCGCTGACCACGTAATCAGTGGTGTAGCGATTAACTTTTTAGCAACCGGTCTATCTTTATTCCTTGTAAAAGTAATTTATGATAAAGGCCAAACAGATCAAATTAAGTACTACTTTGGTAAACCGGATATTCCTGTTTTAAGTGATATTCCAGTTATTGGTGATATTTTCTTCAAAAACATTCCGGTAATGAGTTATGTGGCGATTCTATTTGCAATCGCATCTTGGTTTATTATTTATAAAACGCGTTTTGGTCTTCGTCTTCGTTCTGTAGGGGAACATCCTCTTGCAGCAGATACGATGGGAATCAAAGTTCGCTGGATGAGATACCAAGGGGTTATCATTTCTGGTATCCTTGGCGGTCTAGGTGGCGCGGTTTACGCCCAATCCTTTACACTTGATTTCGGACACGCAACTATTTCCGGTCAAGGTTATATGGCCCTTGCAGCGATGATTTTTGGTAAATGGAACCCACTTGGAGCAATGGGGGCAGCTATTTTCTTCGGATTTGCGCAATGTTTGGCAATTACCGGCGGATCGCTACCATTCTTCAAAGACATTCCAGACGTTTACTTACAAATTGCGCCTTATGTATTAACTATCTTAGCGCTTGTTGGCTTTATCGGTAAATCCGAAGCACCAAAAGCAGATGGTGTGAACTACATTAAAGGTAAATAATACGAGTAAACAGCCTAGATTAAATTCTTGGCTGTTTTTTATGCTAGAAAATTGTGCGTGGCAACAACTTAAGATACAATAGGAAAGTGAGATCATTGCTTGAAAGGAGCATTATAATGACAGACAAAATATTTCAAGAAAAAGTTGGTCCGGTTGCACTAACAATTGTTCCAACCCAAAAATATAAATCCAATAAAATTGTTTTCAAATTTCGCGCTCCATTAGAAAGAGAAACAGTAACTAAACGGGCTTTACTTTCAATATTATTAGAAACAAATAGTGAAAAATACCCAACTCAAACAGCTTTCAGAAAGCAATTAGCGAATCTTTACGGTGCTAATTTTTATACAACAACAGCTAAAAAAGGTAATGAACACGTATTAACTGTTATTTTCGATATGATTGATGGGCAATATGTATCGGACGGAATTCATATTTTGGAAGATGCTTTTGCTTTTATAGAACAAGCATTATTCCATCCAAATGTGACAAACGGCGCTTTCAATGATGAAACACTTGCTCGCGAAAAAGAGAACTTGAAAAGTAGTTTAGAAGGTATTTACGATGACAAAATTCGTTTTGCTTCTAAACGACTAGTAGAAGAAATGTTCCGCGATGATGAGTTTCGTTTTGGCTCAGCTGGCGTTTTAGAAGACATTGATGCTATCACAGCGAAAGATTTATATGAATACTACTTACAATTTATTGCAGAAGATGCTATCGAAATATTTATTTGTGGAGATGTAACAAAAGAAGAAGTATTGCCTCTTATCGAAAAAATGGCTTTTGCGCCACGTGCTGAACGAAAAGGTGTTTTTTATACAAAAGAAGCTCCAAAAGTAGTGCGTACTATTCATGAGCAACAAGCGATTAATCAAGGGAAACTTGTACTTGGTTATCAAACAGAAACCTTATTTGGAGATGATGATTTCGTTGCACTTCAACTTGCAAATGGGCTTCTTGGCGGATTTGCTAATTCGAAAATCTTTATCAACGTTCGCGAAAAAGCGAGTCTGGCTTATTATGCTTCAAGCCGAATTGATTCTTTCAAAGGTTATATGATTATTTCAGCTGGAATTGATGAAGTAAATTACGAACAAGCCTTAAAAATTATTGAAGAACAAGTAGTAGCAATGAAACAAGGCAATTTTACAGAAGATGAATTAAACCAAACAAAAGAAATGCTCATTAACCAATTGCTTGAAACAAATGATCAGGCGCAAGGTTTGATAGAACTGGTTTACAATAATGTTCTACGTAAAGCAAACTTAGACTTAGAAAATTGGATTGCGAAAATCAAACAAGCAACCAAAGAAGAAGTAGTTGCTGCTATCAATAAAATTAAACCAGATACCATTTATTTCTTAAGTAAGGGAGGAGAAGAACTTCATGGAAAAAATCACATTTGAGCAAGTAAAAGAAGCAGTCTTTCATGAAAAAATGGCAAATGGCTTACAAGTGTATCTTCTTCCAAAACAAGGTTTTAGTAAGACTTATGCTGTATTCACAACAAATTACGGTGCAATCGATAATAACTTCGTCCCAATTGGTGAAACAGAGTTCACGAAAGTACCAGATGGTATTGCCCATTTCTTAGAACATAAAATGTTTGAAAAAGAAGACGGCGATGTATTCTTCAAATTTGGCGAAAAAGGCGCGTTTACGAATGCATTTACCTCTTTCACAAAAACAGCTTATCTTTTCTCGAGTACTTCTCGAGTGGAAGAAAACTTGGAAACGCTGATTGACTTTGTACAAGAGCCGTATTTCACAGAAGAAACTGTTGAAAAAGAGAAAGGTATTATCGGCCAAGAAATCAGAATGTATGATGATGATCCTGATTTTCGCGCTTATTTTGGCGTAATCGAAAATATGTATCATAATCATCCAGTAAAAATCGATATTGCTGGAACCGTTGAATCGATTGCCGAAATTAACAAAGATTTACTGTATCTTTGCTATAACACATTCTATCACCCTAGCAACATGGTCCTTTTTGTTGTAGGGAATTTAGAACCAGAACAAATGATGGACCTGATTCGCGCCAATCAAGCGAAAAAAGAATTCGCTGAAGCTGCACCGATCAAACGTCATTTCCCTGAAGAACCAAAAACAGTTGCAGTGAAAGAGCGTAAAATTCATTTCCCTGTTCAAATTGCTAAGAACCTTGTAGGGATTAAAGAAGATATTGGCTCTTTAGAAGGCCAAGCTGCTTTAAAACAAGAAATTATTGGAGATGTAGCCTTGGAAGTGCTCTTTGGCACAACCTCTGACACTTACTTGAAGTTATACAACGAAGGAATCATTGACGACACATTTGGCTATGATTACACCTTACAAGATAGCTTCTCGTTCGTATTAGTTGGTGGAGATGCCAAAGATCCAGATAAACAAACCGAAAAAATCAAAGAAGCAATGAAAGAAGCTGCCAAAAACGGCTTAAATGAATCTGATTTAGCATTAGTAAAACGCAAACGAATTGGTCAATTTTTGCGTTCGCTGAATTCTCCGGAGTTTATTGCGAACCAATTTAGCCAATACGTTATGAAATCAGCTTCTTTATTCGATATTTTACCTTTAATGGAGGAAGTTACCCTAGAAGAAGTAAATGCATTTGTTAAAAATTTGGATCAAGAAGAGCGAACAACAAGTTTCCAATTACTTCCAGAACAATAAACAAATTATGTCTTTTTTTAGTAGAAAAAATAGCATAAATTGCTGAGTCATGCTATCATAAAAGAAATAGACTGGAAAGGGTTGCCTTTTTTTGGATAAAGAGATAAAATATGCTTTTGTAACAGGGGCTAGCGGGGAAATAGGTCAAGCAATTTGTTTGTCACTTGCGAAAGCTGGTTGGAACTTGTATCTTCACTATTATCAAAATAAACAAGCAGTGGAAAAATTACTGCCACAATTACTAGCAGAAGATGTAGATGTTATACTGATTCAAGCTGATTTTGATGATTTAACAAGTTTAACAGAGATGGAGAAGCAAGTTTTTCAGTTAGATGCCTTTATTCATGCAGCAGGGCACGCCCATTATGGTTTATTCCAGGATACTACAGATATAAATATTACTGAATTATGGAATGTGCATATGTATATGCCAATGCGATTAATTCGCACTTTTATGCCCAAATTAATGAAAAGTAGCCAAGGAAGAATTATTTTCATTAGTTCTATATGGGGAGAAGTTGGTGCATCAATGGAAGTAGCGTATTCAACTGTAAAAGGTGCGCAAATAGCCTTTTGCCGTGCGCTAAGTCAAGAGGTGGGACTTTCTGGAATAACAGTTAATGCAGTTACGCCAGGGGTTGTAGAAACAAAAATGATGGATCAGTTTTCGGACGAGGAGAAAGAAATTCTTCGTCAAGAAATCCCTTTAAATCGTTTTGCCCAACCAGAAGAAATTGCAGAAATTGTAGCATTTTTGACAAGTAAAAAAGCAAGCTATATCACTGGAGAAGTTTTGCGCTTAAATGGCGGTTGGCTTATGTAATTTTAGTAAAAAAATGGAAATTTGAAATTAGTAATGGTAGGTGTTTAATTTTGACAGAACTCGGTGATAAACTGAAACAAGCTAGACGTGAAAAAGGACTCAGTTTAGACGACTTGCAACAAGTAACGAAAATTCAAAAACGTTATTTGGTAGCGATTGAAGAAGGAAATTATGCTGTAATGCCTGGCAAATTTTATGCAAGGGCATTTATTAAACAATACGCAGAAGCAGTTGGGCTAGATAGCGCAACACTTTTCGACGAGTTTGAAAGCGAAGTTCCGGAAACACCGCAACAAGAAGTAGTAAATAATGAGCCAACACGGGTACAAAGTAAAAGAAATCCGATGCCTGCACAATCTGTAGGTAATCAAGCGAATACTCGTAATCGTTTTTTTGATATCTTACCAAAAATCCTTATTGCTTTATTTATTGTGTTTATTCTTTTCATTGTTTGGTTTTTCTTGCTTAATAAACAAGACAATTCCACGGAAAAAGTGAAAACAGATACAAATAATCCTACAGTAAAAGTAGAAGATTCGACAAAAAGCAAGGATACAAGTAAAGACACTGAGAAAAAAGATACGACAACAAACAAAGATAAATCTACAGAAACAAAGGATAAAAAAGAAGATACAACCAAAGAAGTTGAAGTGACTAAAGGAGAGACGTCTGGTAATGCCACTACGTACACAGTGAAAAATACGGACAAAATGACTCTGTCACTTAGCGCCACTGGTGATTCTTGGATAGGCGTTTCCGATGCGAATGGTAGTACAATCCAAAACGAAACACTATCAACCCAAAATCCTTCTGCAGAAATTGATTTAGGTGATAACAAGACGGTTTCTATCGTTATCGGAAATTCTCCTGTTACAACTGTAAAAATCAATGGTAAACAGCTAGAACTTGCACCTGATCTTGTTAAACAAGTATTAACAATTAATTTAGAAGCAAGTGATACTAGCTCAGATGCTGAATAATTTGTTTTATATGGCGAAATCTACTCATTAGATTTCGCCAACATTTTTTATAATTACATACTTTTCAAATGTAAAAAAGGAGAGAAAAAGATGAATTTACCTAATAAATTGACGGTTATCCGAATTTTTATGATACCAATTTTTGTCATTCTTTGTGTAGTGCCATTCGACTGGGGAAGCGTTACTTGGCTTGATTCCACTATTCCGGTAACTAGTTTAGTAGCAACTATTATTTTCATTGTAGCGGCTCTTACAGACTGGTTTGATGGACATTTAGCTCGCAAGTATAATTTGATTACTAACTTCGGTAAATTTGCTGATCCGATGGCTGATAAACTACTTGTAGCAGCTGCATTTATTATTCTTGTAGAAATGCATATCGCTCCATCTTGGGTAGTTATTCTTATTATTAGTCGTGAACTAGCTGTTACTGGTCTTCGCTTACTTTTAGTTGAAGGCGGAGAAGTACTTGCAGCTGGTCAACTTGGTAAAATTAAAACATTCACACAAA
This sequence comes from Listeria sp. LM90SB2, assembly GCF_028867355.1. Lineage (NCBI taxonomy): Bacteria > Bacillati > Bacillota > Bacilli > Caryophanales > Listeriaceae > Listeria > Listeria sp. LM90SB2. The sequence continues at coordinate 1,420,375 of NZ_CP046449.1, forward strand.
TGATTGCTATTCCGCTTATGTTATTAAATAATTTTCCATTTGCTTGGACAGGTATTCGTGTGGATTTAGTGTTCTTGTATGTATGTGCATTCTTTGCAGTATGGTCAGGTATCGATTATTTCTACAAAAATCGTGGTGTTTTCAAAGGGTCTATGTAATAAATGAAAAAAGCATACCATTGTGTGCTTTTTTCTATACAAAAAATCGAATTGGAGATGGGGCAAGATGGCAAGTGCAGAAATCATTGCAGTAGGAACAGAACTATTACTAGGGCAAATTGTTAATTCTAATGCTGCGTTTATTTCACAAGAATTAGCTGCTGACGGAATATATGTATATCATCATACGGTAGTTGGAGATAACCCAACACGTTTAAAAGAAGTAATCGAAATCGCTGAAAACCGAAGTGACATTTTAATCTTTACCGGCGGACTTGGACCGACTGAGGATGATATTACAAAACAAATCTTGGCTGCTCATCTACAAAAGCAATTAGTGGAAGATGAATACCATATGAATAAAATTAATGAGTATTTCACTTCTAGGAATAGGACTATGACCGAAAATAATAAATTACAAGCGGTTATTATTGAAGATTCCATCGTATTAAATAATGATTTTGGCTTTGCGGCTGGAATGTACTTAAGAGAAAACAATCATACTTACGTTTTGCTACCAGGTCCACCATCTGAAATGAAACCAATGTTTACAAGCTATGCTAACCCATTACTTTTAAGCGAAAGTGGCGATCAAAACATTTTAGAATCCAAAATTATGCGCTTTTTTGGAATTGGAGAGTCACAATTAGCTGCTGATTTAAATGATTTGATTGTCACGCAAGTCAACCCGACGATTGCGACATATGCTGGTGATAATGAAGTTGTGGTCCGTATCACAGCGACAGCTAAAACAAAAGAAGAAGCAAGCAGACTTGTGAAGGAAACCGAGGAAGAAATATTGCGCCGAGAAGGTACCTTTTTATATGGATATGGAGAGGTGTCATTGTCTGAATTAGTAACGGCGATGTTACTTGAAAAAGAACTTACCATCTCTGCCGCAGAAAGTTTCACTGCTGGTTTGTTCCAAGCAGAAATTGCCCGCTTTCCTGGCATTTCGAAAATTTTCAAAGGTGGTATGGTGACATACAGTGAAGAAACAAAACAATCTATATTACAAGTATCTCCCCAAGTAATAAAAGAAAAAGGCGTTGTTAGTGCGGAATGTGCGAAGGAAATGGCTGAAAATGTAAGCCGCCTTTGTAAGACGGATATTGGAATCAGTTTTACAGGTGTTGCAGGTCCAGATAGTTTAGAAGGTCATCCTGCTGGCACTATTTGGATTGGACTAAGCGTTAAAGGTTATGAAACAGAGGCTTTTCAGTTTGTCTATGGAAGAGATCGAAACCATAATCGCCGCCGTGCAGTAAAACAAGGATTTCAGTTAATTAAACAATTTTTAGACGCAAATTAGTCTTTTTTTTTAGAAGAAAAGGAAAAAAATCTGCAGAAAAAACGGAAATGAGCAATAAAAAAGTGTTAGACGAAAGCTGAAAATCCCGTTATAATGAGGAAGAAAGCAACCGGTGCTTACACAAAATAAAAAATACGAATAAATGTTCGCTTTTTGCTTGCTTCTCGCTCTAAAATGCGTTATAGTAATTTTAGGAAAACATTCTGACTGTTTTTTGAGAGAGAAGAAGTAGAAAAACAGCTATTAGGATATTTATTGAAGGAGGCAACAATGTGAATGATCGTCAAGCGGCATTAGACCAAGCTTTAAAACAAATTGAAAAACAATTCGGTAAAGGTTCCATTATGAAATTAGGGGAACATTCAGACCAAAATATATCTACTATTTCTAGTGGCTCATTAGCATTAGATATTGCTTTAGGAGTCGGCGGATATCCACGTGGACGTATTATTGAAGTATACGGGCCAGAGAGTTCCGGTAAAACAACTGTTGCACTTCATGCTATTGCGGAAGTACAAGCACAAGGCGGAACAGCTGCATTTATCGATGCAGAACACGCACTAGATCCAGCTTATGCTAAAAACCTAGGTGTAAATATTGATGAATTATTACTATCTCAACCTGATACAGGAGAGCAAGCATTAGAAATTGCAGAAGCATTAGTTAGAAGTGGTGCTGTAGATATGCTAGTAATTGACTCCGTTGCAGCACTTGTACCACGTGCTGAAATCGAAGGGGAGATGGGTGATGCACACGTTGGGCTACAAGCACGTTTAATGTCCCAAGCATTGCGTAAACTTTCCGGTGTTATTAATAAATCAAAAACCATTGCTATTTTCATTAACCAAATTCGTGAAAAAGTTGGTGTTATGTTTGGTAACCCAGAGATTACACCTGGTGGTCGTGCGCTTAAATTCTATTCGACTGTACGTTTAGAAGTAAGACGTGCAGAACAACTTAAGCAAGGTACAGATGTAATGGGTAACAAAACAAAAATTAAAGTTGTAAAAAACAAAGTAGCTCCTCCATTCCGTATTGCTGAAGTGGATATCATGTACGGTGAAGGTATTTCACGTGAAGGCGAGCTTGTTGATATGGCCGCTGAAGTGGATGTAATCAATAAGAGTGGTTCATGGTATTCTTACAAAGAAGAACGTATCGGCCAAGGTCGTGAAAACGCAAAACAATATCTAAAAGAACATACAGATATTCGTGATGAGATTTCAAAACGTGTTCGTGAAGAGTACGAAATCGACGGAAGCAATAAAGAACCTTTAGATGAAGGCGAAGAAACATTAAGTTTACTAGATGATGAATAAATAATACTAAATACGTGATAGGAATTTACTTCCTGTCACGTATTTTTTACTATTTAAAAAAAACTAAGGAAAATAACCGTACATTTCATTCCTTTTCTTGACATTGTATGCTTTGACCTATAAAATTAAGTTGTATATTTTATATTGCTGGGAGACAAGGGGGAAGTTTTTTCCTTTGAAAATCGGCTTCAACTGAATGGGGAGATTAGCACTCGGTTGTTGATGAAAAATACGCATGTGCCAGAATTCTGGCCACCGACATAACAATAACGAAAATTGAATAGCAAAGGAGGTGTAAGGATGACAATCGCAATCACGATCATCTCCAGTTTGCTTTTCTTAATCGTCGGTCTAGTTGTTGGTTCTCTAATTTTTAAATCTAGTACAGAGAAAAAACTGGCTGCTGCAAGGGGGACTGCGGAATTAATTGTAGAGGATGCGAAGAAAGAAGCAGAAACTACAAAAAAAGAAGCATTGCTTGAAGCGAAGGAAGAGAATCATAGGTTACGTACTGAAATCGAAAATGAACTTCGTGGGCGAAGAACAGAGACACAGAAAGCAGAAAATCGCTTATTGCAAAGGGAGGAAAACCTCGACCGTAAAGATACTTCTTTAAGTAAACGAGAAGCTACACTTGAAAGAAAAGAGGAGAGTATCAGTAAACGTCAACAACAAATTGAAGAGAAAGAAAGCAAACTAGCTGAGATGATTCAAGCGGAGCAGACAGAACTCGAAAGAATTTCTGCGCTCAGCAAAGAGGAAGCGAAATCTATCATCCTTAACCAGGTAGAAGAGGAATTAACACATGATACAGCAATCATGGTCAAAGAATCAGAAAACCGGGCCAAGGAAGAGTCGGATAAAAAAGCAAAGAATATTCTCTCACTAGCTATCCAGCGTTGTGCAGCTGATCATGTGGCAGAAACAACGGTATCTGTTGTTACCTTACCAAATGATGAGATGAAAGGTCGGATTATCGGACGTGAAGGCCGTAATATCCGCACGCTTGAGACGTTAACGGGGATTGATTTGATAATTGATGATACACCGGAAGCAGTAATTCTTTCCGGATTTGATCCAATTCGACGTGAAATCGCTAGAATCGCCTTAGAAAAACTTGTTCAAGATGGAAGAATCCATCCAGCTCGAATTGAAGAAATGGTGGACAAAGCCCGTAAAGAGGTGGACGAACACATTCGCGAAGTCGGGGAACAAGCAACATTTGAAGTTGGAATTCATTCCATCCATCCTGATTTGATAAAAATTCTTGGCCGCTTGCGTTACCGTACTAGTTACGGACAAAACGTTCTTAACCACTCACTCGAAGTTTCAAAACTTGCAGGAATTCTTGCAGGAGAGCTTGGCGAAGACGTTACGCTTGCTAAACGGGCCGGACTACTTCATGACATCGGGAAAGCAATTGACCATGAAATTGAAGGCAGTCATGTTGAAATCGGCGTGGAACTTGCTACCAAATACAAAGAAAATGATGTGGTAATCAATAGTATTGCTTCCCATCACGGAGATACAGAAGCTACTTCTGTTATCGCAGTATTGGTCGCAGCGGCAGATGCACTTTCTGCTGCAAGACCGGGAGCTCGTAGTGAAACGCTTGAAAATTACATCCGTCGTTTAGAAAAATTAGAAGAAATTTCTGAGTCTTACGATGGTGTAGAAAAATCTTATGCTATCCAAGCAGGACGTGAAGTACGTATCATCGTTGAACCAGATACAATTGATGATCTTTCTTCTTACCGCCTTGCTCGCGACATAAGAAAACGAATTGAAGAGGAATTAGATTATCCTGGTCACATTAAAGTGACTGTCATTCGTGAAACAAGAGCAGTTGAATACGCTAAATAATAATTAAAAGATACATCGCAAATTTATTTTGCGGTGTATCTTTTTTTAATCGGTTGCCTAGGTCGAGTAAGAACGGTATAATTAATGGATAAACGAAAAAGGGAGGCGGAGTTTTTGAGTGAGTGGAAAATTTTGCCTATGATAGAAGAGCACTATCCGGGAGTAGCTGCAGTCCATCAAGAGGGCATTGAAACAGGAAACGCTACTTTTCAAGAGAAGACACTATCTATAGAAGCGTTTGATGAAAAGTACTTAAACACTTGTCGATTGGTTGTCCTTATGAACGGCAAAGTGATTGGCTGGGCAGCGCTGTTACCATTTTCTAGCATGCATGCTTATCGAGGAGTAGCTGAATTAAGTATTTATATAGCAAAAAGTGCCCGTGGAAAAGGCATTGGAAAAGCACTTATGCATGAAATTATCCAGACAAGCGAGCAGAATGGTTTTTGGACATTGCAATCTTTGATTTTTCCAGAAAATAAAGCTAGCATTGCGCTTCATCATACATATGGATTCCAAACTTTATGCGTCCACGAAAAATTAGGCGAAATGAATGGCGTTTTTCGGGATGTTGCACTATTAGAACGTAGAAGTAATAGAAACGGAGAATAAACAAAATGAAAATACTATTTATCGGTGATGTTGTCGGTTCTATCGGCCGCGATGCCATAACAGAATATTTACCACAATTAAAGAAAAAATATAAACCTACTATCACGGTGATTAACGGTGAAAATGCAGCAAGTGGCCGTGGGATTACAGAGAAAATTTATAAAGATTTTCTGGAGCTTGGTGCCAATGCTGTAACACTTGGGAACCATACATGGGATAATCGTGATATTTTTGAATTTATCGATGACGCTAAGTATTTAGTGCGCCCAGCAAACTTTCCAGATGATACTACACCTGGTACGGGAATGGTTTTTGTGAAAAGCAATCAGCATGAAATTGCCGTTATCAACATGCAAGGTCGGACTTTTCTAGCAGATTTAGACGATCCATTCCGCAAAATGGACACTTTGATAGAAGAAGCAAAGAAACGCACTAATATTATTTTTGTGGATTTTCATGCAGAAACTACTAGTGAAAAAGAAGCAATGGGTTGGTATTTAGATGGTCGTGTTACGGCTGTTGTTGGCACGCATACTCATGTGCAAACTTCGGATAACCGCATTCTTCCAGAAGGAACAGCCTATCTGACGGATACTGGTATGACTGGTCCATACGATGCTATCCTTGGTATGGAAAAGGAAGCTGTTATCCGTCGATTTAAAACAGCTTTACCAACTAGGTTCGAAGTTCCTAAAACTGGTCGAGCAGTCTTGTCGGGCTGTTTAATCACACTTGACGAAAATACTGGAAAAGCACAAAAAATTGACCGAATTCTCATCAATGAAGACCACCCATTTTCCTTTGATTAAGAATGGAGATGAAATTGTGACAGTTTCAAAAGACGAAATCATGAAAAAAGCTACCGAACTTCGTGATGCGCTTCAACAAACGGAAGAAGTATCGTTTTACCGCCTTGCCGAGGAAAGAATCAATGCGAACTCCAAAGTAGCAGCGAAGGTTTCTAAAATAAAATTACTTCAAAAAGAAGCAGTAAATTTAGAGCATTATCAAAAACTTGAAGCGATGAAACAGACGGAGAATCAAATTGATAACGTTCGCGCAGATATTGATTCACTTCCGATTGTAACAGAATTTAGACGTGCCCAAGAAGACGCCAATGATCTTTTACAATCAATTACAACAGAAATCACAACAAAAGTAACTACAGAGCTTGAAAAAGAAAATTAACCACTTAAAACTGCCAAAACATCGGCAGTTTTTTTCCTTTTGCGGTCGCAGGGAAATGAAACTTTATGCTATAATGAGAGGATGAAAAAGAAGTAAGGGATGATGAGATAATGACAGAATATACACCAATGATTAAGCAGTACTTGGAAATCAAAGACAAATATCAAGATGCTTTCTTATTTTTCCGTTTAGGAGATTTTTATGAAATGTTTTTTGAGGATGCACTGAACGCTTCTCAAATTTTAGAAATTACATTAACTGGTCGTGAAGGTGGGACAAAAGAGAAAATCCCAATGTGCGGAGTTCCATACCATTCAGCGAGCGGCTATATTGATACATTAATTGAAAAAGGCTATAAAGTTGCGATATGTGAGCAAGTCGAGGATCCTAAAACAACCAAAGGCATGGTAAAGCGAGAAGTAGTGCAGTTAATTTCACCAGGAACCGTTATGGACGAACGCGGCTTAAAAGCAAAAGAAAATAACTATATCGCCTCCCTTTATTGCTATGAAGCCAAAGAGTACGGCTTTGCTTATTCTGATTTATCAACAGGTGAATTAAAATCAACCGTAATTGAAGCTAGCGAAGATCGTTTGATTAATGAACTAACGACACTTTCAACAAGAGAATTGATTGTTTCTTCCTCGGAAAAAGAAGTGCTTTCAGATGTCATGAAGGAGCAACTAGGTTTAACTTTTTCTGTACACGAAGAAGATACGATTCCTGTCGAAAACGAGAAATTAGTAACCCGCCACATGTCATTATCCGAAAAACGTGCCATTGGTAAGTTACTCCATTATTTAAAAGAAACGCAAAAGCGGGATTTAGGGCATTTACAACAAGCTGTCCATTACGAAACGAGCAATTATATGAAGATGGACTACTATTCCAAACGTAATTTAGAATTAGCAGAGTCGATTCGTGGTAAAGGTCGTCAAGGTACGTTACTTTGGCTTCTAGATAATACCCAAACTGCTATGGGCGGAAGAATGCTCAAACAATGGATTGATCGTCCGTTAATAGATCGAAAAAAAATCATTGATCGACAAAATGATGTTAGCGAATTAATGGCACACTTTTTCGAACGCCTAGAGTTAGTAGAAAACTTGAAAAACGTCTACGATTTAGAACGCCTTGCTGGTCGAGTTGCATACGGCAATGTGAATGCACGAGACTTAATTCAATTGCGTAATTCGTTATATCAGATCCCTCGTATTCGCGCGACACTGTTGTCAATGAGTAGCGAGAGTCTCACCGAACTTGCCAACCAATTAGATCCATGTGAAGAACTAACCGAAAAATTAGAAGAAGCAATCATGGATTCTGCACCGATTTCCATTCGGGAAGGCGGGATTATTAAAGATGGTTATAATAGCCAGTTAGATACGTACCGCGATGCAAGCCGCAATGGAAAAACGTGGATTGCAGAATTAGAACGTAAAGAACGTGAACTAACGGGTATTAAAACGATGAAGGTAGGATTTAATCGAGTATTCGGCTATTATATTGAAGTTACACGTGCAAACACGCATCTGCTCCCAGAAGGCCGCTATGAGCGCAAACAGACACTAACAAATGCCGAACGTTATATCACGCCTGAACTAAAAGAAAAAGAAAAACTCATTTTAGATGCAGAAGAAAAAAGCATGGAATTAGAGTACCAATTATTTTCTGAAGTACGAGAAATGGTAAAAGACTACATAGAACGTCTGCAAAAATTAGCCAAATCTGTTAGTGAAATCGATTGCCTGCAAAGTTTTGCGGATATTAGCGAGAAAAACCATTTCATTCGTCCGACATTAAGCGAAGACGGTTCCCTGCACGTAAAACAAGGTCGTCATCCCGTTGTAGAAAAAGTAATGGGTGCCCAGAGCTATGTAGCAAATGACTGTGATTTAGATGAAAATCGGGAAATTTTACTTATAACTGGTCCTAATATGTCAGGTAAAAGCACTTATATGCGCCAAGTAGCCTTAACAGCAATCTGCGCGCAAGTTGGTTGTTTTGTTCCTGCAGAAGAAGCGATATTACCAATTTTTGACCAAATTTTCACGAGAATTGGCGCAGCAGATGATCTAATTGCCGGTCAAAGTACATTTATGGTAGAAATGTTAGAAGCTAGAAATGCCATTGTTCACGCAACGAAAGATAGTTTAATTTTATTTGATGAAATTGGTCGTGGAACAGCTACTTACGACGGAATGGCGCTTGCTCAAGCAATCATTGAATATATCCATGAAAATGTCCATGCTAAAACACTTTTCTCCACCCATTATCATGAATTAACTGATTTGGAGAAAGAACTGAGTGGGTTACAAAATATTCACGTTAGTGCTGTAGAAGAAAATGGCAAAGTAGTTTTCCTTCATAAAATTAAAGAAGGCCCAGCAGACAAAAGTTATGGTATTCATGTCGCTGAGCTAGCAGAATTACCAAAATCACTTATTGAACGAGCGAGCCGTATTTTAGAACAACTGGAAAATGACGATAAGAAAATCATTATCGCTAGCGTGAAGCAGCCAGAAGAAGTTCACGAAGAAGTGCAACTGTCGATGTTCCCAGTGGAGCCAGAAAAGAAAGCATCTTCTAAAGAAACAAAACTACTAAAAGAAATTGCCTCCATGAACATTATGCAGATGACACCAATGGACGCGATGAATAAATTATACGAACTTCAAAGTAAAATCCATTAAAAAGAAAGGCGGGTTTTAAATGGCTAAACATATTGTCGAATTAACCGATGCTCTATCCAATAAAATTGCTGCCGGAGAAGTAGTAGAACGCCCTGCTTCAGTCGTTAAAGAATTAGTAGAAAATGCAATTGATGCAGGGAGCACCGTCATAGATATTTTAGTGGAAGAAGCGGGATTAAATAAAATTACCATTATTGATAACGGTAGTGGCATTGAAGAAGAAGATGTCGCAACAGCTTTTTTACGTCACGCCACAAGCAAAATCAAAAACGAAGCAGATTTATTCCGTGTGCATACACTAGGATTCCGCGGTGAGGCACTTCCAAGTATTGCCTCTGTGTCCCATTTAGAGATGGAAACTTCCACTGGCGAAGCAAAAGGAACGACCATTTCTTTAGAAGGCGGGAAAATAATCGAACAAAAAAGCGGGCATGCTAGAAAAGGAACACAAATCGAAGTATCCCAGTTGTTCTTTAATACGCCAGCACGCCTAAAATATTTAAAAAGTTTACCAACCGAACTTGGTAACATAACCGATATTCTAAATCGCTTAGCTTTGGCGCATCCAGATATCAGTTTCCGCTTTTCACACAACGGAAAACCTTTATTACAAACCAATGGGAATGGGGAGTTACGCCAAGTAATTGCAGCAATTTACGGTGTTTCGATTGCAAAAAAATCAGTACCAGTTAAAGCAGAGTCACTTGATTTTAAAATTTCTGGATATGCTGTATTACCAGAAGTGAACCGCTCTAACCGTAATTATATTTCGACCATCATTAACGGTCGTTTTATTAAAAATTTCGCATTAGTAAAAGCTATTCAAGAAGGATATCACACGCTCTTACCAATTGGCCGTTTCCCGATTATCGTTCTCCAAATCGAGATGGACCCAATTATTGTAGATGTAAACGTTCATCCTGCTAAATTAGAAGTCCGCTTAAGTAAAGAAAAAGAATTAGGACAACTAATTAGTCAAATGATTAAAGAGACTTTCCACAAATTGCAACTAATTCCAGATGGAGAGATTTCTAAAAAACAAAAAGAAGACCAAAAATCGGAACAAATCCAAATGTCTTTTGAAGAAAATAAACCCGTAAAAGAAACACCAACTCTTTTTTCAAAACCAACTATCCCGGAATATGTCCCTTCAGATGAGGATGCTCCACGAGAAGATGATTTTATTTTGGAAACAATGCCGTCCTATGAACCAGAATCTCAAGCGGAGCAAGAAGAGCATACGAAAGAACGTATTCCTAAAATGTATCCAATTGGTCAAATGCATGCAACTTATATTTTTGCGCAAAATGAAAATGGCTTATATATCATTGATCAACATGCAGCACAGGAACGGATTAAATACGAATTTTATCGTGAGAAAATTGGAGAAGTTAGTCGCGAGTTGCAAGAATTACTTGTTCCTATTGTGCTTGAATTTCCAGCGGATGAGTATGTTCGTTTAGAAGAACAAAAAGCTAAATTAGAAGAGGTCGGCGTTTTCCTAGAGAACTTCGGGCAAAATAGTTTTATCATTCGTGCGCATCCAACTTGGTTCCCGAAAGACCAAGAAGAGGAGATGCTTCGGGAAATTATTGATGAAGCGTTATCCGCTCCAAGCATAAGTATTCATAAATTAAGGGAAGACACAGCTATTATGATGAGTTGTAAAAAATCAATTAAAGCAAATCACTATTTAACAACGCAAGACATGGAAGCATTACTCGATACACTGAGAGAAGCAAGCGATCCATTCACTTGTCCTCATGGACGTCCGGTGATTATCCAATACTCAACATATGAACTAGAAAAAATGTTTAAACGTGTGATGTAAAAGAGGAGGAAATAATTTGGAGTTACCATTTTCCAATCAATCAATCATCCCAGCTGCACATAATCAAAAAGATATGGAAAAAATTTTAGAGCTTGATTTGACATATATGGTGATGCTGGAAACACATGTGGCTCAATTAAAAGCATTAGTCAAATACGCACAAGCCGGCGGGAAAAAAGTTTTATTACATGCCGATTTAGTCAATGGACTGAAAAATGACGACTACGCAATAGACTTTTTATGTACAGAAATTTGTCCTGATGGTATTATTTCGACTAGAGGAAATGCCATTATGAAAGCTAAACAGCACAAAATGCTAGCCATACAACGTCTTTTCATGATTGATTCAAGCGCCTATAACAAAGGTGTAGCATTGATACAAAAAGTCCAACCTGATTGTATTGAACTTTTACCAGGTATTATTCCTGAGCAAGTACAAAAGATGACTCAAAAACTTCATATCCCTGTAATTGCAGGAGGATTAATTGAAACTAGTGAACAAGTCAATCAAGTAATAGCTAGCGGGGCCATCGCAGTTACAACATCCAATAAACATTTATGGTAAATAAACAGCTAAGTCGTGTAGCAATAACGACTTAGCTGTTCTTATGAAAAACAATGAAAACGCTATATTTACCCGTGGAACATTGCTAGACAACGTTTTAAGCGGTTTCTAACTGTTCTATATAAAATAGCCACCTTTAAACTGTACCATAACAGGTAAGGGGAGTTGGAGTGGTACAGCAAAAATTAATAATTAAAATAAAAACAAAATTAGAATCATAATAAATTAGGGAAATGGCTATTTAAAGGTAATTTTAAGCTTTTTAAGTTTAAAAGACACAAAAAAGTCATAAAAAAGTTTGAAAAATATTGCACAAAACTGTAGCATTTTCCAGAGAATATGTTATGATAACAGTGTAGATTATTTATAAATTAGTTTGCTCAAAAAAGCACGCTCGAGAATGAACAATAAATGGAGGTTATATGATGACTGAACAATGGTATGAATTCGCAGGTGGTAACTGGCAACAAGAAGTAGATGTACGTGACTTTATCTTAAAAAACTATCGCTTATATGACGGTGACGACACATTCTTAGTTGGCCCAACCGAAGCAACTACAAAACTTTGGGATCAAGTAATGGACTTAACTAAAAAAGAACGTGAAAACGGTGGCGTACTGGATATGGATACCAAAATCGTTTCAACCATCACTTCACATGACCCAGGTTACTTAAACAAAGACTTAGAAAAAGTTGTCGGTGTTCAAACTGACGTACCTTTCAAACGCGCTTTGCAACCATTCGGTGGAATCCGTATGGCAGAAGTTGCAGCTGAATCTTATGGCTTTAAAGTAGACGAAGAAATTAGTCATATTTTTTCTGAATACCGTAAAACGCATAACCAAGGTGTATTTGATGCTTATACTGCTGAAATGCGCGCAGCTCGTAAATCAGGCGTAATTACTGGTCTTCCAGATGCTTATGGCCGTGGCCGTATTATCGGTGACTACCGTCGTGTAGCACTTTACGGAGTAGACTTCTTAATTAAACAAAAGAAACAAGATTTAAACAATACAGGTTTACGTACAATGAGCGATGACGTTATCCGTCAACGTGAAGAACTTAACGAACAAATTCGTGCTCTTGGCGAATTAAAAGTACTAGGCGAAAAACATGGTTTCGATCTTGGTCGCCCAGCTAAAACTGCACAAGAAGCTTTCCAATGGTTATACCTTGGTTACTTAGCAGCAATTAAAGAACAAAATGGTGCTGCAATGAGCTTAGGACGTACATCTACATTCCTTGATATTTATGTAGAACGTGATCTTCGTAACGGCTTAATTACTGAAGAAGAAGCGCAAGAAATCGTTGACCACTTCATCATGAAATTACGCCTTGTAAAATTTGCTCGTACACCAGATTACAATGAATTATTCTCTGGAGATCCAACATGGGTTACTGAATCCATCGGTGGTATTACAGAAGAAGGCGTTCCACTTGTAACGAAAAACTCATTCCGTTTCTTACACACTTTAGATAACTTAGGACCTGCTCCAGAACCAAACTTAACTGTACTTTGGTCCACTCATTTACCATCAGGATTCAAGAAATTCTGTGCTAAAATGTCTATCAAAACATCTGCTATTCAATACGAAAATGACGATGTTATGCGCCCTAAATGGGGAGATGACTATGCAATCGCATGTTGTGTATCTGCAATGCGCGTTGGTAAACAAATGCAATTCTTTGGTGCTCGTGCCAACCTTGCTAAAACACTTCTTTACGCAATCAATGGTGGTATCGATGAAAAATCTAAAGCACAAGTTGGACCTGCTTATCGTCCAGTTGAAGGCGACGTATTAGACTACAAAGAAGTAATGGAAAAATATGATGCAATGATGGAATGGATTGCAGAACTTTACCTTAATACATTAAATGTTATTCACTATATGCATGATAAATACGCTTACGAACGTATCGAAATGGCTTTACATGATACAGAAGTATTACGTACTATGGCAACTGGTATCGCTGGACTTTCTGTTGCAGCTGACTCCTTATCTGCTATTAAATATGCTACTGTTCGTCCAATTCGTGACGAAGATGGCATCGTGGTTGATTATGAAATCGAAGGCGACTATCCTAAATACGGAAATAATGATGACCGTGTAGACGAAATTGCTGTAGAACTTCTAAAAACATTCATGACTAAAGTTAGAAAACATAAAACTTACCGTGATGCAGTTCACACAACTTCTGTTCTTACAATCACTTCTAACGTGGTTTATGGTAAGAAAACTGGTAACACTCCAGACGGACGTCGTGCAGGAGAACCATTTGCACCAGGTGCGAACCCAATGCATGGCCGTGATACAAAAGGTGCTTTAGCTTCTCTATCTTCTGTTGCTAAACTTCCTTACGAATATGGTCAAGATGGTATTTCTAACACATTCTCTATCGTACCAAAAGCTTTAGGTCGCGAAGACGAATCTCAAATCAATAACTTAGTTGCAATGCTAGATGGTTATTCTACAAAAATGGGACATCACTTAAACATCAACGTATTCAATCGTGATACATTACTTGATGCGATGGATCATCCAGAAGAGTATCCGCAATTAACTATCCGTGTATCTGGATATGCAGTTAACTTCATCAAATTAACACGTGAACAACAATTAGATGTTATTCACCGTACAATGCACGAATCCATGTAATAATTAGGCGAGAACGCTTTGGCAAGGATTGCTCACCGTAGCAATCCTTGTTATTTAGGAAAGGAAGAGGAGAATTATGACAGAGGTTTTAGGAAGAGTTCATTCAGTAGAAACAATGGGAACAGTAGACGGTCCAGGTATCCGCTTTATTGTTTTTATGCAGGGGTGTTTACTTCGTTGCCAATTTTGTCATAATCCCGATACTTGGAAAATTGGTACTGGCACAGAACGTTCTGCCCAAGATGTATTTGACGAAGCAATTAAGTATAAAGAGTTTTGGGATGCATCAGGTGGCGGCGTGACAGTTAGTGGCGGTGAACCGTTGCTTCAAGTAGATTTCCTAATCGAGTTTTTCACGCTATGTAAAGCAGCAGGAGTGCACACAACTATTGATTCTTGTGGTGGTTGTTTCACACGTGATCCGGAGTTTATTGAGAAATTGGATCGTTTGATGGAAGTAACGGATTTAATTTTACTGGATATTAAGCAAATCAACCCAGAAAAGCATTTAAAACTGACAACGAAATCTAATGCACCAATAATCGATTTTGCTCATTATTTACGTGACAAAGAGCAACCAATTTGGATTAGACATGTACTAATTCCAACCAAGACAGATGATCCAGAAGATTTAACAAAGCTCCACGAATTCATTCAAACTCTTCCAAACGTAAAACAAGTGGATGTGCTTCCATACCATACAATGGGTGTTTACAAATGGAAAGAAATGGGCATTCGTTATCCGTTAGAAGGAATCGAGGCGCCAGAAGAAGAAGTGGTAGCACTTGCCAATAAAATCTTAGAAACTAGTAGTTATAAATAGTAAAAACCGGCGAACTTAGTATTCGCCGGTTTTTTATAGTATTTTATACATTTCCTCACACCATTTTAATTCGGTTTGAATCAAATCTAATCGTCTTGCATAGACTTGATAAGACATGTTTTTTAGCTTGTCTTGTTTGGTTTTTAGGTCAAATAATTTAGCGAAATGATCCAGTGTTTCTTCAATTAAACCTAATTGCTCTTTTAAATAGCTTTCTCTTTCTTGAATAAGCCCTTTGGTTCTGGCATTGTTTAGCCAGTCAAGCTGTACTTTTGTTGTAAATTCATCTCGTGTGACAGGGATTTTAAGTGGTGTTTCAGACCATTCAAGCAGGGAGTCTAAGCCGGTTTGTGTGATAGTATAGACTTTTTTATCAGGCTTTTTATCTTGGGAATGCTTATGGACAACTAAAAAACCTGCTTTTTCTAACTTAGATAAAGAAGGATAAATTTGGCTATGATGTGTATTTTGCATAATTCGAAGCCTGTTTGCGAGTTCATAACCACTAGATGCTTCACGAGCAATCATTTGTAATAACGTATATTCTAAGACATTTGGTATCATACAATAGCACCTCTAAATTTCTATTTAATCTTATTGTAAGCGATAAACACTAATAAGTAAAATGGTTATATATGTAATAAATTATATATGTAAATATTGACATTAGTATTTATCAAGCGTAATATAATAATTGAGTTTTATTTAGAAAGGGAAGTGTAGTTGTATTATGATGACAGACAAGGAAATGAATACGGGGAAATGGATAACAGCAGCAGCTAGTTTGCTTGCGTTTATGGGAATAGGGGTTGTTGATCCACTTTTACCTTCTATTGCAGAAAGTATTGGGGCATCTCACTCGCAAGTAGAAATGTTATTCACCGCTTATATTTTTACTATGGCGATTATGATGATTCCGATTGGTATTGTTGCCGGAAAGCTTGGAGATAAAAAGTTAATCGTTATCGGACTATTTATTGTTACTATTTTTGCATTATTATGTGGTTTATCTGATACAATTGGTGCTTTATCTATTTTTCGGGCTGGTTGGGGTTTTGGTAACTCTATGTTCATGGCTACTGCGATGACAATGCTTATTGCTTTATCAGAGACACCAGGACATGCAATTGGGATTTACGAAGCTTCCATGGGCCTTGGGATGGCATTTGGACCACTACTAGGAGGTATTCTAGGTAATATTTCTTGGCGCTATCCATTTTTTGCGACAGCTTGTCTAATTTTTATCGCATTTTTACTTATTTTATTTAAAGTAAAAGAACCGAAGAAAGTCGCACCAGCACCTACAGAGAAAAATGAGGTTGCTATCAAGCAAATGCTCCATTTATTCAAATATCGACCATTTTTACAAATCGCTTTTAGTGGAATGTTTTATTATTATTGTTTCTTTACAATTTTAGCTTATTCGCCACTTATTCTTGGATTATCAGCAATTCAAATTGGTTTTGTATTTTTTGCTTGGGGATTATGTTTGGCGTTGGGTTCGGCAAAAATTTCACATGCGTTGGAGTTTCGTTTTAATAGCAAACAAATCTTAAAAGGATCTTTACTGGCATGTGCTGTTATCTTAGCATTACTTGGATTTATTGATAATATAGCTGTAGATATAGGTTTGATTGTTATTTCTGGCTTGATTTTAGGAATCAATAACGCACTATTTACAACCACTGTTATGGAACATTCACCGTATGCAAGAAGTGTGACTAGTGGAGCATATAATTTTGTGCGTTGGTTAGGCGCTGCGTTTGCGCCACTTTGTTCTGGGTTACTCAGCGAAGCGCTTGGTATGAAAATGCCATTTATCGTAGCGAGCGTCATTTGTTTGGCAGGCATGGGATTACTATTTATTAAACTAAAACCATCACATTTTACCTTACAACAATCTACTTCTATAGAAAGTGAATAAAATAATAAAGAGACTGAGTAATCCGGCTCAGTCTTTTTTATGCTAAAAGTTAATTATTTAATGATTATCGTTAAAAATTATTGACATTTTATCTTTCTTTTAGGTATAATCTAGAAAAAAGGGAGCGATTATTATGAAATTAAAACGATTACAAAAAGTAAGTTATTTTCTACATATTGCACTTAAAATTTTATCGATCAGTTCGGTAATAATGGCTATAATAGTTGTTTTAATGAAGTTTTTTAGTAGTAAAAATATTATGATGAATAAATTAGAATCAGATACTGTATTTTATTTTCAAACAGAATTTTTTTCTGGTGTGGAAAATCAACAATATAATCAAATTGAGGAATGGATTTTAGTAGTTATAGCTGCTTTTTCTAGTGTTTTAATAGCATTGCTACTATGGACCGCAAGTATGATTTTTAAAGATTTAGCTGCTGAGTTTATGCCTTTTAGCGATCTTACTGTTAACAGATTGCGGAGAATTGCAGGGATATTGCTTGTCTATTCGCTAGCACCGCAAATTATGTATTCTGTTTTACATACAGTACTCATACCGGGTTATAGCATTACTTTTGGTTTGAATATGTCATTTTTCTTTGCAATTATTTTTTATTGTTTAACTGAAATATTTCGTTATGGAGCATCTTTGCAAAAAGAATCCGACGAAACTTTATGATTGGAGCGAAAAAACAATGGCAATTGTATTGAGGCTAGATCGAGTAATGGCCGACCGTAAAATGTCTTTAAACCAGTTATCCCAAGAAGTTGGTGTAGCAAATGTAAACTTATCCAAAATAAAAACTGGTAAAGTAAGCGCCATTCGTTTTTCTACTCTAAATGAAATATGTAGAGTCTTAAACTGCCAACCAGGTGATATTTTGGAGTATGTAGCGGATGATTCTCTTGAAACCGAACTTTAAATGCGTTAGATTAGCCATACTTAGATAAGGAGCGCGTAAATGAATAAACAAAATGAATTGCAATCTGTATTATCTAACAAGAAAAAAGTATTAATAATTGGTCCTAACGGCGCTGGTAAGTCAACTTTTGCTGCAAAACTTGGAAAATGTTATGATTTTGAAGTCTGTCATTTAGATAAGCTTTTTTGGCTGGAGAATTGGAATGCAGTTGAAAAAGCGGATTTCGAGGATAAAGTGAACGGAATTCTGCGTTCTGAAAAAAAGTATATTATAGATGGTGATTATTTCTTTAATTTGGAGAAAAGACTCGAACATGCAGATTTAGTCATTTGGATAAAAATTCCATTGTTTCTGTGTGTAGCAAATATAGTTAAAAGAAGATTTAAATACATGACGAATGCGCGACCAGATGTAACTGAAGGCTGTGACGAAAAATTAAATTTATCATTTTTGCTGTATGCTTTAAAGTATAATAAGCGTTCTGGAAAACAAACGAAAGAATTATTGGATAATGTGTATGATAAAGAGCTGTTTGTAATTGATAGTTATAAGAAATTGAAGAGTTATTGCTGATAAATAGCCAATGAATGCTTGGGATAAGTGTTTATTGGTTGTTTGCAATAATATGTATTACTTCCTATAATATATATTATGTAAACTAGAAAATTTAAGATTAAGTAAGAGGAAAATCATTGCCTCCTCTCACTTTCAAAAAAGTTATTATCAATACTTACTAAGAATTGCTTAAAACAAAACTATTTAATTACAAAAGCCTTAATCATAATCATGATTAAGGCTAAGTAAAACTTATTTCACTCGTTTTCTTCTTGTAGTGAAGATATAAACTCCGCTGATTAACAAACTAACACCGATAATTAATGGTAAATTATTTTCGCTGTCACCTGTTTTTGGTAACTCGGAAGCTGTAGTTGTTTTATCTGTTTGGTTTACAGTTTTAGTGATTTTCTTTTTTGGAATGTTTTTGTTTGGTACAGTTGGTGTGGCTGGATTGACTGGTTTTACAGGATTAATTACAATTGGTTTATCTGGGTCAACTGGGTCAACTGGCGGTGTGATAATCGAGCTATCTTTACTATATACATAATCAACTTCTTGACTATCACTCGTAAATGAGCCAATGTGGTTACTTGGTGTTTTAGTTAATTTATAGCCTTTAAAAGATTTTGCTTCTGTTTCGAAAGTTGATCCGATGTCACCTTTTAAAATAACTGGATCAGCAAGTTGATTTCCTTTAGTGTCTTTATACGTTACAGTTACATCTTTTGCGACTTCAACAGGCGTTGTTATTTTTTTATATTTGAAAATAACGGATTGTGGTTGGTCGGTGTATGTTCCTGATTGATTTGATGGCACTTGGCTTAATTCGTAGCCGTCGAGTTCTTTTACTTCTGCTTGGAAAGTCGCGCCTATTTTTCCAGAAAGTGTTTCGGTTGGGGCGATAGATTCATTAGTTGCTTCATCTATATATTCTACAGATACGTTTGCCCCTTCTACTGCTGTTTTTTCATATACGTAATTCACTTGTATTGTTTCAGTGTTTGTTGTGTAGGTGCCTGTTGCGTTTGTTGGTGTTTCTTTTACTTGGTAGCCATCAATTGCTTTTGGAGATGTTGTATAAGTTTCACCGAGTTTTCCGGATAATGTGTCGGACGTTGCAAGTGTTTGGTTTGTTTCGTCAACATAATTAACTTGTATATTTGCCTTTTCAATTGGAGTGAAAGGTCCGGCTAATTTGTATGATTCTTGTCCAGGATAAGCAACTGGATCAAGTACGTTACCAGTTATGGTAAAATAGTTTAGTGTGTCTCCAGCTTCCAGCGTTTTAGGTAATTTTAGACGGAAATTCACGTCATTTTCAACCGTATAGTCGGTGATATTATATTGTTTATTGTTAAAAAGCACATAGGCTGCATTGCCGGGATAATGCATAGGTACTTCTTGTTGTAATTTTCCGGTAATATAGTCATCTCCAATATAGAGTTGATCCACTTGTGGTTCAGGTAAATTAAGCATTAAAGGTGCTGCTTTGGCTGAAAAAGGATTAAAAGTGATACTTAGAATTGTCATAAATATAATAAAGCTAAATGTAATTTTTTTAGTGTGCTTCAAAATGTCCTCCTGCTTGTTAGAATAATTACATTCTAGCACCAAAACCGTACAAATACTTGTTTTTGTAAGAAGTTTCACAAAACAAATTGGCGGTTTGTTCACAAAAAAGACAAAAACGAAATCATAAAAAGCTAAAATCAACTATTAGCTGATTTTAGCTTTTTACTAACATTAAATGTACTACTATCAAGCTTTTTCAAGGATAATTGCAATACCAATACCACCACCAACACACAAGGAAGCGACACCGATGTGCTTATTTTCATGTTTTAACTCATTTAACAATGAGGCAATAATGCGTGCACCAGAAGCTCCAATTGGATGGCCTAGTGCAATTGCTCCACCGTAAATATTAAGTTTCTCTTCTGGAATTTTTAAATCACGAGCCACTGCAACTGACTGCGATGCAAAAGCTTCGTTTAAATGGAATAAATCAATGTCATCGATAGAATATCCACCTTTAGTTAAAGCTTCATTTACTGCATAGTATGGCGCGTAACCCATAAGTGCTGGATCGACACCAACTTCAGAGGTTACTTTGATTGTTGCGATATAAGGAATGTTTTCCGCGACTGCCTTTTCTTTCGACATTAAAATAATTGCGGAAGCTCCATCATTGATACCGGAAGCATTGCCGGCTGTAACCGTTCCACCTTCTTTGAATACGCTTTTCAAAGTAGCTAATTTTTCTAGAGTTGAATTCGCGCGAATCGTTTCATCGGCTTCAAAAAATGAACCGTCTGGAAGCTTTACAGGAATAATTTCCTCTTCAAAAAGGTTTTTTTCTTGTGCATTCGCGGCCTTCATTTGTGAGTTATGGGCAAATTCATCTTGTTCTTCTCTGGTTACGGAGAATTTCTCTGCAACATTTTCTGCAGTAATTCCCATGTGATACTCGCCGTAAACATCTGTTAAACCATCAATTAACATGCTATTTCTTAGTTTTTTTGGATCGATTTCTTCGCCAGCTAGCTCGGGATTAAGTAAAAGTGGTGCTTGGGACATATTTTCGGTCCCACCAACGGCTACGATGTCAGCCTCCCCTAGCTGAATTGCTTGCCTACCAAGCATAACCGATTTTAAGCCAGATCCACAAACTTCATTGATTGTGACTCCGGGTACTTTATAAGGAATTCCTGCTTTAATAGCGATTTGTCTAGCTACATTTTGGCCAAGTCCAGCTTGTAATACATTACCAAAAATCACTTGATCCACCCGTTCTGGAGCAATATTGGCTCTTTCTAAAACACCTTTTAGAGCGGTAGCGCCAAGGTCTACTGCACTGATGTCTTTCAAACTACCACCAAATTTTCCAATTGGTGTTCTAACTGCATCTATTATAACTACTTCTTTCATAGCAATCTCCTTTAAATGTAATCTATCCGTATTATATCATGAAACTAGCTAAAAACTCACTAGATTAAGCCCAATGTATTGTATTTTGTGCATTTTTCTACTAAAATTAAAGTACTTACAAATAAAATATAAAGGACTTGAGCTTACATATGAAAATTGGAATTGATAAAATAGGTTTTTATACTCCTGCATTTTATGTTGATATGGTAGAACTTGCTGAAGCTAGAAATATTGATCCTAACAAGTTTACTATTGGTATTGGCCAAGATAAAATGGCTTTTGCTCCGATTACGCAAGATTCAGTAACAATGGGCGCAAATGCAGCTTTACAGATTTTAGATGAAGAAGATTTGAAAAAAATTGATTTAGTTATTTTGGCGACAGAATCAGGAATTGATGAGTCAAAGGCTGGCGCGGTTTATATTCACCGTTTGCTAGGTATTCAGCCGTTCTCTCGTGCAATTGAAATAAAAGAAGCTTGCTACGGAGCCACTGCAGGAATTAATTTAGCGAAAGATTATGTTGCGAAACATCCTGATAGTAAAGTACTGGTTATCGGATCGGATATTGCTCGTTACGGCTTGGCAACTGGCGGCGAAGCAACTCAAGGAGCTGGAGCTGTTGCGATGGTTATTGCTGCTGATCCACGTTGTATCACACTTGAAGACGATAATGTGTTTTATACAGAAGATATTATGGACTTCTGGCGCCCTGTTTACTCTGAGTATGCATGTGTAGAAGGTAAATATTCGACGGAGCAGTACATTCACTTTTTCCAAACCATTTGGGAAAAGTATTCAGCAAAATTTGGCAAGAACTTAGAAGATTTTGCAGCTATTTGTTTCCACTTACCATATACAAAAATGGGTAAAAAAGCGTTAGATACTATTATTGAAACAGCTCCAACTGAGGTTCAAGAAAGATTGCTAGAAAATTATCGTCTAAGTACGCTTTATAGCCGCAATGTCGGTAATATTTACACTGGTTCCCTTTATTTAAGCTTTATTTCCTTGTTAGACAATCAAGCAGATTTACAAGCAGAGGATAAAATTGGCTTCTTTAGTTACGGGTCTGGTGCTGTTGGCGAGTTCTTCCATGGAGTGCTACAACCTGACTATAAAAAATATATCCGTAAAGATGAACATGCGGAATTGTTAGCAAACCGTACGAAACTTGCTATTCCAGATTATGAAACGAAATTCAAACAACAATTACCTAAAGATGGTTCGACGTTTGAAGTGGATCCTGCTAGTGACCCAGCAACCATTGTATTAACTGGTATTCAAGAGCATAAACGTCAATATATTAAAAAATAATCAAAAAACCGACTAGGCTAAATCAGCTAGTCGGTTTTACTTTGAGCTCTTTATATTTTCTTGGGGATAAAAAACGAATCACAATGTAGCCAAGCATGATACCACAAACATTCAGGAATACATCTCCGGTGTCAAAGAATCCTACATGTAGCATGTACTGCGCCCCTTCTACAGCGAATATCAACATTCCAGCTGATAGTAATGCGGTGAAAAAACCTAATTTTTTGAGTAAAAAACCAATTGGTACAAAGGCTAATACATTTCCTATGATAATGACGCGTAAATTACCTGATAAAAATGTATCAACAAACCCAAAAGTATCACTTGAAAATCCTTGCGTGTCGGAAGCCTTTCCGAATAACAAACAGAGTAGAATACTGAAATAAATAATGTAGCAAAAAACAAGTAATGCTTTATTTGTTTTCCAGTTTACTAATTGTACTGTGACAAAATAGAGTAATATCGCCGTGATGCCAACCGTAATGTAGCCCATATGACTAACTGTGGCCATTACGTGCTTTAAGTAAAAATAAAGCCATCCCTGAAACCAGGAAAAATACATCGTCACTGCAGCAAATATAGAAAGGATTGGTAAAATAAGAATTATAAAGTATCTTTTCATCCTGGCGTCCTCCTTTTCAAAGGCTACCTCAAGGATAACATGTGAAAATAAGGACTTTCTTAAAAGGGTTTAAAGATTTTCTAAGTTTTTCTCTTTTACGAACACAAATAAAATACCGCCAACGAGGAAAAGTACAATTAAACTAGCCACACCGTATTGCGTTTTTCCAGTAATTTGTGTGATTACACCCATAAGTGCGGGCCCCATGATTGCTGAAAATTTCCCGAAAATATTATAAAATCCGTAAAACTCATTCGAACGCTTTTTAGGAATAATTTTTCCGAAGAATGATCTACTTAATGCTTGAATACCACCTTGCGAAGTTCCAACTAACATCGCTAATATCCAAAAATCAAGTGCAGATTTCATGAAAACCGCATAAATACAAATAATAATATAAACAAAAATCGCGGTAAAGATAAGCGGTTTTGCACTGAAACGTTTGGCTAAGTATCCGTATAATAAAGTGAACGGAAATGCAACGAGTTGTGTCATTAAAAGAATTAAAATTAATGTCGTCTGAGAAATCCCAAGATCAACCCCGTATGATGTCGCCATGCGGAAAATTGTATCAACCCCATCTATGTAGAAAAAATAAGCAATTAAGAAGATAACAATATTTTTATGTTCACTAATGTGGCTAATTGTATGAAACAATCTTTTAAAACTAGTTCTGACTGGACGTTTCACCGCTGGAATATAGTGAATTTGATGAACGTTTTTCCACATGGGAATCGTGAAAAATAGCCACCAAAGCGCCGTCATCACAAAACCAATATTGACGAGTGCCACATCACTGATTGGCAAGATACCTGTCGCTTGGAAAATAATAAAGATAATAAAAGGAATACAACTTCCTAAATAACCATACGCATATCCGGCAGATGACACTCTATCCATCCGGTCGTTCGTTGTTACATCAATTAAAAAGGCATCATAAAAAATATTTGCGCCAGAAAAGCCAATTAATGAGAGTACATAGAACCCCAGTAACAATAGCCAGGCATCTGTGGGTATGAAAACTAATAAGAAAGTAAAGCCAATCCCGATGGCAGTAAAAATTCCGAAAAATCGCTTTTTAAAAAATTGATAATCTGCAATGGTTCCGAGTATCGGAGCTAATAATGAAATAAGTAATGTTCCAATAGAGTTCGCATATCCCCAGTACGCAGTCGATGTAGTGTCAGCAATCCCGGCACTCGCTGCTACCCCTTTAAAATAAATTGGTAAAATCGCAGTTGTTATCATGATTGAGTAGGCGGAATTCGCCCAATCTTGAAAAATCCAACTTTTCTCCTCTTTTGTATATGCCAAGTGTGTTTCTCCCCTTTTCTATTCAAATATCGCTTCTATGACAGAGCCAGCAGTATTTGGAAATTGTAAGTCCAAAATGTGTGCAAATGTAGGCGCTTCGTCAACTAAATGAGCATTGCTGATTTTGTCTCCTTTTTTAATGCCAGGTCCATTAAAAATAATCGTGGTTTTGTAATCTGGCTTTTTAGGAGAATAACCGTGAACTGCTTTATAGTAACCTGGTTTTCCAAGCATTTCATCAGTGACTTTTTCGTAAACCGGTCCATCTAAATCATCCATAAAATAAAAACCAGCCCTCCCTTCAACCATAAAAGTAGCATTAGGATCAGCACCACGAAGTGCTATTTCTTCTTTCGGCAAAATTTCTTCTATTTCAGCCATGTTTTGAAGTAAATGCTGGATTTCTTGATTATGTTGATTGTTTTTTGTGTAAATATAACTGGAACCGTCACAACTTTTAGCGTAGACATCCCATTCCGTAATCTTATCGTCCACTACGGTCATCCAGCCCTGTTCGGCAAAAAGGACATTTAGGCGTATGGCGTGTGTTACATTAATTTGATAATGATCACCTAGAATAGCAAAGACAGTATTTTCATAAATGCCAGCTTCTTTTGTAGCTTGGATAATCGCAGCTAACCGCTCATCGTGTCGTTTTAAGGCCGCTTTTGCTTCAGGGGAATCTACTCCGTGCGCATGTCGCATACTATCCATATCAACCAAATGTGTTAAAAGTAATCTTGGCCTTTTCGCTTTAATTGTATCAACTACGCTAGCTGTCAAAAATATATCTAAGTCTGGTTGGTTGATTCCCTTTCGCAGATGACCAAATTTTCGGTCCATATCTATTAAAAATAATGGTGAGCTAGCATGTAATGACACCATCATTTGCGTTAACCAAAAGCGATTTGGAAAAATTTCAGCAATATTATAATCAATTCCACTTTTTGCTGCAACCGGCCATAAAAAAGCAGCGGTCGTCATCCCTTTCTCTTTGGCTAAATCATAAAGTGTTGGTACTTGAATGGCTTTTTTATACCAATACCAATCAGGAGAATCTTTTTCAGGTTGAACTTTTGTGTTATTAATAATCCCATGAGTTGCGGGATAATGCCCCGTGATAATACTTGTGTGCGCTGGATATGTCAGTGATGGATAAATGGTTTCAACTTCTTGGATGTGAGTTCCTGTCTTAATTAATTCCCGTAAAACGGGCAAATCTGTCGTATCTTTTAAATCAAGTGCTCCAAGTGCGTCTAATGAAATCACAAAAAGATGTTTTTCCATTATTTTCTCCCCCTTCAAAAAAACAGGGATTTTCCAGAAAATCTGGAAGAACCCCCGTGTGAATTACGTATGACTGATTGTGTCCTTTGGCTGTTCGATTTCTTCTTGATTCGTAACGCCGAGCACATCTAAGAAGAACATCACAACTGGAATACCAACGATTAATCCCCAAATACCGAAGAAATGCTCTCCGAAAATAAGAATAATGAAAGTATAAAAAACTGGTAAATTTGTTTTCGCTGACATAAGTTTTGGATTAAGGACATAAGATTCGAGTGCATGGATAATAATAACAACGACTAAAATGTAGAAAATGTATTCCACGCCGCCGATAGAATAACCAATGATAGTTAACGGGACAAGAGAAATAATCACCCCTGCCACTGGAATCAAACCAAGCAAAAACACCATTATGGATAAAGTCATCAATTGCGGGAAACCTAAAATCCAAAGTGCTATCGTCGTTAAAATGGCATTCACAAGCGCAATGATAAATTGTGCTTCAATAACTTTACCAAAAGTAGCAACAAATTTGGATCCAAAGAACTTCACTTCTTCATAGATAAAACCAATTTTACTAGTAGAAAATTGATTCGTGAATGAAACTAAATGTTCTTTTCCTAGTGAGAAAAATAGACTTAACATTAGTGCGATAAAGACGTTCATCAATACAGTTCCCACATTAGTTAAATAAGTTAATATCATTGAAACACCCTGTTCTGTGTATTTCATAATATCAAATTGATTCGCTAAACTAACAATGTAATTAATGAAGTCATTGTTGCTATCTGTCGTTAAGAAAGTATTTCCGAATTTCACTAGTTGATTTATTTGATCCGCTAAGACAGGAATGTACTTAACAAATACGAAGATGATAACTGCGGCGATTAAAACATAAAGTAACAACACAATAATTTGCCGATAAATGGAGATTCTCCGTAAAATAAAATTCTCTAAACGTGTAATAAGGTAAGAAAAAATGAATGTTAGTAAAATAATATTCATTTGGCTTCTTAATAAGTATAAAACGAAGGCAATTAATATAAATACGCCAACTCGCCGCACACTACGATTTTGTAAAAATGAACTAAGCTCTTTCAAAAATGGATGCCCTCCTCTATTTATCTTCGCCTATGATTTTAACTTCTGTTTCTAACTCTACATCAAATTTCTCGCGAACCGTTTGTTGGACGTAAGCAATTAAATTCATGTAGTCAGTCGCAGTTGCCCCACCGATATTAACGATAAATCCAGCATGTTTTAAAGAAACTTGCGCGCCGCCAATAATATGGCCTTGCAAGCCACTATTTTGAATTAATTTACCCGCAAAGTGACCTGGTGGACGTTTGAATACACTACCACAAGATGGATACTCTAATGGTTGTTTAGCTTCACGTGCTGCAGTAAGTTCATCCATTTTTGCTTGAATTAGGTTTTTTTCTTCTAAGGCCAAAGAAAAAGTAGCATCTAATACGATGTAATTTTTTTCTGCAATAGTACTAAAGCGATAAGCTGCTTTTAGTTCTGAACGTTTTAGTTTTTTTAATTCACCTGTTTGTGTCAGCACGGTTGCAGCTTCTAAAACATCACTAATTTCGCCTCCGTATGCTCCTGCATTCATATGTAGTGCTCCCCCAATAGATCCGGGAATACCACAAGCAAATTCAAGTCCGCTTAAGCTTTCATCTAAAGCGAATTTTGCTGTATCAATGAGTTTGGCACCACTCATGGCGATAATTTGGGTATTGTTTCTTTCAATGGTTTGTAGTAAATCAAGATGTAAAATAACGCCGCGAATTCCGCCGTCTTTAATGATTAGATTGGAACCATTTCCGAGAATAGTAAGAGGGATTTTATTTTGGTGACAGTAGGCCACCACTTCTTGCGTCTCTTCTATTGTTTTTGGCATAACGAATACGTCTGCCGCGCCGCCTGTTTTTGTATAGGTATACTTAGACAACGGTTCATTTAATTTAATCGCTATATGCGGAAACTGTGTTTGTAAGTTATTCATTATTTATTTCAAACCTTTCATGGTTGTAGTTTAAAAATCACTTCCTTTATTTTATCATGGAACCTCTCTTTTACAAAGAATTCCATAGTTTTTTTCTTAAATTAGGAATATTTAGGGATGATTTAGGGTAATTGGATGATATGTTCTTGAGTAATATAATTAAAAATGTTATGATGTAGAACATACGTTTGATTAAAAAGGAAAGGGATGAAAAAATGATTCGTTTTGATAATGTATCCAAAAAATACAGCGATGATAAAACAGCAGCAGTAAATAATGTAACTTTGGACATAAAAGACGGCGAGTTCTTTGTTTTCATCGGACCGAGTGGTTGCGGGAAAACAACAACACTAAAAATGATTAATCGCTTGATTCCACTGACAACTGGAACCATTTATATTAATGAAAAGCGAATTAGTGATTATGATATTCATGAACTTCGCTGGGATATCGGCTATGTTTTACAACAAATTGCGCTCTTTCCTCACATGACTATTGAAGAAAATATCGCTATCGTTCCGGAATTAAAAAAATGGAGCAAGGAGAAAATTCATGACCGGATTACGGAATTATTAGATAGTGTTGGCTTGGATCCTGAAAGTTATCGTCATCGCAAACCAGCTGAATTATCTGGTGGTGAACAGCAACGGGTTGGTGTTGTTCGTGCCCTTGCAGCAGATCCTGGAATTATTCTGATGGATGAACCTTTTAGTGCACTTGATCCGATTTCTCGCCAACGTTTGCAACAAGATATTTCTGCGCTTCAAAAGAAAATCAAGAAAACGATTGTATTTGTTACCCATGATATGCAAGAGGCTTTAGCACTTGGTGACAGAATTTGCGTAATGCAAGGCGGTGAAATTGTCCAAGTAGCAACACCACAAGAAATTATGAAAAATCCAGAAAATGACTTCGTTAAAGATTTCTTAGCATCTGGACATGCTTTCAATACGCCAATTTTAGAAGCAAACTTTACGGTGAAGGACTTAATAGAAGCTGACCTGTTTTATTCGTATCAAACTAGTGATGGCACACTTGGAATTTCATCAGCGGAGCCTGTCGAAAACCTTGTTCGGCGAATCGCGGAAGAACAGTCAATTCCTGTCACAGACGAAGCAGGTAATTTTATCGGTACAGTTTCAAATAAACATGTGATGCAATTCTTAGCGCGTCATCTGAAAAGTTCAGGTGAGCTTGTATGAATACTCTTATAGATACATTTACTGTCCGTAAAGATGAACTATTCACAGCTTTAGTACAACATATTCAAATTTCCTTTGTCTCTCTTTTTATAGCGGTGTTAATTGCCTTACCTCTTGGGATTTATTTAACTAGACATAAGCGTCTCGCTGAACCAATTATTCAAGTAGCCGCTATTTTTCAAACAATTCCTTCTCTGGCACTACTTGGTTTGTTAATTCCGCTCGTTGGTATTGGGATAGTTCCAGCGATTATTGCGCTTGTTATTTACGCCCTCTTACCTATTTTAAGGAATACATATACTGGGATAAAAGAAGTCGACCCAGCCCTTGTTGAAGCCTCACGCGCAATGGGAATGAACAAATGGAAAAGATTATACAAAGTACAACTTCCTCTTGCTATGCCAGTAATTATGGCTGGTATTCGTACAGCGATGGTATTAATCATCGGTACAGCGACACTTGCTGCCTTAATTGGTGCAGGTGGACTCGGGGACTTGATTTTACTAGGGATTGACCGCAATGATAATAGTTTAATTCTATTAGGTGCAATTCCAGCAGCGTTACTAGCGATTTTGTTTGATTTCTTACTACGTTTCCTTGAAAAAGCATCTTTTAAAAGCACGATTATTACGATTTCAGCAGGTATCTTATTAACTGCCGCAATTATCGTCGTTCCTTATTTTGCGTCTGATAAAAAAGAAATTACGATTGCAGGTAAATTAGGTGCAGAACCAGAAATTTTGATTAATATGTACAAACTAGTTATTGAGGACGAAACAGATTTAAAAGTTAATGTGAAGCCGAATATGGGTAAAACGAGCTTCGTTTTTAATGCATTAAAATCAGGTGATATTGATATTTATCCTGAATTTACAGGAACAGTGCTAGAGACATTCTTAAAAGAAAATGCAAAAACACATGATCCTGAAGAAGTGTATACGCAAGCACGTGATGGTTTGGCAAAAGATTTTAATATGTCTTATTTAAAACCGATGAAATATAATAACACCTATGCTCTTGCGGTTTCACCAGAATTTGCAAAAGAAAATAATTTAGAAAAAATATCTGATCTTGGCCCAGTATCTGACCAAGTAAAAGCTGGATTCACACTGGAGTTTAAAGACCGTTCGGATGGTTATAAAGGCATTCAAGATAAATATGGTCTCACATTCTCTAACTTGAAAACAATGGAGCCAAAACTGCGATATAATGCAATTAAATCTGGAGACATCAATTTACTAGATGCTTACTCAACAGATAGTGAACTCGCCCAATATAAATTAAAAGTCCTAGAAGACGATCAGCAGCTCTTCCCTCCTTATCAAGGTGCACCGCTTATGCTGACAAAAACATTAGAAAAATACCCAGAACTGAAAAAACCATTAAATAAACTAGCTGGGAAAATTACAGATGATGAAATGCGTAAAATGAATTATGAAGTGAATGTAAATGGCAAATCAGCTTATACAGTTGCCAAAGACTATTTGAAAGATCAAGGTATTATTAAATAAAAAAGCGAAGTGGTTTTTACGCCACTTCGCTTTTTTTATTGTCTAATTAAGTTTTTGACTTTATTAATGTTTGGTTTGTAAAAACGACAATGTGTTTCAAATTCTTTGTTGAATTCAGCAGCTCTTTGGGTTAGTGATTGCTCGTGATCAAGCATCAAGCCTTCTTCAAGTAGTGGTCTAAGTGAAATAATTTGATCGAAAACAAGACCGGCATTTGTGTCACTTAGAACAGATACCATTTTACTTAACGCTTTTTGTTTGTCAGTAGGTAATTCTTTTTGATGAAGATGGAACCATTTTGCTAATTGTTTGCGATTTTTTCGGGTTGCTTCTAAATAAATACTTTGCGCATAAGCTGCTTTAGCAAATGCAATCGATAAATTTTCAGCGGATTCCCAGTCTTCTTCTAGAATTTCACCTTGCATTTTGATTTTTTGATTGAGTAGAGTAATATCTTCTTGATAAACATCCATTTTGCGTTGTTGTTGCTTATAAACCTCCATCGCTAAATTAAGTTCATCAATAGTTGGCTGCATTTTTTCACCAAAAATAGTATTATCATTTAAAATCAATTGTGTTTGCTCTATTTTTTCAGCAATAATGCTATCGCGTTCTTTGATTACATGTGCGCGTTTGCCTAAGTATTCAAAATAGAAATTATACTTTTGAATGCGATTAACTACTGCTTCTGCTTCTTTCACTGTGGCTGGTTCTTCTTGTGAATTTAATACTGTCACACCAGCTACTTTACTTAATTTAGTATAAATAATAATTGTGAAAACTTCTCCGCTCAAATTGATTGTGTACGGTAGTTTATGTTGCTGTTCTAAAAGCCTTTTATGTTGTTTTAATAGTTTATCCGTCATCGTTAATCAACACCTTTACTACGCCATTAGTATTATATAATTCAATTATATAGTATAAAGATGAAAATTTCGAGGGAAAGAAATGAGAAAATTATTTTTAATTGTTTACATAATATAATTATTGTCTTCTTCCCTTATTTATAATGACGTCAAAGTATAAAATAACAAGTAGATGTTTAAGACTGCAATAAAAATGGCGACAGCCCAAGAAATGATTTTTAACCATGTTGGATTGACGAATTCGCCCATCTTTTGTTTATCACTTGTGAACATAACTAATGGGATAACTGCGAACGATAATTGCATTGATAGAATAACTTGGCTAAAAATGAGTAGTTCATTGATACCATTTGCCCCGTAAAGTGCTGTGATAATAACAGCTGGAACGATTGCAAGTACACGTGTTAACAAACGGCGCACTACTGGTTTTAAACGGATATTAAGGAAACCTTCCATGACGATTTGACCAGCTAATGTTCCTGTTAAAGTAGAATTTTGCCCTGATGCGAGTAATGCTACTGCAAAAACAGTGCTGGCGATACTGCTTCCAAGTGTTGGATTGAGTAATTTGTAAGCATCCTCAATACCAGCGACATTATGCTGACCGGTCGTATAAAAAGCGGCAGCCGCTAAAATTAAAATCGATGCATTGATTAATAATGCAATCGTTAAAGAAAAAGTGGAATCGATAAAGGAAAAACGAATCGCTTCTTTCTTCCCTTCTTTTGTTCGAGCGTATTGTCTGGTTTGAACAATAGATGAATGCAAATATAAATTATGTGGCATCACTGTTGCCCCAAGAATACCAAGTGCAATATAAAGCATAGCTGGATTAGTAACAATTTCTGATTGTGGAATAAAACCTTTTGCTATTGCTTGCATATCAGGATGAGACATCACCATTTCCGCACCAAAACATACAAGAATCGTAACCATTAAAGTAATAACAATAACTTCTATGTAGCGGAAACCTTTATGTTGTAAAAATAATACGAGAAAAATATCTAATGCAGTAATACAAACTCCCCAAATTAATGGAATCCCAAATAGTAAATTAAGCGCAATCGCACTACCGATGACTTCTGCGATATCTGTTGCTATAATCGCTAATTCAGCTAAAATCCAAAGAACGAATCCAAATGGTTTAGAAAAGTGATCACTTGAAGCTTGGGCTAAATCGCGACCGGTGACAATGCCTAATTTTGATGCAAGTGATTGTAATAAAACGGCTAGAATATTAGAAATTAAAATAACGGATAACAATGTGTAACCAAATTCTGACCCGCCGGCAATAGAAGTTGCCCAGTTCCCTGGATCGACATAGCCGACCGCAATAAGTGCACCTGGCCCCATAAAGGCAAATAATTTACGGAAAAATTTTGCGTTTTTAGGAATAGCTACGGAATTATTTACTTCGCTTAAGCTGGGAGCATTCTGTGCTTTTCTCCAGCTTTGTTTTGTACGTTCTGTTTTATCCTTTTTCATGCTCCCTGACCTTCTTTCGTTTATGATAAAAAGTTTACTACGGGAAACATTCTTTGTCAAACGAAAAACACAACCGTTTTATAGAAATGATAGGTTGTGTTTTCGTATATTTTTATAAGGCTTCAGTTAGTGATTTTCTTTTGTTTTTAACTGGGTTTAGTGTGCGTTCGACCCAACCGAGAAGTACATCGGCTAATATGGCCATAACTGCGGTTGGGATAGCACCAGCTAAAATGATAGCAGTACCATTTGTTGCATTTGTTCCGCGTACAATAATATCACCGAGACCTCCCGCTCCAACGAATGTCCCAATTGCCGCTACACCAATAGCAATAACAAGTGCATTTCGAATACCTGCCATAATAACAGATAATGCGAGTGGCATTTCTATGAGGCGTAGTACTTGCCATTTTGTCATCCCCATCGCTTTACCAGATTCTAAAAGTGCGCCATCAACGTTTCTAATGCCCGTATAGGTGTTTTTTAGAATTGGTAGTAAAGAATATAGGAATAAGGATAAGACGACTGTATTCGTCCCTAAGCCCATTATAAGCATAAGTACGGCTAACATTGCTAGTGCCGGAATTGTTTGGATGATATTAGCGATTTGGATAACCCAGCCAGCTAAGCGTTTTTTTCTTGCAATATATACTCCGAGCGGTATTGCGATGATTGCTGCGAAGATAACTCCGTAAGCACTCATCAAGAAATGCCGCCAGAACTCTTCCATGACATAACTTCCATTTGTTTGGTAATAATCAATTAATTGTTTTAATGTGTCCATCTTTTGGCACCTCCTTAGTTTTTACCTTCAAAGTAATTATTTTTTTGCAAGAATTCTTGCGCTACGATGGACGGTTCTTTCAATTTGCCATCCGCTTCATAATTAAGTTTTTGCATTTCTTCTGTCGAAATTTTACCTTTTAATTTATTGATAGTCGTTTTTAATTCTGGATGTTTCTTTAAAATTTCATCTGTTGCTAGAGCTGAAGCATCATATGGTGGGAAGAATTTTTTATCATCTTTTAATAGTTTTAAATTGTAAGTTGGGATACGTCCGTCTGTTGAATAACCAAGCGCCACATCCATTTGATTGTTTTTAAGCGCTGTGTAGATTAAGCCAATTTGCATTGGAAATATTTTCTTGAATTCAATATCATAGGCTTTTGAAAATGCTTTATAGCCATCGCCTTCACGTTCCATCCAAGAATTATCGACACCAGCTGTGAGCTCATTTTCTACTTTTCGCATATCACTTACGGTGTTTAAATTGTATTTTTTCGCAGTGTCTTGGCGTACCATAAACACATACGTATTAGCAAAGCCGTAAGAATCAAACCAGGTTTGGTGGAAACGTTCTTCAAAACCTTTCTTAACAGCTGCTAAAGCTTTTTCTGGATCTTTAATTGCTTCTTCACCAAGTGGACCAACTAAATCTGTACCGGTATATCTTGTTGCAGTAATATCTACATCCCCATTTAACATCGCTTGGTGCTGAACGATAGTTGATCCAAGGTTGTTGACGATTTCTACTTTTAGGCCAGTATCATGTTCAATTAATTCTTTTAAAATATTCGAAACGATTTGAGATTCAGTTGTTGCCATTGCACCGATGCGAATAGTATCTTTGGAACTGCCTCCAAGTCCTGGTAAAGAACAGCTAGATAAGAAAAGAGAACTAGTTAGTAGTAATACGCTGAATAACGCGATAAATTTTTTCTTCATGTTATTCTCCCCCTTCCCGAGCTTCACGGATGGCTTTTGGAGTTAGACGATATTCTAATTTTCCAAGCGCGAATTCTACTACAAGGGCTAAAATGGTAACAGGAATTGCCCCACCAAGAATTAAATCGGGGCGGTATAAGTTTAAACCATTAAAAATAAAGTCTCCTAGTCCACCAGCTCCAATGTAAGAAGCAAGCGTTGCCCAAGCGATAACATATACTGCAGATAAACGAATACCAGCCATAATAACGGAAATGGAGTTAGGAATTTCGACATTAATAATTAGTTGCCAATTCGTCATCCCCATGCCGCGACCAGATTCAATTAAATTTTTGTCGACTCCTCGAACACCAATAAACGTGTTTCGTAAAATTGGTAAAAGTGCGTAAATAAATAACGCAATAATCGCTGGTAATGTACCAACACCAAGAAACGGAATAATAAACGCCAAAATGGCAAGAGAAGGAACGGTTTGCAAAACACTAACAACACCAATTACAAAATTTGCTACTTTTGGTGAGCGTGTAAGTAAAATCCCAGTTGGTACTGCAACCGCAATACCTAAAATAACAGCAGATAAGGAGATAAATAAATGTTGCCATGTTTGAACAAGCAAGTTATGGCCGTTTTCTTGAAAAAAAGTAACAATTGCGTCCATAGCTTATCCCTCCTGCTTCATTTCTGGTTCTGTCGTTTTGGAATCCGCCTGTTCCTCCTGATTTTCTGTCGCATCTTCTACCGTACCCCAAATGGAGTCATACACGATATCCACTAAGCTGGCACGAGTAACAATTCCGACAAGTCGTTTATCTTTATCCACTACAGGAATGTATTTATAGCCGCGTTTTAGAATCCGTTGTACAGTATCGCGAAGCAAGGTATCTTCATACACATAAAAGACATTTTTCTCGATGATATCCATGACAGAAGTTGCCGTACGACGATTTAAATCAATTTGCTCTACATCGATAAATCCTTTCAACACGTTACCTTCATCGACAACAAGTAATGTATCTACTCGTTTCTCTTTCATCACAGTAATCGCAGCTTGGAGTGATTTGTCCGCTGTAATAGAGACTGGATTTGTGTTCATGATTTGTGCTACTTGTGTAACTTCTGGTTTCGCTTCAATTAAGCGATCTTTACCGATGAAATCTTCTACAAACGAATTCGCAGGGTTACGCAAAATTTCATCTGGAGTATCAAATTGAACAATTTCACCAGCTTTCATAATGACGATACGGTCCGCCAGTTTAATCGCTTCATCCATATCATGGGTAACAAAAATAATCGTCTTGCCAAGTTCTTTTTGCAAATTTTTGAATTCTTCTTGTAGGGAATCACGAGTAATTGGATCTAGTGCTCCAAAAGGTTCATCCATCAGAATTAAGTTTTGCTCTGCTGCAAGCGCTCTTAAAACACCGATACGTTGCTGCTGTCCACCACTTAATTCGTAAGGGTAACGGTCCAAAAACTCTTCTGGTAAATCTACTAATTTAATTAATTCTTTTGCCCGTTCTTGTTTTTTCTCTTCGGACCATTTAAGTAATTTTGGTACAAGGACGATATTTTCACGAATCGTCATATGTGGCATCAAGCCAATTTGCTGAATAACATAACCAATAGAACGTCTTAGTTTGACGGGATCTTCCGCCATGATGTCTTTATCATTAATAAATATTTTTCCTTCTGTAGGTTCAATAAGCCGGTTAATCATCTTCATTGTTGTCGTTTTCCCACAACCACTTGGACCGATAAAACAAACAAATTCTCCTTTATCGATGTTTAGTGTTAGATCATTAACTGCTTTTTTGCCCCCTTTATAAGTCTTTGTTACGTGTTCGAATTTTAACACGCTTACACACCTCCATTTTTTCTTTACCAATACCAAAAAAATTGGCAATCGGTAACTAATTTCCCTAACTAGTATAGATTTAAACTTTTTAAATACAAAAAAACAGCTTAAAGACAGTGTTACATTCAAACGGAAGTTACTAAACAAGATGATTTCGTACTTGTGGCACGTGTGACATCGATGCTAAACTCGTAATCGTGAAAATGAGCATTGTAATAAGCTGCAATATAGTATTTATTTAATTATAACACACTTAAAAAGGCCCAAAAGCAATTGCTTCTGGACCTTTTGGTTATTTTGGTAAAAATAATTTTGGTGAAGTCTTCAATAATATCGAAATAATGATACCTGAAACAAGGACGGTACCAAGGCAACTAGCTCCATTCATCACGATTGAAAATAGTTGTGCTCCCCAACCTTGAAATGCATAAGCACCCCAGAATAATACTCCTGCGACATAGTGCCAAAAATATCGAGCTACTCCTCCAATAATCATGGTTCCCCACGCCCATTCAATTGCTTTTTTGAGTTGATTAGCAGCTAAATTACTTCGAACTTGCTTGCTAAAGACACCGCTGAAAGCAATAAAACTGAATGCCAAAATATACTCAATAATTGCCTGGGAGGGCATTAATATATATGCCTTACCTGTTAAGAAATGTAGTAACCCCCATAACAATCCTGCAAATCCAGCCGCCCAAAAACCGCGTCGAATCGCGATAACATACATTGGAATCATTCCAAGCGAGATGGAAAAACTGGAACCAATGTCTAGCGGGATGAAACTTAATACCATCGCAACTGCAGCAAAGATAGCACACTCAAGTAAAATGATTAATCGTTTGTTTTGCATAAAAAATAAACTCCCCTCTTCTTTTTGGTCAAAAACGTACCCCAGAAGAAAGCAGTTTCTATTGTTAGAAATGCAATCGCCACAATCCCTACGCTCGTATTAACGAACAGGTTCAAAGGGTCAGAATCCAAAAACATGTGGACTCAATCTCAGCTAAGAAGCCCCCCCCTGTGGTAACGTCTATGAAATTATCGTACAACAATTATTATAGCATGCACTTCTTTTTTGTAAAGAATTATTTGTTTTCTTTAATCATTTGCAGAAAATTTTACAGTATTTTGTGCTTTTTTCGGTAGTTTATCAAAAATAAGCTGATAACTATTTTTGATTAAGGCAAATTCAGTTTCTGCTTCCACATCGTAATTTTCATTTATTACAAGTGTAATCCAATGCTTTTTATTTAAATGGTAACCTGGTTTTATGCTCAAATATTCATCACGCAACAAATCAATTCTTTCAGGCTGACATTTAACGCTAACATATAAATCCCCGTGATACATATGTATGAGCGCAAATATCTTCCCACCAACTGTTAAAGCGTGCGTTTTTTTATCAAACGGAAATGTTTCTTTGGCAGCTTGCAAAGTCAGACAAAGCGCGACTTTTTCTTGTAAAATTTGTTCGTAATTCATCCGGCTCTCCTCCTTATTTTGATATTATAACATTTATTTATGTGTGTATGCTTTCTTTGCTACACTAACCATGTTAAAATAGTAGTAATTGTGCTTTTTCTGATTTCAAGAAGAAGTAACTTAGTATTGGAGGAAGAAAATGTTAACTGTAAATAATGTTGGCTTACGCTACGGCGATAAAAAGCTATTTGAAGATGTTTCGATTAAATTTTTACCAGGTAACTGTTATGGTCTTATTGGAGCGAATGGTGCTGGTAAATCAACGTTCCTAAAAGTGCTTTCTGGCGAGCTTGATTCACAAAGTGGTAATGTGCATATTGGTTCAGGTGAGCGTCTAGCTGTCCTTCGCCAAGATCATTTTCAGTATGATAATGAACTAGTTCTTAACACAGTAATCATGGGACATGAACGTCTATACAAAATTATGGACGAAAAAAATGCCATTTATATGAAAGAAGATTTCAGTGATGAAGATGGTATCCGCGCTGCAGAACTAGAAGGCGAATTTGCTGAATTAGATGGTTGGGAAGCAGAATCTGACGCTGCTGTTTTATTAAACGGACTAGGTATCCCTACTGACTTACACGGAAAACTTATGAAAGATTTAACTGGTGGAGAAAAAGTGAAAGTGCTTCTTGCACAAGCTTTATTCGGTAAACCAGATATCTTACTTCTGGATGAGCCTACCAACCACCTTGACATCCGTGCGATTCACTGGTTAGAAGAATTTTTAATCAACTTTGATAATACTGTTATCGTAGTATCCCATGACCGTCACTTCTTAAATAAAGTGTGTACGCACATTGCGGATCTTGATTTCAGCAAAATTAAATTATATGTCGGAAACTATGATTTCTGGTATGAATCAAGCCAATTAGCTCAAACAATGATGGGCGATCGTAACAAGAAAAAAGAAGAAAAAATGAAAGAATTACAAGACTTTATTGCTCGTTTCAGTGCGAACGCATCGAAATCAAAACAAGCAACAAGTCGTAAAAAAATGCTCGAAAAAATCACGCTGGAAGATATTCAACCTTCTAGTCGTCGTTACCCTTTCATTCAGTTCAAACCAGACCGTGAAGTTGGAAATGACCTTCTAACAGTAACAAACTTGTCTAAAACAATCGATGGTGTGAAGATTCTTGATAATCTTTCTTTCTCGATTAATCGAAATGACAAAGTTGCTTTAGTTGGCGATGATGAGGTTGCTAAAACAGTTCTTTTCCAAATCCTTGCTGGTGAAATGGAACCTGATGAGGGTAGTTATAAATGGGGAATTACAACAAGCCAAAGCTATTTCCCGAAAGATAACTCAGAGTTCTTTGAAGAAAACGACATGAGTCTTGTAGAATGGTTACGTCAATTCTCTCCAGAAGATGACAGTGAAGCATTCTTACGCGGCTTCCTTGGTCGTATGCTATTCAGTGGCGATGAAGTACTTAAAAAAGTACGCGTCTTATCTGGTGGAGAAAAAGTTCGTTGTATGTTATCCAAAATGATGCTTTCAGGTTCTAACGTTCTTTTACTAGACGAACCTACTAACCACTTGGACTTAGAATCCATTACAGCATTGAATAACGGCTTGGAAGCATTTAAAGGCGCAATGATTTTTGCTTCTCATGATCATCAGTTATTACAAACAATCGCAACGCGCATCATTAACTTATCAAAAGACCAATTTTACAATAAAGAAATTTCTTATGATGAGTATCTAAAAGAAGTAATGAACGTAGCAGAATAATGACAAAAAAACAATATCCCATTTTCGGGATATTGTTTTTATTTTAGTTCGATTTTGCCAGTTTCTGTCGTGATTGGTGTGGATGAATCTTTCAGATAGCTTAGAAAACTATAAGAAATCCATGAAATATCAGAAACTTTGTCTAAATTATCTACGGGAAAAACGATTTTTCCTTTGGCAGTTTCGCCAGGCTTAATTTCAGTTGTATCAAAATTAGATAAAACAGCGTCTCCTCCATTTAAATCTAACTTGTTTGCCTCTAGTTGTCCTTGGTTTGGATAGGTTTCGAGAGTTTTAACTGCATTGTTGGTAATTTCTAAAGCGATAGTAATACTACCGTCTACTGGCTTACTTGCGGATGTTGAATAAGTTTCTTTTTTTTCGACCGTCACAGTAGTGATTTTTTTCTTAATATTATCTGCGGAATCTTCAAAGTTAACTTTATACGTCTTCGTTTCTTCTGGGGTAGCTTGACTTGTTCCTTTAGAAGAATAATTAAACACATCATTTTGTACTTGCTGATAATGTGAAAAACTAACAATGATACCAATAATGGAGCCAACCATTAATAACATCCCTGCACTAGTTAAAATAGCTCCAATCTTCCGTCTGGCTGGGAAAAATAAAATTACGATACCTGCGATAAAAATTAAGAAAGCACATATTCCGGCAATGATCCAAATTTCCATCTTATTTGCTCCTTTTATGCGAATTTCTCCCTCACTATAACATATTTAGCCTCTAGTTCAAAGCAGTTAAGTCACTTGCTGGAGATGGATAGGCAAATATAACAGATTGTAAATCAGCCAAAGTTAGATTAGCTTTCATTAAGATGGCAACGTAATTTATCATATAATCTGCTTCTTCACTAAGAAAATGAGCGCCTTTGATTTGCCCCGACTCTCTATCTTCAATGATTTTTGCGAGCGCAATTTGTTCATTGGTTCGTTTATAAGTATACCAATTTGTTGTGTCGTGATTTTTAATTTGATATTTTTCTGGATGCGCTTTTGCTTCTTCTGCGCTTATACCAATGCTTGCCAGTTTGGGGCTCGTAAAAACGACGCTTGGTATTGCTGGATAAATCATTTTTTCGTCGCCGCCAATGACATTTTTAGCAACAAATGCTGCTTCCATGCTGACAACGGGTGTTAAAGGTGCTCCTTTTGTTGCCGCGACATCGCCACATGCGTAGATATGAGGGTTATTAGTGGTTTGAAGTTTTTCATTAACGATAATGCCTTTTTTAGTGTAGTCAATGTTGGCATTTTCCAATGATAAATGCGCGATATTTGGTTTTCTACCAGTTGCCCCAATAATTAAATCTGTCTGTAATGAAAATCCATCTTTGCCATGAATATGCAGTTTTTCCCCTTTATTTTCAACCTTCGTAATATCTGTGTCAAAATGGAAATGGATACCTTCTTCTTTCATATGGGTAACTAATGCCGCCACAAAATCAGAATCAAATTTCTTTAAAGGTTCACTATTATGATGGATAATATGCACTTCTCTGCCTGCTGCGAGTGCTATGGAAGCAAATTCAAATGAAATATAGCCACCACCAATAAACACGACAGAATCAGGGAGTTTTTCAAGTGATAAAAAATCATCACTGGTTTGAATGTATTCTTGCCCTTCTACTTTTAACGTGCTTGGTGTTGCTCCTGTTGCGATGACAATTTTATTAGCTTGTATTAAATCATCGCCGACTTGTAAGGAATGGGAATCTTGGAAACTAGCTGCACCAAAGAATGTTTCAATCCCGGCTTCTTGAAAGTTTTCCAAACGACTTTCTGGCACATTCTCAACAAAAGTTTCTTTAAATGCCATTAAATCTGTCCAGCTAATTGTCGCTGCTTGCTTAATACCTTTGCCACGAAGTCTGGTAGAAAGATTTCTTGCTTCTCTTGCTCCGACGAGAACTTTTTTAGGGTCGCATCCTCTGAGGACACACGTTCCACCCCAACTCCGCTCCTCTACAATTGCTACTTTTAATCCAGCTGCCTGTGCTTCAAATGCTACCGTTGTACCACTTGCGCCACTTCCGATTATTACTACATCATATGTAAATTTTGCCATTTAAATCACTCCTTCCTAGCTTGTTTTCCCGTCTGATTTCACTTTCAAACGAAAAAAACTGCCACACACGAATGTGCAGCAGTTCATTCTAGACTTCCATAATAATTGGTAAAATCATTGGACGTCGTTTTGTTTGTTCAAATAAGTAGCGATTTAATTGGTCACGAATGTCTTGTTTTAATTTCGCCCATTCAAAGCCGGTTTCTTGAAGATTTTTTTCAACAATTTTTGTAACAACTTTGGAAGATTCTTCAATCAAATGTTCTGATTCTCTCACATAAATAAAGCCACGTGAAATGATTTCTGGTCCTGAAGTAATGGTTTTTGATTTACGATTAAGTGTTACTACAACAATGAAAATCCCGTCTTCTGAGAGCAATTTACGGTCGCGTAGCACGATGTTACCAACATCACCAACACCTAAACCATCAATTAAAGTATTACCAGAGTATACGCGATTACCAGCTGTCATTTTATCATTTTTATATTCTAAAATTTCACCTTTACCTACGATAAATACTTCTGATTTTGCCATACCAACTTCATGAGCTAATTTAGCGTGACTGATTAACATGCGATATTCTCCGTGAACTGGAACAAAATATCTTGGTTTTAATAAGTTAATCATTAATTTTAAGTCTTCTTGACTTGCATGACCAGAGATGAATAGATTATTGCTCATAGTTAGCACTTTCGCACCTGCTTTATAGAGCATATCCATTGTTTTAGCCATCATTGTTTCAAGAGATGGTGATGGCGTCGTCGTAATGTAAACAGTATCACCAGGTTTGATGTTGAATTGTGGATGATTTCCTTTAGTCATTAATTGTAATGATTGAATTGGTTCTCCTAGATTACCTGTTTCAATAATAGTAATTTCGTCATCGCTATATTTTTTAAGTTCTTTTAACGGAACAATTAAGTCTTCTTCAATGACGATTTTACCTAAACTGCCAGCAATTTCGAAAACGCGCT
The DNA here is from genome assembly GCF_028867355.1 of Listeria sp. LM90SB2. Classification (NCBI taxonomy): domain Bacteria; kingdom Bacillati; phylum Bacillota; class Bacilli; order Caryophanales; family Listeriaceae; genus Listeria; species Listeria sp. LM90SB2. Next base: position 1,463,212 of record NZ_CP046449.1, read on the forward strand.
CTAATTCTTTACCAACAATAGCGACTTTACGTTTGGTTGCAACGGATGCATCGAGTACTTGTTGTAAGCGAATTAAATTAGAAGCTACACAAGCGACGATAATTCTGCCGTCTGCCATTCGGAACGCATGTCTAATTTCTTCTTCAATTAAACTATCGCTAGACGTTGTTCCAGGGTGCTCAGCCTCTGAACTATCTGAAAGTAAAGCTAGTACCCCTTTTTCGCCAAATTCTGCAATGTGGCTTAAATCAGAAGCATAGCCGTCCTTCGCTGATTGATCGAATTTGAAATCCCCTGTATAAACAATAGATCCTTCGCTTGTTTCAAGAACAATCCCAACAGAATCAGGAATAGTGTGCGTTGTATGGAAAAAGGAAACATCAATTTTTGAAAAGGATAAAGTTGTTTCTTCGTTAACGACATGGAAATTCTTGAAGCGTAGTTTACGGTGTTCTTTAAGTGCTGATTTTGCCAGTGCTATCGTTAATTCTGTACCATAAACTGGTGCTTTGATTTTTTGAAGCAAGTATGGCAATGCTCCAATTGCATCTTCGTGACCGTGTGTTAGGAAAACAGCTTTTACACGATCTTTATTTTCTTCTAAATATTTGAAATCTGGAATAACAATATCAATTCCTAGTAATTCATTTTCTGGGAACATTAAGCCCGCATCTAATATAAAGATATCTTCGTCTATTTCTACTACATATAAATTTTTGCCACTTTCATCGACACCGCCGAGTGGAATGATTTTTATGTTTTTCGCTTTTTTTATTGTCAAAGCGTAGACCTCCTTTGAACTATTTAGAAAGTCCTTCTAATATAGCTTGTAATTTCGTTCCTTGTTCAGCATTCAAATCTACAAGTGGTAGTCTTACAGGCCCAACGCTAATGCCTTGTTGATTGAGTAAATATTTTGTCGGTGCTGGGTTTGGTACAGAGAATAAACCGTTCATGAGTGGCAATAATTCTCGGTGGATTTGAGCAGCTTTTTGAACTTCTCCACGCTCAAATGCTTGAATCATTTCTTGCATTTCATTTCCTACAACATGGCTAGCAACAGAAATAACGCCGTTTCCACCAACTGCAAGGATTGGTAAAGTTAAGCTATCATCCCCACTGTATACTTGGAAATCGTCTGAGGTTTCAGCAATGATTTTACTTATATTATCCAAGTTACCGCTAGATTCTTTTACACCAACAATATTAGGTAATTTTGCTAGGCGGATAATTGTTTCTGGCTCGATATTAACAACACTACGACCCGGAATATTATAGATAACTACAGGTAAATCAGAAGCTTCAGAAACCGCAGCAAAGTGCGCGTATAACCCATCTTGATTTGGTTTATTGTAATACGGTGCAACGATTAAAACAGCGTCAATTCCACCGAGTTCAGCAACTTCTTTTGTAAAAGCAATTGTTTCAGCTGTGTTATTGGAGCCTGTTCCAGCAATTAATTTTGCACGTCCGTCATTTGTTTCAATTACTTGGCGGAATAATTTTATTTTTTCATCATGGGATAAAGTTGGAGATTCGCCAGTTGTTCCAGCGATTACTAAACCGTCTGAGCCATTTTTGATTAAGTGATTCACGAGATGATGAATTCTTTTTTTGCATACTTTATCTTTCTCTGGGTGAATTGGTGTCACCATTGCTGTAATTACTTTCCCTAAATCCATCTTTCATTTCCTCCTTACTTAATTTCCAAACAAAATACGTCATGAAGGGCATTGACTGCTGAAATTAAGTCCTCTTCTTTTACTAATACCCAAATAGTAGTATGACTATCCGCTGATTGTAAAATAGGGATATTTTTTTCAGATAATGCGCCAACGATTTTTGCAGTAACACCGGGAACGCCTGTGATTCCGGCGCCAACAATAGAAACTTTCGCACAAGCTTGTCGTACAGTTGTTTGTAAGTCTGCATCTTCTAATAGTTGTTTTACTACATGAGATTTTTCTTCTGGCACCGTAAAAATGACAGAGTTGGTAGAGATGTTAATGAAATCAAGGCTGATTCCTGCATCTGCTAATATTTTAAAAGCGAGTTGTTGCGCTTTTACCGTATCTGTTTGTACGGATATTTGTGTTAAATTGGTTACATGTGCTACACCGGTTACTATTCGTTCTTTCACGTCAAAATGATCTGAATCATTGGTTAATGAAGTAACAAGTGTTCCAGTGCTTTCCAAATAAGTAGAACGGATTCGCATTGGTATTTTTGCAGTCATCGCTATCTCAACTGCACGTGGATGGATCACTTTTGCACCTTGATACGCCATATTGCTTACTTCGTTGTAACTTACTCGTGGTAGTGAACGTGCGTGTTCTACAATACGTGGATCGGCTGTCATCATTCCATCTACATCTGTAAAGATATCAATATAGTCTGCTTGTAACGAAACTCCTAGAGCCGCTGCGGATGTATCACTTCCTCCGCGTCCTAATGTGGAAATATCCCCATTTGCAGTAATACCTTGGAAGCCAGCAACTACAGCTACATCAAGGTTCGTTAATGCATCTTTCAAACGAGCTGTATCCACTTCTGTGATTTTTGCATTTAAATGGTCGTCTGATGTAATGATGCCTGCTTGACCACCAGAAAACGCCTCTGCTTTAATATTTGCTTCTTTTAACATATTGGTAAATACAGATGCTGAAATAGTTTCGCCTACAGAGAGTAAAGTATCTTGTTCTCTTGCTGTTAGCTTTGTATTTTTAGCACCAATAAGTTCTAATAGTGTGTCTGTCGCATAAGGATCTCCGTATCTACCAATGGCTGAAACGACAACAACAACTTTATATCCTTCTTTTAGTACTTGTTTGATATGATTGAATGCCATCAAACGTGATTTTTCATTTTGTACGGATGTTCCGCCAAATTTTTGGACAATAATTTTCATTACTTACACCTCTAAATAATCGCTAGTTTAACTAAACTTTCAGCTATTTGAATCGAATTCCATGCGGCACCTTTTAGTAAGTTGTCAGAAACAATCCACATATGAAAACCTTTAGGATCGTCAATGTCAGCACGAATACGACCAACGAAGACTTCCTTCTTACCTGCAGCTTGAACAGCTTGTGGGTAAACTTGATTTGCTGGGTCATCTTCTAGGACAATACCAGGTGCGTTTTTTAGTTCATTTTGGATTTCTTTAGCAGTTATGCCTTCTTTATCCACTTCGATATAAACACTTTCAGAGTGTCCGCTAACTACTGGGATACGAACGCACGTAGCAGAAACTTTTATTGTGTTGTCTTCCATGATTTTTTTTGTTTCATTGATCATTTTCATTTCTTCGTATGTATAGTCATTCTCTGTGAAAACGTCAATTTGTGGCAATGCATTAAAAGCAATTGGATAATGTTTTTTGTCCCCTTTAACGGGCATGATTTGTGGAGTGAATTCTTTGTTATCTAAAACTGCTCTGCTACCATCTTTTAATTCTTGAATCGCGCTTACACCAGAGCCAGAAACAGCTTGATAAGTGGAAACAATAATACGATTTAAGCCGAATGCTTCTCGAATCGGTTCGAGGGCTGCTACCATCTGAATAGTGGAACAGTTAGGATTAGCAATAATACCCTTATGTGAGAAAAGTGCTTTTTCATTCACTTCTGGAACGACTAAAGGAACTGTTGGATCCATACGATATGCACTCGTGTTATCAATAACGATAGCTCCACGTTTAACTGCTTCTTTCGCAAGTGCTTTCGATACAGAACCACCAGCGCTAAATAAAGCGATATCTACGCCTTCAAAACTTTCAGGTGTGGCTTCTTGAATAGTTACTTCTTCACCGCGGAAGGATAGTTTTTTTCCAGCAGAACGAATAGAAGACAAGAATGAAACTTGCTTTATCTTAAAAGTCGCCGCCTCTTCTAGTAATTCAATCATTTGGGTACCAACTGCACCAGTTGCACCTACAACTGCGACATGATAGCTTTTTGTCATAGTTTACAATTCCTCCTTCAATTTAATCCTCGTATTCCTGCCTAAAAACAGAAATCTGGTTAATTTTACACTTACTTTATCATACCATAAACAAAGCCTTTTCGCAGTTTTTTCTACGCATTAGCAACTATTTTTTTAAATTGTTTGTTAGTTTGAAATAAAAAAACCACTTCCAAATAAATGAAAGTGGTTTTTGATTAATTTTCGGTTTGTTCTGATTGTGCTTTCGCAGCAGCTTCTTTGTTGTTAATTGGTTGTTCTACTTTTGAAATATCTTTTTTCGATTCAGAGCGTTCTTTTTTAAGTTCGAAGTATTTGTCGAATACTTCTTTGGAGATTTTCATATTTGTTTTTTGGTCCGTACCATATGGACGATAAATCCAAGGAACAACAACGGAAATTGCTATTTCCGGTTTTTCCACTGGCGCATAACCGACGAATGTTGTATTCCAAACACTGGCCATTTTGTTACCTTCTTTTGGTCCATCATAGAACGCATCTGCGGTGCCTGTTTTACCAGCGACATCGTAATCACTTGAAGTGAAAACAGTTCTTGCGGTACCTGTTGAACCATGTGTTACTTCATAGAAGCCTTGTTGTACTGTTTTGATATCACTTTCAGAAACACCGATTTTATTTAATACTTTTGGTTCATTAGCTGTTGCAAGTGTTCCGACAGAGTCACCATTAGTACTTGGATTTCTAATTTCTTTTACCATACTAGGAGCGATTCTTGAGCCCCCATTGGCAATAGTAGAAACATATTGAGCCATTTGAAGTGGTGTGTAGGAGTCATATTGTCCGATAGCGAAATCGAGAATTTTACCGATTGTTTGGTCGTCCCCTTTATAACCAGTTTGTTCACCTGGAAGGTCGATGCCAGTTTTTACACCTAGACCGAATTGGTTGTAGTAGTAACGCATATCGTCAAAGGTGCTAAGTGGTGCTCTAAGAGGTCCGTTTGGTACATAGTTTGCGCCACCCATTTTCATTGCAACTTGGTACATATAGGAGTTAGAAGAAATTTCTAAAGCTCCTACAGGATCAAGTGGTCTATTACCAGCTCCGGTTCTGTTAAACCATGAGCTCTTTGGTTTTGTTCCTTTTAGTACAATTGGTTGGTCAGTGAAAACAGTTTTGTTTGTAATAGCACCGTCCATAATACCACCAAGGATAGTAGAACCTTTGACAGCAGAGCCCATTGCGTAGGCAGTTGTAAATGTACCAAGGGAATAATCTTCAAACTCACCCTTGTCATTTAGTTTCTGTCCTGCTAGTGCAAGGACTTCTCCGGAATATGGATCCATGGCAACAACGAATGCGCGGTCAAATAAATCTGAACCAGCATATTGTTTACCTTGTTTGATGTTTTTTTTGAGAATTTCTTCTACTGCTTTTTGAAATTCAACATCAACAGAAAGAACTAAATCTTTCCCTTTGGAGCCTTCGTATTTGTTGACAGTTTCAATAATATTACCTTTAGAATCAAGTACGCTTTCTGATTGAGATTTTGATCCAGCGAGCACACTTTCATATTGAGCTTCTAGATAGCTTTTACCAACGCGATCATTACGACTATATCCTTGAGATAAGTAGTATTCCGCTTTGTCTTTTGGTAGACCTTCTTTAGCTGTGGAAACAGAACCTAAAATTGAGCGTAAAGTTTCATCATATGTGTAATAACGATTCCAGTCTGTAGTAGTATCTACACCAGGTAAACTGTCCATATTTTCACTGACACGTGCGATTTCTTCGTCTGTTACATCTTTATTTTTCACAACAGATTCAGTCATAGCATATCCAGTTGTCATTTTCTTATAGATGGTTGCTACTTTTAAGTCTTCACTGGTCAAGCTAGCGATATCTTCTTTTGTCACTTTGTCAACTTGGATTTTGTAGGCTTTAGATGAATCAAGCGCTTGTTCTTTCGCTGATAAGCGGTTTAGCGATTCGGTTTGATGCGTTAAAATCCAGTAATCTTTCAAATCACGGTCAGTTAACTTTTCAGGCTCGACAGTAATTAGCTTTTCTAATGTTTGGGCTACATGTAGAGTTTCTGCAGTCTGTGTTTGTTGACTACGTGTGTAAGTAATAGATTTAACCGCTGAATTACCAACCAGCAAATTGTAATTTCGGTCATAAATGCTACCACGTGGTACGTTTTTGGAAACTGTTACGTTATCTGTTTCTTCTAATTGACGTTTGTACGTATCCCCTTGCACAATTTGAACAATACCAAGACGTAAAATTAACACGGAGAATAATATAAAAATAATAAAGAATAGAATATTTAAACGTAGTGGAATGATGGCGCGTTTCTTCTTAGTGGAATCTTTTTTCTTTTTTCTAAAATTTAGTTTCACGCATAGTTACCTCACTTTTCAATAATACCTTTCCCTATTGTAGCTGAAATAACATGATTTTTCCACTGTAAGTTCATTAGAAATTCATTAGAAATAAAAAAAGACCCACCGAAGTGAGTCTTGTGATTATTATTTAGCTGCGTCAAAACGTTTGTTAGCTTCATCCCAGTTAATAACATTCCAAAATGTGTCGATATATTCAGGACGACGATTTTGGAATTTAAGGTAGTAAGCATGTTCCCAAACATCTAAGCCAAGAACAGGTGTTTTGCCATCGCTTAGTGGAGAATCTTGGTTAGCTGTAGAAACGATTTCTAATTTGCCATCATTAACTACTAGCCAAGCCCAGCCAGAACCAAAACGTGCTGCAGCAGCTGCATTGAATTTTTCTTTAAATTCGTCAAAAGTACCGAATTCGCTTTCGATTGCTGCTTTTAAATTACCAGTTGGAGCGCCGCCACCATTTGGGCTAAGAATAGACCAGAATAATGTATGGTTAGCATGACCGCCACCGTGGTTACGGACAGCGCCGCGAATATCTTCAGGAACGCTATCTAAGTTAGCTACTAATTCTTCCACAGATTTGCTTGCAAGTTCAGGATGACCAGCAACCGCTTCATTTAGTTTTGTCACATAAGTATTGTGGTGCTTTGTATAGTGAATTTCCATAGTTTCTTTATCAAAATTCGGCTCCAAAGCATCATAAGTATAAGGTAATTTAGGTAATTCGTAAGTCATTAAAAATTCCTCCTTGTATTGTTTTTACGTGAAAAGAAATGACGTATAAGGCAAAAGTTTCATGTCCTATTTCAATAGAACTACTATCAACCTTAAAAACAGTTTCTTCTTACACCATTTAGCCTACCATGCTCCTGAAATGCTTGCAATTTTTCTGCTCAGTGATGTTTCAACATTGATTTTGCAACCATTTCGAGCTATGATTAAGTTTAGGTGGAAAAAGTACGTTCTTTTGCACATACATGTATCTTTTTCCCTGAAACTCAAAAGTTAAACCATTAGGCGAGGTGTTGAAAAAAGAATGAATATTTTTAAACGCTTCTGGAAGAGTTTATACTCCCCTGCGGATATAGCATCGTTTCGAAATGATAAAATTAGGAAAAGTATCGTGTACATTATTGTTTTATCATTTGTAACATTCCTTCCATTAGCATATTTTACAAACATTACAACAAAAAATGCACTTAAAGTTGGCGAAGAAACTATCACCAATGAAATCCCCGATTTTAAAGTGACTGATGGCAAATTAGTGTTAACAGATAAAAATGCAAAGAATATACCTATCTCGATTGATCAAGATGAACTACATATTTATTTTGATGCTTCTGGAACACTGGATAAGGATGATGTAGATAATAAAATCGCTTCTTATGATAGCGCGGTAGCTTTTCTTTCAGATAGTATTTATATTACTGCAGCTGGTGTTTCGCAATCTGTTAGTTATGACACAGCAGGAATTAGTGATAAGTCAGATTTAGTTCATTTATATAATTCGATTGAGTCTTTAGCTAAATACTTTATTCCAATTGCTTTACTAGTGCTCTTTATCTTTACGTTAGGCTCGGTCTTCTTCCGAGTAGCACTGTATGCACTTTTCGGATTTATCCTTTCTGGATTTGGCCGAACTGGTATCGCCTTCCGCCAAAATTGGATGATTGCTTCTTACAGTATTACCCTGGCAGCAGTTTTCACTATGATTATGGAAGCTTTACAAATTATTGTTCCTTTTGGAATGGAAATTAATATGGTCGTGAGTATGATTTTTGTTTTCCTTGCGATTCGTTCAATTCCTCCAAGCGAGCCTACAATTTTAGAGAAATAAATGATAGCCACTTGCTCACGCAGGTGGCTTTTTTGTGGCATCATTCACGTGATTTTGTTTCATGAAAATGGTATGATAAAAAATAAAAGCTAGTCTAAAGGAGCGGTCTCTTTGAATGAAAGAATCTTTCGCGAAAACACTCGGCCAGTCCAAGTAGGTAATTTAACTATTGGTGGTAGTGAGGAATTAACTATCCAAAGCATGACTACTACAAAGACACATGATGTCGAAGCAACAGTAGCGGAAATTCACCGATTAGAAGAGGTGGGTTGTCAGATTGTGCGAGTTGCTTGTCCTGATGAGCGTGCAGCCAATGCTCTTAGTGCCATCAAGAAAAGGATTCATATTCCTCTTGTGGCAGATATTCATTTTGATTACCGACTAGCACTTAAAGCTATTGATGCAGGTGTTGACAAAATCCGGATTAATCCTGGTAACATCGGTCGCCGTGATCGAGTGGAAAAAGTGGTTAATGCTGCTAAAGCAAAAAATATTCCAATCCGTATTGGGGTTAATGCTGGTAGTTTAGAAAAGAAAATTATTCAAAAATACGGTTACCCTACTGCTGAAGGAATGGTAGAAAGTGCACTTGCCCATATTAAAATTCTCGAAGATTTAGATTTTTATGATATCATTGTTTCTTTGAAAGCTTCTGATGTGAATTTAGCAATTGAAGCTTATGATAAAGCTAGTCGCGCATTTAATTATCCTCTACATCTTGGAATTACAGAATCTGGTACGCAGTTTGCTGGAGGAATAAAAAGTGCTGCTGGTTTAGGAGCGATACTCAGTTTGGGCATTGGAAATACATTACGGGTATCTTTGAGTGCTGATCCTGTGGAAGAGATAAAAGTGGCCCGGGAGGTTTTAAAATCGTTTGGCCTTTCCTCGAATGCCGCCATGCTTATCTCCTGCCCTACTTGCGGTCGAATAGAGATTGATTTGATTCGTATCGCTAATGAAGTGGAAAATTACATAGCAACGATTAAAGCTCCGATTAAAGTAGCCGTGCTTGGCTGTGCGGTCAACGGTCCCGGAGAAGCTCGCGAAGCAGATATCGGAATTGCTGGTTCAAATGGAGAAGGCCTTCTTTTTAGACATGGTAAAATCATCCGAAAAGTACCAGAAGCCATTATGGTAGAAGAACTTAAGAAAGAAATTGATATTTTGGCAGAAGAATATTTTGAAAAGAAAACAGATTTGGAAAGCCTTAGATAATCGTATCGGGGTTTTTGTTTCAAGGGGGATTTTTGTTGGAAAAAGAAAATGAGCTTAGTTTTTATGATGGTGTTAGAGCCTGCCTTCCTACCGTCCTTGGTTATGCTGGGATTGGTATCGCTGCAGGAGTAGTAGGAAAAGCATCCCATTTAAGCCTTTTAGAAGTGACGCTACTTGCGATTATTGTTTATGCAGGTGCGGCGCAATTTATTATTTCTGGTTTGTTATTACTACAAAGTCCGATATCAGCAATCATTTTTACTACTTTTTTAATTAATTCAAGGCATTTTTTAATGAGTATGGCGGAAGCTCCTCATTTTAAGAAGTATTCTTTGTGGAATAATATTGGGATTGGTGCCCTTCTGACGGATGAAACGTTTGGGGTTTCGATGAATCAGATTGGTAATAAAAAACCTGTTAGTGCTAAATGGATGCACGGAATAAATGTAACTGCCTACTTGGCATGGATTGTCGCTTGTATCGTTGGGGCATTTATTGGCAACTGGCTCCCAAATCCAGAACAATTTGGTTTAGACTTTGCGTTGTCTGCAATGTTTATCGGTTTGCTATATTTACAAGTAGTGAGTGATAAAAGCAAAAAAATAAGTACGAGTTTGTTCGTCATGATACTAGTCGCTGTATTTTTAATTCTCTTTATGCGTGTGATGACGCCAGAACTAGCTATTTTAACTGCAACCTTACTCGGATGTTTGATGGGAGTGATTATAGAAAGATGGCGTTAAGTTCCTATACTTTATTTGTCATTGTTGGATGTGGACTTGTGACGTTTATACCGCGTGTCTTGCCGTTTATATTTGTGCGTAAATTACAGCTTCCAGATGTAGTGATTCGTTATTTATCGTATGTCCCCCTTTGTATCCTCACTGCGCTGTTCGTTCAAAGTTTATTAATTACAAGGGAAAATGGTTTTCCAGGAATTAATATAGAGAATTTACTCGCATCACTTCCTACCATTCTAACAGCTATTTTGACTAAAAATTTAATGTGGATTGTTATTATTGGAATTATTTCCATGGCAATGATTCGTTTATTTGCATAGAAAAGCCCTTTACTGGAGTGTGTTTTTGACGGGAATCAAAACCAGTAAAGGGCTTTTTGTATAGGTGGATCCGAAGTAATATTAGTTAGATGTTGTTGTGGAACTTGTTGAAGATGTACTTGTGTAATCTGCAAATGCATCTTTTAAATCACTATCTTTAATATCAATATTAGCAGCTTTTAACTCTTTTTTGAGTGCAGCTGTCATATTTTCTGTGGTTAATTGAGATTCAATATATGCGGCTTTTACGTTTGCTTTTTCTTTAGCGTAAGTGCCTTTTTCTGTTTTCTTCACTAATTGGATCAAGTGATATCCGTAGGTAGATTTCACAATGCCACTTACATCATCTTTATTTTCTAATGCATAGGCTGCTTTTTCAAATGTTTCGTCCATTTCACCGGGACCAAATGGATCTAAAAGCCCACCATTTGTACTAGTTGCTGTATCTGTAGAATATTCTTTAGCTAAATCAGTGAATTTTTCACCATTTTTTAATTTCGTTTGAATTTCTTTCGCTGTAGCTTCATCGTCTACTAAAATATGGCGCACAGTAATATCTGGTTCCCAAGTTTTGTAGTAGGTTTTTAGCTTGCTTTCACTTACATTCATGTTTGCTTCTGTTGCTTTTTGAACAAGTAAATTATACTCTAAATTTTCTTTGAAAGAAGTTTTTGTTAAATTATTAGAGGATAACGTTGATTCAAAAGAGTCACCGTATTGTTCTTCATATTTCTTGTATTCTGCATTTACTTCTTTTTCTGTTACGGTGTATTTATCTTCTAAGATTTTTTTGAAAGTAAGTTGTTGCACGACCTCATTTCCATAAGTCGTTTTCATTGCTTCGTAAAGCTCATCTTGTGTGACACTTCCTGCATCTGTTTTAACAACAGCACTGCTTCCACAACCAGCGAGTAGTAGTAATGTAGCTGCTATTACGGAAATCATCACTTTTTTTAATTTTGTCAAACTGTTCCTCTCCTTCGTCTTTCGGCTACTTCTTACTTTAGCGATAAAAAGTGTCCAGAATAAGAAACAAATATGAAATAACTGTGAACATTACGCATAAAATAAAAAAGGCCCGGAATTCGGACCTTTTGCTATTAAGAGGCTTGTAAACATTCTGGACATTCGCCGTAAACCTCGAATTTATGACCGTCAATTTGGTAACCAGGTAAAGCTTCGGTTAAAAAATCCATTGGGCACATCATAATTTCTTTTGTTTTCCCACATTTCATGCAAATAAAATGATGATGGTGATGCTCGTGTGTACAAGCTAAACGGAAATTGCGTTCACCAGAAAGATCTGTTTCTTCAAAAATACCTAATTCTACAAATAAAGAGAGATTGCGGTAAATAGTATCAAAACTTATTCCCGGGAAATCATCTTTCATATTTTCTAAGACATCTTTTGCCGTCAAATATTTATTTTTCCTCGCTAGTAAGTTAATTAGAAATTCACGTTTATCTGTGTGTTTATAGCCTTTTTCCTTCATTTTCATGAGTGCTTCAGTTGCTGTAAGTCCCATTTTCCTCACCTCGTTTTGAAATTAAGATTTTTTGACGTATTTTTTGATATAAAATGGTGACGATTAAAAGTAGCACGGATATAATAACAATAGCTCCACCAGGCGCTAGATTTAAATAATAAGCGGTAAACAGACCACCGATAACGGCAATTTCACCAAATAAAATCGATAATAAAATGGTTTGTTTAAATCCTTTAGCAATACGAATAGCTGCTGCAACAGGCAATGTCATTAAAGACGAAACAAGTAAAATACCAACGATTCGCATAGAAGACGCTATTACAAGAGCGACTAATACCATAAATATAACATCGAATACTTTGGCTTTTAGACCTGAAACTTTGGCATATTCTTCATCAAATGATAACAGAAATAGTTCTTTATATAAAGATAAAATAACGATAAATACAATAATCGCAGTAACGACAATTGTAATCATATCCGTGCGGCTAACAGCACTAACACTCCCAAATAAATAACTAAACAAATCTGTATTAAAGCCATTTGCTAAGGAAATAAAAATAACAGAGAAACCCATACCAGCCGACATAATAATCGGAATTGCTAGTTCCTCAAAATGCTTATAGACGTTGCGAAGTTTTTCCATTAATAAAGATCCTACAACGGAAAAACCAAAGCCAAGATATAACGGATTAAGGGCAGCTAATGGTAAATAAGTTTTACTTAAAAATAAACTTACTGCAATCCCACCAAGCGTCACATGACTCAGTGCATCTGCCATTAAAGAAAGTTTTCTAACAACGATAAAACTTCCAAGTAATGGAGCTACAATACCGATCACAAGTCCTACAATAAATGTATTACGAATAAAATCATACTGGAGAAGCGTCGCAATCAAGGCAAGCATCCTCCCTTCTACGCTGTTCTGCTAATATTTCAAGTTCGCGGTCAGCCAAATAATGTTGATATTCATGTGCGGAACCGTCAAAAATAATACGCTTATTAATGCTAATAACATGATTGACATACGTATTCACTGCCATCAAATCATGTGTCACGAGTAGAAGTGTCATTTCTTCTGTCCGGTTTAATTCGGCCAAAAGTTCATAAAAAGCTTTGACATTTTCGACATCCACTCCAACGGTTGGCTCATCTAGAATTAAAAGTTCTGGTCTGCTAACTAGCGCACGTGCAATAAAAACGCGTTGCTGTTGGCCACCAGAGAGCTCCCCGATGTTGCGATGCAGATAATCTGTCATTTCTACTCGCTTTAAAGCGTAATCGATGTCTTCTTTATCTTTATTGTTTAATGTTTTAAATAAGCCTTTTTTCTTTGTTAATCCGCTTGCGACAACTTCTTTCACAGTGGCTGGGAATGCGGAGTTAAAGGCGTTCGATTTTTGAGAAACGAAGCCGATTTTGACCCAGTCTTTGAAATCTGCTTGTTTTTCTCCAAATAAGGAGATGCTTCCTTGTTGTTTTTTGAGTACACCAAGAATTAGCTTTAACATAGTTGATTTACCTGAACCATTAGGGCCAATTAAACCAGTAAAACTGCCTTTTGCAACTTGAAAATGAATGTTTTCTAAGGCATGTTCTTTATCATAATGATAGCTTACATTATTTACTTCTATGATTTTGTTCATTCATGTTTCTCCTTTGACAGCATTTGCTAGCCGCTTTTACTAGTATATAAAATAATAGAGAAAATGTAAATCGTAATTACTTCGAATTAAAAAATTAGACAAGAAAACCTGGAAAAGTTGCTTAGCTTTTCCAGGTTAATATAATTATTTAGCAAATGTGTCCGTTAAAATTGGAACAACTTGTTTTTTACGAGATACAACGCCTTTAAGTGGTGCTTGGTTTTCAACAAATTTAACACCGTATGCTTCTTCTACGACTGCTGTTTTTGAACCAATAGCGATTCCAACAGAGTCATTAGTAAGGATATTAGTGATGACGAATAGATATAAATCAAGCCCTTTATCCACAATATTTTGCGTCATAAGTGCTTCCACTTCTGCGCGACGGCTAAGCACATCGTTTACGTCCACTACATTGATTTGAGCAATTTCTACTTTGTTATCGTTCATGTTAAATTCTTTCGCATCAAGTAGGAGTTCAGCTACTGTTTTTTTGCTAACATCTGCTCCTGCTTTTAGCATTTCCATGCCGTACGATTGAATATCAACATCTGCAATCTGCGCCAATTTTTGAGCAGCTACTTTGTCTTCTTGCGTGCACGTTGGCGATTGAAAAAGAAGTGTGTCTGAAATAATTGCGGAAAGCATTAGACCTGCAACTGTTTTACTTACTTCTACTTCATTTTCGCGGAACATTTTTAGAAGAATTGTTGTTGTACATCCAACTGGTTCAGCACGGTAATAAAGTGGGTCAGATGTTTCGAAGTTTGCGATACGGTGATGGTCAACTACAGCTGTAACTGTTACATCGTCAATATCGTCTACGCTTTGTTGGCGTTCATTATGATCAACAAGTGCAACTTCAGAAACTTCATTTGCAACTGTTTGAACTAGGCGTGGAGCTGTTACTTGGAAATAATCAAGAACAAAAGCTGTTTCACTATTAAGCTCTCCTAAACGAACCGCTTCAATATCTGCTCCTTGTGCTTTTTTTAATTCTGCGTAACTAATGGCAGAACAAATCGTATCTGTATCTGGATTTTTATGACCGAATACAAGTGTTTTTGTCATTATTTTCGTCTCCTTTTTAACTATTTTGGATTTTATTTAATAAATCTGGGTCAAATTCGCCATTTCTTAACATCGCGATTTCCCATTTATATGGTGCTTTTTTCGATGCCTTATCTTCACCAACATAAGGTGTTTCAAGGATTTTCGGGACGTCCGCTAATTGCGGATGATGCACAATATAATGAAGTGCGTCAAAGCCAATGTGACCGAAACCAATGTTAGCGTGTCGGTCTTTATGTGCACCACGTTCGTTCTTGCTATCATTGATATGTAACACTTTTAAGCGATCAACACCGATAATTTTATCGAATTCATTTAACACCCCGTCAAAATCATTTACAATATCGTAACCAGCATCATGTGTGTGACAAGTATCGAAAGTAACGGATAATAATTCATTATGCGTTACGCCATCAATAATTTGAGCAATTTCTTCAAAAGTACGTCCGCATTCAGAACCTTTTCCAGCCATTGTTTCTAAAGCAATTTGTACATCTTGATCATGTATTAATGCTTCGTTAAGACCTTGGATAATTTGTTTAATCCCTTTGTCTGCCCCTTCGCCAACATGAGCGCCAGGATGAAGTACGATTTGCTTGGCACCAAGCGCACGCGTACGTTCAATTTCAGATTGCAAGAAATTAACACCTAGTTCAAAGGTTTCTGGCTTCACTGAATTGCCAATATTGATGATATACGGCGCGTGAACGACGATGTCAGCCATATCATGTGCTTTCATGTGTTCTAAGCCGGCTTCAATATTCAATTCTTCAATTGGCTTTCTACGCGTGTTTTGCGGAGCGCCAGTATAAATCATAAACGTATTTGAGCCATAAGAAGCTGCCTCTTCACTTGCGCCAAGAAGCATTTTCTTACCACTCATTGATACATGAGAACCTAATCTTAGCATAAATTCATTCCTCACTTATCGTTTTTTCCGTCTTTCACGACGTTTGATTTCGTTCATTTTGTAGTTAATTTTCTTTTTATAGTTTGGTTTACCTTTTTGTTTTGCTTTTTTACGCATACCGATTTCACGAGGGTCAGCTGTTTCGCGTTTCGCTTCACGTTTGGCACGGCGGTTGCGGTCTTCAAGTGTAACAAATTCTTTATTTTTCCAGTCAACGTGCTTAAATTCGATTCCCATTTTTTCTAATTGGTTTAAGCGGTCTTCATCAGCTGGTTCAAATAATGTAAGTGCAATACCAGAATGTCCGGCACGACCAGTACGACCAGTACGGTGAATGTAGAAATCTAAGTCATCGGGCAACTCATAGTTCACGACATGACTAATTCCTTGAATATCAATACCACGAGCAGCTAAATCTGTCGCAACAACATATTGATAATCTAAGTTTTCGATTTGTTTCATCGTCCGTTTACGTTCACGAGGGTTTACATCACCATGGATTTTCGCTACTTTTAGCCCACGTTCGATTAAACCGTTTGCTACTTCATCAGCTGTTGTTTTTGTATTTGTAAAAACAATCGCTAAATAAGGCTGTGAACCAACTAAAACATTTTTAAGTAAATCAAGTTTATTACGGCTACGAGTGGCCATAATGCGATGTTCCACTGTTTTTGAAGCAGCCACTTTTGGCTGAATATGCTCATAACGTGGATTTTCCATATATTTGCTTAAAAATGGTTTTAATTTTTGCGGAATTGTAGCGGAAAAAACAAGCATTTGTAAATTAGCCGGCATTTTTCCAGCAATATGGTCGACATCGTTTAAGAAGCCCATATCAAGTGTCATATCTGCTTCGTCAATAACTAATGTTTTAGCAGTATGAACAAATAACGCTTGCTCACGAATTAAGTCATTGATACGACCAGGCGTTCCGACAATGATTTGTGGTTGCTTTTTCAGTTTATCAATCGCACGTTGTTTGTCTGTGCCACCAATAACAAGTTGTACAGCGATTTCTTTTTCACTGTATTTGGTTACTTTGCGAATTTCATTATAAATTTGAGTAGCAAGCTCACGACTTGGTGCCGTAATAACTGCTTGTACTGCCTCTTTTTCAGGATTCACATTGTTAATAATTGGCAAAATAAAAGTATGGGTTTTCCCTGTACCTGTTTGAGATTGGCCAATGATACTTTCCCCTTTTAAAATGCCTGGAATTAGCTTCTGTTGTACTTCTGTTGGCTCATAGAATCCTAATTTATCTATTGCAAGTCCAATAAAAGGTTGAAAGCCAAATTGGTCAAACCTTGATTTCTTCGTCATAAAATATTTCCACTCCGTTCTATACCTAGTAGCCATTATAGCACATAATTGGACATTCGTGCGCGTGTTAAGACAACTTTGTCAAAACAGGCTAAGTCTATTATACTAAATAAAGAATCTAAAACAGAAATGAGGATGTTTTCGAATGGAAATTATCAAAATATCTCCTCGTGGTTATTGCTACGGAGTCATCGATGCGATGGTGATTGCTAAAAATGCATCACTTGATCCGAACTTGCCTCGACCAATTCATATTTTAGGTATGATTGTTCATAATAAACATGTTACTGATGCATTTGAATCCATTGGTATTTATACAGTAGATGGCGCTAATCGAGAAGAAATTTTAGATAAAATAACCACTGGAACGGTTATATTTACCGCACATGGTGTCTCTCCTTCTGTCAAAGCGAAGGCAGCAGCAAAAGGCTTAACGACAATCGACGCATCCTGCCCAGATGTACTTCATACCTATAATTTAATTTTAGAAAAACAAGCGGCTGGCTATGAAATTATTTATATAGGAAAAAAAGGACATCCTGAACCAGAAGGCGCATACGGAACAGCGCCTGATGTTGTTCACCTAGTAGAAACAAAAGCAGACATTGATGCTCTTTCATTACTTTCCGATAACATTTTTGTGACGAACCAAACAACGATGAGCAAATGGGATGTCGCTGATTTAATGGATTATATAAAAGAAAAATTCCCGAAAGCTATTCAACATCAAGAAATATGTATGGCCACTCAAGTGCGGCAAGAAGCTGTTGCAGTACAAGCCAAAGGTGCTGATCTAACTATTGTTGTCGGCGATCCTAGAAGTAATAATACTGCTCGTTTAGCCCAAGTTTCGATAGAGAAAGCTGGCACAAAGGCGTACCGAATTGCCGATATTACGGAATTAGATATAGAGTGGATCAAAGACGCAAAAAAAGTAGCAGTTACAGCCGGAGCAAGTACGCCAACACAACTTGTTCGTGAAGTGCTATTGTTTTTGGAGCAGTTTGATGCGGCAGATAAAACTACTTGGAAACGTGCGCATAATAAGGACTTTGAGCGTATTCTTCCCAAAATGAAGAATAAGTACATGGCTGAAAAAAGACGTCAACGGCTAGCTCACTTAAAAAATGGCGGAAGCTAAAAACCGAGCAACTCCTTTATTTAAGGGAGTTACTCGGTTTTTTTATCAACAAAATTGGAATGGATCTGTATTTACTTCTGATACAATAAATTCTGCTTCATAATCCAAAATTTTTGCTTGTTCTTCCATTTTATTTTTAAGATAGCCTTTCATCACTTTTTCGATATTATGGCCAGCATCAATAGTTGGAAGATTAATAGCTAATAAATCATGTCCCGTGTGATAATAAACATCACCGGTAATAAAAACATCTGCACCAGTGGCTTTTGCTTGATGGATAAATTTATTTCCATCGCCACCAATGATTGCTACTTTATGGACTGTTGTTTTTAAATCCCCAATAAAACGGACATTATCAATAGCGAAAGCAGTTTTTAATTTATCAATAAATGAAACCATGCCGAGTTTTTTTGGAAGCATTCCAACGCGACCTAATCCTTCTTTATAAGTCTGCATTTCAAGCGTATATACATCAATCGCAGGTTCTTCATATGGATGAGCAATTTTAACTGCTTTAGTGATAGTATCGGTTAAATACTGTGGGAATATAGCTTCTATTTTAACTTCAGGAACAGAAGTCAGTGCTTCTTTTTCGCCGATAGTTGGGTTAGCGTTTGCTCCTGGTTTGAAAGAACCAATCCCGGTCGTGTGGAATGTGCATTCTGTATATTCTGTCCCTATTTGTCCGGCACCATTATTTACAAGAGCTAAACGAATGCTTTCTAATTCATTCTCTGGAACATAAACAGCAATTTTGCAATATGGTTCTGAATAGGTTTCCTCAATCATCGTTGTTTCTTGTAAATGGAGTAAATCTGCTAAAATATCGTTTACACCACCTTGAGCAATATCTAGGTTTGTGTGTGCGGCAAATACAGTAATATCATGTTTGATTAATTTTTTAATCATTTTTCCTTGTTTAGTTGTCGTATCGATATGTTGCGTTGGCCGATATAGAAACGGATGGTGAGCAATAATTAAATCAACTTTTTTCTCAATAGCTTCATCAACAACTTCTTCCAATACATCTAAGGTAAACATGATTTTTCTTACTTTTCTCGATAAATCTCCTACTTGCAAACCAATAGGATCGCCTTCCATTGCAAGTTTTTTGGGTGCGATTTTTTCCATTATTGCTGTGTATTCATAGCCATTTGCGACTTTCATTTTAGCACATCCTCTACTAATGCGATTTTATGTTCTAATTCACGAATTTTCGCTTGGTTTTCTGTTGAAACTGGTTGGTTGTTAGAAATAGTCTGAATAATATTTTGCCATGTATTTGCTTCATGGCGCCACTTGCTTTTGAAAATGGCGCTTTGTTCTTTTAATAAGCATGGTCCGAAAAATATTTCTTGCTTAGTCCAAGTAACTGGTTTTTCAGACGGAGCTAACACCATGATTTCATAAACTTTATTATCTTCGCGTAAAATTGCTTCAGAAGTAATAAGCCAATTGTTTTGTTCGGACCACTCTCTTAATTGCCAGGCTGCAATATTAGGTTGTAAAATTAGTTTGGTTACACCGGCTAATTTTGCTGCACCTTCCTCTAAAATAGTACGTATCAACGTGCCACCCATGCCTGCAATCACAATTGTATCAATCGCATCCTTTTTTTCGATAACAGCTAAACCGTTCCCTTTTCTAACGTCAATTTGTTCTGTTAAGCCAGAAGAACGAACTTGTTTTTGTGCAGATTGAAAAGGTCCATCAACCACTTCGCCAGCAATAGCGAACGAAGCCGTTTGATTTTTAACTGCAAAACAAGGTAAATAAGCATGATCGCTTCCGATGTCTGCGATTCGTTCATTTTTTGTTATGTAAGAAGCCACTTTTTCGAGTCGCTTCGATAATTGCTCTTCGTTCATTTGGTTCCCTACTTTCATTTTCATTAAAAAGGCAGGAGAACGGTTTGTCCTCCTGCCCGGTTGTGCTTTATTCCAGGAAGTCTTTTAGTTGTTTGCTGCGGCTCGGATGACGTAATTTACGTAAAGCTTTGGCTTCAATTTGACGAATCCGTTCACGAGTTACACCAAATACACGACCAACTTCTTCTAAAGTGCGCGTACGACCATCATCTAGACCAAAACGTAAGCGAAGTACATTTTCTTCACGGTCAGTTAATGTATCAAGCACATCTTCTAATTGTTCTTTTAGTAATTCGTATGCTGCGTGATCGGACGGTGAAGTTGCATCTTGGTCTTCGATAAAATCGCCTAGATGTGAATCGTCTTCTTCACCAATTGGTGTTTCAAGGGAAACTGGCTCTTGTGCGATTTTAAGGATTTCCCGAACTTTTTCAGTTGGTAAGTCCATTTCTTCACCAATTTCTTCTGGTGAAGGATCACGACCTAAGTCTTGCAATAAGGAACGTTGTACACGGATTAGTTTGTTGATTGTTTCAACCATATGCACCGGAATACGGATAGTTCTTGCTTGGTCCGCAATCGCACGGGTTATCGCTTGACGAATCCACCACGTTGCATAAGTACTGAATTTAAATCCTTTATTGAAGTCGAATTTCTCAACGGCTTTCATTAGTCCCATGTTACCTTCTTGAATTAAATCAAGGAATAACATACCGCGACCAACATAACGTTTTGCAATACTTACAACAAGGCGCAGGTTGGCTTCTGCAAGACGTCCTTTGGCTTCAATGTCGCCAGCTTCGATACGTTTTGCTAAGGCAATTTCTTCATCCGCTGTAAGTAAGTCTACTCGACCAATTTCTTTCAGATACATGCGAACAGGGTCATTAATTTTTACGCCTGGTGGTACACTCATATCTGTTAAATCAAAGGATTCGGTTTCTTCTTTTACTAGTTCTGTTTCATCCGGATCCTCATCATCTGCATCGTCAGAAACTTCAATTCCTGCTTCACCAACATGTTCT
Source organism: Listeria sp. LM90SB2 (assembly GCF_028867355.1). Lineage (NCBI taxonomy): Bacteria > Bacillati > Bacillota > Bacilli > Caryophanales > Listeriaceae > Listeria > Listeria sp. LM90SB2. Next base: position 1,484,127 of record NZ_CP046449.1, read on the forward strand.
AAATACTCATCCATTTGATCGGAATCCAAAGTGAATGGAGCTAATCTGGCAGCGATTTTTGCATAAGTTAAAATCCCCTTTTTCTTACCTTCTTCTATCAGGGCTTCTTTTACTTGCTCAACACTTAGTTCAGCAACTGGTTTTGTGTTTTTTGTTTTATCACTCATAACTGCCTGTATTCCTCCTTCCAAAATGCCGCTAACCTTATTAAAAGGCTTCTCTTAGGTAATAATACCATCATTTAGCGGTTTTAAAACGTTATTAATCCAATTGGCCGCTGTTTAACTGACGGTTGAGTTGGACGATTTCGAGCATGACACGAATTTCGTTATCTTTGTCATTTTCACGATTTAAAGTCGCTAGCTCTTGCTCAAGTTCTTTTTTCTTTTGTTCTAATTTAAACCGCTTTAGACTTCTAATATAGTCTTCAAACTGGGTTTTCCCTTGTTCGTCCGGACTAATAACCATTTCGAGGCTACTGATAAGTCCTTTCATTGTAGCATCAGGAACACTATCCATAAATTTCGTTGGATCTGCATCATTACCTTCTGCAAAATAACCAATTAGATAGGTATAAAGCGCTTTGTAATTATCATGATAAAACGTAGTGTCACCAAGAAGTTGCTTAATTAAAAGAAAATTATCTCGGCTCTCCATCATTGCTTTCATGAGTTGTTGCTCTGAGGTTGTATGGGCAGATAGTTTTTGGGTTGGTTGCTCGAAAGAAAATAGCATTTCTGTTTCTTCTTGAGGCATCATTCCCATAAAAGAATCATCTATTGGTGGTTCATTATAACTAGCCATTTGTCGTGATTTCTGACTATTTTTTAGTGATTGCTGTAGTTGTTGTTTTAATGTTTCTATCGTTAATTCAAATTCATCTGCTAGTTGTTTTAAGTATAATTCGCGTTCGACGGCTTGATCTAGTTTCGCAATTTCGCGTAAACAATCATCAATATAACCAATTTGATCTGTCTCATTCTGTAAATTACGTTCTCTACGTAAATAATGAATTTTAAAAGCTGTCCAAGTCATTCGTTGTTGCTTATAAACTTCTTTGAATTTTTCTGGACCACTTGCTCGAATAAAGTCATCGGGATCTTTTCCAGCTGGAAGTTGCAAAACAAAAACATCTAAACGATTCCGTTCAACTAGAAGTGTGCCCGCCTTATAGGCTGCTTCAATTCCGGCTCTGTCACCGTCATAACAAATAATCGCCCGGTTAGTAAGCCGTTTAATTAAATCTGCATGTTCTTCCGTTAAGCTTGTCCCCATCGAAGCTACCGCATTTTGAACACCTGCTTCTTCTGCGGAAATAACATCCATAAATCCTTCCATGAGCGTAATTTCTTCTTGTTTTCTAATAGCTTGTCTTGCTTCTGAAAAATGAAACAATATTCGTCTTTTATTGAAAACAGGTGTTTCAGGGCTATTTAAATACTTAGGACCATCATCACGATCAAATAAGCGGCCAGAAAAGGCAATAATTTGTCCACGATCATTCGTAATTGGAAACATAATCCGATTACGAAAACGATCCACCATTTGCCCATCATCACGTTCGGACAAAAGTCCAGCCCTGCCAGCTAATTGTAAATCCATGCCACGTTTTTCTAGAAAAGCAGTAATTGTTGCATGGTGATTAGGGGCAAAACCAATTTGGAAAGTGGTCATCATCTGTTCAGACATACCACGCTCTTTTAAATAAGTTAATGCTGCTGTACCTTCTTCAGTTTCCATTAAAATATAATGGTAAAGTTTGGCAGTAAGCTGGTGCATTTCCACCATTTTTGCTGTTTCAGAAGTTTCTTTTGGCAAATTACTTGTATCTCGTTCTTCAGGGAGCTCGATAGCCACATCTAAATGACTCATGTCTGCCACTTTTTTTACCGATTCAACAAAAGTGAGTCCGTCATGCTCCATTAGAAAAGAAAAAACATTCCCTCCCTTACCACAACCAAAACAATGGAACATCTGTTTTTCTGGTGAGACAGAAAAGGATGGCGTTTTTTCACCGTGGAAAGGACATAAGCCAGAATAATTACGTCCTTGTTTTTTTAACTGAACATAATTACCGATAATATCGACTATATCCGCTTGATTCCGGACTTGATCAATTACTTCTTCAGGAATCCGCGCCATTTTGACAGTCAACTCCTATTTACTTATTTTGCAAAAATGTCGTCAATCGGTCTTTGAAAAGAGAACGATCTTGATCGCTCATTGCTTTTGGACCTTTGCTATATTTACCTTGTTGCCTGTCCTTGGCATGTCTATAGCGAATATCTAACATTAATGACATTTCTTCTTCTCGGTAAAGTTCGCCGCGATTAGAAAAGACAAATGTGCCCTTTGCAAGTAGAATACTAGCTAGGCCAATATCTTGTGTTACGATAATATCGCCTTTTTTGGCTAAATTCATCATTCGCATATCCGCTGATTCTTTTCCAGTATCCACAAAAATCCAATTTTCTCCGTTTGTATTTACAGAGTAATGGTTAAAAGAAGCCACAAAAATAACGTCTAACTGAAAATGTTCGGCGACTTGTTTTATTTCTGCTTTTACCGGGCAAGCATCGGCATCAACTAAAATTTTTGGCACATATTCCATCCTCTCTTAAAATCTATGAAGGCAAGTTAAAAAACGAGTTTTTAACCCGTTTTTTTAATATTATTCGTAGATTTGGCTTTTTCACACGCGAATTTAGATTATACGGGAAGTAACTAATTTTTACAAGCAGTTTTCCCCGTATAATATATATATTCGCCATAAAAAGCAAAAGTCCTTCTTATAATTCTAAATTTTCATCAACAATTTCACCAATATGGATTAAAATCTCGTTTGCAGTCTCTTCAATGGCTTTATTAGTCACATCTAACACGAAACAATTTAATTTACTGGCTAGTTTATTAAAAATCGCTAATTCTTCATCAATTCGTTGATTACTTGCATAAGTACCGGCACCAGGTAAACCAATCGAAATTAAACGCTCTTGTCTAATCTTCGTTAATTTTTGTTTACTAATTTTTAGACCAATTATTTTTTTAGGGTCAATTTCAAAAAGTTCATCTGGGATTTGTGCTTCTGGAACGATTGGAATATTGACGATTTTTAATCCTTTAAGCGCCAAATATTGCGATAAAGGAGTTTTTGAAGTTCTTGAAATACCGATTAAAACATAATCCGCTTGTAAAATACCTCTTGGATTACGGCCGTCGTCATTCTCTACGGCAAATTCGATTGCGGCTACTTTATTGAAATAAGCTTCATCCATAGAACGAACGCGGCCAGGTTCAGAAAGTGGTTTGATTTTGTAGGTTTCTTCTAACTGATTTAAAAGCGGCCCAAATAAGTCAATTATCGGTACGCCGAAAGCTTGAGCAGTTTTATTAAGCTCTTCACGGACGCTTTCGAGTACAATGGTGTGCACGATTATGCCATTGTTCACTGCCACTAAGTCAACAATTTCTTCAATCATATGAGAAGAATCGACGTGGTGAAAACGATGGATAAATTTCGGTGTTTGACCAAATTGACTTAGTGCTGCTCTTGTCACTAGTTCGGCCGTTTCTCCTGTTGAATCGGAAACCACGTATACGGCTGGTTGAGTCATACATACTTCCTCCTCTTTGCTCAAAATCTTCCTTTTATTTTACATTAATTTCATCCATTTGAGCAAACTCTTTAATAAAGCTTGCAAGTTCGAATAATAGTGCAAGACGATTATTTTTCAATTCATCATTATCAGTCATAACTAGCGTGTTATCGAAATATGCATCAATTGTTGTACGTAAATCTGCAAATGCTTTTAGTCTGTCAACAATTTTTAAACCAGCAAAATCAAATTTTAGTTTTTCTAATTTATCAAATAGGGCTTGCTCGTATTCATTTTCAAATAGGCTCGGATCCACTTCTACGCCATCTTCGTATTTTTTAGAAATATTAACTACTCGTGTTAAGGCTTCGATAGTTGGGCGGAACCACTCTGCGTCCGCATGCTTATTCAATATTTGAGCACGATCAATCAATTGAGGAATCATATTAGGATCGCCGCCGATAACAGCGTCAATAATATCATGGCGAATATGATGGCCTTGTAAAATAACACGCAAACGATTTTTTAGGAAAGTCTGCACTTCTTTTATTACATCTGAACTTGGTAGTTCTGTAGCCCCTTCTGCACGCTCCATATCCACAATACGAGAAACCACTTCAAGCATTGGAATGTCCCAACCATTTGCTTGGATAATACGCACCGCTCCAAAAGCACTACGACGTAAACCAAATGGATCAGCAGAGCCTGTTGGTGCAATATTTACACAGAAGAAGCCAATTAATGTTTCTAATTTATCTGCAATAGCGATAAGTGAACCTAAGTCTGTTTGTGGTAAATCGCCTTCTGCTGAGCTTGGTAAATAATGTTCACGAATAGCTGTTGCGATTGCTGGTTTTTCGCCTTGCAACAATGCATATTTTTCGCCCATTAAACCTTGTAGTTCAGGGAATTCACCAACGATATTGGTTACTAAATCAAATTTATAAATATTTGTTAAGCGGATAATATCTTGTTTATCTTCTTCTTGCCAATTTAAATAATCAGCAAGCATTAATGCCACTTTTTGCACTCGTTTCATTTTTTCTGTCAAAGTGCCTAATTTTTCATGGAAAACGATATTTTGTAATTTAGCAACTGCTTCATCAATGGTTATTTTTAAATCTTCTTGATAGAAGAAATCAGCATCTGACAAACGAGCGCGTAGTACTTTTTCGTTTCCTCGTGCCACTGTATCTAGATTTTCATGGTTACCATTACGAACGGTTACAAAATGAGGCAACAATTCTCCTTCTTGGCTGAAAACTGGGAAGTAACGTTGGTGTTCTTTCATCGTCGTAATTAAAACTTCTTCGGGTAGTTCCAGATATTCTTTTTCAAAATTACCTGCTAGTACAGTTGGATATTCGACAAGATTAGTTACTTCTTCTAATAAGTCGTCATCTTCTCTGATTTGCCAATTTTCCATCGTTTCTAGTTCACGTAATTGTTCTACAATAGCCTGTTTGCGTTCACTAGCATTAACAACGACAAATTGTTCTAATAATGCATTTGGATAGTCGCTCGGTTGGTTGATTGTAGCTGTTTTTCCTAAGAAACGATGTCCACGGGATGTATTACTAGTTGAGACACCAGTGATTTCAAATGGAATAATTTCTTCGCCAAACATTGCGATAAGCCATTTGATTGGACGAATATAACGTAAATCATTACTACCCCAGTGCATACTTACTGGGAAAGTCATACTTGTTACTACTTTTTCTAAGCTTGGAAGTAACGCCGTTGTTTTTTCGCCGATTACTTCTTTTTTAATATAAATATATTCAACACCTTTAATTTCGCGGAAAGTTAAATCTTCTGGCGCAACTTTTTGACTTTTTGCAAACCCTAATGCTGCTTTTGACCAGTTGCCTTCGTCGTCTAGAGCGATTTTTTTTGCAGGGCCTTTTGCTTCTTCCACACGATTAGCTTGTTCTTCAGCCATTTCTTCTACTAGGACAGTTAAACGTCTTGGTGTAGAATAAGTTTTAATTTCTTTAAATTCGATTTGGTTGTCTTTTAACCAATCAGTTACTCGTTTTTCCAGTTGTAGTACAGAGCTAGTCACATATTTTGCTGGCATTTCTTCTAAACCAATTTCTAATAAAAAGTCTTTACTCATGACGTTTTCCTCCCTCTTCTTTGACTAATGGGAAGCCAAGTTTTTCTCGTGATTCATAAAATGTTTTGGCGATACGTCTTGCTAAGTTTCTGATACGACCGATATACTGTGCGCGTTCAGTTACTGAAACAACGCCGCGAGCATCTAGTAAGTTAAACGTATGCGAACATTTCAATACGTAATCATATGCTGGGAAAACAAGGCCGTCTTGCATTTGGCGAGTGGCTTCTCTTTCATATGTGTCAAAAAGTGTCAACAGCATATCTGTATTCGAAGTTTCAAAAGCATATGTCGAGTTTTCGAATTCTGCTTGGAAGAAAATATCACGGTAGCTAATACCTTCTGTCCATTCTAAATCAAATACATTCTCTTTATCTTGAATATAGCTTGCTAAACGTTCCACACCGTAAGTGATTTCGGAAGTAACAGGGAAACATTCTAAGCCACCTACTTGTTGGAAATAAGTGAATTGTGTGATTTCCATTCCATCTAACCATACTTCCCAACCAAGGCCCGCACAACCAAGAGATGGATTCTCCCAGTTATCCTCTACAAAACGGATATCATGTTCTAACGGATTGATACCTAATTTTTCTAAAGAACCTAGGTAAAGCTCTTGAATATTGTCAGGAGAAGGCTTCATCACTACTTGAAATTGGTGATGTTGGAATAATCTGTTTGGATTTTCTCCGTAACGACCATCAGCAGGACGACGCGACGGCTCTACGTAACCCGCTTTCCACGGCTCTGGACCAATTGCTTTTAAGAAAGTATACGGACTCATTGTGCCAGCACCTTTTTCCACATCATACGATTGCAACATAATACAACCTTGTTCGGACCAATAATCTTGTAATGTTCTAATCATTGTTTGTAAATTCATTGCTTCCACCTCCAAAAATAATTCAGCCAATATAAAAACTCTCGTCCCTATATGCTGATTTAAAGCATATAGGGACGAGAGTTAGCTCGCGGTTCCACCCTATTTGGAATTAAAACAATTCCCACCTTGATTTCGCTGTACTCCAGAACGCCTTCACAAAAAGTTAAATATCCGGCTCACACCAAACCCGGACTCGCTAAAAATAGAGCTTTTTGTTACTATTTTCCTTCAACGTACCTATTAGTTGATATATTAAAAGATACTGTATTTTTGCTAAAAAGTCAATCATCGCTATCTTTTTTTAACATATTTTCCCATTTGTCCATTTCGCGCAAAAATTTCCTGCTTTTTAAATACAAACCAGAGTATTCATCGTAGTATGTATCAATTGCTTTTTGAAGCCATTCTTTCGTTTCTGGCTTCACATCGATGTTTCCTAGTCTATCTAATTGGAAGATGAAAAACAAACGCAGCAATTTTACGACATTTTCTGGCAAATGCATTCTGTAACGGTCTTTCTCAAAGCAACGATGACAGATAATGCCATTACTACTTGTTGAAAAATCAAAATGACCTGTTGTTTCACCACAAATGGCGCACTTATCCATTGTTGGGTAAAGACCAAGCACCGGTAACATTTTCATTTCAAAAATTTGAGTGAGAATTTGCGGATCATATCCTTCATTTATATCTCGCAAAATTTGAAAAGTTAATTCATATAGATATGGATTCGGTTGGCGTTCTTCAGTGGCTTTATCAAGCAATTCGCAAACATAAGTCGCATAAGCAGTCATAAAAATATCTTGCTGAATAGAAGAAAAATTTTCTATGACTTCCCCTTGCTGAAGCGTACCAAGGCCATTGCTACCAAAGAAAGTAAAATAACCATTCGTAAATAATTGAGTTACTGCAGCTAATCTGCTTTTCGTTTTTTTTGCCCCACGAGCCACCACACCAATCTTCCCGAATTCACGTGTATACATTCGGACAATTTTATCTGATTCACGGTAACTCGTTTGCCGTATCACGATTCCTTCGCATTTCTCCATGTGGTAAGCCTCCCTTTTTACACGTCTTATTATAACATTTTCTTAATGATTATGTCTTTTTATATTTTTTGCTATCTTTCCACGGATGCCTATTGTAAAATAGAGAAAACGGTAAGTCAGAGAGGATTTTTTACTTTGGGTATGTTACTTATATTATTAGTCAGCTTATTTATACTCACATTCATAGGAGTTGTTGTGGGAATTATTTTGCTTATTGTAAGAAAAGAGAAATGGGCGGGCATTATTGTTGCGGGATTATCCGTGGGAATCGGCTTTTTAGTATTAGCAGCTGGACTTAATATAACAACGATTAAATTATTTGAAGGATTTAATAATCCACTTTCTATTCATAATTACAATTCGAGCAATGAACCATCTACAAATGATTATGCAGAAGACTATGATGAAGATTACTATGACGACTACATAGACGTAAGTTACGGAGAATCTGTTGAGATAGAAAATAATAGCACAGTTACCATTTATAAACCTGAGCTGACCCAAATGAAGGAAGGCTATGATATTTATAAAGTAAAAGTGAAATACGCAAATACAAGTTCTGATCCAATAAGCTTCTATTCCGAAGACATTGCGCTTTATGATAATGCAGACGATGATTATGGCCAACAAATTACGGAAGAAGGTTTTGCTGGAGAAATTCAACCAGGGGAGACAAAAGAATTAACGCTTTACTATGAAGTGTATAACCTTGGACCATATGATGTAGAATATGATAACTATAGCTGGACTACAAATAAAGAATAATTAAAAGCATCTGGCGCACAAACCCAATTGTGCGCCAGATGCTTTTTTAATACTCTTCGCGGTCGAAACCGTAATCTTGCAAATAATGCTCTTTATCGCGCCAGTTTTTTTGAACTTTTACCCAAATTTCTAAGAAGACTTTGGAGCCGAGTAAGCGTTCAATTTCTTTTCTAGCACGCATACCAATTTGTTTTAGCATTTGACCTTGTTTACCAATAATAATTCCTTTTTGCGTGCTTCTTTCTACAATAATTGTAGCATTGATTGTAAGTTTTTCTGTTTTAGGGTTTTTTTCAATTCCTTCAATAACCACTGCTACAGAATGTGGAACTTCTTCTCGTGTTAATTGTAAAACCTGTTCACGAATTAACTCCGAGATGATGAAACGCTCAGGATGGTCCGTGATTTGATCTTTTGGATAATACATTGGTCCGATTTCTAAGTTAGCATTCGTTTGTTCTAGTAAGTTAGGCACGTTATTTCCTTGAAGTGCTGAAATAGGAATAATCTCATCAAAGTCCATCAAATCGCGGTACTGTTCAATTAACTTGAATAAATCTTCTGGAGCAATTAAATCAATCTTATTAATCAAAAGAAAAACAGGTGTTTGTACGTTTTTAAGTTTTTCAATAATAAATTCATCTCCGCGTCCAAATCCGGTAGATGCGTCGATTACGAAATAAATTAAGTCTACTTCTTGGAACGTATTTAGCGCAATCTTCACCATGAAATCGCCTAATTTATGCTTTGGTTTATGTATACCTGGTGTATCAATAAAAATAATTTGTGATTCATCTGTTGTATAAACACCTTGTACTTTATTTCTTGTTGTTTGAGCTTTATCACTCATAATGGCAATTTTTTGGCCAATGATGTGATTTAATAAAGTTGATTTCCCAACGTTAGGCCGCCCAACTATAGCTACAAATCCTGATTTAAATGGTTCACTCATAACATATCCTCCGATGTGAATGCGCCTGGTAAAAGTTCTTTCACCGTTACCGTCGCTGTTTTCCCTGTTAAGTTTGTTAATATTACTGGCATATCTGGCGCACAAAATTCACTGATGACTTGTCTGCATGCCCCACACGGCGAAACTGGACCGTCTGTATCCGCTACGACAACTAACTGTTTAAAATCTCGTTTTCCTTCTGATACAGCTTTAAAAATAGCTGTCCGTTCTGCGCAGTTTGTTAAACCGAATGATGCATTCTCGATATTACAGCCAAGTACAACCTCGTCATCTTTCGTAACAAGAGCTGCTCCTACTGGAAATTTCGAGTAAGGAACATACGCAAATTCTCTTGCTTGTTTAGCGAGTGAGATAAAATTATTTTCTTTCATTTACCAAGTCACAATCCCTTCTTTTTATAAAAACATCTGGCAAAAGTATGGTATGAATATAATCAGTCCAATAAAACTTGCTACAATTGCTGCTAACAGTACCGCTCCGGCAGCTACATCCTTCGCTTTTTTCGCCTCATCAATGTATTGTTCTGTCGCCACATCTACCGCTCGTTCAATCGCTGTGTTCACCATCTCTAGCGTTAACACACCAAAAATAGAAAGGATTAATAAAATCCACTCAGATTTAGTTACATGAAAGAAAAAGCCACAGATGACAACAGCAAGCGCTGCGAAAGTATGAAATCTCATATTACGTTCTTCTAAAAAAGCAGTTTTTAGTCCAGTAAAAGCATGATGAAAAGATTCTGCATAATTTTTACTACGTTTGTATTTTCTATCTTTCAAGTCCATAAGCATCCAACACTTCTTTTTGTAAGCCAAACATGATTTTCTCTTCGTCAGGCTCCATATGATCATACCCAAGCAAGTGCAGCAATCCATGAACTGCTAAGAAACCTAATTCTCTTGCTTTTGTATGTCCGTAATCTTTGGCTTGCTCTTCTGCTTTTTCAGTCGAAATAATTATATCGCCAAGCATACGAGGCGTTTCAAGATCAAATTCGCCCCAATCAATCTCCGTTTCCCCGTCGCCCATTTCTTCTAGCGCGAACGAAATAACATCGGTTGCTTGATCTTTATCCCGATATTCTCGGTTAATCTCACGAATACCTTCATTCGTTGTAAAGGTGAGTGACAGCTCTGTCCCTTGTTCGATTTTTAAATACTCAGCCGCAAATTGTAAAATATTTTCAACTAGCTGTTTATCTTCATCAAGTAAATTCTTGGTTTCGTCAAGTAAATCAATTTCTAAGACCGTCATCTTTTGTCCTCCTATTTCAATCTTTGTCATCAGGATATTGAATTCGTTGATGATATATTCCATTTAATGTGGCGATTAAGGTGTCACGAATGATTTTAATTTCTTGTATTGTAATATCACATTCTGTAAATTGCCCATCAAGGAAACGATCTTTAATGATTCCGTCAATAATTTCTGTTATTTTTGCCATGGTTGGCTCTGTGGAAGAACGAACTGCCGCTTCAACACTATCCGATATATTGATAATGGCGATTTCTTTCGTTTGTGGCTTTGGACCACTGTAACGATAATCCGCCTCTTTCACATCTGGATTTGTTTCTTTCGCTTTAAAATAGAAATATTTAAGCAGTGTCGTCCCGTGATGTTGGAGTGCGATATCAATAATTGGTTGTGGCATATGATTTTCTTTTAAAATCTCTGCTCCGTCTTTTGTATGCGAAAGAATTATATCACGACTTTGTTCTGGTGTCAGTCTATCGTGCGGATTTATTCCTTGCAATTGATTTTCCACAAAATAAGGTGGTCTTAATGTTTTTCCTATATCATGATAAAAACAGCCAACACGAACAAGTAAACTATTGGCACCAATTTTGTCAGCGCATGCTTCTGCTAAGTTAGCTACCATCATACTATGATGATACGTACCAGGAGCTTTCATTAATATTTTCTTCAATAATGGATGGTTTGGATTAGCTAATTCGACCAAACGACTCGTTGTTAACAATCCAAAAATCGTTTCGAATAACGGAATAACTCCTACTCCGAGAATAAATGCGCCAAATCCACCTAAAAAGGCATATCCAATGGCCATTAGTGTAGAAACTTGCAACAGTGTGCTGTTATTTATTAATAATAAAAGTAACACATAAACCATATTAATTAAACCAACCATAAACCCAGACAACATAATAGCCGAACGTCTACTATAATCGCGTAACACAACAACACTCGTCGCGCCACTCAATAAAATAAAAATAGTTATGCCGCTTGTAGCATCATTTTGAAATGTTAACAAACTAGTTACAGCAATAAAAATGACGCTTAAAAAGGCATATTTCTCATTGAGTAAAATTTTGAGTATCATCGGGGCAAAGGCGGCTGGGAATAAGAAAGCAATATTCGCGATATTTTGCGTTTCTAAAAATAAAATAATTAATAACATAAACAAAGAAACAAGATAAACCGAAGAAAAAATAAGCATCGTCTGCATTTTTTTCGCTTTAGGTTGTGTTTGTTTTTTCGTGTAAAGGAATAGAATTGCTGCTAAAGCAATAATGAAAATCGCAAATCCAGCGTATTGTTTTACAGGCATTTTTTGATCAAGTAAATGTAGCATTTTTAGCTGACGATATGTTTCTCTATCTACAATTTGGCCTTCTTGAACAATAACTTGCCCTTGTAAGATTTTCACAGGAACAACGGATTGCGCAGCTTCTTTACGTCGTGCATCGGTCTGCTCTTCATCGTAAACTTCATTCGGTACGATAGCATAGGAAACTAAGGCTTTTGAGACATTTTTGTAGTAAGCGGGTATCGCTGAAAGTTCAATATCATCACGAGCTCTAATTTTTACAGAATTCAAGTTTTCATCTCGGATTTTATTTTCCATGGATTTTTCAACTTCTGTTGTAACCACGTCTTCCATGACATTAAAATCTTTACTTTTCGCTTCGATTAAAGTAGTGAAAACTTCGTCAGATATGTTAGAAGTTATTTTTTCAGATACGTTACTAGATAATTTGTCTTTTAAGTTTTTTAATTTATCTTCAGTTGATGTTGGCGCAGGAGCAGGCTTATTCTCTTTTTTTGCTTTCTCTTTATTCTTGGTATCTTTTTCTTGCGCTTCTGCGTTTACTTCATTTACATAGGCAAATAAACTTTGGATAAGTGCTACTCGGTTTTGACCAGTTTCGCGATTGTAGACATACACATCTTCTACAGCATCGCTTGCTTTGGTTCTTTCTTCTTTTGTTTTTTCTGTATCTTCCACCGTTTGAGGTGAACGAATTGTTTTTTCAGCCACCTGGAATAGTTTAACATTGTAAGATTCCGGTTTCGTCATTTGGCAAACGAGAAAATAAGCTACAACTGCAAAGCAAACAAGGAGCAGCGGAAAAAGGTATTTCTTTCCACTTTCGATGTACCAATCTCTCCATTTCTTGGCTAGTTTCACATCTTTGTCTCCTCTCTAATTTTGTTTCCCTTCATAAGCTTTAATAATTTCAGCAACGAGTGGGTGTCTGACTACATCATGATGTTCAAAGTAAACAAAACCGATATCTTTTACATCTTTTAAAACTTGTTCTGCATTGACAAGACCGCTAGTTGCACCTTTTGGTAAGTCAATTTGTGTCATATCTCCATTGACAATCATTTTGGAGTCATAACCAAGTCGTGTTAAAAACATTTTCATTTGGGCAATGGTCGTATTCTGCGCCTCGTCTAAAATGACAAAGGCATGATCAAGTGTACGGCCACGCATATAAGCCAGAGGAGCTATTTCAATGACGCCTCGGTCCATTAACCTTGTTGTATGCTCTGTACCAAAAATGTCATATAACGCGTCGTACACAGGGCGTAGATAAGGATCTACTTTTTCTTTTAGATCTCCAGGCAAAAAACCTAAACTTTCGCCAGCTTCAACGGCAGGTCTTGTTAAAATGATTTTGCTCACATTTCCTTTTTTCCATGCATCTACTGCCATAACTACTGCTAGATAGGTTTTACCAGTACCTGCTGGACCAACGCCGAAAACGATGTCATGTTTTTTAATCATTTGAATATAAGTTCTTTGTCCGAATGTTTTTGGCCTAATTGGCATTCCTTTTGCATTCTTCGTAATTTCTTCTTCAAATAAGGTATGAAAGTAAATAAGTGTTCCGTTTCTTTGCATTTTTACCGCTTGAGCGATATCTCGACCATCAATATGAATACCTCGTTTTACCGTCAAAATAAGTTCATTTAAAACGGCAGTCGTATGCTGTACAGGCTCTTCCTCGCCTGTAATAGATAGTGACTCTCCCCGAGTAATGATTTTCACTTGAAGTAACTCTTCTAAAAGTTCGATATTCTTATTATTATTGCCGAATAAATCTTGAATATTTGTGTCATCAGATAATTCGACTACTTCATTAAATTCATTTAGCATTGGCTAACCCCTTCACCTGTTATAAGTGCCTTGATTAGTTATATTATACACGAAATTGCCTTGCTTGAAAAACGAAGCGATAGCAACAACGCAATTCAAGTAAAAATCGGCATAAAAAAACAGGATTTCCTCCACAAAATAGGAAGTAATCCTGTTTCTTAATGTTTCAAAACTAGTTTGAATTAGTTTATGAAAGATATTTTTTTACGAATTGGTTAACAGCACCACCGTCAGCTTTACCTTTTACTTTAGGCATAATCGCGGACATTACTTTGCCGAAATCAGCTTTACTAGATGCGCCAACTTCTTCGATAGTTGCTTTCACAATATTCTCAAGCTCTTCAGGAGTCAATTGTTTTGGCGCGTAGTCCTCAACAATGACAATCTCGGAACGGACTTTATCAGAAAGGTCGTTACGTCCAGCTTTGTCAAACTCTGCTAGAGAATCTCTGCGTTGTTTGAGTTCGCGGGAAATCACGGTTACTTCATCATCCGGAGTAAGATCTTTCACACCTTGGTGAATTGCTTCGTTTTGTAAAGCTGCTTTTAACATACGAATAACGGAAAGTTTTTCTTTCTCTTTATCGCGCATCGCTTGTTTCATATCTTCATTTAACTTGTCAAGCAGTGTCAACGAAATCATCGCCTTTTAATTAGAATTTGCGTTTTCTTGCTGCTTCGGATTTTTTCTTACGTTTTACGCTTGGTTTTTCATAAAATTCGCGCTTTCTGGATTCTTGCAAAGTTCCACTTTTGGAAACAGTACGTTTAAAGCGACGAAGAGCATCTTCAAGCGATTCGTTTTTACGAACTACTGTTTTTGACATCTCTCTTTCCCTCCCTCCGGCACTTACATGCACTCACTTAAATCCTTCATTTAAGTTCCAGAATAGGACATAACGGAAAATAAATTATGAATTATTCTGAAGTAATGCAGATAAGCATTCACTCATTAAAAATTATATACGAAACATCGGGCATCGTCAACATGAAATCGTTAACTTTCGCATAAAACTTTGAAATGTTATTCTTTTTTGTTTTTATAAAGATCAAAATAGAAAGAAGCAGCGGATAAACAATAGAGTGGTGCGGTTTCTGTTCTTAATATTCTCGGGCCGAGTCCTGCGAGTTTTGCATTTACTTCTTGAAGTTGCATTAGCTCTTTTTCGCTAATGCCTCCTTCAGGCCCAAAAACACATAAAACAGACTGTCCAGGCTTCATGGTTTGGAATAAGTTAGCAAGCGCGCTGTCCTCACCTTCTCTGGCGCTCTCTTCATATGCTGCGATAACAAAGTCATAGTGAACATGGTCAAACATTAACTCTTTGAAACTAGCAGCATAATGAACTTCTGGAATGATTGTCCGGTGCGATTGTTCAGCAGCTTCTTGCGCAATTTTTTGAAGTCGCTCGATTTTTTTGATGACTTTCTTGTCATCCCATTTCACCACAGATCGTTCTGCTTTATAAGGGATAAATTTGTGTGCGCCTAGTTCTGTACTTTTTTGAATGATGAGTTCTAGTTTGTCGCCTTTTGGTAGACCACTTGCGATGGTGATTTCTATAGGCAATTCGGTATCTTCTTCTAGCCATTTCACTAAATTTAAAAATACTTCATCATCGTTTATAGCTGTAATAGCGGCAATACATGTTTTTTTGCTAGGAAAAACAATGAAAACTTGGTCGGATTCTTTCATTCGCATAACACGAGTAATATGATGGAAGTTTTCTCCAGTAATGGATAGTGTTTCGTTATCATTCTCTAGCTCATTTGTTACAAAATAACGTTGCATTTATTCCACTCCTCGTTTGGAAATAATCGCAACCCAGTCCCCTTGTTGCTCCATTTTTTCAATAACAAGCCCAGCCTTTTTAAGTGCTTCTTCGACTACTTTCGCTTTGTCTTCAATAATCCCGGAAGCAATGAAAATTCCGCCTGGTTTGAGTGCTTTATAAACATCCTCAGGGAAAAGCAAAATAACTTCTGCTAAAATGTTCGCAACAACAATATCCACGTCTGTTTTATTAATATCTTGAAGTAGATTATTTTGTTTGACAGTAATAATGTGTTCAGTTTTATTTAAAGTAATATTTTCTTCTGCTGCACGAGTGGCGATTTCGTCAAGGTCTGTTGCTAAAATAGATTTTGCACCTAATTTAGCACTGGCAATACTTAAGACGCCAGAACCAGTCCCAACATCAATCACTTCATCTCCTGGTTGTAAATAATCGCTCAGTGCGCGGATACATAGCTGAGTTGTCGGATGTGTTCCTGTCCCAAAAGCCATTCCTGGATCTAGCTCAATGATTATTTCGTTAGCAGATGGGGTGTATGATTCCCAACTTGGTACAATCGTGATCCTGTCAGTGATTTGAACTGGATGATAATACTTCTTCCATGCGGTAGCCCACTCCTCGTCGTCCACATCATTAACGACAAATTGGAAATTACCTAGCGGAATATCAAAAGTAGACAGATTCTTCAATGTTTGTTCAATTTCTGGAATTTGCTCTACAAATTCTGTTGTCTTTAAGAAGTAAGCTTTAATAATAACGCCGTCTTCTGGATAATCTTCTCGTCTTAGTGCATATATTTCTCCAAATTTGTCTTCTCGTTCACGTAAAAAATCAGCAACATCTTCAATGGATACTCCTGCTGCACCAAATTCTGTCAAAACATTAGCTACTGGTTCTACAGCTTCGTTTGTTGTATGGACTTCTACTTCTGACCATTCCATTTTTAACACTCCTTTTGTATGTAGAAAAGGTCGATGGTTGCTTCTCGCACAACTATCGACCTCTACGTTCATCAATCGCCTTTAAAAGCTCGTTTCATTTTGTCAAAAAATCCGGATGTTTGTTCGTCTACTTTGTCTCCAGTAGTGGAAGCAAATTCTCGCAAGATTTCTTTTTGTTTATCATCTAGTTTTTTCGGAACAATGACTTTGACGATTACATGTTGATCGCCAGTTCCATTTCCTCGAAGATGTGGCACACCTTTACCACGTAAGCGGAAAGTTGTTCCTGTTTGAGTACCACTTGGAATTTTCAAACGAACTTTGCCGTGAACAGTTGGAACATCAATTTCGTCACCTAATGTAGCTTGTACGAATGTGATTGGGACTTCTACGTAAATATCATCTGCTTCGCGTTCGAAAAACTCATCTGGAATTACGACAAATACCACATATAAATCGCCGTTAGGTCCGCCGTTAATGCCGGCTTCTCCTTCACCAGATACGCGCATTTGTTGCCCGTCGTTCACGCCAGCTGGAACTTTCACTTTGATTTTTTTCGTTTTAGTTACACGGCCTTTACCGTGACAAGTTGGGCATTTTTCTTTGATTTCTTTACCAGTACCATTACAGTATTGACATGTCCGCTTGTTAACTACACGACCAAATGGGGTATTTTGTTCCACGTTAATGGAACCTTTACCACCACAATGGCTACATTTTTCAGGTGTTGTCCCTGGTTTTGCACCGGAACCATGACATGTGTCACAGTTTTCCTCGCGAGGAATTTCGATTTCTGCATCTTTACCAAAAATAGCTTCTTTGAATTTAAGACGCATAGTATATTGTAAATCGCTACCTTGTCTTGGGGCATTTGGATCTTGTTGACGTCCACCGCCACCAAAGAATGTGTCAAAGATATCTTCAAATCCAGAGAATCCTCCACCGCTAAATCCGCCACCAGCACCGCCGCCGAAGCCTTGGTTTGGATCTACGTGTCCATATTGATCATATTGCGCACGTTTTTGTGGGTCACTTAATGCTTCATATGCCTCTGATATTTCTTTAAATTTTTCATCAGCGCCTGCTTCTTTATTTATGTCCGGATGATACTGTTTGGACAGTTTCCGGTAAGCTTTTTTTATTTCGTCCGCTGAGGCGCTTTTGGAAACACCAAGCACTTCATAGTAATCTCGTTTTGCCATCCGCCATCACTCCTGTCCATGATAGATTTTTATAGTCCTAACGTATTGTAACATTTGAAAGAGATGTTGTAAAAACTTTATTTCAGATAAAAAGTCAAAGCCACAGTAGACTTTGACTCATTATCTTTACTTTAAAAAAGATTATTTGTTTTCTTTGTCGTCGTCATTTACTTCTTCAAATTCAGCGTCTACTACGTCGTCATTTTGAGGAGCCTCTTGACCTTCTGCACCGCCAGCTGCTTGTTGTTCTGCTGCAGCTTGTTCGTATAATTTAACAGATAGGTTTTGAACGATTTCGTTTAAGCTTTCTGTTTTTTCTTTGATAGCTTCAAAATCTTCACCTTTAAGCGCTTCTTGTAGTTCATCGCGAGCTGCTTCTGCTTTTTTCACTTCTTCTTCTTCCACTTTGCCTTCTAACTCTTTCAAAGTTTTATCTACAGTGAATACTAATTGGTCTGCATTGTTGCGAAGTTCAGCGTTTTCTTTGTTCTTTTTATCTTCTTCAGCGTTAGCTTCAGCATCTTGAACCATTTTCTCAATTTCTTCGTCTGTTAAACCTGAAGAAGATTTGATAACGATGTTTTGTTCTTTACCAGTTCCAAGATCTTTTGCACGAACTGTTACGATACCATTTTTGTCGATATCAAAAGATACTTCGATTTGTGGAATTCCGCGTGGAGCTGGTGGAATATCCGCTAATTGGAAACGACCTAATGTTTTGTTGTCTTTTGCCATTGGACGTTCACCTTGAAGTACATGGATATCTACGGCTGGTTGGTTGTCAGCTGCTGTAGAGAAAGTTTGTGATTTAGATGTTGGGATAGTTGTATTACGTTCGATAAGTGTAGTCATAACGCCACCCATTGTTTCAATACCAAGGGATAATGGAGTTACGTCAAGTAGTACAACGTCTTTTACATCACCAGTGATTACGCCACCTTGAATTGCAGCACCCATTGCTACAACTTCATCTGGGTTTACACCTTTATGAGGTTCTTTGCCTAATTCTTTTTTGAT
Source organism: Listeria sp. LM90SB2 (assembly GCF_028867355.1). Taxonomy (NCBI): domain Bacteria; kingdom Bacillati; phylum Bacillota; class Bacilli; order Caryophanales; family Listeriaceae; genus Listeria; species Listeria sp. LM90SB2. The sequence goes on from NZ_CP046449.1 coordinate 1,502,870, forward strand.
TGTTTCTTGAACTGCAGGAATACGAGTAGATCCACCAACTAGAATTACTTGGTCAATATCGCTTGCAGACAAGTTTGCATCTTTTAATGCTTGACGAGTTGGCGCAATAGTACGTTCAACTAAGTCATGTGTTAATTCATCAAATTTAGCACGAGTAAGGGTTACTTCTAAGTGAAGTGGACCAGCTTCTCCAGCTGTGATAAATGGTAAGGAGATTTGTGTGCTTGTTACGCCAGAAAGATCTTTTTTCGCTTTTTCAGCAGCATCTTTCAAACGTTGAAGCGCCATTTTATCTTGGCTTAAGTCAATACCATTATCTTTTTTGAATTCTGCTACTAAATAGTCGATGATTTTTTTATCGAAGTCATCTCCACCTAATTCGTTGTCGCCGGCAGTAGAATGTACTTCGAATACGCCGTCACCTAATTCAAGGATAGATACGTCAAATGTACCACCACCAAGGTCAAATACTAGGATTGTTTGGTCTGTTTCTGTTTTATCCATACCGTAAGCAAGAGCTGCTGCTGTTGGTTCGTTAATAATACGTTCCACTTCAAGACCAGCGATTTTACCAGCATCTTTTGTTGCTTGACGTTGCGCATCGTTGAAGTAAGCTGGAACTGTAATAACAGCTTTATCTACAGTTTCACCAAGATAGTCTTCTGCGTAGCTTTTTAGATATTGTAAAATGATTGCACTGATTTCTTGTGGTGAGTAATCTTTTCCTTCGATTGTTTCTTTATAGTTAGTACCCATGTGACGTTTAATAGAACTAATTGTATTTGGGTTTGTAATAGCAGCACGTTTCGCTACTTCACCAACTTGGCGTTCGCCATTTTTGAAACCAACGACAGAAGGTGTTGTACGTGCGCCTTCTGGGTTAGGGATGATTTTTGCTTCTCCGCCTTCTAATACTGCTACTGCAGAGTTTGTTGTTCCTAAGTCAATTCCGATAATTTTGCTCATTGTTATTTCCTCCTGTTATTCAGTAATTATTTTTTATTGATTTACTTTTACCATAGATGGGCGTATAACCCGGTCTTTTAATTTATAACCTTTTTGAAGTTCCGCAGTGATTTCATTGCTTCCTGCATTTTCATCACTATCTTGCATTACGGCTTGATGGAAGTTCGGGTCAAATTGTTCGCCGACAGCTGGAATGACTTCAATACCTTCTTTTTCAAAAGCAACAAGGATTTGGTTGTATACCATTTCCATTCCTTTTAAAATTTGTTTCACTTCTTCCTGATCAGAAGTCGTTGCAAGTGCTTTTTCAAAACTGTCTAGTGCGGGAAGTAAATCTTGCGCTAGGCTCTGCGAACGATATTTCTGACTGGCATCACGGTCTGCGATATGTCTTTTCTTCACATTTTCGAAGTCCGCTTGCATGCGAAGGTAGCGATTTTCTACTTCATCAAGTTTGTTTTCAAGCTCTAAAATTTTTGCTTGTTCTTCTGTTAAAGTGTCAGCCGCAGCCTCTTCTTCAACAGTTTCTTCTGTTTCATCTAGAATGTTTAATTCTTCTTGTTCGATTTCATCAGCTAGTCTTTCTTTTTTGTTCTTTTTCTCAGACACTTTAGCCACCTCCTGAAAAAACGTGTGCTTTTTCAGCCTTCCTAATTTTGGTTATCACGATAAAGTTTGGTTAACACATCGGTTAAATCTCGGCTCATCACATCAACGAGTCCCATCATTCTGCTATATTCCATTCTTGTGGGTCCTAGGAGTACAATACCGCCAACGCGTTCGCCAGCAATATTATATGTTGTTGTAATGATACTACAATCTTCCATTAGACTATTATTGTTTTCTCGGCCAATTTTCACTTGAAGACCATCGGGAATATCCCTAAACAATTCATACACATCTTGTTCTTCTTCCATCAAATGAAGCATCTCACGGACTTTATTAATGTCATGAAATTCCGGTTGATTTAAAATATTCGTTTTTCCGCCAAAATACACTTTTTGTTGACTTGCTTGAGCAAAAGAATCGGAAAACACATGCATAAAGCTTTCGTAATTTCTAACATGCTTCCCAAGTAATTCCTTTACTTCCATGGGTATTTGTACTTTTAAATCATCAAGCGAAAGTCCTACTAACCGTTCATTTAGAATGTTGACCATACGTTCAATATCGGAGAGCGTTGTGCCTTCTGGTATTGTCACCAAATGGTTATCAACATGCCCTTGATCGGTAATTAATATGAGCATTGCTTGAAAATTATTTATTGGTACAAATCTAAAGCCACTTAAATGATTTTTCGTCGCTTCAGGACCAAGCAAAATGGACGTGTAATTGGTTAAATCGGATAACATTAATGCTGAATTTTGGATAAGTCCTTCCATTTCGTAGTAGTTCTCTGAAAAGAAGGAACGAATCATTTGCCTGTCGGATTTATCTAGCTTTTTGGGCTGGAGTAAATAATCGACATAGAAGCGATATCCTTTCTCTGATGGAACTCGTCCCGATGAGGAATGCGTCTTTTCAATAAAACCGTATTCTTCGAGAACGCCCATTTCATTACGGATAGTCGCGGAACTATAAGGCAAACCTTTTTCTTTCAGCAAATTCTTTGATCCAACTGGCTGAATAGTCCAAGTGAAATGATCGATGATGGCACGAAAAATCAAAAGTTGTCTTTCTGTTAACATAGCAATCACCTCTTTTAGCACTCCATAACGTCAAGTGCTAAATACAAGTATAAATTTACCAAACAATTCCACCTTAGTCAACCGAAAACACTCGATTTCAGACTAAAGTTGGATTGTTTGGTCAAAAAAGGTCAAATAGTGCGGTTTTAGAGAAATTCTTGAAAAACATTATTTCCTAAAAATCTTCCACTTCTTGTAAGTGCCACATTTTCTTCGTTATTTTCGAGCCAGCCTTTTGCGGTTGTTTTTTGAATAGCATTCGCAAATGTTGCATCTAAATCTTGGCCGAATTTTTGTTTGAAATGTTTTTTATCCACGCCGTCCACTTTTCTAAGCCCTAAAAACATTTCTTCTTCCATTTTTTCTTTTAATGTAAGCTCTTTTTGTTGGAATGTTGGGAGTATATTTTTTTGGAGTGGTTCCATGTATTTTTTGATTGGTCCGAAATTACTATAACGTGTATTGCCAACATAGCCATGTGCTCCGGCGCCAAATCCGTAGTAATGTTCATTGCTCCAATAAGTGATATTGTGTTTACTCTGAAATCCTTCTTTGGCAAAATTACTAATTTCATATTGTTTACGACCGTGCTTTTCCATTTCGTTGAGAAGTAAATCGTACATATTTGCCTCGGCATCTTGACCAGGTAAGAAAAGCTTTCCTTTTTGCATAAGGTTATAAAAAATCGTTTTTGGTTCGATGATTAATGAATAGGCGGAGTAATGCGGTAAATCAAGGTCAAGCGCTTGTTTTAATGTATCTTGGAAATCTGCTTCTGTTTGACCAGGCAAGCTAAAGATTAAATCAATACTTACATTTTCAAATCCGATTTTGCGCATATTTTCGACGGATTGATAAACATCTTTTACGGTATGAATGCGTCCAATTTTTTTGAGAAGTTCATTGTTGAAGCTTTGAACTCCCATACTGATACGATTAACGCCATGATCTTGCATGGCTTGTAATTTAGATAGCGAAAGATCTCCTGGGTTGGCTTCAAAGGAAAATTCGATATCTTTTTTGAGCGGTAGAATGTTATGGATGGCTGTGCAAAGTCTCGCAATTTGCGCTTCGTTCAGGGTTGTAGGCGTTCCCCCACCAACAAATACAGTGTCGACTGGCGCAATAGGTCCTTTTGCAGCAGTTAATTCCATTTCTTTAATTAGTAAATCTACGTATTCGTCGACCGGTTGTCCTTCTAAGAATACTTTATTAAAATCGCAGTAATAGCAAATATGTTCGCAAAACGGAATATGGATATATACCGCGGAACTTTCCTTACTCGATTGGTTCGTATTTATCATTTTTATCAATTCCTTGCACTTAAAATTTGCTTCGTTGTCCATTAGTCAGTTTAACATATTTTCCAGTGCTTTGGTGCAGGATTCGCTTTTAATCTAATAAACCATACTTTGCCAAACTATCCACTGCAGCAAGAACGGCTTCTTCTTTTGTCGAAATCGGCTGCCATCCTAAAAGATTTCTCGCTTTTGAATTGCTTATTTGCCGATTCATATTAATCATCAACTCGCCTTCTTTGGCGTGTTTACTAAATATAGCAGCTGCTCTTATAGCGGCATTTGGCAATGTTTTTTTCGGCATTTTACTCACTAGTTCAGGACGCTCTCGTTGAAGCAAATGTGCGATATCTGCCATACTAATTTCTCCGTCAGCTGAAGCAATAAAACGTTCTCCGTTTGCTTCAGGAGTAATCATTGCGCGAATATGTAAATCGGCAACATCTCGTGCATCTACTACGTTTAACGGAATATTTATGATACGTTTCATAGAACCATTTAACAGATTTTTTAATAAGTCAAAGCTTCCGGAGACATGACTGCTTTGTGATGGACCAAAAATGGCAACCGGATTGATGGTAGCAAATTCCAATTCTGTTTCATTTTCCATGAATTTCCAAGCTTCTATTTCTGCAATTAGTTTAGATTTTTCATATGCTGACAAACCCTTAGCGAGTTCATCGGTCCAATATGCTTCTGTTGTAATGCTATTTTTATCTGCGTTGCTAAAACCAATAGCGCCAAAATTCGAAGTCATAACTACTCGTTTTACTTTTGCCTCTTTTGCGGCCTGTAAAATTCTTGTAATACCTTCTATTGCTGGGCGTATTAATTCTTCTTCATTTTTAAATTTACCGAAAAATACTGGAGATGCGACACTTAGCACATATTTACAATCGAGCATTGCTTCTTTCCATCCTTCATCTTTGGATAAATCAAGTTCGACTAAGGATAATTGCGTAAAATCCGTTATTCCATTATTTTGCAGTACTTCTATTACTTTTTCTTTGCTTTTTAAAGAGCGTACGGTTGTTTTGACTTGATAGCCTTGTTGCAATAATTGAAAGATAATATGCATTCCTAAAAATCCAGTTCCGCCTGTTACTAATACGTTATTTTTCATCGTGAATTCCTCCAATAGTAGTTAATTTTGCTTATTTTCTTTATTAACTTTATACTTACTTTAAACCCTAGAGTATAGTGTAGGGCAAGTAAATTATTTATTGGAGGAAGAAATGACTTATTCTATTAAAGAAGTGTCCAAAATATTTAATTTGTCGATTTATACATTGAGTTACTATGATAAGCAAGGTTTATTGCCGTTTGTTTCTAAAAACCAATCCGGCTACCGTGAGTTTACGGAATCAGACTTAAATTTAATTCATACGATTTGTTGCTTGAAAAATACAGGAATGCCACTAAAGCAAATCCGCACATATATTGATTATTGTATGGAAGGCCCCGTTTCTATTGAAGCGCGTAAACAGTTGCTCTTGGATCATCGGGCCGCCGTTTTAAAAAGTTTAGAAGATTTAACAGAAAACCTAAAAGAAGTCGATGTTAAAATAGCGAAGTATTCGTCTCCTGATGCGGTAGAAATCATTACTGCCGAGAGAAATTATGTCAGTATGGAAAAGAAAAAGCATGATTTGATTTATCCGTATAATATATAAAAAAGTTGTGCCGTGAACATTTCTGTTCACAGCACAACTTTTTTATTATTTGGATTCGTCCATTTTCAAGATTGCCATAAATGCTTCTTGCGGGACTTCAACTGAACCGATTTGTTTCATTCGTTTTTTACCTTCTTTTTGTTTCTCTAAAAGTTTTCGTTTACGAGATACGTCCCCACCGTAACATTTAGCAAGTACGTTTTTTCGCAACGCTTTAATAGTAGAACGAGAAACAATTTTTGTGGCAATTGCTGCTTGAATAGGTACTTCAAATTGTTGTCTTGGAATAAGTTCTTTTAATTTCTCCACGATGATTTTTCCACGCTCATAAGCAAAATCACGGTGAACGATAAAGCTAAGTGCATCAACTTTTTCTGCATTTAAAAGAATATCCATTTTCACAAGTTTAGAAGCTTTATAGCCAATTAATTCATAATCAAAGGACGCATAACCTTTTGTAGATGATTTTAATTGGTCAAAAAAGTCATATACGATTTCGGATAATGGAATTTCGTACACAATACTTACGCGAATATCATCTAAGTACTCCATCGTAATGAAGTTTCCACGTTTGTTTTGTGCCAGTTCCATCACTGCACCAACATAATCATTTGGAACCATCACAGTTGCTTTTACATATGGCTCTTCCACGCTTTCAATAACACCAGGTTCTGGCATTTCAGCAGGATTATCAACCACAATGTTAGAACCATCTGTCAAGTTGACATGATAGATAACACTTGGAGCAGTGGTAATTAAATCAATGTTAAATTCACGTTCGATTCGCTCTTGAATAATTTCCATATGTAGTAATCCTAAGAAACCACAACGGAAACCAAAACCTAATGCTTGAGAAGTTTCCGCTTCAAATTGCAAAGCAGAGTCATTTAATTCTAGTTTTTCTAAAGCATCACGAAGATCATTATATTTAGAGGAGTCGATTGGATATAGACCACAATAAACCATTGGATTTAATTTACGGTAACCATCCAGCGCTTCTTCAGCTGGATTATTCGCAAGTGTGATTGTATCACCTACGCGCGTATCTCCAACATTTTTTATAGCTGCTGTTAAGTAACCAACGTCACCAACAAGTAATTCGTCACGTGGTGTTGCCTTTGGTGAGAATACACCAACCTCCGTTACTTCGAATTCTTTGCCATTGGACATCATTTTAATTCGGTCGCCTGCTTTTACAACACCATCCATGATACGGATATTAGCAATAACACCACGATATGCATCAAAAACAGAGTCAAAAATGAGCGCTTTTAGTGGTTTATTTACATCACCAGATGGCTCAGGAACTTTTTCGACAATTTGTTCTAGAATGTCTTCAATACCAATACCAGATTTCGCAGAAGCAAGTACAGCGTCAGAAGCATCTAAACCAATTACATCTTCAATTTCTTCGCGGACTCTTTCCGGATCGGCCGCTGGTAAATCGATTTTGTTAATGACTGGTAAAATTTCTAAATCGTTGTCTAGTGCTAAATAAACATTAGCAAGGGTTTGTGCTTCAATTCCTTGCGCAGCATCTACAACAAGGATTGCTCCCTCACATGCAGCTAAACTTCTTGATACTTCATAGGTGAAATCGACATGCCCAGGCGTATCAATCAGATGGAAGATATATGTTTCTCCATCTTTTGCTTTATATTTTAATTGTACAGCATTTAATTTTATGGTTATCCCGCGTTCACGTTCTAAATCCATCGAATCTAGTAGCTGATTTTTCATTTCACGATGCGTCAAAGCACCCGTTTGTTCTAAAATCCGATCAGCGAGTGTAGATTTACCATGATCTATGTGCGCGATAATCGAAAAGTTTCTAATTTTCTTTTGTCTTGCATTCATTTCTTCTTTGTTCATTTCCCCAGCTCCTGATTAGAACTCATCGCATAAATCCGATGGCAAGCTATCCTTGATTATATCAGTAGAACGCTTAACATTCAATGACTTCTTTATTAATTACGTATAAATTTAAAATAAAATAGAAAGTATTATTGCAATATGGCTGTGATTTCGGTATAATAGCATTTGTTCTGATATAATTTAAAAAGGTATGTTATATGAAATAAATACTACCTCATTAGTTTGGACGGAGGTGAATGGAATGCCAAATATTAAATCTGCAATTAAACGTGTAAAAACTGCTGAAACTCGCAACAGCCGTAATGCATCTCAACGTTCTGCAATGCGTACTGCTATCAAAAAATTTGACGAAGCAGCTGCAAACAACGCGGACAACGCGAAAGATCTTTACGTAGAAGCATCGAAAAAATTAGATAGCGCTGTGAGCAAAGGATTGATTCACAAAAACAATGCTGCTCGCAACAAATCTCGCTTAGCTGCTAAATTAGCTAAATAATACCGAGTTCGGTATAAAACATCACACCTTGTGTGGTGTTTTTTGTTTGCAAAAATAGCTTTGTCTTAAATGACAAAGCTATTTTTTATACTCTCTTTTGCCAATTATCTTGTAATTCGAATAAGAACCATTCGAGTTTCTGTTCTTTATCACCAAAGCCAGTTTTCATTTCCAAGTCGATTTCAGCTAATCGTTTTAAAGCTTGATTTAATTGTAATTCCGTGAAATTCTTCGCTTGTTTTGATGCTAACTTAACGCGGAATGGATGCACTTTTAGTTTAGTCGCAGCTTGTTGTTGCGAATAACCTTGTTGTTCTAATAGCTTTAATTGGTTTAACAACCTGAATTGACTAGAAATTAATGCCAGTATCTTGATAGGCTCTTCTTTTTGTTTTAATAAGTCGTAATAAATCCGAAGTGCCCCGCTGATATCCATAGCAATCATCTTATCAAGTAACAAAAAGATATTTTGTTCAAGTGAACGTACAACTAAAGATTCTACATCCTGAATGGTAATTTCTTTTGAATCAAAACAATAGAGCATTAATTTTTGCAGTTCATTCATGGCAGTTGTTAGCTGACCACTAGTTAATTCCACCAGTCGAGTAATAGCCTCTTGTGACATTTGCATGTTGTTCTCGCTTAATTTTGCTTCAATCCATTTTTTCAACTCATTCTCATTAGGTCGTTTTGCCTCTATAACAGTAGCTGTTTTCTTGAGTAACTTAGTAAGCTTTTTACGCTCATCTAACTTTTCTACGCGCGCTACAAAGCATAATACGGAATAATCCACTGGTTCATTGAGATAAGCCTCTAATTTTGCAGTATCATGCTCCACTTTGTTTTTACTTTTTTCAGTTGTTAAAAAAAGCGGATTATTGGCCATTACTAAACGTTTATCACCGAAAAAAGGCATGCTTTCTGCTTCTTGAATGACCACTTCTATTGGCATTTCTTCTAAATCTAAATTAGCGTAGTTAAATTCTACTTCTTCGCCTTCCAAAATGTTATCTATTAAAAGTTGCTTCGTTTCGTTAATAATATAATCTTCCGTACCAATGATTAAATACACCGGCATTATTTTTTTGGAGCGTATCTGTTTCCATTCTGGCAGCATTCATTTCGCCTCGCTTCACTCTTATTTCTCTTTCTATGGTAAAACATGAAATAAGAGATAGCAAGTTTTATTTCAAAGTCGCTTCAAAGCCTTTTCCAAATGTATAAGTTATTTCCCCTTGTACATCTGTTCGTAAAATTGTTACTCCTGCCTTTTCTAGCGTATTAATAGTTTCTGCGTGTGGATGACCAAAGCGATTGTTTAACCCGCATGAAATAACTGCAAAAGTCGGCTTCACTTTTTGAATAAATTCTTTGGAACTGGAGGTCTTGCTACCATGATGCCCTACTTTCAAAATATCTGCTTTGATAGGCTGTTCTGATATGCCCTTTTCTCCGTTCGCCTCTAAATCACCAGTAAAAAGCCATATTTTACCATCTAATACTGCCTTTAATACAATAGAGTCATCATTTCCTCCTTCTCCTGCTTTATCGGGATATAAGCATTCGAAACTGTTTTCGCCAATTTGCCACTTGGCACCGGCCAAAATAATTGTCTGTTTCACTTTTGGCATCGCAGCGAGAGCTTCTTTCATGATGGGTTTGTTTTCTGCTCCTTTAGCAAAAATAAGCTCTTTAATAGTAATGTTTTTCTGTAAATCATCAAGTCCTTCCATGTGGTCAGCATCGCTATGTGTAATAATTACTTTATCTAAGCTATTAATTCCTTTTGATTTTAACACTGGGCTAAGTGTACTTCCGCCTATTGTAAATGGTTTTCTTTTCTTAGCCCATGCTTCTTTTTCAAATGGAAGTTGGCCTCCAGTATCTATTAAATAATTCCCTTGATTGTATGGTAGTTGAATTAAAATGCTATCCCCTTGCCCCACATCGATAAAACTAACTTTTCCACTAAAATTAAAACTAGCTAAATAACATAATAAACAAAAACAAATGAATATCCCTAAAGGAAACTTTTTCTTTTGCCACTGGCTGAAGACGATGATGATAGTTATAATGGTTAGCACTAATATAACGGTGTTTGGCCTCCCTGTTACAATAGTCTGATGCGGAATCTTGGCGAAAATGTAGGTTAATTTTTCTACCAATTGTATAAAGAATGTAAGCATTGCTTCAGGAAAATGAAATATTTCTGTTGAAAAAAAAGACAGCACAAACACAGTTAGACAACCTGGCAAAATAATCATCGTAAAAATGGGCACATAAATTAAATTAAAGAATATCCCTACCCATGAAAATGAGTAAAAATGATACATCATGACAGCTGAAGACATGATGGTTGAAATGAAGGAAATAGCAAGTGACTTAGTAAATGCGTTCTGCTGTCTGGTTAGTATTTGTCTTGACGATAAAATAATTCCAAACGATACTGCATAAGATAGTTGAAAACCTACTTCTCTAATGATATACGGTTGCAAGAGGAAAAACAGAATAAAGGACAAACAAATGGCAGAAAACGAACTCCATTTAGTAGTATATTTTTCTGACAATAAAAGTAATGCTGTCATTGTAGCAGCTCGTATGACTGGCGGATTTGCTCCTGTAAGGATAACGTAAAATGGTAAGAAAACAAGTAGACAAGTGATGGCTCTATCCCTTGTAATACCGAATTTTAGTAGGAGAAAATATATTGCCCCTATTAATAAATTCACGTGAAGTCCAGAGATAGCTAGCAAATGGACAACACCCATTTGTTGATAAACTTCATACATTTCGGGGGAAAAGCCGTTTTTCTCTCCACTAATTAATGCGAGACAATAAGGAGAAATGGTTGGAGATATTTTTTCGGTTAAATGGGTAATTATTTTCAAACGTATATTTTGAAGTTTCATTAGGAAAGATGGTGAGAATTGACTGGAAATAGCAAGATTACTTGCTCGAAGTATATAGTGTACATTTTGGTTCTTTAAATAAGTTTGGTAATTGAATTGATTTTGATTGCGGTTGACGGAAGGTGTTTCTATATTTGCAGAAACAGAAATAAACTGTCCGTAATGGAGCTTTTTTAGTTTTTGTTGTTCCTCTTCCGTTGTAATTTTATAACTCAATTGAAATTTTTCTTTTTCGCAGCGTACAAAAGTTTGAAAACTATCTCCATCGATTTTTAAATTATCTATAATTTGACAGTTCCCATTATATTCAGTTGCTGTAAAAGAGGAAGTATTGAATTTTTCTATTACAAACAAAAAACTATAGGTTAGAAAATAAATGAGGACAAAAAGAAGAATAATTTTGGATTTTTTAATAAAAGCAATTAAACCTAGCAAACAAATACATATGGGAACGATAGAGCTTGTAAAATTCGCACAAACAATAGCTAAAACAATAATAGCTAAATATCGCTCGATAACGTCCCCTCCCTATTTAGTTCAATTTCTCTGAGATGTTTTGATAAAGTTGCTCTGCTTTTTCTGGTTCGATATTTACTTCCACTGCAGCTTCTTTTACTAAAGTATGCATTTTTTCTCCATTCCAATTGTTTACTTGAAGAACAGATTCATCAAATTCTACTTTTTGTAATTCGACGCCAGCAATGTTAAATAATTCTAAAGCGTACGGATGGTTTTTGTAGTCTTTAGCGAAATACACTTTCTTTATACCTGCTTGAATAATAGATTTCGTACAAGCAAGACAAGGGAAATGCGTTACATATAATTCAGCTTTATCTGTCGTTGCACCAAATTTAGCACATTGTAAAATCGCGTTCATCTCTGCATGTATTGTTCGAATGCAGTGACCGTCTACAACATAACAGCCGTGTTCTGCACAATGATCGCCACCAGCGATGGACCCATTATATCCGCCCGCAATAATACGTTTATCTCGAACTATTGTCGCACCGACCATTAGTCGTGTACACGTGCTCCTAGATGATATTAGATGACTTTGCGCCATAAAAAACTGATCCCATGCGATTCTCTGCACATTAAAAACTCCCTTATGATTTGATAAATATTAGTATAGGTGTTTAGAAGGAAGTTCGTCAACCACTTTTATTAATTAACATCCAAATATTCTTTTAATTTCTCTACTGTTTTTTCGCCGATGCCTGAAACATTTTTTAAATCTTCTATTGTTTGGAATAAGCCTTCTTTTTCTCGGTACTCTATTATCGCTGTTGCCTTCGATTCTCCAATCCCTGGGACTTGTTGTAAATCGTCCTTCGTTGCACTGTTAAGGTTAATTTTCGCAGAACCGGTACTTGCTTCTTCTGTGTTAGCTCCTTGTGTTGCGGGACCTTCTTCTCCCTTTTTATAAACGTAGATACTCATCTCGTCTTTTAGTTTTTCAGCTAAATTCAATTTACTGCAATCGGCTTCAGCTGTGAGCCCTCCTGCAATTTTCACCACATCTTGAACTCTAGCGTCCATTGGCAGTTTATAGACACCAGGGGTCCTTACTGCTCCTTTAATGTCAATATAAACTTCATTTGATAATTTTGTTTCTTCTTTCTTCGGTTTTTCTTCTTTCGTTACTGCTTGATTGGCAGTTACAGCATCAGATTTACTATCTGGTATCCAAATATAAACTAAACCAGCACAAAGAATAGCAATCCCTATTAAGATATAATTTTTGTGTTTTTTTACTAAGTCCATCATCCATATCACCGTCCTTAATATACTATTCGCCATGCTAGGACAAATTCCTTTTTGATAGTTTAAGGTGAAAATCGCACAAAAAAAGAAAGTAATAATGAAAAATTACTTTCTTGCTGCGAAAAAGATTCTTTCGCTCGTATTATTGGGTTTTTCATGACTAAAATCGGCATAAATATCAATTTTCGTAAAACCATATTTTTTTAATATATTTTCATAAGTAGCGATTGGATAGGTGCGTTCTTTATGCAGTTCGTCCACGCGATTATACGTGTCATCTTCATCTAAAATATAGAAGGTAAGTTCATGTTCGACAGAATGCGGATGTTCGCCAGGAAATGAATTCCAAATCGTCGAAATCTCTTCATCGCTATCTCCGTATGAATAATCTTTAAACCCTTGATCTACTTTAAAGACGGAATGTACGTCAAATAAAAATAAGCCATTTGGTTCTAAATGCACTGATACAGCTTGAATAGTAGCCTCAAGAGCTTGTTCTGTTTCCAAATAATTAAGTGAATCACAGAAGCATGTAACTACATCAAACGTTTGCTTTAATGCTAACTTGGACATATCTTGTTCTATAATCGGCAAATTGATTTCAGCCGCTGCCACTTTTTCTTTAGCAACTGCCACCATTTCTTTTGATAAATCCACACCAGTAACTTGATGACCAGAAAAACTTAAACGTAGCGCAAATTCAGCTGTTCCACAAGCCAAATCAAGTATTTTTTTAGGAGTATCTCCAATGAAATGAGCCGTGAATTCTAGCCATTCATCATAAAGTTCGGAATCCATTAATCTATCATAGAAACCCGGAAAATATTCGTAACTCATAGTAATTTCTCCTTAAAAAAACAGACGAGAATCCCCTCGCCTGTTCTGTTTTTTATTAAGAAATAAACGCAGCAGAAACGTCCACGAGTGGCGCATCTCCCCAAAGTTTTTCTAAGTTATAGTAAGAACGTTCTTCTTTATGGAACACATGGATAATAACATCACCTAAGTCGATTAAAATCCACTTTGCCGCATCAAAACCTTCTAAACGCTTCACATCTACTTGGTTTTCTAACGCTTTTTCTTTAATTTCACGAGCGATTGCTTGCACTTGTTTGTCTGAATTACCGTGACAGATAACAAAGTAATCCGCAAAGCTTGATAACCCCTTCATGTCTAGTGCTAAAATATCCTCTGCTCTTTTATCGTCTGCTGCCTTAGCAGTCAGCATTAATGTATCATAACTGTTCAAATTATTAATAGTCTCCTTCCAAATTTAAATTAACGAAATAATTGTAGGCATCCAGTGTATCTGGAAAAACCAATTGTTGCTTTTTGACTAAGTGCGTAATCGTATTCGATAAAGCGAATAACATTGCTTCGTTAAGCGATTTAAGTGCTAATCTGCGTGCTTTATATACGCCGGGAAATGTTCTTCCTTGTTCTGTATAGTCAGCTAAGTAGATAAGTTTATCGAAATCAGACATCGTCGCGCTTCCTGTCGTATGCAGACGAATCGCTTCTAGTATTTCTGTATCAGTAATACCAAATTCTTTTTCTGCCAGATAGGCGCCAACAGGAGCGTGCCACAGCGAACGATGAAAAGAAAGTAAACGCGGATCATAACCCTCGTCCTCGATAATTTTTCTCGCTTTATCATCGTCATAGTACTTAGCATAATCATGTAGCAAAGCGGTTATTCGTGCTTTTTCTACATCCATATGATAATGTTCTGCAAGTTCTACAGCTGCTTTTTCTACGCCTAAAGTGTGTTTAAATCGAGCATTAGGCATAGCTGCTTCTACTTTTTTTAGCATTTCATTTCTTTCCATAAAGTTGATGCTCCTTTATATATGACCATACTTTTTCTGGTAAAAAGGTGCTCGCGTTCTCAATATTATTTCTAATTTCCGTAGAAGAAATCGTCGTTTCTGGCATATTGATTTTAACGATATCATACGGAACCTCCGTCTGATAACTGGGGCGATTAACCCCAACGAATGTCACCATTTTTACTAAGTCATCTATATGATACCACTTTGGCAAATATTCTACCATGTCCCCGCCGATAATGAAATAAAAATCTGTATCCGGCTGTTCGCTTATCATATCACGCATTGTGTCATACGTATAGGACTTTCCCGCGCGCATGAGTTCACGTGTATCAATTTCAAAGGAATCTATACCTTCTATCATTAATTGAAGCATTTCTACACGCTCATCATTTGAAGCCATACCACTGATATGTTTATGAGGCGGAATTTTATTAGGTAAAAAAAGAATTTTCTCAAGTCCTAGTTGCTTCTTAGCCTCTTCTGCCATGCGGAGGTGCGCTAAATGCGGCGGATCAAAAGTCCCACCTAAGATGCCGACTTTATGTTTCATCGTAGGTTCCTCCCGATTTATGGCAACTTAATTTGTTGCTTGTTTACAGAAGTTTTGTACAGAATAATCGTTCTGCCAATGACTTGAACGATTTCCGCGCCTGAACGAGCACTAATTTTTTCTGCAACGGTTTGTTTATCTTCTTCGCAATTTTGTAGAATCGAGATTTTAATTAATTCTCTCGCTTCTAGTGCTTCTTTTACGTGGATAATTAAGTTTGGTGATACGCTTCCTTTTCCTACTTGGAAAATGGGTTGGATATTATGCGCTTCTTTTCTTAAAAAACGTTTTTGTGTAGCTGTTAACATTAGTTTCCTCCTAATTGTTCGAGTACTGCTTCTTTCATCAGTGATCGCTCTGGTTTTATCCCAGTCCATATTTCAAAGGCAAGTGCCCCTTGATTAACAAACATCGGTAAGCCATTTTGGGTAATAGCTCCATTTTTCTTTGCTTCTTTCAAAAAGGCTGTTTCGGCTGGATTATAAATAATATCAGAACAAATCGTTCCTTTTTTTACATTAGCCAGCGAAATTGGGCTTTTGTTTTTGGAAGCTTCTAAACCGATAGATGTTGTTTGAATGATAACCGTAAAATCAGCCAGTTGTTTTTCTGCTTCTTCTAGTGTGACGGCGTGATGATTTTCATTATCTTTCGTCATTTCTATCGCTTTTTCCGTTGTACGATTAGTAACGGTTATTTTAGCATCCGTGTGAGTGGAAAGCGCTAGGTAAATTGCCTTGCTTGCGCCACCCGCACCGGTAATTAAAATAGAATCATCTTCTGTAATTGAGCGGATTTCTTCTAATCCTTCTAAGTAGCCTTTGCCATCTGTATTAAATCCGTACCATTTGTCCTCTTTTTTTAGCACAGTATTCACTGCGCCAGAAGCTGCTGCAAGATCCTCTAATTCATCTAAAAATGGTAAAATATGCTCTTTAAATGGTGTTGTAATATTAAATCCACGCACTCCAGAATCCATTAATTTTTTGATTTCTGTTTCAAAAGCGTCTTCTTCTATTAAAACAGAGTTATACTCCGCATTCATTCCAAGTTCTTGGAAAATCCGATTTTGCATAGCTGGTGATAACGAGTGACGAATAGGATTTCCGATAACAACATATTTTTCCAAATGATAGGCCTCCTTCGTTTTAAACGAGTGATGTCCGGATAGTTGCGCTCACGCCTTCAGGAACCCACGCAGTAACTTTCGCGCCGCCTTCTGGAATTGTCACCCAACCGAGTCCGGAAAAGACAATATCCGCTTTTTCTTTTATTGTAAAAGAATACGGAACTAGCTTAGGAAGTGTCTCCATCCCTTCTTCTGTAGGCGGTTGAAGCACTATTCCTGCTTGTTTTTCGTATAACGCATCCGCTTTTTCTAATTTTGTCCGGTGAATTGGTAAATTATTAGATACATAGACTACTAATGATTTGCGACCACCTGAAACATAATCTAAGCGAGCAAGCGCCCCTAAAAATAGGGTTTGTTCTTCGTTTAATTGGAAGACAGCTGGTTTTACTTCTTTTTTAGGTGTAATAGCTTTTAACGTTGTTGTATCAATGAAATGTGCCATTTGGTGATGGTTAATAATTCCTGGTGTGTCAACAAGTACATTGCCATCTGCTAATGGGATTTCGATTTTATCAAGCGTTGTTCCTGGGAATTGAGAGGTTGTAATGACATTGTTTTCCCCGGATGCTTGTTTAATAATACGATTGATTAGCGTTGATTTACCAACGTTTGTACAACCGACAACATAGACATCTTGTCCATTTCGCAATTCTTCAATTTTCTCTAAAAGAGTATCAAAACCGTGGCCTTTCTCAGCGCTAACTAATACGACATCTGTCGCCGCCAAGCCTTGCTCTTTGGCACGAGTTCTCATCCAACGTGTCAACTTATCACGTTTTAATGATTTTGGTAATACATCTTCTTTGTTCCCGACAAGTAATACCGGATTACTTCCTGCAAAACGAGGAAGTCCAGGTAACCAACTACCATCGAAATCAAAAATATCTACTACATAAACAATTAAAGCTTGTTTCGAACTAATTTGATTTAAAATACGTAAAAAATCATCGTCTGTTAGGGCAACATCTTGAATTTCATTGTAATGTTTTAGACGAAAACATCTTTTACAAATAACTTGCTCATTGTTCAGGGATGATTTTGGAGCATAGCCGATTTTATCAGGGTCTTCTGTTTGAATAACCGCGCCACAACCAATACATCTAATTTCTTCTGTCAAAGTGATTCCTCCCACTTAATTTGGTTTTTCTTTGCTAATCGTTTTAAAATAACGCTTTCCATCATTCGATTTAATTTTGTCGCCATACCATCTGTTTGTTTTACAGGGCGAACAAAAATAGTTGTTAATTTTTGACGGTTTCCACCGAATATATCTGTCATAATTTGATCGCCAATCATCACAGTTTCTTCTGGTGTTGCATCCATTTCTTTTAATGCCCAGCGGAAATTAGCGCCTAAGGGTTTTTTTGCCCGGGCTAAATAAGGAACATCGATTGCTTTTGCCACACGAGCAACTCGTTCTTCGTTATTGTTAGAAAAAATCATTACTTTGATTCCTTCTTCTTTCAATATAGTAAACCAGTTGATAACTTCATCCGTTGCGTCTAGTTGATCCCATGCAAGCAGCGTATTATCAAGATCAGTCAAAATAGTAGTCTTTCCCATTTTGCGAAGTTGTGCTGCTGTAATTCCAAATGGAGTATTCAACATTTTATCTGGTGAGAATTGCTTTAACACGTATTGGCACCTCATTCTTTTATTTAGTACAGTCTATTCTATCATACATTCAATTAGACTAATAATCTATAAATTTTACCATCTTTCTGCTTATTTTACAAAAAAACCTTAGAAAAATGCTATAATATGAAAGGAAACGTTATTTTTAAGGAGGTAAACAAATGTCAAAAGATTATGCATTAACATGGGATTTAGAAAATATATATGCTGGCGGCAGCGGCTCTGAAGAATTACAACAAACGCTTCAAGAGGTAAAAGCTGATTTAGACAGCTTTGTTGTAAATGTTTCGGAGTGGGATGTTCCTGAAAATGTGGAAGCCTCTGCTGAATTTTTACTTCTCGTTAATCAAAATGCAGATATATCTAAAATTTTACTCACAGCTGGATCATTTTTAGAATGTCTTGCTTCCGCTGATATCAATGACTCGCGTGCAAATGAGCTTTCGGCGTTAATTTATCAATACGTTGCAACTCTAGCTACGGCCGAAGATGAATGGCATGACAAATTTGCACAAGTTTCTGACCGTGTTTGGGACGAATTAATGGAACAAAATGGTTTATCGCAAATTAGCTTTATTTTAAGTGAAGCGCGTACGAACCGCCGTAAAAAAGGGAGTAAAGAACAAGAAGCAGCTATTAATTCTTTAGCTGTCGATGGTTATCGCGGCTGGTCTGATCATTATGATACCATTGTCGGTAAACTCCGCATGCATGTTACCATTAACGGAGAAGAAAAAGATGTTTCTGCTGGCCAAGCGCTAAACTTATTAAATCACCCTGATCGCGCGGTTCGCCAAGCAGTTTTTAAAGAATATACACGTGTATGGCAAAGTGAAGCTCGTTTATTTAGCGATACGTTAAATCATTTATCAGGATTCCGTTTAGCTACATATGAAATTCGTAAATGGGATAATATTCTAGATGAACCTCTTGCAATTAATCGTTTAGATGAGCAAACGTTAAAATCTATGTGGAATGTCATCCAAACGAACAAGCCTACTTTTGTTCGATTCTTAGATAGAAAAGCGAAATTACTTGGCCTTGAAAAATTAAGTTTTTATGATGTAGAAGCTCCTCTTGTCTTTTCAAGCGAACCTAAGAAATATTCGTATCAAGAAGGCGCTGAATTTATTATTGAGCAATTTAACAAATTCAGCCCGAAAATGGCAAACTTTGCGCAATCAGCGTTTGAAAAAGGTTGGATTGAAGCGGAAGACCGTGATAATAAACGTCCTGGTGGTTTTTGTACCGACTTCCCTGTCGAAAAAGAAAGTCGCATTTTCATGACATATGATGGCGCTCCAGGAACAGTCGCTACTCTTGCTCACGAACTTGGGCACGCATTCCATTCACACGTGATTCGCGATGAACCCTTTGAAAATACTGATTATTCGATGAACGTGGCAGAAACCGCTTCAACTTTTGCAGAAATGATTATTGCAGATGCTTCTGTGAAAGATGCAAAAACAAAAGAAGAAAAAATCACGTTGTTGGAAGATAAAATCGGTCGTAGTATCGCCTTCTTTATGAATATTCATGCTCGCTTTATTTTTGAATGTAACTTCTATGAAGCACGTAAACAAGGTGTCGTTTCGGTTGATCGACTTAACGCTCTAATGGAAGAAGCGCAACGAGAAGCATACTTGGACGCCTTGGATGAATATCATCCACAATTCTGGGCTTCTAAACTACATTTCTACATTGCTGATGTACCGTTTTATAACTTCCCGTACACTTTCGGTTATTTGTTCTCGCTTGGCATTTACCATAAAGCTCAAGCAGAAGGTGCTAGTTACGAAGATAAATACATTGCACTACTACAAGACACTGGTTCGATGACAACAGAACAGCTAGCAGAAAAACATCTGGGCGTTGACTTACGTAAAGCTGACTTCTGGGAAGAAGCTGTTGCTCTTGCTGCCAAAGATGTAGAAGATTTCCTTACTTTAACAGAAGAATATATCAAATAAAAAAATGCCTGGAGCTTAAAAACTCCAGGCATTTTTTAAATTGTTTTTAGTAATTCGATGATACATGTTGCGGATTGTCTCGCTGCTAAGTGAATGAATTCATCAAATGAAATAGTCGCTTCTTGATTCGCTAAATCTGAAATAGCGCGAATAATTAAGAAAGGAATATCAAATTGATAAGCAACTTGTGCGATTGCCGCAGCTTCCATCTCAACTGCTTTTACATCTGGGAAAAAAGTGCGAATTGTTTCGTGCTGATCTGGACGCATAATAAATGAATCATTCGTAACAACAAGTCCATAGACTGCTTTGTTTTCGCTTGCAGCAAAATATTCACGGTAAATGGTTTCCGCTTTTTTAAGAAGTACAGCGTCTCCTTGATAAAAAGCTGGCATTCTTGGGACTTGACCGTAAGTATAACCAAATTCCGTTACATCTACGTCGCCATAAGCTAATCGGTCAGAAATAATAACATCACCAACGGCTAATCCTTCCGCCATACCACCAGCAGAACCAGTGTTAATAATTACTTCTGGTTTAAACCGGTCCGCCATAAGTGTTGTTCCAAGTGCGGCATTTACTTTACCAATACCTGACTCCAAAAGCACTACTTCTTTGCCAGCAATTTCGCCAACGTAAAATTTAGCTCCGCCAATAACAATTTCTTCTACGCTTGGCATGCTATTTTTTAAAAGTTCTACTTCTTCTTCCATTGCTCCAATAATACCAATTGTCATTATGTAACCTCCAAAAAAGCACAGTCGTTAACAGCTAACTTCTGTGCTTTTATCTTTTGTCATTTGTTTTAAGCTCTTCCACTTTGGTTGGTTGCCATCCTTCACCGTCAACCCAGGTAATATAAACACGATATGCTTTGTCTGGGTTTTCTTTAGTAGAGAGTGTACCAATTGCTTGTGTCGCAGGATCAGCTCCTTGCTCTACAAACCAAAGCGACGTATTTGAGATTGGGATATCAGTTGCTGCAGAAAAAGCTTTACGTTTTTCTTGCCAATCTATACTTGTGGAACTGTACGAATTCACATGATCACCAGTTTGTTCGGTACCAATAGGTTTCCAATCTTTGGTAATAACTTTCGCTACATTGGGATCATCGCTTTCGGTTGTTTCAGTTGTTTTATCATCTGAAGAATCTTTTTTCTTTTCGGATGATTTAGCGGCATCTTCTTTTTTTGCAGTGGAAGATGCCGTTTTGTTATCTTGTTGCGTAGGATCACTCTCTGTTTTAAACAGCACAAAATACAAACTACCAATGATAAGTAAGCTTACCACGATAATTAAAACGTTTAAAACTAAATTAGTCTTTTTTCGTTTTGTATTTTGCTGGGAGCGAGATCCTTCCACCAAGTTTTGTTTAATTCGACGGTTATTTGATTGTCGTTTGTCTGCCATTTGCATTCACCACCTTATAAGTAACCGCTGTATAAAAACATCCGATAATATTAAGATGCAGTGATTTTTTCGATTTTAACGCTCATGTCACCAGCTGGTGTTTGGATAGTTACTTCTTCCCCTTCTTTATGACCAAGTAAACCTTTGGCAATTGGAGAATCATTGGAAATTTTACCTTCAAACGGGTCTGCTTCAGCGCTACCTACGATTGTGTAAGTTTCTTCTTCACCGTCTGGTAGTTCAATGAAAGTAACTGTATTTCCAAGTGTTACTAAACCATTATGTGCTTCAGCAGCATCAATGATTTGTGCGTTACGAATCATATTTTCAATAGTAGTGATACGACCTTCAACAAAAGCTTGTTCGTCTTTTGCGGAATCATACTCGGAGTTCTCTGATAAGTCACCAAAACTACGGGCAATTTTGATCCGTTCTACTACTTCTTTACGTTTTACCGTCTTTAATTCTTGTAATTCATTTTCTAATTTTGCTTTCCCATCTAGGGTCATTGGAAATACTTTTTCTGTCGCCAATCGATTTCGCTCCTTTTTGTTTGTTCATTATTGTATAGAAAAGCACGGAGATATCGCTCCGCACCTTCATCAAAAATATTACTACTCGTCAGAAAGATTAACACGCCACGCTAGAAATAGCAAGCAATTGCCACTCTTTTTACTAGAAAAATTTTACCTTAAATTTCTCTATTTGACAAGTGATACCTGTTGTTTATACATGTTTTTGCAAAATGGATTCAATTTTTGTTGTCATTAAGTCGATTGCAACGTGATTCTCTCCGCCTTCTGGAATAATAATATCGGCAAATTTTTTCGTTGGTTCTATAAATTCATTGTGCATTGGTTTAACAACAGAAAGATATTGCTCGATAACAGAATCCATTGTCCGACCACGTTCTTTCATATCGCGTAAAAGTCTGCGAATAAAACGAATATCATCATCGGTATCCACATATACTTTAATATCCATCAAATCCCTAAGGCGTTTATCTTCTAAAATTAAAATTCCTTCTAAAATAATAACCTCTCTAGGTTCTTGGATTTCTACTTCTTTTTTTCGCGTATATTTGGCATAATCATAAATCGGCTTTTCTATGGTTTCATAGCGACGCAGTGCGGCAATATGTGAAATGAGTAAGTCCGTATCAAAAGCTAGTGGATGATCATAATTTACTTTTAATCTATCTTCAAAACTAATATTGGCTTGATCGTGATAATAGACATCTTGAGCAATCATCAAAATCGAGTGTCCGCTAAAATGATCACAAATGGCTTTCGTTACACTAGTTTTACCAGAACCTGAACCGCCAGTTACGCCGACTACGATTGGTTTTTTTGTCATGATACGCCTCCAGTTTTCTTTCTTTTGGAAATAGATAGGCCGTCCCCTAGTGGAATGGTCGTTGTTTCAAAATCAGGATGCGTCACTAAAAAATCGTTAAAATGGCGCATTTTCCTAGCAACACGTAATTTGCGTTGTTTTTCTGGTGTCATATCTAGCGCTAACCCTTTAAAAAGAACATTATCACTATAAATAACGCCATTTTCAGCTAAAGAATCGGTATAAATATGGAAAAATTTCTCATATTGCGCTTTGGCTGCATCAATAAATATTGCGTCAAATGGACCGTGAGCCAAAATTTCTTCAGCTCCTTCAATAGCATCTGTTAATAAAACTTTCACTCTGTCATTAGCCCCGTAGCGCTGAATATTATGTATTGCTTGCTCATATCGTTCTTCGTCGCGCTCAACCGTGATAATCTCTGCATCAGGAAGTTTATCTGCCATTTTTAAAGCGGAGTACCCAATGGCCGTCCCAAGCTCCAATATGCGCTTTGGTTTTTGGATATCTAAAATCTGTAATAAGCAGTACAAAGAATCTGGTTCCATAATCGGTACTTCATTTTCCTTCGCATACGCCTCTAATTCTTCAAAAAAAGGACTGCTCTTAGGAATGTTTTTTAATAAATAATCATGAATAATATCATTCACTGCTAGGATCCCCTATCTTAACAAACAAAGCACCTGCCAAAAACATGCTAAACATGCTTCTGACAAGTGGTTGTTTTAATTATTTTTCGTAATATGCTCTTCTTTTAGTTTATTGTGCTCTTCTAAAGTTTTAGAGAAGTATACTTTACCAGTTTTTGTATTTGCTAAGAAGTATAGGTAATCACTTTTTTCTGGATAAAGTGCTGCTTCCATCGAAGAGTCTCCACTATTTGAAATTGGACCTGGTGGTAGTCCATTGTTTTTGTATGTGTTGTATGGTGAATCGACTTCTAAATCTTTGTAAGTCGTTTTACTTTTGTGTTCACCAAGCGCATAAAGAACAGTTGGGTCTGTCTGCAATCGCATATCTTTTGCTAAACGATTATAAAATACGCTGGCAATCATTTTGCGATCTACGTTTTCAGTTGCTTCTTTTTCGATAATGGAAGACATCGTTAAGAATTTGTGTACAGACATTTTTTGTTTCGTTAGTTCATCGCGGTACTTAGCAATGTTCACATCCGTTGCCTTGACCATCTCTGTAATAATTTGTTCTGCAGATACATCCGTTCCTTTGAAGGTGTAAGTAGCTGGATATAAATAACCTTCTAATGGATGTTTAATAGATTTGTTTAATACGTCGTTTGTTACTGTATCTGGATATGCTTTAATCATGGAAGCAACAAATTCAGGATCGTCCATTGTTTTAAGTACATCTGCTTTTTTTAATTTTGGTTGATAAGCAACAATTCTATCAGCAATTTGGTCTAACGTGTAACCTTCTGGAATGACCAGTTTAGCAGGTGCTACCGTTTTTCCTTCTTGCATTTTTTTGACGATTTGATCTGTGTTCATCGATGGACTGAATTCATAGTTCCCTGCTTTTAAATTCGTATCATTATTATATTTTACATAAAACGAGAAAATAGAAGCATTATTAATTACTTTTTTATCTTCTAGAATAGTAGAAATGTCTGAAATACTAGAGCCTGCTGGGATTTCTACGGTGATTTTCTCTTTACTTGCTTCATCTTTTGGTTCTAGTTGCGATTTTACATAATAATAACCTGAAAAAGTTGCAATCACTAAAATTAAAATAATAACAGAAATTATAATTGTAATTTTCTTACCTTTTGTATTCTTCATTTTAGACCTCATTTCATTGAAAACAATTCTAATCTATTATACCGATTATCTAAAAAAAATGCTATTCAATAAGGAAAATTTTCTTAAAAAGTGACGTTTTTATGTTTTTTCGGTATAATAAATAGCGTGATTTAACGAACAAGACAGAATCAGTCAAAGACTTGCTTCTGCCAATTAATTAAATATTGAAGGAGTCTTTTGGATGTTACATACATTAATACAAAGTTTGCAAGATTTCACGATGTGGTTAGTAGACTCGCTTGGGCACTGGGGTATTTTCCTCGGAATGCTGATTGAAAGTGTTTGTATACCGCTACCAAGTGAAGTTATTATGCTATTCGGTGGATTTATGGCGGAAGCTGGGAAACTTAACTTCTGGCTCGTTGTTTTTGCTGGTATTGCTGGTAACTTAGTCGGTTCACTGATTGCTTACTACATCGGTAAATTCGGTGGTAGAGCTTTAGTATTGAAATTCGGAAAGTATATATTCTTAAATGTGAAGCACTTGGATAAAGCGGAATTATGGTTTGGTCGTTACGGAGCAAGAGCTGTATTTTTCGGCCGAGTTTTGCCAGTCATCCGAACATTTATCTCTTTACCGGCTGGAATTGCCAAAATGAATGTCTGGAAATTTGTTATATATACGATTTTAGGCTGCATTCCGTGGAATATTTTTCTGACATGGCTTGGTTATTCATTAGGTTCCAATTGGAGCGTTGTGGAAAAATATACGCGACCAATTAGCTATTTAATGTTAGCTTTGGTTATTGCCATCGTTGTCTACCTTGCTTACAAAGTATGGAATAAACGCGCTAGAAATGCAAAATAAAAAGCATGTCTTGACAGTTTTTGTCAGGACATGCTTTTTTAATTTTTATTCTTCGTCTTCGTCAGCTAAGAATGTTGCAAGGATTTCTTCAATCATATCCCATTCTTCATCTGTTTCAACTGGTTTAAGTTGACCTTGTTTGCCTTCTTCATCTTGGATATAGCTAGATGCAAGGATTTCGATTTCTTCGTCTTCCCCTTTGCCAGCTGGGAAATATAAAACATAAGATTTGTCAAAGTCTTCGGAATCAAAATCAAAAAGAATTTCGTAAGCTTCTTCTTTTCCTTCTTCGTTTGTGATCCAAATAATATTTTCTTCTTCATGATTATGGTTATGTTCTTCTGCCATTAAATTCACCTCAAATTAATTAGTAGTGTCCAGATAGGACTGTAAAATCATTACTGCAGCTAACTTATCAATCACTTCTTTTCGTTTTTTACGCGAAACGTCTGCTTCAATCAAAGTTCTTTCAGCGGCAGAAGTGGTCAAACGTTCATCCCAAAGTACAACAGGGAGTCCAATTCTTGACTCAAGTACTTCAGCATATATTTTGGAACTTTCAGCACGAGGTCCAATAGTGTTATTCATATTCTTAGGAAGTCCAACTACGACTTTTTCCACTTCGTATTCAAGCACGAGCTCTTTTACGCGGTCATAGCCGAATTGCTTTCTATTCTCGTCAATCTGAATGGTTTCCACACCTTGTGCGGTCCAACCAAGTGGATCACTTATCGCTACGCCGACTGTTTTCGAGCCGACATCTAAACCCATTATTCTCATTTCTCACCAATTTCGTTATTTTTCAGATACGCTTTGACAAGTTCCTCGATAATTTCATCTCGTTCTAAACGACGTATCATACTTCTAGCATCCTTGTGACGAGGAATATAAGCTGGATCGCCTGAAAGTAAATAGCCAACGATTTGATTTACGGGATTATAGCCTTTTTCTTCAAGAGCAACGTAGACTTGTTTCATTAATTTTTTTACATCTTCTTCAATTGAATCATCGCCGAAGTTGTAAAACATTGTTTGATCTTTTGAATCCATAATCGAAGCACCTCATTCCTTCATGTATCTCCTTTCATTTTACACTATGTGAACGGAAATAACAAAGAAAAATGAGGCACTTTGATGAAATTTATGCTTGTTGTTCTTTTACCCAAGTAGAAACGTAATCAAGGGCTGTTCCTAGTTCTGCTGGATTTTTACCGCCAGCTTGTGCCATATCAGGACGTCCACCACCATTACCGCCGCAACGTGTTGCCACTTCTTTTAATAATTTACCTGCATGGTAACCTGCTTTGATTGCTTCTTCAGAGACTGCGGAGATTAAGTTTACTTTATCGCCTTGAACAGCGCCTAAAACAAGAATGCCTCCAATTTTTTTATCTTTCCAGTTATCCACGAATTGACGTAATTGGTTCATATCTTTTGCATTTACTTGTTTTGCAATCACTTTTACGCCGCCGATTTCTTCTGGTGATTCAAAAATATCCGCGCTTGCTGCACTCGCTAATTTACTTAATAGTGATTCATTCTCGCGTTTCACTTCACGTAAGTCAGCTTGTAATTGTTCTACTTTTTGCGGTGTTTCTTTGGTTGTTGTTTTTAGTAGACTCGCTGCCTGTTTTAATGTGTTTTCTTGTTCTGTTACAAAGCGATAGGCTTCTTTGCCAGTAACAGCTTCGATACGTCTAGTTCCCGCTCCGATACCTGTTTCGGATACGATTTTGAATAGACCAATATCAGCTGTATTACGCACATGGACACCGCCACATAGTTCAATGCTGTATTTGCCTACTTGTACAACTCGTACGATATCGCCGTATTTTTCGCCAAATAGTGCCATAGCGCCAAGTTCTTTTGCTTCTGCTATTGGCATTTCTTCAATCACAACATTGATTTGTTCCCAGATTTTTTCATTCACGATTTCTTCCATTTTCGTTAATTCTTCTTCTGTAATTTGACCAAAATGAGAGAAGTCAAAACGTAAACGATCCGGTGAAACAAGAGATCCAGCTTGGTTAACATGCTCGCCTAATGTGTCTTTGAGTGCGCGGTGTAAAAGGTGTGTCGCTGTATGATTTTTGATTGTTTCGCGACGTTTTACTTTATCAACAGCAAGTTTCACTGTGTCGCCTGTTTTTAATACGCCTTCTTTGACAGAAATACGGTGTAAATTTTGTTTGTTTGGCGCTTTTTGTACATCTTCTACATAAGCAAGACCAGTTTCGCTCTCGATGGTTCCTTTGTCAGCAACTTGTCCGCCGCTTTCTGCATAAAATGGTGTTTCTTTGAAGATGACTTGTGCTTCACTTCCAGCTGCAACTTCCTCCACAAGCGTGTCATCTTGGATTAAATACAAGATTTCTGAAACGTGCTCTGTTGAATTATAGCCAACAAATGCACTTTTTTCAGTTAAATTAGCAAGTAGTTCGCCTTGCACTTGCATCGATTTTACATCAGCACGAGCCGAGCGAGCACGGTCCCGTTGTTCTTTCATTTCTGCTTCGAAGCCAGCGTGATCCACTTTTAAGCCATGGTCTTCTGCATATTCTTCTGTTAATTCTACAGGGAAACCGAATGTATCATATAATTTAAAAATGTCTGCGCCTTTAATAATTTGTTCATTTGTTTCTTTCGCAGTTTTTAGGATTGTTTCCAAAATTGCTAGACCTTCGTTTAATGTTTCGTGGAAACGTTCTTCTTCTGTACGAATGACTTTTTGGATAAAGTCTGTTTGGTTTTCTACTTCCGGATAGAAACTATTCATGATTTTCCCAACTACTGGTACTAATTTGTACATGAATGGTTCGTTGATTGTTAGGACTTTTGCATAACGAACAGCACGGCGAAGTAAACGACGTAAAATATATCCGCGTCCTTCGTTGGATGGTAAAGCGCCGTCACCGATTGCAAATGCTACAGTACGAATATGGTCAGCAATCACTTTAAATGCCACATCATTTTCTTGAGAATGGCCATATTTCACGCCAGCGATTTGTTCAACTTCACGAATAATAGGCATGAATAAATCTGTTTCAAAGTTAGTTGGTGCGTCTTGGATGATGGAAACCATTCGTTCAAGTCCCATCCCTGTATCAATGTTTTGTTTTGGTAGCGGAGTGTAAGTTCCATCTGGATTGTGGTTGAACTGAGAAAATACTAAGTTCCAAATTTCTAAATAACGCTCATTTTCTCCGCCTGGATATAATTCTGGATCACTTGCATCGTCACCGAAAGCAGGTCCACGGTCATAGAAAATTTCGCTGTCTGGGCCACTTGGTCCAATACCGATATCCCAGAAATTATCTTCAATTTCGACGATATGATCATCACTTAAACCAATTTTTTCGCGCCATAACGTTTTCGCTTCTTCATCTTCTGGATACACAGTCACATACAATTTATCTGGATCAAAACCAATCCATTTAGGGCTCGTTAGGAATTCCCAAGCAAAAACAATCGCCCCTTCTTTAAAATAATCACCGATAGAAAAGTTTCCTAGCATTTCAAAGAATGTATGATGACGCGCTGTTTTACCAACGTTTTCAATGTCATTTGTACGGATTGATTTTTGAGCGTTCGCCATTCTTGGATTATCCGGAATAACGGAACCATCAAAGTATTTTTTCATGGTTGCTACACCACTGTTAATCCAAAGAATTGTCGGATCATTATTTGGCACAAGTGGTGCACTAGGTTCGATAGTATGCCCTTTTTCTTTAAAGAAATCTAAAAATAACTGTCTTACTTCAGCGCTTGATAATTGTTTCATTTTTTATTTCCTCCTTTTGGTTTTAACAACAAAAAAAGCCTATATGATTGCTCACAGGGACGATTTCAGTAAAATCGCGGTACCACCCTGTTTGCAATGATATAGACTTGTATCATTACCTCTTCCGTTATCTGTTAACGTGGATAAGACGGATCATCTAATGGGAGAGCAATTTTGGTGCAAGCGTGGTTTTCCTTCCAGCCATGGGAAAACTCTCTAATCACGTGGAAACCAAAATCATATTCCTATCATGTATCAATTTCTATTCAACAATAAACTAAATTATAAAGAACGGATGGCTAAATGTCAACTGTTTATTAGACTATTCGTTGATTGTTTCTTTTCAACAAAGCTTCCGTTTTTAAGCGTTAGTTTCACATCGGACACTTTTGCAATCTCGGGATCATGCGTCACCATAATAACGCATTTACCTTCTTTATGCGCTAAATCTTGGAATAAAGTAACTACTTCTTTACTAGTACGTTCATCCAAATTTCCGGTTGGTTCATCCGCTACAATTAATTCCGTTTCACAGCAGAGAGCCCGCGCTATCGAAACCCGTTGTTGTTGGCCACCGCTTAACGTCAATACTTTTTGGCGTGCCATGTCTTCTGTGATACCTACTTTTTCCAGCATACTTAGAGCAAAGGCTTTTTTATCTGGTTGATTGACATGGGTAATTTCCATTGCAGTTGTGACATTTTGTAGTGCGGTCATATAGGTCAACAGATTATAACTTTGGAACACAATCGATACATATTTATTTCTAAACTGTTGTAAGCCAATACTTTTGAGTGAGCTACCTTTATAGAAAATATCTCCTTCTTTTTGCGTATCAAGACCTCCTGCAAGAGATAAGAAAGTTGTTTTTCCTGAGCCAGAACTGCCGACTACTGTATAAAAAACACCCGCTTCAAAATCATAATTGATGTCACTTAAAATGGATTCTTCTTTCGTTTTATACCAATAAGAAATATTTTCAAACGTTAATACTTTGGTCATATCGTCACCTACTCCTGTTTAGTTAGAATTGTTTTTGGATTCATACGAAGAACGAGTGCAGCTGGTAAAAGGACTGAGATAAAGGCAATTCCGATACCAATTCCGCCCATTTTCAGCATATCTTCTAATGTTACTTGAATGTCTAATTCTTTGATTTGTTCGGTGTTTTTCGTCAAGTTGCTCACGCTCTCACCGAATCCACCTGGACCTCCTTGTCCACCACCTGGACCACGGTTTTCTGTCGAACTTGTTGTTTCAGTAGTAGATGAATTTTGTTGCGCCAATAATTGATTTCCCGCTAATTGTGCTACATAGTGACTACTTGCAGCGGCTAGGCCAAAGGAAACCAGAGCTACAATTAAAATTTCCACAAAGAATTGCGCAATCAATTTGCCACGTTTTTCACCAATTGCCAAAAGTACACCCATTTCATATTTGCGGTCGCGCACTTGCATCATAACAAGTAGACCTAAGATGAGCGCGCCTGCAATGCTGACAATGTAGACAACATTTTTAGAGAAAGATGCGACACTATTAATCGGGCCAATCATTTGTTGATAAAGCGTATCATTGGCATCTAATTTAAATGTATCCCAATCAATGCTATCAACTTTTTTTGCTTCTTTTTCAAAAGCAGAAATATTAGCCGCATCATCCATCGTATAAACAGCTGAGTCTACTGTATTTTTATAATCGGAACCCTTAATTGTATTAGCTACTGTATAAGGAACATATACTTTATTATAAGGATTTAGGAAAGAGAAGTTTTGTGCCATATCACTTCCAGAATCTGTTGTTTTATAAATACCCACAATCTTTAATGTTACTTTGGTATTGCCATCACTGGATGTGACAGTAAAAGAATCGCCAACTTTCCAATCATTTTCTTCTGCTAAATTTTCTTCTACCATAGCTACATTTTTATCTTTATCAGCGGAAGTAATTGCCACACCACTTGTTAACTCACTAGTTCCTGCTTCAAAATCAGTGCTAGTTGCAGAATCAAGTAAGCCGCTAATGCTTAAATCGGCATCTACCATTTGCGGTCCACCTTGGCCGCCTCCTGGTCCTTGTGTTTCGGTTGTAGTGGATGATTCATCACTCGAAGATGATGTATCACCGGAAGACTCGATTGGATCAAATCCGGATGCTAAAGCTTGTGTACTGGAATAATAATTGTAACTTGCTACATGTTTTAACTTTGCCAAATCATTAGCATCACTAACGTCTATCGGACTACTTTGAAATTGCGGCTTGGATTCAGTTGAGCTACTATCACTGCTTGAAGCCTCGTCTCGCATTCTCTGCATTTGTTTTTCTCGATCAACAGTTAGCGTCACTGTACCACCAAGCTGTTCTCGCGCCAACTCACTCGCTTTATCTGCAGCCGATTGAATAGTAAAACCTGATAAAATAAGTACACAGACGACTGTGAATATAATTAGTTGTAAAACAGATCTTCCTTTTCTCGCTTTCATGCTGAGCCATGCTCTCTTAAAAAAATTCATGTGATTTCCTCCATTCGGTTTCTACTCCACTAAGATTACTGGGGAGTTATGAAGAAAGTATGAACAAACTATGATGCATATTTTAAACTTTCGCGAAAAAAATAATTTGGCTTGATTATTGGGTCTAATTAGGCTAGTTTTAATGTAAGAGGAGTGAATACAAATTATGAAATTACTTATGATAGAAGATAATGTAAGTGTTTGTGAAATGATAGAAATGTTCTTTATGAAAGAAGAAATTGATGCTACGTTTGTTCATGACGGCAAGCAGGGTTATGAAGCGTTTTTTAAAGATGAATATGATATTGCAATTATTGACCTAATGCTTCCTAATATGGACGGTATGACCATTTGCCGTAAAATTCGTGAAGTAAGCGATGTACCAATTATTATTTTAACGGCTAAAGAATCAGAATCCGATCAAGTGCTTGGCCTTGAAATGGGTGCGGATGATTATGTAACTAAACCATTTAGCCCACTTACTTTAATGGCGCGAATTAAAGCTGTTACACGCCGCAAAAATAGTGCCACTTCTACAGAAAATAATGAAGATATCCTAGAAACAACTTATTTCAAAATTAGTAAACGGACACGAGAAATTTTTTATCAAGGTGAGCTACTTGACGCACTTACGCCAAAAGAATTCGATTTACTCTATTTTTTGATGCAACATCCACGACAAGTGTTTTCAAGAGAACAATTGCTGGAACAAGTTTGGGGTTATCAGTTCTATGGAGATGAGCGCACAGTGGACGTTCACATCAAACGTTTACGCCAAAAAATCGCCACCGAAACAAAGCCATTTTTGCACACCGTCTGGGGTGTTGGCTACAAATTTGATGAAACGGAATGAAGCGAATGAAATTTAAATATGCTTACCAATTATTTTTCACACAATTTATCATTTTGCTTATTGCTTGTATCATGATTGGGGTGCTTGTCTCTCACTCCTTAAAAGATTATTTTTACCAAAGCCAAGTAGATGACTTAACAAGTTATGGGCAAACGATTTCTAGGGATATTCGCTATTCGCCACAAGATGCAACGATGCAAGTTTTGAATACGTATCAGCGAATTTTAGATGTGAAAAAAATTCATTATACAATCAAAAACGCCAACGATGAAACCATTTATCCAACACAGATGAATCAGCCGTTACCAAAGGATTTCTCTATTTCTTCGGATGATAAGAAAAAACTTGAAAGTGGCGAAACAGTTAGTAAGAAAATAGATAATCGCTTTAATAAAGAAATGACAATTGTGTACGTCCCAATAATGAATGGCGACAAATTTGTCGGTTCTATCGTGCTCAATTCACCTATTAGCGGTACGGAGCAAGTAATTGGTACGATTAACCGCTATATGTTCTACACTATTTTACTTTCTATAACGGTAGCACTTATTCTTAGCGCAATCTTGTCCAAACTACAAGTAAATCGAATCAACAAACTACGAGCAGCGACAAAAGACGTTATTCAAGGCAATTACAAAGCTCGATTGAAGGAAAATAATTTTGATGAAATTGGTGCACTTGCCATTGATTTCAATAAAATGACACAAACCCTTGAAACATCTCAAGAAGAAATAGAACGACAAGAGAAGCGGAGACGCCAGTTTATTGCTGATGTTTCTCATGAAATGCGTACCCCGCTCACAACGATTAGTGGCCTCACGGAAGGTTTAGTAAATGATATTATTCCAAAAAGTGAAACAGATCGTTGCATAGCACTCATTGATACAGAAGCTAGACGTTTAACGAAACTAGTCAATGAAAATTTAGATTATGAAAAAATCCGCAGTAACAAAATTAAACTTCAAAAAACACGTTTTAATGGTAAGGAATTCCTTGAGTTAATCAAAGAACAACTTGATTATGTATCAAGCGAAAAAGGTAACACTATTACTGTTTCTATCGATAAAGACATGGCGATTTACGCAGATTACGATCGTTTAACACAAGTATTTATCAATATCGTCAAAAATAGTGTCCAATTTACTGAAAATGGTCAGATTACTCTAACTGGCACACAAGATTATAAAGAATCTGTTTTAACGATAACAGATACTGGGATTGGTATGAATACAGAGGAATTAGAACAAATTTGGGAAAGGTTTTATAAAGCAGATATGTCTCGAACAAATACCGCTTTTGGCGAATCTGGTATTGGCTTATCCATTGTGAAGCAGTTAATTGAATATCACGATGGATCAATTACAGTGACTAGTGAACCAAATAAAGGTACTTCATTTACTATTCGCCTTCCTTTTTTCCAAGATAACGAACAATAAAAAAAGAACCACTTTCTATTTTTTTAGAGAGTGGTTCTTTTTTATCCTGCCATAAATTGTTCTGGAGTAATCCCTTCCATTCCAATCATCGGATCAATTTCCGTAATATTTTCAGCTGTGAGAATTCGTTTATTTGTCATTTGTTCTAATAAAACATCTTCGCTCATTAAACGTTCAGAGAGTGTTGTATTACGTTTATTTTCATCAATTCGTTCTATCCCCATTCGAAAAGCTTCTTCTTCCCCGCAAAGAATGAGAAATTGTTTACTTCGCGTTACTCCGGTGTATAATAAATC
Source organism: Listeria sp. LM90SB2 (assembly GCF_028867355.1). Classification (NCBI taxonomy): domain Bacteria; kingdom Bacillati; phylum Bacillota; class Bacilli; order Caryophanales; family Listeriaceae; genus Listeria; species Listeria sp. LM90SB2. The sequence continues at coordinate 1,536,924 of NZ_CP046449.1, forward strand.
GCGCCGTAACATCCGGTAGTAACTGCGGACAATCGGCATAATCACAATCGGAAATTCACTTCCCTGCGCTTTATGGATCGAACAACAATAAGCATGGGTCAATTGATTAAATTCTTGCCTATAGTAAGAAACCTCTGTTTGGTCAAATTGAACGACAATCAGATCTTGTTTTTCGGTATTTTCTTTGGCGTATATAATAGACACAATTTCACCAATATCACCGTTAAACACATTTTTCTCTGGTTGATTAATCAATTGCAGTACTTTGTCATGCACGCGATACTTTATGTCACCAAATTGAACTTCTTTACGACGCCCTGTATCATTTGGATTGAAAATTTCTTGTAGTTTTTTATTTAAAATATCAATGCCTGCAGGACCACGATACATTGGTGCTAAAACTTGGATGTCTTTTGCTCGAAATCCTTTGTTTTTTGCATTTTTTACCACTTGTTCGACTACATCACCAATTTGATTTACCGTGCAATGAAAAAAGGAGCGATCGGCGCTATTTTTGGTGAAATCAGCTGGCAACATGCCTTCTTTTATATAATGCGCCATTTCGATAATGGAAGAACCATCCTTTTGGCGGTAAATATCTGAAAGAGCTACAGTTGGAATTTGTTCAGATTGCAGAATATCTTTGAGTACTTGACCTGGTCCGACTGAAGGCAACTGATCTTGGTCGCCAACAAGTACCACTTGCATGTGCGCTGGTAAAGCACGGAATAATTGATTAGCAAGCCAAATATCTACCATTGACATCTCATCCACTATCAACAGTCGTCCATCAATCAGTCTTTCTGCATCATCATCCATTTGTTCTTGACCATTCATTCCAAGTAAACGGTGAATGGTCATCGCAGGAAGCCCTGTTGACTCAGACATCCGTTTAGCGGCACGGCCAGTTGGAGCAGCAAGAAGAACGGGGAAAGTCGCTCCATCTTTGTAAGCATGGGGATCAAGGCTCACACCATTTAGTTCCGCATAAAGCTCCACTATCCCTTTAATGACTGTTGTTTTCCCTGTCCCGGGACCACCAGTAAGTACGAGCATCGGAGACATTAAAGCTTGTTCTAAAGCCTGTCGCTGCGAATCTCCGTAGTGAACGCCAATCCGTTCTTCTAATTCTCCTAGAGCTAGCAGAAATTCGGATTGCGGAAATTGTTCTTGGTATTCTGTTTGTTTAAGCATTCGCTTCACGTGATATGCAAAGCCGCTCTCTGAATAATAGAGTGATGGCATGTAAACACGTGTATTTTCCGTAATAATCTTTTGTTCCTCAGCTAATTTTTCTACTTGAGCTACTAAAATATTTTGGTCAATACGAATGCCTTCGCTTTCTTCCAGTAAATAAGTTACTTCTCCGAGCAGAACCTCTTGCTCCATATATACATGACCTTGTTGCATACAAACCGAATCTAACATAAATAAAATCCCAGCACGAAGCCGTTCTGGATGATTCCCGCCAAGACCGAGTTTCCGTCCAAGCTCATCGGCACGCTGAAAACCAATCCCTTTTATATCCTCAATCAATTTATAAGGATTATTCTCTAACACTTCAATCGCATTTTGTTTATAGGCCTGGAAAATTTTCATGGATAATTGCGGACCAAAGCCATATTCGTTTAATCCGACCATCACATGCTCCAACCCTTGATTTTCTCTAAGGGAAGCAAGCAAACTTTCTGCCGCGCCAGATGGCAACTTAGGTACTGTATTTAGCAAGCTCGGATCGGATAAAATTTTTGTGATAGCATCGTCGCCAATCGTATCCACAATATTTTCAGCAGTGACTTTACCAATGCCTTTAAAAAGTTCACCGGATAGATAATTAATTAAGCCCGCTCGTGATTGTGGCATTTCCTTACGAAACCGGTCTGCTTTAAACTGTTGACCAAATTTAGCATGTTCCTGCATTTTCCCGTAGAAAGTGTATACTTCTTGCTCGTGAAGCGCTGGGAAAAAACCGGTTACGATAATATCTTTTTCGTCCCAATCCGCATTGGTTTCTTTGACCAATATTCGTACAACAGAAAAGAGGTTTTCGGCATTGTAAAAAATGGTGGACAACATCGTGCCCTTCATGAAAAGTTCTTCTGGTGTATCGTTAAATAGAGCGAGTGATTCTTGTTCAGCCATCCTAAGCCGCCTCCTTTCTAATTCGTTTTACTCTACTTCGTTCTCTAAATCTTGAATTGCATTTAAGGCGTTTTCAGCCAATTCATGTGAAGCACCTGTAGCAATCGCTCGTTCAAAATAGTTTTTAGCAAGAACGATATCTCCTTGCCACGCCAGATAAGCTGCACCAATATTGTAAAGTGCATCTGGATCTTCAGGCTTAACAAGTAAAACGCGTTCTAACATATTAATCGCATCTTCATAAAAACCACTGCGAGCAAGCACAATCCCATATTGGAATAACGCTTCGCCGTCTTCTGGGTTTAATTCGACACTTCTAAGTAAATATGGCATCGCAAGTGTTAGCTCCTCCATTTGAACAAAACTCATTCCTAACATGAAAAATAAATCACCATTTTCCATTCCTTGTTTTGTGGCATTTTGGAAGCTATCTGCCGCTTCTTGATAACGCTCTAATTCATAATATAAATTTCCTAAGCTATAGTAAGCAGCTGGAACTGTGTCATCTAGCTCTAGTGCTCTTTTGAAAAATAATTCCGCACGTTCAAAATCATCCATTGAAAGTAAAACATTTCCAAAATTAATATAACCAACTGGATCACTTGGATGTTCTTCAATTACTTCTGTAAATAACTTGACTGCTTCTTCTAAATTTCCTTCTTGCATTTGTTTAATACCTAATTGATTTTTATCCATGTTATCCCTCTTATCTTTCCTGATTTTTTACAGATGTATTAAGCCACGTAATGAGCGCATTCGCTACTTGATCAGTTTGTTCTGGTCCACTAATCGTTGCTTTTCCGTCCCCATGTTGTTCGCCATATGAACCGAACTGCGCATGATTTCCACCTTTAATAGAGACAAAGGTAGTATCTTTAGGTAAGTATTTTTTATTTTTATTATAAGAATCTTGGTTTAACACTTCATCCTTAGTCGCTGTGACAGAAAGCGCTGGAAAAGAAGCATTTTTTAAGGAACCTTTCTTATCTGGGTAACTAGCTAAGAAAAACGCGCCTTCTATTTCGCTTTCGTTATCATGTGCAAATCTAGAAGACATCACGCCACCAAGCGAGTGTCCACCAATGACAAATTTTTCATCCGGAGCCTCATCAATAATATCAGCAGCTCGATTTTTACCAAATACAGCTAAATTAAGGGGCATTTCAACGATGTACGTTTTGTAACCGCTCGAAGCTAGTTTGTTTGCAAGAGGTGCATAACTTAACGCATCAACAAAAGCACCTGGATATAAAATAACACTCATATCGGCATCCAATTTACGCGGAGTAAAAACAAGGATGTCATTTTCTTCAAGCACATCCACTGCTTTAGTTGAATTTGCAGCATTTTCTGCAGTTGTAGACGGTTCTGAGTTGAAATAAAAATATCCCCAAATAAGAAGACAAAATAAAACAATCGCACTCCCAAAAATCGCTATCTTTTTCATAAAGGACCTCTTTTCCCTGTTTCGTATAATATTTTACCATAAAATCTGTTTAAAAAAACGCATTTAAACAAGAAAAAAACCGGAGTCTCGTAGAAAACAAGATTCTCCGGTTCCAGTTTTAGCCTACATAATCTAACTTCGCGCCGTTTTTCCAAACCGTATCGATTGTTCCACCGCCAAGGCAAATGTCCCCGTCGTAAAATACAACCGCTTGACCTGGTGTGATTGCTCGAACTGGATCAGCGAAAACTACTTCTGCTGTCCCATCTTCGCGCAAGTGCACGGTTACTTTCGTATCAGTTTGACGATAGCGGAATTTGGCAGTACATTCGATTGTTTTCGGTTTTTCTGCATTCGTTGTGAAAGAAATATCTGTCGCAATTAACGAATCTGAATATAGTGTTTCATGATGGAAACCTTGTTCCACAAACAATACATTTTCTTTTAAGTCTTTACCAACAACAAACCAAGGTTCACCGTCTCCACCAATACCTAAACCATGGCGTTGACCGATCGTGTAATACATCAAGCCGTCATGTTTCCCTAACACTTCACCGTTCAGTGTTCTCATTTCACCAGGTTGCGCCGGAAGATATTCACTTAAAAATTGCTTAAAGTTTCTTTCGCCAATGAAACAAATCCCAGTGCTATCTTTTTTGTTTGCAGTAGCAAGTCCGGCTTTTTTCGCAATTTCGCGCACTTCTGTTTTTTCCATGCCACCAAGGGGAAACATCACTTTTTTCAGTTGATCTTGTGAAAGTTGGTTTAAAAAGTACGTTTGATCTTTATTATTATCGACACCTCGAAGTAATTCAATTTCATCGCCGACTTTTTTCACTTGTGCGTAGTGACCAGTTGCCACATAGTCCGCACCAAGACTTTCCGCATGTTCTAAAAATGCCTTAAATTTAATTTCTTTATTACACATAACGTCTGGGTTTGGCGTGCGACCGAGCTTGTATTCATCTAAAAAATACGTAAACACTTTATCCCAATACTCTTTTTCAAAATTGACCGCATAATAAGGAATACCGATTTGATTGGCTACGCGAATCACATCATCATAATCCTCCGTTGCTGTACAAACGCCAAATTCGTCCGTATCATCCCAATTTTTCATAAAGATGCCAATAACATCATAACCTTGTTCTTTTAATATATGAGCAGTGACTGATGAATCTACTCCGCCTGACATGCCGACAACTACACGAATGTCACTATTATTTGTACTCAAAGTTCGCTCCTCACCTTCTTATATTTTCATTAAACGCGTTACTACTTCACTAATTTTCGTAGCCGCCATTTCCACTTCTTCTAAATGGTTTCCTAGTCCAAAACTAATCCGAACGGTCTCTTGAATCGCTGGGTGATTTTCACCAAAAAGAGCTACTAATACATGCGATGGATCTACTGTTCCCGCCGTACAAGCCGAGCCACTAGAAACTGCAATTCCGTCCATATCTAAATTCATTAATAATTGTTCAATCGAAACTCCTGGAAAACGCACACTAAATACATGTGGCAAGGTATTGGCTTCTAATCCATTCACTTCAAAATCAAGATCTGCCGAACGCCAAATTTCTGCCATTCGTTTTTTGAAGGAAATATATTCCTCATTTTTTAGCTCTCGTTCATTCATCATGATAGAAGAAGCAGCACTAAAACCACAGATTCCCGCTAGATTCTCCGTTCCAGCGCGACGTTTTCGTTCTTGTTCTCCGCCGTGCATTTGGTAGATAAGCCGTGTGCCATTTTTGACGTATAAAAAACCTACGCCACGTGGTCCATTTATTTTATGAGAAGAAGTAGTTAATAAATCAACCCCTAGCTCCGTTACATTTATATTTAATAGCCCATAAGCTTGTACTGCATCTGTATGAAAAATTGCTTGATGATTGCGCAACACTGCACCAATCTCCGCAATCGGTTGAATCGTGCCTATCTCATTATTTCCATACATAATAGAAACTAGAATTGTATCTGGACGCAAGGCCTCTTGTAAACTCTCTATAGATACTATTCCATGCTCATCTACTGGCAAATAGGTAACTTCAAATCCTTGCGTTTCAAGGTATTCACATGTTTTTAAGACAGCGTGATGCTCAATTTGAGAAGTAATAATATGTTTACCACTTTCTTGCTGTGCTAAAGCTGCTCCAATAATCGCCAAGTTATCGCCTTCTGTTCCACCACTTGTAAAAATTATTTCTTTTTCTATAGCATGGATACTATCTGCAATTGTATGACGAGCTTCATCCAAAGCTTTTCTTGCCTCTCGTCCAGCGTAATGGATACTGGAAGGATTGCCGTACGTATTTGTAATTGCGCCAAGCATTGTTTGGATAACTTCTGGATGAATTGGACTTGTCGCAGCATGGTCTAAGTAAATTCTATTTTCCATTTTTTATCGCGTCCTTTTTTGTAGACGAATTCCTGTTCGCCGTTAATCGTTTCTTATTGTAACAGCAATACTCCTGTAAAGTAAAGAGGAATAACTCCTATTTACACGCAAAAAAGAAACCCCAATCGTACCGTTTAGGATTCCCTTCCTTTGAACCCGCTATCAATTAAAGCAGGTGGGTGCTCTGTCTAACGGTTTGCACTTCCTCGTGTGAAGGCATGTGCGCCGCGCCGGAACTCCAAGCTCCCTAGGTATAAAAAATTGTTCGGTTCAAAAATATTAGGAACTATATCGAATACATTAGGGTTTCTTTTCTTCATTTAGAATACCATAGAAAAGACGAAATTTCAATGTTAGCGACTTTTCATTTGGCACTTTTTTTATTCTTTTTTTGCTTTATTTTCGTTAATTTTTTGATACACACCAGCAATTGTCTGCTCAAATTTAGAAGTGAATTTCGGCGCATAATACAATTTGTTTTTAAGACGATCTGGTAAATATTGTTGATCCACCCAAGCGTTATCATAATTATGTGGATATTTATAATCAATCGCTCGTCCAAGTTTTTCTGCACCAGAATAATGTCCATCTCGCAAATGATCTGGCACTTCTCCACTTTTTCCTTGGCGAATATCTGCTAGTGCCGCATCAATCGCCATAATAGCAGAATTGGATTTAGGCGAAAGGCAAAGCTCGATGACAGCATTGGCGAGCGGAATTCTCGCTTCAGGAAACCCGACTTTTTCTGCGGTTTGAATGGCTGCGAGTGTATGCGCCCCGGCCTGTGGACTCGCAAGACCAATATCCTCATATGCCATAACGAGCATTCTCCGGCTAATACTGACTAAATCTCCCGCCTCAATTAAACGTCCCATATAATGGAGTGCCGCATTCACATCGCTACCACGAACCGATTTTTGAAAAGCACTTAATACATCATAATGGGCATCGCCGTCTTTGTCATGGGCTAAACTTTTCTTTTGTAAACACTCCTCTGCCACATCGAGCGTAATATGAATCACACCATCCTCATTTGGTTCAGAAGAAATGACAGCTAACTCTAAGGCATTCAGCGCACTTCGCACATCGCCGTTACTCGCCGTTGCAAAATGTTTTTTCGCAACCTCATCTATTTCTACATCATAATTCCCAAGCCCGCGTTCTTTATCTGAAAGCGCCCGGTCCATTGTTATCATAATATCTTCTACCGTTAGAGGTTTTAACTCGAAAATTTGCGTTCGGCTTCGAATAGCCGGATTAATCGCGATATAAGGATTACTTGTCGTTGCACCTATTAAGATAATCGCGCCACTTTCAAGTAATGGTAATAAAAAATCTTGTTTCGCTTTATCCAACCGATGTACTTCATCTAAAAGAAGAATAACCGTGCCGCTCATTTTCGCCTCGGCTGCTACAACTTCCATATCTTTTTTATTATTGGTAACTGCATTTAATGTACGGAATGCATATTTTGTACTTCCAGCAATCGCACTTGCAATCGAGGTTTTTCCAATTCCGGGCGGCCCGTATAATATCATAGAAGATAATTGTTTTGCTTTGACCATCCGATAAATAATTTTATCTTTACCGACTAAATGCGTTTGTCCCACGATTTCATCTAGTGCTTTCGGGCGCATCCGGTAAGCTAAAGGTTGAATTGCCATATAACCGCTCCTTCTTATTTGCTTGTTTACTATTATAACATAAGAACATCTGTGCGTTCACCCACTTGTTTCCTTTGCCTTCTTTCTGTAATTCCGATATAATAGATGCGGTATAAGCGGTTTTGAAATTACTGGAGGTTAAATAAAAATGAAGATTACAACAAAAGGTCGCTATGGCCTAACAATAACACTTGAACTCGCAAAAAGAATTGGTGATGGCCCAATTTCTCTTCGTAGTATCGCCCAAGATAAAAATTTATCGGAACATTATTTAGAGCAGTTAATCGGTCCCCTTCATAATGCAGGAATTGTTAAAAGTATCCGCGGGGCTCATGGTGGCTACGTTTTGAACGGCGATCCTGAAAAAATTACTGCAGGTGACATCATCCGCACACTGGAAGGCCCGATTGTACTTGTCGAAAGTATGGAAGATGAAGAAGCTGCTCAGCGTGAATTATGGACACGAATGCGCAATGCTGTCCGTGACGTGTTAGATCAAACAACACTTGCTGACTTATTAAAACATTCTACGGATGCTGAACTATCGGATGGTTACATGTTTTATATTTAATGAAAAAAGCCTATTTTCGAATAGGCTTTTTATCTGCCATCGAAACGGAAAATACAGTCTATTATTATCTGATTATTCCGAAATAAACATCAAAAGCAAACAATTGAAACCGTTTTATGTTAGATAATCTAACCAAATTTATTGAATTGATAAAATATTCTTGCCTTTATTAAAATATAGTGTATTATAAACGCATAAATAATATATTACATGTTAGTTTATCTAACAAAAAGGAGAGTTGAGTATGGAATCAGTATTTATGTTCTTTTGTACTTTATTGGTTTGGTTAATGACACCAGGTATTGCATTATTTTACGGTGGGATGGTTCGACGCAAAAATGTGTTGAGTACGGCCATGTATAGTTTTAGTTCAATGGCAATTATATCTATCCTTTGGGTGATAGTTGGGTATTCATTAGCTTTCGCCCCTGGAAACGGCTTTATAGGAAGTTTTGACTGGACCTTCCTCCATAATGTTGGCTTCGCAGCAAACGATACTTACTCAGATGCTATTCCACATATTCTATTCATGATGTTTCAAATGACTTTCGCAATTTTGACTGTAGCTATCATTTCTGGGGCATTTGCAGAAAGAATGAATTTCTCCGCTTATTTGATTTTCATTATCTTATGGTCGTTACTTGTTTATTCCCCTGTTGCTCACTGGGTTTGGGGTGACGGTGGTTGGTTACGTAATCTCGGTGCACTTGATTTCGCCGGTGGGAATGTTGTTCATATTAGTTCAGGTGTAACAGGGTTAGTTCTTGCAATTATGATTGGACGTAGAAAAGAAGCCGATTCTGCTTCACCTCATAATTTACCTTTAGCGCTTATTGGTGGTATTCTAGTTTGGTTTGGTTGGTATGGTTTTAATGTTGGTAGCGCCCTTACAATTGATAATGTGGCTATGATAGCTTTTGTTAATACGAATACAGCTGCTGCTGCAGGTATTATCGGTTGGGGTTTGGTTGAATGGTTGACGAATAAAAAGCCAACTATGCTTGGAACCATTTCCGGAGCAATTGCTGGTTTAGTATCCATTACCCCTGCCGCTGGATTTGTTACCGTTCCAAGTTCACTTATCATTGGTTTCCTCGGCGGAGCACTATGCTTCTGGGCTGTGTTCTGGTTGAAAGGAAAAGTAAAATATGATGATGCACTTGATGCATTCGGACTTCATGGAATCGGAGGTATTTGGGGTGGTATCGCAACCGGCCTTTTCGCCACAACAAAAGTAAATGAAGCTGGAGCAGACGGATTATTCTACGGCAATGCTTCTCTCGTAGTAAAACAATTAATCGCCATTGGTTCAACGGTAGCATATGTGGCTATAGCGACAGCAATAATCGTCGTAATTATCAAACTATTTTTACCAATCCGTGTAAACGAAGAACAAGAATATAAAGGACTTGATTTGACGCTGCACGGCGAAAAAGCATATCAAGAATAAAGGAGGCAACAATATGTCTGGATTAACAAAAATCGAAATCATTACTCGCCCAAACCGCTTTCACTTGTTTCAAAAAGAACTTGCGAAAATCGGCGTAAGCGGCCTAACTGTCACAAAAGCACTCGGTACTGGGTTAGAAAAAGGATTTATCGAACTTTATCGTGGCACAAAAAAAGAAAGCAATATTCATGAACGAATGAAAATTGAAATCGTTGTTTCCACTGTCCCGGTTGAGGATGTACTTCGTGTCGTTAAAGAAACGCTACGTACTGGCGAACCCGGCGACGGAAAAGTATTTATTTACCCACTTGCAGAAGTCGTTAAAATCAGCACTGGCGAAACCGGAATCGACGCATTACAAGATAAACCATCAAAATGAATAGTTAAAATGGTGAATTAATTAAAAATGGGGCCTCTATTCTAAAAAATCAATGAGAAATGGCGTTTACCCCTTCCGCTTCTTAGCTTTTACACTTATAATGAAAAAGGAAGAACGTTTAGAACAGATAAGGAGGCGCGAAATTCCCTATGCGTAAAATCCCCATTTTCACCGTTCTAGTAGCTATCCTGCTTTTTGGCGGTTATTATCTTTATCAACACGCTTCGTCAAAAGTAGACGTTACCTTTAATTTCGTGGTGGACCAAAAATCAAAAAACAATACCATCACTGGCAAAATTGATGGCGCTGGAAACAAATCAATTACACTACCACTTTCTGAAGAGAGTTGGGATGCAGTAAAAAAAGGGAATCGCTACAATGTGGAAGCCACTTTTTATAATAAAAATAAAATCAGCTCCAGTGAAGCGAAAGAATTGGACGGCCCATTCTGGTCCAATGATTCCAATCGAGGGTTATTAGTTAATAAAGTACACGTTGAAAACATTCAAGAATTAAGTGATGATTTTTAAAACGAAAAGAAGGTGAGCATTTGCGCTCACCTTCTTTTTTTAGTTTGTTTCTTTTTTCACTGTCTCGAGTTTCAACTCTGCTAGCTGTGCTTCACTCACTTCACCTGGTGCATTTGTTAGCGGATCCACTGCACTACCTGTTTTAGGGAATGCTATTGTGTCACGCAAGTTATTTCGGCCAGCTAAGATCATAACGATACGATCTAATCCAAGCGCGATACCACCATGAGGCGGTGTACCATATTCTAACGCATCCATTAGGAAGCCAAATTGTTCTTTCGCTGATTCATCCGTAAAGCCAAGTGCACGGAACATCGATTCTTGCACTTCTTTTTTATAAATCCGTAATGAACCTCCGCCGATTTCATATCCATTTAATACGATATCATAAGCTTCTGCCATTACTTTAGAAGAGTCCGTTTCAAGAAGTGGAATATCTTCTTCTTTTGGTAAAGTGAATGGATGATGCGCAGATACATAGCGCCCTGCTTCTTCATCATATTCAAATAACGGCCAATCAGTCACCCATAAGAAAGCAAGTTCTTCTTCATTGATTAAGTTTAACTCTTTACCAAGTTTATTACGAAGCGCCCCCAGTGATGCTGCAACGATATCTGCTTTATCAGCTGCAAATAGTAATAAATCGCCATCTTCTGCTTGTAGAGATGCTTTTAGTTCTGTTGCTTTTTCTTCAGGGAAGAATTTAGCAATCGGGCCTTTCAGTTCACCAGCCTCTACTTTTAACCAAGCAAGACCTTTTGCCCCGTAGTTAGCAACAAAAACACCTAGTGCATCTAAATCTTTGCGTGAAAAATTAGCTGCGGCTGCTTTTGCATTGATTGCTTTCACTTCTCCACCATTTTCGATTGCGGATTGGAAAACTTTAAAATCAACATCTTTTACGACATCGGATACATTTACTAATTCTAAACCAAAACGAATATCTGGTTTATCACTGCCAAAACGATCCATTGCTTCTTTATATGTCATACGAGGAAACGGTTTGTCGATAGTAATATTTTTCGCTTCTTTCACTACATCTACTAACATATCTTCCGTAATCGCTTGGATTTCTTCTTTCGTTAAAAAGCTAGTCTCTAAATCGATTTGTGTAAATTCAGGTTGACGGTCACCGCGCAAATCCTCATCGCGGAAGCAACGTACGATTTGGTAATATTTATCAAACCCAGCAGTCATTAGTAACTGTTTTAAAATTTGCGGAGATTGTGGCAATGCATAGAAGTTACCAGGGTAAACACGACTTGGTACAAGATAATCGCGTGCACCTTCTGGCGTACTTTTCGTTAAATAAGGTGTTTCAATATCAAAGAATCCGAGTGCATCCAGCTTATTGCGGAACGTTCTCGTTACCGTGTGACGCATTTTGAAAATGTTGTTCATTTCCGGGCGTCGTAAGTCTAAATAACGGTATTTCAAACGCAATTCATCCGAAACATTCACGCCATCTTCAATATAAAATGGTGGTGTTTTAGACGTATTTAAAATGGTAATTTCTTCTGCTAAAACTTCTACTTTACCAGTCGCTAATTTATCATTGATAGCTTTTTCACCACGAGCATGGACTGTCCCTTTAATAGTAACAACAAATTCATTTCGAACACTATCAGCGATTTCAAGCGCTTCTTTCGAAAATTCAGGATTGAAAACAACTTGGACAATTCCTTCGCGATCACGTAAATCAATAAAAATTAAACCACCTAAGTCGCGTCTTTTTTGCACCCACCCATGAAGGACAACACTTTGACCAATATGCGCTTCGTTTAATTCACCGCAGTAACTTGTACGTTTTTCCATTTTAATTCTCCCCCTTGGTGTTTATTAATTTTTCTAGTATAGTTGTTTCAGACACAGCTTCTTGCTCGCCTGTTTCCATATTTTTCAATTGATAATTGCCTGTTTGTAATTCTTCTTCACCAAGAATAATGGTATATACGGCATTTTTTCTATTGGCGTCTTTTAGTTGTGCTTTGAATTTACGTTTTAAGTAATCTTTTTCTGCACTAATGCCGTTTTGTCTTAATTTATTTACGAGTGTTACGGCTTTTAGTTCTGCTTCCGGTTGCGCTGTAATCACATAAACCTCTAACGGTTTTTTCGCAGGTATTTTGATGTCCGCTTTTTCTAGCGCCAGTAAAATACGTTCCACACCAATACCAAAGCCCATTCCTGGTGTATCTGGGCCACCAAACTCTCTCACTAAACCGTGATATCTTCCGCCACCACAAAGCGTTGTTTTCGCGCCAAATCCTTCTTCTACGCTCATAATTTCAAATGTCGTATGGTTATAATAATCTAAACCACGAACCATCGTTGAATCAATTTCAAACGGAATCTCTAGCGCATTTAAGTATTTTTTTACATTTTCAAAATAGGCAACAGATTCTTCATTTAAAAAGTCCAGAATAGATGGTGCCGATTGAATTAGTGGATTGTCATGATCTTTTTTACAGTCTAAAATACGCAGTGGATTTTTGTGTAACCGCACTTGGCATTCCGCACAAAATTCATCAATATGTGGTTCAAAATGCGCAACCAGGGCTTCCCGGTGTTTTAGACGACTTTCTTTATCACCAAGACTATTAATGACCAATTTAATATTTATTAGACCAATTTTTCGGAAAAACTCCATTGCTAGTGAAATTACTTCTACATCAATAGAAGGATCATCACTTCCAAGCGCCTCAATGCCCATTTGAGTAAACTGGCGTTGTCTTCCGCCTTGTGGTCGTTCATAACGAAACATTGGCTCATTATAATACATTTTGATTGGTTGGCTTACTTCGCCGTATAATTTATGCTCAACAAAAGCACGAACAACAGAAGCGGTCCCCTCTGGTCTCAGCGTTAAACTTCTGCCACCCTTATCTTGGAAAGTGTACATTTCTTTTGATACGATATCGGTGGAATCACCAACCCCGCGTTCAAATAATTCTGTATGTTCAAAAACAGGTGTTCTAATTTCTTCATATTGATAGTTCTCACACACTTTTTTAAACTCTGTCTCTAAAAAATGCCATTTACTAACCTCTTCTGGCAAAATATCTCGTGTCCCTCTCGGTAATTGCAAATCCATCACCATAAGCCTCCTTTTTCACTTCAAAATATAAAGAAAAACCCCCGTCACTTGTTATAAAAAACAAGGGACGAGAGTTTGTTTACACCCGTGGTACCACCCTAATTAGAACTACTAATGAGTCCTCACTTAAGTCAGTTAACGCCTGAATACGTTCTTGCTTACTGTTTTCAACAAGAAACCTCGAGAGTGTCTTTTCAGAAAATGTGACTATCTTTATCCTTTCAGCCAAATGGGATAAATTCTCTGTATAGCATGGATTTCCTTACTTTTCTCTGTCGCTAGTTTTAAATATGAATTATTCTAAGATTACTAAAAACACACTGAAAAGTCAACATTTTGCCAGTTTTTTTATAAAAAACCACTTTCTAGTTCCATGAAAGCGCATTTTATGGTAACATTTTACTGTCAGATAAAAGTTTATGAGTATATGGGTGGTGTTAGCTTTAAATGAAGAATAAATTCATTTTTATCACCGTTGTCTCCATTTTATTGATTGCAGCAGGTATTTTTACAACCATAGCAATGGCGAACGCGAATTCCGTAGTCGTCAAAGCAGAAGTCTTGAATGTCCGCAGCGGTCCTGGTTTAGCATATGATGTAACGAGCCAAGCCAGAAAAAATGAAGTACTCCGGGTAGTCGGTGAAGAAAATCAATGGTACAAAGTTCAGTTAGATAACGGAAATAGCGGTTGGGTTGCAAGCTGGTTAGTAGAAAACACTGATGTCAGCGCAGCAAGTAACAGCGTCGCTATCGTTTCTTCTGACGGCGGTTTGAATGTACGTGAAAAACCAAGTACCTCAAGTAAAGCACTTGGATTGCTAAATAATGGTGATCAAGTAACAGTTACTAGCCAACAAAACGGCTGGGCGCAAATCCAATATAACGGTACAAGCGCATGGGTTAGCTCCGATTACTTAACGATTCGTGAATCTGTTACAAAAGTAGATGAAAGTGAGCTACAAACAGTAACCATTCGCGATGACTCCACTAATATTAGAAATAAGCCAAGTCGTGATGGCGCCGTCATCGAAAAAGCAAATTCTGGTCAAGGGTTCGCTATTCAAGGAGTACAAGGTGACTGGTATAAGATACGTACGACAAGCGGCGAAGAAGGTTATGTAGCTAACTGGGTAGTCGATGTTTCTGACAAAGGTCAAACATCCAGCCCTCGAAGCAAAACAACCAAATTATCCGAAGCAACCATCGTTATTGACCCCGGACACGGTGGCAACGATCCGGGCGCTAAAGGGTCAAATGGCACAATTGAAAAAGAAATGACTTTGAAGACAGCAAAACAATTAAAACAAAAATTAGAAGCTAGAGGCGCTAAAGTAATCCTAACGAGAAACAGTGATAAATATGTCTCTCTAAAAGGAAGAACAAATATAGCTGCCGAAAATAATGCAGATGTGTTTA
This sequence comes from Listeria sp. LM90SB2, assembly GCF_028867355.1. Classification (NCBI taxonomy): domain Bacteria; kingdom Bacillati; phylum Bacillota; class Bacilli; order Caryophanales; family Listeriaceae; genus Listeria; species Listeria sp. LM90SB2. The sequence goes on from NZ_CP046449.1 coordinate 1,552,022, forward strand.
TTAGTATTCACTTTGATAGCTTAGAAGACGCGAGCAAAGGGGTAAGCGGGCAAACAACTTATTATTATGATAATAGTGATAAATCGCTTGCTGAAAGTATTAATACTACGCTCGGGAAAGACCTCCCTACTACTAATCGTGGTGCAAGAGTCGGCGATTATTATGTAGTCAGAGAAAATTCTCAACCAGCAGTCCTTCTAGAACTTGGTTATCTAAGTTCTGCAAAAGATGAAAGTAATATCAACTCAGCATCATACAGAAGCCAAATCGCTGAATCAGTAACAGATGGCCTATCTAATTACTTCTCTAATTAAAAAAAACAATCATTCAGGAGACTGAATGATTGTTTTTTTATTTACGCATTTCATCTGAATCGAGCATTATTGTTACTGGACCGTGATTGACAATTTTCACATCCATCATTGCGCCAAATACTCCAGTTTCAACAATAAAACCCGCTTCTGTAAGTTTTTGATTAAATAAGTCATACAGTGTTTCTGCTTTTTCTGCTGGGGCGGATTTTGTAAAGCTTGGACGTTTTCCTCTACTTACATCAGCGTATAAAGTGAACTGGGAAACGCTAAGAATCGCGCCGCCTCGTTCTGCTAAAGAAATATTCATCTTCTCGGATTCATCTTCAAAAATTCGTAATCCAACGATTTTTTTTGCCATATAGTCCACGGTTTCTGGGGTATCTTTATGGGTGAATCCAACTAATAAACAAAGACCTCCAGCTATTTCGCTAATGACTTCCTCCTCCACACTCACGGAAGCTTCATAACACCGTTGCAGTAGTACACGCATCGCTTCTCCACTCCTTTAGTTCATTAATCTTCTCACTGTATAAACATCTGGAATTTGTTTTATTTTATCCACTACACGTTGTAAATGATTAATATTATGAATCTGTAGCGTGACCACTAATGTTGCCATCTTGTTGTTATCAACCTTAGCATTGACGCCGTTAATATTGGAAGTTAGACTGTTAATCACTTGTAGAATATCATTTAGCAAACCGTTACGATTATAGCCATAAATTTCGATGTCTACATTATAGTCATTTTTCGCTTGTGAATCAGCATCTTCCCAGTCCACTTCGATCAGCCGCTCTGGTTCAATAGCTTGAACATTTGGGCAATCTTGACGATGTATAGAAATGCCTCGACCTTTTGTAATATAACCAACGATAGCATCACCAGGCACTGGATTACAACATCTGGATAGTCGAATCAATAGATTACCTACTCCTTGAACAACTACTCCTGCATTATGCTTAATCTTCAGTTTCTCATTGTTAGCATCTGAATTCGAAGGTTTATTTTCTGATTGCGTCAATAACTTCTCTGTTTCTGCTTCTAATTCACGTTCTTTTCGAAGTTTTTCTGTTAAGCGGTTAGCTACTTGTAAAGCTGTAATGCCATTATAACCAACAGCTGCAAACAAATCATCTTCATGCGAAAAATTTAGTTTATCAGCTAATTTACGAAGATTTTCTGGCGTCATAATTTTTTTCGATTCGAATCCAAGTTGTCTAATTTCTTTCTCAACTAAATCGCGACCTTTTTCGACATTCTCTTCTTTTGCTTGTCGTTTGAAAAATTGTTTAATTTTATTTCGCGCTTGCGAAGTTTGAACTAATTTAAGCCAGTCGCGACTTGGGCCGTAAGAATGTTTGGACGTTAAAATATCAATAATATCGCCCGTTTTTAATTTATAGTCGAGTGTCACAATTTTTCCGTTAATTTTAGCCCCGATTGTTTTGTTTCCGATTTCGGTATGGACACGGTAAGCAAAATCGAGTGGTACAGAGCCATTTGGTAACTCGTACACATCGCCTTTTGGAGTAAATACGTAAACAACATCCGAAAATAAGTCGAGTTTCAAGCTTTCCATAAACTCTTCCGCATTATCCGATTCATTTTGATATTCTAAAATTTCTCGGAACCATGTTAATTTATTATCGAATGAAGTTTTGGAATTAACCACTTTGCCTTCTTTATAGGCCCAGTGTGCCGCAACCCCGTATTCAGCGATTTGGTGCATTTCGTGCGTTCTGATTTGAACTTCAAGCGGTTCGCCTTGAGGCCCTATAACCGTCGTGTGAATCGATTGATACATATTCGACTTCGGCATCGCAATATAATCTTTAAAGCGACCTGGCATCGGTTTCCAGCGCGTATGAATAATACCAAGAACAGCATAGCAATCCTTGATACTACTAACGACAATTCGAACAGCCAACAAATCATAAATTTCGTTAAATTGTTTATTTTGTTCGCTCATTTTCCGGTAAATCGAATAAATATGTTTTGGTCTTCCAGAAATATCCGCTTGAATATTGAGTTCATCTAGATTTTCATTCACACCGTCAATCACATCATGCAAATAACGCTCTCTTGCATCCCGCTTTTGTTTCATTAAGTGGACGATGCGATAATATTGTTGTGGATTTAAATAACGCAGCGCTGTATCTTCCAGCTCCCATTTCACTCGCGAAATACCCAAGCGATGTGCAAGTGGCGCAAAAATTTCTAATGTTTCGTTCGCAATTCTACGTTGTTTTTCCACGGGCAAATGTTTTAATGTCCGCATATTATGCAAACGGTCCGCCAGTTTGATTAAAATAACGCGAATATCCTGCGCCATCGCAATGAACATTTTCCGATGATTTTCAGCTTGTTGTTCTTCGTGTGATTTATATTTAATTTTACCAAGTTTCGTTACTCCGTCTACTAGCATGGCAACTTCACTGCCAAAAACTTCTTCTAAATCCGCTAGTGTGACTGGCGTATCTTCCACGACATCATGTAAAAATCCAGATGCAACGGTCGATGGATCCATTTTTAATTCGACTAAAATGCCGGCAACTTGAATTGGATGAATAATATACGGCTCACCTGATTTACGAAATTGCTCTTTATGAGAATCGCGCGCAAATTCATACGCTTTTTTTACGAGCGCTAGATGTTCCTGATTCATATAATGAGAAGCCATATCGATGACCTGCTCAGCTGTCAGATTTTGTTCTTTCGCCATTTACATTCACCCTCTTATCTCCATGTCATATATACAACTTAAAAACACCCAAAAACTGAGTGTTCTAAAAAATATTCTTGTTTAATATTATAGCATGAGCCGTCTTTGTTTAGAAAGCACTTTTCCTTGATTTTTCACATTTTCTGGCAGTTTTCAGCTTTTTAATCAAAAAACTACCCCTAAAATAATAGGAGTAGTTTGATTTTTATAATTGCATAAGGATTAAACGGTCGTAACCATTTAATTTTTTATGTCCTTCTAGCTCTTTTAGTTCGATTAAGAAAGCACAACCAGCAACAATACCGCCTAATTCTTCTACAAGTTTGATAGTTGCTTCGATTGTTCCACCAGTTGCAAGTAAATCATCTGTAATTAAAACGCGTTGCCCCGGTTTAATCGCATCACTATGCATAGATAATTTATTCGTACCATATTCTAAATCGTATTCCATTTCGATTGTTTCACGAGGAAGTTTTCCTGGTTTACGAACAGGCGCAAAACCAATTCCTAACGCATAAGCAACTGGGCAGCCGATAATAAAGCCACGTGCTTCTGGTCCAACAATAATATCAATTTTTAATTCTTTTGCGTATTCCACAATTTTATCTGTAGCAAAACGATATGCTTCTCCGTCATTCATAAGGGGTGTGATGTCTTTAAATACAATCCCTTTTTTGGGCCAATCGTTCACAATCGCTACATAATCTTGTAAATCTTTAATTTCCATTTTCTAGTTCCTCCGCATTCGGGTAAATTGATGTTTCCATCATTGATTCCATCCAACTATGAAGTTCCGTATAGTTAGAGTACAACAGTTTTTTTCTTGTAGTTATTTCTTCTACCTTTTGTTGATAAACAAGTGATTCGTCCAGATTACGTTTTTCAACAACTTCATTAATAATAATCTGACCACTTTCCATTTTAGCAAATTCTAAATCAAAAAACACCTTTGACATGAAATCTATTTGCTCTTTATTCCAGCCAAACTTTTGCATTAGCCGTGGTGTGTACTTTTCAATTGAAAATGGTTGGAATTTTTTGATGAGACTATATAGCTCAGCAAAGGCTAACCGGTCTGGAATTGCTGGAATTTGATTCCCCTCTGCTGCATCAAAATGGACAAAAATACGCTCTGGTTTCGTTTCACGAACAATCGTTTCCACTAATTCAGTCTTCGTTGGCATATCCGCAAAAACAAGTTCTTCTGTCTGGAAATCCGCCGTAAAATCAGCTTTTTCATCCACTAAAATATAGTTTTTTTCTCCAAGCGTGCCAATCGTTCTTTCTTCAAAACAAACAAAAACTCTTGATTCTGTTTGTTCTTGGAGAATCCTAGCCCACTCAGATTTATTACGTACATCGAAAAGTTGCCAATGCGAGATGTGAATGTCCATCATGCGTAGTTGTGGTTTTTTCACATTATTCCATTCATTGATGGATAATTCCCCAACCACGTCCACGGCTGCATTTGGAGAAATTTTTTCTACCAAATCGCCTACACCAAATCCGATAGAATCTAAAGTGGCATCATTTTCCTCTGTAGCAAGCATTGTTTTTAAATGGGTTTTATCTGCCCCAATTCTTTTCGTTCCTTTTAAATGCATATTTTCTAACAAGAAAATTGGTTTAGGGTTATCCATTCCAAAAGGAGCTAATTTTTCAAGTTGAGCAATAAATGCTACGGAAACATCCGCAATATTTATTTTCTCTTCTATTTTCAAGGCTGGGCGGAAATCTTCTTCAGAAAGAAAACTCGCTTCTTCTTGTAATTTAGCTTCTAATTCTGTTAGATTTTCAGCGGGCAATGTAAGACCCGCAGCCATTGGATGCCCACCAAATGCAGTCATTAAATCACGATGTTTATCAAGCGCTTGATACAAATGAAATGCATCGACGCTTCGACCAGATCCTTTGGCAATTCCAGTAACTGGATCAATTCCTAGTACAATCGCCGGACGAGAATATGTTCCAACTAATTTAGAAGCAACTATCCCTAAAATCCCTGTATTCCAACCCTCTCCGTAAACAACGAGCACATTTCCTAATGTTTCTTTTGCCTCAATTGCCTCCATCGCGAGCTTCGTTGTATCAACAACTATTTGTTTACGTTCTTTATTCGCATCATCAATTTCTTCTGCTAAGAAAAGTGCTTCTTCTGGATCCTCTGTTAAAAGTAAATCCGCCGCTGGATCTGCTGGGCCTAAACGACCAACAGCATTCAGTCGTGGAGCTAAACCAAAGCCAATAGTTTCTTCCGTAGCCTCTTCTAACTTCAAACTAGCTTTTTTAGCTAACACTGAAAGTCCAAGGTTCGCGGATTCGCGCAATTGGCGCAATCCAAGTTGGACAAGTAAGCGATTTTCATCTGTTAAAGAAACTAAATCTGCCACCGTTCCAACTGCAACTAAATCAAGCAATTCTTTCGGTTCTTCTCCAAGTAATGCATGCGATAACTTATAAGCAACACCCACACCCGCTAATTCATCAAAAGGATAAGCTGACTTAGGATGCTTCGGATGAATTACTGCAACAGCTTCCGGCATAACTTCCCGTGGTTCATGGTGATCCGTCACAATAACATCTAAACCAATCTCTTTGGCATGCGTCATTACTTCAAGCGCCGCAATACCATTATCAACCGTAATAATTAAATCCGTTCCTTGGTTTTTAGCCATATCAAAAGCAGTGATATTTGGACCATAACCTTCCGTAAAACGATTAGGAATATAAAATTCAGCATTTGCTCCTAAATGCCGCAGTGTTTTCATTAAAACGGCAATACTAGTAACTCCATCTGCATCATAATCTCCGTAAACTAAAATCTGCTCATTTAGTTCTATCGCTCGCTTAATTCTAGCAACCGCAAGATCCATTTCAGCAAATAAAAATGGGTCATAGCTTTCATATTTTTCTGGGTGGAAAAATTTATCGAATTGTCCTTGCGTTGTAATTTTTCTTTTCCAAAGTAGTTTTGCAAGTGGAAGCGAAATTTTTAGCTGTTCTGCTAATTGGCTTGCTTTGTCTTCCGCCGCTTCCTCGATATTCCATAAGTATTTTGAATGAATCACATTACCCCACCTCTCAACCTTCCTATTATATCGAAAATCACTAGAAAAACCAAGAGGAATCTTCTAACAAAAAACGCCAACATATTTTGTCAGCGTCCCATTTTTTATTTTGTTGTGTCTACCACATTTTCTGTATCACGTGTTTCTACTTTAGATGAATGAGTTTTCATTGCTTTAGCAGCTGCTAGTTGGCGTTCTAATTCTGCTTTTTCGGATGTTAATTGTTTTACTTGTTTCTTCATTCCACGCGATTTCGCGATATTTAAGAAAAAGATAATTAAACAACCACAAAGAACAGAGCCTAAAATAATTAAAATTAATGGCCACTCCGCTTGCGCAAATAAAAAGTTTACTTCTACTGGATCTACATTAATAACTGCAAAAATAGCAATAATGAGTGCTAAAATAATCCCCGCAATTACTTGCCACTGTACTTTATTTTCTTTCATGTTTTTTCTCCTCCTTGCACAATTATCTTATTATTTACCCGTTTCTAGGCTATTAAAAACGACCGAATCTCTTTTTATGAAATTCGGCCGTTCGTTTTTATACGACAGGTTGCCCGTTATTACGTGGTTTTTTCTTTTTAACTGTGCTAATTGGGCCTTTTTTTCGTAGTTGTCGTGCTTTGAATACGTACCACAATTGCATTGCCATAAAGATGGAGGAGAATACACTCGAAACAAGTCCAACAAGTAAGGCGATGGAGAAGTTCAGAATAGACTCACTACCAAATAGTACAAGTGCAAGTACGGTGAAAATAACCGTTAAAATGGTATTAATTGAACGAGTGAATGTTTGGCGTAATGCTTTATTAACCGCATTCGCAATTTCTTCTTTCGTTTTGAAACGTTGCATCTTCATACTAATATCCCGTATCCGGTCGGCGGTGACTATCGTGTCATTAATGGAATAACCGATAACCGTCAGCACCGCGGCAATGAAGGTTAAGTCAACCTCCAGCCTTGTTACACTGAAGAATATGAAGATGATAAATGCGTCGAATAGTAAGGACAGAATCGCCGCAATACCCATATAAAATTCAAACCGGACTGCAATATAAAGTACAATCAGCACAGACGCCACACCGAGTGCCCAGAAGCCATTTTTGGCAAGTTCTTTACCGACAGTTGGTGAAACGGTACTAATGCTTGGTTCGTGCTTATACTTGTCCTCAAAATAGTTTTTAAATTTAGCTACATCATTTTGTGATAATGTCCCTTTATAAGAAACAACGGCTGTTTTAGACCCTGATCCTTGGAAAACAATATCATCCGATGGCATATCAATCGCATCTAAATCTTTCTTAATTTGCGTTTCTGTCAGCGTTTGATTAGCTGTTACTTCCGCTCGTGTCCCACTGGCAAAGTCAATACCTAGATTTAGCCTAAATATGGAGAGAATAACAATACCGACAATAACAATTGCAGCAAAAATAGATAAGAACAGACGATGATGTTTTACAAAATCAAAGCGATCAAAGTGTGTTTTTAAGCTAAAGCTATTAATTCCCTCATGTAAATTATGAATATCTTTTCGTTTAACTGCAAAGAATCCTGGTTTATTGTTAAGCCAATTACTTTTCACTAATAAGCCTAATAAGAATCTTGATCCCCAAACGGCTGTCAAGAAGCTGACTAAAATACTAATGATTAGAACCGTAGCAAAACCTTTGATGGAGCTTGTTCCAAAGTAGAAGAGAACCGCAGCTACGATAAGTGTCGTCAAGTTACCATCTAAAATCGCACGGAATGCTTCTTTACCGCCGACCTCAAAAGCCGCTTTCGTCGACCTACCGACTTTGATTTCTTCTTTTATCCGCTCGTAGGTTATTACGTTCGCGTCAACAGCCATACCTATCCCCAGAATCAAACCTGCAATCCCTGGTAAAGTAAGTGTTGCGTTAAGCAGACTCAGTATTAATAGTACTAAATAAGTGTATGCAACTAAAGTGATACAAGCAATAACGCCTGGTAAACGGTAAACTGCCATCATGAAAATAAAGATAGCAATGACCCCAATAATACCAGCTAAAATTGTTTCTTGTAACGCATCTTGCCCAAATTGAGCACCAACAGATGTCGAGTAAACTTCTTTCATTTTAACAGGGAGTGCACCAGAGTTTAGCAAATCAGCTAAATCTTTTGCTTCTTCCGTTGTGAAACTTCCGGAAATTTCTACTTTATCTGTATCAAGCACGCTACTAACGTTTGGTGCTGATAAGTAAGCTGGGTCTTTCTTCTCGCGTTCTGTTTTGTATTTTTGTCCTTCTTTCCAATCTAACCAAATAACTAATTGATTGTCAGGCGCTTCCGCTAGTATTGTTTTTGTTACACTAGCAAATTTATCTGCACTTTTTAGTTTTAGCGTAACGATTGGGTTGTTGCTTGAATCGAAAGCTTGTTTGGCACCGCCCGCAACTAAGTCACTACCATTCATCATCATCTTGTCATTTGCATCTCTAAATGATAATTGGGCTGTGGTTGATAGCATTTTTCGTGCTTCTTCCTGGTCAGTTACCCCAGCAAGTTGAACACGAATACGGTTATCCCCTTCGATTTGAATACTTGGTTCAGCTACACCTAATGAATTGATACGCTTGTCGAGTGAAGTTACCGTATCTGTCAATGTTTGTTTGGATACAGTTCCTTTGCCATCAGCTGGTGAAACTTCATATAGAACTTCGAATCCCCCTTGAAGATCCAAGCCTAGGTTGATGTTTTGCATAACCATTTTTGCGGTACCAAATACAGCACCAAAGATAATTGCAACTACTAGAAAGAAAATAACTATCTTACTCTTTTTTACCATTTCTGTTTCGTTCCTCCCTCATCTAAACCATAACAAATCCCAGTCTAACAACAAATACTTCTATTTTATGTATGAAACCCAAGCATTTGCTAACAGGCTGTTAATCTTCCACATTTGGTTGAAGCATACTATCTGCTTGAGAAACATGGTTATTAGATTCTTGTTCAGCTGTTGTCATAATAAATTGCATTAATTGTCCAATATTCATTTGCATAACATCATTTATACGTTCATGCAAAGCAGGGGTTGGTTCATTCTTCCACTTTTCTTCTGTTAAAAATGCCCAAATGTGGCTTGCCTTGATTTCTCGGTAACCTAAAATATGAAAATCTTCCACTTTTATTGAAATCGCTGGCGCTAAATCTTCATACCATTCCGAAAATGTATCCATATCAAGTCGTCCCCTTTCTTAAACAATAAGCATATTCCCATTTTATCTAAAAAAAGCTTAAATGGGAAGTATAAGCTCTATTTTTATGGTTAAAAAATGCCATTTCACCGTTTAAAGGGAAATGGCATTTTTATTTCAAGTATTATTTGTTGTCTTCTACAACTTCAGTGTCATCAGAAGTTGTTTCTGCTACAACTGGATTAGAAACTGCATTACCTTTTTCAAGTACAGTTCTGATTGCGTTACGGTCAAAAGTTAATTTGCTGTTTCCGCATTTCAAAATGACTGTGCCATCTTCAATTGCTTCAACAATACCGTGAAGTCCACCAATAGTAATAATTTTATCACCTTTTGCTAAACTACTTTGCATATTTTGTACTTCTTTTTGACGTTTTTGTTGAGGTCTGATTAATAAGAAGTAAAACAAAACGATCATCAAGATAATTGGTATAAATGTTACAATACCGCCCATATTTTCCAACTCCTTTCGATACTTTATATATATTTAGAAATTTTTTGCATCAGGACGATTGAATCCATATTGCTCAAAAAATTCTTCCCTAAAATCAGCAAGACGATCTTCCATAATAGCGCCACGAACTTGCTTCATTAAGTTTAACAGAAAATGAAGATTATGATAAGTTGTAAGTCGAATTCCAAATGTTTCCTCACAACGAATCAAGTGTCGAATGTATGCACGTGAGTAATTTTTACAAGTATAACAGTCACAATTTTCATCAATTGGACGGAAATCATGGGTAAACTTAGCATTTTTAATAACTAAGCGACCACTAGATGTCATACAAGTACCATTTCGTGCAATACGTGTGGGAAGAACACAATCAAACATGTCCACTCCTCGAATTACGCCATCAATCAATGAGTCAGGCGAACCTACTCCCATTAGATAACGTGGTTTATTAGCTGGTAGTAGTGGTGTCGTGTGTTCCAAAACGCGATTCATCACGTCTTTTGGTTCACCAACAGACAATCCACCAATTGAGTATCCAGGGAAATCTAGAGATACCAGATCTTTCGCACTTTGCGCACGTAAATCTTCGTAAGCTCCACCTTGGACGATACCGAACAAACCTTGGTCTTCTGGTCTAACGTGCGCTTTTAAGCCACGTTCAGCCCAGCGAGATGTTCTTTCTACTGATTTCTTCATATATTCATGCGACGCTGGATATGGTGGACATTCGTCAAAACTCATCATGATGTCAGATCCAAGCGCATTTTGAATTTGAATCGCTTTTTCTGGTGATAGGAAAAGTTTGTCTCCGTTTAAATGGTTACGGAAATGAACGCCTTCTTCTTTGATATCACGCATTTTACTCAAACTAAACACCTGAAAACCACCTGAATCCGTTAAGATTGGTTGATCCCAGTTCATAAATTTATGTAGTCCGCCCGCTTCTCGGATAAGTTCTTCTCCAGGACGCAACCATAAATGATACGTATTGCTTAAAATAATACCTGCACCCATGGCTTTTAATTCTTCGGGTGACATTGTTTTTACCGTCGCAAGCGTGCCAACTGGCATAAACATAGGTGTATCAAATGTGCCGTGCGGTGTATGGATTTTACCAAGACGAGCACCTGTTTGTTTATCTGTTTTAATTAGTTCATAACGAATGGCAGACATGTGTTACCTCTTTCTTATTTACTCTATTCACTAGCATAACGAAAATTACCAATGAAAACAAGCTTTTCTATTAATTTTTTCGCAATTTAATGAATAAACATGGCATCGCCAAAACTAAAGAAGCGATATTGTTCTTCTACAGCATGATTATAGGCTGCTAAAATTTTCGTGCGGTCCGATAAAGCAGACACGAGCATAATTAATGTTGATTTTGGTAAATGGAAATTCGTTATTAGTGCATCTACTGCCTGAAAAGTATACCCTGGGGAAATGAAGATCTCTGTCCAACCTGATTCAGCCACTAGTTTGCCGTCATGACGACTCGCAATTGTTTCTAATGTTCGGATAGAAGTCGTTCCAACTGCAACAACTTTTCCGCCTTGTGCTTTGATTTTATTAATTCGCTCAGCAGATTCTTCTGTTAAACGATAAAATTCAGAATGCATTTTATGATTGGTAGTATCTTCTACGTCCACTGGGCGGAATGTTCCGAGCCCTACATGAAGCGTCACGAAAATGATTTCTACACCTTTTGCGCTAATTTTCGCCAGTAAATCTTCTGTAAAATGAAGGCCCGCTGTCGGCGCTGCTGCTGAACCATTCTCTTTCGCATAGACGGTTTGATAACGATCCTGATCAGCAAGTTGTTCTTTAATGTATGGTGGAAGTGGCATCTCGCCAAGTTGTTCTAAAACTTCATAAAAAATGCCTTCATAAGAAAATTCTAAAATCCGACCACCATGCTCGAGCTCTTCCAAGCAAATCGCTTTTAAAGCACCATCACCAAAAGTAATGGTAGCACCTTTTCGAATTCTTTTGGCAGGTTTTACTAAAGTTTCCCATGCATTGCCTTCTTTTTGTTTCAAAAGGAGCACTTCAATGTGCGCGCCAGTTTCATCTTTAATACCATGCAGCCTTGCTGGGAGAACACGTGTGTCATTTAATACTAGTGCATCCCCTTCGTTTAAATAGCTGATAATATCAGTGAAATGTTGGTCTTTTATGTCACCTGACTTTTTATCAAGCACCATTAGCCGGCTTGAAGTCCGGTCTAATAGTGGGGTTTGTGCGATTAATTCTTCTGGTAAATCAAAATCGAAATCTTCTACTTTCATGCTTTATACCTCTTTTTCATAACTTATTCCTAAATGGTTATACGCCGTTTCAGTTGCGATTCTTCCGCGCGGCGTCCTTTGTAGAAAACCGATTTGTAGTAAATATGGTTCTTGCATATCTTCAATGGTTTCTCGTTCTTCTCCAATACTTGCAGCGATTGTATCCAGTCCAACTGGACCGCCTCTAAATGATTGGATAATTGTGTGGAGCAATTTTTGGTCAATGGTATCTAATCCTCTTGGATCTACTTGAAGCAAAGTAAGTGCTTCTTTCGCTAGCTTTTCTGTTACCGTTCCGTTTCCTCGAACTTGCGCGAAATCACGTACCCGTTTTAATAAACGATTGGCAATCCGTGGGGTTCCTCTTGAACGTCTAGCTATTTCACGTGCACCAAGATCATCAATCTTTGTATCTAATATATTCGAAGTTCTGAGTACAATTTCTGTTAACTGCTCTTCTGTATAAAATTCCAAGTGGTCAATTACGCCAAAACGATCTCTGAGTGGTGCCGATAAAAGTCCCGCTCGTGTGGTAGCTCCAATCAATGTAAATGGTGGTAAGTCTAGACGAACAGAGCGCGCAGTTGGACCTGTTCCAATCACAATATCCAAACAATAATCTTCCATTGCCGGATATAAAATTTCTTCAATCGCTCTCGATAAACGATGGATTTCATCAATAAATAAAACATCCCCTGGCTCAAGGCTTGTTAAAATTGTCGCCAAGTCACCTGGTCGTTCAATTGCTGGTCCACTCGTTGTTTTAATTTGACTCCCCATTTCAGCTGCAATAACCATTGCAAGCGTTGTTTTACCAAGCCCTGGAGGTCCGTATAAAAGCACGTGATCCAAGGCTTCATTCCGGAGTGTGGCAGCTTCTATAAAAACTGTTAAATTATTCTTTACTTTGTCTTGCCCAATATATTGTGAAAGGTTCTGTGGCCGCAAACTAGTTTCAAAAGATACTTCTTCTGCGTCTACCGTTTCACTTGAAATAATTCGTTCATCCATGCCACAAGCTCCTCTCTATTTTGTCATTAATTGTAGTGCTAGCTTGATATATGCGTCGCTTGTTAGGTCTTCTTCTTTTGACAATTTTGGTATTACTTTTTTTAGTTCTCGCGTGCTATAACCGAGCGCTTCTAAAGCTAATACAGCTTCTTCTAATTGCGGAGAAAGTCCAGCAACCATATCGTTTTCTGGAGCAACATAAACAATTTCGCTCGCGACAACATCAGCTAGTTTGCCTTTCAAATCAAGAATGATTTGGCGTGCTGTTTTTTTACCAACGCTTGGAAATTTGGTTAAATAAACATCGTCTTCGGATTCAATAGCAGAAATCAGTGGAACGACATCGCCTGAAGCAATAATAGCTAGCGCGCTTTTTGGTCCAATGCCCGAAACACTCAATAATTTTTTGAATAAATAACGTTCTTCTGTTGTTTGAAAACCGAATAGAGAAATATTATCCTCCCGCACATGTTGATACAAAAAGACTTGTGCTTCTGTACCTTCTAATCGTTGAAAGGAAAACGGGTTTCCTGTAATTATTTGATAGCCGATTTGTCCTGCCTCGACAACAATATATTCGGGTGTAATCGTCGTAACGGTTCCTTTTATGTAATCGTACAATTTATTCGTCCTCTCTTCATTTCACGTCATACATTATATGATAGCATAAAACGGAACGTCTGTACTAGTTTTTGTTTATAAAAGAAACGCTTATTTAGTTTACATAATAATATTATTGACACCTTAAATAGATTGAATACTTTTTTTAATAACCGCCACAGAATTCGCAAATGCTTCTTTTTCTTTCTCATCTAATTTTAAAGAGATGATTTCTTTTACACCATTTTGACTTAAAACGGCTGGAACTCCGATAGCTAGACCACTTTCTCCGTATTCGCCATCGAGCACACAAGACACCGTTAAAGCACGCTGGCTCCCACTAAATATATGGCGACAAATCTCGACAATCGTACCACCTATGCCGTATTCTGTGCAGCCTTTTTGGTGGTAGATTTCAAAACCAGTATCCCGAGCAGTTTCACCTATTTGTTTCAAATCTAGTGCCTCGCCTAGTTTTTCCACACTATATTCATTCACTGGTTTACCATAAATAGATGAATGGGACCACACGGGGAATTGAGAATCTCCGTGCTCACCAAGGATAAAAGCATCGATACTTTGAGCAGCAATATCTAGTTTTTCTGCGAGTAAACGGCGTAACCTTGTTGTATCAAGCCATACCCCCGTTCCGAGTACTCGTTCTCTTGGTAAACCGGACAATTTCCACACTTGGTATGTGATGATATCACACGGATTCGTCGCGATTAAGAAAATACCATTAAACCCGCCTTTCATCATCTCGGGCACAATGCTTGAAACGATTCTTGAAGTACTTCTCAGTTCGTCTAAACGAGTTTGTCCTTCTTTTAAAGGACCAGCAGTTACAGTGATTACAGCGATATCTACATCTGCACAATCGCTCGCATCACGAACAGTAATATCCATTTTACCGGGCATAAATGCAGCTGCATCAGCCAAGTCTTTCCGATTCCCTTCTACACGTTCTTTATTTAAATCTACAAGAATTAACTCTTCCACAAATTTTTGATTAACAAATGCGTGTGCTGCAGCTGTTCCTACATTTCCAGCTCCAATTATCATTACTTTACGCGGTTTCATATTTTCTTCCTCCTAGTGATTCATATAAAACACCCCTATTCAAATTGTCCGAAAAAGGGGTGTGTTGACTTAATTTATCTCTGCGTTCGTATAAACTTCTTGCACGTCATCATCATCTTCAAGTGCTTCTAACATTTTATCAAATTGTGTTTGATTATTTTCTGCAACTTCATTATAAACCGTTGGAAACATGGATAATTCAGCAGTAGCAAAAGTGTACCCGGCTTCTTGCAAAGCCTCTTTCACTTCCGGAAAAGTAGCCGGATCAGTAAAAATTTCAAATACATCTTCGCTTACTTCCACATCATCTGCCCCTGCTTCAATAGCCTCCAGCATGAATTCCTCTTCGTCCACATCTAAACCTTCGCGTAAAATAACAAGATAACCTTTACGATCAAACATATAGCTCACACTACCGGTTTCACCAAGACTTCCACCGTTTTTATTAAAAGCTACACGAACATTGGTGCTCGTACGATTTTTATTATCTGTAAGCGCATGGACAAGAACCGCAATTCCTCCCGGCGCATATCCTTCATAGGTTACTTCATCATAATTTTCGCCACTCGTATTACCAGCAGCTTTATCAATAGCTCGCTTAATATTATCGTTCGGCATGTTGACCGCTTTTGCTTTATCCATAACTAATCGGAGTGACGGGTTTAAATTCGGATCAGGACCTTTTTTCGCTGCAACAAAAATTTCTCTCGCTAATTTTTGGAATACTTTGGAACGCTTAGAATCTTGTGCATTTTTTCTACCTTGAATATTATTCCATTTTGAATGTCCTGACATATATTTCACTCCTTTTAGATTTAGTAAAGCTTTTCTCCTACAAATTCTAACGTAAAAAGGGAGGAATCGCAATAAAAAAGTTACCGCAAAAAATTGCGATAACTCTTTATTTAAGTCGTTTGTAAGCGGTGAACGTGATAAGTTCCAAGTTTATTTGCCGTTCCACCTAAAAGTGTTATTTCATCAAGCGCATTAGTTACGAGCGTTTCTTTCCCTTCTGAAAGTACATCAATCAAGAAAAAGTACTCGCCTAATGAGGTTTTAAGCGGTCTTGATTCGATTTTACTTAAATCAATATCCCGCCAAGCAAACGTAGATAAGACTTTATGTAACGCACCTGGCATATTGTTAGGCAAAATAACAGAAATAGACGTTTTTTCTTCTTCTTTTGGTAATAAAATTGAAACAGGTTTACGACTTAAAACAAAAAATCTTGTTTGATTTAATTCCAAGTCTTGCGCATTTTCTTTGACGATTTCAAGCCCGTACTCATTCGCCGCCATGCGTGGTGCAATAGCTGCGACAAGTTCTGTCGGATTATTACTAACCCATTTTGCAGCATAGGCTGTAGAAGGTGTAACTTCACGCTCTACTCCATATAATTCTGCTTGAAGAAATGTATGACACTGGGCAAGTGCTTGTGGGTGGGACATTACTTTTTGCACTGATTTCCAAGCGGATACGTGTGCTGGATGAACCATTAAATGTTGCGCAATCGGGAGAACAATCTCCGCTACTACAGGGACACTTGAAAAATGAAATAAGTAGTCCAGCGTGATATTTACGCTTCCTTCAATCGTATTTTCAATTGGAACAACAGCCACATCCACGTCTTCCTTTTCAATTGCCATAATACAATCTGGAATCGTACTCTTAGCTATCATCTCTTCTTTTGGAAAAGCCTTTGCTGCTGCCGCGTGTGTAAAAGATGCTGCTGGGCCTAAATAAGCAATTTTCATTTTCAACTCTCCTTTTATCGTAGCTAGGAAAAAAGCGTGCGCCAACTAATTGGCGCAGCACTTTATTTAATCCATAAATTCAAATTCATAATCAAGCAGGCGAACGATATCGCCGTCTTTAGCACCACGTTTTCTAAGCGCCTCATCAACACCCATTGCACGAAGCTGACGAGCAAAACGACTAATAGATGCATCGCGCTCGAAGTTTGTCATCGTGAATAAGCGTTCAATTTTTGCACCACTTAGTACAAAAGTACCGTCTGGCTCTCTAGAGATCTCGAAGTCAGGTTCTTCAGCAACATATTTGTAAAGAACTGTATCTTCGTCTTCTTGTTCCAAAATTTCATTAAGTGGAAATTCTGGAGTTGTTTCTAATTTATCCGCAATAGCAAGAAGTAATTCGCGAAGTCCCGTTTTTGTTACCGCAGAAATTGGGAATACCGGAATATCTTCAGCAATTTTTGTTTTAAATTCGTTTAAATTTTCTTCTGCATCTGGCATATCCATTTTATTAGCTACAATAATTTGTGGACGTTCCATTAGGCGCAAGTTGTACTGTTCAAGTTCATTATTGATAGCCATATAGTCTTCGTATGGAACGCGTCCTTCTGAGCCCGACATATCAATGACATGCACGATAACACGTGTTCTTTCGATATGACGTAAGAATTGATGCCCTAAACCAACACCTTGACTAGCGCCTTCAATTAGACCCGGTAAATCGGCCATAACAAAGCTACGACCATCTCCTGCGTCAACCATTCCTAAGTTTGGAACAATCGTCGTAAAGTGATACGCAGCGATTTTTGGTCTCGCAGCAGAAACAACAGATAATAGGGTTGATTTACCGACACTTGGGAAACCAACTAAACCAACATCTGCTAACACTTTAAGTTCTAATTGCACATTTCGTTCTTGTCCAGGTTCTCCGTTTTCAGAAAGTTCTGGAGCCGGATTTGCTGGTGTTGCAAAGCGTTTGTTACCACGTCCGCCACGTCCAGCTTTTGCAATAACTGCGCGTTGACCATGTGCGACTAAATCAGCAATAATCTCACCCGTATCAATATCTTTTACAATGGTTCCTTGTGGTACTTTGACAACTAAATCTTCTGCGCCGCGTCCATGCATACTTTTACTCATGCCATGTTCGCCGTGCTCTGCTTTAAAGATTCGTTTAAAGCGGAAATCAACCAATGTACGCAGACCTTCATCTACTACAAATACAACGTCTGCTCCTTTACCACCGTCACCGCCAGCAGGACCACCGTTTGGTACAAATTTTTCGCGACGGAATGCTACCATACCGTCCCCACCATTACCAGCTTTTACATATATCTTAACCTGATCTACAAACATAATTTTTATATTCTCCCGTTCCTTAAAAGTCTTATCTTTCATTATAACGAATAAACTATACATCTGTCACTATATTTATTTCTATTTCCAAATATTTATTTGTTTTACATAACAAAAAAGCGCCAAATGCTTTTACACATTTGGCGCATCTTAAAATTTTATTTAAAGGCTTGTGCAGCTTTGACAGCTTTATGCCAACCTTCATATAAATCTTCTCTTTGTTCATCTTTCATTTCTACTTCAAAACGTTTGTCTAGTTTCCAATGTTTTTTAATTTCGTTTTTGTCTTTCCAAACGCCTACCGCAAGTCCAGCTAAGAATGCCGCACCTAGAACGGTTGTTTCTTTGTTTTCTGGACGTTCTACCGGAACGCCTAGAATATCGGATTGGAATTGCATTAAGAAGTTATTAGCAGAAGCCCCGCCATCCACACGTAACGTTTTTAAGCTAATACCAGAATCTTGTTCCATTGCATAAAGCACGTCTCTTGTTTGATAAGCAAGAGATTCCAATGTCGCACGGATAAATTGTTCTTTTTCGGTACCACGAGTTAATCCAAAAACAGCACCACGAACATCGGAATCCCAGTAAGGTGCGCCTAAACCAACGAATGCTGGTACAACATATACACCATCACTAGATTCAATCCGGCTCGCATAGTTTTCAGAATCGCTTGATTGACGAACCATTCGTAACCCGTCACGTAACCACTGAATAGCCGAACCAGCAACGAATATACTACCTTCAAGTGCATATTCTACTTTTCCATCAATTCCCCAAGCTAGTGTTGTTAATAAGCCGTTTTCAGAACGGACTGCTTTTTCCCCAGTGTTCATTAGTAAGAAACAACCAGTTCCATAAGTATTTTTCGCCATCCCTTTTTCAAAACAACCTTGTCCGAATAAAGCGGCTTGTTGGTCACCAGCAATACCTGCAACCGGCACTTCTTCACCAAAGAAGTGATAAGGCACTGTGTCCGCATACACTTCAGAGGAAGGACGAACTTCAGGTAACATTGCTTTTGGGATATTAAGCATTTTTAGAAGTTCATCATCCCACTCTAAATCGTAAATATTATAAAGAAGTGTCCGAGAAGCATTGGAATAATCTGTAATATGAGCACGACCACCAGTTAATTTCCAAACTAACCAAGTATCGATTGTTCCGAAAAGAAGTTCTCCTTTTTCAGCACGTTCTTGCGCACCATCTACATGGTCGAGAATCCAGCGAGCTTTTGTACCCGCAAAATACGGATCAATCAAAAGACCAGTTTTAGAACGAATGGTATCTTCATAGCCGTCTTTACGTAATTGTTTACAAATATCTTCTGTTTGACGAGATTGCCAAACAATCGCATTATAAATTGGATTTCCGCTTTCTTTATCCCAAATAACAGTAGTTTCACGTTGGTTTGTAATACCAATCCCAGCAATTTCTTTAGAAGAAATATTTGTTTTGAGTAATACGCCTGCAATAACAGCTAAAATCGAAGCCCAGATTTCATTGGCATTATGTTCAACCCAACCTGGTTTAGGAAAAATTTGATCAAATTCTTCTTGTGCAACGCCAATTACTTCTCCTTCTTCGTCAATAATCATCGCTCTTGAACTCGTTGTTCCTTGATCCAGTGCTAAAATATATTTCTTTTCCATGTAAAATTCCTCCTCTAGTTTTAAGTACAACGAAAGCCCGAAGACCTTCGCTTGGAGCTAGTTATTATTCTAGCTTATGCTAAATCTTTTTTCTTATCGAGTTGCATCGTTAAAATAAGAATTAAAACAAATAATACTGCGAACACCCAGAACCACATTCCTAGTTCTCCGTTAATAATGGCATTATACCCTAAAGCACCTAATGCACCGCCCATGATTGGTCCAATAACTGGAACCCATGAGTAACCCCAATCAGATCCACCTTTGCCAGAAATCGGCCAAACAAAATGCGCAATTCTCGGTCCAAGGTCACGAGCTGGGTTGATGGCATAACCAGTAGTTCCACCAAGAGACATCCCGATAGCTACGATTAATGCGCCGACAACAAGTGGATTTAATCCATCTGAAAAAGAATTTGCACCTAGTGATAGTAATCCAAATACTAAAATAAAAGTACCTAATGCTTCACCAAAAAAGTTAGATGTAAAATGGCGAATAGCTGGCGCCGTTGCAAAAACACCTAGTTTTGTTGGTTTGTCTTCTGTTTGTTTCCAGTGAGGATAGTAATGTAACCATATTAGCGTTGCCCCAATAAATGCTCCGATAAACTGAGCAAGAATATATGGCAATACGTAATTCCACGGGAAAGCACCTGCAAGCGCCATACCAATAGTTACAGCAGGGTTAAGATGGGCCATACTCATATATCCTGAAACATATACACCCATTGTAACACCTAGCCCCCAAGCTAAAGTAATAACGACCCAGCCGCCATTCTCCGCTTTAGATCTTTTCAGTGAAACACCTGCTACGACACCAGCACCTAAAATAATTAGGATAGCCGTACCAATAACTTCACCTAGAAATTGTGTTGCTAAACTTGTGTCAATCATCTTTTCCAACTCCTTCTTCTTGCTTATTTGTATCACCGGAATTTTAACACTTACTAGTCCCCTTACATTCCGATTATCAATTAACTTCAAAAAAAGAATGACAATCAAAACGTAGGCACACTAGTACCCTTGCATCGTTTCGATTGTCATCTCTTCTCCTGACATTTTAATTAACTTGAGTCTATTTAATCATATCAAGAAAACGCTGTCAATCAAACGACTTGTCCTATTTTTCACAATGTCTCTTCATCTGCCTCTTTACATTTACCCCAATTCACGAGAGTTATAACCCTTTTTAAAAGAAATTAATTCACAAAGATGAAAACACAAAAAAACCGCCACAAGTGACGGTTTTGAATTTGTATTTAAGCTTCTTGTACTTCAGGATAAACGCTAACTTTTTTCTTGTCGCGTCCCATACGTTCGAAACGTACAACGCCGTCAGTTTTAGCGAATAAAGTATCATCGCCGCCACGTCCTACGTTAGTTCCTGGATAGATTTTAGTACCACGTTGACGGTAAAGGATAGATCCACCAGTAACAAATTGTCCGTCCGCACGTTTTGCACCTAAACGTTTTGATTCAGAGTCACGTCCGTTAGAAGTCGAACCGCCACCCTTTTTGTGCGCAAAATGTTGAATATCAAATTTTAACATGAAATTCCACCTCCTATTTGGAGTTAATTTTTATATGATCAGGATAGCTGTACGCTAATGACCTTAGTTGATTTTCCATCCCTGTAAGCAAGATTTGCACCACGTCATCTCCAACATAATCAGCAGGCACAGAATAGTAAAGGTAACCCTCCGACTCTTCTATTACAGGCTCAAAATCACGTACTTCCGAAATAGCATTCACCATTCCAAAAGCAATAGAGGATGCTCCTGCACATACCAAATCACTGCCATGTTCGGCAAAATCGGCGTGTCCACTCATTGTAAAAGAAATTATTTGGTTGTCTTCTCGCATAACATCGACTTGAATCATTGTTTTCGTCCTTTCAAATTAAGCATTGATAGCATCAATAGTTAATTTTGTGTAAGGTTGACGATGACCTTGTTTTTTGTGGTAGTTCTTTTTCGGTTTATATTTATAAACTGTCAATTTCTTCGCACGGCCTTGTTTTTCAACTTTAGCTGTTACAGTTGCGCCTTCCACGAATGGAACGCCAACTTTAGCGGAATCTCCACCTACGAATAGAACTTTGTCAAAAGTAACAACATCACCAACTTCACCTGCTAATTTCTCAACATAGATCTCTTGGCCTGCTTCTACTTTGATTTGTTTCCCACCTGTTTCAATAATTGCGTACATACTTGCACCTCCTCATATACTAAGACTCGCCATCACAGGGGATTTACACGAAGTAAATACTTGACCCAGCTCTGTGCGGTTGTAGCTTGGTGCGCTACAAACATAACAGTAAAATGATAGCATAAGCAAGCAGCCTATGTCAACCAATTGTTGATTTTAGTTTTCCACCCGGCCAATTTGATAAAACGGGACTCTTTCATCCGCCACTTCCCAATCAATTGGCGCATTACTTAGCGTATTCAAATCTAAAAAAGTATCTAAAACATCTTCTGTCGTAATAATTTGGATATTGCTTGGCTCATTTTGCATAATCCCTGAAAGCTCTCGTTCTAATTCGAAAGCAAGCGTCTCTTTGGAAGCCACATGGCCCGTCGCATAACAAACTGGACAAGGCATCGTTGTCGTTTCTAAAAAGGATTGCTGTTTTTTGCGTCTCGTCAGTTGTAATAGCCCTGACTGCGATAAAGCAGCAACTTGTGTTGTAATATATTCTTCGCGAGTTTTGATCTCTAACGCTTCATAAAGCGCTGTGTAGCCCAATTCTGACATTCCTCCAATAAAATCCACTAATATCATCCCACTCATATTACGTAACCTAATTTGTCGAAGGATTTCAGGAACTGCTTTGAGATTTACTGATTCTACTGTTTTTTCTTTTGCTGTGGTACCTTTAAATTTACCTGAGTTTACATCAACAACCCACATCGCTTCTGTTTTTTCAATAAATAAAGAAGAACCATTACTTAAATGAACCACTGGTCGTGCGAGCCTATCTATTTGAGCTTTGATACCTAGGTCCGCAAATAAATCAGCGCTTTTCTTTATGATGATTTGCTTATCCGGCCATAGCATTTCTAGCATTTTAGCAAACTCAAAATCATCCGTAATTACTTCTGATGGTGCGTATCGTTGAATGAACTGTTTCGTACTATTTAAAATTCCCGAAGCCACTGATAATAGTAAGCCAGGTTTTTTCCGCTTGCTAGCTTCTTTTAATAATGTTTGATGTTTATCTCTCGCTTGAACCAAGGCTTGTTGCAATTGCTCTTTCGTCGCAAATTCTGCATTAGATCGAATAATTACCGCTTCATTTTCTTCCACCATGGTTTCCGTTATTTTCTTTAATCTGATTTTGTCTCCTATTCTTTTAGAAATAGAAATATATTCTTTTCCATACAAATAAATAAGCAAGTCACCAGAAAATTCCAGTATACCAGTTAATAACGGAAGTTTCGTCGCGCTGCCTTCCCGCACAATTTGAACTGGAATTTTAGCACCTTGCGTTTTATCATAGCTTTCCGGAATATCTTTTAAATGGATGAAACCTTTGTTATTATTACCTAAATCAACAAAAGCTGCTTCCACTTTTCGATCGATTTTTTGAATAAATCCATAATAAATATCACCAACTTGAACTTTTTCAGAAGGTCGTACAATTTCAATATCTATTAACAAATCATCTTCCATTGCTGCTATTCGTTTTTCTATAGGAGCCGCACTTACTACTAGCTTTTTCATACAATCACCTTTTATAAAGACCCTTCATCTTAAAGATAAAGGGTCTAATTTTTTATTTCCCGCTAAAAAGTTGCTTTAAGCGAGCGAAAAATCCCGCTTTTTTTGTTTCAATCGACATTAAAGGGATAGATTCTCCAAGAATACGTCGAGCAATATTACGATAACCTTGTGAAGCACGGTTATTTGGTAACATAGCGACAGGATCCCCACTGTTCGAAGAGCGAATAACTTCATCATCATCAATGATAATACCAAGTAATTCAATTGATAAATGTGTGGTAATTTCATCAATATCCATTACATCACCATTCATCATCATTTGTGTACGAATACGGTTAATAATTAATTTTGGTGGCTCAATATCTTCTTTTTCCAGTAAACCGATAATTCTATCTGCATCACGAACTGCTGATATTTCTGGCGTTGTAACTACAATTGCTTTGTCTGCACCAGCAACGGCATTTTTATAGCCAGTTTCAATTCCTGCAGGACAATCAATTAAAATAAAATCATAGTCTGGGCGGAGTTGATTAATTAAATCCACCATTTGTTCACCCGAAACAGCATTTTTATCAGTAGTTTGCGCCGCTGGAAGCAAGAAAAGTAAATCATCAAAACGTTTATCTTTAATCATTGCTTGATGAATTTTACAGCGACCTTCTACCACATCTACTAAATCATAAATAATTCGATTTTCAAGACCTAAAACAACATCTAAATTGCGAAGGCCGATATCCATATCAATCAAGCACACTTTCTTACCTTGAAGAGCAAGTGCCGTTCCCAAGTTAGCAGTTGAAGTAGTTTTTCCTACTCCACCTTTCCCAGAAGTAATGACTATAGCTTCTCCCATGTTTAACGCCCTCCTTGAAAATTAGAAATTTCAGGTCTAATTTTTCTTATCTTATGTATTCCATCAATTACTATCTCACCTGCATCATTTACAAATGCAGAAAACAAATCTGTTTCAGTGACCTCTTTATAATCCTCACTATCAAATCCGTATACCTTATCGGCAATTCTAACTTGTGAGGGATAAAGAAATTTTCCTGCTACAATAGCATTTCCGTTGCCTTCAAAGCCAGCATGAATAATTCCTTTAATATTCCCTAGAACAAATACATTGCCATTTGAACGGATTTGTCCCCCAGGATTAACATCGCCAATCAGCAAAAAATCCCCTGGAACCTGAACAACTTGTCCAGAACGAATAATCGTTGCCATAGAAAAAATTTGATCATTTTCTTTCCATTTTTTGGCCTCGTCTTTAGACATCACATTACTATAAAATGCACTAATTTTCATTTGGCTATTCTCATGAATAATAGTTGATATTTCACGTTCTTCTTCCTCTGAAAACAGACGGTTACCAATTTGAACTTGCACCTCTAATTTTTCACCAGAGTATGGGTTTTGTTTCTGATCTGCAAGCAATTGAGTTAGTTCTTGTTGCAATTCAGATATACTCGCTTTATCACTAAGAAAAATACTAATGCCATCTTTTGTGCCTTTAATTTGAACATTCTTCTTCATATACCATTTCACCCCGCAACATTTATACTCTAGCCTTTAGTATACACTAACTCAAATTAAATGATAATAAAAAAATACTTTTTTTGAAAAAACAGCTTGAAATCGCAAACTGTGGATATTCTCCACAGTCATACTTTTTCAAGTAATAGCGACTTCAAACTGTTAAAATTACGATAGTTATTCTGATTTAACCAAACGATCAAGAAACAATCGGAATGGGAAAAAGACAACTAAAAAGAATGCTAAATTAATCAAAATGGTTGTCCATAAACGCTGATCAATAAAAACTGGGATAGACATGGTTGTCGTACCAATCAAATAATAAAACGCATATACTAAACTTTCTGTAAGAATAATATTAAATATCGCAATTAACCCAACCAAAAGTATATTATTTTGCAACACTTTCATAAATTTATCTGTGATATACACTGTAAACGGGAAGATAGCAAAATAAATGCCCATCACGCCAGTATAATAAATATCAAACAGCAAGCCTAGAATAAAAGCATATGCTAAAGTCGTATTTCGTTTATAAAAACAAGTCATAATCGTCAACATAATAAGTAAAAAATGTGGAATAAAAAGATGTCTATCATTAAACAGACCATTCGCAAACTGAAGACTAAAAACACCCTCAAGAATAAAGGTTCCAACCATGATTGCAGGAAGTGCAATGTTTTTCTTAACGTTCATGATTATTGTCCTCCAGTCGTGTCTGAACTAGTTGTATCGTCATCCGTTGTCCCTGCTTCCGCTGAACGCTTCAACACAGTAACATGATTTAGATCATACATGTCAGCACCTGGCTTAATAAACGCGGTTTGAGATAATCCCATTTTATCAGTTTCTACTTTTTCAATTGTACCGATAAAGATACCAGCTGGGAATTTTCCACCGAGTCCAGAAGTAACAACTTTCTGTCCTTTTTTAAATTTCATGTCATACGGTAATTGTTTTAATTCTAATAACTTAGTATCACTGTCATAACCATTGATAATCCCGAATGCATTTTCCTTGCCCTGCACTTTAGCAGAAACACGGTTTTTAACATCCGACGAAGTTAATAATTCAACCGTGGCTGATTTAGCGCCTGTCGTTGTTACTTTACCAATAAGACCACTTGGTGTTGTAACTGCCATATCCGGTTTTACTCCATCACTTGAACCTTTGTCGATTTCTACTTGATCATTCCAATTAGTAGGATTTCTAGAAATAACAGAAGCATTAAGTGGATCGTAGTCACGAATACTATCCGTAATATCAAGACTTTCTTTTAAATCTTTATTTTCTTTTTTTAAGTCTGCAACTTCACTTTCAAGTTGTGCCAATTCTTCTAAACGTTCTTTTAGATGTTGGTTTTCAGTATAAGTGTTTTTTAAATCAACCACTCCATCAACTGCACCTGAGATAAATGAAGTAGGCTTAGCTACTATATTTTCGCCAAATCCAACAACATCTTTCACAAATTGTTCTGGCCACGAAGCATTCTCACGATCACGTAAAGAAAAACCAACTAGCGCGACGAGAACAATAATAGATATTAACAAGATAATCAAACGTTTATTGAGAAAAAATTGTGGCATAACGACACCTCATCTCGTTAGTACTCTTTTTCCATTTTTTTGAAGCTAATTCATCTTGTTATATGACATAAATGAGCGTGTCCATTTAGTTCATTTTTTTGCGTTTATACATATCCATATTTTCCAAAGCTTTCCCTGTTCCAATTGCAACACAATCAAGTGGTTCATCTGCAATAATAACAGGCATTTTTGTTTCTTCGGAAATAACTGTATCTAAATTACGTAAAAGAGCTCCCCCACCTGTAAGTACAATACCTTTATCCATAATATCAGCTGACAATTCTGGTGGCGTATTTTCAAGTGTTCCTTTTACAGCATCAATAATCGCTGCTACTGTATCAGCAAGTGCTTCGCTAATTTCTTCTGGAGTAATTTCAATAGTTTTAGGAAGTCCAGTTACTAAATCACGTCCTCGAATGCTAAATGGAGATAAGTCCAAACCATTTGGACTAGCTGAGCCAATTTCCATTTTGATTGCTTCGGCAGTACGATCACCAATTAATAGATTATATTTTTTACGAATGTAATTAATGATAACTTCATCTAAATCATCACCAGCAGTTCTTACAGAGCGACTGGTTACAATACCACCTAGAGAAATAACAGCAACTTCTGTAGTTCCTCCACCAATATCTACAACCATGCTACCTGTAGGCTCGCCAACTGGAAGCCCAGCACCAATAGCCGCAGCAAATGGCTCTTCAATTGTAAATGCATCTTTAGCTCCTGCTTGACGAGTCGCATCAATAACAGCACGTTTTTCTACACCTGTAATTCCAGAAGGTACACATATCATTACGCGTGGTTTACTTGCATTAACACTTTTACCAGCTTTTTGTATGTAATACTTCATCATTGCTGCAGTTGTATCATAATCAGCAATAACACCATCTTTCATTGGACGAATTGCAACGATATTTCCTGGTGTTCTACCAATCATATTTTTTGCATCGCTACCAACTGCAACTATTTCTTGAGTGTCTTTTTTCATTGCTACAACGGAAGGTTCACGAAGGACAATACCTTTTCCCTTCATATAGACAAGTGTGTTCGCTGTTCCTAAATCAATTCCAATATCTTTATTACCAAATCCAAACATCTGTATTCTCCTTTTCCTTCGTAATATTCTACAGGATACATTAAGTTTCCTTATTCGTCCATTAAATTAATGTTACCTTATCCCTTTGTGTCAATGTTTCTGTTTAGACACATAAACAACCATCTTATTATAACATAAGTAAGACTATGAGACATTAATTTTTCATGAGAAGGAAAAAATTTTAACTTTTCTTTAAAAACATTTTTTGAGCGTTACTAAATTTACTAAGAATATACTTTTGAAAGGATAAATTTTCACTTAAAAAATTCAATCAGACAAAGAAAAACTGGAATGGCAAACATACCGATAACTATTGAAAAGACGATAATATTATCTTTATATACTCTCCATTTATTTTGCACAATAAGCCACCTTTACATTTTATTGGTACTCACTTTAGCATAAGGTAGCAAACGTTGTCTGTAGACATTTTGTGAACAGTATTCTTGATTTAAAAGTAACCTTTTTCTTTCAAACTAATATACTTATTCTTGCCAATGATAATATGATCTAGTAAGGTAATTCCGACAATATTACCAGCTTCAGCTAACCTTTTTGTTACAAGCAAGTCTTCACTAGAAGGAGTCGGATCACCAGATGGATGGTTGTGAAAGCACATGATTGATGCTGCTGATTTCCTGAGCGCTAATCTAAAAACTTCTCTAGGATGAACGATGGAAGCATTCAGACCACCAACAAAAATCGTTTGCCGATATATTACTTGGTTTTTGGTATTTAAAAATAGACAATGGAAATGTTCTTGAAAAAGAAAAGCAAGCTCTGGCATTACAAGTTTTACCGCATCTTCGGGACACCTAACTACCACTTCTTCCTGCTCCGTTACGATGCCGATACGTCTTCCAAGTTCAATCGCAGCCATGATTTTAGAAGCTTTTGCTATTCCGATACCATTAACTAACTGAAATTCTTCTATAGAAGCATATTGCATTTCGCCCACGTTTTTGAATTTCATGATGATTCGATTAGCTATCGTCAAAACTGACTCATTTTTAGTCCCTGTTTCAATAATTAAAGCAACCAATTCCGAAGATGAAAGTGCTTCTATCCCATAATTCTGTAGCTTTTCGCGTGGTTTTTCATTCTCTGATATTTCATGTATCAACATAAGAACAGCTCCTATTTTATCAAAATACTAATCAGCAGAAAGGAAACATATATATACGGAACAAATGGAACTTGCTTATTTTTCTTCACTTTATTTAATATCAATGCAGTTAATAATATTATTGTCCCTATAATAATTGCTAGAAAAAAGATATAATATCCTATTTTAAAACCTAAAAAAGTACTTAAAATAATAAGTATTTTGATATCGCCAAGTCCAATTCCTTTTCGAAAAATAATAAAAAAAAGAAGATAAAAAAGACAGCTGATTACCCCTGAAAAAATGAAATCCATCAAAGTTTGGTTATATAAGATGGCAATGATTGCCAGTACACAGAAAAATACAATTAATATTGAGTTAGGGACATACAAATAAAAAATATCTGTGATAAAGAAAAAAGCTAAAAAAAAATAATGTAGTAAAGAAGAAACGAATATGAAAAAGAAAATTGAATGTACAGAAGAAGTATATAGATTGGTGTTACTAATTCCATTAAAAAGTAGATTATCGGAATAGGTCTTTCACAGCATCTAGACTTTCCTCTAAAAAAAAGAAAGGAAAAAACGGGAATGATATGATAGAAAGCAAGTGTCTTTTGACAAAAATTACACTCCGAAAAACGGAATAAAAATGATTTTTTCACTGGAAAACATTCTCCTGCGACTTGAATGAACGACATAAATACTGCACTATAAATAGCTAATAAAAAGTAAATCATCTGTCACCTCCTAGTTGTTAAAAACAGAATAGCAGAGACGAAATCTTTTTGCACATAGCTAAAATCACTTTTCCACCTTCTATTGCATAACAAAAACACCTATTTTCATTAGTGGAAAACAGGTGTTTTTATATATTTTATCTTCTGAAAATCCTTTTTTAGCTATTTGTTCTTTTTTATTTCTCACAGTATACTCGATTTATTCAAAAGATTAACGTTTTGAGGCCAACAAATATTTCCGCACTTCTGAAATGAAATAAAGCGATCCTGTAATAAAGATTTTCGTATTAGTCTCCGTTTCGTAAAGATTACCTAATACTTGCTGCCAATCTGGGTTCAAAGAAATACCTTCATTTTTTCCTATTTGTATTACTTCTTCCGCCATCATAGCTCTAGGATAATCAAAAGTAGTTAGTATTATTTCTGTATTGGGAATGGACTTTAACATTCCTAACATTTCTTGATAGTTTTTATCAGCTAATATACTCACGATTATTTTCTTAGGCCCAGAATACTTTTGGATGGAATGAGCGAATGTTTTAATACCTTCTGGATTATGCGCTCCATCCAGCATAATAAATGGATTTGAAATGATTTTCTCCATTCTTCCTGGCCAAAATGCTTTTTCCAAGCCTTTTTTAATTGCCGCCAAACCAATTTCAAAGGTAGAAAATGTATTTAAGTACTGTAATACTTTAATAGCTACCGCCGCATTATTCAATTGATGAAGACCAAGCAGCCCAATGGAAAGATTGCTTATTTCTTCTCCATATATAGTTTTATAAGTTATATTTCCATTTTCATTATGCATGAAAAAAGTCTCATTTAATTGAGCAATATTGGATTTATTCTTTTTTGCTATCTTAGCTATAACTTCTTGAGCTTCTTTTTGTATAGCACCTGAAACAACTGGTATTCCTGGCTTAATTATGCCAGCTTTTTCACTAGCAATTTGCTCGATTGTATCCCCAAGGAATTCCATATGATCCATCCCAATCGTGGTAATTACAGAAATTAGTGGCACTAGAATATTCGTAGAGTCCAGTCTTCCGCCTAGTCCTACTTCGATAATACCAATATCAATGGAAACATATTCCGCAAAGCATAAAAACATCATAGCTGTAATAATTTCAAATTCTGAAGGTGGTCCATAAATAGTTTTTTCTAGCTCTTCCGCAATAGGTTTAATTCGGTTAGCTAATGAAACGATCATTTCATCGCTAATCGGTTCACCATTAATACTAATTCGTTCATTAAAAACTTCAATGTATGGTGAAGTGAAGGTTCCCGTTCTATATCCAGCTTCTTCTAGAGCATTTCTAACAAAAGTAAGTGTTGAGCCTTTTCCATTTGTTCCAGCAATATGTACCCACTTATTCGCTTTTTCCGGATGATTTAGCTTTTCCATCATATACTCCATACGAGCTAGTCCAGGCTTTATTCCTAGACGAAGCGTTCCGTGAATCCAATCTAATGCTTCTTCATACGAATTTAATGTCATTATTTAAACCACCTTAAAACTGACCCTACCAGTTGATTTCATGATAAGGTCAGTTCGTTTTTTATACTTCTTTTAACGTTTCAATTCTTTCAAGAACAGAGGCTTTTTTATCTAGATAATCTTTTTCTTTTAGACGCTCTTCTGCAACTACACTCTCAGGAGCTTTGCTAATGAATCGCTCATTGTTTAGTTTCCCTTGAACTCTTGCCACTTCTTTATTCCATTTTTCTAGTTCTTTTTCAAGTCGAGCAATCTCTACATTTAAATCAATTAACGCCTCTAAAGGAATGAAAATCTCTGCTCCAGATACTACAGCAGTCATCGCCGTTTTAGATGCTTCAACATCGAAGGAAATTGTCACTTGTTCAGGGTTACAAAAACGTTCAATATAAGAAATATTTTGTTCTAGAATTTCTTTATACGTAGTATCTTTCGGTTTAATTTCAAGAACAATTGGCTTACTAAGAGGCGTATTCACTTCAGATCGAATATTCCGGACAGCACGAATCACTTCAACTAAAGTAGCCATGGCCGTAGAAGATTTAGTATCAATCTGTTGTTCATTCACTTTTGGCCATTCAGCAATTGTAATAGATTCCCCTTCGTGAGGTAAATTTTGCCAAATTTCTTCTGTTACAAAAGGCATGAATGGATGAAGTAATCGCATAGTCGCATTCAAAGTATACGCAAGTACAGATCTAGTTGTTTGTTTTGCTACTTCATCTTCTCCGTAAAGAGGTATTTTCGCAATCTCTATATACCAATCACAGAAATCATCCCAGATAAAGTTATATAACGTTCGTCCCACTTCACCAAATTCATATTTTTCACCTAAGGAGGTAACCGCTTGAATTGTTTCATTAAGTCTAGTCAATATCCATTTATCACTAACTTCAGTAACATTAGACAAATCAATTTCATTATATTTCATCCCATCTAAATTCATTAACACAAAACGGGATGCATTCCAAATCTTATTAATGAAATTCCAAGTAGACTCTACTTTTTCATAGCTGAATTTCAAATCTTGACCTGGTGATGAACCTGTTGCAAGTGTATAACGAAGAGAATCTGCTCCATATTTGTCAATAACTTCAATTGGGTCCACACCATTACCAAGCGACTTAGACATTTTACGTCCTTCAGAGTCACGCACTAAACCATGAATCAATGTATCTTTAAAAGGTCTCTCACCAGTAAATTCAACAGATTGGAAAATCATTCTAGATACCCAAAAGAAAATAATATCGTATCCAGTTACTAAAGTATTAGTTGGGAAGAAATGTTGGAAATCTGGATTCTCAGTATCTGGCCAGCCCATTGTTGAAAATGGCCATAAAGCCGAACTAAACCAAGTATCTAGTACATCTTCATCTTGTTCCCATTCAGAAAGGTTTTCAGGTTCGCTTTCACCAACATAAATTTCACCTGTTTCTTTATGATACCAAGCCGGGATTCTGTGACCCCACCATAATTGACGCGAAATACACCAATCGTGAATGTTATCCATCCAAGTTTCATATGTTTTTTCAAATCTAGCTGGTACAAAATTCACTTTGTTTTCCGTTTTTTGAAGTTCCAGTGCTTCTGCAGCAAGAGGTTCCATTTTCACAAACCATTGTAGTGAAAGATAGGGTTCTACTACCGCTCCAGTTCGCTCTGAATGCCCCACTGAATGCAAGTGAGGTTCTTGTTTGATAAATAAACCTAAGTCTTTGAAATCTTGAATAATTTCTTTTCTAGCTACAAAACGGTCCAAACCATCATATTTACCAGCATTTTTATTCATTGTCCCATCTTCATGCATGACAATAATTCTTGGCAACTCATGACGATTCCCTACTTCAAAATCATTCGGATCATGTGCAGGCGTAATTTTAACTGCACCAGAGCCAAACTCTCTTTCCACATATTCATCAGCAACAATAGGAATTTCTCTATTCAAAATCGGTAGCATGATGGTTTTACCAATTAAGTGTTGATATCTTTCATCTTTTGGGTGAACCGCAACAGCTGTATCACCCGGTATTGTTTCAGGACGTGTTGTAGCTACTTCTAGGTAACCAGAGCCATCAGTTAATGGATATTTCAAATGATAGAAACTGCCTTCAATATCTTTATGAATTACTTCAATATCAGATAAAGCCGTTTTCGCTTCTGGGTCCCAGTTTATTATATATTGGCCGCGATAAATAAGACCTTTATTATATAATGTTACGAATACTTTTTTTACGGCATCCGATAAACCATCATCTAGTGTAAATCGTTCTCTTGAGTAGTCTAAACCAAGGCCTAACTTCTCCCATTGTTCACGAATAAACTCAGCGTATTCTTCTTTCCATTCCCAAGTCTTATCCACAAAGTTTTCTCGTCCTAAGTCATAACGAGAAACATTAGATTCTTTTAATTTCGCTTCTACTTTAGCTTGCGTTGCAATACCAGCATGATCCATTCCTGGTAAATATAAAGTGTCAAACCCTTGCATTCTTTTCATTCGAGTAATAATATCTTGTAAAGTTGTATCCCACGCATGGCCTAAATGTAGTTTACCTGTTACGTTTGGTGGTGGAATAACAATACTGTAAGGTTTTTTATCCGTATTTCCTTCTGCTTTAAAGAATTCTTTTTCTAGCCACCATTTATATTTACCTGCTTCTACGTTACTCGGCTCATATTTTGTAGGCATATTTATTTCATTGTGTTCGATTGTCATAATGATTCCTCCTTTTTTAGGCAAAATAAAAAACTCTTCTCATCCTCATAAAAGGACGAAAAGAGTATTATTCGCGGTACCACCTTTTTACCCACAGAAAAAAATTGCAGGCACTTCATTGTGTTAACGATAGAGAAATCTACCGGTTATTCCTTACTATAAATTCAGGAATACTGCTCCAAGGCTACCTTCAGACATCATTTTTGAAAGCTTGCACCAACCGCTTTCTCTCTTTAAAAAAATAAATGTCCTACTCTTCCTCTTCATTGCATTTGATTCTATATACTAGAAATAATTTTAACAAAAGTTTCAAGATTCGTCAATTAGCCGCGAAGTATTTTGCATGTCGTATCAAATGCTTCCAAGGTCTTATCAATTTCTTTCTCGGTGTGCATCGTAGAAATGAAGACACCCTCAAACTGAGACGGTGGTAAGAAAATGCCTTGACCTAACATTTCACGGTAATAATTTCGGAAAAATTCTAGATTACTTGTTTTTGCTGTATCAAAATTAATCACTTTTTGATCAGTGAAGAAAAAGCCGAACATCGAACCAGCCTTATTAATCGAGAGCGGGACTTGTCTTCTAGCAGATATCTCTGTAAGTCCTTCTTCCATTCGCTTAATCAGGGTGCGGAAAACATCATAGTGTTGCGGCGTTAGTTGGCGAACTGTTTCAAAGCCAGCATTCATTGCTAATGGATTTCCGGATAAAGTTCCCGCTTGATAAATAGAACCAGCAGGAGCAATCTGTTCCATAATTTCTTTCTTTCCACCATAAGCACCAACTGGTAAACCACCACCAATCACTTTTCCTAAACAAGTAAGATCGGGCGTTACCACATAATAGCCTTGAGCAGAATAGTAATCTACTCTAAATCCGGTCATAACTTCATCAAAAATGAGCAAGGAGCCAAATTTTGTAGTAAGCTCTCGAAGTCCTTCTAAAAATCCATCAATTGGAGGAACAACACCCATATTGCCCGCGACTGGTTCAACTATGACTGCTGCTATTTCTTCTCCATATTTTTGGAAGGCCAGTTCGGCTCCTTCAATATCATTGTATGGGACTGTTATTGTATCTGCCGCAAGACCTTTAGTAACTCCTGGAGAATCCGGTAATCCGAGTGTTGCTACCCCTGAACCAGCTTTAATTAATAAAGAATCTCCATGTCCGTGATAACTTCCTTCAAATTTCAAGATTTTTTCTCTTTTTGTATAACCGCGAGCCAAACGAATAGCACTCATCGTTGCTTCCGTTCCTGATGAAACCATACGAACAATTTCAATAGATGGCACACGTTCAATTACTAATTTTGCTAATTCAGTTTCAATCTCAGTAGGCGTCCCAAAGCTGGTACCTTTCAGAGCTGCTTTTGTAATAGCATTAACAACAGCTGGATCAGCGTGCCCTAAAATTAGAGGGCCCCAAGATAACACATAATCAATATATTCGTTACCATCAACATCTGTAATATAAGCGCCTTTTCCGTGGTCCATAAAAACTGGCGAGGCATCTACAGAGTTGAATGCTCGAACAGGGCTATTTACACCACCAGGTAAGACTTTTTTGGCTTCTTTAAAGGCCTTTTCGGATTTCGAATAGTTTTGCAAATTTCTTACCTCCTATTTATTTAAATATTTGGATGCATCTTTTGCAAAATAAGTAATGATAAGTGTTGCACCCGCTCGTTTCATACTTGTTAGCATTTCTAAAACAATTTTTTCTTCATCTATCCAACCATTTTGCGCAGCTGCTTTTACCATTGCATATTCACCACTAACATTGTAGGCAACTACTGGTAAATTGGTATTGTTCTTAACATCGCGCATGATATCTAAGTATGATAATGATGGTTTAACAATAAGGAAATCTGCACCTTCTTGTTCATCCGACATTGCTTCGCGAAGAGCTTCTTCACGATTGGCAGGATCCATTTGATAAGATTTTCTATCACCAAATTGAGGGGCACTACCAGCAGCATCACGGAACGGTCCATAAAAAGCAGACGCATATTTAACTGCATATGACATAATTGGGATATCATAAAATCCCGCTTCATCTAACCCTTCGCGAATGACTTGAACAAAACCATCCATCATATTAGATGGAGCAATGATATCCGCTCCTGCAGCGGCTTGACTGACAGCTGTTTGTTTCAATAATTCAAGCGATTCGTCATTGAGAATTTCCCCGTTTTCAATAACACCACAATGTCCATGATCAGTAAATTCACATAAACATGTGTCAGCCACCACAAGAATTTCAGGAAAACTTTTTTTTATAAGTCTTGTAGCTTCTTGAATAATTCCGTGGTCGTGATAAGCTTGCGTGCCAACTGCGTCTTTCTCGGCAGGAATACCAAATAAAATAACCGCTTTAATACCAAGGCTCTCAACTACGCGCATTTCTTCTTCTAGTTCATGTAAAGGATATTGAAAAACCCCAGGCATAGAAGCTACTTCTGTTTTTGGTTCTTTGCCATCTTTAACAAAAATCGGATAGATTAAATCATCTGTATGTAAAACTGTTTCTCTTACTAAATCACGCATTGTTTTGGTTTTTCTTAGACGACGATGTCTATCAAATTGATTTTTCATTTTAATTCCTCCTGTATTATCAAATCAGCTAGGTGCTTCATGGTGAAGGTTTTTGGTTGATATTTTACTTCCCATCCATCTGCTATAATGGCTTCTGTTGTAATACTACCAATGGATGCAATATGCCACTTCTCTTTTTGAGCAGGGAATGACTTCGCAGTGGAATAGAAGTTTTTCCATGCAGATGGGCTGGCAAAAACAATTATTTGTGTTTCATTTAGTTTCAGTTGTTCGATTAACCGTATTTTAGAATTTTCTGGAAAGATTGTTTCATAGAGCTCAAACGAAACAACGATGTAACCTTTTTCAATCAATCTATCTTTTATTATTGTTCTGCTTAAATTACTTTGTGGTATTAAGATACTTGTTTTCTCTGGGTTTTCGTTTAGCCATTCTTCTAAAAATACTTCTGACTGATAGATAGATGGGACAAAATTTGGTTCGTGACCAAATTCTGCCAGTTTTTCTTTTGTTTTTTCACCGATGACAGCTATTTTATAATTGAATCTTTCATGTTGGTTCGTAAAGAAATATTCTACAGCATTTGCACTTGTTAAAAAAAGCCAGTCTGTTTGTTGTTGTTCTCGACTCAAATCCATTTTTATAGGTCGTGTTTTAATCAGCGGGATTGACGTCACTTCAAAACCATTTTGCGAAAAATAGGTTTGCCATGGTTTGTTTTTATTCGCTTCTCTTGTTAAAACAACTTTTTTACTCATATATTTCTCAGTTCTTTGATAATAGTATCTGCACCTTCACTTAGCAAATCTTCTGCTACTTTATTTCCAATTTCACTTGGATTTGCACCAGCTTGTTCGGATGCAAGAATGATGGAACCATCCGCATTACCAACTAAACCTTTAAAATGAACGACTTCATTAGCTCTTGTAGCAAAGCCGGCAATCGGAATTTCACAGCCACCATTTAATTTTTTCAAGAAAACACGTTCTGCTTCTACACAAATTCCAGTTTCTTCGTGATGAATAGAAGTTAACATATCGCGGATTTGTTGATCACTTTCGCGACACTCGATAGCAAGTGCACCTTGTCCAACAGCTGGCAAACATAATTCTGGTGGGATGTCTTCTAGTTTTAACGTAGTATTTTCTAACCAACCCATACGAGCTAACCCAGCTTTTGCTAAGATAATTGCATCAAAATTTTCTGCATGTAATTTTTGAAGACGTGTATCGATATTGCCTCGAATTGGTTTAATCACAAAATCAGGTCGATGTTTTAGAAGTTGTGCCGCTCTACGGAGGCTACTTGTACCAATGACCGAGCCTTGTGGTAACTCATCTAGAGAATTCACTCGATTGAAAACGAAGCAATCTAATGGCGATTCACGTTTTGGAATCGCGCCAATAATTAATCCTTCTTTCAAACTTGATGGAACATCTTTCATGCTATGTACCGCAAAATCAATCACTTCATCACTTAAAGCCTGCTCCACTTCGGATACAAATAGACCTTTTCCGCCTACTTTGCTAAGTGTTACATCTAAAATACGGTCCCCTTTTGTAACAATTTCTTTTATCTCAAAATCGAACTCAGGATAATTTTCTTTGAGCTTGTTAATCACCCAATTAGACTGAGTTAAAGCTAACTTGCTTCGTCTAGAACCAACAATTATTTTCCGTTTCATCCGTTAACTCCTCGTTTCGGCTTGTTCTTTTTCTATTACAGTAACATCTGTTTCACTCAACCCAAAAATACGTTTAAAATGTTCAATACTTGTAGTTGCATCTTCTTCCACAGACATTTCTTTTAATTCTGAGATAGGTTGTTTCAGCATTTGGTTTATAATGCTTTTCATATGTTTTCCAATTTGAATGTATTCGCGTTCTGTTAGTCCAGGAAGTTTATTTTCTAAACTAGTCATAGTAACTTCTTGCATATCTAACGCTTTTTCACGCAAAGCACGAATAACAGGGACGACGCCTAGTTGCTTTTCCCACTCGAAAAAGTTACGAACTTCTGCCTCAATAGTTTTTTCAAGTTCCAGAACGATTCGCTGCCGCTCTAATGAGTTCGCGCTAACGACCCCTGCCAAATCGTCAATGTCATATAAATGGAAATTGGGAATGTATGAACAATCATGTTC
This sequence comes from Listeria sp. LM90SB2, assembly GCF_028867355.1. Taxonomy (NCBI): domain Bacteria; kingdom Bacillati; phylum Bacillota; class Bacilli; order Caryophanales; family Listeriaceae; genus Listeria; species Listeria sp. LM90SB2. The sequence goes on from NZ_CP046449.1 coordinate 1,590,246, forward strand.
AACATTTCGCGGTAAACCGATATCAATCACAAGCATCGAACTCGCTTTTTGTTCCATCAAATCTTGCATAGCAGCTTGTTTAATAATAGGTTCTGCCGCACTTGTCGAAACGAGAACGATGTCTGCTAGCATCAAATGTTCATTCATATTTTCATATGCGCCCACTTTTGCTTGAAATTGATTTGCTAATAATTCTGCATTAGATTTAGTTCGGTTGATGATGGTTATATCTGCAATGCCGCTCCCAGCGAGATTTTGCAAAGCGAGTTCACTCATTTCCCCTGCACCAACTAGCACAATTTTCTTATTGTCTAATGAACCATATAATTTTTTTGCAACCTCTACAGCGGCATAACTGACAGACACAGCATTTTCATTAATTTTTGTATGGTGGTGTACTTTTTTTGCGAAAGTAACTACTTCCCGAAAAAGTTTATTTAAAAGTGTACCTGTTGTAGCCGTTTGTTTGGCGATTTCGAATGCATGTTTTACTTGTCCGAGGATTTGCGTTTCTCCCAGTACTAACGAATCAAGTCCCGCGGTTACTTTATATAAATGATTGACAGCATCTGTTTCCTCATGGAAAAACAAATAAGGCTCGATTTTTTCCATATCCATTTGAAACCAGTTAGCCATAAAGCGTTTTAAGTAATATCTACCTGTATGTATTTGGTCAACAACCGCAATAATTTCTGTTCGATTGCACGTTGAAATAATAACATTTTCGAGGATACTTTTTTCCTGCTGTAATGTTACTAAGGCCATTTCTTCTTCGCTTTCTTTAAAAACTAATTTTTCGCGGATGTCGATTGGTGCTGTGTGATGATTCAGCCCCATGGTGAGAATAAACATTCGATAATCCTCCTAAAATTAAATTGAACTCTAATACATTCTACCACTTTTCGATGTGTTCACCAAATAGTCCGTTTATGTATTTAGACGGAAAAAAGAGCTGGATTTTTCATTCCAACTCCTTCTATTATTCCATTCCTTCTTTGATAAACTGCCATGCTTCGTCTTTTCCCATTTTTGTTTCAGAGGAAAATAAGACAAATTTGTCATCAGGATCAAAATCAAGTGTTTCTCGGACAATTTTAGCATTTTTTTGCCATTTACTGCGTGGGATTTTGTCTGCTTTCGTTGCTACGACGATGACAGGGATGTCGTAATACTTCAGAAATTCATACATCATTCGGTCATCTTCAGTTGGCTTATGTCGTAAATCAACAATTTGGATAACACCACGAAGTTGCTCGCGAGAAGTAATATAGGTTTCAATCATGACGCCCCATTTTTCTCGTTCTGTTTTCGAAACTTTAGCGAAACCATAACCGGGTACATCGACAAAGAAAAGTGCTTCTTCAATTTTATAAAAATTTAGTGTTTGTGTTTTTCCTGGTTTTTGTGAAATTCTTGCCATACTTTTGCGGCGAATCATCGTATTAATAAAAGATGATTTTCCAACGTTTGATCGACCTGCAAGTGCATATTCTGGAAGGTCTGTCTCGGGATATTGCTCTGGTCGAACAGCGCTTATTATTAGTTCTACATTATTTACATCCATAATTTTCCATCCTGTTCTATTCATTATCTTTTACTAGTATAACGGAAAAAGAGGAAAAAAGCACCATGAAAAAATACTGCCCCCTTTAAGAGACAGTATTTTCGTGATTAATATTTGCTTACTTCAGCAACAACTTGTGCGATAAATGCATCTAAATCCATTGTTTCAGAGTCTTTAGAGCCGTAACGACGAACGTTAACAGAACCAGCCTCTACTTCTTGGTCACCTAATACTAAGGCATAAGGAATTTTCTTTGTTTGTGCTTCACGGATTTTATATCCTAATTTTTCATTACGATCATCCACTTCAGCACGAAGTCCAGCGCGTTGTAATTTATCTTGTACACCTTTTGCATAATCTAAATGTGCATCTGCATTAACTGGAATAAGTTCCATTTGTACTGGAGCTAACCAAGTTGGGAAAGCACCTTTGTATTCTTCGATTAGATATGCGACAAAACGTTCCATTGTCGATACAACTCCACGGTGAATGACAACTGGACGATGTTTTTCGCCATCTTCGCCAATGTAAGTTAAGTCAAAGCGTTCTGGAAGTAAGAAGTCAAGTTGTACAGTGGAAAGTGTTTCTTCTTTTCCTATTGCAGTTTTCACTTGAACATCTAGTTTTGGACCGTAAAATGCAGCTTCACCTTCTGCTTCAAAGTAATCCATTTCCATTTCGTCCATGGCGGATTTAAGCATGGCTTGCGCTTTTTCCCACATAGCATCATCGTCAAAATATTTTTCAGTATTTTTCGGATCACGGTAGCTTAGGCGGAAGGAGTAATCTTTAATATCAAAGTCTTTATATACTTCTAAAATTAGCTCTACAACCCGTTTGAACTCATCTTTGATTTGGTCAGGGCGAACAAATACGTGTGCATCATTTAAAGTCATTCCACGAACACGTTGAAGTCCTGAAAGCGCCCCACTCATTTCATAACGGTGCATCATACCAAGCTCGGCAATACGGATTGGTAGTTCACGGTAACTATGGATATCATTTTTATAAATCATCATGTGATGCGGGCAGTTCATTGGACGTAAAACTAGTTCTTCGTTGTCCATTTTCATTGTTGGGAACATGTCTTCATGGTAATGATCCCAGTGGCCGCTTGTTTTATAAAGCTCAACATTAGCCATAATCGGAGTGTAAACGTGATTGTAACCAAGGCGTTCTTCTTTATCCACAATGTATCGTTCGATAACGCGTCGGATAGTCGCACCTTTTGGCAACCAAAGTGGTAAACCTTGACCAACTTCAATACTATTTGCAAATAAATCTAGTTCTTTACCTAGTTTACGATGATCACGTTCTTTCGCTTCTTTTTGCATTTGGATAAATTCTTTTAAGCCATTTTTATCGAAGAAAGCTGTGCCGTAAATGCGTTGTAGCATTTTGTTGTTACTATCGCCACGCCAGTATGCACCAGCCACGCTAAGTAGTTTGAACACTTGAATTTTACCAGTAGAAGGAACATGGACTCCGCGACAAAGGTCGAAAAATTCACCTTGTGTATAAATTGTCACTGTTTCATCTTCTGGGATTGCTTCGATAAGTTCTAATTTATATTGATCTCCAATTGCTTTGAAACGTTTAATTGCTTCTTCGCGAGAAACAACTTCGCGCTCAATTGGAACATTTTCACGCACAATTTTTTGCATTTCTTTTTCAATTTCAACAAGAGATTCATCGCTAATAACTGCCTCTGTATCAATATCATAATAGAAACCAGATTCAATCGCTGGGCCAACACCAAATTTCACATCTGGATAAAGGCGTTTCAATGCTTGAGCCATTAAATGAGCTGTACTGTGACGCAAAATACCAAGCGCATCTTCATGGTCTGGTGTTACGATTTCGATTGCTCCGTCTTCGTGGATTGGTGTTACTAAATCAAGTAACTCCCCGTTTAATTTACCTGCGAGTGCTTTCTTTTTTAGCCCTGGGCTGATAGAAGCAGCAATATCTGCTGTTGAAACGCCTGGCTCGAATTCTTTTACTGCACCGTCTGGAAATGTGATTTTCATACTAATCTCTCCTTTTCTTTTTTTAGTGTGGTTAGGAGGGCAAAATAAAAAACCCATCCCTCCTGTTGTCAAGGGACGAGTTTATGCTCGTGGTTCCACCCAAGATTCAGAAATAGCTAAAAATAACTACTTCACTCTTGTCGCTTATAACGGAGCGATCCGTCTATTATTACTAGTTAAACACGTTCCTAATAGAAGTTCCAAGGTGGTCCAAATTTAAGTTCCAATAGAAGGTTCCCAGCTAGCCCTTCCTCTCTAAAATTTTCCGTTAAATTGGTTGTCCTTTTCATCACTTTGTTTTATATTACTTCAAATTATAAGCCCGATTAAACATATTTGCAAGTACTTTTTAGAAACGGCGATTTTTCCCTTCTAAGTTAACCTCTTTCGACAAATAGCGCACCCGTTCCATGATTCGGCGAGCTTTTAGTTTTTCTTCCGTACCATTTTGGGCAAACATTAAATGATTTTCTAGTTGATCCATGTTGTAATTTGATGAGAAGAAAGTTGGTAATTCCTCTTGCATCCGGAATTGTAAAATCGCACCCAACACTTCATCACGCGTCCAAGCGGTCATCGATTCTGCGCCAATATCATCGAGCATCAATACTTCTGTTTCTTTCGCAAATTGAATTTTTTCACCGACTGTATTGTCAGAAATAGACTGTTTCACTTCGCGCATGAACTCGGGTAAATAAACAAGTGTAGTTGAAATACCTTTTAAAGCAAGTTCTTTCGCAAGGGCCCCTAACAAATAGGATTTCCCAGTCCCAAAGCTACCATGAATAAATAAGCCCTTCACACGTTCCCCACTTTTCGGAGGATAATTATTTAAAAATTGATATGCTTCCACAAGCGCTAATTGACGCGATTCTTCATCGGTATAAAAGTCCGCTAAGTTCGCGTCCACTACTTGCTTAGGCATATAAAGAGAACGAATTCTTCGCTCAACTGCACGGCGTTTATCTTCTTCTATTTTCTCTTTCGTCGGATAGTAGGTGACAGTGATGAATTCCCCATTAAGAACAAGTTTTGGTGCATAACCAGGCATTATAGTTTCTTCCTGTTCCGTGAATTTTTTGTGTTGCGTCATAAATTCATATAAATTAGACAAATTTTGATTAACTAATTGCTCGGTAACCTCTTCTTTGTGCTCTTTGAAAAAGTCTTGAATTGGTTGATAATGGAGAACTTGTTGTTTTAAACCTTGGTATTCTTTTTCAAAGTCGCGGCCTTCAAAAAGCTGTCCTAATGTTCTTTCGATGTTATCCATCTTCTTCACCTACCTTTTATTTAGTCGTTCTTTAATTTCACGAACTTGTTCTTCGAGTGTTTGTTTTTCTTTATCTGTCATTTTATTTTCGGCTGGAGCAACTTGCTCCTTATCAAACCAATCCGGCAAAATTTCTTTTCGCGTTGTTTTTTGATAATTTCGGTTGTAATTATTCGTTTTTGGTGTGGCTGGTTCTTCTTGAAGTCGTTTGTATTTCTCGTGCTCTTGCCACGCTAGATCCATTGCTTCTTTTGCTGTTTTTACATTTTTTCGTTTCCAGTGAGCAGCAATCGTCATCATGTAATTTTTAGAAAGCTTCCGGTCAAGCCGGAGTAACACGTACTCAATCAGCACATTCATCACAGGAACTGGTAAATTTTGCTGGTTCATGACTTCTTCTACAACGCGCAAATCGGTTTCAGCGGGAACTGCCCCGTCTGAAATGTCTACCAAAAGTTGAAAAGGCGTGATGCTCTCTAAATATACTTGCAGCGCTTCTTCATCATTTAACGATTCTTCTGGTTCTTTATCGACAGGCGTTTCCTGCTTCATTTGCAGTTTTGGCGGCGCACCGTGTTCGATGGTGTAGCCTTCACGAACGATTTTACGCAAATAAACGATGTCGATTTCACCATTTGCATCAAGCGCACGATACAAATAACTCGGCATATCTTTTTCAGAAACTTGATAAATCCCGTGAAGTTTTAATATCGTTTGGCGTACTTCTTTTGTTATCTTTTCGCGAGCAATCATTCCCGGTGAAAGCAAGCTCAAAAACAAATTAAAGTCAAAACTCGCGTCATCAAATTCAATTTCTTTTGGCGTCACTTTGTCTAGTAACTTTTGACTAGTTTCAGTCGTAACTGCACTACTACCACCTTTAAACGGTTCGAAAACATCTTGAAACGAACGAGTGATTTCGCTATATGTAGCTGTGTCAAATGCCTCGTCTGCGAAAAAACGACGCAAACGTTGAAACTGCGCATTGCCAATTTTGCTATATAAATAAATATTTAATAGACCATCCGAAAAAAACTTTTCTGGTGATAACGGTGGCAAGATTTCGTAAATATAAAAGCGTTGATCGTTTTCGGTCTTCACATAACTCTTTAAAAGACCTAAGCCTTCTAATTTTAGCCTTGCCTCGAATAACGCTTTCAAACTAATATCAAGCATATTTAAAAGTTGGACGTGCGAATGCGCTTCTGACCAAAGTCTGTTTTCTTCGACTTCTGTGAACAGTGTTTGATATAAAGCAAGACATTCCGCCCCCATTAGCGGTTGATATAACATCGTAATAATTTTTCTGTCGGCGCCGGTCAAGATTCCACTTGCTTTTACTTGATAGCTGTCTACCGCTTGAAGCTCCATCCAAAATTCCGTCAATTTACTCACCTATCTTTATTTTTTTCCATTAAATCTTTTAACTCTTCGACAAACACACTAATATCTTTAAATTGGCGATACACCGAAGCGAAGCGCACGTAGGCTACTTCATCGAGATTCGCTAATTTATTCATCACTTTTTCACCAATTAAGTCAGACGCGATTTCACTGTCTCCAATATTTCGCAGTTCACGTTCTACCTCATTGACAATTTCTTCAATTTGTTCAGCGCTAACTGGTCGTTTTTCACATGCTCTTATTAAGCCGCGTCGCACTTTTTCACGAGCGAATTCTTCTCTTGCTCCATCTTTTTTCACAACTATTAAAGGACTCTCTTCTACCTTTTCAAAAGTAGTAAAACGAAATCCGCATTTTTCACATTCACGCCGTCTTCGGATGGAATTGCCATCATCTGCCGGTCTTGAGTCTACAACACGTGTACCATTATATTGACAAGTAGGACATCTCACAAAAACTCACTCCTATCTCTAGCTTTCTCTATCTGTTTATTTGTATGCCTCATTATACCATGTGAAAGTAAGGGTGGCTATTTGTTCTTTACAAAACGCTTGATAAATGTAAGAACTTGTTTTTGTGTCTTTTCAAGTGATTCATTATTATCGATGACAAAATCAGCTTTTCTCGCCTTTTCATCGATTCCCATTTGGCTTTCAATTCTTCTTAATGCATCTTCTTTTGTTAGATTATTTCGCTCCATCAGGCGTTTTAACTCTGTTTCAGGGGTGGTCCAAACAACAACTATTTTATCCACCAACGATTCTAAATGACTTTCAAACAAAAGCGGAATATCGAAAAAGACAAGCTCCTCTCCTGCTTCAAAAAAACGTTCGCGCGCTTCCAACATATAGTCTTTCACACGTGGATGCGTAATTTCATTTAACTTTTCACGCTTTTCCTTATCTTTAAAAATAATTTCTCCTAATTTAGCTCGATTTAATGTGCCATCTGCAAGTAAAATTTCTTCCCCAAAATAAGCAACGATTTCTTTTAGTCCTTCTGTGCCACGCTCCACTACTTTTCTAGCAGCAATATCTGCATCTACTAATGGAATACCCGCTTGCTGAATCATGTTACTCACTGTTGATTTCCCTGTTGCTACACTTCCTGTTAATCCAATCGTTTTCCCCATGATTTCAGCTCGCTTTCTATTTTTGGCAATTCGGGCAAAAATGTGTCCCGCGTCCGTTTAATTTAATTTTTTCAATTGGCGTTCCACAAACAACACACGGTTCGTCTGTTTTGCCGTATACTTTTAATTTATCTTGATATTGTCCAAGCTTCCCTTGCGAATTTACATATGTTCTGACAGTGGAGCCACCAAGTGCTACAGCTTCAGTCATAATACTTTTCGTCGCTTCAAAAATACGTTTGATTTCTTTGTCTGAAAGTGAGTTAGCTGCTCTTTCCGGGCGCACTTTTGCTTCAAAACAAATTTCATCCGCATAAATATTTCCTACTCCGGCTACTAACTTTTGATCAAGTAAAGCCGTTTTGATGGCGCGGCTTGTTTTTTTTACACCAGTCGCAAAATCCGTTAATGTAAAGGCTTGCGTCAGCGGTTCTGGGCCAAGCTTTTTAATCGACCGCGTTTCACCCTCACCGTATTTATTTGTTACTTCCATCGTGCCAAATTTTCGCACATCTAAAAAACGCAATTCCGTGTGATCTTCAAAATGAAAAATAATATGCGTATGCTTGCTAACCTCTTCCTTTTCATCCATTAACCGAAATTTACCTTCCATTCGTAAATGCGATAAAATCGTACAGTTGGTTAAGTCAAAAAGTAAGAATTTACCACGACGGCGTACACCCTCTATTTCTTGCCCGACAAGCATATGCACAAACTCATCGGGTGGTGTTGATACAATCATTTTTGGAACACGAACAATTACTTGATCTATTTTTTTACCTGGGACTAATTCTTGTAAAGTTGCGCGGACATTTTCTACTTCCGGCATTTCTGGCATATATAAACTCCCCGTTTCTCTATTTATTTCGCGTCGTACCAAGTGTCACCAAATGCGCTATCTACTTTTAGCGGTACAGAAAGCTCTACTGCATTTTCCATAACATCTGGGACAATTTCTTCTAATTTAGCGATTTCAGCTTCAGGCGCCTCGAAGATTAATTCATCGTGTACTTGTAGTAATAATTTTGCTTCTAATTTTTCAGATACTAAACGCTCGCTCATCAGAATCATCGCTTTTTTGATAATATCAGCGGCACTACCTTGAATAGGCGTGTTCATCGCCGTTCTTTCTGCAAATCCGCGAACATTAAAATTACGACTGACAATCTCTGGAATATACCGACGACGATGTAAAATGGTCTCTACATAGCCTTTTTCTTTCGCAAAACGAACGATATCTTGCATATATTCTTTCACAGCTGGATAGCTCACAAAATAACGATCAATAAAGTCTTTTGCTTCTTTACGCGTAATACCAAGGTTTTGCGAAAGCCCATAATCACTAATTCCATATACAATACCAAAGTTTACCGCTTTAGCCTGACGACGCATTAATGAATCCACTTCGTCTTGCTCAACATGAAACACGTCCATCGCCGTTTTCGTATGAATATCATAATCGTGCTTAAATGCATAAATTAAATTTTCATCTTCCGAAATATGTGCTAAGACTCTCAGCTCTACTTGAGAATAATCGGCTGAAAACATTTTCCAACCTGGTTTACTCGGTACGAAAACTTGTCTAATTTTCCGTCCTTCTTCTAAACGAATAGGGATATTTTGCAAGTTCGGATCAACTGAACTTAAGCGTCCTGTTTGCGTTAATGTTTGGTTGAAACGTGTGTGTACTTTATGTGTTTCTTTATCTGTCACTTTAAGCAGCCCTTCGATATAAGTGGACTGAATTTTACCAAGTTGACGATATAACAAAATTTCATCAATAATCGCGTGTTTACCAGATAAACTTTCCAGTACATCGGCAGCCGTTGAATAACCTGTTTTTGTTTTCTTGACAGCTGGGAGACCAAGCTTTTCAAATAAAATCACACCTAGTTGTTTCGGTGAATTAATATTGAATTCTTCGCCGGCTAGAGAATGGATCGACTCTTCCAATGTTTTCAGTCTACCCGCTAGCTCCACTTTCATATTCTCTAGACGTTCTGTATCTACACTAACCCCTTGCATTTCCATTTCTGCTAATACAAAAGTTAGAGGTAGCTCAAGGTCTTCCATCAAAGCTAGTTGTTCATTTTCTTCTAAATCATCAACTAGTCTTTTCTCTAAGTCAGCAATAGCCACTGCTTTTCTAGCTAAGTGTGCCGCAACAATGCTTTCTTCAGGAGTGCTACGTTTAGCACCTTTTCCGTAGACTGCTTCATCTGTTTCTACTTCTGTGTAATCATGTCGTATTGCAACACTTGTAAAGTCATCAATCGAATCAGATGGATTTAGCAAGTAAGATGCTAACATGATATCAAAGGTGATACCAGAAATGGCCAAACCAATGCGGTTCATTGCAACCATTGTTTTCTTCGCATCGTACACTACTTTTGTTTGATCACTTTCTACCCATTTGCGGAATACCTCACTACTTTCGGCTGTTTCTTTTGTAAAGAAATACGTCCCTTGGCTAGAATGTACTGTTAATCCAATGAAATTAGCTGTATGGTAATTATCGTTTTCTAGCTCCACATAAAGCGCGGTTTTCCCACCAAAATGTTTTTCTTTTAATTCTGTTACGATTTCAAAAGACAACTCTTTTAGTTCTTTCGTTTCTTCTGGTGTATCTCCCTCGATATTTTTCAAAAGTGTTGTAAAATTCATTTCTTTTAATAAAGGGATAACTTTTTCTGTTTGATAGCCGTCGTATTTCGTGCTTTCGACCGTGCATTCAATCGGTGAATCCACATTGATTGTAGCTAACTCTTTACTTAAAATAGCTAATTCTTTATTTTCCAGTACTTTTTCTTTTAGTTTTTTACCGGAAATTTCCTCGGCATGCTCTAACACACTTTCCACCGTTCCACCAAATTCATGTAAGAGTTTTAAGGCAGTTTTTTCACCAACGCCTGGAATACCAGGAATATTATCGGAGGAATCACCCATTAAACCCTTCATATCAATGATTTGTTGAGGAGTCAGATTGTATTTTTCTTTTAGTGTTTCTGGTGTGTTGGTTTCCATATCGGCTATGCCTTTTTTAGTAATATAAACCGTTGTTTTTCCAGAAGCTAATTGCGTTAAGTCCCGGTCTCCGGTAATGATTGCTACTTCCATTCCATCTGCTTCTGCTTTTTTCGTCAATGTTCCGATAATATCATCTGCCTCGTAATTGGCAAGTTCATATTGCGGGATATCATACGCCGTTAAAAGTTCTCGGATGAATGGAAACTGTTCAGATAACTCACTTGGGGTTTTTTGACGTCCGCCTTTATAACCTTTAAATGTTGTATGCCTGAAAGTTGTTTTTCCAGCATCAAATGCAACGAGCACATGGCTAGGTTTTTCTTTTTCGAGTACATTCATCAACATCATTGCGAAACCATACACCGCATTTGTGTAAACACCTTTATCATTATTTAAAAGCGGTAAAGCATAAAAGGCGCGATTCGCAATACTATTTCCATCAATTAATACTAATTTATTCACAGGGATATCCTCCTCGATATTGTCATTCACTTGTGTCTATTTTACCATAGGAACATAAAAACAAACCACTTATCCGAATGGGATTAAATGGTTTGTTTTAAAAACGTATATTTATGGTTAAAAATAAAAATACAGACTAGTTTTAGAAGTTAAAATGGATTGTTTTAGAAATTTTTTATTAATTCATCTGCAAATTCCGAACATTTAACTTCTGTCGCACCATCCATTAATCGAGCAAAATCATAAGTTACGGTTTTCGCAGCGATTGTTTTTTCCATTGACTGATTAATTAATGCAGCCGCTTCACCCCAACCAATATGTTCAAGAAGAAGTGTCCCAGATAAAATAACTGATGAAGGATTCACTTTATCAAGACCTGCATATTTCGGTGCAGTACCATGCGTCGCTTCGAAAATTGCATGGCCAGTTAAGTAGTTAATGTTTGCTCCTGGAGCAATACCGATTCCGCCTACTTGAGCAGCAAGTGCATCAGAAATGTAATCTCCATTCAAGTTCATTGTAGCAACTACATCAAATTCAGCCGGGCGAGTTAAGATTTGTTGCAAGAAAATATCCGCAATCGAATCTTTGACTAAAATTTTCCCAGCAGCAAGCGCTTCTTTTTGTTTCGCGTCAGCAACTTCTGTTCCTTCAGCTTCTTTAATGCGATCATACTCATTCCAAGTAAATACTTTATCACCATATTCGCGTTCACATAAATCATAGCCCCAATTTTTGAAAGCTCCTTCTGTGAACTTCATGATATTCCCTTTGTGTACAAGCGTTAATGATTTACGACCTTCTTTAATTGCATATTCAATCGCCGAACGCACTAAACGCTCTGTTCCCTCTTTGGAAATTGGCTTAATACCAATACCAGAAGTTTCCGGGAAACGAATTTTGTCAACGCCAAACTCAGATTTTAAGAAGTCGATTAGTTTTTTTGATTCTTCGCTGCCTTCTTTAAATTCAATCCCTGCATATATATCTTCTGTATTCTCACGGAAAATGACCATATCTGTGTCTTCCGGACGTTTCACCGGTGAAGGAACGCCTTTGAAATAACGAACTGGACGTAAACAAACATATAAATCTAACTCTTGGCGCAGGGCAACGTTTAACGAACGAATGCCTCCACCGATTGGAGTAGTAAGCGGTCCTTTAATAGCAATCAAATATTCATCAATTGTATCTAAAGTCGCTTGTGGTAACCATTCTCCTGTTTGTTTAAATGCTTTTTCACCAGCTAGTACTTCTTTCCAAGCAATTTCTTTTTCGCCATTGTAAGCTTTTTTTACTGCGGCATCTAAAACGCGTTTTGCAGCTGCCCAGATGTCTGGACCAGTTCCGTCCCCTTCAATAAAAGGAATGACTGGATTGTTTGGTGTTTTGAGCACACCGTTTTCTACTTGAATTTTTTGACTCATAAAGTTTGTTCCTCCTCGATTAAATTCGTTCTTCTACAGGTAAATAACTTCTATTTTCAGGTCCAACGTAAATAGCACGCGGACGAATAAGACGATTATCACGATATTGCTCGAAAATGTGTGCTAACCAACCAGATACACGACTTACAGAAAACACAAGCGTAAACAAGTCGCGGTCAATACCAAGCGCATGATAAACGGAGGCTGAATAGAAATCGACATTCGGTTTTAAGTGTTTCAATTCCCAAACAGATTCTTCTACTTGCAGCGAAATATCAAACCATTTCTCTTCGCCTTTTTCAGCAGTTAACTTTCTGGACATTTCACGCAAATGTTGCGCACGAGGATCTCCGCCGCGATAAACACGGTGACCAAATCCCATAATCTTTTGCTTCGTATCAATTTTTTCTTGAATGTAATTACGCACATCACCAGCTTGGTCAATTTCTTCTAACATATCAAATACGCGTTCATTGGCACCACCATGAAGCGGGCCTTTCAGCGCACCGATTGCAGCTGTTACGCCGGAATAAACATCCGAAAGCGTTGCCACACAAACTCGCGCTGTAAAAGTAGAAGCATTAAATTCGTGATCAGCGTGCAGTACGAGCGCTTTATTCATTGCTTCTACTGATAATGCATCTGCTTCTTCTCCTGTAATCATATATAGGAAATTTGCTGCCATATTTAAATCTTCTCTCGGTGGAATTGGATCGAGTCCGCGACGAATTCTGGAAAAAGCGGCAACAATGGTTGGCATTTTTGCTTGAAGTCGCAAACCTTTACGGTAAACTGCTTCCCCGTCGTCTAATTCAGCTTCTGTATCAAATACACCGAGCATAGAAACTGTAGTTCTTAAAACACTCATCGGATGTAATTTTTGGTGATTTTGCATTCTTAAGCTCGTAATGATTGTTTCAGACACTGCCATATTTTCTTGGATTTCTCGTTTAAATTTTTTAAATTCATCTTTATTCGGCAAACGTAAATGCCATAATAAGTAAATCACTTCTTCAAAAGAAGCGTTATTTTCCATTAAATCGTCAATACCATAGCCAACATAAGTTAACATATCATCAATGATAGAGCTAATGGAAGTTTCAGCAACATATACATTTTCTAAGCCTTTAGATAACGTCATTTCATTTCCTCCTTTTATCCTTTTTTACGTATGTACTTATTTTATGAATGCAACTAACTGCATTGCCATGTACGCAATACCAGCTGCAATTACTGGTCCAGCAGCAATCCCTCTAAAAAGCACCACTGCTAAAATGGTCCCGAATACTAGTGAGACAGTCACTTGTGGATCAACGGCCATATAGCCTACACCTTTTTTCGCTAAGATAGAAACGGCAATTCCTGCACCAAGGCCAATCCAGCCAGCTGCCGATTTGAAAGAATCAATTAAATCTTTAAAACCGATTTGACCAGTTGCGATTGGAATTAAGATAGCAACCGTAATAATCGTTACACCCCAATTTATCCCTTTTGCTTGAATCATTTCCATTGCTTTGCCATCGACGTGAAATAACTTCAACAAAATAACGACAGCTACAGCAATGATAAGCGAATTATTTTTTGCTATAAGTCCGAGAAGTAAAAAAAGAAGTAAAAACAACATACTTTCCGTAAACATATTAAGTCACCTTTCAATATCACGCATCTAGGAAGCGAGATAACAATTATTATATCATAAACATACCTTATAGTAATACTAAAATGCCATAAGGAAAATGAATTGCCCTTTTTTCAATGAAACCTCTATAGAAAGTTTTTCCCATAGAGGTTTTAATTACATATCAAAATAATAATATTGCGTATGTTTCTTTTGATTTCCAAGCCATTTTGTTAATTTTGGTTTTAATAGTTTGCGGGAAAATGGAATAAAAATGAGTAGTCCAAGTATAGTTGTTATAACACCTGGAATAATTAATAAAAACCCGGCGATAAAAAAGCACAGACTATCCAACAAATACGGGGCTACAGTGCGGCCATCTCGTAAATTTCGGAAAAGGTTGCCACCAAGCCGTTTGAAAATAAAAACACCAAAGGCACTTGAAGCTGCCTGAATAAAAAGAAGTGGCCAAAAGCCAATTACTTGGAATAACCAAACGTACATAATCAATTCTATTAAGCCATATAAAGCCCAATAAAGAATAAATTTTCTCATAAAATCAACTCCAATACTTACTCTCTATTATAACCTATTTTGGCGTAATCGAAAAACAATACAGGCGTGCGCATAAAAAAAGCGTCCCGCATGCGGGACGCTTTTAGAAAGTTAACTATTAATGTGTTGCTGTTTTGCCGTTATATACAACACCTTGACGAGAATCAACAGTAATGATTTCACCGTCTTTTACAAGAGATGTTGCATCTTTAGCGCCAACGATGACAGGAATGCCTAGGTTGATTCCTACAACTGCTGCGTGGCTAGTCAAGCCGCCTTCTTCCACAACAACTGCTGCACTTTTCTCGAATGCAGGTAGCATTTCTTTATCCGTTGTTTTAACGATTAAGATTCCGCCTTCTTCTGCTTTTTCAAGTGCTTCTGCATTGGATTTAGCAACGATTGCTTTACCGATAACAGATTTGCTGCCAATACCTTGGCCTTTAACAACTTTTTCACCAATTAATTGGATTTTCATTACGTTTGTTGTTCCACTTTCAGTAACTGGAACACCAGCAGTGATGATAATTAAGTCGCCTTGTTTTGCAACGCCAGAAGCAAGAGATTCTTTCACTGCAAGGTCGAACATTTCATCTGTGTTGCTAACTGGAGTAGCTAGGCGAGGATAAACACCCCATGAAAGTGCTAAACCGCGGTATACATGCTCGTTGAATGTTACAGCAACGATATGAGATTTAGGACGGTATTTAGAGATCATACGCGCTGTGTGACCACTTTGAGTCGCAGCAACAATAGTTTGTACATTTAGGTTTTTCGCAGTATGGCCAACTGCTTGACCGATAGCTTCTGTCATATCCGTATTTTCGTGAAGTTTAAGTGCAAATTTATCTTGAGCAACTAGTACTTCTTCTGTACGAACAGCGATTTTCGCCATCATTTTAACTGCTTCTACTGGATAATCCCCAGCAGCTGTTTCACCGGACAACATAATTGCATCTGTTCCATCAAAAATCGCATTCGCTACGTCACTTGCTTCAGCGCGAGTTGGACGTGGGTTACGTTGCATGGAATCAAGCATTTGTGTTGCAGTAATAACAGGTTTACCAAGTTTATTACATTTTCTGATAAGTTCTTTTTGTACAATCGGAACTTCTTCAGCTGGAATTTCAACACCAAGGTCCCCACGAGCAACCATTAGGCCTTGAGATACTTGTAAGATTTCGTCGATATTATCAACGCCTTCTTGGTTTTCGATTTTAGGAATGATTTGTACGTGAGTTGCATTGTGCTCTTCTAGAATTTTAGTGATTTCAAGAACATCTGTAGCACGACGTACGAAAGATGCAGCGATAAAATCAATACCTTGTTCTAAACCAAAGCGGATATCAGCAGCATCTTTTTCTGTGATTCCTGGTAGGTTGATAGAAACGTTTGGTACGTTAACACCTTTTTTATTTTTAAGTACACCTGGGTTAAGTACTTTTGTTACTAGTTCGCGATTAGCTTCGTCTTTTTCGATTACTTCAAGACCGATTAAGCCGTCATCAAGTAAAATGGAAGAACCAATTTCTACATCATCGTAAAGTTCGCCGTAAGTCACGGAGAATTTTTCTTTTGTTCCTTCAACAGGAGTCATAGAAACACGTACAACATCACCTGTTTGGAATTCTAATTTTCCGCCGACCATGTCGTTTGTACGGATTTCTGGACCTTTTGTATCAAGTAAGATAGCCACTTGTTTACCAGTTTTTTTCGATGCTTCGCGGATATTTACAATACGCGCACCGTGCTCTTCAAAATCTCCGTGAGAGAAATTAAGACGTGCAACGTTCATTCCTGCTTCGATCAACTGAACTAATGTGTCAACTGACTCACTTGCAGGACCAATTGTACAAACAATTTTCGTTTTTTTCATGTTATTACTCCTCCTAGAACTTAGCTATTCATTCGTATTTATTATAAACATATCTTTCACATTTTACCAGTAACAACCTTGTAAAACAAGTAAGTTTGTGAATAAAATTGCAATCAACCTGCATGGTAACGATAACAAGAAAACGTTTTCCAGATTGTTACAGCATGCTTAATGAACGATTTGCATTTCTTTACCCTCAAAGTTTATTTTTAATACGTTACTAAAATTTTTCACAAAGAAAGGCTACCATGCTTTGTCATGGCAGCCAGCTCTTCAGCCGTTTTAAATCGACAAAATAGATGCTAGATCAAATAATTTTTGATCAAGTGTGTGTTTTTCTTTCAAAATTTCACTAATGTCATTTTCGACAATTCTATTTTCACGGATTCCAACAGCTAATCCTCCGCGGTTTTCTAACAATAATTCTACTGAACGTGCACCAAGACGGCTTGCAAGTACACGGTCAAATGCAGTTGGGCTACCACCACGTTGAACGTGTCCAAGAACAGTTACACGTGCATGATAATCGCCATATTCAGCTAATTGTTTAGCGAATTCATTACCGGACATTACGCCCTCAGCAACGACGATAATACTATGTTTTTTACCACGTTCGCGACCTTTGTTCAAACGATCCACGACATCATCCATATTAAAACTTTCTTCTGGAACGATGATAGCTTCAGCACCACCAGCAAGTCCAGACCAAAGAGCGATATCACCAGCGTCACGACCCATAACTTCAATAATGAAAGTACGTTCATGACTTGTAGCTGTATCACGGATTTTATCAAGTGCATCAAGAACAGTGTTTAACGCTGTATCAAAACCAATAGTAAAATCAGTTCCAGAAATATCATTATCAATAGTTCCTGGGATACCAATAGTTGGGAATCCACGTTTTGTAAGTGCTTCCGCTCCGTGATAAGAACCATCTCCACCAATAACCACAAGGCCATCGATTTGATGTTTTTTCAATTGTTCAATTCCTTTAAGTTGTCCTTCTTCTGTAGCGAATTCAGGATATCTTGCGGAATAAAGGAATGTACCTCCGCGGTGAAGTAAATCACCAACAGAACCTAATTCTAGTTTACGAATATCACCATTGACTAGCCCTAAAAAGCCATAGTTAATACCGTAAACTTCAAGTCCTTCATAGATTGCTTTCCGTACAACAGCACGAGTGGCTGCATTCATTCCTGGAGCGTCTCCTCCACTTGTTAAAATTGCAATTCGTTTCATTTTACTTACCACCTCAGACAATGATATTGTTTTTCATCACATGTGTTTATTCTACATGAAAAAAGGTCAAATGAAAAGCTTCAACAGAGCACTTTTTTAAACGAGAAGCTTTGCAAATCGCCATTTTAAATATCGGTCTATTCCGATTCGTACGAAAAACGGCTTTATAGCTTAAATAAACATAATTGGTCTATACTTGTGAATGGGTAAACTTTCTTTTTAGCGTTTGGCATATACCAAAGAAGCGGATCTCCTAAAATTAGGAAAGCCGCTTCTTTTATTGTTTATAAAGTATCGTATACACCGATTTTCTTGAATTTTTCATAACGCTGTTCTATTAATTGTTCTTCAGAAAATGCCATTAGTGCATGTAAAGACTTCGTGATAGTTTTGTTAATTTCTTCGGCTTGTGCATTTAAATCTCGGTGCGCACCGCCTTTTACTTCTGGAATAATTCCATCTGTAATGCCAAGTTCAAATAAATCGCCAGCTGTAATCCGCATAGACTCTGCTGCTTTCTTCGCTTGACTGGCATCTTTCCATAAAATAGCTGCTGCTCCTTCTGGTGAAATAACAGAGAAAACTGCATTTTCAAGCATGAAAATTTGATTTCCAACACCAAGAGCGAGTGCTCCACCACTTCCACCTTCACCGATTACAATAGAAATAATTGGTACTTTCATATCGCTCATTTCATAAAGATTTCTAGCAATGGCTTCACTTTGACCGCGTTCTTCCGCAGCTCGACCTGGATAAGCACCTTTCGTATCGATGAAGCAAATAATTGGTCGGCCAAATTTATCTGCTTGTTTCATCAAACGTAGCGCTTTACGGAAACCTTCAGGATGAGGCATACCAAAATTACGATGTAAATTATCTTTTGTATCTTTACCACGTTGGTGACCAATAACTGTCACTGGGATACCGTGGAAAGTTGCGATACCGCCAACAATTGCAGCATCGTCACCAAATGCGCGATCCCCGTGAAGTTCCATGAAGTCTTCGAATAAAAGTGAAATATAATCAAGTGTCGTAGGTCTTTCTGGATGGCGAGCTACTTGAAATTTATCCCAAGCAGTCATATTGCTATAAATGCTTGATTCTAACTTAGCTAAGCGTTTTTCTAGCTTTTCAATTTCATTGGTCAAATCCACATCAGAAGTTTCATTGTACTCTTTTAAGTCAGCAATCTTACTTTTTAATTCTAAAATCGGTTTCTCAAATTCCATCTCATTCGCCATCCGCTTCACCTCCTACTTCAGGTGTTTTCACGTGAATGCTTAAAATAAAACTTAATTTATTTTGCAGATCAAGGCGTGAAATACAGTCATCTAGTTGTCCATGCTTTAATAAAAACTCCGACGTTTGGAAGTCTTCTGGTAATTCTTCACGAACGGTTTGTTCTATTACCCGGCGTCCAGCAAAGCCAATAAGTGCGCCTGGTTCTGCAAAGTTATAGTCTCCAAGGGATGCAAAACTAGCAGAAACCCCACCAGTAGTTGGGTGCGTCATTACCGTAATAATCAGTCCCCCGTGATTGCTAAATCGTTTAAATGCAGCAGAGGTTTTCGCCATTTGCATAAGCGAAAGCATCCCCTCTTGCATACGCGCGCCACCTGAAGCAGTGAAAATAACAAACGGTTTATTTGTTTTATCGGCATCTTCCACGGCACGAAAGATTTTTTCACCGACAACAGAGCCCATACTTGCCATTCTAAAACGAGAATCCATCACTGCAATAACAAGCGGATTACCATCAATTGTAGCATGACCAGTAACAATGGCTTCATTTAAACCAGATTTTTGCTTATCTTTCTCAATACGATCCATATAATCTTCAAAACCAAGTGGATTTGCTGTCGTTAAACTAGCATCAATTTCTTCAAAAGAGCCTTCATCAACTAGCATATCGATTCGTGCTTTTGCCCCAATTGGATGATGAAAACCACAATAATTACATACCATAAGATTTTTTTGCAATTCTTTGGTATACATTATTTTTTTACATTCCGGACATTTTGTCATAATACCTTCTGGAACATCTGCTTTCGTTCCATCAGAAGGAATTGTGGCATATTTTCTCTTTTTTGGTTTTGTAAACAAGTCTCCTAGCAAGGATAACCCTCCCCATTTACGCTTTCTATTGTGGTTATTAACGATTTTTAATGTTGTAAAAATAAAAAATGAATAAAGACATGAAACATAAATCAACCGCATTTTCCCACAAGAAGACAAAATGCCAGTCTATCCGAATTACAACTGGACAGACTGCGCAATATTGTTTTCCACGTTAAACTATAACATACTTTCTATAAATATAGAAAGTCTAAGATTACTTAATGACTACATTCTCTTTACCGAGTAGCTCTTCTAACGCTTCTTGCAGCTCATTTGATGGCGTTACTTGAATATTTTTCAGCTCAGCAGTTTGTTTCGTTATTGCTTGATGCACAATGACCTTACTGTCGCCTTTATAACGCGTTAAAACTGGCTTAATTTGTTCCATTTGCTGTGGTTCCGTTAATTTTAGGAACAATCGTACGGGGGCTTTTATTTCTTTTAAATCTTCTGCTTTATTGATAATTAACTGTAGCTCTCCGTTCCTTGTGTCTGCTTTGACTTGCAAAAAGAGAATCTCCCCTTTTTGTGCAAAGCTCGCGAATTTACGATAACTTTCCGGGAACATGACGGCGCTCAGTTCTTTTGAATCATCACTAATTGTTAAAAAGCACATCGTTTCGCCCTTTTTTGTTCTAATTGATTTGACTTCATGTACATAAGCAGCTACTTGATAGTTTTTGCCGGAAGAAAGATTTGCAAGTCTTGTAATAGCAAGATTTTGTAATTTATTTTGGTAGTACGATACTGGATGCGCTGAAACGTATTGACCCGTGTATAATTTTTCTTTCTCCAGCTTTTCATCAATCGAAATGGGCGCGGTTTTCCGGTAGCGTGGTTTCATCTTTTTCAAAAAGTCATCATCTTCCGCGAAAAGATTCATTCCTTTCGAATCTTCACCGAGTAGCGAAATATATTGTAGCACTGCATCAATGGTTGCCAAAATCGTTGCTCGATCCTCGCCAAATTCGTCAAAACACCCAGAAAATACAAGTGCTTCTAAAACGGTTTCTGAGAGCATTTTATGTGGCATTCTTTCACAAAAATCAAAGAAATCTCGGAAAGGTGCTTTTTTTCGTTCGTTAATAATTTCTAAAATGAATTTCGTTGGCACTTTACGAATAACACGGAAACTATAGCGGATAGATGATTCATTCTCCACTTGGAAGTAGTAATTACTATGGTTGATGCTTGGCGCTAACATGCTAATTCCGTAGTTTTTTGCTTCGGTAATGTACTGGGAAATTTTGTCGTCATTGCCAAAAACAGAGCTAAGAAGCGACGACATAAATGCAGCTGGAAAATGTGCTTTTAAATAAGCTAATTGAAAAGCGATTTTTGAATATGCTGCTGCGTGACTTCGGTTGAAACCGTAATTCGCGAATTGAACAATCATATCATACACTTGGTTAGCGCTAGCATCTGAATAACCTCTACTCTTAGCACCTTCCACAAAGTGAATTCGCTCTTCGTTTAGGACATCTGCTTTTTTCTTGCTGACCGCTCGTCTTAATAAATCTGCTTCTCCAAGCGAAAATCCAGCCATTTGGTTCGCTACTTGAATAATTTGCTCTTGATAAACGATAACGCCGTATGTCACTTCCAAAATAGGCGCTAAATCTGGATGAGGATATTGAATTTTTTCTTTTCCGTGTTTTCTAGCGATAAATGTATCAATTTGTTCCATTGGACCCGGACGATAAAGCGCATCTACCGCCACGACATCTTCAAAAGAAGTTGGTTTTAATTTTCGGAGCACGCGTCGAATCCCGTCCGATTCAAATTGGAATACCCCTGTCGTGTCACCTGTTTGGAATAGTTTCAATGTTTTTTTATCTTCTAAGGAAATATCTGCTAATGTTAACGGAGTTTCTCTAGTATAATTGACTGATTTCAAAACACGATCAAGTAAACTAAGATTTCTAAGTCCTAAAAAGTCCATTTTAAGTAAGCCGATTTTCTCTAATTCTCCCATAGCAAACTGGGTCAAACGTGCATCTCCGCTACCTAATTGTAGCGCGACTTGTTCTACGAGTGGCTTGTCACTAATAACTATTCCCGCTGCGTGCGTTGAAATATGACGTGGCAAGCCTTCCAGTTGACAAGCAACTTCCCAAATCATTTCATTTTCTTTAGAGCTTTTAATATGGTTTTCTAAACGCGGACTTTCTTGTAGTGCTTTTTGTAACGTAATACCTAACTGACTTGGAATCAACTTAGACCATTCAGATAATAGTACAGAATTTAGCCCAAAACTCCTCGCAGTATCGCGAATCGCCGCTTTTGCCGCTAGTGTTCCAAACGTGCCGATTTGCGCCACATGCGCTTCTCCGTATTTAGATACCACATACGAAATCACTTCATCCCGGCGATTATCTGGAAAATCCAAATCAATATCGGGCATCGTGATACGTTCTGGGTTTAAAAATCGTTCAAATAGCAAATTGTAACGAATTGGGTCTACATCCGTAATTCTGAGTGCATAGGAAACAAGCGACCCCGCCGCAGAGCCCCGACCTGGACCTGTTAAAATTCCCGCCTCGCGTGAATAACGAATAACATCCCAAACGATTAGAAAGTAATCTGCAAAACCCATTTCCGTAATGACTTTTAATTCATATTCTAAACGCTCCTGATATTCCACACCTAATAAATTTCGTTCTTTTAATCCTGCAAAGGCTGTTTGACGCAAAACATCTGATGCATTTTGTCCTTCATTTAATGGAAATCTAGGTAATAAATGCTGATCCAAAGCAATTTCGACATGACAACGATCTGCAAGTTCACCAGTTTCTAAGCATGCCCGTTTTTCGAACTCCGTTTGCCAATCACGTTCCATGTCTTCTTGTGAGGTAAAATAATTTGGTCCAGCAAGTGGTAACGTTGTCCAATCGACCGTTCGATTATCACGAATGGCCGTTAAAACTTCTTTTGCTTGCGCATCTTTTGGTTCTATATATTGTACATTTTTCGTCGCAACAACCGGTACATTTTCTTCTGCAGAAAAAGTTTCTATTTTTGTGAAAAGACGTGGATTTTCTTTTTGGGCAGATAAATAAACAGATTCTTTACCAAAAATTTCGACTAAATTTGCATAAACTTCCAGTGCTCCCTCGCGATTCTCCTCCATCAGAAGACGTTCGATTTCTCCTTTGGCACCAGGTGAAATCGCAATCAAGTTACTGCTATAAGCGCGTAACCAGCTTTGTGGCAATTCGGGGCCTTCTTCGCGCGTTTGAATAGCACTCGCGATTTTTAATAACTCGTGATATCCAGCGGTTGATTCCGCAATTAATATCAACTCATATGAATTAATTGGATTTAAGTAACCTTGAATTGTCACCGTCATCCCGATAATTGGTTTTATATCCGCCGCTAAACACTTTTGATAAAACTCGACTACTCCGTAAAGTACATTTTTATCCGTAATTGCTAAGGCTGGATAATGGTATTCTTTTGCTTTAGCGATTAGCTTATCAATCGATGCTGTACTTGAAAGCAAATCATAAGCGCTCGCAACTTGTAAATGAACAAACCCCACTATCCTCTCTCCTTTCAAAACTCTCTTTTTCCATTATATCGGTTAAGCTAAAAAAAAGAAAGTGTGTTCGTGTTTTTATATAAAAATAAAGCCAGATAATTAATCCGACTTTATTTCCTAATTATTTATCGGCACAAATGCGTTGCAATTTTGCCGTCATTTCCTTTATTTCTTCTTCATTATGAAGTGTCGCACCAGAAGCAAGCGGATGTCCGCCGCCGCCATACTCTTTGGCTAATTCATTAATAACTGGACCTTTAGAACGTAAACGAGCTCTAAAAACAGGACCTTCTTGAATGAACATAATCCATGCCTTGATACCTTTCACATTTTCGATACACGAAACAAGTGCGGAAGCGTCGCGCGGATCAACTTCAAACTCGTTTAAAAGCGTATCACTTAAATAAACGGTTGCAGCGCCATTTTCATCCATGACAAAGTTTTGCAAAATATATCCAGAAAGTTTTACCGTATTTTTCGGTAATTCATATAATTCTCGGTAAAGCGCCGGACGATCAAATGGAAATGTCACTAAATGCGCAGATAAACGTAACGTCTCTTCCGTTGTGCTTGGATACAAGAAGCGCCCAGTATCACCAACAATTCCCGCATAAAGGAGTCTTGCAGCAGTTTCATTCAAAATTAACTCATCCGAAAACATTTCCCAAAAAGCGACAATCATTTCACTACAAGAAGAAGCCGTCGTGTCCACCCAAAGTAAATCACCATACGCATCATCATTTGGATGGTGGTCAATTTTTATAAGTGCTTTACCAAGGTTAAAACGCCCGTCTGAAATCCGTTCTTGGTTCGCGGTGTCACACACAATCACAAGCGCATCTTTATAAATTTCATCCGTTATTTCGTCCACTATACCAAGAAATTGGAGCGACTTTTCATCATTTCCAACTGAATAGACTTTTTTCTCAGGAAAGCTAGCCCGGATAATTTCCGCAAGCCCCATTTGCGATCCGTATGCATCTGGGTCAGGCCGTACATGTCTATGCAAAATAATCGTTTCATATTGTTTTATTTGTTGTAAAATCTCACTTTTCATTGTTTCGCCTCTATTTCTTTTTAACGTTCCATCATTTGACAAGCGACAATAGCTTTTCCGGTCAAAATTCCTTCTAAGTAAAGCTCTACATCAAGCTTACCGGCCTTACGCCCCATCTCCAAAATTCGCGGTTTAATAATAATTGTCGCGTCCATTTGAACAGGTTTTAGGAAATACATCGTTACATTTTCAATCGCTACATTCCGTTTTTTCATAGAAAATAGTTTTTGCTGTACGACGTCACAAACCACTTGTGTAAATACACCATACGATAATGTTCCGAGTGAATTAGTCATTTGCGGGCTAACTTTAAATTCATAATCTGCCTCTTCTCCAGTATCTGCTTTTTCAGAAAGCTGATTCGCAATCGTATCATCAATTGTTTCACCGACTTGCGGTTGTTTTTGAATCATTTGCATAGATTTTAGAATATCCTGTCTGCTAACAATCCCGATTAATGTTAAGTCATCTTTAACGACTGGAATTACTTCGATACTCTCCCAAATCATCATGTGCGCCACCGAGGCTACACTCATTTTTGGTCCCACAGTTAACGGATTTTTCGTCATTACTCGTTCAATTGAAATACTTGGATTTTTTTCTAGAATATCCTTACTTGTAACCATCCCAGTCAGTCGCATCGCTCGGTTAACTACAGGAAATCGACTATGACCTGTCGCTTCTTCCATTTTATGCCAATCTTCCACTTTATCAGACGTAGATAAAAATGCAGTTGTTTCTAATGGGGTCAAAATATCCTCCACAAATACTACTTCTTTTTTAATTAATTGGTCATAAATCGCGCGGTTAATCATCGTTGCAACTGTAAACGTATCATACGAAGTCGATAAAATGGGCAGTTCTTTCTCATCCGCCAACCGTTTCACTTCGTCGTCCGTATCAAACCCACCAGTAATCAGTACCGCGGCGCCACGTTTCAAAGCAAGTTCATGGGCGCTCACTCTATTTCCGACAATTAATAAGTTTCCTGCATCGGTATAGCGTTCCATCGCTTCCACTGTCATCGCCCCAATAACAAACTTATTAAGCGATTTATAAAGCCCCGCACGACCGCCTAGCACTTGCCCATCGATCATATTCACAATCTCAGCAAAAGTTAATTTTTCGATACTATCTTTTTGCTTCCGTTCAATTCGAAGTGTTCCCACTCGTTTAATAGTAGAAACAAACCCAATGATTTCTGCATCTTTAATAGCCCGATAAGCAGTTCCCTCGCTTACAGACAAGTTTTTCGCGATTTTTCGTACAGATATTTTTTCTCCAACTGCAAGATTTTCAATGTATTTTAAAATCTGTTCATGTTTTGTGGCCACGACACGTTCACCCATTCCTATTTTGTTAGATTTCGATACCTTCCCCAATTTCAAGTACTTTTCCAGTTATCCCCTCATCAAGCGATGCAACAAATTTGTGCGGATCTTGCGCAATCAAAGGAAACGTATTGTAATGCATTGGAACAACTAATTTCGCTTGTAAAAACCGTGCCGCAATCGCCGCATCTTCTGGTCCCATGGTAAAATTATCCCCAATCGGCAAGAAAGCAACGTCTAGCGGATTTAATTCACCAATTAATTTCATATCAGAAAACAAACCAGTGTCCCCTGCAAAATAAATATTTTTATCTTCTATCGTAAATACAATCCCAGTTGGGAAACCAAGGTTAACAATGCGACCATCTCGAACCGTCTGCGATCCGTGAAAAGCTTGCGTCAACTTCACTTGGCCAAAACTAAACTGTCTTTTCCCGCCAATATGCATTGGAGCGATATTTTCAAGCCCATCCTCTACTGCTAAAAAAGAAGCCAAATCCGCATTACAGATAACGGTTGCTCCAGAATTCTTAGCAATTTCAACTGTATCACCGACATGATCATCATGTCCATGCGACAGAACGATAAAGTCAGGCATCTGCTCTTCCGCTTTTAAATCACATTTCTCATTACCAGAAATAAATGGATCCACGAGAATAGTTGTATCCCCAGTAATTATTTTAATACAAGACTGACCATGAAATGAAATCTTCATGTTAAAAAACTTCCTTCCTGATTCATTATTCTATGTGTATTATTGTACCACTATTTATTATAAACTACTATATAACACCTCGTAAACTAAGAGGTGTTTATTAGCAAAATAATTCCTTCGCATGTTATCATGAAATAGAAATCAATTGGAAAGAAGGTACAATTATGGAAAAAAATATCGATGTCTTACAAAATTGGCTAAAAGACCAAGGTGCTGAGGTGGCATTTTTAACAGATCCAGAGAACATCGCTTATTTCTCGGGTTATCATAGTGAGCCTCATGAGCGCGTGCTTGGCTTAGCAGTTTTCCCAGATAGTGAACCGTTTTTATTTACGCCCGCTCTTGAAGTAGAAGATGTGCGCGGCGGTGACTGGACACACCCTGCATACGGATATAACGATACCGAGAACCCTTTCACCATCATTGCAGACGAAATCAAAAAACGCGTTGCAAATCCAAGCAAATTTGCTATTGAGAAAAAACATATGAGCGTAGATCGCTACGAACAATTAGGTGGATTATTCTCCGGCAGCTCTTTCATTCCGATTGAACACAAAATTGAGCAAATTCGTCTGATTAAAACCGAAGCCGAACTAAAAATATTAAAAGAAGCAGCCTTATTAGCCGATTACGCCGTACAAGTTGGTGTAAACGAAATCGCAGAAGGTAAAACAGAAGCAGAAATCGTGGCGAAAATCGAATACGAAATGAAGAAAAAAGGCGTAACTGCCATGTCTTTCGATACAATGGTCCTTACTGGTAAAAACGGTGCCCTGCCACATGGTACTCCAGGCGAAACAAAAATCAAAAAAGGCGATTTAGTTTTATTTGATTTAGGCGTTGTCCATAAAGGCTATTGCTCTGATATTACACGCACAGTAGCTTTTGGAGATATTTCCGATGAACAGAAAAAGATTTACGACACTGTTTTAGAAGCGCAAATTGCCGCTGTCGAAAAAGTAAAAGCCGGCGTAAAAGCAAGCGAAATTGATTTAACTGCTAGAAATATTATTCGTGAAGCAGGTTACGGTGATTATTTCCCACATCGTCTTGGTCACGGTCTTGGCGCGAGTGTCCATGAATTCCCTTCGATTACAGAAACGAACAATATGGAACTGCAAGAAAATATGGTATTTACGATTGAACCAGGTATTTATGTTCCCGGTGTTGCCGGCGTTCGTATAGAAGATGACCTCGTTGTCACAAAAGACGGCGTGCAAGTATTAACGGAATTCCCAAAAACTTTACAAGTAATCGACTAACAAGAAAAGCGAACTTTCCTTTGAGAAAGTTCGCTTTTTTTATTAAATTAATTCTTTGCTATCCGTATAGGGTAAATCAAGTGAATCTGCAACAGCCTTGTACGTAATGTGACCTTGGTATGTGTTTAATCCACGAAGTAAGAATGGGTCATTTTGCACGGCTGCTTCTAAGCCTTGATTAGCCAGTTTCAATCCAAATGGTAAAGTGGCATTAGTAAGCGCCAAAGTGGACGTCCGCGGTACTGCACCTGGCATATTTGCAACAGCATAATGAAGTACACCATATTTTTCGTAGGTTGGATTATCGTGTGTGGAAACGTGATCTGTTGTTTCAAAAATCCCTCCTTGGTCAATCGCGATATCTACAAGGACAGATCCCGGAATCATTTGTTTAATTACATGCTCTTTGACGAGTTTGGGCGCTTTTGCTCCTGGAATTAAAACTGCCCCAATAACCAAATCAGCTTTTTTCACAGCTGTTTCAATATTAAAATCATTCGACATTAACGTTTGGACTTGATTGCCAAAAATATCGTCCAGTTCGCGCAATCGTTTCAAATTCATATCAAGAATGGTCACGTTGGCACCTAAACCAGCTGCAATTTTCGCTGCATTTGTTCCAGCGATTCCGCCACCAATAATAACCACTTCACTTTTCTCTACACCCGGCACCCCACCAAGCAAGACACCCATACCACCATTCGTTCTTTGTAAAAATTGTGCGCCAATCTGAGCTGCCATTCGCCCAGCAACTTCACTCATTGGCGAAAGTAGTGGCAACGTGTGGTCTGCAAGTTCTACTGTTTCATACGCTACACTATTTACTTTACTCTCCATCAAAGCTTTCGCAAGCGTTGGTTCATTTGCCAAATGTAAATATGTGAAAAGTAATAGTCCTTCTTTAAAGTATGTATACTCTGATGCAATCGGTTCTTTTACTTTTACAACCATATCTACATCCCAAGCTTCTTTAGCTGTTTCAACAATTTTTGCCCCCGCTTGCACAAAATCAGCGTCTTGATAATTAGAGCCAATGCCCGCATCTTTTTCCACGTATACAGTATGACCTGCATTTACGTATGAAAAAACACTTGCCGGAGTCATTGCCACCCTATTCTCGTTATTTTTAATTTCTTTTGGTACGCCGACTAACATCTAAATCACTCTCCTTGATATAGGTATAATAGACTATAAAAGATTTTCTACACCCCCATGCTAACACAATATACCTAAGTTGTAAAAAATTAACTAACTGAAATTCAAACAAAAGTTTTAGTAAAATTAGACGAAATATTTGTTTCACTATAATTTATTTTTCATTTTATGGTTCTTTTAGGAAAAAGAGGGTAAAATATAAGTATAGAAAATACATATTTTGATTGGAGGAATTATTATGTTACAACAATACGAAAGAGTTTTAGTAGCAGTTGATGGATCCAAAGAAGCAGAAAGAGCATTCCAAAAAGCAATTCAAGTGGCTAACCGTAATGACGCGGCGCTTGGTCTGGTACATGTTATCGATACACGCGCGTTTTCATCTGTAGCCAATTACGATACAAGCATGGCAGACAAAGCTACCGAATATGCAGATGAATTACTTAGTGGCTATAAAGAAGATGCTTTAAAAGCCGGTGTAACAAAAGTAGAAAGCTACATTGAGTATGGTTCTCCAAAAACAGCTATTACAAAAGAAGCAGCAAAAGCATTCCAAGCAGATTTAATCATGTGTGGTGCAACTGGACTTAACGCTGTAGAACGTTTGTTAATTGGTAGTGTATCTGAGTATATTATTCGCCACTCCCCTTGTGATGTTCTTGTAGTACGTAATGATGTTCCTGATTATAAAGAAGAAAAATAAGGATAGAAAAAAAGGCTAGCTCTTAATTAAGAGCTAGCCTTTTTTACTTTTTTAGTGATTGTTTTTAATTGTTTCTACATCACGAGCAATCATTAATTCTTCGTTTGTAGGAATGATGATAACTTTTACCGGGGAGTGCGGATAGTTAAGGAATCTTTCTTCTCCGCGCACTTGGTTAAGTGCTGGATCCCAGTATACGCCCATGAATTCAAGTCCACGAAGTACTTTTTCACGGATGTATGAACTATTTTCACCGATTCCAGCTGTGAAGATAATGGCATCTACACCGTTCATACGAGCTGCATAAGAACCAATGTATTTATGGATACGGTCAACGAAAACTTGAAGTGCAAGTTCTGCGCGGTCGTTTCCTTTTGCTGCTTCATCTTCTAAATCACGAAGATCGCTTGAAATACCAGATACGCCAAGCATACCAGATTCTTTGTTTAACACATCAAGTACTTGTTCTGCAGTTTTGCCAGTTTTTTCCATGATGAAAGGAATAAGCGCAGGGTCAATGTTACCAGAACGAGTTCCCATAGAAACACCAGCTAGTGGTGTGAATCCCATGGAAGTATCCATTGATTTTCCGCCTTCGATTGCAGCGATACTAGCACCATTACCAAGGTGACAAGTTAGTAAACGTAATTCTTCTACAGGACGTCCTAAAAGTTCTGCAGCGCGTTCGGATACATATTTGTGACTTGTACCGTGGAAACCGTATTTACGGATACCATAGTCTTCATAGTAGCTGTATGGCAGACTGTATAGATAACTTGCTGGAGGCATTGTTTGATGGAAAGCTGTATCGAAAACAGCCACCGAAACAACATCTGGTAAAATCTTGCGGAATGCTTTAATACCAGTAACGTTCGCTGGGTTATGAAGCGGCGCAAGTTCAGATAGAGCTTCAATATCTTTAATTACTTGGTCATCAATATAAACGGATTCAGGGAATCTTTCTCCACCGTGAACAACGCGGTGACCAATTCCAGTGATTTCATCGTAAGAACCGATAACTTTGTGGTTAATTAATTTTTCAAGTAGCATTTGAACAGCAATTTCATGGTCAGGAATATCAATAATTTCTTTGATTTTTTCTCCGTCTACAGTAATTGTAAAAATAGAATCTTTCAAACCAATTCTTTCTACAATCCCTGCTGTGATAACACGTTCAGATGGCATATCATATAATTGGAATTTCAGTGAAGAACTCCCGGCGTTAATTGCAATCGTTTTTTCCATTTTGTTTTTGTCAATTCCTTCCATTATCGTTTCCTTTTGAACCAGTTCTCTATTTCAGCTAAAATCGGTGCAGTTACGCTCGGATCTGTTAGCGAAGAGAGATTGGCCAATAAAACTTCTTTTGGCGGCTTTACATCTACGTCCGCTTTTTGTAAAATCAAGATGCTTTTTCGTGCTTGTTCAGACTTAAACAGTGTTTCAGGCAATTTAATAATTCCCTCAATATGACCGTTTTTCTTGATAAACTTGTCCACCTTAGCAAAGTCACTAGTCCCAAACATTGCGTCAGGTACCAAGAAGAATAAATATCCTCCTGGCTTTGTGTAGCGCATTCCTTGTTCTATAAACAAGAAATGAGCAAATGAATGCCCTTCTTCACGGCAAAGTTCAAATGTTTTTGCATTTTCGTCATCCGGATAATACCCAACAGGTAAATCACTAATTACGACATCTACGGGATCAACTAATAAATTAGCCAGCCCATCTTGATGCAGCAATGTCATTTTTTGTCGCTGTAAATCCGCTCCTACTAGTGCAAGCGAAATAAGCAAATCATCTACATCTACACCACTTGCATGAACGTCTACATCACCTTTTAATTCTAGCTGATTAATCACTGTTGTTAAAAGGTTTGCAGTGCCACAGGCTGGATCCAAGATAGAAACATTTTTCTTCTTTTGAATCACTTTTTCAAGCAAATATGCCACAATGAAACCAATGGAATCTGGCGTCATTTGGTGGTTCACTTGAATACCGTGTTTCATGCCTTTTAGTAGTGCTAATTGAAGACCTTTGCGGATTTCTTCATTCGAGAAATTCTCAAGTTCGATACTTTCGTAAGACGCTTGTAATTTCAATTGTTTTTCAGAAGACAACTCTTCTTTTTGTAAAACTTCTTTTTGAAACAGATTTTCTCCTGTTTCATAAACCGCTTCCAAATAGCTTATTTCAAGTTCATTTTGCAAGATAATAGCTGTATTATCAAGCACTTGAAATAATTCTTGCGTTGCTTCATTTGCCAAAAGTAACACCTCGAATTTTCATCATTACTAACACCACCAAACATTATACAGTATTTCTAGAGAATGTGAAAGGATTTTATGTAGTAAAAGATGAAATTCTCATTGGAAATAGTTCATTATCATTAGTACAGTTTATTTTTAGTAGTAATACAGAAAAAAGCCCTCCTAACTAAAGGAAGGCTTTTAAGATTTAAGCTTTTTTGGCTGCTTCTATCGCTGCTTCATAATTCGGATGATCGCTACCTTCTGGAACTACTTCCGTGTAGACGATTTCCCCTGCTGCATTTA
Organism: Listeria sp. LM90SB2; assembly: GCF_028867355.1. NCBI lineage: Bacteria > Bacillati > Bacillota > Bacilli > Caryophanales > Listeriaceae > Listeria > Listeria sp. LM90SB2. The sequence goes on from NZ_CP046449.1 coordinate 1,622,293, forward strand.
CCACAAAAACAGAACGAGCTAGTAAGCGAAGTTCTTTCATGACTACACCGTATGCTTCGCCAAAAGAAAGATCGCGGTGATCAGATAATGTAATCGCATTTGGTAAACCTTCTGCGGCACACCATTTCTTTTGAGCAAATGGTAAATCAACGGAGATAGTTAAGACAACTGTATTATCTAAATTGCTTGCTTCTTCATTAAATTTACGCGTTTGTGTGGAACAAACACTTGTATCAATGGAAGGAACAACGCTGATAAGTCTCACTTTCCCGTCATAATCGTGCAATGTTACTTCTTCTAAATCTCTATTCACCACTGTGAAGTTCGGCGCTTTGTCGCCAACTTTTCTTTCGGTACCTACGAGTGTAACTGGATTATGTTTAAATGTTACTTGAGTCATTTTTTCTTCCTCCTTTAATGGACGCTTCTATTCCATTTTAAAGAAGAAGTTTGCTATAAGCTATTTTTTTGCTCCATTTACCCATTTTTCATCTAGTTCTAAGTAGCCCGTGTGGACGACAGATGTGGATTCAAAAAAGTCCGCAATGCCTTGTTTGTTTGGTGTAAAGGCACAAACCACATATAACGGCCAAATTGTTTTTAAGACAAAACGCATCGCACCTTCTCGAAATAAAACGGTTAACCAAGTTAATTTTTCGCCATCAAGTTTCACTACGCGAAGACCAAATAACATTTTTCCAAGCGTTTGTCCGAAAAACTTAGTAAGCAGAATAAAGTAAGCTAAAAAGATAATCGTTGTCATTCCCCAATAAAATGTGAAGAAACTGTCATCCATCCCCATTCCAGAAACGCGGAAAATCGGATTAATAATGATTCCCTTCAAGGCTGCGATGACAACTAAATCGACTAAATAAGCTAAAAACCGGATCCAAAAGCCAGCAAAGTACTGTTTAGGAATGGCTTCTTCTTTCTGAATTGGTGGTTCATAATGATAGACTTGGCGTTTACTTTCAAAAGCAACATTTTCATTAGCCATTTGCGCCTCTCCTCTCACATTATTCTCCATATAAATACATCATTCTTGGCGCTTTAAGTGTGCCAGTTAATTTGATTAGTTGGGAAATATCTGCATTTTGACCAGAGATTTTTTGTGCAGCTACAGAGAATAGCGAGCTAAAGTTTTCTGGTGTATCATATTGAATGACTGTCGCATCAGCTAACCCTTGTTCTTTTTTCAAAGCTTCTAGGGCATCTTCTTGATAACCAAATTCATCAATCAATCCGTTCTCTTTTGCTTGGCGGCCGTCGTATATGCGACCATCTGCAATTTTACGCACTTGTTCTACAGTCATTCCACGGCCCTGTGCAACTACTTTAACGAACTCATTATAAGAATCATCAATCATTGACTGCATAATCTTCTTCTCGTCTTCCGTCATTGGTCTTGTCCCGCTCATAATGTCTTTATATTCGCCACTTTTAATGGTATTATCTGAAACACCTAATTTTTTCATGAGTTCACTATAGTCATACCCTTGCATAATGACGCCAAGCGAGCCGGTCAATGTTTCTTTACTTGCAAAAATTTTGTCGGCTGGCGCGGAAATATAATATCCACCTGATGCTGCCATACTCCCCATGGAAACATAGAATGGAATATTGCGTTCTTTTTGAATTTGTAAAATTTTATCACGAATTTGCGCGGATTCCATGACACCGCCACCTGGTGAATTAACATACAGCAGTACGCCTTGGATATAGTCATCATTTCTCACTTGTTCTAATTGTTGCATAAAAAAAGAATGATTGTAGCCAGCCTCACTAAATAAGGAACCTGAATCTCCCGTATCTTGAATAGTGCCATCTACAGATAATACAGCAATTGTATCATTCCCGCCTTCTTCAATTACTGTTTCGGTTAGTTCGCCGGTATCTGCGAATAGGCTTTCGACAAATGTCGGACTACTATCTTCCTTTGAAGCGATTTGACTTGATGTAAACTTTGCTAACGCACTGACTATCAAAAGTGCAAAAACAATCCCTAGTGCAATCCATCTTTTAGCGTTCATTTATTTCTCCCCTTTTTCTGATTAGATAATGTAATAATACCAGCCTCTTTTATTTTGTACAATCTTTCTCTTAAATTGTGTCCCATTTCACTTTTTTACTTATGATGAAAGAAATTGCTCTGAAGTCATGTTATAATAAGTTTGTTGATTAAAATTGGATTCTGGAGGGACAACTAACATGGCAAAAACTATTTTTTATTTTTCCTATCGAAAAACAGAAGAACTACATGCAAAAGCAAAAGAATTGAAGAAAATTACGACGGATTATGGATATGAATTAACGGATGACTATCAAAAAGCAAACGTTATTATCAGCATTGGTGGTGATGGTGCTTTTCTTAAATCTGTAAGAGAAACTGGCTTCCGTCAAGATTGTTTATATGCAGGGATTGCGCTAACAGAGCAATTAGGTCAATACTGTGACTTCCATATTAATCAATTGGATGAAATCATCAAGGCAGCCATTGAAGATCGTTGGTTAGTAAGACGTTATCCAACTATCTATGGAACAGTGAATAACACCAAAGCTTTTTATGTATTAAATGAATTTAACATTCGTTCTTCTATTATTAGAACGCTTACGATGGATCTTTATATTAATGATTCTCACTTCGAAACTTTCCGCGGAGATGGCATGGTTATTTCCACACCAACAGGAAGTACCGCTTATAATAAATCAGTGAACGGTTCTATCGTGGACCCACTTCTTCCATCTATGCAAGTAAGTGAACTGGCTTCTATTAACAATAACAAATTCCGCACACTTGGTTCTTCGTTCATTCTTAGTCCAAAACGCAAACTACGTATTGAAATTGCGTCTGAAGAAGGAAATAACGAATTCCCGATGATTGGAATGGACAGCGAAGCACTTAGTATCCAACACGTGCATGAAGTTAATTTAGAAGTAGGCGATCGTTTTATCAATATTATCAAACTGCCTAAAAATTCTTTCTGGGATAAAGTGAAACGTAATTTCTTATAATAAAAAAGTCTGGCACTTACGCCAGACTTTTTTATTTTGCTTCCAAGATGGCTGCTAGTAATGCTTTTTGTGCATGAAGCCGATTTCCCGCTTGTTGATAAATGACCGAGTGATTGCCATCAATGATTTCAGCTGTCACTTCTTCTTCCCGATGTGCTGGTAAGCAATGTAAGAAGTGGTAATCAGGCTTGGCACCACTAACTAATTCTGCATTTACTTGATATTTTTCGCCAAAATCCGCCAAACGTTTCGCATTTTCATCTTCTTGCCCCATACTTGTCCAAACATCCGTATAAATAAAGTCCGCATCAGTCACTGCAAGTTTTGGATCTTCTGTAACGAAAATCTTGCCACCACTTTGCTTCGCCAGATTTTCTGCCTTTGCAAGAATTGTTTCGTCGACCTCATACCCTTTTGGCATCGCAAGGCAAATATCTATCCCGACCATAGCGCCGGCTAAAAGCAATGAATGACATACATTGTTACCATCACCAATATAAGCTAGTTTGACACCTTCCAACTGATCTTTCCATTCATAAATAGTCATTAAATCCGCTAACGCCTGACATGGATGATGCAGGTCGGTTAAGCCATTAATAATTGGAATTTCTGCATGATACGCCAATTCTTCTACTTTTTCATGACTAAATGTCCGAATCATAATTGCATCAATATATTCTGACATCACATGCGCCGTATCTTTAATCGGTTCACCACGCCCGATTTGCAATTCCTTTGAACTCATCACTATCGCTTGTCCACCTAATTGCAGAATCCCGGCTTCAAAAGAAACCCGTGTTCTAGTAGAAGGCTTGTCAAAGATCATTCCTAAAATTTTCCCGCTTAAAATATGACTATAATGAGCTGGATTCGTTTTCATTGCAACAGCTAATTTAATAATATCTGTCAATTCTTCTTTATTCCATTCAAGCAAACTGAGCATATCTTTCCCAGCTGTATTATTTTTCGCATACATTGTCATCCCTCTTCACTCCCAATCAATTGGTTTTCCAAAACACTTTTCAATAAATATATGGCTTGATCGATTTCTGCATAACTGACGGTTAAAGGTGGTAAGATTCGTAGCACATTAGCCCCCGCAGTTAGTATTAGCAATCCTTTATCTCTAAGTTCCGTTACAACTGGTTCTGCGGTATTTTCAAGTTCTATACCTATCAGAAATCCTCCACCACGAATGACAGAAACATTATCCAACGCCTCTAAATGCACTTCTAACAAATATCTAAAATAGTCTGCTTTGGCATTTACCTCTTCTAAAAATCCCGCTTGTTTCATTGTTCGTAATATCTCTTTAGCCGCCGCAAGGGCCAATTTATTTCCTCCAAAAGTAGAGCCATGACTTCCTGGCCCAAAAGCACTACTTAGATTCGCTTTTCCGACCATCGCTCCAATCGGCCAGCCATTTCCAAGCCCTTTTGCTAAAGTGAAAATATCTGGTTCTAAACCAATCTGCTCAAATCCATAAAGCGTCCCCGTTCGCCCAAGCCCAGTCTGCACCTCATCAATAATTAATAATACCCCCATTTTTTTGCAAAGCAATTGAACCTCTAAAAGAAAGGCTGCATTTGCTGGGATGACGCCACCTTCCCCTTGAATTACTTCTAACATGACTGCTGCTGTATGTTCATCGATTTCTGCTCGGAAAGCCTCGATGTCATTATAAGGGACGTAAGTGAAGCCAGGAACAAGTCCCCCGAACCCTTGATGAATTTTAGCTTGGGCTGTAGCTGACATCGAACCAAAAGTACGTCCGTGGAAAGATTTTTCAAAGGTAATTATTTTTTCTTTCCCGGTATATTTTCTAGCTAATTTGAGCGCTGCTTCATTTGCCTCTGTTCCGCTATTACAAAAGAAAACTAATCTGTCTTTACCATCTGCAATTAATTCTGCGACACTATCTTGCAAAGCACATTCATATAAATTCGATGTGTGCCAAATATTCGTTAGTTGTTGTTGTACTGCTTCTGCAACATTTGCTGGACAATGACCAAGGTTACAAACTGCGATACCGCTAGTGAAATCGAGATATGTTTTACCATTTTTATCTGTTACAACCGTGCCCGTACCGTTAACTAAATCAATAGGAAACCTTTTGTATGTTGGAAAAACATGTTTCATCCAATCGCCACCTTGTTTTTTATTTTTGTTCCGCTAGTGTTAAGGGAATCTGTAATAATAACTTTTCCGACACCGTTTTCGGCAGCAAAGGCAGCGCTAGCTAATTTAGGAATCATTCCACCTTTTATTACGCCGGCATTTTGCAGCTTTTCTATTTCATCTGTGGCTATTTCGCCAATAATTTCTGAACCTTTTTTCACACCAGGTACATCTGTTAGTAAATAGAGTGCTTCTGCTTGAAGTGCGCTTGCTACTTCACAGGCGGCTGTATCTGCATTGACATTTAGCCAATCGTATTCACTGTTTATACCAAGCGGCGCAATCACAGTGATAATATTTTCGCTAAGTAATTGTTCGATTAAATCTGTCTTTACTTTCGTTATTTTTCCGACAAATCCCAAATTCGCGTCGTTCAAAAAATCTGCTTCTAGTAACCCTGTATCACCCGCATTTAAACCGATAACCGAAATATTACGTTTTTGAAAAGCAGTGGTAATAGCTGGTTGGACTTGGCCAATTAAAACCATTTTTGTCACTTCAAGAGTCGCTTTATTAGTGACACGTAGACCATTTTTTGTTTCGACAGGAATAGCAAGAGATTTCATCATTTTTGTAATATAATGCCCGCCGCCATGAACAAGTACAATTTTTTTATTGGCAGCTTGCCATTGTATTATTTGTTGGAAAAAATCTTCTGTTAAATTGTCACTTGCGACACCGCCTAGTTTTACGACTATCGTATTCTCCATCCTGATTCCTCCTTACGTCCGGTAGCATGCGTTAATTTTGACGTATTCATAACTCAAGTCGCAACCCCATGCTGTTCCTGACTCAAGTCCGATATGAAGATCAACGTCGATAATGATATGCTCTTCTTCTAAATAGGCATCTAACGCCTGTTGATTAAAAATGGTTTGGCTGCTATGATTCAAAATTTCAATCCCGCCAATTTTAATCGTTATGTTATCTGGCGCAAACCGGCCACCTGAATAGCCAATCGCGCAAATAATACGTCCCCAGTTCCCATCTCCACCAAAAGCTGCCGTCTTCACGAGACTAGAAGAAACAATTTTTTTAGCAATCATTCTTGCATCTTCTGTTTTTGTAGCGCCATTAACTTGTACCTCGATTAGTTTTGTCGCTCCCTCGCCGTCTCGCGCGATGCTTTTAGCAAGGTGCTCCATTACCGCTTGAAACATATCCGCAAATTTCGCAAAATCCGCTGTCCCTTCCTGAAGCATCGGGTTTTCTGCACAGCCATTCGCCATGACTACCACCATATCGTTGGTAGAAGTATCGCCATCTACCGTTATTTGATTGAAAGTTTTGTCTACTTTTATTTTTAGTAATTTTTGCAATAATTCAGCCGGGATTGCGGCATCTGTTGTAATAAAAGCAAGCATTGTCGCCATATTTGGATGAATCATTCCTGATCCCTTCGCTACACCTGACATCGTTACCTTTCTACCACCAATTTCTGTTTGAAAACTGATTTGTTTTTGAAACGTATCTGTTGTTAAAATCGCTTCTTCAAAATCGGCCGCATTTCCAGTTTGCTTTTCTAGCATTTCTATTCCCGCGTTGATTTTGTCCATCGGTAGCATATCGCCAATAATTCCCGTGGAAGCAACGGCTACGTAATCAAGTGGAATATCTAACTTTTCTGCCGTTTGAGCCCGCATCGCAAGTGCATCTAACATACCTTGATTCCCTGTACATGCATTGGCATTCCCACTATTCACAATAATTGCTTGTAACTTCGCATTACTTTGAAAAGAATCTTTCGTTACAAAAATTGGTGCGGCTTGCATTTGATTCATCGTATAAACAGCGGCTGCATTTGCTGGAACTTCTGAATAAATCCAACCAATATCATTTCGTTTTCTTTTAAGCCCTGCATGTTTTCCGTCAGCATAAAATCCTTTTGGTGAAGCGATATTTCCTTTGACAAGTTCCATTTTATTTTTCCCCTTTCACGGATACACCGGAATAAACCTTAATCCGTCACTTTCAGCAAAATTCGCCATTATGTTTAAATTTTGAATGGCCTGACCAGCCGCCCCTTTAACTAAATTATCAATCACAGAAACGATAGTAATCACATTCGTTTTTTCATTATAAGCAAGACCTATATCACAGTAATTCGATGCTGTCACTTGTTTGACAGTCGGATATACATTTTCTGGTTGGATTCGGACAAATGGAGCATTCTCGTAGGTGGATTTGTAAAGCGTATGTAACTCTTTTTGGGTGATAGGATTTTTGGGTTTAACGTAGATGGTTGTGAAGATGCCTCTTGTGATGGGAATTAACGAAGTAGAAAATTGAATTGCTGGGATAGTCTCATCCCATTTAGTTAATTGTTGCATAATTTCTGGAATATGTTGATGAGAATTCATTTTATAAAGTGTCATGTTTTCATTGGTTTCTGTAAAATGAGTACTTGCAGAGGGCACTTTTCCTGCGCCGGAAATACCTGATTTAGCGTCTACGATAATCGATGTTGGATCAATCAACTGGCTTATCACTAGAGGTGCTATACCTAACAATGTTGCAGTTGCATAACATCCAGGATTAGCAATGAATCTAGCTTCTTTCTTATCACGGAATTCTGCTAAACCATATTCCGCCTTAGCGATATACTCGATTGGAGCCGCGCTTTTTCCATACCATTTTTCGTAAAGCTGCCTGTCTTTTAATCGAAAGTCCCCGGATAGATCAATGACATTCAAACCTGCATCTACATATGGGAGAGCAATATCTTTCGCGATTCCAGAAGGCGTGGCAATAAAAACGGTATCACTTTTTTCGATGATTTCTGCTGAATTTATTTTCTCTAAGGGGCTAGCTTCTAAATCTTTTAAATGAGGATAAAAGGTTGCAAGTGTTTCTGATTGAGCGGAAAAACTATGTAACGTCGCTATGTCTACCGAAGCATGTTGATGAAGCAAGCGAATTAGCTCAAGCCCTCCGTATCCTGTTGCACCAATAATGGAAACTTTCATCCTAACCCCTCCCGTTAATTATTAAATGATACTTTTCATTATAATGATGTATATTTATAATGTCAAATGGTTTTTTATTAATATTTAAAACTATTTTATGCATTTTTAGTTATTTATTATGTATATAATATACAAAAACCGTTTATCCAGAAAAGGATAAACGGTTAATCTTAAAATAAATCAGCAAACTCATCTTTGACTTGTGCAGTTTCCGCTACATTCACAGAAATGGTTTCAATGTTGTCTAATGCTTTCGCAATTAACGCTTCAAAATCTGTGAAGCTTTCGTAATGCTCGATTTTATCTAGTTTTGGTTTTGTTTTTGGAGATGGTGGCGTGAAAATGGTACAGCAATCTTCAAATGGTTGCACTGATAAATTATACGTATCAATCTTTTGCGCGATTTGAATGATTTCATTTTTATCCATGGATACGACTGGACGAATGATTGGTGTCGCTGTTACGGCGTTAATTGCTAGCATACTTTCCAATGTTTGGCTGGCAACTTGCCCTAAACTTTCGCCATTAACAATCGCTAAACCGTTTCTCCTGCGACGAAGTTCATCCGTAATTCGAAGCATCATTCGACGAGTTACGGTCATAATCACACTTTCAGGAATTTGTTGTTTGATCACTTCTTGAATCTCTGTAAATGGAACGATGTGCATTTGTACCTGTCCGCTGTATTTAGCCAATTTTGCAGCTAAATCAACCGCCTTTTGTTTCGCTTGTTCACTTGTATACGGTGGGCTATGAAAATGAACTGCTTCAATTTCTACGCCACGTTTTTGGGCTAAATAGCCTGCAACCGGACTATCAATACCTCCCGAAAGCATTAACATTGCACGACCCGATGAACCTACTGGCAGACCAGCTGCACCAAGAATTGTCCGGCATGATAAAAATACGCCTTCTTTACGCACATCAATGGTTAGTTTTACATCAGGATTTTTAACATTGACCGTTAAATCTTCCATATTTTGTAATACATAAGCACCGATTTCTTGGTTGATTTCATTAGAATCAAGCGGAAACTCGCGGTGGCTACGTCTTGCTGCGACTTTAAATGTTCCGTTCTCCTCATGCGCATCTTGTACTAAGGCAAGTGCAGCGGCTTTTACTTCCTCTACATCTAAATTGACGCGTACAGCTGGACTAAAGGATTGGATTCCGAAAATCGGTTTTAAACGTTCTTCTACGAGCTGATAATCTGCCCCATTTAAAATAATATACATTCGGTCACGTTCTCCGTGAATACGAACTTCCGGCAAATCTGTCATTGCACGTTTGACGTTTTGCGCCAACTTTGTCACAAATTGTTTTCTGTTTTTTCCTTTTGTAGATAACTCTCCGTATCTAATTAACATACGATCAAATTCCAATTTATTTCACCACTTTATTTAGATTTTCAATGATTTCTTGCAGTTTTTGAATAAAAATTTTCGCTTCAGATAAACGATTTTCATACGATAAGCTAACACGTACTGCTCCTGTTGCTTCTTCGTCCGTCACACCCATCGCTTTTAACGTGCTGCTTGCTAGCTTCTGCTTAGAAGAACACGCACTAGTGGTGGAAATGTAAATATCTTCTTTTTCTAAAGCATGTACTAAAATTTCCCCACGATGCCCTTTTGCCGAAAAACAAACGATATGCGGAGCCGCGACACTTTGTTTCGTATGAACTGTCATATCAGACATTTGCGCAATTTCCGTTAGTAAATAATCGCGAATCTCGATTAATGCTTCTTTTCGTGGCTCATTTTCGAGCGTTAGTCGTAATGCTTTTGCCAGCGCAACATTCCCAGCTAAATTTTCTGTTCCACTGCGGTAGCCCATTTCCTGCCCACCACCAAGAATTTCTGAATGCAAATGCACATTTTTTCGTTTAAAAAGTATTCCGGTTCCACGTAGAGCATGAAATTTATGCCCTGAAAAAGTGAGCAAATCAATAGCATTCTCATTAAGTGCAAGTGGTATTTTTCCGATACCTTGAACGAAATCTACATGAAAGAAAGTATGTTCAAGCAATTTTAGCATTTCGCCAATTTCGTGCAGTGGTTGGATGCTTCCCACCTCATTGTTCACGCCCATAATAGACACTAAAATCGTTTCATCTGTGAGTGCAGCTTTCAATGCTTCCATCTTGATGACGCCGTTTTTATCTACTGGTAAATACGTGACAGTAAAACCTTCCTGCTCAAGTTCTTCCATTACCATACGAACAGAAGGATGCTCGATGCTAGAGGTAACAATATGTTTCCCGCGATTTTGGTAACTATAAACGAGCCCTTTAATCGCCAAATTATTCCCCTCTGTGCCACCAGATGTAAAAATAATTTCTTCTGGCAAAGCGCTCACCATCGCAGCGATTTGTTTTCTTGATGCATCAAGCAGCTCTTTCGACTTAGCACCAAAACGATGCAGCGAAGAAGGATTAGCAAAATAATTACTCGCTACCTTTGTATATGTTTCAAGTACGGCCGCATTTGGCTTTGTTGTCGCACTATTATCGAAATAAATCATAAAAACTAAATTCTCCTCCCCAATATTCCACTCTCCATTTTATCATAATTCCAACACTTTCCAACTACTATTTTCATAAAAAAACAGGATTCCTATTATAAAAATAGAAATACCTGTTTTTACGTTTTTATTCAATATCGTCGACGCTTACTTTTGATTCATACGCTTTTTCGACTTTTTTAAATGCTCCTGTTTCCACTTTTTCCAGCGCGGTTACAGCAATTTCTAATGCTTTTTTATACTGATAATCATTGTAGAAATGGTTTTCTGCTTGAACGAGTTCATCTGCAAGTTCTTTGTTACGCAATCGATAGCGGTTAGCATATTGGATAACATGCTCAACTAAGCGAACATTCTCCATCATTTCCTCGGCTTTTTCAGTTAAATGAGTTAAATCTTCTTCTGCAATACGCCAATCTTGGCTTACTGCTTTCATATTTAGCGGTTTCTCTTCCAAACGTTTCTCAAGCGCATTAATGGATTCCCCCATATGCTCTCGTAGCGATAAATACTCTTCTGGAAGACCTGGCAAACGTTCTCGTTCCATTTTGCGATCTAGTGTAATAATTGCACGACGCATCCGTTCAGCATCATCACGCGCTTCTAGTTCATCTTTACGCAAAGAACGCAATTCTTCAGCGAATTTGTCCTGCTCAGCGCTAATCGTAATAAGTGCTGCATCAATTTCTTTCAATGTATCTTGCGCTGCCGAGTAGGCAATCTCACCACTAGCAATTAGAGCAGTTAATTGTTCAAAGTTTTCTTTTGCTTCACTCAATTTAGCGCTCGTTTTTAAATAAACCGCTAGATCATCTTCAGCAACATGATAGGTTTGTTTTACTTCTGTAATTTGTTCAGCAAGTGCATCTGAAACGGCATTTTGGCGTTGTAACTTGTCAGAAGTTGGGCTATGATTTTCTTTCACGAAATGGCGAGCTTCTGCTTCGTGTTCAAGCGTATCATAAAACAAATCGATTTCATTATGTAATTCTTCTACTCCTTGTTCCGCTTCATCTAAATCAAGATTAATTACATTTTTTTTCATTTTATCAATTTGATTTTTCATGCGAGAAATCTCTTTATCTAACTCCATTTGAGCTAAATAATAACCTTTTCGCACCATTTCTTCATAGCCAGCGCGAAGTTTAGTCATTTCTTCTGGCAAAATGGTATCTGTTTCATGCAGTAATGACGGGATTCGCTCCATTTGCGCTTCGATTACTTGCATTTCTTTTTGAACCACTATAACGATTTCTCGTGCCTCTAAATGATCACCTTGGTCAGTTAATGAATCATAGCTATTTAAGCTTTCTGACAGTTCACTTAGTTTTGTCTCAATATATGGTAACGTTTCTCCAAGTTTAAATCCTCTTGTCAAAACTTCTCGGCGCAACTCCGCAAATTTTTCTTTCGTGGCACGACTTTCTTTGGCATTTTTTTCTTCACTAATAAGTAGCTCTTTTAGTCCACCAAGAATTTGATCCATTTGCTTTTCAATTACAACGAGCATTTGCTCAATATCATTTTCAGCGTGTGTAGCAGAACGGAACTTGTAACGGTCCGTGTTCATCTCTGCTTCTAATAACACTTCTTCTAAATCAGGAAATAATCTAGTTTCAATTTCATCCCAGGACGAACGCCATGATTCAAAAAGCGCTTCTGTCTGACCTGTTAGTTTTAATTTTTTCACTTTTGAAAGTTCATCAATAACCGGCCGCTCTCTGAGTTTAATCTTTTTCTCTTCTAACTCGTTTATTCTTTGGTAATGTTTTCTTTTTAATATGTAGCCTGCACCAATGACTGCAATAACTACGATAATAAAGCCGATTAACATGTAGTACATCCAAAATCCTCCCATCAACGTTAACTTGTGAAAGAAAAACAGCCACACTCGTGCTGCTCATACATCTTTTCAATTATGTACATCTTTCCATATGTAGTATATTTTATTCCTCATTTTCAGTTCATTATACACATCTTTTATTTTACCACGATTTGCCTAGAATTACTTGCGTTTAACGAAAAAATTTTTAAAGCAAGTAAAATCTATTCTATTACAAAACAAATTTCCCGAAATCCCTTGTCGTTCATGCTATACTAAAGACATTATTTGAAAAGAAATGTGGGGATAAAAAATGATTGAAATCAAAAAAATGACCGGAACAAAAGAAGAAAATTATGCACTTGCTTTAAAACAAGTACAAGCAATGATTGCTGGCGAACCAAATCTAATTGCGAATCTAAGTAATGTTTCTTCTATATTAAATCAAGCACTTTCTGATATTAATTGGGTTGGATTTTATTTACTTGAAAAAGAAACAAATCAATTAGTACTCGGCCCCTTCCAAGGTTTGCCTGCTTGCATTCGCATTCCACTAGGTAAAGGTGTGTGCGGTTCTGCTGCCTCAGATCAAAAAACGTATATAATCGAAAATGTGCATGATTTCCCTGGACATATCGCCTGTGATGCAGCTTCTAATTCAGAAATCGTTCTACCAATTGTAAAAAATAATCAACTGCTTGGCGTGCTTGATATTGATAGTCCCCTTTTTAATCGTTTTGATGAAGTGGACCAGTTATGGCTAGAAAAAATCCGTGATGCGATTACTCAAGAAATAAATTGACAAGCTACTAGTAACTATACTATACTGGAAGATGTGTAAAATGCAGCTTGAGTAAAATGAATGAGTGTGTTGTTTACCCCCAGATGTAATTCTGTGGTATATCGCGTAACCGGCGGCTGCTATGGTGATGGTATATGAAGGTAAACTGCCCTGATTTGGTTTTACGTCACGTTTGTTTTATACCAAAAACAAATAAAAGGAGGAGTCTCTTATGGCTCGTTATACAGGTCCAAGCTGGAAAGTTTCCCGTCGTTTAGGAATTTCACTTTCTGGAACAGGTAAAGAATTAGAGCGTCGTCCGTATGCTCCAGGTCAACACGGCCCAACTCAACGTAAAAAAATCTCAGAATATGGTTTGCAACAAGCTGAAAAGCAAAAATTGCGTCATATGTATGGATTAACTGAACGTCAATTCAAAAACACGTTCAACAAAGCTGGTAAATTACAAGGTAAACATGGTGAGAACTTCATGATCTTACTAGAACAACGCCTTGATAACATCGTTTACCGTCTTGGTCTTGCTCGCACTCGTCGTGCAGCTCGTCAACTCGTAAACCATGGCCACATCACTGTAGATGGCAAACGCGTAGATATCCCTTCTTACCAAGTATCTGTTGGTCAAGTGATCTCTGTTCGTGAAAAATCTGCTAAAAACTCTGCAATCGCTGAAAGCTTAGAAGTTTCAAGCTTCGTGCCTGAATATGTAACTTTCGATGCAGAAACTCTAACTGGTTCTCTTAACCGTCTACCAGAACGTTCTGAACTTGCTGCTGAAATAAACGAAGCATTTATCGTAGAATTCTACAGCCGTTAATTAGAACTAAAAGCCTTACAATGCATGACTTCGGTTGTGTTTGTAAGGTTTTTTTATGCACAAAAAAGCACTCGTCTTTAAAAACGAGTGCTTTCCCTATTATTTATAAGAAACTAAGAAGTATTTTTTCTTCCCGCGTCTCACAATTGTAAATTTATTTTCAATCCGGTCACTTGCATCCATGATTTTTTCTAAATCTTGCTGACGTTCCCCATTAATGTAAATAGCTCCATTTGCAACATCTTCACGCGCTTGACGTTTGGAAGGTTCGATACCAAGTGTTACTAACCAATCTACCAAGTTTGCTTCCGTATCTTCTGCAACAAATGTCGGAACGTCTTTGAAGCCTTGTTCAATTTCATCCGCAGTCAGCGCTTTTACATCACCACTAAATAGTGCTTTTGAAATTTTCAAAGCTTGTTCTAAAGCTTCTTCACTATGCACAAATTTGGTCATTTCTGCTGCTAATGTTTTTTGCGCAGCTCGTAAATGCGGTTCTGTTTCTACTTGTTTTGCTAACTCATCAATTTCTGCTTCTGTTAGGAATGTAAAGTACTTCAAATATTTTACAACATCACGATCATCTGTGTTAATCCAGAATTGATAAAACTCATATGGCGTTGTTTTTTCTGGATTTAACCAAATTGCCCCGCCTTCTGATTTCCCAAATTTCGTTCCATCAGCTTTTGTTAAAAGAGGAATTGTTAAACCGAAAGCTTTGGCATTTTCGCCTTGTTTTTTACGAATCAAATCAAGTCCAGCAGTAATATTCCCCCACTGGTCACTACCACCAATTTGCAAACGGCAATCATTAAATTCATATAAGTGATTAAAGTCCATCGCTTGTAAAATTTGGTAAGCGAACTCCGTGAATGAAATCCCTACTTCTAAACGACTAGCAACGATATCTTTTGAAAGCATCGTGTTCACGTTGAATTCTTTTCCATAGTCACGCAAGAAATCAAGGATACTCACATCTTTTGTCCAATCATAGTTGTTCACCATGCTCGCCGCAGAATTACCTTCAAAATCAAAAATCTTTCCAAGTTGCACGCGCAAACTTTCCACATTTTTACTAATTTGTTCCATTGATTGTAACTTACGCTCTTCCTTTTTACCACTCGGATCGCCAATAGTTCCTGTCGCTCCACCAACTAAAATAATCGGACGGTGCCCAGCGTTTTGGAAACGGCGTAAAATCATGAATGGAATTAAATGACCAATATGCATCGAGTCTCCAGATGGATCAATCCCGCAGTACAAAGAAATCTGTTTTTCTTCTACCCATTTGCGTAATCCTTCTTCATCTGTTTGCTGGTAAATAGCTCCGCGCCACTCTAATTCATCAATAATATTCATTTTCATCATTCTCCTTTTATTTTTGGACATAAAAAACGCCCCTCCGCTAAACAGTTTAGCGAAGGGACGTATTAATTAACGTGGTACCACCCTACTTTTAGGAATAAATCCTACTTCAAAAAATAACGGCTCAACACCGGCTACGCCATTATCCTGCGCAGCGTGACTCCGGGATGTAATTCGTCTACTTACCTCTACTAGTTTCCACCAACCACTAGCTCTCTAGGAATAAGAATAAGCAACTACTTCGTCCGTTCATAGTCATTTTCGTTATGAAAAGTATACATACATTTATAACATACCGTTAAAAATGCTGTCAACTTATTTTTTTTCTTTAGTCGTACCACGTAGTTTTTCACTATGTGGTAAGATAACTGTTTTTTCATCTACTTCTTCACTCGTCATCAACTTTGTTAGTAGACGCATAGCCACGGCGCCGATATCGTATAAAGGTTGTACGATTGTCGAAAGTTGCGGGCGTGACATTAATGTTAATTTCGTATTGTTGCTTGTCATTACTTCTAAGTCTTCTGGGACTTTGATTCCAGCATCAAGCGCGGCATTCAAAATACCAATAGCTAGTTCATCATCTGCAACTACCACTGCATTTGGTTTTTTAGACAAGGCACTTAATTCTGCCCAAACTTTTACACCTGCATTGTAGTTATATTTCGCTTCAATAATGTAGTCTTCTTGATAAGAAATTCCAGCTTCTTCTAATGCTTCTTTGTAACCAGCTAATTTCATTTCGCGATTGACCGGCTCGTTTAGAGAACCACTTACAAAAGCGATTTGCTTATGACCATTATCTACAAAACGTTTCACCGCTTCTTTTGTTGCTTGTTTGTAATCGATGTTTACAGAAGCAAATTTATTTTCCATATCAACGGCTCCTGCTAAAACTACTGGCGCTGGAGAACGGTCAAATTCTTCTTGTAATTGTTCTGAAATACGTTCGCCCATGTAAATAATTCCGTCCACTTGTTTACCAAGAAGCGTGTTAAGTACTTGAAGTTCTTTATCCTCATTTTCGTCCGAATTGCTGAGGATAATGTTGTATTTATACATTGTCGCAATATCTTCAATCCCACGAGCAAGCTCTGCATAAAACACGTTAGAAATATCTGGAATAATAACACCAACTGTAGTTGTACGTTTGCTCGCTAGACCTCTAGCTACAGCATTAGGACGATACCCTAATTGATTAATAACATCTAGTACTTTTTTTCTTGTTACTGGTTTAACATTCGGATTGCCGTTCACTACCCGAGATACCGTTGCCATAGAAACATTCGCTTCTCTTGCAACATCATAAATTGTTACATTCATCTCTATTCACTCTCCATATTCATTATTTTAATGGCTCTACCTACCATTGTAAACGTAAACAAACTAGCCTTCCTTTAATAATACGATAACTTTTTTCGATATGCAATTGTTTTTACTCTTTATTTTCATTTATTTTCATATCAAAACGGCATTATTACACAAAATTAAATGCCGATAGAATATGAGTTGTTAATAGCAAAACAAAAAACCTTGGAATCCCAAGGTTTTTTGATGTTACTTTATTTTATGTGGTACTAAATTACTTGCTAAAATTGCATTCCAGAATTCTTCAAATTCAGGAATATCCATTTGTTGTGCAGAATCCGATAATGCAACTGCAGGATCTGGATGAACTTCAGCCATCACGCCATCTGCCTCGATAGCTAGAGCAGCTTTTGCGCATGGAAGTAATAAATCTTTTCGACCAGTAGAATGCGTCACATCAACCATAACTGGTAAATGAGTTTCTTTTTTCAAAATTGGAACGGCAGAAATATCAAGTGTATTTCTTGTCGCTTTTTCATATGTGCGGATACCTCGTTCGCATAAGATGATTTTGCCATTTCCTTGTGACATGATATATTCAGCAGCACCAATGAATTCTTCGATTGTAGCAGATAAACCACGTTTTAGTAAAATGGGTTTGTCCACACGGCCAGCCGCTTTTAGTAATTCGAAGTTTTGCATGTTTCTTGCACCAATTTGAATAACATCTACATAATCAAGTGCAACTTCAATATCAGCCGGCGTAACGATTTCACTAATAACACCTAAACCGTATTCATCAGATACACGTTTTAAAATTTTCAGTCCTTCTAAACCTAATCCTTGGAAGTCATATGGGCTAGTACGAGGTTTAAATGCGCCGCCACGAATAAGTTTTAAGCCTTTCGCTTTAATGGATTCAGCGACCGCAGCAACCTGTTCATAAGATTCCACTGAACATGGACCGAAAACAAATACTGGTTCGCCATTCCCGATTGGCAATCCTTTTACTGTAACTATCGTATCTTCTTTTTTGTTTTTTCTAGAAACGAGTAATGCTTTAGAGTGATCTTCTTCTTGAAGCTCTAATCCCGCTTTAAAAATTTCTTTAAATAATTTTTGAACCGTACTATCTTCAAAAGGTCCTTCATTTGCTGCAAGAATCGTGTTAAGCATTTCTCTTTCACGTAATGGATCAAAACGAAGAGAACCTTGAGTTCCTTTAATTTTGCCAATTTCTTGTACCAAATTAGCGCGTTTGCTAATTAATTCTAGCAAATCAATATTTAATTGATCCACCTGTGTTCTAAGTTCCTCTAAATTTGTATTAACCATTTAACTTCCACCCTTCTAAAAATCTGCTCCAAGATTATTTCTCATTATAGAGGAAAACAGATAATTTGTCACGAATCCACTTTTATACTTAATCGCTTTTAAGCATTAAAGTGAATAATGTAAAACTAATGTTAACATGTTTTAAATCAAATTACAAGCAGATAATGTATTTTTTCCTAATAAAAAAACAGCCCCGTAAGGCTGTTTTTTGAACTAAGTTTATTTTACTTCTTTTTTCACGTCAGAAGCAATTTTTTTCGCTTCGTCTTTGCCTTCATCTACTGCTTTTTTTGCTTCTTTTTTCGCTTTGTCAGCTGCTTTTTCTACATCGTCCGCAGCGTCTTTTGCTTCATTTTTCACAGCGTCTGCCGCTTGTTTCGCAGCTTCTTGGTTTTCTTCTTTGTTTTGTGAAACAACTTCTTTCACGGCTTTGCTTTGTTTAGAAACAGTATCTGCTAATTTACCGGATTTGTCTTTCACTACATCTACAAATCCACCAGCAGAATCAACTAATTTATCTTTTGTTCCTTTGGCTACACCACTGATTTCGATACCTTTTTCATAAGCAACATCTTTCCATTGGTTGCCTTTTTCTTTAATTGTATCAACTTGTGTATTTAAGTCCTCGCGTAGTTCTTTACCTGATTTAGGTGCAAATAGAAGTGCTGCGGCTGAACCAACGATTGCACCAATTAAACCACCGATTAGAAAATCTTTTGTATTAATACCATCTTTTTCTGCCATGTTAAATCCCTCCAAATTATATTAGAAATTAGATTGTTCTGCTGCTTCTTTTGCTGCTTCTTTCGCTGCTTTATTTGCTTTCATCTTTTCTCTAAAAGAAAGAATTGAATTGCTAATTGAGACAGCTTGAGAAATCTTCGCTTCGTTTTGCTCTACTTTGTTTGTTGCGAGTGTTGCTAGTTCGCGAACAGATTGACTTAATCCTAGTAAAGAAGTCCCAATGTCACCAACTGCATCAAAAACTGGATCCACTTTCGCAACTTTGCCATTTACATCTTCTAGAAGTGTATTGGTCTTATCAAGCAATTTTTGTGATTGTCCTGTAATCCCTTGTACTTCTACTGTTATTTTTTCTAACGATTTAGCTACCTCATCCATTGTTTGGGAAGTTGATTTTAACGTTTTTCCCAAGTAGATGGCAATAACTAAAAGCGCAATTGCGGCAATAAGCGCTGCAATATACAAGATTACTATCATCTATCCACACCTCCATATTCCTTTTTCTATACCCTGAGTATTCCCCTCTAAAACTTTCTTCTCTAATGATCTATGTACAAAATACAAAAAAGAAAAGGTATTAGCTTCATTTTAGCAAGTAACTGCCGAAAAATAAACTAATAAGAAAGAAACCGGTTAATTTGTTGTAGAAGGTTGCTTTTAGCGTAATTTGGAGTAAAATAGATACAGGCTGCTTTTTGCCTATTTTTAGTTAAAATTTAGGGAGGTTACAAGATGAGAGACGCAAGAATCGAAAAATTAGCACATAATTTGATTAACTATTCCGTCAAACTTGGCGCTGGAGAAAAAGTATTAATTGAAAACTTCGGTGTTCAAAAAGAATTAGTGATGGCTTTAGTAGAAGAAGCATACAAAGCTGGCGGTTTCCCGTTCGTTTCCTTAAAAGAACCACAAATTGACCGCGCGATGATGCTCGGAGCTGATAGTTCCCAATATGCAAAAATTGCTGAATTCGAAGGCAACGTGATAAAAGAAATGGATGCTTACATAGGTTTACGTGCTGGCGATAACATCAATGAAACATCCGATGTCCCAGCAGATAAATTGAAAATCCACGGAGAAACAGTTGGCAAAATGCATTCTGATATTCGTGTGAAACAAACAAAATGGGTTGTACTTCGCTATCCAAGTTCCTCCATGGCGCAACTTGCCAAAATGAGCACTGCTGGTTTTGAAGATTTCTACTTTGACGTGTGTAACTTAGATTACGGAAAAATGAGTGACGCAATGGATGGATTAGTAGAACTAATGAATAAAACAGATAAAGTACACTTAGTTGGACCAGGAACAGATTTAACATTTAGTATTAAAGATATTCCGGCAATTAAATGTGCTGGCGAAATGAATATCCCCGACGGTGAAGTATTTACTGCACCAGTTCGTGATTCTATCAATGGAACACTTACTTATAACACACCATCTCCTTACCAAGGCTTTACGTTCGAAAATGTATCTTTCACGTTTAAGGATGGAAAAATCATCGAAGCGACTGCGAATGATACAGCTCGTATTAACAAAGTCTTAGATACAGATGAAGGCGCGCGCTTCGTTGGCGAATTCGCTATTGGGGTTAACCCATTCATTCACGAACCAATGCAAGATATTCTTTTTGATGAAAAAATCGAAGGAAGTTTCCACTTTACGCCTGGTCAATGTTACGACGAAGCTTTTAATGGCAACCAATCTGCTATTCACTGGGATTTAGTTAACATTCAACGTGCCGATTACGGCGGCGGCGAAATTTACTTTGATGAAGTTCTCATTCGTAAAGATGGTATTTTCGTCCTTCCAGAATTAGAAGCACTTAATCCAGAAAACTTAGTATAAAAAAAAGACGCTTAGGATTAATTCCTAAGCGTTTTTTAGTTTAAACAATTGTTTTTTCACCGGGTTGCCAGTTGATTGGGCACAGTCCACCTGTTTGAAGAGCTTGTAAAACTCTTAAAACTTCATCCACTTCCCGCCCGATATTATTATGGTGCACCACTTCGTACTGGATTTCACCTTTTGGATTGATAATGAAAAGACCGCGCAATGCTACGCCTTCTTCCTCAATTAATACACCGTAATCACTAGCTACTTGATGATTCGTATCCGCAGCGAGTGGGTAGTTTAATCTACCAATACCACCTTCTTTAATCGGTGTATTCGTCCATGCAAGATGCGAGTGAATTGTATCTGTAGAAGCGCCAATTATGCGGGCATTTAATGCATCAAATTCATCTGACCGAGCGGAAATAGCAACAATTTCTGTCGGACAAACAAATGTAAAGTCCATTGGATAGAAAAAGAGAATCGTCCATTTATCGTCTTCTATATTTTTTTCTAGACTTACTTTCCCAAAAGTCTGATTTGGCATAACAGCTTCCATTTCAAATCTTGGAGCTTGTGTGCCTACTAAACGTTCTGCCACTTTTATCCCTCCATTAATTATGTAGTTGTATTTTGTATCACATGATATATTTTAATACACCTAAGAAATACTGTAAAGCTTTATTTATACTAATTACAAACAAGAAAAAAGCACGCCAACGAATCGGCATGCTTTATTTAGTTATTAATTAATCGCGCTTTTTTTCAAATCAGCTTCTGTCAAAACTTCATGATCAAGTACTTTTTCATAAGCGGCTTGGAATTTTTGAACGTCCCCTGCTCCCATGAATAAAATAACAGCTTCTGGGTATTTCAAAAGTTCTTCTGTATGCTCTTCTTTGATAATGTGGTTTCCTTTTGTTTTGTGCGCTAAATCAGCAATCGTTAAATTCCCTGTTTTTTCACGCGCGGAACCAAAGATATCACAAAGATACACTTCATCCGCTAAATTCAAGCTGTCCGCAAAACCTTGTAAGAATGTGCGAGTTCGCGTGAATGTATGCGGCTGAAAAACAGCAACTACTTTTTTGTCAGGATATTTTTGTCTAGCAGCATTTACTGTAGCACGGATTTCTGATGGATGGTGCGCGTAATCATCTACTAATACTTGATTAGCTTTTTCTGTAATACTAAATCTTCTTTTGACACCTTCGAAAGTTTTTAATTCCTTTTTCACGTCTTCCACTGGTAGACCTTCATAATCACAAAGTGCAATAACACTTAAGGCATTTAATACATTATGGTCTCCGTAAGCTGGAATTTCAAACGAACCTAAGAACTCGCCGCGATGATACACGTCGAATTTTGTTCCAGTTGTTTCTTTGATTACATTTTTAGCTTGGAATTCGTTTTCCTCGCCAAAACCAAAGTAAATAATCGGTATATCTAAAGTAAGCTTACGTAATTCAGCATCGTCCCCTAAGGCAAATACAGCTTTTTTCACTTGTTTACCCAGTGTTTCGAATGCGTTAAATACATCATCCACGCTCTTGAAATAGTCTGGATGATCCCAATCAATATTCGTCATAATTGCATACGTAGGTTTATAAGCAAGGAAATGACGTTGATATTCACACGCTTCAAGTGCAAAATATTCCGCTCCTTTTGTCCCGCTTCCAGTACCATCACCGATTAAATAAGAAGTTGGACGAATCGCACCAACAACATGCGAAAGTAAACCAGTTGTCGACGTTTTACCATGAGAACCAGTTATCGCAATACTTGTATAGCCATCAATTAATTGACCTAAAAATTTATGATATCGAATCACCGGAAGCCCAAGCTCCAGTGCACGCTCAATTTCTTCATGTGTATCTGGGAATGCATTCCCAGCAATAATTGTTAGGCCTTCTTGAATATTATCAGCCGAAAAAGTCATAATCGGAATTTGCTTTTCTTCTAATGCTTTTTGTGTAAAGAAATATTTATCCACATCGCTGCCTTGCACTTGGAAACCTTTATCATGCAGGATTTGAGCAAGTGCACTCATCCCTGACCCTTTTATTCCAACAAAATGATAGATAGTCATTATTTGAACCCCCATTAATTTATCTTGAAGAGGGTGCCTAAAAAAAACATGTTAACTGTTAAGCACCAAGTCTTAACTTTGAAAACAGTATAAAGTCTCCGTTTTCTAGACATCATCTTACGTTCTAATTGTGTTTTATGTTTGAATTCTAGTTGAGTCAATAATTCACCAGCTTATTATATCACTTTCCATGTAAATAGAAAAATCTTTCAGCGAATATAAGCGAAATTACTCATGAAAATAGCCATTATTTGTAAAACTAATTAAGTAATATGTTAGTTTAGTACTACAAAATTAAGATTCTTTGTTTCGCAACTTAGCTAATTGGTCCTTTGTAATAATAACATCTCGCGGTTTGGAACCATTTATCCCAGAAACAATTTGATGATTTTCAAGGGATTCCATTAATCTCGCCGCTCGGTTATAACCAATTCTAAAATGTCTTTGCAACAAGGATGTTGAGGCAGCATTTTGGCTTAAAACAAAGTCACACGCTTCTTCAAATAATTCATCGGTATTTTCTTTTGCCGTTTCTTTTACAAGTAATTCTTGTTCTTCAAAGATATAATCGGCCTCGCCTTGACTCCGAACATGAGCAACAACTGCATCAATCTCTTCATCACTAACGAAGGTTCCTTGTAAACGCACTGGCTTACTTGCACCACTTGGTAAGAAGAGCATGTCCCCTTTTCCGAGTAATTTTTCTGCTCCGCTTGCATCTAAAATCGTTCTAGAGTCGATTTGAGAAGATACAGAGAACGAAACACGTGTAGGGATATTCGCCTTAATGAGACCTGTAATAACGTCTACAGATGGGCGCTGTGTCGCTACAATCATATGAATGCCACAAGCTCTTGCTTTTTGTGCGATGCGGCTAATGGATTCTTCTACATCATTTGGCGCAACCATCATCAAATCAGCTAATTCATCAATCACAATTAAAATATAAGGTAATTTCTCCCCTGTATGATCTGGGTGACTAGCGTATTCATTATATTTTTCCATATTCCTAACGCCTGTATGGCTAAATAATTGATAGCGACGTTCCATTTCTTCTACCGCCCATTTTAAAGCGACAGTAGCTGCTTTGGCATCCGTAATAACTGGACTCACAAGATGTGGTATCCGGTTGTACGGAGCTAATTCGACCATCTTAGGGTCAATCAAAAGTAGTTTCAATTGGTCTGGCGTTGCTTTGTAAAGTAAACTTACTAGCAATGAATTGATACAAACACTTTTCCCTGACCCTGTAGCTCCAGCGATTAAACCGTGGGGCATTTTTTGTAAATCAGTAATAATTGGCGTTCCCGAGATATCTAGCCCAAGTGCCGCTGTGAGCGGTGATGTAGATGACTGAAAAGCTTCCGTATTCATCAATTCAGAAAGCATTACGGGACGACTTGTCTGATTCGGAATTTCTATCCCTACTGTACTCTTACCAGGTATCGGCGCCTCAATCCGTATATCTTTCGCTGCTAAATTTAATTTAATATCATCCGTTAAATTAGTGATTTTGCTAACTTTAACGCCTTTTTCAGGTTGCACTTCAAATCTAGTTACTGCTGGACCTTGTGTACGGTTAACTACACTAGCTTGTACGTTGAAATTTTCCAAGGTTTCATCTAGCATCTCTTGCTGCATTTGTAGCCATGAGTCGTCTTCTCGTTTGGAGACTGGCGGATGGAGCAAACTAAACGACGGAAATTCATAGTTCGTTGGGTAAGAGACTGTCGCTACTTGCGCTTCTCGAACAGTATTCGTTTGTTCTGCTTCTACCTCAACTGGTTGTTGCCCATTTATTTCCTGTGCTTCTTCTTTTCGAAGTGCTTGTTTGTCTTTCTTTACCATCATGACATTAAATGGAATTCTGCTTTTTAGCAATTGTTCTTGTCTATTTGATTCTACTTGTTTGCTTCTAGTAGTTGTTTTCGTTTGCGCCGGCTCTTCCGTTATAAGGGAAACGCGTGCTGGTTCTTGCTGTTCTACTGGTTCTGGGGTTACTTTCACTTCTGGTTGCTCCGTAATGACTTCTTCCGTCACTGGCACTGACACAATCTCTTCTTCTATTTGACGATTTAGCTCTGTGTCAAAAGCAATTGTTTCCGCTTCTGCTGAATCTAATAAATCTACTGGAGTAATAGTTAAATCTTCTTGTATTGTACTAAGTTCTTCTGCTTCTGTTACAGCAAACTCAAATTTACTTGGTCGTTTATTAAAGGCATAAACAGGCGAAGGTACATCCGTCGCTGTAAAAGGTCGTTTTCTTGTTTCCTCTTTTACTGGTTGCGTTTCTGCCGCTTGTCTTTTTGTTATTGGTTGTTTTTTTGGTTGAATTGGTTGGCTTTTTTGTTTATCTGGAATTAACGGAAAACGAAATTCGCCTTTTGGATACTGGTATACCATTTGCGTTTTCATTTGTCGTTTCACTGGTTGCATATGTTTTTGTTTTGGAACTGTTTTGTAAGCAACTGGTCGTTCGTTCCTTATAGTACGTTCTTTCGTTTTAATTGCTGTTACATTTGATTTTGGCACTACTTCTGGTGCTCGTTGTTTTGCTTTCTTTTCTACTTTTCGTGAAGACGTATCTTCGTATGTATCTATTTCTTCATCCATATCGCCAAAGAAAAAATCTTTAAACCATCCCATTCATTATCACCCTAAATTTAATTTTCTTGTTTGATTTTAACAGACAAAAACAAAATAATCTATGACAAAATTGTGAATTCGCCTTTTTTCGAGCCATATTCGTTATAATACCTTGGTAATAGAGGGTTCAAACGCGGTATAAGTTTTTGTTATAAAGGTAAAATTGATTCATTTTTGTGCGATTTATGCATATTTTGTATACAATTAACATTTTATCGTTCTACATTTAAGGTGTTTTCACAATATCTAATAAATAGCAACTAAAAAAGCGCCCGATATAGCATCAGACGCTCAAAATTAAACATTTATTTAGAAATTAACAGGAAAAGCTTCTCCAACCACAGCCGATTCCTCCAGAACCATAATCCCCTTTTCCGTAGGCGCATCAGGAATCGCAAGTTCACGCGCAGCACATACCATGCCGAAAGAATCTTCTCCTCGCAAATTAGATGGTTTGATAATTAAACCACTTGGCATAACCGCACCGATTTTTGCAACAACTACTTTTTGACCAGCGTCAATGTTCGGGGCACCGCATACAATTTGCAATACTTCATCCCCTACATTGATTTTACATACATTTAATTTATCTGCATTAGGATGTTTTTCTTTCGATTCCACATAACCGACGACGAATTTAGGAGATAAATCAGCCACGATTTCCGGTTCGAATCCAGCTTTTTCAATTACTTGATTCATTTGCGCTACTAATTCCTCCGTCAAATCCACCTTACCATTTGCAGTAATATTAAAATAGTTGGAGCTATTAAAGATGTTATATCCCGCCAACTCTTTTGTTTCACGATCAAAAATTCGCGCTACATCACCGCGGCGTTCCCATTCACGATTTTCAAACGTTACTTCGCCTGTTTCAATTAGTAGAGTGTCCCCTACCCCTTCTTTGTTATAAAATGCGTTTACTATCACGTTTTCTACTCCTTTAATCTGTTTTTTGCCATTATAAATATCGGTTCAAGTTTACCATTATTATAGACAAATGGCAAAGAGGTAATTGGTACAAGCCCATCCGCAAAAAAGTCCATCGTCATATGAGCCAGAACATCGTAACCTGTATTATCTTGGATATCCCCGATAATTAAAACGTCTTGATGCGGTACGGCAAGCACCATTTCCCCCGTTAACTTCTCGCGCATTTCGCGAAGGAACGCTTCATTCAACAATCTACTAGCATCGTAACCATCATTTGTGCGAACGAAATAAAAGTCATTACCATTAACAGAATCTTTTTTTAGCGGGATTTCTAGATTCGCTAAATTATTAAAAGCAACTTCTCTTATTTCTTTATGCGTTAGTTGTGCTTTTTTAAGCATACTCTCTTCAATAAAACGATAGGATTTCCCCAAATCAACCGCGTAGAAAATTTTCGTTTCAGCCGTATGATCATCCGTTAACAGCGCTTCTCCAGCTTTTGTTTCATCAGGAAAAGAAGTTGCACGTACAACCGGATAGATGCTTGCCTTATTATTTTCCAGCTCAACATTTCCCGCCGCTGCCCGAAAACCCTCTTCCACATAATAAACAATTTTTTCCACCGCTGCATTACCATCATTTTCAAAGTTCGCAATGATTTGCGGGATGGTCAGAGTTACTTTTTTACCATTTTGCGCAACCGTTAGCGTGTCATTGTCTCGATTATATGAAAACTGCCGATTCGGCGCTTGTAATTCTTTTTCAAGTTTTTCTTTCATTTTCAATGTAGTCATTTTTGCCATAAGTGCCTCCCCTTCCATAAAAAGCAGTCACTTTTTATATCGCAGCTAGAAAATCATTAATTTCTTCTTTTGTTTTTCTATCTTTACTTACAAAACGCCCCACTTCTTCACCGTCTTCAAACGCCAAAAAGCTCGGAATACCAAAAATCGCTAAATCAGCACATAAATCAATAAATTCATCTCGATCAACATGGTAAAAGACAAAGTCCTCATTTTCCGCTTCGATTTCAGGCATTACTGGTTCGATGAATTTGCAGTCGCCACACCAATCAGCACTAAACATAAAAACGGATTTGCCTTCCGATTTAATAGCGTCAAATTGTTCTACTGATTCTAATTTCTTCATTTCCATACGCTCCTTCTAATCTCATACTAGTTAAATCCTACCGCCTAACAAAACTTTCGTCCAGAATAACGCTCATGAAAAAAGTCCAACCCCAACGAAGGAGCCAAACTTTTTTTACCGTACTTTAGAGCGCGCTTTTTTCTTTTCTAAAAAATCGTGGAAATACCCGAAAAATAATGTCACGATCCCAGCAATCATAGTGGTCCATATCCAACCAAGCTCTGAATCACGAAAATAAGGCAGGTCCGTAACATAGCCTAGCAAGAATACTAAACTCGCCACCAAAAGGAACAACCCCACAACAATTACTGGTTTCTTTATTATTTCACGCATTGTTTTTAATTGTTTCGTAGGTCGTTTTATCCAAACTGCGAATAAGCGTTGTAATCATTTCTTTTGCAGCAGCATAGTCATCCACATGTAAAATCGAGTTAGACGAGTGAATGTATCTAGCTGGAACACCAATTACTGCACTCGGAATCCCGCTAAGCGATGTATGCACTTTCCCAGCATCCGTTCCTCCTGGCGAAACAAAATATTGATAAGGAATTTTATTGGTTTCCGCAGTATCTATTAAAAATTCACGCATACCTCGATGCATAATCATCGTCCGGTCAAAAATACGCAGTAAGAAACCTTGACCAATTTGACCGAATTGCGATTTATTCCCAGTCGTATCATTTGCAGGGCTAGCATCTAACGCGAAGAATAAATCTGGTTTAATCATGTTCGCACTTACGCCCGCACCGCGCAGACCGACTTCTTCTTGCACATTCGCCCCAGCAAAAAGTGTATTTGGCAACGATTCGCCTTCCAATTCTTTCATAAGTTCAATCGCAAGACCAACGCCATAACGATTATCCCATGCTTTCGCTAAAATTTTCTTTGGATTCGCAAGCGGCGTGAATTCAGCCACAGGAACAATGAATTGCCCTGGTTTGATACCAATTTTCTCCGCGTCCGCTTTATCATCCGCACCAATATCAATTAGTAAGTTTTTAGGATCCGTTGGTTTGCTACGTTCAGCCTCCGACAACAAATGCGGTGGAACAGAAGCAACTACCCCAATAACCGGACCGTTAGGCGCCATAATTTGCACTCGCTGTGCCTGTAAAACTTGCGGATTCCAACCACCAATTGTTTGAAAACGTATTAGACCATTTTCTGTAATTTGCGTTACCATAAAGCCAACTTCATCCATATGAGCCGCAACAAGGACGCGTGGACCACCTTCCGCTCCGTGGCGCACACCAAAAATACCACCTAAGCCGTCTTGGATAATTTCATCGGAAACCGGTTCAAGTTCTTTTCGCATAAAAGCACGAATCCTATGTTCATCACCCGAAGTCCCTTGAAGTTCCGTTAATTCTTTAAACATCGCTAACGTTTCTTTTTCCATTAATAATCATCTCTTTCCGTCTAAAATCTCTTTTATTATAGCAAATAATATCCGTTTCCGCTCGCTTCACTTCTCTCTTTTACAGAAAGCGTGTTCAAAAATCCTTTTATAATCAAAAATTTGTAGTATAATGATTAAAAGAGATGTTTGTAGTAGCATCTTTTAAAAAGAATAGGAAACACTAGGGAGGAAAAGCGATGAACTGGAAAGCTTTCATTGCAGGCGTTGGAGCAGGAGCAGCGGCTGGACACCTTGTTTATCATTATTTACTTAGCGATAAAACAATTTCTGGGGACGTCATCTTAGAAAAGGTAAAAGATGCATTCAAGCAAGAAGGACCAATCGAAGGTTCTTGGATTCAACTTAAAAAACAACATTACAAAAAATTCGCGATTGATACTTTCGTTTACCACGGCGGAATCACTTGTATTCGCGAAGGCGAGAAGAAGCAATTCGAATTTATCGCAGACGCTAACACAGGAACAATCATCGACGTATATTTAGCTTAAAAAATAAAAACGATTCCCCAAGTGGGGAGTCGTTTTTTAGCGGATAAAACTATCTATTTTCTTTTTAATTACCACTTCATCTGTTTCACCTTGTTCAATTAACTCCTTCATTTGTTCTGTGTAGATTAATTTTGCGGCAGCATCCATCGCTTTTTTCACCGCTGCTATTTGTTGCATAATAGTTTCTAAATCACGCTCTTCTTCTGTCATCGTTTTTATAGAACGTACATGTCCTTCTATCTTAGCGAATCGCGTTACCAGCGCTTTCTTTTGCTCGATTTCCATATATACCCCCTTATAGTATACCACACGACAACCCCCTACCCAGGATATCATATTGGCTATTTTAAAGCGTTTATAAATACAATTATAACACAAAATAAAAATACCCTCAAAA
Organism: Listeria sp. LM90SB2; assembly: GCF_028867355.1. Taxonomy (NCBI): domain Bacteria; kingdom Bacillati; phylum Bacillota; class Bacilli; order Caryophanales; family Listeriaceae; genus Listeria; species Listeria sp. LM90SB2. The sequence continues at coordinate 1,652,111 of NZ_CP046449.1, forward strand.
AAAGAAGTGACTTCTCACTTCTTAATTTCGCTGTTCTATTTTTAATTCGGCTTCTATTTTTCCATTTCCGTCCATTTGAACTGCTCGAAATCTGGCGTCATGGTATGATAAAAACCAATAATTTTCACCAAAAGTTTGTTTAAAAATTTCTTGTTTGGCAGAGATAGAAGTCATTGGATAATCATCATAAGCAGTGACCCAAAGCACATTTTGATGCGCAAATGTCGGGAAAATATCCGCCATATGTATCGCTTTTTCTCCGTCCGATTCTATCCATACAACTGAATGCCCATTACTATGTCCACCTGTGTGCGTCATTTTAATCGCATCGTTGAATTCTTTTTCTTTGGTAAATGTATGAATTTGTCCTGCTATCGTTTGCCAGTTTTCTTGCCAGTATGTTGCTTTTGAACGAATGTTTGGGTGTTTCATTTCCTCCCATTCCGTTTTGGAAGTCCAGATTTCCGCATTGGGAAAGATGGAATAAAAACTCCCCTCTTCCGAAACACCGGTCAGGCCTAACACATGATCGAAGTGCAAATGCGTCATCAAAACAAAATCAATGTCTTCTGGAGCGATAGATAATTGCGCCAAATCTTCCAGTACAAACGATTCTTCCGTCACACCGTAATTCCGTTTTTGTTTTTCTGTAAGCCGTCTGTTCCCTAGCCCGCTATCAATTAAATAATTTTTCCCTAAGTACTGAAAAAACATCGGATCGGTTACGTTAGCTAATTGATTTTTGTCATTTGCGGGATATTTTTTCTCCCATAAAGGTTTTGGTACAACGCCAAACATTGCGCCACCGTCAAAATGAGTATACCCTCCGCGTAACCAATAAATCTTTATTTTTCCAATTTGAATGGAATCCACTTTTAACGCCTCCAATTAAAAATAAAAACCAGATGCAGCAGATGCATCTGGTTATCCTTGTTAATTTCTATCAAATTTTGCTTCAAGACGATAGATGGGGAATCCTTTAGCTGAAAATTTTTCTTCGTATTCAGTTTTAATATTCCCTTCGTAATCGCTATTATGCAGGTCAAGAGATACAAAAGTTAATAACATATTGTATTCTGAGAAAGCTACTAGCGAATATTCGAACAAACTGCGATTATCGGTTTTGAAATGAATCTCCCCCGCTTCCGGTAGCAGTCGCTCATAAATAGTTAAGAACGTTGGATTCGTTAGTCTACGTTTTGTATGGCGTTTTTTCGGCCATGGATCGGAGAAGTTTAAATAAATTTGTGCTATTTCTCCTTTTTCAAAACATTCTTCTAGTAATTTAGCATCTCTAGCAACTAATCGTAAATTAGGGACGTCCGCTTCAATCGCTTTATCGAGCGCCGAAACGAGCACGCTTTCGATCATTTCGATACCAATATAGTTAATTTCCGGATTTGCTTTTGCCATGCCACTAATAAATTGACCTTTACCGGAACCAATTTCGATATGGACTGGATTATCATTTTCGAATACTTCACGCCACTGACCTTTGAAATCTTCTGGGTTTTTGATGTAAATTGCTGGGAATTCTTCCAATCTATCTTTTGCCCATGGTTTATGTTTTACACGCATCTTTCTTTACACCTCATCATCTTCTATTGCATTTTGAAAAATTTGTTTTGCTCGTTCATTGGCTTCATTCGAATGCTCGGTTATGAGTTGCATAACCGTTTGACAAATTGTATACCATTTTAATTTGCGATGTAATTCTTCGGTTAATGTGGTGCCGTAATTAGAGAGCCAACTTACCCAATCTTTTCGCGGAATATATTGGTATAAAATCATTCCGATATCATTCGCAGGGTCTGCAAGCATCGCACCATCCCAATCAACTAGAAACAGTTCGTTTTCTTCAGAAATAATCCAATTATTATGGTTAACATCTCCGTGACAAACTACATAATCGTTCGTCTGAGCAGCAGAGAGATTCTGTTCTAAATAGCGGATTGCTGCTATTATTTCTTTCGATAGCTCGTTATTAGCTTTTGTGTTTACTTTTATGAGACTCAAAAGTTGATCTGCAGAAAAATAGCAGTTTTCGATTTTCGCTAGCATGTGTTGCAAGTTTTCTGAATGGTGGATTTTAGCTAATAGTTTTGCCACTCGCGGTCCAACCATTTCTTCACGTGTCAAAATATGGCAATTCACCCATTTTTGAGCAGTGATGACATCTCCATTCTCTACGCGTCTCGTCCAAACTAATTTTGGAACGATGTTTTCTACAGAAAGCGCAGCTAAAAAAGGCGAAGAATTTCTTTTTAAAAAGAATTTTTCGTCTTCATGTGTTGCAACGAATGCCTGGCCAGTTTCCCCTCCGGCCGGAGCTATGTCATATTCTCTCCCAAAAAAGTTATCTTTCATCTACATGCACACCTTTTATTAGCTCTTTGCAACTTCACTATCCCTCGTTTATTTCACTTCCGAACAAATAGGTAACTATTCATGATTTTACTTCTCTTAGCCTTACTAGTCAAGTCAACATATGTTCGTTATCTAGATTTTTTTACAAATTTACTTTATTTACACAAAAAAAGTGCATTCCATCAAAATGGAACACACTTTTTTCATTATTTTATGCTTTTTCGGTTTTAGTAACAATTGGATCCATGGCACTTCTATTTTTTTGTATAAATAGTGCTAGGACACAAGCAACTACAGAAAGAATTCCGGCAACTAAAAAGGCCGTTTCAATTCCGTGGATAAGAACATGGTTGGCAATATCAGTTTTAGTTTTGCCAATCACATCGGCTGGTCCGAGCTTAGTAGCGAAACTCGCAGCACTTTTAGACATAACCGTTATAAGCGCCGCTGTTCCGATTGAACCAGCAACTTGACGCATGGTATTAAACATTGCTGAACCATGAGATGCTAGTTTTAATGGAAGCGAGTTGAGCGCTGCTGTTTGCAGTGGCATCATAACCATCGCCATCCCAGCCGAACGAATCGTTTGTACAATAATAATAAAAGTCAATGTAGTAGATTCATCCAAGTTGGTAAACATGAAGGTCGATCCCGCCATGATAATTAAGCCAACAAGTGATAAATATTTAGCCCCAAAACGGTCAAACATCACCCCAGTTACAGGTGAAAGTATCGCCGTGACAAGCGCACCCGGCAAGAGAACAAGCCCCGATTCTAGTGGTGAAAATCCTCTAACAGTTTGTAAGAAAATTGGTAGTAATAACATGCCACCAAAAAGGCCCATTACAACAAAGAAACTAATGGCTGTTGTAAGCGCAAAGGTAGGATATTTAAATACTCTAAAGTTAAGTAGTGGCGCTTTGTTGCTTGTTTGGTAACGAATAAATATTCCTAGCACTACTAGACCAAGAATAATAAATCCAGCTACTTTCCATGTTAACCAATCATGGTCTCCAGCATTACTAAATCCTAATAATAAACTACCAAACCCGACTGTTGACATGATAACCCCAAGGATATCGAGTTTCGGGAAAGTTCTTTTTCCGACATTTTTAAGTAAGAAAATCGCTACGACAATATCAAGAATCGCGAAAGGAATAATAATAAAGAATAAATTGCGCCAATCATATTGTTGAACAATCCACCCTGAAAGTGTCGGACCAATTGCTGGAGCAAAGTTCATAGCAAGACCAATTAAGCCCATTGCTCGCCCTCTTCGTTCCATCGGGAATAAGTTTAAGACCACAACAGTAAGAAGTGGCATAACAATCCCAGCCCCAATTGCTTGTACCATACGGCCAGCAATAAGCATCGTATAATCTGTCGCAAATCCGCCAATTGCAGTACCAATCGCAAAGGTAATCATCGCAAATAAGTAAAGCTGACGCGTTGTAAATCGTTCAATTAAAAAGGCCGTCATTGGAATCATGACACCATTAACCAACATAAATCCAGTCGATAACCATTGCCCTTGACTGGCTGTAATTCCAAAATCTTTCATAATACTTGGTAGCGCGACATTCATCAACGTTTGGTTGAGAATCGTAACAAAGGCGCCCATAAGCATAACAATCAAAATACCATTACGCTTCACTGATGTACTTGCTGCTTTCATATTCAATCTCGTGCACCTTCCCTTTCTAAAATGGTAATAATCTCTTGGTGCATTTCTAGCATTTCTTTTAACCTTTCTTCGCCAATCTCTAAGATAGGTTCTAAACGGTTGAAGAATACATGATACGTTTCTGCTGCTTTTGTAGCTCCTTTTTCAGTTAATTCTAAGCTGAGTGCGCGGCGATTACTTTCATTTCTTGTACGTTTTAAAAATCCCGCTTTCACTAATCGATCTACAATACCAGATACAGTACTTTTACCAAGCTTCATTCGTTCTGCTAATTCGCCAAGTGTTAATTCTGATTCTTTTTGTAATTCTCTGATTGCAAGTAATTGGGTTGTTGTAATCTCCCTATTCGCCGCTTCTTCTGCAAGCACGTGATGTGTTTTTCGTTGTACTTCGCGAAAAGAGAAAATAACCTCTTTCACTAATTTTTCATCCATGACTTCCCTCCATATTGTTCGCTCCCAAATATTTCGCATGCGAACTATTAGCCTTTTGAATTATACACCTCCAAAAAAATTTGTCAATCGCTTAAAACCAGGCTTTTCAAACTGAAAGCGGAGCCAATGGCGTAATTTCAACGGATAAAAAAGTTATATAAATTTTTACATAGGTATCAAGACGCAAAAAAACCTTCCTAAAAAAGGAAGGTTTCTACTTATTATTTTGCAAATTCTAATTCGCCACATGCTTGAACGATTTCTTCTACAAAATATTGATGAAGTTTTGCGGTAATAGGTCCGCGTTTTCCGTCAGCTACTTGCACTCCGTCGATATGGGTAACTGGGGTAATTTCGATTGTTGTGCTTGAAATGAATACTTCATCGGCTTCACGAAGATCTGTTAAAGTAAAATCAGCTTCTTTGACCGGAATACCATTCTTTTTCGCAACAGCAATAATTACTTGACGAGTAATACCATTTAAGATTAAATTATCTGCCGCGTGAGTCCATAACACACCGTCTTTAATAATAGAAATATTGGAAGCTGAACACTCAGTTACTTGCTCTCCGCGGTGTAAAACAGCTTCTAACGCATTTTGTTGATGTGCTTTGTTTTTTGCTAAAATGTTTCCAAGTAAATTCAAACTCTTGATGTCACAGCGTAACCAACGAACATCTTCTTCTGTAATTACTGGTCCACCTTGCACAAATTGTTGTTCATTTCTTGGTACTTCACGAGCTGCTGCTGTTAAAACGCCTTCCAGCGGGAAATCATCTGGCATAACGTGATTACGCGGATTTTGAACACCTCGAGTCACTTGTAAATAGACATTTCCTGTATTAATATTATTTTCAGCAACTAATTTTTCAAGTAACGCTCGTAACTCTTCTTTAGAATAAGGAATAACTAAGTCAATTTTTGCTGCACTCGCATATAAACGATCAATGTGTTCATTATAAGTGAAGAATTTTCCATTATATAGTCGAACTACTTCATATACACCATCACCAAACTGATATCCGCGGTCTTCAATGTCAACTGTGGCATCTTCTCTTTCCACTAAATGGTTATTTACTAATACTTTCATCTCAAGTCTCTCCTTGCATAGTTAATTTTTGGAACTATCTAAAAACTTAATGAAACAAAGAAACTGCCGCAAAACTAAGCTTTGCAGCAGTTAATTTTTTCAATTATAACCCTTACTTCGCTAATTTGTAAAGTGCTTCTGCATAAATTGCAGTAGCTTTTAACAAATCATCAAAATAGCTGAATTCGTCTTTTTGGTGCATCGTGTCTTCACGGCCTGGGAATAGTGCGCCGAACGCCACACCAGTCTCCATGTGGCGCGCATAAGTTCCGCCACCAATTGCTAGTAAAGTAGCTTCTTCACCCGTTTGTTTTGTATACACTTCTTGTAAAACTTGAATTAGCGGATGATCTTTTGGTACGAAAAGTGGTTTGGAATCTTCGTAATGCGTGTATTGCGCGTTGTACTCATAAACCACTGTTTGCATTTTATTTTTCAATTTGTCCATATTAGCAGTTACTGGATAACGGAAATTAAGTCCGTATTTTCCACCTTCTGCTACATCATAACGAATAACGCCAACGTTCATTGTTAATTCGCCGCTTTCTTCGTCTTCATAGCTAATACCTAATTTAACTGCACGGGAATCGCCGAATAGGTAATCGCGACCAAATGTTACGAAATCATTTGCCGCGCCAGTCAGCTTGAATTTACCAAGGAAAGCTACTAAATGAAGACCAGCGTTTACACCGTTATTTGGTTCCATTGCATGGGCAGATTTACCAACAATATTAATTTTAACGGATTTGCCGTTTTCTTCTAATGTTCCTTCTACTGGATGGTTTGCTAGGAAGGTTTTGAATGCATTCGCTAATTTATCAAAGTCTTTTACGTCTTCTAAAATAGCTGTTGCGTGATCTGGAACCATGTTGTAACGCTCGCCTGATTCTACGCTAAGTAAACGGAAAGCCGCTTCCCCGCTTGCTTCACCATCTTTAAAAGATACATCTAGTTCTGAGATACCTTTTTCCGCGTGAATGATTGGGAATTCTGCATCAGGAACAAAACCAAGTGTTGGTTGTTCTTCTGTTTCAAAATAACGTTCCACACAGCTCATACCGCTCTCTTCATCAGAACCAACAATGATTCTAACACGGCGAGAAAGTGGTAATCCTAGTTCTTTAATAATTTTTAGCGCATAGTAACCTGCGATTGTTGGTCCTTTATCGTCCGCAACCCCACGAGCGTATAATTTGCCGTCGCGTAAAGTTGGTTCGAATGGTCCGTTCGTCCAACCATCACCAACTGGTACTACATCCACATGGCCTAAAACGCCAACTAGTTCTTCTCCTTGACCGTATTCAAGGTGTCCTGCTACGTTTCCAACTTCTTTCGCTGTGAAGCCGTCTTTTTTACCAAGTTCAATCATATAGTCGAGCGCGCGTTTCACGTCTGGTCCAAACGGCGCATCTTCTGTTTTTTTACTGTCATCGCGAACACTCGGAATGCGAAGAAGCCCTTTTAAATCTTCTAAGAAATCATCTTTGCGTGATTCCACTTCTTTTTGCCAATTAATTTCTGTCATAATTGTTATTCCCTCCTTCAAACTTATCTTCTCTATTGTAAACTGTTTTTACGTAGCTTGGAAGCCGGAACTCCCTATTTTCTCATAAAACCTTTAATTGCTTCAAAATCCCAGCGTTCCATGCGCGAAGAAAAAACGATATCCATGACATTTAAACTTTCTTTTTCTAGTGGTAAAAAGCGATATTCTTCGTGTTCATCGGATAATTCGATTTCGCCACCTTCTGGCATTTCTACCAAATAAATAACACCGGTAATTTGGAAATCCTCATGGAAAAATTCCCACGTATCATATAAAATAAATGGCTGTACTTGTAATTTTGTTTCTTCATAAACTTCTCTAAAAAGGGCTTCCCCGTGCGTTTCACCATAATTGATGCGGCCTCCTGGAAGTTCAAAAACTTCTCCTTCTACCCCTTTTTTCTTTAGTGCTAAAAATTTTCCGTCTTTTACGATAACTGCTTTCACTGCAGGATATATAGGTTTCATTTTACAAAAGCCTCCTTATCATTTAAGATAAACATGATTTATCTGTTCTTTATTTTACCCGGTTGAGTAGATAAAAGCCAGTGTCATAAGGAGGTTTTACAAAAATGAAAAAAATAACACCAAAAGCAATGTGCGCATGGATTCCTAAACGCGAAGATGAAACACATAAGGGTGACTATGGGCGCGTTCTGATTGTCGCTGGAAATAAACAATTTGGTGGTGCTGCTATTATGGCGGCAGAAGCTTGTGTCAAAAGTGGTGCTGGTTTAACAACCGTGGCCTCCGATAGTGTCAACCGACCTGCTCTCCAAACAAGAATACCTGAATGCATGTTTATTGATTATGAAAATATCTCGAGTCTCAGCGAACAAATCAGCCAATTTGATACGATTTTAATTGGTCCTGGGCTTGGACTTGATGCCTATGCGGAAGAAATTTTTCGTTTAGTTTTAGAAAAATCAACCGAACAGCAACAAGTAATTATTGATGGTGATGGGATTACTATTTATGCAAAAGGAGAAAATCCCCATCCTGCCGCGAAACTAACTTTTACGCCTCATGCTGGAGAATGGGAAAGGCTTAAAGTATTAGCGCCAGATGCCGTAACACCAACTGATGTAGCGCTTGCTATCGACGCAACGATTGTTTTAAAAGGGCACCGTACAAAAGTGTATTCTGGCGAGTCTGCTTGGCAAAATATGTACGGAACACCAGCAATGGCAACAGGTGGTATGGGTGATACGCTTGCCGGTACAATTTGTGGCTTAATGGCGCAAACTGAAAAACCGATTACCGGCACTCTAGCCGCGGTCTTTCTTCACAGCTATATCGGCGAAATTTTAGCTAAAAAGCGCTATGTGGTACTTCCAACCGAAATTGCCGAAGAATTACCGACTTACTTGAAAATTTTTAGCGAAACTGACGAACATGCTTAATAAAAAATCCTCCCTTTTTGAAAGAGAGGATTTTTTTCTATGCTTTTTTAAATCTACTCGCCCATAATGCTAATTTTTGATTCCAAATGAAGTAACATCCAATGCCACTGAAAAGTGCTGCATTGCCGATTAAGAATCCTGCAACCACATCGCTTGGAAAGTGCACCCCTAAGTAAACACGCGAATACATGATGAAAATAACCAGACCAAAGGCTAGAATGCCAATTGTAAATCGAAGCCATCTGCGGCTCACGTATAGAATTAACAAGAAAGCAAGCATACCATAAAATACCGTAGAACCGGTCGAATGTCCACTTGGAAAACTAAATCCACCTTGTTCGATTAATTTATACGTAGGCCTTGGTCGTTGAACGATATTTTTAATAATTGACGGGATAAGTGCTCCACCAATTAAAACAATACCACCAAACCAAATCGCCATATCTACTTTTCGAATGACAACAAATATAACGACAATGACTGCTGTTAAAATACAAATGGTCGCGACTCCGCCAATATCCGTTAGATAAGAAATCACCGTTGTTTTCGTATTCGTAATGCCTACACGGATAATACTGTTCCAATAATCATCAAAATGTTGAATCCACTTTGCACCGGTCATAACGCCTGTCATAAAGAAAATAAATCCAAGGAGAGCGATACCGCTAATAATAAATGGTGTTTTTTTCATATAATCCTCCTAGCGAATTCTTAATTTTTCACGCAGTCTCGTTCCACGTGGCCCAAATAATTTATCGGATAAGTGGAGTTTAAATGCCATGTAACCATAGAAAATTGCACCTACCCCGCCGCAAACGATTGTAATCATTAATGCAGGAATTTTCCGGTCTGTTGATACAAAGTTAGACATCATAATATAAAGCGCAATAACTACAAGCCCCATTAAAGCCGTCATCCCAAAGAAAAGTACCGTTCGCCGTAAAATAACTTTGAACGAAAAACGAACATATTTCTTAATAATAAGTAGCATGAAAATACAAGATACCGCATAGCCAATTCCGGTTGCAATAATGGATCCCTTTGCCTCAAATAACATAATGAGCGGCATTTGAAGAACTGATTTAGCCAGTAGACCGAGTAATAAACCAAGTACGGTAAATCGTTGTTCATCAATCCCTTGAAGGACTGCAGCAGATACGCTAAATAAGGAGAATAAAATAGCGATTGGCGCAAAAAGTTGTAGTAATGCTGTACCGTTATCACTTGGCGAGAAAAACACCGTAAATAGCGGTCTTGCTAGCATCGCAATCCCAAAACAAGCTGGAATTGTTAAAAATAATAAAATTTGAAAAACATCATTAAGTTGACGCTTCACTTGCGCATATTCTTTTCTCACATAAGCTCCCGTCACTAGTGGGACAAGCGCCATCGAAAACGCAATCGCGAGTGTGCCGGGAATCATAATCAATTTTTGTACATCAAAGTTAATAATTGCCACATAAGAATTCACTAGTTCCGGCGTAATGCCAATATATTCCAGTACCCGTCCTAATGTAAACTGGTCAATCAATTGATAAAGGGATGTAGCAGATCCAACAATAATAAACGGAATCGCCGAAAGAATAATATCTTTATAAAGCGTCGGGATAGAAATTTTCACAGTCCCTCTGTCTTCTAAAAGCATTCGGTCCAGTCCAGGTTTTCGTTTGTAAAAATACCAAAGAAGTAAAAGTAGACTTGCAAAAGCGCCGACAAACGCGGAGAAAGTAGCAATACTAATAGCCGTTACGACATTCCCATCAAGTACATACATGACAATAAATGTTCCAGCAAGTAAGAACATAATCCGAACAACTTGTTCTAACACTTGCGATACAGCAGAAGGTCCCATCGAATTATATCCTTGGAAAAAGCCTCGTAGTAAACTCATTACCGGAATAATTAGTAAGGCGAAACTAACTGCACGAATAACTTGAATCCCATCTGCTAAACTATAACCGCCCTCCAGTTGTTGCATCCGAGCAAGCGTTGGAGCAAGTCCATACATTGCTAGGAAACAGACAATGCCGGAGAAAATCATTAAATATACACCGGTTTTAAATAAACGTCGACCTACAGCGTATTCTTCCATCGCATTATATTTTGCTATATATTTAGCAACAGCCAGCGGAATCCCTGCAGTCGCAATGCTTAAGAATAATTGATACGGCACATAACCGAAATTATATAGAAGCGCTGGTTCATCTCCTCCAATAATCGCATAAAACGGAATCACATACAATATTCCGAGCACTTTAGAGATTAATGTCCCTAGCGTCAGAATAAATGTTCCTCTGAGCAGTTTTGAACCCATCGTCTAACTTCCTTTACATTAAATTATATATCCTTGTTTACTTTACCATTAACTCTTTTAAAAAAAAAGAACAAACCCAAATAAATATCGGCTTGTTCTTTACAAAAAGTTTAAATCAAATGAAGTTTTTTACGAATTTTATACATTCGGTCCCCTAGAATATAGTTTAACAGACCTGCTTTTGCAGCCAAAAACGCATAAATATAGGCACCAAAGCCGGCTGAAACAAAAACAATAACTAGTGCTGTTAATCTTGCATGTGGATTTAAAAATAAAATCAAGCCATGATAAATCAACCAGACACTAAGAAGCATCACCGCACTAATTCCTAAAATAAGTATAAGCCGTCTAAATAAATATTTAAACGAGTACTTCGCATATTTTTTAATAATAAAAATGGTGAATACTACGGAAACAATATAACCAAGTCCCGTAGCTAATGCCCCACCTTTTGCCCCTAAAAGTAAAATTAATGGCATTTGCAACACTGATTTTGTCAGTAAACCAAGTAAGAGACTAAGAACCGTGTACCGTTGTTCATCAATTCCTTGCAAAATCGCGGCTGTTACACTAAATAACGAGAAGAATATGGCAAATGGCGCAAAAAACTGAAGTAACATCGAACCATCTGCATTATAACCATAAAAAATGGTGTAAAGCGGATCCGCTAAAAGGGCAATTCCTAAACAAGCTGGCACAACTAAAAATAGTAACACTTGGAAAACAGCCGTCAAATGATGATGAACTTCCCGAATTCGCCCTTTATGGAAAGATGCCGCCACTAAAGGCACAAGTGTCATCGAAAATGCCAAGGCTAAAGTTCCCGGTATCATAATAATTTTTTGAACGGAAAAGTTGAAAATTGAAAGCAAATCCTCCGCTGTTTTCCCGTCCATACCATCGTAGGTTAAAACACGAGCAAACGTAAATAAATCAATTTGCTGATAAAGCGACATCGCCATTCCAACAATAATAAATGGCACCGCAGATATCGAAATTTCTTTTAATAGATGAAAAGTCGAAACGCGCAACTTGTTGTCACTGCCAGCAATCATTTTTTGAATACCCGGCTTCCGTTTTCGGTAATACCAAATGAGACAAATCAAGCTGAAAAACGCACCAACAAAAGCCGCAAAAGTCGCTAAACTCATCGCTGTAACAAGACTTCCACCAATTAAATGTAAGACAATATACGTACTAGCAAGTAAAAATACAATTCTCGCTATTTGTTCAATTACTTGTGACACGGCAGAAGGTCCCATCGAATGAAATCCTTGGAAATACCCCCGAAGTAAACTCATTACAGGAATAATAAGTAATGCAAAACTTACTGCGCGAATAACCGTCGTAATATCTTCAATACTCGTTCCGCCACTAACCTCTTGCATCCCCGCGAGTATCGGGGCAAAAATATACATTATTAAAAAACTAACAATCCCTGTGAATATCATTAAATACGTACTTGATCTATACAATCGCTGACTTAAAGCATATTCATTTAACGAATTATACTTCGAAATATATTTGGCAACTGCTAAAGGTACTCCAGCTGTCGCGATATTTAAGAAAATTTGGTAAGGGACATATCCATATTGATAGAGAATCGTTGCTTGTTCCCCGCCGGCAATCCAGTAAAATGGAATAACATATAAAATCCCTAAGATTTTTGAAAGCAATGTTCCAGCGGTAAGCACAGCCGTTCCTCGCATTAATTTTGAACTCATAATTTCTGTTACCTCGATTGATTTTTTCTTTTAAGTCTGTCTGTTAAATCGGGTTATGTAAAAATCATTCTTACACTACTACTTTTATCGCATTCTTCTAAGATTTAAAATACAAGTTACACTTAAAGCAAGTAGTACTGCTGGTAAAATAAGCGAAACAAAGTTCACACCACTATTAATCATTGACAAAATAACACCAAGAATAGTAAATGCAGCGTATAAATAATATACAAGCGGCGTAATTATAATACCTTTTCTAAGTTTGTTAAAAGAAAGAAATAACATAATCGTAAACGCAATACAAATAACTGCCATAATGGTAGTCGTCATAATCGTATTTTGAACGACCGCAGTGGCATGTGCATTAGCAAGTACTTCTTTTCTTTGTTGTAACGCAAAAAGACCTACAATAGAGACTGCACTTAATACTGCTTGAATAGTCGATACAATCGCTATTCCAAGTGTGACATTTTTCGTGTTATTGAGCATTCTCGCATGCTCTGGTTTAACTTCAACAGACATCCTTACAACTCCTCTTTAACATTCTATACACCAGACTTTACCATATTTAAAGAGAAATTGTAAGTAGTAATTAGTTTTCGATTCGAACTTCTGCGGCCTTTTGTAAAAACGCTCCTAGCTCTGCCGTTTTTTCTTCATGTAACATTTGCACGACTTTACTACCGATTATTACACCATCACATACATGCGCAAATTTTTCCACATGTTCAATAGAAGAAACACCAAAACCTGCGAGAACTGGAACAGGGCTAATGCTTTTTAAATAAGCTAAATGGTTATCAATATGGGCATCAAATTCACTCCTCACACCGGTAGTTCCGTTAACTGTTACTGCATAAATAAACCCTTCTGCCTGTTTCGCAATTTCTTCGAGGCGCTCTTTCGGACTTGTCAATGAAACAAGCGGAATAAGTGCGATATCTGTCCCTTGAAGTTCTGGCGTAATCAGTGTTTGGTGCTCATAAGGTAAATCAGGAATAATAAGCCCTTTCACCGGCGTTTTCTGCACCAATTCAACAAATTTCGGGATACCTAAATGAAAAATCGGATTAATATAACTCATAATAATTAGCGGAATTTGCACTTTACTCCTAGCCAATTTATTTAAAATGGCTTCTAAACTCACTTGCTCCTTTAAAGCACGTAACCCAGCAAGTTGAATAATCGGACCGTCGGCAACCGGATCAGAAAAAGGAATACCAATTTCAATCGCGCTTACACCAGATTTTTCGAGAAACAATAACTGTTCTTCTAAATTATCTAAGCCACCATCGCCACCCATAATGTAAGTAACTACGGCAGCATGATCTTTTTTCGCTAGTTTATTCGTTAATGTTTTAGTCATTTATTTGTCCCTCCAAGCGTTCCTTTAGTTGATTAACATCTTTATCTCCGCGACCAGATAAACAAACGACCATACTTTCTTCTGGACGCATTTGGCTTGCAAGTTTGACTGCATAACTAATCGCGTGCGAGCTTTCGAGTGCAGGAATGATTCCTTCCGTACGACATAAAAGTTGAAATGCTTCAACGGCTTCATCATCGGTAACAGAATGGTACGCTGCACGACCTAAATCACGGAAAAAGCTATGCTCCGGACCAATACCTGGATAATCTAAGCCAGCTGAAATCGAAAATGCTTCCAAAATTTGTCCATTCTCATCTTGTAAAACGTCCATCATCGCTCCGTGTAAAATCCCTATTTCTCCTTTGGAAATAGTCGCTGCATGGAATTCAGTTTCTAAACCGTGTCCCGCTGCTTCCACACCGTGCATTTGAACAGAAACATCATCTACAAATGGATAAAATAACCCCATCGCATTACTCCCGCCTCCAACACAAGCAACAATTGCATCAGGAAGCTTACCTTCTTTTTCCAAGTGTTGTTTGCGTGCTTCTATTCCTATCACACTTTGGTAATCACGAACAATTTCTGGAAATGGATGCGGTCCAAGAACGGATCCCATAATGTAATGCGTGTCTTCCACATTAGCAACCCAGAATCTGAGCGCCTCATTTACTGCGTCTTTTAATGTTCTGCTTCCTGCTTTCACGCTCACTACTTTTGCACCAAGAAGTTCCATTCTAAACACATTGAGTGATTGGCGTTTCACATCTTCTTCTCCCATAAAAATAGTACATTCCATATTAAAAAGTGCTGCAACAGTTGCAGTCGCCACCCCGTGTTGTCCTGCGCCAGTTTCTGCCACTACTTTTTGTTTACCCATTTGACGTGCGAGTAAGGCTTGCCCAATAGTATTATTGATTTTATGTGCGCCAGTATGATTTAAATCTTCGCGTTTTAAATAAATTTTTGCTCCGCCCGCATGTGCTGTTAATTGTTCAGCAAAATAAAGTGGTGTTTCTCGGCCCACATATTCTTTTAAATAATAGTTTAATTCTTTTTGAAAAGCAGGATCTGTTTTGGAAGCCCGGTACGCCTCGTCTAATTCTTTCACTGCTTTCATTAATGTTTCTGGTACAAATCTGCCGCCAAATTTTCCGTAAAAGCCATTTTCGTCAGGTGCTTGATAAGTCATTATTATTCCACTCCTTTTGCTGTTTTAATGAAGCATTTAATTTTCTCCGGATCTTTTTCTCCGTTTGTTTCTACGCCAGAGGAAATATCTACTGCATATGGTTCAAAGCGTTTAATGGCTTCTTGTACATTCTGAGCATTTAATCCGCCAGCTATAATTAATTTGTTTTTTGTAAGCATGTCTCTATTTATTTTATCCCAATCAAATGTTTTTCCGCTGCCGCCTTCATATTCCTCTGCTGGTGCATCGAGTAAAATATAAGCGTTTGGATAGTCATTTATATTGGTAGGAAGTTTCCCGTCTTTCACAGGAAAAGCTTTGATTACTTTTGCATCTGTGCGATTTGCTTGTTTTGCGGGTTCTTGTCCGTGAAGTTGAACAATGTCTAATGGCACACCTTTGATTGCTGCCGTTAACTCTTCTTCAGTAGGATTAACGAATACCCCGACTTTTTTGACGTCAGCGGGAATATTTTTGGCTAATTCATGTGCCTTTTCCACCGTAACTTGACGTTTACTTTTTGCGAAAACGAAGCCAATCATATCTGCGCCATTATCGACCGCAGCCGCTACATCTACTGCTTTTTTCAATCCACAAATTTTTACAATCATCGTGTCACCTTCAAACTTTTCGCCGCTGCTTCTGGAGTCGCTTCTCGCATTAGCGCTTCTCCAACAAGCACTGCATTATATTTTTGACTAACACGAGCCACATCTTCAGCTGTTCGAAAACCTGATTCACTTATGAAACAAGCATCCGACGAAAAATCGCTCGCCAGTCTTTCGCTTACTGCAATATCCACTTCAAATGTATGCAAATTACGATTGTTCACACCAATGAGTTTAGCTCCAATTTTTTGAGCAACAGCTAATTCTTTCTGGTCATGTACTTCCACTAACACTTCCAAATCAAGCGCCAGAGCTTGTTCAAACAGAGCAATTAGCATCTCTTCTGTAAGTGCCGAAATAATTAGCAATACAACCGTTGCTCCCGCATTTCGAGCACGAATCAATTGTTTTTCACTAATAATAAAATCTTTACAAAGTACAGGAATTTCGACATTTTTCGCTACTTCTCGCAAATCTTCAATCGAGCCTTTGAAAAAAACAGGATCTGTCAAAACAGAAATCATTCCCGCACCCGCAGCTTGATAAGACTTGGCTTGCAGAACCGGATTCACGCCCATATTGATTTCCCCTTTAGAAGGAGAGGCGCGTTTTACTTCTGCAATAAGTTGCATCGTGCTGGTATTTGCTTTTAAAAATTCATAAAACGAATAAGTTTTCCGTTTTTCGGCTACTTTTTCTAAGGGCATGTCTGCAACTTCTACTGCTTTTTGCGCTAAAATTTCTTCTAAAAATGTCATTTTGCTAGCACCTCTTTTTGATAAGTAATTAAATCTGCCAATTTTTGTTTGGCTAAACCACTTCTAATTAAATCTCTTGCTAAATCCACGCCTTCTTGTACCGTTGTCACTTTGCCATTTGCAAATAAACCAAATCCGGCATTTAAAAGCACTGTATCTAAGTAAGCTCCTGGTTCTCCGTCAAGCACACTACGCAAAATTGCTGCATTTTCTTTAGCTTCTCCGCCTGTAATTGCTTCGAGAGGATAGCTAGTTAAACCAACATCTTCCGGACGCAGTGTATATAAGTGAACTTCACCATTTTCATATAACGCATAATGATTTTCTCCAGCCAGAGAAGCTTCATCCATAAAACCAGCGCCATTTAAAACAACTGCGCGTTTTCGTCCGAGCTGGCCGAGTACTTCCGCTGTTTGCTCTAACAAATCACGACGATAAATTCCCATTAATTGCGTTTCTAAATGGACCGGATTTGTGAGTGGGCCAATCAAATTAAATATCGTTGGCGTTCCAAGTTCTTTTCGAACATCCATAACGTACTTCATATTCGGGTGAACATGTGGCGCGAACAAAAAGGCAATCCCGACTTTTTCGAGTAAATAAGTCATATCTTCTGGGCGCATATTAATATCAATCCCTAATTCCTGACAAACATCAGCACTACCTGAACGACTAGAAATACTTCTATTCCCATGTTTCGCAACCGGAATCCCCGCAGCCGCAAGAACAAAAGCCGACGTAGTACTAATATTAAAACTATTGGATTTATCTCCACCTGTTCCGCAATTATCCATCGCTGTCCCGGCTGGAAAAGCGACTTGAATAGCCACTCGTTGCATCGCCTGCGCGATTCCCGCCATTTCTTCTGCCGTTTCTCCTTTCACTTTGAGCGCCATTAAAAAAGCAGCTATTTTCGTTTTCGAAAGTCGTCCTTCAAAAATTTCTGTTGCGATCATTGTCATTTCTTCTTTGGATAAATTTTCTTGGTCATATACTTTTTGTAGTAAGATTTCCATTTTCTCGCGCTCCTTCCACTATATGAATAAAGTTTTCCATCATTTGTTTTCCATCATTCGTACCAATTGATTCAGGATGAAATTGCAAACCGTAAACCGGATAATCTTTTACTTTCATTGCCATCACTTCCGCATCGTCCGTCGCTACTGCTAACACTTCCAAAACTTGTGGCAACGTGTTTTTATCTACTATTAAAGAGTGATAACGCATCACAGGCATTTCTTCCGGTAAATTAGCAAAGATTGCTCCAGCGGTTTGCCGCATAGTAGAAACTTTCCCGTGGCGGATTTTCGCCGCTCTTTTTACGTCTCCGCCGAATACCTCACCAATCGCCTGATGACCTAAACAAATTCCAAGCAAAGGCTTTTCTTTCGCAAATTTTGCAACTACTTCTTCTAAAAGACCAGCATCACTTGGTTTTCCTGGTCCCGGTGAAAGAACTATCCCATCAGCTAAAGCCGCTATTTCCATTAAATCAGCCGCATCATTCCGTTTCACAACCACTTCACTAAATTCTGCTAAATACTGTTCTAAATTAAATGTAAAAGAATCGTAATTATCAATTAATAGAATCATTCTCCCACCTCCAAAAGTGCCTTTGCTTTTTGTAATGTTTCTAAGTATTCGCTTTCTGGATCGGAATCATAGACAATTCCTGCACCAGCTTGAACATAAGCTTTTCCGTTATGAAGTACCATTGTTCTAATCGAAAGCGCGAAATCCGAATCACCATTTTTAGTTAAATAACCAACCGCACCAGCATATGGGCCACGTTTTACATTTTCCCATTCATAGATTCGCTCCATGGCTCTTATTTTCGGTGCTCCGCTAACTGTACCAGCCGGAAGCGTCGACCGAAGAGCATCCATTGCAGTAAGTCCGGGTTTTAAGGTTCCTTCTACTACTGAAACTAAATGCATTAAGAAACGGTATCTTTCAATAGTAAGGTAAACAGGCACATGCACTGATCCCGTTTCGGTGATTTTCCCAATATCATTTCGTCCAAGATCTACTAACATTCGGTGCTCTGCTAATTCTTTTTCATCCGACAACAATTCCGAAGCGAGTAGTTCGTCTTCTTGTTTCGTTGCCCCGCGCCGTCTTGTTCCTGCAATAGGATTCGTAATTACCGTCCGCCCTTTTGTTTTGATCAAACTTTCTGGGGAAGATCCAATCAACACCGTATCCCCAAAATCAATGAAATAAAGATAAGGAGAAGGATTTAATAAACGTAATTTCCGATAATAATCAAATGGTGTCACGGTGAAATCTGCTTCTAGTCGTTGCGAGAGAACAATTTGAAAGAAGTCACCCTCTTGGATATAGGTTTTTGCTTTTTTCACTAACCCCATGTACTCCTCTTTCGTGTAGTTACTCTTGTATGTCATTTTGGGAACATGGACAGCCTTGTGCTCTTCCTTTTTCGGCGTTGTAAGTTCAGTAAACATTAATTCAAGCGCCTTATCTAGTTCCGCCTCACTTCTTCCCGAATAGCAATTATCTTGCACTAAAATAAGTTCTTCCGCCTGATGATCCATAATCACAAAACTTTCATATACATAAAAACGAATATCTGGCATATCCCGAGTTTCTACTGGAATTTCGCCTAAATTCTCATAAAGCGCAATGACATCATAACCAACATAACCAATTGCACCTGAATCAAGCGGTAAATCTGCTTCATCTTCTTTTGCTTTTTCGATAAATAATTCAATTTCTTTTAAAGGATCTGCGACAACTTGATGTATACCGTCGATATAATAATCATGTTGATATACTTTAATTTCATGGACTGGATTAATGGCAATAATCGAATAACGTCCAGCCTCCGCATCTTTCGCCGCCCCCTCTAGCAAACTTTTTCCTGTACCTGAAAGTCTTTGAAACGCCAGAATAGCCGTTAGTGTGTCAGCATCTATTTTTTTCGTTTTTCTCATCTTAATCATCCCTTCTTCTCTACTAAAATAAAAAAAGTCCTCTGAAAAAGCGCAAAATTATGCTTTTTCAGAGGACGAGTTATCGCGGTGCCACCTCAGTTTAGGGATTAACCCTATCTCCGTGCTGCAATATTTGCAGCTGCTCTATAACGGGAGCACCCGTTCACCCCTACTTGATTTCAAGGTATCACGCACAAGGCCCATTCCTAATTCATCTATTTATTAGCTCCCACCAAACGCTAACTCTCTTTAAAAATCGATGAAAAAGTACTATTCTTGTTTCATGTTTTCGTTTTATAAAATTAAAAAAGGGCCTCTCTCCAAGCCTAGCAAATATACTAGACAAGGACGAGAGACCCGTGGTACCACCTTGATTAACTGTAAAAACAGTTCACTTAATCCATCCAAATTCCGAATGGGCGCCTTGTGTAACGATAAGGCCTAATCGCTGTATCCTACTAAGAAAATCCTTTCAGATCAGAGCTCAGAAGTCCATTCACATCATGTCCGCTACTGACTTTCACCAACCGTCAGCTCTCTAGAAACTTTCATCATGCTACTTACTCTTCTTCAATGCTATCATTTTTTACTTGTATTAATCTTACATAAGAAAATCACGAAAGTCAAGAAAATAAAACTACTTTATACTAAAAAGGTTGTAAAACGATAATTAATAAACAAGTAAGAAAAAAGAACTATCTCTCTATAATATATTTCACCCCAGAAAAAGTATGCTATTTTCTCTATTATAATAAATATCACCTCCCCTAAAACACTTATAAAATATAGGTTTTCAAATGATAATCAGCTTAAATTCCAATGATAAAAACACTCATATAAACCATGCCTAATTAACTAAAAAAAGCTTTTCCGAAAGGACTTTTCAACCATCTTTGTCAATTTGTGAAGTTTTTCACGTGAAACACTGGACAAACTTTTATTGATGGATTATACTAACGGTGTAATCAAATAAAACAAAAGAATACGGCAAAGCAACAAGCTAAATTTTTTTGGATTATCAGGGACGTTAAAAGTCTACTATGGACATTTTAAGTCCCGAACAAATATTAGGAGGTTCTGGAAAATGGCAATTAAAGAAAATGCGGCCCAAGAAGTATTAGAAGTTCAAAAAGTGATTGACAGATTAGCAGACAATGGACAAAAAGCATTGAAAGCATTTGAAAGTTACAATCAAGAACAAGTAGACAATATCGTTCACGCAATGGCACTTGCCGGACTTGACCAACATATGCCCCTTGCAAAATTAGCAGTAGAAGAAACTGGACGTGGATTATACGAAGATAAATGTATTAAAAACATCTTCGCGACAGAATATATTTGGAACAACATTAAAAACAACAAAACAGTAGGCGTTATTAATGAAGATGTACAAACTGGTGTGATTGAAATTGCTGAACCAGTTGGAGTTGTTGCCGGGGTTACACCTGTAACTAACCCAACATCCACTACTCTTTTCAAAGCAATTATCGCTATCAAAACACGTAACCCAATCATCTTTGCTTTCCATCCAAGTGCACAGCGTTGTTCATCTGCAGCAGCGAAAGTTGTATACGATGCAGCAATTGCAGCTGGAGCACCAGAACATTGTATTCAATGGGTAGAAAAACCTTCCCTAGAAGCAACGAAACAATTAATGAATCACGATAAAGTAGCACTTGTACTTGCAACTGGTGGTGCTGGAATGGTTAAATCAGCATACTCTACTGGTAAACCTGCACTAGGTGTTGGACCAGGTAACGTACCAGCTTACATTGACAAAACAGCCAAAATTAAACGTTCTGTTAATGACATTATTCTTTCTAAATCTTTTGACCAAGGTATGATTTGTGCTTCTGAACAAGCAGTCATCGTGGACAAAGAAGTAGCTAAAGAAGTAAAAGCAGAAATGGAAGCAAACAAATGCTACTTCGTTAAAGGCGCTGAATTCAAAAAATTAGAAAGCTATGTAATCAATCCTGAAAAAGGAACACTTAACCCAGATGTAGTTGGTAAATCCCCTGCATGGATTGCAAACCAAGCTGGCTTCAAAGTTCCAGAAGATACAAAAATTCTTGTAGCTGAAATTAAAGGTGTTGGCGACAAATACCCACTATCTCACGAAAAATTAAGCCCAGTTCTTGCATTCATCGAAGCTGCTAACCAAGCAGAAGCATTCGATCGTTGTGAAGAAATGTTAGTATACGGAGGACTTGGACACTCCGCAGTTATTCACTCTACGGATAAAGAAGTTCAAAAAGCATTTGGTATTCGTATGAAAGCTTGCCGTATCATCGTAAATGCACCAAGCGCACAAGGCGGTATCGGTGACATTTATAACGGCTTCATCCCTTCCCTAACACTAGGTTGTGGATCTTACGGTAAAAACTCTGTATCACAAAATGTAAGTGCGACTAACTTGCTGAACGTTAAACGTATCGCGGATCGGAGAAATAATATGCAATGGTTCAAACTTCCACCAAAAATTTTCTTTGAAAAATATTCCACTCAATACCTTCAAAAAATGGAAGGCGTTGAACGCGTATTTATCGTAACTGACCCAGGAATGGTTCAATTCAAATACGTGGATGTCGTAATCGAACACCTGAAAAAACGTGGCAACGATGTAGCTTACCAAGTATTTGCTGACGTTGAACCAGATCCATCTGACGTAACAGTTTACAAAGGTGCAGAACTAATGAAAGACTTCAAACCTGATACAATTATCGCTCTTGGTGGTGGTTCTGCAATGGATGCTGCCAAAGGTATGTGGTTATTCTATGAACACCCAGAAGCTTCATTCTTCGGCTTGAAACAAAAATTCTTAGATATCCGTAAACGTACATTCAAATATCCTAAACTTGGTGGAAAAGCGAAATTCGTTGCAATTCCAACAACAAGTGGTACAGGTTCTGAAGTAACTCCATTTGCGGTTATTACAGACAAAGAAAACAACATTAAATACCCTCTTGCAGACTACGAATTAACTCCAGATGTTGCGATTGTCGATGCACAATATGTAACTACTGTTCCAGCACACATTACTGCTGACACTGGTATGGACGTTCTAACTCACGCAATTGAATCTTATGTATCCGTAATGGCAAGCGATTATACTCGTGGATTATCTATCCGCGCAATCGAACTTGTATTTGAAAACTTACGTGAATCTGTTCTTACTGGTGATCCAGATGCGCGTGAAAAAATGCATAATGCTTCTGCCCTAGCTGGTATGGCGTTTGCAAATGCGTTCCTAGGAATTAACCACAGCTTGGCACACAAAATTGGACCTGAATTCCACATTCCTCACGGTCGTGCGAATGCAATCCTTATGCCACATGTTATTCGTTATAACGCACTTAAACCTAAAAAACATGCGTTATTCCCTAGATATGAAAGCTTCCGTGCTGATGAAGATTATGCTCGTATCTCTCGTATTATCGGCTTCCCTGCAGCAACTACAGAAGAAGGCGTTAAATCACTTGTAGATGAAATCATCAAACTTGGTAAAGACGTTGGTATCGACATGAGTCTTAAAGGACAAAATGTTGCTAAAAAAGATTTGGATGCAGTTGTAGATACACTTGCAGATCGCGCATTCATGGACCAATGTACTACTGCCAACCCTAAACAACCACTTGTAAGTGAACTAAAAGAAATCTACCTAGAAGCTTACAAAGGTGTTTGAAACTAGCTAACTTGTCCACCATTAATATATAAAGTTAGAAGAAAGCGCAAGTCCATCCCAGGGCTTGCGCTTTCGCTTTAGTACTAAAATTAGTATAATGGAACAAGAATGGAGTTGATTTAATGATACAAGCAACGGTTCCCTACTTTACTTTTGACGGGGAGGCCACAGAAGCACTAGATTTTTATAAAAAAGTGTTTCAAGCAGAAATTACGCAAATGCGTTATTTTCACGAGCTGGAAGGATTCTCAGGAGATAAAAAACAAGGAGAACGAATCCTCCATGCAAGACTTACGAAAGACGAGAAAGATTTATTTTATTTCTCCGACACGCTCGAAGGCGAAACAGACGCGGGCAATCGCCTAGCACTTGCGGTGAATTTTAGTTCGGAAGCAGATTTTGTACAAGCTTTTGTCCTACTATCCAAAACCGGCACCATCGAAATTCCGATTCAAAATACATTTTGGGACGCAAAATACGCGAAAGTAATCGATCATTACAGCATAGATTGGCACCTTAACTTAGAAAATGAGTCTACTACTAAAGTATGATTTTTTCCCGTCCTCTAGCCGAATGTAATTAGAACTAAAAAATAGTACAATTTTAGTAGTGAGAGAAAAAAAGGAGTGAGTTCATGACTGAGACAGTTTTAAAATTAGAACATGTCACGAAAAAAATCGGACAAAAAAATATTGTCCACGATATCAGCTTTGACATACATAAAGGAGAAGTATTTGGTTTACTTGGCCCAAACGGTGCTGGTAAGACAACTATAATCCGCTCTATCGTTGGTTTAATTCGTCGATCAGAAGGTACCGTTTTTATTAATGGTAAAAATGTCGACACAGAATATAAAGCAGCGATTTCAGAAGTAGGTGCTATTATTGAAAATCCAGAATTTTATATGTATATGTCTGGATGGGCAAACTTAAAGCAATTCGCACGTATGAGTCAAAAAAACATTACTGACGAACACGTTCGTGAAATCGTTGAACTTGTAAAGCTTACTGGCGCAATTAATCAGAAAGTAAAAACATATTCTCTCGGTATGCGTCAACGTTTAGGTGTTGCGCAAGCTTTAATTCATAGCCCTGCTTTACTTATCTTAGATGAACCAACAAACGGACTTGATCCACAAGGTATGGCCGAATTCAGAACGCTGATTCGCGATTTAGCGACAAATGGTACTTCTGTTTTAATTTCTAGCCATTTACTTAGCGAAATCCAACAAATTACGGATCGATTTGCGATTATTAACAAAGGTGTTCTAACGCACATCGAAAAAATGAGCGACCTAATTGAAAATCATGTCGCTGCTTATAAACTAAAAGTTAGCGATCCCGAAGCAACTAAAACCGTTCTCGCTACACTCCCAGTCAAGCTTGTTGCTCAAAATGAGGATCTATTCAAAATCGAAGTGGCTCACGAAGATGTACATCTAATTGCTCGTGCGCTTATCCAAGCAAATATTGATTTATTAGAAATGGTTCCACTTCAAGCCTCCCTTGAAGAACGATTCCTCGAATTAACTAAAGGTGGAGGTGCAGAAGTATGATAGCATTAGTAAAAAATGAATTTACCAAATTATTTTCCAGAAAATCAAGTTGGATTATGCAAATCGTCTTATTTGTAGCAGTTTTAGCTCTTGCTCTTCTTATGTTTTTTGTTAGTAAAATAGATACTAGTGGTATCGAAGGCGGCGACGCAAGTAATGCTGGTATTACTGCTTACTATGACGATAAAGGTGCCCCGGTTAGCGAAGAAGAATATTGGAACTCCGCAGATAAAGATGGTAATCCTACGTATAAATCTGAAACGTTATCTTTAACTGATTCTGTTGCTTACTTAAAAACACAAGAACAAGCGGCTCCAACAAAAGAAGCCAAAGAAACTATCCAAAAACAAATTGATTTTTACCAAGCTTATGTCGATGCAGATGAAAAACCCGCTAGTAATTCAGCAGGTATTTCAAGCGCAGATTTCTTCGCTTCATTAGGTAGCTCAGGAGCCGTTGCGACAATGCTTGTTGTTGTTGTAGCAAGTATCATCGTTGCAACAGAGTTTTCTGGTGGGACAATCAAACTTTTACTGACACGTCCTTATTCTAGAAGTCAGATACTATTTTCCAAATACGTAATGTGTATCGTTTACAGCATTATTAGCTCTATCACATTACTTGTAGCTAGCTTTATCTTTTCATTTATTTTACCAAAACAATCTATTTTTATGCCGCTCTCCCCTTCAACGGGTGCAATGACTGCTTTCGAACATGCGTGGATGCTACTTGGTACGAACTTCTTACTGATGATCGTATACGCAACTATTGCTTTCTTCTTCTCCTCTGTCGTTCGTTCACAAGCACTTGCAGTTGGTGTCGGCGTTGGTGTACTATTCTCCGGTGGAATTATTCGCCAATTACTACCTCTCGCTATCGAAAAATACGATTGGATGAAATGGATTATCTTCAACTTGCTCAGCCTAAATGACACAGTTGGCGGTTCTAAAATCGCTGGTGGCCTAGCAGATTGGCAAATAATCGCCGGTCTAGGTGTTTATACAGCGATTATCCTTTTCTTCACTTTCTTCTTATTCAAAAAACGAGATGTCGCTTTAAGTTAAATATTAAAAAGGCTGTCCGCATTGGACAGCCTTTTTTTAATGCCTAATAATTTGAATTTTATCGGTCTGATTTGTATCAATTCTTGCAGTTCCGCCAATCGGGAATGTCGCAATTGGCTGTGTATGACCAAAATCCGCACCAGATATAACTGGGATTTTTTGTAATGCCGTTTTTGTTTCAATAATATATGCTAATTTCTCCGCTGTCATCGCTGTCTTCTGTTGGAAACGACCGATTACCAGCCCTTCTATCTCACCTGCACCGGGTTGACTTAATAGCGATTCTAAATCCCGGTCGAATGTTTCTGGAACAGTCATAAAATCATCTTCAATAAATAAAATGGTACCCGCTAAGTTAGGCATGTACTCGGTTCCTTGGAGTAAATTAAGCGTGCATAAGTTCCCGCCAATGATGATTCCTTCTGCCTCTCCAGGTTGCATAACAACTAATCCCTCATTCGGAATAAAATTTCTGTTCTCTTGGTCCAAATACCATTCATCGTCACTCCATGCAGCACTTTCTTTAAGCGCAAACGGCTCTTTTTGCAATAAACACTTGCTAAATGAGTCCATTACGTAGTCCAGCCCTTTCTCCATTGAAAAACTTGAAAAATGAGCGCCTGAATAAGTGATAAGTTCCGTTTGCGTATAAATAGCGGTTGCTAATGCCGTGATATCCGAGAAACCACATAAAATTTTAGGATTTTCCGAAATTAAATCATAATCCAAATATGGCAACAATTGATTGCTATTAAAACCACCAATAACCGTCAAAATCGCTTTGACACTCGAATCATTAAAGGCTTCATGGATATCAGCAACTCGCGAACGAATGCTTGAACTCATCATGCAATCCATTTCTGCTACATGTTCGCCAAAAGTGACTTTAAAACCCATGTCCGTTAGGCGCTTAACGGCAATTTCCACTTGATTGTCAGCCATAATACCGATAGAACGACTTGGTGCAATAATCCGAATTTCATCCCCTTGTTTTAATTTCGCTGGAATCATTTCGTCGCCTCCCTATTAAATGTATGAAATGGGCATGAACGTAAATGGTCATCCAAAATCCCAATAGCTTGTAAATAAGAATACACAATTACAGGGCCAACAAACTTAAAACCACGTTTCTTTAAATCTTTACTGATTTTTTCTGATAGTTCTGTGCTTGCAGGGACCTCTCCCATGCCTTGCCATTCATTAATAATACGCTCATTATTCGTAAAACCCCAAATATAGTTTGCAAATGAGCCGAATTCAGCTTGGACTTTTTGCGTAGCTAGGGCATTTGTACGAACTGCTTTCACTTTAAGGCGATTCTTTACAATAGCCGCTTCTTCGACAATCGTCGCCAGCTCATCGTCTGTTAGGCGTGCACATTTATCAATATCAAAGTGAAAAAAAGCTTCTTGATAGGCTTTTCTTTTATGTAAAATTAATCTCCATGAGAGTCCAGCTTGTGCTCCCTCTAAATTGAGCATTTCAAATAAATATGTGTCGTCTTTACTCGGAACACACCATTCTGTATCATGATATTCTAGTTCAAACGGGTCATTAATCGACCAAGGGCAACGTAATTCTTCAGACAAAGCGAGTTCCTCCTATATAGTTAAAATGTAATACACACTGATCAAAACAGCCACAAATAGTCCGACGCAACTCCAAATTAGTCGTTTCTCTTTCCACTGACTAACTGCCACAGCAATGCTTAATGCTAAAAATAAAAAGAGTAGCCAGTTTGGAACATCGGGGTGATAGTTGCTCGTAAAAATAAGATACCCTATTACTGCTGCAATTATTCCAGTCACTATAAAACTGATTTTCTGATACCTCATTCGCTCAAGCCTCCTATTAACCAATAATAAAACATACGTTCTGTTTTTGCAAGCAAAAATAAAAAAGAGACGAACTTTATTGCTCGCCTCTTTTTAAAGTTATTTCAATTTGCCACGAAGAACCATTGGTAAAATTCCGCCGTGACGGTAATAGTCAATTTCTACTTCAGAGTCAAAACGTGCAAGTGCTTCAAAAGTGAAGCTTGAGCCGTCTTCACGAACAGCGGTTACTTTTACAAGGTCTCTTGGCGCTACCTCTTCACCGATTTCCACTTGCAAGCTTTCTGAACCTGTTAAACCAAGCGTTTCTGCGTCTTCACCTGGTTGGAACTGAAGTGGTAAAACACCCATCATAACAAGGTTAGAACGATGAATCCGTTCATAGCTTTTCGCGATAACTGTTTTAATTCCTAGCAAGTTCGTTCCTTTGGCAGCCCAGTCACGAGAGGATCCCATTCCATAATCGTCACCAGCAAGAATGACTAAACCAGTATTATTTTCGATATATTTTCTAGAAGCATCATAAATTGACATCACTTCGCCAGTTGGCCAGTAAGTCGTATAGCCACCTTCTGTACCTGGTGCGATTTGATTTTTAATACGAATATTCGCAAATGTCCCGCGCATCATCACATCATGATGACCGCGACGAGAACCGTATGAGTTGAAATCACGAATTGCCACGCCTTCTTCTTGAAGGAATTTCCCAGCTGGGGTATCTTTGCCGATTGCTCCGGCTGGTGAAATATGATCGGTTGTAACAGAATCACCAAATTTACCAATAACGCGGAGGCCAGATAAGCTTTCTACTTTGCCAGCTTCTTTCGCTAAATTATCAAAGAATGGTGGGTTCGCAATATACGTAGAGTTTTCATCCCATTTGTATAGGGCATCTTCTGTTGTCTCAATCGCATTCCAAGCTTCGTTTTCATCAAATACATGAGCATATTGTTCACGGAAAAGTTCTGGTGTTACCGTTTCTTCTACTAATGCCTTCACTTCTTCTGAACTTGGCCAAATATCGTCTAAGAAGACTTCTTCGCCATTATTACCGCGTCCAATTGGTTCTGTTAGCATGTCGACATTTGTTGTCCCAGCGAGCGCATAGGCAACGACTAGTGGTGGTGAAGCTAGGAAGTTTGCTTTCACAAGTGCATGAATACGCCCTTCAAAGTTACGGTTACCACTTAATACCGCAGAAACAAGCAAATCACTGTCTTGTATTGCTTCTTCAATTTCTTCTTTTAACGGACCAGAATTACCGATACACGTCGTACAACCATAGCCAACAAGGTCAAACCCAAGTTTTTCTAAATATGGAAGTAAGCCGGCTTTTTCCAAGTAACCTGTTACAACTTTAGAGCCTGGCGCCAAGGATGTTTTTACGAATTTTGGTACTTCTAAGCCTTTTTCGACTGCTTTTTTAGCAACTAAACCAGCGCTTAACATAACATATGGGTTAGAAGTGTTCGTACAACTTGTAATCGCCGCGATTGCAACCGAACCAGTTTTCATAGTGGATTGATCGCCATTGCCAAAAGTAACGGTTACTTCTTTGTCTAAGGCTGATTTATCTAGTCCGAAACCTTGGTTGCCTGCTTTGGCAGTAATCGATTCGCGGAATGTTTCTTTCATTTTCGAAAGAGGGATCAAATCTTGAGGACGTTTTGGCCCCGCCAAGTTTGGTTCAATCGCGGAAAGATCGATTTCCACGATTTGCGTGTAGTTTGGTTCTACTTTTTCAGGTGTGAAGAATAAATCGTTTGCTTCTAAATAAGCTTCTACTAATTCGATTTGTTCTTTGTCACGGCCAGTTAGTTTTAAATAATTAAGGGCTTCTTTATCTACTGGGAAGAACCCACAAGTTGCACCGTATTCTGGAGCCATATTCGCAACGGTTGCACGGTCAGCAAGCGGAAGTGTCGCAACACCCGGACCATAAAATTCAACAAATTTACCTACTACTTTTTGTTCCCGTAAGACTTGGGTTACTTTTAAAGCAAAATCAGTTGCTGTTGCGCCGTTTGGTAAAGCACCTAGCAATTTCACACCGATAACTTCTGGAATTGGGAAGTAAGATGGTTGACCGAGCATGCCGGCTTCTGCTTCAATACCGCCCACGCCCCAACCTAATACACCAATACCGTTAATCATCGTCGTATGGCTATCTGTTCCGACAAGGGAATCTGGAAACGCTACAAATTCGCCGTCTGCTACTTCATTCGCAATAACGACGTTTGCTAAATACTCTAAGTTAACTTGGTGAACGATACCTGTTGCAGGTGGTACTGCGCGATAGTTATCAAATGCTTTTTGCGCCCAATTTAAAAACTGGTAACGTTCCATGTTGCGCTTGAATTCGAGTTCCATATTGATTTTCAGTGCTTCTGGATTCGCATAGCTGTCTACTTGCACCGAGTGATCGACGACTAAATCGACCGGGATTTCCGGATTGATTTTTTCAGGGTCGCCGCCAAGATCTGCCATGGCTTTACGTAAAGAAGCTAAATCAACCACTGCAGGAACACCTGTGAAATCTTGTAAAATAACACGGGCTGGTTTGAATGGTACTTCGCCTTCGTTTCCATCTTTAGACCAATGGGCTAAATCTTCTACATGTGAGTCCTTAATTACTCTGCCATCTGCTTGTCTTAAAACGGATTCAAGTAAAACACGTACAGAATAAGGTAATTTCTCGATGTTTGTAAGCTTGTCCTCTTCTAAGGTTTTAAGTTTGTAATAATGATACGTTTTGTCGTTTAGTTGAAATGATGCTTTTGCTTTTTCTTTCCAATTAGTCATCCACGTTTCCTCCTTCAATTCTTGAAACGATTGGTCTCTCTCATCTATTGTACTTAAAAACGGGCGATAAGTAAACAAAGAGAATCCGCTATAATTCGATAACTTTTTCTTATAACAAAAAAATGAATGACAACGAGTGCCATTCATCTGTACTTTAAACACCTAAATTGGTTAATGCTTGTTCTAAAGAGCCAAATGATTCGAGTTTGGAAATATTTGAACCAACTTGGATTGTGCGTTGAGCGAAACTTGGGCGCATACCAGAAAGTATTGGTACTAAGCCAATTAATTTAAAAGATTGAATCATATCCTCCATATGTTTGGTTGCGAAATCATCTTTTAATACAGCACTGGAAAAATCAATGACAATCGTATCTAAATTCAGCTTATCCGCAGATTCTACTGCTTTTTCTTTCATGAAATAGCCCCTATCGTCATCCAAACTACCAACAATTGGTAAGACGCCGATAGAATCAGTGATAGGAATAATTCGTGTGGATAACTGAATTATTTCTTTTCGCTGTGCTGCGACTTGATTTCTATTTTCTTGCATAAATCCTTCTAACAATTGTTGTTGAATGGATGAAAGCGTATCTTTTATATCAAGCATAAATTGGATAATGTCAGCATCCGTATAGAAAACATTTTCTGCTTCCTTCCACTTCACTAAGCTAGTAATGATATATTTTTCAACTTCACTCATATGTTGATGAATTTTTCTAATATCCGTCTTATCATTGAAGCGTCTTTTACCGATACTTTCAAAATCTCGTTCTTTCACGCCGGTAATGACATCAATAATCATGCCACATGATGCAGTGCTTAGCGAGCGAATAGCTTCTTCCTCTTCCCCGCCACGAAGTCTTAATTTAAATTCATCCGTTTCAATATAATAATTTTCATAAAACATATTCACTAATTCTGAACGACGACTAATCAAAAATTCCTTAATTTGCATAAACTTCTCCTTTTTCACCGATATTATCTCGCAAAAATTAAGATGTTATCTGCATGTAAATTTTCAATCATTTTATCTACTTGTTTTTCTGTTAAATCAAAGTCTTCTAATAATCTTTTTACAGATTTATCGTCTGTTTTCGAGAACCATTTGGCAAAGGGACCGGCAGCATACAAAGCACCATATTTGGGATTGTAAGCTTGTGGAATAACAATGGCTCCACTTAGAGATTGGAGGATTCCAGAAATAATACCGAAAGCCTCTTCATTTACAGGACGTTCGATTTCGATATTTTCTTTTTCTGCTAAAGTTTCTAAGTTTTTGTTATGTTTTGATTTAGCTAGAACAGAAATATCTTCTTTTTCATATCCCTCGCTTACTAGTTTGTTGATAATTTCCTCTGCTGCCTCGACATTTTGAACTGCGAATACTTCCCACTTTTTCATTATTTGTCATCCCTTCCATTATCCAATTGTAAGATTTGTTTTATTTCTTCTGTGCTTAATTTTCCTAGCATTTGTTCGCCTGGTTGGATTAGTTCGTCCACTAGCGCTTGTTTTTTCTTTTGCAAATCAAAAATTCGTTCTTCTATCGTTCCTTTAGTGATCATCCGGAACACTTGGACAACGCGTTTTTGCCCGATTCGATGTGCACGTCCGGTAGCTTGTTCTTCTACAGCCGGATTCCACCATAAATCGTATAAAATCACGGTATCCGCGCCAACAAGATTGAGCCCGGTTCCACCAGCTTTTAAGGAAATCAAGAAAATATCATTTTCCCCTTCGTTAAAAGCATTAACCATATCTAGTCTTGTTTTCGATGGAGTTTTACCATCCATGTAGAAAAGTGTTTGTCCATCTTCTTCTAGTTTTTGGCGAATAATTCCAAGCATACCCGTGAATTGGGAAAATAGGAGAATGCGTTTACCGTTTTCTCTTGCTGTTTGTATTGTATCAAATAACTGTAGTAATTTACCAGATTCACCTTGATAATTTTCCACAAAAAGGCTCGGATCACAGCAAATTTGGCGTAAACGGGTTAATCCTGCGAGTAATTTGATTCGTTCTTCGGAAGCATTACCATTGCTTGCTTCTAAATCAGCTTGAATTTTTTCTAAATAAGCTAAGTATATTGTTTTTTGCTCATCGGTTAATTCAGAATAAAGGTTGGTTTCAATTTTATCTGGTAGTTCTTTGACGACATCTTGTTTTAGTCGACGTAGTAAGAATGGACGAATCATTTTAGCAATGTTGTCGTAAGGTATTTCTTTAAATTTGCGCAATGAAGGGAAAAATCCTGGCATTAATGTTTGGAAAATAGCCCATAGTTCATCGATGCTGTTTTCAAGCGGCGTTCCACTGAGCGCGAATACATGATTGCGTTTCAAAGCGCGCACAGCTTGAGAGGCCTTCGTATGATAATTCTTGATAGCTTGTGATTCGTCAATAATAACACTTGAAAAAGCGACATCTGCAAAATGGACAATATCTTGGCGTAACGATGGATACGAAATCAAGTAGACATGGCCATGCTTCATTTCTTCCATTTCGGCTATCCGGGATTGTTTCGTTCCATGTAAAACGGTCACTGGAATAGTTGGCGCAAATTTTTCTAATTCGCTTTGCCAGTTATAAAGTAGTGATGCTGGCGTAATAATTAAGACTGGTTTTAAGTTAGGGTTATCTTCTAACTCAGATGCTAGAAAACTAATCGTTTGCACTGTTTTCCCAAGTCCCATATCATCTGCTAAAATGCCGCCTAAATTATATTTCGCAAGGGATTTCATCCATTCAAACCCAGTTAGTTGATAATCACGTAACTCTGCTTTTAATCCTTTTGGTAACGCAAAGCTGTCTTCGGATTGCGTCGTAATATCTGTAAGCAATTCGCGGAAAGAACGACTGAATTTATGATGTTCATCTTGTGCTCCTGCTCCTAAAATATCATAAATTTGCATCCCACGATAAAGCGGTACTTGCATGTTTGCTTGGACATCTTTCTTACGCACTTCTAACATTTGGAGTACATCTTCCATTTGTTTGTAGTTTTCTGATTCAAGCGATAAGAAACGACCACTTTTCAGACGATGATAGCTACGTTTTTCACGCAAAGATTCTAGGACATTTTGCACTTCTTCTTCCGGAATACCTTTGAAATCAAACGAAACAGAAAGATAATCGTTATCACCAGAAACATCCAGTGTCGTAACTGGGCGCACATTCTCTTCTACCATTTCTTCGAGACCGTCTTCCATATAAATCTCTGCGTACTCTGCTAGTTTTGGAATGGTGCGATAATAAAATTGATACAAATCCTTTTCTTGTTTATTGACGACCATTTTTGTTCCAGAAAAATGAACAGGGGCGCTTTCGATAATATTCATTACACGGGCTTCTTTTTCGACATCACGTATCATGATTTTTTCGTTTTCTTCTTCTGATGTTGCAAATGGATCGAAAAGCTGATTGCCATAATGATATTCAAGTCGCAACGTATGCTCCCCGTATTCGAGTGCAATGAATAATTTACAATCAAGTGGCTGTTGCGTAATCCGGTCTTCAATCGAGTCATCCAGCTTTAACTTCCCGCTTTTCTGTAAGGCTGGTAATACGTAGGAAATGACTTCACTTAATTGCGACTCTGAAAATTGCACCACTTCATTTTTCGTTACTTTATGAAATTCCATCAATGGTTTCAACGATTCCCATACTTCTTTTGCCGGTATGAAAAAGGTACCGTCAAAGAAAAGAAGTTGGTAGGCTTCAAAAAAGATTGCTTGTTGTAAGTCTTCCATTTCTAGTTGGTATTTATCTTCTGCACTTTTTTTGAGTTCAAAAATGAAATCAAGGTTGTCGTGGCGCACATTGATACCGCGATATTTAATATCTTCTACGCGTTCTTTCATAATAATGCACGTCGTATCGCGTTCTGTGAGTAGTTCTAACAGGTCGCTCGCCATACTCGGTGGAATCGTTAGGTTTTTCTCTTCTGCGTAAGATTTGGACCAATAAAAAGAATCTGTATCATACATTTTGGCAATTTCACTGATTTGCAGTAGTTTATCCAAAATTTGTTTGTCTTCCTCAAGAAAGAAATGCTCGTTTGGATCGTAAGCAAAATTCTTAGTGAAAACAAGCCACTGCCTGTCGCGAATTGCGGCTAAAAATGTATTCATATTTTTTACAACATAGGTCCGTTCTGTGCCAACTTTGACTTCAATAGTCATGATATAACTAGAATCATCGGGTTTTAAACGAATGATATACTGCGTTTGGAGTGGCGTTTTATTCGTATTGTCCTCTTCTACTTCGAGCTGTTGCGCCATATTTTGTTGAAAAAGGGAAAGAAGTGTATTTGATTCTTGCGTGAGAATTCGATTTTTAAAATCTTGTTTGGCTGCTTTTTGCTTTTCTTTTTCCATTTTCAGATGGGTTGCGTAGATGTGTTTGCAAATCGCGTTCAATTGAAAATCGGCACAACTACACGCATAATTTTCATTACCTGCATCTTCTACGACATTTTGATCAATAAAATACGTTGAAAAATGGTCTGATGCATCTTTTTCACGAAACTGAATGATTTCTCCGTCTTCCATCAGTTTCTTTCCAGCCTGCTTCACACTATATGGGATCATTTTATTTTGAATTGCTGTAAAGTGCTCCATTACTTTCTTCCTCCCAAAACCGTCCATTACTCTAAACTACTATTATATAGGAAAAGACGAGGGACGGCAACGCATGCGGTCTTTTAGCTACTTGCAGTAATAAATTTAGTGGTACTTCCGTGATTTGTTGCGGTTACTTCTAGCCTTGCGGAAATTCGTTCTTTTAGTTCTGGTACATGGGAAATAATCCCAACTAAGCGGCCATTTTCTTGTGTTTCCAGTAAGCATTCTACAGCGGCTTCAAGTGATTCAGGATCAAGCGTACCGAATCCTTCATCAATAAACATCGTTTCAAGTGAAATCCCACCTGCCATTTCTTGAACGACTTCTGCGAGTGATAATGCAAGCGCTAAAGAAGTTTTGAAGCTTTCTCCTCCCGAAAGTGTTTTTACATGTCGAGTTAATCCTGTATACTCATCAAAAACTTCAAGTTCTAAGCCACTTTGGACATTTCCTTTTGCTTTTTCCATTTTCCGCTGTAGTTCAAAACGACCGCTTGTCATTTTGGATAAACGGTGGTTGGCGCGGTGAATAATCGTGTCTAAAAACATCGCTAAAATATATCGTTCAAACGTTAATCTCCGGGCATTTTTACCACGCGCTGCATCAGCTAGTAAGCCAATATCCGCATAATTTTCTTCGGCTTGTTCCACTGCCTGAATACTGTTTTGGTAGTTTTCGACAAGTTCTTTTCTTTTTGCAACGAATTCGCGTTGTTTCATTGTATTTTCTTCTGATTGGCTAAGTTCGAGTTGTTTCTCTTTCATAATGAATTCTAGTTGTTCCATATTTGGTTTTTGTTTGTTTTGGAGTTTTTCTTTTAAATCAGCTTGGCGTGATACAGCTAAATGGCGTTTTCGCTCGTATTCGGCCAATTTTTCTTCTAAGTTTTTTAGTTCTTCTACTGATAACAAAGCTTGTTTATACTCATCATAGGATAAAAAATCATTTTGTTTCATGGCTTCTTTGAAAATTTCGCGCTGTACTTGTAAGGCTTCTTTCGCATCCACCGTTGTTTTTTGCGCTGAATGTAACGTGGATTCTAGTCTGGTTGTTTCTTTTTCTGCCTGTCTAAACAACGCATCAATCTGTTCGGCTTGTTTGATATGTGTTTCGATTTTTGAGCTTAGTTCTTTCATTTTGTTATCGAAAACAGCCTTATCTCGCAACTCGTCGGGAATGGATTGTTCCAAATAAGTTCGTTTCCCTTCCGTTAGTTGCACTTGTTGATGCAACTTTTCTACTTCGAGAGCCATCTTATTTTTTTCGGTTAGCGTTTCATTTTGTCTGTTTTTCAATGATTCTAATGTCGCTTGGACAGTTTCTTTTTGAGCTACTTCGGATTGCAACTGGGTTATTTGCTCTCTCAGATTAGTAGCTAGTTGGATATTTTCAGCTAATGTTTGTTGTATTTCGGCTAAACTTTGCTCTTTCATATCTGCCCATTCATTAAGTTGCCATTCGAGTTGACTGATAGCTTTTTCCGTCGTAGTAATCACTAATTGTTTTTCTTGTAGCTTTGCTTTTGCTATTTCGAGTGTTTCAAGGTCAGCTGTTTCTCCAAATTTCGCGAGTATTGGGTGTGACTGTGAACCACAGACAGGACAAGCATCTCCTTCATGCAAATGCGCTGCGATTGTTGCCGTTTGTTCTTTTTCTAGTTTTGTTTCTTCTTGTTTAATCGTTCTTTCCATTTCCGCTTTTTCTATTAAAAGTTGTGCTAATGTTTGTTCTTCAGTTTGTTTGGCTGCGGCCCACTCCTCCATTTTTATCCGTTTATTAACCAATTCTTGTTCTTTCTCTATCCTGGCTTCTAATGTTGTCCGTTTGTTAATAACTTCTAAATACATGAGCTCGGCTTTGTTTATTTCCGCTAATCGCGCCTCAACTGATTGCAGTTCTGTAGCTATTTTTTGTTCCTTGTCGATTATTTTTTCTAAAAGGGTCGTTGTTTTTTTCCAGTCTAATTCGGCGCGTCTTTTTTGGATCAAGACTGTTTCTAATTCCAATATTTTCGGTTCCATTTCTTCTAATTGGAAAAGTGTTCGTTTGTTTATTTCTAATTCTGCTTCTTTTTCAGCAAGAGCTTCTTTTTGTTTTTTCGCATGTGAAAATTGGGCTTTTACCTGTTCTGCCTCAAGTGCTACTTGTTTTTCTGTTTGTTCGGCTGTTTCTAATTGTTCTTTTAAACGAATACAAAGTGCATCTTGGGATTGAAGGTTGCTTGCTCTTTTCGCAGCCTCCATGCGAACTTCCATTGTTTGATAAAAATCTTTCTCCGCTTCTAGTGTCGCAACTTCTTCTGTATACTTATCCAAATTTTGCCAATCAAGCAGTTGTTCTTTCGCAAGCGTCACTTTTTCAACAGCTTCACTTGTTTGTTTCCGAATAATACTTAATTTATTTTCTAATTCCGTTAAAATTGCTTGTTCTTTTTGAATGGCCTCGTTTTGCAACACGCTGATTTCACTCGTTGTCTTTCCAGAAACTTCCCCATGCGGTAAACTAAGTTCAGCAAGTTCCGCTACTTTTTTACGCGCTTCTACAACCAAGATTTCGGCTTGCTTCTGCTTTTCCCATAACAAATTTTCCACTTTTTCATAGTAAGCAGTATGCGCTAACCGTTGCAATATGACTTCTTTTTCTTTACTATCCGATACGAGCAGTTCTCTAAATTCGCCTTGAGGAATCATCAAAATTTGTCTAAACTGATCCACATTAAGTTGAATTAATTCTTCCATTTTTGCATTAACATCGCGCACGGAACTTGCAAGCAACTTCATTTCGTCACCAATCAACTCATATAATTCTGCTTTTTGCGGCGAAGTGGTTGTTCCGTTTCCGCGTTGTTTGGCAATTTCCTGCTGAGGAATGCGGCTAATTTGGTAAATCTTGTCCTTCAATCTAAAAGCTAGCGTTACTTCCGTTATTTCTTTATCCGTCGCAAAATGACTTCGCATCGAAAAACTTTCCCTATCAAATGTGTTCGCTTTCCCAAAAATTGCAAAACTAATCGCATCAAAAATTGTCGATTTCCCAGCTCCTGTTTTACCAGAAATCACAAAAATTTGCTCCGTTCCAAGCTTTTCAAAATCGATGACTTCTTTTTTGGCATAGGCTCCAAAAGCTTGCATCGTTAATTTAATCGGTCTCATTCCGCATCCTCCTTCCTCGCTTGTTCAAAAACATCCGCTAACTTTTGTTTTTGTGTTTCCGTTAATTCTGTCCCATTAACATGTTCAAAAAATTGACCAAATAGCTCTAAATCATCTTTTTTCATGATTTCTTCAAAGTTATCTTGCGTTTCTTTTAATGTTTGTTTTTTACGTTCTAAATGTAAAATATTCGGATAAAATTGGCGTAATTTCCCCATCGGATCAATTAAAGCACCTTCATCCATTAAATTCACTTGAAAAAAGTCATCAGGATTTTCCACTAAATTTTCTGTCAGTTCCGCTAGCGTTCCAGAAATAATGCGCATATCATGTTTTGGTGTTAGAAAGCGCTCCGTCACGCTAACCAGTTCTTTTCCTTCCAGTTCCACAATCCGCACGCTTTTGTGATCATTTGCTTCTGAAAATGAATACTTTAAAGGAGATCCACTATAAAAGATAGACGGGTGCCGAATCGCATGCGGATGGTGCAAGTGCCCGAGTGCAGTATATGTAAAACCATCAAAACAATCCGTAGAAACACGGTCCACATTTCCAATTGCTAGTTGTCGTTCGGAATCACTCGGAATACCGCCAGAAACGAACGCATGTCCAACCAAAATCTGCGCCTTGCTTGTATCCCATTTGGACCGAATTTGTTTCGTCACGGCTTGCATAGCGTCCTCAAAACTGCGAATCGAATTATCTGCAAAAGCTTCCCGAATAATTGCTGGTTCGTGATATGGTACAAGCCACACTTCGGCATCCATAAAAGAAATCGCTTCAAACTGCGAGGTACATTTTCCTTTCATATACAACTTGCTACTTTCATACCACTGACTTCCAAAAGCAAGCCGCTCCGCACTGTCATGATTCCCGCTAATGGCAAATATCGGAATACCTAGTTCTACATTCCATTTCACTAAAATATCATTTAGCACTTTCACCGCATCCGCAGGCGGCACGGCGCGGTCATATAAATCTCCTGCTAAAATAAGTGCGTCGACTTGTTCTTCCTCGGCAATCTTCGTTATTTGTGCCAAAATATATTCTTGCTCTGCTAGCATCGATACGCCAGATACAATTTTTCCTAAATGCAAATCAGCTGTATGTAAAAATTTCATCGGTTACCTCATTTCTTTTTCTCAGAGATTATTTATTTTTAATGCAAAACTCGTCAATTTTAAGTATACTAGATATAGTTTAAAAAAATAACTAGCAATACTGGGAGTGAAGAAGTTGTTTTATCATTTCGCAAAAAACCTCGTTCATTTTATTTTAATTATTATTGGTGGACGATTTCAAGTACAAAACAAAGACAAAATCATTGAAGCACCATACGTTGTTGTGTCCACGCATACGTCATGGATTGAAATCTTATACCTCGGTTTCGCCCTATCGCCAACACCGGTACATTATATGGCGAAACAAGAGCTTTTCAAAGGTAAATTCCTTAACTGGCTCATGACGCACCTTAACGCCTTTCCAGTCAATCGCGATAACCCCGGACCAAGCGCCATTAAAGCCCCAATCCGGATGTTAAAATCCGGTAAAGTAGTTGGGATTTTCCCGAGTGGAACTAGAAAAACGACCAACCTTCATTTAAAACGCGGTGCAGTAACTATCGCTCATAAAGCAAAAGTTCCAATGCTACCTGCCGTTTATGATGGGCCAAAAACATTTGGAGAAATTTTAAAACGCAAAAAAATCATTATTCGTTTTGGCGATCCGGTATTATTCAATGATACCGAACTTGACCAAAAAGAGCTACTAGAAGTTAAATCTCAAGAATTAATGGCGACTTTTGAACAACTTCAAAATGAAATTAATCAAACAAAAAATAAATAATAAAAAAGACAGCTTCCATTAGGAAACTGTCTTTTTTATTATCAGGAAGCTGTATCAGTTGTAATGCTTGAGGGATTAAGTCCAGCATCTTTTAATACGCCAGCAATTGCTTCGTCCGCTTTTGCCATCGCTTCGTCTGCTTTTGTTGTATCACGACCACTAGCTTTAAGTGCGTCTGCTTCTAATTTGTAAGCATCACTTAATTGTTTCACAGCTGCTTTGAAATCATCTGTGGATTTACCAAGGTCTGGTGTTTTTTCACTAGCAAGTGCTTCAGATACTTTAAGTGCTGATTCACTAGCTGGTTTCGCAAGAGCTGCAAGGTCTGCTTCAGATGGTTTAGGATCTGCGCCAACTGCTCCTACATAAGCGTTGTAATCGCCATTGTTTTCATTAACAACGTCTACTAAGTCCATGTAATAATTTAGTACTTTGTCTTTATCACTTGTTGTTTCTTTTTTTGTGTCTTCTTTTTTGTCAGAACTGTTAGAACCGGAACAAGCCGCAAGCGACAATCCTAGTGCTAAAGTTAAAACTACTAATAACCATTTTTTCAAGATGATGTCCTCCTTTTTTTCAAGCCAAACTCGGAAGCCCTTTTGTAACTGGCCGCGTCAGTCTCGGATATGCTTCACCCATCCGGCAAGTAACATTACTCACGATGTAACATTATTCATTATAAGCTATTCATACGGAATAATTCAAGCTGTTTTAGAAAATGCTTTCACTATTATTCGTACTCTCCACTAACTTCTACTTTATTAAGCTCTTTTTCGGTATTTTTATATTGGAAATACATCACAATTCGCCAAGGTACAATCATCGCAAACGCCATTATCCAGAACATTCCAGACAACTCTCCCACTTCCAGACTACCACTAATCCAGTACTTGATGAAGATTCGAATGAGTAACAGTCCCATCAAAATAACTGGAAAAGCTTTTGTACGTTTAATAAATACGTACTTATGACGAATTTCGAATTTTGTTGTCCAAATTAAAATAACAGAAAACACAAGCCCCATTGCTATAGCTTCTAAAATATCTACCCACGAAACACGGAAAAAAGGAATAACAAACATGAGAGCGCCTGTTGACATCATAATTGGTGGTATGATAATCCCTTTCACACTTGCTGGACGCTTCGATGCTTTCATTCTTATCATGATAATTCCAGCTCCAAAAACAAGTGTAATGATAATTGAAATGATTAATGACACTTTTAATTCCCCCTACTAATCTGCTGTAACACTTCGCTCCTCATTATATTCCTTTTACCGTTTGAAATAAACTTCTCTGCTTAAAGTGCTTCGTCTAAATCCATTCCGCTATTTTGTAATTGATACATGGAATGGTACACTCCTTCTTCTGCGATTAGTGTATCATGTGTACCACGTTCAATAATTCGTCCTTTAGATAAAACTAAAATTAAATCGGCATCCTTAATTGTCGAAAGTCGATGCGCAATCGCAATCGTCGTACGTCCTTCTCTCATTCGTTTTAACCCAGTTTGAATTAAGCTTTCTGTTTCAGTATCAATATTCGCTGTCGCTTCGTCTAAAACGAGAATTTGCGGATTCGTCACAACCGTTCTGGCAAATGAAATCAGCTGTCTTTGCCCACTTGAAAACGAAGCCCCTCGCTCAATCACTTTATGGTTGTACTCATCGGATAATGTTTGAATAAAGCCATCCGCTTGAACAAATTTCGCAGCATCCACAATTTGTTCATCTGTAATGCTTTTATCGTAGAGGCGAATATTTGTATTAATATCCCCATAAAACATAAAACTATCTTGCAAAACTAGTCCAGTTTTCTTACGCAGTTCTGTAATTTCGTGAGACTTAATCGACTTACCATCAATTAAAATATCGCCACGTTCAAATTCATAAAAACGCATCATTAAATTGATAATGGAACTTTTCCCGCTCCCAGTATGGCCAACAAGCGCCACCGTTTGTCCTGGTTCAGCCGTAAAGCTAATATTTTTAAGAACGTCACGCCCACCTTCATAAGCAAACGAAACATCTTTAAACTCAATTTTAGCGCGTGTGATTTTTGCCTCTGGATCGTTCAATTGGGCTGGCACTTCTTCTGTTTCATCCATAATACGAAATACTCGGGAAGCCGCCGTAATCGCCTCTTGATACATTGCTAGCCGTTCCATTACATTATAAATCGCTTCTAAAAAACGATCAAAGTAACTAATAAAGGCATAAATTGTACCAATCGCTACCGGTCCTATTAATGACTCTGCACCAAAGAAACTAAGAATAATCACTACAGCCAACGCGTAAATCAAATCAATCGCCGGTCCAAGTAATAGCGCATTAAATTTGATATTTTTCATTCCGACGTCATAGTAATCTTTATTGATTTTCTCAAATTCTTTTACTAAACGACGCTCTTGATTAAATTGTTGAACTATCGACATTCCTGAAATCGACTCAGCAATTTTTGCATTTAATTGACTTAATTTTTCTCGTCTCGCCCGGTAAAACTGCGAACTGTATTTCCGGTAAACAAAAATAATAAAGACAATAAGTGGGAATAACAGCAAACTATATAACGCTAATTGAACATTGAGCGCAAACATCGCCGCATAAATCCCTACAAGCATAAACAAACTTTGGATCGCTGTTGAAAGCACATTAATAAACATATCTTTCACCGCTTCGGTATCATTTGTCACGCGCGACACAATGCTTCCTGCAGGCGTTTTGTCAAAATAACGCATACCTAGCGAATGAAGTTTTGTAAAAATATCAATCCGCATTTGTTGCACAATTTCAAGCGCGATTTTTTGGAAGAACAGCAGTTGGAAATACCAAACAACTGATTTCCCAATCGTAAGTCCCAAATATCCCGCACCAAGAATTAGCAAAGCCTGCATTTCCAAATTCATCGGTGTTAAATAATCATCCAAAAATATCTTAATCAAGATTGGTGCAAAGACATCCGCAAGCGTTACGAGAAGAACAAGCACACCTGTCCAAATCAAACTCGGAATATGATATTTGGTATAACTAAGCATTCTTTTTAAAACCTCGCGATGTTCTTTACCGGACATCACTAACATTTCATCTTGTTCAT
This sequence comes from Listeria sp. LM90SB2, assembly GCF_028867355.1. NCBI lineage: Bacteria > Bacillati > Bacillota > Bacilli > Caryophanales > Listeriaceae > Listeria > Listeria sp. LM90SB2. The sequence continues at coordinate 1,695,209 of NZ_CP046449.1, forward strand.
TCATCGCTTCCATCTGCTGCACCCCCTTCTTCTAGTGCTTCTTCCAGTTGTTGCTCGTGGAACATTTCTGCATACCAGCCATCTAAAGCCATTAGTTCCTTATGCGTTCCACGTTCCACGATCTGCCCTTTATCAATCACGATAATTAGATTCGCATGTTCGACAGAGCTAAGTCTGTGTGCGCTAATGATTGTCGTTTTATCCGAACGATTCTCTTTTAAATTAGCTAAAATTTGTTCTTCTGTTTTCGCATCTACTGCCGAAAGTGCATCATCTAAAATAAGCAATTCAGGATTCATAATTAGCGCTCGTGCGATAGCAAGACGCTGCTTCTGACCACCAGAGAGTGAAACCCCGCGCTCGCCGACAATCGTATCATAGCCATTTTCAAAACCAAGAATATCTTCATCTACAGCCACAAGCTTTGCAATCTTCGTCACTTCTTCTTGCGGTGCATCTGGTTTTCCAAAACGAATATTATCTCGTACCGTTGTGGAGAATAAAAACTGATCTTGCGGCACATAGCCAATTGCTTCTCGTAAAGCTCGAACCGTATAGTCTTGAATTTTCACGTTAGCAAAAGCAATCTTACCTTCATACGTATCATATTCTCGCATTAAAAGCTTTAATAAGGATGTTTTCCCAGAACCAGTTCGACCAACAATACCCAGTGTTTCCCCAGCTTTAAATTCAAAATGAATATCTGACAAGACTGGTTCACTCTCATCAGGATAGGTAAATTTGTCCATTGCAACTTGTAAGTCCCCAACTGGAACCGTATCTAGTGCGCCCTCCTGGTCAAGTACATCTTCTTTTTCGGCGAGTAAATGTTGCACACGATCATAAGAAGCATTCCCGCGTTGAATAATATTGTACAAAAATCCAAATGCTAACATCGGCCAAATTAATAAGAATAAGTAGTTCGAAAAAGCAATCACTTGTCCAATAGTCAACTCTCCATCCACAACGAATTTCGCGCCAAATCCTAGTGAAAGAACAAATGAAATCCCCACAATAATGGAAATCATCGGATCAAACATCGCATCCACTTTAGCGACAGAAATATTTTTTTGAACGACTTCTTTGGTTTGTTTTGCAAAATCTTGAATATCTTCTTTCTCTTGTCCAAATGTCCGTGTTACTTTAATGCCAGAAATACTCTCTTGCGTTTTATCATTCAACATTGAAAAAGCAGCTTGTGCCCCGTGGAAACGGTCGTGTAACTTTTTACCTAAAATCGAACTTCCGAGTACCATAAACGGCATTGGAAGTAATGCAATCAAGGTTAGGCGCCAATCAATCGTTATTGCCATTGTCGCAATAACCGTTCCCCCTGTTAGAACAGAATCTGATAGGGTCAAAACGCCAATCCCCGCTACTTGTTGAATAGCTGTAATATCATTCGTCGCATGGGCCATTAAATCCCCAGTACGATAACGTTGAAAGAAAAATGGCGACATCTTGGTAAAATGTTCAAATAATCGTAAACGTAAAGTGCGTTGTAATTTATTATCAGAACCAAAAATTAACATCCGCCAAACATAGCGACCACCGTATGCAAGAATCGCTGCTACAACTAGAATAATCATCCATTTAATCAATTTGTCTTTTGTCAGTGAGTCGTTCGTTACGGCATCAACCGTATAGCCAATAATTTGCGGCGGAACTAACTGTAAAAGCGCAATCGTAAACAAAATGGTTACTCCAAATGCATAAGATTTCCAATTTTCTTTAAAAAACCAACCCAATGCTTTATAAATTTTCAAACAACAATCCCTCCCTTTTCTCCTTAAAATTGGACAAATAAAAATAATGGACCTATTTCTGCCCATTATTACCCGAAAAAATATATTTATTTGTCACCACTTTGTATAAAATAAAACCAAATTAAAGGAGAGTTCCCTTCCTCGCGAAATGATCCGGTGAAATAAATTCTATTTTTAAGCGCAATAATGCCTTGTTTGAAGTCTTCATATAATTATTCATCGTCCATTCCTCCTTTGTTTTATTATGCAACGTTATTAGTTTAACCGATTTTTTTTGAAAGCGCAACAAATAATTGCAAATTGTTTAAAAATTATTTTTATTAGGCTTTTTCTCGAAATCCTTCGACTATATAAAAAAGCATAACGATTCATGCCAGAATCGCTATGCTTTATAATGGCTTATTTAATTTTCGTTGGAAGTAACTTGATTTTCAACGGCCTCTTCATATAATTCAAACTCTTCCGTTTTGCTCACTTCTTTTTCTGTATCAATGTTTTTCGTTTTTTCATCGAAAGAAATGGTAGAATTCCCACCTGCTACAAGGAGTGATCCATCGTCTTGCGTATAAGCAGTGAAAATATAGATTTCGCCTTCTTCTGGTAACTGGTCATCTTCAAAAACATCATAAGCAGAACCATCTTCACGAATACCACCCTGTTTTTCAAGTGCAATTTCCTTATTCAGCGTTAGTTCATTCTTCAAATTCGAAATGACTTCTACTTTGTAATTTGTATAAGCTTCACCAATATACTCGATTGAACCATCTTCTTGTTCGATTGGCGTTTTATTTTTATAGATTGTTCCAGTTTCTTCTGTTACTTTCCCTACAAACACATAATCTGCATCCTCGACCACTTCATCTGGATTATCTACATCCAGTGTATAATCAGAAAAAATGGCATATGTTGGTACTTCTTTCTTCTTTGGTTCAGCTTTTTCGGCATATGTGTTTATTGTTAAAAAACACCCGATAGTTAAAATACTAATTGCTGAAGCGATTATTCCCATAGTTGTTTTTTTCAATGTTAGTACCCCTTTTTAATATTTTTTATATGCTGCATCATAGGATTGTTTATCATTTGTAGATAAAGTAGTTTTGGACGTGCTATACTGATACATTACGTCACTAGAAGCATTATGCCCGAGTCGCAAGCCATGTCCCAACTCATGTGTAGCAACATTTTGTTTCCCAGCATTATTTTTTTTATCCATATTTTTCTTGTTAAAAGTAATTTTCCCGTTACTATAAGTCGTTGCATTGATATTATTATTGGCTGAAATATCACTACAATATACGTCTGATTTATTCGCTCCTGAAGCTGGTCTAATAACTCCTTTTTTATAAGCATTCCAAGTATTAGCGCCAGATCGAATAAATGACATATACTTTGAATTCCCCGAGTAATCTAGGTGTTTACTAGAATCTACTAAGTCCCAGCTATTGATTTTTGCCGCTGCATCTGCTTCATGTCCTGGAAGTAAAATACTCCACAAACATACAAATGCTACTAATAATGATATAATTTTTTTCATTCTCCGCTCTCCCTCTTTGTATGTAATAATTAATAAAGTGTAGCCTCAAACATATTGTCATAAAACAAACTATTATCTTACAAACTCACTCCCTTTTTGTATTCACCTCACTTTAAAACATACAATCACCCATCATTTTCCCGTAGTAGACTGTGCTTTTTATTACCTTTCATCGAACAAAAAAATTGTAACACGAAAACTGAGTGTATAACCAAAAATGTAATGAAATGTCTGTTTTATGTCGTGAATGACTAAAAAGCATTCTTATTTAGAATTATTCTTACTCTTTCTGAAATAACTTTGCCTAAAAAGGCCTATTTCCACTCGTTTTAGAGCGATTATTAGTTTTTTATTCATTTTATGACATATACTTCACTAAATGTTCACCTAATAGGAACTACCCATGAATATTTAATACAATTATCTCTCTCAATATATAAAATATTATATTTTTATCGCATAAATATTCATGAGCGGTATATTAACTTAGTAAAGCAATGGAAGCCAGAGCGGTGAATCCATCCCTTCTTTTGTTTGAATCATCGTCCATAATGTATCCAATAAAAATAATCTTGATGATTTTTTTCATGTTGTACTTCCTTTGTGTTAATATCTATTTAAGGTGTAGCAAATACGGGGTTAAATCATTAATAGATTTATTTCACTTGGAACAAATAATAAGTTTTTAAACGCGTTGATATGACAATAGTTCTGAAGTTGTGTGATGTGCACTTTACAACAATACTATAATAAAAAAGACATCTAATAATTTTACTTAGATGTCTTTAATTTTTTATACATTTGGGTATAATCCCATTTTCCTTAACAAAGGCCTAAACATAACAAAAATCATATATCCAATAATACCCCCAGAAAAGTTCAGTATTACATCATCAATATCGACAAACTTAAAGGGCGATTGATAAATAAGATCCTGTAATAATTGAGCAAGTTCAATCCCGACGGTTGCTATAAAACTTATAGCAAAAACACTTTTCCATCTTAATTTTGGATAACATAATGGTAAAAGCATTCCAAGGGGAACAAACATAATAATATTTGCAACTATTTGAAAAGCAGCGGATTCTCTTTCTGCAATAAACATTTCACTTATTGAATTAAAAGGAATTAAATTCATATAAGGGCCTGTTACAAATATTTTTGTATCTTCTATCAAGAAAGCATTTAACATAAGGGGAAAAATTGTATACTTGATTACACCACAAGCATATACATATAAACATGTTTTAAAGATAATCATCTCTAATTTTTCTCGTCTTTTCAACCATCTTAATAAGAAAAAGACAATATATACAATTAAAGCGATTGTCATTACTAATCCAGAAAATCTAAGCATGTTAACTCTCCTAATTCTTAGTTACTAATGGTTCCTTCGATTTTCACTGTGTACCAATCCATCGCTTTTTCAGCTTTTAAATAGTATTTACTTGATTTCGCATTTGCTTTTGTTGGAAATTCTTTTGTCTTATTTTTATAAAAATAATTCTTTCCTGAAGAAATACTGACTCTGCCAAAATAATCATCTATTCCAAATTTCTCTTTGTGCAAAGTTACCCACGAGTTGGGGTTACTATTCCCGAAACCTTTAGCCGAAACTTTCAATTTAACCGTTCCTTTGTTCAATGAATGATATTTTCCATTTGTAGCACCATTTACAGCTCGACGGTTCATCGAAATGGCTACTTTATTACTTGCTGCATAGACTGTAATAATTGGGGTTGCTATAATGCTTACACCTACAATGAAAGCCATTAGTCCTTTTAATAATCTCATCTTTCTGTTCATCTTGTTGCCTCCTTTTTGTAATCAATAGTTGCAATGCAAGAGTATCATAAAAAAGCGATGTATAACCAAAAATGTAATGAAATGTCCGATTCTTGTCGTGAACGACTAGAAAATGGAGCTTATTAGAGATATTTTTACACAACGTGAGTATCATTAAGTTTTTTGGTTATAAGATAATACTCATTATCAGTTACTATTCACATTTTAAACATTCCTGTTTCTATTTATCACAAAAAATACATATCAATCCAAGATATGCGTTATTTCACTTATGAATATTCCTTATTTATTTAATTATTTATCAGTTTTATTTATTACTAGGTGAATAATATAGTATAATTATTCACCTACGACAGACGAGACACGAGAAAAATTAATGAGTACGATGAAAGACAGATTGTAAGAAATCTAGAAAATTGTGGGATAAAATAAAATTAAAAAAATCCCACAATCATTTGATATTGTATGATATTCAAATGAAATCAAAAAAATAAAAACCCCGTATTTCCTAAGAAAATACGGGGTTTTGATATCATATAAAATCGATTTAAAGTGGATTTATTTTTTCACTTGGCTCATTACTTCTTCAACAAAGTTATCTTCTTTTTTCTCGATTCCTTCGCCTACTTCGAAACGTACGAATGATACAACTTTACCACCGCTTTGTTTCACGTAGTCACCTACAGTGATGTCTGGGTTTTTAACGAAAGGTTGGTCTTCTAAGGAAATTTCGCTTAGATATTTTTTCAAACGGCCTTCTACCATTTTTTCAACGATATTAGCTGGTTTGCCTTCGTTTAACGCTTGTTGAGTTAATACTTCTTTTTCGTGTTCCACTTCTTCAGTAGAAACGTCTTCACGAGAAATGTATTTAGGGTTGATTGCAGCGATGTGCATTGCAACGTCTTTTGCAACAGTAGTATCAGTAGTTCCTTCAAGAAGTGTAAGAACACCAATACGTCCGTTCATGTGGATGTATTCACCGAAAGCAGAGTTGTCTGCTTTTTCTTTTACTTCAAAACGACGAAGGGAAATGTTTTCACCGATTTTTGTAATTGCTTCAGTGATGTAGTCTTGAACAGTTTGACCATTAGGCATTTCTGTTTTAAGCGCATCTTCTAAGCTATCTGGACGAACTGCAAGAATTTGTTTAGCTAAAGCGTCAACTAATTGTTGGAAGTTATCGTTTTTAGCAACGAAATCTGTTTCAGCATTTACTTCAAGTACTACGGCATGTTTTTCATTGCTGATTACATGAGTCATACCTTCAGAAGCAACACGATCAGATTTTTTCGCAGCTTTAGCGATTCCTTTTTCACGAAGATAGTCAATTGCTTTTTCCATATCTCCTTCTGTTTCTACAAGTGCTTTTTTACAATCCATCATACCAGCACCAGTTTTTTCGCGTAATTCTTTTACCATTTGAGCTGTAATATTAGCCATTTATTTTCCCTCCAATTTTTCTCTTTAAAAAAGGTGATAAGAATAGTGCCTTATCACCTTGAAAGTTTCAAATAAAATCTTATGCTTCAGTAGTTTCTTCTGTAGCTTTTTCTTCTACAGGAGCAACTTCCGCTTCCGTTAACTCTTCCCCTTGGTTCACTTCAATGATAGCGTCAGCCATTTTAGCAGTTAAAAGTTTAACCGCGCGGATAGCGTCATCATTTGCAGGGATTACGTAGTCGATTTCATCCGGATCACAGTTTGTATCAACAATACCGATGATAGGAATATGAAGTTTACGAGCTTCTGCAACCGCAATACGTTCTTTGCGTGGGTCAACGATGAATAATGCATCAGGAAGACCTTTCATGTCTTTGATTCCGCCTAAGAAGCGTTCTAATTTTTCTTGTTCTTTTTTAAGAAGGACAACTTCTTTTTTAGGAAGGACTTCAAAAGTTCCATCTGCTTCCATTCTTTCGATTTTTTTAAGGTGTTGAATACGTTTTTGAATAGTTTCAAAGTTAGTTAAAGTACCACCTAACCAACGATGATTCACGAAATATTGTCCAGAACGGATAGCTTCGTCGCGAACGGATTCTTGAGCTTGTTTTTTAGTTCCTACAAACAGGATAGTTCCGTTGTCGCTAGCTACTTCACGCATGAAGTTGAAAGCTTCGTCTACTTTTTTCACTGTTTTTTGTAGGTCAATGATATAAATACCATTTCTTTCTGTGAAGATATATTTCTTCATTTTTGGGTTCCAACGGCGAGTTTGGTGGCCGAAGTGAACTCCTGCTTCGAGTAATTGTTTCATTGAAATAACAGGCATTGTGTTATTCCCTCCTATTGGTTTATTTTTTGCGGATAACCGCCCTCCGCATGGATCAACCAGCTGAAAAACTTAAGCGAACAAGTCGTTAAGCACCTTCTCAGTCTGTCACCGTGCGTGTGTGATTTAACACCGTTTCCTAATATACCATAAAAACAGGAAATATGCAACCCGTGGTACATATCTTCTTTCTTCGATAACTAATTTTTTTCAACAATCATTTCAAGCTTTTCGGCTAAACTAAGAACAGCATGTTTTTTTATTCTTTTAAATTGCGCAATTTCATAAGGTATTTCCATCATCGTTAAAATATCTTTTTGTTTATCGATATAACATTTAATTAAAATAAAGCGGTGTAGTGCTTTCATGTCATTTAATATTCCCAAGTAAAATTGAACTAAGTGACCTATAGGAGTCAAACTTATTTTATTGCCTGTTAACACTTTTATTTCTATTAATCCGTCTGTATTGAGCTTTATTTTATTTTAGAACCTAGCAGAAAAACCAAATATTGAAATTCATCAAAAAAACTTTTTATGTTTTGTACTGTTTTAATGTAATCTATATTGTTTTTCGTCGTTGACACCCCGTTTTACTTTAATACTATCAAAACAGATTCATTATTTGTTATGCTAACTGCGTAAAAAAGCTTCGAAATTAGTAATAAAACTAATTTCGAAGCTTCTCTAATCAAATCACTACAATGTGTACAAATTTCCGTGGAACTGCAATTACTTCTTACAATTCTACGCTATTCATTGCGTCTTTTGGTGTACCAAAGAAATAAGTTAAAATGAATCCACCTAAATATGCTGCAATTAATCCGATGACGTAAGAAAGCCATTCATTATTCGCGATTAGTGGGATAAGTGCAACTCCTGATGGGCCGATTGCAATTGCTCCGACGTTACCAAAGTAGCCGATTACTGCCCCACCGATACCGCCTCCGAGACAAGCTGTAAGAAAAGGTTTCCCAAGTGGTATTGTTACCCCATAAATTAATGGTTCACCGATACCTAAAATTCCAACCGGTAGACCCCCTTTAATCATATTTACTAGTGGTTTATTTTTACGACAACGAATCCAAAGCGCGATTGCTGCACCAACTTGTCCGCCACCTGCCATAGCTAGAATAGGAAGTAAGATAGTATAACCATTTTGAGCAATCATTTCTACATGGATGGGTGTTAAAACTTGATGTAACCCAAACATAACCATTGGTAAGAATAACGTCCCTAGCACAAAACCTGCGAATACTCCTCCAACTTCGATTACCCAATTAATACCGTTAACTAAACCATCTGATACAAGTCCTGCAAAAGGCATAATTAAGAAAATAGTTACTAAACCAATAATAAGTAATACAAGCGTTGGCGTAAAAATAATATCTATCGCATTCGGAATGATTTTGCGCAAGTTTTTTTCAAGTACGCACATTAACCAAACTGCTAATAATACGCCGATAATGCCACCCTGTCCGGCTACGATAGGATCCCCCGTGAAAATGTTTGTAATTGTATGTCCTTCTGCTAATCCGGAAAGCAATGTTATCCCAGCGATTCCACCACCGAGTACAGGTGTTCCACCAAATTCATTCGCGGTATTAATCCCTACATAAATAGCTAAGAAGGCAAATATTCCTTTATTAATAACTCCTAAAATATCAATATATTGAGTCCAAACAGCAGCATCTAAATTTCCAGCTGTTATATTATTAGAAATAATTGCTGCAATACCAGCAATTAATCCCGCTCCAACAAAACCCGGAATTAGTGGAACAAAAATATTAGAGATTGATTTTAGTAATCTTTTAAAACCAGATGAATTATTTTGTTTTGCTTTTAATTCAGCTTTTGTTTTGGATGCTTTTTCTTCGACTAATTCCTTACCAGTTTTTGTGCCGCTATCCAAATTTTCTTGAATCGTTTCGCCAATTTTAACACCAGCCATTTCTGCCATTGCGCCGGCCACTTTGTTCACAACTCCTGGTCCAACAATAATCTGTAAAGTATCATCTTCTACAACACCGATAACACCCGGAACTTTTTTTAATCCAGCTACATCAACAAGGTCACTATCAACTATCCCCAATCGAACTCGTGTCATACAATGTGCAATTCTTGAAACGTTTTCCATTCCACCGACATGAATAAATATTTGTTTTCCAATTTCTGCTTCTTTTGTCATTATTCCAGCTCCTTATTTTTGAATGGTGTTTCGAACAAACCCTTTTGCTTCACTTAATTTTTCTAACGCTATTTCTTTGGTTGAATTGGTTAAGATCATGACAATGGCAACTTTGACATGTTTTTCAGCTGCTTCATAAAATTTATTTGCTGTTTCGTAATCAGCCTCTGTAGCTTCCATAATAATTCGTTTAGAGCGCTCTTCTAATTTTTTATTTGTTGGTAAAACGTCCACCATCAAATTTTTATACACTTTTCCAATTCCAACCATTGAAGCTGTTGAAATCATATTTAATACTAGTTTCTGAGCTGTTCCTGCTTTTAACCTAGTAGAACCTGTTAAAATTTCCGCTCCGGTCACAACTTCTACGGCTATATCGGCGTGCGCTGAAATTTTTGCATTAGCATTACAAGAAATTGCTCCGGTTTTAGCCCCGACAGATTTGGCGTAATCAAGTGCGCCAATTACATAAGGCGTTCTACCACTTGCAGCAATACCAATAACAAAATCGTTTGCAGTTAACTTAATTTGCTTTAAGTCGTTTTCGCCAAGTATTTTTGAATCTTCCGCACCTTCTATTGCAGCTACAAAAGCTTTTTCACCACCTGCGATTAAGCCAATGACCTGCTCCTTTGAGACCCCGAAAGTTGGAACACATTCAGCTGCATCAAGTACTCCTAATCTTCCACTTGTTCCGGCACCAAGATAAATCAAACGGCCACCTTTTTGAAAGCACGAGATGACACCGCTTACAATTAACTCGATTTGAGGTAAGACCTTTTTTATAGCTATTGGAACTGTTAAATCTTCTTCATTCATTACTGCTAAAATTTCTTTTGGAGAAAGTGTGTCTAAGTCAATCGTTTTTTCATTTCGTTCTTCTGTTGCTAAATTCTCTAACATTTTAACCACTCCTTCCAACACAGTATAATATAAATGAAATAAAATTTCAATATATAATTTTAATATTAAAATTTTTATTTATAATTGCTAGTAAAAAAATAGGCAGTAGCTTTAATTATCAAGCTACTACCTATCTTCTTTTATTCTCTAAAACGATTCGTGGCCTCTCGAGAATGTTTAATTTGTTGAATCATTTCGTCGTAGTGATGGGATGCATAATAGTAAAATAAAATGTCAATTACTAGCAATTGCGCTTGTCTTGAACTTGTTGCTGTACTTCTAATTTCAGCTTCTGGAGCACGAGAAGTTTCTAAAGATAAATCTGCTTTTTCCTTCAGCTTATTGCTACCAAAACGTGTAAGACTAATAACAATGACGTTGTTCAGTTTGGCTTGATCAACGAGTTGCAAGACTTCTGATGTTTCTCCACTGTTAGAAATAGCAATAAAAACGGCTTTCTTCTTCCCCGTTGCAAAAGCCATTGCTAGAACATGTGCATCTTGCGTAGCTAAAACATGTTTCCCTGCACGCAGCCACTTTTGCGAAATATCTTCTGCTACTAACCAAGAAGCCCCGACCCCGTATGTATAAATAGTATCTGCTTCGCCGAGTAATTCGCATGCCTCTAAAACTTTGGCTTCATCTAGTTGGCTAGCCGTATCGTTCATCGTTTGAATCATGTTGGAAACTAGTTTTTCTGTGATGGTATGAAAATCTTCATTTGGTTCAATATCATAATAGCCTTTCTTTTGCGGTTGAGCCAAATCTAATGATAATTGTCTTTTTAGTTCTGGAAAACTTTGAAGTCCGATTGATTTACAGAAACGGATAACGGCCGCACCGCTTGCATCTGCTTTTTGAGCTAGTTTATGAATCGATGCAGTAGTTGTAAATTCTGGATTTGCTAATACTGCTTGGCCAATTTTTTTCTCTGACTTCGGCAAATCATTTAAAATACCTTCTATTCGATTGATAATACTACCATTACTCATTAACTTTTCTCCATTCCATTTTCCGTAATTATACCAAAAAATTGGTCAAAAATAAAACTGCCAGCCAGAAGCCAGCAGTTTCCATTATTAGTTCGCAACAATATTTACAAGTTTCCCTGGAACGACAATCACTTTACGGATTGTTTTGCCTTCTAGGTTTTCTTTCATTTTGTTGTCTTCTTGTGCAATTTTTTCTAATTCTTCTTTTTCGAGAGATTTGGCAACGGTGATTTTGCTTTTTACTTTGCCGTTTACTTGAAGTACGATTTCTACTTCATCTTCTACTAGTTTTGTTTCGTCGTATGTTGGCCAAGCTACGTAGCTGATTGTTTCGGTGTGACCTAGGATTTCCCACAATTCTTCTGCAAGGTGTGGTGCGATTGGTGACAAGAGTTGAACGAAACCTTCGACATATTGTTTTGGAATCGTATCTTGTTTATATGCTTCATTGATGAAAATCATCAGTTGCGAAATCCCGGTATTGAAACGCAGGTTTTCGTAATGGTTGGTAACTGTTTTCACCATATGATGATATGCTTTTTCTAAGTTAGCATTCGCATCAGTTGTCACTTTTTCAGCGAGTGTGCCTTCTTCAGTTACTAGCAAGCGCCAGATGCGGTCTAGGAATTTACGTGCACCTTCCAGTCCATTTTCGTTCCATGCAATCGAAGCTTCTAGTGGTCCCATGAACATTTCGTACAAGCGAAGTGTGTCTGCGCCGTATTTTTCTACTACTTCATCAGGGTTAACAACATTACCTCTTGATTTGGACATTTTTTCGTTATTTTCGCCAAGAATCATACCTTGGTTAAATAGTTTTTGGAAAGGTTCTTTTGTTGGAACTACACCGATATCGTACAAGAATTTATGCCAGAAACGTGCGTAAAGAAGGTGAAGCACTGCATGCTCTGCCCCGCCGATATAAACGTCAACTGGAAGCCATTCTGCTAGTTTTTCTTTGTCAGCAATTGCTTCGCTGTTATTTGGATCGATATAACGCAAGAAATACCAGCTTGAGCCAGCCCATTGTGGCATTGTATTTGTTTCGCGACGACCTTTTCGACCGTTTTTGTCTGTTACGTTTACCCAGTCATGCAAGTTAGCAAGTGGTGATTCGCCTGTTCCTGATGGTTTGATTTCTGTTGCTTTTGGCAGAAGTAGTGGTAGTTCGTCTTCTGGTACAAGCGTTGTTTCCCCGTCTTCCCAGTGAATAACTGGAATTGGTTCACCCCAGTAACGTTGTCTGCTGAACAACCAGTCGCGCAAACGATACGTGATTTTACGGCTACCAATGCCTTCTTTTTCTAGCCAATCAATCGCAGCGGTAATCGCTTCGGCTTTAGCTAGTCCGTTCAAGAAATCAGAGTTAATATGTGGTCCGTCGCCAGTGAATGCTTCTTTTGTCACGTCGCCGCCTTCAAGAACAGGACGAATATTCAAACCAAATTGTTGCGCAAATTCAAAGTCGCGTTCATCGTGGGCTGGTACGGCCATAATTGCACCTGTTCCATATTGAATCAACACGTAGTCCGCAATCCAAATTGGCACTTCTTCACCGTTGATTGGATTAATCGCATATGCTCCTGTGAAGACACCTGTTTTATCTTTTGCAAGGTCGGTTCTTTCCAGTTCGCTTTTAAGTTCTACTTGTTTTTTATAAGCTTCAACTGCTTCTTTTTGTTCTGGTGTTGTGATTTTTTCGATAAGTTCGTGTTCTGGTGCAAAAACGGTATATGTTGCGCCAAAAAGTGTATCTGGACGTGTTGTGAAAACATTAAACGTTTCATCGCTATCTTTAATTTTAAAAGTAACTTCTGCGCCTTCTGAACGACCAATCCAGTTACGTTGCATATCTTTAATATTTTCAGGCCAATCCACTAGATCAAGATCATCTAGCAAACGATCTGCGTACGCGGTAATTTTAAGCATCCATTGACGCATTGGTTTGCGGAAAACTGGGAAGCCACCGCGTTCACTTTTGCCATCGATAACTTCTTCATTGGCTAAAACAGTACCAAGTGCCGGACACCAGTTTACAGCGATTTCGGCTTCATAAGCTAAACCTTTTTCATATAGTTTTTCAAAAATCCACTGTGTCCATTTATAATATTCAGGATCTGTTGTATTGATTTCACGGTCCCAGTCGTAGGAAAAACCAAGTGATTTAATTTGGCGAGTAAAGTTGGCAATATTCAGTGCGGTAAATTCTTCTGGGTCGTTACCAGTATCAATTGCATATTGCTCTGCAGGAAGACCAAAAGCATCCCAACCGATTGGATGAAGGACGTTCTTCCCTTGCATTCGTTTCATACGAGACAAAATATCTGTTGCTGTATAACCTTCTGGATGTCCTACGTGAAGACCTGCTCCAGATGGGTAAGGGAACATATCTAGTGCATAGAAGTTATCTTTATTTTTATCTTCTGTTGTTTTGAAAGTGTTATGTTCACTCCAATATTGTTGCCATTTTGGTTCCATTTTTTTGTGATTAAATGTCACTTTACTCATCCTCTTTTCCTTAAAATATCGAATTTTGGCTACAAAAAAATCCCTACATCCCAACGGCTTATCGCCATGGGACGAGAGATGCTTCTCCCGCGGTACCACCCACATTAGTGTTTGACCACTCAACTTATCAATTCCTTAACGCGGAAAACGGGGATACACCCAAGCTCCATGGTAAGTTCATCCAGATTTTGTGACTGACTTGCACCAACCGTCAGCTCTCTTTACATCAAAATATGCAGATTACTACTCCAATTCATCGCTATTTCGCAAAATTCATTAGTCTTATTGTAGCTGAATTTCATTTTTTTAGCAAGCGGTCTGAAGATTTATCTAACTTTCGTAGTAAAATGTGCTAAAATGAATGGAGAATTTCATTTGAAGGAGTCTAAAACTAGTGAAACAAACGAATCCATTTGTATATAGCAATGATAATAAAAGATATCATACATGGAACTACTGCTTAAGAGAAGAATTTGGGCAAAAGACATACAAAGTGGCGCTTGATGGCGGCTTTGATTGTCCGAATCGTGACGGTACGGTAGCGCATGGTGGTTGTACATTTTGTAGCGCGGCTGGTTCTGGGGACTTTGCTGGCAACCGAGCGCTTGATTTAAAAGTACAATTCCAGCAAGTGCGCGACAAGATGCAAACGAAATGGAAAGACGGGAAATGTATCGCTTATTTCCAAGCTTTCACGAATACACATGCACCGGTTGCCGAGTTACGTGAGAAATTTGAAACTGTTTTGAATGAGCCGGGTGTAGTTGGGCTTTCGATTGCGACAAGACCGGACTGTTTGCCAGATGATGTGGTGGAATATTTAGCTGAGTTGAATGAACGTACTTATTTATGGTTGGAGCTTGGATTGCAGTCTGCTCATGATGAGACTGGCCGCTTAATCAACCGAGCGCATGATTATGATTGTTATCTAGAAGGAGTGCACAAACTGCAAAAGCACAATATCCGGATTTGTACCCACATTATTAACGGTCTTCCAAAAGAAACACCAGAAATGATGATGGAAACAACGCGGAAAGTAGTCGAAAGTGGCGTGGATGGTATCAAAATCCATTTGCTCCATTTATTAAAAGGAACGCCAATGGTAGAAGATTATAAAAAAGGTGACTTAGAATTTTTAACTCGGGATGGCTATGTAAACTTAGTCGCTGATCAACTAGAGATCTTACCGCCTGAGATGGTTATTCACCGGATTACTGGTGATGGTGGCGTAGATGATTTAATTGGCCCTGTTTGGAGTTTAAATAAGTTTGAAGTGTTGAATGCGATTGATGCAGAACTTGTTCGAAGAGATAGCTGGCAAGGGAAACACTATCAACCTGTGGAAGTGATTTCTGAATGAATTTAAGAGGCATTCTCCCCTTCGCTCATGATACGCTACGAAAAGTAGTTCGTCCTGGTGATTATGTGATTGACGCCACTTGTGGTAATGGACACGATACGCTTTTATTAGCGGAACTTGTTGGTATTAATGGGCATGTACTTGGATTTGATATTCAACAAATGGCTGTTGATGCGACGAAGGCTCGTTTAGAAAATGCGGGTGTTTCTTCGCAAGTGGAACTCGTTTGCGCTAGCCATGCACGTATCCCTGCGTACACATCCAGACCTGTTCGCGCCGCTATTTTTAATCTTGGATATTTACCAGGTGGCGACAAAGAAATTACAACAACCGCTGATTCGACGCTAGAAAGCATTGGTCATTTAATGCAGCTGCTCGAAGTTGGTGGCGTCGTTATTCTCGTTATATATCACGGCCACCCTGCTGGAAAAATCGAAAAAGATGCTGTTGTGACTTTTTGTGAAGCAATCCCACAACAAGATTTCCACGTTTTATCTTATCAATTTATTAATCAAAAAAATGATGCCCCATTCGTCATTATCATCGAAAAAAGAAAACCTAGACAGGCTAATTAATAGCTTTGTCTAGGTTTTCTTTTATTTTCCAAAATCGTATTTATCTGCTACGTATACATCATACCAAATCATGAAAATAACAACTGTCCAGATTTTACGACTGTAGTCGAATTTACCGGCACAGTGATCGTCTAGTAATCCTAGAACGTATTGTTTGTTAATTAAATGATCTGTTGGTGATTCTTTAATGATGTTTTTAACCCAAGCGTTCATTTCGTCTTTTAACCAGTGACGAATTGGTACTGGGAATCCTAGTTTACGGCGGTTAAGTACGTGTTCTGGTACAAATGTTGCTGCCGCTTTACGTAAGATATATTTTGTTGTTCCATTGGTTGTTTTCATTGTATCTGGAATATTTCTTGCCACATTGTACACTTCTTTATCAAGGAAAGGTACACGGACTTCCAGCGAATTAGCCATCGTCATGCGGTCAGCTTTGAGAAGAATATCTCCGCGAAGCCACGTATGAATATCAATGTACTGCATTCTTTCTACAGGATGATAATTCGTTGTTTCTGCATAAAATGGATCTGTAATGTTCGTATAGTCATGACCAGCTTGATATTTTGGAAGTAAAATTTGTTTTTCTTTTTCCGTGAACATTTTGGCGTTTCCGATATAGCGTTCTTCCATCGGAGTGGTTCCACGTTCTAAGAAACTTTTACCACGCATACCTTCTGGCATAATGCGCGCCACGCTATTTAGCATTGATTTAAATACGCTTGGCATTTTGTTAAACATCGCAAGGGAATTCGGTTCGTTATAAATGTTATAACCACCGAAAAGTTCATCTGCACCTTCACCGGACAATGCAACCGTTACTTGTTTGCGCGCTTCTCTTGATAAGAAGTAAAGCGGAATAGCAGCTGGATCAGCAAGTGGATCATCCATATGCCAAACAATTTTTGGTAATTCTTTCATATATTCTTCAGGTGAGATAACATAACTAATGTTTTCTACGCCAAGTTTGTCTGCTGTTTCTTTTGCGACATCGATTTCACTGAAACCATCGCGTTCAAAACCAACAGAGAATGTTTTGATTGCAGGATGATATTCTTTAGCAATCGCAGCAATAATCGATGAATCAATACCACCAGATAGGAATGAACCAACTGGTACATCAGAGCGCATATGCATTTTTACAGAATCGTACATTACGTCACGCACTTCTTTAATCCATGCGTCTTCTGATTTAGTTACTGGTGCAAAAGATGCTTTCCAATAAGTAGTAATTTCCATTGGTTGACCAATTTTCTTCGTGAACTGATGTCCTGGTTCTAAACGTTTTACATTTTTAGTTAAGGAATCTGGTTCTGGAACGAATTGGTAAGTCATATAGTTTTGTAATGAAACTTCATCCAATTCTTTTTCTTTTAAAGCATGTAGAATGGATTTCTTTTCAGAACCCATGAACAATTTGCCATCTTCTTCTGCATAGAAAAATGGTTTAATGCCAAATGGGTCGCGTGCGCCGTAAACAAGTTCTTCTTGTTTATCCCAAATAACGAAACCAAACATCCCACGAAGACGTTCTGCTGTTTTTTCTTTGTATTTCGCATATGTAGCGATAATTACTTCGGTATCACTTTCGGTTTCAAATGTCATTCCTTCAGCAACTAATTGCTCACGGAGTTCCACATAGTTATAAACTTCTCCATTAAAAATAATCCAGTAACGTTCATTTTCATACGTTAACGGTTGATGACCGTTTTCTACATCAATAATACTTAAACGGCGGAAACCAAACTGCACGTGATCATCTGTGAAGTATCCTTCATCATCTGGCCCACGGTGCGTAATCATACTGTTCATTTGTCTAAAGGTTTCTTTATCAGCGCCAGTAATTTCTGTAATGCGGTCATGTACGCATCCTACAAATCCACACATGGTAACATTTCTCCTCTATATAGATAATCATTTTATCTTTTTTTCACAACGTCTATCATATCATAACTAGACTTTCTTTGCACTGTTTAGGAAAGAAAAAAACCGAACATTCCTTACAAGAAATGTTCGGTTAAGCTTATTTTACGATTAATTTTTTTAAGGCTTCTGCTTTATCGGTTCTTTCCCAAGGTAAATCAAGATCGCTACGGCCAAAATGACCAAATGCAGCTGTTTGACGATAAATTGGGCGACGCAAATCAAGCATATGAATTATCCCAGCTGGGCGTAAATCAAATAGCTCATTAACGCCATCAATTAATTCTTGTTCTGAATAGTCACTTGTTCCATATGTGTCAATCGAAATGGAAACTGGACGAGCAACTCCGATAGCATACGCGACTTGTACTTCTACTTTTTTAGCAAGTCCTGCAGCAACGATATTTTTAGCTACATACCTTGCAGCATAAGCGCCCGATCGGTCAACTTTGGTCGGATCTTTACCGGAGAACGCTCCCCCGCCGTGACGCGCATAACCACCGTATGTATCCACGATAATTTTACGCCCAGTTAAGCCCGCATCGCCAAGAGGACCACCAATAACAAAGCGACCAGTTGGATTAATAAAGTATTTCGTATCTTCATCTAAGAAAGAGGCATCAATCACTTCTGGGAAAAGGTACGTGTGCAAGTCTTTTGCGATTTGCTCTTGCGTAATGTCCGGATGATGTTGCGTCGAAACAACAATTGTATCAATCCGAACTGGTTGATTAAATTCATCGTATTCCACCGTTACTTGTGTTTTCGCATCGGGACGCAAGTAGTCTAATTTATTTGTTTTACGTAATTCTGTTAACTTACGTGCTAAGCCATGTGCTAAAAAGATTGGCAGTGGCATTAATTCTTCTGTTTCATCTGTTGCAAAACCGAACATTAATCCTTGGTCTCCCGCTCCGATTGCTTCAATAGCCGCATCGATTTCCTTACCACTTCTTGATTCTAGTGCTTCGTCGACTCCTTGCGCAATATCTGGGGATTGTTCATCAATCGCTGTTAAAACGGCACACGTTTCTGCATCGAAACCATATTTTGCACGTGTATAGCCGATTTCTTTAATTGTATCACGCACGATTTTAGGAATATCCACATAAACAGAGGTGGTAATCTCACCTGCTACTAATACTAAACCCGTTGTCACAGTAGTCTCACAAGCGACACGTGCGTCCGGATCTTTTGAAATAATTGCATCTAAAATTGCATCAGATATTTGATCTGCAATTTTATCTGGATGTCCATCAGAAACCGATTCTGATGTAAATAGATGACGGTTCTTAGCCAATTTATTTTCCTCCTTCAATTCTCTCCAAATACGTCTCATATAAAAAGCCTCTCTCTATTTTGCACAAAACGCGCACGAATAGAGAAAGGCTATAATTATACCTTTGCTCTCATCGTTCAGAAGATAATACTCCTGCAACAGATTAGCACCTTTCACTTATATGTGTAGGTTGCTGGGCTTCAAAGGGTCAGTCCCTCTACCGCTCTGGATAAGAGATAAATTTTAATTCTAAGATAGAATACCATAAACTGGTGCCAGATGCAATAATAATTCGGTTTTGTGTTATGATAAAACAGTCATCTATCCGCTAAAATTAGCTGAAAATTAGCGTTCATTATTTTTTCACTTATCATTATTTGTAACCTGTGGTATGATAGATGGATAAAAAAGATGTTTTACTTAACTAAAGGAGATTGTAACTATGAGTTTAATTCCACTATCCTTGATTATTTTTCTTGGATTTTTAGCAGTTTTATGTTTATTTGATTTTGTTTTTCGTTTATATTGGTTTAAATATTTCCTAGCAACTATGGGACTAATTGCAAGTGGTGTGGTATTTTTCATTAGTTTTTACGGCGGCGGGATGTCCCAAACAGAAATAGCTATTGCCATATTCATCGGTTCATTCGGTGAATATGTTGTATCTCTTATTATTAGCCTCGTTCGTTTTATTTCCAGAAAGTCAAAAAAACCTAAACAAAAGAAAAAAGCTAAAACAGCCTAAAAAGCTAGCGACATGTTTGTCGCTAGCTTTTTTTATTTGCGTCTAATAAGAACAAGTGAAGTGGCTAAAAGGAACATACCTACGATAACTGGAATAGTTGATGTTGTATCACCTAATGCTGGGATGCTTTCATTTGTAGCGGTAGTATTTTGCTTGGTAGGATTTACCGTTATATTGGCGTTTCTATCATTTGTCCCATTGCTGCCGTTATTCGTATTATTTCCACCATCATCTGGTGTCGGTGGTGTCGGCGGCGTCACTTTCTCTTCTACTGTGAGGCTTACATCGATTGTCTTAGCTTTATTCCCGTCTGCATCTACTGCATTTAAGTGGATAGTATATGTTCCTTTTGTTTTCAACATATTTGGATCGAAATCTGTCGTGATTTTAGAACCATCGTCCGTTGTAGCATGAATGTCTTGTAAAAATTCCGTTACCGTTTTATCTGTTCCAACAGGATAACTAATTTTCTTATCTGCCGTAATGATTGGCGCGGTAGTATCCTTTACATGAATAGTAATTTCTACAGGTGTGGCTTGGTTCCCTGCGGCATCAACAGCATACAGATGAACTAGATAATCCCCTGATGTGTTAACAATTGCAGGGTTATAATCGGTGGTTATTTTGGAACCGTCATCTGTATTGGCGCCAATTCTTGCAAGTAGTTGTTGTTCGGTCATTGGTACACCACGCTCGTTTGTTATTTCTCGGCTGGTTGTTTTTATAACCGGAGCGATAGTATCTTGAACTAGCACATTAATTTTAAGTGGCAATGCTTTGTTTCCACTTTGATCCGTTGCTTGGAGTAAGACTTCATAATTTCCTGTTTTTGTTAAATCGATTTTCGAAAAATCAGAGCTGATTGCGCTGTTGTCACTTGTTGCGGCATTAATATCGGTGTAGAATGCTTGCTCTGTTTTTGTAATGCCTCTTTCGTAAGTGATTGATTGGTCAGCTGTGATGATGGGAGGAATGTTATCTTCTACTTTCATTGTCACTTTTACGGGCGTTGCTTTATTGCCACTTGCATCCTCTGCATTTAATGTGACTGTGTAGGTACCAACCGTATCAAGATCTTTACTATTAAAATCCGTTGTTATTGTAGAGCCATCATCTGTAGTTGCTTCAATATCTGCTAAAAAATCCGCTTCGTTTTTATTGATAGTTCTTTCATAGGTGATTGTATTTAATGCATTGATAATCGGTCCTTTTGTATCTACCACGGTGATAGTAACAGTTACTGGATCTGCTTCGTTGTTGCTATCATCTTTTGCATTTAATACGACTTTGTAAGTTCCTTCTTGCGTAAGGACAGTTGGGTCAAAATTGCTCGTGATGGTTGATCCATCATTCGTCGTTGCGTGGATATCTGTTAAAAATTGAGCAGCAGTTTTGGTTGTTCCTTTTGCGTAGGTTATCGTTGTATCTGCTGTGATAATTGGTTTTTCTGTATCAGCGACAATGACGGTAATAGTGACTGGATCTGCTTTATTGCCACTTTCGTCTTCTGCGTTTAGCGTCACAGTATAACTTCCCGCTGTATCCAGATTTACCGCTGTATCAAAATCACTTGTAACTGGTGTGCCGTCATCCGTTTTAATAGCTAAATCTAGGAAGAATCCTGTTTCTTGTTTCTTTTCGCCGCGTTCATACGTAATGCTTGTGGCACTAGATGATATTACAGGTTTTTGCGTATCTTGCACAATAACAGTTACCTTGACTGGCAAAGCATAGTTCCCATTTTCATCAATAGCGCTTAACGTCACTTGATAAGTCCCTACTTGCTTCAAACTATTTGGGTTGAAGTTAGAAGTTACTGCTGAGCCGTCATTCGTTGTTGCATTTACATCCGTTAAAAAGGCAGCTGCAGTTTTCGTGGTTCCTTTTTCGTAAGTGATAGTTGTATCTGCTGTAATAACTGGTGGTGTTGTATCACGTACGGTAACTGTTACGGTGATTGGGTCAGATTTATTGCCACCTGCATCTGTCGAGTTAAGTGTGACATCGTAATCCCCCGGTCTATTTAAATCTACTACCGTTGCAAAATTAGAGGTGATTGCCGAGCCATCGTTTGTAGCAGCATGCACATCTGTTAAGAAATCAGTAGCAGATTTGGTTATGCCTTTTTCGTAAATAATCGCTTCATCTGCTGTAATTACTGGAGCAATGACATCTTTAACTGTGACATTTACTGTTCTTGGTATTGCTTGGTTTCCGCTAATATCGTTTGCCTTTAATGTGACTGCGTAGACTCCTGGTGTATCAAATTTCACTTGATCCGCAAAATCACTTGTAATCGTTGCTGGTTCATCTGTTGTTGCATGAATATCAGCCAGAAATTGTGCTTCTGTTCGTGTATTTCCCTGGTTATAACTAATCGCTTCGTCTGCACTTATAATCGGTGCTACCGTATCTTCTACTGTTACAATGACATAAATGGGATCAGATTGGTTGCCCGCTGCATCGGTAGCTTCCACTAAAACCGTATAATCGCCTGGCGAATCCATTCTCACCATCGTATCAAAATTGGTTTTAATCACCGCTCCGGCTTCCGTTTTTACATTTACATCGTTTAAAAATTGCTCTTCTGTTTTCTTGGTGTTTATTTCATACGTGATCTTGTCGTCAGCTGTCACAACTGGCGCTTGTCTGTCTACTGTGAACGCTTTTTCTGAGGCTTCTGATGTATGACCAATTCTGTCAGCCGCTGATACTGACAAGGTATAATTGCCATCATTCAATGTAGAGAGATCAATTGGAACTGGCGTTTGAACTCGAATGGTAGCACCACTCTCTTCCACACCTTGTTGGATAATAAGTCCATTCGCGTCTTTAATTGCCCAGTTGATTTTATACACGCCTGCGCCATTAATATCATCTTCCGCAACGACAAGAGCGGTTGTTGGATTGTACGGTTTCATGTTTACAGAAATAACTTTCGGACTTCCAACATCAACTACAGCGACACTTACTTTCACATCTTTCGCTGTATATCCACTCGCCGGGTCAAGTGATGCAGTCACATAATAAACACCTGGCGCATTCCAATCAACCGGGTTTTCAGGGTCTTCTGTTAGTTTAACGTATTTAGGATCGATGGACACGTTATCCATGGTTTCTGCATAAATATGAAAATGCCCTTCACTTCGAACATCTGTTAAGGATGTATACTTCCCAGCTGCTAGAGCCACACTCGTCACATCGATTACTGCAGTTTCATCAGCTGTCGAAGTCATAAGTGTAATTTCCTTACTAATTACAGCTGTTTTCGTTCCTTCTGTTCGCTTAATTGAAGCATCTACAGTTATTTTCTCATCATCTACTGCGGTAACTACATAAGTCACATTGTTAGCACTATCTAAACCATTAAATGCATGAATAGCATTTGCAGGAACTACTTCACCAACTTTAAAAGCTCCATGGCTATCTGCGTAGCTTTTCTCTAGTTTTGGGGTCTCAAGTGGGTGAAGCAATTGGATATTTCGTGTACCAGTGGTTTTATTTCCACTACCTGGCAAATATTCAATTTGATAAAGTTGCTGTTGTACGCCTACAGTATATAAATCAAACGTATTTTTAGTGATAGATTTTGTTATATCTGATGAATCAATTCCAGAGTATGCTTTCACCCCTTCCAGTTCATCAAAATCTGCACGACGTTCCCCTTGATAAAATGCTAAAATTGGATTACCTGTATCAAGCACTGGAGCTGGTTGCAAATTAAATTCTGCAAAAATCATCGCTCCATTCGGGTTCACATCATAGGTGTTCGGGTACTCTACATTTTGGATATATCCATCATTATTTAATCCGTCATAGCTAAAGAAACCATCTACTTTATTGCCGACGCCATTAATAATAGTGGTCAATGAATTATGTTGATTCGTTCTTAAAATCTGGCTATCCGTTACGTTCAAATCATTTCCAAGCGCTAAATAATATCCGTTATTTTTATTCAATGGCTCACTGCCGAAAATGCTTTCTTCTGCGTGTGTACTACCCCCTAAAAGCAGACCTTTTCCTTCACTGTAAATCACACTGTTTAGCGTTGTAGAGGAGTTCATCGCCATTTTTTTCGTCTCAACTACTTGTTCTGACGCGATATTAACAAGCGCGATATACCATGTGGTGGGGGTTGACATGACCACAAACACATTCCCATCGCCACGATCTTCCATAAATATATAAGGAGAAGAATTTGCTAAAATTTCAGGAACAGAATCAAATAAAGTAATTTCTTTATAATTATTTTCTGATTCACGAATAGACATTTTAAGTTGGTTCGCACCATTTACATCTGCGTTATAAGCCATTAGACCTTTATTATCGATTTTAAGAACATCGGTCCTTTGATATTTGGCCCAGAAAGTGTTATCTAATGGGTTAAATTCATTTTTAGTAATCGATAATGAAGCTGGTTCTAAAGTATACCGAATAAACTGTTTCCCTTGAGCAGCATACCTAGCTGAAGCTGACATGATTAATGTGTTACCTTCCATTTGAATATCCATAAAATAGGCATAGGTTAGATCTGATCTTGATGGAACACCGTAACTAACGTATGATTTATGGGCTATTTGAAAGTTACCATTTGCATCAATTGATTTTACAATTAATGTACTACCACCACCAGAATCACCGTAATAATTGACTACTTCCCCGCCAACATAAAAGGCAGATTTACTCGAGTTGGTTGTAATCGATTTATACGAACTAAACCATTTGTCAGCTGCATATTGTGAATTGTAATTACCGTCCTCATAGTTAACAACACGTGCCCACTCCACTTTTTTTGTGGTTCGATCGACACGCATTATAATCCCTTGATCACGGTTTGGAATTTTATTTAATTGCCCATTTTCATTTAAAATGGGGGTTCCTTGTATGTACTGACCTTGCACTGTTCCAATCAAAATAATATCACCATCTGAGGTTAATTCAAAATCCTCATCAATCGATAATTTCCCGTTACTTTGATCACTAATTGACATGTCTACCTCAAAATTAGGCAAAACTTTCCCTTCTGCAGATTGAAAGCGATTATCCGAAATTTCCGGTGAAATATCATCTGGAGAAATATCTCCCACCGATTTTGCTTCTGCTTTCATTCCAGTAAGACAAATTAATGCTAGCAAAAAAATCATCATACCTGTAAAAAATTTACTTTTCATTCATCCCCATCTCCCTTTTATAAACCCCCATTTGTTTTCCCCATTTCAAAAGCTATTGCCATTTTATTCCCCTATTTTCTCCATGGCAAACTAATTATTCAATTAACTGAAAAGCTGTTTTAATAACTTCAGCTGATGCATTAAAATTAGCCACTTCATCTGTAGTTAGTTTCGGTTCTAAAATATCTATCACGCCATTTGCACCAATGATTGCTGGTTGTCCGATGTACGTATTTGTTTTTTCGGAAAATACAGCTAATGGAAAAACTTGTTTAGCATCTGTTAAAATCGCATCGACAATCCCCGCTGCAGCTGTGGCTATTCCAAAACTCGTCCAGCCTTTACCCATCAAAATATTCCAACCACCACCACGAACTGCATCTTTTAATGCTGGTAAATCAAGTGGTGTTGTTGTTTTATAATCCGTGATGCTTACCCCGCCAATTTTCACCGTAGACCAAGCAACGAATTGTGATTCACCATGCTCGCCAAGAACGTATCCTTCCACACTCTTTGGATTAATATGTAATGCTTCTCCTACTACTCGTCTCATTCTTGCTGTATCAAGTGATGTTCCCGTCCCAAATACTCGTGAATGATCAAACCCAGATAATTTCTGAATAAGCATCGTAATCACATCACATGGATTCGTAATATTCACAAAAATCCCTTTAAACCCCGATGCGATAATTTTTGGTACAATCTCAGCCACTGACCGACTTGTTTCAACGAGCTCTTCCATACGATCCTCGCGCAGTAACGTTTCTGGACCAACAGCCATGACAATGACATCGGCATCACCTAGTGCGCTCCAGTCATTCGAAGTTATTGTAGTATACGAATTCGTCATCGAAGCCATATCGCGCAGTTCTAACGCTTCACTTTCTGCTTTAGTTTCGATTTTATCTATTAACACAATTTCATCACAAATCCCTTGAGTTACGAGGGAAAAAGCCACGTCGCTCCCAACATGACCAGTACCAATTATTCCAACCTTCCGTTTCAAAAAATCCCCTCCACAATTAATTACTTGAATTTAATGCGATTAATTCATATTTAATGATAGTTTTATTATTTTCCCACACGAGTTTTCGAGGGATTGCTTCTCCAAGTGTTTCGCCTTCTTTTGTTTTACGTACTGCGATTGGCACATCAATTGGATAAATCCGATAACCTAATTTTTCTAGTTCAAAGAAATTATCAGAAATTCGCTTTTCTTTTCCTTTTGTTACAATCATTGTGTTTACCTCTAGTGGCATACCCAATTTTCCCACCTCCAGTTTCTTTAATCATAGCAGAGATTGCCCCTATTTGACTAGTTTTTATCATTTAAGATTCGCTCAGCTTGTTGCACAATTTGGACCATTCCCGCATCTCGCATAAAAAAGCTAAAAGCCGGTTGTAAAATGAATCGACTTAACTCCCCTTGAATGATGACAGGGCCTTTTGTTTCAAGGTAATCATCTAGTGATTCAATGGAAATAACATCCGCCGCATAAACTCGTTTAGTAAACGTTCGTTCCTCTGATTCGACCAAATAATCGGCTACAAAATGAAGTTCATCACTAATTGCGCCCGTCTCTTCCATGAGCTCGCGTTTCGCTGCGTCTAAATTTGTTTCTCCTGGTTCACCTTTTCCACCAGGGAATTCAAGCCCACGAATTTTGTGTTCGGTAAAAAGCCAACCGTCCTCTGTTTTAGGTATAATGAGCACATCGTCTGGATTATTTTCCTGTGCTTCAAAATAGATTGTAACTTTGTTTCCAAGTGTATCATTATAAATAAACAAAAACTCACTTCCTTTTCTTTTTTCAAAAATGTGGTAAGCTGTATGTAAGCTGAAATTTAGAGGGTGAAAATCAATGAAAAAAATTCTTATCGGAGGAATCCGACTTTATCAAAAATATATTTCGCGTTTCACTCCGGCTACTTGTCGTTTTTATCCAACTTGTTCTGCCTATGGAATCGAAGCGATACAGACACATGGCGCTTTAAAAGGTAGTTACCTTGCGATTAGACGTATTTCTAAATGCCACCCGTTTCATAAAGGCGGACTAGATTTTGTGCCACCCAAAAAAGAGAAGAATGCTGATTCCGAGCATTCCTGTAAAGCTCACCATCACCATTAATCATATCATGAATCGGTTTTTGCCGGTTCATTTTTTTCTTGCTTTTTAAGACAGAATAAGGTATTATCAAATTCGGACTATAAATCGTAATTGCTACGATTCGTATATTATTTAAACAAGAATTATTTCGATTTAGAGGAGTGAAAAGATTGAGAAAAAAGTATCTTATTGCCTTAACTGTACTATTTTCAGCATTACTCATACTTACTGGCTGCTCAGATGAGAGCGATAAAAAAGCGACAAAGAGTGATCAATTAACAGTTTATACAACCGTTTACCCTTTGCAGTATTTAACAGAACAAATCGGCGGTGAGTATGTAGATGTTCATAGCATTTACCCACCAGGTTCTGACGCCCATAGCTTCGAACCCACCCAAAAAGATATGATGAAAATTGCCGATAGTGATTTATTCTTCTATATCGGACTGGGTATGGAAGGATTTGTGGACAAAGCGGAAAAAACACTCGCGAATGAACATGTCTCTTTCGTCCCTACCGCTGAAAAATTAGACTTGCCAAAAGATCCAGATGCCGCAGAAGAACATGACCACGAAAGCGAAGAAGAACACGAACATGGCGACATTAACCCGCACGTATGGTTAAATCCTGTATACATGGAACAAATGGCAACAGTTGTAAAAGATAAATTAATCAAAGAAATGCCCGATCAAAAAGAAACTTTCGAAAAAAATTACCAGGCTGTCGAAAAAAAATTGAAAAAGCTAGATCAAGATTTCCGCACAGTTACAAAGGAAGCAAAACAAAAAGACTTCGTGACAGCACATGCAGCCTATAGCTACTGGGAAACAGAATATGGTCTGCACCAAATTCCTATTGCCGGTGTATCAACAAGTGATGAACCTTCTCAAAAGAAATTAAAATCTATCGTTGAAAAAATCGAAGCAGAGAAAATCCCATATATTATGTTAGAACAAAACACTAACTCAAAAATAGCAGATGTTATTCAACAAGAAACAAATACAAAAACACTGACACTCCACAATTTAGAAACACTTACGCAAAAAGACTTAGATCAAAAACGTGATTATCTTTCCATTATGAACGATAATTTAAAAGCATTAAAAGAAGGTCTTAATTATTAAAAAGAAAGGCGCTCTGTTTACATAGAGTGCCTTTCTTTTAATTTATTGCGTTGAATTTTTCCAGATGCTGTTTTAGGTAGCTTTTCGACAATCGTTATTTGTTTAGGGATTTTATAACCAGCCAAATTTGTTTCACAGATAAGCCGTAATTCAGCTTCATCAAATGTTTCTTCTGCAACGATAAAAGCGACGGGAACACTACCCCATTTATCGTCAGGCTTACCGATAACAGCCACTTCTTTCACGCCCTCATACTCGGAAATGACATGTTCTATTTCAGTAGGATAAATGTTCTCTCCTCCCGAAATAATCAAATCAGAACGACGCTCTAACACAAATAAAAAGCCTTCTTCATCCAAATAGCCAATATCACCAGTTTTGAACCAACCATCCACAAACGAAGCTTCTGTCGCTTTTTTATTATGTAAATATCCAGGTGTAATCGATGGTCCTTTTAGTAAAATTTCTCCGTCATCCGCAATTTTCACTTCTGCTGGAAATAACGCTTTACCTGAAGAACCAATTTTATTTAAGGCATCTTTTGGTGGTAAAGTAACGATTTGTGAAGCTGTTTCTGTCATCCCGAATGACTGCACTAAGGGAATATCACGCTGTTTGCAAATTTCCAAAACAGCTTTACTAGCAGGCCCGCCGCCCAGTAAAACGGTTCGAACATTGGGATGATAACTTCCGCTGTGTATTTTCAACAAGCGTTCCAGCATAGAAGTCACGACCGAAATCGTAGAAATTTTACCACTTTCAAGCAATTGCGTAATTTTTTCTTCATCGAAATGCTCTTCCAAATATACGGGAATTCCGTAAATAACCGAACGCATCATAATCGATAAACCACTAATATGAAAAATCGGCACAGCACAGAGCCAGCTATCTTTCTCGGTTAAACCTAAATTCAGCACCGAAGCAACAGCACTCCACCAGTGATTTTCGTAAGTTTGCACAACACCTTTTGGTTTCCCTGTTGTCCCTGATGTATACATAACAGAAGCCGCGCGAGATAAGTCCCATGTTTCTAACAACGCTGGCGCTTCATAATCCGTTTCTGCCAAAGTAGCATAACTAATTCCAGTGGCTACCTTATCTACTAACGAATCCGCTACAATCACATGTTTTACCTCAGCGTTCGCGAGTTGAAACGATATCTCTTTTTTCGTCAAACGATTATTCAGAAATAAAGTGACCGCACCAAGTTGTTGCAGAGCATGAATGAGTAAAAAAGTCATCCGATCATTTTTCCCTAGCAAAGCAACCATCTCGTCTTTTCTAATCCCTAACGCGAATAACTTACCCGCAAGTTGTTTTACTGCTTCACTTATTTCTTCAAATGTTTCTTCTTTTCCTTCAAAAACGAGTGCGGTCTCTTTAGGAGAAAGCCGCACTCGTTTTTGAAGCCAGTTTGTCATGTCCATTTTTACACCTTCAAATCAAGGGAATTTTGGAAATTGGTCAAAGTCTGGATCACGTTTTTCTTTAAAGGCATCGCGACCTTCTTTGGCTTCATCGGTTGTGTAATATAGAAGTGTTGCGTCACCAGCTAATTGCTGAATACCCGCTAAACCATCTGTATCTGCATTGAAAGCTGCTTTAATAAAACGAAGCGCAGTTGGACTTTTTTGTAACATTTCTTTTGCCCAAGCTACTGTTTCTTTTTCTAAATCTGCTACTGGAACAACAGTGTTAATCCAGCCCATTTCTAGCGCTTCATCCGCTGTATATTGACGGCACATAAACCAAACTTCTTTCGCTTTCTTATGTCCAATAACACGTGCTAAATAGCCAGAACCATAACCAGCATCAAAGCTACCAACATTCGGGCCAGTTTGTCCGAATTTCGCATTATCTGCTGCAATTGTTAAGTCACATACCAATTGAAGAACATTACCTCCACCAATGGACCAGCCCGCAACCATCGCAATAACTGGCTTTGGAATAACACGAATTAAACGTTGTAAATCAAGAACATTCAAACGTGGGATTTGGTCATCGCCAACATACCCACCATGACCGCGAACTTTTTGGTCTCCGCCAGAACAGAAAGCTTTTTCGCCTTCCCCTGTTAAAATAATCACGCCAAGATTCGAATTATCACGCGCTAAGTTAAATGCATCAATCATCTCTGTTACTGTTTTTGGTGTAAATGCATTATGTACTTCTGGACGATTAATCGTAATTTTCGCGATTCCTTCGTAACTTTCATATTTGATTTCCTCATATACTTTTTCTGTTTGCCAATTAAAACTCATTTTTCTTCCTCCTTCAAAATATCTTCCAGCCAGTAATTAAGCTGACTTGAAAAGCTGTTTGGTTGTTCTAAATAAACTGCATGCCCCGCTTCTTGAATTGAAACATGCGTACTATTTGGTAAAAGTTGATGCATTTCCTGCGCGATTTTTTCAAACTTCTCATCTAAAGCACCGGTAATGAGTAGCACTGGAAAAGTAAAGTTCGCTAAACAGTTCCAGTAAGATGGTTGTTTTCCGGTCCCCATCCCACGTAGACTCATTGCTAAACCATGCGAGTTTTGCGATAGCCGTTCTGACCTAATTCTTCTTTTCATTTCAGGAGACAAAACTTTTTGTGAAGCAAACAAAGCTAAATTTTCCCAGTAGTCCACAAAAGGCACCAAGCCCTCTTCTTCAATCCAGTCTGCCAAACGATTATCAGCCGCAACACGGCTTTCTCGGATATCTGCTTGTTCAAGGCCAGGAGAGCTACTAACTAAAATAAGTCCACGCACCCTTTTTGGAAAGGTTGCTGCAAACGCAGTCGCGACCCGCCCGCCCATCGAATAGCCAAGTACAAAACATCTACTGATATTTAATTGATGTAAAATTCCAGCTAAATCCTCGCAAATATTTTCCATTGTGTAAGGCGATATTTCTTCTGGGCTTGCGGTATTTCCGTGCCCAAGTAAATCTGGCGCAATAATATTAAAATGTTCTTTCAAATCTGAAATACTATCTTGAAATGTTTCGCTTGTTCCAGTAAAACCATGTAACATCAGTAAAGCTGGCTTTTCTCCACTTATAGCAGTTGTCAGATGATAATGTCGACCGTTTACTAGCATATTAATCTAATGCCTTTAACGCGTCCGCAATTTTAACCCAAAGTGCTTGATGATTTGCTTTATTTTCATGACGATTTGTTTTCACTTCAATAATATCCAAACCTTTATGGTAGCTAGCTTTATCGATTGCTTCTTCTAGTTCATCTACCGACTTAGCCTCGTGATAATCTGTATCATAAAAAGCAGCTGCAAAACGGAAATCAAGTTCAGTAGATGTACCAAATAATGATTCAAAATACTTCGGCTCGTTTGCTTGAGGTAAGAACGAGAATATCCCGCCGCCATCATTATTAACAATCACAATCGTTAGGTTCATCTTATATTTTTTCGCCATAAGTAACCCGTTCATATCATGATAAAAGGATAAATCACCAATTAGTAAAAACATTGGTTGGAAGACAACACTAGCACCTAACGCCGAAGAAACAACTCCGTCAATACCATTAGCCCCGCGATTTGCTAGCATTTTTATTTTCTTATCAATTTGTGAAAAGTACGTGTCAACATCGCGAATCGGCATACTATTACCAATAAAGAGTCCCGCTTTGTCCGGTAACAAACGGCGTAATTCCGCAACTATCTTACCTTCTTCCAAAATGGTTGTGTTCGCCATTTCAGCCAAAACGATTTCTCGTGCCACTTTATTATACGATGTCCATCCATTTAACCACGCTGCATCTTTCGCATCATCAGGCATATTTTGTTGCATGATATCTAGTAAAAATCGTTCATCACAGTGAATCATGTCTGTTACCGCTTTAATCGGATCTTTCCAAGCAGCACCCGGATCCACCACATAAAAACGAATATCTGAAAGTTGTTCTAACCAGTTTTTCAGTGGTTTAGAAACTGGCATACTTCCAAAACGAATAACTACTTCTGGTGTTAATTTATCTATAATCTCTGCTTCTTTTAAGAATGCATCATATTGGTCAATCACTACTTCATCTAGCGCCCCGTAAGAACGGAGTCCAGAAAGCGGATCAGCTAAAATCGGCCAACCTAGTTTTTTCGCTAAATCAACCATTGGCTGCTCCAATTCTTTCTTATCGATTGGACCAACGACGAATACGCCTTTTTTACCAGTGCATTCTGTCACCATTTTTTGAATCGAGCTATCGTCCAATACTTCATGCGTATAATAAATATGTACGTGATGATGTTTTTTTCCGGTAGCTGTGAACGGTGAAGGTTCTAGAATTGGCACAAGCGGTTCGCGTAATGGGAAATTGAGGTGCACAGGGCCACGTGGAGTTTTCATTGCAATATCCACCGCGCGACTTCCATGCCATTTTGCATAGCGAAGCATTTCTTCACTGTTTTCAGGAAGTGCCATATCCGTAAAATCCTTGACATGTGAACCATATAAATGCAACTGATCCATCGCTTGTGGTGCTCCAACATTTCGAAGCTCATGTGGACGATCAGCAGTTAAAACAATCAATGGGATTTGTGATAAATTAGCTTCAGCAACTGCTGGAAAATAGTTTGCAGCTGCCGTTCCTGAAGTACAAAGTAGAACAACTGGACGTTTCGATGCTTTCGCTAGACCTAAAGCAAAAAAGCCAGCCGAGCGTTCGTCAACATCCACATAAATCTTCAAAATCGGATGCTCTGCCATCATCAGTGCAAGCGGAGTGGAACGTGAACCCGGGCTAATAATTGCTTCTTTCACACCGGCTTGCACAAGCTCCTCAATAAATGCAGCTAAATAATCTGTCAGCACTTGTTCGTGGTTTGTCATTTCTTTATGCCTCCTAATACGCGTAACATCGGCTGGAATTTTACTGCCGTTTCTTGTAATTCTTCTTTTGGTACAGAATCTCCAACAATCCCGCAACCAGCATAGATTAACCCCTGCGAATCGACAATTAAGCCTGAACGAATGGCCACAGCAAACTCACCAGAACCTTTTAAGTCAACCCAGCCAATCGGTGCTCCGTAGAAACCACGATCCATTTCTTCTTTCATCCGAATAATGGCTAATCCCATTTTTTGAGGTAAACCGCCAAGAGCTGGCGTTGGATGAAGAGCTTTTACCATTTCAAGCATGGAAACATCTGGTTTTTTCTTCGCGGTAATATTCATATATAGATGTTGAATATCACGATTTTTCAGAAGTACTGGTTGGCTAGATAACGACAATCCTGTTGTAAATGGTTTTAATGTTTCTTCCATCATTTGCACTACATAAGAATGCTCTCGCAAGTTTTTCGCATCTTTTAACAGCGCATTTCCAAGTGCTTCGTCCGCTTCTTCGGTAGCGCCGCGCTCCGTAGAACCAGCTACACATGACGAATGAATTTCATCCCCATTGACCGCAAGTAATCTTTCAGGAGTTGCCCCGAAAAAGACCCCTGTTCCCTTTTCAATAAGGAAGAAATAACTATTTTCTTGTGTTGCTAGCATATTTTCCAAAATAATGGCACTATCTACTTGGCGCTGGAAACGCAAGCCCATTCGTCTAGCTAGAACCACTTTTTTTACGTCTTCTGAATGATTAATCATATCGATAATTTCACTCGCAGTTTCTAGGAAATGGTC
This sequence comes from Listeria sp. LM90SB2, assembly GCF_028867355.1. NCBI lineage: Bacteria > Bacillati > Bacillota > Bacilli > Caryophanales > Listeriaceae > Listeria > Listeria sp. LM90SB2. The sequence continues at coordinate 1,729,091 of NZ_CP046449.1, forward strand.
TTTGCCAATCTCCTTAAAATCTGTAAGTAATGCCATTTCAGCTTCATTAACCTCTTGATGAATGATTTTTTGCCATTGATTAAAAACAGCTTCTAATTTGCTTTCCGTATCATCAGAGTAGATAGACAAATTAACGGTTAAGTAACTTTTACCATCTTTATTCGTTAACATAAATAGTGGTAAATAAAACAAGCCATCTTTAAAACTTTGCCATTCTTTCTCTGTATCACGCTCAGGATCAAAGGCAAAACCACCAAAGTAAATTGGTCCAGTAGCATCTACGGTTGCATTGGTTACACTAGTTCGCAGTCTCTTCTCAATTTTCTCTTGCAGTCCAAGAAAAGCATCTTTTTTCTTCTCCGCCAAAAATTGTTTCGTTACACCAAAACCGGTCATGGTCAGTGTCATTTCTGGATTTTGCCAGAAAAAACGCTCACCTTTAAAAGCCGTGCCAGCTTTTTTAAACAATTTGACTGGAGACACTAATTCATCTAACTCAGTTACCCAGCTAAATAGAGCCGGTTGATCTTGGCTTGCGCTACGTTTCGCTTGATTAAATAAATCAAGAGGCAATTTAGTATTCATATGCTTATCTCTCCTTTTACATTCACATCTTCTATTATACCAAAAATAGAGCTAAACTGCTTGGTTTGCGTTTTTTCTTTCATTTCGTCATTAATTATTGACGTTCTTGCAATATTTCCCTAAAATGAAGGGTAGACATCTGAAACATATGGAAGTGAAAAAGGAGAGAAAAACATGGCTAATGCCTCAAAATCTGCACTTACAAAACAAACTGGATTTCAAAAATGGTGGACATTACTTCGCCCCCATACACTTGTAGCCTCTTTCGTTCCAGTATTTCTTGGAACATCAGTCGCAATGAGCTACACCAGTTTTCATTTTACACGTTTTATCGTTATGCTAATTGCTTGTTTCTTTATACAAACATCCGCCAATCTATTCAATGAATATTTTGATTATAAAAAAGGGCAAGATGATGAGCACTCGGTAGGAAATGGTGGTGCTATCGTCCGAAATGGTATGCGCCCAGGATTTATTTTATTCCTAGCAATTTTCTTATACATATTATCAATTCTCGGTGGTGTTTATTTATCCATTGAACTTAATTGGTATGTAGGATTACTTGGCGCAATATGTATGCTTGTTGGCTTTCTTTATACGGGAGGACCTTATCCTATTGCTTATACGCCATTTGGTGAAATTATGGCAGGATTCTTTATGGGGGGAATTATTACTTTCATTTCCTTCTATATTCAAGCAGAATTTATTAGTTCGTTTATCGTATACGTATCGATTCCAGTAATGGTGCTCGTTGGTAACTTGCTACTTGCTAATAGTATTCGTGATTTAGTACCTGATAAGAAAAATGGTCGTTTAACCTTAGCTATCTTGCTAGGTCGCAAATGGGCAACCGTTCTTTTTGCAGCTGCTTTTCTATTCAGTTACGTATTTGAAATCGCCCTTATTTTCACACAAGATGCTCCGTGGTGGACGCTTCTGATTTTACTTAGTTTGCCAGAAGCTATTCGCGCCGTGCGTCGTTTCATCGGCAAAACTTCGCCGATTACAATGGTCCCAGCCATGAAATCCACATCTAAAGCATTAACTATCTTTGGTATTACATTGGCCCTTGCTTACCTTTTAAGTCTATTATCCAGAAATTTATTCATGTAAAAAAACTGGTTGTCCTCGTGACAACCAGTTTTTTTATTTAGACCCAATTTGGACTTGCTGTTTATTTTGGGCATATTTCGCTAATTCTATCGATAAATCATATCGTAAAAATGGCGTAATAATATAAATCCCTTGGAAATGCTCACAAATCGCATCCACTAATTCACGAGCAATTGCCATGCCTTCTTCATTTGCATGACCGTGCTCTTCCGCCTCTCTCATTCGCTCCCGCACATCATCTGTCAAACGAATCCCGGGAACCTCATTATGCAGAAATTCTGCATTCCGACTAGACAATAATGGCATAACCCCAATAAAAAGTGGCACATCAATATTTGCTTTTTGCAAGGCTTCTTTTAATAAGATAGCTTTATTCACATCATAAATTGGCTGTGTAATAATATAATCGGCACCATATTCCACTTTTCGCTCAATTAACCTAACCGCTTTCTCTAAGTTCAGCACGTTCGGATTAAATGCCGCTCCAACATGGAATCGTGCCTTTTCTTTCAGTGATTTCCCAGTATAAGAAATCCCATCATTGAACTTTTTAATTAGCTGAACTAATTCCACAGACCTTAAATCAAACACCGAAGACGCTCCAGGGAAATCACCTACTTTAGTTGGATCACCTGTAATCGCAAGCACATCATGCAGCCCCAATTTATGAAATCCCATCACATGCGAATGCATCCCAACCAAATTATGATCCCGCGTCGTCAAATGAATGAGTGGTTTAATACCATATTCATGCTTCAAAATCGAAGCTAGCGCCATATTACTAATCCGCGGCGTGGCAAGCGAATTATCCGAAATCGTAATCGCATCAACGCCTGCCTCGTCAAGTGCCTGGGCTCCTTCAAAAAATTTCGTCGTATCAAAAGTCCTCGGCGGATCTAGTTCAACCAAAATCGTTAAACGTTCCTTCACTTTATCAAGCAAACGTTCACCAGAATCCACATCCTCCACTTCTTCTGGAACAAGTTCCAATATCGGCCGAACTTCTTTTTCCAAAATGGGTTTTGTTGTTTCAAGGCCTTTTCGTAAAGCACGAATATGATCTGGCGTCGTGCCACAACAACCACCAATAATCCGAGCACCTTCTTGCCGAAAAACCTCCCCATAATGTTCAAAATAATCCGTGTCAGACTGATAAATTACTTTTCCTTCTTGCATCTCTGGCAAACTAGCGTTGGGATAAACTGCCAAATAAGCATTATCATACAGCGGCACTGTTTCAAGAGCACGCGCCATATGGTAAGGACCAAGTCGGCAATTAATACCAACTACATCCGCTCCAAGCGCAATAAGTTCTTCCAGCGCATCCGGCAATTTTTTCCCGTTTTGAAGAATACCCGGCTCATGCATAGAGACATTCGCAACTACCGGTAAATCAGTAGTCTCACGAAGAATTTTCAACACTGTTTTAAGCTCATCTAAATCATAATACGTTTCCAGCAAAATCGCATCCACACCATCTAACAAAAAACAGTATAGCTGCTCCCTAAAACTTCGCTTGATTTCTTCGAGTGGAGCCGCTGGAAGTCTTGCATCCACTGCGCCATTTATTCCACCAATCGTCCCAAAAATATACGTTCCAGTCCCTCTTGCCGCTTCCTTTGCTAACCGAATGGCTGCTTGATTAATACGCTTCACTTCATCCTCTAAACCATATCGCGCTAATTTAATATAATTTGCACCATACGTATTCGTTTGAATAATATCCGCCCCAGCACCAATGTATGCTTTATGAATCGCAACAATATCTTCCGGATGAGACAAATTTAGCTCTTCAAACGAACGATCCACTCCATAAGAATAAAGCAAAGTGCCCATCGCGCCGTCAGCAATTAATACTTTTTCACTTAAATCTTTTCTTAAATTCATTTCGCAACACTTCCCTTCTTAATGAAAGAAAGTGCTTGTTTTAAATCAGCAATCAAGTCATCGGCATCTTCTAGTCCAGCTGAAAAACGTAATAATCCTGGCGTAATTCCTTGCGCCAAACGCTCCTCTTCCGGAACAGCCGCATGAGACATTTTAGCCGGGTAAGAAAGAATACTCTCCACCGCGCCCAAACTCACAGAAAATACCGGCAATTCCAAATGTGTTACTAGTTCTCGCACAGCTTCCTCACTGCCTAAATCAAACGATAAAACGGCCCCGCCACTTGTCGCCTGTTCCACTTGAATGTCATAACCCGCATGAGAAGGTAACCCCGGATAATGCACTGCCACCACATCTGGCTCCGCATTTAAAAATAGCGCAATTTTCTCCGCTGTTTCCGTCCCAGCCTTCATCCGCACAGAAAGTGTTTTTAGTCCGCGCAATAACAACCACGAATCCTGCACTCCAAGAACCCCACCAGTCGAATTTTGCAAAAAGTACACTGCTTCAGCCAGATTAGGATTATTGGTGACAATTAGCCCCGCCAAAATATCACTATGCCCTCCAAGAAATTTCGTCGCACTATGAATAACCAAGTCTGCACCTAATTCTAACGGTTTTTGAATTAACGGCGTCAAAAATGTATTATCAACAAACGTATAACACCCATTCGCTTTCGCAAGTTTTGCAACAGTCCGAATATCTGTCACATGCAGCAACGGATTAGAAGGTGTTTCCAAGTAAATCAGTTTCGTATTCGCTTGAAATGCCTTCGCAACTTCGTCAATATTTGTCGTATCAACAAAAGTATGCGTAATCCCAAAACGTGGCAACACTTGCTCCACCAAACGAAACGTCCCGCCGTACACATCTTTCGCAATAATAAAATGGTCTCCCTTAGAAAGAGTAAAGAGCGCTGCAGAAACAGCCGCCATCCCACTAGCAAAGGCAAAACCATTCGTACCACCTTCCAGTTCCGCAATCGCTTGTTCCACTTTTTCTCTCGTTGGGTTCCCACTTCTCGCATAATCATAAGCGTGATAATTATCAAAGTCATGCTGATGGAAAGTAGACGATAAATGAATTGGCGTATTAAGCGCACCTGTCTCTTTATCAATCCCGAGGCTCGCTTTAATCACAGCCGTATCTTGCGCATATTCATTAGCCACGAGCGCTCACCCCTTCCAAAACCGCATCGAGTGCCTTAGATAAATCAGCAATCAAATCTTCACTAGCTTCAATTCCAACCGAAATGCGCAATAATTTGTCTGTAAGTCCATAAGAATTCCGCAACTCTTCAGGAATATCTGCGTGCGTTTGTGTTGTTGGATAAGTAATCAAACTCTCCACCCCGCCTAAACTTTCCGCAAAAGTAAATAACTCAAGTTCTTTCAAAAGTGGCGATACGAGCGCCGCATCTTGAATAAAGAAACTAATCATCCCACCGCGCCCTGGATAACGAACTTCCTCCACCAATTCATGTGATTCCAAAAACGCCGCGATTTTCTCTGCATTCGCTTGATGTTGTCTTACACGCAAAACCAGCGTCTTAAGGCCACGAATCAATAACCAACTATCAAATGGCGATAGCACTGCACCCGTTGCATTTAACTGATTAAAAAAGAAATTCCCAAGTCGCTCCTCTTTTACAATAACCGCCCCAGCAAGCACATCATTATGCCCACCAAGATACTTCGTCGCACTATGAATCACAATATCCGCGCCCAAAGTTAACGGCTGTTGTAAAATTGGTGTATAAAATGTATTATCCACAATCACAAGTAAATCATGCGCACCTGCCCATTCAGACACAGCCGCAATATCTGTTTCCTGCATTAAAGGATTTGTTGGTGTCTCAATAAAAATCGCCTTCGTTTCCGGACGAACTAATTTCTCCAAATCAGCAATCTCCGCCCCGTCCCAATACGAAAATCCAATATTATATTGCGCACCAAACTGTTCAAAATATCTAAAAGTCCCCCCGTACAAATCCTGTGAACTAATAATATGTTCGCCAGTTTTAAAAAGCTGGAAAACAAGTTGAATCGCACTCATCCCTGAACTCGTTGCAAAAGCATGCGTTCCATTTTCTAGTTCCGCGAGCGCTTCCTGTAAAGCATCTCGCGTCGGATTTCCAGTTCTAGTATAATCATACCCCGTTGACACTCCAAGATCGGCATGCTGGTAAGCTGTAGAGAAGTAGACTGGCATATTGACAGCACCCGTTCTTTCACATTTTCTATTTCCAATTTGCGCTGCTATCGTCTCTTGTTTCAGCTTTGCCATAATTACCTCTCCTCCATTCCTTTATTTCTCTAATACTTGATATTCCGCACGAACTTCTTTAGTCGCTTTAATCATATCTTGAAGTGCCGCAATCGTTTCAGGCTCTTTACGCGTTTTCAACCCACAATCTGGGTTAATCCAAAATTGTTTTGCATCAATTGCACGTAACGCTCGGCGAATATTGTCTTGGATTTCAGTCACAGTCGGAACGCGTGGACTATGAATATCATAAACCCCAAGGCCAATTTCCTTATCATACGTCACTTCCTCAAATGTCGAAATTATCTCCCCGTGACTTCTTGACGTTTCAATCGAAATAACATCCGCATCTAGAGCACTAATCGTATCAATAATATCGTCAAAGTCCGAATAACACATATGCGTATGAATTTGCGTATCATTTTGGACCGAAGCAGTCGTTAATTTAAACGAATAAACTGCATCGTCTAAATATTTTTGCCATCTTGCTTGTTTTAATGGTAAACCTTCACGTAAAGCTGGCTCATCCACTTGGATAACTTTAATGCCATTACGTTCTAACGCTTCTACTTCTTTACGAAGCGCAAGTCCAACCTGATTTGCAACTACACTCTCCGGCACATCATCACGAACAAAACTCCAATTAATAATTGTCACCGGCGCCGTTAGCATTCCCTTCACTGGGCGCTTCGTTAACGACTGGGCATAGACACTTTCTTTCACGGTAATTTCCTCTGTAAAAGCAACATCCCCGTAGATAAGTGGTGGACGAACCGCTCTCGAACCATAAGACTGTACCCATCCAAATTTAGTTGCTTGGAAACCAGCCAATTTTTGCCCGAAATATTCCACCATATCTGTCCGTTCAAATTCCCCGTGAACTAATACATCAATATCCAAATCCTCTTGAATTTTAATCCAGCGAGCCGTTTCTTTTTCAATAAAAGCATTATATTCTGCATCGGTTATGTTCCCTTTTAACCAGTCAGCGCGCGTCTTCCGAACTTCCGGTGATTGTGGAAAACTTCCGATTGTTGTCGTTGGGAAAAGCGGTAATTTCAACCAAGCATGTTGCAACTTAATCCGTTCCGCAAATGGCAACTCCCGGTCCACCCGCACATTTTTCAAATTAGCAATCGCTTCTTGAACTTCTAAATTATTTCGATGACTAGATTCATTGAGCGCCGTCACTGCTGCACGAGATTCTTCTAGTTCAGCTGCCACACTTTCCGCACCATTCGTCAAAGCCTTCGTCAAAATAGTAATCTCCTCTAATTTTTGATCAGCAAATGATAAGCCACCAAGAATCACTTCATCCAAATCTGGCTCACTTAACTTCGTCACTGGTACATGGAGCAATGAATTAGAAGGTTGAACAATCAATTTTCCATCCGCCACATAATTCGCAATCTCCGTAAGTAGTTCCAGTTTAGCATCCAAGTCACTACGCCAAACATTCCGTCCATCAACCACACCGGCCGCTAAATACTTATCTTCCGGAAATCCGTGAGCTTTTAACGCTTTTATCGAATCACCATGATCATGAACAAAGTCAATCCCAATCGCCGCAACTGGTAAATTAACAACCTCTTCATAATAATCCAAACTTTCAAAATAAGTTTGTAACTCTATTTTCAAATTTGGAACTGCCGTTTGAAACGCTTGATATACTTTTTCAAATAACGCAATTTCTTTTTTATCAAAACTAGTTGCAAGATATGGCTCGTCAATTTGCACCCACTTGGCACCAGCTGCCTCAAGTTCTTTCAAAATCTCTACATACGCCGGAATAAATTTATCTAACAATACTTCAAAACTTTTTGCATCGCTACCTTTTCCAAGTTTTAAATAAGTAATTGGCCCAACAAGCACTGGTTTTCCTTCAATACCAAGCTCTTTCTTCGCTTCTTCGTAATAGTATAGTGCCCGATTATCCAACACTTTCGGCTCCGCATCAGCGAGTTCTGGAACAATATAGTGATAGTTCGTATTAAACCATTTAGTCATTTCAGAGGCCACCGCGTCATTTTTACCACGTGCAATATCAAAATATGTATTTAGCGAAACTTTCCCTCCATCATGCTGAAAACGTTTTGGAATAATCCCAAATGTAACACTCGTATCAAGCACTTGATCATAAAAACTAAAGTCACCAACTGGAATCAAATCAATCCCTTTATCTTGTTGTTTTTTTAGCGCATGTAATCTTAGAATCTTTGTTTCCGCCAATAATTCCTTTTCTGAAATTGTGCCATTCCAAAACTTTTCTAGTGCACGTTTCCATTCACGTTTCTCTCCAAGTCTCGGATACCCCAAGTTTGAACTAATTGCCTTTACCATACTTATCACCTTATCCTCTCCATTTTTTGCCAATAAAAAACCTCCCTAGAGAACTAGAGAGGTTTGGAAGTTTCGATACACAAATACAGTGAAACTTTTTAAGTCTCTCTTATCTCTCGAAGCATCACACTTCGCAGGATTTAGCACCTTTTCAACGAATTGAAAGGTTGCTGGGTTTCAACGGGCCAGTCCCTCTACCACTCATAATAAGAGTAATTTATTTAGTTTTTTTAATCACTTAAATTGGATTGAAATCATCATACCACTTGCACCTAAAAACTGTCAATCATTAATTTCCCATTTTCTTTTCAAGTGCATCTTTCCGAGCTCCAAATACTAGCAACAAACAGCCAAGCACAAGGATTCCGGCTACTACAAAATAAAATATTTGATTTCCAAAAATCCCGATCATCATTCCAGTCGCGCTCGGCCCAATAATGCTCCCCAAACTGAAGCACATGCCAACCAAAATATTCCCAGCCGGAAGCAATTCAAGTGGCGTTAAATCCGTCATATAAGATAATCCAAGCGAGTATAAAGATCCAAGTAAAATCCCCAAAACAAAGAAGAAAACCACATATAAAACTGGTATCTTAACAAATGCTGTCAACATAAAAACAACTGCTCCTGCTCCCGTCAAAAGAGGTAAAACTTTTCCTCGTCCAAACTTATCACTAACAATCCCAATAGGCACCTGAAAAATAATCGTCCCTACCGAAAAAGAAGAAATAACCATCGCTATCATCATCGTATCGAGCCCATCGCGCAACCCAACAACTGGAAAAGTCGCATTAAGTCCAGTCTCCAAAATTCCATATAAAAACGGTGGAATCATCGCTACCCAAGCCAATTTAAATACATCCGAAAAACGTTTCAAACTACCCCAAAAAGATATTTTTCGAATTACAGCCTTTTCAGCAACAAAGTCATTACGAACAAACCAAACGAGTCCCCAAGCTATCAAAACTAAAATTCCAGATAAAAAGAAAGGCAAGTTCGCATTTATTTTTGCCAAATTAACCAATTGTGGCCCAATCGCAAATCCTAATGAGAAAAACAACCCATAAATAGCCATATTCCGGCCACGTTTACTTGGCTCACTCATTGCCCCAATCCAAGTCTGCGAAGAAAAATGTAACATATGATCCCCCACACCAATAAGCAACCTTAATATAAACCAAAAATATAAATTAAACCAAATTGGAAAAGCCAAAATCGAAACCGCAACTAGTCCTCCCCCAACTAAAATAATCGGCTTATAACCATATTTATGAAGTGGGGCCTCAATAAATGGAGAAATAAGTAAAACTCCTAAATAGATTCCCGTAGCATGAAACCCATTAATTCCTGCACTTATACCTTTCTCTTCTAATATTATCGCAATAAGAGGTAATAAAACCCCCTGTGACAATCCTGAAATGGCAACAACCATCGTCAAAATCCAAAACTTTCCTTTAGCCCCCATTAGATACCTCCAACAAAATTTTACTAAATAAAAAAACAATGTCACAAACTGACATTGTTTTTAGGATGACCCGTACGGGATTCGAACCCGTGTTACCGCCGTGAAAGGGCGGTGTCTTAACCGCTTGACCAACGGGCCATATCTGGCGGAGAAGGAGGGATTTGAACCCTCGCGCCGCGCGAGCGACCTACACCCTTAGCAGGGGCGCCTCTTCAGCCACTTGAGTACTTCCCCAGATATAAAAAACTTATTCTTATTGAAAGAATAACTCCACAGGCAGGACTCGAACCTGCGACCGATCGGTTAACAGCCGATTGCTCTACCAACTGAGCTACTGTGGAATAAAATGGGCCTAAATGGACTCGAACCATCGACCTCACGCTTATCAGGCGTGCGCTCTAACCAGCTGAGCTATAGGCCCCAGTAAAACTATATTCATGGTAAAAAGCGGGTGATGGGAATCGAACCCACGACAACAGCTTGGAAGGCTGTAGTTTTACCACTAAACTACACCCGCATAATATAATTTTTAAAAACAAAGGGCGGATAATGGGAATCGAACCCACGAATGCCTGAACCACAATCAGGTGCGTTAACCACTTCGCCATATCCGCCATAAGGCAAAAATGTTTAAAAAAAGAATGGCTTGGGACAGAATCGAACTGCCGACACCTTGAGCTTCAATCAAGTGCTCTACCAACTGAGCTACCAAGCCATAATGGCGGTCCCGACGGGATTTGAACCCGCGATCTCCTGCGTGACAGGCAGGCATGTTAACCCCTACACCACGGAACCACTATTGCGGGGGCAGGATTTGAACCTACGACCTTCGGGTTATGAGCCCGACGAGCTACCAGACTGCTCCACCCCGCGACAATAATATTAAATTTTAGTCCACATATCACAAGTGAAAAACGGAGGAAGAGGGATTCGAACCCCCGCGCGGTATTACCCGCCTGTCGGTTTTCAAGACCGATCCCTTCAGCCAGACTTGGGTATTCCTCCATGATAATAATAAAGTGACAAGTGGACCTTGCAGGACTCGAACCTGCGACCGGACGGTTATGAGCCGTCTGCTCTAACCAACTGAGCTAAAGGTCCAAGATTGAAAATAGCGGCGGAGGGAGTCGAACCCACGACCTTTCGGGTATGAACCGAATGCTCTAGCCAGCTGAGCTACACCGCCATAATAATAAGGCAACTATTTTCTACTTAAATGTGAAGCAAGTGGAGCCTAGCGGGATCGAACCGCTGACCTCCTGCGTGCAAAGCAGGCGCTCTCCCAGCTGAGCTAAGGCCCCATAATAATAAGGGATTAAACTATCGGGAAGACAGGATTCGAACCTGCGACCCCTTGGTCCCAAACCAAGTGCTCTACCAAGCTGAGCTACTTCCCGTTTAATAAAGTGCGCCCAAGAGGAGTCGAACCTCTAACCGCTTGATTCGTAGTCAAGTACTCTATCCAGTTGAGCTATGGGCGCAAATAAAAGTGCCGAGGACCGGAATCGAACCGGTACGGATATCACTATCCGCAGGATTTTAAGTCCTGTGCGTCTGCCAGTTCCGCCACCCCGGCGTTGCTATAAAATATGGAGCGGAAGACGGGGTTCGAACCCGCGACCCCCACCTTGGCAAGGTGATGTTCTACCACTGAACTACTTCCGCATATTCCATAATAAGTGCGGGTGAAGGGACTTGAACCCCCACGCCTCGCGGCGCCAGATCCTAAATCTGGTGCGTCTGCCAATTCCGCCACACCCGCAAAAGTGAGCCGTGCTGGGTTCGAACCAGCGACCCTCTGATTAAAAGTCAGATGCTCTACCAACTGAGCTAACGGCTCTCTACAATAAAAATATGTATTATCATAAAGTTAATATTAATGGTGCCGGCTGCAAGAGTCGAACTCGCGACCTACTGATTACAAATCAGTTGCTCTACCAACTGAGCTAAGCCGGCATAAAAAATGGAGGTTAACGGGATCGAACCGCTGACCCTCTGCTTGTAAGGCAGATGCTCTCCCAGCTGAGCTAAACCTCCAGAAATACTGCCCGGCAGCGACCTACTCTCGCAGGGGGAAGCCCCCAACTACCATTGGCGCAGAGAAGCTTAACTACCGTGTTCGGGATGGGAACGGGTGTGACCTTCTCGCCATAACTACCAGACAATATAAAGTTGTTGAAAGATTGCTCTCTCAAAACTAGAGAAGAAAGGGTTCAGTTAGGTAACTTCGTTTCATTTTTTGGTTAAGTCCTCGATCGATTAGTATTTGTCCGCTCCATGTATCGCTACACTTCCACTCCAAACCTATCTACCTGATCATCTTTCAGGGATCTTACTTTCCGAAGAAATGGGAAATCTCATCTTGAGGGGGGCTTCACGCTTAGATGCTTTCAGCGTTTATCCCTGCCACACATAGCTACCCAGCGATGCTCCTGGCGGAACAACTGGTACACCAGCGGTGTGTCCATCCCGGTCCTCTCGTACTAAGGACAGCTCCTCTCAAATTTCCTGCGCCCGCGACGGATAGGGACCGAACTGTCTCACGACGTTCTGAACCCAGCTCGCGTGCCGCTTTAATGGGCGAACAGCCCAACCCTTGGGACCGACTACAGCCCCAGGATGCGACGAGCCGACATCGAGGTGCCAAACCTCCCCGTCGATGTGGACTCTTGGGGGAGATAAGCCTGTTATCCCCGGGGTAGCTTTTATCCGTTGAGCGATGGCCCTTCCATGCGGAACCACCGGATCACTAAGCCCGACTTTCGTCCCTGCTCGACTTGTCAGTCTCGCAGTCAAGCTCCCTTGTGCCTTTACACTCTGCGAATGATTTCCATCCATTCTGAGGGAACCTTTGGGCGCCTCCGTTACTCTTTAGGAGGCGACCGCCCCAGTCAAACTGCCCACCTGACACTGTCTCCCCACGCGCTAAGCGTGGCGGGTTAGAATGGTCATACAGCCAGGGTAGTATCCCACCATTGCCTCCTCGTATGCTAGCGCACACGTCTCTTCGGCTCCTACCTATCCTGTACAAGCGGTACAAACATTCCATATCAGGTTGCAGTAAAGCTCCACGGGGTCTTTCCGTCCTGTCGCGGGTAACCTGCATCTTCACAGGTACTATAATTTCACCGAGTCTCTCGTTGAGACAGTGCCCAGATCGTTGCGCCTTTCGTGCGGGTCGGAACTTACCCGACAAGGAATTTCGCTACCTTAGGACCGTTATAGTTACGGCCGCCGTTTACTGGGGCTTCAATTCGTACCTTCGCCGAAGCTAAGCACTCCTCTTAACCTTCCAGCACCGGGCAGGCGTCAGCCCCTATACGTCACCTTACGGTTTTGCAGAGACCTGTGTTTTTGCTAAACAGTCGCCTGGGCCTATTCACTGCGGCTCTCTCGGGCTTGCACCCTAATAGAGCACCCCTTCTCCCGAAGTTACGGGGTCATTTTGCCGAGTTCCTTAACGAGAGTTCTCTCGCTCACCTTAGGATTCTCTCCTCATCTACCTGTGTCGGTTTGCGGTACGGGCAGTACTACTCTTCCTAGAGGCTTTTCTTGACAGCGTGAAATCAGGAACTTCCGTACTTAATTTCCTTCCCCATCACAGCTCATGCTTCGCGAGAAGCGGATTTGCCTACTTCTCACACTCACTGCTTGGACGCACATTTCCATTCGTGCGATTCCCTATCCTTCTGTGTCACCCCATCGGTTAAACAATTAGCACTGGTACAGGAATCTCTACCTGTTGTCCATCGCCTACGCCTATCGGCCTCGGCTTAGGTCCCGACTAACCCTGAGCGGACGAGCCTTCCTCAGGAAACCTTAGATATTCGGTGGAAGGGATTCTCACCCTTCTTTCGCTACTCATACCGGCATTCTCACTTCTAAGCGCTCCACCAGTCCTTCCGGTCTGACTTCACCGCCCTTAGAACGCTCTCCTACCACGAACCTCTAAAGAGGTTCATCCACAGTTTCGGTAATATGTTTAGCCCCGGTACATTTTCGGCGCGGGGTCACTCGACCAGTGAGCTATTACGCACTCTTTCAATGGTGGCTGCTTCTAAGCCAACATCCTGGTTGTCTAAGCAACCCCACATCCTTTTCCACTTAACATATATTTGGGGACCTTAACTGGTGGTCTGGGCTGTTTCCCTTTCGACTACGGATCTTATCACTCGCAGTCTGACTCCCGAGTATAAGTACATGGCATTCGGAGTTTATCTGAATTCGGTAACCCGAGAAGGGCCCCTAGTCCAAACAGTGCTCTACCTCCATGACTCTTTACCTCGAGGCTAGCCCTAAAGCTATTTCGGAGAGAACCAGCTATCTCCAAGTTCGATTGGAATTTCTCCGCTACCCACACCTCATCCCCGCACTTTTCAACGTGCGTGGGTTCGGACCTCCAGTAAGTATTACCTTACCTTCATCCTGGACATGGGTAGATCACCTGGTTTCGGGTCTACGACCTGTTACTTATGCGCCCTATTCAGACTCGCTTTCGCTACGGCTCCGCTTTTTCCGCTTAACCTTGCAACAAATCGTAACTCGCCGGTTCATTCTACAAAAGGCACGCTATCACCCATTAACGGGCTCTAACTACTTGTAGGCACACGGTTTCAGGAACTGTTTCACTCCCCTTCCGGGGTGCTTTTCACCTTTCCCTCACGGTACTGGTTCACTATCGGTCACTAGGGAGTATTTAGCCTTGGGAGATGGTCCTCCCGGATTCCGACGGAATTTCACGTGTTCCGCCGTACTCAGGATCCACTCTGGAGGGAAAGCCATTTCAACTACCGGGCTGTTACCGTCTTTGGCGGGCCTTTCCAGACCGCTTCATTTATAACTTTCTTTTGTAACTCCGTATAGAGTGTCCTACAACCCCAAGAAGCAAGCTTCTTGGTTTGGGCTCTTTCCGTTTCGCTCGCCGCTACTCAGGAAATCGATTTTTCTTTCTCTTCCTCCAGGTACTTAGATGTTTCAGTTCCCTGGGTCTGCCTTCCTCACGCTATGTATTCACGTAAGGATACTATCCGACTAAAGATAGTGGGTTCCCCCATTCGGAAATCTCTGGATCAACGCTTACGTACAGCTCCCCAAAGCATATCGGTGTTAGTCCCGTCCTTCTTCGGCTCCTAGTGCCAAGGCATCCACCGTGCGCCCTTTCTAACTTAACCAATTTACTTCTACGAAGTAAAGGTTGTTTTTCTGATTTTCCGTATCAGCGATGATACTTCCAATCAGATGAAAGATTCACTTTCAGATGATTCTCGGTTACTTGTGTCATAAATAATAAATTATCTATGCTAACTTTACTAACTTTCTTATCTAGTTTTCAAAGAACAAACATACTGAGAAGTACTAACCTCTCAAAACTGAACAAATAGAGAAGAACGAAAACTCACAGGTTTCCTTTTCCTTAGAAAGGAGGTGATCCAGCCGCACCTTCCGATACGGCTACCTTGTTACGACTTCACCCCAATTATCTGTCCCACCTTCGGCGGCTGGCTCCATAAAGGTTACCCTACCGACTTCGGGTGTTACAAACTCTCGTGGTGTGACGGGCGGTGTGTACAAGGCCCGGGAACGTATTCACCGTGGCATGCTGATCCACGATTACTAGCGATTCCGGCTTCATGTAGGCGAGTTGCAGCCTACAATCCGAACTGAGAATAGTTTTATGGGATTAGCTCCACCTCGCGGCTTCGCGACCCTTTGTACTATCCATTGTAGCACGTGTGTAGCCCAGGTCATAAGGGGCATGATGATTTGACGTCATCCCCACCTTCCTCCGGCTTGCACCGGCAGTCACTTTAGAGTGCCCAACTAAATGCTGGCAACTAAAATCAAGGGTTGCGCTCGTTGCGGGACTTAACCCAACATCTCACGACACGAGCTGACGACAACCATGCACCACCTGTCACTTTGTCCCCGAAGGGAAAGCTCTGTCTCCAGAGTGGTCAAAGGATGTCAAGACCTGGTAAGGTTCTTCGCGTTGCTTCGAATTAAACCACATGCTCCACCGCTTGTGCGGGCCCCCGTCAATTCCTTTGAGTTTCAACCTTGCGGTCGTACTCCCCAGGCGGAGTGCTTAATGCGTTAGCTGCAGCACTAAGGGGCGGAAACCCCCTAACACTTAGCACTCATCGTTTACGGCGTGGACTACCAGGGTATCTAATCCTGTTTGCTCCCCACGCTTTCGCGCCTCAGCGTCAGTTACAGACCAGAGAGTCGCCTTCGCCACTGGTGTTCCTCCACATATCTACGCATTTCACCGCTACACGTGGAATTCCACTCTCCTCTTCTGCACTCCAGTCTTCCAGTTTCCAATGACCCTCCCCGGTTAAGCCGGGGGCTTTCACATCAGACTTAAAAGACCGCCTGCGCGCGCTTTACGCCCAATAAATCCGGACAACGCTTGCCACCTACGTATTACCGCGGCTGCTGGCACGTAGTTAGCCGTGGCTTTCTGGTTAGATACCGTCAAGGGACAAGCAGTTACTCTTATCCTTGTTCTTCTCTAACAACAGTACTTTACGATCCGAAAACCTTCTTCATACACGCGGCGTTGCTCCGTCAGACTTTCGTCCATTGCGGAAGATTCCCTACTGCTGCCTCCCGTAGGAGTCTGGGCCGTGTCTCAGTCCCAGTGTGGCCGATCACCCTCTCAGGTCGGCTATGCATCGTTGCCTTGGTAGGCCATTACCCTACCAACTAGCTAATGCACCGCGGGCCCATCTGTAAGCGATAGCCGAAACCATCTTTCAAAAGCATGGCATGCGCCACACTTTATCATTCGGTATTAGCCCCGGTTTCCCGGAGTTATCCCCAACTTACAGGCAGGTTGCCCACGTGTTACTCACCCGTCCGCCACTAACTTTGGAAGAGCAAGCTCTTCCTCCGTTCGTTCGACTTGCATGTATTAGGCACGCCGCCAGCGTTCGTCCTGAGCCAGGATCAAACTCTCTTTAAAATATAAATTGAATTTGAATACTTATTCAACACCGTGAATAAGATTCCTTGCGTCAAATTGACTTCGCTAGCAATTAAATTACTAGTTTGTTTTGTTGAAAACAGCTTTCTGTTTTCTGCCCTGCGATTACCAGTGAGACTTTACGTCTCATTGCTTTTCGTCTTCTTCTTTGTTCAGTTTTCAAAGGTCAGTTAGTCGCTTTCATGCTTGTTATGCGAATGTTTTCGTTTGTTTTTTGCGACTTTTAAATCATATCATTTCAGCAACTATCTGTCAACAACTTTTTGAATTTATTTTATGAATAAAATTCATTTAAATCGCTGCTATCGTAGCGCCGAAAACTAATATATCAAGTTTTGAGATATATGTCAACCGAATTATGCATAAAATTAAATAAAAATGAAAAAAATTGCAAAAAACACAAAAAAACACCTAGCTAGGCTAAGTGTTTTGATTAATTATTTGATTGTTTTTCTTTACAGGCTGGACATATACCATATACTTCCAGTCTGTGATTATCTATTTCATATCCGGTCATATGTGCTGCGAAATGTTCTACTTCATCTAAACCTGGATATTGAAAATCAACTATTTTTCCACACACATTACAAATTGCGTGGTAATGATTAGATGTAGAAAAATCAAATCGACTAGATGCATCGCCATAGGATAATTCTTTAATTAGACCAGCATCCCGGAAAACGCGTAAATTATTATATACAGTTGCTACGCTCATGTTAGGGAAGTTTCCTTCTAAAGCCCGATAAATATCATCCGCGGTTGGGTGTGTATGTGAGTTAATTAAGAATTCAAGTATAGCATGACGCTGAGGAGTGATTCTTACTCCTGTTTTCTTTAAGACATCTACTGCCTCTTTTAGAGTTGCATTAGACACCGCCATGCACTCCCTTCCAAAAATAATTATTATCTTTATAATACCGGAAATAACGCTTAACTGTCAATAGAATGGCAGAATTTATAGCTTAATAACCTTTATTCAAATCAATTTCATTCCGTAATTTGGTATTTTCTTTTAGATGTTTGATATTTTCAAACCAAATCTTAAAGCTACGTTCTAAATATTTATCCGAATGTCCAGATACATGAGGTGTGATAGTAACGTTACTTGCTTCCCATAAATAATTGTCTTCGGAAAGTGGCTCTTCAGGTACAACATCTAAATAAAAATGGTTTATTAATTGCTCTTTTGATGCTTGTTCTAAAACCTTTAATTCAACTGCGCTACCTCTTCCTATATTGATAAAAACTGCATTATCTTTCATTTTCCGGAAAAATGATAAGGAATAAATAGCTGTTGTTTTGTCTGTATGAGGTAAAACACTAACAAAAAAATCTGCTAATGGAGCCACTTTTTCGATATCGGACATGGCATATGTTTTACTAAAGGGCTTCACAGGATGTCCAGTTGTATTAACACCTATAATTTCCATATCAAATGCTTGAGCGAACTCGGCCACTTTTGCTCCAATGGCTCCAGTTCCAGCTACTACCAAAGTTTTTCCAGCTAATTCTGTAATTGGTTCTTCGCTTGCCCAATTTCTTTCTTTTTGCATTCGATAGAAGAAAGTGGCTTTTTTTACGTGTGATAACATGAAAGATAGCGCGTATTCCCCCATTGGCACAGCGTGGATTCCACGTACATTAGCAACTTTAATTTTTCTTTCTTGAATTATTTCCCTCGGCAAACTATCTACTCCCGCAGAAAAAACCATGATAAATTTTAAATTGCTTGCTTGTTTAATTTTGGCTTCAGTAATGTTAGATCCGTATGTGACGATGATATCTATCTCCGCTAAATTGGCAAAATGATCATTGCTCTCATAATAAAAAGTATCCTCTGGAAATTTCTCTGCTTGCAAAGTCTGTAAATGTTCTGGGACATCTAATGTAAATAAAATGTTCATTTTGCGCCACACTTCCTCTCTTTAGCTATATACTAATTTTATGCTTTTTTTCATTTAACGGCAATTAAATTGTTTTTTGGATTGCGGCATCTTATTTTTTCGCATAGAATATAAGAGGTATTAAAATTTTGAGGAGATGACGAAATGGATCATTCTATGTCAAAAAAATTGCATGATGAAGCACTTTTACATATAGTTGGCGGGGTTAATAGCCCATCTAGGTCAAATAAAGGGGTTGGCGGCGGAATTCCTGTAACAATGGAACGGGCTAGCGGCGCTTATTTTTATGATGTGGATGGGAATAAGTATATTGACTACTTAGCTGCGTTTGGACCAATCATTACTGGACATGCACATCCTCATATTACAGAAGCAATTACAAAAGCTGCGCAAAATGGTGTTTTGTACGGAACACCTACTAAACACGAAATCACTTTTGCGAAAATGTTAAAAGAGGCCATTCCTTCACTTGAGAAGGTCCGTTTTACAAATTCCGGGACGGAAGCTGTTATGACAACGATTCGTGTCGCTCGCGCTTATACAGGCAGAGATAAAATCATTAAATTCGCTGGGTGTTACCACGGCCACTTTGATTTAGTACTCGTGGAAGCTGGTTCTGGACCTTCTACGCTTGGCATTCCAGACTCCGCTGGGGTAACGAAATCAACCGCAGAAGAAGTTATTACTGTCCCATTTAATGATTTTGCATCTTTTAAAGAAGCATTAGCTGTTTGGGGTGATCAAGTTGCTGCTGTTTTAGTAGAACCTATTGTTGGGAATTTTGGAATGGTTGCGCCAGAAGATGGTTTTTTAGAAGCTGTTAATGAACTCGCACATGCCAATGGTTCTTTAGTAATTTATGATGAAGTTATTACGGCTTTCCGTTTTATGTACGGCGGCGCGCAGAACTATTTAGGTGTTATTCCAGATTTGACTGCTATGGGTAAAATTATTGGTGGCGGGCTTCCGATTGGTGCTTACGGTGGTCGGATTGATATCATGGAAAAAGTAGCACCACTCGGACCGGCTTATCAGGCTGGGACGCATGCGGGGAATCCGGCATCTATTCTTTCAGGAATTGCTTGTCTCGAAGTTTTACAAGAAGAAGGACTGTATGAGCGCTTTGAAAAATATGGCTCGATGCTGAAAGATGGCATTGAAAAAGCCGCGCTAAAACACGGCATTGCTGTTACGGTTAACCAAATTGTCGGTGCTCTAACTGTTTACTTTACGGAAGATCCTGTGACTAATTATGCTGAGGCTGGCGCTACAAATGGCGAGTTATTCGGTCGTTTCTTTAAAGGAATGCTAGAGGAAGGCATTAATTTGGCGCCTTCTAAATATGAAGCATGGTTCATCACTTCCGCACACTCGGAAGCTGATATTTTAGAAACAATCCAAGCAGTTGATACTGTTTTTGGAAAAATGGTTCAAGATAACTAGGTAATATTACTTTATAAACTGGTGAGAAACGTTATAATAGAAGAAGAATGAGCGGGAAAACTTAAAAATCCCGCTCAAATAGTCTATAGAAAGGAATAACCTTCCATGAAATTCGGAGCTAGAATTTTGAAAACTGGTATTGCAATCACATTGGCGCTTTTTATCGCTCAACTTTGCAATTCACCTTCTCCATCTCTGGCAGGCATTTCCGCCGTTTTTGCTATCCAACCTTCTATTTATAGGTCCTATCGAACTATTTTAGAACGGGCGCAAGGGAACGTAATTGGAGCCATCATTGCAATTATTTTTGGACTTTATATTGGTAATGATTTTATTTTAATTGGTGTCGCTTCGATTATCTGTGTTGCTTTATTAATGCAATTCCGCTTGGAGAATACGATTGGCCTTGCAGTCGTGACACTCATTATTGTAATGGATTCTCCTGGTAATGACTTTTTAGAAATCGCACTTATTCGTTTTGGGACAATTATGTTAGGTTTACTTGCGGCATTTATTGTCAATCTATTCTTTTTACCACCGAAATATGAAGTTTCATTGTTTCAGTTAATTTATAATACGAATAGTGAAATCGTTCGTTGGATTAAATTAAACTTGCGTCATGCTGCGGACTTCCCTCTTCTAAAAAAAGATATGGAGTGGATGCAAAAACAGTTAAATCAAACGCGTAACTTATATGGTTTATACAGAGAAGAGCGTACTTTTTTAAAGAAAAATGCCATTTCAAAAGGGCGGAAAATTGCTGTATATAGGCAAATGTTGCTTTGTTCTCAAAAAGGTTTTGAGCTTTTAAAAATCCAACATCGCTATGAAAATGATTATTTGCAACTGCCTCCAGATAAGCAAGAGTTAATCAGACAACATATCGATTACTTAACGGATAAACATGAACAACTTTTACTGACATACATCGATAAAGTTTCGATTGATCTTGAATATGTAGAGTCGCATTTAGCACAGGATCCCCAAGATTTGATGCAGCTTTTCTTGCGTGAGATGAGAGAAACAGAAAAAGATGAGTATGAGGATATGATGGATAAATACCATTTAATGCGTATTATTGCCTCTGTTTTTGCTTACCAAGAGACAATCGACTATTTAGAAAAATTAATTCATAGTTTTAAACTCAGACACACGAAAGAAAACCAAATTGATATTAATGTCAATGAAGAATAAACAAAAAACGAGCTTGGAGATAGACTCCAAAGCTCGTTTTTTTAACGGTATTCTTTGTACTTTTCATACCAAATGTCAATGTAGTCAGGGGAAAACGGACCTTTTTTGTCCAAAATCCAGTGGCTTAACACATCCACATTATGTCGAAGTATCCGGTCAATTGAGTCTGGGTACTTCATTTGGCGACGGTGTTGTTCGTATTCGCCCTCATCAAGCAAATGAAACCTTCCATCTGGGAAAACCTTAATATCGAGGTCATAGTCAATGTACTTAAGCGCTTGTTCATCTACTGCAAATGGTGTCCCTAGATTGCAGTAATGATAAATGCCGTCTTCTCTAATCATGGAAATTACATTAAACCAGTAATCACTATGAAAATAGCAGATAGATGGTTCGCGCGTTACCCATTTACGTCCGTCTGCTTCCACAACTAATGTGTGGTCGTTTCCGCCGATAATAATATTCTCCGTAGATTTAAGCACCACTGTCTTTTTCCAAGTACGATGAAGTTTTCCGTTATGTTTGTAGCTCTTGATTTGTATTATTTCTTTCTCTTTGGGTAAGTACATCCTTTATCCTACTTTCCTCATGTACTATCAAAATCATTATTATTATAACATAAGGCAAGACTGCAAAAAAACAATATCGTGCTGAAACGGAATATTTTCCTCAAAAAAGAACTTTTTTTACATAAAATAGCTAATTTTTACCTATTTTGTTTTACTATACTAAAAGCGTTCTGCCGCCATCTACTAAAATAGTTTGCCCGCGAATCATATCTGCTTTTTCGCTCGCAAGGAATAATACGGCATTTACTAAGTCATTGGGCTCAATCATTCGACCCGCTGGTGTTTTACTTATAGCATCTTTTAACAATTCTTCACGATTGGGAAAGTGATTTAGTGCGTCTGTTTCAATTAAGCCGCCAGAAACAGCATTAACTGCAATGCCAAAAGGTGCAAGTTCAACTGCTAAATACCGAGTAAGTGATTCTACCGCCGCTTTTGAAACACCAACTGTTGTGTAATTTTCTAAATAACGAATCGAGCCAATCGAGCTTAAGCTGATGATTTTCCCGCTTTGATGGCGTTGCATTAATTTAGCTGCTTCTTGACCTGCAAACAACAGCGCTTTTGCGTTAATATTCATTGTCCAATCCCAATGTGATTCCTCTAACTCCATCAATGGTCGAAGGACACCACTTGCTGCATTGTTAATAAAAATATCTAATCGGCCGAATTCCTCATCTACAGCTTTAAATAAGTCTCTAATTTTTTCCACGTCACCAACATTTGCTTTAAAAATAACGCATTTTCTTCCTAATTGTTCAATTTCTTGTTGTACTTCTTCTGCTTTTTTGCGATTTCTGGAAAAATTAACAGCGATATCATAGCCTTCTTTTGCAAGTGCGATGGCTATTTCTCTTCCAAGTCCTCTACTACTTCCTGTTACTAATGCCACTCTGTTCATTTGTTATTCCCCCTTAAAATCTTTCCACGCTTGCCACATTTTTTGATATGGTACTGGAAAAGCAAGTCGCTTCATTTCTTCTTCTGTTGCAAAATACCAATTTTCATTTGGAATTGCTGACTGAAGTTTTGCCACACGAATGTCCATTTTCCATACTAAATGAGAAAAAACGTGTTTGATATGCGCAATTGGTTCGTCTTCTAGTAAAACGTCTAAGCCATAATTATGTAAAAATTGTAGTTTAGCTACTTCCTCATTTTCTTTTTTCGAAATTTCAATAGTAGGAAATTGCCACATATTTGCAAGCAAACCATTTTCTGGTCGTTTCTCTATGGCAATTTTTCCGTCCTCTGAAATAACAATGATGCTTAATAGTTCTTTGGTTTTCGTTTTCACTTTTTTTATTTTTACTGGATAATTCGTTTCAACGCCATTTTTATGCGCTTCGCAAAACGGTTGGAGCGGACAAAGCATACACATTGGTTTTGTTGGTGTACAAACAAGCGCACCAATTTCCATTAAACCTTGGTTGAAAGCGGCTGGATTTTCTTTGTCAATTAGTTGATATAACACTTCTTCAAAAATTTTCCGGGTGGACGCTTTCATGATGTCTTCACTAATTTCTAAAACGCGCGCGATGACACGCATAACATTGCCATCCACTGCTGGTTCAGCTTGGTTGTAGGCAATACTCAAGATAGCTCCCGCTGTATATGGACCTACACCTTTAAGCGATAAAATAGTGGTTAAGTCGGTAGGAACTTCTCCAGAAAAATCGGCCATCACTTGCTTCATGGCTGTTTGGAGGTTTCTGACACGAGAATAATAGCCTAAGCCTTCCCACGCTTTTAAAATATCGGCTTCATCCGCTTGGACAAAATCTTCCATCGTCGGAAATTGAGTCATAAAGCGATTAAAATAAGGAATTACTGTGTCGACTTTTGTTTGTTGAAGCATGATTTCTGAGACCCAAATTCTGTAAGGATCGGTATTTTCGCGCCACGGTAAGACGCGCTTATTCGCTTCATACCAGGAAACGAGTGCTTCTTGAAAAGCAGTTATCTTTGTTTCATCCCAAGTTAGTCTCTTCATTTTTCTCATTTTCCCCTCGTAATTCTAATAGATTTCTAATGTGTGTTGCTCCGGATGTGTAGTATAATGTAGACAGGGAATAAAATAGTATACCCATTCTTAAGCCGATTTCTATTATACCGAATGCTGGCTTGATTGAATAGTGTTGTGCTCTTACAGGCAGCACCACTTGTATTTTTTAAGACCGATTTTAGAGGAGGCAAAGTCATTGGATACTGGCACACATGTAGTAATGGGAATTGCACTCGGAGCGTTAGCAACCGTAGACCCGGTAGTTGCCGGAAGTTCTCAAGCTGCCATTGGTATTATGACAGCAACAATTATTGGTTCACAAATTCCAGATATTGACACTGTACTAAAATTAAAAAACAACGCTGATTATATTAGAAATCACCGAGGAATAACACATTCCTTGCCGATGCTTGCAATTTGGCCATTACTTATTTCATCTGTTTTGTATTTACTTTTCCCAGCAGCAACATTTATTCATTTACTGTTATGGACGTTTATCGCGGTGGGATTACACATTTTTGTAGATATTTTTAATGCTTACGGGACACAAGCAGTCAGACCGTTTAAAGAAACATGGGTCGCATTTGGATTTATCAATACCTTTGATTGGTTCATTTTCGGTTCTCATGTTGTGGCTATTGCGGCTTGGTTGTTAGGTTCTCCTGTATTAGCTACATTTGTAACACTCTACGTCATTTTGGCACTTTATTATGTGGCGAGATTTGTTACACAACGAATGATTAAACATGCGGTTCAAAACTTAATTCCAGATTCAGAAGAAATCATTATTGCTTCCACCATCCACTTCTTCCAGTGGCGTGTGGCGGTAACAACCAAAGATCATTACTATGTAGGTCGAGCTTTCAAACGCAACATCTCTATCTACGAAAAATTTGACCGATTACCTGTTCCTGATAATGAAATCATCCGTTCTGCGAAAAAAGATAAAAATCTAGCTGCTTTTATCTCATTCTCCAAAGTTTACAACTGGCGCATTGAGGAAAAGCTAGATGGGACTTATGTAACATTTACCGATTTACGTTATCGTAGCAATGGACATTATCCATTTGTAGCAGTGGTGAAATTAGATGATGATTTAAAAATTGTTTCATCTTACACTGGTTGGATTTTCTCCACAGAAAAATTATACAAAAAACTAGCACCTGTTAGTATTTAAAAAAAGACCCGGAATCCCGGGTCTTTTTTTATCTGCCTGTACTTCCTACCCCACCAACACGGGATTCGTTTGCGATAATATCTGTATCTGCAACTAAGTATTTTTGAAATACGCCTTGAGCAACACGTTCCCCCGCTTCAATAGCTACTGCTTCATTGGAGAAGTTTTTAATGGCAATCCCAATATTGCCATCATTACCTGGATTACTATAATAAGAAGAATCAATAATTCCTGTACCGTTACACAGAAGTAAACCTTTCTTTATACCAATGGAAGAACGGACATAGATATTCAAAACCTCCTCTTCCTGCATATAACTTTTAATATCTGTCCAAAAAATGTGTTTTTCTCCTGGTAAGATGGTTACTGTTTCATTAGAGAAGAAATCATAGCCGGCCGAACCTTTGTCCCCGCGTATTGGTAAAGATATTGTTTGTTCCGGAAATTTTCTGCTTGCTTCATTTACTACTTCAAATCCTCTTACTTTCAATTCGTTCACTCCTATTTGTTTGGGTCTTTTCGTTCTACTTGGTGTAAAAAACTGCCGTGGCGCTCGATTTGCTGACGGACATAATCTGCCGCGTACTCTGGACCACGATACGGGTAACCTGCTTTAGCATATGAACTTTCAAAATCTGACCAAAGCATTTCAATCCACCACAAGGCTTGCTCTTTATCTAAATGCGGATTTTTAGTCATTAATTCCGCTGTTAGTTCATCTAAATACGTATACAATTCACTCTTCCTCCTCGAAACTGATTTCATTTTCAGTTAGGTATGATTGAATTGTATCATAAGAAAAACCTTTCTGCATTAGCGATGTGATTGTTTTTTGTTTGGCAATGCTTGGTTTGTAGCGTTTATTTTTACGCATTGTTTTTTCGATTTGCTTTTGTAAAATTTCTGCTTCGTCCGCCACATCCAATTCGCTCGTTGCTTCAGTAGCGGCTACTTTGGCTAGTTCGCTCGTATAGCCTTTTTGGATTAAATCCGTGATAATTTTTTGTTGAAGCATTTTTTTGGCGCTTTTGTTATTTCGCTTCATAATTTTTATTGCTTGTTTGGTGGCATTTTCTAGCTGAGCTTCATCCGAATATTCTTCGATAACTTGAGTAATTATTTCTCTAGTTAGTCCTTTTTCGACTAGTTCGCGTTCAATGGTCCGCGGACCTTTTAGGGTTGTTTTGATTTGCGTTTTCGTATACAGTTCCGCAAATTCGAGATCATTAATATAATCCATGTCGGCTAATTTTTTTAAAATCTCGTCAATTGCAAAAGCTTCCATTTCTTGCTTTCTTAAATAATCGCGAATTTCTTTTTCCGAGCGAACACGGTGGGATAAGAAGTTGATGGCTTTATTTAGCCCTTTTCGAACCATATCAGCTTGCTTAATTTCTTCTATTTCGGCCTCGGTTAGAACTTTACCTTTCATCAGCTGGTAGCGGGCTAAAACCTCTTCGTCTACGCTAAAGTTGTATTTTTCATCAATAAAAATGTTGTAGCGTTCTTTGTTTTTCTGCTGGACACTTATGGACGTGATTTTCATAATCCGCCTCCTTCTCCTATCTATCATACCGCAAAAATTGGTTTTAATACTACTAAAAAGGGAATAAACTAGTTAGGACAATGAAGAGGTGATAAAATTGCATATCTTACTTACAGGCGCAACAGGTTTTATTGGTGATCATTTAGTGCATGAATTAGAAAAATCTGATCACGAGCTTTATATTTTAACAAGACAAAAGCTAAAAAACCGCGCAAATGTACACTATATTGAATGGTTAAATGAAGATAAATTGCCGAATTTAGAAGATTTACCAGTGGATGTTTGTATTAATTTTGCTGGTGCTGGTTTGATGGATGAAAAATGGACTTACGATAGAAAGAAAGTGATTGTAAATAGCCGCATCGAAGCTACTTCAGCACTCTTATCGATTGTGAAAAAAATGAAATCAAAACCAAAATTGTGGATTAATGCAAGTGCAATTGGAGCCTACACTTCCTCCAAGTCAACGATTTATCTCGATACAGAAGAAAATAATTACGCAGATAACTTCTTAGGAAAAACAGTCTATGAATGGGAAAAAACAGCGAGTGCGGCAAGTGATTTGGGTATTCGTGTTGTTTATGCTCGCTTTGGTCTTGTACTTGGGACTGATGGTGGCTCGTTCCCTGTTTTCGAAAAATTATTCCAAACTTATACAGGGGGACGCTTTGGTAACGGCAGACAATGGTATTCTTGGATCCATGTGGATGATGTTGTGGCGGCAATCTTATTTATTTTTGACCACGAACAAATAAACGGTGTTGTTAATTTTACAGCCCCTCATCCTGTTCAAGAAAAGAAATTTGCTGAACGCCTTGGAAAAAAATGCATAAACCGTATAAAACTCCTGTGCCTAAAAAAATTATTAAATTCATTCTAGGTGAACGTGCCATGACTATTTTGGACAGTCAACGTGCTTATCCGGAAAAACTGATGAGTAACCATTTTGAATTTCGCTTTGAAACGTTACAAGAAGCTTTAGATGACTTGTTAGATTGATAAAAAACCAGATTCTGATTTTACTCAGAATCTGGTTTTTTTGTTTCTTCTTCAAGCGGGAAATCAAGGACTACTTGACTATTTGCAAGTGGTCTTTTTTTACCAACAAGAATCATTAATTGTAACATGGTGAAAGCAATAGAACTTCTTTTTCTAAAGGCAACAAATTTTTGTTCCCATTCTGTAACATATTTGGATTTAAAATTACGTAATCCTTTGAAGCCGTAAAAACCTTGACTATAGCGGTATACCAGTCCGGCTAATCGTTCACCTAGGAAAGCATATTTACTTTCTCCAACATTGGCAAGCGGCGCCATACCGGCATTAAATGTTTGGAAGCCGTCTTCTTTAGCTTTTTCGAATAGATTAATGAAAAGGAAATCCATAATACCTGATGGTGCTTCTTTAGAGTAACGCATTAGGTCAATCGAAGTCATCTCTTCTGTATATGACGGCATCATCGAAGCAAATCCAACGACAGTACCTTCTCCGTTTTTAGCGATAGCAATCGGAGCTTGTTCGAGATAATACGTATCGAAGAATCCTAATGAGAAACCTTTTTCTTCTCTTCCATCTAGCCACTCATCAGAAACTGCTCGTAAAGTTGTCCAAGTCTCGTGATTGAATGGTGGTTCTATTATTTCAAAAGTATAACCTTCTCGTTCTAATTTATTCATGAGAGCACGCTCACCTTTTTTCTTTTTACCACTCATTGTAAAGTTTTGAACGTCGACAAAACCTTCCTCTCCAAGCTTGATAAAGTCAAATCCGTGATCATGTAAATATGGAATCATCGTGCCTCGAACTTCATAGAAAACAGGTCGATAGCCAAATCTGTCAGCGTTCATCATAACCTCTTCAATCGCTGCTTCCATTTTGTCCATATTCCCAGTTGGTTCGCCCATGATGACCATTTTGTCCGCAATGATTCGGTAAGAGAAAAGTACTTCTCCATTAGCCGCCCAAAAAAGTAGTTTATCTCGTAAGAACATCGTATGACTGACTTCATTTCCGCCCCATTTCGCTAAATGTTCACGTACTTTGACAGCTTCAAATGGAGAACCTAATTTTTCTTTTGTTGTGGATAAATAAATATAAATAATGACTAAACTAACAACAGCAATAAATACGCCAACAAAACCAACTAACCATAAATGTTCTGAGGCAATGCGTAAATAGTCAGGAATTTCTTTGGAATGTTTGATATTTGGTGAGTTGTAAATACCAATAACAATGTAACCTGCTAGACATACGATGAAAATAATGCTATCAATAATTACTTTACTCCATGTATAAACTAGTTTTTCTCGGTAAAATTCGTTTCGAGCTAAGAATAAACATAATAGCACAATTCCTAAAAAGATCGCCTGCTTCATCGAAAATACGCGAGCAAGTGTGTTGAAAATCGCGCAACCTAGAACAATTACTGTAATAATATACGCTTTCTTTGTTTTACATTCAATTCCTCTCGCAAGTCCCAGTAGTAAAAAGCCAAATGCAACGATGGTAATTTGGGAAGTGAATAAGAAATTAAACGGCATAATTTTGTATAAGAAAGGCACATGGTAAATGGCGTTTGGAACGGCGGAAGATAAAATCAACAATAATCCGGAACCGTAAACAAAAATAACTAAGAAGCGATGAGCCACTTTTTGTAAAAATAATAGCGGTAACCCTTCAAGAAAGTCATTTACTTTTTTACCAGCTTTTTGGACGAAGAAAAGTAATCCCACTACAAAGGGAATAATATAGTAGAAAATTCGGTAAAATAGCATCCAAGCGAGCGCTAATTCTTGAGAAACGCCTAATTGGCTAAGTCCCAGAATCATCACGACGTCAAATGTCCCTACTCCACCAGGTACCATCGAAGCAATCCCAATTACCGAAGCGATAACAAATAATGGGAACACTTTGAAGATATCGACTGGTTCTCCCATCAATGTACCAATAATCGCGAAACATCCAAAAGCGAAGCCCCACTCCAAAAGAGAGGCGATAATTAACGTTAATTCTCTTTTGATAGGTAAATCAACAAAAAGTGACTTACTTTTCCATTTCGTTATTGTAAATAAGATTGGGAAGTAAAGACCACCCGCAAGAAGCCATGGCCAGTAATTAACAAAATGATTTGCAAATCCTGGAATGAGTAAAGTGGCTAATGATACTAAACAGTAAATCGATAAACCAGATACTAAAAATAAAGCAATCTTAGAAATAGCGAGTAATATTTCTTTATGAGATGCATTTTTTCCGTAAAAACTTGCTCTTAAACTGGCACCTAATACGCCACCAAAACCACCAATATTAGTAAATGTATTCGTAATCCAACCAGAGGCAATCACATGACTTGGGGAAAACTTTCCAGGCAACAACTTAACGATGACATAATCATACAATAGCATTGGAGTGACAGCAATTAAGCCAACAATAAACATAATAAATATTTGTTCTGGACTTTGAGAAGTTAAATTTTCTTTTAGCGATGGATAGTCAATTCCCGTCGCAATATTAATAATTTCAAAAATAACAAAAGCCATCACAAAAGTAATAAAAACGATTTTTACGACGGTACTATTTTTTTGAAACCAGGCATAGGCTTGCATTAATTTTTCTTTCATAACAGAGTCTCCTTAACGATTTCCATTCATCTTCTTTTATTGATTCGTTTTCTAACAGATGGTACAGCATAAGCTAGTAGAATGCCTATTAATCCACTTAACGTATTTAAAATGATATCATCTATATCTGTAGAACGCTTTGGTGGTAGCGATATACTTTCAAATCCTGTAATCATCGTTGTTTGCGCAAATTGAAGTAGTTCGATGCCGCAAGATGTTAAGAATATGACTAATAATGTTTTTCCCGCAGTGCTTGTTATTTTAAAGTAAAGCATGAAGAAAGACAGTGGACATAACAATAAAACATTCCCTAAAATTTGAATAATAGTAGGCATCGTTGGTAATGTTTGCTGAAATGTATTTTCTATGGTGGTAAAAGGTATTAAGTTAATCATTTCTTTTTGAATATGGAAATTCCCAGTATAAGTACTGTTTACGAAATCCCCAACAGCTATGTAAGCCACAAGGTGTAATAAGATAATTATATATAGAATAAAAACGCAAAACCATATAAAGTCTATCCAATTCTTTAGTCTCGCCATGTTGGTTAGTATGATGGTTGCTAAAAAAAGTAAGCAACTATTTGCAATGGTATTGATTAAATCTGCGTTATTCCCAAATTGTAATGCAAGCGAAATCCCGTACAAGAGATATAACGCTGGCAATAACAACACAAAAAAACGGCATTTTTGGACCTGCATTCTCGTATTCCAACGCCTTCCGTTTCAAAATCAGCTCTCAGACTCTCTGAATAAGCTCCTAGTATCAGTTTAGCAGATATAAAAATGAAAAGAAAGCTTGTTTGTGCTTACATTTTTGCAAGCTTCTGTAAGGCTTTCGGGTTCTTATTTTCTTTTTGGTAAAAAAAGTGCTACAATTTCTTAATGATATTTGTGGAGGAGACTAGGATGAAAGAATTATTAGGGTTATTAAAAGAAGGTAACAAATCCGCCTTAACAGCGGCTCTTGTTAACACCGTTGTTTCTATTATTAAAGGTATTACTTATTTTTTTACAGGAAATATCGCCATGTTCGCGGAAACGTTACATAGTCTTGGAGATGCAGCAAATCAATTTTTTGTTTTCATCGGCTCTGCTTTAAGTAAAAAACGGCCAACAAAACGCTTTCCACATGGTTTCGGGCGAATGGTTAACTTAGTGCTACTTGGTGCTGTCATTGTTGTTGGGATAATGGCTTTTGAGACGATTCGTGAAGGTTTTGCGCATATTATCCATCCAACAAGTTCCACTGGTTTCCTTATAAACCTTACTGTGCTCCTACTTTGTACCGTGCTAGAATTTTCTGTTTTAGTAAAAGCAATGCATGAGATTGCGCACGATGTTGGCTTAGAATCAAAAGGACTTCGCTTATTTAAAGACAGTATCCTAAATCTAGGTAAAGCAAAAGCTGCAACCAAACTCGTATTCTTGGAAGATTCCGTTGCAACTGGTGGTGGACTTCTTGCGATGATTGCGGTTATTATTTCTCACTTTACCCCTTTCCATCAAGCAGAAGGTATTGCATCCATGTTAATTGGTGCAATGATGTTTATCGTCGTTGGTAAAGTCTTTTTGGACAATGCGGCTGGAGTTATTGGCGAATCAGATCAAAGTATGCATTTAACTGTCGGTCAGCTCGTAATGAGTGATCCTGATGTGCGCGATATTCAAGTTCTAACCGTTCTTAAAGAAGGCGATGTTTTCCATGTCGATGTGGAAGTGGAATTAGATCCCATGCTCACCCTCGCTGAAGTGGATGATATTAAAGACCGTTTGGAAGAAAGTATCGGAAAATTACGCGGTGTTGCTGATGTACTTATTTCATTTGATGAAGATGATGCCATCCGTAACTGGGAATATGGGGACGGACGTTAAAAATAGAAAAAGCCAAGTGCGCGGACTGCGACACTTGGCTTTTTTTAGTCTCCAGGATTAATAATTGCTAGGACTTGATGATCTTCCCAATTTCCATTTATGCGGACATTTTGTACTGCGAGCCCTTCTAAATGGAAGCCAGCTTTTAAAAGGACTTGTTTGGAACGTTCATTTTTCGGCATTACTCCTGCCTCAATTCGGTGCAGGCCAAGAATGTCAAAACCAAAATCTACTATCAACTCCACTGCCTCGGTTGCATAACCATTTCCATTATGCTCTTTATCCAGAAAATAACCAATAAACGCAGATTGTAAAGATTCCCGCAAAATACTAAATAAATTAATCGTACCAATAAGTTCATCCGTATCATGGAGGAAAATCCCATAATAGTACTCCACATCACTCGCAGCGAAATCTTCTAATCGTGAAATAAGCGATTGCTGTTCTTTTATCGTATAAAAACGATCATCCCGCTCCATAGAATAACCTTCAAAAAAAGCTTTATTCGCTAAATGAAAAGCTAGTTTTTGATTGGCATCTGTTATTTGAAAAGGTCTTAAGTAAATCCGTTCCCCCGTAATCCGCATCCTTATCCCTCCCGCATTTTTCTAAATTATAAGATTGTTCTGATGTGATTGCAAGTATCACTGCTAAGCTTAATTTTTCTATATACCCATTTTATTAAAAAATAAACTTCCCATTACGAATACATGTGTGTTATTATGTTGATGTTGGTTGTTTTTATATTATTTTTCTAAAAAATGGAGGTTTTTTTAATGAATGTTAATGCGGAAACAGAAGACGCAACTCTCCTTCTCGATGGTTTACTTCAAAACGTGGCAATAATTCGTTTTGATACTAATAAAAAAGTAACTTATGCTAATGCCCTTTTCGCGGAGGCAATGGGATACTCAGAAGAAGAAATGTTGACTTTATCCCACCCGGACTTATGCTTTCCTGATTTTGTCCAAAGTGCAAGCTATAAAGCAATGTGGACAAATTTGCTTGCTGGGCAAAAATTTCAAAATAAAATTGAACGAAAAAATGCACGCGGTGAACGTGTTTGGTTTGAAGCGACTTATATCCCGATTATACGTGAAGATACGGTCGTTGGAGTAGCCAAAATCGCTACAGATATTACGAGAAGAGAAGAAACGGTTCATGACTTTGCATCTGGTTTAAAAAGCATGGCTACAAATTTAAAAGAACATTCCAGTGTTGGAAAAACGCGCAGTGAAGCTCTCCTTGAACTCGTGAAATCAATCACGAAAGAATCCAATGAAAATACCGATACACTTCACGATTTGCAAACAGAAGCCCAAAATATTCACGGCATTATTAATACAATTAACGGTATTGCTTCTCAGACTAATTTACTTGCCTTAAATGCAGCGATTGAGGCAGCACGTGCTGGTGACGCCGGACGTGGATTTAGTGTTGTAGCGGAAGAAGTTCGTAAACTTTCGAGTCGTGTAGAAGAAGCAATTAAAGAAGTGGAAAAAAGTGTCAACGGTATCACGCAAGAAATTAATACTATCTCAAGTGGTACGGAACGTGTCGAAGCAAAAGTCGAGGAAAGCCAAGAAGTGCTTATTTTATCTTTAGAAGACTTTAGCCAAATTGAATCTGCCTCTACTGCCTTGGATCAAAATGCCGGTGCTTTCACAAAAATGATTTAACCGACTGAAAAAAGGAGCGAAGAAACCTTGAAACTTATTGGAAAACATCCTTCTGGTCGTGCCATTATTATCCGTTTGAACAACCAAGAATACCATTATGAAACCGCAAATAGTTTTGGAAGTGCGACTTCATTAACACGAGCAAAAACAGAAGCTAGAGCCGATAGTTTTACATCTAGTGAAATGAACCAAGGTTTACATATTGGTAATTGGCACTGGAAAGAACTTGGATGAACGAAAATCCCGTCTATAAAAATAGACGGGATTTTTTATTTACGCATTCAATGCTTGTTCTAATTGGTCTTTAAAGGCGGTTGCCACATCAAATACAGTAACAAATTGGAAATCGCTCACGTTGTAATGGACGACAAACTTATTATCCCGGTGGCGAACCATAATGGAAGAGCGGACTTTATCACCAATTGCGTCCCCTGCTTGGGTTTCGCTATAAAAAACCCAGTGAGTTGCTTCGATTGGATTTGCTGTTTTTTCTGTAAGGTCGCTTTGAATGAGTTGTTTTATTTCATCACTTAATTCTGGCGCGAATTCATTGTCGATGTAGCCGTACCAAATAGTTCGGTAGTACTTTGCTTCAAATTCATTCGTTTCATCAAATAGTTTTTTCATGTTTGTTTCCTCCTATTAGGTGTTATTTCTATTCGTGATACCTTTTTAAGCGTTCTTCTAATGTACCAGCGTGTAATTCAAACAGATGATTATCAAAATCATAAAAATAAATGGAACGTCCTTCACCTTGGACTCTGGGACGTTCTGGTTTCATTTCCACACCGAGAGCTTTAATCCGCTCAGTATATTCATCCACTTCCTCGGATTGAATTTGGAAAGCAATATGATTGTAAGTTCGCTCTTGTAAAGAATCTCCTTCCATAATGCAAATCCACAAACCAGCTATTAGAAAAAATTTTTCTTTGGAAAGCGAAAATGTTTTGTCGCCACTAGAATAGATTTCTTCTGCATTAAAAATATTCTGTAAGAAAGCAGTTGTTTTATTCAAATCTTTCACAATTAAAGTGATATGGCTTAATCCTGAAATCATGTACCACCAGTCCTTTATTTATCTTTTAACTGCAAGAGTACTACAGTTTCCACGTGAGCTGTTTGCGGGAACATATCGACGGGTTGCATATAGCGAATGCGATATTTCTTCGCGAGTAAAGCTAAGTCACGTGCTAATGTGGATGGATTACAGGATACATAAACAAGTTGTTTTGCTTCCACATCTAGTAATGATTTTATTAGGCCTTGGTCACAGCCGCTTCTTGGTGGGTCAACGATGACTGCGTCTGGGCGGAAACCTTCATTTACCCATTTTGGTAATACGTCTTCTGCTTTCCCAACTTCATAATAAACATTTTCGATGCCATTCTTCTCGGCGTTTCGTTTAGCGTCTTCAATGGATTCTGGAATAATATCCATACCACGAACTTCTTTTACTTTTCCGGCAAAAGCTTGGCCGATTGTTCCAACACCGCAATAAGCATCTACTAGTGTTTCACTGCCTGTTAGTACGAGTGCTTTTTCGACTTCTTGATAAAGTCGCTCTGTTTGGAACGGGTTTAATTGGAAAAAGGCACGAGCAGATAGATCGAATTCTAGTTCCATTAATTTCTCTTCAATACTTTCTTTTCCTGCTAAAAGGAACGTTTCGTCACCGAAAATAAGTGAGGATTTTGCTTGATTCACGTTTTGCATAATCGAAGTGACTTCCGGAAGAGCTGCTTCGATTTCTGCAAGCATTTCGCGTTTTTTAGGTAACTTTTTACTATTTGTAATGAAAACGAGCTGTGTTTCGCCGGTTTTCACGCCAGTACGAACGACGATAGTTCGGACGATACCACTGCCAGCTTTTTCATCATAAATTGGCACGCCGTATTTTTCTAGTAAGTCGCGAACAAAATTCGTTACTTTGATGGTAACGGGTTGTTGGACGATACAATCTTCAATTGGAACAAGTTGGTGAGAATTGGCACCGAAAAGCCCTGTTTCGACTTGACCACTGCCTACCATTCTTGTTTGGAATTGGCTTTTATTACGGTAACGCCATGGGTCTTCCATTCCGATTGTTGGGCGGATTTTTAATTTGGTTGGATCGATTTTTGTATGTTTTTCGATTGATTGAATAACAATATCTCTTTTTAGTTCAAGTTGGGCGCTATAGGCCACATGTTGCAACTGGCAACCACCACACGCCTCGTAAACTGGGCAAGGTGCGGTAACTCGGTTTGGAGATTTTTTACGAATTTTATTTAATTTTGCTTCGGTGAAACGATCGCGAACTTTGACCGCTTCGACAACTACTTCTTCACCGGTAATTGCGCCAGGTACAAATACAACTGCTTTTTTAAAGTAGCCGATTCCTTCCCCGTTGATTCCCATGCGCCGAATAGTTAGCGGGAATTTTTGTCCTTCTTCTACTGGATTTTGATTCATTATTTTCCTCCATCATTCCAAGTCTTCATTAATACTAACAAAAAAACAGCAGCTTGTCAGTAGTTTATGGCATGATTTCAAGACTTTCATCGACAAGGATGCTTTTTTCGACAGAACGAACCATCGAACAGTATTTCGGTGTTAATTTTAATGCTTTTTCAAGTGCTTTTGGATCCAAGGCAGCACCGGTTATTTTAAAATGAAGATGTATCGCGCTTATACGATTTTCTTCTTCTGGGATGCGTTCCATTGTGGCGTCTACCCATAAGTCGGTAAAGTTTACTCGTTTTTTCTTTAAAATGTTACGAAAAACAATGGCGCTACAACTGGCAATAGACATTAACATCAAATCCGCTGGTGAATATTCGGTCAGTTTGTCATCGATTAAAAAACTTCCTGTGTCAAACCCATTTTCGGTATAAACTAGCTTTAATGGTTTTGTCATGGTTATCCCTCATTTCTTCTCTTTTATCGTACAAAAAATCTCCTTATTAAGCAAATTAGTAGTATAATGAACAGATAGTCGACCAAAAAAGGAGGCTACTCATGTTATGGAAGGAGTAGGAAATAAAGTGATTGTTTTAGCAGGAATGATTGGTGCTGGGAAAAGTAGCTATACAGAGCTAATCGCAAATGAACTCGGAACTAAGGCATTTTATGAAAGCATTAAGGATAACCGCATCCTTGAAATGTTTTATGAAGACCCAAAAAGATGGGCTTTTGCCTTACAAATATATTTTTTAAATACCCGCTTTCGTAGTATTAAAGCTGCGTTAACGGATCAAAATAATGTGCTTGATCGAAGCATATACGAGGACGCGCTTTTTACGCAAATTAATTTTGAAGAAGGTAACATTTCGGAGCCTGAGATGGATACATACCTTGATTTACTCGACAATATGATGGAAGAACTTGCTTATATGCCGAAAAAAGCGCCTGATTTGTTGATTTATTTGCGAGGAAGTTTAGACACTGTATTGAGCCGAATTGCTCTCCGTGGTCGTCCTTATGAACAAACCTTTGATAATCCAGGTTTACTTGACTATTACAAGCATCTGCATAGTCGTTATGACAGCTGGTTTGAGTCTTATGATAAGAGTGAAACCCTTGTTATTAATATCGACGAAATAGATATTAATCAACCAAATGACGCAGATTATGTCATGCAACTTATTCATGAAAAATTAAAACGCTAAAACAGGCTTTTTGCTGTTTTAGCGTTTTTTTAATTGATTTCGCCTAATTCTTTTTTCTTTTTCCGAATCGCCAGTGTAGCGTTAAGCTCCCCGCCAATCATCAAAATAATGCCGGTCAAATAAAACCATAACATTAAAATAATAATTACACCGATACTGCCATATGTGGCTGAATAGTTGCCGAAATTATTTACGTAATACGCAAAACCTAGCGAAGCAACTGTCCAACCGATTGTTGAAAAAAGCGCTCCAGGTAGAACACTAATCAACGTACTGCGCCGGTTTGGTGCGACCCAATATAAAAAGGTAAATACGACAAAAATAACGATGAGTGTAACGGTCCAACGAAGATTATTCCAAAAGCTAAGAAAGTCTTCCGAGAAATTCAAATGATTAATTAAAAACATCCCTATTTGTT
Organism: Listeria sp. LM90SB2; assembly: GCF_028867355.1. Lineage (NCBI taxonomy): Bacteria > Bacillati > Bacillota > Bacilli > Caryophanales > Listeriaceae > Listeria > Listeria sp. LM90SB2. Next base: position 1,766,807 of record NZ_CP046449.1, read on the forward strand.
GTCCAAATACAAGTAATAGCAAGGTTGCCCCTACTGTCGCAAGCATTGCGAGTGTGAAAAACATCGATAATAATCGTTGCACGACGTAGTTTCGCTTATTGGTTACGCCATACGCTTTATTGAGCGATTTCATGACCGCATTCATGCCATTCGAGGCCGACCATAAAGTCGCGATAATCCCGATAGAAAGTAATCCGCCATTTTTCTGCGTTAGTAAGTTATTTAAATTTTCTTCTAAAAAGTCCATAATCTGGTCTGGCGCGAATTCTTTAATCATATTAAAAACGGAATCTTTATCAATATGAAGATAGGCAAGTAATGTTGCCGCGATTAAGAGCATTGGAAAAATCGAAAACAGCATATAATAAGCTAACTGTGCTGCATTTCCTGAAACATCATTTCGACCTACTCTCGCACTTACTGTTTGGCCAATTTGAACAATCCCGTTTTTCTTTGTATATTTAACTACTTTTTTCCACACTGATAAGGCCCCCTGTTCTAGTCATTCGTCTGGAAGTTTTTCTTCTACTATGGTAAAATTTTGTCTATTAGCTTGAAAGGAGCAAAAAGATGAATCTTGAAACCCCTTCACAGGAAAACTTGAATTTTATGTTAACCGAAATTACAACGAAACTAAAAATGGTGAATGTTGGTGTTTTTGAAAATCTGGAGCTTGACTCTGTTGATTATAACGCACTTATCGATATTTATCAGCTAATTAAACGTAAATCCAATTTCAGCCCGCGTGAGATGCAATTATTTGCAGAAGAATTACGCCGGATTCGCAAATAAAACAAATTCCAGCCACTTTTTAGTGGTTTTTTGTTTGGAAATAATCGGTACCAAAATCCACTAAATCACGCATATCATAAATTTTCGTCGGCGCTCCGATAATCGTCGTTGGGTGAAAGTCACGTTCTTTCTCATAAGCGCGACCTAACGCGATAAACACTTCACTATTATAATCAATTTCCTGATACTTCTCCCAAATGATTTCGCCATTTTTTAGAAAAGCTGCCTGGTTTTCGATGAGCGGAAATACATTGGAGCGTTCTTCCGCTAAATGAAGCGATGTATTGTTATTATTATCTACCCCGAACAAGATAATTTTCGCATCAAGTTGATACATTTTCCCTAGCGGCGATTCATCTCCCATGCTTTTCGCAAGTGGCTGGTTGGCAAGAATTTGTTTTTTATCTTTTCCCCAAGCACAAAACGAATGGTATGGATGAAAACTTCGCTCAACATCTGGCATAGTACGAAATGTTTCGGCAATGACACCCATTCCACGAGTTGGTGTTACAAGCGGATCAAATGGCGGTGTTTCTCTGCGAATTATTTTCCACCAACTTTCAGGAACTGGCGGATTTTCCCACTTTGCAGGATCACTTAATTGACCTGTTTGAGCGGGCATTACTATATTGCCTGATTCACCAACCAGTTCTTGCAATGCCAAAATAACGGTAACTGGACCACCGCAAATCCAGTGTGCTTTTGACATGGAGGCATGAAAAATAATCGTATCTCCTTTTTTAATACCCGATTCTTGTAGGTCCGACACGATTTTTTGTTTTGTTGCTGGCTTTTTTGTTCGCCAGATAGCCATTTTTTCTCCCATTGTATGTCACCGCCTCTAAAAATAAAGCCAGATGCCTAGAAAAAAACGACAAACTAAAAGCAGCTGTGTGAAACTTGTGCTTTTACTTGCATTCTGTTCTAAATGCATCTGGCTAAATAGTTTAATTAATCGTTTTCGCCTTGATACGTTAAAATTTCTGGACCATCTTTTGTGATTGCAAAAGTATGTTCATATTGCGCAGACAAAGAGCCATCAACAGTTCTAGCAGTCCAGCCATTATCGTCCATTTTGGCTTTCCAAGCACCCATATTGACCATTGGTTCCACTGTAATAACCATGCCTTCTTTCAAGCGAGGTCCTTTGCCAGCTGTACCGTAATGTGGGATATCTGGTTTTTCATGTAAAGTTGGTCCAACGCCGTGACCAATAAACTCACGTACAACAGCAAGATTTTCTGATTCTACATATGTTTGAATAGCATGACCAATATCGCCAACTCGTGCGCCAACTTGTGCTTGTTCAATCCCTAAATAAAGTGCTTTATGCGTTACATCCATTAAATGTTTCACATCATCTGGCACTTCACCTACGGCATAAGTCCAAGCAGAATCAGCAAGTGCACCGCGATAATTCACGACCATATCTACTGTAATAATATCGCCTTGGTTAAGCTTTTGTTTGCGCGGGAAGCCATGACAAATTTCGTCATTAATACTTGCACAAATAGCATATTCATAACCTTCAAAGCCTTTTTGCTCTGGAGTCGCGCCATTTTTACGTAAAAATTCTTCTGTAAATACTTCTAAATCCCAGCTAGTAATACCTGGTTTAATAATTTTTTTAAGTTCTTTATGCGTATCGGCAAGGATTTTCCCTGCTGCTTTCATCTCATCGATTTCGCGTCTTGATTTGAGTGTGATCATCTTTTCATTCCCTCCTAAAATTTCCACTATTTACTATTATAGCTCGAAACCCCTTAGAAATAAAGTAATCTGGAAAAAAGGTTGCAGTTTTTCTGAAGACATTTATAATAGAATGTATCAGTTAAAAAATGGTGGGCTGGTTTGTGCCATTTTAAACAATAAAAAATTCAGAAAATGGTGATGCAAAATGACAAAAGTGATGATCGTTTATGCCAGCATGACTGGTAATACACAAGAAATTGCCGACATTTTAGGTGAAGAATTAGAAAAATACGATATCGAAGTAGAAATTGAAGAATGTATTTCAGTTGATCCTGAAGATTTACTAGAATATGATGGCGCTCTAATCGGTGGTTATACATACGATGATGGTCAGCTTCCTGATGAGTTCGTTGATTTTTATGAAGATATGGCGGACGTTGATTTTAGTGGCAAAGTTTGCGCTTCTTTCGGTTCCGGTGATACTTTTTATGATGAATACTGTTTAACAGTTGATTTAATTGAAACTCGTCTAAAAGAGCAAGGTGCGACCGTTCCTGTTGCTGGGCTTAAAGTAGACCTTGATCCAGATGAAGAAGATGTTGTTCGCGCGGAAAGTTACGCAAAAACATTTGTGGATGTATTAAAAGGATAATTCGAAAGCAAGTCCTCTTTTTCGGACTTGCTTTTTTATTTATTTAAAAATAGCGAAAACAGTAGCGTAGTGGTTGCTTTACCTCATTAATTGAGATACAATTCTCGTATTGAATAAAAAGATTGGAGTGATTAATTATGACAGTATTTAGTGAAAAGTTAGAAAAGTATGCAGAATTGATTGTAAAAGTTGGGGTAAATGTCCAACCTGAACAGAAAGTGGTAATTATGGCTCCAGTTGACGCGGCTCCACTTGTTCGCCTTATTTCCAAATATGCTTTTGAAGTTGGTGCAGAGGATGTCATTATGGATTGGCGCGATGAAGAATTAGGCGCATTACGTTACAAAAATGCTCCACTACGCGTTTTTGAAAGTGCTCCGGTTCACCGTGTTGCAGAAAAAACAGAACTTGCCAAAGAAGGCGCTTGTTTTATCTCCATCACTTCCGAAGATCCGGATTTACTAAACGGCGTGGATAGCAACAAAATTGCGACATTCCAGAAAACAATGGGTGGTGCAATGAGCGAGTTTCGCGAGTTAATGCAAGCAAATGTTGTAAGTTGGACAGTTGTTGCAGCAGCTTCACAAGGGTGGGCAGCAAAAGTATTCCCAGATTTAACTCCAGCAGAACAAATGGAAACACTTTGGGAAGCTATTTTTGAAACAACTCGTATCAATACAGAAAACCCGGTAGAAACTTGGAAAAATCACGATCAAACACTTGCTGCAAAAGCAGAAAGTTTAAATGAAAAACAATTTACTTCTTTACATTATACGGCTCCTGGAACAGACCTTACAATTGGTCTTCCAAAAAACCATCTTTGGGTTGGCGCTGGCAGTAAGAATAAAAAAGGACATGAATTTATGGCCAATATGCCAACAGAAGAAGTATTCTGTTGTGCGGATAAACTAAAAGTGGAAGGTTATGTTTCTAGTACGAAACCACTTAGTTATGCAGGAAATATTATCGATGACTTCAAAATCACTTTCGAAAAAGGTCGTATTGTAGGTGTAGAAGCAGCATCCGGCGAAGAAATTTTGAAAGATTTAATCGCGACTGATGAAGGCTCCCACTATTTAGGTGAAGTGGCTCTAGTTCCAGACCCTTCCCCTATTTCCCAATCCGGCATTTTATTCTACAATACACTATTTGATGAGAATGCTTCTAACCACTTAGCAATTGGTAGTGCGTATGCATTTAATGTTAAAGGTGGCGAAGAAATGTCTCGTGAAGAGTTAGAAGCAGCTGGTGTGAACAATAGTTTAACACACGTTGATTTCATGATTGGTTCTTCTGAAATGGACATTGATGGTGTAACCGAATCTGGTGAAGTTGTTCCTGTTTTCCGTAAAGGCGACTGGGCGTTCTAATCCTTTTTTAAAACTTATGCCTTTTGCGTAAAACCCTTGTAGCTTTTGGCTTTCAAGGGTTTTCGTTTGTTTATTTTTTACAAAAGAGAGCGAGGTGCATTGGATGAAATTTAGTACATGGGACATCAATTTAAAAGTAAGGCTTTTTGGGGAAGCACTACTCGATATTTCTTTTTGGATGGTCTTCCCCTTTCTAACGATTTACTTTTCGGAAAGTATTGGGCGCGAGCTGACGAGCCTTTTGCTGATTATTTCGCAAGTTTTGGCGGTTTTCACAGCTTTGCTTGGCGGTTATTTTGCGGATAACTTTGGTCGTAAACGGATGATGAGTATTTCTGTCATTGGAGAAGGTTTTGGTTTTCTTGTTTTTGCAATAGGTGCACTTCATGTTGTGGATTCTCCTTACTTGAGTTTTGCTGGTTTCGCGATTGCGAGTGTTTTTATGGCGTTTTATCAGCCAGCAAGTCAAGCGATGATTGCCGATGTGGTTCCTCCTGAGCATCGGACGCATATTTATTCGGTGTTCTATATGATGATTAATATTGCGGTCGTTATTGGCCCCATTCTTGGTTCGGTTTTATTTTATAATTTCACGACAGAAACACTACTTGCAATTGTTTGTGCGGATTTATTATTACTATTTTTATTGCAAAAATTTGGTCACGAAACAGCCCCTCTTTTAGTTAATCCTGATTTACAAAAAGAAGCGGTTCGAAAAAGTATTGGTGCTGTTTTAATGGAACAGCTAAAAAACTATAAGATTATTTTTAAAGACAAAATTTTCTTTCTTTATATTGTTGCCGGAATTATTGTTTCTCAGTCGTTTATGCAACTGGATTTACTTTTCCCGCTCTATATTAAAGAAGTTATCGGCGCCTCTAACTTGTTCGCGTTTCATTTTACAGGTGAGCAATTGTTCGGGGTTATTGTTTCTATTAATGGCTTCTTTGTTGCAGCGCTTACTGTCGTTGTCACTCGCTGGATGAGCCATTTTAGAGAAAAATTTGTCTTTATGAATTCTTCTTTTCTCTATGCGATTGCGATTTTCTTATTTGGTATTTCGACAGGACCGTGGGGAGCGATTTGTGCCATTATTCTCTTTAGCTTCGCGGAACTGATGACTGTTGGCTTGCAACAAACCTTTGTTTCACAGTTAGCTCCAGAGGATAAACGGGCGATGTACTTCTCTGCTGCTGGACTTCGTTATACGCTGGGTAAAGTCATTGCTCCACTTGCGATTACACTTTCGACTTTAATTGGCTATACTGGGACATTTACTATTATTGGTATTTTAGCGCTCATTAGCGGGCTCATTTATTACTATATGTATTCAGAATTTGAAAAACAGCGGCAAGTTTCCTAATAAAAAACGGCTATCTACTCTGGATAGTCGTTTTTGTTTGATTACTTTTTTTACGATTTATTTACGAAACACCGAAAACACCTGTCATATCGCCATTTTAAATTACCTTTTCATTTCATCCATGTTTAAATAATGCTTATATGGTGAAAAAAGTCTATACTGTTAGTTGTACACCTAGAATTTACTCGCTATTTTTAATAGAAAGTTAGGTGTGAGAATGTTTGGAACAACAACTATTGGAATTGATTTAGGTACTGCGAATATTTTAGTTTACAGTAAAGAAAAAGGCATTATACTGAATGAACCTTCTGTGGTCGCGCTAAATACGAATGATGGAACGGTACTTGCGATTGGCCAGGAAGCAAAAGAGATGATTGGTAAAACGCCGACTTCGATTTCTGCTGTAAGACCAATGAAGGACGGTGTTATTGCTGATTTTGATTTAACGAGCGGACTTTTGCGCGAGATTATGCGCCGGATTTCAGTTAGTGGTGTGAGAAAGCCCAATGTGGTCGTTTGTACCCCAACTGGTGCAACGTCAGTCGAGCGCCGCGCTATTTCAGACGCGGTAAGATCAACTGGTGCTCGTTCAGTCGTTTTAATTGAAGAACCTGTTGCAGCTGCAATTGGTGCTGATTTACCTGTCGCTGAGCCTGTCGCTAACGTAATTGTAGATATTGGTGGCGGCACAAGTGAGATTGCGATTATTTCATACGGCGGTGTGGTTTCAAGCACTTCGATTCGCACAGGTGGCGATCATATGGATGAAGAAATCATTCAATACATCCGCAAAAATTACAACCTTTTAATCGGTCAAACAACAGCAGAACGAATTAAAATGGAGCTTGGTTATGCGCCGATCGAACACGTAACACAAACTGCGGATATCCGTGGTCGCGATTTGCTTACTGGCTTACCAAAAACAATCCAAGTAAGCTCTACGGAAATCCAAAGCGCTTTAGCTGAAACATTACAACGTATATTAGAAGCTATTCGGAATACGCTTGAACTTTGCCCCCCAGAATTAAGTGGTGATATTGTCGATCGCGGCATTATTTTAAGTGGTGGCGGCTCCCTACTTCAAGGTTTCCGCGACTGGCTTGTACAAGAAATAGATGTCCCTGTACATATGGCTCCAAGTCCTTTGGAATCCGTTGCAATTGGCACAGGTAGATCCCTCGTTTTTGCAGATAAATTAGCTAAAAATTAATTGTATTAAGCATCTGGTCGCATGGTAACCCTTGCAGCCAGATGCTTCTTTATCTTGCTGAAACCCCTTATTTCTGGTAAACTTATTTCTGGTGTCTGGCTTTCTGGAGTCAGATAATTTTACAATAAGCCCATATAGTTAAACGGATATAACAAGCCCCTCCTAAGGGCTAGTTCGTGGTTCGATTCCGCGTATGGGCGCTCAGAAAAATCCGAAAGTACTTGATAAATCAAGACTTTCGGATTTTTTATCGTTCTTATTTCAAAACTTTATTCATACATAAAAAGTTACATCCTTTTTCTTCGCTGAAAAATTCAACGTATATTCAGCATCATCCGAAAATGGTCTGGAAGCAATTTTTACTCTAGTATAATCACAATTATTATTTCTTAGAGCTGATTTAATCACTTTAATACCTATTTCTTCATCAACAACGACACAAAATATATTTAAAGCAAATTGCTTGTTAGGATTCGCGGTTTGACCTATGTCAAAACCATCTACAATCCCTAAACCTTTCCACCCCAAATCGTCATTTAAAACATCTGTTACTCGATCTTTCAGCCAAATATCACGTTTTGTTCTTGTTAAACTTTTGAGCGGATATTGAATTAATATCCAGAAATTTTCGTTTGGAGGATATTCGCTATAACTTTGTGGGACAAATCGATTAATAAACGCCTCATGGAACGCAGCTTTGCTCTTGTATTTTTCCAGATAGTTGCTGGTTTCTTCTTTCTGTCCTACTTTACCAATTTTACCGAAGTGCACAATTGCCTTATCATTATTTATCCAGTACTTAGCATACAAGATTTGTTTTGTTCTTTTTTGTATAGCTTTAACATGTTTTCACCTCATGATGTATAAAATTGGACTCTGTATTAGAGAGTTTTATTCATTGTAACAGATATTTCAAAAGATAATATAACTCGCAATTATTTTCTGATTGTATACAAAACCCAATTTCCCTTTTCTTTCTCCACTACTTCTCTAAAGCCAATTTCTTTTAAGAGTACTGTTAGTGTGGCAGTTGTTTTATATTCGTCCATATGATAATCAATTTTATCTTTTTCAGACGACACTATTAAAACACCTTTTTGTGACATTACCCGATAGATTTCTTCAAACCCTTTTTTAGGATTATCCCAATACATATGGGTTTGTATAGCATAAACTACATCGAAAATACCTGCTTGATAATTCATCGATGCAACATCTTGTACAGATAGCTCTACTTTGCCATTATTGATTGCTTTTTTATTCAAATTTGTGGCTGTTTTATAAGATTCTTCAGAAATATCCACTCCGTAAATAGTCCAATTTTTATTTAGCTCCGCTAGGTTTTTAACATTGGAGCCCCCACCATAACCAATATCTAATACCTGTGTAACATTGCTTAGTTCAGTATTACTAATTGTCCACTTACTCAAATCTTCAAAATAGGATGACCATATTTTCGTAGTGATTTCACCAATAATCCCACGCGGATTCGCCGCTTGTTCGCTTAAATAGTTAATTAATGGTTTATATAAAATAAAACTCAAACCGATGATACCTCCCAAAATGATTAGTGTTATTTTCTTTCTTTTTGTTATTTTCATCATAATTAAAGTCCTTTCATGGGTGTTTAGTTTTGAAATAATTTTAATTATATTTCAAAACAATTGAAATTTATTAGTTAATATTTCAAATTAAAAGTTTCTATGTTATATTATTACTAAAGATAAGATTAGCTTAGGGATGTGTTTAGGATATGAATAATTATGAAAAAAGAACGCTAAAAAAGAAGACTGCAATTATTCAGGCAGCTCTTTCATTATTTGGAGAACAAGGTTTTTCTGATGTAAGTATTAAAGATATTGCCGCCCTCGCAGATGTTTCGCAAGTGTCTATTTATAATTATTTTGGAAGTAAAGAATCGCTTGTTGGTGAATGTGCTAGCATTATTATGCAAGATACCATTACTTTAGCGGAAGAAATTTTAGCATCAGAAGGAACATTCACGCAAAAATTAGAGCGGGCTCTCCAGCTCTGTAATGCAGAAATAAATCTGTCTTTAAGTAAATTTATATCGCAAGAAGCGAGTAAAGACGCGCAATTTATCACGCTGTTAGTGAATAATATTAATGTACTTAAAAACGAGATTTATATGAAATATATCGCTATCGGCAAGCAAGAAAAAATTATTGATAGCCGTCTTTCGGATCAATCTATTCAACTTTTTATTGAAGCAATTAATGGTTTAGGTTTCACAGTCCCCGAGGAAGAGCTTGAGGAGAAACAGGCGGAGATATTGCAGTTGTTTTTGTATGGGTTGATTGGGAAATGTAAAGAATAAATCAAGCAACATATTAATTTTCGACAAAATAAAACGTCTGCAATCAACATTGAAAAATGGATTGCAGACGTTTTTTAACTTGTAATTTTTATTATTTCTTCTTCTCAACCAATCTAAAATGTTGCCACGGTAGAATGGTATCTAGTAAATAACGCTCTTCTGGGACAATTCGAGCAACGATATTGGTGTTGCCGGAGTTTTCCATTTCTTGAAGTGCTACTTGCATTTCGCCTTTGTAGCGTTCGTAGCCGTCGTTATCGATAGTCACATCGCCTTTTGAAATGGTATTTGTATCATGTGCAGGGAAATCGAATTGTTTGAAATTAACACGCGTCATTGTTGAACGTAACACATACTCGGAAGCATCGCCACGATTGAAATGTTTTTGTGTTAAAACGATTTCTTTTTCCACGTCTGTTGCACCGTCTAAAAACTCTACTGCTAATTGTAATTCATTACGGTTTAATTCGCTTAAAGCGCGTAATTCGTCTTCTGAAGCGAACATGTTCCCAACGATGACGTCATCAATCAGGCCAGTGTTCCAAAGGTCTTTTGCTTGCACAGTAATGTCCACTCCGCGATGTTCTTCCATTGTTGGAAGTCCGCCGTCTACAACAAACCAAGGGCCAAATTCGCCGCTGTTAGAAGAAACGAATGCCGCTGTACGTAGGTTTAAGTCTTTGAATTGTTTACTCGTACGTAAGAAATGTTCTCTGGAAAGACCGGTGTATTTTCTTGGATAAAAGTTGTGACAACCAATGATATTTCCTACGTTTGCTTGGTAAGATAGGATATTTTCAACGTAGCGAGTACCATTACTAATGTTTAGCTCGATTTTTAAGTCCGTATCATCAAAGGACATTGCTGCCTCTTCGGAACCAGAGAAACCTAAATCTAGGCGTAATCCAGCTAGACCCAGCTCTTTGAAACGATCTAATTCTTTATAAGTGATATTTAACGATTCAAATACAGTAGGATCAACATCAGCAATAACGTCAAATCCTAATTCTTTTGCGCGTTTGCAAATGGTTTCTAATTTAGCAAATTCAGCTTCATCATTAGCAGAAATCAAACAAGTGAAGATACGGCTAAAACCATATTTTGCAGCTGTTTCAATGTATTCCAATGATTCTTCAAGCGCTACATGTTGTGGAAATACGGATATTCCTAATTTTCTCATTTAAATCATCCCTTCAAAAACTTATTTAGAGCGGTATAAATCAATAATTTCTTTGGCTAAATCTTTAAAAGTAATAGCGTTCATTAAGTGATCTTGCGCGTGAACTAGTAGTAAAGATACTTCTGCTTTTTCGCCGCGTGCTTCCCCTTGAATTAATGAAGTTTGTGAATGATGCGCTTCAAGTAGTGCTGCTTCTGCACTTTTGATTTGCTCATCTGCCGCGTCAAAATCCCCTTTTTTTGCCGCTTCGATTGCTAGCATTGCGTCACTTTTAGCGTTTCCCCCGTGTACGATTAATTGCATAATTGTTTGTTCTAATTCCATTGTTTACACATCCTTTTTCATTTATCGAACTTGTGTTTAATTCCTCTTCAAGCAGTCTCGAACTCGAGATTATTTCTCAATCATTGCTAGTGCATCATTTAGCACTTTTTCGCCGTCCATTGTTCCATAGTCAATCCCATTAATAATCGCAACTGGAATACCTAATGGATCCAGTACTCGCTTCAAATTCTTCTCTAAAAACCGAACTTGTGGTGCGAGTAAAACAACATCTACGTTGCCTTTGTACTTGTCGAAATCAGCTTCTGCAACTGCTATAACAGCAGCATCCACTTGTTGTTTTTCGATAGCTTCTGTCATTTTTTTTACGAGCAGACTTGTGGACATACCGGCCGAACAAACTAACATGATGTTATTCATTAACTTAACCTCCTAGTTTGAAAAGCTGCACGTATATATAATATGCAAGATATGTGCCAACTTTTCTTCTACTTTGTTGCTTGCCTACAAAGTTTTTCGCTTACACAAGTAAAAAAGCCAAGTGTGTAAGACAATACACACTTGGCAGATTCCTTTTTCTTAATTTTCTTCCACCTGGTTTGAGAGCATCATCTGTGTTAAATATGCGATTTCTGATTGCGGTATTACGATATCATACTCAATTTCTACGTTTTCCATCATTTGTTGTGTAATTTGCATTTCCACCATATGATTTTTGGCAAATTCATTTAAATCTGGGAATTCCCGGTCGACAGCGCCTAATTTCACGCGTTCGATGAGGAAAGCTAAGTGTAGAATCATACCAATGTCCACACCTGACTCAAGTATAACATTAAGTTGCAATTGCAATTCTGAAATTACTTTTCGTAAAAAGTAAACCAGTTGTTCAGCAGAGCTTACTGCTTGTAAATTTCCTTCTAATGAAGCGATTAATTTTTCGTAAGGTACTTCATCATTTAATATTCTAGAAACAATCCCTAACCCACCTTCTGATAGAACTTCCAGTGCGCTAAAGAATGGGATATCGCGATATTCAAAGGCTACTGATCCCATGATGGCTAGAATATTATATTCTTCCATGAGTTGATCGATTCGCTCCCGAAAAGCTTCTTTATGCAAGAATTGTAATACAATAATTTCAATTTTTGTTTCATCAATAATTGGTGCTACGACTTTACGCAACTGTTCGGCTACTCCTTCTCCAGTAAAACAAGTGAAGATAACCGCATTTTTCACAGGTTTAGCGCGTAAGACATGTGCTTTATATTTATTTTCAAATAATTGCTCACAGCTTTGATAAATATCTTCTAAACCACGACCAAGTGAAGCTTTCCGCATCGCTTCCAGTACAACTGGTGTACTTACCATCGTAACGGTTTTTGTACGGATTCCCAGTTCTTCGGTCAGCATGTTGCCGAAAGAAGTGAGGGAACCCATATCAGAAAGGATTAGAACGCCTTTGACAGGATTTAACTTAATGACCGTTTGTTTTAATTTTTCATACATCGCTTTTACTTCAACAGTGAGCGGCATATCAAGAGCAATCCCGCTTTCAATGCTCAGTAATTCCTGTACCGTCTCCACCATACTCGTAGCAGTTGAACGGCCATGCATCATCACAATAACTTCGACTTGATTTTCTTGAGAAAGTGACGTATCTACTACTTCCTCTGTCAGGAACATCGTTAAAAACCCAATTTCGTCAAAAGGAATTTCAATGCTTAATTCTTGTTCAATCAGTGCGGATAAATCAATAGCTACTTGGAACTCTTTTGGATATTTTTTGCGAATATTATTTAAATCAGGATGAATGATATGCTTTTGTTCCCGTACTCGTTCGATGGTACTTTGTAAATGTAAAGAAAAAGCAAATTTCATTTTTTCGTTGTATTTGCGATTTAGTTTTTCTTCTGCCATGGCATATACTTTTTCTGTTAATTCCCAAACAGCAGGCGCAATAATTTCTTTGGCAGTTTGGTGGGTTGGTAACTGGACCATGTAGTTGTGGAAATATTGATCTACATCAACATAAAGTGCTTCTTCTAACTCGCTTTGGTCCTTCCCTTCTTTCATTAATTGATCTGCTTTTTCTTGGATGGCATGGTAAACATCATGAACATCTTCTGTTTCAACAAATTCATCACTCGTATCAACAAATTTAAAAATGGCTTTGTTCACGTCAATCAAACGATTTAATTTTTCTGGTTCGTCTTTTAAGTGGAGTAAACCTTTTTGAACGTGGATAGGCAAGTCATCTTGTTCGATTAATATATAATTAGCCGTTTTGGTTTTATAATGTAAAAATGCTTTGGCACAGGCTAGTTTTAAGTCTCTTTGCAATTGACCGACGTTCGCACTTGCATGATAAAGTAAAAAAGCAATCAGCGCTTTTCTGTGTACACGTATGGATTGGTGAAGTCTTGTAGCTTCTTGGTTCAAGAAAAACTCCACTAATTGATAACGCTCTTCCAGATTTCTTTCTGCAAGGGATGGTAAGGTAATTGTCATCGGAATACGTCTTGTGAATGTTTCTAATAAAAAATTATCTGGTGATTCTGTTGTCGCTCCAATAATTTGGACTTGTGCATGGTGGACATTCGCGCTTTCACCTAGTGGACGAAATTCCCCTTTATCAATAAAAGTAAAGAGCATTTCTTGACCTTCTGGAGGCAAGCGGTGGATTTCATCAAGGAATAAAATCCCGCCATCTGCTTTTTTTAGCAAACCTTCGCGCGTTTCTTCTGCCCCTGTATATGCTCCTTTAATTACCCCAAAAATGTGACCAAATAAAAGTTGTGGATTTTGTGCATAGTCGGCACAGTTAAACGAAACAAACGGCGCATCGGCCGGGATAGTTTCCGATTCTTTCGCAAATTGATACATACATTCAGCAAAGAGTGATTTCCCTGTACCCGTCCGTCCTAGAATTAAGCTGTGCAGCCCGTTTGGCGGGTATAGAATGGCGGCTTTGGCTTGTTGAATACTTACTTTTAAACTATCTTCTGAACCTATCAATCTTCCAAAAGCAGACTCTTGTATATTTCCCGCATGTTGGCTAGCTCTTTCCGCTTTTTTAATGGCTTGATAAAATACCGGTTTCCCAGGAAGTTTGTCTATTCTTTTCTCTTTAAAAAGATCATTTAGATAACGACTAGCGTTTGCTCTGTCCATTTGAAGCAATTCTGCGACATCTGCAGCAGATACTTTTTCTTCTTTTTCGTTTAGAAGTTGGAGGACTTCTTCTTTTCTACTAGACATCTACTCTACTCCTTTTTGAAACTCTATGTTTCCATTATACCTTTTTAAACAGCATCCTCGCAACGATAAAAATTAACTAAAAAAAGCGCGAATGCTTTCCTATCTATCAAGAGAGAAAAACATTCGGCGCATCTTAAGATCTTTTGAAATTATTTGGTTTTTTGTTAAATTTATTTGGTTTATTATTACGTGTCGGTTTAGACGCGTTAGTTGGTTTATCTTTACGTTTCCCAGCAGTTTCCGTTGGTTTGTCTTTACGGAATGGTTTCTTCACGTCATCTTTTTTACCTTTTTGAACTTGTTTTGGTGGTCTAGATGCTTTTTTGGCAATTTTGTTTTCTGGAACAGCGCCGTCAAGAAGCTTCCCTTGATAAAAGCGAACCTGCTTCCCTTTTAAGTTGTGGATAGTTAAATATTGTTTTAATGTTCTTATTTCACGTGGGTTAGCGAAAGTAATAACCGTACCTGATTTACCCATTCGTCCAGTCCGTCCAGAACGGTGCGTGTACTCTTTTTCACTTGCTGCTAAGTCATAGTGAATCACGTAAGGTAAATCTTCTATGTCTAGCCCACGAGCCGCTACATCTGTCACGATTAAATAAGTCAACGTGCCTTTTTTAAAGTCGTCCAGATATTTTTTGCGTTTTTCTTTGCGAATTTCGCCGTGAATTCCAGCTGCTTTTACTTTATCGTAATGAAGTTTTTCTAGCAAAATTTCCATTCGTGGTTTGTCTTTTACGAAAACTAAGCCGCGCATGTCTTTAATATGCGAAATACGGCGCAGTAAAGTAGCTTTATCACGTGATTCCACATCCATGTATAGGTGTTCCACATTCGTTAATTCTTCTGGTTTTGCTGTTACCTCTAGCATTACTGGTGTGTTTTCTGTTTGTGCAAAAAACATGTCCGGATTTTCTAGTTTTGTCGCGGATACAAGTGTCAATTGGCGATCGCGAACAGCACTTTCAACAATCTCAAGTGTGCTTTTAAAATTTTCTTGGCGAAGTAATTGGTCGCATTCGTCCAACGTAATCGTTTTAATTTCATGCATTTTAATTTTCTTTTGTTTGATTAGTTCAAGTGCACGCCCTGGAGAGGCTACGATAATTTGTGGTTTTTTCTTTAATTTTTCGATTTGGCGTTTGACATTGGCTCCTCCGATTAAAGAGATTACTGTGAGTTCATCACTTGGCAACCACGAACGAATTACTTCCGTGATTTGCATAACTAATTCATGTGATGGCGCTAAAACAAGCCATTGTGTTTTTGGAATTGCCTCTATTTTTTCAAGGGTTGGCAGTGCATAAGCCACCGTTTTCCCCGTTCCAGTTGGTGATACTGCAAGTACATCTGCACCGTCTTTGATTGGTTGGTACATTGCGCTTTGAATTTCTGTTGGCGTTTCATAACCATGTTCTTGCCATTTTTCCGCCCAAAAGCTTGGGATATTTGATTCTGTCATGACCCGACTCCTTTATTAGTTCTTCTCTGTATCATACCATGCTTACTGCAAGTCTGCACTTTTATTTAGAATTTTTGTTGCTAGAAAAAAGTAAACAAGAGCCATCAAAAGATTAAAACCCATCTGGATAAAATTAAAATGAACACTTGAAAAAAGGGAATAATAAAAATGGATTTCTGAGCTACTTTTAGATAAAAAATTTGTTCCGATGGATACTTGAATTGCATTAATTAGTACAAAGTAGATTAATGCGCCAATAAAACCAACACGGAAACCATTGACTGGCACCATACTCAAAGCTGTTGCTAGAAAAAGGATACAGACGAAAGAAAAAGTATTAAGTCCTATCGCTAAAAAAGTGTCAAAAATGATAGTTAGTCCTACTGAAAAAGAAATCTCCGCGCCACCTATTATCGCCAAGCTAATTATAATCACAATAACCCCCGCCGTTAGAATAGCCGTTTCGATTAAGACGATGATTAATTTATTCAATAGTATTTTCCAAATAGGTGTTTCTGTTTGAAAAAACAAATAGCGGTTTTCGTCGTAAATTCCAGATCGAGCTGCTGCCATAAATAAAAGCAACCAAATAAGTAACCAACTGGCACCAACGAAGCCTATTAAAGCTATGAAAACACCATCGCCAGACCCGAATACAACTCCGTCTATGTCTGACTCCATCACAAGCGGCTCTAATAAGCCATTTCCTAATTTAGAAAAAAGTCCAATTAGTAAACAAATCAGCCAACCAACAAAAGTAGCAAAAAATATGTAACGATGTGCGTTCCATTCTAATTTCCAGTGTGCTTTAAGCATGCCCAAATACCTCCCGATAGTAATCCACCACTGATTTCCCATATTCTTCCCGAAGTGTTTCTGTGTCTATTTGTTCGATTATTTTACCCCGTTTCAAAAAGATAATTTCATCAAACATCATTTCCATATCTTGAATTAAGTGCGTTGTGACAACAAGTGTTGCATCTTCTTTAAGAAAAGTCGCGATGCTTTTAATTAGGTCATCACGTGAAATCAAATCAATTTCTGAAAATGGTTCATCCAGCAAATAAAGGTCTACATCTCGGCATAAAATAAGGGCCAACATTACTTTTGCAGCATTGCCCTTGGATAAATATTTGGTGTTTTCTTTTACGTTGATTCCAAATGTATGGATCATTTGTTTTGCTTTTTCATGGTCAAAATCCGGAAAAAAGCTACGATAAATTTGAAAATAGTCGCGGATAACCATATTAGGTAAAATATCTTCACTCGGTAAATAGGCTATTCTGCTGTGCTCAGCTAGGTTTATTGTCCCAGATGTTGGTTTAAGTAGACCTGAAATTGCATTTAACAAAGTTGTTTTTCCCGCGCCATTAGGACCAAGAAGCCCGATGATCTTGCCTTTTTGAAGAGATAAGTTAATATCATTTAACGGTTTTCTTTTTCGATATTTTTTCGTTAATCCCGTAATTGTAATCAGGTTTTCATTCATAGTTGCGGCTCCTTTTTATTAGTAATTCAATTGCTGCTTGGTCATCTAAACCGATGCTCCTCGCTTCTTCCAAAAAGCGTTCTGAAATTTCATCAGCTAACTCTTTTTTTAATTGGTCGAAAAGTGCTTTGTCGGAAGTGACGAATGATCCCATCCCTCGTTTTGCATAAATATAACCCGCTCGTTCTAATTCTTGATAAGCACGGCTAACGGTATTAGGATTTACTGCAAGCTTTACGCCCATTTCCCGAACAGAAGGCAACTTATCCTCCCCTTTCCATTCACCTGTAATCATTTGTTTTTTCATCCAGTCAGAGATTTGACTATAGATTGGTTTATCTGCATGAAAGGTCGGATTCATTATTACCTCCTTTTTAAACGAAACTAGTGTATTAAGTAAATAGTACACTTGGATTTCATTTATTGTCAAGCACAAAAAAACTAGGAATCAGCATGGTAGCCTTTTCCTAGCTCTTCAAAATTATTTTTCTGCGTCAAACCAAATGTCATTTTGGTGACGAAGTTCGTTGGAGACACGTAATACTTTCAAGCTTAGGTCTGCTAAGTATTCATATGTATCTCGGTCGCTTTGTTCGATAATTCTAGCAAACTCTGCTGCTTCAAATTGCATATCATTGGCTACAACTGGACCAGCAAGCTCTGTTTCTTCTTTTGTTGCGTTGTCGTAAAAAGTAATCTTTTCAATTCCAGTAAGTGGATCGACAATTAGTGTTCCTTTTTGACCATAAATTTCGCTTGGCAGGAAGGACTGTGAGTTTTTCCCTTGAATGATAGTAATATTGAATGTTGGGTATTCGAGAATTATTGGTCCAAGTCCGTCTACACCAGTTGGTAATTTAGTGGCAAAATAAGTTGCTTTTATGGGTTCACCGAATAGTGTAATCGCTGAATATAATGGATATACACCTAAGTCAACGATGGATCCGCCAGAAAATTTCAAGGAGAAGATGTTTGGTTCTTCACCGTTTAAAACTTGATCGTATCTGGAAGAATACTTCATATACGCTAGTGTTGCACCGTGAATAGTACCTACTTTTTCGATGTTTTCTTGTAGGCGTTTGAAGTTTGGCTCTTGAATGTGGCGCGCTGCTTCAAATAAAAAGACATTGTTTTCGCGAGCAATTTGATGCGCATGCTCTAATTCGGCTACGGTAGAAAAAATCGGTTTTTCTACGATAACATGTTTTTTATTTTTCAGTAAGCTAACCGCATGTTGATAATGGAGCGCATTAGGAGAAGCAATGTAGACCGCATCAAGTGCATCTGATTTGCCCATTTCTTCTATATCCGTGAAATAAGTCAAGTCCCCATATTTTTCTCCAAATGCGCGTGCTTTTTCTTCTGTGCGCGAATATACCGCAGTAAGATTCCATTCACCTGAATTAATAGCACCTTCAATAAAAGAATCCGTAATCCAGTTCGTTCCCATAATTCCAAGTTTCATTAGCCAACAGCTCCCTTCATTTTATCTTAAGTATACCTTAAAATAAGGAAAAAAGCGTACTAATTGTTTGAAACAGATGGCCCACTGATTCTAGTAGTATAGATTATTTCGTTTTCAGCTTTTCCACCTTCAAGGAGTTCCACTAGTTTATCTGCGGCAACTGCGCCCCATTTGTACTTCGAGTATTCGATAGTAGCAAGACGTGGAACCAAATACTCACTTATATCCGTATTATCAAAGCCAATAATTCGTACGTCTTTGCCGATTTCCAAATCTGTCCCTGCAAAATAACGATACATCCCAATAGCCATGTTATCATTTAGGGCAAATACAGAAACAGGCGCCTTCCAGTTTTCCGTGATAATGGCTGCTGCTTTTTCGCCACTTTCTTCGGAAAAGTCTCCTTCAATAATATGCACCTTTTTGTCACCTGACCGAGCGAGTTCTTGTTTCGCGGTTTCGAGCCTGACTCTTGCATCATAAGAATCTTCTGGACCGGTAATGACATAGAAATCACCTTTAAAATTAGTAGATAAATAATCAATTGCTAGCGTTGCGCCGCCTTTATTATCTAGAAGGACTTGGCTCACGTTCTCATGGGTAAGTTCGCGGTCAAGCACCACTAATTTATGACCACGATTAGCATAATTAATGATTTCGCTAGACGGGAAATTCGCATCTAAAATAATAGCGCCATCAATCATTTTCTCGGGTAAAAATCGGTGTGTTTTCGTGCCACTGCAAGCGATGAGTTCATATCCATGTTTATATAGCGTTTGCGTTAAACCTTCCAGTAAAGTCCCGTAAAAAATCCCGCCGTAATTCGTTAAATAGACGCCGATAATTTTTGTTTCTCTTGTTTTTAACGTTCGTGCTGCCATATTGGGAATATAATTCAATTCATTTGCGATGGTCATAATTCGTTTTCGCGTTTTTTCGGTCACTTTCGGGCTGCCATTAAGCGCGTAGGATACTGTTGAAATGGAAACCCCTGCCTTTTTCGCGATATCTTTAATTCCTACCACGTGAATCGCATCCTTTTCTGTTTTCTTTTATTATACACAAAACAACCTTAGAGACGGTTATTTTTTGAAAATTTAATCGTGATTTGTGAACATTTTGTCGTTAAATTCTTTTTCGGTAAAACGAGTGCGCCAGTTCGGTACAAATTCGCTTCATTTTCAACTGGTTGTTTTTCACCATTCACGACAATAGAACCCTCATCCGCACTTTCGAAAGTAAGATCAAGCGGATAATTATCTAGTTCAATATGACATTCTAATCCATCTAATTCTTCAGGTAAAATTGGATCAAAAATAAGCGCATCTTCCGTTTGGCGAATACCAAGAACAGAACTTATTAATTGATGTAAATAGATTCCTGGGCCACTAGAATAAATCCGCCAGCCGCCTTTCACAGGAATACTACCTTCTTTTACACGACTAAACTCATTTTGCGCCTGATAGCGATCTAAAAACGCTGCATCAGAACTACTGAAATAAGTATTACTTTGACGAAGTGCCGCATTTGGGACAACTTCTTTTATGTTGATTGGATTAATAACATCCAGCATATGCCAAGCGGATTTATCGCCAATTTTTGCTAAAGCTTCAATATAACGAATATGCGCGTGCACATATTGCAAACCGACTTCTCGACCAAAATTGGCTGCTTGCTCTGCCCGTTTAAAATGAGTACTTACACCACCAGCATAATGCGCTGGCTCACTCATTAATCTTACGCCATCAGGATGAAGTAGATGCTCACCAATAATTTCAAAATTGCGACTGGCTTGCTTTTTATCGACTAATTCAGAAATTACACTTCTCGTCAGTGGTATTAAGCGATATTTAATATTCGTATCTTTGTCTTCTGGGTGAATCATCCATACAGGTGCTTTTCCTTCTTCTAAATATAGGAAACCTGGAATAACATCAGTATCATTTGTCATATATTTCGCAAAGTCCGCTTGAACATTGTTTGCTAATGTTTCGTATTTCTCACCTACTGGCAAAAATGCAGCTAAACGTTTAAATGTTTGATATGTTAGCGCGACCGTCCAGCTGGACACCATGTTTTTCTTCAGCTGGGCATTAGCTGGTTGAAGTGTGTCATCCCAGTCACCATCGCCGTAATTAGAAAGAGCCGTTCCTTTCATAAAGCGGGCTTCAATCGTTTCTACTGCAAGTTCGATGTGTTCAAGAAGAGTTCCTTGCTCTTTCGTAAAGGTTTTCGATTCGCGATCAACAAAAGGAATAGCTTCTTCTAAAATCCCTGTATCCCCGCTCATTTCCATGTAATCACCAATAATTTTCAGAGGCCAAACAATAACATCGCCATGGCTTTCTTCTTGCTGAATCGATGTATATTTATCAAACATAAACCATTGTGGCCAATCACCAGTATCTTGATATTGATGAGAAAAAATCGTCAACACTAGCTTACGTAAAACAGCTTTATTGCCTGTTGCAAGGAAAAATTCAAATGGACCTTGGCTCACATCACGCGTACCCCAGGCCGCCCCGCTGTACTGTTCTAACCCATGTGGTGAAGCATAGTGAACTAACATTTGGTGCGCGTACCAATAAACCGTTAAGTTCAGTTTCTCCGCTGTTGTACTTTGATGATTTAAATGGAACTGGGCAGTTAATTCGTCATAGCTAGCGCGAATTACTTTGTTGTTTGCTTCTAACTCCTCCGTTGGTTCAAAAAATTCATCAGTGAGTTTTGCTTGAACGTGGAAAGTCGCTTTATCACTTGGTTCAAAAACAAACACATCCAAACCTGCTGTTCCAACATATTCTTTCGCAAAATAACGTTCGTCAGTCAGTTCATTATAAGTTCCATCTACGCGGAATTGAAGCGCCGGATAGGTTTCTAAAATCGGCGAGTCATCTGCAGGGAAATAAGTGACGATTCCGTCTTTAATTTCTTTTTTCACGGTAGTATCGTATTCATTTGTTCCCATAGTTACTTGATTCGTTAAGACTAATTTATATGAGTGCCCTTTTTCCGAATGAACGGTGACGAATGCCTCTTTACTTTCAGCAGTTAATGTCGTTTGTACCGTGATTAAGTCGTCGTTCCACTGATAATACCAAGTCGAGTAATTCGTACTAGTTTCCCAGACAGATGGTACGCCGAGTAGTCGAAGTTCGGAATCTAATTCGATATAAATTCTTAATCCACTTGTTTGAAGAATATTAAGCGGATTGCGCGCATGGCTATTCCATTTGTTCATATTCGTATTTCCAGCAACTAATTGTGATAAAAATGCCCCATACATATACGTTGTTGCCGAAAGTGTCGCTTCTGGGTTTAAAACATCCACTTTATCAAGCAAAATACTACCATGTGGGCGTTCTAATTCTGCTTCTTTTTCACGCATCACAACATGGGCATAATTTGGTGTGAAAAAGGAAAGTAGGTTGCCGTTTTGTTGCTCTTCTTGAATCCGGTCTGGGAAGTTCTCTTGAAGCCAGTTGTCAGGAATTGTTTCACCGATAATCGGTGTTCCTATGTGTTTGTTTAGTGTAGCTTTAGTACTTGTTTGGTAAGATTGCCCTGAAATATTACTTTTTAGTTCCGCTAAATTTTCGATTGGTGCTCCAGATGCTTTTGGTTGATTTTCTGTTGCATACCCGTAAAAGCTTGTTTCACCGTGATTAGTAAATAGCTCTGTTTGTAAGAATATTTGAGCGAATTCATATTGGTAGACTCGGTTTGGCAATGATTTTTCCTTAAGGTTCGCTAGTTCGCTAGTCAGTTTATAATTTGTTCCATAAATATCAAAACCATCTGTTGCATACCCAACAATTTTCGTTAATGCTCCAATTTGAACTGCTGGGAAACGCTCACTTTGTGGTTGATTTTGGCGGGCTTGAACCGTGAAACCAGTCGCGCCTTCTGTCACATGATAATCAATATATTGCGACATATAAGCTTCATTTGTTCTCACTGCTGCTTGTTCTGCAAGCCCCAAGTCTTGTAAGTAAACAAAATCAAACTCAAGATCCCCATCCACTGAGACATCATAAAACCAACCGCGCGTATGAAAATGCATTTGCACACTATAACGAAACGGTCCAACTACACCGCGATACTCCACGCCATTTTCGTTAAAACCAACTTCCGCATCTCTGCTAAGTAGTGGATAAATTTCTATTTTATCTCCTAAATGCGCGCGTACATATATTTGCGACAAGCGGTTTTCTAATGGATTTTGAATCACTTGATTTAACATAATATCTTTCCATTTTAACCAAGCAAGCTCTCCGCTCGGATAAAATGCGGCTGATAAATCCGCTTTTTTAATTTCTTTTAACATTGTCACACATATCCACCCACTTCCACTTCAAAAACGTCTACATCTTCACTACTAGTCCCAACAAAAACTCGGTGAAGTCCCGGTTCCTGCACTTTTTCAAGCTGCTGGTTATAGAATGAAAATGCCTCGCTTGTTAATTCAAATCTAACTGTTTTTTCTTCGCCAGCTTGAAGCGCTACTTTTTCAAAAGCTTTTAATTCTTTGACTGGTCGTGAAATGCTCGCTGTCACATCTTGTAAATAAACTTGGATTACTTCTTTTCCAGCAATATCACTAATGTTTTTAATGGTTACTTCCACATGTAGTGATTCACCTAGATTTAGTTCTTTCGGAAGACTGCTTGTTTTTAACTCGAATTCGCTATAGCTTTTTCCGTAACCAAATGGATAAAATGGTTCATTTGGAATATCAAGATAATGCGACACATAGCGTTCGCCTTTATTTTCCGGTGTTTGTGGTCGTCCAGTGCGTAAATGATTATAATAAACCGGAATTTGACCAGTTGTTTGCGGGAATGACATGGATAATTTCCCCGAAGGATTACTTGCACCACTTAATAAATCTGCAGTGACACGGCCTGCTTCTGTCCCTGGGAACCATAATTCAAGAAGAGCATCACTAGATTCTGCTAACTCTTTCACTTCGAGCGGTCTACCATTAAATAATGTAATAACAACTGGTTTTCCTAATGTTTGGACGAATTTCGCTAATTCATATTGTGCTTCCGGCAAGCGTATAGTAGCAAGACTTCCTGCTTCCCCGCCCCATTCATTTTTTTCACCTAGGGCAAGCACGACAACATCCATGTTCTCTACTGCCGCTTTCACTGCCACTTTGTCTTCTTCCGACAATTCAGTGTACTCCGTTGAAACGACTTCGACCGTTTCAAATACTTCACGCAAACCTGTTTCAACATTGATGCCATCTTTTTCTTCACCGTATACATTCCAACCACCGAGAATATCAGGCGACGTTGCAAGTGGACCAACCAAGGCAATTTTTGCTTCTTTAGCCAGTGGAAGTAATCGGTTTTTATTTTCTAATAACACAGCAGATTCAATACCTGCTGCCCGAGCTTTCCCGCGGCTATCATCGGTTAAAATATCTTTTGTGCGGTCGTTATTTTTTAATCCGCGATAGGGATCTTCAAATAGCCCTAAATCATTTTTTAAAGTTAACATCCGAAGTACTGCTTCATCTAAAAGGCTTTCGGATAATTTGCCTTCTTCAATTAAACCTTTTAATTCATGGATATAACAAGTCGTCATCATTTCTAAATCAACGCCTGCGTCCATCGAAAACTGTGCGGCTTCTTTAGGATTTCTGGCTGTTCCGTGATTAATTACTTCGGCAACAGCGCCCCAGTCAGAAATAAGTACACCGTCAAAACCCATTTCGTCTCGTAGAACATCTCGGTTAAGCCATTTGTTCATTGTTGCTGGAATCCCGTCTACCACGTTAAAAGCAGTCATGACTAATTTAGCTCCAGCTTGTATTGCGGCATTATAAGCTGGTAAATAATTTTGATAAAGTTCGCGCGTAGACATATTAACTGTGTTGTATTCCAGCCCAGCCTCCGCAGCCCCGTATGCCGCAAAATGTTTGACACATGCCGCCATTTGCTCCAAGTTTTCATGTAGTTTACTCGCATCGCCTTGGTAACCATCTACCATTGCCTTTCCAAGTTCACTATTTAAAAATGGATCCTCACCAGTTGATTCCATCACACGTCCCCACCGCGGGTCCCGTACTAAATCAAGCATTGGTGAAAAAGTGACATGATGCCCATCTGCCGTTGCTTCGAGCGCCGAAACTTCTGCCATCACTCGAACAGTCTCCCGGTCAAAAGAACAACCAAGTGCAAGCGGAATAGGAAATACCGTTTTATACCCGTGTATGACATCCGCCATAAAAACAAGCGGAATTCCTAATCGATTCGTTTTTAAATAAGCTTCCTGAATACCAATCATATCAAGCGCCGAGCTTGATCCAAGCACCGAACCCGCATTTTCCGTATGCGCATCCGTTAATTTCATTTCTTGAAGAAGCGGCCCTGTTAGTTCTGCATTTTTGTTTGTACCTTTAAAAAGAAAAGGGGAAAGTTGAAGACATTGAGCGATTTTTTCATCTAATGTCATTTGATTGACTAAATCCTGTACTTTTTCTTGTTTCATAGGAACCTCCTGAACACTTTTTTCGAAACGTTTCTATTCAAATATAACAACAGTATAAGCGCTTTCTTTTCTTTAGTCAACCAAAAACGACATTCACATGGTAAAACGCTCCTTTTTTTCTTTTTCTTCTATACTATCTCGTTTTCGTAAAAGTTTATCCAGAAAAAATTTATATCCACAAAACCATTGATATACAATGTTCAGACGCTATAAAGTAAAAATAAAATAGCAATTCACTTGAAACCGATTACATAATATACTATAATAACCTTGTCGAAACGTTTCTATGAAATATTGTGTATGTGAATTAATTTTCACAATTTGCTTCATCCCGTACGGCGCACTAGTTCCGTGCAACAGTTTTTATTCTTTAACAGCTTTTAGTTAATCAAGTTGCTTTGAAAAAAACAAAAAATGGAGGAAAAATCATGAAGAAAAAGATGTTTGTCGTTTTAGCTTTAGTGTTGTCGCTTAGTTTAGTATTAATGGCGTGTGGTGGGTCAAAGGATGATGCAAATTCCGGCGATTCTAAAGTATTAAATGTTTGGGCAATGGGTGATGAAGCCAAGTCACTAAAAGAACTCGCACAAAAATTCACGAAAGATACTGGCATTGAAGTTAAAGTTCAAGTTATTCCTTGGGCAAATGCACATGATAAATTACTTACAGCCGTTGCTTCTAAATCTGGCCCCGATGTAGTCCAAATGGGAACTACTTGGATGCCTGAATTTGTCGAAGCTGGCGCACTACTTGATATTACAAAAGATGTCGAAAAAAGTAAAAATATGAATTCTGATCTATTTTTCTCAGGTTCAGTAAAAACTACTCAATTTGACGGGAAAACTTACGGTGTTCCGTGGTATGCAGAAACTCGCGTATTATTCTACCGTACCGATTTACTGAAAAAAGTTGGTTATAATGAAGCTCCAAAAACATGGGATGAACTATCCGACGCTGCACTTAAACTTTCTAAACGTGGCAAAGATATGTACGGCTTTGCCATTGATCCAAACGAACAAACGACTGGTTTCATTTTCGGACGTCAAAACGGCTCCCCTCTTTTCGATAAAGATGGTCAACCAGTATTCAATAAAAAACCTTTCGTAGACACTGTTAGTTATTTAGATAGTTTCATTAAAAATGGTTCCGCTCCAGATACTGATCTTGGTTTAGATGCTTCTCAAAGCTTCGGCGGCGACGGTATTGTGCCAATGTTCATGAGTGGTCCTTGGATGGTTAATACACTGAAAGACACTGCCCCTGACATTGACGGAAAATGGGCTACTGCAGTATTACCTAAAAAAGAAAATAACGAATCAAGCCTTGGTGGCGCTAACCTTTCCATTTTCAAATATAGTGATAAGAAAGATGATGCTCTAAAATTCATGGACTACATGAGTCAACCTGATGTGCAATTATCTTGGTTAAAAGATACAAACTCCATGCCAGCTCGTATGGATGCTTGGGAAGATGATATGCTGAAAAATGACCCTTACTACAAAGTATTCGGCGAACAAATGAAAACAGCTGAACCAATGCCACTTATCCCACAATTTGAGGAAATCGCTCAATTATATGGAAAATCTTGGGAACAAATTTATCGTGGTGGTGCAGATGTACAAACACAAATGGATACTTTCAACGATCAAGTAGAAGCACTTCTTAAAAAATAACGAATAAAAAGGGCAAATGATTTATTCTGCCATTTGCCCTTTTAGAATGGACTGGATGTTATGAAACAATTTTTAAATAAAAACACACCCTATTTGTTTATATCGCCAGCACTGTTTTTACTTCTTCTGTTTTCCCTACTTCCGATTTTGCTTGCTTTTGTCATTAGTTTTACGGACATTGATTTAGTCGGGCTTGCCGATTACTCTAAAATTAACTTTGTTGGTGTGGACAATTACGTCAATATTATGCAAGACCCGGTATTTTTAAAATCTATTTTTAACACGCTTTTCTATGTAATTATTGGCGTTCCACTTGTTATCGTCTGCTCGCTTGGTATTGCGCTGATGATTAACTTCTCACAAGCGAAGATTTTCCAATTTTTCCGCTTAATCTTCTACACTCCTTCAATTACAAACGTTGTTGCTGTAGCTGTCGTTTGGAGTTACTTATATAATCCGCGCTTTGGTTTACTTAACTATTTGCTCTCGTTTTTAGACTTAGGACCAGTTCCATGGTTACAAGATCCTACTATTGCGAAATTATCACTGATTATCCTAGCTGTTTGGCGGGCAATCGGTGTAAATATGATTATTTTCTTAGCCGCACTACAAGGCATTCCACGTGAATATTATGAAGCAGCCTCCCTTGACGGCGCAAATAGCCGCCAACAATTATTTAAAATTACGGTTCCAATGCTTCGTTTCGCCATTTTCTTTGTAACAGTTACAACGATGATTGGTTGGTTGCAATTCTTCGAGGAGCCGTTCGTTATGACAGAAGGTGGACCACTTGATAGTACGAACTCTGTCGCCCTCTTTATCTATCAAAACGGTTTCCAATTAAGTAAATTTGGTTATGCCGCTGCTGGATCGTTCATCTTGTTTATCGCGATTATTATTATCACGATTATTCAATTCCGGATTCAGCGCAAAAATAATGATGGGGATATTTAAGAGAGGAGTGTTTATAAATGAATCAATATAGACAAAAATCGCGCGGCGCTCAAATTGCCGTAATTACAATTTTAACGGTTGGCGGATTCTTTATGATTTTACCGTTCATTTGGATGGTTCTCTCCTCTTTGAAAACGGATGCTGAAATTTTAAAAATCCCACCTACTATTTGGCCAGAAACTTTCACACTAGATAATTTCACCAAACTATTTACTGAAATGGACTTTGCTATTTACTTAAAAAATACGTTAATCATTGTGTTCTTCTCGTTTTTCGGTTTATTTTTAAATGCGATGGCGGGTTACGGCTTTGCTAAATTTAAATTTAAAGGGAAAAACAAGTTATTTTATCTTGTTCTTGCTACAATGATGATTCCAGGACAAGTAACAATGATTCCGGTTTACTTGCTGCTTAATGCGGCTGGATTAACGAATACGATGACAGGGATTGTGCTTCCAGGACTTGTTGGGGCATTCGGAATTTTCTTATTCCGTCAATTTATGTCCACCATATCCGATGATTTACTCGAAGCAGCAAGACTTGATGGCGCTAGTGAATTTTATATTTTCTGGCGGATAGTTATCCCTATTTCCCGCCCTGTGCTTGCGGTACAAGGTATTCTTACTTTCATCGCTGGTTGGAACTCGTTCTTATGGCCGTTAATCATTGCCAACGACGAAAAATTCTACACCCTATCAGTTGGCCTTCAATTATTAAAAGGTCAATATGGCAGCAACTACGCCTTACAAATGGCCGGAGCAACCTTCATGGTTATTCCAATTATCTTGATTTTCATGACATTCCAAAAGTACATTTTAAAAGGCTTCAACGTTTCTGGAATGAAATAATTAGTCAAAAAAGAGCTTACCCATTTAGGATAAGCTCTTTTTTATTATGGTAAAAATGTTTCACCCATCAAGTAAAAGTCTACTTCACGAGCTGCTTCTCGTCCTTCTGCAATCGCGGTTACAACTAAACTTTGACCGTGACGCGCATCTCCGCAAGCGAATACGCCCTCTTCGCTTGTGCGGTAAAATCCTTTAGCAGCATCTATCGTATGACGATCTGTTTTTCCTACACCAAAGTTTGTAAAAATATCTTCGGTTGTTCCTGCAAAACCAATCGCAATTAGAACCATATCTACTTCAAAGTATTTTTCGCTACCTTCTACAGGTGTATATTTTCTTTCTGCCTTATTTTCTTCTACTTCTACAGTATGCAGTCCAATAAGATTTCCTGCTTCATCTTTTTCAAAAGAAGTTGTATTAATAAGGTACTCACGTGGATCTCTTCCATACACTGCTTCCGCTTCTTCGTGCGCATAATCCATTTTGAAAACACGTGGATATTGCGGCCAAGGGTTTTCGCCATCACGCAATTCGGGTAGTTTATCTTGAATACCGAATTGATAAATACTTTTTGCCCCTTGTCTGAGCGCAGTTGCCACACAGTCAGCACCTGTATCTCCACCACCGATAATCACCACATTTTTACCTTTAGCAGAAAGTGTTTGTACCCCGCCGTTATCCAGATTATCACGCGTACTTTGCGATAAATACGGAACAGCGAAGTGAATCCCAACTGCATCACGTCCAGCAAGTGGGATATCGCGCGCATTCCCTGCTCCTGTCGCAAGAACGATAGAATCATACTCTTCTCGTAGTTCTGCAAAAGTAACATCTGTCCCTGCTGCAACACCTGTGACGAATTCGATTCCTTCTTCCGCCATCAAGTTCACTCGGCGCGTTACTTGTTCTTTCTCCAGTTTCATCGTTGGAATACCGTACATTAATAAGCCACCAATGCGATCACTTTTTTCAATGACCGTTACGCTATGGCCAGCTTTATTTAATTGATCGGCGCAAGCAAGTCCAGCCGGTCCTGACCCAATCACAGCAATTCGTTTACCGGTACGTTTTTTAGGAGGAGCCGGTTTAATCCAGCCTTCTTCAAAACCTCGGTCAATAATCGCTTTTTCGATGGATTTAATCCCTACAGCAGGTTCCGAAATTGCCACCGTACAGCCACCTTCACACGGTGCCGGACAAATACGACCAGTAAACTCTGGAAAATTATTTGTTTTTAAGAGTAGTTGTAAGGCTTCATACCAATCACCCCGATAAACGGCATCGTTCCACTCGGGAATTAAATTATGCAGCGGACAGCCTGAAACACCATTTTTAATTTCCATTCCTACACTACAAAACGGTACGCCACAATCCATGCAACGAGCGGCTTGTAATGTTAAATCTGCTACCGGCATTGGTAAACTATATTCGTTCCAGTCACGTGTCCGGCTTTTCGGATCACGTCCTGGAGAGGGAATTCGGTCATATTCCATAAATCCAGTTGCTTTTCCCATGGTTTCACTCCTCTCTATTTCGCCACTCCGGCAACTAATTTTCCGTCTTTATGTTCATAAAAAGCTTGTAATTCAGCTTCATCATGTGTTTTTCCAGTTTGTTCAAGCGTCGTGATTCTCGTCAGCATCATTTCATATTCATTTGGAATGACGAAAATAAAATTCGCTTTCTCTGCTTCCCAATTTTGCAGAATATCTTTAGCAAAATTGCTTCCTGTAAGGTTTGCGTGTTGTTCAATCAGCTGTTTTAATTTAGTTAATTCGGAAGTATTTAAAGTAGAACGGCTGTTTACGAGTTCATGATTGATTTTGGCTGTCGTCGCTTGTTTATTGTTTGTATAAAGATAAGCAACTCCACCAGACATTCCAGCCGCAAAGTTCTCACCAATTTCACCGAGAACAACTACTGCACCGCCTGTCATATATTCACAACCATTGTCACCGATGCCTTCCACAACAGCTGTCGCACCACTATTCCGAACAGCGAAACGTGCACCTGCTTTTCCGTGCATATAGGCATAACCACCAGTTGCACCGTAAAGCGTTACATTTCCGACAATCGCGGAATCATGCGGTTTAATAGGTGTTTTAGCATCTGGACTAACAATCAATTTGCCACCAGAAAGTCCTTTTCCGAAGTAATCATTGGCGTCACCGTGAATTCGGAGCGTCATGCCAAGTGGCGTATAAGCACCGAAGCTTTGTCCAGCTGAACCAACAAAATCAAGTGAAATGGTATCTTCCGGTAATCCTTCTGCACCATATTTTTTGCTAATAAAGGAGCCAGCAATCGTTCCAATCGCGCGGTCAACATTTCGTACAGCGAAAGTTCCAGTTACTTTTTCACCGTTTTCTAGTGCCGGCTGAATTAATGGCACAAGTTCGCGCATATCAAGCGTTTGGTCGATTTTGTGGTCTTGTTGTTTTGTGCAATATTGGACTTGGTTTTTATAAAAATCATCACTATAAAGCATATTCGAAAAGTCGATATATTTTGCTTTCCAATGTGCTTCTTTTTTCTCGTGAGTAGTTAAAAATTCTTTATGTCCAATGATTTCTGTTAAACTTCTAAAGCCAAGTTCCGCCATCATTTCGCGCATTTCAGCAACGATAAAATGGAAGAAGTTCACGACATAATCTGCCGAACCACTGAATTTTTTCCGCAGCTCAGGATTTTGTGTTGCTACACCTACTGGACATGTATCCAAGTGACAAACACGCATCATGACGCAACCAAGTGTTACGAGTGGTGCCGTTGCAAAACCAAATTCTTCCGCGCCGAGCATAGCGGCAACCAGAACGTCTTTTCCTGTCATTAGTTTGCCATCTGTTTCGACAACGACTTTGTTTCTAAGTCCATTTAGCAAGAGCGTTTGGTGTGTTTCAGCTAAGCCGATTTCCCACGGCACTCCCGCGTGACGGATACTTGTTCTTGCCGCCGCACCAGTTCCGCCTTCATAACCGCTTACTAAAATAACGTCGGCATTCCCCTTCGCTACGCCAGCAGCAATCGTACCAATACCAGTTTTCGAAACTAGTTTCACATTGATACGTGCATTTTGATTTGCATTTTTTAAATCGAAAATCAATTGAGACAAATCTTCAATCGAGTAAATATCATGATGTGGCGGTGGTGAAATCAATCCTACACCAGTTGTTGAACCACGCGTTTTCGAAATCCATGGATAGACTTTATTTCCAGGCAAGTGTCCACCTTCACCAGGTTTCGCTCCTTGAGCCATCTTGATTTGCAGTTCCTCTGCATTGACCAAGTAATGGCTTGTTACACCAAAACGACCAGATGCAATTTGTTTGATAGCACTTCTACGCCAATCGCCATTTTCGTCCGGGGTAAATCGGTTCGGGTTTTCGCCGCCTTCCCCACTATTACTTTTCCCGCCGATACGGTTCATTGCGATAGCAAGCGCTTCATGAGCTTCTTGACTAATCGAACCATAAGACATCGCGCCAGACTTAAATCGTTTAAAAATGGCTTCGGCCGGCTCTACTTCGTCCAGTGGAATCGGCTTGCGATCACTTGTAAAAGTGAGTAATCCTCTTAAAAAGGCATTATTTTGATTTTGCATTAAATCTGCATAAAGATTATACGTTTCACGGTCATTTTCTCGAGTAGCTTGTTGCAAAGAATGAATCGCTAGTGGATTGTAGACATGATATTCTCCGTTTGAGCGCCACTGATATTCCCCGCCTGTATTAAGCGTGAAACTCTGGTAGCCGATATCATGATAGGCTTCGCGATGACGGAGCCAAGCTTCTTGCGCGATAACTTCCAGTGGAATCCCGCCAATTTGCGAGGCTGTTCCCGGGAAATAATGTTTAATTACATCATCACCAATACCGATTGCTTCAAAAATCTGGGCACCACGGTAACTTTGCACTGTAGATATCCCCATTTTGGACATGATTTTTAGAATTCCATCTGTAATTGCTTCAATATAACGACTTTCCGCCTCATCAAGTGTAAATCCTTTCATCCGTCCTTCTTTAATCAAGCCGTCAAACGTATCGATAGCAAGACTTGGAAATACCGCGTCTGCCCCGTAACCAATTAAGAGCGCACATTGATGGACATCTCTCGCTTCCGCTGTTTTCACAACAATACTCACTTGTGTACGCGTCCCAGCTTTAACTAAATGATGATGTAATCCACTGACAGCTAAGAGAGAAGGAATGCCAATCCAATCCGCATTTACCCCATCATCTGATAAAATGAGCAATTCTGCCCCAGCTGCGATTTTTTCATCTGCTTCTACAAATAATGATTCTAAGCGAGCTTCTAAACCATCTCTTTCCTCTGCCTTAAATAAAATTGGTAAAGTGACAGTCGGTTGGGCAAATTTTGTTTGTTGCTCAAGTGCCGCAAATTCTTTTCGAGATAAAATTGGTGTTTTCAGGCGAATCCGGTTAGCATTTTGAGCAGTCGGATTTAGAATATTACCTTCATCACCAAGTAGTGTCATCGCAGAAGTTACCGTTTCTTCGCGAATCCCATCAATCGGAGGGTTGGTTACTTGCGCAAAAAGTTGTTTAAAGTAATTAAATAACACTTGTGGTCGTTGGCTTAAAACAGCAAGTGGTGCGTCATAACCCATTGCGCCCATTGGATCTTTTTTCTCTGTTACCATCGGAATCAAAATTTTATTTAACTCATCTTGAGTGTAACCAAATGCGCGTTGTTTTTTAAAACGTTCTGATTTATCCATTGCTTCATAATGTAAATCGGCTGTTGCTAAATCGGCAATTTCTGTCATTTCTGCTTCCAACCATTCACGGTACGGTTTTTCCGTTGTTAGTTCTTCTTTTAATTCAGCATCCGTCACAATTCGTCCTTCTTCTAAATCAATTAACAACATCGTTCCCGCGCCAACCGTTTCTTTGCGAATAATTTCACTCGAATCCACTGGCACAACACCCGTTTCCGAAGAATAAATAATCGTATGGTCTTTCGTTTCATAATAACGCGCCGGACGTAAGCCATTTCTATCCAAAATCGTCCCAATAACTCGACCATTCGTAAAGGAAATGGATGTCGGCCCATCCCACGGCTCCATTAATGTACTATGATATTCGTAAAAAGCACGTTTCGGATCCGTCATATGCGGATTTTTATCCCATGGTTCTGGAATAAGCATCATTGCCGCATGAGGTAACGAACGGCCTGCCTGCACTAAAAATTCTAAGGCATTATCCAAAGTAGCCGAATCACTACCACTTTCGTCAATAATTGGTAGCAATTTGGCTAAATCTTCTCCAAGTAAATCAGATTCTGCTCTTTTTTCCCGAGCTTTCATCCAGTTGACATTACCACGTTGCGTATTAATTTCACCGTTATGAATTAAATATCGATACGGATGCGCCCGCTCCCAACTAGGAAAAGTATTCGTCGAAAAACGAGAATGCACTAGCGCAAAAGCCGATACATATGCTGGATCTGCTAAATCTAAATAGTATTGATTAATTTGTTCTGGTAGTAACATTCCTTTAAAAATAACCGTTCTTGTGGATAAACTTGGAACGTAGAAAGTCTCTGTAATTTGCTTAGAAGTCGCAGCAAATTTTTCGATTTGCTTTCTAATTAAATAAAGTGCTCGTTCAAACCCAGCTTCGTCTAACTTGGCATTTTTTTGAATGAATAGCTGATAAATCGCTGGTTCTGTTTTTCTTGCACCGGCACCCACCTTTGTTACATCAGTTGGTAATTTGCGCCAACCAAGGAACGTTTGACCTTCACTCGCAATCAGTTTTTCCGTTTCGGCCATTAAACATTCGCGTTCTGTTTTATTTTGAGGGAAATTAAACATCCCAACCGCATAATGATATTTTTCAGGCAAATTAATACCTAGTTTGCTACACTCGCGTCGGAAGAAAGAGTCTGAAATCTCAAGTAAAATACCAGCGCCATCACCCGTATCCCCACCAACTTCTCCACCGCGGTGCTTTAATTGACAAAGCATATGAATACCTTGTTCGACAATTTTATGAGAAGAAATCTTTTTAATATTTGCTACGAAGCCAATTCCACAAGCATCGTGCTCATTTTCTGGGTTGTATAGGCCGTGTTTTTTTGGTAAATTAGTTTGTTTCATCCTAGTTCCTCCTCTTCAAAAACCGAATCCTTCTAAGTCTTTCTGGTAATTATTTAAATTAACTGATAATTAACCAGCGATTCAGCTTACCTTACATTTCTTGTAGTATCTATTTTATTCCTTTTCATTTATCGAAACAATATATATAATAGAATAAAACAATC
This sequence comes from Listeria sp. LM90SB2, assembly GCF_028867355.1. NCBI lineage: Bacteria > Bacillati > Bacillota > Bacilli > Caryophanales > Listeriaceae > Listeria > Listeria sp. LM90SB2. Next base: position 1,801,621 of record NZ_CP046449.1, read on the forward strand.
TCATTTCGAGAACAATTGGAGGTAAGAAATGGAACTACGACAATTAAAGTATTTTATGGAAGTAGCCCGTGTCGAGCATATGACCAAAGCTAGTGAGAATTTACACGTAGCCCAATCTGCCGTTAGTAGACAGATAACGAAACTCGAAGAAGAACTCGGCGTACATTTATTTGACCGTGTTGGAAGAAATATGCAACTCACCAGCGTTGGTCAAGATTTCTTAAAACAAGCAGCAATCGCCTTAAATGAACTACAAAAAGCCGAAGCACTCGTGACCGAATATACCGATCCCGCAAAAGGAACTGTTCGCGTCGGCTTACCGAACTCCCTGTCTACCAAAGTGTTGCCATCCGTTATTTCGACCTTTCGGGAAAAATATCCGCAAATTACCTACCAGTTTATGGAAGGCACCAATGAAGAACTTACCGAGATGCTCTTAAGCGGCGTCCTTGATATGACTTTTTTATCGCCCGTCCCAGAATCTAGCGAACAAATTGAAGCCATTCGTTTTTTTGATGAAAAATTGAAGCTAATTGTCCCTAAAACCCATCCACTTGCTGAAAACTTCACCGTTTCACTAAAAGAGCTCGCTTCCGAAAAGTTCGTACTTTATCCAGAAGACTTTGATTTATATAAAATCGTAACAAAAGCTGCCAATAAAAAAGGATTTGAGCCACAAATAGCATTTCAAAGTAGAGATTTTTATACAATTCAAGGACTTGTCGGAGCAGGTCTTGGTATTAGCATTTTGCCAGAAATGATTTTAGATGGAGCGATTTTTAAGGAAACGAAAAGTATCGCTTTGCGTGATAAAGAATTGCGGCGTTCGGTCGGGATTATTACGACAAAAAAACGGAACCTATCCCCTTCCGAGAATTTGTTCCGTTCGTTTATTATTTCGTTCTTTTCGAATTAATTATTTTCAGAAAATGCAGCTGGATAATGGATAGTTCCAGCTAAATTTTCTAAACTACCATCATATAATTCTAATAACATAAAGTATTCAGCAGGCACATCAAATGGCGCAGGAATAGCAAACTGCTCAGAAGGAATAAAGCCAAATCGCGGATAATAATCAGCATGTCCAAGCACAGCAATGGCCGGATATGCTTTTTCGCGTGATAAACGGATTCCTTCTTCCATTAATCTCGAGCCAACTCGCGTCCCTTGATACGCAGGTAAAACAGCAAGTGGCGCAAGTGCTAAAATAAATCTGCTTCGTCCGGCTGCTTCAAGCGAAATCTCACTAAACATAATGTACCCAACAATAAGTCCATCCTCCGCTTCTGCGACAAGGGATAAACCTGGTTGATAATAATCGGAAGTCCGGATACTTTCAATCAAGTCTGCTTCCACAGTACCCTTAAAAGCTTCCTCATTCACACGACGAATGGCCTCGTAATCTTGTGGTTGTTCTTTCCGAATAATCATTTTTACTTAGCCACTCGTTTCATTGCCATACTATCTTCTAACTGTTTCATCGCATTTAATACTACATCAGCTGTCATTTCACCGGGCATCATATGGATTGTTTCATGTGGCTCCGTTGCACGTTTAGATACGGCCACAAGCGTTTCTTCCGCAAGTGTCGCAAGTCCCATATCATATAAACTCATCGGAAGACCGAGCTCAGAATAAAATGGCAACAAACGCTCGATTTCATCCCATCTATTTTCTATTACTAATTGAACTAAAATACCATAAGCTACTTTATTACCATGCAATAAGTGATGTGTTTCTGGAACCATCGTTAGCGCGTCATGAATCGAATGCGCTCCTGCACAACGTCCATAATCATCGCCAAAACCACCGACCATTCCACCAACTAAAATATTCGTCTCAATAATTTTAACAAACCCTTCATTCAATACTTGTTTGTCCATGGCAGCAAGTGCTTCTTCGCTATATTGCAACAAGTTATCACGGCACATTTTGGCAGCAAAATGCGCGATTTCAATTTCGACTGATTTAGTTGGTAAGGAATTAATAATCACGTCTGCTTCGTACCATTTGGCTAGCGTATCGCCAATTCCAGCAACTAGTAACTCTTTCGGTGAGTCTAAAATCATTTCCGGATCAATTAATAACAGCGCATTACTACTCGCAAACACATCGTAACGAATCATAGCGCCCTCTTCGTCGTACATCACACTAAGTGGTGTATAAGCGGCACAAGTTGATGCAAGTGTCGGTAAGATAATGACTGGTAAACGTAGAACTGCTGCTGTCGCTTTACATACGTCAGCTATTTTTCCGCCACCTACTGCGATAATCGCATCCATCTTATTTGTTTCCATGATTGCCACCAGACGATCGCGCTCCTCGTAGGTAGAACCACCATTATATACTTCAAAAGTAGATGTAACAGTTGATAAAACAGGGAATTTCTTTTTAGCGACTTCCCAAGAAGCATTTCCACGAACTACTAATACATTTTTCAAACCGCGGCGTTCTAGGTGAGTAGGTAATGTATCCCACGCGCCTACTTGGCATAAATATTCTTGCGGAGCTCCGCGAACAATCAATTCTTTATTCAACAAAAATCATCCCTTCTGTCTGGCACGGTCGGATATTCGGCTGCGACATTTATAATTCAAATTGTATAGGAACTTAAACCTACTGTCAATCGCACTATTGCTTAGCGATTTCGTCATCACCGAACCATTTTTTACTAATTTCTTGCATTTTTCCTTCTTTGTATAATTTTTCAAAAGCTTCATTGATTTTTGTTTGCAGTTCTTTATCACTTTTGCGCATTCCTACAGCAAAATCTGTGGCATCAAAACCGCCTGTTATAATGTTGTAATCGTCTTTATTTTTTTGTTTATCAATGTAATAACGCGCGTACACTTCATCAATGATTAAACCATCGATTCGTTTGTTATTCAAATCAATAAAAGCTGTATCAAACGTATCGTATAATTCTGGTTCGTTATTATTTATAATGTCTGTTAGCACTTCTGGTTTTTTCGCCATGTCATCGATCGAACTTGCCCCATTTTGTGCTCCGAGCGTTTTATTCTTCATGTCGCTAAATTGATTAATATTGCTTGATTTTAAAGTGACTAATACTTGTTCATTTTTCATGTAAGGCTGACTAAAAGCGACTTGTTTTTTCCTCGCATCCGTCACAGTATATCCATTCCAAATTAAATCAATCGAGCCGTTTTTCAGTTCAGATTCTTTCATCGTCCAGTCAATCGGTGTGAATTTTGCTTTAATGCCATATTCTGCAAATACAGCTTTCGCCAAATCAATATCAAAGCCAACTAAGTTATCGTCTTTATCACGAAATCCCATCGGTACAAAACTATCATCTAAACCAATTACAACTTCTTTATCTTTTTTAATTCTACTCCACTGGTCCTCTTTAGATTCACCGCTGGAACAAGCTCCCAGCGCTAACATTACCATTAACATTACAGTTATTAATAATCCTTTTTTCATGTTAGATTGCCTCCTTTTTTAATGGTTCTACTTCCATCATTTGATCCGCTACTTTTTCGGCAAAAGTGTGATCATGTGTAACGATAATTTGCGTAATACCAACCTTTTTCAAACTTAAAATTAATGCTGCAACATGATCGCGCAAGTCAGGATCTAAAGCGGATGTCGGTTCATCAAATAGCAGCACTTTGGGATTCATCGCAAGCGCTCTGGCAATCGCGACCCGTTGTTTTTGTCCGCCTGATAATTGGTACGGCATACTATTTGCTTTATCGGCTAAATCAAGTAAGCCAAGTAATCGTTCTGCTTCTTTAACGGCATCTGCTTTCTTTGTTTTTCGAGCAAGGGTCGGTGCTAAAATCAAGTTATCTAAAACACTTAAATGCGGAAATAAGTGGAATTCTTGGAAAACAACACCAATCGTATTTTCCACATCTTTTCTCGACATTGGATCAATTTTTTCCTCGTCAATAAAAATTTCACCTGTATCCATTTTTTCCAGTCCACTAATACAGCGCAGTAAAGTTGTTTTCCCACCACCTGATGGACCAACAATTGAGAGAATTTCACCATCTTGAAGAGAAATATTCACATTATCTAAAATTGTTTTTTGATCAAATTTTTTCGATAGATTCTTAATTTCTAACATTTTCTTCACCTCATTTATAATAACTAAAACGTTTTTCGAGTTGTTTAAATAATATGGTTAGAATAGCCGTTAAAGCTAAGTAGATTGCAGCTACTAATACGAGTGGAATCAGTGTAACATCCCTACTCATAGCAATTTTCCCGGCTCTTAGTAAGTCGCCAATTCCAAGAATATATACTAAAGAAGAGTCTTTTACTAAGTTAATAACTTCATTCCCAATTGCTGGTAAGACACGTTTGACAACTTGTGGTAAGACAATTTTCCGCAGTGTCTGGCCGTAAGTAAGACCTAAAACCTTGGCGCTCTCATATTGCCCATTTTCGATGGAAAGAAATCCCCCGCGGAAAATCTCTGCAAAATAAGCTGCATAATTTAAAATAAAAGCAATAAAAACGGCATCCATTCGGTCAAAAACAACCCCGATAATCGGTAAGCCATAATAAATAAAAATTAATTGTAAAAGTAATGGCGTGCCTCGCATAATCCAAATGTAAATATTTAAAATAAATTTAAGTGGGGCTATTTTGCTAATATTTCCGACTGCCACAACCGCCCCGAGTGGTATCGAACAAACTAACGTAACTGCAAAAACGAGCAGTGTTGTTTTTGCCCCATCAAGTAATGCTGGTAAAATCTCCATGATATAATCCATCATTCTTCGCTCCTTTTTTAACATAAAAAAATCCCGTCGCACTTGGCACTAATTGGCCAAGAGGACGAGAATAATATTCACGTGGTTCCACCTCAATTTGCTGATACTTCGCAGTACCAACCTCTGTTAGTTCGAGACTAACAAGCTATAACGGGCTTAACCCGAGTTCACCTACTCACTTATGCTTCAGCAAACCAGCTCCGAGATGTGTTCGATAACGCTATCTTTATCCTTTCACACCAACCAAGGACTCTCTTTTAAAGAATTACGCTCTACTTGTTCTGTTCGACGCTTTTACTTCTTCTTGCTAATACTCTACCACGATAAAGCGATAGAGTCAACCATTTTATTTACAAAAAAAGTGATACGCCAATCATAATTGGTGTACCACTTTTTATTAATCTTTGGCAATCAGTAAGTAATCATCTTTCTGTTCAAAGTAGATTTTCACTTCTGTTCCTACGCCGCTTTCAGATTGAATACAAATTTCGTGACCTAGTTTCTTTGCCATTTGTTTAGCTAGGTATAAACCCATACCCGTAGCTTTTTTCTCTTGTCTACCAATATTACCCGTGAAACCTTGCTCGAACACACGTGGCAAATCTTCTTCCTTAATTCCACGTCCATTGTCTTTTATGTGTAGCACTTTCTTCTCAGATGCTTCTGTATCACACCAAATTTTTACTTCGCCACTGCTTTTTGTGTATTTGAGTGCATTGGACAAGATTTGATCCAAAATAAAACCAAGCCACTTGCTATCCGTACGCACATCCATGTCCACATTTTGCAAATCCAACTTCATTTTCTTTCCAATGAAAAGTTTAGAATGCCGTTTGACTGATTCGCGCACTACTACTCCAAGATTTTGCTCCTGAATAAAATAGTCTTTTGAGAAAGTATCTAGACGTGAAAAATAAAGTGCCTGCATAACTAATTTATCTATTGTTGTTAATTCTTCATCGATTTGTTTGAAAATCGTTTCTGTATCATTTAAATCAGGATTGTTAATTAACATTTTACTTGCAACAACCGGGGTTTTCACTTCATGTACCCAATATAAAATAAAATCATGATATTCTTGCTGTTTATCTTGTAGCTTACTAATAGTTCGTAATTCTTCTTTATGTTTTTTTGCCATTAGTTGATTAAAAAAGGCTTGTTCGCGAGTACGTGGTTTTGGTAGTAATTCAATGATATTCTCTTCAATCTCTCCGCTAACAAGTTCCTTCATTTCACGCCAATAATTATATTTAAAGAAATAGCCCAGCACGAGATAGGAAAGCAAGAAGACTAAAACAAAAACATACAAGTAAATGAAATTTCCAAGCGTTAATTTACTGTTCGGATCGATCGAAATCAACACGCCTACAAAAAACATAATACTACAAAAAAACAATAAGAAAAATCGCTTATCTTTTATATAACTCCACCAATTCATGGCGCACCTCCTCGCTACTAATTAGTTTACTTCATTTGAAATAATTTGAAACGTAGCAAAATCAAACAACCCTTGATCGGTTAATTTTAATTCTGGAATCACTGGTAATGTTAAGAATGACAATGTTAAAAATGGATCAAAACCATCAGCCGTACTAATCTGTTTAAAGGCATTTAAAAGACCCGCTAAATCGTTTTCCACTTCTTCGTATGATTTATCACTAAGCAATCCAGCGATTGGAAGGGCTAAATCATGAAGTACCTGACCAGCTCCATTTACTACAGCAATACCGCCACCTGTTTGAGTAATATGATCAATAGCCGCTTTCATTGCTTCATCACTAATGCCAACAGCAACAATATTATGAGAATCGTGCGCGACAGTCGTAGCAATTGCGCCTTCTGTTAAACCAAAGCCTTTTACAATGCCTAATCCAACACAACCAGTATCATGGTGACGCTCTACAACTGCCATTTTGAGTAAATCGTTTTCCACGGTTGGAACAAACTTACCGTCTTGAATAGCCACTTGTTCGATACGTTTTTCTGTAAATAAACTATTGGGTTGCATCCCGATTACATAACACGTTTCTTTGGTCAAAGGTAATGCTAAATCTTGTAAACTCACATGATGATTAATTGGTGGAGATACAAATGGTACTGCCGCTTGTTGCTTAAATGCAGCTTCGTGACGAACACCATTATCCACGACTACTTCTCCATTTTTCAAAACTTTGCTAATTTCTACTGTTTCTATATCTGTTAGAAAAACAATATCTGCTTGGTATCCTGCAGCAACTGCACCAAGGTATGGCAAATTATGACAATTAGCAGCATTAATAGTTGCCATTTGGATAGCGGTAATTGGGTCTATTCCGTTTTTGATAGCCAGTCTAATGTTATAGTTAATTGATCCTTCCGTAATTAAATCATTAATTAGTTTATCATCTGTGCAAAAGCAAAAACGATGGCTATTTTTTTCAGATACTGCAGGAATTGTTTGAAGTAAATCACGGCCTACAGTTCCCTCGCGTAGCATAACAAACATTCCGGCACGTAAGCGGTCTGTTGCTTCCTTAGCAGTAGTACTTTCATGATCTGTCCGAATACCAACAGCCAAATAATTATTCAAATCAGCGCTCGTTAAGCCAGCTCCATGTCCATCAATTCGTCCGCCTTCTTTTTTAGCATCGATAATTTTGGTTAAAATATCCGAACTTCCTTTTGCTACAGATGGAAAATCCATCACTTCTGCAAGGCCGATTACTTTTTCATGTCTATAAAGCGGATGGAGTTTCTCAGCATGTAATGTTTCGCCATTATGTTCGCCTTCCGTTGCAGGAACAGAAGATGGGAGCATGACAAACATGTCTATTGGTACTCCTTTGGCATCTTCTAGCATGAATTCAATTCCTTTTTCTCCAGCCACATTGGCAATTTCATGCGGGTCTGTAACAATCGTTGTAACACCATTTGGGAGTAAGACACGGGCAAACTCAGCAGGTGTGACCATCGCACTCTCCACGTGGACATGTGCATCAATAAAACCAGGTGCAATGAAGGCACCAGCAGCATCTATTATCTTTTCTGCATCTGGAAAATTGCCAATACCAGCAATATAACCATTTTTGATGGCAATATCTCCGTCCATTATTTCTCCTGAAAACACATTTATTATTCGTCCATTTTTTATTACTAAATCTGCTTTTGCTCGTCCATCACTTACTGCAACTCGTTCTTGCAGCTGTTCTAAATTCTCCACCAAAACTCGCCTCCGTCAATTAAGCTTCAAAAAAACCTTCATCAAGCAAATAACCTTCTGCGCTTTCAAGGGTTGGGAAAACTGCTTCCAAGTTCTCCCCCGTATAAATAACCCACATTTTATTTTCATACACTAGTGAAAGTTTTTCGCCACTATTGTCTTGATATATTTTAGTTAGACCTTCTTTATAGCCATCCTCGTCACTATCCATGAATTCTTTTGCTTCTAATAGTAATACGCGGATTTCATTTTCAGAGTAATCTTTTACATTCACATAGCCTTGTTTGTCGAGTGGCTCTACCTCTAGAAATGGTGCATAAACAAAAGCATTACCGTTTGGATGAAGATGTTTGACGATGATTTTCTTGTCTCTTTTACTTGCTGGATAGTGTACATTAATACGGCCCATAGAAATTTCGTGTAATTCAAAGCCGTCGATAGATTCTATTAATGCTTTTTTTTCTTCAAAGTTTAACATAGTATTATTTTTCCCCCAAATTAATTTTCTTTTAAAATAGCTGTCACTAAAGCTGGTAACCATACTTTTAAATCATTAAACACAAAACCAGCTTCGGTAGCTTTCGTATTATCTAAATAATAGGTTTTTTCAATGCCAAACGGAGAATCATCGACGTCATCCGTCACCTCTTCAACTAGTGCTAATTTCCCGATTTTTTCTTCAAGCATTTTGATGAAACCATTTAATGCGTATGTGCCATTGGAGGTAGCGTTTACCGGTCCTGTCAGATCCGATTCCACACCAACCCACTCTAAAAAATGCGCCGCTTCATCAGAAGTAATAAAGCCAATCTCAGCTTGTCCATTACTAATCCCAATTTCTTGGTGGTTTTTAATATGATTAATATGAAAGTGAAGGCGTTTTGTGTAATCGTCAAGTCCAAGCACGATTGGAAAACGAACTGCAACTACTGGAAAAGAAGCTTTTTGGAAAAATACGGCTTCAGCAAGTCGTTTCCCTTCACCGTAATCAAAATCTTCTTTATCTCCAATAACAATTTCATAATGCTCTGGATTAAAGTCAGCTTCAACTAAAGCTCGACCTTTTTGACTATAAACAGAGAGTGATGATGTATATATGTATCGTTTTACCTTGCCTTTAAATGCATCTACGGCATAAAGTGCTTCTTTCGGAGAGAAACATATATTATCGTAAATAACATCCCAGTCTTCTTTTGCTAATTGGAATAAAGCATCTCTTGATTCTCGATTTAAAATAACCCGTTTGACAGTATCACCAAAATTATCTTCTGTTTTGCCCCTTGTCCCAATGGTGACCTCATGTCCTTCTGAAACAAGTCTTTCCACTAATTTCTTGCCAAAAAAACGAGTACCACCGAATACTAAAATTTTCATTTAGACTCCTCCTCCATTTACGAAAAACAGGAAGTTCGCGTTTTTTAGCGCTATCTTCCTGTTTTTTCGTCATTCAATCATATATCCTTGGCCTTTTTTCGTTTTGATAAATTCGCTCAAACCAATTTCTGCTAGTTTTTTACGAATACGAACAACATTAACTGTCAATGTATTATCATCAACAAAACTTTCATCTTCCCAAAGTGCGCGCATAATTTCATCACGACTTACAATGCTACCTTTTTGTTTCATTAATTCATATAAAATCAAAAATTCATTTTTCGTTAGCTCAATTTTATCTTCTAAATGTGTAAGTGTGTTCGTATCAATGTGTAGGAAAACATTATTATGCTCCATCACATTGGCTTCTTCTAAATCTGCGTAAGAATATGTCCGCCTTAATAGAGCATTTATCCGCGCCATTAAAACATCCAGATCAACTGGTTTTTCAATATAATAGTCTGCACCCATATTCATGCCCATTATTTGGTCCATTCGCGAATTACGTGATGATAAAAAGATAATGGGTACATTCGAAACTTCTCGAATTTGATTACACCAATAAAAGCCATCAAAGAAAGGAAGATTAACATCTAAAATAACTAATTGAGGTTCGAAAGCTAAAAACTCTTGTAAAATATTGTTAAAATCCTCTACTACACCAATCTCAAATCCCCATTTACTTAAATGTTTTCGGATTGTATCACGAATTACTTCATCATCTTCTACGATATATACCTTTACCATTTCTAGTGCCTCCCTCGGTGGAACTCTCTTCTCATTTTAGCTGAAATAACCACAAAAGCCAATTACTTTTTATTGGCCATCACAATTTTGGTAAAAGAATTGATACACAAAAAGTAATAAGCTGCATAACAAAGAATATAAATACCTGTACCAATTAATACCGGATATTTTATATTATCCATTAAATTAACAGAAATACCCCACAGTGCAGCCATGGAATGCGCAATTCCAAAAAATAATGGAATAACAAAAATTGGCCAAACCTGCTTGGAAATAATTTTCCGGATTTCTTTTTCCGTAACTCCTAATTTAAATAAAATATCAAACTTGGCTTTTTCAGAAACTGCATCTGTAACTAATTTGAAGTAAATGATACTTCCCGTTGCTAAAAAGAAAACAATACCAATAAAAATACCTATAAATAATAGTGAACCTACCACTGTGGAGATTAAGTGGTAATTCGTATAATAAGAAGAAACATTTTCCGAGAATAATGAAGGCTCCCCGTCAACGATTGTTTGCACTTTCTTATCCAAGCTTTCACTATGATTCGGATTAGTAATATCAAACATTGTCACAGATTCAGGAGGGAAAAGTCGCTCCAAATCATCATAATATTCATCGGAAACAACCAGCGTTTCATAAGAAATCCCTGTATTGAAAATTGAATTTTCTCGAAAATCCACTACTTTTATTGGTGGCATTTTCTTTGCAACTGATTTATTTGATTGGACGACCATTTTACGAGTAAGCCATTTTTCTTGAATGTCTGATCTTGCGTAATAAGTATTTTTTCCAAGTAAAATTGCATCACCATAGGCAATTTTTTTAGATTCGACAAAATCACTCTGTTGCCTTTCACCGATACGATTATATTCTGATTCCGATACAATGGTATGAATGAATGTATCCATATGCATTTTATATTTAGGAATATCTTTATATTCCACTTCAGCACTAAGCATCTCTGCTTGCATCAATTTTTTCAATTTATGATCTTGATCATCGCGAATCGTTTGAATAATCTCTTTTTCATTTTTAGCAGAAATATTGAGCACTTGATAACTGGAAGGATTCTCCGCTGAAATATCATTAATTGTACGCACATAAAAACTACTCATGGAGCCGATAATCGTTAACGTTGTCGCACTAAGAACAGCAATCATCGCAATCGTACCAGCATTTTTCTTTAGCCTAAAACGAAGCGATGTAATCCCTAGCATATTCGTCCCTTTATAAAAGAAACGTTTATTATTGTATAGTTGTCGAATGACATAAGGGGTGCCAAATCTAACCATCAGCCAGGTTCCTAAAATAACGCAAGCCAGTATCACTAAAATTAAATCAAAAAAATCATAGGCTAGCCAAATAGGCGATTCTTCAATATTCCTCGTTGCCAGATAGTATCCAAAAGTGATTAAAGCTAACCCAATTAACATAAAAATTAGTGAACCTTTAGCTACTTTTTCTTCTTTGTCATCATTTTTGAATAGCTGATTCAAATTATAACGTAATACAAGAAAAACTGCATAAACCGATGTGAAAAGCATAATACCAAAAAAGACCAGTATCGTATCGATAATCGCTTTAAATGAAATAATAAACTCTGCATCAATCGCAAGGCCGACAATCCAAAATAAGACCATTGCAAACAATTTAGAAGAGAAAATTCCAATTAAAACGCCAAAAATAGTTGCAAGCATATATAGCATCGCATTTTCAAAAAATAATACTAATACAATTTGTGATTTTCGCAAACCAAGTAATGAATAAAGCCCTATTTCTCGTTTTCGCCTTTTAAGAAAAAAACCATTGGAATAAAATATAAAAAAGATAATAAACAATATTAACATGAGACTAGCTGACGAAAACATGGCCGGTCCGAATAATTCCCAACGTTTAAACACTGTGTCAATCAGCGGGTTATATGATAACGAAACAAACGTAAAAAAAACTAATACACAAACAATTAACGAAACAAAATAAACAATATATTGATTAAAGTTCTTTCGCATATTGGTCAGCGCGACTTTAAATAACATCGTTTTCGCCACCTCCAAGAAGCGCCAAAACATCTAATACCTTCTGGAAGAATTGTTTTCTAGAACTTGTCCCTCGGTAGATTTCAGTGAAAATTTCGCCATCTTTAATAAACATAATTCTTTCGCAGTAACTGGCTGCAAAAGCATCGTGCGTCACCATCATAATAGTGGAATCACGCACATCTTTTGCTTGAGAAAGTCCTTCTAATAAATTGGTCGCTGCTTTGGAATCAAGCGCACCAGTGGGTTCATCCGCAAAAATCAGCGTTGGTTCTGTAATCATTGCTCGACAAACCGCTGTTCGCTGCTTTTGTCCACCAGATATTTCGGTTGGGTACTTGTTCCTTAACTCAAAAATCCCAAATTGACGAGCAATAATTTCAAACCGCTGATCAATTTCCGCTTGTTTAATACGAGCAAGAGCCAGCGGTAGAACAATATTATCCTTCACAGTCATCGTATCTAATAAATTATAGTCTTGAAATATAAAACCAAGCTGATCTCTTCTAAAAACAGCTAATTCTTTTCCGTTCATAGTAGAAATTTGCTTTCCACCAATCTCAATTTCTCCAGAGGTTGGTTTATCTATAGAAGACAATACATTTAATAAAGTAGATTTACCAGCACCAGAGGGACCCATAATGCCTACAAAGGAACCTTTTTGTATCTCTAAACTAATACTTCCAAGCGCAGAAAACAAATTTCCTTTTGAACCGTATACTTTTCTAACTTTATGCGCCTTTAGCACTGTTTCCATTGTATTCCTCCCGTTACGTTCTTTATTTGGTTATTTTACCTTAATTTTAAACAAGATACTATGGGCTATAGTTGTATTTATTAAAAAATCATTTATCCGTCAAAAAAACAGATAAATGATTTTCCTTATTATTTCTTTTCCACAAAGATTTCCATACCGATAGTTTCATCATTTGTATAAGTGGAACGCATCGACTGAATGAGTTTTTCTAGTTCCTCCAAACTAATAGAAACATCCGCAGCAACTATGTCCCATGCCACTTCTTCCCGCCCATTTATCGATGTCATAATTTTTAATCTACCTTGCGAAAAAAGCATCATTGCTGGTTTTTTCAGTTCTGTTTTTTTAATTTCATTCCATGATTTAAAATCACCACGATAAGCAACTCCACGTTCTGTTAATTCTACGGTGGGAGCGATATTAATTAACCGAAACAATGGACGTAACACACAAAGGCCGATAAATACGAGTAAAATCATTTCCTCTATGCCATTTACACCTTTGATATGACTAAAAACAACATAAAGTAATAATCCAACAGCCATCCAAAGTAAACAACTTGAAAAAATCAAACGTCGATTGACCCCAAATTCGATTTTCTCCATTTTCTTTGCATGTTCTAGCTCATTTTCTATCATTATTTTCCTCCAGTTTTACAGCTCTATTATTTCTATTGTACTAAAAATATACTACAATGGGAAGAAGGCATTCATGTAGCTTTTTATTTTAAAGAAATCAGCCTACTTTCAGTTGACCTTTTTGGCATTTGTGATATAATTTCTTTAATGCTTTTAAGTAGTAAAATGTAATAATCCAATAAAGGAGGAGAACATCATCGATCAAGTTATCTTAATAGGCTTCATGGGAGCTGGAAAAACAACGGTTGGAAATATACTCGCAAACTTAGCTGACTTACCGTACATCGATATTGACGAAGTAATTACAAGCGAACAAGGAATGAGTGTATCGGACATTTTTGCTAAATATGGTGAAAAAGAATTCCGCCGTCTAGAACATGAAAAATTAAAAGAATTAGCAACAACCAAAGCCGTTATAGCAACAGGCGGTGGCATTGTTCTCAATCCTGAAAATAGAGAAGTTTTAAAAAATACATATCCGGTTATTTATTTAGAAACGGATCCCGAAGTATTTATGAATCGCTTAAAAGGCGACACTACACGACCGCTTGTACAACAAAAAACAGCCGAAGAAATTCGCGCTATTTTTGAACCTAGAATTGCTCACTATCAAGATTCTGCAGACTTTATCGTTAATACGGATAATCGTAATCAAGAAGAAGTTGCTCGAGCTATTTTAACCATGTTAGATAAGTAAAAAAACAACGCTAATTTTAGCGTTGTTTTTTTATTCTGTACAATGTCTGCACCACATATCTGGTAACACAGATGTATAGTCTTTTGTAAAGGTTAATAAGTCATAAAACATACTGTCCGCATAACCTGCATCAATATTTTCTATTTTGTTCAATTCTATTTCGCGATGAAGTGATTCCAGCGCCGCATCACGAAGAGCAGGTAAAATATATCCCGTGATTTTGATTTGAGCTAAAGCTGCTGAGACAGTAATTCTATCAGATGCACGTACGTCACTGCCAAACTCAGCCAAAAGTTGTTTCAATCGTTCTACACCATCGTCTTTCGCTGGAACATAGTTTGCTTTTTTCACTGTTTCCATCATGTATTTTGGAAAAGACGATAAATTGAGTCCTTGATCACTTTTATCACTAAAATATTCTTCTAAACGTCGAAGTACTTCAAGTCCATCTTTATACCCAAATGGACCATAGCTATCCTGACCATCCAAATAAAAACTCGCTTTAAAATGTTCCTTGAAATGTGGATGTGTTGTCTCATAATTTAACGAGGCACCAGGCTGGTCGATATACATAGTAATTGCCATTCTCATTTCCTCCATTCATGTGAAATCTCATACATTCATCTTACCAGACTATCTACCTTTTTGAAAGAAGAAAAAAAGGTGACAATTTCATGACAATTTTAAGGATGATTTTCGCTTTTATTGTGTTTTAATTAACTATATAAGATAAAATTAGTTAATTAAATTGGTTCTATTCTCATAAAAGTTAATTTTTGCTCTTTTGACCATTTATTTATTTCGTGGTTAAATAAAACTGGAC
Source organism: Listeria sp. LM90SB2 (assembly GCF_028867355.1). Lineage (NCBI taxonomy): Bacteria > Bacillati > Bacillota > Bacilli > Caryophanales > Listeriaceae > Listeria > Listeria sp. LM90SB2. The sequence goes on from NZ_CP046449.1 coordinate 1,816,646, forward strand.
TTGGTTTTTATTAATCTCGTCTGTTAATTTATTAGTCAACCACACACTCGAAAAGCAAAAACCGCCATTTATCCCATTATGGCGGTTTTTGTATACTTAATTTAAATGTAGAACAGTCACAGCTTCTATATGTGTTGTCATTGGAAACATATCTACAGGCTGAACTTTTTTCGCTACATAGCCGCCATCCGTTAAGATTTTCATATCACGGGCTAATGTCCCTGGATTACAAGAAACATACACTACTTTCTTCGGTTTCATTGCTAAAATTGTTTCCAGTAATTTTTCATCGCAACCTTTTCGTGGTGGATCGACAACTAAGACGTCTGCTACAATTCCAGCTTTGTACCACGCCGGAATAACCTCTTCTGCTTTCCCTGTCTCAAAAGTAGTATTCGCTAATTCATTGAGTTCTGCATTTGCACGAGCATCTTGTATCGCTTGATCCACAATTTCTACCCCGTAGACATGCTTGGCTTTTTTCGCGAGACAAAGAGAAATAGAACCAATGCCGCAATAGGCGTCAATCACTGTTTCTTCTCCTGTTAACTCAGCCGCATCGATTGCTTGTTGATACAAAACTTCTGTTTGGATTGGGTTTACTTGATAAAATGAACGAGCCGAAATTGCAAATCGAATGCCATGAATCGTATCCTCAATGATATCTTTTCCCCAAAGTGTTTTCGTACGATCTCCAAAAATCACATTTGTTTTATGTGGATTAATATTTTGAACAATCGAGGTTAATTCCAATTGTTCGACCAATTCCCGTACGATTTCTTCTTTAAATGGCATACGTTCTTTTGTTGTTACAAGGACAATCATTAACTGTCCAGTTGTATGCGCAAATCTTGTCATAATATGGCGGATATCGCCTTTTCCTGTTTGTTCATCATAAGGCTCTGTTCCGTATTTAGCTAGGATTTCACGTGTTTTTTGAACAGCAAAATCACCTTGCTCATTATGAATTAAACAAGTGGACATGTCGATAATGGCATGGCTTCTTTTTTGGTAAAAACCTGCTGTTAACTTACCATTAACAAATCCTACTGGTACTTGTGATTTATTCCGGTAGCGCCACGGGTTTTCCATGCCTAGTGTTTCAGGAACTTCTACGTTTAGTTTGCCAATACGTTTCATCGTTTCTTCCACTTGATTTCGTTTGAATTCAAGCTGGCCATCGTAGCTTAAGTGTTGCAAGCTACAACCGCCACATTTGGAATAAACCGCACAAGGAGGCTCTACACGATCAGCACTAACAGTTTCAATATTCTCCATCCGAGCAAAGCCATAATTTTTATTTAATTTTATTATTTTGGCTGTCACTTTTTCGCCAGGTAACGTATTTGGAATGAAAAGTGGGTATCCGTCAATTTTGCCAACCCCACTGCCGTCATGCGTTAAATCTTCAATAGTAAGTTCAATGGATTGGTTCTTTTTTAAAAGGGATGCTTCCAAAGTCCCTTGCCCCTCTCTTTGCTTTACTTAATAATATATTCGATGCCGATTGGCTCTTTAATTACTGCTTCTTCTTGCTCTTTAAAAACAAGCATGGTGTTTTTTTGTAGCGTAAAGTCATAAACAAATGTTTTTGGATAGATAGTGACATTTTTATTCGTAGTCAACGCTTTTGTGTTATCTGTAATAGTCGTTTCTTCTGGAATCTGGCTATTAAAAATACCAGCTGCGACTTCAGCATCATCACTTGAATAACTTGTCTTTAGAGATACTTTAATATTATTGTTTGTTGTGTCTTCTATTTTTACAGGTGTTTTTTCTGTTTGTACAGAACGTTCACCACTTGTAATTTCATAGTTTGCGAATTTTTTCTGGATAGTTGTTGTTGGGTAACGATATTTTGTATTAGTAATATACTCAGAAACTTTCTTCGCTTCAATACGAAGTCGATATGCTTTGATACCTTTATAACGATTATCAGTAGAAGCTAATTCTTTTAAAATATCTTCGTTAGTTGTTTCTAAAATCAAATCCCCATTTGTTGCTATCGTTGTATTTGTATTGGTTGCGGGGATAGATAAAATAATATTATCTTGTATTGGAATTTGCATTTGGTTGTTTATCCATACTTTATTACTTTCAATTAGCTCTGTTTTACTTACTTTTGGAGCCTGTTCTTCTGCATCCACTTGCCATAAGAAAAAAACAGCCGCTGCGATAGCAATAATAAGAACGATTATTATCATCGTGAACCTTTTAAATTGATGTCCACTTGTCATATCGCATTCACCTCATTTCTTGTCAGAATACCTATTATACTTGTTTTGCTCAAATAAGACAAATTTCTAACAATAATTACATCCTTTTTACTATGTTGCAATTAGGACGTTTAGGCTAAAGAAAAAAACTACCAAACTGGGCAGTTTTTAGCTATTTTCTTTTATGAATAAATCAGTTGCGGGGATGTCATCTACACTTGCGAAAAATTCGATATGTTGTCTTAAATTGCGGAATTCCATTGGCGTTTCCCCACCAAGCTCCCCGTCAAGGTTAATTAACATCTTATCTTCTGAGTTAACAATCACTTTTTCGGATTTTACATAAATAACATTAGGTTCTTTAATATGATCTCCTCGAAGCGCCAGTGTGACTAAACGGATAAATTCCGCTAAATTTACTTTTTTCACGATAATGAGTGAAAATTTACCGTCGTCTAACTTGGCATCTGGGGCGATTTTTTCAAAGCCACCAATGGAATTAGTTAATCCTAATAGGAAAAACATCACTTCCCCTTCAAATACGCCTTGATCATATTCTACTTTTACTTTGGTTGCTTTTAAGGATGGTAACATTTCGATACCTTTTAAATAATAAGCAAGTTGACCGAGCATTGTTTTTAGACGGCTAGGAACATCGTAAGTGAGTTCTGTTAAACGACCTCCGCCACCTATATTAATAAAATATGTTTCATTTGCTTTACCTATATCCATTGCTACACTTTGACCAGCTGCTATAATCTTCGTTGCTTTAATCACGTCTCTAGGCACATGTAAGGCTCTTGCAAAATCATTGGTTGTCCCGGTTGGTATAATCCCTACTTTGGGGCGATATTCTTTTTCAGCAATACCGTTAATAACTTCATTAATGGTTCCATCTCCGCCAGCTGCTACAACTAAATCGAATCGATCTCTTACAGCTTCTTCCGCAGCATGTTTGGCATCATCTGGTTCTGCAGTTGTTGCGTGCGCAGATGTTACATAGCCTGCTTGCTCTAATATCGAAAGGACATCTGCAAGATTTTTCTTGATGATTTCTCTTCCAGATGTGGGATTATAAATAACTCGAGCGTGTTTTTGCATTATGTTCGTCCTCTCCTTCACTCAAACAGCGTTGTTCAAAAGAAAAGCGCGTTTTGACACATGATAGTAATATTATAGCAAATTTAACTATAAATTCCTAATAAATATAAAAGCAGCGAGGCAAAATACCTCACTGCTACATTGTTTAACGTTTGTTCATTTCTTCTAGTAATAATTTATTAACCATTGGTGGGTTTGCTTGCCCTTTGGTTGCTTTCATTACTTGGCCAACTAAGAATCCAACCGCACGATCCTTACCATTTTTGAAGTCGACAATGGATTGCTCATTGTTATCTAGAATTTCGCTAATGATAGTGCGTAAAGCTCCTTCATCGGAAATTTGGACAAGTCCTTTGTCTTTTACTACTTGCTCTGCATCGCCACCATTTTGCGCTAATTCGCGGAAAACTTTTTTAGCGATTTTAGAAGAAATAGTACCAGCTTCGATTAATTTAATCATGCCAGCAAGGTTTTCAGGAGTTAGTCCTGTTTCATGAAGTTCTTTTTGTTCTGCGTTTAAGTAGGCAGAAACTTCGCCCATTAGCCAGTTTGATGCTTGTTTCGCATCTGCTCCAGCTGCAAGAGTTGCTTCAAAAAAGTCAGACATTTCTTTTGTAAGCGTGAGAACCATTGCATCATATGCTGGCAAACCAAGATCGTTAATGTAACGAATTTGACGTTTGTCTGGAAGTTCAGGAATTTCTGCACGAATACGTTCTTTCCAAGCGTCATCAATAAATAAATCTACTAAATCTGGTTCTGGGAAATAACGATAATCGTCGGATCCTTCTTTAATTCGCATCAAAGAGGTTTTTCCAGTTGCTTCTTCAAAACGACGAGTTTCTTGTTCGATAATCCCGCCAGACTTAAGCACTTCAGCTTGGCGTTTTTCTTCATATTCGATACCTTTACGTACGTTGTTGAAGGAGTTTAGGTTTTTAAGTTCTGTTTTTACGCCAAATTCTTCTTGGCCGATTGGTCGGATAGAAATATTGGCGTCACAGCGCATTGAACCTTCTTCCATTTTCACATCGGATACGCCAGTGTATTGAATGATAGATTTTAATTTTTCTAAGTAGGCATAAGCTTCTTCTGCAGAACGAATGTCTGGTTCTGAAACGATTTCGATAAGTGGTGTTCCTTGACGGTTAATATCCACTAACGAATAACCATGAGAAGTATGGGTATTTTTCCCAGCATCTTCTTCTAAATGAAGACGAGTGATGCCAATTTTTTTCTTTTTACCGCCAACTTCGATTTCAATCCAGCCATGTTCGCCAATTGGTTTATCGAATTGAGAAATTTGGTATGCTTTCGGATTATCTGGATAAAAATAGTTTTTACGGTCGAATTTTGTATGTTTAGCAATTTCACAGTTAATCGCCATAGCCGCTTTCATACCAAATTCCACTGCACGTTTATTTAAAACTGGTAAAACACCTGGCATACCTAAGTCTACCACGGTTGTATTTGTATTTGGTTCTGCTCCAAAATGAGCTGGCGCAGAAGAAAATATTTTTGAATTGGTTTTTAACTCTACGTGAACCTCAAGTCCAATAACTGTTTCAAAATTCATTGCTACGCCTCCTATAAGTTTGGTTTTTCTTTATGGAATGTTGTTTCTTGTTCAAAAGCATGCGCTACTTTGTAAAGTAAGGATTCTTCAAAGTAGTTACCGATAATTTGCAAGCCAACTGGTAAACCATCCGAGAATCCACAAGGAACAGAAATAGCTGGTACGCCTGCTAAGTTAATTGGAACAGTCAAAATATCATTGGAATACATTGTAATTGGATCATTAATCATTCCGTCAATTTTAAATGCTGTTGTCGGGGAACTAGGTCCGATAATAACATCATAGTTTTCAAATACATTAACAAAGTCTTGCTTAATTAACGTACGCGCTTGTTGTGCTTTTTTGTAGTAAGCATCGTAATAACCAGAGCTTAACGCATATGTTCCAAGCATAATACGACGTTTTACTTCATCGCCAAAGCCTTCAGAACGAGTTTTTGTATAAAGTTCTTCTAAAGTAGTTGCGTTTGGAGAACGGTATCCGTAACGAACGCCGTCAAAACGAGATAGATTAGAAGAAGCTTCACTAGATGCTAAAATGTAATAACTTGCTACACCGTATTCAGAATGAGGTAAAGAAACTTCATCCCAAGTAGCGCCCAGTTTTTCGAGTGTTTTAAGCGCATCTAATACAGCTTGTTTGACACCAGGATCTACGCCTTCACCAAGATACTCTTTTGGAACACCGATGCGTAAGCCTTTAATGTCTCCTGTTAAGCTATCTGAGAAGCGTTCAACTGGTTGGTTAATCGATGTAGAATCATTCGCATCTAAACCAGAAATAGCTTCTAATAAATAAGCGTTGTCTTCTACATTTTTTGTAATTGGGCCGATTTGGTCTAAAGAAGACGCAAAGGCAATTAAACCAAAACGAGATACACGGCCATATGTAGGTTTCATTCCGACTACCCCACAAAAAGCTGCTGGTTGGCGAATCGATCCACCAGTGTCACTACCAAGCGAGAATAAAACTTCGCCTGCTGCAACTGCGGATGCACTACCACCTGAAGAACCACCAGGAACTCTTGATAAATCCCATGGGTTATGTGTTTTGTGGAAATACGATGTTTCTGTCGAAGATCCCATCGCAAATTCATCCATGTTTAGTTTTCCGATATTAATTGTTTGCGCATTTTTTAATTTAGAAACGACGGTCGCATCATAAATTGGATCGAAGTTTTCTAAAATTTTACTTGCTGCTGTTGTACGTAAGTTTTTTGTCACGATATTATCTTTAATCCCAATTGGAAGACCAGAAAGCATGTTGTTTGGATCTATGCCCGCATCTCCAAGTTCTTCTGCTACACCAAATGCTGCCTCTTTATTTAAAGTAATAAAAGAACCAACTTTGTCCTCTACAGATTCAATTCGGTTGAAAGATTCTGATACTAAATCGAATGGTGAAATCTCTTTTTTAACTAATTTATCATGTAGTTCTTTTACTGAAAAATCAAATAAACCCAAAATATTTTCCCTCCTTAGCCTATTTATTGTTCCATAATTGTCGGTACTTTGAACATGCCATCTTGTTCATCAGGCGCATTTTTTAGTACTTCTTTGCGATCCAACCCTTTTGTTGCCACATCTTCACGTAATACGTTTGATACGTCGATTGCATGGCTGGTAGGTTCTACATTCGTTGTATCTAACGTATTTAATTGCTCTACTAGCTCAATAATTTTACCAAGCTGACCAGCGAAGGCTGTTGCTTCTGTTTCTGATACTTCTAGTTTGGCAAGATTTGCTACTTTTTCTACTGTTTCTTTTGATATATTTGACAAAATGCCATCCTCCTTTTTAGTGGTACTTACTACGCGGTAGTGCTTCCCGCCTGTTAAAAATGGGAAGAACTGTCCCCTCCTGCATAATTATACAACAGGAAAGAACAATTCGCATTGTTTTTTATTAATCGTAAATGTGAGCAGTTGCTGCATCTTCATTTGCTTTTCTTGTAATCAATGCAGCTGGACCATCAGATGTAGAAATATTGACTTGCAAATCAGCTGTCTTCGGAATATGTTGTCCGACTAAATCCGTCACATACTGTGTAAAGCCGATAATCTCTGCTTCACCATAAAATTGTAACGGAATATCAATGTTTAATTCTGCTAGTTGACCGTCTTCATATCTACCACGACCAACGACACCTGTAAAGTTTGGATAATAGTCTTCAATTGCTTTTTTGAAATTCAAGAAATTGTCATTATCTGTTTTGTGATCTTTAGCAGATTCAGTTGATGGTAAAACATAATTTTTTTCATCTATATCTTTCCAATTAGAAAGACTGTCCCCATTTGCAGTTGCATAGGCAATGTAATTTCCTGGAGCTACCGCATCACGAGCTCCTTGTTTGTAAATGGCAATCGTTACAGGAACATTTTCTAAACCTTTTGTTTGGCGAATTCGATTTAACACAGTGGCAGACATTTCTTTCCCTTGTGCTAATAATTCACTATTACTAATTGGTTGTTCATAGGTGTCTCCGTATTTTTCTTTTTGGTAATAATCGACCGAATTCATCGCAAGGGCAATAGAAATCCCACCAAGAGCAACCGTATCTTTGTCCGTTTGTTTTAAATAATCTTGTTCTAAAATATGTGCTAGATAGATTGGATTACGATTCTCACCGTTACCATTACTGGCTGGGTTTAAACCATTCGGATTTTTATCGCTTTTTCTATCTAACCATTTTTCTAACGTTTCTTTATCCAAATATTGCCCTTCTTGGAAAAGATAATTATCTGGGGAGTATTTATTTTGCGAAACACGCATTAAACCAGATTCTAATTCGTTAATATCATATCGTGAATAAATATTCGATACGACAAGTCCACGGGATTTGCTTGCTTTGTATGGTAGTACGGTTTTGTAATAATTGGATGAGATTTGATTTTTTGTCATGATGCCCGTCTCTGCTTTTGAATCATCTTTTTGTACCACTTTATCATTTGAGTCAAGTTTTGGGGCACAGCCAGAGAGCACAAGCGTTAAGCCGAGCGCTGCTATTATGATTTTTTTCATTCGTTTAATCCACCTTCGTCTGGTAAGTACTCTATTAAGTCTTCTTCTGACCAAATAGGAATGGCTAGTTCTTCCGCTTTGGCTAATTTAGAACCAGCATCACTGCCAGCTACAACAACATCCGTTTTCTTACTGACGCTACCAGAAACATTTCCTCCGAGGGATTCGATTAATGCTTTTGCATCATTCCGCGTTAACTTTTCTAGTTCCCCAGTTAAGACAACGGTTTTACCTGTGAAAACAAGTTCTTCCTCGGACATATCTTCTAGTTTTGGCCCTGTATAGGTCATATTGACGCCAGCCCTTTTTAGTTCTTCTAATAAATCATGTACTTCTTCATTCGCGAAATAAGTGACAATACTGTCTGCCATTTTTTCACCAATGTCGTTAATACTTGTCAGTGTTTCTTTGTCTGCTACTTTCAAATTATCCATTGTATCGAAATGAATGGCAAGTGATTTGGCGGCTTTTGCACCAACATGGCGAATGCCTAAGCCGAAAAGTAATTTTTCAAGCGAGTTTTGTTTACTTGCTTGGATGGATGCCAGTAAATTAGTTACTGATTTCTCACCCATTCTTTCTAATTCTAACAGTTTCTCCTTCGAAAGGAAAAACAAATCTGCTACATCTTTAATTAAATGCTGTGAAAATAGCTGGATAATTACTTTTTCGCCGAGGCCATCAATGTTCATCGCATTTCTGGAGACAAAGTGGATAAGTCCTTCTTTTATTTGAGCTGGGCATTTAGGATTAATACATCTTAACGCCACTTCTTCTTCTAACCGAACCAATTCACTATCGCACGCTGGACAATTTTTCGGCATATGGAAAGGTTCTTCACTTCCGCTACGTTTTTCGGTGATGCTTTTAATGACTTCTGGAATGATATCGCCAGCTTTTTTGATTAAAACGGTGTCGCCAATGCGGATATCTTTCTCTGTAATTAGGTCTTCATTATGAAGCGAAGCGCGGCTAACGGTTGTCCCTGCCACTCGCACTGGTTCTAACACGGCGGTGGGAGTTATCACACCAGTTCTACCAACATTTAATTCGATATCGAGTAACTTAGTTGGTACTTCTTCGGCTGGGAATTTATAAGCAATCGACCAACGAGGCGATTTAACGGTGTTTCCCATTTGGCGTTGTTGCTCTAAGTTGTTTAATTTTAAAACAATGCCGTCAATATCGTATGCTAATCCGGCGCGTTTTTCTGTCCATTCTTCAATGTACGCATAAACTTCTTCTAAACTGTTGCAAAGTCGGCGTTCTTTATTGACTTTAAGACCAAGTGTTTCAAGCATATCTAAGCCTGCGCTATGAGTTTCAACGCCCATTTCACCAAAATCTGCTACTGCATAAAGGAAGATATCGAGATTTCTCGACGCTGCGATTTTTGTGTCCAATTGTCGAAGCGAGCCAGCCGCAGCATTTCGTGGATTGGCAAATAACATCTGGCCTTCTTCTTCGCGAATTTCATTTAGTTTTTGGAAGGAGCGTTTTGGCATGAAAGCTTCACCGCGAACTTCAATGGAATAGTCCTTTTGAAGTTTCATTGGGATGGAGCGAATCGTACGCAAGTTAGCAGTAATGTCTTCCCCAATGGTTCCATCACCACGAGTAGCACCTTGTTTGTATTTACCATTTTCGTATTGAAGGGATACTGCTAGTCCGTCAATTTTAAGTTCGCACATATAAGCAATATCATCGCCCACTTTGTCGCGAATTCGGCGGTCAAAGTCTGCCAAGTCTTCTTGGTTAAAAGCGTTGGCAAGACTTAACATCGGCGTGTCATGTGCTACTTTTTTAAAACCTTCTAAAACTTCCCCGCCAACTCGTTTTGACGGAGACTCAGGTGTAACCCACTCGGGATGCGCTTCTTCTATTTTAAGTAATTCTTGCATCTTCTGATCGTATTCGGCATCTTCTACTGTTGGATTATCAATTACATAATAATCATAGCTGTACTGATCAAGTATGTTGATTAGTTCCTCATACCTTTTTTTATCAGCCATCATTCTTCACCTGCTTTTTCCAAATTTATACTTTTTCAATTGGCGCAAATTCTGCGAGCAATCGTTTGACGCCAGTTGGGCTTGGGAATGCAATATCTAGTTCCATTCCGCTACCTTCCCCTTTGACACTGACGACTGTTCCTACGCCCCATTTTTTATGACTGGCTTTATCGCCGACTGTCCAACCAAGCGTTTCTGCTCCAGAGGATTTATACGCAGTAGTTGTTTTTTGTGGCATACGCGGTTTGGCATATGGTTTGTCTGCTTTTAATTTATTTTCATTACCTAACTCAAGTAAGTCTCGAGGTATTTCTCCAATAAAACGAGATTCCTGATTAGAGGACGGACGACCATAAAGCATCCGCGAATAAGCGCTCGTTAGGAAAAGTTCTTCTTCCGCTCGAGTAATACCAACGTAAGCAAGTCGACGCTCTTCTTCCATTTCATCTTCCTCATAAATGGCTCTAGAATGTGGGAAAATCCCTTCTTCCATCCCAACCAAAAAGACAACTGGGAATTCTAGCCCTTTGGCAGAGTGAAGTGTCATCAGTGTGACAGCCCCGTTTTGTTCTTCATTGTCTTCTTCTAACTTATCGACGTCAGCAACGAGTGCTAAATCAGTTAAAAAGGCAATTAACGTTTTATCGTCATTTTCCTTTTCAAAGTTTTGTGTTACAGATAAAAACTCGTCGATATTTTCTAAACGTGTTTGCGCTTCAATGGTTCGTTCATTTTTTAGCATTGCGCGGTAGCCTGTTTTTTCAAGGATTTCTTCTACGAGTTCGGTTACGGATAAGAAATCTTGCATTTGCGTGAAGCCGCGAATCAAATCATGAAACGCAACTAAGTCTTTGCTTACTTTAGGCGAAATTCCCGCTAGTTCGATGCGGTTAAGGACTTCAAACAAGCTCAAATCATATGTGGTCGCCACATTATTTAGTTTATCTAAAGTACCTGGTCCAACGCCGCGTTTTGGAACGTTAACGATACGTGTCAAACTAATATCGTCTTCATTATTACTAATCAGACGTAAATACGCCAAAATGTCTTTGATTTCTTTTCTGTCATAGAACTTCGTGCCGCCGACCATCGTGTACGCCATATTCGACTTCATGAAATATTCTTCCATGACACGGGACTGGGCATTGGTTCTATAAAGAATCGCAAAGTCAGAAAGTGGTCGATTCGAGTTATTTACTTCTTCTTGAATTTTCATAACTACATAGGCCGCTTCTTCTTTTTCCGTTAATGCTTTATGATAAAAAATCTTTTTCCCTTCTGCGTTACTTGTCCAAAGATTTTTCGGTTTACGATTACCATTATTTTCGATAACACGGTTTGCCGCTTCTAAAATACGTTTTGTCGAACGGTAATTTTCTTCTAGCAAAATGGTTTTCGCATTGGGGTAATCTTTTTCGAAGGACATGATGTTACTAATGTCCGCCCCGCGCCAACCATAGATTGATTGATCCGAGTCCCCAACGACGCATAAATTTTTGAAACGAGAAGCAAGCTGTTTCACGAGTAAATACTGCGCGTGGTTGGTATCTTGGTACTCATCCACGTGAATATACTGAAATTTACGTTGATAATATTCTAAAACATCGGGCACACGTTCAAATAATTGAATGGTGACCATAATTAAATCATCAAAATCGAGTGCTTGATTTTTCTTAAGTTTCTTCTCGTATTTTTCATAGACTTCGCCGACCATTTTGTCATAGAAACCACTTGCTTCTTTAATATATTCGCTTGCAGTTATCAGTTCATTTTTGGCATTGCTAATAGAAGCCAAAATCCCCCGTGGCTCAAACTTCTTAGGGTCGACATTCTTTTCTTTCAAAATGCCTTTAATAACCGATAATTGGTCACTGCCATCTAAAATAGTAAAATTACGTTCATAGCCAATCCGGTCAATATCGCGACGTAAAATTCGTACGCACATCGAGTGAAAAGTAGATATCCAAATAGATTCTGCTTCTCCGCCCATTAAATTGCCAATCCGTGACTTCATCTCGCGAGCCGCTTTGTTCGTAAACGTAATCGCTAAAATATTATAAGGATTTACACCACGTTCTCTCACTAAATAAGCTATCCGATGGGTCAAAACTCGTGTTTTCCCACTTCCGGCACCAGCCATAATTAATAAAGGTCCTTCTGTACTTTCTACTGCTCTTCGTTGTTCCGGATTCAATCCGTCCACTAATTCTTTTGCATTCAATTGCATTCTCCTATACACCACCATACAAACATTTGTTCTTATTTTATCATACTACACTTTATAATCAAACCGTTTTCTTCCTAAAAATAGTTGCGGTTTCTAGTGCTTTTTCTAAATCTTCATAAATAATATTGCCAACAATAATCGTATCCGCATATTTTGCCATTTCAGCAGCTTGTTCTTTTGAACGTATTCCGCCCCCATACCAAAATTTTGTATTACTTAATGCGGCACTTGCTTTTCTTACAACCTCTGGATCTCCGTACATGCCGCTATATTCGACATAAAAAATGGGCAGATGAAATATATTCTCTGCTAACCGCGCATAGGCAACGATGTCTTCGTCCGTTAAATCGGTCTTCGCTTCTGTTAAATGAGCCACTTTTGCATCTTTATTTAAAATAACGTAGCCTTCTGCTGTGACTCGTTTCCAAGGAATAAATGCTCCCATTTCTTTGATTAACTCCTGGTGTAAACCGTGTGTCCATTTACTATTTTCTGTATTCAACACTACTGGAATTAAAAAATGGTCTGCTTCAGGTAAAATCATGGATTCGTTGCTTATTTCAAGGAAAATCGGCAAGTCCGTTTCACCTAATAATTCGTAGAGCTTTTGGACTGCTTCGATTTGTACATTATCCGTCCCACCAATAATAAATCCATTGGTTCCAGAATGGACGAGCTTCGTTAGATCATTCATTGGTAAATTCTTTGCTGGGTCTAACTTGAATAAATGCTTCATTTGCTCCTCCAAGTCTCTATAATGGGATATCTTATTATAGCATTAGTTACATTTCATCGCACCCTTACGACCAAAAATTTTAACTTTTTTTAAGCTTTTTTTACCAGTTGCTGTTGGGATAGCTTTTATTTTATGGTATGATGAGGAAAATTTGATTTTATTAAGACTTCTGAGTATTTACATAGAAAAAAGGAAATGGGGATATTATGCAAGAAAACAGAGAAGAATGGGGCTCAAAAGTCGGGTTTATATTAGCATCCGCTGGGTCCGCAATAGGAATTGGCGCGATTTGGAAACTGCCTTATGTGGCTGCAACTGCAGGAGGTGGCGCATTTTTCTTATTGTTTTTAGTTTTAACTTTACTCGTTGTGATGCCACTTTTAATTGCAGAATTTGTGATTGGACGAGGCTCTGGCGGAGATGCTGTTCAAGCTTATAAAACACTCGCGCCCGGAACAAAGTGGAATTTACTTGGAAAATTAGGCGTTGTAGGCGCAAGTATTTTATTTTCGTTTTATAGCGTAGTTGGTGGTTGGATTATCACTTACTTAATTAAAACACTTGCTGGCGGGATTGCTGGCGAAAATCAAGCAAGTCTGCTGCATGATTTCCAAGTGACGACAGCTAACCCGTGGATATCAGTTGGCGCAACGATTCTCTTTATTTTACTAAATGTCATTGTTATTAGCCGCGGAGTTGTTAGTGGAATTGAAAAAATGAGTAAGTTTATGATGCCAGCTCTATTTATTTTATTTATTGTTTTAATTATCAGGTCCTTAACACTACCTGGTGCGATGGAAGGTGTCGCATTTTTCTTACGTCCAGATTTTAGTCATTTCACAGCGCAAACGGTTCTTATAACGCTTGGTCAGGCCTTCTTCTCACTCAGTGTGGGGATTTCAGTAATGGTGACCTATAGTTCTTATTTAAATCGGTCGACTAGTTTACCGCAGTCTGCCATTTCGGTTTCGCTTATGAATGTGTTTGTGTCGCTTCTTGCGGGATTGGCCATTTTCCCGGCAGCATTTTCGTTTAATATTACACCAGATGCGGGACCTGGATTGCTATTCGTTATTTTACCTTCGATCTTCAATCAAATGCCCTTTGGGATGTTGTTCTTTATTATTTTCTTGATTTTATTCTTATTCGCCGCATTAACCTCTAGTTTCTCGATGCTTGAAGCAACGGTTGCGCCACTGATGAATGCGGGTGTTAATCGTAAAAAAGCAAGTCTTTGGATGGGGCTCGTGATTGTCTTGATGGCTATTCCAAGTGCGCTTAGTTTTGGCGTTTGGAGCGATGTTCAGATTTTCGGACTAAGTATTTTTGATGCTGCCGATTATCTTGTGTCGAATATTATCTTGCCAGTTGGTGCTTTATTTATCGCAATTTTCGTTGGTTACCGATTACCTCGTGAATTACTTTTAAAAGAATTTACCACAAGCAGCCATTTTGGAAAAAAAGTGTTTATTCTTTGGCTCTTTCTTATTAAATATATTGCACCAATCGCGATTATTTTCGTCTTCCTCTCCGCAACTGGTTTAATCGATTTTCTGTTTTAACAAAAAAAGCAATCCGCTAAGTTTTTAGCGAGATTGCTTTTCTTATATTGCCATAAGGACAATGCTTGTTACACAAATCAAGATTCCACTAAGGCCAATCGCCGTACCAATTGCTCGTTTTTCTCTAACATTAGCAAGTGTCGTGAAAATAAAACAAATAATAAAGACCCAGTGCCACAGTAAAGAAAAATCAAGCCCCGTGCCAGTGGCAATCATATTAATCACAAAATAAATAACTGCAAGCGCAAGAATAGAGATGATGACAATCTGATAGGTTTTACTATTAAACTTTTTCAATATAATCCCTACAATCTTATTCTGGCTTCGTCATTCTTGAAAATACTACATCATACATATCATTACCATAATGAAGTGAACGTTTTACACGTGAAATAGTTGCTGTACTTGCCCCAGTTTCAGATTCAATCACATTATATGTTTTTCCATCATGAAGCATTTTTGCTACTTGGAAACGTTGAGCCATGGACTGTATTTCATTCACTGTACAAACATCATCAAAAAAAGCATAACATTCTTCTAAATTCTCGAGCGTTAAAATCCCTTGGAAGAATTCATCCAATCCTTGTCCACGCAACTTCTCTATTTGCATATCTTTACCTCCAAATAATCTCATATATCCTACTTTCATATTTTAACGTACCAACGCGTAAAACACAAACGTTTCTCTTCACTTAATGAACAAAAAAAGTACTATCTAGGAATTTATCCTTGAGATAGTACTTTTCAATTATTCTGCTTTTGTGCCAATATCAATTCGATAAAAGAAATTCGGGTTATCTAGTTTTTGCATTTCTGGATAAAGTAATGTGCGTGCATCAGTCATCGTTTCTGCTTCTTTTGCTAGTAGCAAGACGCGTCCACCATCAGAAATAAAATCGTCATTTTCATCTTGTTTTGTACCTGCATGATAAATCGCTACATCTTCTGCAACATCATTTAGACCAGTTAATTTGTTTCCTTTTTCATAATGCTCTGGATAACCGGCGCTTGCTAGGACAACTCCTAGCGTAATCCCTGATTTTTTAAAGCGCACATCTGGTTTTTCGTTATGGAGTAAAGCGTCTATCAGTGCTGCAAAATCACTCTCTAAACGAGGCAAAACAACTTGTGTTTCCGGATCACCAAAGCGTGCGTTAAACTCAATTACTTTTGGGCCTTCTGCGGTTAAGATAAGCCCAGCATAGAGAATTCCGCGGAAATAACGACCTTCTTTTACCATTCCTTTTGCAGCTGGAAGAAGAATTTTTTCGACAGCTTCGTCTACTACTGTTTCAGAAATATGTGGTACCGGAGAATAAGCTCCCATTCCGCCAGTATTTGGTCCTTTATCGCCTTCATAAGCGCGTTTATGATCTTGCGCGATAGCCATTGGATAAACTTCTTCCCCATTTACAAACGCCATCAATGAAAACTCTTCTCCCGCTAAAAAGTCCTCGATAACGACCTTGAGAGATGCGTCACCGAATTTTTCTTCTAGCATCATATCTTTTAATGCAAGAACTGCTTCTTCCATTTCTAACGCTACAGTGACTCCTTTTCCAGCAGCGAGTCCATCTGCTTTAATGACGATTGGCACACCGCGCTCATCCAAGTATGCTTTCGCTTCCGCATAATCGGTGAAGGTTTTTGATGCTGCGGTTGGAATAGCATATTTCTCCATAAATTGTTTCGCAAAATCTTTGCTGCCTTCAATTAATGCTGCATTTGCTTTTGGACCGAATGCTTTAATTCCAGCTTCTTCGAGAGCATCGACAACGCCTTCTAAAAGAGGCACTTCAGGCCCAACAATAACAAAAGCAATTTCTGCTTTTTTAGCAAAATCAATTAAACCAGCTTTATCCGTTTCAGAAATAGCTACGAGTTGGATGTTGTCTAAACGCATTCCGTCGTTTCCCGGAGCACAGTATACATTTTCGACATTGTTGGATTCTAATAATTTTTTACTAATAGCATGTTCTCTACCACCGCTACCAACTACTAATAAGTTCATTTATTTACACGTCCTTTTTGAGGATTAATGTTTGAAGTGTCGTACATGAGTTAGAACCATGGAAATACCATATTTGTTTGCCATCTCAATGGATTCCTTGTCTTTAATGGATCCACCAGGCTGAATAATCGCTGTGATTCCCGCTTTTGCCGCAGCTTCGACCGTATCATCCATTGGAAAAAAGGCATCCGAGGCAAGTACAGCACCTTTTGCTTTCTCGCCAGCTTGCTTAAGTGCAATTAACGCGGAACCGATTCGATTCATTTGTCCTGCACCAATTCCAAGTGTTTGTTTATCAGATCCTACTACTATCGCATTGGATTTTACATGTTTCACAATTTTCCACTGAGCAATTAATGCTTTCATTTCCGCTTCTGTAGGTTGTTTTTCCGTTACTACTTCATAACTCGCTGTATCTTCTATAACAGAATCGCTCGCTTGAATAAGAAGTCCACCATTTACAGATGTTTTCTCGAAACCTTTTACGGAACCGGCAAACGGAACAGTTAACAAGCGAATATTTTTCTTTTTCGCTAAAATGGCAAACGCTTCTTCAGAGAAACTTGGCGCAATAATAATTTCTAAGAAAATTTTGCTCATATGTTCGGCTGTTTTCGCATCCACTTCTTTATTTAAGGCAACAATCCCTCCAAAAATAGACGTTTCATCCGCTTCATAAGCTTTCAAATAAGCTTCTTCAATATTTTCTCCAACACCAACGCCGCATGGATTCATATGTTTTACTGCAACCGCGACCGGCTCTGTAAATTCACTTGCAATTTTAAGTGCTGCATCTGCATCCCGAATATTGTTGTAAGATAACTCTTTACCGTGCAACTGTTTCGCGGAACTAATTGAATTTTCTACCGTGCCAGGTTCTGTATAAAAAGCGGCATCTTGGTGAGGATTTTCACCATAACGCAAAACTTGTTTTCGATTGTAAGTTAATGTTACTTTTTCTGGGAAAGTTTCTCCAGTGATGTTCGTTAAGTATTCTGCAATTAAAGCATCATAGGCCGCTGTGTGCCGAAAAACTTTCGCAGCTAGACGTTGGCGCGTTTCAAAAGTAGTTGCGCCGTGTTCTTCTAGTTCTGTAAGTACCGTATCGTAATCCGCTGTATCAACTACAACAGTTACCGCTGCATAATTTTTCGCAGCTGAGCGTAACATCGAAGGTCCGCCAATATCAATATTTTCAATCGCTTCTTCTAAAGTAACACCAGATTTTTGAATCGTTTCTTGGAAAGGATATAAATTTACAACGACTAAATCAATTGGCTTGATATCGTGTGCCGCAATAGCTTCCATATGTTCAGCTGTATCGCGTCTTGCCAGTAACCCACCATGAATTGCTGGATGAAGTGTTTTCACGCGACCATCAAGCATTTCTGGAAATTCAGTTACTTCTTCTATTCCTGTTACCGGTACGCCAGCTTGTTCAAATGCCGCTTTTGTTCCACCTGTCGAAATAATTTCTACTCCAAGTTCTACTAATTTTTCTGCAAATGGCACGATGCCGTTTTTATCTGACACACTAATAAGCGCTCTTTTCATGATAATTAATCGTTCCCTCCATTTTGAATTAATCCTCGAATCACTTTTGGATAAAAAATATGTTCTACTTGATGAATTTTTCCAGCTAAAGTATCTACAGTTTCCGCATGTTCAATCGGTACTTTCACTTGATCAATAATTGGTCCAGTATCCATTCCCGCATCCACAAAGTGCGCGGTGACACCAGTTTCTGAAACATTCGCTTGAATTGCTTGACCAATAGCATCTTTTCCTTTGAATTCAGGTAACAACGATGGGTGCAGGTTGACAATTTGCTCGGGAAATTCTGCTAATAAAGTCGGCCCAATCAAACGCATATATCCTGCTAGCACTAACAAATCAATTTCCAACCCGCGAAGTTCTAGTAAAATTTCTGTCTCAAAAGCTTCTTTATCCGGATAATTTTTCGCTTCAAAAAGGAACACCGGAATCTGATGTGTGTTTGCGCGTTCTAAAACATAAGCATTTGGTTTATCACATACCAGTAGTTTCACATGAGGCTTAATAAACGCATCATCCACTAAAGCTTGAAAATTCGAACCGTTACCCGAAGCAAAAATGGCTATATTCATCCTTTTGTGCCTCCTGTGAAAATAACCGCATCATTTTCACGTGTCGTAACTTCTCCAATAACATAAGCCGCTTCCCCGTTTTGAACGAGTACTTCTAATGTTCTTTCCACATCCGCTTTCGCAACTGCCAACACCATACCAATGCCCATATTGAAAATTTCATACATTTCAAGTTCGCTCAATTGGCCGTATTTCTTCATAACGTCAAAAATCGGCAACACCGGCCACGAACCAAGCTCCACTTTGACAGCTAAATCATTTGTTAACATCCGCGGTAAATTCTCTACAAATCCGCCACCCGTCACATGCGTAATTCCGTGCACATCTACCTCTTTCAATACTTCTAAAACTGGCTTCACATAAATCCGTGTCGGTTTAAGTAGCTCTTCCACAAGCGGTACATCTAGTTCACTGATTTCCGCATCGAGTGTCAATTCGTTATCTTTAAAGAAAATTTTACGCACAAGGGAGTAACCATTACTATGAATTCCGCTTGATGGAATACCAATGAGTGTATCTCCTTCTCTGACTGCGCCTTCTGTAATTAGCTTCTGTTTCTCTACAGCCCCAACAGTAAAACCAGCTAAATCATAATCTTCCGCGCCGTACATATCAGGCATTTCAGCAGTTTCGCCGCCAATTAAAGCCGCACCAGCTTGTTCACAGCCGTCAGCCACGCCTTTAACAATTTGTTCCATTTTCACTGGATCTGTTTTTCCAGTAGCGATATAATCTAAGAAAAATAATGGCTCGGCGCCTTGAGCTAAAATGTCATTCACACACATTGCCACGCAGTCAATCCCGATGGTATCATGCTTATCTGCTTCAATTGCCAAAAGTAATTTTGTCCCAACACCATCCGTACCAGAAACAAGGACAGGTTCTTTTAAATGCAAACTACTTAAGTCAAACATTCCACCAAATGAACCAAGTGCCCCCATCGCGCCTAATCGCTCTGTTCTAGCCACATGTTTTTTGATACGTTCTACAACTTGATAGCCAGCTTCTACGTCCACGCCTGCTTTACTATATGCATTTTCTGCCATTCGATTTGTCACTCCTCATTATTTTTCTGCTTCTAAGCTCGCTAAATATTCCGCTTCATAATCATATAAAGGGGTTGGGTAATCGCCGTTGAAATAAGCCATACAAAGTCCCCCGTAAGGTTCGTTCGGATAAGGTCTGCCAATGGAATCTACTAAACCTTCTTCACTCAAATACTCTAAAGAATCAGCCCCAATAATCCGACAAATTTCATCAACAGAATAATTAGAAGCGATTAATTCATTTCGCGTTTGGATATCAATTCCATAAAAACAAGGATAAGCAAGTGGTGGAGAAGCGATTCTTACATGAACTTCCGCCGCTCCTGCTTCACGTAAAAGCTGGACAATGCGTTTACTTGTCGTCCCGCGAACAATCGAATCATCAATCATGACAACGCGTTTTCCTTCCACAACCCCGCGCACGGCAGAAAGTTTCATTCTAACGCCTTGTTCCCTAAGTTCTTGTGATGGCTGGATAAAAGTTCTTGCCACATATCTATTTTTGATGAGACCAAGTTCGTAAGGAAGACCAGCTTCCTCCGCATAACCAATCGCTGCAGAAATACTGGAATCTGGTACACCTGTAACCACATCTGCATCAATAAAAGCCTCTTTTGCTAATCTTTTCCCAGAACGTTTTCTTGCCGAGTGGACATTAATTCCAGCAATATTAGAGTCAGGTCGCGCAAAATAAATGTATTCCATACTGCAAATCGAATGCGTCACATTTTCCGTGAATTTTTCAATTCGAAGCCCGTCATCATTAATAATAATTAGTTCACCTGGCTCCACATCGCGGACAAACTCAGCGCCAACCGTTTCAAAGGCACATGTTTCCGAAGCAACTACGTAAGAATCACCAATGCGACCTATCGAAAGCGGTCTAAAACCATTCGGGTCAAGCGCCGCATACATCGTGTCTTCCGTCAGAAGCATGTACGCAAAGCCACCCTTAACCTTGTTCAAAGCCACTTTTAAATCTTCCACAAAATCACCTGTATGGCTACGTTTAATTAAATGCGCTAACACTTCTGTATCCGAACTCGTTTGAAAAATAGCGCCTTCTTCTTCTAGTTCACGGCGTAAACTTTTCGCATTAACCAAATTTCCATTATGCGCAAGTGCTAAAGAAGAACTATGAAAGTGAAATAAAAATGGTTGTACGTTCCCTAAGTTTTTTTGACCAGCTGTCGCATATCGAACGTGGCCAATGGCTGCTTTACCTTTTAAATCGTCTAGTTCACCATGTTTAAATACGTCTGCTAAAAGGCCGAGATTTCGGTGACCTTTTAGTGTTTCACCGTCTGTCGAAACAATTCCGGCACCTTCTTGACCGCGATGTTGTAAACTATGCAACCCATAATAGGTGATTTCCGCTGCATTAGGATGATCCCAAATACCAAAAATACCACATTCTTCGTTAAGTCCTTTTACTTCAGCAAGCATGGAATAGCCCCTTCCCAAATGGATCGTAATTCCGTTGTTTTCGCTGTAACTTGATCTTCCTTATGTTTCACACGAATCGTATCATCCTCGGTTACTACACCAAGGCGGTATACTTTTTCCAGTTCCATTAATTGCGCAAAAGCTGCTTCGTTTTCCGGTTTTACCGATACTAAGAAACGTGATTGCGATTCACTGAATAGTTGATTCAACTCAAACGGTACTTCTACATCCGCACCAAGCCCTGCTTTAAAAGTCGCTTCCGCAAGGGCAACACCAAATCCACCTTCTGCCAAATCGTGACTAGAAGCAACTAGACCTTCCTGAATCGCCGTTAGAAGTAATTGTTGGTATTTTTTCTCTGTCGTTAAATCTAATTCCGGCGCACGTCCGCTAATTTTCCCTTGTTGCAATTTTTGCAATTCCGAACCACTATATTCAGCTTTTGTTTCACCAATTAAGAAAATCACATCGCCACTATTTTTAAAATCTTGTGTCGTAATATGTGCCAAATCTTCTACTAAACCAACCATTCCAATGACTGGCGTTGGATAAATTCCGGTACCATCTGTTTCATTATAAAGCGATACATTACCAGAGATAACAGGCGTATCAAGTTCTAAACAAGCCGCACTAATACCATCAGCCGCTTTTTCAATTTCCCAAAAAATTTCTGGTTTTTCAGGATTTCCAAAGTTCAGTCCATCTGTAATCGCTAGTGGTTTCCCGCCAGAACAAACGATATTGCGCGCCGCTTCCGCAACCGCTATCGCTCCGCCTACTTTTGGATCAAGATACAAATAGCGTGAGTTACAATCAGTTGTCATGGCAATTGCCTTCTCGGTCCCACGCACACGAACAATCGCCGCATCTGAACCAGGTACAACAGCTGTATCCGTCCGAACTTGATAATCATATTGCTCATAAATATGGCGCTTACTAGCAATCGTTGGCTGAGCAAGCAGTTCCTTCCAAACACCGACCACATCCTCCATAACTGGCACAAACGATTCCTCTTCTTGGAAAGCTTGATAACGAGCTGGCTCTTTGGAAGGTTTATGATAAACTGGCGCATCTTCTGCAAGCGCATCTACAGGAACGTTCGCAACTACTTCACCATGATGAATAATTTTGTACATTTTATCATCTGTTACTTGACCAATCACAACAGCCTCTAAACCATAACGTTCAAATAACGCTTGGATTTCTTCCACATGCCCTTTTTTCACACATAGAAGCATCCGTTCTTGCGATTCAGAAAGCAACATTTCATAAGGCGTCATATTTAGTTCTCGTTGCGGCACATCATCCATAATTAATTCTAGCCCAGCGCCCGCTTTTGAGGCCATTTCAGAACTTGAACTAACGAGACCAGCTGCTCCCATATCTTGAATTCCCACTAAAATATCCGAATGATCACGAATCACATCTAAACAAGCTTCAAGCAACAATTTCTCCATAAAAGGATCGCCAACCTGTACAGCAGAGCGTTGTTGTTCACCTTCTTCACTAAACTCTACAGAAGCAAAAGTAGCACCATGAATCCCGTCACGACCAGTTTTAGCGCCAACATACATCACCGGATTACCAATTCCTTTTGCTTGCCCTTTTTGAATATCTTTCGCCTCGATTAAACCAACACACATTGCATTAACTAGCGGATTTTTTGTATAACAAGGATCAAATTGGATTTCGCCACCAACCGTTGGAATCCCAATGGAGTTACCGTATCCTGCGATTCCCGCAACGACTTCACTAACTAAGTATTTCGCATGGGGTGTATCTAACTCACCAAAACGAAGCGAGTTAAGCATTGCAATCGGTCTAGCTCCCATCGAGAACACATCACGGATAATCCCGCCGACCCCAGTCGCAGCCCCTTGATACGGCTCCACGTAGGATGGATGATTATGACTCTCCACTTTAAAAGCAACACCTAAACCATCGCCAATATCGACAATCCCAGCGCCTTCACCAGGTCCTTGTAATACTTGTTTGCCTTCTGTAGGAAATTTCCGAAGTACTGGTTTAGAATTTTTATAGCTACAATGTTCCGACCACATAACAGAGAAAAGCCCAGTTTCTGTATAATTAGGCTCGCGTCCAAGAATCGAACAAACAAGCTCATATTCACTATCAGTTAAGCCCATTTCTTGATAAATCTTTTGTTCTTTAATTTCTTTTGTCGTTGGCTCCATGTTAGGCATTTACTTGTTCCTCCTTCCAAGCTTTTACAACGGACTCGAAAAGTCTTAAACCATCTGTACCGCCAATAATTTCTTCTACCGCGCGTTCTGGGTGTGGCATCATTCCAAGCACATTACCGCGCTCATTTACGATCCCCGCAATATCCGCACGGCTACCATTCGGATTCACGCTATCATATGTAAACACAATTTGGTTATTATCTTTTAATTTTAAAAGTGTTTCATCGTCACAGTAATAATTACCTTCCCCGTGAGCAACTGGAACTTGGATAATTTCGCCTTCTTTATAAAGCCCGGTAAACATCGTACTTGCATTCGCCACACGAAGCGGCACCGTCTTACAAATAAAATGCAAATTATTGTTTCTAATTAAAGCACCTGGCAGTAAACCAATTTCAGTTAAAATTTGGAATCCGTTACACACACCAAGCACTGGTTTTCCCATTTCAGCAAAGCGTAAAACTTCTGGCATAATACTTGAAAATTTCGCAATCGCACCAGTTCGCAAGTAATCTCCGTAAGAAAATCCACCTGGAAGTAAAACCGCGTCAAAGCCTGCAAGACTTGTTTCCGCATGCCATACATATTCCGCCTCCTCGCCAAGAGAATCGCGAATCGCATGTAGCATATCAAGATCACAATTAGAACCTGGGAACTGAATGACAGCAAATTTCATCGTTTAAGCCTCCTCTATTTCATATCGGTAATCTTCCATCACCGGATTTGTTAGCAGTTTGTCGCACATTTCATTCAATACTTCATGAATATCTCGATCTGATTTTGCAACTTTTAGTTCCATAAATTTACCAATACGAACATCTTCTACTTCCTCATAACCCATGCTTTTCGCTGCATCTTTTACTGCAACACCTTGTGGATCTAATACGCTTTTCTTTAAAGTGACATAAACTTTGACATTATACATTTTGTGGCCTCCTAGTTTTGAACTTGCTTTAATCTATTCAATACTTCTGTATACACATCTGTTAAATTGCCAATATTCCGACGAAAGACATCCTTATCGAGCTTTTGATTTGTTTCCTTGTCCCAAAGTCTACATGTATCAGGCGAAATCTCATCTGCTAGTAAAATATTCCCAGTCGCATCCCGACCAAATTCTAATTTAAAATCAATTAGCGTAATATTCATTTGATTGAATAATTCTTGTAACACCTTATTAATCGAACGAGCAGCCTGGCGAATTATATCCATCTCACTCGTTGTCGCAAGCTCTAAATAAAGCACATGGTCATCATTAATAAACGGGTCATCTAACGCATCATCTTTATAGTAAAATTCTACTATCGCATTTGGAATTAGCTCGCCTTCTTCTTTTCCAAGCCGTTTCGCAAGACTCCCAGCCATCACATTGCGAACAACCACTTCAAGTGGAATAATTGATACTTCTTTCACCAATTGCTCCGTTTCCGAAATCGCTCGAATAAAATGACTCTCTATTCCCGCTCCTGCTAAATGAGAAAAAATAAGCGATGTAATTTGGTTATTAAGCTCACCCTTCCCAGCAAAAGATTCCTTTCGCACCCCGTTTAGCGCTGTCGCATCATCCTTATAGGCAACACGCAAGACACCTGCTTCTTCTGTTTTAAAAAGTCGTTTTGCCTTTCCTTCATAAACCAGTTCATTAGTCACGATAATTTATCTCCTTATAAATTACTTAACCTCTTTGAAAAAATAAATATCAAAGAGGTTAGGTTGTATTCTGCCCGTAATTATAATCCTAAACGATCAAAAATTAAGTCGACATTCTTCAGGTGATAGTTGTAATCAAAGCAATCTGCAATTTCTTCCGCAGATAGGTTTTCAATAATGGTTGCATCTTGTTCTACTAATTCACGGAAAGGTACTTGTTTTTCCCAAGCTTCCATTGCTCTTGGTTGTACGACATCATACGCCGCCTCACGAGCTAAACCTTTATCAATAAGTGCCAGTAATACACGCTGTGAATAAATAAGTCCCAGTGTTCTGTCCATATTGCGTTTCATATTTTCTGGGAACACCGTCAAGTTTTTCACGATATTTCCAAAACGATTCAAAATATAATCAAGTAAAATAGTGGAATCTGGCAGAATAATTCGTTCCGCTGAGCTATGAGAAATATCACGTTCATGCCAAAGTGGCACATTTTCATAAGCAGTAACCATATGACCGCGAATAACGCGCGCTAATCCAGTTACATTTTCAGAACCAATTGGATTACGTTTATGCGGCATTGCAGATGAACCTTTTTGTCCTTTTGCAAAGAATTCTTCCACTTCACGCACTTCACTTTTTTGCAGTGCACGTACTTCTACCGCAAATTTTTCTACAGAAGTTGCAATTAATGCAAGTGTTGCCAAATATTCTGCATGGCGATCGCGTTGCAACGTTTGTGTAGAAATCGGCGCAGGAGTTGTTCCTAATTTTTCACATACGTAAGCCTCCACAAAAGGATCAATATTCGCATACGTCCCGACCGCACCAGAGATTTTCCCGAATTCCACACCATCAGCTGCAAAATTAAAACGTTCTAGGTTACGTTTCATTTCCTCGTACCATAGAGCAAGCTTCAAGCCAAAAGTAGTAGGTTCCGCATGAACACCATGTGTACGTCCCATTGTTACGGTATATTTATGTTCTTTTGCTTTTTCGCCAATAATCGCAATGAAATTTTCCAAATCCTTACGCAAAATCTCATTCGCTTGTTTAAGTAAATAAGAATTCGCTGTATCCACTACGTCTGTTGAAGTTAAGCCATAATGAACCCATTTACGTTCCGCACCAAGCGACTCAGAAACTGAACGAGTAAATGCCACAACATCATGTCTCGTTTCTAGTTCAATCTCATGAATCCGATCCACATCAAACTTTGCATTAGCACGGATCTTCGCAACATCTTCTTTCGGAATATCACCAAGCTCTGCCCATGCTTCACAAGCCAAAATCTCCACTTCTAGCCAAGCCTGATAACGATTTTGTTCTGTCCAAATGTTGCCCATTTCTTTACGAGTATAACGTTCTAACATCCTTTTAAATTCCTCCAGTTACTTCCAAATTTGCGTTTCTTCTAAATCTTGTATAACCGCTTTTGGTTCATCAGCAAGCACAGTAACATGACCCATTTTGCGATTGATTTTCGCTTCTTTTTTTCCATAATAATGTACAAACCAATGTGGATAATTCACCATTTGTTTATTCACTGCATCGACATGTTGCCCTAAAATATTAATCATTAAGGCTGGTTTTAAGAGTTCTGGTTTTACAAGTGGCAATCCAACAATCGCTCGAATATGCTGCGTAAACTGAGAAATAGAACAAGCTTCAATTGTAAAATGCCCAGAATTATGAGGTCTTGGAGCAAGTTCATTTACATAAATAGCCCCTGATTTTGTCACAAACATTTCTACTGCTAAAACACCACATAATTGAAGTACATCTGCTAACTTTCTCGCAATTTCTTCCGCTTCCTCATGCACGTCATCCGCCACATCTGCAGGAGCCGTAGTTGTATGCAAAATATTATTTACATGTACATTTTCTGCAACTGGAAAAGTTTCTATTTGCCCATCTAAATTACGAGCGACAACCACAGAAATCTCTTTTTCAAAAGGAATCCAAGCTTCTAGTACACAAGAGCCGTATCGCAACAATCTCGCTGCTGTTTCAATATCCCTTGCATCATGAATAACCACTTGCCCTTTCCCGTCGTATCCACCTTGTGCCGTTTTTAAAACAGCAGGATATCCAATACTTTTAATTTCATTTTCAATTTCATCTTGTTCCACTATAACCGCATACGGCGCAATGTTAATATTAGCTGATTCCAGATAAGCTTTTTCCAAAATCCTATCCTGTGTAATCGAAAGCAATTCCGATCCTTGCGGGACAGATACTAAGTTTTGCGTCATTTTCAAAGCATCATAGTCGATATTTTCAAATTCATATGTAACTACATCTGCTTTTTCGGAAAGTTCGCGTAATGCTACTTTATCATCATAGTCAGCAATAATTTGTTCATCACTTACTTGAGCAGCTGGGCAATCAGCGGTAGGATCAAGAACAATAATACGATACCCCATCGCTTTCGCCGCAAGAGCAAGCATACGTCCAAGTTGTCCGCCACCAATAATACCAATAGTACTATTTGTCAGTAAAAATTTTTTATCCAAGATAATCACTACTTTCTAGAACTGTTTCTTCTAGTGTAGCACGTCTTTTTTGTAATCTGTTAGTAATTGCATCGTCCGTTATGGATAAAATTTGCGCCGCTAGAAGGCCAGCATTTACAGCACCACTTTCTCCAATAGCAACTGTCGCTACCGGGACACCTCCAGGCATCTGTACAATAGAAAGTAACGAATCCATTCCATTCAACGCTTTTGATTTAATTGGCACACCAATAACAGGCAAAGTCGTCTTTGCCGCAATCATACCTGGCAAATGCGCCGCGCCCCCAGCACCGGCAATAATAATTTTCAAACCACGTTCCCGCGCTTGTTCTGCATATTGAAACATAAAATCTGGTGTACGATGAGCAGAAACCACTTTTTTCTCATAAGCTATTTCTAATTCATCTAATACATCACATGCTTTTTTCATTGTATCCCAATCTGAGGTACTCCCCATAATGACACCAATTACAGCAGGCATTACGTGATCAACTCCTTAATAATCTCTTTTCGACTCCTTCATTCTAACAATAGGCACGATAAATGTCAACGAAAAATCGAACATTTAATTGTTACATTTTATTAACGTTCGTGTTTAGGTCGTATTTGCTCTTTTTACTAGCATTATGTATCTAATTTCACTAAATAAATAAAAAAAGAAGCTACCATCAAAGGTAAGCTCCTCTTCATTTCCGAACTTGTTTAACCCAAAAACCACCGTGAATTTGTTTTGGCTCAGAGGAAACAATAAATGCCCCATTATCAATTTCAATAATGTGTTTATATAATTTCCGCTCATTCTTTCTTTGAGTCAAAATTTCAAGCATCATCCGTTCACCATCACGTCCACTCGCAAGCCAACTAGTAACCCCATAACCTAGATCTCGAATTTGATTTGGTAAGTCTAAGTTATATTCTTTGGTAATAACATTCACTGTAATATAGCCTAAAGCAATTCGCTCTTCAATTTTCATACCAACAATAATTCCTACACCAAATCCAATAGCATATGCTAAAACATTGGCAATATTATTTAAGTTATCCAAAACCAAACTAAGAGCAACTACATAGATAATCATTTCAAACACACTTGAAAGTGCAGCTAAGTAACGATAACCTTTCATCGTTAAAAGTAACCTCACCGTATAAATCGTCACATACAAAATATTTACAATAAAAATAGTAGCCACTATAAATATACCGTTATCCACTAAAATAACCCCTCCACCTAAAAACTACATTCCACTGAGTCTTTTACTAATATAACATCCATTAAGATAGCTGACAAAAGAAACACTTCAACAAAAAAAGCCCTAAATAATTAGGACTTTTCAAATTGCCCGGCAGCGACCTACTCTCGCAGGGGGAAGCCCCCAACTACCATTGGCGCAGAGAAGCTTAACTACCGTGTTCGGGATGGGAACGGGTGTGACCTTCTCGCCATAACTACCAGACAATATGAAGTTGTTGAAAGATTGCTCTCTCAAAACTAGAGAAGAAAGGGTTCAGTTAGGTAACTTCGTTTCATTTTTTGGTTAAGTCCTCGATCGATTAGTATTTGTCCGCTCCATGTATCGCTACACTTCCACTCCAAACCTATCTACCTGATCATCTTTCAGGGATCTTACTTTCCGAAGAAATGGGAAATCTCATCTTGAGGGGGGCTTCACGCTTAGATGCTTTCAGCGTTTATCCCTGCCACACATAGCTACCCAGCGATGCTCCTGGCGGAACAACTGGTACACCAGCGGTGTGTCCATCCCGGTCCTCTCGTACTAAGGACAGCTCCTCTCAAATTTCCTGCGCCCGCGACGGATAGGGACCGAACTGTCTCACGACGTTCTGAACCCAGCTCGCGTGCCGCTTTAATGGGCGAACAGCCCAACCCTTGGGACCGACTACAGCCCCAGGATGCGACGAGCCGACATCGAGGTGCCAAACCTCCCCGTCGATGTGGACTCTTGGGGGAGATAAGCCTGTTATCCCCGGGGTAGCTTTTATCCGTTGAGCGATGGCCCTTCCATGCGGAACCACCGGATCACTAAGCCCGACTTTCGTCCCTGCTCGACTTGTCAGTCTCGCAGTCAAGCTCCCTTGTGCCTTTACACTCTGCGAATGATTTCCATCCATTCTGAGGGAACCTTTGGGCGCCTCCGTTACTCTTTAGGAGGCGACCGCCCCAGTCAAACTGCCCACCTGACACTGTCTCCCCACGCGCTAAGCGTGGCGGGTTAGAATGGTCATACAGCCAGGGTAGTATCCCACCATTGCCTCCTCGTATGCTAGCGCACACGTCTCTTCGGCTCCTACCTATCCTGTACAAGCGGTACAAACATTCCATATCAGGTTGCAGTAAAGCTCCACGGGGTCTTTCCGTCCTGTCGCGGGTAACCTGCATCTTCACAGGTACTATAATTTCACCGAGTCTCTCGTTGAGACAGTGCCCAGATCGTTGCGCCTTTCGTGCGGGTCGGAACTTACCCGACAAGGAATTTCGCTACCTTAGGACCGTTATAGTTACGGCCGCCGTTTACTGGGGCTTCAATTCGTACCTTCGCCGAAGCTAAGCACTCCTCTTAACCTTCCAGCACCGGGCAGGCGTCAGCCCCTATACGTCACCTTACGGTTTTGCAGAGACCTGTGTTTTTGCTAAACAGTCGCCTGGGCCTATTCACTGCGGCTCTCTCGGGCTTGCACCCTAATAGAGCACCCCTTCTCCCGAAGTTACGGGGTCATTTTGCCGAGTTCCTTAACGAGAGTTCTCTCGCTCACCTTAGGATTCTCTCCTCATCTACCTGTGTCGGTTTGCGGTACGGGCAGTACTACTCTTCCTAGAGGCTTTTCTTGACAGCGTGAAATCAGGAACTTCCGTACTTAATTTCCTTCCCCATCACAGCTCATGCTTCGCGAGAAGCGGATTTGCCTACTTCTCACACTCACTGCTTGGACGCACATTTCCATTCGTGCGATTCCCTATCCTTCTGTGTCACCCCATCGGTTAAACAATTAGCACTGGTACAGGAATCTCTACCTGTTGTCCATCGCCTACGCCTATCGGCCTCGGCTTAGGTCCCGACTAACCCTGAGCGGACGAGCCTTCCTCAGGAAACCTTAGATATTCGGTGGAAGGGATTCTCACCCTTCTTTCGCTACTCATACCGGCATTCTCACTTCTAAGCGCTCCACCAGTCCTTCCGGTCTGACTTCACCGCCCTTAGAACGCTCTCCTACCACGAACCTCTAAAGAGGTTCATCCACAGTTTCGGTAATATGTTTAGCCCCGGTACATTTTCGGCGCGGGGTCACTCGACCAGTGAGCTATTACGCACTCTTTCAATGGTGGCTGCTTCTAAGCCAACATCCTGGTTGTCTAAGCAACCCCACATCCTTTTCCACTTAACATATATTTGGGGACCTTAACTGGTGGTCTGGGCTGTTTCCCTTTCGACTACGGATCTTATCACTCGCAGTCTGACTCCCGAGTATAAGTACATGGCATTCGGAGTTTATCTGAATTCGGTAACCCGAGAAGGGCCCCTAGTCCAAACAGTGCTCTACCTCCATGACTCTTTACCTCGAGGCTAGCCCTAAAGCTATTTCGGAGAGAACCAGCTATCTCCAAGTTCGATTGGAATTTCTCCGCTACCCACACCTCATCCCCGCACTTTTCAACGTGCGTGGGTTCGGACCTCCAGTAAGTATTACCTTACCTTCATCCTGGACATGGGTAGATCACCTGGTTTCGGGTCTACGACC
The DNA here is from genome assembly GCF_028867355.1 of Listeria sp. LM90SB2. Lineage (NCBI taxonomy): Bacteria > Bacillati > Bacillota > Bacilli > Caryophanales > Listeriaceae > Listeria > Listeria sp. LM90SB2. The sequence goes on from NZ_CP046449.1 coordinate 1,847,851, forward strand.
TGTTACTTATGCGCCCTATTCAGACTCGCTTTCGCTACGGCTCCGCTTTTTCCGCTTAACCTTGCAACAAATCGTAACTCGCCGGTTCATTCTACAAAAGGCACGCTATCACCCATTAACGGGCTCTAACTACTTGTAGGCACACGGTTTCAGGAACTGTTTCACTCCCCTTCCGGGGTGCTTTTCACCTTTCCCTCACGGTACTGGTTCACTATCGGTCACTAGGGAGTATTTAGCCTTGGGAGATGGTCCTCCCGGATTCCGACGGAATTTCACGTGTTCCGCCGTACTCAGGATCCACTCTGGAGGGAAAGCCATTTCAACTACCGGGCTGTTACCGTCTTTGGCGGGCCTTTCCAGACCGCTTCATTTATAACTTTCTTTTGTAACTCCGTATAGAGTGTCCTACAACCCCAAGAAGCAAGCTTCTTGGTTTGGGCTCTTTCCGTTTCGCTCGCCGCTACTCAGGAAATCGATTTTTCTTTCTCTTCCTCCAGGTACTTAGATGTTTCAGTTCCCTGGGTCTGCCTTCCTCACGCTATGTATTCACGTAAGGATACTATCCGACTAAAGATAGTGGGTTCCCCCATTCGGAAATCTCTGGATCAACGCTTACGTACAGCTCCCCAAAGCATATCGGTGTTAGTCCCGTCCTTCTTCGGCTCCTAGTGCCAAGGCATCCACCGTGCGCCCTTTCTAACTTAACCAATTTACTTCTACGAAGTAAAGGTTGTTTTTCTGATTTTCCGTATCAGCGATGATACTTCCAATCAGATGAAAGATTCACTTTCAGATGATTCTCGGTTACTTGTGTCATAAATAATAAATTATCTATGCTAACTTTACTAACTTTCTTATCTAGTTTTCAAAGAACAAACATACTGAGAAGTACTAACCTCTCAAAACTGAACAAATAGAGAAGAACGAAAACTCACAGGTTTCCTTTTCCTTAGAAAGGAGGTGATCCAGCCGCACCTTCCGATACGGCTACCTTGTTACGACTTCACCCCAATTATCTGTCCCACCTTCGGCGGCTGGCTCCATAAAGGTTACCCTACCGACTTCGGGTGTTACAAACTCTCGTGGTGTGACGGGCGGTGTGTACAAGGCCCGGGAACGTATTCACCGTGGCATGCTGATCCACGATTACTAGCGATTCCGGCTTCATGTAGGCGAGTTGCAGCCTACAATCCGAACTGAGAATAGTTTTATGGGATTAGCTCCACCTCGCGGCTTCGCGACCCTTTGTACTATCCATTGTAGCACGTGTGTAGCCCAGGTCATAAGGGGCATGATGATTTGACGTCATCCCCACCTTCCTCCGGCTTGCACCGGCAGTCACTTTAGAGTGCCCAACTAAATGCTGGCAACTAAAATCAAGGGTTGCGCTCGTTGCGGGACTTAACCCAACATCTCACGACACGAGCTGACGACAACCATGCACCACCTGTCACTTTGTCCCCGAAGGGAAAGCTCTGTCTCCAGAGTGGTCAAAGGATGTCAAGACCTGGTAAGGTTCTTCGCGTTGCTTCGAATTAAACCACATGCTCCACCGCTTGTGCGGGCCCCCGTCAATTCCTTTGAGTTTCAACCTTGCGGTCGTACTCCCCAGGCGGAGTGCTTAATGCGTTAGCTGCAGCACTAAGGGGCGGAAACCCCCTAACACTTAGCACTCATCGTTTACGGCGTGGACTACCAGGGTATCTAATCCTGTTTGCTCCCCACGCTTTCGCGCCTCAGCGTCAGTTACAGACCAGAGAGTCGCCTTCGCCACTGGTGTTCCTCCACATATCTACGCATTTCACCGCTACACGTGGAATTCCACTCTCCTCTTCTGCACTCCAGTCTTCCAGTTTCCAATGACCCTCCCCGGTTAAGCCGGGGGCTTTCACATCAGACTTAAAAGACCGCCTGCGCGCGCTTTACGCCCAATAAATCCGGACAACGCTTGCCACCTACGTATTACCGCGGCTGCTGGCACGTAGTTAGCCGTGGCTTTCTGGTTAGATACCGTCAAGGGACAAGCAGTTACTCTTATCCTTGTTCTTCTCTAACAACAGTACTTTACGATCCGAAAACCTTCTTCATACACGCGGCGTTGCTCCGTCAGACTTTCGTCCATTGCGGAAGATTCCCTACTGCTGCCTCCCGTAGGAGTCTGGGCCGTGTCTCAGTCCCAGTGTGGCCGATCACCCTCTCAGGTCGGCTATGCATCGTTGCCTTGGTAGGCCATTACCCTACCAACTAGCTAATGCACCGCGGGCCCATCTGTAAGCGATAGCCGAAACCATCTTTCAAAAGCGTGGCATGCGCCACACTTTATCATTCGGTATTAGCCCCGGTTTCCCGGAGTTATCCCCAACTTACAGGCAGGTTGCCCACGTGTTACTCACCCGTCCGCCACTAACTTTGGAAGAGCAAGCTCTTCCTCCGTTCGTTCGACTTGCATGTATTAGGCACGCCGCCAGCGTTCGTCCTGAGCCAGGATCAAACTCTCTTTAAAATATAAATTGAATTTGAATACTTATTCAACACCGTGAATAAGATTCCTTGCGTCAAATTGACTTCGCTAGCAATTAAATTACTAGTTTGTTTTGTTGAAAACAGCTTTCTGTTTTCTGCCCTGCGATTACCAGTGAGACTTTACGTCTCATTGCTTTTCGTCTTCTTTTTTGTTCAGTTTTCAAAGGTCAGTTGCTTTGTTAACGCAACTTTTAAATCTTACCATAAAGTTGAAATCACGTCAACAACTATTTTTAAAATGTTTTTGATGAATCAATTTGTATCAATTCAGCTTTATCATTATATAACAGCTTTATATTAAATACAAGCCTTTTAAGTTATATTTTTAATTCTTTCTCTAGTGCATGTATAAATTCCTGCATAATTTTTTGTTTTTCTCCTGCAAGTTCCCGACCAGTCTTTGTTTTTAGCTGTTTTTGAATTAGGAGCAATTTATCGTAAAAGTGTTGTAATGTGGTATTTTCCGGATGATCTCGATTAGCGATTTCTCTATTGTGCGCCCCTCCGTATGTAAATGTTCTAGCTATACCAATTGCACCAATTGCATCTAAGCGGTCTGCATCTTGAACTATTTTTTCTTCTATTGTAGAAGCTTGGGTAGGATTTTTCCCATTTTTAAATGAGACTGATTGGATGATTCGGATGATTTTACTGATTACCTCTTCAGGAATTTCTTTTCCTTTCATCCAATGCGTGATTACTTCTGTTGCTTGTGCTGGATCTGATGTTAGTTTGCTATCATTATAGTCGTGAAACAATGCTGCTAATTCGATTGCAAATTTATCTCCGCCTTCTGTTGCTTGGATTTGTTTACTTAAATGCCAGACTCGTTTAATATGTTCCCAGTCGTGTCCAGTAGTTTCCTTTTCGAAATGGGATTGCATCCATTTTTGCGCTGCAATTATTATTTCTTCTTGCTTCATCATTAGTATTGGCTCCTTTTTTACGTTATTTTCATGTACAATAGTAGAAAATGGAAATGGGGTATTCGATGTTTGCTTTTGAGAATGTTTGTTTAAAGCGTGATAATAAAATGATTTTATCGGATATTAATTGGGTGGTTAATGATAAGGAAAACTGGGCAATACTCGGACTAAACGGTTCTGGAAAAACAACTTTGTTGCAACTTTTAAATGGGTATCTTTGGCCTAGCAGTGGAAATCTTCAAGTACTTGGGCATGTTTTTGGACAGACCTCTTTGCCAGAGTTACGTAAATCGATTGGTTGGGTTAGTAATGCGCTTGATCATCAGCTGAAAGAGTATGAGTTCAGCGAGCAAATTGTACTTAGTGGGAAATTTGCAAGTATTGGCATTTATGAGAAAGTCACTACTGCGGAGATTGACCAAGCGAAAAAGCTGCTTACCGATTGTGGCGGTAGCACACTTATTGGAAAGCCGTATAAAATTTTATCGCAAGGAGAGCGTCAAATTGTTTTAATTGCACGTGCTTTAATGGCAAGTCCTAAGTTACTTATTTTAGATGAACCTTGTAATGGGCTTGATCTATTTGCAAAGGAGCGCTTATTAGAAAGAATTAAGAAGATTGCGGAACTGCCAGAATCCCCAACGATGCTTTTTGTTACTCACCATACGGAAGAAATTCTTCCCTGCTTCGATAATATCATTTTACTGCGTGACGGGGAAATAACTCATCACGGAAAAACAGAAAATCTTTTGACAGAGGAAGTTCTTCAAGATTTTTATCAAAAGCCAGTAGAATTAATTCGGATAAAAGACGGCTCCATTGCAGTCTATCCGAAGTAAATGGTATAGTTAGAATACGAAAAATGCGTATGTAGAGGGGCGAAATGTTTTGTATGAAACGATGATTGCAAAAGCAGGTGTACGTGAGCTTCTCGGGATGGATACTAGTCTGATTTATGGTTCATTTGCTTATAAAATGGAAGGCGAATGGATGGATTTAACGGGACTTTGGATTTCAAATGCAGATGCGTTGATTTTTTATTTAGAAAATGAAGATGTCTACTTACTGAAGAAATTCGATTATGAAAGAATAGAAAAAGTAGAACAAAAAGTAAGTATCCTTTCCATGACGAAAAAATTGATTTTACATCTTAATAATAAAGAAAGCTATACGTTACTTGTTGCAAACGGCGAAGCAAAGGTCTTTACTGCTAGAGTAAATGAGCGCATAGAAAAAGTGAGTCTAGGATGAACTAGACTCACTTTTTTATTATTCTTTTTCTTCAAATAAACGAGCCACTTCAATGATTACTTCTGTTGCTTTAACCATACTTTCTAATGCAACATATTCAAATTTACCGTGGAAGTTCTCTCCTCCACCAAAAATATTAGGTGTTGGTAGTCCTTTGTAGGAAAGTTGAGCGCCGTCTGTTCCGCCACGAATTGGGCTGATTTTCGGTTCAATGTCTAGATTTCTCATCGCCGCGCTGACGATATCCACAATTTCTTTTACTGGTTCGATTTTTTCGCGCATATTGTAATATTGATCGTTCAGTTTTAATTCTACCGATCCTTCGCCGTATTTTTCTTCTAACTCTTTGGCGATACTAGCAATATGTGTTTTTCTTTCCACAAATTTCAAATGATCGAAATCGCGGATAATATAGTAGGCTTTGGCTTGCTCTACATCACCGTTTAAGGAAATTAAATGATAAAACCCTTCGTAACCTTCTGTGTACTCAGGCGCTTCGTCTTTTGGAATGTGTGCATTGAATTCCATTGCCATTTTGACAGCATTAACCATTTTGTTTTTTGCTGTACCAGGGTGAACACTATTACCATTAAAAGTGATTTTGGCACCTGCAGCGTTAAAACTTTCATATTCTAGTTCTCCAAGTGGGCCCCCGTCCATTGTATAAGCATATTTTGCGCCAAATGCTTCTACATCAAAACGTTCTGGTCCTCGGCCAATTTCTTCATCTGGTGTGAAAGCAACACGAATTTTACCGTGTTTGATTTCGGGATGGTTAATTAAATAGTTCATTGCCACCATAATTTCGGTAATGCCCGCTTTATCGTCTGCACCGAGTAGCGTTGTTCCATCTGTTGTAATCAGTGTTTTCCCATTATAATCAGCTAGTTCTGGAAATTGTTTTGGTGAAAGTACCACGTTTAAGTCTTTGTTTAGAACGATATCTTTACCATCATAATTTTCGTGGACTTGTGGTTGGACGTTTTTGCCTGTTAAGTCCGTCGCTGTATCTAAATGAGCTAAAAATCCAATTACTGGAACTTCTTTCGTTGTATTAGAAGGAAGTGTTGCCATAACATAACCAAATTCGTCAACAGTAACTTCTTGCATACCGATTTCTTTTAGTTCTGTAACGAGAATGTTTGCCAGTTCCATTTGACCTGGTGTTGTTGGACAAGCTTTACTTTCTTCATTTGACTGTGTATCTACTTTTACATATTTCGTAAATCGTTTTAATAGTTCTTCTTTCATTCCGACCACTCCCTTAAATTGATTCTTTTTCATTATAAACTTGATTTTCGAAAAATTCTATTCCTGACTGTCGAGTAGTGTTTGTAATTGGAGGGTTGTTCGCCAATTGCGCGTTGTTGTTATTGTCTTTTTATATTCGCCAAGGAAAACTGGTAATTTTAAGGTGTGGATTTGGTTGGAGAAAATGTGGATATAAAGAACGCGACCAATCGCGATTACTTCGGCTTGCTCGTTTTTTTGTCTCGCAATAGCGATATTTTCATTATAGAAAGCGGCCATCCAGCGTTCCTCCTTGCCAATTGTTTCTGGTGGAAATGGATTGTTTGCGATGATTTGGCTATAATTTTGTTCCGAAAATACGAATACATCAATAGTTAAATCGAACGTTGCTTTCATTACCTCGGTTATTTTTGTCGCTACTTCTAGTTCCGTTTGTAACATGGAGCTTAGAACGAGGTTGCCGCTTTGGATATAAGTAATGACATTTTGGAAACCTACTTCTTGCAAAGCAGCTTGTAGATTTTTCATATTTACTTTATTCTTTCCAGCAACATTTACTGCTCTTAATAACACTACATAATTCCCCATCTATTTCCCTCCCAATCGTTTAACTACATTATAGCATGTGACTTACGTTATAATAAGGCTATTAGCGATGGGAGGTTTTTTAGGTGAAATTAATTTCTTGGAATGTAAACGGGCTTCGAGCAGCTGTAAAAAAAGGCTTTTTGGAGTATTTTGAAGAAGTAGATGCGGATATTTTTTGTTTGCAGGAAACTAAATTACAAGAAGGTCAAATTGAACTTGATTTGCCAGCATATAAAGATTACTGGAATTATGCGGTGAAAAAAGGTTATTCTGGTACCGCGATTTTTACAAAAGTGGAGCCGTTATCAGTTCAATATGGTTTAGGGGTTCCTGAACATGATACAGAAGGTCGTGTTATCACACTTGAATTTGAGGAATTTTTTATGGTGACGGTTTATACGCCGAATTCGCAAGCTGAATTAAAACGATTAGATTACCGGATGACGTTTGAGGATGCGATTTTGGAATATGTAAAAAACTTGGATAAAACGAAGCCGGTTGTGCTTTGTGGCGATTTGAATGTTGCGCACGAAGAAATTGATTTAAAAAATCCGAAGACAAATCGTAAAAATGCTGGCTTCTCGGATGAGGAACGCGCGAAATTTTCTGCATTTTTAGATGCTGGATTTATTGATAGTTTCCGTTATTTTTACCCAGATTTGACCGATGCTTATTCTTGGTGGTCTTACCGAATGAACGCGCGTGCTAGGAATACTGGTTGGCGGATTGATTATTTTGTTGTATCGGAACGTTTGAAAGATAAGTTAGTGGATGCCAAAATTCATGCGGATGTGCTTGGTTCGGATCATTGTCCTGTCGAGCTAGAACTTAATTTATAACCTAAAAAAAATCCTCACTCCAAAGAGTGAGGATTTTTGAATTATTTAGCTAATGCTTTTTTTGCTGAATCAGCAAGTGTGTTGAATGATGCGATATCATTAACTGCTAAGTCTGCAAGCATTTTACGGTTAATATCAATACCAGCTAATTTTAAGCCGTGCATTAATTTGCTGTAAGAAAGATCTTGCATACGAGCTGCCGCATTGATACGTGCGATCCATAATCTACGGAAATCACGTTTCTTTTGACGACGATCTCTATAAGCATATTGGTAAGATTTCATTACCGCTTGGTTAGCTACTTTGAATAATAAATGTTTAGAGCCATAATACCCTTTGGCTAATTTAACTATCTTTTTACGACGTTTGCGTGTTACTGTTCCGCCTTTTACGCGTGGCATATTGTCTACCTCCTAGAATTTACAAAAATGTTGTTTCTCTTATTTCATTTTAGCGACCATTTGACGAATACGTTTGAAGTCGCCAGCTGATACCATTGCAGATTTACGCAATTTACGTTTTTGTTTTTGGGATTTGTTAGCGAACATATGGCTAGTGAAGCCGTGTCTGCGTTTTAATTTTCCAGATCCTGTTCTCTTGAAACGTTTAGCGGAACCGCGGTGGGTTTTCATTTTTGGCATGAATTTTTCCTCCTCAAAACTTTACTTTTCATGAAGTGGTGCTAGGACTAAGAACATGGAACGTCCGTCCATTTTTGGTCTTTGCTCAATTGTACAAAGGTCTTCGCACGCTTTTGCAAAACGGTCAAGCACCTTCTGACCGATTTCTTTGTGTGTAATGGCACGACCTTTAAAACGGATAGAGCATTTTACTTTATCGCCTTTTTCAAGGAATTTACGTGCATTACGTAGCTTCGTATCGAAGTCATGTTCGTCAATCGTTGGACTTAAACGAACTTCTTTCATCACGATGACTTTTTGGTTCTTACGGGCTTCTTTATCTTTCTTCTGTTGTTCAAAACGGAATTTACCGTAGTCCATGATACGAGCTACTGGCGGTTTCGCTGTTGGAGCAACAAGCACTAGATCAAGATTAGCCTTTTCAGCAATTTGAAGCGCATCGATTTTACTCTTCACGCCTAATTGTTCACCGTCTTGGTCGATCAATCTTACTTCACGTGCACGAATCCCATCGTTTACCAACATGTCTTTGCTAATGGTGAGCCACCTCCACTTAATTTTGTTACAACAAGATAGAAAATAGCTGTTCAAATCTGCGGCCTGCTAACTCATTCGTTCGGAGGCCATAAAAAAACGGGCTGCTTTTCAGCAATCCCGCACATTCAAAATCGCGTAAGTTACGCGACGAAAGTTTGAATTTTTTGCCTGAAAACGTTCGTGTTAACGAGGCGAGAAGCGGGTTGCTTCTTCTTTCTTGTTTAATAACCTTACTTACTATATCATATGGGATTTTTGGTGTCAAGGTGAATTGTAAATAAAATAGTTTCTTTACCTCTGGGCAATCTTATACGAATAAACGTTCTTTCTGTCAAAAGGCAGTTAAAACTTTCATATTGAAAAAGCTCTCGTGACTATACGAGAGCTAAAAGTATACAGTGTGCATATCCATTCAAAACATCAAACATGTATGCATAAGTCCTAATTCTGAATAGGTTGTATAACTGTTCCATCAAATATAGCCTCAGTCTCCCCAACGTTTATATATTCGCTAAACTTATAGCTTACTTCATTTGTATAAACAGGCAATTCCCACAGGACACAACCATCTACATAATTCCCTCCATTACTGATGTAATATGGAGATATCCATCTTCCATCTGGGTCTTTGACAGTATTTGTTATATACAATTCTGGTTGGTATCTTACTGGTTCATTCACACATTTCTGACCAGTTAAATCTATCCAGTTAACTTTCTTCAATCTAGTTAGTCCACCTGTATTTGTTATTTCATTACCATGCAAATCTAATACCTCTAGTTTAGATAAAAAGCCAAGCATCACAATACTTTTTAGCTTATTATTACGAATAGATAAGATTTCTAGATTTTTCAAATGAATAAGCGAGTCAGTATCTCGGAGTTCGTTGTTATCTACAAACAAACGAGATAAACAAGCACTTGGAATTCCGTTTAAATTTTTCAGTCTATTTCTATTCATAGATAGCTCTTCTAATTTAGTTAGATCATTTAAAGGACTAAGGTCACTTATTTGATTGTGGGATAGATGAAGTTCTTTTAAATTAGTGAAAAATTGCATTCCGGCAAGAGATTTAATGTTGCTATTATCTCCATTGAAATTTTGTACCCCAGATAGTTCCTTTTGTGATACAAGGTCTGTAACACTTTGCTTTCCTAAATTTTGTTTCACTGCATTCGCTAGGCCGGGATCTGGAAAAATTTGGTTAATAGGCGTTGGTCGTTGAATACTCTCAGCTTGTACTTTTGTCCCAGAACCCGTATTAATGCACAGACCTACAATTAACACTAGCATTGCTATTACTGCATTTTGTAACCAATTATTTTTTTTCAACATTCTCCACTCCTTAAAAATAAATTTAGAAACACAAAAGAGGATTTTCATATACTTCCTATTTAACAAACGCTGTGAATCTTTTATGTCCCTTTGTATACTTATATGTTAGCAAAAATAAGAGATGTTTAAATTAACAAGCGTTAAAAATAATCGAAAATCAGTAAATTTTTCAAAACATGTTCTACCTTCTTTATTGTCTGCTAGTCCAAGTTGTCTCACATGGCTTCATTCGTCGTATTTTTTGCATAAAAAAAGCCTCGTTTGACAAGGCTTTTTTTCTATTTATTTGCAATTTTTCTCAATAAGTATAAGAAGTAAACCACTGCCGCAACAATAGCTATCTTGAAACTACATATATGAAACCCCAAAAATCAGCTGCTCCCATATTACACCTCACTCTCCACAGTATTTATAACTATGTACTATTCTTGCCTGTTTTTTCTTTTTGTCTAATGAAGTTAACTTTCTTGTACTTCTTAATTCAAAGTATCTTTTTGAACCATACGCTTGTATAGTATACCATCCCGGACCATGTAAGTCATACCCAACTTTCCGCGCATATTTATCTGTCGTTTTGGTTTTGGCGGACTCTACTTTCTATGCCGCAGTATCCCAAGCCCCACCTTTGAAGTGTAACGCATAATTTGACAAAACGATTTTCCTTATTGGAACACCCCCACTTTTGTAAGTAAAAACGAAAGGTGAAAATTTCGCATTTTAGTATTCTAATTCCAAGCAAAACAAAAACCCTTGATTTCTCAAGGGTTTCAGCCGTTAAATGATTAACGAATTTCTTTAATACGAGCCGCTTTACCACGTAGGTTACGTAGGTAGTAAAGTTTCGCACGACGTACTTTACCACGACGAATAACTTCTAATTTTGCGATACGTGGAGTATGTACTGGGAAAGTACGTTCCACGCCAACACTGTTAGAAATTTTACGAACAGTGAAAGTTTCGCTGATTCCAGCTCCGCGACGTTTGATTACAACGCCTTCGAATAATTGGATACGTTCGCGAGTACCTTCGACTACTTTCGCATGTACACGTACAGTATCACCCGGACGGAAATTTGGAACATCTGGGTTTAGTTGACTTTTTGTGATTTCATCAATCAGTTTGTTCATGTTTTTCTCTCCTTCCAACAAACATTCATTCATATTAATAATGAAGCGGAATATCGTTATCAGACTGGTCTCTCCAGTCACCTTATTTAGGTTACCATAAACTAGTTTCGCTGTAAAGTTTTTTTCTTACTTTTTCTTTTGATAAAAAAGCTTGACCTTGGAGTATGGTTTAATGTTACCTTTAGTATATCAAATGGAGGTGTCAGAGATGGAACAATGGACAGTAAAAGAAATGGCTGCTTATGTAGGTATTTCAGCGGATACATTACGATATTATGAAAAAAACAAGATAATTGTACCTAATCGGCTGGAAAACGGGTATCGTGTGTATAACACGGAACATCTATTAGAATTAAAGTTTATTTTAGTAATGAAATATGCCCGATTTTCTCTTTCTGAAATAAAATTGATGATGGAATGGTTGAGAAGCGAGCCTTCTGTTGCTTGTAATACGGCATCAAAAGAGTTACTTGCGCTTAAAGCCGCGGAAATCAAACAGACGATTGCGCATTATACGAAAATCGCTGCTCTTTTAGAAGAATTGCCGCAAATTGACGAGGTCCAAGATTACAGCACTGTCCAAAAAGATGTTAACACTTTTGTCGAACATATTTTCACTGACATCAGAAAGGATGGGTTCTAATGGCTAAGATTGTGGCGATTATTGGTGACCCACGGGAAAAAGGTACATCAAGAGATTTGTTTCAGAAGTATTTAGCTGTTTTTCAGGAACAACCAACAATCGAGGTAAAAATCTATGATATCCGCAAATTAGCTTTTGACCCTAATTTACCTGAAGGCTATCGTACGGAGCAAACCCCTGACATAATTGCGCTTAAAAATGATGTTCGTTCCGCTGATTTACTTCTATTTTCTTATCCGGTTTGGTGGTTTAACGTTCCGGCTGTGTTAAAAGGTGTTATTGATCATTTGTTTTGGCCTGGGGAGAGCTATAGTTTTAAAGATAAAAAATATTTTCTTACTGGACCTTGGCGAAAAAAACGAGCGCGGTTGATTTATACGATTGGCGGAATGGAAATACAACATCGACTTTTCGCCCGCCCTGCTCTTACTGCCTTGCGTTACCCATTATGGATGAGTGGCGTGTTTTCGGTGAAAGTGACTTCAATTGATCGACTGGATCTTTCTATCAGAAGGACTGATGACTACTATGATAAAAAAGTTACACGTGCAGCAAAACGCGATATTCAATTCTTGCTAAAAAAGCAAATTAGAAAGAAGGTTTTTGCATGAAAATTACTGCCAAACATCAATATTGGCAAATTACGACATTGCCGTATCTTTTTCCGGTGAATTGTTACTTAATTTTAGAAAAAGACGGCTTAACATTGATTGATACTGGGATTTTATCGAACGCGAAAGGAATCATTGCACTCATCCACAAATTAAATTTACCTTTAAAACGGATTTTATTAACGCATGCGCATGGTGACCATATTGGCGGTTTAGTCGCAGTGAAAGCAGCTTTTCCAGAAGCGCTTGTAATGATTGGAAGCAGAGAAAAATTGCTTGTAGAAACGAAAGAAATTTATGCTTTTGAAGCACAGAAGCCGTTAAAAGGCGGTTATTCAGATCAACTTCCAGTAAGCATTGATCACATTTTAAAAGATGGTGATATGATTGGCTCCCTGTTAATTATCGATACGCCGGGACATACACCTGGCTCCATTTCCTTTTTTGATGAGCGTAATGGGCATTTATTTGTAGGAGATTTATTTCAAACTCGTGGAGGAGCGGCTATTTGTGGGGAGAAGCGATGGTTGTTCCCTTTTCCAGCGATGGGTTCTTGGGATCTTCCAACAAGTATCGCATCGGCGGAAAATTTACAGCTTTTCGATGTGACGGAAATTGCTTGTGGGCATGGACCGGTGAAAGCGATGGCTGATTTTGACTTAACGAATGTACTAAAGCGAGCAAAGAAACAAGCAACAAATGAAAAAGACTAGAAAACCAATTACTGGCTTTCTAGTCTTTTTTTAGAATCTCGTAATTTTGATGTTTACGGCTGTTCCATATGCGAGTTGATAAACGAGGCCATCGACGAATTGCTCGGTAAACGAACAGTGAATTAAGCCATTCCCGCCTGCATCTAATGCTTTCTTTTGTAATTCCTGTAGTAAATTTTCAAAGCCCACTGTTTCTAAGTATGCTTCTGGATCACTTTTGATTCTTGGGCGAACGCTTTTGGCGAAAACAACCGTGAGGATATCATGATTCACATTAATCGGTCCAGTGGAAACTTGAATATCTTGCCATCTTTGACCAATTCGTTTTTGGTCGTTTTCTTCCTGCACATAGGCTTCTCGTTCTTTTTGACGCTCGGATTTTTTGGTTTCTTTTTCATCAGGTGTTCCAAAAATTGCCATTTAAAATCACGTCCTTTGATTATTTACTGTCAGACCATTCTTTGAGCCAAGTTTTTTGCTTGTCTGTTAAGGGATAGTTTTTAAGTAAATCTGGGCGGCGTTCGTAGGTTCTTTTGAGCGATTCTTTGTCGCGCCATTCTTCTATCCATGCATGATTTCCGCTGAGTAAAATATCTGGCACTTTCATTCCTCTAAAATCGGCTGGTCGCGTGTAGTGTGGATGTTCAAGCAAACCGGTCGAGAAAGAATCTGTCACAGCGGAATCTTTATTACCAAGTACTCCCGGTAAAAGTCGGATAACACTGTCCATTACAATCATTGCACCAATTTCGCCACCAGTTAAAATGTAATCTCCAATCGACACTTCATCCGTAACAAGGTGTTCGCGAATTCGTTCGTCGTAACCTTCATAGTGACCGCAAATAAAAACAAGATGCTCTTCTTCGGCAAATTCTTCTGCCATTTTTTGGTCGAAGCGTTTGCCTGCCGGGTCCATTAAAATAACTCTTGGCTTTGTTTCTGGTTGTTTCTCTTTGACAGCTTGAACGGCATCAAATATCGGTTGCGCTTTGAGTAACATACCTGCCCCGCCACCATAAGGGTAATCATCGACAATATGATGCTTTCCTTCTGCATATTCCCTGAAATCAGTCACTTCAACCGCGACACGCTCATTTTCGATGGCTTTTTTTATAATGGAATTTCCGGTCACTCCCGAAAACATATCTGGGAAAATGGATAGAATGTCAATTTTCATTAATCTAGCAGTCCTTCCATGACTTCGATTGTAATTTTTTTGTCATTAATATTGATTTCTTTTACAACGTCGGCAATATAAGGAATTAGTTTTTCTTTTTTGTCGCTGCCTTTTACAACCCATACATCATTGGCGCCTGGTGTTAGAATTTCTGTGATTTCGCCAAGCTCTTCGCCGTCAGTAGTTACAACGATACAACCGATGATTTCATGAAAATAAAATTCGTTTTCCTCTAAATCAGTTAGTTGTGCTTCTTTGATTTTAAGTACGCCTTCTTTCATACGTTCCACTTGATGAATTCCAGTGAATCCTTCAAACATCAGCAAATCAAAGTTCTTATGTTTGCGGTGTGAGCGAATGATTAGTTTTTCAGGCTTTTTGCTGTTTTTTTCAAATAAGTACACGGTATTCCCAACTTGGAACCGTTCTTCTGGAAAATCGGTCGTTGCGATAACACGAATTTCACCGATCAAGCCATGAGTATTAACAATTTTTCCTACATTATACATTTTCTCCATAAGTCACCTCTAGCGTATTTCTACTATGATTCCATCTTTTACAACAATGGTTTTATCAAAAATGGATTTATCCCACTTGTCTCCTACTTGTACATCAATAATCGTTTCCATTTCTCGTTCGCGAATTTCACTGCCAAGTTCGAGGACTTCTAATTGTTCCATTTGAAACTGAATGAGTTTTTTCTTTTCTCGGCGCAGGTCGAGTTCGTGGGTAAAGTAATCGGCCACTCGTTCTGGTTGAAATTTGCTTTTTCGTTCCATTTTCTTTTGTTCAAAATGCAACTGGTCGCATTCTTGTTCGATTTGTCGTTTTTGCTCGGTATAATACTCGATTAATTCTTGTTTACTTGCTTCGGTTAGAATTTGTTTGACGACAACTTTTTGGATGATTTCCACAGGACACCTCCACTAGCGATTATGTCCTTATTTTACCATAGTTTTTTTGGATTCATCTACTAATGCCCGGAATAATTGTTCACTTTCCGGATCTGTTTGGAACATTAATTCTGGGTGCCACTGAACACCTAAGTACCAACTTGGCAAATTGTCACCTTCTACAGCTTCAATCATTCCATCGGCAGTGCGTGCTGTTACTTTGAAACTAGGTGCTAATTTTTTGATAAATTGGTGATGCAGCGAGTTGACTAATTTTTTATTTGGATGGTGTTTTGCGAGTTCGCTCGTTGGTTCGATATCAATTGTATGGGAGCCGAGTTGTTCATCGACGCGCTGTAAATGTTGGAGGGCTTTCGTTTCGACTTGGCTGATATCTTGATAAAGTGAGCCGCCTAACGCCACATTAACTAGTTGCATCCCGCGGCAAATAGCAAAAATCGGTTTTCCAGCGTCTAATGCTGCTCGAACTAAGGCGATTTCATAGCTGTCCCGAGGTGGAAAATAAGCGCCGATTTCTTGGGACGGCTCTTCTAAATAAAATTGTGGCGTAATGTCTTGTCCACCGGTTAAAAGCAAACCATCTACGAGAGAAATTGCTTGAACGGCAACAGACGGGTCATCTATTGGCAAAGCGATAGGAAATCCGCCAACTTTTTGAATAGCATCTACATATCGCTGTTGCGTATAAGTCACACGGTGTCCGTAAAAAACGTCCACACCTTTTACTAATCTATTTCCGGTAATTCCAATAACTGGCTTCATCACAATTCCTCCATTTCTATTCTATTTTACAACATTTAGTGAGGTAATTGCTTCTCTGATGATTATTTAAAAATAGTTATAAAAAAACTCGCCAAATTGACGAGTTTTTGTTATTCGATAATTTCAAGACGAATCTTCTTATCGTTTTTGGAGCCAACTGCGTAGACAAGTGTACGAATCGCTTTCGCAATACGACCTTGCTTACCAATCACGCGTCCCATGTCTTCTTTACTGACAGACAATTTGTAGGTTAACGATGTATCCGTTTCTTCTGGCGTGATAACAACGTCTTCCGGGTGGTCAACAAGAGGTTTCACGATTGAGAGAATGAGTTCTTCCATTCGCGCCGAGACCTCCTTATTTACCTAATTTTTGGTTATGGAATTTTTCCATGATACCTTCGCGGCTAAGAAGATTGCGAACTGTATCAGATGGTTTCGCACCATTATGCATCCATTTCAAAGTTGCTTCTTCGTCGATTTTCACTTCAACCGGATCAAGTAATGGATTATAAGTACCAATAGTTTCGATTGAACGGCCATCACGTGGGAAACGAGAATCAGCGACTACAATACGGTAGAAAGGTTTCTTTTTAGAACCAATACGTTTTAAACGAATTTTAACTGCCATAGTTTAATTACACCTCCATAAAGTCTTACACAAGTATATATATTACCAGTAAAGGATTTGTTTGTAAAGTGTTTTTTCTTTACAGAGGGAATTTTTTTCTTTTTATTTGACGGTTTCGGCTTCAGCACTTAGTTTCCCTTGTTTTAGAAGGTGGTGGTAACGCACATATCCTGAAATATTATGCTCCACATCATCAATTCTAACCCGGAAAGACTGGTGGCGAATGAAGAAACTGCCATCTATTCGCGCTGGATTTTTGTAGTAGATAGCTAGCTCTGGGTAAAAATAGCCATTTAACTGGTAGATAGCTCGTTTAGTGATTGTTTTTTCCAATTCAGCTAGTGGATAGTCATGAAGCAGTTTTTGCAAGTCCTCTGTTTCCATCCTTAGCGACATCTCTTTTGTAGCAACAGTAAGCTCTAAAAAGGTTGGAAATGTGGTTTCGCGTCCATAAATAAATGGTAGGTTGTCGAAAGCATTTTTCATTCCAAATTCGTAGTAAGCTTCGTCTGGAATATATTTAGTGATTTCATTGGCGCAGTAGCTCAGCCAGTGATCATGGTTTTGCCAGTAGTCATCACGAATAAAATGGTCAAAAGATTTTGCCGCTGCCTCCAGCCATTTGGAATCACGGTCAATTTCATATAAGCGCAACAAGCCAAACACAGCTTCCCCGTCGTAATAAATAATCCGGAAAATATCTTTTACTTCTAAAGAGGGGTACTCCAACACATGCGTGAACTTCCCGTTTTCTTCTTGTAAGGAAATAATCGCATTCGCAATCTTCCTAGATAGTGGCAAATAGGTTTTAGTTCCAGTGATTTTCATATATTTCGTTAAAGCAAGCAATGTCGCCGCTGAACCGCCTAATTTAACTTCACGCAACCCTGGTTCAATTAAAAAAGCTAATTCGTCTTTTTCATAAATAAAGTTTTGCTCTAAATAAGTTAAAGTGCTTGTAGCTGCTTCCAAAATTGTTTTATCGCCTGTTAATTCGTATGCTTCTAACATCGAATAAGTTGTACTCGCGTGGCGCAAACTATTATAGTGTTTAATTTTTTTATCAAAGCAAGCAAACCAGCCGTAATTGAATTCGCCCGTTTGATTTACTTGGCTCGCTAAATAATTTCCAGCGTTTCCAACTAGTTCAAAAACTGCATCTGGAGTTAATTGTTTAGTACTTCTACGACCATGCTCAAGCTCGCTTGGTTCTAACTCATGGATTTTCTTTCCGTCAAAAAACCATCCTACTGTATTAAAAGTAACAATAGTGGAATCTACGGTTAAGTTTAATTGAGCTTGGTTTTTATTTGTTTGGATTAAATATCTATTCATATTTTCAACGTTGATAGCTAAACCTTCATCACCTGGTAGAAGGATAGCGTTCGCATTAATTTCCTGTTCCATTAAAGCTATTTTAAAATTTTCATTTAAGGCAATGCCTCGTCTATAATAATTTTTCTTCGTTTTTAAAGCTTTTTTATTCCATTCTCCTAAATTTTCAAGTCGATAATCCACAGCAACATCAATTTTAAAAGAAATTGCCTCTTCGGTTTGGTTTTTTATTGCACTTTTTTTCATTTCATTAATTAAGTTGGCTAGGCAAAGATAGCTAAAGTTTATGACAATAGCTCGTTTATTTTTATAGCCGATTGTTAGAAAGCCATGCCATTTCCCGTTGTAAGTGGCGTGTTCTTCGTCTTCTGTTAATTGATCAATAATTTTATTTTCAAGTTCATCTAATATACCTCTCCAAGGCATATGTACCACTCCTTTTTATAATATCCCTGCCGCTAAATTTTCTTAGCGACAGGGAATCGTTGTATTGTGGCTCTTATTTACGGAAAAGACGTAGTAAAAACGCGCCAGCTAGCGAGAAGAGACCAAGCCCAACCCATGGAAGACTACTGTTTGTATCTCCAGTTGAAGGAAGATCACTTGCTGAGATAGAAGTTGTTCCATCCGCGCTATAACCTGAGGAAAGCATTGTTCCTGAACCATTTGAACTCATGTTCGTAACGGTTACGCCAGTTCCTCCGTTAGAAGTTCCAGTAGTTCCTCCATTGGTAGAAGGATTTAATCCACCATCCGCATCGGCATCCGCATCGGCATCGGCGTCGGCATCAGCATCGGCATCGGCATCCGCATCAGCATCCGCATCAGCGTCGGCATCTGCGTCGGCATCAGAATCTGCTAATGGTAGGACAGTTACGGCTACATCTTCACTCGTTTTAACTTCATTACCATATTTAGCTGTTACTTGAAGATGAATAACATCTCCAGCTTTCAAATTATAATTAGGAATATTAATAGAATAGGTTCCATCTGCATGGATTAAGACATTTCCGATAACAGTACCGTCCGGAAGAGTCAAATTAATATAGAAAGTTGTTCCAGCCGGTGCATCTGATTGCAATGATTTCAGAAGGGTATTTATATTCATATTTTTATAAATGGAAGTACCTGAAATTGTTTTAGTTCCTTCGTAGATTGGATTTACAGTTGGTTTTTCAACTAGGAAATCTCTCCAGTCAATGTCTACGTCGGCATCGGCATCGGCGTCAGCATCCGCATCAGCATCGGCATCGGCGTCAGCATCCGCATCGGCGTCGGCATCAGCATCGGCGTCAGCATCCGCATCGGCGTCGGCATCCGCATCAGCGTCGGCATCAGCATCAGCATCCGCATCAGCATCAGCATCAGCGTCGGCATCAGCGTCAGCGTCAGCATCCGCATCGGCGTCGGCATCCGCATCGGCGTCGGCGTCAGCATCCGCATCGGCGTCAGCATCCGCATCGGCGTCAGCATCAGCATCAGCGTCCGCATCAGCGTCGGCATCCGCATCAGCATCAGCATCGGCGTCCGCATCAGCATCGGCGTCAGCGTCAGCATCGGCGTCAGCGTCAGCATCCGCATCAGCATCAGCGTCAGCGTCCGCATCAGCATCAGCATCAGCATCAGCGTCCGCATCAGCGTCGGCATCAGCATCAGCATCAGCATCAGCGTCGGCATCAGCGTCAGCATCCGCATCGGCATCCGCATCAGCATCCGCATCCGCATCAGCGTCGGCGTCGGCGTCAGCATCCGCATCAGCATCGGCGTCAGCATCGGCGTCAGCGT
This sequence comes from Listeria sp. LM90SB2, assembly GCF_028867355.1. Lineage (NCBI taxonomy): Bacteria > Bacillati > Bacillota > Bacilli > Caryophanales > Listeriaceae > Listeria > Listeria sp. LM90SB2. The sequence goes on from NZ_CP046449.1 coordinate 1,867,439, forward strand.
CCGCATCAGCGTCGGCATCGGCATCAGCATCAGCATCAGCATCCGCATCAGCATCCGCATCCGCATCAGCATCAGCGTCGGCATCAGCGTCAGCATCCGCATCGGCGTCAGCATCGGCATCGGCATCGGCGTCAGCATCGGCGTCAGCATCCGCATCAGCGTCGGCATCAGCATCAGCATCAGCGTCGGCATCCGCATCCGCATCGGCGTCAGCATCCGCATCAGCGTCGGCATCCGCATCAGCGTCAGCATCCGCATCCGCATCGGCGTCGGCATCAGCGTCGGCATCAGCATCAGCGTCAGCATCGGCGTCAGCGTCGGCATCCCCAACATCCGTAGTAATAAACCCACGAGCCGCATTACTATTCAACAGATCAACATCCAAAAGCCCATCACCAGTTCTAGCAGCAAAATCTAATTTTCCATCATTGGCACTAGGTAGCGCAGTTACGCCAAGCGCTAGCAAATCAATTGTCAAAGTGAAAGTAGATATACTACCAACTCCAACTCCCAGTAAGTGATTTACTTTTGCACCAACCGCATTTCTACTAGAATCAATAAAGAAATTGCTTGAGTTACTTCCATTTACTGTACCTTGATTAAATAATCCAATACCGCCAATTCCTAAATAAGCAATTTTATAATCAATTTTCGTATTTGCTCTTATATTTGGATTACTCAAAATAGAAGAAAGTTCACTTGGTAGTTCAAAGTATGGATAGTACGTGGATACTGCACTAGCACTAACTAACTGATTCCCAGAAAGAGTAATCACTAATTTCCCATTAGAATACTGTGTATTCAAATTAGAATTTCCTAATAAATCAATTGTTGCCGCATCCGCTTGAATACCACTTAGGGCAAATTGGTGATTAAAAGAATCGTAATTCACAGTGACAGGCGCTACCATCATCGTTGTTGTCGTAATAAGCGCCGCAATTAATTTTGCTTTTTGCGCTCGCTTTTGGTCTAATCTCCGTTTGTAATCTACACGCTGTTTTTTCATCATTTTTCCCCCTTAAAAATCAATCGTTCTTGATTTTGAAAAATAACTGAAAACAGAATAAAGGTATTAAATTATGTTTTCCTAATAAGCTAACTATTAAGTATCCCCTGAACCTTTATCCAATATCAGATTCCAACCATTTCAGCCCAATGCCCCTCCCTTCGTTTTCGGACCTAACATTAGCTGTTATAACCCGTTAGATAACTTTACTATATAGTATATTTTTAAAAATTAAAGTAAAAAGTACTAGAACCAAAAAATACTTCAATTCGATTCTTTTAGTCTAAAAGTTATACAAATATACGTATTTATAGCCTGTATTTAAACTTTAGCACTGTTCCTAATAGGGTATTAAGACCTATAGAAGTTAACATTACACGAATTGTCTTTCAATTGTATACAAATCTTTTTAAAATGGTTCTTCACTTCAGATTCTATTTGTACGCAAAAAAAAAGCCCTTTTTCAAGGGCTTACTTTTTTAATAAAGATAGGCTTTTTTTAGTTGTTCTTTTTTAGCATCGGTTAGTCCGAGTTTTTCTTTTAAAAAGTTGTCCATCGAACCATATTTTGCATCAATTTCATCAAAGGCTGCATTGATATAAGATTCACGAACTTCCATTACGGCTGTCATTCCATCAATCACTTTTTTATTATCTGTTTTTGCTGCAACGGCTTCAATTGCTTTTTTATTTTCGAGGGCACGATATTTATTGGAAAGCATATAATCGTTAATGACTGTGTTTTTATCCACTCCTAATGCTGACAGAACGAGGGCGGTTCCAAATCCAGCACGATCTTTTCCAGCTGTACAGTGCCAAAGAACAGATCCATCTTGGTTTGCTAATAGTATATCAAAAAAATCTTTATAGGCTTGTATCGAAGTTTCATCTGTAATAAAGCTCTTATTGGCATTAATGAGAAATGTTTCTGGATTATCCATTTTGGCTAGGCTGGCAGTTAAATCTTGTGTGCTTGTAGATGCACCATTATCTTTCATCACAGAATCGTGCGTATAGTCAACATCTGTGAGTTTTGGGTCTGGTTTGGCTGCGACTTCTGAACTTGTTCGGAAATCAACTATATGAGACAAATCGTATGTATTTACGAGTTTCTTTTTATCCGAATCACTTAAGTTAGCGAGTTCGGCACTTCTAATGAGTTTATGTGGCTTGATAGTTAGTCCATCCGTTGTTTTGTATCCGCCTAAGTCCCGGACATTTACAGCACCTTCTAATTTAATTTGGCTTCCTGGTTTGACTGTTTGCTCGGTTTTAACGTTTGCCTCCGCTTTTTCTTCTGACTGCGCTCCGCATCCTCCTAATAGTAAAGTCGCGCTTAGCACCCCTGCCCCTGTTACTTTTACCCAATGTTTCATTCTTTCTCCTCCTTTTGTAAGCTTCTTGTACATTATAGCAACGCAATTTGTTGGTTGAATGAAGGGTTTGTAAAGAAATGATTTTAGGGATGTTAAGGTATGAAAAAAAGCCAAAACCCGGAATGGGTTTTGACTTTTAGAATTAAAATGGCATTTTGAAATTGCCGAATGGATTTTTGCCTTTTTTGCCTTTGCCGCCACCAGTCATTTGCTTCATCATTTTTTTCATTTCACCAAATTGTTTTAGGAGACGGTTAATTTCTTGAACCGGACGTCCGCTACCACGTGCAATCCGTTTTCTTCTACTTGCATTGATGATATCTGGATTGTCTTTTTCATTTTTGGTCATTGACTTGATAATTGCTTCAATATGACCTAGTTGTTTATCATCGACGTTCATGTTGTCGAGGCCTTTCATTTTGTTTGCCCCTGGCATCATTTTAAGTAGTTCATCTAGTGGTCCCATTTGTTTTACTTGTTGTAACTGTTCTAAGAAGTCATCTAGCGTCATGCTGTTGTCTTTCATTTTTTGTTCCATAGCTTTCATTTTTTCTGTATCTACATCGGTTTGCGCTTTTTCAATCAGGGAAAGCACATCGCCCATGCCGAGAATTCTGGAAGCCATACGATCTGGATGGAAAGTTTCTAGAGCTTCCATTTTTTCACCAGTCGCGATAAATTTAATTGGTTTGCCAGTGACGGAACGAATCGAAAGCGCTGCACCACCACGTGTATCACCGTCTAATTTGGTTAGCACGACACCTGTAATTTCTAATTGTTCGTTGAAGCTTTGCGCCACGTTGACAGCATCTTGCCCAGTCATGGAATCGACAACAAGCAGGATTTCGGTTGGCGTTGCAATTTCTTTCACTTGTTTTAACTCATCCATTAGCGTTTCGTCAATATGAAGACGACCCGCTGTATCGATAATAACATAATCTAAATGTTCTTCTTTTGCTTTAGCAATAGCTTGTTTGGCGATTTCTACCGGGCTTACTTGGTCTCCTAGAGAAAATACCGGCATATCTAATTGCTTGCCAAGTGTTTCTAATTGTTTGATTGCGGCAGGTCGGTAAATATCTGCTGCGACAAGTAATGGTTTGCGGTTATATTTTTTGCGTAATAAATTAGCAAGTTTGCCGGAAGTCGTTGTTTTACCAGCCCCTTGTAAACCTACCATCATAATCACGGTTGGTGGGCGGTCCGCTGTTCCGATTTTGCTTTCTTCTCCGCCCATTAAGCTTGTTAGTTCTTCTTGAACGATTTTGATAACTTGTTGGCCGGGTGTTAGGCTTTTCATAACGTCCGCGCCGACAGCACGTTCGCTTACTGTTTTAATAAATTGTTTAACGACTTTAAAGTTAACATCGGCTTCAAGTAGAGCAAGACGAACTTCACGCATCATTTCTTTTACGTCAGCTTCGTTTACTTTCCCTTTGCCGCGAATTTTGTTCATTGTTTCTTGGAGTCTTCCAGCTAGTCCTTCAAATGCCATGATTCTGGCCTCCTAATCGATATTTTTAAGCTGTTCGAGCGTATCTTTCACTTGCTCGTCCAGAAAATTCTTCTTGGTTAATTGTGCTTCTAATTGACTAAAAAGTTTTTCTCGTTGTTGGTATTTTTTTAGCATCCCTAGTTTTTCTTCGTATTTTTCTAGGCTTTCTTCGGTTCTTTTAATATTATCATAAATGGCTTGTCTACTCACTTCAAATTCTTCAGCAATTTCGCCTAGCGAGTAATCATCTAGATAATAAAAAGAAACATAGGCTTTTTGTTTTGTTGTTAGTAATTCCTGGTAAAAATCAAATAATAAATTCATACGGTTTGTCTTCTCAAACAAGGCATTTCACCTCTCTCCTTTTAAAGGATACGGGGAAATCGCGGGAATGTCAAGGAAGGTTAAACAAAAGAGAAAAAAGCCAGAATGACGAGAATCATTCGGCTTTCTCTGATTATTTTTCGTTATCAACCATATCAGCAAATAAGCCATACACATATTCATTTGCATCAAAGGCTTGTAGGTCGTCCATTTGTTCCCCAAGACCGACGAATTTCACTGGAATATCTAGTTCATTGCGAATGGCGATAACAATACCACCCTTGGCAGTTCCGTCCAGTTTTGTGAGGATAATGCCTGTTACGTCGGTTGTTTCTTTAAATTGTTTTGCTTGAACGAAAGCATTTTGGCCAGTTGTAGCATCAAGTACTAGTAAAACTTCGTGCGGCGCATTAGGAATTTCACGCGTAATGACACGTTTTACTTTTTCTAATTCGTTCATTAGATTGACTTTGTTTTGTAAACGGCCAGCTGTATCGCAAAGTAAAACGTCCGCTTTGCGTGCTTTTGCTGCTTGAACGGCATCAAACATCACCGCTGCAGGGTCGCTTCCCTCGGCTTGTTTAATAACATCGACGCCGGTACGCTCGCCCCAGACTTCTAATTGATCAATGGCACCAGCACGGAATGTATCGCCAGCAGCTAACATCACTTTTTTACCTTCTTGTTTAAAGCGATGAGCCATTTTTCCGATGGAGGTTGTTTTACCAACCCCATTCACACCAACAAACAAGATAACGGTTAGCCCGTCTTCTTCGATATGAAGTGCTTCGTCTTCTTTTTCGTCTCCTTGGTAAATCTCGACTAATTTTTCGACTATCACTTCTTGTACGTCTTTTGGATCACTGATGTTTCTAAGTTGAACTTCACGGCGTAGCGTATCGACTAGTTCCATGACAGTTTCAAAACCAACGTCTGCTCCGATAAGGATTTCTTCTAGTTCTTCAAAGAAATCTTCGTCGACTTTACGATAGCGAGCAACCATTTCGTTAATTTTTCCGGAAAAGTTGCCGCGTGTTTTGGATAAGCCATCTTTAAATTTTCCAGAAACAGAATCAGTTTGCTGAGTTATTTTATCTTTTAATTTTTTAAAAAAGGTCATTTTGTTTACTCCTTTTATTTAATGAGTTCAGCTGTTTCTTCTAAACGAACTGATACTAGTTTGGAGACGCCGGACTCTTGCATGGTGACGCCGTATAATACGTCGGCTTCTTCCATTGTTCCTTTACGATGTGTGATAACGATGAACTGCGTGCCGGACTCGAATTGCTTTAAGTAACGGCTGAATCGTGTAACATTGGCTTCATCTAAAGCCGCCTCTACTTCATCCAAAATACAGAATGGTACTGGGCGAACGCGAATGATAGCAAATAATAATGCAATCGCCGTTAGCGCACGTTCTCCGCCAGAACGAAGCGATAGGTTTTGTAATTTTTTCCCAGGTGGTTGAACGACGATATCAATCCCGGTTGTTAGGAGATTTTCTGGATCAAGGAGCACCAGTTCCGCGCTACCTCCACCAAATAGCTCAGGGAAAACAATCGCAAATTCGGTTTTAATTGCTTCAAAACTTTCACTAAAACGAATTTTCATTTCTTCGTCCATTTCGTCCATGACTTTAAAAAGGGTTTCTTTTGCGGCAAGTAAGTCCGCTTGTTGCCTGTTTAGGAAGTCAAAACGTTCTTGGATACGCTCAAATTCTTCGATGGCACCAATATTGACGATACCTAATTCATCGATAGAACGTTTTAATAAACGAACTTTCGAACGAGCTTGTTCGGTATTTACTTCTGGCAAGATTTTTTCTTCGGCTTGCTCTGGTGTTAGTAAGTAAGCTTCTTGCAAACGATCAATTCGGTTATTAATATCTACTTCTAAACGACCGATGCTTATTTCTGCATTATTTTTTTGCTCCACGTAAAAACTGATTTGATTATTTTTTTGTGTTAATTCGGCTTCTAATAGTTCTAATTTTTCTTGTAGTTCAGCACGAGTTTGTCTTGTTTGCGCAAGTTTTTCGCTTGTTTCAGCCTTATCTTTGCGCAGTTCTTCAATGGATTTTCTAGCTGATTCTTCGCTTGTATGAACGCTAGTTAAGTTGGTTTTTAAGGAAGCTAGTTTTTGTTCAGCCGCTTCTTTTTGTTCGTAATTTTCATGTAGCGTTGTCGTTACTCGCTCGACGGCTTCTGTAGCAGATTGAAGTTGCTCTCGTTTAGCGGCGATTTGCGCTTTTAAGGATGACAGACTTTCTAAATCTGCTGCACGTTTGCTTTCTAGTGCTTTGCTTGAACTTGTCATCGCTTTGATTTCTTCATCGGTTGCTTCGATTTGTTTTGCGATTTCGACTTGTTCATGTAGTAAAGTTTCTTTTCGCTCCAGTAGTTTGTTTAATTCTTCGCTACCGTCTGCTTTTTCAATATCGTATAGTTGTAGTTGTTTATTGAAGCGTTCTAGATTCTCGGTTTCTCGGTCTAGTTTTCCAAGTAATTCTTTTTCTTGTAAACGTAAATTTTCACCGATTCCTCGTGTTTCTTCGAGTTCTTCACGTTTTTTCGCCATGCTATCTTTAGCTAGTTGAACCGCAGATTCCATTTCACGAGTGGCTTCGTTTAACTCGGTAATTTTCTCTGCTAATTGGCCTAACTCATGTTTTCTCGTTAAAATAGACGATTTTCCGCCTTTGGTTGCTCCACCAGTCATCGAACCACCGGCATTCACTACGTCCCCTTCCAGTGTCACAATGCGATACCTAAAGTTGACTAAGCGAGCGAGCGTATTCGCCCCTTTTAAATCTTTCGCCAAAATCGTTGTCCCTAGAGCATTCAAAATAACCGGAGAAACTTTTTCATCAAAAGAAATGACTTCACTTGCAAGTGCGATAAAAGCAGGTTGGTTGCTTAAAGCGTTTTTCGTTGCAGCTGGAAGTTCGCGAGGTTGAATAGTCGAAAGTGGTAAGAAAGTTGCGCGGCCACTTTTCGTTTTCTTCAAGAAACTGATGGCTTCACGAGCAACGCGGTCATCTTCTACGACAACGTTCTGCGCACTTGCCCCAAGCGCTGTTTCCATGGCTTGTTGGTACTTCGCGGGTATTTCTACGAGTTCTACTAACGCACCTAAAATCCCTGGAATTTCTTTTTTCGCTTTTAAGACTTCCCGGACACCTTGGAAAAAGCCAGCATAATCATCCGCCAACTCCTCTAATGTTTCCTTCCGCGATTTCATTTGTTGCACTGTTTCATAATGTTTATAAAGCGCACGTTCTTGCGTTCCAAAAACAGCTTCTTGTTTCGCTAAAGTTTGCTGTACTTCACGGTAAATTTCCATTTGTTCCGTAAGCTCACTTTGGATTTTTGTTAAATGTGTTTTGGTTGTTTCTATTTGAGCGAGCATATCTTTTCTATCATCGATATGATGGCTATTTTCTAAATCTAACTTGTCAATTCGACTCGTGATCTGACCGATTTGGCGCTCAATATAACCTAAATCATTATTAATTGTCGTTTGCGTGTGGCGCAGATCAATATAATCACTTTTGCGGTTTTCGATTGCTTCTTCGGATAAATCATCGTATTTGGCAAGTGTTACTTCTAGCTCTTTTTTCGCTTTGACCGCAATTTCAAGTGCTGTTTCTTTTTCGAGTTTTGAGCTACTTAGAACTTCTTTTTGCTCTTCCAAGGCAGTAATTTTTTCCGTAATTGCCGCCAGTGTTTCTGCGTAAACTTGTTCATTTTCGCTACTGTGCTTTTTACGTTCTAATTGGAGATTTCGCTCTCCTTCTAGTTGTTCCAGTTTTTCCGTTTCAACTAAAAGACGTTCTTGTAAATTATCAAGCGCAATATCTGTTTCATTCAGTGCATGTTTTTCGCGTGAAATAACCGCTTCTTCGGCATGTAATTCTTCGCGTAGCTTAATTAAAACCGTTTGATTTTCACCAAATTCTTTACGAACTTCGGCTAGTTTTTCTGTTAAGGAACTGATTTCGCTCGCGAGTAAAGTCACTTCGTATTTTTCTAGTTCTTCTTGTTGGAATAAATAATCTTTCGCAATAGAAGCTTGCATTTCAAGCGGCTCCAGTTGTCCTTCTAATTCGTATAAAATATCTTGTACTCGGTTTAAATTTTCTTCGGTTTCAAATAATTTATTTTCTGCTTGTTTTTTACGGTGTTTATATTTTAATACGCCGGCTGCTTCTTCAAAAATCGAGCGACGTTCTTCTGGTTTACTGTTCAGAATTTCATCGATTTTCCCTTGCGAAATAATCGAAAAAGACTCTCTTCCAAGTCCAGAGTCCATAAATAAATCGACAATATCTTTCAGTCGACAATTTTCTTTATTAATTAAAAACTCGCTATCACCATTACGGTAAATACGTCTAGTAACAGCTACTTCGCTATAATCAAGTGGTAAAAAATGGTCTTCATTTTCGAGGATAAGTGACACTTCCGCAAAATTAATTGGTTTCCGTGTATCACTTCCAGCAAAAATAACATCACCCATTCGGCCACCACGGAGCGATTTAGCGGACTGCTCACCAAGTACCCAGCGGATTGCTTCTGTAATATTACTTTTCCCGCTGCCATTTGGCCCTACAACTGCAGTCATGCCGGGCACGAAATCTATCGCAACTTTGTCAGCAAAGGATTTAAAGCCATTCATTTCTAATCGTTTTAATAACATGTCCGGACACCTCCATTTTTGTTTATCTGTGTGTTAGTTGGTTTATAGCAAATTGTGCCGCACTTTGTTCTGCTTGTTTTTTTGTTCTGCCGCTGCCTTTTCCGAGTACTTGTCCGTTAACAATTACTTGGGCATCGAATGCTTTATTGTGCGCTGGTCCTGTTTCGCCAAGGATATCATATTCGATCAAGACATCACGGTCCCGTTGAACAATTTCTTGCAGTTGCGTTTTATAATCCACTGTTTGTAGATATGCCCCTGCATCAATTTTTGGAAAAATAACACGTTCTAAAAATGTCACAACTTTGTCAATCCCATTATCTAAATAAAGCGCGCCGATAAATGATTCGAATACATCCGCCAGAAGTGCCGGACGAGTTCTTCCACCGGCTTTTTCTTCCCCTTTACCAAGTCGTACGTATTTAGAAAAATGTACTGCTTCTGCAAACTCGACTAAAGAAGGCTCACAAACAATTGCTGCGCGCATTTTTGTCATGTGTCCTTCTGCCATATCTGGATATTTGTTAAATAGATAATTCGATACAGTGAGTTCAAGGACTGCATCACCAAGAAATTCTAAGCGTTCATTATCTTTCACATTTTCCCGGCGGTGTTCGTTCACATATGAGGAATGTGTGAATGCTTGTTTTAATAATTCAACATCTTTAAAATCGAATCCAACGCTTTCTTGTAACTCTTCCCATTGATTCATTTCACTTGCTCCTCTCTTTAATAAGCAAGTTCATTTTCTAAACAGCCACTAGCAAAAAGCTGCTTAGAAAATGAACCAACAAAATCTCGTGACCTTGAAAAAGAGGCCACCTGCGCTACTTGTCTCGCGTGCGGAAGTTACCACAGCAAAGATAAGTAACACGGGCACCCTCATTTATCCGGTCACATAAAGTTTTATGCGTTCGCCTCTATGTACTTCACTGCATCACCAACTGTGTTAATGTTTTCAGCGTCGCCATCAGAGATTTCAACTCCGAACTCGTCTTCAAGTTCCATTACTAATTCAACAACATCTAGAGAATCTGCACCTAGATCTTCTTTGAAGGAAGCTTCTAAAGTTACTTTGGATTCCTCGACACCTAAACGGTCGACGATGATTTTTGTAACTTTTTCTAATACTTCTGCCATTTTTCACTTCACCTCCCTCCAAGTATTATATAGGATTATTTCTCCTACGTAAACAAAAATATTTAAAGTAATGCGAGCCAATTAAATTCGCATTCATTAACCAATTTTACATCACCATTCCGCCATCAACAGATAGTGTTTGACCAGTAATATACTTCGAAGCATCGCTCGCTAGGAAAAGAACTGCATTTGCAATATCTTCCGTTGTTCCATAAGCACCAAGCGGAATTTGCGCTAACATTGCTTCTTTTGTTTTTTCATCTAATTTGTCGGTCATATCTGTTGTAATGAAACCAGGAGCAACAGCATTTACGTTAATACCACGGGGCGCAAGTTCTCGAGCAGTTGTTTTTGTTAAACCGATAACGCCCGCTTTACTTGCTACGTAATTTGCTTGACCTGCATTACCAATCAAACCAACAACAGATGCCATGTTGATAATTTTACCTGCGCGTTGTTTCATCATTGTACGGCTTACTGCTTTTGTACAAAGGAAAGTTCCTTTTAGGTTGATATTAATTACGTCATCCCATTCGTCTTCTTTCATACGCATTAATAAGTTATCACGTGTAATTCCCGCATTATTCACAAGAATGTCCACACGACCAAAGCGTTCGATTGCTTGTTTGAAAAAGGCATCTACATCTTCAGCAATGGCTACATTTGCTTTCATTGCTTCTACTTCTACACCATGTTCAGCAACGAGTTTTGCTGTTTCTTCTGCAGCTTCTGGACTACCATTGTAATTGAAGAAAATATTTGCGCCTTCTTTGGCTAATTTGATGGCGATGTCACGACCAATTCCGCGTGATCCACCTGTTACTACTGCTACTTTGCCTTGTAAAGTCATTAATTATTCTCCTTTCAATGTCGCTGCAACGCTTTTCACTGATTCAGCGTCACCTGCTGACAGTACAGTTACATCACGATTAATTTTTTTAATTAAGCCTACTAAGACTTTTCCAGAACCAATTTCGACAAACGTATCTACGCCGTTTTTAATTAATTCTTCGACGATATCTTCCCATAATACTGGAGAATAGATTTGCTTGATTAGTTTATCGCTAATTTCGGATTTATCCGTAGTTTCTTTAGCGTCCACGTTATTAACCACTGGAATCTGACCATCAGAAATTTTAACCTCTGCTAAAACATCACGGAAAGCAAGTGCGGCTGGTTCCATTAAGCTAGAGTGGAAAGGTCCGCTAACAGCAAGTGGTAATACGCGTTTTGCGCCACTTTCTTTTGCTTTTCCGCCTGCTTTTTCAACGCCAGCTGTTGTTCCAGAAATAACGATTTGTCCTGGGCAGTTATGGTTAGCAAGTTGTACTGCATCGCCTTCTTTAGTTACTTCTTCGGTGATTGTTTTTAATGTTTCCCGGTCTACACCAAGAACTGCAGCCATTGCGCCAGCACCATTTGGTACAGCTGCTTCCATTAATTCACCGCGCTTACGTACAAGGTAAATCGCATCACTTGCTTCTAAAAATCCGCCAGCAACAAGCGCACTATATTCACCAAGGCTATGTCCCGCTACGTAATCAGCTTTCACACCATATGTTTCTAAAGCGCGTAAAATAGCAACACTTGTGGAAACTAAAGCTGGTTGTGCGTTTTCGGATTTCGTTAATAATTCAATTGGACCTTCTGTAATAATTTCTGTGATTGAAAACCCGAGTCTTTCGTCAGCATCATCATAGATTTTTTTTGCTTCAGGATATTCTGCTGCTACATCTTGTCCCATGCCAATTTTTTGTGCTCCTTGACCGGGAAATACAAATGCAATTTTAGTCATTAGATTCTGTTCCTCCTACTTTTACTTTGTCTACTTCTGCTTTAATTGTTTCGACCACTTGTTTTTCAACCATTTCACGTACTTGACGGATTGTGGTGAAAATACCATTCGCATTGGATGAACCGTGGGCTTTTACAACTGGAGCTTGAACACCGAACAAACAAGCACCGCCATATTCGCTATAATCCATTTTTGCTTTTAAAGCCATTAAATCTTTTTTCAAGAAGCTTGCTGCGACTTTATTTTTAAAGCCATTAAGCAAACTCATTTTTAGCATACTTAGGAAAGCGGCGCCTGTTCCTTCGATGGACTTAAGTACCATATTACCAGTAAATCCGTCGGTTACAACAACATCTGCTACATCCATTAATAAATCACGCGCTTCGATGTTGCCGATAAATTCGTAAGCGTCTTGATTTTTCATAAGTTCGAATGATTTTTTTGTTAAATCATTTCCTTTTGTTTCTTCTGTTCCAATGTTTAAAAGCGCTACGCGAGGACGATCAATTTTACGCACTTTTTCTGCGTAAACCGAGCCCATTAAACCAAATTGTAATAAATGTTCTGGTTTTGCTTCCGCATTTGCTCCTAAATCAAGCATAACAAAGCCTTTTCCTGTCACGGTTGGTAGTGTTGGTGCAAGTGCTGGACGGTCAATCCCTTTAATACGACCAATAACAAACAATCCAGTAGACATTAAAGCCCCTGTGTTTCCAGCTGAAATACAAGCATCTGCTTCTCCGTCTTTTACCGCTTGGGCAGCAAGTACCATAGAAGCTTTTTTCTTCCGTTTTACAGCGCGAACTGGTTCGTCATCACTTTCAATTTTTTCATCGGTATGTATAATTTTTACGCGGGTTTTATCAGTTAAATATTCATTTATTTTTGTTTCGTCTCCAAAAAGAAGAATTTCAACATCTTTATATTGGGCCACAGCTTTCATCACACCTAAAACAATTTCTTTTGGTGCATGATCTCCACCCATCGCATCTACAGCAATTTTCATTATACGTCAGTCCTTTATTTTCATTTTTGCGTTGCGTGATACATTTCAAATTTGCCTTTAAGTACAATTTCATCTCCAACATAGCTTTTCACGTCTACGATTGTAATAGCTCTGTTGTCTGTTGCCGGACGTACTTTTGCTTTTGCGATGATGCGTTCTCCTTCGTTTACAGAACGAACAAAGCGAACGGTTGCTTGTGTTGTTAGAGCTATTTCATTTGGGATGACGGCGGTTGCTAAGGAATTAGCTTGGGCAAACAAATGATGCCCACGAGCGATTTTATTTCGTTTAAAAACATGCTCACTACGCACATCAAAAATCGAAATAGCGCTCTTGCTAAGTTGAATATCAATAATTTCACCAATCACTTCATCGATGGGAAGGCTTTTTACTGCATCGGCATAATTGACACTCGCAACATGTTTGATTCGCTCTCTGAGTTCGGGGATGGAAAGTGCTACTCTATCTAGACGAATAGTTTGCACACTGACCCCAAATTTTTCTGCAAGCTGCTCATCTGTTATGAAAGGATTTTCTTCAATCGCAACTTGAAGTTTCATTTGACGATCCTTTTTAGAATATTTTTTCATGCACGTATCCTCATCTCTTTTTTTGTGAAAGGTATTAATACCAGCTACTAAACAGTAGGTAAAAAAAGGAAGTTACCTCTGTCGGATAACATTCAGAACTTCCTTTGTATTTATTGGTACTTTAATATGTTATTAAAAATCAAGCCAAGTTGCAAGTTTTTTTAAAGATTGTTACATAGGTTTAATCTAGTTTTTGCTCCGTGAAGACGCCTTCTTCCTCCAGAAGTGCTACTAATTTTTCGTAGTTTTTGTTCTCTAACATATCTTCTTCAAAGATCATGTGAACGGCATCTTGGCGGGCGATCTCCAGTACCCGGTAATCGTGAACCATATCTGCTACTTTGAATTCTGGAACACCACTTTGTTTTCTGCCGAAGAAATCTCCTGGGCCACGAAGTTCTAGGTCGCGTTCGCTGACAACGAAGCCATCGTTTGTTTCTGACATAATCATCATACGTTCTTTGCCGACTTCGGTTTTTGGGTCAGCAATTAAAATACAGTAAGACTGATCTGCTCCGCGCCCAACTCGGCCCCGAAGTTGATGCAACTGCGCTAAACCAAAACGGTCGGCATCGTAAATGACCATCATGGTAGCGTTTGGCACGTTTACACCAACTTCCACTACTGTGGTCGAAACAAGGCAATCAATTTTTTTATTATTAAAGTCGCGCATAATTTGCTCTTTATCTGCTGGTAATAGTTTACCGTGCATTAGACCTGGAATATATTTAGTGCCCCATTTATTTTGTAGAATGTTGAAAACGTCTATCGCATTTTGCACATCTAGTTTTTCAGATTCTTCAATTAGCGGACAAATGATGTAGACTTGGTGGCCTTTGTCGATTTCTTTTTCCATAAAACCGATAACGCGATCAAGCATTTGATGTTTTACCCAGTAAGTTTCAATTTCTTTTCGACCAGCTGGGAGTTCATCGATAATCGATACATCCATTTCGCCAAATGCTGTAATGGCAAGCGTTCTAGGAATTGGGGTTGCGGTCATAAATAAAACATCCGGATATTCCCCTTTTTCACGAAGAACACGACGCTGCGCTACGCCAAATCGATGTTGCTCGTCAGTAATAACTAAACCTAGGCGATGATAAATTACTTCGTCTTGAATTAATGCATGCGTTCCGATTAAAACATCAATGGAGCCATTTTCAAGCATTGCTAGTAATTCTCTGCGCTGTTTGCCTTTCACACTACTCGTTAGTAAGCCAACTGTAATATCAAAAGGTTGCAACAGCTCTACTAAGGAATTCGCATGTTGCTCGGCTAAAATTTCGGTTGGCACCATGAGTGCGCTTTGGAAGCCACTTTTGGCAGCTGCATACATGGCAATAGATGCTACAACTGTTTTACCTGAGCCAACGTCTCCTTGTAGCAAACGATTCATATGAAAGTGTGATAACATATCACCGCAAATTTCATTGACTACTCGTTTTTGTGCTTTTGTTAGTGGAAATGGCAAGGAATCAATGTAATGGCGCAAATCTTCTACATCGTAATTAATCGAAATTCCGCCTGATTTCTCGCGTTCAATTTTACGGAAAAACTGCATTTTCAATTGGAATAACAAGAATTCTTCGTAGACCATTCGGCGCCTAGCTTGTTTCAATTCCTCATTATTTTTAGGAAAATGCAGAATGCGCACTGCTTCTAGGCGATCCATTAATTGATACTTTTCTAATAAATTGCTTGGAATAACTTCTTCTATATCTTGACTATAACTATCAAAAGCAAGTCTCGTATATTTTTGCATTGTTTTATTGCGTAGCGTTCCTTTTAGACGGTAAACGCCTTCTAGTTCTTCTTCACTTTCGACAGCGCCTATTTTTATTTTGCTGGCTGTAACTTGGGCGCGGCTCTTATCCCATTTGCCAGAGATTGTCACTGTTTCGCCAACACTTATTTTACTTTTTAAATAGGGTTGGTTGAAAAAATCGATTTTGATGACTTGCCCTTCAGTTGAGACGCGGAAAGAGAGCTTGGATTTTTTGCGACCGTAGAAAGCAACGGTTGCCTCTGTTAGGACTTCGCCTTGAATGGTAATCCGTTCTTCGTGCGCCACTTCTGATAAATCCCGCAACCGATAATCCTCATAGCGATACGGGAAGTTCCAAAGCAAATCATGCACGGTGGATAAACCTAACTCTTTTAACGTTTTCGCTGTTTCTTCGCCAATTCCTTTGATTTCAGTTGTCGGGATTCGTTTAAGTTCACTCACGCTTATCTTCTGGCGACAGTCCAAAAATCTTCCGCTGAATTGCACGTCCAGTCGGTGTAGCCGCCAATCCTCCTTCTGCCGTTTCTCTTAAAGAGCTTGGCATTTGTAAGCCTACGCGGTGCATTGCTTCAATTACTTCATCACATGGAATGCGGCTCTTAATACCTGCGAGCGCCATATCTGCTGAAATAATTGCTTGCGAGGAACCAAGGGCATTACGTTTAACACATGGAACTTCTACAAGCCCTGCTACAGGATCACACACAAGTCCAAGCATATTTTTCATTGTCATAGCCATCGCGTGTGCTGATTGTTCTGGCGTCCCACCGGCTGCTGCTACAATCGCCGCCGAAGCCATCGCACTTGCTGAGCCAATTTCTGCCTGACAGCCACCAGCCGCTCCACTTATAAAAGCATTATTCGCAACAACATACCCAAAGGCACCTGCTGTGAATAAAAAGTTCACCATATCCTCACGCGACATTTCTAGACGATCTTTTAAGGAAAAAAGTACGCCCGGCACAACCCCCGCGCTTCCTGCCGTTGGTGTTGCGCAAATAACGCCCATCGAAGCATTAACTTCATTCGTCGCAATTGCTTTTGCTACAGAATCAAGTAACACTTCGCCTGATAAGAAGTTTCCTTTTTTGATATAGTCTTGCATTAGGACGGCATCTCCGCCTGTTAAGCCAGTTGTAGAAGTAACTCCCGCCTCACCTTCACGAATAGCTTCTTCCATAATATCTAAATTCCGTTCCATCGCAGCTGTTATTTCTTCCCGCGGTAAACCAGAAATATTCATTTCACGCTTGATCATAATTTCAGCAATAGTTAAGTTCTCGCGTTCAGCGATATCTACTAATTCTGCTACAGTTCTAAACATTGTCCACACTCACTTTCTTTACCCTTTACCAACATACCTGATTTACAACTCAAAATAAAGCCAAATGCACGTTTTGTTTACGCACATTTGGCTTTACACAAATCGAGCGAAAGCCACCGATTTACTAGAAAACTACTAAATCATGACACTTGCTACTTGATAAATCCCTGGTAATTCAGCAATTTTGCTAATTAAAGCTTGTTCAACTTGTTGGTCTACTTCAATGACCATTAACGCTTCATCGCCTTTTACTTTACGGGACACTTTCATTTGTCCGATATTGATTTTATGGTCGGCAATCACGGAAGATACTGCAGCAATCGCGCCAAATTTGTCTTGATGTAAAATAAGGATAGCTGGAGCAGTTCCAGTAAATTCTAGTTCAAATTCGTTTAAGCGAATAATCTCTACTTTTCCGCCACCAATGGATGCACCAATTAATGTCATTTGTTGCATACCATGTTTTAATACTAGCTTTACCGTATTTGGATGAGGTGGCTCTTCTACTTCTTCGATAAACTGAATGCGCATGCCCCACTCTTCAGCTAGCTTCGGAGATTCTTTCATGCGCGGATCATCTGGCTCAAAGCCGAGCAATCCGCCAATCAAAGCTACATCAGTACCATGACCTTTATAGGTTTTGGCAAAAGAACCATATAAATGAATATCTACTTGGGATGGTTGTTCATTAAAAACAGCTCGTGCAATGGCACCAATACGACTAGCGCCGGCAGTATGAGAACTTGACGGACCAATCATTACAGGACCAATAATATCAAATACGCTATTAAATTTCACTAAAATCATCCTTTCTTCTATTCATTTACAGAGGCGTCTTTATTCTACAGCAAAAATATACGGATAAACTGGTTGGTCGCCTTCGTGAATTTCTACTTCGACATCAGGGAATGCTTCTGTTACTTTATCAGCAAGCGTTTCTGCTTTTGAAGTATCTGCATCTTCACCAACAATGATAGTAATGATTTCGCTATCATCATCAAGTAGTTTTTCCAGTGTTTCGTAAGCGGCTTCTTCTAATGTTGCACAACTAACTTTGATTTTGCCTTCAACCATACCGATGAAGCTGTCTTTTTTGATTTCGACACCTTCTACTGTTGTATCACGTACAGCTGTCGTTACTTGGCCACTTGTTACGTCTTCAATTGCTGCTTTCATTGCTTCTGCATTAGCTAGGAAATCTTGATCTGCTTGGAATGAAAGAACGGCAGTAAGTCCTTGTGGAATTGTTTTTGTAGGGATGATTTGAACTTTATCATCTCCTAGAATTTGTGCCGCTTGTTCCGCAGCCATTTGGATATTTTTATTATTTGGAAGAACAAAAACTTGTTCTGCATTTGCTGATTCAATTGCTTTTACGATATCTTCTGTACTTGGATTCATTGTTTGACCACCTGAAAGAACAACTGACACTCCCATGCTCTCAAATAGTTTCTTCAATCCTTCTCCAACTGAAACAGTAACAATACCATAAGCCGCTTTTTCTTTTGCTGGCACTTTGTCATCACCAACAATCTCAGTATGCTGTTCGCGCATATTTTCCACTTTCATTTTAAGTAGACTACCGTATTGCTGACCGTAGTTTAGTACTTCACCAGGATGTTCCACATGGACATGTACTTTTACTACTTCATCGTCCGCAGCTACTAGTAGAGAATCCCCCAGTTTACTTAAATCTTGACGGAACTGTTCTTCGTCAAAAGGTTTTTGACCGGGTTTGTTTTCGTTGATTTTCACGATAATTTCGGTACAGTAACCAAAATGAATATCTTCCGTTGACATAAAGTCTTGCACATGACGATGATGTTCGGCATTAATTAGCTCACCCATAGATGCCATATAGTCAGGAGCTTCAGCCATTTTGCCAGTTAGTGCGCCATAAAATCCTTCATAAATAATGATAAGACCTTGTCCACCACTATCGACAACACCAACTTCTTTTAAAACTGGAAGTAAATCTGGTGTTTTTTCTAATGCGACTTTCCCTTGTTTTAAAATTGCTTCCATTACTAATTCGATATCTTGATGTTCACTTGCTGCTGCAACTCCGGCTTTTGCGGCTTCACGAGCTACGGTTAGGATGGTTCCTTCGACTGGCTTCATGACAGCTTTGTAGGCAGTTTCCACGCCTTTAACGAAAGCACCAGCAAATTCTTCCGCGTTTAACGTTTCTTTATTTTCAATCGCTTTAGAAAATCCTCGGAAAAGTTGGGATAAAATAACACCAGAGTTCCCTCGGGCACCCATTAGTAAGCCTTTAGCCAAGTTTGCTCCAACGGCACTAATTGTTTCTTTGTCATTTTTCGCAACTTCTTCTGCTCCACTTGTCATCGATAGATTCATATTCGTTCCCGTGTCACCATCTGGAACCGGGAAGACATTCAATGAATCTACAAAATCAGCATTTTTTGCTAAATTCTCTGCTCCAAGCGCTATCATTGCTGCAAATTTCTCTGAGTCTAACTGATATATACTCACTTACATAATCCTCCTTAAGATTCCTTGATTACTCGGACACCTTGAACATAAATATTCACTGATTCCACTGTAATACCGAGTGTTTTTTCTAGTGTGTATTTGACGCGTTCTTGAACATTATGCGCAACTTCGGAAATTTTTGTTCCAAAGCTAACAATGATATACATGTCAATATGAATACCTTCTTCTTCTTGTCTAACTATAACACCTTTAGTATAATTTTCTCTTCTTAAAATATCTGTCAAACCATCACGAATTTGGTGTCTACTTGCCATTCCAACGATGCCAAAATTTTCTTCGGCAGCTCCACCAGCGATTGTTGCAATAACATCACTAGTAATGTCAATTTTGCCTAGCTTTGTGTCGATTTCAATTGCCATTCTATATTCCTCCCTACGGATTATATTCTCGTTCGATTATTTTTTAGTATTGATTTTTATTTAATTATAAAGTCGTCCCTACCTATTTTACTATAATCAGGGTCCTTTGGAAAGCATATCCTCCATTTGCCTGATTAAAGCTACTTTTATGCTGTCAAGTAAAAATTCTTTGCACTATTTTCGCATATCCTCTTGCAAAGTATACTTGTTTATGATAAATTATTCTAGTGTATGAAAAACAAATGGATAGGTTATTTTAAATAAATTATCCGAAGAGCTCTGTAAGGAGGGGTAAACTATGGCTAAAGAATGTGTTATTACAGGCCGCAAATCACGTTCCGGTAACAAACGTTCCCACGCAATGAACTCCAGCAAACGTACTTGGAAAGCTAACTTGCAAAAAGTACGGATTCTGGTTAACGGCAAACCTAAAAAAGTTTGGGTATCTGCTCGTGCGCTTAAATCTGGTAAAGTGGAACGCGTTTAATTGAAGGAGAAATCAAGTGCAGCGACAATTATGTCGGTGCATTTTTTCTTTGCCTTAAAATAAAAAAATACAGGCCGAGTGCACCTGTATTTCTAGTTAATCATTACTTTGTGTTAATAAAATCATTCCACTTTTAAAGGAAAATTCCCCCATTTGTCCCACAAACTCATTACTTGATAGAGCTGAACCTACTGGGTAAGTGGCATTTTCGAGCGGGTAGGCGAATCCTTTTAGTGTCAGTCCTGTCACGTCTTTCATCGTTGTAAATGCGACATATTTCTTATCAGGTAGTTTTTCAATAGTGTAGCTACCTGGCATATACATTTTGATGTAGTTATGACGGTCAATCATTTCTACAACTGGCACAGCGCTTAAAAATTTCGGCTTGGTCAACATCATTAGATTCGCAAGTAGATGGTCTAAGCGGCCTCCTGTTGCACCAAAAATGCGTATCTTATCTGGATTTTGCTCCATCGCCCAACTTAATCCAATTTCCGTATCTGTTTCATCTTTTTCTGCAGGAAATTCGTGTACATCTGCTACTTTGGTTTTCAAATGAGCCAGTTCTTCTTTAGAGAGTGAATCAAAATCTCCCATCGCAACGGTCGGTACAATTCCATGGTCTAACAAACGTTTTGCTCCGCGGTCCACGCCAACCCAACTAATCTCTGCGCTCGTATATTGTGCTAAATCAGGAATTTCGGACGCAGGTCCACCAACCATGATATTAATTATTTTCATACTTGAGTCCCCTTCTCCCCTAACAAATAAGACTGGAACAGAGGTCCCAGCCCTACTATTAGTTTACTCGCCTACAATGGCACGTAATTTATCAATTGGTGTTTGACGATTTTTATTTCCATAAATGTAACTACCAGCTACAAAGACATTTGCGCCAGCATCACGGCATAATTTCGCTGTTTCATGATCCACGCCGCCATCTACTTCAATTTCGATATCTAAGCCTTTTTCATCCACTATTTTCTTGAAAGCACTAATTTTTTCTAGTACTTCTGGAATGAATTTTTGTCCGCCAAAACCAGGATTTACTGTCATAAATAGAACCATATCCAGTTCATTTAAAACGTGTTGTAAAACATCGATTGGTGTGGCTGGATTAAGTACTGCTCCCGCTTTCACACCGTAATAACGGATTAATTGTAATGTGCGATGAAGATGCGTACAAGCTTCGACATGCACCGTAATGTAGTCTGCTCCCGCTTTTGCAAATTCTGGAATGTATGTATCCGGGTTTTCAATCATTAAATGAACATCAAGTGGTAGTTTTGTTTCTGGGCGAATGGCTTGAACAACAGCAGGACCAAATGTAATATTTGGAACAAAATGTCCGTCCATAACGTCAATATGAATGTAGTCTGCACCGCAATTTTCTACTTCTTTAATATCTCTTGCAAGATTTGCAAAGTCTGCACTTAAAATCGAAGGAGCTATTTTTCCCATTCTTAATACCTCGGCTTTCTGTTTTTTAATTCTTGTAAAATTTGGATATAGTGTTTGTAGCGAAATTCTGCTATTTCATTTGCTTCAACAGCTGTTTTTACAGCGCAATTCGGCTCATTGTCATGCATGCAACCTCGGAATTTACAGCCACTACGACGATCTTCCATTTCCGGAAAACAAAATTGTAATGTTTCAGGTTGCAAGTCATCCCATTCGATTGAACTAAAGCCAGGCGTATCAGCGACAAATCCATCGCCAATCGGCATTAGTTCGACGTGTCTCGTTGTATGTTTTCCGCGACCGAGTGCGTTCGAAATTTCTGCTGTTTTTAAAGTTAAATCACTATTTAAGCTATTTAGGAGAGTCGACTTTCCTACACCGGATTGCCCAGCGATAACTGCAGTTTTCCCACTAATATAGTCTTTAATGGCTTCTTTATCCGGTTCATCATTGGTAACAAAAACATCATAACCAATCGCTTCGTAAATGTCTTTGTAAACAGCAATCTGTTCTTTTTCAGATTCTGATGCCAAGTCCATTTTACTAATGCAAATAACTGGCTTGATATCTTCCTTCTCAATAGCTACTAAAAAACGATCCGCAAGATTCGTGGAAAAATCCGGCTCTACTGCCGAAAACACCAAAATTGCAATATCAATGTTTGCCACGGGAGGCCGCACAAGGGCATTCTCCCGGGACATTACATCTAAAATGTAACCATCTGTTTTATTTTCTATTTGAAATTCTACATCATCGCCTACAAGTGGAGAAATATTTCGTTTTCTAAAATTCCCTCTTGCTCGACATTGATATACTTTTCCTTCCGAAAATACATAGTAAAATCCGCTCAACGCTTTGATAATTTGTCCTTCCAGCACATTTCCTCCGTTCTATTTTTAATTTGGATAAGGGACTGTACCTTCATCGATTACTTTATCATCACTGATAATTTTGTAGCCTGCGCTAGAACCTTCTTCAATTTGGAAAGTTATTTCTACCGAGGTATTTTGTGTAATGCTCATTTCTCGGTAAGCGCTAGTCATGCTATGGTCTTTATCTTGAATGTAGATTTGAATTTTCTGTGGTTGTGGGTTTTCTTCATCACTTGGCGTATATGGGATGTTAAATGTTTTAGTTACTTCTTTGACTTGTTTTTCTTTTGGTCCTGCAGAAATGACAATCTCGATTGTATCACCAGGATTCATTGCAGTTCCAGCTGATGGGGACTGCGAAATAACTTGTCCTTTTTCAACTGTATTTGAATTTTCTTCCTTACTTGAAACTTTGAGTCCAAGTGGTGAGGCATAATCTTCTACAGCTGTTTTGGTATAGCCGCGTAAATCTTTAAGCGAAATTGGTTCTGCACCTTTACTTACGACAAATTTCACATCGGTAGATTTAGCGACTACGTCCGTTCCTTGAGTCGGTGTTTGGCTTATAATTAAGCCTTTTTCAACTTCAGAACTATATGCTTCCTCCGAAGAAATATTATTAAACCCTTGTTCTTCAAGTAACGCTTTTGTATCTGTGTAGCTTCTTCCTGTATAGTCGTCCATAGTTATTTTTTTAGAACCAATGCTTACGAATAAATTGATTTTTGTTCCTTTTTCTTTCATTTCTCCAGCTTCTGGGTCGGTATTAATTACTTTCCCTTCCGCTACTTCATCACTATTTTTTTCTGCCGTTTTACCTATAACAAAGCCTTCTTTTTGGAGTAGCGCTACTGCTTGGTCTTCCGTTTTACCAGAAACATCCGGCACAGCGACTTCATCAGGGCTCTTGCCTAAAAGCCACAGTAGTAAAATACCGATGATAAAAATGATAATGACAGAAGAAACAATGAGAGCAATTTTCTTTTTCTTACTCATTTTTTTCTTTTTCTTACCTTTGTTCTCTTCGGGAGCAACTTCAGCCGCTGCTACTTTTCCTTCTGGGACAATCGTTTTGTCAAGGTTTTGCATCGTGTCTTTCGTTGCGATGATTGGAATTGCTTTTGTATCACCATCATCTGTTGGGAAAATATATTTAGGCTCATTTAAACGGTCTTGATTTAAACAAGTTTGCAAGTCTTTTTCCATTTCTTCCGCGTTTTGATAACGTAAAAATGGATCTTTTGCCGTTGCTTTAATGATAATATTTTCTAAGCTTTGAGGAATTTCTGGATTTTGCGCTCTTGCTGATGGAATATCCGCTTGCAAATGCTTAATAGCAATAGAAACTGCAGACTCACCGTCGAAAGGAACTTTTCCAGTTAATAGTTCATATAGCACGATTCCTAGTGAATAGATGTCTGATTTTTGAGTAGCCATTCCACCACGTGCTTGTTCTGGTGATAAGTAATGCACCGAACCTAACAAAGAATTTGTTTGTGTGATGGATGTTTCTGAAAGTGCCATCGCAATCCCAAAATCAGTAATTTTCACTACGCCATCATGATCGATTAAAATATTCTGTGGTTTTAAATCACGATG
Source organism: Listeria sp. LM90SB2 (assembly GCF_028867355.1). Classification (NCBI taxonomy): domain Bacteria; kingdom Bacillati; phylum Bacillota; class Bacilli; order Caryophanales; family Listeriaceae; genus Listeria; species Listeria sp. LM90SB2. The sequence goes on from NZ_CP046449.1 coordinate 1,891,274, forward strand.
AATAATGTGATGTTGATGGGCAATTGCCACCGCAGAAACGATTTGAAGCATAATATCTACAGCTTTATCGTAACTGATTGGGTGATTTTCGTGAATATACTGTTTTAAATCCATTCCATCCACATGTTCCATTACAATATAATGTAAATCATTTTCTTCACCAACATCGTAAACACTAACAATATTAGGGTGAACAAGGCTCGTTGCTGATTGAGCTTCCCGTTGAAACCGACGAATAAGGTTGCTTTCATCAGCTAAATCGATTCGTAAAATTTTTACTGCAACATCTCTATCAAGAATAATATCATGCGCCAAATACACATTGGCCATTCCGCCGCCGCCTATTGCATGTAAAATTTTATATCGATCACTTAATCGCTTACCAATCATCATGAAGCATCCCTCCCTTTCTGCGTCAGATCTCGTTCGACTAACAGCACAGTTATATTATCTTCTCCCCCATAAGAATTAGCTTTTGTAATAAATACATCTGCTTTTTCAGAAAGAGTTCTTTTACTTTTTAAAATTTCTTCCATTTCTGTTTCTGGAACCATATTCGTTAAACCATCGGAACAAAGTAGTAACGTATCGCTCGTTTGAAAAGGGACAACAAATGTGTCCACTTCTACTTTTCCTTCTACACCAAGTGCGCGTAAAAGAATATTTTTCCGCGGATGATTCATGGCATCTTCTTTGCTGATTTCGCCTGTTCGAAGGAGTTCATGTACTAGTGAATGATCTTCGGTTAGTTGACGTAAGACATGATTTTGAAGTAAATAACCTCTGCTATCTCCTACGTTGGCAATAACGACTTGTGACTGCGCCATAATTGCTGCAACAAGTGTTGTTCCCATACCATTTAAATCCATTTCACTTTCCGAATAAAGAACAATTTCTTTATTGACTTCTTGAATTGTTTTTTGTAGCCAAGTTTCAATTTCTTCTGCGGTCAAAAGTGCGGTCGTTTCTTTCCATGCATCGCTTAGTAGACGCACAGCCATTTCGCTTGCCACGTCTCCTGCCCGGTGACCACCCATGCCGTCTGCAACAATGACAATCGGCTGGTTATCTTTATTTTCAAAAACCCCGCCGTTGTCTTCATTATGATGTCTTATTCTGCCTCTATCTGTTCTAAATTCTGCATGCATTTTAAAAGCACCTCACTATTTTTCAGGACTTCACTTTTCTAAGGCTAGAAACGAAGAAACCATCGCTTCCAATATCTGTTGGTAAAAGTTGAATAAAATCGTCCTTCTTGATTTGCGCCAATTTTTCAGGGAGTACTACAGGTTCTAGTGTGAATTCTGGATGTTTTTCTAAGAAAGCGCGAAGAACCGTTTCATTTTCTTCCTTGTCAATGGTACAAGTACTATAAACTAATATACCATTTTCTTTTACTAATTGGCTAACATCATCTAAAATCGCTAATTGAATTTCTGCTAATTTGTGGATATCTTTTTCTGTTTTCGCATATTTGATGTCTGGTTTTCTGCGAAGAACGCCAAAGCCGGAGCACGGAGCATCCACTAAAATACGGTCAAATGTTTCTGGTTCAAACATGGTACTTGCGGTTCTTGCGTCTAAATGCGCCGTACGAATATTAAGTAGTTGCAATCGTTTGGCGGCTTGATCAATTAGCTTGGTTTTCTTTTCGTGGATATCGAGTGCATGAACCATTCCCGTGCCGTGCATTTTTTCCGCGATATGGGTTGTTTTCCCGCCTGGTGCCGCACAAGCATCTAATACCGTCAAATTGTCTTCTAGTTGAAGCGCATAGGCTGCGAGCATTGAGCTTTCGTCTTGAATGCTACATTTACCGTCTTTGTATGCTTTTGTTTCTGCTACAGATCCTTTTTCAACAAGTAACGCTTCCTCGATAAATTCATTACGTGTCACGGTGATTCCTTGGTCATTTAGTTCTTTGATTAATTGTTCAGTAGGAATTTCTGTTTGGTTGACGCGGATACTTTGGTGTGGCGCGACAAGGAATGCTAAACCGATTTCACGCAGTTTTTCGATACCATATTGATCTGCCCACCTTTTTGCTAACCATTCTGGCAGACTTGTTTCAACAGCGATTTTTTGCACAGGGTCTTTGATGGCATCAATACTTGGTACGCCTTTTCGAATAACATTACGCAATACGCCGTTGACGAACTTAGTTACACCTTGGTGTCCTAAATCTTTCGCGATGTCACCAGCTTCATTTAAAATCGCATGCTCAGGAACTTTATCTAAAAAGGTTAATTGATAAACGGACATTCTTAGTAAGTTTTTCACCCAATTGTCGGGTTCTTTATTGAGAAACGGTGCTAAATAGTAATCAAGTGTAATTTTGCGCTGTGTTGTACCATATACTAATTCAGTCAAAAGCCCTTTATCAAGCGGATTTAACTTTTGTTTTTTTAATGCGTCATTAATTAATAAGTGGCTGTATGATTGATTATTTTCGATTTTAATGATGAGTTCTAATGCAATCGCACGAACTGTTTTTTGTTTTTTCATTTATTCACCAAACCTTGTCGTCTTGCTTAAATTTCTGCCAGCTCCGGTCATGAATGAGTGAACATCCATCTTCGGTTTTCCTGCTGGTTGGATTACTGTTGGTACGATGAGCGTGCCGTCGCCTGCTACGATTTTAAGCGTTGTTTTATCTGCTAAAATGGCACCCGGTTCGCCGTCCTCTTTTGTTTCTTCATAAGTTGCTTCCCAGATTTTAAATGGTTTTTCTTCCAGTGTTGTATAAGCCACTGGCCAAGGAGACAATCCTCGAATTTGATTAAAGATAGTACGTCCTGGTTTTGTCCAGTCGATTTTTTCTTGTTCTCTAGAAATATTGCGTGCAAAGGTTACCTTTTCAGGGTCTTGTGGGATTGCCGTTATTTTTCCAGCTAAAAAGTCGGGTAATGTGTCCATTAATAATTCTGCGCCTAATTTGCTCAATTTATCAAACATGGTGCCAGTATTATCTTCATCTGTGATGGGAATTTTACGCTGGCTAATCATATCCCCAGCATCCAATTTCTCTACCATATACATAATCGTAACGCCTGTCTCCGTTTTCCCGTCAAGCAGTGCGTAGTGTACAGGAGCACCTCCGCGATACTCTGGTAAAAGAGATGCATGCACATTAATCGCACCATGCTTTGGTGATTCAAGCAAACTATTTGGTAAAATTTGTCCGTAAGCTGCTGTTACAAGTAGGTCGGCTTCTAGAGCAATTAGTTCTTCTAATTCGCTAGATGTCCGTAATTTTTCTGGTTGATAAACTGGAATAGCTAGTTCTAAAGCAGCTTTTTTTACTGGCGGTGGTGTCAAAACTCGTTTGCGTCCAACTGGGCGATCTGGCTGTGTCACAACTGCAACTACATCATATGTGCTGGCTAATTGCGTTAAAACCGGAACAGAAAATTCCGGTGTTCCCATAAAAATAATTTTAGTCATTGGTTTGCTCCTTTTACATTAGTACGTAAGGCTGTACGTCAATGGTTATTGTTAAACCTTTTTGTTGGTCTTTTTGATAATGGGTAATTAGTGTTTTTAGTTCTTTTTTTAAGTTTGGTTCGATTTTATATTTAATAATGCACTGGTAGCGATATTTGTTTTTAATTCTCGTGATGGTGCTAGGAACAGGGCCAAGAATCACGGCATCTGGACCGAGCTTTCCTCGTAAAAACTGAGCCATTTCTTGAATGGTTCGAATCGCTTTCATTTCATTTTCATCGCTGACATTAATCATGGTTAAGTAATAAAATGGCGGGTAGGAACCCATTTTTCGTAGCTGCATTTCGTGGTTATAAAAACCGATGAAATCATGTTTTTTGGCGAATTCAATACTGTAATGTTCTGGGTTATAGCTTTGAACGATGACTTCTCCTGTCCGCTCATGTCGACCTGCTCGTCCACTTACTTGAGTGAGAAGTTGGAAAGTTCGTTCCGAAGCGCGAAAGTCTGGTAAATGAAGCATTGTGTCAGCATTTAATACGCCAACTAACGTAATATCTGGAAAATCTAGTCCTTTGGCAATCATTTGTGTTCCAAGTAAAATATCGGCTTCGTGATTGCGGAAGCTTTTGAGTAATTTTTCATGAGCACCTTTTGTTCTAGTGGTATCCACGTCCATCCGGATGACGCGCGCTTCTGGAATTAATTTGGTCAAACTTTCTTCTACTTTTTGTGTACCGGTGCCAAAATAACGAATATGCTCGCCCTCACAGCTCGGACATTTTTGCGGAACACGTTCTTCATGTCCGCAGTAATGGCATTTCATTTGATTGCTCGATTGATGATAGGTGAGCGAAATATCGCAGTTCGGACATTCCACAACATAACCACAATCACGGCACATCACAAAAGAAGAATAACCTCGGCGATTTAGCATTAAAACTGTTTGTTCTTTTTTGGCAATTCGCTCTTTGATTTTTTCTAGTAATTCAGTCGAAAATTCGGTGCGGTTTTCTTTGCGTAATTCTTCGCGCATGTCGACAACGCTCACTTCTGGCATCGCCCGATCATTGACCCGGCTAGGAAGTTCGATTAACGTATACACACCTTTTTTCGCTCTAGCAAAAGATTCAAGGGACGGCGTGGCGCTTCCGAGAACTACTGGACATTGATATTTTGTTGCGCGCCAAATGGCTACATCTCTTGCATGATAACGCGGATTATCTTCTTGTTTGTAACTCGCTTCGTGCTCTTCGTCGATAATAATAATGCCGAGATTTTCAAACGGTGCAAATACGGCGGAACGAGCCCCAACGACAACGCGCGCTTCTTTGCGTTCGATTTTGCGCCATTCGTCGTATTTTTCTCCGGAAGATAGCGCACTATGTAGTACCGCGACCTCGCTTCCAAAGCGGCTTTTAAATCGCTCTACCATTTGTGGGGTAAGGGAAATTTCTGGTACTAAAACGATGGCTTCTTTACCCTCTTTTAATTTTGCTTCGATGGTTTGTAAATAGATTTCGGTTTTCCCACTTCCAGTAACCCCGTGTATTAGGAATGTTTCTTGATCAGTTGCTGCGGTGATTTTCTCGCACGCAGTTTGTTGATCTGGTAATAACTGAAGCGATTCACTTTTTTCAAATTGGTGGTTTTCATAGGGATCACGCGAAACAATTTTTTCTTGAATAGAAAGTATCCCTAAGTCGACTAATTTTTTTATTGTGGCATCCGTTGTTTCCGCCTGTTTTTTTAACTCGGCTGCCGTAATTTCGTTGCCTTCAAAAGCTTGGAAAAATGCGAGTACACGTGACTGTGCTTTGGCGTTTTTCGGCATATCTTCTATTATTTCAGCTAGTTGGTGTGGTGATTTGAGACAGTTAACAACGCGAACTTTTTTACTCGTGATTTTATTTTTGACTTGGTAGACTACTTCCACACTACCTTCTCTGACCCATTTGCCAATTTGTTTGAGCAAACCGCGGGCTTCTGCCACTTTCCAGTCTAGTGTTTCGTAGCCTTCAAATAGCTGCTCTAATTCTTCGTTTTCCTCATCTAAGCGCAAAAAATATTTTTCGTATTTTGCTCGTAGCGCGGCTGGTAACATGGCTTGGTAAGCAGACACCCGGAAACTCAGCGTATCTTCTGCTAACCAATCGCCTAGTTCCATCAATTCTTCATTTAAAACGGGGGCTAAATCCATCACCCCGTCAATGCCTTTTAATTTTGGGTTTTCTTCTGTTTCTCCAAGAGCAATGACAAATCCTTGTATTTTACGATTTCCAAATGGGACACTTACTCGCATACCTGGACGAATAAGTTCTTCTAAATCTTCTGGAATATAGTAGTCAAATGGACGATCCACTTGCATGGCTGGAACGTCCACAATTACTTTCGCAATATTAATCATTCGTTCACTTCCTTAAAAAGTTAGCAGTTTCTTTGATGATATGTTCAGCAACTTCTTTTTTATCTAGTATCGGTAACGCTTTGCTAGAACCATCTTTCCGGTAAAATGTCACGATATTTGTATCACCAGAAAAGCCTGCTCCTGCCACGCTAATATTGTTAGCGACAATCATATCGGCATTTTTGGATGTTAATTTTTTACGTGCGTTTGCTTCTAGATTTTCTGTTTCAGCGGCAAAGCCAATCACGACTTGGTCTGCAGTTTTGTGTTGACCAATTTCGAGTAAAATATCTTTGGTTCGTTTCATTTCAATGGCAAAATCGCCCGGCTGTTTTTTAATTTTTTGGTCTGATACTTTTGCTGGCGTGTAATCGGCAACTGCTGCGGTCATCACGAAGATATCTTGTGACACTTTATGTTCATCCACAGCTTGATACATTTCTTCTGCCGATTCGACATAGATTGCTTCTACACCAGGTGGTACGGGAAGTGCTTTGCTTGTCGTAACGAGCGTCACTTTTGCACCATGACGAGCTGCGGATTCTGCAATACTAAATCCCATTTTGCCCGTGGAATGGTTGGTGAAATAGCGTACAGGATCTAATTTTTCGCGAGTTGCGCCGGCTGTAACTAGCACGTTTTTGTCGCGCAATAAATCTTTATCTTCTTGAAAAAATTCAGCAATACGAAGAACGATTTTTTCTGGTTCTTCAAGACGACCGCGACCAACGTAGCCACAAGCTAAGTAACCTTCTTCTGGCTCGATAAAACGAACACCGTCTGCGTATAATCGATTAATATTCCGAATAACTGCTGGGTGCTGAATCATGTGGACATTCATTGCTGGCGCTACCCAAACTGGTGCCTCTGATGCAAGAATGGTTGTCGTTACCATATCATCAGCGATTCCATTTGCCATTTTGCCAATCACATTTGCGGTAGCTGGTGCGACAATTACTAAATCGGCCCAATCAGCTAAATCGATATGTGCGACAACACTTGATTTTTTTTCGTCAAATGTATCTGTGTATACATCATTTTTAGATAATACTTGAAACGAAAGCGGTGGAACAAATTCCTGAGCATGTTCTGTCATCATCACTTTGACGTTTGCTCCTGCTTGCGTTAATTTACTTGTAAGTGCGACTGCTTTATAAACAGCAATGCCACCGGACACTGCGAGTAAGATATTTTTTCCTTGCATTGAAAAGTCACCTCATTTTTAATATAAAAAATCATTAATTCTATTATACCTTAAATTAAGACAGGACAAAACCATGAAGAAACTAGATTTCAGCTTATTTTTATTGCACTTGTGGCTAACAAAAAAGCCCCGCAGGAAAGCGGAGCAGTTAAGCTTATTTATCGTCGTTTTGTAAAACTAATTTTCCAGCGTGAATTTCTTCTAACGCTTTCCCAACAAATTTGTCGGACTGGTAGCTCGGCAATACGCCTTTATCATTTTCCAGTTGCATGTAGCGTGCGCGTTTAGCGGCCACTGTAACTAGCGAATATTTTGAGTCGATTTTTAACAATAAATTATCAATTGATGGATATAACATCATTGTAATCCCTCCAACATTTTTTTGTAGCGATGAATTACTCGCTCAGTTTTTAAGTGTTCTGTTTCGACGATGCCTTTGATTTTTTGTACGGCGTTTGCAACTACATCATTCACCACAGCATAATCATAAGACGCCATCATTTCGATTTCTTTCTTCGCTGTTTCCATGCGTTCCTCGACAACTTCCATCGATTCTGTACCGCGACCGATAATCCGGTTTTTAAGCTCAGACAAGTCTGGTGGCGTTAAGAAAATGAAAATTCCTTCTGGCATCGCTTTTCGAACTTGCATTGCTCCTTGTACTTCAATTTCGAGAAAAATATCCACTCCTGCGGCTAATTTTTCCTCGACATATTCAAGCGGAGTGCCGTAATAATTACCGACGTACTCTGCATATTCTAACATCTTTCCGTCTTTGATAGCTTGTTCAAACACTTCTCGTGAACGAAAATAATAATCGACCCCGTCTTGTTCGCCTTCACGAGGAAGACGCGTTGTCATGGAAATAGAATAATCAAAACTTGTTTCCGGATCTTTAAAAACAGCTTCCCGAACAGTTCCCTTACCTACTCCAGATGGACCTGAAAGTACAATTAACAGTCCTCTTTCTGTCATCATTTCCCCTCCTGCATATCATTCCACATTTTGCACTTGTTCTCGAATTTTTTCAAGCGTCGTTTTCATTTCTACCACTTGTTCAGTGATTTTTAGAGAACTTGCTTTGGAGCCAATCGTGTTGACTTCGCGGTTCATCTCTTGAATCAGAAAATCCAGCTTCCGCCCAATTGGTTCTTCGAGTAAAATAATACCATAAAATTGCTTTAAATGACTCTTTGTTCGTTCGACTTCTTCGTTAATATCTGCCTTTTCAAGTAGCATTGCGACTTCGGTAAGAACGATACTTGGATCAAATTGGTCGCCTACAACGTTTTGTAAACGTGTTTCAATTTTTTCTTGGTAATGTTTTTCTGTATTTGGAATTTCAGCTTGAATGATCTCCAAACTTTTCTCCAATGCGGTAAGATGTTGTTTGAAATAAAGCAGTAATTCTGCTCCTTCCATACTTCTCATCTCATCCAGTCGCTCAGTTGCGCGGGCAAGTGTTTCTAAAACTAATCGCTCTAGTTCGCTACTTGCTTCCACTTCTTCCTCAATAGAAAGATAGGCTTGTTCTTGCAGTAAATCAGCCATAGTTGGTAATTCTTGTAATTCATATCTAGCGCTTGCTTGTTTAATAAAACGGTAATAGCTATCTGCGAGGTCCCAGTCAATATGTAGTTCACGTTTTGTGATTTGCTCTCCCGTGATGGAAAAGAAAACTTCGATTCTACCACGTTTGATTTGCTTACTTATGATTTTTTTTAATTTTCCTTCTAAATAAGCAAGTTGTTTTGGCATCCGAAAAAGAAATTCGGAGTAGCGGTGGTTGACTGCTTTTAATTCAATGGTTACTTTGAACGCTTCAAATTCTTTCGTCGCACGCCCAAATCCCGTCATGCTTTTCACCATTTGGCAAGACACCTTTCATAACTTAAAGTTCCCTCTAAGATTACTTGAAATTTGTTCTGACTTCTTATTATACCAAAGCTACTCCTTGCATACAATACATTTTCGGAATGTATGTTAAAATAGAAAGTAACTAACTCACAAAGGAATGAATAACTAATGGCGTTTGATGCAATGTTTTTAAAAGCGATGACCGAAGAACTTGCCGAACACGGAGAAAGTGGACGTATTATGAAAATCCATCAACCGTTCTCGCATGAACTTGTTTTATATATTCGAAAAAACCGTGAAAATAAACGTTTACTTATCTCCTCGCATCCAAGCTATGCGCGGATTCAGTGGACCGATGATATTCCCGAAAACCCAGCAACCCCACCGATGTTTTGTATGTTACTGCGAAAATACTTAGAAGGCGCGATTATTGAATCGATTACGCAACTTCCTAATGAACGAATTTTACAATTTAGTATTCGCGGTAAAGATGATATCGGTGAAAATCGTTTTTGTGATTTATTTGTAGAAATTATGGGACGGCATAGTAATATCACTCTTGTCGACCGTGCGAAAAATGTGATTGTTGATTGTATTAAACACGTTTCCCCTGCACAAAATAGTTACCGAACACTGCTTCCGGGAGCGACTTATGTTTTACCTCCTGCAACGGATAAACTCCACCCATTTGAGGTTACTTCGGAGCAGATTCTGGATAGACTAGATTTCTCAGCGGGTCGAATGGATAAGCAACTTGTACAAAATTTTGCAGGATTCAGCCCTTTGCTTGCTCGGGAAATAGTATTTCGTGCTGGGAACTTAACGGCAGATTCGCTAGTTGCCGCCTTTTTCGAAGTAATTGGGCTAGTGAACGAGCATTTAGGCCATGCAGCCGTGCCAAACGAATGGCGCATCCAAAATAAAGAGGATTACTATTTTTTCCCGCTCCGCCATGTCGATGCAGAAACAACCGAATTCGCGAATTTAAGCACCCTATTAGACCATTTTTATATTGGTAAAGCGCGTCGTGATCGTGTCCATCAATTCGCGCATGATTTAGAAAAACTATTATCCAACGAACTGGCTCGAAGCAGGCTGAAAATCGAAAAACTCGAAAACACTTTGCTCGAAACAGAAAAAGCAGATGTTTATCGTATTCAAGGTGAACTTCTAACTGCCAATCTGCATTTAATGGAACGCGGGATGGAAGAAATTACTGTAGAAAACTTTTACGATGATATGAAGAAAATGACGATTGCACTTGATACTAGAAAAACACCATCCGCCAATGCGCAAAGCTACTTTAGCCGCTACCAAAAACTACGTAACGCGGTCGAAGTAGTGAAAGAGCAAATCGCGCTCACGAAAGAAGAAATTACTTACTTAGAGTCCGTGGAATCACAACTTGAAACATCTGGCCCACAAGACGTGGAAGAAATCCGCCAAGAACTAGCTGAACAAGGCTATCTTCGCTACAAACAGAAAAAAGGCAGCCGGAAAAAAGCGACTTTACCTGCTCCAGAAAAATATACTTCTTCGACCGGCTTAACGATTTTAGTCGGAAAAAATAATAAACAAAATGATTATTTAACGAATAAATTAGCTAGGAATAATGAATACTGGTTCCATGTAAAAGATTTGCCTGGTTCGCATGTGGTCATTCAATCGAATGATCCAGATGAGACATCGATTACAGAAGCCGCAATGATTGCAGCCTATTATTCGAAAGCGCGCCTTTCAGCAACCGTCCCCGTTGACGGCACGCTCGTAAAACACGTGAAGAAACCAAATGGTGCCAAACCTGGTTATGTCATTTATGATAACCAAACGACTTATTTCGTTACACCTGATGAAAAGCTTGTTTTAGAGTTAAAAAATTAACGGTTCCTTCCTGGAGCCGTTTTTTCTTTCTAATTTTAGGGTAGATGTGTACTGACTTTACTTTTTTATTGGAAGGATGATAGAGGAATGAAAATTTTATTAATTGGTGCTTCTGGTACGCTTGGCTCTGCGGTGAAAGAACGTTTGGAGAAAAAGGCCGAAGTGATTACTGCTGGTAGACATAGTGGTGATGTGACGGTGGATATTACGAGTGTCGATAGCATCAAAAAAATGTACGAACAGGTTGGAAAAGTAGACGCAATTGTTTCAGCCACAGGAAGCGCCACTTTTTCTCCTTTAACAGAATTAACACCTGAGAAAAATGCAGTGACGATTAGTAGTAAATTAGGTGGTCAAATTAATCTAGTTTTGCTGGGCATTAACTCATTGAATGATAATGGAAGCTTCACCCTTACTACTGGCATTATGATGGAAGATCCAATCGTCCAAGGGGCTTCTGCTGCGATGGCAAATGGCGCGGTTACAGCTTTTGCAAAATCTGCTGCGATTGAAATGCCACGTGGAATCCGGATTAATACAGTGAGCCCGAATATATTAGAAGAATCTTGGGACAAACTAGAATCATTTTTCCAAGGTTTCGTTCCAGTTCCAGCCGCAAAAGTCGCTCGTGCGTTTGAAAAAAGCGTCTTTGGTGCACAAACTGGTGAAAGTTATAAAGTATATTAATAGAAAAAGAAGCTCACCGTAACAAAGGTGAGCTTCTTTTTATTTTCCCCAGTTTTCTGGATTTTTCTTCCATTCTTTTAATGTTTCCATATCTTCACCAGTCACGTAATTTTCATTTAAAGCTACTTCAATTAGCTCATCATAGTTCGTTAATGTTACTAGTTTTGTGCCAGATTCTTCTAGCAGTTGTTTTCCTTTAGCAAGTCCATATGTAAATATGGCCGCGATTCCAACTACTTCCGCTCCAGCTTCTTCCAGCGCTTCCACTGCTTTTAATGAACTTCCACCAGTTGAAATCAAATCTTCAATGACCACTACTTTTTGACCTTTAGAAATTGGTCCTTCGATTTGATTCCCTTTGCCGTGTTCTTTAGCTTTTGATCGGACGTAGACCATTGGTAAATCTAGTAAATCACTCACCCATGCAGCATGTGGAATACCAGCAGTTGCGGTGCCTGCAACAACATCTACTTCACCAAAGGTTTGCTTGATTTTTTCGGCTAATGACTTGGCGATAAACTGACGGACTTTTGGAAAGCCTAGCGTTAGGCGATTGTCGCAATATATAGGGGATTTAATTCCAGATGCCCAAGTGAAAGGCTCATTTGGTTTTAAAAATACAGCTTTAATTTCTAATAATTGTTCAGCTACTTGTTTTTCGATGCTCATGCATTCCACTCCTTTAAAACTTGATTATACGCTTCTACCGGGTCGTTTGCGCGCGTGATGGAACGACCAACGACAATGTTTGACGAACCAATCAAACGCGCTTTTTCTGGTGTTACGACACGAATTTGATCGTCGGCTGCGTCGCTTGCTAATCGGATGCCTGGTGTTACACGTAAAAAATCAGCGCCATTTTGTTGTTTAATATCTTCTGCTTCTAGCGCGGAGCAAACGACGCCGTCTAAACCAGCTTGTTTCGATAAATTGCTATAATGCATGACGGATTCAAGTAGACTTGTTTTTATTAATTGTTCTGTTTGCATGTCTGTCTCACTTGTACTTGTCAGTTGAGTTACGGCAATAATTTTTGGACGTTTGCCACTTGAAGAACCTATTTCCAGACCTTCCCTGGCAGCTTCCATCATTTTCTTCCCACCAGCCGCATGTACATTAACCATATCTACGCCTAGTTTTGCCAAGCCAATCATCGCACTTTTGACAGTGTTTGGGATGTCATGCAGTTTTAAATCCAAGAAGATTTCATGATGTTGTTGCTTTATTTTTTCAACAATGATTGGACCGTTGCTATAAAAAAGTTCCATGCCGACTTTCACGGATAGCGTTTCTCCCGAAAATTTGGCTAAAAAGGTCTCTACTTCTTCGTAAGTCTGGAAATCTAGCGCGATAATTGGTTTATTCATTGATTTGCTCGCTCCTTTTTAAGTTCTTGTAGGGAAGAAATACCGAGTTCATCCATTCGTTTTGGTAGTTCGCTAATTAATTTCGGACAAATAAATGGGTCGGTAAAATTCATCGTGCCTACTGCGACTGCATCTGCTCCGGCAATCAAGAATTCTAATACGTCATCTACAGTTTGCACGCCGCCCATGCCAATGATAGGGATATTGCTTACCTCGCGGACTTGGTGAATCATCCGAATAGCCACCGGTTTAATCGCTGGGCCAGAAAGTCCACCTGTTCCATTTGCGATGATTGGTTTTCTTGTTTTTAAATCAATACGCATGCCGAGTAAGGTATTTATCATTGTGAGTCCGTCCGCACCAGCGGCTTCAATTGCTTGCGCGATGGAAACAATATCCGCTACATTCGGTGATAATTTCACGTAAACTGGCACAGTTGCGACATTTTTCACGGCTTTCGTTAAACGATGCGCAACATCCGGATCTGTTCCAAATGCGATACCCCCATGTTTCACATTGGGACAGGAAATATTAAGTTCGATGGCTTTCACTGCTTTCGATTCCCCAATTCTGGCGCAGACTTGGACATAATCATCCTCCGTCGCACCCGCCACATTAGCGATAATCGGTGTTTCAAATTGTTCTAAAAATGGCAGTTCGTGCGCCAAAACATGCTCTAGACCTGGATTTTGTAAGCCGATTGCATTCAGCATCCCGCTCGCGGTTTCTGCTACTCGCGGAGTGGGATTCCCAAGTCTAGGTTCTGGCGTCACGGCTTTGGCCATAATCGCACCAAGTTCATTTAAATCATAGTATTTGCTATATTCTTGTCCGAAGCCAAAACATCCTGATGCTGGCATAATCGGGTTTTTGAGCGATAATCCAGGAATTTCTACTGCTAATCGGTTCATAAACTCACCTCATCCGCACGAAATACTGGGCCGTCTTCGCACACTTTAAATTGTTTTTTCGCATCATCTGCTTTTGGACAAACACAAGCGTAGCAAGCCCCAATACCGCATGCCATTCGTTCTTCTAAAGAAAGATATGTTTTCGTTTCCGGAAAACTAGCTTTCACGGCCTGGAGCATCGCTTTTGGTCCGCAACTATAGATGACATCTGGTTCTTCTGGAAAATTGTTCGTGATGTCTGTGACGAAACCTTGTGTTCCAAGTGAGCCGTCCACCGTCGCAATATGAACTGTGCCATATGCATTCATTTCTTTTTCATAAAAACTATCTTTCGCAGATTGGAATCCATTTACAAACGTGACTTGTACGCCTTTTCCAGCTAACTCTTTACCGAGTTGATACATAGGAGGGACACCAATTCCACCCCCGATTAAAAGAGCGGTTTTTGGTGCAGGTGTCTGGTCGATATCGAATCCTTTTCCAAGCGGACCTAACACATCGATAGTATCCCCTTCTGAAAGTTTACTGAAATCTCTTGTCCCGTCACCTTCTATCCGGTACAACAGAATGCATGTCTTTGCGGTTTTATCGTAAGAACAAATACTTATCGGTCGTCTCATAAGTAAATCAGAACGACTCGGTTTCAGCATTAAAAACTGTCCTGGCGACATATCTGCTACACATTCCCCTGTTAAAATTAATTCGTATACTTTATCTGCAATTTCGGTTTGCTGAATGACCTTCATTTCCGTCTGTAACACGGTTCCACCCCGTTTCTTCTATTTATACTCGTGCTTTAGGTTGTTTTACTTCACTGGCATTCATCGATTCGAGTTCAAAAGAGCGCGATTCCAGTACACGCAAGATTGCTTCTGCTGTATCGAGCGAGGTACAGACCGGAATACCATTTTCTACAGATTCGCGGCGAATTTGGAAGCCATCACGCTCAGGTCGTTTACCAGTCGTTAATGTGTTCACTACGAGCGTTACTTGGCCATTTCGAATATAATCGATCAACGTTTCTTGGTTTTCTCCGATTTTTTTCACTTGAGAAACAGGAATGTTTGCTTCTTCTAACGTGCTTGCTGTTCCTTTTGTTGCCATAATAGTAAAGCCTATGCGATTAAATCGTTTCGCTAATTCTACGGCTTCTTCTTTATCGCGGTCCGCTACAGTTAAAAGTACTGTCCCGTAGTCATGCATCGTTGTCCCACTCGCCACAAAACCTTTGTAGAGTGCTTTTTCGAGCGTCACATCTTTCCCCATAACTTCTCCGGTCGATTTCATTTCAGGTCCAAGCGACGTATCCACACTACGCAATTTCGCGAAAGAGAACACCGGCACTTTGACAAAAATTTCTTGTTTTTCTGGGGCAAGTCCTGGCGTGTAACCAAGGTCGATTAAGTTCTCCCCTAAGATAACTCTTGTCGCCACATTCGCCATCGGAATTTCGGTAATTTTACTTAAAAATGGCGCCGTCCGGCTTGAGCGCGGATTTACTTCAATAACGAAAACTTCTTCGCCATCTACGACATATTGGATATTCAGCATTCCGATAATGTTTAAGCCAGTTGCCAGCCTTGTCGTATAATCGACAATCGTATTTTTCACTTGACTGCTTAAACGTTGCGCTGGATATACGGCAATCGAGTCACCTGAATGAACTCCCGCACGTTCGATATGTTCCATGATACCAGGGATTAAGACGTTTTCACCGTCACTGATTGCATCTACTTCTACTTCTTGGCCGCTTACGTAACGGTCTACTAAAACTGGGTGTTTTGGATTTACTTTTACCGCATTCGTCATATAATGTTTTAATGCTTCTTCTGATTCTACGATTTCCATCGCTCGACCACCAAGTACATAAGATGGGCGTACAAGGACCGGATAGCCGATGTCTGTCGCTACGTTGATTGCTTCTTCTACCGATGTGGCCGTTTTCCCAGCTGGTTGTGGAATTTGTAGAATTTCTAATGCTTTTTCAAAGGCATCACGGTTTTCTGCGCGGTCCGTATCTTCTAAACTTGTACCTAAAATTTTTACGCCGCGTTTTGCTAAACCGTCTGCTAAATTAATCGCTGTTTGTCCACCGAATTGCACGACAACCCCTAGTGGCTGTTCGATCTCAATAACGTGCATAACATCCTCTAGTGTCAAAGGCTCAAAGTAAAGTTTGTCCGAGATACTAAAGTCGGTCGAAACGGTTTCTGGGTTATTATTAATGATAATTGCTTCATAGCCTGCTTGTTGAATGGCCCACACGGAGTGCACCGTTGCATAGTCGAATTCTACCCCTTGCCCAATCCGAATCGGACCAGAACCAAGGACAATCACGCTTTCTTTCGCTGATCGTGTTGACTCATTTTCCTCTTCATATGTGCTGTAAAAATAAGGGGTTGTCGATTCAAATTCCGCTGCACACGTATCAACCATCTTGTATACTGGGAAAAGATTTTGTGCTTTTCTTAAGTCATAAATCGCTTGTTCATCGACATTCCAACAAGTGGCAAGGAAAGCGTCAGAAAAACCGGCCCGTTTCGCTTCTGCCAAAATTTCTTGGTTTTGCGGATTTTCTTTGATACGATTTTCCAGTTCGATTGTTTTACTTAATTTATATAAGAAGAATAAATCTATCTTTGTTTTCGCGTGGAGTTGTTCGATTGTTTGACCTCGGCGCAAAGCTGCTGCTAGGAAGAATAAACGATCATCTTCTGGGAAGCAAATTTTGCGTTCTAATGTTGCTTCGTCAGCATTTTCCGCTTCTTCAAGCAACAAATGGTCAGCGCCAATTTCTAGGGAGCGCACTGCTTTTAGAAGTGCTTCTTCCCATGAACGGCCAATTGCCATGACTTCACCAGTTGCTTTCATTTGTGTTCCAAGGCGACGATCCGCTTGCTCAAATTTGTCAAAAGCAAAGCGTGGGATTTTCGCAACAACATAATCTAGTGTTGGTTCGAAATGGGCAAAAGTTGTTCCTGTTACTGGATTTCTCACTTCATCCAGTGTTAAGCCAACTGCGATTTTAGCTGCAAGTTTGGCAATTGGGTAGCCGGTCGCTTTGGAAGCTAGCGCAGAGGAACGGCTCACACGTGGGTTTACTTCGATAACATAGTAATTATAACTATCTGGATCAAGTGCCAGCTGAACGTTACAGCCGCCTTCAATTTCTAGTGCGCGGATAATTTTTAACGACACATCGCGCAACAATTGGTATTCGCGGTCGGAAAGCGTTTGGCTTGGTGCGACAACAATCGAATCTCCTGTATGTATGCCGACTGGGTCAATATTTTCCATGTTACAAACAACCATTGCGTTATTGTTCGCATCACGCATTACTTCATATTCCACTTCTTTAAAACCAGCGATACTTTTTTCTAGTAAACATTGTGTTACTGGACTCAGTTTTAGACCACTTGTCACCGTTTCAATTAATTCTTGTTCATTGTGGCAAATCCCGCCGCCAGAACCACCAAGCGTATATGCCGGGCGCACGATAACTGGGTAGCCGATACGTTCAACAAAAGTATACGCTTCGTCCAAATTATGAATAATGTCACTTTCTGGCACTGGTTCCCCTAGTTCATTCATCAAGTCCCGGAAAGCTTCACGGTCTTCCGCTTTTTTAATCGCCGTTAAATCTGTTCCTAACACTTCTACGTTACATTCATCCAAAATCCCAGCAGCTGAAAGTTCCATCGCCATGTTCAATCCCGTTTGTCCCCCAAGCGTTGGCAAAATGGCGTCCGGACGTTCTTTACGAATAATGCGCGATACAAAATCAAGCGTAATTGGTTCAATGTAAACTTTGTCCGCCATTTCTGCATCCGTCATAATTGTCGCTGGATTTGAGTTCACTAAAACTACCCGGTACCCTTCTTCTTTCAAACTCAGGCATGCTTGTGTCCCAGCATAATCGAACTCTGCTGCTTGTCCAATAACAATTGGGCCAGAACCGATTACTAGAATTGTTTTTATATCGTCACGTTTAGGCATGTAGTTCACCCTCCTCTTTCCCATTCATCATTTCCATAAATTCATCAAATAAGTAGTTGACGTCACTTGGTCCTGGGTTTGCTTCTGGGTGATATTGTACTGTATAGGCTGGATATTCTTTATGTGCCAGCCCTTCTACCGTTTCATCATTTAATTCAATGTGTGTTACTTTTAAATCTGTTCCAATAAGTGAATCTTTTTCTACTGCGTAACCGTGGTTTTGTGCAGTGAAATCAACACGTCCAGTGGCTAGTTCTTTCACCGGATGATTCGCGCCACGATGCCCGAATTTCAGTTTAAATGTATCTGCTCCGTTCGCAAGTGCAAACAGTTGGTGCCCTAAGCAAATTCCGAATAGTGGGAGCTTGCCTTGAATGCCGCGTATCATTTCTAATGCTTCTGGCACATCTTTCGGATCCCCAGGTCCATTGGATAACATCACGCCATCCGGATGCATTGCAAGAATTTCTTCGGCTGTTGTGTTGTAAGGAACAACCGTCACGTAACAGTTACGTTTATTCAGTTCCCGTAAAATTGAACTTTTCACACCATAATCAACAAGCACCACTCGTTTACCATCTCCTGGGCTTGCAAATGCTTTAGCAGAGGAAACTTCATGTACTTGATCGACTGGCAAACGTACAGAGCGCAAGTGGTGTAGCAATTCCTCTTTGTTTGCAGTTTCTGCTGCTAAAATGCCTTTTAACGTTCCTTCTTTACGAATTAGTTTCGTTAGTTTACGCGTATCAATTCCCGCGATTCCCGGGATGCCTTTTTCTTTCAAAAATTCATCTAAAGTAATTTGATTGCGCCAGTTGGAAGGAAATTCTGCAGCTTCACGAACCACAACCCCTTTCACAGCAGGATTGATAGATTCAAAATCGTCGCGGTTCACACCGTAATTTCCAACAAGTGGATACGTAAAAGTAATAATTTGACCATAGTACGAAGGGTCAGTGATTGTTTCTTGGTAGCCAGTCATTCCAGTATTGAAGACAACTTCACCAATGGTTTCTTTTTCACTACCAATCGCATCACCGATAAAATAATTGCCATCTTCTAGCATTAAAATTCGCTTTGTCATTTAATTTCCCCCTCATTGTATACAAGTGTGCCTTCCGAAAACGTTGCTACTGGCCATCCAATACACGTTTCTCCTACAAATGGTGTGTTTTTTCCTTTTGAATAAAAAGTAGCTGGGTCAATATTCGCTTCTTTTTCTAAATCAAGTACGACGATATCAGCTACGCTGCCTTCTTCTAATTTCCCGTATGGGAGTTTAAAGCATTCCGCTGGTTTTACAGTCATCCAGTCGATTAGCTGTTTTAATGTCCATTCGTTCGTTTTAACAAAATGGGTATATAGTAATGGGAATGCCGTTTCTAGACCTACAATTCCGAAAGCAGCTTGCTCCATCGGTACATTTTTTTCTTCCGCTGCGTGTGGAGCATGATCAGTTGCGATAAAATCTATCGTACCATCCAGTAAGCCTTCTAAAAGTGCCGCCCGATCTTCTTTGCTGCGAAGTGGGGGGTTCATTTTCCAATTACCGTCATTTCCTGGAATAGCTTCTTCATCTAAAATTAAGTGATGTGGTGAAACTTCAGCAGTGACACGAATTCCCGCCCGTTTTGCATCTCGCACAACACGAACAGATTCTTTTGTTGAAATATGACAGACATGATAATGACAACCTGCAGCTTCTGCTAGTAAAACGTCACGTGCGATTTGGACAGATTCAGCAATATTCGGAATACCTTTCAGACCTTCTTTTTCAGCAAAAATCCCGTCATGGACAACGCCACCATAGATAAGTGAGTTATCTTCACAGTGAGCCACAATCGCCATATCTAGTGCTGCTGCTCGTTTCATCGCTTCATACATTGTTCCAGCTAACTGCACGCCTACCCCGTCATCTGTAAAAGCAAATGCACCAGCTTCTTTTAAAGCTTCAAAATCAACTAATTCGTCCGTTCCAAGGCTTGTTGTAATCGAAGCATATGGTAACACGCGAACTTTCGCTGTTTCTTTAATTTTTGCTTGTAAACTTTCCATTACTTCTTTGGAATCTGGAACAGGTTTTGTATTCGGCATCGAACAAATTGTCGTATAGCCACCGCGTGCCGCCGCTTGTGTTCCTGTTAAAATGGTTTCTTTATGTTCCCCGCCCGGCTCACGAAGATGTACATGGACGTCGATAAAACCTGGGGCAATTAATTTCCCTGTCGCATCAAATTCCTCGCCGCTTGTTACTTCAATGGAATCCGCAATCAAATTGACTTTACCGTTTTGAATAAGTACATCTTTGTTTTCCAGTTCACCTGACGCGTTTAATACTTGCCCATTTTTTAATACGTACATAATTTCGCCCTCATTTCCTGTTCTTTTAAAATAGCTTCCAAAATGGCCATTCTTATAAAAACGCCATTCGTCATTTGCGTAACAATGCGTGATTTTTCGCTTTCTACTAAACTATCAGCAATTTCCACATCTCGGTTCACAGGGCTTGGGTGCATAATGATTGCATCTTCTTTTAACTGCTTTGCCCGATTTTCCGTCAATCCAAATTTTTCGTGGTAGCTTTCTTTCGTAAACTCATCTGTTCCACTATGGCGCTCATGTTGTACACGCAAAAGCATCAACACATCCACTTTTTCCACAATTTCATCAACCGATAAGTAAGTGCCATATGCTAAGTAACTTTCGTCGAACCATTCTCTCGGTCCGGAGAAAAACAGTTCCGCACCAAGTCTTTTTAACACTTTCATATTGGAATTGGCAACTCGACTGTGACGAATATCACCAGCAATCGCTACTTTCAAACCCTGAAAAGTACCAAATTGTTCTTTTATTGTAAATAAGTCAAGTAGTGATTGACTCGGATGTTCACCGCATCCATCACCGCCGTTCACAATAGCAATGTCTAATTTTTCGAGTCCCGCATAGTAATTTTCTTCTGAGTGTCTAATCACTGCGACATTGACCCCGACGGCTTGCATTGTGAGCAGTGTATCGTAGAGCGTTTCTCCTTTTGTCATGCTAGAGCTCGCTGCATCAAAAGAAACAACCTCCACACCTAACTTTTTCTCTGCTACTTCAAAACTCGTATGTGTTCTCGTACTTGGTTCAAAAAACATATTGACCGCGAAAGTCTGTTCATTAAAAGTCGCTTTTTTCCCGCGTTTAAACTGTGCCGCCTGCTCTAATAAATGCTCGATTTCATGGACGGTTAATGCTTCCATTGACAACAAATTTTTCATTTAAAGCGCCACCTTTTCTACTTCATTTTATAGAAAAACCTCTGTAAATTTTTTGTCTGCAGAGGTTTTTTTGTCATGTGTTATGCTGATCTGTGCTCGGCTGGTAATACTAAGTTTAAGATAATCCCAATAACTGCCGCGAGCGCCATACCAGATAGCTCGAACGTTCCAGCTTTAATGAATAAGCCGCCAATTCCGACTACTAGTACAACCGAAGCAATAATCATATTACGATTAACACTTAAATCAATTTTATTTTCAATCATCATTCGAAGTCCACTCGTTGCAATAACCCCAAAGAGTAACAGGGAAATGCCGCCTAGAACTGCTGTAGGAACCGAGGTGATAACTGCATTGATGTAACCGATAAATCCGAAGAGGATTGCGAAAACTGCCGCTCCTCCGATAACAAACACGCTATATACTTTTGTAATTGCAAGAACGCCAATGTTTTCACCGTAAGTCGTTACAGGTGGTCCGCCGATGAACGATGCGATAATCGAAGCCGTACCATCTGCAAGTAAGGAACGATGAAGTCCTGGGTCTTTAAAGAAGTTTTTATTCGTAATTCGATTAAGTAGTAATTGATGCCCCATATGTTCCGCCATTGTGACAAACGCAAGTGGCGCCATACTTAGAATGACCGTCACGGTAATTACTGGGTCGATATTTACAAATGGAATGCTGAAATCTGGAATTTGGAAGAAAGAGGCATTTTTGATTAACGTGTAATCTACCATCCCAAAAGCCATACTTGTTAAGTAACCGACTGTGAAGCCGAACAAAATTGGAATCAAGCCCATAAATCCTTTGAAAAACATCATTGCGATTATGGTTGCAAGGAGCGTAATTACTGCTACTGCCAAAGTTTCTAAACTGTATTTACCATTGTTTGTTCCCATCGCCATCGCTGCTGCACTTGGAGCAAGCGACAAACCGATAACCATGATTACTGGCCCAACAACAATTGGTGGTAAAACCTTTTGAATCCAGTCAACACCAGCGTAGTAAACAATTAGAGAAACAATCGCATATACTACACCGACGGAGAACGTTCCGACCATAACTGCGCCCGGACCTCCGCCAGATTTGGCTGCAAGTAGTGCGGTAATTGGTGCAATAAAGGTAAAGGAAGAACCTAGATATGCGGGGATTTTCCCGCGAGTAATTCCTAGATAAGCAAGTGTCCCGAGTCCGCTAGATACAAGCGCCACTCCCGGGCTTAACCCTGTCACACTTGGCACAAAGATAGTAGAGCCAAACATGGTGAAAAGGTGCTGGATGCTAAGAATAATCCATTTATTGAAGCTTGGTCTTTCGTGTATATCTAGTACTGGTTTTGTCACTGTTTCTGTCGTTTCTGTCATTTTCTTCCCTCTTTCTTCATAAAAAATACCCCTTGTCTGTGTCGACAAAGAGTATAGAATAATCCCCTATAGAAATTAATCACTCTTTGTCAGCCTCACAGGACTGCTTTTAAAAAAGTGTTACATTGTTATTCATTTTTGTTAATAATAACCGCATCTTCTTCGTTGTCCACATCGGTTAGGCGAACTTCTACTCGTTCGTTTCCTGATGTCGGAATGTTTTTCCCTACATAATCTGCTCTAATCGGTAGCTCTCTATGGCCCCGATCAGCAAGCACTGCAAGGTGAATTTGCGCAGGTCTACCTACATCCATTAATGCGTCCATTGCGGCACGCACAGTTCGACCTGTATAAAGCACATCATCTACAAGAACGACTTTTTTTCCATTAATATCGAATGGAATGTTCGTCCCATGTACAGCGGGTTCGCGAGTCTTATCATCTTTGAAAGATAAATCATCTCGGTAAAGTGTAATATCAATATCTCCAACTGGAACATCAATACCCTCAATTTCAAGTATACGCTTATGCAAACGCTCTGCAAGATAGATACCACGCGTCTTAATACCGACAAGCGCTAAATTCTTCGTGCCTTTATTCCGCTCGATGATTTCGTAACTTACTCGAGTGAGCGCACGTTTGATTGCCGCCTCGTCCATGACAACTACTTGTTTTTGCATCCGAAATCTCTCCTTTTGTGCAAAAAAATAACCCTCTGCCAGTGTAAGCAAGGGAACGCGTACGAGTATACAATTAACCCGTCAAATTATCGTCACCTTCTTAGCCTCTCTGGACTATGTTAAAGGACTTTATTTCATTAGACTTATCTTAACTGATAGAACTCTCCTTGTCAATCAAAAAAAAGAAAAACATGTTATACTATTAATAATAAAATAAAGGAGGCCAAACATATGGCTATATCTAAAGCAAAAAAGAAACGTCAAAAGCTCATACGCGAAGGTCATTTGAATCCTGAAATCAAGCGTAGCCCCTTTGCACTCATCGATTTAAGTTCCAAACAAACAAAAACGAAAAAAGGATATCTTTATAGTAAGAAGCGGAAGAATCACCAAGAAGATGATTCTTTTTTTGTGTATTTTTTTAAGTTTTCACATTTTCTACATATTAACAACTTGAAATAGTCTACTTTTACCAGAAATTAGTCCAATTTAACTGCTCTATGTGCTATGCTGAAATAGCTAAAAACATGGACTTAAGAGGTGAATACAATGGGCATAATGAATAGCTTATTACAACAGAAAGAAATGGTCGTGAAAGATTGGCTAACGTATTATGTATCTGTGGATGATCCATATATCTTCACATTAAAAAATGATCATCGTTTAATGGATGAAACGGGCTTTGTTTTAGAAAATTTGTTTATTGGAATGACTGAAGATTTAGGAAAAATGAATGCTTTCGCGCGTGAGCTTGGAAAAGCACAGTTTATTACTTCACTCGGAATTTCTCGTATTTTATTCCATATTCGCTTACTGGAAGAGTTTTTGCTCGATTATGCATCAGAAATCAAAACAAAATCTGCTAATTATCGTGAATTATATTTATTTAGCATCAAGCTTCATCAGGTATTTAGTAGTTTCACGCAAAACTTAATCGAAGGCTATACCCGTGCAAATGAACAAAAGATTATACAAAAAGAAAACCAAATTATTAAAGAATCAACCAAACTAATTTGGATTGCCGAAAATGTTTTTCTGTTACCTTTAATTGGAAGAATTACCGATGAGCGAGCAAAACAACTTACTGAAACAGCGCTTGTTGAAGTTTGTGAGCAACCAGTGAACTATTTAATTATCGACTTATCTGGCGTGCAGTTAGAGTCTCCTAACATCGGCAAGTACATTGAGTATTTCTTCTCTTCGCTTAAATTAGTAGGTGTAACTCCGATTATTACAGGTATGCAACCGCAAACTGCCAAAGTGATGGTTCAAGTTAATTTAACTGAACAACATGGTATTAAAACATTTGCAACCTTACGCCAAGCAACAAAAACACTTATGAAAGAAAAAGAAGCAAGAAACGCCCGTAAATAGGTGTTCTTGCTTCTTTTTTAATATTCTTCTTGACGTAATGATTTTAAAGCTTTTTCAAAGGAACTAGGAAGTGGCGCTTCAAACATCATTCGTTCTTTCGTTGTCGGATGATCAAACCCTAATTTTGCGGCATGGAGAAATTGGCCATTGCCTTTGATTGTATTTTTAGGTCCGTATTTTGGATCTCCTGCTAAAGGATGACCAATATATTTCAAATGAACTCGGATTTGGTGCGTACGTCCAGTGTCTAATTTGCAATTAATTAATGTGTAACCTGGTAAACGCTCTAATACTTCAAAATGCGTTCTCGCTTCTTTCCCATCGCGTACGACTGCCATTTTTTGGCGGTCTTCTTTTGCACGACCGATTGGCGCTTCAATTGTTCCTTTTTGGTGGACAATGTCACCGTGGACAAGTGCGATATATTCTCTATCCGAAGTTTTGTCTTTTAATTGTTTGGCTAGTGATTCATGGGCATGGTCATTTTTAGCAACCATTAATAAGCCAGATGTATCTTTATCAATTCGGTGAACAATTCCTGGACGGATTTTACCGTTAATTCCCGATAAATCATCACAATGGAATAGTAAAGCATTCACGAGCGTTCCACTTGCATGTCCCGCAGATGGATGAACGACCATTCCTTCAGGTTTATTTACAACAAGCATATCTTTATCTTCAAAATAAATATCGAGTGGAATATCTTCTGCTAAAACTTCTAGTTCTTCTGGTTCACGCACTTCGTAATGAATTTCATCGCCAACTTGTACTTTGTAATTTGGCTTCGCAAGTTCTCCGTTAACCGTAATATCACCGTTTTTCAGCATGAGTTGTATTGCTGAACGACTTTTTCCCATCATTTCGGCAATCACTTTATCCACACGTTCACGCGCATGACTTTCTTCTATAATCAATGTTTCATTCTGCATTATTTAATTCCTTTCGTTTTTCGGTCGTCTACAAAAACATACACGAGCATTAGTACGACACCAACTGAAAGCGCGGCATCTGCCACATTAAAGATTGGGAAGTAATAATTTCCCCATACTGTCTGTACAAAATCCACTACTTCTTGATGCAAGACTCGGTCGATAAAATTACCAATCGCACCACCTAGAATAAACGCTAAACTAATAGAAAATAGTCGCTTTCCTTTGGCATATTTTTGCATAATATAAATTATAATTCCAATAACAACAACAGTAATAAGATAGAAAAACCACATATGTCCTTCCAAAATACTCCAAGCCGCCCCGTCATTACGGTAGCTTGTCCAGTATAAGAAACCAGGAATAACTTCTATTTTCTGTCCAATTTCCATATTTTGAACAACAATCCATTTAGTTAATTGATCTAGCGCAATCACTGCTAGGGTGATTAGATAATAGTACATTTTCCGAACCCTCTTTTCACATCAGTTAGATAAAAAGTACGCGCTCCCCTTTAAAAATAAGAAGAGCGCATCACTTCTTTGTTATTGTATGATAAATTGAAGCAAAAATAAAGCTGCAATTACATACATGACTGGTGAAGTACGTTCCTCATTTTTCGTGAAAGCACGAAGGATTGGATACGCAATGAAACCAGCTGCAATTCCGTCTGCAATACTATACGTCAGCGGGATTAACACAATAATCAGTAGTGCTGAAAAAGTTTCTGCCGCATTCGATAAATCCATTTCTTTAAATTCTTGCAGCATCGACATACCGATAATAATTAAAATCGGCGCAATCGCACTGTTCGGAATAAAAGATAATACCGGCATTAAGAAAAGGGATGCGATAAAGAACAGACCAGTTGTTATTGTTGCTAAACCAGTTTTTGCTCCACTCGCAAACATCGAGCCACTTTCAAGTGCAGAGATCGTTGGGCTTGTACCAAATAAGCCAGATAAAAAGGCTGTCAGTGAGCTAGCTTTTAAAATGCGTGGTAATTTTTCGGTTTGCTTCAGTTGCCTTACTTGTCCATTGGTAAGTCCAACTGTTTCAAACACAATAACCATCGTCATCGTAAAGACGGCACTCCAAAAACCAACGCTCGCCATTCCGGAAAAATCAGCTTTAAAGAGTACATCACTCCACGGTGCAACGCTTATCGAAGCACCTCCAGCTTTCCCGGCAACACCAAACATCACACCAACGACTGTCCCGATTATTAAACTCCATAAGAAAGCGCCTGGAATTTTTCGAATAACTAGAATCATCGTTAATAGTAGTGTTACAAGTGTTGCTAATACGAATGGATCGCCTAAATCTCCAACGGCAATAATAGCATGTTTCCCGCGCGTGACGATTCCGCCCTTCTCAAGCCCTAGGAAGATTAAGAATAAACCTAACCCAACCGTAATCGCTTGTTTTAAAATTAGGGGAATAGCTTCATTTAGTTTTCCTGCAAGTGGTGTAAACGCAAGAATCATAAATAGTAAGCCACTCATCGTAACAGCAGCGAGTGCAACCTGCCAACTTAGTCCCATTCCTTGAACAAGGGTATACGCAAACAGCGCATTAATCCCCATCCCAGGCATTAGAATAAGCGGTGCATTTGCCCAAAATCCCATAATCAAACAACCTAACGCCGAAATAAAAATCGTCGCAAGGACTGCTCCTTGATAAGGAACTCCAGCCTCCGCTAAAATCGAGCTATTGACGACAATAATATATGCCACCGTAAAAAAGCCAATCATACCAGCCAAAAACTCGGTCCGGAAATTGGTTTTATGCTCGTTCAGCCGAAATACTTTGTTGAAAAATTTCTGCATACTTTTTCCTCATTATGAAATTGTCCCTCTCCCAACCCGCAGAGTATTGCCCCTGCCACAGAACTTTATTATAACAAAGATAGTACATATACGAAAGGAAAAGTTTTTTGTTACGCCGCCAGAACGCCTTATTTATGCTATAATCTGAATGGATGCAAAAAGGAGATGATTACTTGCAACAAACAGTCACATATGGGGCAAAATGGAAACAATTTTTAACGATATTCACACCGATTGTCATTACGCAACTCACGCTTTTCTCTATGACATTTTTCGATACGACGATGAGCGGAAATTATTCAAATCAGGCACTGGCTGGTGTAGCAATTGGAAGTTCGTTCTGGGCTCCAGTAAATGCTGCTTTTTCTGGGTTACTGATGGCCATCACGCCAATCATCGCCCAATTAATCGGAGCGAAGAAAGAAAAACAAGTCAAAAACACGGTGCATAACGGTCTATATATTGCTTTATTTTTAGCTTTTATTTTAATTCTTATTAATTTTTTGGTCGTTCCAACGATTTTGACACACATGCCCGTTACGGCAGAAGTCGCGGGGATTGCTCGTCATTTCTTAAATGGCATTTGTATCGGAATCCCGGCTTTCTTTATTTCCGCGATTTTGCGTTCTTTTATTGATTCGCTTGGTTTAACTAGGGTAACGATGCTCATTACACTTTGTACCGTTCCATTTAATATCTTTTTAAATTACTGCTTTATTTTTGGAAACTTTGGTTTTCCGGAAATGGGTGGAGCTGGTAGTGGTTACGCGACAGGGATTACGTATTGGCTCGTTGTTTTAGTTAGTGTTATTTTGATTCAAACACAAACTAGATTACGAAAATTTGGTATTTTCAAAGGGCTTACGGCACTTCGTTTTTCTAAGATAAAAGAGATCATCGGCATTGGCGTTCCAAATGGTTTGACAATTTTATTTGAAACGAGTATTTTCTCAGCGGTAACCATTTTAATGGGAGCCTTTGGGACGGAGACAATTGCGGCACATCAATCCGCAAATAGTGTCTGCACACTGCTCTATGCTTTCCCGCTTAGTGTTGCTTCAACGTTGACCATTCTTGGCGGGTACGAGACAGGGGCAAAACGCTTAAAAGATGCCAAACAGTATCGTCATATTGGTATGGCTGCTGCGATTTTCATTGGTTGTGTAAATGGTGCAATCCTATTTTTCTTCCGCGATATTATTGCTGGTTTTTATACGAACGATCCCGCTTTGAGCAATTTAATCATGCATTTCTTAGTTTACGCGATATTGTTTCAATTTGCGGATGCTGTCCTGTCGCCAGTTCTCGGGGCACTTAGAGGATATAAAGATGTTACGGTCACCTCGATTGTTGCCTTTATTTCTTATTGGTTGATTGGGCTTCCAGTAGGCTACGGTTTATCGTTTACGAATCTTGGCCCATTCGGTTACTGGATAGGGTTAAGTACTGGCCTGTTTGTCGCCGCATTTATTTTATCCATTCGGGTTCGTAAAACGGAGCAAAAACTTTCTTTCAACACAAAAGACGCAGAGATTTCGAGTTAATCTCTGCGTCTTTTTTTATTTGGCTAAACCATCATGAATTTTATCTAAATTGTATTGCATCATTTCTAAATACGTGTCGCCCACTTCACCTTTTTTTGCAGTGGAGTCCGTGAAGATTTTTGCGAAAATTGGTACGCCTGTTTCTTTAGATACACTTTCCATACTACGTGGATCTACGCTTGTTTCGACAAATAAATTAGGCACTTTTTCTTTTTCCACGATACCGACAATTTGTTTCATTTGGTCTGGAGTACCTTGACTTTCTGTATTTATCTCCCAAATATATGCTGCTTTTAATCCGTAGCGAGCTGCAAAATATTTAAAGGCACCTTCGCTAGTTACTAATGTTTTTTGATTTTCTGGCAAATCTGCAAATTTTTGTTTTGCTTCTTTATCCAGAGTAGCTAATTTGTTGATATATTTTTTCGCATTCTCTTTATAAAAATCCGCATTGTCTGGATCCGCTTTTACAAGTGCATCACGAACATTTTCAGTATAGATAATTCCGTTATGAAGATCAAGCCATGCATGTGGATCTGTTTCAGACGTCTTGCCTTTTTCCGTTAAGTATTTGGGTTTTACACCTTTACTTAACTCCACCACTTGCTCCTTGTCGTCTCTTGATTTATCCGCCGTTTCTAACATACGATCAAACCAACCATTCCCTGTTTCCAAATTCAATCCATTGTAAAAGATTAAATCAGCATCCGCAGCACTTTGAATGTTGGCTGGCAAGGGATCATATTCATGTGGATCAACGCCAACAGGCACAATACTATGCAGTTCAATTTTATCCCCGCCTACATTTTTTACAATATCTGCTAATATCGAATAGGTGGCTACGACATTTAATTTGCCGTCTGTTTTTTTCGAATCGCTATTTTGACTGGAACACCCCGCAAGCACAACTACTAATGCGAAAAGAGCTACAACTATTATTTTTTTCATTCGATAACCTCCCTTTTTTTAGAAAATAGCAAACCTTGTTTCGGTGCGAATAAAAAGGCAATAAAGAAAATAATCGTCGCAACTAAAACCATCGCCGCACCAGATGCTAAGTTGAAAATGTAACTAAAGTAAAGTCCGATAATCGCACTCACTGCTCCAAATGTAGAAGCTAAAACAATCATTTTGGATAATTTATTCGTAAGCAGATAAGCTGTTGCAGCTGGCGTAATTAACATCGCCACAACTAAAATGATTCCAACCGTTTGCAAAGCGGAAACCGTTACAAGTGTTAAAAGTAACATCAAGAAGTAATGCAAGAATTTCACATTGAGACCATATGCTTCTGCCATCACTGGATCAAATGAACTAACTAGAAACTCTTTGTAAAATAGGGCTACTAATGAAATCACGATAATGGCAATAATAATCGTCATCCACATATCCGAACTCCGCACCGCAAGCACATTTCCAAATAAAATATGATACAAATCTGTACTACTTTTCGCAAAGAATATTAAAATAATACCTAGTGCGAAAAAAGCGCTAAACACAATACCAATCGCTGTATCATTTTTTATCCGACTTTTTTGATTAACAAAACCGATTCCAAGTGCCGCTGCAATGCCAAATGTAGCTGCACCAATAAAGAAGTTCATACCCATCATATAAGAAATCGCTACTCCTGGTAACACCGCATGAGAAATCGCATCTCCCATAAGCGACATACCTCGTAAAATAATAAAACTACCAATAACACCTGAAACAATGCCAACTGTCACAGAAGTAATAAGTGCCTTTTGTAAAAAACTATACTGCATTAATCCTTCTAAAAACAACATCTATTACACCCCCGTCGCAAATGCCACCGGTGCGTCACCGTAAGCAAATTGAATTTTCTCTTCTGTAAATGTTTGCTCCACTGGACCGTGCGCGACTAACTTCTTATTAAGTAAAATGATATCGTCGAAGTAAGCAGCCACTTTATGAAAATCATGATGGACCACGACAATCGTTTTCCCATTATCTCTTAGCTTTTTTAACAGGCGCATAATCAGCGCTTCACTCGTCATATCAATACCTGCAAATGGCTCATCTAAAAAGAAAATTTCCGCATGTTGGGCAAGTGCTCGTGCGATAAAAACACGTTGCAGTTGGCCGCCAGATAGCTCTCCTATTTGTCTTTTCATAAAGCCTGTCATTTCTACTTGTTCTAACGCATCTAATGCGAGTTGTTTCTCTTTTTTTCCAGGACGCTTAATTAATCCGAGCGCTGGATACGTTCCGAGCAACACCATATCAAAAACGGTAATTGGGAAAGTTAAATCTACTTCACTCCGTTGCGGTACGTATGCGATTTTCTTTCTCCAATATGTAAGTGGTTTGTCAGCCAATGTGACCTGCCCTTGTTCACGCGGAATTAGTCCCATCATTCCTTTTAATAAGGTTGATTTACCTGCTCCATTTGGACCGACAATACCCGTTAGTTTTCCTGATGCTATTTGAAGTGTGACATTATCAATTGCCACCTTTTGTTTATACGCTATTGTTAAACCTTGAATTTCCATCTAAACCACCCTTTTCCCACAAGACTAAGTTTTACACATAACTAAAAATGTTTCCTTAGAGCAACTTTAATTCAAAGTATAACGGAGAATCTTTTTCTTGTAAAGTAAAATGTTCAAAAAAATCCCGTAGTCGATTAAACTACAGGATTTTCACTATTATTATTTAATTGATCCGTCTGCTAATTTTTTGAGCAGTTTGCGGAATTCTGCTTGTTCATACTCAGAAAAAACAGCAAAACGTTTTACAATCATTTCTTTTTTCTTTTTATCAATTTCTTTGACAAATTCCTCGGCATTTGGGGTTAATTTCAGTTCAATAATTCGGCGGTCTACTTCTGAACGATGTCGTGTAATAAACTTTTCTTCGACTAAAGTATCCGTAATGGCTGTGATGTGACTGGCTGAAACATCAAGCGTTTTAGCTAATTCTGATGTTTTCGTAAGTCCACTTGAAATCAAGCTCAAGACCCGATACTCGCTACCACTTAACCTTTTGTCGAGTACTGCCTCTACTTCATGACGAAAACTATTAAAAATCCGCTTAATCAATGTTTCAATTTCTAAGTATGTTTCCATTTTCGCTACCTCCAGTTTTTCAAAAAAGTCGTACGTTTACTTCACCAAGGCTTTTGCTTTTTGTAGTTGTGGATCTGTTTCTTTTAGATGTTTTTGTGTTAATTCGACTAATTTATCGGTTGTTACACCTGTCATAATTCCTGTCACATCTAATTTATTTGCTGCTTGGAATCTTTGAACAGCATATTCTGTGTCTGTATCGTATAAGCCATCTACTTTCCCAACATTGTAATCTAGTGCTTTTAGCAATGTTTCAATGGTTTTAACATCATCACCGAAATCGCCATTTTTGTAGACTTTGGTGGAAGACGGGATAGTCATAGTTGCATAATCTGGCATGTTCACAACTACATCTGGCGTAATACCTTTTTCATGAATCCATTCGCTATTAGGTGTTAACCATTTTGCGACAGTTAATTTAAGCGTGGAGTCATCAGATAAAGTTGTTGCCGTTTGGACCGTACCTTTACCAAATGATTTCGTGCCGACAAGTTTAATGCCACCAGATTCTTTTGCTGCAGCAGCAAGGATTTCTGAAGCACTTGCACTACCACCATCTATTAACATAGTTGTTGGTACTTTTACTTTATAATCTCCATGTGAGCTACTATCCGCTTTAATGGCTGATTTATCACCGTCTTTGTCCTGCTCTTGTACAACAATTTTGCCATCGGGAACAAAGAGGCTAGAAATCGAAACTGCTTGATCAAGTAACCCACCAGGATTTCCTCGCAGGTCAAGAACAAGGCCCTTCATGCCATCTTTTTCAAGGGATTTCAATGCCTTTTCAAGCTCATCATAGGTTGTTTCTGAAAATGTACTAATGGTGACGTGCGCAATTTTGTCACTGCCCATTTCTTTGTACACCGTTTCGATTGGAATTTCATCACGAGTAATCGTGACATCAAATGGTTTATCTTCGTTGGAACGTTGAATGGTCAGGGTTACTTTGGTGCCTTTTTCACCACGGATTTTTTGTGTTGCTTCTGTTGCTGTATCGCCTTTAACAGACTTCCCATCTACTTGTGTAATAATATCTTGTGGCCGTAAACCAGCTTTTTCGGCTGGAGAGTTTTTGATTGGCGAAACTATTACAATAGCCCCATCTTTTTCTTGAATCTCAGCACCAATACCTTCAAAACTAGCAGAAATTGTATCGTTAAACTCTGAAGATTCTTTTTTCGACATAAATGTGGAATATGGATCATCTAATGAATTGACCATACCATTTATTGCTCCATCTATCATCGTTGTAGATTTTGTATCTTTATAATATTTGCTTGTAATTTCGTCGTATACATCGTAGAGCTTGGTAAATTCTTTTCGTTCTGGAATGCTCACTTTTACTTGCTTGTCATCCCCTAAAGACATTACGATTGTAGTCACTAATGCCGTCACAAAAACAAAAGCGAATAGTAGCATTATAAATGGGAATAACTTCATTTTTATATAACCATTGCCGGGTTTTGCTTTTTGTTCTTCGTCTTTCTCCACGTTATTTGGTTCGTTTTGTGGGGATTCTTCCATCTTTCTTCACCACTTTCTATGTAAAATGTGGCTAGTAATAGCACATTTTATTTAACTCATTTATTTTACCAGTTTTCCATTCATTTTGGTATCTTTTTTTCATGCTACACAAAAAAGGAGGATTCTGGACAGAATCCTCCTTTTCGCTTTTAAATTAAGCTACTTCATAACCTGCTTCTTCCACAGCATCAATTAACGCATCTTCTGTCACTTGTCCTTTTTCAAACTCAACAGTAGCTGTTCCTTCATCAAGTGATACTACTGCACTTTTCACGCCATTAACTTCTGATAAAGCTTTTGTTACGCGAGCCTCGCAGTGAGAACAAGTCATACCTTCTACATTTAATGTTAATTTTTCCATGTTAAATTCCTCCTATGATTTAAATTTATATCTTTTTAAGCGAAGTGCGTTTGTGACAACAGAAACGGAACTAAATGCCATCGCAAGTCCTGCTACCCAAGGGGCAAGTAAGCCTAGTGCCGCAATTGGAATACCCGCACAGTTATATGCTAGCGCCCAGAAAAAGTTTTGACGGATGTTTCGCATGGTTGCTTTGGAAAGTTCGATTGTTTCTGGAATGAGTGTTAAACGATGACTTACAAGTGTTACATCTCCTGTTTCAATCGCAATGTCAGTTCCAGTACCGATACTAATCCCAATATCACTTGCCGCAAGAGCTGGAGCATCATTAATGCCATCACCAACGAATGCAACGATATGACCGTCTTGCTGTAATTTCTCGACTAAGGCGCTCTTATCATTTGGTAGTTGTTCGGCAAAGAACATATCAATACCTAAATCTTTAGCCATATTTTCTACGACAACAGATTGGTCCCCAGAACAAATTGCTGTTTTAATACCTTGTGCTTTTAGTTTTTGGATGGCTTCTTTTGCTTCTGGTCGTGGTGTGTCAGATAAAGCGAGGGCACCTGCGTATACACCATCAATTGCCATTGCTACGACTGTTTTTCCTGCATGCATCCAACTTTCGATTAATTCATCATCTTCTTTTGGAATCGTTGTAAGGGAAGAAACATAGCGGTAAGCACCTAGTTCCACTTTACTATCATCCAGATTACCGGTCATGCCGTGCCCAGCTTTCGCGCGGATTTTCCCTTGTTTCACTGCGGAAGCATCTATATTCTCTGGCTCTAACATCTTAATAATCGCTTTCGCAATCGGATGCTCTGATTGTTGTTCCATTAAGAATAAATAAGGGAAAAAGTGATCATTGGCTGCTTTTTTATCACTCACTTCTAGTTTACCTTCTGTTAAAGTACCAGTTTTGTCAAAAACGATAGTATCCACTTTGGAAGTACGTTCTAAATGTTCGCCACCTTTAAATAATATCCCACTTTCGGCGCCTTTACCAGTTCCAGCCATGATAGCGGTTGGCGTTGCAAGACCAAGCGCACAGGGACAGGCGATAACTAATACCGCAATCGCAGCTTCAAGTGAACCATCCACCGTTCCAGTAACAAGATACCAAATAATAAAGGTTACAGCAGCAATCCCAAGTACAATTGGTACAAATATGCCGGAAATTCTATCTGCCAAACGTTGAATTGGCGCTTTAATACCTTGCGCTTCTTCCACCAAACGAATAATGGATTCTAAAACGGTTTCTTCCATTCGTTTCGTAATTTTTGCTTGGAAAGCCCCGTCAAAGTTAATCGTTGCGCCAATAACAGAATCGCCTGGTTTCTTCTCTACTGGTACAGGTTCCCCAGTAATCATCGCTTCATCAATACTCGTTTCACCAGAAATAATTTCGGCATCCATCGGAACTTTTTCACCCGGACGAACAAGGATAATATCGCCAATTTTCAATGAATCTACTGGCACTAACCATTCTTTTCCTTCTCGAATAACGGTCGCTTCTTTTGCTTGTAATTCAAGTAAACCAGCAATAGATTCGGTTGTTCTCGATGTTGCGTATGATTCAAGTAATTTACCTAACAAGATTAAGGTGATTAACACAGCACTTGTTTCAAAGTAGTAATGCGGCATCACGCTCGGATCAATCATGTGACGAATGTATTCCACTACACTATAGAAATATGCAGCAGAAGTCCCAAGTGCGACTAATACATCCATATTTGCACTTTTACCTCGAAGCGCTTTATAAGCCCCATCATAAAACCGCCAACCAATATAAAACTGAACAATCGTTGCGAGTACTAATTGGATGGTTGGATTAATCCAGTTACCAATCGTTTCCGCAAACACCATTTCATGAATGTACGGAATATGTGTCACCATGGTAAGAAGTAATGGTAAGGAAAGAACCGCCGAAAGAATAAAACGTCTCACTTCTTTTTTGAAATTCTTTTCTAACACAGCATCTTTTTCTTCTTTAGACATTTTTTCCGCCGCGTCATAACCCGCATGTTTAACAACTTTAATCAAATCTTCTGTCGATGTAACTTCCGGGTCATAATATACGGCTGCATTTTCCGTTACTAAGTTGACATTCGCTTTTTCTACACCATCTGCTTTATTTAACGATTTTTCAATTCTCGTGGAACAGGCCGCACAAGTCATTCCAAAAATGTTTAAATCTTGTCTTACATATTTATCACTCATCGTATATACCCCCCTCAGGTTTTCGAAAATTGACGTATTGCTTTAAGTAAGTCCTCCATTACGTCATCTTCCCCATTTTTTGCTGCATCTACAACACAGTGTGCTGTATGATGTTCTAGTACTTGTAAACCAACATTTTTGAGCGCTTTATTCGCTGCTGAAATTTGAACTAAAATGTCTGTACAATATCTATCATCCTCGACCATTTGAGCGATACCGCGGATTTGGCCTTCGATACGTCGCAAACGATTTTGAAGTAATTTCGTTTCA
The DNA here is from genome assembly GCF_028867355.1 of Listeria sp. LM90SB2. Taxonomy (NCBI): domain Bacteria; kingdom Bacillati; phylum Bacillota; class Bacilli; order Caryophanales; family Listeriaceae; genus Listeria; species Listeria sp. LM90SB2. The sequence continues at coordinate 1,927,484 of NZ_CP046449.1, forward strand.
TCTTCTTTGCGTGGAACAATTGGTTGATCGTGTTTCATTTTTTCTCCTCCTTTGTTTCTACAATTAACAGTATACCCCCTATAGGTATTTTATGCAACCATTTAATTTCTGAGAACAAAAAAAGCCATAAACAAATGCTTGTTTATGGCTCAAAATCTTGTTATTTCGCGGCATCTACTTTCTTTTGAAGTGCCTTAACATGTTCAAAAAATTCTTCTAAAGTCCAGTTGTTTTCGTAAATAATCGTTGCCGCATCCTTACCAACATAACGATAATGCCAAGATTCATATTGATACTTCGTGATAGCTTCTCGCCCTTTCATATAACGCAAGATAAAACCATAATTGTGGGCATTTTCTTGCAACCATTTGCCTTCAGGAGTTGTTCCGAATGCTTCTGTGAGTTCATATGATTGGTTTTCTGATGAGATATCCATCGCTAAACCAGTTTGATGTTCGCTAGTACCTGGATACGCTACTGCTTCTCTCGCTTTTTGGTCACCTTTCGCATTTACTTCTGCTTGGAAGACTTCTTGCTGGCGTTTGTACGATCGATAACCAGATACGGCGAATAGTTTCTTACCATCTTTGTTCGCAGCTACGAACATTTCTTCTAATGCAGTTGCTGCTTCTTTTCTTAGCTGTGCTTTTTCGACTTGTTGGCTGCCAAAAGAGAATGTAACATTTGGACGAACCAAGTCAGGGGGGGTATATGTTGGTTGCAATGAATAATCTTTGTTAGCTAAAACCAACATATTTTCCTCATTTTCAATATACTTTATACCATCTTTTTCTGTTAATTTATTTTGTTTATCAATGTATGGATAAAGTGGATCTTTTTCTAATTCCGAAAGTGTTTGATTGCCTGACGATTTTTGCTCCACTTTAGCGATGGAATCAGCATTTGTGCCACCAAAATATTGATCTTCCACTGTGTGGACACAACTGATGCTAACAGCTAAAGCAATTGTTAATAAAGAACTCATATCTGTTTATCAACCTTCCTGTATACATTAAGTCTAATTCTAAGTTAGTAATTAAAATTATTTTATTGCTGCTTCAAGTGCTACAACAATCATATCATTGAAAGTAGTTTGGCGCTCTTCCGCGGATGTTTCTTCCCCAGTGAAAATATGGTCACTTACAGTTAAAATAGCTAAAGCACGACGACCATATTTTTGTGCTAACGTATAAAGTGCCGCTGCTTCCATTTCAATTCCAAGCACACCATAGTCTGCTAATTGTTGTTTGTCTAGTTGATCATTATAAAAACGGTCTGCAGAAAAAACATTCCCAACTTTAAGCGATAATCCTTTTTCGATACCTGCATCATACGCTTTTTTTAGAAGAGAAAAATCAGCTACTGGTGCAAAATCTACGCCAGCAAAAGTATTGCGATTAATTTGCGAATCCGTTGATGCCGCTTGTGCAATGACAACATCACGTACTTTTACATCTGCTTGAATGCCGCCCATAGTACCAACGCGAATCAAGTTTTTCACATCATAGCTTTGAATTAATTCATTTACATAAATCGAAATAGATGGAATTCCCATACCAGTTCCCATAACAGAAACTTTTTCGCCTTTGTATGTACCAGTAAATCCTAACATGCCTCGCACTTGGTTGAATAAAACGACATCTTCCAAAAATGTTTCCGCAATATATTTTGCTCTCAATGGATCTCCTGGTAATAAAATAGTTTCTGCAATTTCCCCTTGTTTTGCTTCGATATGTACGCTCATCTTTTTTCCTCCTAGTGTTTGTTTTTCTCTTCATCTAGCAAATAAGCATCCCAAAGTTCATCAAAAATAGACATTCCCGGTAAATACGGCGCATTAAACTCCAGATAATCACAAAGAATATGGTAGTTTCTTGTTTGCTTTGGAAAACTATGATCTCGGTATGCATTGTTGGCAAATTCCGTTTTCTGATCTGTTAGCTTCGGGTCCCGATATGTCATTAAAAAATGATAAAATGATCTTCCCAACGTACAACACACTCCGCTCTTTTTATGCTTTAACTATAGTTGATTTCCTGAAAAAAATAAAGTTAATTTTCGATTTTACGTAGAATTTCTTCTGCAAGTCGATGTGTTTCTAAGGCATCTTCTTTGGAAATTGGTGCTTTTTCCCCATTTCGCACGGCCGTTAAGAAGGCTTGGATGATAGATACAAAACCTCTTTTGTAAAGCGTCGTTTCCCAATCTCCAAAACGCTCAAACCGCTCTGTTGTCCCTTCATAAATATGCGTTTCCGTAACATTTTCTACTTCATATTTGGCGCTCGGGGTCATCACTGCTAATCGTTCTTCGTTCACGCCGCTATCTCGGTTCATAATCGCCGTTGCCACTTTACCTCCCGCTGTAATTTGTACCGTTATACTTGCTAGAAGGTTCTCTTGCCATACCGGAACGACATGTAACTGTTCTATTTGGGCATCTAGTAAAAAACGCACGGTATCAATGACATGAATAAAATCGTCATAAATAAATGTACGAGCCTCACCCGGTTGCGCCGCGCGATTTTTTTGCATAATAATCATGTTGGTATCTGTTAAGGCTTTTAATTCTTGATATTTTGGCGCGTAACGGCGATTAAAGCCAGTCATAAGTAACGTATTTTGTTCTTCAGCTAGGCGTGTTAATTCTTCTACTTCGGATAAATTGTCGGCAATTGGTTTATCCACATAAACTGGAATATGATTTGCTAGAAAAGTCCGGATTACTTCTGGGTGGCTTGCTGTAGATGAATGAACAAACGCTGCATTCACGCCAGACTCAATCATAGAATGAATACTTTGATGATAATGATCAAAACGATATTTCTCACTTAAATGCTTTAATTTCTGCGCATCCCTCGTGTAAAGATGTACCTCGATATTTTCCATTTCAGCAAAAACTGGCAAATATGCTTTTTGTGCAATGCCGCCAAGCCCTACTACCGCTATTTTTAACATGTGTATCGCTCCTTATCACAACAATGCCAGAGAATGATTTCGCGATATTATTCTACGCATTTCATTTTCTGGCATCATGTGTTTATTCAAAGATTTTCTTATATGCTTGGTAGCCTTCTTCTTCTAACTTATCCACAGGTATGAATCTGAGCGCTGCGGAGTTAATGCAGTAGCGAAGTCCACCCTTATCTTGTGGTCCATCTGGAAAAACATGCCCTAAATGGGAATCAGCATCAGCAGATTTCACTTCCGTCCGAATCATACCATGGGTCAAATCTCGATGTTCAATAACTTCTGCTTCATCAATAGGCTTAGTAAAGCTCGGCCAACCACAGCCAGCATCGTACTGATCATTGGATGAAAAAAGTGGCTTTCCTGAAACGATATCTACATAAATGCCTTTTGCCTCATTATCATAAAATTCATTTTGAAATGGGCGTTCGGTACCCGCTTTTTGGGTCACATTATATTGTATATCTGTTAGTTGTTGAAGGCGCTCGTTCTTTTTACTTTCATCCATTTGATTTCACCCTTTCCAGTTGGCATCTATGAATGCAGCACGACCTGAAGCAACTTGATATCCCTCATAGTGCGCTTTTTCTTTCTTGTAAAAATCTTGATGATATTCTTCAGCAGGATAAAATGTTTCTGCTTTGGCAATTTCTGTGACAATCGGCTTTTTAAATCTACCACTCGCATCAAGGGCTGCTTTTGATTTTTCAGCAATTTCTTTTTGCTCTTCATTGTGGTAAAAAATAACTGGTCGATACGAATCACCACGGTCAACAAATTGGCCTGCCGCATCAGTCGGATCAGTTTGTTGCCAATATACTTCGACTAATTTCTCATATGGAAAAACTGCCGGATCAAATGTGATTTGGATTGCTTCTGTATGTCCTGTTGTCCCGCTGCAAACTTCTTTATAGGTTGGATTAACCGTATGACCACCCGTATAACCTGAAATAACTTTTTCAATTCCTGGTTGCGTGTCAAAAGGTTTTACCATACACCAAAAGCATCCTCCAGCAAATGTTGCTTTTTCAAGTGATTCTTTTGTCATAAAAATGCCCCCTAACTAGGATTCAGCCAGCCAAATTACTTAACTGGTACTAAAAGTGTAAACGAAATGTCATCTTTCTTCAAATTTAGCGTATCAGCACGTACTTTTGTGCCGCCTTGCAGTTTTAGTTTATCTAGGGAAAGGTAGATTTTTTCCTTTTTAGGCATAATTGTCACCCAATCAGGGAATTTATAGTTTTTGCTTACATAGTTCATTACGTAAGACACGGGCAGTGGCAAAGCGCCAACGGACATATCTTTAAGCGTCAACTCAACATTGCCATTATCGACAACTTCCGGTGAGAATTTCAAGCGTAGTTCGACTGGTTCACCAAAAATTTCAGCTTCGGCAGTAAAATTAACATTATTTGCGACGAAAACTTTATAACCGATATCTTGATCTTTGCTAAAATCTTCTATATAAGAACTAATCAATTGGTTTAAGTCAGCTTTTGTTGTACTCGTTTGAAATTCAACCATTGATTTATTGCTAATAAGGGATGGCGAGGGTTCATCTTGCGGGCTGAGTTTGAATACTGCTACATAAATCCAGCCAGCAGAAATTAGAAGTACACTAATTAATGTGATACATACCCATTTCCAATAATTACGTTTTGGTTTTTTTGGAGCCGATCGTGTTTCTCTCTGCACGATTTTAACACCTTTCTATTTGGGAATATTGCCTTCGTTTAATTGTTTTACGATGGCTTTGTCTAATTCCGATGTCATCTTCTCATATCCTCTATGATTAGGATGGAAATAATCATCTGACAGTAGCGAATTAGGTTTATCTTTATTATCTGCATTTCGATCTTCTAAAACTTTTGCAATAGGTACAAAATAAGCATTGCTATCTTGCTGGATAGTTTTCTTGGAAGCTTTATTCCAATCAGAGATAATCTCGTCAAATTGTTTGATATCGCTGAAATAAGTTGTATATGGATTGTAAATACCCATTAAAAATATCGCTGCATCTTTGTTATAGGACCGAATGTCTTTTAGAAGTGTCTCTAACTCTTGTTGGAATTCTTTGTTTGCTTTTGTAAAATCATCTACATTTACATTTAACAGACGAGATTGCAAAATAGCCATGACATCATTTCCGCCAATGGTGATTGTTATTACATTCGCATTTTTGACATCTTCTTGGAAGTCTTTGTTTGTTTTTAAACGTTTTTCGAGTTGGGTTATTTTGTTTCCAGATACCCCGTAATTACTCGTTTTTACGCTTGGAATGTTTGATTCTTCTTCTAGTTCTTTAGGGATAATGCCGACATATCCGCCCTCTTTGTTTTCATCACCAACACCTTCTGTTAATGAATCACCCATGGCAACGAGATTAATCGGAATTTCTTTTGATTCTTTATAATACTTGATACCAAAAACTGCGCCAACAAGAAGTGCGATAACAAGCACGCTCCCTGTAAGCCACAGCCATTTTTTCTTTGTCATATGCAATCACTCACTTAGTCAGTATAGTACATAAATGCAAACGCACCAGTTCCAGCATGTGTGGAGATAACTGGGTCTGCAAAAAATAGTGGAATTTCTGTTAAACCGGTTATTTCTTTTGATTCAGCGATGAAATCATCCGCCAGATTAAGCCCATCCGCATGAACAACGTCTAGATGCTGAATATTTTTCGGTTCATCTTTAATTAGGTTTAGGCAATATTGTAATACTTTTTTGTTGCTGCGGACTTTCGTTTCTTCTTCCAATTGTCCGTCAGTTAATTTGGCAATTAATTTGATATTTAAAAGACTACCGAAGAAGCCTTGCATCCGTCCAACACGTCCACCTTTAATTAAATTATCGAGTGTTACGACAACGATATAAAGTTTTGTTTTGTCACGAATATCATTAATTTTTGCGTGAATTTCCTCTACAGAATAATCGCCCGACTGAGCCATTTCAGCAGCTTTTAGTACTTGGAATGCTTGCCCACGAGCTGTATAATCGCAGTCTACAACCGTAATATTTCCTTCTACCATATCAGCTGCTTGGCGAGCCGCATTGACAGTACCACTTAGTTTTTCAGTTAAGTGGATAGAAAGAATTTCATAGCCTTCAGCCGTATATTTTTCGTATGCTTCCACAAAAGAACCAATCGCAGGTTGAGAAGATTTTGGTAATTCTTTTGTTTCTGCCATTCGTACCATAAATTCTTCTGGTGTAATGTCTGTTTTAGGGTTGTATATTTGCCCATCAATTTCTACGGTTAAATATAAAACATCAATATTCCATTTTGCTGCTTCTTCTAATGTTAGTCCAGCAGTTGAATCTGTGATAATTTTTATTTTTCTCATATAGCCACATCCAGTTTTGCTTATTTTATCTTATTATAACATCCCCGGCAGTATACACAACCTATAAACTAGTTTTAAGAAAAGAGAAAGAAATGGTATTTGTCTTTCTATTCTGTATTTTTTAGCGTATGATAGATATATAAAACACACAAAATTTGTAGAAAAGTATGGTGATAAAATGAATGTCACTTCTTACAATTGGAAAGAAGAAGTAGCCAATGCTATAACGCATGGTATTGGGTTTATCCTTAGTATTCCCGCGCTCGTCTTACTTATAATATTCGCCGCCGGAAAAGATAATCCTCTTTATTTAACAAGTTTTTTAATTTATGGAATTTCCCTCATGTTGCTTTATATTTGTTCCACCCTGCTTCATAGTTTTAAACCTTGCAAGGCGCGGACGGTTTTTAACATTATGGACCACGCAGCGATTTATGTATTAATTGCTGGCAGTTATACGCCATTTGTTTTGATTACGATTCAAGGGACACTCGGCTGGACACTATTTGGTGTCATTTGGGGCCTCGCAATTGCTGGGATTATTTATAAGATATTCATGACTGGCAAATTAAAACTTTTGTCGACAAGTGTTTACTTACTTATGGGTTGGATGGTTATGTTTGCCATTAAACCGCTTTATGCCGGGCTGACTCCAACTGGGTTTTGGTTACTTGCAACTGGTGGGATTATGTTTACAGTAGGTGCTGTTTTTTACAGTATCCCTCGTGTCCCGTATATGCACGCGATTTGGCATTTATTTGTTATCGCGGGAACCGCTTTTATGTATTTCTGTATTTTATTTTATGTTTAAATAACGCAATGCAAAGACCTTCTCCAATGCGAGAAGGTCTTTTTATATAGTATGTCACAATTGAGACTTGTTTTTAATTATGTCATACTATATAATGATTAGCATAACACAATAAAAGGATGTGATTCCCATCGAACTTTCTCCTAGACAACATCAAATTGTTGCCTATGTTCGCGCGAATGAGCCTGCTACAGGTGACTCTATCGCTGCGCATTTAAAACTAACACGAGCCACCATTCGAGCTGACTTGTCAATTTTAACCATGACTGGCATTTTAGATGCTCGTCCAAAAGTTGGTTACTTTTACTCTGGTTTAGAAACGAATCCAATTCACTTTGATGAAATTCGTCAGTTAAAAGTAGCCGATATTATGACACAACCATTTTTCGCAAAAAAAGAAACGAGTGTGTATGATGCGATTGTTATGCTCTTTATGGAAGATATTGGTAGTTTATACGTCGTTGATGAGGATCTTTTGGTTGGGCTTGTCTCTAGAAAAGACTTGCTAAAAGGCGCCCTTGCTGATGCAGATACAAAAGCGACGCCGATTGCGACAATTATGACGCGGATGCCAAACCTCGTTACCGTTACGAAAAACGACACTGTGTTACATGCCGCAGAACAACTCGTATTCCACCAAATCGATTCGCTTCCTGTTCTAGAAAACACCAAAGTCGTCGGAAAAATTTCAAAAACCCGTATTACTGCGCTATTTGTAGATACAATTAAAAAGGTTTAGTAGGAGGAAAATATGGAAAATCCGGTTATTATATACGTTATTTCAGATGCTATCGGAGAAACTGCTCAACATATTATTCGCGCGGTAACAGCTCAGTTTTCGCTTAATAAGCCTGCGGACATTCGCCGCCATGCTTTTATTCGTGATGAGAGCGCTTTACTTGAAACGTTAGAAGAAGCCAAAGCGGCAGATGGTATCGTCGTTCAAACGCTCGTACAAGCTAAGTTAGCTGAGTATGCCACTAATTTTTGTGTGCAAAACAATATTCCAAACGTAGATTTGTTACATACACTAACCGCTGCGGTCGAAGCAAAAACTGGCTTAAAATCTAAACAAGACCCAGGAAATATGCGTCGTCTTGATAGCAATTATTTTGATCGTATTGCTGCCATTGAATTTGCAGTAAAATATGATGATTGTAAAGATCCACGTGGCCTATTAGATGCAGATATTGTTCTTGTTGGGGTATCAAGAACGAGCAAAACCCCTCTGAGTAGCTTTCTTGCCAATCAAAATTGGAAAGTTGCTAATGTACCACTTGTTCCCGAAATTCCGATTCCAGCCGAACTTTTCCAAATCCCAGCGGAACGTATTATCGGCCTTACAACCACCCCAGAAAAACTAGCACAAATTCGCAAAGTCCGTTTAAAATCCATTGGTTTAGACGAAGCAAGCAGTTATTCCAGTGAAAAACGCATTTTAGAGGAACTAGAATATGGTTATGACACATTCAAAAAGCTTGGCTGCCAAGTCATTCATGTAGAAGATAAAGCCATTGAGGAAACCGCTGCCCTAATCACGGAAATTATCACGAGTTACCACTAATTTGAAGAGGTGAATAATGTGAGAAAATTTGTCTATCAGTTCAGTGAAGGTTCTAAAGAAATGAAAAATATTTTAGGAGGAAAAGGTGCTAATTTGGCCGAAATGACGAATATCGGTTTGCCTGTGCCTCCTGGTTTTATTATCTCGACCGATGCCTGTAACGATTACACGGCAAACAATAAAAACCTTTCCGAAGCTATATTTGAAGAAGTAAAAATTCATTTAGCAGAACTGGAAAAACAAACCGGGAAAATTTTCGGATTTGCAGAAAACCCTCTACTCGTTTCCGTTCGTTCGGGTGCCCCTTTTTCGATGCCCGGTATGATGGATACCGTGCTCAATCTCGGTTTAAATGACCAAGCCGCAGAAGGGCTCGCCAACTTAACTGGTGATGCTCGTTCGGCTTATGATTCATACCGCCGTTTTATTCAAATGTTCGGTGACGTTGTTTTTGAAATTCCAAGCTACCAATTTGAACAGGCTCTTAGTCGCATCAAAAAAGCAAACAACTACCGCTTAGATACAGAATTAACTGCGACTGATTTAAGCAATCTCATCGATGCTTACAAACTAATTTTTAGCCAAGCAACTGGTATAGACTTTCCACAAGATCCACTGGAACAACTGCGGCTTGCGATAATCGCTGTTTTTGATTCCTGGATGAATCCTCGCGCTGTTATTTACCGCAGATTACATGATATTGATGCAAGTTTTGGTACAGCCGTTAATATTCAAGCGATGGTTTTTGGAAACACTGGAGAAACGAGTGGAACTGGCATTACCTTTACCCGCAATCCTTCCACCGGTGAAAAGAAGGTGTTCGGGGAATTTTTACTGAATGCGCAAGGTGAAGATGTGGTTGCAGGAATTCGCACCCCTGAGCCGATAAGTGCGCTGGAAGAAAGAATGCCCACTGTTTACAAGGAACTCCTCCAGACTTGTGAACTTCTCGAAAATCATTATTTAGACATGCAAGATATTGAATTTACCATCGAAAAAGGCAAACTCTATGTCTTACAAACTAGAAGTGGCAAGCGAACAGCCAAAGCAGCTATTCAAGCGGCCATTGATTTTGTCCATGAAGGAAAAATCACTCGTCAAGAAGCCATTATGCGTGTGGAAACAAAACAACTAAACCAATTACTTCATCCAACTTTTCTTGAAAGCGCTCTTAAAAATGGTCAAGTCATCGCAACTGGTTTACCTGCAAGCCCTGGTGCTGCAACGGGGCAAATTTTCTTTGAAGCAAAAGAAGCTGTCCAAGCAGCCGAACGTGGCATTCCTGTCATTTTAGTTCGTAATGAGACTTCTCCTGAGGATATCGAAGGCATGGCACGGAGTAACGCTATTTTAACCGCTCATGGTGGTATGACTTCTCACGCTGCCGTCGTTGCCCGCGGAATGGGAAAATGCTGTATCGCTGGATGTGCCGAACTTACTATTAATGAAAAAGATAAAACGATCATTCTTCCTACTGGCGACACACTGCATGAAGGTGATGCGCTCTCCCTTGATGGTAGTTCCGGCAAAGTTTACCTTGGAGAAATTGCCCTCAGAGAAGCGAAAATTGGTGGTCATTTTGACGAGCTGATGGCCTGGGCTGATGCGGAGAAAAGATTAATGATTCGAGTAAATGCAGATACCCCAGCAGACTTTAAAAAAGCGCTTTTATTTGGTGCGGAAGGTATTGGTCTTTGCCGTACCGAGCATATGTTTTTTGATGAAAAACGAATTCCTTATGTACGCCAAATGATTTTAGCAGAATCATTAAACGAGCGCGAATCTGTTTTAGCAATTTTAAAAGAAATGCAAAAAGCCGATTTCAATGAATTATTCCGTATTGCAGACGGTCGTTCGGTAAACATTCGCTTGCTTGATCCACCTTTACATGAATTTTTACCAACAATGAAGCAAGAAATAGAACAATTGGCTGGCGCGATGAATCGAACCGTTCCTCAAATTACAAACCGAATCAACGGACTAAGAGAAGCCAATCCCATGCTCGGACATCGTGGTTGCCGGCTTGCTATTACGTTCCCAGAAATTTACCGGATGCAGGCGGAAGCAATTATCGAAAGTGCAATTATCGTTCATAATGAAGGAATAGATGTTCACCCGGAAATCATGATTCCACTCATCGCTACGAAAAACGAACTTAGCTATATAAAAAAAGAACTGCAACAAGCAGTCCAAGCTATTTTTGATAGAGAACAAGTGGTGATTCCCTATGATATCGGAACAATGATTGAAATTCCGCGAGCGTGTGTAACTGCAGACGAAATCGCCGAGGAAGCAGCGTTCTTTAGCTTTGGAACCAATGATTTAACACAGCTCACTTATGGTTTTTCACGTGATGATGCGACCAAGTTCCTAGCCGATTATTATGAAAAAGATATTTTACCTAAAGATCCATTTGTTTCGATTGATAAAAATGGTGTCGGCGCACTAGTTGAAATGGCAGTTACACGTGGACGAATGACTTCGGAACATTTAAAAATGGGGGTTTGCGGCGAACATGGTGGCGATCCGGAATCTATCCAGTTCTTCCATCAATTAGGACTTAGCTATGTTTCTTGTTCCCCGTACCGCGTTCCCATTGCCCGCCTTGCAGCAGCTCAAGCAGCATTAGCTGAGAAACAATTAGTTCCAACTATCTAAAAAAAGCCAGATGACAATCAAATAGACTGTCATCTGGCTTTTTCTCCTATTATTTTTCACAAATCGCAAAGTAATTTCCTTCGTTATCCGAAAAATTGAACACCCGGCCCATTGGTAAATCGACCAAATCACCAACCGTAATGCCTTTATCTTTATATTCTTCATAAAGTTCTGCGACATTATTTCCAAATAGTAAAATAGATGGTGTCCCAAGATTCATTTCTGGGTTCATTTCCGCCACTTTCTTTTTGTTTTGAAGAACAAAAGTAGTTTCTACACCTTTTGTTGGCGCTATCTCAATCCACTGAATTTCGCCATTTACCACTTCTTCTGAAACTACGACAAAATCTAATTTTTCTACCCAAAAATCTCTCACTGCAGCTTGATTTTCTACATATAACATCACTTGACCAATTTTTTCAACCATCGTTCATCGTCCCCTCGTCATTTCTTTTTCTTTTAGTCCAAACTCCGCATAAAAGTCACGCTTCATTTCTAATAAATAGCGCAAATCATTCATAAATTGGAATAAAATCGCTCTATTTTCAAATTCTGCTCGTGTCTCTGGGAGCTTACTACTTCGAAACTCATGCACCATCTTAGTAATTTCCGCCACTAAATCCTCTGCTGTATTATGCTCATCTAACGTCTGTGCTGTTTTTTCTGTAATTTCTGCCAGCGCCATACTTTGCTCAGAAGAATGATCAAACGCGACTAAATGCCGTTTCATCTGTGTTAAAATTCGATATTGCACAAGCCGCATATCGACGTACTGCGAATAATAGTGGGAAGAAGCAAAAAACTGATTGTCTAAATTTCTTGCTGCTTTTTCCTGTGCATAGTCTAATGTACCCTTTAATTGATTTAATAAGCCAAACTCATCATGATACTCCGACTGATTCCGAAGCCCTTGCGTCATTTCCGTCAAAATTTGCCGCATAATTGCTTCTATTTTTTGTTGGCTGCGTTTTAATTCGTCTTCCATTTTTGGCATATATAAATTTAAAATAATCGCTATGCCAGCGCCAACTGCCATAAGTAACAGTTCATTTTTAAACCAGAAAAAGGATAATGATTGTTCGAGTAAAATATGCGATACGAGTACCGAGCTCACAACAATTCCGTCAGCAACATGCAGTCTTACAGCAAGCGGAATAAAAATCAGTAAATAAAGTCCAAAACTCACCGCGTTATAACCAATGAGCATGAAAAATACGGCAGCAATAGATAGTGCCAAAACGGTCGAATAAACCCGCTGAATCGCTAGTTGTAAAGACCCTTTTTTCGTATTTTGTACACTTAAAATTGCGATAATCCCTGCCGAAACTGCATATTCCAAGTGTAGCCATTCCGCCAAAATTATCGCCAGTGTCGCTGCAATCGCGGTTTTCACCGTTCGCATTCCAATCCGCATATGTCCACTCCCCTTTCTATGTCCAACCTATCATAGCACGAAAGCGAAAATCGCAAAAGAAAAACCTTGAAGATCATTCCTCAAGGTCCTACATTATTCTTCATCTAGTGTTTTTTTGAAACGTGCTCGGAAAAAGTATCCTAAACCGACCACAACAAGTATCGCAATGACGCTATAAATTATTGTTGAAAAGCTATCCATAAAAACAACAATTTCATTCCATGACTCCCCAAGCACAGCTCCAAGTCCAATTAAAACTGTATTCCAAAGTAAGCTTCCCGCGGTCGTCAAAATTAGAAACCTCGACATTTTCATCTTGGTCATCCCAGCTGGAATCGAAATCAGGCTTCGTATTAGTGGAATCATCCGACATAAAAATACAGCCCAACTTCCATATTTCAAAAAGAAACTTTCTGCGCGTTCAATATCAGATTCCTTCAGCCGCAAAATCCGGCCGTATTTTAATACAATTTTCGTGAGTCGTTCTTTACCAAAATAAGAAGCGACTTTATACAGTAAAATTGCGCCCACAATAGAACCTAGTGTTGCTACAATAATCACCATCACGACATTCAATGATGTAACTGTCGTCATAAATCCACCAAAAGTTAAGATAATCTCAGAGGGAATAGGTGGAAACAAGTTTTCAACCATAATCAAAACAAAAATACCTATATAGCCAAAATCAGCCATAATACTTGTAATCCAAGTTTCCAAAAAACACACTCCTGTACTTTATTTCCCTTTTAAAGTAAGTGCTTGCTTTTCAATTCTACTATACTAGCTCTACTTTTTCAATCAATTTGGTAAAAGAAAAAGAATTTGGCATTTTACACACCAAATTCTTTTAAATTTATTTTGCAACTAGTCGCATTTGTACAGCTTCTATTCTTAAACTTTCTCCTGTTGTTCCTGCTGTTGCTCCATCTTTAACCCAACTTTGCCAACCTTTATTTTGGACATGCGCTCTATACTGCACACTATAATTTTTAGCCATATTTCCAGTTAATTTCACTTGGAAAGCTTCCAGACGTTTTGACTGTCCACGAGTTCCAGAAATTTCCCCATTTTTCAACCAACCTTGCCATCCACTACCTTGTACATGTGAGCGATATTGAATATCTCCAGAATACGGCATCCCTGATAAACTAATTTTCATTGCTTCTGCTCGTAAGCCAAGGCCAACTGTGCCCGAAGTCATACTATTAGCAACGTTTCCCATCCATCCCTTACTTTGGACGTGGAGCTCGTAATTTATCCCTTTTTGTTTGCTTACAGAAAGATTATTGTCAAACGCCCAAGTATAAATATTATTTAGTTTTTCTTTTGTTATTCTTGTACCAAAGTTGTCCCCGGTACCATTTAAATATTCATATGCGTTTACTGCTAAAATCTGTTTTTTAGAATTATAAACACCACTACCACTACTACCACCTGTTGTATCTAATCTATAAAAAACATTATTTGCAGTGACTTGAGAGATATTTCCAGTTTGAGTGTACAATTTCCCTTTTTTGTCACCATGATAACCACTAATAGTAATTGCACCAGATGTATTAGTTGTTAACCCCATTGTTCCAGTTTTTGTCCCAATATTTTTATCTAATTTAATAACACCATAATCTTCTGTAGAAGGTTCTTTTTTTGTCCATTCTTTTGGAACATACATTTTTCTTGCTTTTGCTGTTCCAAAAGGAGCTTTCGTGCCATTATATCCAGGATATACAGTCACTTTTTTTGCCCATCCACCATCTTTTTTACCATATAAACAATGAGCGGCTGTAAGTACAGAATCTTCACCAATCAATTGTCCACTACCTATATAAGTTTTTCCATTTGGAAATTCCATTACAAGGTAAGCGCTCGTTGAATATGGATATTGAGTTGTATTTGTTACAAGTTTTCTACCATCTCCGCCAAAAATCGTTTTTAAACCTGGGGTTAGAACGGCTTCCTCATTTTCAATAGTTAATCCTGATAAATCAACCTCAACTTCATCAGATGTATCTAACGTCCCCGTTGTTGAATTAACATCTTCTAAATCACTAATCTCATCGACTATAAACTCTTCTCCGTCATTTGTTACCGTTTCCCCAACTATCTTTTCATCGATTGGGGCTTCCTCTGCTGCTTGTGCAACAATTCCTCCACCTAATAAAAATAGAGCAAAAGCAAGCATCAAAGTAAATATTCTAAGCTTTTTCATAGTTGCATCTCCTTTTTTTGTCTATTAGCAAATAAATATATAAAAAAATCACTTGATTGTATCGCATTGTTGAAACTTAAATTAGTTTAAAACTTCCCAATATAAGTCAATTTTCTTAGTAGCTATTTTTGACATATTTATTTACTGTATAACTATAATAACATATTCACAATCATACTGTACTATGCAGCTAGCATTATTTAGAACTCAAAGCATATTAAAAAGCAGCCAAAATATATCAGCTGCTTTGTAGTTTACATCTTTAATTCTGCTTTACTCGCGAAAAATCCTGCTAAACGATTTTTCACTTTTCGGATGCCGCCAGCTTCATCACTTTCTAAATTCATCGGCATTACCGGTTCATGTAAGCTCATTCGTAGTAAGAACCAGCCTTCACCAATCGCACCTTTCGTATTCACACGAATTCCTTCTTGGTTCACAGGTTCTAATTCCATATCCGGATCAGCTTCTACGAAAGTCAGAAAATCAGCTAGAACTTCTTTTCCATAAGCTTTAAAATCGGTTGCGGTAATACTCAAACGAATTTCTTCGCTTTCAGCCGGTTCTCTTAAATCGGCTATTAAATCTGGCAAATCTTTTCCATTTTTTCGTAAAGTGGCATAAGTCATTAAAATTTTGGCAATGAGATAAGCGCCATCATCCAAGAAATAATTTTCTTTTAATGCGGCATGACCACTTACTTCGATAGCAATTTCTGATGGTGTTCCGTCTGCATTTAGGCGCAGTGCTTCATTGATAACATTACGATAACCACGTTTAAATCGGTGTTGTTTCCCGCCTTTTGCTTCGATAAAGGTTTGCAAATGCCCAGATGTTGTGGAGTCAGTCACGATAGTTGTTCCTGGTTTTTCTTCTAAAATAATACTAGAGATAACAGCAATTAATGGGTTGCGGTTTAAACTTTCGCCATTTTTATCCATAATCGCAGCACGGTCTACATCCGTATCAAAAATCACGCCTAAATCCGCTCCACTAGCAAGGACCGCTTTTTTCAAACTAGCCATAGCTTCCTCATTGTCAGGGTTCGGAATATGATTAGGAAAATTTCCATCCGGATCTAAAAACTGGCTTCCAGAAATGTCTGCGCCAAGTTCTGCCAATACTTTCTCAGCAAAAAAGCCGCCAGCGCCGTTCCCTGCATCGACAATAATATGGCTTCCTAGAAGTGGCTTCATTTTGTCAGCTGCATCTGTGATTCCAGCTCTAATTTTATCCGTTAAGTCTGCTGCATATGTAGAAAGTAAATCTTGTTTTGTTACCTTCCCAAGATTTAGTCCATTTTCTATGAATGATTTATCTGCGTGAGCCACGATATAATCAATATCTTCGTGTTCAGCTCCACCAGATTTCGTAAATAATTTTAGTCCATTATACATAAAAGGTAAGTGGCTCGCTGTAATCATAATGCCGGCATCGCAGTTATAGTCTTCGTACTGAGTTGCCATAAACATGGCCGGCGTAGTTGCAAGCCCTACATCCACCACATTGATTCCTGCAAAAGTTAACCCTTTGACAAGTGCCGCTTTTAAACGTTCAGCTGAAAGTCTGCTATCATGGCCAATTGCCACTTTCGCTTGACCTTCCACTTTTTTCTCCTCTTTTAGCCATTTCGCAAAGCCATAAGCAATCTTTTCTACACGTTCGTCTGTTAGCGTAATCTGATATTTTTCCGTAGCAATAGCTATTCCACGTATGTCTGATCCGTTTTGCAGTGCTTCTAACGCTTTCGTTTCTGATTGATTCATGTCATTCCTCCAGCTTCTGTATTTTTCCCCTTCATTATAGCTTAAATTGCGAAATTTTCACATAGCTTTTACAAAAGATGTGCTCTATTCGCGATAATAATTTGCAAGTCAACGGTTAATTCTTCCGGTGGGTTTCCCAGTAATTCGCTTTTTTTATCCGCTTCAATATGCCAACCAAGTGGCGTCATTTCAAGAAAATCTGCAAATAATTCTTTGGCAATCGGCGCTTTGTAGGTCACTCGTTCGACATGTTCTACGCTTAACTTTTCTGCTAATCGTGATGTGACCGACTCATTCGAATAACTACTTTTCTCATCAACATAAATAAATTCACGTAATTCGCGTAAATAATTCGCTTCTGGCACTACTTTTAACAAAAACCCATCCTTCTTTAAAAGCCGTTTGAACTCCACGTAATTCGATGGCGATAAAATATTTAAAATGACATCCGCCGTCTCTGCTTGATTCGGACAATTGGCTAAATCAGCTACCGTCCAAGAAGTACCAGGATAGTCGCGTGCCGCTTGTTTCACTCCCTCTTTGGCGATATCTAAGCCAACCGCTTGGACATTAACACCAGTCGCTTGTAAATTTGATACGACTCGCGCCAAATGACTTCCTTCCCCGCAACCCGCATCATATAAAACAAGTTGTTCTTTTTTCTTCTCCGCAATAATTTCTGTCACTCGTTCGATTAATTTTTCAAAAAAGCCACTCGCAATCACTTTTTTACGGGATTCGAATAATGCTTGATCGTATTTTGTTTTATGCGCTTGTTTTAGTAAATGTACGTAACCTGGTTTGGCGATATCAAACCCGTGACCTTCTAGGCATACAAATGACTGCGGCTCTTTAAACTCGAATGCTTCGCCACAAATCGGACAAGCAAGAAGCGCCATATTTTCTTTCAAAGCGCGTTTATTTATCTCCATTTTTGATAACAATTAATACTCACTCCACTCGAAAAACGTTGCCCGCAAACAGGCAACGTTTCTACTAATTTCTTTCATACGTATAAAAAGTGTAATTGTACTTATTTTTTTCATCTTTTTCATGGAATTCTTTCGCCACTTCGGAAAAATTCTCCCAATCCACTTCAGGAAACGCAGTATCAGCCTCAAACTCTGCATCAATTTTTGTCACAATCAGCTGATCTGCCACATCCATAAATAAACGATAGATTTCTGCACCACCAACTATATAGATTGTTTCCCCTGTCTCAGCAAGAGCTAAAACAGCTTCTTTTGAATGAAGTATCTCTGCATCATCTAACTTGAGACCTTGATCTCGTGTCAATACGATTGTCTTTCTATTTGGTAAAGCTTTTCCTAACGATTCATAGGTTTTTCGCCCCATGACAAGTGTTTTCCCAGTCGTCGTTTTTTTGAAAAACTGCAAATCTCCTGGTAAGTGCCACGGCATTTTGTTATCTTTTCCAATATTACCAGCGCGGTCTTGTGCCCAAACAAAAATAATCATCCAAGAAAACCTCCCTTATACTGAAATTGGTGCTTTAATTGCTGGATCTGGATTATAACCATCCAGTGAAATATCCGCTACATCAAAATCAAAAATCGTTGCTGGTTTATCTGAAAGCACTAATTTTGGAAGTTTGTGCGGTGTTCTAGACAACTGTTCTTTCACTTGCTCAATATGATTGTTATAAAGATGCGCATCACCCATTGTATGGATAAACTCACCAACTTCCAGCCCTACTTCACGTGCAATCAGGTGTGTTAGAAGTGCATAGCTTGCAATATTAAACGGTACACCAAGGAAAATATCGGCACTACGTTGATACAGCTGACATGATAATTTTCCGTCCGCTACATAAAATTGGAATAGCGAATGACATGGCGGTAAAGCCATATTCGGAATATCTTCTGGATTCCAAGCAGACACAATCAAACGACGCGAGTTCGGATTCGTTTTAATCATTTCAATCAAATCCGCTAACTGATCAATTGTTTCTCCTTGTGAAGTCTTCCATTCGCGCCATTGTTTACCGTAAATATTACCTAGCTCACCGTATTTATTCGCGAACGCTTCGTCTTCTAAAATCCGAGCTTTAAACTTCTCCATCTCCGCTTGATACACTTCTTTGAAAGCTGAATCACGCTCAGCACGCAGTCCAAAGTCAGTCATATCTTCGCCTTTATAATCATCGCTTTTCACAAAACGCTCAAAAGCCCATTCATTCCAAATATTATTATTATGCTGTAAAAGGTAGCGAATATTCGTATCTCCATGTAAAAACCATAGCAGTTCACTTACTACAAGTTTAAATGGTACCCGTTTTGTTGTCATAATCGGAAAGCCCTCTTGTAAATCAAAACGCATTTGATAACCAAATGTGCTGATTGTTCCAGTTCCAGTGCGATCTCCTTTTTGTGTTCCATTCTCTAAAACGTACTTTTCTAAATCCAAATATTGTTTCATCGTTCGCACTCCTTATTCCGCGTATTGTGATAAAAATTCCCAGCGTTCCATCATTTGTTCGAGCTCCGTTTCTTTTGCCGTGATGAGTTCGCTAATTTCTGCTGCTTTTGTAAAGTCTGCTCCGGTTTGTTCCAATGTTTCATTAAGCGATTCAATGGTTTGTTCTAATTCACTAATGGCATCTTCAATTCCGTCCCACTCGAGTTGTTCTTGGTAGGTGAGTTTAACTTTCTCTTTTTTCTCAGGTGCTGCCTTTTCGACCGAAGTATTCGCCATTTTTTTCATTGATTTCGCTGGTTTTGCTTTAGCCTCCAGCTCTTTCAAATAATCACTATATTCACCGTAGAAAATTTCTACTTCACCAATTGCTCGGAAAACGAGCAATTTGTTTACGACTTTATCGAGGAAATATCTATCATGGCTAACCGTAATTACGGTACCATTGAATGATTCTAAATAGTCTTCTAATACGGTTAATGTTTGCGTATCTAAGTCATTAGTCGGCTCATCCAGTAATAAGACATTTGGTCGCTCCATCAAAATGCGAAGTAAGAATAACCGTCGTTTTTCTCCACCTGATAAGCTACCAATTTTCTTCCCGTGGGAATTTGGTGGGAATAAAAATCGTTCTAACATCGCACTCACACTGATTACTTCGCCACCAGAAGTTGTGACTTGCTCTCCCGCTTCTTGCAAATAAGCAATCATTCGCATATCCGGGTCCATTTCTTCATTTTGTTGCGTATAGTAACCGATTTGTACGGTTTGACCTGTGACTACTTCCCCAGCATCTGGCGCTAGTTTTCCAGCCAACATGTTCAGTAAAGTCGATTTTCCAGTTCCGTTGTTCCCTGTAATACCAAGGCGTTCACCAGGTTGGATAATCAAGCTGAAATCCTGCAATACTTGTTTTTCATCAAAGTGTTTTTCCAAGTTTTTCAGTTCGAAAACATCTTTTCCAAGACGACTAGTAACAAAATCAATCGCCAGTTCTGAGTCATCGGTTTTTGTTTTCACTTTTTTCTCTAAATCGTGGAAACGGTCTTGTCTGGCATTTTGTTTAGTGGCGCGCCCTTGAGGACCGCGACGCATCCATGCTAGTTCCTTACGATAAAGGTTTTTATTTTTCTCAGATTCACGGACTTCGTTTTCCATCCGAATGGCTTTAGATTCCATGAATTTCTCGTAGTTCCCAACGTATCGATAAGCCGAACCCCGGTCGAGCTCCACCATGTGATTTGTCACTCGGTCAAGAAAATAACGATCATGGGTAACAAGCAAGACAGCCCCTTTAAAGCGATTTAAATATTCTTCCAACCAACGAATTGACTGAAAATCCAAGTGGTTGGTAGGCTCGTCCAAAATGAGTAAATCTGGCGTCTCGATTAAGACTTGCGCCAAACCTACCCGTTTTCGTTGCCCACCAGAAAGCTCGCTTATTTTCGCGGTTAAATCTGTAATTCCTAAACGCTCCAAAATCGTTTTCGCTTCTGTGTTCATATCCCAAGCCGCACTAGCATCCATTTCTTGGCTGGCGGCTGTATAAGCATCGTGTAATTTGGTATTTTCCGCATCAAGTGACATCGCAAGTAACACTTCTTCGTACTTGCGCATTGCCCGAAGCGCCGCAGTATCCCCGTCAAAAACAGCCGAAAGAACTGTATCTTCTTCATTAAATTCAGGATCTTGCGCCAAATAACCAATCGTATAATCTTTTGCTTTCGTAACAGTACCTTTATCCCCAGATTCACTACCAGAAATAATTTGCAATAACGTCGATTTCCCGGTACCATTTACACCGATTAAACCAATACGTTCGCCCTCTGTTATCGTTAGCGAGATATTTTCAAACAGGCTTTTTTCACCATATGTTTTTGTTAAATTTTCCACTTTTAATTGTTTCATTTAGTCCCATCCATTTCCTGTTCGTCCTTATCTATTCTAGCTGAAAACATAGAACATAGCAATTGCTTAAGATGAAAAAAGTTCCAAAAGCGGCTCTTCCACTTTTGGAACTTTTACTTTTAAAATAAACCTTGTGCATTCCCATTTTCATCGACATCCATATTAAGTGCCGCTGGTTTTTTCGGTAAACCTGGCATCGTCATTACATCGCCTGTTAAAGCAACGACAAAACCAGCACCAAGTTTTGGAATGAATTCGCGAATGTGAATAACAAAATCAGTTGGGCGTCCAAGTAATGTTGGGTCATCCGATAAGGAATATTGGGTTTTCGCCATACAAATCGGATAGCGGTCCCAACCATATTTTTTGAATTCAACGATTTGTTTCTGCGCCTTGCTGGAAAGTTCCACACCAATACCACCGTAAACCTTCGTCACAATCGCTTCTAGTTTTTCTTCTATCGACCACGCATCATCATAAATGCGTTTGTAGTCCGCTTCTCCACTTTCAACAGCCGCAATGACTTTATCCGCGAGTTCAAGGCCACCGTCGCCGCCTTTTTCCCAAACTTCTGTCAGAGAGAAAGGAATGCCGTGTTCTTCGCAAAGTGCTTCTAATTTCGCTACTTCTGCGTCAGAATCGGTAATGAATTTATTAATGGCTACAACATAAGGAATACCAAATGTTTGAATAGATTCCGTATGTTTTTGTAAATTAGTAAAACCTTTAGCTAGCGCATCCACATTTTCTTCGCTAAGCTCGGTTTTCAAAGCGCCACCGTGCATTTTCAGTGCGCGAATCGTTGCTACAATAACAACGCAATCTGGCGCTTTTCCAAGGGCAGGAACTTTAATATCTAAAAATTTCTCGGCACCAAGGTCTGCACCAAATCCAGCCTCTGTCACTACATACTCACCTAGTCGAAGTGCTGTGCTTGTCGCAGAAACACTATTACATCCGTGAGCAATATTAGCAAAAGGTCCACCGTGTACGATGGCAGGTGTATGTTCTAATGTTTGCACCAAATTAGGTTTTAAAGCATCTTTTAATAGTAAGGTTAGAGCGCCTTCGTAGCCCATTTCGCCAACTGTAATTGGTTCTTTTTTATAGTTATAACCGATCACGATTTCACTTAAACGTTTCTTTAAATCTTTTAAATCACTTGCTAAACAAATGATCGCCATAATTTCAGAAGCAACCGTAATATCAAAACCGTCTTCACGTGGAACCCCTTGAATAGGACCTCCAAGACCAACAACCACTTTTCGAAGTGCACGGTCGTTCAAATCAACCACACGTTTCCAAACGATTCTTCGGCCGTCAATATCTAGGTCATTCCCTTGTTGCATATGGTTATCAATAAATGCCGATAAAGCATTGTTTGCTGCTGTAATCGCGTGGAAATCACCAGTAAAATGTAAATTAATATCTTCCATTGGAATAACCTGCGCGTATCCGCCACCTGTTGCCCCGCCCTTAATACCCATGGTAGGTCCGAGCGATGGTTCGCGAAGTGCAATAACGGTTTTCTTATCTTTTTTAGAGAGTGCGTCGCCAAGACCAACTGTCACTGTCGATTTCCCTTCACCAGCAGGCGTTGGGTTAATCGCCGTAACAAGAACAAGTTTTCCTGGTTCTTTATCTTTTAGCGAGTGAATGGTATCATAGGATAACTTTGCTTTATACTTTCCGTAAAGTTCGAGTGCATCTGCGTCTAGTCCTAAATGTTCCGCAATAGTCGTAACTGGTAGAATTTCTGCTTTTGATGCAATTTCAATATCTGATTTCACTTTATTTGACATGATATCCCCTCCGAATATGTATATTGTAACAAAGAATTAAGATGTTTTGGCTTCTTTAGTGCATCAAAAAAGCGCGACACCAAGCGATGTAACACCATTTTGATTCTAAAGTAAAGCCTGATTGCGCAAAAATCAACATCTCAACCTTGGATTACCGTTATTCCTTTGTTTCTGGTTTGTTCGTCTCCATCGCCTTGAGCGTCTTCAGTGCATCCGGATGATTTTCAAAAAACTGAACAACATCTCCAATTCGGTCAATCGAGTTCCAGCTCAAGTGGTGTTCAATACCTTCCACATCATGATAAATATGGGACGGATCTACGCCAATAATACTTAAAAAACTCTCTAATAATGCATGTCTTTCTAGGAGCCTTTTCCCCATTTGTGTTCCTTTAGGCGTCAAAATTAATCCACGATATTTCTCATAGATTAAATATTCGTCTTTATCCAGTTTCTGCACCATTTTTGTTACAGAGGAAGGATGGACAAATAGCTCATCAGCAATATCCGAAACCCTGGCATAACCTTTCGTCTCAATAAGGGAATAGATTTTTTCAATATAATCTTCCATACTAGGTGTTGGCATAGCTATACCCTCCAACTTAAATTCTTTCACATAGCCAATTGTACTATAATATCGCCCTTTCTAAAAGCAATTACCCTTTCAAAAACGAAATTTCTCCTAGAGCGGTCTTCCGAAAAAAAACCGTAATTAGTACCAATTTAAGACATTTAAGTCAAAAGTATGCCCTTACAAGTCCAAAAATTTAAAAAATATCGAAAATCAGCTTGACGTTTATAGGTATTTTGATTTATAGTGTTAGTATCATATGCGGCAACGCTATGAACTGAAAAGGTAGTATTTGCGAGAAATTTTTTTAAGTTAAAATGAAAGCGTTTTAACAAATGATTCTAGCAATTATTAGCCATACTTAGGAGGATTTATTTCAATGCAAAATGGGAAAGTAAAATGGTTTAACAATGAAAAGGGTTACGGTTTTATCGAATCAGACGGCGGCGAAGATATTTTCGTTCACTTCACAGCGATCCAAGGTGATGGCTACAAATCTTTAGAAGAAGGCCAAGCGGTAACATTTGAAGTAGTAGAAGGTAATCGCGGCGCTCAAGCAGCCAATGTAGAAAAAGCCTAATCCAGTTGCCAAATAGACACGGACTTAAAACCGGTATCCTTTTACCGGTTTTTTTATTGCAAAAAAATAGCTTTCCTTCTATAATAAAGCCACATCTATTCATCTAAATAGGAGGCACATAATATGGAAGTTTTCGTGGATGGTGCAAGTGCGGGAAATCCTGGACCAAGTGGGGCTGGAATCGTCTTAAAAGCAGAAGGTATTTATGAACAATTCGCCATTCCGCTCGCAGTTATGACGAATCATGAAGCAGAATTTATTGCGATTAAACTCGGACTGGAAGAAGCCATAAAAAAACAAGCTACATTAATTCGTCTATACTCAGATTCGAAAGTTGCAATCGAAGCAATTCATAAACGACATGCGAAAAATCCTTTATTCAAGCCGCATTTAGAAGCAATTTTAGAAATGGCCGATACATTTGAATTGTTTTTTGCTGAATGGCGTAATGTAAGTCAAAATAAACAAGCCGACCAACTTGCGCGCCAGGCTATAAAAAAACAGAAGCAACCTGGAGTCAAATAACCAGATTGCTTCTATTTTTTATTCGATATCGCGCGTTAACGTTTTTAAACCGTATTTTTCAACTACAGCAAAAGCATCCTCGCGGAAACCGTCATATTTCAAGCTAGGCAAGTCTATTTCTAGTGGGACTTCTGTATGAATCCGAGCTAATTTTTGACTTAATTCTAGCATCGCTAAGTCTTCTTGGATTTTGGTTTGTTGCGCTGGTTTCAGTTTATCAAGGTTGTTCAAGACGCCTTCAATTGACTCAAATTCTTGAATAAGCTTAATCGCTGTTTTTTCACCGATTCCACGAACACCCGGATAACCATCTGAAGTATCGCCCATTAATGCTTTCACATCAATAAATTGTCTTGGAGAAATACCCATCTCTTCAAAAAATGTCGCTTCATCATATCGTTTATAATTGCCATAACCTTTTTGCATAATCCAGACATCATTCGTCGGTGCGATTAGTTGCAGTAAATCTTTGTCGCCACTTAAAACAGTTGTAGCAATCGTATTACTCGCTTGAACGGTAATTGTCCCAATACAATCATCTGCTTCAAAACCCGGCACACCTAAATTGACAAAGCCAAATCCAGCAGCTACCTCTTTCGCTAAATCAAACTGCGGAATCATTTCTTCTGGTGGCGCTGTTCTGCCTGCTTTATAACCATCATATAATTCATTTCGAAATGTTTGCGACCCCATATCCCAGCAAATTAGTGTATGCGTTGGGTTACTCTGGCGAATCGCTGCAAACATGTGGCGCATAAAACCTTGCACCCCATTCGTCGGGATTCCATGTTGGTTAAACATAAATTGTTTGGAAACGGCTGTTGCATAAAATGCTCGGAAAAGTAGTGCCATTCCATCAACAACGAGCAAATTTTCTCGATTTTCGGTCATATATAATCCTCCAATTTCCTTCTACTGCCATCTATTGTAGCATAATTATAACTGGCTCGCAGAAAAAAAGGAGCTTTTTACCAGCTTGCTTTTGTCACGCCGGGTAATTGTCCTTGATGTGCTAGTTCACGAAAACGAATCCGCGACATACCAAATTTACGCATGTAGCCGTGGGGACGTCCAGTTAGTTCACAACGATTGTGTAGCCGGGACGGGGAAGAATCGCGTGGTAATTTGCGTAATTCATCGTAGCGGCCTTCTGCTTTTAGCGTTCGGCGAAGTTCCGCATATTTTTCCACGAGCGCTTGTTGACGTTCATGTTTGGCAACTTTTGATTTTTTAGCCATGTGTCTCTCCTTTCTTAAATAATAATCATTACGATTTACATCATACGCCGATTTAATTAGGAAAGCAAGTCTTCTGTTTTAAAAAAACCGATATCCAGTTAAACTGAATATCGGTTGTCCTATTATTTAGTTCCAACTATCGGACCATACGCGTTAGAGAAACCATTATTATAAGGCACTCCTGCTTTATTTTTACCTGCATCCCAGTTCACCGACCAAGTCATAATCCCTTTCACTGGTGTGCCTTTTGCTTGTAAACGAGTGAAAACATTTTTGACGATTTGCGGATCTTTTACATAACCAGTTGCGGCTGCATCCACATTGGCTGGTAAACCGAACACGAATTTATTAGCTGGGATTTTCAAGTAACCACGAGTCCCATTAATAAAGGAGTCCGCCATATAATATAAGAAAGATTCTTTTAATGTATCATTATTTTGCGCAATCCATTGGTTTGTTTCATCAACCCAAACACCATCGCCACCTTGATTGTATAGTTGTGGCGCAATATAGTCATAATAATTAGCAAGTGAGGTTAGGTAGCTTTCATAGGCACTACCTGGTTTTAAATAAGGAAATTCTGGTGCCATCGTAATTAGGAAATTTTTCCCTTCCGCTTTATAATGATCTTTAACGATTTTTAGCGCTGCTGGGATAACCGTTTTATTATCTCCCGCGGTAATCGCACTTTGTTCTAAGTCGATGTCTAATCCATCAAAGCCATATGTTTCTACTTGGCGGATAATTTCATTCGCGAACGCCTCTTCATCCCCAGCTTTTAGTTCCACGTGTCCATCTGCTCCACCTAGTGCCAAAAGAACGGCCCGACCTTCTTTATTTAATGCGCCGACTTGTGCTCTGAAATCGCTATCATTTATTCCCACTGGTTTAAATGTCGGAATACGATTTACCCCGTCCCCTTTCATAAAGGAAACATCTACCACGTTATAAGCTTTCGGTGTATCTTTTAGGGCGATATCAGCCGAAGTCCCTTGTTGATAGCCATCATTTCCGGAAGATTTCCAACTATGCCAGTACCCAACTAGCACCTGTTTGTTAGAAATATCTGGCATTACAGAAGCGTCATCCGTCGCCGCTTGTGCTTGACTACCAAATGCCCCCAGTCCTGCACCAACTAAAAGTAAAGACAAACCACCAACCATTACTTGTTTTCCATTCATCTACTTTTCCCCCTTACTTTATCTACCCCAAGCTTGCTTTTTTGGAGCTACTAGAAAATACCCATCATAATGAAAATAAAACTAGAAAAACAGCAAAAAAGCGAAATTGATATAGACCAATTCCGCTTTCAAATAAATGAATGTCTATAAGTAACTGAGAAAAAATAGCCCAATTAAAACTGTTTTATTTTTTACTTCGCATGTTGTGGTTCTGGATCTGCTACTTTTTTATCTTTGCGATGTGGAATCATATTGAAAATGATATTCAGTGTAATTGCTGTCACACTGCCCGCAACAATTCCATTACTCGTAAATAAGCGAACAAAGGATGGGAAGGCATTGAACAAATCTGGTACGACTGTAACGCCTAAACCAACACCAACTGCACACGCAATGATTAACAAGTTTTCTTGAGAAGTGAAATTAACTTTTCCAAGCATCTTAATCCCTTGTGCGACAACCATGCCGAACATCGCGACCATAGCGCCGCCGAGAACTGGTGTCGGAATAATCGTTGTCACTGCGCCAATTTTTGGAATCAGACCAAGAACAATAAGGAAACCAGCTGCCGCATAAATCACTTTACGTGTTTTAATACCAGAAAGTTGAACGAGTCCAACGTTTTGCGAATAAGCCGTATAGGGGAATGTATTAAATACGCCGCCAAGCATAATCGCAAGCCCTTCTGCCCGGTAACCACGCGTTAAATCTTTTTGCGTTAATTTGCGTTCGGTAATATCAGATAAAGCGAAATATACTCCCGTTGATTCCACCATGCTGACAAGCGCAATTAAAATCATCGTAATAATTGCCGGCCACTCAAAGGTCGGTGTGCCAAAATAAAATGGTTTTGGCATATGGAACCAGCTCGCCTCACTCACAGGACCAAGCGAGATCCCTTTATAAAGCGCTGCAAAAAGCGAACCACCAACCAGACCTATTAAAACAGCAATCGCCTTCGAAAACCCTTGTCCAAAACGATACACTAAAATAATTAAAAGTAATGTTCCAAAACCAAGGCCGAGATTATACATTGAGCCAAAATCTTTTGCTCCTTCTCCACCAGCAAGATTATTAATTGCAACGGGAATAAGTGTTAAACCAATCACTGTTACAACCGAACCAGTCACAACAGGAGGGAAAAATCGTACAACTTTGGAGAAAAATGGTGCTATTAATAATACAAAAAGTCCTGAAACAATAATCGAACCGTAAATCGCGCCAATGCCCATATCTTGTCCAATTAAAATAATCGGCGCAATAGCTTGAACCGCACATCCAAGTACAACCGGTAAACCAATTCCAAAGAAGCGGTTAACCGTTAATTGTAGCAATGTCGCAATCCCGCACATAAAAATATCAATCGAAACTAAGTAAGTCATTTCTTCTCCATTAAAACCTAGTGCTCCACCAATTAATAGTGGAACGATTACTGCTCCTGCATACATTGCTAGAACATGTTGAAATCCTAAAGCTGCAATTTTCCCTTTACCTAACATTTACTCCTATTCCTCCTCTAAAAATAAGATTTCTTCGTTTTCAAGTGAGGCAATTCGTGCTAGTGAATAAACTGGAATCCCTGTTTTATTTAATAATTCGCGACCTTGTTGGAAAGATTTTTCAATCACAATACCAATTCCCGCCACTTTTGCTCCGGCATGTTCTGCAATTTCAAGTAAGCCGAGTGCCGCCTGACCATTTGCTAGAAAATCATCAATAACTAAAATCGTATCATCTGCTGTTAAAAATTGTTTTGATACAGAAATATCATTCGATTCTTTTTTAGTGTACGAATAGACAGTGCTTGTGAATAAATTGTCCGTTAATGTCACTGATTTTTTCTTGCGGGCAAACACGACTGGTACGGAAAGCGCGAGCCCTGCAAAAACGGCGGGTGCGATACCCGATGATTCAATCGTTACAATTTTCGTAATCCCTAAATCTTGGAACCGTTTAGCAAATTCATTTCCCATCGCTTGCATTAAAACCGGATCAATTTGGTGATTTAAAAAAGCATCTACTTTTAAAACATTCCCCGGTAAAACCGTACCTTTTTCTTGAATAAACTCTTCCAGTAATTTCAAAACGATTCTCCTTTCAAAATAAAAAAACTGCTTCTCTAAAAATAGAGAAGCAGTATAGAAGCCACCAATTTTCGGAGTGACTTCTTTATACAAACTACTCATAGTCCGGTTATTTACGGTAACCAGGTAGAAACTCGTCGCCCAATCGCAACTATTATATAAGTATTTCGGTTTTAAGTTATGTTGTTTATTATAGCTTTCTAAAGGAGCAGGGTCAAGCTAATTTTTTACTTATTGAATTGGTAAACATAAGCGTATCTTTTTTCTAGTAAATCTAGCAAATACGTTGGATTTAAGCCTTCTCCAGTTGTATCTGTTAGAATCTCGAGAGGTTTCTTCGTTTTACCAAATTTATGCACATGTTCAGTCAACCACGTTTTTAATTCCGAATAATCATCGCTTGCGATAATCGCATCGATATTCGGAATTTCTTTTTGCATTTGGTTAAAGAACTGCGCCGCGTACATTAAACCTAATGCATAAGACGGGAAGTAACCAAAATCGCCACCAGCCCAGTGAATATCTTGCAGAACGCCATTTGTATCATTATCTGGACGAATGCCGAGATATTCTTCGTATTTGTCGCCCCATGCTTTCGGTAAATCTTTTACTTCTAATTCACCGTTAATAAGTGCTTTTTCAAGCTCATAGCGAATCATAATATGAAGTGGATAAGTTAATGTATCAGCTTCAATTCGAATCAGCGAACTTTCAGAGATGTTCACTGCGCGGTAAAAATCTTCCAAAGTCACATGATCAAAAGCCGGTTTTGTAATCGCTTGGAAGTCAGCATAATTACTTTTCCAAAATGCTAAACTAGAACCGATAATAATTTCATAAAATAATGATTGTGATTCATGAATGCCCATTGATGAGCCGTTTGCAAGTGGAGTACCTACAAGTGCTGCATCAAAATTTTGTTCGTAAATCGCATGACCACCTTCATGAATCGTACCAAAAACAGCCATTTTAAAATCATTTTCATTGTAACGGGTCGTAATACGAACATCGCCAGTATTTAAACCAGTCGCAAAAGGATGCACGGTTTCATCTAAACGACCTGCTTCAAAGTCAAAGCCCATTTTATTCAGAATGCGAATGCTAAATTCTTTTTGTTTTGCTTCGGATATTTTGGTATTTAAAATCGTCGCATCTGGCTTCACGCCTTCATTTGCGATTTTTTCGCGAATCGCCATAATTCCGTCGCGTACTTTTTCAAATACGGAATCAAGCACAGATACGGTTACACCTGGCTCATATTGATCAAGTAATGTGTCATATTTATTTTCTTCATAACCCCAATATTCAACAAATTTACGCTTCATTTCAAGGATTTTTGTTAGGAATGGCTCAAAAGCTGCAAAATCATTTTGTTCGCGAGCTGTTGTCCAAGCCGTTTCTGCTTGCGCTACTAGTTTAGTATATTCCGCGTATTCTTTACTTGGGATTTTTTTGTTTAAATCATATTTTTTTTGAGATTCTTCTAAAGTTTTAAGAGTGATTTCAGATAGATTTTCTTTATCAAGGTTAAGTCCAGCAATAAAAGCAGCCATTTCTTCAGATGTTTGCATATTGAAAATCTCTTCAGATAGAACGCCAATAACATCAGAGCGACCTTCCATTCCTTTTGACGGGGCGCCTGTACGAAGATCCCAATAAACTAATGCCAGTGCTTCTTCCAGTGCTTCCATCTTTTTAATATACGCTAAAAATTCCTCTTCTAATGTTTCTACCAAACTTAACTCCTCCATTCAATCAATCTTCTTTTTTAGGACGTGGTTTTCTTGGACCCCAGTATTGATATAAATCTGTGCGCAAGTAACCATTGTATAATTTCCGTTTTTTCGTCGCTTTTTTACCATAAACTTCTTCAAAAAGTTCATAAGAGGTAAGGACATATACTGACCATGTCGGCATGCGTTTATAAACAATACCCATTTCGCGGTAAAGTTGGCGCACTGCTTCCTCGTCTTCTAAACGTTCCCCGTATGGTGGATTCGCAACAACGACCCCGTACTCATCTTCTGTTTGAAAGTCAGCTACTTGTAGTTGTCTAAAGGTAATTAAGTCACCAAGGCCAGCTTCGACCGCATTTTGCTTTGCGATTTCAATTAAACGAGCATCAATATCGCCACCAATAATATTTAGCGGTTGATCATAGTTAGCTAAATCTTCCGCTTCTTGTCTCGCATCCGCCCAAACTTGCTTCGGCATCCAATCCCATGTTTCTGACACGAACTCGCGGTTAAAACCAGGCGCAATATTTTGCCCAATTAGTGCCGCCTCAATTGGAATTGTTCCAGAACCACAAACGGGATCATAAAATGGTCTATCTGGATGCCAACTCGTAAGTAGTACAAGTGCCGCCGCCATTGTTTCTTTGATTGGCGCACTACCTTGTGCTAAACGGTAACCACGTTTATGTAATCCCGCACCACTAGTATCAATTGTTAGCGTCACTTCATCTTTTAAAATAGAAACTTCTAACTTAAATAACGCGCCTGTTTCCATCAAACGGCCAGAACGACGATACTTTTCACTGACACGGTTAACGATGGCTTTTTTTACAATCGCTTGGCAATCAGGCACACTATAAAGTGTTGACTTAACTGATTTACCAGCCACTGGAAACTGTGCATCAAGCGGTAAATAATCTTCCCAAGGTAAAGCTTTCGTCTTTTCAAATAGTTCATCAAATGTCGTTGCTTTAAAAACACCAACCACAATTTTCACACGGTCAGCTACACGAAGCCATAGATTGGCTCTAGCAATTGCAGATAAATCTCCTTCAAAATATACTTTACCGTTTTCTACTTTTGGGTCATAGCCTAAACGCGCTACTTCTTTCCCAACAATTGCCTCTAAACCCGAAGCAGCCGTTGCCACCAACTGAAATGATTTCATTGTTTCCCATCCTTTAATTAAATTTCTAATGAAAAAAGCTGTTTTAAGAGGAGGAGGTTTGTTTTAAATAGGCATTCAACCAGGTCGAACACCCACCTTAAAACTTGCGCTCCGGCCTTCTAAAACAGCCTTCAATGTTAAATTAAATCCTGTAAATAACGCTCTGTAAGCCATGTTCTGTTCTTTACTACGTACAGGGTAATAGTAAAGAGATAACCATCTATCTGCGCAAAAATACATTTGCGCCTCGTCCCTTGTTCTTGATTCCTCGGGAAAAGTGCCCCTACCATAAGTTTGAGTTTCTCGCTCGTGGGGTTTACCTCGTTCCACTTCCGAGCATTTCTGCCGGAACTTCGTCACTGTGGCACCTTCAAGGTTATAAGACCATATCCGAAGACTTAGGTCATTCACCTGCCGTCAAACCGGAAATCCGGAATGCCCTGGCTTATTGTTTGACCAGGCACGATCACTACGGGCATCACAGCACCGTGCGAGCATGGACTTTCCTCTGCTTCCATAAGAAAACAGCGATTATCCGAACGTTATTCATTTATTCTTAACTTACTTATACTAGCATACCTATTCGTTATCGTCCAGCTTATTTCCAAAAACATGTTTTTCTAAATTAGAAAGACGCTTTAGAATATCAAAGTTGGTCGTTCCAGCAGGTTGTGCCGCTGCTTGGAAAGTTGGAGCTGGTTGTGTTGAAGTTCTAAGTGGAGCATTATCAAGCTCTTGTACAAGTCGAATATTTTCCGCTTGAAGTGCTTCGATTTCTTGCGTAAATGTACTGTAATCTTTAATAACCATGTCTAAAAACTCGTCAACATCTTCAGGACTATAACCACGAAGCCCAGTTTTAAATTCTTTTTCCAAAATTTCTTTACCTGTTAAGTGATACTCAAATTGTTCCGAAGTCATATAACTCCACCTCTATCTCTATTCTTACGTATTTTTGTTCTAATCATATACTTACCCTTATTTTTTCAAATCTCACACCATTTGTCAATCTATTCGAGTGTTTTTTATGAAAATAACTGTTTACTTCCATATTAAAACGTTTGGTTCATATCCTCTACAACTTCTTGGAGTGCATAAAAATCAATACAGTCTATATAATAATTAGACTGTTCTTTTGCTTGAATCGCTCGGTCATAAAAGAATTTCGGCGAACCTTCTTTTTCTAAATCATATACAAGTAATGCGCCATCCGTATTATCAATAATAAAACCATCTCTTGCCGCAAATTGCGCTGGACTTTCATAAGGACGCTTCGTAATAAAAGCATGGTAATCGGCTTTTTCTAGTACTTCGCTCGCCCATAATTGGTTCGCTTCATTCCAGTTAGCACTTTGCTTTTCAAACGGTTCAAGGATTGCTAGTTTAATCGGATAGTCTGCTTTTAATTCTGCAACCACATCGCCAGCCCAAAGTTCAATTCCTAACTGACCAGAAATAATCACCCATTCAAGCCCATCTTCCACGAGTGGAAGCAAATGCCGTTTAATTGTTTCTTTTATATAAACCGCTTCATCTGCATCCTTTTTAAAAATTCCCAGTTCAAAATTTTTATACCCCGTCACTGCGATGGATTTCACATCAATTCCTCTTTTCTTTTTAAGAAATCTCTCACTCTCGTTAGTGTATACTTGGTAGATTGGTAGTGATCTAGGAAGTGTTTATAAAAAGACTTTCCATTAAATGCACTTACTGCAGTCATTTGAACATTATCACAAGCTTGTCTTAATTGTAGTTCTCCTAAATAAGGAGGACGCTCTTTGTTTACCCACGGAATAGCTAATTCTAAAAACGCATCCGCGCTATTTTTTGCTTCGTCAACGAAAGGTTTCATATCTTTATAAAAATCAAACGGCTTTGCTTCTTCACGG
Source organism: Listeria sp. LM90SB2 (assembly GCF_028867355.1). NCBI lineage: Bacteria > Bacillati > Bacillota > Bacilli > Caryophanales > Listeriaceae > Listeria > Listeria sp. LM90SB2. Next base: position 1,961,343 of record NZ_CP046449.1, read on the forward strand.
TTACTTAAATATAATTCCCAATTTTTTTCGTTTTGAAGAAGCAATTTTTCCGTACGGTTTAAAAGTTCCATTCTATCACTCTTTTCTTCACATTTTCAGATACTTCAAGCATAGCATAGGACGCAAAATCTTGCCTAAAATTAGATTATTAGCTAAAATATGGTAAAATAGACGAAGGTACGTTCTATTTATGAGGTAGTTTCATGCCGAAAAGAGCTATTTTGCATTTAATTGATACTATCATTTTCATTTTTATTTGTTATAATAGATGATAGTCTAAAATTCAGAATAGAAATTTTCTGATAGAGGTGAAAAAAATGGCTATTGGTTACCCTAACGGCAAGAAGTATGCAGCGAGTCATGAGGTTCTTCCTCAACAAAAACGGAAAGCTCCTGTAACTTATGGTAAGCGTGGTATGTCTTTGGAAGATGACCTAAATGATACGATTGCGTATTATTTAACTCACGAAATAGCAGTCATCCACAAAAAACCTACCCCTGTCCAAATTGTCAGTGTGGACTACCCAAAAAGAAGTAGTGCCAAAATTAAGGAAGCCTACTTCAAAACACCATCCACAACAGATTATAATGGTGTGTATAAAGGAAAATACGTTGATTTTGAAGCAAAAGAAACGCAAAATACAACTTCTTTTCCGTTGAGTAATTTTCACGATCACCAAATGACACACATGGCAAACGTCTTAAAACAAGATGGTATTGTATTTGTCATTATTGCTTTCCAAAAACTCGGAGAAACTCATTTCATTCCCTTTGAGAAATTTTATCCGTTTTGGGAACGTATGCAAAGTGGTGGAAGAAAATCAGTTACTATAGCAGAAATACAAGATGTATCAGACCAAATTCCTTATGGTCTAAATCCAAGGCTTGACTTCTTGCAATCCATAGACAAATTATACTTCTAGTCAAACCTTTTTTAAAGGAGAGAGATTTTTAATGGCAGATAAACCGCAGACAAGATCTCAGTATCGCAATAAACAAAGTGGTGGTTCTAAAAAGAAATCCCAAAAACGAGGAAAACGAGTAGTAGCGAATATTTTCAAAACTATTTTCTTTGTGGGATTATTTTTAGCTTTCTTTGGTATTGCGGCTGGTGCAACTGTCTTTTACGATTACGCAAAAGATGCACCAAAACTGACCGACTCCAAGCTACGAGATCCACTTTCATCTAAGTTACTTGATAAAGATGGAAAAGTTTTCGCAGAAGTTGGAACCGAACGGCGGGAATATATTGAATACAAAGATATACCTGAAACACTAAAAAATGCAATTCTAACAACGGAAGATGCGCGTTTTTATGAACATGATGGCATTGACCCAATTCGACTTGGTGGAGCAGTAATTGCCAATTTGACAGACGGTTTTGGCGCAGAAGGTGCAAGTACCCTTTCGCAACAAATCATCAAAATGTCCTATCTTGATTACACAAATAAAACACTTGCAAGAAAAGCTCAAGAAGCATGGTTAGCTCTTCAATTAGAAGAAAAATATAGCAAGAATGACATCTTAGAAATTTATGTTAATAAAGTCTATATGTCAGACCGTGTCCACGGCATGCAAACAGCTTCCGAACATTACTTCGGTAAAAATTTGAAAGACCTTACGTTAGCTCAAACAGCCCTACTTGCAGGTATGCCACAAAGTCCGAATAACTACAATCCTTATGAACACCCAGAAGCAGCAAAAAAACGTCGTGATCAAGTTTTAACAAATATGTATACACATGATAAAATTACAAAAGAAGAAATGACCGAAGCTCAAAAAACATCTATCACTACCGGACTTCGCTCGAAAAAAGATCGTGAAGATAAAATTTACAAATACGATTCTTACGTCACACAAGTGTTAAGTGAAATTCCAAAAGAATACGATGTTTATCGTGATGGTTTAACTATTCATACAGCGCTTGACCGTGATGCCCAAGAATATACGGAGAAAATGCTCAATACGAACGAAATTGTTAACTTCACTGATGATGAAATGCAAGCCGGTATAGTGCTTCAAGATACTAAAACTGGACGTGTTCAAGCAATCGGAGGCGGACGTAAACAAAAAGTAACTCGGGGATATAACTATGCAACCCAAGTAAAACGTTCTGTTGGGTCTACCATGAAACCAATTGCTGACTATGGTCCTGCTTTTGAATATTTGGATTGGTCGACTGCCCATATTTTAGAAGATGAACCATATACGTATTCTGGCGGAACCCCTATTAACAACTGGGATTTCGCATACAAAGGACCAATTTCAGTAAGACAAGCACTTTACCAATCACGTAATATTCCAGCCCTAAAAACCCTTCAAGCTGTTGGGCTAGATAAATCCGAGGAATTTGTTAATAAACTTGGCATCACCTATGATGAAGGACAAAACGTAGAATCCAACGCTATTGGAGCAAACAGTTCCAACCCAATGCAAATGGCTGGTGCCTATGCTGCATTCGGTAACAAAGGAATTTATAACAAGCCACACACTGTTACAAAAATCGTTTTATCAGATGGACAAACAGAAATTGACACAGAACCACAAAGTACTGTTGCTATGAAAGAATCAACTGCTTATATGGTTTCAGATGTTCTAAAAGATGTTCTTTCTATCGGAACAGGTACATCAGCAGCCGTACCAGGCGTACCTGCTGCTGGTAAAACAGGTACAACGAATATTCCACCTGAATTCACTTCGAAGTACTACTACCCTAGTGGTGCTGCCCGTGACTCATGGTTCGCTGGATATACAACCAATTATTCGATTGCTGTATGGACCGGCTATGATGACAAGAAAAAATATGTTTCAGCAAGTGAACAAAAAATTGCGCAGCGGATGTTTAGTAAATTAATGGCTCATGCATCTGCCGGTAAAACTACTGCAGATTTCAAAATGCCTAGCAATGTTGTTTCCGTCCCAATTCTAAAAGGAAGCAACCCAATTGCACGCGCTGCTGCAGGCACTGCAAGTGATAAAGTAAGTTACGAATTATTCTTATCCGGAACCGCTCCAACCAAAACTGCTTCTACTCCAGAAGACGAGAAGAAAAAAGCAGAAGAAGCTGCGAAGAAGAAAAAAGCGGAAGAAGATAAAAAGAAAACAGATGAAGAGAAGAAAAAAGAAGAAGAGGCTAAGAAGAAAGCAGAAGAGGAAGCTAAGAAAAAGGCTGAAGAAGAAGCCAAAAATCTTACTGCCCCTGCCGGCTTAAGAGCAAGTTATAATGCCGGCTCTAAGCAAATCAATGTTTCTTGGTCTGCGGTAGATGGTGCAACCTATGAAGTAACAGTCAATGGTTCTACTACGACAGTATCTTCTACTTCCGTTTCAGTAAGCGGAGGTAATCCTGGAGACACTGTTTCCATTAACGTCGTCGCTGTTAAAGACGGTAATCGAAGCCCTGCCTCCTCTACTACAGTTAAAATTCCAGATAGTTAATACAAAAAGAGCGGAAGATGTTTAAACATCTTCCGCTCTTTTTTATGATCTTTTCGCAATTAATTTACGCTGTTCTAACATTAATTCATTTAATTGCCGAAAACCTAAATACGTATTACCTCGCTTTAATACATATTCTAACCGCTCGTCTAAATTGAGTGGTTTTGTCTCCAACGTTTTAATTTGGTCCATCAAATTATCTAGCTGTACTGGCCGGTGATTACTCCAAAATAAAATAGATAAAAAAATACCGAGCGCATCTCTAACCGTTACAGGAGATGGTTTTTTATGCACTTTCAAATCAGCTTCCATACTTTCAGCCAAATTAGTCATATGTTTCGCCAATTTGCGACAAGCTCGCTCTGTTTCATTTTTCCAAGGAATAACTCCACCACCTTTGGTAAAAAACTGTTGTTCTTGCCAAAAAGGTAGACCACTAACATAAATGGATTCTGGATCATATTCTTCTAAAATAACATCCGGTGCTGGGAAATCAGGATGTGTTAATTCTACTGCATATTTAAATTCAGCCATCGAATCCCCTCACTTTCGCTTGTTTTTTTCCTTCTCTGCATAAATAGAGTAAGGGACAGGTCGGGCATTCTGGGTTTCTTGCTTTACAATGATATCTTCCAAAGAAAATCATATAATGATGTGCATCAGACCAGAGTTCTTTTGGTAGCTTTCTTTTTAACGTTTCTTCCACTTCTACAACAGAATCTTTCCATCTACAAATCCCTAAGCGTTTACTAATTCGTTCGACATGTGTATCTACTGCGATTGCTGGAATACCAAAGCCAACTGATAAAACAACATTGGCCGTTTTTCTACCTACACCTGGAAGGCTCTCAAGTTCCGCATGCGTCTTTGGTACTTCCCCATTAAATTCGATTAGAATTTTCTCGGATAATCCTTGAATATTTTTTGCTTTATTACGATATAAGCCAATAGAGCGAATATCTTCCATCAATTCTTCCAGTGGAACAGCCAAATAATCTTCTGGTGAGTGATATTTTTCAAACAGCGAGGCAGTCACGCGATTTACTAACACATCTGTACATTGAGCGGATAAGACAACAGCCACCAGTAATTCAAACGTATTTTTATGAACTAGCTCACAGTGTGCTGCTGGAAACATTTTTGCCATTTCTTCTATGCATAATACGGTTTGTTTATTCGATAACAATTTGTGTACCTCACCCTTTTCTTTTTTCAAGCCAGTCGTATAGAGGAATCGAACCTGCGCTTTTTTTCACTTCCGTTTGGTTAATTGCTTGGCTTGTGCGCCCATTTTGATGAAATTCTTCCGCTACACGCTTGGCATCTTCTATTGTCTTAACTCCTTGTTTCGACCAGTTAAGCAGAATCCTATCAATATATCGGAAATTTAATTTTTGCGAAATAACAGCTTCTTTTAATGCTTCTTTGATTAAATCCGGGCTCGTTCTATCTTGCTCTACCCACGCGGATAACATTTCTGCTTCCATTGGAGAAAGCGGTCTTCCAAACTCTGCTTCGAATAGAGTATATAAACTGGTTTGTTTTTCCAACTCTTTTTCATGTTTACTATCTGCTTCCTTGTTTTCATATAAAGCGACTAGTTTACCCCAGAGTGGTGCCAAATTATATTGTTCAGAAATCATTCGTGAATTATCTTGGCTTTGTTCGATAGCAATCACACCTTTTTTCAAGAGTGAGTCCATCGTTTTAATTGTTTCTTCCAGTGGAAGCGTTGTTCTATTGGTTAACATTTCCATCGACGGGAAAAATTCTGCCTCTGCTGCAAAGGATTGAATTTGAAGTAATAGCACTAGTTCTATTTCGTTTAAGCCAATGGTTGCATAGTTTTTCACTAGCACTTGCGGTAATGTCACTTGCCCTTCAGCCATCCATTTTTCAAGAATTTTTGGATTCATATTTAACACCTCACTACAAAATTATAACATGGTTTTCGAGGGAAAAATATAAAAGTACTGCTAAAATCATGAAATCCCGCGGAAAAGATTATTTTCAATTTAAAGTCCACAAAAAAAGTGAAGCCAGTATGTTGGCTTCACTTTTTAACTTACGGATATAAACGGTTTAGTAAACGTGGGAACGGAATGGTTTCACGTACATGTTCTGTGCCCGAAATCCAAGCAACTGTACGTTCTAAGCCAAGACCAAAACCGGAATGTGGAACAGAGCCATAACGAGCTAAGTCAAGGTACCAGCTGTAGGCTTCTTGATCCAAATCGAAGTCTTCCATTCTAGCTTGAAGCGTTTCTAAATCGTGAATACGTTCCGATCCACCAATGATTTCTCCGTATCCTTCTGGAGCAATCATATCAGCGCACAACACAACTTGATCGTTTTCTGGATCTTCCGGCATATAAAATGGTTTAATTGCTTTTGGATAATGTGTAATGAAAACTGGTTTTTCGAAGCTGTCTGCAATCGCTGTTTCATGTGGTGCCCCGAAGTCATCTCCCCAAACAATATCATCAAAGCCTAATTCGTGTAAACGTTCGATTGCTTCTGTATAAGTAATACGCGGGAACGGTGCAACCATTTTTTCTAAATGACTAACATCACGACCAAGGCGATCTAGTTCTAAGCGGCAGTTATCAAGAACTGCTTTTACTAGGAATGCCACGTAGTTTTCTTGTACTTGTAAGCTATCTTCTAATTTGTAAAATGCCATTTCCGGTTCAATCATCCAGAATTCAATTAAGTGACGGCGAGTTTTTGATTTCTCAGCACGGAAAGTTGGACCGAATGAGAATACTTTACCGAAAGCCATTGCTGCTGCTTCCATGTACAATTGACCACTTTGAGATAGAAACGCATCTTCATCAAAATATTTCGTATGGAAAAGTTCGGTTGTTCCTTCTGGAGCACTTCCGGTCAAGATTGGTGGATCGATTTTTAGGAATCCTTCTTTATTGAAAAACTCATAGCTAGCGCGTATAATTTCGTTACGAATTTTCATAATCGCATGTTGACGGTTAGAACGTAGCCATAAATGACGGTGGTCCATTAAAAATTCCGTGCCATGCTCTTTTGGTGTAATTGGATAATCATGTGATTCGCTAATTACTTCTACACCAGATACAGCCATTTCATAACCAAATGGTGAACGAGTATCTTCGTTAATTGTACCTGTGACATATAAACTTGTTTCTTGGGTTAATGCTTTAGCAGTTGCGAAAATATCATCGCCAACTTCTGCTTTTACGACAACGCCTTGCATAAATCCTGTTCCATCACGTAATTGTAAGAAAGCAATTTTACCACTTGAACGCTTATTCGCAAGCCATGCTCCAATAGTTACTTCTTTTCCGACAAATTCGGATGCTTGATTGATTGTAATTTTCACTTGTCTACACTCCCTATTTCATAAAACTTTTGATTCGATTTATAGCTTCTTGGAATAAGTCTGGATTTGTTGCATAAGAAAGGCGTATATAATCAGGCATTCCGAATCCTGAGCCTGGAATGACTGCGACTTTCGCTTCTTCTAAAAGAGCTGCTACAAAAGCATCTACATCCTGAAAACCTTTTTTATGTGCCGCTTCTTTTACTTCAATAAAGAAATAAAAAGCGCCATCTGGTTTTTTCGGTTTAAAACCTGGAATGCTACTTAGTTCTGGATAAAAGCGTTCCATTCGTTCTTCAAAAGCTTTGTACATTTTTTCTGGAACTTCTTGACTACCAACATACGCTTCAAGTGCAGCATACTGGGCATTAGCAGTTGGATTACTTGTTAAATGATCCGCTAACTTACTCATTCCAGCAATGATTTCTTTATTTGCAGCTGCGTAACCAATTCGCCAGCCCGTCATTGAATATGCTTTAGATACACCATTAATAACAATAGTTAAATCATACAAACGGTCACTCAAACTCGCGATAGAGACTAAATCAGCTTTGTTACCATAGTATAATTTTTCGTATATTTCATCAGATAAAATGTAAATCTGATGTTTTTCAGCAACTTCACCAATAGCAATAAGCTCCTCTTTCGTATAGCACATACCAGAAGGGTTATTGGGTGAATTTAAAACGATTGCTTTTGTTTTTTTCGTGATAGCTTTTTCAAAATTTGCTGCTGAAATTTTGAAATCCGCGTCAAAACCAGTTTCTACAAAAACAGGAATACCACCTGCTAATTTGACTTGTTCGGGATAAGTTACCCAATATGGAACTGGAATAATGACTTCATCGCCTGGATCTAAAATCGTTTGAAACGCAGAGTAGAGTACATGTTTAGCACCAGTACCTACGAAAATCTGGTTCGTTTCGTAGTTTAAGAACTGATCTTTTTGGAGCTTATCAACAATCGCTTGTTTTAGCTCGATGATTCCACTAGAAGGAGTATATTTGGTGAATCCTTTGTTCATGGACTCAATTGCTGCATCGATAATATTCTGCGGGGTATTGAAATCTGGTTCCCCAGCACCTAAGCCGATAACATCAATTCCTTCTTGTTTCATTTGTTTTGCTTTAGCCGTAATCGCAAGTGTTGGCGACGGGGCCACTCCTTTGACACGTTTTGATAACGGTAAGTCCATTTTATTCCCTCCTCCAATTTAGTTACAAGTTTTCAATCTCTCTGTACCATTCACCTGTTTCAAAGTTAATGTCAAAGTAGTTTAGCTTGTCATTCTTATCTAAGTAGGCAACTTCCCAAATAGGCGTTTCTTTTTCCATTCCTAAATTCACATGTAAAATTTTCTTTGGATTCTTTTCTTTTGTGACTTTATCGCGTGCTTGTTGTTCTGTAATCCCATCAGATGCGAATTTAACATATACTTTGTCGGATTTTTTCTTTGGAACCCAAACAATGATATTCTTATTCTTACTGTTCTTACCAGTTAATACGTAATACACTTCTTTTGGCCCATTATAAAGATAAAATTGATCTGTTGTTTTTAAATCAACTTGGCCACTTATTCGGTCTAAGGCTTCTGTTTCTGCATTGGTTACTGGTTTTTCTGCATATCTAAAGTACAGAAAAGCTGCTACGACAAGCACAATAATTATGCCGAGAATAATCGCTATCCATTTGCCAATCTTACGCTTAGGTTTTCTATTTCGCAAAATAATCTCGCTCATTTCTATTTCTAAATTACCGGAATTCCTCCGGCGATATGCATTTTCATTTTCGCATAGATACATTATAGCAATAGCGGCCTAAGATTTGAAGTCATATCAGGAAAAATTTAACCTTCCTTAAAGAATTCACTCACTTCTTCTAATAAATCCGCCTGTTTGCCTTTCAAGATTGGCGCGCTTGGGATTGACTCTAAAAATGCTTTTCCAAATTTTGTCGTATCTACTCGATTATCAAAAACAAATACGATTCCGCGGTCGGATTCTCTTCTAATTAACCGACCAAAACCTTGCTTAAATCGCAGTACAGCTTCAGGTAGAGAATAGGTTTGGAAAGCATTCTCCCCGCGTTCTTTGCGAAGGGATATTTGTGCTTTTGTATAAGGGTCATCCATCGGAGCGAATGGTAATCTCACAATAACTAGACATGACAAGTCTTCTCCTGGAATATCAATCCCTTCCCAAAAGCTTGTCGTACCAAGCAAAATAGACTTATCAAACATTTGGAATTGTTTTGTCAGTCGTGCGGCGCTTCCCGCTGAAACTCCTTGCGCTAGAAGGACATACTCTTCTAATGATTTTTCATTTTTCATATGATAATACGTTTTTTGTAACATATCAGAAGCGGAGAAAAGAACAAGCATCCGTCCATTCGTTTTCACTGCTATGTGGCGAATATATTTCGCAAGTTCCAAGGTATATCGCTCAATTGGTGTGTCTTTAATTGGGGGCATATCATCTGGAATCATCACTCGCGCATTTTCTTTATAATCAAACGGTGAAGGAATGCGTTTTTCCATAATTTGTTCTTCTTCCAGACCGAGACTTTTCCGTAAATAATCAAACTTCCCTTTTACGGTTAAAGTTGCCGAAGTCATGATGACACTTTCTTTTTTAGCAAAAAACTCTTTTCCAAGTGTCGGCTCCACTTCCATCAAGACAGCTTTTAGACGAATGCTAGAAATAGAATGATTTTTGTCAGCTTGTAAATAAATGGTCAAAATAGGCGACTTCTTATGCAACATTTGCTCCAGTTGTTTTACCATATTCTTCCAATCAAGTAAAAAAGCATACATTTCTTCCAAAAAGGCGCTCTCTGCCTCACCTAGTTCATTTTCTTCTTGTTTCCCCTGTTCTAACAATGTTTCCATATTTTTTTCGGACTCTTTTAGCAAATGTAATACTTTTTCAGCAGCGTAATAAACCTTGTCATTCCAAGCATCTTTTTCGCTGTTTTCTACTAAGACAACTTCTTGTAAATTTTTACGCGCGAAGTTTAACTGCATTTTCAGAAGACCGAAAAACTCTTCCACCGCATCACTTAACTTCATTGCCGCAATATCTAAATCATATAAACTGTCTGCTTCTGGGAAAGCCATTGCAAGCCTTGTGAGAAGGGAATATTTTTCTAAAGAGCCTAGCTGATTCAAAAAATATTTTATTTTTCGGTAAGACAGAACAAAACTTCCTTGCATACGAGCACTATCCGCAAAATGATGGGCTTCATCAATTACTGCAAAAGCATACTTAGGCAATGTTTCTCTTCCCGAAAAATGGTCATTTAAAAGTAGTGCGTGATTAACAATGACTAAATCTGCATTTTTGGCTTGTTTGATGTTGAATTTATAGAAATCGTGTGCGAGCCAAGGATCATGTTTTTCAGATAAAAACCAGCCTGTGTGCTTCATCCGATTCCAGAATAACTCCCCGCCGCTAGATAGGTTCACTTCATCAATATCACCAGTCGTTGTTTCCGTCAGCCATACGAGCAATTTAAGCTTCGTCACAACTACATCATATTGCGTATCGACTTCTTGAAGTAACTGCTCAAATTTAAACAAATTCAAATAATGATCGCGCCCTTTTAGTAAGCTAGCTTTCACTTTGAATCCTGTTAATTTCGTTAAGAGTGGCACATCTTTTTCAAACAATTGAGCTTGAAGCAAGTTGGTGTATGTACTAATAACTACCGGTAATTCAGCTTGTTTCGCTTGGTAAATAGCTGGTAAAAAGTAACCTAACGATTTCCCAATCCCTGTTCCCGCTTCAATCAAGGCATGTTTTCCTGATTTCATCGCTTGGAAAACCAAATTCATCATTTCAAATTGACCACTTCTTGCATAAAGTGGCGCTCCAGCTTTTTTGAATAGTGCCATTTTAGCTTCGTCTGTTTCAGGAAATTCAAGTAAATCTGCTCTACTATAGGTGGGCTTTTCGACTTCTTTTTTGCGAATAACTAGTCCACGATGTTCTACGAATGCTGGATCAAGTGGCTTGTTTTCTCGCTCTTTTCGCATTTCAATTTCAAATAAGAGCTCTGGTAAATAGCTTTTTAGACTGCCAGAAATCGTTGTCATTTGACGAATGACAGGTAGTGGTAAATTTTCTAGCTTTTCTAAGAGAAGGAGTAGTAAATCTGCTGTCACTTCCGCATCACTATCCGCACGGTGCGGTTTATCGTGCCCAAGATTAAATTCATCGGACAAGTCTTGTAGTTTATAACTATCGATGCCCGGATACATAATTCTAGCTAATTCCACAGTATCGAGTTTTTTCATTTTGCCAAGAGAAATTCCTGCACGCGTCATTTCTCGTTCTAAAAATGTCCAGTCAAATGACACATTATGTGCCACAAAAATAGTATCTTCTAGTAAATTCGCGATAATCGGTGCGACATCTTCAAACAGTGGAGCATTTTTAACGTCTTTTGGGGAGATTCCCGTTAATTCTTGAATAAACGCAGGAATCGGTTTTTCTGGATTTAAAAATGTCGTGTATGTTTCCAGACGTTTTCCTGATTCAACAAAGCAAGCAGCGAACTGGATAATTCGGTCCTCTCGTGAAGCTTGATTTCCTGTTGTTTCTAAATCGACGACTATATAGCGTTTCTGTTTCATCTGCTCCACCTCTTTCCTTCACTGCTTTTATTCAAAAATAACGATGCAAACAAACGAGTAGCTTGAGCAGAAATCCACTCAAGCTCCCCGAACTGATTATAAAGTCGTATGCGCTTTTTCTTCTGGAAGAATCATTTCAATATGATTTTTTTCATCTAAAACAACTATTTTGGGTTCATGTGTTTTCGCTTCTTCGGCAGTAAACATTCCGTAACTCATAATAATTACTACGTCGCCAACTTGGACGTGTCTAGCTGCAGCTCCGTTTAGACAAATCACACCACTTCCTGGCTCACCTGGGATAATATAGGTTTCAATTCTAGCACCGTTATTGTTATTTACAATTTGAACTTTTTCGTTTGGAAGCATATCCACTGCTTCTAAAATAGCAGAATCAATCGTAATACTTCCAACATAATTTAGATTGGCTTCTGTTACAGTCGCTCGGTGAATTTTGCCATTCATCATTGTTCTAAACATTTTTTACCGCCTCTTCACATTTATTAATTCATTATCAATTAAACGAGCTTTCGAATATTTTACTGCCGCTGCAATGATTATTCCTTTGGTCCAGTCTGTTACTGGTGTAAATTCAGGATAGGAATAGAGCGCTAAGTAAGCAATGTTCTCATGGGATGGTTGCTCATTTATTTTATCTGTCATGACTTGGACTATTTTAGCCTCATTTGTTTCCCCAGATTCAATAAGTTCTCGCCCTAGTTGTAAAGCTTCATGAATCACCGGTGCTTCTTTTCGTTCTTTTTCTGTTAAATAGACATTTCGTGAACTTTTGGCAAGTCCATCTGCTTCTCTAACAGTCGCAATGATTCGTAAATTTATAGGGAAAAAGTAGTCTTCTACTAGACCTGAAACTACGGCCACTTGTTGAGCATCTTTTTGACCGAAATAGGCGTTATCTGGGTTCACTAAATGAAATAGCTTCGTTAAAACCGTTACTACTCCGTCAAAATGACCTTCACGATCAGCACCATCAAGGACAGAAACGCGTTTGGTGACATGTAGTTTGGTTGCTAGTTCGGTTGGATAGATTTCTTCGACTGTAGGTACAAATAAAATATCCACGCCGCCTTCTTCTGCGAGCTTTGCATCGTGCGCTTCATCTCGAGGATAAGCATCAAAGTCTTCGTTCGGACCGAACTGGGTTGGATTAACAAAAACACTCATAACGACAAAATCTGTTTCTTTTCTCGCATGGCTGACAAGTGTCATATGTCCTTCATGTAAAAAGCCCATCGTCGGAACGTAACCAATTGTTTTATTCGCTTTTTTTTGCTCTAAAATAGCTTCTTTAAGGTCTTGTTTATTTCGAATAATTAACATTTGCTATTCCCTTCCATAAAGGCCTTTTAAGTCTTCTTCAGCCATGGTAAAGCTATGTTTCACTTCTGGAAACGTCGCTGCTTTTACTTCTTTTACGTAGCTTGCTAGTGCTGGTTCGATTCTTTCATCAATGTCCGCATACGCTTTTACAAATTTGGCGCGACGACTGATTCCATAACCGATAATATCGTGATAAACGAGTACTTGTCCATCTGTTTCTACGCCTGCTCCAATACCAATTGTAGGGATAGAAAGTGCTTTACTTACTTTTTCAGCGAGTTGACGTGGAATTGCTTCAAGTACGAGTGCAATCGCTCCAGCAGCTTCTACAGCTAACGCATTATCCATTAGCTCTTGTGCTTCTTGGGCAGATTTAGCACGTACTTTATAGCTTCCAGTTAAGCCAACACTTTGCGGGGTTAAGCCAAGATGCGCGACAACTGGAGCACCTGCTTCTGTTAGGCGAGCAATTTTGTTAACGACTTCTCCTGCTCCTTCTAATTTTACAGCATGAGCGCCACTTTCTTGGATAATCTTCCGTGCATTTTGGATAGTTTCATCCACTGAACCATGATACGTCATAAACGGCATGTCTGTAACAACAAATGTATCTGGTGCCCCGCGCTTCACGGCTTTTGTATGATGAATCATATCATCCATCGTAACTGGTACAGTTGAATCGTAGCCTAATACTACCATTCCAAGTGAATCGCCGACTAAAATCATATCAGCTTCTGCTTGTTCTACATTCTTAGCAGAAGGATAGTCATACGCGGTTATCATCGTGATTTTCTCACCGTTTTCCTTCATAGCAAAAAAGTCTACTGGTCTTTTCATTTTCTTAGCTCCTTTTCGTCCCTGTTAAATTACTTTAATCAAGGCAAAAAACATATTTTTTAGTAGCATTAGTATGATCCGGTAAAGGTATCATCCATTCATTGCTACCATATGTATAATAACATAAATAGATGCTTACTTAAAGTATGTAAATTGAAGAGAGGCCTACTCTGAAACCTCTCCACTTACTTTATTCATCCAATTCGTTAATTTCGCCGGTTCATCCGTTGCTGCATAGGTAGACGCTACTTTTCCATCTTTTAAATAAACCATCGTTGGGACAGAATCGATGTCCATTTTTTCTAAAAGAGCAATCATATCATCGCGACTCTTTTCGGAGGCTTTATCTGTGTTATAATAAGCCATTTTTTGGTCTGGTTGTCTTTTTTTAAGTTCTTTCTTTAAAATAGGTTGAAATGCTTGGCAATCTTCACAGGTCGGACGCCCAACGTAAACAAAGCCAGTTGTTTTATCGGCCATTTTTTGCTTAAAATCTTTGGTGGAAATGGTTGTTAGAAAAGAGGCGCTTTCTTTTTCTGTTTGGTTTGCTTTCTCTTCCGTTTCTTTTTTATTATCGCCGCATGCTCCAAGTGTAAGGATTACGGTAATTGATGTTAATAGTAATAGTATTTTTTTCATCTAAACAGCTCCTTCGCATTTATTGTACTTGATTTTTCCCAAAAAAGAAAAACCCGAAAAAGTGATTTTCACACTATGTTTTCGAGTTAAAAGATATGTTTTCGGGTATTTTATTAGGGTTAAAACGTTCTTTTCTATAGTGTTTCGTTATTTTTCATTATCTAGCAAAATATCTGCGGAATAGATTGAATGTACTTCACCGAGTGCGTCTTGGAGTAAGAGTACACCTTCATCAGAAATCCCTTTTACTTGTCCATGAATTTTGCCTTTTGTTGTGCTAGCAGTTAATTTTTCGCCAAATGGGATTGCTTTGGTTTCCCAAAGTAATTTTATCGGTGCGAATCCTTTATCTAGAAAAAGCTCATAATATTTTTCTAAAGAAGTGAGAATTTCTTGTAGTAAAGCTTTTCTTGAGACGCTTTCGCCTAATTCCAGTTTCAGAGAACTTGCTTTGTCTTTAATTTCTTCTGGGAATTCCTGTTGATTTACATTGATTCCCATACCGATAATTACTGCGTGAATCGTTTCTGCCTCCGCTTGCATTTCCGTTAAAACACCACAGATTTTTCGTTTACCAATGTAAATATCATTCGGCCATTTGATTTTCGGTTCGAGCTTTGTGCTATTTTCAATCGCTTCTGTGATTGCGAGTGAGGCGATAAACGTGAACTGGGGTACTTTTTGAATAGGGATTTGTGGTTTTAAAATTACACTCATCCAAATACCTTCCCCTTTTTTGGAACTCCAAGGGCGAAGCAAGCGACCTTTTCCAGCTGTTTGCTCATCGGCTACGATAACGGTTCCTTCAGGGCTAGATTCGATTTGCTGATGGGCGATGATTTGTGTAGAGCTAACCGATTCATGGATTTCCAAATGCTGACCGATAAATTTGGTTTCTAAACCGAGTAGTAGTGCATCTTTCGTGTACTGTTCTGCTGTTGCTGACAAACGGTAACCACGGTTTCTGACTGCTTCGATTTCAAATCCTTCTTTACGGAGGGCTTCCATTTGCTTCCAAACGGCTGTGCGCGAGCATCCTAGACTATCCGCAATTTCTTGCCCCGATAAATAAGTACCATCACTTTCTGTAAATAAAGCAAGTAATTTTTCTCGATTATTCTTCATGATAGCCTAGCCACCTTTTAATCTGAATTTTTTCATTGTTTATTTCATTGGAAAGGACGCCACATTCCACTTTGTCAAGCGTCTCTTTTACCCATGGACCTGCGCTTTCTCCAGACCATTTTAATAAATCAGCTCCAGTAATAGCTAAGTCTTTTTTGGAGTGAATTGGTAACGCCTCGTATGCTTGACTTACTTTATGTTGGTTGTTTTCTTGCCCTCGAATAACATTTAGTTCATTTACTAATGAGAAAACTGCCTTGCCAGCATGATAAAGTTCTTCTGTTAGCCATGTCTCTTTCATGTTTAGCGCGTATTGATACGCTTTATTCACTAGTTGAATTGTTTTATTGGGTAATTTCCAAGCTTTAAGAAATGCGTTAACATTGTTAGGTTTGACAGCAACGACAAGTCCAAGCCAAATCGATTCTTCGGTTGTTCGTTTTTCCCAGTCCCAACTAGCAAACTCGCTTAGTGCTGATTTCTCGTCTTTTAAGCCTGGTAAATAAGTTTCCATTTTGACTTTTAAAAGTAGTTCTATCGCACGTTTTGCTGCTTTGCCTTTCATCATTTTTAGCCATTCAACCGTAATTCGTTCAACGGAAGTATGCTGTAACAACTCTATTTGGCTTTCTAAAGCTTTTTCGGTTTCTTTATCAAGCTCAAAGTCAAGTTGACTTAGAAAGCGGACTGCTCGCATCATTCTAAGCGCATCTTCATGAAAACGTTCGGAGGCTTTACCAACTGCTTTGATTTCTTTATTTTGAATCGCTAGTTGCCCAGAAAACGGGTCTTGTAGCGCAAAATGCTCATCCATCGCAATGGCGTTCATCGTAAAATCGCGACGTTTTAAATCCTCTTCTAAGGAGCGAATAAAGGTTACCTCGCTTGGGCGCCTGAAATCTTCATACGTCCCTTCCGTTCGAAAAGTGGTCACTTCATAAAATTCATTATTTTCTCTAACTGTAACAGTCCCATGTGCAATCCCAGTGTCATAACTTGTCTGAAAAATCTCTTTTACTTCTTCTGGGAAAGCACTAGTTGCAATATCCACATCGGAAATCGTTCTATTTAGCAAGTAATCTCTGACAGATCCGCCAACAAAATACGCTTCAAAACCCGCTGTAGTTAATTTTTGCAATACAGGAAGCGCTTTTAGGAAAACGTCATTCATCTGTCATCGCTCCTTTATTCATCATTCCGTCTTAAGTCTCGCCAATCTAGGAAACCAGCTCCTAAACCACGAATTAAGATTTCTGCTGTGCCAATATTTGTCGCTAAAGGAATTTCGTATACATCGCATAATCGAATAAGCGCCGTCACATCTGGTTCGTGAGGCTGCGCAGTGAGTGGATCCCGCAAGAAAATAACTAAGTCCATTTTATTTTCTGAAATCCGCGCACCAATTTGTTGATCGCCACCAAGCGGGCCTGATTTAAAACGATGTACCGTTAAGCCAGTTGCTTCGATAATGCGTAAACCTGTCGTCCCGGTTGCATATAATTGATGCGGTTCGAGCAAATGTTTATATGCAGTTGCAAATCCAACCATCAAATCTTTCTTTTCATCGTGCGCGATTAATGCGATATGCATCTCATTCACCTATCCTTAGTCTAAAATATTTTCTAAGCCATAAATAAGTGTTTCAAGTTCTTTTGTTTTACGTACAGAAAGTGCCACGCCAGACATAAAGGAAATTCGGTCATAAGAGTCATGGCGAATTGTTAATCCTTGTCCCTCTGCTCCAAAAATCACTTCTTGATGTGCTACAAGTCCTGGTAAACGCACACTATGAATTCGCATACCTTCATATTCTGCGCCTCTAGCTCCTTCAATAAGTTCTACTTCATCTGCAGCACCTTGTTTAACGAATTCACGCGTTTCCGCCATCATTTCCGCAGTTTTAACAGCCGTACCACTTGGCGCGTCTAATTTATTGTCATGGTGCAACTCAATAATTTCGACGTTCGGGAAATACTTAGCTGCTTTTTGTGCAAATTGCATCATTAAAACAGCGCCTACAGCAAAGTTTGGCGCAATTAAAGCACCGATTTTTTTCGATTCTGCAATTGATCTTAGTTCACTAATTTGTTCTGGTGTAAAACCTGTTGTACCAACGACCGCACGTACGCCGTGTTCTAAAATCGTTTTCGTGTTACTATACCCTACTTTAGGGGTCGTAAAATCAACGACACAATCCGGTTTTATTTCTTCTAACATCTCGCTTAAATTACCAAAAACAGGTACATCTAACGAGCTAAATTCCACTATTTCATTTATATTTTTTTCTTTTGGTTCATGGTCAAGTACGGCTACTAACTCTAAATCTGCTTCTCTTAAAACAGTTTTGACAACCTCGTGTCCCATTCTTCCTTTAAATCCAGATACTGCTACTCTCATTTTGCTTTTTCCTCCTTTTTTGTCCAACGATCTTTATCGCGTTCTTTAAATTTTGCCATTACCGTATCGTGTGCTTTTTCCATATCAATATCAAGTGAGTTGGCCATGCAAGTAAGAACAAAAAGGCAATCACCCAGTTCCTCTGCTACAGTTTTAGTAGGTTCACTTGTTTTCTTCGGTTTTTCGCCATAATAATGGTTAATTTCTCTGGCTAGTTCTCCGGTTTCTTCTGTAATTCGGGCCATCATTGCTAGTGGGGAAAAGTAACCTTCCTCGAATCCACCAATGAAATCATCCACTTCTTTTTGTATTTCTGCCATTGTTTTCGCCATCGGTTTTCCCCCTTTATGTGGTAAACTAAAATAGATTTTAAGACTAATTGTTAACTTCATTTCATTATACCTAAACAAATACGTCCAAGTCCATGATTTTTTACTTACATATTAAATAGGTTTCAGGGAGGAAAAAAGTTATGCTAAAAACATTACGCACGAAAAATATTTGCTTTATTATGCTTGGTACGGCGATTTACGCATTTGGCTTAGTTAATTTTAATATCGCCAATAACCTCGGTGAAGGCGGTTTAGCTGGAGTAACCTTATTCCTTCTTCACTTCTTCCAAATTGATCCAGCGTACTCTAACTTAATTTTAAATATACCTTTGTTTATATTAGGTTGGCGAGTTCTAGGCAATCGTTCCCTCATTTATACGGGTATCGGAACGGTGAGTTTGTCCTTATTTTTATGGATTTTCCAGCGAATACCTTATACGCTAGATTTACATAGCGATTTACTTTTAGTCGCCCTTTTTGCTGGTGGCTTTAGTGGTATTGGGCTTGGCCTCGTGTTTCGCTACGGTGGGACGACTGGTGGTAGTGATATTATCGCCAAACTGCTAAATCATACGAAAGGCATTAGCATGGGGCGCACGCTATTTGCTATTGATGCAATTGTTCTCGTTGCCTCACTCTCCTATTTAGATGTCCGTCAAGTTATGTACACGCTCGTCGCCGTATTCATCGGTTCTCGTGTAATTGATTTTGTTCAAGAAGGAGCTTATGCGGCTCGCGGTGCGCTCATTATTTCTAAAGATAATGACGCGATTGCTTCCCATGTGATGCTCGCGATGAATCGCGGGGTGACAGTGTTGGAAGGTCGCGGTGGCTTCTCTAAAAAAGACCAAGACGTCCTTTATATCGTCGTTGCGAAAAATGAAATAATTCAATTAAAAAATATTGTTCAAGCAATTGACCCACATGCCTTTGTTTCCGTCAGTGTCGTTCATGATGTGATGGGAGAAGGTTTCACACTCGATGAAAACAAGAATCCTATCTACTAATGTATTTACTTGGCTCATAGTTTTCTAAAGCCAAATCGACGGTGTTTCCAAGTGCTAAATCCGCTAAAAGTTTGCCAACATAAGGCCCGGTAGTTAAACCAGAAGCACCAAGACCATTCGCTAAAAAGACTGACTCAAATCCAGGAAGTTGACCAATAAGTGGCGCAAAATCAGGCGTGTATGGTCTAGTTCCGACCGCCACATGGGCCACTTTACTCGCTAAATCCCCTTCCATAAACTGGCTGACTTCTGTTAGTATTTCTGCCTTACCTTCTGCTGTTGGTTTCGTATCGAAGCCAGCAGCTTTTTCATGCGTTGCACCGACGATAATTTTCCCATTATCAAAAGGAACAATTGATTTCGCGCTCGGTGGTAAAATTACTGGCCATTCATCCGTTTGAAATTCGCTAAAATCAAGTTCCAGCAATTGCCCTTTTTGCGCTAAAACTTCTGTATGAAAACTCGCCTCGTCTAGCAATTCTTTTAACCATGCGCCTGCTGCAATGATTAATTTGTCGTAATGTTCATCTTCCCCGTCAACACGAACTTTTCCGTCAGTAGAAAAATGCGCTCGCCCCGACTTGATTTTTACCCCATTTTCTTTTGCGGCATAAAGTAGCG
The DNA here is from genome assembly GCF_028867355.1 of Listeria sp. LM90SB2. Lineage (NCBI taxonomy): Bacteria > Bacillati > Bacillota > Bacilli > Caryophanales > Listeriaceae > Listeria > Listeria sp. LM90SB2. Next base: position 1,981,071 of record NZ_CP046449.1, read on the forward strand.
TTTCACAAAATAAACCACCGTTCACTCGTGCTGCTCCGCTTACATAGACCGAGCCAAATCCCGGTTTAACTAACGGAAATTTTTGCTTTGTTTCCTCTTCTGACAACTTTACAATTTCACCCATAACTTCCGCATCGAGGCGTCGTTCATTCGCAAGATTAAACAGTTCTGTTACTTTTTCTTCTGTCTTTCGAAGTGCGAGCACACCAACTTGTTTATAGCCCGAATTCCGCCCAGTATCTCCTTCGAGCGTTCCCGCCAATTCCTTATAAAAGGCGGCACTATTTTTTGCAAGCTCATACCAATATTTGTTTCGCCTTTTAGAAAGCCACGGGCAAATTATTCCGGCTGCAGCACGCGTTGCTTGTCCCGGTTCATCTGAATCAATTAGCGTTACTTGCACGTTTTCTTTTGACAATAAATAGGCGGCACTAGCTCCAACAATTCCCCCGCCGATAATCACTATTTTTTGCATCGTTACACCCCTCTATATCAATTGTGACACAAGTTGACTTTTTTATAACTCTTTGTAATAATATGTGAAAATAGTTAAGTTTACAAACTACTAAAAATCCTCTACATCATTCTATCCATTGTACTGAAATCCAGCTTTAATTACAAAAAGGCAGATTTTAGCTTATCTCGTCGTCATTACCACATATCCTCTTAGAGAACGCTTTCGCCCATTGGTTGGTTCTTTGTACTGCGTCTCAGCTAAAAATTCATTTATTTTTCCTTCTGCCTATATTAACAGTTCAGCTGATTAGTTATGCTGAGATATGGGAGATTTTTTTATGCCAAATATTCTTGATTCATTATGGAACAGCATGGCGCTTTTTTTATCAGCGCTTTTTTTTCACGGAATGGCACTGCGATCTATTAGAGAAAAAAAGCCTGCTTGGTTCCAAATTAAATTTTCTAATGAAATTATTAATTATGCACTGGGCATTTACTACGGCCTTCTAGGTGTTTATTTTATTATCCGCGGATTACCCGGCACAGATTCTGGGATTTATACAGATATGCTACTTAATATTTTAATCGTCCTGCATTTATTTTCTTCGGCAGGTCCTGCTACTATCGCGCTATTACTAATTGTCGCAGGAAAACTTTTTCTCGGTGATGCGCTGTTTGCCAATTTGATTTACGCGTTTTTAATTATCGGTTTTCACTTTGTATGCATGGAAGTCGCTAAACTTCGACTTAGTTCCGTTCAAAAAGTCGTTTTAGTCAAACTTAGTGCGATTCCCCTTATGCTATTTTATTTACATCAAAAAATACATTTATTGTATACCATAAATGACTTACCTGTTTGGATGCTCTATTTTTTGGTTTCTTTTTTTATTACGTTTATTATTGTTTCAGCGGCTTATTATATCGATACATCGAATAAGCTAATTTATGATTTGCAGCAATCCACCATCCTTGATCCGCTAACAGGTTTGACGAATTTCCGTCATTTTGAAAAGGCGTTCGAAGCAGCATTTAACCATGCTACGTTAAAAAAATCGAATTTAAGTGTGATTATTATTGATATTGATTATTTTAAACGGGTAAATGATACATATGGCCATTTAGTCGGAAATGGGGTTTTATCTACTTTTAGTCAAATGCTTTTAAAAATCAGCTTCCCGCCAAACACAGTGATATCAAGGATTGGCGGCGAGGAATTCGCCATTATTTTGCCAAATATTAATGTCAGTGAAACGGAGCATTTGGCGGAGAAAATCCGACGTAAAGTCGAAAAAATTGATGTTCCGATTGTTGCTTCTGGCTCCGTTATTACTATTTCTGCTGGTATCGCAAATTATGACGGCAGAAATTATCCAAATCCGAACGAGCTACTAAATGCAGCCGATCAAGCGCTATATAATGCGAAACGAAATGGACGAAACCAAGTGCATATTCGCGAAACAGAACCAGTTGTTTAAGAGAGTAAAAAGGAGATGAGTCCATTTGTTCGAACTAGTTAATTCATACATAGATAGTTTAGCGCTCTTTCTCGCTATCCTTTTTATCCAAGGGATGTCTTTTCGAAAAATAAGACAATATCGCCCAAATTGGTTTCAAAATGGTGGTAGACGGCTATTTCTTTCCATCCTACTAGGCGTCTACTATGGTTTAGCAGGTATTTATTTTATTTATGAAGGTGCTTACGAAAATAATCCCGTTATTTACACGAATATGCGGATTTTGATTTTGATGGTAACAAGTGTTTTCGGTGGCCGCGCTCCACTCATTTTCGCCTATTTAGTAATGCTTTTTGGTCGGATTAGTTTTGATATTGCTTCTCCTGTTACTAGTCGCTATGTCATTTTGATGACGCTCATTTTTGCCGCGTGTTTACTTGTTACTTTTTGGAAAAAACAACGCTTTTCGAGATTTGTTGCTTTAATCATTTTAAACTTCCCAGCGATTCTTTATTATTTCGTGAATAATTTTGACGAAGGACGAATCCTGCAAGGTTTTGAGATTATCGAGTATTTCCTGCTATTCTTTGTAACCGCCTTACTGGTATTTTACGCCTGCAATTACATTGATAAAAGTAATCTCGTTATCCAAAATTTGACGGAAACTGCGATGACGGATAGTTTAACTAATTTACCAAACATGCGCTTTTTCACCCAACAGTTTGGTTGGATTTTTGCGAAATCGCAAAAAAGGAAAAAATCTTTATCTCTTTTCATCATTGATATTGATCATTTTAAAGAAATAAATGATTTCCATGGTCATCAAGCTGGTAATACAGTTCTTGCTCAGTTTAGTAGCATTCTTAAAAATCGCACCTTCCCGCCAAGAACCATGTTTGCACGAATTGGTGGCGAAGAATTTGCTGTTTTACTTCAAAACGTTGGTACAGAGCAAGCTGCTTTAATTGCTGATTTTTTCCGTGAAGAAGTGGAACGAGCGAAGTTTCCTTATAATCCCGCAAGTGGCAAAGTTACTGTATCTATAGGTGTTGCTTCTGCTAGTTCCAACTTTTCAACAACCGAATCACTTTTCGAAGCTGCTGACCAAGCGCTCTATCAAGCAAAACAAAACGGCCGCAATCAAATTGCTGTTCATCAGGGGGAACTCGAATGAAACGAATCATCTTAATTTTCATTTTAATTATCCTTATTGGCGCCGGATTTTTCATTTTCCTTCGACCAGAACCTAAAAAAACGGTGAGTGCACCAAAAGAAACCACACCCACTTCCACCTCTGTTCAAACGTATGTAAAAGAAAACTATACTGCAAAAAACGGTTTAATTGTGGATTACAAAAATGCGCAAGAACCGCATTATTTAGCCGAGAGCATCGGACTTTATATGGAATATTTGGTCGAAGTGAATGATAGTAAAACTTTCCAAGAACAAGTAAGTCATTTAGAAAAGAATTTTATAACCGAAGATAACTTTATTAAATGGGAAGCAACCGACGCAACAACGACTAATGCGATTGTAGATGATTTCCGTATTACAGAAGCACTTTATCAAGCGAGCGAAAAATTTAGTTTCCCGTCCTACAAAAAAATGGCAGATAAAATCCTAGCCAACACCAAAAAATATAGCGCTGAACAAGGTGTTCCAGTAGACTTTTACGATTTTGTTCATAAGAAAAAAGCAGATACGCTCCATTTAAGCTATCTAAATATCCAAGCGATGCAACAGATTAATTATCGAGATAAAGCCTATCTACCAATTCAAACTGTTAATGCTGACCCATTTTTTACAGAAGTGTTTCAAAATGAACAGTTTCAATATGCTGACCCTAGTGAAGTTAATATGATTGATCAAATGCTCATTGCGATGGCTTATTTTGATGAAAATGGTGATGTAGAGCCAAATTTCGATAATTTTTTACAAACAGAATTAGCTTCTAAAGGAAAAGTTTATGCACGTTATCAAAGAGAAACAAAGAAACCAAGTTCAGAAAACGAATCCACCGCCGTTTATGCCTTTTTGACACAGTATTTTAACAAGACAAATCAAGCTAAAAATGGTAAAATCACCAAAGAGTTATTAGAGAAAATGGACACGTCAAATCCAGAAACAACCCATTTTTTCGATTATATAAATAAAGAAATAACTCTTAAGAAATAACGGAAAGAAGTTGGACAAATGAAAAAGCCCACTGTACGTGAGATTATTGATCAAAATCACTTTGATACAATATATGAACCGATTGTTGTTGTAGAAAACACACAAATTTTCGGATACGAGTCACTCACCCGCTTAAAAACAGATCACTGGAATGCGATTAGTGATTTTATCGAAGAAGCGGAACAGGATGGTCTGCAAAAAGCATTTGAGCTGCTCACGCTTCATAACGCAGTGAAACGCTTTAACAAAAGCGGAGACACGCCACTATTTGTCAATATTTCGTATGATACATTTTTAGAAAATCAAGAAGAGTTGCACGATACCCTACTTGATAACGGGAAAATAGTTTTTGAATTTTTGGAAACATCCAAGTTACCACAAGAACGAATGAACGACTTAGAAAAACAACTGCTTCAATTCCAGAAAAAACACGAAACTAAATTTGCTATTGATGATTTTGGCTCCGGTTATGCGGACTTGCATCGCGTTTTTGCGCACCATTCTGATTTTGTCAAAACCGATCGCTTATTACTACGAGATTTATTTGAGAGCGATGGCAAAAAAATCTTCTTTGAGCAACTTCATAATTATGTTAAAAAGCATCATAAATCCTTAATTGTTGAGGGAGTGGAAACAAAAGAGCAGCTAGAATTCCTTCAAGAAATCGGCATTCCCTATGCGCAAGGTTATTATTTTCATTAAAAATAAAAAAGAAAATCTGCTTATTGTCAGGTTTTCTTTTTGTTTGGAATCAGTTGTTATTCTTCTTTCCCCCATGTAAAATAGAATAGAATAAAAAGGAGTGCTGAAAAATGACTGTAAAACCAGGTTTTGACTATATGAATAATCCATTATTAAATAAAGGAACCGCTTTTTCAAAAGAAGAAAGAGCAAGCTATCAATTGGACGGATTACTGCCACCAATTATCGAAACAATTGAACAACAAGCCGTGCGCATCGAGACGCAAATAGAAAATTTAGAAACACCTTTACATAAACATCAGCTTTTAACAAACTTATATAATGAAAATCGCACCCTCTACTATTATGTCGTAACAAAAAACGTGACTGACTATTTGCCAATTATTTATACACCAACTATCGGCGACGCAGTTATCCAGTACCATAAAGAATACACTGCGCCGGATGAAGCCTTATTTATTGATGCCTTTGCACCCGAAAAATTAAGCGCATCAATAAAAAACTACGCAAAAAATAATCCGAATATTGATATGATTGTTATAACAGATGGTGAGGGTGTACTTGGAATTGGCGACTGGGGTGTGAATGGTGTGAAAATCGCTGTTGGAAAATTAGCGGTTTATACGGTTGCAGCTGGACTTGCACCAGACCGTGTTCTTCCAGTTGTTATTGACGCCGGAACGAACAACGAAACACTTCTTAACGATCCACTATATCTAGGAAATAAACGCCCCCGCCTTTCAGAAAGTGAATATGACGCTTTTATTGCTTCTTTTGTTAATGTTATGAAAGAAGTTTTCCCGAAAGCCATCCTTCACTGGGAAGACTTTGGACGCGCGAATGCAAGTCGTATTCTGCATAATTACCGCGATAAAATTTGTACATTTAACGATGATATTCAAGGAACTGGAGCCATGGTGGTTGCTGCTGTTCTTGCGACGATCCAAGTTTCCAAAATACCATTAAGCGAGCAAAAGATTATTATTTTCGGGGCTGGAACTGCTGGAATCGGTATCGCTGATCAACTTAGTGCTCAGTGGATGCGTGAAACTGGTCTTCCTTTTGAAACGGCGAAAAAGCATTTTTATTTAGTCGACCGAAATGGTTTAGTGCTTGATAATATGACCGACTTAACTACCGGGCAAAAGAAATATGCACATCCGTCGACTGAGTGGTCTAACGTGCCCACAGATACGTTAGAAAACTTAATGGAAGCAGTTCATCCAACAATGTTAATCGGCTGTTCTGGTGTCACCGGTGCCTTTAAAGAGAGCATCGTCAAAAAAATGACCCAGTATACAGAACGACCAGCGATTTTGCCACTTTCTAATCCAACAAAATTAGCCGAAGCAACTGCTTCTGATTTAATTCAGTGGACAGATGGAAAAGCGCTTATTGTTACAGGTAGCCCTTCCAAACCAGTAGAATATCAACATACTACTTATGAAATCGGTCAAGCGAACAATGCACTTCTCTATCCGGGGCTCGGACTAGGTGCTCTTGTCACTCGTGCGAAATATATTACAGATGGTATGCTCGCTGCTGCTTCCATGGCTGTCGCTGAGCAGATTGCACCAAACAAAGCAGGCGCAGCCCTTCTACCACATGTGCGCACCCTTCGCGAAACATCGCGTGCAGTAGCCATCGCTGTCGCTAACCAAGCTATTAAAGAAAACATCCATCAAGTCGAATTAACGAATGTCACCGAAGCTATCGAGCGGGAAATGTGGCAACCTATTTATAAAGGAGTTTAGATATGTTTTACAAAACGAAGCAATCACTAGATCAACTCGTCCAAAACGGCTCCACTCCGGGAATTAGTTATCAAATAAAAACTAATTATCTGGAAGAAAATAACATCATGGGATTAAAATCCGTTTTTCCAGAAGCAGAAATCTTACCAAGAACAACAGAAAACATTTATGATATCGCTTCTTTGACCAAAGTAATTGCTACGACTACTCGTATTTTGCAACTTATCGAACAACAAAGATTCCAATTAAACGACCCTATTCAAATGTATTTACCAGATTTCCGGTACAATAATGTTACGATTTTACATTTACTAACACATAGCTCCGGCCTTGCACAAAATATCCCTAACTTCTCAATGAACAACCGAGAGGACGTTATTCGTTATGTGTATGCCACGCCACAAATTAATATTCCTGGAACCGTAGTCACATACGCCGATGCTAATTTTCTTTTACTCGGTTATTTGATTAGTAAAATGGACGGCAATTATGAAAAAGCCATCCAAAACAATATTTTAGAACCCCTGAGTATGACAAATACAAGTTTTCATCCCGCAAATAAAAAACAAGTCATCCCAACCGAACTTGACCAAACGCGCGGTTTAATTCAAGGTGATGTCCATGATTTTAAAGCTTGGACTGCCAAATCAGGCACAGGCCATGCCGGACTTTTTAGCACCCTAAGCGATCTTTCCAAATTCCGAGATACGCTCATGCTACAACACGGTGCTCCAATTCTTTCTGAAAAAACTTGGCAACTGATGCAAATAAATCATACCCCTGGTCTCAATAGAAGTCGCGGGCTAGGCTGGGATCTACGCGGTGATTCTGTCTTATATCATACCGGATTCACTGGTACTTTTATGGTGCTCGATTTGAAACACCAAGCCAGTTTAATTGTTCTTTCTAACCGCGTTCATCCAAGCCGAGCCAACCCAAATTTCGTTGACAAACGTGACAGCATTGTCGACACTTTTTTAGAAGAAGTTGCAAACACAACGGAAGTCTAGCATATTAGCTAGGCTTCTTTTTCTGCCTTTTGCCTCCCGCCCTACTTCGAAAAAACTGTATTAACACAGCTGTTGAAAGCCTTTTCTAGTTATATAAAAGAAATTTATTTTCTTTCTGGTTTTATATTGTTTTCGTTTTCACAAAGGAGTATGCTGTTCAATGAAGAAAGATTCTAAAGACTTGTTTCTGGCTTTAAGTGAAAAGGAACACAATTGAAGGAGGAAATTATAATGACAAAAGCATGGGATGGTTTTAAAGGAACCGCATGGCAAGAAAACATTAGTGTAGGGCAATTCGTTCAAGACAACTACACTCCTTACGATGGCGATGAAAGCTTTTTAGAAAAGAGCACACCAAGAACAACGAAACTAAATGAAAAAATAAATAAACTAGTAGAAGAAATGGATGCAAAAGGCGGCGTACTTGATATGGATAACGCTATCGTATCCAATGTTGCATCTCACAAAGCTGGTTACGTGGATCAAGAAAATGAAGTTATTGTTGGTTTACAAACAGACAAACCATTCAAATTAGCATTTATGCCGAATGGTGGTCTTAGAACAGCCGAACAATGTTTAACAGACAACGGCTATTCCATTGATCAAGAATTACATGACTTCTACGTAAAAAATCGTTCTACAGCAAATGATGGTATTTTCAGAGCATATACAGACGATATCAAACGTGCGCGTCACTCCCATATCGTTAGTGGTCTTCCTGATGCATACTCTCGCGGAAGAATCATCGGCTTGTACCAAAAACCAGCACTTTACGGTGTGGATCGTTTAATAGCAGAAAAACAACAAGACTTGAAAAAAATTGCGATTTCTTCTGATGAAAACATTCGTTTACGTGAAGAAATTTGGTTACAAATCAAAGCACTTAAAGACTTAATCGTTTTAGGTAACGAATACGGTTTAGAACTTGGACGTCCAGCTGAAAATGCAACAGAAGCGGTACAATGGACTTACATGGGCTACCTTGCTTCTATCAAACAAGCAAACGGTGCTGCAAGCTCATTCGGTCGTATTCCGATTTTCCTTGATATCTATATCCAACGCGATTTAGAAAAAGGCATTATCACTGAATTCGATGCACAAGAATTAATCGAACAATTAACCCTTAAATTAAGAATGGTTCGTTTTGCAAGAACAGATGGTTACAACGAACTTTACGCTTCCAATCCAACATTCGTTACAACTTCAATGGCTGGTATGGGCGCAGACGGTCGTCATCGTGTGACTAAAACAGATTATCGTTTCTTACACTGCTTAGATAACCTAGGAAACTCAGCGGAACCAAACTTAACTGTCCTATGGGATGCTCGTTTACCAGAAAGCTTTAAAGAATATTGTATGAAAATGAGTGTAAAACATTCCTCCATTCAATACGAAAATGATAAATTAATGCAAGAAGAAGGCTACGGCGATATGCAATGTATCAGCTGTTGCGTTAGCCCACTTAACCCAGAAGCAGACAAAGACAAAGGCGAAACACATAACCTGCAATATTTCGGTGCTCGTGTCAACGTACTGAAATGTCTTCTTGGAGCTATCAACGGCGGTAAAGATGATCTTCACAAAAACCAAGTATTCGACGTTGTAGAACCAATTACAACCGAATACCTTGAATACGAAGAAGTACTAGAAAAATTCGATAAATCAATGGACTGGTTAACAGACACTTATGTAGATGCGATGAACATCATTCACTTTATGACAGATAAATACAACTATGAAAGTATGCAAATGGCCTTCTTACCATCTAAAGTAACAGCCAACATGGGCTTCGGTATTTGTGGATTCGCTAACGTAGTAGATAGCCTAAGTGCCATCAAACATGCCAAAGTAAAAACTATCCGTGACGAAGATGGTTTTGTATATGACTATGAAGTAGAGGGCGACTTCCCTCGTTACGGTGAAAATGATGACCGTGCCGACGATATCGCTGTAATGGTTCTTAAAATGTTCAAAGACAAATTAGACTCCCATAAACTATACAAAGATAGTGAAGCAACCGTTTCTGTTCTAACAATCACTTCTAACGTTGCTTACTCAAAACAATGTGGTAACTCCCCCGTGCACAAAGGACCTGTATTTGATGAAAATGGCAAAATCGTCAAAGAACCAGAATTCTTCAGCCCAGGAGCTAACCCTTCTAACAAAGCAAAAGGTGGTTTCTTAGATAACCTTGCTAGTCTTTCTAAATTACCATTCCACTATGCAAATGACGGAATCTCCTTAACAATCCAAGGAGCTCCAAAAATGTTCGGTAAAACAACGGAAGAACAACACCATAACCTTGTTGGTATTCTGGATGGTTACTTTACAAAAGGTGGTCAACACATCAACTTAAACGTTCTTAACCACGATGAAGTAATCGAAAAAATCAAAGCTGGTATCCCAGTAATCTTACGTATCAGCGGTTATTGCTTAAATACGAAAGATCTAAATGAAGAACAAAAAATGGAACTTTGCCAAAGAATGTTCCACGAAAAATTAATCGGTTAATAAGAAAAAAAGAACCAAATCTGCGAATAACAGATTTGGTTCTTTTTTTATGCGTTCGAAACTTCCGCCGCATAAGCTCCTGCCGTGTGCCCAGTCACTAGCGCACAAGTAATATTATATCCACCCGTATAACCATTAATATCTAGTATTTCCCCGCAGAAAAATAATCCTTCCATCAACTTCGATTGCATCTCTTTTGGTTTAATTTCCTTTACAGAAACCCCACCACCTGTCACAAACGCTTTTTCAAAATCAAGCGTGCCATTCACTTCAAAAGTGAAATCTTTTAATAACTGAATAAACTGCTCGATTTTTTTCGGGCTTACTTGTTTATAATCAGCCGTTTCATCTAAGTCTGCTTTTTCAAGTAAAAACAATAACATTTTCTCTTGTAAAAGCGAACTTAACGAATTTTTCAAGGCTTTCTTCGGATTCTCTTCTAACAATTTATACACATCTTTCGAAAGTTCCGCAGCGGATACATTCGGGAATAAATCAAGACGCATCTTCACCGTGCTAGCGCCTGTTTTCTTTAATTCTCGAAGGACGAACATACTACAACGAAGTGCCGCTGGTCCTGACACACCAAAATGCGTGAAAATCATATCCATTTGATGCGTAATAATCGGCTTCCCTTTTGCATTTAAAACAGAAAGGGACACATCACGAAGCGACGTTCCTTGTAACACTTTTTGTTTAATAAAAGGCTCACTAGACGTAATTGGCACTTCTGTCGGATAAAGTTCTGTGATGGTATGTCCTGCTTTTTTCGCCCAAGCATAGCCATCTCCGGTCGAACCAGTCCGTGGAACAGATTTACCGCCAACTGCAACAATGACCGCACTCGCTGAAATTTCTTGGCCATCTTTCAAGGTCACCCCTTTCACATGTCCATCCTCATAATCCACTTGTTTCACGGCTGTTTGCATGTAAATTTTTACGCCTAGTTTTTCCATCCGCTGAATCATTGCCTCAGCGACAGAACGCGCGCTATTCGATACAGGAAACATTCTACCGTGGTCTTCTTCTTTTAACGCCACGCCAAGTCTTTCAAAAAAGCGAATAATATCTTCATTATCAAAGGCATGAAACGCACTATATAAAAAGCGACCATTACCAGGAATATGTTTAATAATTTCTTCTGCTGGTCGCCTGTTCGTTACATTACAACGTCCGCCACCAGACATAATTAATTTACGTCCCAATTTTGGTCCTTTTTCAATTAATAGTACTCGTTTATTTTTCTCTGCTGCACTGATAGCCGCCATAAGTCCAGATGGCCCGCCACCAATAACAATTACATCATAATCCATTGTCCCGCTCCTTTACTTTATCCGTGTTTAAGTATAGCAAGCATTCGGCTCAGTGCCAAGCTTTTTTCACCAAACAAAAAACCCAAGAAAAATCTCAGGTTTTTTGATTCTAATTTCGATTCATATTCGTAAAGATAAGTAGCAATCTTAGAAGTTCTAGTACAGCTACGGCCATTGCAGCAACATAAGTCATTGCAGCAGCACTTAATACTTTTTTCGCTTGTGGGAGTTCTGAAGATGCGACTAGTCCGCCGCTTTCTAATTGAACAAGTGCCCGTTTACTAGCGTCAAATTCAACTGGTAACGTAATTAATTGGAAAAGTACACCCACTGCCATCAAAATAATCCCCAGCAACATGAAACTAGCAACGTTTGCAAGCATTCCGATAATTAAGAACACCCAAGAAATATTGGAACTAAACATTGTTACAGGAACAAGCGCCGAACGAAAACGCATGAATGCATAATCTTGCTGATCTTGAATCGCGTGTCCTACTTCATGGGCTGCAACAGCTGCCCCGGCGATAGAACGACCGCGGAAGTTAGCTTCAGAAAGAAAAACCGCTTTTTTTCGAGGATCGTAGTGGTCACTTAATATTCCTTTTGTTTCATGAACTGGAACATTCGTTAAACCATTGGTATCCAAAATATGACGCGCAACCTCGGCACCAGTTAAACCATTTGCCACACCAACTTTGGAATAATGTGCATAGGTAGTTTTTACCCGATACTGTGCCCAAAGTGGAATTGCCGCGACGATAATAAAATAAATAATATACTGACTAAACGACATTTAATCATCTTCCTCCTACTACTTTTTTTCGGTGAATATCCTTATGTTCTTAGTATAAATTAACTATCACCAAGACTCAACCTCTTTCACTCATCATGAGGAAATTCTAATGTTAAGTGCTTATTTTTTATCGTTTTATCATATACAAACCATAGAACAAATACCGTTAACCAAAATGTCGCATAACCAATTTCCGGTAAGTATTTTTCTAACCCCATATAAATCGGCATTTGGCCAAATACATAATCAATTACATCATTATGAAATACCCATACCGCTGCAATCATAAAGTGCCCGATTCGAAAACGATAAAACGGCGCATAAAGAATTCCTTCTACTGCCATAAAACCATGCGTCAAAATCAATGCCACAGAGCCCCAAACAAGCATCCCTTGGTCAATCATATAAAAAATATTCATACCAACTGCCCATAAACCATACTTCACTAAACATACAAAACCTAGTGCCTCCATTAAAGGCCAATGCTTTTTCCCAAGAAAAGCAACTAGCGCCAAAGTGAAGAACAAAATCGCCGTTGGGCTATCAGGTACAAACAGCCAAAAGCGCGGCTCTGTCATTTGTAATTGCGGTAAATACCATATGTATCCATAAATCGCTCCAAGTAAATTACCAAAGAAAAGTAATCGTAAAAAGGCCCGATTTGCGAGTAAACTATATAACAATATCCCCCAGCTCCCTTAAAAAATCCTAGCACAGCAAGGAAATGATGCATCTTTCACATCATTTCCATACTAACTAGGATTTATTTCTTATTCTTTTTCCGTATCCATTTGCTGTAAAATTCGAACTAACTTATGAAAAGCAGCTTCATCACGTGTATCCAGCGCCTCATCGATCTGTTGTAATACTTTTTCTCTTGAAAATTGGTGCACAGATTGATAAATAAGCGCATCCGCCATTTCTTTTTCCTCATCCGCAAGCTTCACTGCTGTAAAAGGATTATCTTCACGAACAAGTGCGTATTCAGGCGAAGACATTGCCTCTTCAAAATGAAGTTCTACATACAACTCTTCGTCCCAATTTAACCGAATATCATGAAATGCTTTTTCTGGATCAGTCGTCATAATGTTACCTTTAAAAAATAGGAACGGTTCGGATTCAACGCCGTGAGCACTAAGTGAAAGCCCACGCGCACACCCTTCCAAATTATCAACAAAATGAACATATTTTACAATTTGATCATGGCCAGCAATATAATTTAAAACCCACATTGCTTCTCTAGTCTTCATCTGGTGTTTATTTAAAAACCAGCGAATAAAATCTTTCTTCTCGTCTATTGAAATGGATGCCTTCATCTTTCCTCAGTCCCTTCCTGTATTCTTTTTAGCATTTAATCAAATAAAGATAAAATCTCTGTGTCTTCTGGCTCTAGTTCTAAATAGTTACGCAAAACTTCTTGTGATTTCGCGTACTCTCCTTCTTCCCTTAAAAATAAACCATATTCCTTTAAGAAAGTAGGATTGTTTGTAAAGTGCGAGTATGCCAGTTCATAATTTGCTTTTGCTTTATTATATTGTTCTGTTTCCTGATATGCAACACTTACGTCCCAGAAAATTTGTGGTTCCGAAATAACTTCTTCCCCAAGGCCTTCCACTAATTCGATAACCCCTTCGTAGTCTTCTTTCGCAAGTAATAATTTGTTCAACTGCATAATTGCTTCCGAATATTCTTCATCTAGCACAATTGCTTGACGATAAAATTCTTCGGCTTCTTCTGGCAAACGTAGCGTAACAGCAAGCTTCCCAGCCTCTAAGAACATTTCTTTATTAAATTCATCTTGCGTTAAGCCGTCCCGAAGCACTGCAATGGCTTTTTCCGGTTCGCCGTTCTCCTCATAACTTTTCGCTAAATAAGAGTAGAGCGTTGTGTAAGAGGGATCATGTTCACGCAAATGTTCGAGCGCATGAATAGCTTTCGTGTAATCTTTTGCCTGATAAGCCGTTAAACCCATCCCGAAAAGTGTATCAACCGATTCCTTATCTTCGAGCGCGCGTTCATAGTAAGATAACGCTTCTTCAAATGCCCCACTAGCAGCAAAAGCTTCAGCGATACGTTCATATACAGACACCGCACCATTCGAAATAATCGTTAATCCTGCTTCTACAGCAGTTTGATAAGACTGTACAGCGGATGCGAATCTTGCTTGCGATAAATAATATTCCCCAAGTGCAAAATCAATAATCGGCTCATTTGGCGCCATTTGTTTCGCTTCGAGTAATTTCTGCTCACTGACTTCGAATAAACCTTGCATCTGATATAAATCAGCTAATACGAGCAAACTTTCAATATATGCTTCATCTTCTTTGTTTACTTTTTCTAAATAGTCTTGCGCAGAGTCGATATCGTCTTTTTCAAGTGCTACTTCAGCTGCACGGACAAGCAACTCGCCCTCATCCTTGTATTTTGCTAATAGAAGTTCGTATAAATCTTCCGTTTCATCTAGGAATCCAAGTGTAAATAATTCTTCTGCTAAATAATATTGTTCTTCATCTGTTCCCGCTTGCACTACTTCATCAAAATATTTCTTCGCAAGCGCCATATCTTCATGCTCTAACGCATGTAACATTTTATTAGCTAATTCCATTTCTGCACCTTCTTTAATAATAAGTCGTTTTTCTATTATACCATTACTTCACTCATAAGAAAAAGTGATTGCCTCTCTTAAATAAAAATACCAGCGCTGATGTGATTAGCATACAGCACTGGTAGAAGTGATTATTTTAAAAGTGAGCGAATATCTTCAAAGAAAGTCGGGTAAGAAACAGAAACTGCTTCTGGGCGTTCTAATTCCACATCGCCTTCCTCGACAAGAAGTGCTGCAATTTGTAGCATCATGCCAATACGGTGATCCCCGTAGCTTGTTACATTGGCCGCATGAAGTGGTGTTTTCCCGCGAATAATTAAGCCGTCTTCGGTTGGAGTAATATCTGCGCCCATTTTGTTTAGTTCTGTCGCAACCGCATCAATCCGGTTTGTTTCTTTTACTTTTAGTTCAGCAGCGTCTTTAATAATCGTCGTTCCTTCTGCTTGTGTCGCTAAAAGTGCGATAACTGGAATTTCGTCAATTAAACGAGGAATAATGTCGCCACCGATTTCCGTTCCTTTTAAATCGCTAGTTTTAACTACAACCGTACCCGCTAATTTACCAGTACTTCTGCTAGAATCTTTGACAACTAAACTTCCACCCATTTGCTCAACTACATCAAAAATCCCTGTTCTAGTAGGGTTCAAGCCAACATGCGTAAGTTCAATTTCACTGCCGGGTGTGATTAAGCCAGCTACGATAAAGAACGCAGCAGAGGAAACATCGCCTGGAACCGTCATTTCTTGCCCGGTAAATGTTTGGCCACCTTTGACGCGAATGGTTAAGCCGTCCATTTCAATTTCACCGCCAAATTGGCGAATCATGTGTTCCGTATGATCACGAGTCTTTTCTTTTTCATGGATAATCGTTTCACCTTCTGCTTGTAAAGCTGCAAAAATAATCGCGCTCTTTACTTGTGCACTAGCAACTGGCATATGATATTCCATGCGTTTTAATGATTGCTTCCCATTTATCGTAATTGGAGCAAATTCAGAGCCATCTTTGCCATGCATTTTTGCCCCCATTTGTTGCAGTGGTAGCATGACACGGTTCATCGGACGTTTCGCAATTGATTCATCCCCTAAAATGACTGTGTCAAAATCTCGGCCAGCTAAAATGCCCATCATTAAACGAATCGTTGTTCCCGAGTTACCAATATCAAGTGGACCATCTGCCTGCTTTAGCCCATCAAAACCAGTTCCGTGAACAATAATTTCTTCTTCGGTTTCTTCAATTTTTACACCCAATGCTTTAAATGCCTTAATTGTTCCAAGGCAATCATCTGCACGTAAGAAATGACGAATGACCGTTTTTCCTTCTGCAATAGCCCCGAACATAATGCTGCGATGGGACATTGATTTATCTCCAGGGACTGTGATTGCGCCAACCAGCCCTTGTTTATTTGTAATTAATTTCATCGTCATTTCTCTCCTATTCGTAATGGCATGTATAGTTACTTCTTGTTTCAATGCAACGTTTCGCCCGGTCCCTGTCTTCATCCGATTGGAAAGTAATTTGTAACACACCGAAAATATCTTCCCGTGTTTCCAAAATCTTGATGTTTGTTAAACTGATTTCTTCTTCGCCCAGATACCTAGTCACTTCAGAAATTACCCCTGGATAATCTGGTACATCGACAAATAAATCGTAAAAAGATGGAATCGCACCACCTTGATGAACTGGAAGTGAATCTCGAAATTCTTTTGCCCCATCAAAAAAGGCATATATAGAACTCGCGTCTTCACTTTCAAGCATCTCAAGCGCTTCGTTCATACTGTCTCGCCAAATCGTCAGCTGTTTCGTTAACGTTTTTTGGTTGCTAATAGAAATATCCGTCCACATTCTTGGATCAGAAGAAGCGACCCGTGTAATATCACGAAATCCGCCTGCCGCAAGTCGAAATGCTGCAGGATGTTCTTCTGTAAAGCTTTGCGTCTGGTTCACTAAAGCCGCCGCCACAATATGCGGTAAGTGGCTCAACATGCCAGTAATTTCATCATGCTCATTTGGTGATAACACTAAGAACTTAGCATTCGTACCAGACAGCCACGTCCTAAGTTCAGCCACTTTGTCTTCTGCTACATCTTTCGTTGGTGTTAACAAATAATAGGCATTTTCAAACAACAGTTCTTTAGCAGCACGGACACCACTTTTATGCGAACCAGCCATTGGATGACCGCCAATAAACGTAATACCACTTTCTCTAAGTGCCGTGGATGCTTCCATGATGGTTCCTTTTGTACTACCTGTATCTGTAACGATCACATTTTCCTTTAAACGCAGCCCAGGTAAACGCGTTAATAACTGTTCTGTTTCTTTTACCGGACAACAAAAAACAAGTAAATCTGCTTTTGGCCCATCTATTAAAATACTTTCGCCAATTTCGTCAATCACACCGAGAGACTTTCCAACTTCTAACGAATGATAGGAAACGTCAATTCCGATGATATGTGCTTCTGGGTGTTTGGCTTTAATCGCAAGGGCAATAGAACCGCCAATTAACCCAAGCCCAACAATAACTACCGTCCCTTTCATTCAAAAACGCCTCCAAACACTTACAATAATTTTTCTAAAAGTGCAATTACCGCACTATTTTCCTCTTCTTTTCCGATCGTAATTCGAACAGCAGTTGGAAAACCAAGCGCCGCGCCAGAACGCGTAATATAGCCATTTTTTTCCAAGTAGCTAAAAATAGTTCCTGCTTCAATTCCTAAATCTATTAAAACAAAGTTTCCATTCGCTGGATACAGTTTTACTTGCTCAAAACGTTTCGCAAACGCTTCGTATTGTTTAATTCCATTTGCATTAGAAGTTCGGCATGCTTCAATAAAAGCTTGATCCTTTATTGCTTCTATTGCTAATTTTTGACCGATGCTCGTTGTATTAAACGGCGGACGAACGATATTTAGTTGCTCAATGATTGCTTTATCCGCAATACCATAACCAACACGAGCGCTTGCCAAACCATAAATTTTACTAAAGGTCCGGGTAATAATTAAATTTTTATAAGTGCGAATTAGTTTTTCATGTTTTTCAGGCTGCGGCGTCACATATTCAATATATGCTTCATCTAAAACAACAAGTACATCACTTGGTACTTTATCTAAAAACGCTTGAATATCTGCTAAATCAATGTAATTCCCAGTTGGGTTATTCGGATTGCAAACCCAAACAATCGTCGTATTGTCATCAATCGCATTCAACATACCATCTAAATCATGCGCACCATCCACAAGTAGCGGAATTTCTCTTACTTCGGCGCCTTCGATTAACGCATTTTGACGATACTGCACAAATGTCGGTGTCGCCATCACTGTATTTTTTGTCGTATCCAGTAAAACCCGCGTCAACAGTTCAATCAGTTCATCCACACCAGCTGTAAAAATCAGTTCCTCTTCTTCCAGTTGGTAGAAATCAGCGACCACTGTACGCAAGCTAGAAGCCCAGCCATCTGGATAAATTTCTGTTTCCACACTAGAATTGGCTTGAAGCTCCGCCACTTTTGGAGAAGTTCCCAGTGGGTTTTCGTTAGATGATAGTTTGGTGATTTTCGTTAAACCAAGTTCTGCCATCACTTCTTCTTCGCGTTTTCCAGGTTTATAAGAAGATAGACCTGTAAGTGATTTTTTCCATTTCATTACGCATCCTCCTCTTTTACTAAATCTGGGCGCAGTACTTTTGCTCCTCGTAAGTAGACATGGTTGATGGCTTCGAGTGGTTTATGTAGATCTGTGAATACCATGAAACGAATGCACATTGGAAGCGAATTTGGCACCGGAATTTCTTGCATCCCCATGACAGGAACATATTCAAAGCCAGGTGTTTCACGCACCGCCTTAGCTGGAAAAGCGGCAAAAATATCTTCTGTCACTGTAATGATGACGGATGTTAGTTGCTCACTATCTGTTATTTCATTTTGCGTTAAAATTTCTTCAAATAATTCTTTCGTCGCTGCATAAATTGCTTCCGGTGAATTAGTTTCTATTGTCGTTGCCCCTCGAATTGCTCTCAAATGCCATTCCCTCCATTTCGCATCACACGTTTGTAAGTTTCAAAAATCAAATCATCTTCCGCTTTAAAAATAACCGGTTCTCCAATTTCTTCGAGTAAAACCATACTTATTTCATTAAAAGTTGTTTTTTTATCATGACGCATATTTTCCAGTATTTTATTAAATGGAACAGTTGCATCAAATGTCGTATCATAGCCTAACTGTTTTAGCCACGTTTTAAATTCTGCTAAATCGAAATCCAGTCCGTAAATTGTCTCACTCATCGTGAGTGCATAAATCATCCCATAAGTAATCGCCTCGCCGTGCAGCCACTTGCCAAAGTTTCCGTAGGCTTCAAGTGCATGACCAAATGTGTGACCAAAATTCAAATAAGCGCGCACGCCTTGCTCGGTTTCATCTTGCGCAACGATATTTGCTTTAATTTCAATCCCACGTTGTAAAAACGGCGTCAAATCCTTCGTATAAAAGTCTTTCGGCTCCGTAAATGTATCCATTAAGGCCCGTAGTAACGTCTGATCGCTAATAAGCGCATGTTTAATCATTTCCGCAAAACCAGAGCGCATTTCCCGTTCTGGCAAAGTAGCAAAGAACTGGGTATCATAAATGACTGCTTCTGGCTGGTAAAAGTTCCCAATCATGTTTTTGCCAAGCGGATGATTGATCGCAACCTTGCCACCCACGGCACTATCATGCGCAAGAACCGTCGTAGGCACCTGATAAAAAGGAATGCCCCTCATATACGTAGCCGCAACAAAACCACCTAAATCACCAATAACGCCTCCACCAAAAGCAATTAAAACCGCTTTACGATCAAGACCTGTTTCAATCAATTTTGTCATCACATCTTCATATACACGAAACGTTTTCGCTTCTTCCCCGTTTGGCGCCACATAATAAGTGACTACAGGTAAATCAGCTAGAACCGCGTCAAGCTTTGCTTGATGAAGTTCCGCCACATGCTCGTCCGTCAAAACAAACACGTGGGAAAATTTAGCTAGGCTCTCCGTCCACTTTTCCCGGACATCTTCTAATGCGAATTCATTAATATATACTGGGTATGTTTTACTTTTAGCACGGACTGTAATTTCTGGCATGTTTAAAACTCCTTCGTTAAGTTTCGGTGTTCCTCCACATGTTTTTTAAGTGTGTCAAAACGATCACCATCAAATTTTTCTAACACAGCAACTGCAACTTCCCAAGCGACAACAGCTTCAGCTACCACACTTGCAGCAGGTACTGCACAACTATCCGAACGTTCTACACTTGCATTAAACGTTTCTTTTGAATCAATATCCACACTTTGAAGTGGTTTGTATAATGTTGGAATTGGCTTCATTACGCCACGAACAACAATTGGCATACCATTGGTCATTCCGCCTTCGAATCCACCAAGGTTATTTGTACGTCTCGTGTAGCCATCTTCTTTACTCCATAAAATTTCATCCATCACTTCACTACCAGGTTTTCTAGCAGCTTCAAAACCGACACCGAATTCAGCGCCTTTAAATGCATTAATACTTACAATCGCACGCGCAATTTTTGCATCTAGTTTTTTGTCCCACTGTACGTAGCTACCAAGTCCAGCTGGGACACCACCAACTACAACTTCTACGATACCGCCAATGGTGTCGCCATTTTTCTTCGCATCATCAATTTTTTGCATCATTTCTTCTGCCGCTACGCCGTCTAAACAACGCACTGGAGAAGCTTCGGATGTTTCTTGAATTTCTCTAACCGCGTAATCACGTGTTAAGTTCGCACGAGTGCCACCAATTTCAAGTACATGACCAGCTACTTCAATGCCAAGTTCATGTAATAATTTTTTCGCTACTGCTCCAGCTGCCACACGGACAGTCGTTTCGCGCGCGCTAGAACGTTCTAGTACATTACGCATATCGTTATGACCATATTTCATACCGCCAACTAAGTCCGCATGTCCAGGACGTGGACGGGATACGCGACGGGATTTTTCATTTTTTTCTGGAACTGGTTCAATGCTCATAACCGTTTCCCAATGCTTCCAGTCTTTATTTTCAACAAACATTGCTACAGGTGCGCCTAATGTTTTACCATGACGAATCCCTGCTGTGATTTGTACTTGGTCTTTTTCGATACGCATCCGTGCCCCACGACCATGCCCACCTTGTCTTCTTTTTAGTTCTTTATTTACATCTTCTGCTAGTAAAGGCATTCCTGCTGGCAACCCTTCAATAATTGTTGTAAGCCCCGGTCCGTGTGATTCTCCTGCCGTTAAGTATCTCATCTGCTCATCTCTCCTTTTTCTATTTCAGCTAGATTTTCTAGCGTTTATATTTTAGCGCTTTAAAGTATATGTGTAATATCTTAACATATGCCACGCGAGAAAACAATACTTTCGTTTCATTCTTTCATCTTACCAAAAAACCGCATGAAATGGTAATTTCTCTATAAAAAAAGAGCCTAGGTTTCCCTAAACTCTATACTATGTTAAATCCAAGTGTCGATTGCCTTTTGATAACTTAAAATTTCCTGCGGTGCAAAAAACAACTGAATTTCCCGTTTCGCACTTTCTGGGCTATCCGATCCATGAATCACATTTCGATTTGTATGTACCGCATAATCAGCGCGAATTGTTCCGGGGTCAGCTTCTAACGGATTTGTTTTGCCCATCATACGGCGAGCTGTTGCAATCGCATCATCTCCTTCTAACACCATCGCAAACACTGGTCCAGAAGTAATAAATCCAATTAAATCCTCGAAAAAAGATTTTCCAATATGTTCCGCGTAATGTTTTTCTGCTAGTTCACGGTCAATTTGCATTAATTTTCCAGCAACTATTTTTAAGCCTTTTTTCTCTATTCTTGTGACAATTTCACCAATAAGTCCTCGTTCTACACCATCCGGCTTAACCATTACATAAGTTTGTTCCATAAAGAATCCTCCCTCACGTTAATAATTTCTTTTATCTAAAACACGAACGATTTGTTTTAATGGTTTTAATTCAGGCACTTGCGGCAAAGAATCCAGTATTTCTACAGCTTTCTTTAAGTAGGCTGTTGCTACATCTTCGGCCTGTTTTGCGCCCGCTTTTTTGACTTCTTCCACTAAAACAGCAATTTCTTCTGCTGGAGTTTCCTCCGTAACCTGGCTGATGCGTTTTTTTAGAAAAGGATCTTCCATTGCAAAGAATACTGGCAATGTCACATTTCCTTGTCTTAAATCTTCCCCAGCTGGCTTACCGAGTTCTTTTTCTGTTCCAACAAAATCAAGTACATCATCCGTAATTTGAAACGCCATGCCAACATAATAACCAAAACGGTATAACTTCTGATAATCAGCTTCACTTTGACCAGAAACAACACCACCGAGTCCGCAACTAGCTGCTATCAGTAAAGCTGTTTTCCGTTTAATTCGGCGTAAATAATTACGCACACTTTGGTCAAAATTATATTTATCTTTTAATTGTTCGATTTCACCCGTAGAAAGCTCCACCGTAACATGTGATAGCATTTTATGCGCAGCAACGTCTTTAATTTCTGTCATATATTCCAGTGATTTGGCAAACAAAAAATCACCGGTATACATCGCAATATGGTTGCCCCACTTCGATTTAATCGTCTCGCGTCCGCGTCTTAAATCCGCATTATCCACCACATCATCAT
Organism: Listeria sp. LM90SB2; assembly: GCF_028867355.1. Taxonomy (NCBI): domain Bacteria; kingdom Bacillati; phylum Bacillota; class Bacilli; order Caryophanales; family Listeriaceae; genus Listeria; species Listeria sp. LM90SB2. The sequence goes on from NZ_CP046449.1 coordinate 2,003,497, forward strand.
GCACAATCGACGCCATATGAATTAATTCAATCGCTACACTCGCATTTTTTACTGCATCAAAGTCTGCATTAGGAGCAAGTCTTGCTGATAAGCAAACGAACATTGGTCTAATTCGTTTTCCACCAGCCTCTAATAAATGAAGTGCTGCATCAGAAGTAGTTTCAGCAGCTGCGCCAGAAAGGGCCTTTTTAAGTTCTTTTTCAACTGAGTCAATGTCTTTTTGCATATTTGCATATAAAAAGTTAAGTTTCATGCTTGCCACCTTATTGTTCCTTCTTTTTAAATCCAAAGTGGGTTGCACTCGCGCCGCCACTGTGTGAAATATATCTTACGTATGAAAATCCGGCTTCTTGAAACATTTCCGCAAGTCTAGCCATTCCTGGAAACTCACGCGTTGATTCTTGTAACCAGCTATATTCTTTATAACTTTTCGCAAAAAACTTCCCGAAAACAGGCATTACATAGCGAAAATAAGCATTAAACACTTGTTTCCAGCCAGGAATATTGGGTTGAGACGTATCAATACATGCCAGCTGTCCACCTGGTTTTAGCACACGGTACATTTCTCGCAGCACTTGCATATAATCCGGTACATTTCTAAGCCCAAAGCCAATCGTCACATAGTCAAAACTATTATCTGGAAAAGGTAATTCCATTGCATTCCCATGAATAAGTTCTACATTGTGCAAATCCGCTTCTTTTACTTTTTCGCGACCAACCTTCAGCATATTTTCACTAAAATCAAGCCCCGTCACATGACCTTCAGGACCAATTTCTTCCGCCATCATAATCGACCAATCTGCCGTTCCACAGCAAACATCAAGAACATTCGTCCCTTTTTGAACACGCATTAGCTTCATTGTCTCTTTACGCCATTTCACATGTAGTTTAAAACTAATAACACTATTCATTCGGTCATAACTTGGAGAAATTTTCTCAAATACTTTATGTACTTTTTCTTCTTTAGTTTCCGTCATATCCCGAATCTCCTTCTATTTATCAGTCGTTAATAACTTCGATGATTCTTTTTCCTAGTATATTAGAAAGCGGTTCTGATTTATCTTTCAACCGTTTCACTTCACTTTTCACATCACGAATAATCGCTACTAACCAGCTTTCAAAATTAGATACGGCTTCCTTCGCAAAATAGCCATGATCAAACGCCCGCTTCAATCTGGACGCACCAATTTCTTTGTAAGTAGCAAGTTCTGTTTGGAGTCTTTTGAGCAAAAAGAACTGACAACCAAGCGCGATAAATGTGTCATCTTTCATAAAATACTTCGCAAACTTGGCAAAAATAGCCGCATTTGTTAACGTAAGCTGAGATAAATACTCTTCATCTGTTGCGACATGTAACTGGTAAATATTGGTTTTTGCTGTGTTTGTTTCTTGAACCCCGCTTTGCAATGCTCGAAGCAGTGGAATCATTTCTAATTCAGCAAGTGTGCGGTAATAGAGAGCACTATAAAAATCCCCAGCGAGAACCGTCAACTCTTGCTCCTTACGTGTTAGCTGTACAACATCGCCTGGTTCATCAATTTTTTCATGTGTATCATGCGCTAAAATCATGTACAGCGTTGCACTAACGACGCGATATGCAGAAGCATCAGTCAAATCAGAGCCAGAAATCGCTTCATGAAGAAATAGCATTTGATCTTTGTCCATTTGCCCGCCTTCATTATTCTCTTGTAAATATTGATAGACTGCTTGCTCATGTACCAACTGCTCCACTTCCTTTAGCCCAGCCTCTCTTGCCTGATAAGTCATTTAACAATCCCCTTTGAATCTCCTTATTATGTAAAAAATTATACCATAAAGGATATTTAATTATGCTTAATTAAAGCTAAAACTTCACTTCTAAGCTTATCGTCATTTTTAAAAGCACCACGAACAGCACTTGTAATTGTTTTTGTTCCAGGTTTATTTACACCGCGGATAGTCATGCACATATGCTCTGCTTCCATGATGACCATTACACCCAACGGTTTTAGTTTTTCCATCATAATTTCTGCAACAGTCGTTGTAATCCGTTCTTGTAACTGCGGGCGGCGACTTACATCATCCACTACGCGAGCAAGTTTACTAAGACCAGCAACTCTTCCATTTTGTGGTAAGTATGCTACATGAGCTACTCCAAAAAAAGGGACAAGGTGATGTTCACACATAGACGAAAAGCGAATGTCTTTCACAAGTACTAATTCTTCATGTTGTTCTTCAAAAATAGTATCGAAATGAACAGAAGGATCTTTTTTCAGCCCAGCGAAAACTTCTTCATACATACGAGCTACTCGCATTGGTGTATCAATCAGTCCTTCACGTTCTGGATTTTCTCCTACTGCTTCTAAAATAACTTTTACCGCGTCAGCAATCTTTTGCTTGTCTATTTGCTCCATCCTTAATTCCCCTATCTTTTTAGCATTATATACCTTGTATATCTTAACACAGCCAAACTTCAAGGTAAATTTAATTTGCTTGAATAAGTGATAATAATAGGGGTTTTTTTGCTTTCGTAAGTATATTCCCTATTTCTAAAACAGAAAACCACTAAAAATGGGCATAAAAAAACTAGCCTAGCTTAATTATAAAATTAAGGCCAGACTAGAGTTAGTGCTTAAAAGTCTATGTAGCTTATTTAACAGCTTCTTTAAGCGCTTTACCAGGTTTGAAAGCTGGTACTTTACTTGCAGGGATGTCGATTTCTTCTTTAGTACGAGGGTTACGACCTTTACGGGCAGCACGTTCACGTACTTCAAAGTTACCAAATCCGATTAATTGAACTTTTTCACCTTTAGATAAAGAAGTTTGAATAGTTTCGAATACAGCTTCTACTGCTTTCGCTGCGTCTTTTTTAGAAAGATCAGCTAGTTCAGCAACGCTATTTACTAAATCAGTTTTATTTGCCATTGTGTTTTCACCTCCTTCACAGAATACTACAAAATAAGCAGGTACAAGATATACCTGTATTTCTCTTTTTTTCCAAAAACAAAAATCAATTTGGAAATCTAAGGAGAATCATGACTGAAATGGCTTAACTACAAGCCTTAACAGTAATTCTGATAAAAGATTATCACATAATCCCTACAACTGCAAGGAATAATGCCAAACTGACACCGTTTCTTAACATTTTCAATCACAAATATTTTCTTTAAATGCTTGAAAACGTGATAGTATCAACCTGTTATCCATAATACTAACTTGGAAGCCTTAGAATAGCAAGCGATACCACCACAATTAGCTAAAATAGTTCTTTTTTCATAAAAATATGGGTAAATTTGCGTCTATTACCTGAAAACTCTAGGTTTCTGAGCCTAGTTTTATTCTAACATTTCTTTTTGGAAAGCTGCTTTTTCTGCCGCAGTAATTCCAATTCCTTTTTCTAAATAATTAGCTACTGAGCCATATTGTTTTTTCATTTCATCAAAGGCAATTTCCAAATATTCAGGACGAGCTTCTGCCATTGGCCTGAACATTTCTAAATCAATTTTTTCGGTTCCATTCGAAAAGAGCGCCACGATTCCTCCCATTTCTTGTAAAATGTCGTCCTGGTAGCGATTAGTGATGGCGTAATCGCCGAAAATCGTTTTTTCTGGTACATCTAACAATATTAGTAATAATGCCCCTAGGACGCCTGTACGGTCTTTTCCTGCAGTGCAATGGAAAACGAACGGCAATCCAGCTTTTGCATCTTCTAATACTTCTGTAAAAATTTCTCTAAAGCCTTCCACTGATTGCACAAACACGCGGTAGCTTTCACCCATCAGCGGTTCATAAATAGTTGTATCATTTGTTACCGGTAGCTTTGTTTCTTCATTTTTGGCAGTACCAATAGGAATATGTTTATTTAGCACACCTTCAATTGCAGGCGTAGGTTGTGCTTGTACTTCCGAACTACTGCGCAAATCACAAATCCATTTAATATGTAGTTTTTGAAGCAAAGCTGCATCGTTCTCATTAATATTCACTAAATTAGAAGAGCGATATAACTTACCCCATTTTACATGCTTGCCGTTTTTGGATGCATAACCGCCCATATCTCGAAAATTGAATACACTTTCAAGTGGCAAAATTCGTTCTGAAACAGTGGTTCTATCTCCGTTTGGTGTCTCTAAAAAGAAATAAATAGGAATATCCTTTGTGTCATATGAATAGTGATCAACATCATTTGTTACTTTGAAAACAGGATCACTATTATCCTCTAGTTTAGGACTACTACTTACAAAAACGACTGTGCCTTCGCTGACTTCTTCTTTGTTCCAAGTTAGTGTTACGGCTTTATCTGTACGAGTAACTTCCATATTATCCACCTACTTTTTATTATTTGGCTCTTCTGCTACATTTTAGCATATTTCATAAAAAAAGAGCCAAAATAAGCGGATAGCCCATTCTGACTCTTTCTATTAAAATGATTCTTTTTCGATCTTTTTTTCGCGACCCATTAATAAATCAACTGCTTCGCGAGCATCTTTATTTTCGAATAAAATCGCGTAAATCGATTCGGTAATTGGCATATCAATATCTAGTTTTTTCGCCCAACCATGTACTGCTTTAGCTGTTCGAACACCTTCAACGACCATGCCCATTTTTTCTAATACTTCATCTAAATTCTCGCCTTTACCTAGCATATTACCAGCACGCCAATTACGTGAATGCACACTAGTACAAGTAACGATTAAGTCACCAATACCTGTCAATCCGTAAAATGTTTGCGGATTAGAGCCAACAGCAACACCGAGACGAGTGATTTCTGCCATCCCGCGAGTCATTAGTGCCGCTTTAGCATTATCGCCATAACCAAGGCCGTCAGAAATTCCTGCACCTAGTGCGATAATATTTTTCAGCGCGCCACCAATTTCTGCACCAATCACATCATCATTCGTATAAATACGCAAATTATTATTGATGAAACGATCTTGAACAATTTCTGCAGCTGATAAATCTTTACAGCTCGCACAAAGTGTTGTCGGATGACGAAGCGCAACTTCTTCCGCATGACTTGGTCCAGAAAGAACAACAAGCGCTTTACGTTTGGACGCATCTATTTCGTCTTCAATCACTTCGGACATTCGAAGATTTGTTTCTGGTTCAATACCTTTACTCACATGCACTAAAATGGTTGGTTCTTTTAGCGCTTCATTTAACTGCTTACAAACGATTCGCATCGCATTTGTTGGAATAGCAATTACGACAATTTCTGCACCATCAATAGCTTCATCAAGTGACAATGTCGCTTTTACCTCAGTTGGTAAAATAATATCTGGCAAATAGTGACTATTCGTGTGCGATTCGTTAATTTCATTCACAATTTTATCTAAGTTTCCCCAAATAACTGGTTGATGATTATTATCAGCTAGGACAAGTGCAAGACCTGTTCCCCAACTTCCAGCGCCAAGAATAGCTACTTTTTTCTGTGTCATTATATTTTTCCTCCCGAAAACTTTACTTACGCTTACGAGCAATTACTCGAATTGGCGTACCCTCAAACGGAAATGCCTCTCTAATCCGGTTTTCTAAGAAACGTTCATACGAGAAATGCATTAGTTCTGGATCATTAACAAATACAACAAACGTCGGTGGTTTTACAGCCACTTGTGTTGTATAGAAAATCTTCAGTCGTTTACCTTTATCCATAGGTGATGGGTTCATTGCAACGGCATCACTAATAACATCATTCAGCATACTTGATTGTACACGTAATGAATGGTTATCGCTTACTTGATTAATAAGTGGGAATAGGTTATTTAAGCGTTGTTTTGTTTTCGCAGATACAAAGACAATTGGTGCATAGCTTAAGAATTGGAATTGCTCCCGAATATCTTCCGTCCATACGTTAATTGTTTTTTCATCTTTGTTAATTGCATCCCATTTGTTTACTACAATAATAATCGCACGTCCGGCATCATGCGCATATCCAGCAATTCGTTTATCTTGCTCACGAATACCTTCTTCTGCGTTGATAACCACAAGAACAACGTCTGAGCGTTCAATTGCTCTCATTGCACGTAAAACACTATATTTCTCTGTGCTTTCATACACTTTCCCACGTTTTCTCATTCCGGCTGTATCAATCATGACATAATCTTGGCCATCGAAAGTATAAGTTGTATCAATTGCATCACGAGTTGTACCCGCAATATCAGAAACAATAACACGATCTTCTCCAAGCAGTGCATTTAAAATAGAAGATTTACCAACATTTGGTCGACCAATCAAACTAAATTTCACTGTATCGTCTGGATATTCTTCCTCTTCTTCTTTTGGAAAATGAGCCCGAACAGCATCAAGCATGTCGCCAAGCCCTAGCCCATGTGAACCAGAAATTGGATACGGTTCACCAAACCCAAGAGAATAAAAGTCATAAATTTGATCTCGCATTTCTGGGTTATCTACTTTATTAATCGCTAAAACAATTGGTTTATTAGACCGGTAAAGAATTTTTGCTACTTGTTCGTCTGCATCGGTAACCCCTTCACGACCATTGGTAATAAAAATAATTACGTCTGCTTCATCAATTGCGATTTCCGCTTGTGCGCGAATTTGCTCTAAGAATGGTTCATCGGAAAGATCAATACCACCTGTATCAATAATGTTAAATTCTTTTCCAAGCCATTCCGCTGAATTATATATGCGGTCACGTGTCACACCGGGAACATCTTCCACTATGGAAACACGTTCACCAACGATTCTGTTAAAAATAGTCGATTTGCCAACGTTTGGACGTCCGACAATCGCTACAACTGGTTTTGCCATTATTTCACCTTCTTTTTTCTCGAATCCTATTTATCAAACTTTCTTTAGTTTATCAGTAAAACAGCTTACTGGCAATGAAAAGTTCGATTTGAAAAAGAAAAAGAGCCCATGGGAACAGTCTCCCTAGGCTCTTTTGCGTACAATTATTTATCGTCGTTTTGAAGACCTTTTAATTTATCACCAATTAAATCGCTCATTTGGAATCCAGTGTTTTCTTCTGGAAGTTCATAATCAGCTTCTTCAACTGGAGCATCTTTTAATTCTTTAATGCTTAATGATAAACGTTTGTCTGCTTCATTTACTTCAAGTACTTTCACTTCTACTGTTTGCCCTTCTGAAAGGACTTCTTGTGGTGTCCCAATATGTTCATGAGAAATTTGAGAAATATGAACCAAACCTTCTACTCCTGGGAATATTTCCACAAATGCACCAAAAGTAACTAGGCGTACTACTTTTCCTTCTAAAACAGAACCAACTGGCGCTTTTTCGGCAATGCCGTCCCAAGGTCCAGGTAAAGTCGCTTTAATAGAAAGAGAAATACGTTCATTTTCAGGATCAATCCCAATAACTTTAACTGTTACTTTTTGACCTTCTTCTAACGCTTCTTGTGGTGTTGCAATATGTTTATAAGAAATTTGTGAGATGTGAACTAATCCGTCCACGCCACCAATATCAACGAATGCACCAAAATTAGCTAAGCGTTGAACAGTACCTTCAATCACGTCGCCTTCTTTGATTTCGCTCAGTAGCGCTTGCTTTTGACTAGCTTTTTCTGTTTCCACAACTGCACGATGGCTTAAAATCACTCGGTTATTTTCTGGTTCAAATTCTACTACTTTGAAAGTAAGAGTAGTTCCTTTGTAATCTGCGAAATCTTCCACAAAATGGTCTTCCACTAAAGAAGCTGGAACGAACGCACGAACACCTAGGTCGACAACTAATCCACCTTTAACAACATCACTGACTACTGCTTCAAAAACTTCACCAGATTCGAATTTAGCTTTAATATCATCAGATGCTTTTTCTGCATCCACTTTTCGTTTAGATAAAACAAGTATATCGTCTTCTACTTTAGTGACAATCAAATCAAGTGTGTCGCCAACGCTCACAACGTCAGAAGCTGTCTCCACATGTATATTGGAAAGTTCACTTATTGGAACGACACCATCAAGTTTGCTACCTGGAATACCAACATAAACTTGTTTATCTTCCACGCTTGTAACTGTGCCAGTGACTTTGTCTCCTTCTTCAAAATTTCTAACTTCCACATCAAATAAATCTTCAGACATGTGTAGCCCTCCATTCGTTAGTCGAATTTTAGGAATTTCTAATTCAGAAGCAACCTTCACGCTTGCTTCATCTGCTTGACTAGTTTTCCTAGATAGGCAAATTCCGATTAAATAAAGAAAAATATCAAATACACCTTCTGTAAAACTGATCTTCCAGCTAGAAAATCCTTTCAAGATACTTTTCACAAAGTAAAAAATCTCTCTTATAACATCCTACAAATCCAGACATTTGTCAAGCTCTTTTAAGGGGTTGGAAAAGCCTACAGGGCGTGAAATCGCTTCGTTTGTTTAGCCTTTCACGGTTAAATTAAAAAAGTGCTACATTTCCATTTAGTTAAGAAAATGTAGCACTTTTTTGCTAATTATTGATTTTTAGTTCTGCTAGTGAAAGAATTTTATTGGCTACTTCATCAATCGACATTGATGTTGTATCTACTTCAATGGCATCATCTGCTTTTTTTAAGGGGGAGTGTGTTCTTGTATAATCTAAATGATCTCGTTCTTCAATTTCTTTTTTGAGTTGGCCTAAGTCTCCAGCAAAACCTTTCGCCATATTCTCTTTATAGCGACGTTCCGCTCGTTCTTCTACGCTTGCTAGTAAGAATATTTTTAGTTCGGCGTTAGGAAGAACTGCAGTACCGATATCACGACCATCCATTACAATTCCGCCTTCTGTAGCAAAAACTTGTTGACGTTCTTGGAGTGCTTCACGAATAGACGGGTGTGCGGCAACGATAGATACATGATTGGTCACTTCTAAAGAACGAATCACTTCTGTGACATTTTCTTCACCTACAAATACTTGTTGTACTTCGCCAGGTTCAAAACGAATAACTGTTTTTTGGAGTAAAGTAGCTATAGCTTTTTCGTCTTCATATGCGATGTTATTTTTTAAAGCGATATAGGTTACTGCACGATACATGGCACCCGTATCAATATAGACAAAGCGCAATTTTTTTGCAACGATTTTCGCCACCGTGCTTTTCCCAGCCGCAGCCGGTCCATCAATCGCGATACATATCTTTTTAGTCATAAAATAAAACTCCTTTTATCTGAAATTGGTTTGATTAATTTCTTCTTGTGATGCTAAAAGTACCATTAATTTCATCCGTGCTTTTTTGCTATCGTAATCTTTTCCTAAAATAACGCCACGATTATACAAGTCAAACGTGCTACCTTCATAATCATATGTAGTATATACATTTCCTTCTTCCGCACTTGTTGTTATGACAACTGGAATTCCCGCATCTAATGCTCTGATAATAGCTGGTATCATTTTTGGCGCCACTTGCCCTCGTCCAACACCTTCTAAAACGATTCCTGATACGCCACTATCTATCGCTGCATCAATAAACAAACCATCTGCACCAATATAACATTTAATCACAACCACTTCTGGTAAATCAAGGCGAATATCAAAACACTCATGCTCCAGTGGTTTTTGATACAGAAAAACTTGGTCATTATCAATAATACCCAGATAGCCAAACCCAAAAGCACTAAAACCTTGTATGTTGGATGCATGAACTTTTTTTACATATCTCGCTGCAAAAATTCGTTCATTGAAAACAACGACTGTCCCAGCTTGACGTAAATTTATTTCACACGCTGTATAAATTGCATGACGAATATTAACATAGGCATCTGTCCCTGGCTCCTCAGGTGCTCGCTGAGATCCAGTTACTACGATTGGTCGCGCATCGGTTACTGCAAGATCAAGAAAATAGGCTGTTTCTTCTAATGAATCTGTTCCGTGCGTCACTACTATTCCATCATATGTTTCATCCATGAAGATAGATTCGATAAGTTGCTTCAGACTGATTAAATCAGGTAGCGTAATGTGCATAGATGGTAATTGGAAAGTAGAATAGATATCAATTTGAATTTCTGTTGGTAATTGGCATAATGCAGCTAATTCTTCTCCAGATAATTCTCCTGATGCAAGTTTTCCTGATGCTGTTTTCTTACTTGCAATTGTACCGCCTGTTGTAATTAGTGCTACTTTTGCCATGGTTATTCCCCCCTACATTTTCCTTTTAAACAAACAAATGAGTCTCGGAAGCGTTTCCCAGACCCATTCAGTGTTGTTTATTACTGTGGAATTGTTAGAACTGTACCAACTGGAACATTGTCACTTCCTAGTCCATTGGCTTGTTTAATTTTTTCTACTCCAGCAGCTGCCCCCGCTTGTCCATATGTTGAACGTGCAATACTATAAAGGGTGTCCCCAGCTTTAACAGTATGAGATCCTCCAGCTTTTTGCTGTGAGGCTTCATTCGCTTTTTGCTGCTCAGCTTTTTCAGCAGCAGCTTTCTCGGCAGCAGCTTTCTCGGCAGCAGCTTTCTCGGCAGCAGCTTTGTCAGCCGCAGCTTTTTCTTCGGCAGCTTCTTGTTCTTTTTTTGCATTTGCAGCTTTCACTGCATCTTCTTCTTGTTTTTTCTTATCTGCCGCAGCTTTTTCTTCGGCAGCTTTTTTCTCTTCAGCTGCCTTTTCAGCCGCTGCTTTTTCTTCGGCAGCTTTTTTCGCTTTTTCTTTTTCTTCTTTAGATTGCGTGTTGTCAGATACATTTACGGTTGATTCTGTTTCTGTTTTCACTTCATTTGATGAACCCATATTTTGTACTGTTACAAATACAATCACGATAACGATTGGTATTAATAGAAAAAAAACAATCAATAAATTAAGTAATGGGTATCTAAAAATGGTTTTCTTTTTTCCTCTTCTGCTATCAGAACGGGATAACATTGGCGGTTCATTGTTGAATTCATCTTGACCTTCAGAACTCATATCATAATCAGCCGGTTCTTCGTATTCCCGTTTTTCTTTTCTTGTTTTTACCACTCAAAGTTCCTCCTTTAGTGCTTTCTAAACTTATCCTATGCACTATTATTGGCACAGAGAAGTGTTACATATGATGTTAATAAATGAAATACCTTTGAAATAATTATACCCATAAACGCAACATACAACAACACTTAAACCACTTTTTTAGAAAAAAAAGCAAGAATTATTATAATTTAGTACTTCTGGCATAGAATTTATGTTGATTTTATATAGATTACTGAACAAAATAATAACAATTTTTTTACTTTTAAACAAGTCTTTTTTTCACAAAAAATATGAAACTATATAGTTTTTGTCAAATTTCGTAACAGCAAAACTATTGCAATAAATAAGCTAAATAAGCTTCCCATGTTGGAATTTCTTTTTGCTGTGTTATTGGTCTTTTTTCAAAATCGATTATTTCTGCTCCATCCAAATCACAACAGTTTTCTGGGGTGACTTCTAACGGCGTTTCTTCAAAGTATCGTAGAATATAATTACGGCGACAATCCGTTGTATGCAGATACCCAATAAATTGTTGTAAATTAGCCCGCTTCCATTTTTTTCGATAATCCATTTTGTCGGTTAATTCTTTCGTACTTAAACCACTTCTTTGGTAGTATTCAATAAAACGTTGCTCTGTTTCAGGTAACGTTTTGCGTTGTTCATTCGTCAGATTCATTAAGTTGGCATCTGGGATATCTTGATCGGCTAATTGCATTTGAATGAATTCATCTCCATTCGCGTATAAGAGAATCGCCACACTGTTTTCGCCATCACGACCTGCTCGACCAATTTCTTGCAAATATGCTTCCAAATCTGCAGGCATATGATAATGAATAACATAGCGAATGTCAGCTTTATCTATCCCCATTCCAAATGCGCTAGTGGCGCAAATAACATCCAGCTGCCCGTAAACAAATTGTTGCTGAATAATAATTCTATCTTCTGTATCCATATCCCCGTGATAATAAGCTACTCTTAAATCAGCAATTTCGCTTAATTCATGCGCAGTGCTTTCCGCTAATTTTTTACTAGAAAAATAAATAATTCCGGGTGTTTGTAGTTTGCGAACAAGCGCATATAAACGGTCTTTTTTTACATGCTGGTTAGAAAATTTCTCCACTTGTAAAGAAATATTCGGTCGATTAACAGAATAAACAATTTGCGCACAATCCGTTAGATGTAATTGCGTTAAAATATCTGCTCTAACTTTCTTGGTTGCCGTAGCTGTCAGCACCATAGTCACAGGAAATTCGGCTTCTTGAATGAACTTACCTAACATCAAATAATCAGGGCGAAAATCATGTCCCCACTGCGAAATGCAATGCGCTTCATCTATGACAAATAAGCTGATTCTTTGTTTTAATAGTAAGTTTTTCACCGTTTCATTATTTAGCATTTCTGGTGATAAAAAAATAAATTTATATAAATGAATGTTTGCAAGGACTTGCCCTTTTTCTTCTCGTTTTAAAAAGCTATTAAGCGCTGCTACTCGCTTTTCTCCGTGAGCACGCATTCGCTCCATTTGATCTTGCATAAGGGAGAGAAGTGGAGAAACAATCAATACTAATCCATCCATCAAATGACCCGCTAATTGATAACAAATGGTTTTTCCTGTTCCAGTAGGTAACATAGCAAAACAATTTCGCTTTGCTAAAGCTGTTTCAATTACTTCTTTTTGGCCAGGGCGGAACTCATCAAAACCAAGATATTCTTTTAATTCCTTTTCTAAGTTCACTGCTTACCCTCCCTACTAACAACTGCTAACCGAATTTGATAATAATCCAAATCAGGAAACTCCGCTTTTATTTCACGCAGTAAATTCCATTTCTTTGTAATAATCGTTTGGATGATTGTCTCTTCTGGTAAATAAGGAACATTCGCTTCTTTCAAAGTAGCTCGGATTTCTACAAAGTGATCATGGATGGTACTCTTTTTCAAATTCCGAATTCGCTCGATTGCTTCTAAATCAGCTCCATTTTGCCATAATACATAGGTTTGCATGGCAGAACTAGTTAACCCATTGAGCTCATCCGGTACAAGACTAGCTAGAATCGGCCATTCTTCGGGGTTTTTTTTCATCGCTATAAGCAAACGGTGAACCTCATGGAGCACCTCAAAATAAACGTCCCACTTCTCCACTTGATATTTTGAGGCAATTTGTTCTGTAGTATAGCCCATTAATTCGCCCCCAGAAAAACGTTCCACTAAAAACGCTGGTCGAGCAACTGCTAATTTATTCATCCATGCAACGAGTTCACCGTATAACTGATTCGCTAAATTAGATTTATCTCGGTGCTTCACCCAATGCTTAATAAATTGTTGGACTTTCTTATCACGAATAACTGGTAAATAATAGCTTTCATGATGATGAATGTTACTAACAACTTGAACTGCGAGTCGCAAATGGGCAAAAAAAGCAAAAGCTTGCCCTTGAAATGTAAAACCTTGGAAGTTTGGGTAATCATTTTCAAACATAGCTACTAGTTGCCCTTGTGTCACATAACCATTTTCAGTAGAAAGAATGCTACCTTGGTGCACTAATTCCGAAATTCGTTTTTCTAAATAGCTTGCTTTTAAATTTGGCACTAGTCCAAATAAATGTTGCATTTGAAAAAGATGGATATCTTGAACAGCTTGTCCAGTTCTTCTTCCAGCTAAAACAGTATGTAAAAATGGTAATTTTCTAGGTGTGATACTTTTTTCTAAAATTGTCATAATATAGTTATCTAGCTTATCCAAGACATGTCCACCACCTTTTTTTGTACCATAATCATAACACAGAAACACTTGTTCTACATTAATTTTTCCGAAAAAAACTTTTTCAAAATATGGTACAATAGAAAAAGAAAAAATCTGGCTGCAAATAGTTATTTTAGAAAGGAAGCGTAGAAAATTGAAGTATTGTCTTGTCGAAAAAGACACTTGTATTGCTTGTGGCGCTTGTTCCATTCATGCACCTGATGTTTTTGATTATGATACAGAAGGTCTTGCCTTTAATATATTAGATAATAACACTGGAACAAAAGTAATCCCCGAAGACTTGGTTGAAACGGTTATTGACGCAGAATTTGCCTGTCCTTCGCTTTCTATCAAAGTTTCCGATAGTTCATTTCATTAATAATACACGAAAAAGGAAGGTTTCCGCTGTTTGGAAACCTTCCTTTTTTATTTTTAATAAATATTATTTCACTTTTCGTCTCCTTAGAGCAAATCCCCATAGAAGCATTGCTAAACCAGTCAAACAAAGGCCAGCCCATAAAACCCACTGATTTGTTTGATCTCCTGTTTTAGGAATGAGTTTGATATCGTTGGAGTTAGCAGCGCGTTGATTGTTATCTTTTACGCTTCGTGGTTCATTATCTTGTAACCCCGCATCTCCTCTATTTTCAACCTGAATAGTAGCAGTTACTGACAACATTTGTTTCCCTGCGTCTTCAGTTCCTTCATTTGGATCTACTGAATATATAACTTGGTATTTGCCTGCTTTGTTCAGATTTACTTTTCCTTGCACTTTTACTTGTGAAAATGGAATATTTTTTCCATCACGTCTAGTTGCTTGAATAAAGCTATCTTTCGCGTTCCATTTCTCGCCTACTTTTATGACACGATCTTTCACCATCAAAATAGAATGGTTTTTCAAAACAGTGACCTTAGCAACAGCTTTCACACCATCGTATACATAGCTAATTTCATATGTTCCCGGTGTTTTGCTATCAACTTTACCTGCGACAGTAATATCTTTGAATGCTACTTTTTCACCTGCTTTATTCGTTGCATAGTCAAAATTATCTTTCGCATTCCAACTATTTCCAGCATAAAAACTACTATCATGAATTTTTACAGTCGTTTTTCTTGGTTTCACGGTTACATTAATCGTGGCAGAAATACCGTCATAACTGTAGGTAACTTCATAGACGCCTGGCTTTGTTACATCCACGGCAGGATTTTCTTTGACAGTAATATCTTTCCATTTCACTTTTTGACCAGCTTTATCGAGCGTATTGTCCCAATTATCTTGAGCTTTCCAATTATCTCCAACATAAATCACTGAATCATGGGCTCGCACAGCTGTTTTGGGATGTTTAACAATTACTTGAATGGTTTTGGTAATTCCAGCATAAACATATGTGATCGGGTATGTTCCTGCTTGACTTGTATCAACAGTTCCCAAGACTTGTACGTCATTAAAGGATACTATATTTCCATCCTTATCCCTAGCGCTATCAAAATTATCTTTTGCTGACCAATTATCATCAATATACAGAATAGAATCATGTGCATTAATAGCTGTTTTGATTTCTTTCACAGTTAAAGTAACAGTAGTCGAGGCACCATCATAATTATAGGTGATTTGATATCTGCCTGCTTTGTTGACATCTACTTTAGGCTCTTCTTTCACTTTTATATCAGCAAAAGAAACTGGCTTCCCGTCTTTATCAACTGCATTATCAAAATTATCCGCCGCTGTCCATGCTTCTCCTACATAGATTGACGAGTCATGCCCATTAATTCCTTTTTTATTTTCTTTTACAGTAACAGTAATTGAACTTACAGTATCTTCATACTTATACGTAATCGTATATACGCCTGCTAGGTTTGTGTTTACTGTTCCAATAACCGTCAAATCTTTTAGACTCAAGGCATTGCCATCTTTATCAAGTCCACTGTCAAAATTATCACCTGCTCGCCAAGTGTCGCCAGTATAAATTGTCGAGTCGTGTGCATTAATTTCTGTCAAATTTTCTTTAACTTCAATTTTAGCTTTTTTAGACACTCCTTTGTACGTATATGTGACTGAATAGATTCCTGCTGTATTAGTATCAACAGATCCTTCTACTTGGATGTCTCCAAATGGAACTGTTTCACCTACTTTGTTTAGCGCACTATCAAAGTTATCAGTTGCCGTCCATGTATCACCCAAATACAAAATAGAATCATGTACATTGACAGTTGTTAAATCTTTTTCAACTTTCACTTGAATAACTACTTCCGCTGTTTTCCCATTTTTAGCAACTTGATAGGTCAACGGGTAAGTTCCGCCTTGGTTAGAGCCTTCTTGGATAGCTTTTAATTGCTTGGCATCCACTTTTACGGAACTAGTACAATCTTGTGCAGTAGAAAGTACACCTGTCTTCACTTCTTCAAAACTAGCTGTTTTTGCTAAAGTAATTGCTTCCGTTTCAGTTAGCTTATTTGAATCTTTGTATTCTAAACTAAAATTCATTGCGCCAAGGATAAGTCCCTCTTTTTGGTCTATCGTAGCACTTGGCTCAGTTATATATACAGGTGCAGTAGATTTTTTCTCTGTATCAAAAATATCTTTGATTGTAATACCAATATCAGTTGTTGCGATTGCTTTGTTTCCGGCAGAAATACCAACAATTATTCCAGAACCATCATTAGCAGTTTGTGTAGTTGCTAAAGTCGTATCATTGCTAGTCCATTTGTAACCATCTGTAATCGCTTGAATATTGTGAAAGAACGACGGCTCAATCGTATCTTCTACCGCTTCTCCACTAGTTGCTCTTACTTTCGGCAATGTTACTTTTAAACTTTTACCAGCTTGTACGATTTTGGCGCTAAGATTAACTTTAAGATCATTATCCGGCGCGTATTCCATGTAACCAGCATTAATGTTTTGTGATACCGGTTGAGCTGGATCAATTTCTTTTACCCAACCTTTGTCTGTACCCTTATTGGATACAGTACTATTTATCGTATTATCTTGCCCCACTTGTTTCAAAGTAAACTGATTTCCAGCTCTTTCTGGAAACTTCACTGCATATTTCCCGTAAGATAAATTCAAATTGTAATTAAAGGTGTATTTTCCATCAGCATTAGTTTTAACGCTGACTGGCTCACCATTTTTCAAGAACGGCTCATAGTTAGAGGTATTTTCATTCCATTTATAAAGTTCAACAGTTTCGTTTGCGAGTGCTGTATCTCCTTGAGCTTTTTCATACAAACCATTTGCATCTTTATCTTGGAAAAGAAAACCGCTTGCTTCTAAAATAATTAATTCTGCTCCAACTTTAGTTCCTGGTAATGTTCCAGAATAAGCATTCGTAGTTACACGATAGTAAGGGTTATATACATCGCGTTCACTTATTTTATTTCCCTCTGTAGCAGAATTAAAAGTTTCATCTACTTTTAGTGGAACTTTGATTGTTTGTGTTTCACCGGGATCAATCTTTGTCTTCACTTTGATACGAACCATGTTGACTTTCCCATAATCAGAGGGAACAGCGCTATAGACACTTTCTGATTCATAGTTATTTTTATTTGCTTCTGTTGCATAACTAATATCAAATTGTGCTTTTTGTTCATCTGTTAATTGCACAGCATCATTTAGTTTCATATCCCACTTAAATGTCTCCGTTTGGAATTTAGAACCAAAATTTTGTCCGGTCTTTGGAATTGGAATATAGAGTTCAAAAGCACTTGCTATACCAGTAGATATATTTGTAACACGGACTGTATAATCCGCTTCCGTTCCTGGTGTAAAATAGGAAACTGTACTATCGTCACCTTCTACATAAGATGCTTTTGCTCCTTCTCCAGCCAAATTTAAGAATGTTTCTACTGTGACTGCATCTTGCTTTGGAACACTTAAAGTACTGCTATTCGCAGAAAGCAGACGTTCATTTTCTATTCCATTTTGATTGACATCAAGACCTGTATCCATGAAAGTATTCGCAGCTGTAGCAGCCTTTACATTTGGGCCTCCCCAAGCAAGAAGTTGTTGGATGTCAGTATGAAGACTTTTATCTAATGTTACATCAATCGTAGTATCATAACTTAAATTTAAAAATTTATGTTTAGAAGGATAACCAACATACCTACCAACTGTTGCATCTTTTGTTTTTAAAACATACACTTTCTCTCCATTCTTGGCGGTTTCTATTTTAATAGAGAACTCGATCTCTTCTCCATCTTGATCCGTTAACTTAATAGAAGACGGAAGAATTTTAGTACCATCCAATTGACGAAGATACACTTCAGGATCATTAAGGACTGTACGTGTCCCGTATGGATAGTTAAATAATACCAATGTAGCTTTTGTAGTAAATTTATCTCCAGCTCCAGCAGTTTTGATTACTTGTCCTTGTTCATTATAAAAATTAGCTGTTCCGTTCGCCGCTGTCGTAATATTATCGGCAACACTATAAACAGAAGTACCCGAGACTTTCGTATTTACTTCATCTGCCTCATCCCAAATGGATACTTTAAATTGAACAGAAGAAATGCCTGGTTTGACAATACCATAGGAGTTTGTTGATTCCTCACCAAAACCACCAGATTCTGAGTAGCTTGTATATCCTGTAGAAAAATCGCCTACATTCGCTTTCACCTCAGTAAAGTATTCTCCTGGTTGAAGTCCGACTGCATCAGCTTCTAAGATAGCAATATTTTTCATACTATTCTTAGGAAGATTCCCATTGTATGTTTGATAAGTATCATCAAAATTAGTTTTGTATTGAATATTAGTGATATCATTATCTTTTCTATTCCCATCAAATGGGATGTTAACAATTGAAGCTTCCCAGTTTGAATCAAATTCAATTTGGAAGACTTGATTAGTTTTTGTCCCGGCAGTATCTTTATTATTAATTCGAACATTCCCTGCCCAAGTTTCATTATCTGGATTAATATTTTTGTTTCCCACGATTAGTGCCATTTTATTTTCGGTCGAATCTACAACTCGGCAAGCATCTAACGTTGCCTTAGTTGTTAAATCTGTAGAATTGTTTGTTAATGCATCAGATTCAAATACTTTATCGTCATATGTCGTGATGACTGCATGTGGCACTTTAGGAGCGGTATATGTTCCTGCTGGCGTTCCTTTTGGTATTTTATATTTTATCGCATATACCGTATCTGTTACTCCTTTAAAGTTCTGTTGTTTAAAATCGAACACCACTTTATTCTCTTCCGGATAATGAGTAATCGTAGTATTAGCATTCTCATTTAAAAGTGCATATTTTTCATTTACTACCCCGACATATTCCATACCTTCTGGATAATAAAGGGTAGTCGAGACATTCTTAGGTGAAAAGATATTAGTTCCTCTTTCATCTACTTGATTCATTCCATTTACAACAGAGTAACTTTTTGTATATGCATAAGAATCTTCATCATCTGTACTCGCTAATACATCAGGGGTTCTAAAAGATTTATACCAATTTCTGAACATAGTACTTACATGTGTTTGATTAGCATAACCAACCACTTTATTTCCTTCTGCACGAATTGCTTTTTCTTCTGAAGCAATCGCCATTTTATTATCTCCCACAAAAGCTTCTACTTTAATAGGGGCTTTTAGATCAGTTGCACCATAGTATTTATTAGCATCTACACGAACAGAAAAGTTAAAACTTACTTTTTCAGTTCCTGGAGTAAGTTTATAATTAACTGTCCCGAAAGTAGCTTTATCGTAGGTTGTTTCTTTGTTTGGAATAGTAACGGATGTTATTGCAGTACCAATCGGGTCCCCCGCACTTAAACGATTTATCACCCCAGAGTCCACACCTGTTGGTACTTGAAAACTGCTGGGAACGGGAATTGATACAAATCTCATACCGTCTGGCAGTGTGAATTCCACCTCTTTACTAGTAGATGTACTATTACTAAAGTCTACTGTAACATTAACATCTTTGATATCGCCATTTGCCCAAGCAGTACCATCATAAGCAGGAATATTTAATGTGACAGTAGCATCATTACCTGATTTTAGTTGATTATTCTTTAGAGGTGCTTTTGTTTCATTTTGTTTAACTGAATCTTTTGATTGGTTAGCCTCTTCTTTTTCAATTATTAAATTTTTTACTTCATAGGAGGCTTTAAATGTTTTAATCTCTGTTTCTTTTCCTTCTATGTTTTCTTTATAGCTAATAATAAAATTAACATCACCATTTTTTTCAGCCGTGTACTCGGCTTCTTTTCCCTCAATTTTATTACCGTCTGGTGTTTCAATACTTAGAATTTCAACTTGATTATTATTAGATGTTGCTTTAATTTTAAGCTTTGCTTTCTTTTTATCTTTTGAAAGCTCTTCTTGAACTTCATAAGAAAGTGGTTCTTCGCCTTTTTCTTCTGCAAATGCTTGAAAAACCGTTAAATTTAGTTGACTTACTACTAGTAAACTTGTTATTAGCATCATCAAGGAACGACGTATGTACAACGATTTTATCATATTAGTTTTCCTCCTTCTCATATTCTGGTTGTTTTTATTAACAAATCTCCAAGAGATAATTTAATATTATCAGACGATTTTATCGAGTGTACATAGTCGCAAAACACCTTATTAAAAAAAACAGCACTATTCGCAAATTCATACAAATATTTGTCACATCAAAAGCACGTTTCAGACACATTTAAGACACAATTAATTCGCAAAAGCTGCCATTTTAGAAGAAAAATAAAAAACCACTCTTTATTATAGAGTGGTTTTGGATAAATTAATGGCTAACTTCTTGTTGCTTTTTTTCAAATTTGCGCCGTTCTTTTACAGTTTGGTTTTTAGCAATCCATTTTTTTAGTCTAGAGTATAGTAACAAGAATACAGCACTAACAATGACTCCTTTTAATAAACTGAATGGTATAATCGCATATGTGACTAACCAAGCAACATCTGTATCCGCCGGAAGTCCACCAAGTTTAATGTAAAATGGTAATAAAATGAAATAATTAAATATCGACATGACGACTGTCATTACTAACGTTCCAATTGCTGTTGAAAACACCATTCCTTTTGTTGAACG
The DNA here is from genome assembly GCF_028867355.1 of Listeria sp. LM90SB2. NCBI lineage: Bacteria > Bacillati > Bacillota > Bacilli > Caryophanales > Listeriaceae > Listeria > Listeria sp. LM90SB2. The sequence continues at coordinate 2,024,123 of NZ_CP046449.1, forward strand.
AAACCAGTGAAATAAATAATAAATCGGTAATACATAAACAATACCATTAATAAAATTGGATATTTCTCCAATCGGAACTCCAACTGGACTACCTGACACAATATAAAGTAGCACATTTTTGATTAGTTCTACTAAAATCACTGCGAGTGGTCCGAATAATAAGCCACCAATCAAAGCTGGAATATCACTAAAGTCAAGCTTTAAAAATGGTGCACTCGGTAGTAGCGGAAATTGTAGCATCATTAAAATAAATGCTAAAGTACCAAGAACCGCCACACTTACAAAAACCTTCATTGAATAATTCTTCATTGTCATTTCTCCCTTGATGTTCACCAAGAAGCGAGTGACATCACTAGACGAATGCAACCCAAGCAAATAAAAAACCTCAACTGAAAAGAGTTGAGGGAGAGTTTGTGAATGAATAAACAAGCACCGGATACTCAAATAAGCATCACAGCTTGCTAACACATGCTCGTGAAGACAAACGAAAAGGTCTGCCAACATCTTCTCCCATCCAGACTATACTGTCGGTCCTGGAATTACACCAGAGTCAACTGCTAAAAAAGCAGATCGTGGACTTTAACCACCGGTCGGGAATTGCACCCTGCCCCGAAGATGAACGAATATTTTATTACAATTTTCATTTTACCATGAAAAAAATTTTTGGCAAGCACTTTTGTATATTTTTTCACGTAAGCGCTTTCTATCTAAATTAAATAAAAACTAGCTGCTTAGCTAGTTTTTATTAATTCACCATGGAATATCTGTTGATAATGATTCCGCTAATGATTGGTTTTCTTTTAAACGAATTTTACGAGCAATGCTTCTTGCCTCAGCACCCGCGTGGATTCTTTTTTGTTCTTCTGTTTCTGGTTTAACGAGTGGCACTTCTACAGTTTTACCATCTGCATCCAACGCTACAAATGTTAAAAAGGATGTCGCCGCTAAGTAACGTTCTCCTGTTTTCAAATTCTCCGCAATAATTTTAACGAAGATTTCCATTGAACTTCTGCCCGTTGAAGCTACATAAGACTCTAAGCAAACAGAGTGATCATTTTTAATCGGTTTTAAGAAATCCACTGAGTCTGTCGATGCAGTGACAATTTCCGTACGACAATGACGAGAGGCACTGATAGAAGCCGTATCATCAATATAAGTCATCAATCTACCACCAAAAAGGGTATTATGATTATTCGTGTCCGACGGGAAAACCCGGCTTGTTTTAATTACTAGTGATTCTTTGCAAAATTTTGTTTGTCTTTTTTCCATGTTTTTCGCTCCAATCTATTTATAGAGAGGCAAAGTGATAATAAAATCAGATCCTTTACCTAATTCGCTTTCAACCGAAATTTTCCCATTATGTGCTTCTACAATATTCTTAACGATTGCAAGACCAATACCTGTTCCAACTGCTTTTCCGCGTTTCCTTGCTTTATCCACTTTATAAAAACGCTCAAACAGATATGGGATGTCTTCTTCCGCAATCCCACTACCGTTGTCAGATACTGTGATTACAAGATTGCTTCTAGCTTCATCAATGGTTTGTTTTAAAATTACTTTTCCATCATAGCCTTCTTTTCCAGTATGACGAATAGCATTCATAATTAAATTAATTAATACTTGCTCCATCCGGTCGGGGTCATAGGAATACTCTAAATCGGGAGTTTCAAGCTCTAAGCCGAGTTCCACATAATTCTCTTTCGCAAGAACGTCAAAATTAGAAATAACTTTTCGCAGCAATGGAGCGAGCGGTAATTTTTGATTATCCATTTGATTAAAACCAGCTTCCATTCTAGCAAGGTCTAGCATATCATTAACCAAACGCCCAATACGAAGGGATTCATCGTAAATAATTTGTGCAAACTCCCGCACTTCTTCATCCGACTGAGCAACCCCGTCAATAATCGCTTCACTATAACCTTGTAACATCGAAATCGGCGTTCTAAGTTCATGCGAAACATTATTAACAAAATCGCTTTTCATTTTTTCAAGTTGTTTCTCTTCGGTCATATCGCGAATAACCGCAACGACACTACGCACATGTTCCCCTGTATACAAAAGTGTTAAAATGGCAACATACGTATGATCAGCAAACGTAATTTCTCCGACTTGAGATTCTTTCTTTTCTAACGTATCATTCAATAATTCATTTAAAGCCACTGGAATGAGCACTTTTTCGGTATTTTCAGGTGAGAAGAACCAATTATGTAAAAATTCTTCTGCCGGCGGATTACTAAGAATGATCGTTTTATCCACACTAAATTTAATAACACCATCAGCCATCCCAACTAAAATATTGGATAGCTGTTCCTTTTCTTGCCTAAGGGCGCTAACATTATACTTCAATTGCTTTGCCATATCGTTAAAAGCTACTCCGAGTTCACCAATTTCATCATGCGTATAAGTTGGTACGCGATTATCAAAGTTCCCTTTAGAAACAGCAATCGCAATTTTTTTCATTTCACGAAGCGGGAAAGCCATGCGAGAAGAAAAGACGAAAGATAAGATAGACGTGATGACTATCGCAATAATACCCGAAATAATCAAAGTACTCATCGTTTTTTCGTTCACTTTTAGAATATCATGGTAAGACTGATAAACGTAAACAACACCAGTTTCACCGTTCGCTAGTTTGAATTTCTGTGCAGAAATTTCAACCGGTAAGGAGCTTTTTTCTGTTTTAAAATTATATTTCATCGTTACACTATTATCTTTTTCTAAAGCTTTATCTAATGTCTTATCTTGAATTAATTTATTAGCAGATGCACTAGAAATGGTATCTGGTGACTGTGATTGATAGACGCTTTTTCCATTTTGTTCGATAATGACGCCCATCGTATCATCAAGTAGTATCAGTGCAGAATCATTATTATTTTCAGCAGAGATTACTTCATTATTTTCTTGCATTACAGTGATGATACTAGCTGTTTTGTCTTCTAATTCATTTGTTATTTGAGTAATGTTATTTTTTTCATAAATCATTGCAACTAAAAATCCAGAAATAACTAAAATCCCTATCAGTAAGAGAATAATGGTACTCCAAATTTTCCCAACAATACTATTCCAAATCTTCATCTATTCTCACCTCGGTCCTCGCAAAAAAATAACGAACAAAGCACGTGCGGCATAACACTTGCCGATTAAACGTCTTTGCCCGTTATCTTAGTCTGGTTTATTAATCTTCTGGAACTTCAAATTTATATCCAAGACCCCAAACTGTTACAATCATTCTAGCAGCGTCTTCTGATACATCATGCAATTTTTCGCGAAGTCTTTTAACGTGTGTATCAATTGTTCGCAAATCGCCAAAGAATTCATAACGCCATACTTCTTTTAAAAGAGACTCGCGGTCGAATACTTTATCCGGAGATCTCGCTAAATAATAAAGCAAGTCATATTCTTTCGGTGTCAAACCGATTTCTTTTCCGTCGACAATAACACGGTGAGCTTCGTTATCAATTTTCAAATGTGGGAAGGTAATAATGTCTCCCGGTGTTCCTCCTGCTGATTCTTCTGAGGATTGTTTGGCGCGACGAAGAACAGCTTTCACGCGAAGCACAACTTCTCTTGGGCTAAATGGTTTTACGATGTAATCATCTGCACCAACTTCAAAGCCTTGTACTCGGTTAGCTTCCTCTCCTTTTGCAGTCAACATGACAACAGGTGTGGATTTAAACTCTCTCAGTTCACGACAAACTTCGATGCCATCTTTACCAGGCATCATTAAATCAAGTAGGATTACTTCATAATTATTGTTCAGCGCCATGCTTAATGCTTGATCACCATCACTAGCTTCTTCAATACGATAGTTTTCTCTTTCAAGATACATCTTAAGAAGGCGTCGTATCCGGTCCTCATCATCCACAACAAGCACTCTAACTTGTTCACTCATAAGTACTCATCCCCTAACTCTCATTTACATAAAACGATCATTTACATTCAATCAGATAAATGGAATCTTCCGTACCCACATACGAAAAAACCATACAATTGCCTATACCAAATTTCCTACGATTTAAATTATACATGTTTTTCACAAAACACGCTATTAGAAAGTATATTTTGTATGAAAAGTTACTTTTTATTTTTACCAAATCTTGCTTCTGTTTTTAATTGTTTTACTTCATGATGTGATAATTCTCTACGCTCACCTGCGTTTAAACCGCGTAAATTCAAGAACGAATATTCTTCCCTTGATAACTTTTGCACTTCAAAACCAACAGCCTCAAACATTTTACGGACTTGACGATTTCTACCTTCATGAATCGTGATTTCTACAATAGCTTTATCTTTCGTTTTATCAGAAGAACGTACTTTTACTTTTGCTGGGGCTGTTTTGCGACCATCAATCACCACACCACGTTCTAACTGACGAATCACTTCACGTTCAGGAATACCTTTGATTCGTGCGATATATGTTTTGGAAACTTCATTTTTCGGATGCATTAGTAAGTTAGCGAAATCCCCATCATTGGTCATTAATAATAAACCAGATGTATCATAATCAAGTCGCCCTACTGGGTATAATCTTTCAGGAATATCTGCAAAATAATCCGCTACAGTTGTACGACCTTTATCATCTGTTACAGCCGAAACCGTTCCTCTTGGCTTATAAAAAAGGAAATAGCGATGTTCTTCTTTTGTTAGTTGAATTCCCTCAACTTCAATTCGCTCCGTACCACTAACTTTCACACCTAATTCTGTGACTACTTTCCCGTTCACTGTTACTTTACCTTCTTGAATAAGCTTTTCTGCTTTTCTTCTTGAAGTAATACCTGCATTTGCAATCACTTTTTGTAAACGTTCCATTCTTATTCCTCCTCCTGTTCTTTACTTTGGTTAAACCGGTCAAAAAACAGGTCCATTTCATTCTGATCTGGTTCATCTGTCGCTGGATCAGCAAGTTTTGGTAAATCCTCTAGAGAATTAAGTCCAAAAGCATCTAAAAACTCACTTGTAGTAACGTAAAGTTTTGCTCGTCCAGCTCCGTCGACACGACCTTTATCCGTTACAAGTCCTTTGGCTACTAAAGTTCGAATCGGTCCATCTGTTTGAACCCCGCGAACCTCGTCTACTTCCATTCTTGTAACTGGTTGGCGGTAAGCAATAATTGCTAATGTCTCTAATGATGCTTGCGATAAAACGGTGTTGCTTGGAACTTCGACTAATTTACGTAAAAATTCTGCATGCGCTTTTTTCGTAGCTAATTGAAATGTTCCAGCAAGCTCCAAAAGAATTAAACCTCTGTCAGCACTTCCGTTGTATCGATCACTTAAAAGTTCTAGTAAATTGAGTGCTTCAATGTGCGTAATTTCCATGACTTCAGTTAATTGTTCCGTTGAAAGCCCCGCATCTCCCGCCGCAAAAAGCAAACTCTCTAATACGCCTAATTGTTCTTCTCTGTTCACGATATTTCTTCCCCTTTACCTTGCACATATAAATCCGCAAAACTTTCCGCTTGTTCTACTTCGACCAATTTTCGCTTCATTAATTCTAACAAAGCCAAAAACGTAACGACAAGTTGCTCTTTCGTTTGTTCTTCAAATAACTCGTCAAATCGCAAGCGATGATTGACTTGTAAATTTAATTTTTCTAAAACAGAATCCATTCTTTGATCAATGGAGATTTCTTGTGTTGTAATTCTTGTATGGAGAGGTTTATTTAACTTTTTCCGACGTAGCATTTTGTTAAAAGCACTTAGCATATCGTTTAATGATACGTCCAGTTCTGCCACCTTAGTACCATCATCATATTCTGCTAAATCCATTGGAGGTTTACTGAAATAAAAGCTCCGTTCCGCCTCTTTTTCTTTTAATTCTTTTGCGGCTTCTTTGAATCGTTTGTATTCCATTAGTTTTTCGACTAAAGCATCACGAGGATCCTCTTCCTCTTCTAGTGTATCATAATCGATTTCCAGTTCTTGCTTTGGAAGTAGCATCTTACTTTTAATTGCTAGTAAAGTTGCTGCCATCACTAAATATTCACTCGCGACATCTAATTCCATTTCTTGCATTGTATGAACAAATTCCATGTATTGGTCCGTAATTTCAGCCATAGGGATGTCATAAATATCGACTTCTAGTTGTCCAATTAAATGAAGAAGTAAGTCAAGCGGTCCTTCAAACGCGTCCACTTTAAAATTCATTTCTACCATATCTGTCCCGCCCTACTATAATGAAAGATCATTTTGCACTAAATTTTCATATGTTTCGCGGGCAACGATTAATTTATCGACTCCGTTTTCCACAAAAACAACTGGTGGTCTTGGGATACGGTTATAATTACTTGCCATCGCATAACCATAGGCTCCAGTACAAAATACCGCCAAAACTTCACCGGCGTTTGATTTCGGTAGTGGTAAGTCCCATATTAACATATCACCAGACTCACAGCATTTTCCTGCGATAGCCACTGTTTCTTCTGCGACTTTCTCTGGGTTTGCCGCAAGAACAGCATCGTAATGCGCATCATATAACGCTGGACGGATATTATCAGACATGCCGCCGTCAACTGCGATATAATTCCGAATTCCCGGAACTTCTTTACGCGATCCAACTTTATAAAGTGTTGTACCTGCTTCACCAACAAGGGAACGACCTGGCTCAATCCAAATTTCTGGAATATCAATATCGTTATTATTAGCCACATCCCGCACTTCATCCATAATTTGGCGCACATATTCGCTAGGTTCAAGAGGTTCATCTTCTGCCGTATAACGGACACCGAAACCGCCACCAAGATTAAGTACTTTGGAATCAAATCCCAGAGTTTGGTGCCATTCAACTAATTTATCCATAATACGACGAGCCGCTAATTTAAAACCCGTTGTTTCAAAAATTTGCGACCCAATATGACAGTGTAGGCCAATTAAATCAAAGGACGCACTTGCATGAAGCACTTGTTTAATCGCTTTTTCAGCTTGTCCATTTGTAAGTCCAAATCCAAATTTCGAATCATCTTGGCCTGTTAAAATATAGTCATGTGTATGAGCTTCTATCCCCGGTGTCACGCGAATTAAAACCGATGCCTTTTCATTTCGTTCTATTAATATATCTTCTAATAAACTAATTTCATAATAATTATCGATAACAAAACAACCGATGCCATAGTCAAGCGCCATATGTATTTCTTCTGCACTTTTATTATTTCCGTGAAAATGAATTCTCTCAGGAGGAAAATTTGCTTTAATTGCCGTATAAAGTTCTCCGCCTGAAACAACATCTAGTGATAAACCTTCTTCGGCCATCAGCTGATAAATCGCTACTGCAGAAAATGCTTTGCTCGCATAAGCCACTTGTGCTTTTACGCCTAGCTCCTCGAATGTTTTCTTAAATCCTCTTGCTCGGTCACGGATTAGCGCTACATCATAAACGTAAAGTGGCGTACCATATTTTTCAGTAAGCTTTAAAGTGTCCACCCCTCCAATTTCGAGATGTCCTTCTGCATTTACATTCATTGTTCCAAGCCGTTCAAACGTCACGCCAATCCCACCTTTACATTATAGATTTTTAAAAGTTCTTTTATATAGTAGCACACTAAGAAGCCGAGCGACAATAACTATCTGAAAATATTATCAAATACGTAAAAAACTCAGCCCAAATCTATTATCTCCTTGCTTCAGAAAATAACAAATTTGGACTGAGATTAGCTACCAATTATTTTAAGAAATTTTAGCAACAATAGCTTTTACATATTGTAAAAACGTGCTACGAACTTGATCTGTTGTTTCAATAACTTCCGTATGAGAAAGTGGTTGATCCAGAATTCCGGCTGCCATATTGGTAATACAAGAAATACCTAGCACTCGTAATCCAGCATGGTTCGCAATGATTACTTCCGGTACAGTGGACATCCCAACTGCATCTGCACCAAGTGTGCGCATCATTTGAATTTCAGCAGGTGTTTCGTAAGTTGGACCGCTAAATCCAGCATAAACACCTTCACGGATAGTCAAATTAAGTTCTTGAGCAATAAGTCTAGCATCCACACGTAGAGCTAAATTATACGCCTCGGACATATCTGGGAAACGCGGTCCAAAATGCTCATCATTTGGTCCAATAAGCGGGTTCGTTCCAGTAAAGTTAATGTGATCAGAAATCAACATTAAGTCTCCAGCAGAATATAATTCATTTACGCCACCTGCCGCATTCGTCACAACAAGCACTTCTACACCAAGCTCTTTCATCACACGAACTGGGAAAGTAACATCTTGCATTGAATAGCCTTCATAAAAGTGGAAACGTCCTTGCATTGCAACAACTTCTTTATTTTCCAACTCACCAAAAACAAATTGGCCAGCATGTCCTTCTACTGTCGAAACAGGAAAATGTGGGATTTCGCTATAAGAAAGTTTTGTCGGATTGTTTACTTCATCCGCAAGCACACCTAAACCTGAACCAAGAATCAAACCAATTTTTGGTGTACCATTGTAACTTTCTCTAATTTTCGCAACTGCTTCATTTACTTTTTCTAAACTCATTTTTGTTCCTCCCTTTTCCTATTTCAAGTCTTTTAAGAAACTTGTTCCATATTCAGGCATTTTCACTTCAAAATTATCCGCAACTGTTGCGCCGAGATCGGCAAATGTTTTGCGTAATTCTAATTCTGAACCACCATTTTTGAAGCGTGGTGAGTATACAAGTAATGGTACAAACTCACGTGTGTGGTCTGTGCCAGAGTATGTTGGGTCATTTCCGTGATCAGCTGTAATAATTAATAGATCATCATCTGTTAATTTTTCCATTACTTCTACTAAACGACCGTCAAAATCAACGAGCGCATCTGCATAACCTTGTGGATCACGACGATGTCCGAAAAGTGCATCAAAGTCTACTAAATTCAAGAAACTCATACCGTTAAAATCTTTATCTAACACAGCGATAAATTGATCCATTCCGTCCATATTTGATTTCGTACGGATAGATTCCGTAACACCTTCACCATCAAAAATATCAGAAATTTTACCAATGGCAATCACGTCTTTACCGCCATCTTTTAAAGCATCCATTACAGTTGGTTTAAATGGTTTTAGCGCATAGTCATGGCGATTTGGCGTTCTAACAAACGCACCTGGTTCGCCGACAAATGGACGAGCGATAATACGACCAAGCATGTACGGGTCATCTAGTGTAATTTTACGGCAGAATTCACAGATTTCATATAATTCTTCCAAAGGTACGACATCTTCATGTGCTGCAATTTGTAAAACTGAGTCAGCTGATGTGTAAACAATAAGCGCACCTGTTTTCACATGCTCTTCTCCAAGTTCAGCCATAATTTCTGTTCCGCTCGCTGGTTTATTTCCAATTACTTTACGTCCTGTTTTTTCTTCAATTTGGTTGATTAAATCATCCGGAAATCCATCTGGGAATACGCGGAAAGGCGTGTCAATGTATAGGCCCATGATTTCCCAGTGACCCGTCATTGTATCTTTACCGTTCGAAGCTTCTTGCATTTTTGTATAGTAAGCAAGTGGTTTTTCTGCTTTTTTAATTCCGTCTATTTCTCGAATATTCGATAGACCTAATTTGCCCATTTCAGGCATTTTTAGTCCGCCGACGTGTTTGGCAATATGTCCAAATGTATCTACATCAAAATCACCAAATTTAGCAGCATCTGGCGCTTCTCCAATACCAACTGAATCCATTACAACTACATGTACTCGTTTAAATTTATCTGGCATATTTACTCATCCTTTTCAACTATATTTTTTAAGCGCGCGGGTGGAATTGTTTGTAGACATCTTTCAAGCGCAGCTTTGTTACGTGTGTATAAATTTGTGTAGTGGAGATATCGGCGTGACCAAGGAGTTCTTGAACCGACCTTAAATCAGCCCCATTTTCAAGTAAATGAGTGGCAAATGAATGACGCAAGGTGTGCGGTGTAATCGGCTTTTCAATGCCTGATTCTTTCGCAATACCTTTTAAAATTTTCCAGAAACCTTGTCTTGTGAGTCCTTGGCCGTGATGATTTAAAAACACAAAATCATTTCGGTATTTCGGTCTACGAAGTTTTGGTCTCGCTTCCTCTAAATACTTCTCTAACACAGTTGTTGCCGTTTTTCCAAGCGGGATAATTCTTTCTTTATCTCCTTTACCAATCGTTTGAATAAAACCCATATGAAGATGTAAATCGTCCATTTTCAGGCTGACAAGTTCCGTTACACGAAGCCCTGTCGCATATAAAATTTCCATCATTGCTTGGTCCCTTAATCCAAGTGGTGTACTCGTATCAGAGGAACTAAGTAACTTCTCGACATCATCAAGGTTCAAAACTTTTGGTAATCCCTGAGCTTGCTTCGGCGTTTCAATTTGAATCATTGGGTCATGTGACATTTTCCCATCGTGCATTAAATAATGAAAGAAAGATCGCAGTGAAGCAATATAGCGCGCCACACTTCTTGCTGATTTCCCTTCTTGTCTTGCAAATGCCATAAAACCAACTATATCGCTTCGTTCAAGTGTATTCGGATCTGTTAATCCCTTCGCTACATCCATATAAGAAACAAAATAGCGTAAATCTCGTTCATAAGCTTTGATTGTATTCGCGGATAAACCTCTCTCTACAATTAAAAAATGTAAAAAATCTTCTATTAAATCATTCATAAGCGTTTCCTCCACAAATCCTATTCTACCATGTTACACTCCCACTGAAAACGTTTAATTAATAGAAAAAGACTTATAATACTTTTCGCGCAATTCAGTCCATCTTTTTTAATCATAAAAAAAAGTTTGAGATAAATTATCCCAAACTCTTGTATTATTCTTTTTTAGATTTTTGTCTGCAATCTGTGCAAATCCCTTGGAAAGTCAGACGATGGTCTTTAACAAGAAAATTCCACTTCGATTCGACGATTTTCTCCACATCTTCTAATAAATCTTCTTGAATTTCTTCTACAGAACCACACTCTAAACATACTAAATGATGATGGAAATGTTTGGCGCCTTCTTGTCTCAAGTCATACCGAGAAACACCGTCACCAAAATTAATTTTATCAACCACGCGTAATTCGGTTAAAAGTTCCAACGTTCTATAAACGGTTGCAAGGCCAGTGTCAGGTGCAATATCTTTCACACGCAAGAAAACTTCCTCGGCACTTAAATGATCTTTTTCATTTTCCAGTAAAACGCGAACAGTAGCTTCTCGCTGTGGGGTTAATTTATAACTAGCATCATGAAGTTGTGCTTTAATGCGTCCAATACGACCTTCCATTATGGTTCCTCCCTTGGTTGCTACAACAAGTTGTCTTTCTAAATTATCATCATTATCATTTAACAATAAATACAGTTTATAATAATTATAAATAAAATGCAAGTTAGGAATTCACTTTTTTTAGTAAAAATGGCACGTAGTCAATTCCTATTGCTTATGTTTACTAAGATATCATAAAAGCAATAGGCTGTCTACAATGATTATCAATTACTAATTAATTTCTCGTTATCAATAATAATTATTATTTAGCTTTTGCAAGCAAGAACAAGAAATAAGGTGCACCGATAATTGCCACAACGATACCAGCAAATATTTCGGATGGTTGAATAATCAATCGTCCAATCGTATCCGCAAGTAATAATAGTAGCCCTCCAGAAAGTGCCGCCGTTACCATCACCCAGCGATGTGCGGATCCAACTAATTTTCTAGCAATATGCGGACCAATTAGACCAATAAATGCAATACCGCCACTAACGGATACACAAGCAGCTGCCAAACCAACTGCTACTATTAAAAGCACAAATTTTTCTCGCTCAACCCGAACGCCGAGTCCGGTTGCCACTTGGTCTCCAAAAGAGAGCACATCCAACGTCTTTACTTTCATAAAAGCAATTGCACCTAAAACAATAAGCCATGGCAAAAGAGCATAAACATATTGCCAGCTTGAAGCCCAAATATTTCCTGCCATCCATTCAGCATAGCGTTGATAATTTTGCGGATCAAGCCGAACCGTAAGCAGTGTGATAAGTGCCGCAATCGCCGCCGCAACAGCAATCCCCGTAAGAAGCAATCGATTAGGCAACAATCCTTCGCTTCTACTATAAGAAAGTCCGTAAACAACAAACGCAGTTAAAATTGCCCCGACAAATCCAATAAATGGCATAAATAAAACCGGAACGTCCATCGTGGAAGGAAAAAAGGAAATATAAAGCATAACCGCAAGTCCCGCGCCATTATTAATCCCAAGAATTCCCGGATCAGCTAATCCGTTTCCAGAAATCCCTTGTAGGATTGTTCCTGAAACCGCAAGCCCTGCACCAACTAATAGCGCAATAACTATCCGTGGCAAACGAAACTCCGTCACAATAAGTTGTGTTCCCGCGTCCGCCATTCCAAAAAACGACTTAATCACTTCCAAAAATGGCAATTTCGAATAACCAGCATTGACACTATATGTAAATGTACAAAAAATTAACACGCTTAAAATAATTAACGTCCAAACTCGCCGCGATTTTTTTCGTTTTTCTGCCGTTGTCATATACATTATAAGTTCCTCCTTTCTTTACGTGCTACATATAAGAAGAAAGGAACCCCGATTAATGCAAAAATAACACTGATTGGCGTTTCATATGGCGGATTGATTGTTCTCGCCACAATATCCGCCGCTAATGTCAGAAAGGCTCCAACAACCGCCGAGCAAGGGATAATCCAGCGATAATCTACTCCAACTAAAAATCGTACCAAATGCGGTACAATCAAGCCGATAAACCCAACCGGACCAACAACCGACACAGCAAGCCCCGCCAAAATCAACACCACAACCATCGAAGCAATTTTAACAAAAGTAGTTTTTTCACCTAAACCAACAGCAATATCATCGCCTAAGCTTAAAATGGTAATCGATCTACTTAGCAAAATCGCCGCAATAAGCGCTCCAAGTAACCAAGGCCAAATCGCCGCAAGCTGACTCCATTTCACACCAGCAACCCCGCCCGCGTACCAAAAGGCCAAATCCTGACTTAACTGAAAATAAATCGCGAGTCCTTCACTAAGCGCAGTAAGCAATGAACTAACCGCCGCTCCAGCAAGCACTAGCCTCGTTGGCGACATTGCGCTCCCTGCAAGAGAACTAACGCCAAATACTAAAAATGCCCCAATTGCCGCCCCAACAAAAGAAAATAAAATGAGCGAATTATAACTAAGCCAAGGCATAAATGCAAAACAAACTGCTACCATAAACGTCGATCCAGCATTCAACCCAAGCAAGCCTGAATCAGCAAGTGGATTCCGAGTGATTCCTTGCATAATCGCTCCAGCAACCGCAAAAGCAGCCCCTATCGCCATATCCGCAACCACCCGAGGAACACGTAAACTACGTATAATCTGGTGCTGCGTATCCGAACTATTATAATGAAAAAGTGCATCCCAAACCGTACTTAAATTAATATCGGCTGCACCAACCGCAATCCCGAATAACGCTAAAATGAGAAGCAACAAAATCCCACCCGAAAGTATGAATTTAGCAACAGTCGGTCTTGTATTCATTTTTATCTGTTTTGACTTATCCATCTGCACATGTTCCTTCCATCTAAATTATCCGCTCATTTTAAGTGATAATAATTATCAATCGCAAAGAAAATTATATCAATATCATTCACTAAGCGCAATCATTAGTTGGACGCAAGTAACTTCTCTACAATAATATCCAACTGTCCTTCTACCGCTAATGGATCATAATAAAACATCGTGTCAAAGTCCATTTGGTAAACATTCCCTGCTTTAAACGTCGGCAGATTTTTCCAAATTGGCGAGTTCGTTAAATCTTTTAATGTTTTCTCGCCGTCTTTAGCACTCCCAGAAGAAGTGCTTGTAACGAACATTCTATCGGCCGCAAATTCAGGTAAAACTTCCAGTGAAATCTTTTGCCAATCTTGCCCATCTAAAACATCTTTCTGTATTTTTGCTGGTGCTTTTAGTTGTAAAGCATTATAAATCGCTTGACCACCTCGCCCCATATTTTGTCCCATCACATAAAAATCTTTATCTTGTACTTCATAAATCCCTACTGTTTCATTCGGATCTAACTTGCCAGCCAACTTCGCTCTACTTTCTTTGGCTTTTTGATGAAACTTATCTAGCCACGCCTCTCCAGCCTTTTTTTCTCCAACTAAGTCCGCGATTTGGCGAACGTCTTCCTCCACATTTTTTGAAGTTGCGTACGGAATTAACACCGTTGGCGCAATTTTCGACATTGCCTCAAATTCGTCATCGTTTGAAACAATGATTAAATCAGGTTTTAATTCCGCCACTTTTTCTGCTGAAACTGGATCACCAATATCTGCAATCCCATCCACACGCCCTTTCAAAAACGGATTTTCCATTTGTTTCGCTCTAGCCCCCACAGGCTTCATTCCAAGCAAAACAATATTCCCTAGATATTCCGAAGCCACAATACGTTTCGGATGTGCTGGTATTTCTACTTTCTTTCCATTTGCCATTGTATATGTACGCATCTCGACCTTCTCTTTTCCAGCCGATTTGTTATCTCCACAAGCAGTTAAAACCACTGCAATTAAAAGCATTGACACGAGTAAAATGATACCCTTTTTCAATTGAACCCCTCCAGTAATTGATAATAATTCTCAATTAGTATAGCAACTTTATTCACAAAGTGCAAATCATTTCGGCAAAGTAACGCTTGCATCTTCACCATAAAAACTCTATACTTAACCATTGAGAATGATTATCACCTTACCTTTAAATTGGAGCGATGAAAATGAAAGACCTTCATACCGATAACTTACAAATTTCATACGACAAACGAATCATTGTTGATGGTTTAGATATAGCCATTCCAGCGAATAAAATAACCGCTTTAGTAGGTGCAAATGGCTCAGGGAAATCGACTATTTTAAAAACGATGTCCCGCTTAATGAAACCTAGCAAAGGCGCTGTGTATTTAGATGGCAAGACGATTCATAGTCAGCCAACGAGAGACGTTGCCAAACAACTAGCTATTTTGCCACAAAATCCTTCTGCACCTGATGGTTTAACGGTGTTTGAATTAATTTCTTATGGACGTTCCCCACATCAAAGTAGCTTTAAATCGATTACCGCAAAAGATCGCGAAATTATTTTTTGGTCATTGCGCGTGACGAATTTAATGGAGTTAGCGGATCGACCAATTGATAGTTTATCAGGTGGACAACGACAGCGTGCATGGATTGCCATGGCGCTTGCCCAAGAAACAGATGTACTATTTCTTGATGAACCGACGACCTTTTTAGATATGACGCACCAACTAGATGTACTTAATTTATTGAAACAATTAAATCAATCAGAGAACCGCACAATTGTGATGGTTGTTCATGATTTAAATCACGCATCTCGTTACGCTCACCATATGATCACTATTAAAGAAGGGAAAGTCATCGCAGAAGGAACACCAACCAATGTCATGACTGAACAAACTTTAGAGGATGTTTTTAATATCAAAGCAGATATTTTAATTGATCCCCGCAGCGGTGTCCCTCTTTGCCTCCCCTACGAAACTTGCAACGGATGCGAAATTGTAAAGGAGCTTGATTCCAGTGCCAAATAAGGTTTATGATGTAACCATTATCGGCGGCGGTCCCATTGGCCTATTCTCCGCATTTTATAGTGGGCTTCGTTCCATGAAAACAAAAATTATCGATGCTGAACCTGCTGTTGGTGGGAAAGTTCGCTACTTTTTTCCAGAAAAAATCATTCGCGATATCGGTGGTATTCCCGCCATTACCGGCGAAAATCTTGTCGCAAATTTAAAACAACAAGCAGAAACCTTTCATCCGACTATTGTTTGCAGTGAGCGAGTTGTCGATGTGACAAAACTATCAGATGGCACTTTTCAATTAACTTCGCATAACGGTTCGATTCATTTTTCAAAAACGATTGTCATTGCTACAGGTAGTGGTACGTTTGAGGTCAATAAACTTGAAGCTCTGCATGCTGAAGATTTTCCATTTGCAATCCATTATGATGTCAAAAATATCGAGCAATTCCGCGATAAAGTAGTAGTGGTTTCTGGTGGTGGAAATTCCGCTATCGACTGGGCTCAGACACTCGAACCCATTGCCAAACAAGTACACCTTATTTACCGTGGCGAAGATTTTAAAGCACACGAGGAAAGTGTCCGAGAACTTCAAAATTCTCGCGTCGAAATCCATATCCACCATGAAATCAATGAACTAATCGGAACAAACAATCAGTTAACCAAAATCAATGTTTGCTGCAATAAAACCCAAGCCACGAAAACAATTCAAACAGACGCACTTTTCATTAATCACGGGGTAAAAGTAGACCTTGGAACCATGGCGGAATGGGGCTTTGAACAAGCAGATTTTGGCATTGTCGTGGATGACGAGATGAAAACGACGGTTCCTGGCATTTTCGCTTGTGGAGATAGTGCGACTTACCCTCGAAAAATACGCATTATCGCAGCGGGACTTCATGAAGGGCCCATCGCGATTAATAGTGCGAAAAAATATTTAGAACCAACTGCCGCAGATGAAGCGATGATTAGCACGCATCACGAAAGCTTTATTGGTTAAAAAAAGGATTTGGGCTCACTCGCCCAAATCCTTTTTTTCTTCGCATATCCCAAATTCGACAATTCGCATCATTTCCGTAAAATCCTTCGCAAGCGGAACAAAATCTTCCATCGTCGCATTTGGATGGCTCTGCAAATAAACTGTACTAATCTCCGTAATATGTTTAAAAAGAGCCGCCATCACTTTACGCGCTGCATCCATATTTACATCTTTTTTCAACTTCATTTCACTTAAAACTTGATTCATTTGCGCCTCTGATCGCTCAATCGCCTTATCAAAAAAGCCCTCAAGTTTATCTTTCAATGCAACTGGCGGATTTCCATAAGCTTGCATAATTAAGCCAAACACAGCAGGATATTTGCGATTAAAATCCAGTTTCATCTTCGTTGACCAAATCGCCATTTCGACAAAGTCTCCCCAATGTTCCCCTTCCAAACGAACCTCCTTGGTCGCAAAATCAACCGCATAACTAACAGCCGCAATATAAAGCTTTTCTTTAGAACCAAAATAGTGAAAAATCAGCCCTTTGGAAACACCAGCTTTTGCGCAAATTTTATTCGTACTAGCCGCCTGATATCCTTTTTCCGTAAATTCTCCCATTGCTACTTCTAAAATTTTTAATCGTTTTTCATCCATTATACTTTCAAATCCTTTTTCTTATAAAGAACAAATGTCATAGCAACCATCACAACAATTACCCCACAAGAAATCAGTGCATTGGTTCCTGTAATCCCTTTATCCATAATCTCAGACGGAATTGCATAGTTAATTGGTGAAAAATATTGGAAGAAATCGACCTTATCATTCAACCCAGCCATAATTCCTAAAATATACGTTAAGAACACAAGCGCAAGTGCAACCGGAGAAGCTTGCTTAGCGGAACGAAGCACCGATGAAACCATAAAACCAGCACTCATAAATACAGCAGCCACTAGCAACTCACTAGAAAACACTCGTACAAGCTCCATTACTAAGTTTCCTCCGTCAACCCCACTCGGCTTCAAGAAAAGAACTAGCGCCACTGAAGCTACAAATGTAATCACCCAAAAAGCCACAAATGACAATAAATTCCCAATCATTTTCCAAAAAACAAGACTAGACCGCGTAATTGGTTGCGCATATAAAAATTCAATTGTTCCATCCGTTTCTTCTTTTATCAAGGCCTGCGCACCAATTAATGCTGCATACACACAAGCTGCAATAAAAATATACTGAAAAACATACGCAAAATAGGCATCAATATTCGTTAAATCCGCCATTGAATCCATATGCAAAATTTTCATCATATCTTGCGGAAGTGCATTCATCTTCGTATTCACTAAATCCTGCATTCCACTACTTTGCATACTAGGGAAGAAAGCCATAAACACCCCTAAAATCACAATCACCACAACAGCCCAAACAACCAGACTCTTTATTCGCGTTTTCCACTCAATGTGTAGGATATTCACTTGATTTCTCCCCCTTCGTATAGCATCATAAATTTATCTTCCAGCTCTTGATTAGTAATCGTTACATCCGTAATTTCTTTTTCTTGTAATAATGGCAAAATCGTCTTAATATCATCATCAAAAATAAGCCGCGCTTTTCCCGCTTCCTTTTCGATAATTCTTGCGCCCGCATTCGTTAATTTTTCCAGTGGCAAATTCGTTCCTTTCAGCGCGATTACTTTACCCGTCATTTGTTGATTAGCGATATCTTCCACCGCGATAATATTCCCATTTCGAATAAAAGCAGCTCTTGTACAATATTCCTGAACCTCACGTAAATTATGACTAGAAAGAAAAATCGTCATTCCTTCTTTATTTCGCTCAGTCATTTCTTTAAATAAATAATGTTGCATTAACGGATCAAGGCCATTCGTCGGTTCATCCAGAATAAATAATTCCGGCTCAGTAATAAGTCCAGCAACAATCGCCACTTTTTTCTTATTTCCAAGCGACATTTCTCCAAAGCGTTTTTTCGGATCAATCGAAAACATTTCATAATATTTATTCATTTTTTTCGTTGCATTTTCAATATGATGGAACTTGGCAGCGTAATGGATAATATCATTTGCTGTCATTTGGGGATAATAGCGAACTTCACTTGGCACATAACCGACCATTTTCTTAATTTCAGCAGAGTCTTTCACCACATCTTTCCCGAGAACCGTCGCACTCCCACTCGTCGCGTAAATAAAATTCAGTAAGACTTTAATTGTCGTTGATTTCCCCGCACCATTCGGACCGATAAAACCATAAAGTTCTCCTTCATTTACAGACAAATTCACATTTTCAATTGCTCGCTTTTTATGGTAATTTTTTGTGAGCGACTCCACTTTAATTGCTTCCATGTTCTCTCCTCCACACTCAAATTGACCACTTAGTCAACTAGAGTATAATCCCTTTTGACCAGGTAGTCAATTAAGAACCATAACACAATAAAAATCTGTAAGACTGTATCCAGTAAAAGTATTCAAATTACTGTTTTCATGTTAGCTCTTTCAACATGAAAGGGGGATGCCTATGACTTTTTTGTTAGGAACTCCTGGAAAGGATAACCCATGACCGTTTATGAAGCACTCTCTTTTGCAGTCGCTTTTACAACTTTAATGTTGTTACTAAACAGTCAAAATAACACAAAAAAATAACCACTCATAAACTTTGGCGAGTTTAGTGGTTATTTTTATACCATATTAGACTAGCTGCCACCTTAAATGGGGCTTACATTTGAGGGTCATGTTCTTGCATGACTCTCTTTTCATGTTTATGATACCACATTTCCATTCTTTATGCCAAGTATTCCCAAATGAGTTTTTCATCCGATTTATTCATTTTCTTCTATTAATAGTTGCATTTTCCAGTACTGTATCGCGTACATTGTTTTTGCGTCATGAATGCATTGTTGTGCTATTAATTGTTCTGCTTCTTCCAGCGTTACTTTGACTAAATTAATAAATTCATCTGCATCTTGCGCCAATGGATGCTCCATTTTCCGGAGGTCACGCGCTACATAAATATATAAAAGTTCACTAGCAAACCCAGGTGATGTATAAAAAGAAGTGAGATACGTTAAATCATCGGACTGAAAACCAGTTTCTTCTTCTAGTTCCCGTTTTGCGGTCACGAGCGGATCTTCCCCTGGCTCCATTTTACCAGCTGGAATTTCGATAATGTTTTTTTCGAGTGGCTTTCGGAATTGCTCTACTAAGTACATTCTTCCATCTGCTGAAAAAGGTATAATTGCCACACCACCGGGATGCTTGACGATTTCGCGCTTGCCCTTTTCCCCGTTTGGTAACTCCACATCATCTACTTGCAATTCAATAATATTTCCGCTAAAAATCTTTTCTGTATGAAGCGTTTTTTCCTCTAGTGAGTCCATTTCTGCCACCTACCTCTCATTTTTTTCATTATAACATAACTAAGTCCGAGTTTAATTTACATCGCACGACTGATAACATCTATTTTCTAAATATGGTATGATAAGAACAAATAAAGGACAATTTCTAAAATATAAAAACCATTCAGCTTGCCTAGTTTTCGCTTACAAAATATACTTAAATGGTAGGTTAATTTCCATCAATCTTTATTTTAGAAAAATTTACTATAAGAAAAGCGGACCTTTTAAACAGGTACTTAAAGGAGAAGATGTATAATGACCGTTTTTAAAAAGATATTAGCATTCACAGGTTCCATTTTCCTTGTCATGCTTTTGGCTGGTATCCTCACTTCACTAATCCATAGTGGTTTGGTAATTGCAGCAATTGTTATCGCTGTTGCGGCTATCCTATTTTTCTTTTCATCTAAAGCTGGGGACCGTGCGCAAATGATTGCAACTGGATTAACCAAGAAAGAATATAAATATATTCGCACTAACTTAGAAGAGGCACGTGTGAAAATTATCCGCCTTCAAAAAATCATGACTCAAAACAAAGCGTTATATTCTTTCCAAGAGCGTAACAAAACACTTTTACTTACAAAAAGAATTTATGGCATTGTAAAAGATGAGCCAAAACGTTTTTATGAAGCAGAAGATTTCTTTTTCTCCCATCTTGACTCTTTAGTGGAGCTAACAGAAAAATATGCTTTCTTAGAAAAACAACCCGTAAAAGACAAAAAAATCTATCAAACACTTTCTGATACGCGCACACTTTTAAATGATTTAAGTCGTGTTATTGAAAAGGATTTATTTACACTTTTGAATCAAGATGTGAACAACCTTGACTTCGAACTAGAAGTAGCGAAAAACTCCATTTCTAAACAGAAAAAGAAATTTGAAAGGGGTACAAAAGATGACCGAGAACAAGCCAAGTGAAGAAACAAATGAATTAAAAGATTTAGTAGTTGAGAAAGAATTCAACCAAACGTTAGATGATCTCCTTGCTAACCCGTTTGGATCAGATGGTGAATCAGCTGCAAGTATCGTAAATAATGAAACAGATGCAGCTCCTCGCCTTGTCGATATGCTTACTGAAACAAATAAAAAACAAGCATTAGAGTTATCCAAACAAATCGAACCTGGAAATCAAGCAGCGATTCTTGGATACGGAGCTCCAGCCCAAGCCAAACTCCACGATTTTTCTCATTCAATGTTAGCACATGTACAAAAGCAAGATGTTGGACCAATTGGCGATATTATTAGCGATTTAATGTATCGTTTACAAGAAGCGGATCCCGATGAACTTGCCGCTCGTAATAAAAATGTTTTCACTAAAATGTTCCACCGAGTAAAACAATCCATCAACGAAATTACTTCTAAATATCAAAAAATTGGTACCCAAATTGACCGCATCGCGTTGAAACTGGAACATTCCAAAAAGCGTTTAATGGAAGATAACTCTTTCCTAGAACAGCTTTATGATAAAAATAAAGATTACTTCCAAGCACTTAACATCTACATTGCTGCTGGAGAATTAAAATTAGAAGAAATTAATACAAAAATGCTCCCAGAACTTCGCAAAAAAGCAGAACAAACTGGCGACCAAATGGATTACCAAGAAGTGAATGACTTAACGCAATTTGCTGACCGTCTGGATAAACGAGTATATGATTTACGTCTAAGCCGTCAAATCACTATCCAACAAGCACCGCAAATCCGCTTAATCCAAAATACAAACCAGGCACTTGCTGAAAAAATCCAGTCTTCCATTATGACTGCGATTCCACTTTGGAAAAACCAAGTAGCTATCGCGCTTACCTTGCTCCGTCAACAACAAGCCGTAGCAGCTCAGCGCCAAGTTTCTGAAACAACGAACGAACTTCTAAAACGAAACGCCGATATGCTAAAAACAAACGCTATCGAAACAGCGCGTGAAAACGAAAGAGGTATCGTAGACATCGAAACACTTAAAGAAACGCAGTCCAGCTTAATTGAAACCTTGCAAGAAACGCTTAAAATCCAACAAGAAGGCCGTGCTAAACGTGCCGTGGCTGAGAAAGAACTTGTAACAATGGAACAAGAACTTAAAGAACGTTTACTGGAAATGAAATAATCAAAAAGGCTAGCACCTAAATCGTGCTAGCCTTTTTTATAGTCCTTCTAAACGTAAATTTTCAAAATAAACGGGTTTTAAATTGGTTACAGTAAGCCCAATCAAACGAATACTATCCTGACCAGTATAGCTTTCTCTTAAAAGAAGGGCCGCCGCTTGATAAATTTGACTTGTATCATTGGTATATTCGTTTAAAGTAAGCCGCTTAGTAATGGTTGTAAAGTCACTGTAGCGTAGTTTTAGTACTACCGTCTTACCATGTTTTTGTAGTTTAATGAGCCGTTCTTCTACTTTTTTGGCAAATTGCATGAGGCTTTGTTCGAGAACTCGGCTATCTAACACATTAAATTCAAAAGTAGTTTCTTTACCAACGGACTTGCGATCACGATGCGGATTCACAATGTTGTTAGAACGACCTCGAACATGTCGATATAAATGATAGCCATGTTTGTGTAATTCGCGAATAAGGTCCCACTCGCTCCACTTCTTCAAATCTGCTCCCGTTTCAATTCCTAAACGATGCAATTTTTCTGCGGTTACTTTCCCTACCCCATAAAATTTAGTGACTGGTATTTGTTCTAAAAAGGCTTCTGCTTCTTCTGGTGTAACTACCGTAATACCAGCAGGTTTCTTAAAATCAGAAGCGATTTTTGCGATAAATTTATTAAATGATACGCCGGCAGAAGCAGTTAGACCAAGCTCTTGGTAAATCGTCTGCTGAATCTCGCGTGCAACCATTGTGGCGGATTTCATTCCTTTTTTGTTTTCAGTTACATCCAGATAAGCTTCATCTAAAGAGAGCGGTTCGATAATATCCGTATATCTGGAAAAGATCTCGCGGATTTGATTAGAAACCTCTACATAATGAGCCATATTGCCGTGAATAAAAATACCGTTCGGACAAAGTTTAGCAGCTTGCCTGGTGGGCATAGCTGAATGCACACCGAATTTGCGCGCTTCATAAGAACAAGTCGCAACAACTCCGCGTTTATTAGGGTCTCCACCAATAATAAGTGGCTTCCCTCGAAACTCAGGATGGTCGCGTTGTTCCACAGATGCATAAAAAGCGTCCATATCAATATGAATAATTTTTCTACTCGTATCCATAACTGCATCTCCTCCGAAACGAACAAACGTTCTTATTCAATTATAAAGGTTATCCTCATTAATTACAAGAAAAAAATACCCTATTTTCATAAGGTATTTTCTTCCATTTTATTTCTTTAAAAATGCCCCTTTACCGAAGAATTCGATAACTTGTGGCATTACTTGATAAAGTCGTGTTGCTATATTCATTACAAAAGGTAAATTGATTTCGCGACGCTTAGTTCCCATAATTTGTACTGTTTTACGCGCAACCTTTTCTGGCTTTAACACTAATTTGCCAACTGTTTCTAAATAGTTTCCTGATTTATCCGCTACATCGAAAAAGTTTGTGGCAATCGGGCCAGGATTAATCGTTGTAACATGGATTTTATCTGGCATTAGTTCTAAACGAAGTGCATTAGAAAAGCCTAAAACCGCATATTTCGTGGCTGAATAAACGGTTGATTTAGGTGTAGCGATTTTAGCGGCTTGGGAAGCAATATTAATAATATGTCCAGCTTTGCGCGCTTGCATTTGCGGTAAAATCAGTTGTGTGAGTTGAATTAAGCCAAGTACATTCGTATCAAACATTTTTTCAATTGTCTCAAATGGAATATCTACCGCATTTTCAAATAAACCAAAACCTGCACAGTTGACTAACACATCAATTTGATAGGATGCATTTATCTCTGCGCTGACTTGTTTCACTTGCTCAAAATCAGTCATATCTAAAGTAAAATAAGTCGCTTCTACTGAAAAATTATCATGTATATCTTTTTGTAATTCTATTAATTTTTTCGTACTTCTGGCTGTTATAATAACATTACCACCGGACATAGCAACTTGTCTTGCGATTTCAGCTCCAAGACCGTTAGAAGCTCCGGTAATTAAAACCGTTTTATTCTTCAAAAAAGGGTTCATTTTGTCACTCTCCAATTGGAAAAACAGCTAAGTCATAAGCTATTTCAGTATTTTCAAAAATAGTTTTTGCTTCTATTAATAGTTCTTTACTTGCATCTCGATCATATCTTGAGCTGATATGGGTTAAAATTAATTTTTTGACATTGGCGGTTTTAGCAAGATTGGCTGCTTGAAGCGTCGTAGAATGCATGTATTCTCCTGCCATTTTTGCTTTATCGCCTTCAAACGTTGCTTCATGAACCAAAATATCGGCATTCAGTGCTAGTTCTAGTTCGTTAGCAGTTTCTTTTGTATCACCAAAAATACTAATAATCTTCCCTTTTTGCGGCTCTCCGATATAATTTTTACCATCAATGACGCGTCCATCAGCTAATGTTACGATTTCGCCGTTTTTCAGCTTTTGAAAAACCGGTCCCGCTTCGACGCCGTCCGCTTTTAATTTTTCAGCATTGAGTGCACCTTGTTTATCTTTTTCGACAATACGGTAACCAAAGCTACGTACGCCATGATCAAGATCGTCAGCTGTAACTAAAAACATTTCATCTTCAAAAATCAAACCTGGCTCTATTTCTTCAAAATTAATTTTATATGTAAGCCTTGTTCCACTGAGTCTTAAGGAAGTTTCGACATATTCTGCTATTCCGGCAGGACCGTAAATAGTCAAATTAGAGTCCCCTCCTTGAAAAGAACGACTACTTAATAAGCCTGGCAGTCCAAAAATGTGATCTCCGTGCATGTGAGTAATAAAGATTTTTTCTAGTTTACTAAGTTTAATTTGGCTTCGCATGATTTGGTGTTGTGTTGCCTCTCCGCAATCAAATAGCCAAATTGTATTTCGTTCATTTAACATTGAAAGTGCGATGGATGTGACATTACGGCCTCGCGACGGTACGCCTGCTCCAGTTCCTAGAAAAACAAGTTCCATAATCTGTTTCATTCCCTTCCCAGTTCGTGTCTTATTTTATCATATTCTTAAACGAACAGGAAATAAACATTTCTAAGAAAAAACCCTTATAATTCAGAAATAACTGTCAAATTAAAAAAATATTCAAACCAAACAGTTGCACAAATGCTTCTTTATGGATAAAATAGTATGGACTAATGAGGAAAATTAATAGCTCATTTAATAAGGCCTTTTTTTGTGGGGTTCTTTTCAAACTAAGAAATCTTTTTCTTAGCAGTTAATTTTTGCCATTAAGAGAATAAGAAAGAGGGTAAATGACGTATGACAGATGAGTTAGAACAAAAAGCACTGATTACTATTTTTGGCGGTACGGGAGATTTGGCAAATCGCAAACTTTACCCTTCGCTATATCATTTGTACAGTAAGGGATCTCTTGGCGACAATTTTGCTGTTATTGGAACGGCTCGTCGTGAATGGAGTAACGATTTCTTCCGTGATAAAGTAAAAGAGTCTATCAAAGACATTGACGGTTCCGAAAAAGACGCGGATGCATTTGCTTCTCACTTCTACTATCAATCTCATGATGTGACAAATAAAGAATCTTATGTAACTTTAAAAGATTTGTCTGATGAATTAGATGCAAAATACGAATTAGGTGGCAATCGCCTCTTCTATCTTGCAATGGCGCCGAATTTCTTTGGAACTATCGCAAGTCGCATTAAATCTGAAGGATTTGTAGATACAGATGGCTTTCATCGTTTAATTATCGAAAAACCATTTGGTCACGATTTAGCTAGTGCAGAAGAATTAAATAATTCGCTTCGTCAAGCATTTAAAGAAGATGAAATTTATCGTATTGACCATTATTTAGGAAAAGAAATGATCCAAAATATCTCGGTTATTCGTTTTGCAAATTCTATCATTGAATCGCTTTGGAATAATCGTTACATCGATAACATCCAAGTTACTTTAACTGAGGTGCTTGGGGTTGAAGATCGTGGGCGCTATTACGATGAAAGTGGCGCGCTTCGAGACATGGTTCAAAACCATATTCTCCAAATCGTTTCTCTACTTGCGATGGAGCCACCAATTAACTTAACGACACGCGAGATTCGTCATGAAAAAGTTCGCGCGCTTCGTTCCTTACGCGTTTTTGAAGGTAAAGAAGTTCACCAAAACTTTATTCGTGGTCAGTACGGTCCTGGTGAAGTAGGTGGCAAAGAACTCAAAGGCTATCGTCAAGAAGATAATGTGGATCCTCATTCCAATACGGAAACGTTTGTTGCAGCCAAACTAGAAATCGATAACTTCCGCTGGGCTGGCGTTCCATTTTATATTCGCACGGGTAAACGTCTTGCGAAGAAAACGACCCAAATTGCGATTCAGTTCAAAGATGTACCGCTGAATTTATTTGGTCAACAACAATCGCTTGGTGGTAATGTGCTTGTTATTCATATCCAACCGGACGAAGGTATTACACTTCATTTGAACGTCAAAGAACCTGGTCAAGGTATGGTTACAATGCCAGTCAACTTAAATTATATTCATTCCTCTCCAGACGGCATGAACACACCTGAGGCTTACGAAAAATTGATTCTAGACTGTCTTCGCGGTGATGCGACTTACTTCTCTCACTGGGATGAAGTATCACTATCATGGAACTTTATTGACCATATAGCAGATGTTTGGACAAATACGAAAGATCATTTCCCGAACTACAAATCCGGTTCGATGGGGCCTAAAGAAGCAGACGACCTCATTCAACGCGACGGATTCCAGTGGTTCCCAATCGATTAATCAAAAAACCAGAAATATGGCTACCCTAGCCTATTTCTGGTTTTCTTTGTTTACTTGCAAAAACCCCTATGCATGTTAGAATAGAGAGGAAAACTAACTAGTTAAAGGAGCTCATATAATGGCTGAAAATATTGATGACTACTTAGAAAAAGGCATGTATGGGGCAAAAGAGATTAATCCCGCTGAGAAGAAAAAATATTTAGGAACTTATCGCGAACGTGTTTTAGTTGCACTCACAAAAGAGGAAGTTTTGACCCAAGAGTATCTTCCAGAACTAGAAAAAGCAATACTAGAAAACAGTGACTCCAAGCTTCTTTTAAACGGATTACTCCATTATAATTCTTTACGCCCTTATATTAAACTAGCAGAAAAATGTAAACATGAATTTTCGATTGTTACTCGTTTAGAAGGTGAAACAGATATTTACCTCGTCCTCGCCTGTCAAAAAGCGGTAAACAAGGAAGACATTCATTTATATAAAGAAGCAGAAGTAGAACAAGAAGAAGAACCTGTCTCGTTACTTGAGAAGGTTCGTAAACTGTTTAATTAAGTTTTCCGCTTACTATTTAGGAGGTCGATTTATGCTACACATTATCACTCTGTCACTCGCTATTTTGATGGCGTTACAAACGATTTATTTCTTCATCCGTAAAAATGTTAATATGGGCGTTATGTTTTTGCTCATAACTGCTGCACTTCTTTTACTCAGTACGATTTAATGGAATTCCTGTTTCGATAGCTTGCTTTAAATTTCGCTGCATGACACCAATTCCTGATGCCCCGTCAAGTGGGAAATTAAATACTTGCTTACCATCCGTGATGCTCGTTAATAACCCTCTGAACTTTTTGCCGCCTAACATCGGAATTGGTTCGGTAGGGTTTATTTGTAGTTTCTGCCACTGCTCCTTTAATTCCTCGAGTTGAATCGTATCAGCACTAGTCCCTTTCATGGTGAAGCGGACATCATATGTTTTTGAAATAATATCGTCCGGTCGCAAAAAACCATATTTGGGGGATAAAATTAAATATTCATTTGCAAACTGTTCCGCATAGGCTCTACTTAAACGATGAAATGTTCCTGTATACACTTCGCTTGCTTTTACTGGACCAATATCTGGCGACTTATCCCATATTTTTGGTTTTCCAGATGCAATAATAATCAGGTTCGTTTTATTGGATATTCCCACATCATCACTCTTCCTTGTTTCTCTTCTGTATCTTTTTCTTTGATATGTACGAAATGGTTGTGTTTTAGTACTTGTATGGATGCCATGTTCTGCTCGTAGCTTCTGGCAAATATGCGATGAATGGCGGGCTGTTCTTCTAGCCAAGCAATCATACCTATAAGCGCTTCTGACATATAACCTTTATTTTGATAATCTGGTACGATGCTGTAGCCAATTTCGATTTCGCCCGTTTCGTCCGGATTTCCTTGTCCACCAATTTCGCCGATAATTTTATTTTCTTCTTTTAAAATGACTAGGCGTGTCCATTTAATCATTCTATCGTCTTTTTTCACGTTTTCTAATACATATGGTAAATAAAAAAAGAAATCAATTCCTGGCCAGTCAGGTGACACATGGTAGCCACTTGCTTTTTCCAAAGCTTCTGTCCCATTAATCGTTGCCTGAATCATTTCTAGTGTGTAATTAATTAATATTAATCGATCTGTCTCTAAATTATCCACAACAATAACCCGGCTTTCCTACTAATTTATTACTTTCAATTTAGCAGAATTAGATAGAAGAACGCAACTAATGTGTGATTTTTTATCCGAATTATTAAATAAATAATAGAAAACTATAAAAATAAAACTATTCTGACTATATACTTGACCTTTCATTTTTGAATGCGCTTCCATTTAAGTTATACTTCAAATATAAGACCTGGTACTAATTTCAGCTAAAAGTGTAAGTTGCTTGAATTGTGCAAACTGACGGAAAACTTTCAAAATAACAATTGACAATCGCATGGCAACCATATATATTAAATACTAACATAACATTTCTTGATATTAATTTTTTTCAAAAATGTGCGACTAATCGAAAAAATAAAACCATTTAACGAAGGGGATAATGACTTATGAAAACGACCAAATCAGTCATTACAATTTTATTACTCTAGAAGGACTTTGAGCACTGTAGAAATTTACAGTAGTTTGAGTCCTGTTTACGTTAAATGGGATTCTAGCAAAGCATCCCATTGTTTTCATCATTGGGGTGCTTTTTCTTTAGCTAGATTTCGAGTTTTCAAGCATCGAAAAGCCATTATCAAGCAAGCAGCTACTTAATCATATATATTAATGCCACGCTATTTAGTGAATTCTAAAAATTCAGTGTCGGCAAATAATTCTTAATTAGAAATGGGGTAAAGTCATATGCGTAGTGACAAAATAAAAAAAGGTGTCGAACAAGCTCCAGCAAGAAGTTTGCTGCATGCTACAGGTCAAATTAAAAGTCCAGGTGATATGGATAAACCATTTATCGCTATTTGTAACTCTTACATTGATATCGTTCCTGGTCATGTTCATTTGCGAGAATTAGCGGATGTGGCTAAAGAAGCTATTAGAGAAGCTGGCGGTATCCCATTTGAATTTAATACGATTGGTGTAGATGACGGCATTGCGATGGGACATATCGGTATGCGCTATTCCCTTCCCTCTCGTGAAGTTATCGCGGATGCAGCGGAAACGGTAATCAATGCGCACTGGTTTGATGGGGTTTTCTACATCCCAAACTGTGACAAAATCACGCCTGGAATGCTTCTCGCTTCTGTTCGTACAAATGTACCTGCTATCTTCTGTTCTGGTGGCCCAATGAAAGCTGGATTATCTGCACACGGAAAAGCACTCACTCTCTCTTCTGTTTTTGAAGCGGTTGGCGCATTTAAAGATGGCAGCATGTCGCAGGAAGATTTTCTTGATATGGAAGCTAATGCGTGTCCGACTTGCGGATCTTGCGCAGGAATGTTTACAGCAAACTCAATGAATTGTTTGATGGAAATCCTAGGTATGGCTGTTCCGGGAAATGGTACAACACTTGCTGTTTCTGACGCACGCCGTGATCTTATTAGAGAATCTGCTTTTCATTTAATGGATTTAGTTAAAAAAGATATTCGTCCTCGTGACATTATTACAAAAGATGCGATTGACGATGCTTTTGCGCTAGATATGGCAATGGGTGGTTCGACAAATACCGTATTACATACACTTGCACTTGCAAACGAAGCTGGTATTGAAGATTATGATTTGGAACGTATTAATGATATTGCTAAACGTGTTCCCTACCTTTCCAAAATTGCACCTTCCTCTTCTTACTCAATGCATGATGTTCACGAAGCTGGCGGTGTTTCAGCCATTGTTAAAGAACTGGTTGATCTAGGTGGCGCAATACATCCAGACAGAATCACTGTTACTGGTAAAACGATTCGCGAAAACGTAGCTGATGCAAAAATTAATAATACCGATGTTATTCATCCAAAAGAAAATCCGTACAGCCCAGTTGGCGGACTTTCGATGTTGTTTGGTAACATCGCACCAAAAGGAGCTGCTATCAAAGTTGGTGGCGTAGATCCTTCCGTACAAGTTTTCAAAGGAGAAGCGATTTGCTTTAGTTCTCATGATGAGGCGGTGGAAGCAATTGATAACCATACCGTCCGCGAGGGGCATGTCGTGGTCATTCGCTACGAAGGTCCTAAAGGCGGTCCGGGAATGCCTGAAATGCTTGCGCCAACATCTAGTATTGTTGGTCGAGGTTTAGGAAAAGATGTTGCTTTGATTACAGATGGTCGCTTTTCTGGGGCTACTCGTGGTATCGCAGTTGGCCACATTTCTCCAGAAGCTGCAGCTGGTGGTCCTATCGCCCTTGTTCATGACGGCGATATCATCACGATTGATTTGCCAAACCGGACGTTAAACGTGGATGTTTCTGATGAGGTTTTGGAAGAACGAAGAAAAGAATTACCGAAATTTAAAGCTAAAGTAAAAACTGGTTACCTTGCAAGATATACTGCGCTTGTAACTAGCGCCCACACTGGTGGCATTTTGCAAATTCCAGAAGATTTAATCGACTAAAAAATGAGGTGATAAGCGTGATTGATACGACGAAGACAAATGAAAAAGCGACAAAAAAGCAAAATAAAAGTGGTGCGGAACTTTTAATTGACTCCTTGAAAAAGCAACAAGTCGAGATGATTTTTGGCTATCCGGGTGGTGCGGTTCTCCCTCTCTACGATGCTTTTTACGACTGTGATATTCCGCATATTCTAACAAGACACGAGCAAGGAGCGATTCATGCTGCGGAAGGTTATGCACGTGTTACTGGGAAACCCGGTGTGGTAGTTGTAACAAGTGGACCTGGGGCGACAAATGTATTAACTGGTATTGCGGATGCAATGAGTGATTCGATTCCATTAGTGATTTTCACCGGACAAGTTCATACGCCTGGTATCGGAAAAGATGCCTTCCAAGAAGCCGATATGATTGGGCTAACCATTCCAATTACTAAATATAATTACCAAGTGCGTGATGTTCGTGACTTACCAAAAATTGTCAATGAAGCTTTTCATATTGCAAGCACTGGTCGTAAAGGTCCTGTTGTCGTGGATATTCCAAAAGACATGGGGATTATCCAAACAGAGTCTGTACGACCAGATACGATTGATCTGCCGGGTTATCAACCGACTTATTCACCGAACCCACTTCAACTGGAAAAACTAATGCAATCTCTTTCTGCCGCAAGCAAGCCACTAATACTTGCCGGAGCTGGCGTCAATCATGCGAGAGCTACAGCTGAATTACTAGAATTCGCTGAACGCTATCAAATTCCAATCGTGAATACGCTGCTTGGTCTAGGAAGTTTCCCGCAAAGTCATGATTTGTTCCTTGGTATGGGCGGCATGCACGGTTCATACGCGGCAAACATGGCACTTACAGATTGCGATTTGCTCATTAATTTTGGTTCCCGCTTCGATGACAGGCTTGCCAGTGCGCCAAAAGAATTTGCCACAAAAGCAACGATTGCACATATCGATATTGATCCTGCTGAAATTGGCAAAATTATCGAAACACAAATTCCGATTGTAGCTGATATTAACGAAACACTTACACAACTACTACAAATGGAACTTCCGGTTCATCCTGATACATCCCATTGGTACAAATTAAATATGACCCGTAAAAACCGTCATCCTTTTAATTTTGATAGAACGAAAAAAGCAGAAATTAAACCACAGCGTGTGATTGAGCTAATTGGTGAAATTACGCAAGGTGAAGCGCTTGTTTCTACCGATGTTGGCCAGCATCAAATGTGGGCGGCACAGTTTTATCCATTCCAATTTGATCATCAAATTATTACGAGTGGCGGGCTTGGCACAATGGGCTTTGGCTTTCCAGCAGCTGTTGGTGCGCAACTTGCTTTCCCAGATAAAACGGTAGTCGCCATTGTTGGGGACGGTGGTTTCCAAATGACCAATCAAGAACTAGCGATTTTAAATGATTACCAAATCAATGTGAAAACGGTCATTATCAATAACGGTTCGCTCGGCATGGTTCGTCAGTGGCAAGAAAAATTCCACGGCGAAAGATATTCTCATTCGATTTTCACGAGCCAACCAGATTTTGTTAAACTAGCTGAAGCTTACGGTGTCAAAGGGGTTCGCTTGACGAATCCTGAAACGCTAGAAAAAGATCTAAGAAAAGCCTTCGCTCACCCTGGACCGATTGTCATTGACGTTCATGTGGCCAAAGATGAGCTAGTACTTCCAATGGTTCCAAGCGGCAAACCAAATCACCAAATGGAAGGAGTGGAATAAATGCGCCGAATCATTACCGCTACAGTAAACAACTCTTCTGGCGTGTTAAATCGTATCACTGGGGTTATCTCCAGACGCCAATACAATATTGATAGCATCTCTGTCGGCTGGACCGAAATCCCAAATGTTTCTCGGATTACCATCGTCGTCCATGTCGATTCCTTATACGAAATCGAGCAAGTAACTAAACAACTCAATAAACAAATCGATGTGCTCAAAGTAAGCGATATTACTGACGATGCGCACATCGAACGCGAACTAGCTTTACTTAAAATCAACTCCCCTGCTGCCTTACGATCTGAGCTAAACGCAGTCATCGAACCATTTCGCGCCACTGTCATTGATGTCGGCACGAAAAATGTCGTCATTCAAGTAACTGGAACAAGTGAAAAAATCGATGCTTTCGTTGACACAGTTCGCCCGTATGGTATTAAGCAAATGGCGAGGACCGGCGTCACAGGCTTTACAAGAAGCCCTAAAAAAATGGGTTAAAAATCATTTACTACAGAGCAGTCTCTTGCTTTGCTAGCATCAGAACAGCACATCGCTATTCTGAAATATAAAAAGAAATTAGTTGGAGGTTAGGAAAAATGACAAAAGTTTATTATGAAGATGCAGTAAAAAACAACGCACTAGAAGGTAAAACAGTAGCAGTAATCGGGTACGGTTCGCAAGGTCACGCACATTCTCAAAATCTACGTGACAATGGCAATAACGTTATTATCGGCATTCGCGAAGGAAAATCTGCCGAATCTGCTAGAAACGATGGCTTTGATGTTTATTCTGTTAGCGAAGCCGCTGAAAAAGCAGACGTTATCATGATTCTTTTGCCAGATGAAACGCAAGGTGAAACATACGAAAACGAAATTAAACCTAACCTAAAAGCTGGCAATGCGCTTGTTTTCGCACATGGTTTCAACATTCATTTTGACGTAATTAA
Organism: Listeria sp. LM90SB2; assembly: GCF_028867355.1. Taxonomy (NCBI): domain Bacteria; kingdom Bacillati; phylum Bacillota; class Bacilli; order Caryophanales; family Listeriaceae; genus Listeria; species Listeria sp. LM90SB2. Next base: position 2,057,578 of record NZ_CP046449.1, read on the forward strand.
TCCTCCAAGCGATGTGGATGTTTTCCTAGTAGCTCCAAAAGGTCCTGGTCACTTAGTTCGCCGCACATTTGTTGAAGGTGGCGCGGTTCCTTCCCTATTCGCTATCTATCAAGATGCCACTGGAAACGCACGCGACACAGCCCTTTCCTATGCAAAAGGTATTGGTGCAACTCGTGCTGGCGTTATCGAAACCACTTTCAAAGAAGAAACCGAAACCGATCTATTTGGCGAACAAGCAGTTCTTTGTGGGGGTGCAACTCACCTTATCCAAGCTGGTTTTGAAACACTTGTAGAGGCTGGCTACCAACCAGAACTTGCTTATTTTGAAGTATTACACGAAATGAAACTAATTGTTGATTTGATGTATGAAGGTGGTATGGAAAAAATGCGCCACTCGATCTCCAATACAGCAGAATATGGTGATTATGTTTCCGGTCCTCGTGTTGTTACAGCTGATACGAAAAAAGCAATGAAAGAAGTACTTACCGACATTCAAAATGGTAACTTTGCTAAATCATTCATTGACGACAATAAAAATGGTTTTAAAGAATTCCATAGAATGCGCAAAGAACAACAAGGTCATCAAATCGAAAAAGTTGGTGCTGAACTTCGTGAAATGATGCCGTTTGTTAAACCACAACATTAATACTTAATTCGGATTGCTAGGTGAGATTTCTTGCCTAGCAACCGTTATCCTTTTTCAATATGAGTTTAAGGAAGAACCTTTTTCTTTCCTAAACTGATACTGAAAGCAGGAAAAATCCAAGCTTCCCTATCTAATATAAAACAAGAGGTGAAATCGAATGAAGAAAATCCAGTTTTTTGATACTACACTTAGAGATGGCGAACAAACCCCTGGAGTTAATTTTGACGTAAAGGAGAAAATCCAGATTGCCTTACAACTCGAAAAACTTGGAATTGATGTGATTGAAGCCGGCTTTCCGATTTCTTCTCCTGGAGATTTTGAATGCGTTAAGGCGATTGCAAAAGCGATTAAACATTGTTCTGTAACAGGGCTAGCGCGCTGTGTTGAAGGAGATATTGACCGTGCCGAGGAAGCGCTAAAAGACGCTGTTTCTCCGCAAATACATATCTTCCTTGCAACGAGCGATGTGCATATGGAATACAAATTAAAAATGAGTCGGGCGGAAGTTCTTGCTTCCATTAAACACCACATTAGTTATGCGAGACAAAAATTTGATGTTGTACAGTTTTCACCAGAAGATGCAACTCGGTCAGATCGTGCTTTTCTGATTGAAGCAGTTCAAACAGCGATTGATGCAGGAGCAACTGTCATCAACATTCCAGATACGGTCGGATATACAAACCCCACCGAATTTGGGCAATTATTCCAAGATTTGCGCCGCGAAATAAAGCAATTTGATGATATTATTTTCGCTTCTCATTGCCATGATGACCTTGGTATGGCGACAGCAAACGCACTTGCTGCAATCGAAAATGGCGCAAGACGCGTCGAAGGTACGATTAATGGGATTGGTGAGCGTGCTGGGAATACGGCACTGGAAGAAGTTGCGGTAGCGCTTCATATTCGCAAAGATTTTTATCAAGCTGAAACAAACATTGTATTGAATCAATTTAAAAATTCAAGTGATTTGATTAGCCGCTTGTCTGGTATGCCTGTTCCACGTAACAAAGCTGTAATTGGTGGCAATGCTTACGCGCATGAATCTGGTATTCATCAAGATGGTGTCCTAAAAAATCCTGATACGTATGAAATCATCACCCCTGCTCTTGTCGGCGTGGATAAAAACTCTCTTCCACTTGGCAAACTTTCTGGCAAACATGCCTTCAATACGCGCATGGAAGAAATGGGCTACACACTAACCGAACAAGAACAAAAAGATGCCTTTAAACGTTTCAAACAATTAGCAGATGCGAAAAAAGAAGTAACAGAAGAAGACTTGCACGCGTTAATTCTCGGACAATCTTCCGAATCAGCCGATGATTTCGAACTAAAACATTTGCAAGTTCAATATGTTACTGGCGGCGTCCAAGGTGCGATTGTTCGCATTGAAGAACGTGATGGCGCTCTAGTAGAAGACGCAGCAACTGGTTCAGGTAGCATTGAAGCGATTTATAATACGATTAACCGTCTTATGAAACAAGATATTGAATTAACCGATTATCGTATCCAAGCAATTACAGCCGGTCAAGATGCCCAAGCAGAAGTCCATGTCGTCATTAAAAATGACAAAGGCGCTGTGTTCCATGGTATCGGTATTGATTTTGACGTTTTAACTGCTAGTGCTAAAGCTTATTTGCAAGCATCAGGCAAAAGCAAAACCGCCAGTAAGCAAGCTGATTTCGAGGAGGTAAAATAACGTGACCTATAAAATTACTTCCTTAGCTGGCGACGGAATTGGTCCAGAAATTATGACTTCTGGACTTCAAGTATTAGAGGCAGTCGCAAAAAAATACAACCATACGTTTGAAATTGAATCTCATCCCTTTGGCGGCGCAGGAATTGACGTAGCACAAGACCCAATCCCTTCTTCCACCTTAAAAGCGTGCCGAGACGCCGACGCCATTTTACTCGGAGCAATTGGTGGTCCAAAATGGGATAATGCGCCGAAACGTCCCGAAGATGGCCTACTTGCACTTCGAAAAGCGCTTGGTCTTTTCGCCAACATTCGACCTATCCAAGTCCCAAGCTCCATCACGCACCTTTCTCCTTTAAAAAAGGAAATTGTTGAGAACACTGATTTTGTCGTTGTTCGTGAATTGACTGGTGGACTTTATTTCGGAGAACCGAAATATTGGGATAATGAGGCAGCAGTGGATTCATTAACATATACCCGTGCAGAAATCGAGCGAATTATCGAGAAAGCTTTCGAAATCGCCGCTACTAGGAATAAAAAAGTTACTTCAGTAGATAAAGCGAATGTGCTTGCTTCTAGTAAATTATGGCGAAAAATCGCTGATGAAGTCGCAAGTCGTCACCCAGATATCACACTAGAACATCTATACGTCGACGCTGCCGCAATGCTTATGATTCAGCGACCAACGACCTTTGATGTTATCGTGACAGAAAACTTATTTGGCGATATTTTAAGTGATGAAGCGTCTGTTATTACTGGCTCGCTTGGAATGCTCCCTTCTGCTAGCCACGCGGAAAACGGACCATCTTTATACGAACCAATTCACGGATCTGCGCCAGATATCGCTAACCAAAATATCGCGAATCCAATGTCGATGATATCCTCTGTATCCATGATGCTTCGTCAATCTTTCTCTCTTTTTGAAGAAGCAGATGCGATTGATGCAGCTACAGCAAGAACGATGCAAGCTGGATTTTTAACTGCTGACCTTGGAGGCAATACTTCCACAACTGATTTTACAAATGAAGTTCTAAAACAAATTGAAGGAGGAGAATAAAATGGGGAAAACACTTTTTGATAAACTTTGGAATCGCCATGTCATTTATGGCAAAGAAGGTGAACCACAATTATTATATGTTGATCTTCATTTGATTCATGAAGTTACTTCTCCTCAAGCGTTTGAAGGACTTAGAATGGAAAATCGGCCACTGCGTAGACCAGATAAAACGTTCGCGACAATGGATCATAACGTTCCAACTGAAGATATTTTCAACATTCAAGACCTTGTTGCTAAAAAACAAATCGAAGCACTGCAAACCAATTGCGAGGAATTTGGCGTGACGCTAGCTGATATGGGTAGTGATCGCCAAGGAATCGTGCATATGGTTGGACCAGAAACTGGGCTAACACAACCTGGAAAAGTCATTGTATGTGGAGATTCGCATACTGCAACTCATGGAGCATTTGGAGCAATTGGCTTTGGGATTGGTTCTAGTGAAGTAGAGCATGTTTTTGCGACTCAAACCATTTGGCAACAAAAGCCAAAATCAATGGGCATAGAAATTAACGGCAATCTTCCAAAAGGTGTCTATGCAAAAGATATTATTTTGCATCTGATTGCCACGTATGGCGTCGCTTTTGGAACTGGCTATGCCGTTGAGTATTACGGCGAAACTATTCGCAATATGTCGATGGAAGAACGGATGACGATTTGTAATATGGCAATTGAAGGTGGCGCAAAGATGGGCATGATGGCGCCAGATGAAACTACTTTTGAATATGTGCGCGGTCGTGAATACGCTCCCGCTGATATGGATAAAGCAATTAGTGACTGGAAAACGCTCCAAACAGATCCAGATGCCGAATATGACCTTCATATCAAAATGGATGCGAGCATTTTGGAACCGTATGTCACTTGGGGAACGAATCCCGAAATGGGAGTGCCATTTTCTAAAGCATTTCCGGAAATTAAAGATATGAACTATGAGCGTGCTTATGAATATATGGGGCTAAAACCTGGTCAAACTGCAGAAGAAATCGAGCTTGGCTATGTGTTTATTGGTTCTTGTACAAATGCCAGACTTTCTGACTTAGAAGAAGCTGCTCGTATCGTCAAAGGAAATAAAGTGAAAAATAATATTCGCGCACTCGTGGTCCCTGGTTCTCGCCAAGTGCGTAATGCGGCAGAATCTATCGGACTAGATAAAATTTTTATAGAAGCTGGCTTTGAGTGGCGTGAACCTGGTTGTTCGATGTGTCTAGGAATGAACCCTGATCAAGTACCAGACGGCGTTCACTGTGCTTCTACTTCGAACCGAAATTTTGAAGGTCGTCAAGGTAAAGGCGCTCGTACTCATCTTGTTTCACCAGCAATGGCTGCTGCTGCGGCAATTAACGGGCACTTTATCGATATTCGAAAGGAGGCGGTTATCAGTGGAGGAAATTAAAGTACACATTGGAAAAACAGTAGCGCTAATGAATGACAATATTGATACCGACCAAATCATTCCAAAAAGTTTCTTAAAACGCATTGAGCGAACAGGCTTTGGCGAATTTCTCTTTGATAGTTGGCGCTACCTGCCGAACCGTAAACCAAACCCAGACTTCCCGCTCAATGCTCCAGATCGTCAGGAAGCGACTATTTTAATTACGGGAGATAACTTTGGTTGCGGGTCCTCCAGAGAACATGCTGCGTGGGCACTACTCGACTACCGTTTCCGTGTAATTATCGCTGGCAGTTATAGTGATATATTTTATATGAATTGTACAAAAAACGGCGTGCTCCCTATCGTTCTTCCTAGAGAGGCGCGTGAAAAATTAGCGAAAATTGCAGCCGATGAAAATGTGACCATTGACTTGCCAAATCAACAAGTTATTAGTTCAGTTGGTACCTACCCGTTTGAGATTGATGCTACTTGGAAAAATAAATTTATTAATGGACTGGATGATATCGCCATTACATTTGAACATATTGATGCGATTAAAGCCTATGAACAAAAAGTGGATTCAATATAAGAAAAGGTAGTGAGGATGATGGAATTAGTTGATTTATTAGTAACAGAAGAAGATGTCGAAAAGGCCTATGAAGTCTTAAAGGCGGTCGTCAAACATACGCCACTAGAATATGATTTTTATCTTTCGGAAAAATATCATTGCAATGTCTATCTGAAACGCGAAGATTTGCAAAGAGTGCGTTCTTTTAAATTACGTGGTGCTTTTTATGCTATTTCTAGATTATCAGCGGAACAATTGGAAAAAGGTGTGGTATGTGCAAGTGCGGGAAACCATGCGCAAGGAGTTGCATATACGTGCAAACGAATGACCGTCCCAGCTACGATTTTTATGCCAACGACTACGCCGCAACAAAAAGTATCACAAGTAAAATTTTTCGGTGGTAGTAATGTCGAAGTGGTTTTAGTTGGCGATACGTTTGATGCTTCTGCAACTGCCGCGAAAGAATTTGCTGCAACGCATGGCCAAACTTTCATCCCTCCGTTTGATGATCCTGATATTATCGCTGGCCAAGGCTCTCTTGCTGTGGAGATGGTGAAAGATTTAAATAAAGCACATGAGCAAGCAGATTATGTTTTTGCAGGAATCGGTGGTGGTGGCTTAATTAGCGGTGTTGCAACGTATCTCAAAGCAAAGAGCCCGATTACAAAAATCATCGGGGTAGAACCTGATGGCGCGCCTTCAATGACAGCAGCTTTAAAACAAAATCAAGTCGTAACACTAGATAAAATCGATAAATTTGTTGATGGCGCTGCGGTAAAAGAAGTTGGTGGCTTAACGTTCCAACATGCGAAAGTATTAGTTGATGAAGTGACAACCGTCTCTGAGGGAGCTGTTTGTTCTACGATTTTGGATATGTATACGAAGCAAGCAATTGTTGCAGAACCTGCTGGAGCACTATCCGTTGCCGCACTTGAAATTTACCGTGAAGAGATTAAAGACAAGACCGTTGTCTGTATTGTAAGTGGCGGAAACAACGACATCAACCGGATGCAAGAAATTGAAGAGCGTTCCCTCTTACACGAAGGATTAAAACATTATTTTATCGTCAATTTCTCGCAGCGTCCTGGGGCTTTGAAAGAATTTGTTAACGATGTGCTCGGTCCACATGACGATATCACCAAATTCGAATATACGAAAAAAGTGAATCGAGGTAATGGGCCTGTAATTATCGGTGTTTTGTTGCAAGATAAAAATGATTATGAAGGATTGCTTGAGCGGGTTGCTGCTTTTGACCCGAGCTATATTCCGATTAATGATAATCAAACCCTATACACATTACTTGTATAAAAAGAGTTCTCGTATGATGCGAGAACTCTTTTTATATTACAGTTTACTACCCTGTTATAGTAACAGTTTATTTTAAAATTTGGTTTAAAATCTTTTGTTTAAGGATATAAAGTAGTATAATGAACATATAGAAATTAAACTGTATTATTAAAAAATAACTTTTCATATATAACAATGCAAGGAGTGGCAATAATGGACACAGTTAGAAAAAATCGATTATTTCAGCATTCTACAATGGCAGCACTTGTTGGTGGGCTTTTTAGCGGAACAACGAGTTTCAAAGAATTATTACAACACGGTGACCTCGGTATAGGAACACTTGACCAATTTGATGGTGAATTAATTATTTTAGACGGAGAAGCTTTTCAAATACGATCAGACGGGCAAGCTTATAAAGTAAAGCCAGAAGATACGACACCTTATGCGAGCACCACTTTTTTTGATGCTGATACTTCTTTTTCCGTTTCCGAACCGACATCAAAACAAGCGGTGGAAGAAAAAATCGCAGAATTAGTACAAGGACCAAATGTTTTTTATGCAGTGAAAATGACCGGGAATTTCCGTTATGTGGATACGCGCGTTGTACCAAAACAACAAAGGCCTTATCCGCCACTCATTGAAGCGGTAAAAGAACAACCAACGTACCATTTTGAATATATTACGGGTACAATTGTTGGTTTTTGGACGCCCGCTTATATTAGCGGTATTGGCGTTTCTGGCTATCATGTGCATTTTATTGACGATATGCGTAAAATCGGCGGTCATGTATTTGATTATGAAATGCTGGAAGGTACCGTAGAAGTTGCGCAACAAACAGAATTTGAACTACAATTACCTCAAACGACGGAATTCTTAAGAAGTGATTTAAGTACGCCGGATATGTTGGAACAGATTGAAGCCGCGGAAAATTGATAAAGAAAGCTCCCAAATTAAATTGGGAGCTTTCTTTTATTCTGTAATAACTTTATGAACAAGGGTTGGTGCTGTTGCGTGGTCGGAAATTTGAATGTTTTCGTAGATTTTTGCTTTTACGTTTTCGACATCTTCTTGGTCAGCGAAAATCGTTACGAGTGATTCGCCTTCCTTAACAGCATCGCCCACTTTTTTGCGTAGCATTAAACCTACTGCTAGATTGATTTCGTCTTCCTTCGTTGCGCGACCGGCGCCTAGGATCATTGCAGCAATGCCAATTTCATCGGCAACGATTTGACTTACGAAGCCAGATGATTTAGCGGGTACTTCGATTTGGTATTTTGCTTGCGGAAGTTTTTCTGGGTGATCAACAATGCTTGCATCGCCACCTTGATTGGAAAGGAATGTTTTGAATTTCTCAAGTGCTGCACCGTTTTCGATTACTTCAATTAATTTAGCGCGGGCTTCGTCGAGTGTTTCCGCTTGTTTGGCTAGTACGACCATTTGACTACCAAGTACAAGAACTAATTCTGTTAAATCTTCTGGTCCTTGGCCTTTTAATGTATCGATGGCTTCTTTTACTTCTAAAGCATTTCCGATTGCTTCGCCAAGTGGTTGGGACATATCAGAAATGACTGCCATCGTATTTCTACCAACGTTATTACCGATGCGAACCATTGCATGTGCTAGGTTTTCGGCATCCTCGTCGGTTTTCATAAATGCACCAGCACCTGTTTTTACATCAAGTACGATTGCATCTGCGCCCGCTGCGATTTTTTTACTCATAATAGAGCTTGCAATTAGTGGTATTGAGTTTACGGTTCCTGTTACATCACGAAGCGCGTACATTTTTTTATCTGCTGGTGTAAGATTACCTGATTGACCAATAACTGCTACTTTGTCGCGATTTACTAGGTCAATGAAATCTTTCTTATCTAGTTCGATATGGAAGCCTTCGATAGATTCTAGTTTATCAATGGTTCCTCCTGTATGACCTAAGCCACGGCCAGACATCTTTGCAACCGGTACGCCAACTGCTGCTACGAGCGGAGCAAGAACAAGTGTCGTCGTATCACCAACACCGCCAGTACTATGTTTATCGACTTTGATTCCTTCAATTGCGGATAGGTCAATCGTATCGCCAGAGCCAACCATTGCCATTGTTAAATCTGCGCGTTCTTGATCATTCATATCTTGGAAAAAGATTGCCATGGCTAGAGCACTTGCTTGATAATCTGGAATTTCCCCATTTGTATAGCCATCAATGAAAAACTGAATTTCTTCTGTTGATAAAGCTTTGCCGTCCCTTTTCTTGGAAATAATATCCACCATTCTCATTTCTCTTCACCCTTTCTTTTTGTCCACTTTAGCATTTTATGTACCTTTATTGAGAACGGTTACACTTTTTAAGTAAACCGTTTTACTAAACAAGAACATGTGCTTAACATGCTCACTATAACTTACTCCCTTACTGATTGTCAATACTTTTTGTACTACTACGGTTGATTAGTGAAATATCGAGTAAACGATTCTCTAATTTCTCGGTTGGATTTTGGAGATTTTTCAGTAATAGTTCGGCAGCAATTTCGCCGATACCATAGATTGGTTGCCGAATGGTTGTAAGTGGCGGTGTCATATATTCGGAAAGTTCAATATCATCAAATCCGATGACGCTAAGATCAGTAGGAATATGCAGGTTTTTTTCAAGTGCGGCTCGGTAGGTTCCCATCGCCATTAAATCATTGGTTGCAAAAATGGCACTCAGATTTTCTTGGAGTAACTTTTGCGTCGCAACATAACCGCCATTCATCGTCTGATCCCCGCTTACAATCCAAGTATCTTTTACAGTAAGTTTATAGTCTTTCATGCATGCCAAGTAACCCTCGTAGCGTTCATGTACGTTATAAAAAGATGTATCCGAAATAATGATTCCGATGCGCGTATGGCCTAGTTTGATTAAATGCTCGGTCGCCATATAACCGCCTTTGAAATCATCAATCGCGATATTCCCTTCTTGCCTTGGATTCCGCTGACGATCGAGTAAAATATACGGAGAACGCTTCTCTTCCATGCGTTTGATAACACCTGAAAGCAGAATATTAGGGCTGGCGATAATTAAGCCATCGACAGCCCGGTGCAATAATTCTTCTACATATAAATCTTCACGTTCTTTATCATTAGAAGAGTTACAGAGCATAATCATGTAACCTTCTTTATTCAAGTAATCTTCGGCCCCTTTTACCATTTGTGAAAAAAAAGGATCCGTTACTTCCGGGACAATCATTCCGATGGTGTTTGTGTGACTAACAATCATATTTTTGGCGAAAAAGTTTGGTTTGTAAGACATCTCTTTTGCTGTTTTCAGAACTTTTTCACGAGTTAAGTCGCTAAATCGTTCCCCTTTACCATTCAAAATTTGAGAAATCGTCGTAATTGAAACGCCTGTCTTTTCTGCTATTTCGCGGATGGTTGCAGCCATTTAAACTCCCCCAGTCAGATTATCTATTCTCCTTATTTTGCCACATTTAAGAATAATAATAAAGGGGTTTCATCCAAAATTAGTAATTATCTGGTTTGGCTGGTTTTTCGCCGGAAACAATTGCGACACCTGCACTTGCGCCAATACGAGTTGCGCCTGCTTCGATCATTTTTTCTACGTCTTCTTTCGTACGAACCCCACCAGATGCTTTTACGCCGATGTTTGGTCCTACAGTTTTACGCATTAAGGCGATATCTTCGGCAGTTGCGCCACCTGTGGAGAATCCAGTGGATGTTTTAACGAAGTCTGTTCCCGCTTTTACAGCGATTTCACATGCGCGAACTTTTTCTTCGTCTGTTAATAGGCAAGTTTCGATAATTACTTTTACTAATGCTTTTCCTTTAGCAGCATCGACTACAGCACGAATATCACGTTCTACTAGTTCGTCGTCTTTGTCTTTTAGTGCGCCGATATTAATAACCATATCCACTTCTTTTGCACCGTTTTGGATAGCATCTTTTACTTCAAATGCTTTTACTTCAGGGGTATTCGCTCCTAGTGGGAAACCGATAACAGTACATACTACGGATTCTGCTCCAGCAAGTTGTTCAGCGGATAATTTTACCCAAGTTGGATTTACGCATACGGAAGCAAAACCGTATTCTCTCGCTTCTTTTGTTAGTGTTAAAATTTGTTCTTTCGTTGTGTCTGGTTTTAAAGCAGTGTGATCGATCATTTTGGCAATTGTCATTTTAAAAACTCCTTTAAAATTGGATTTGGTTTCATCATATCGCACTACAGAACATTTGTAAACTAATTGATGAAATTTTGTTCAAGTAGTTGTTTTGCGGTAAATTGGTCGGTAATAAAATGATTGGCATAACCGCCTCGAAGTGCGCCATGAATCGCTTTTATTTTTCGTTCACCACCTGCGACAAGAATGGCTGTTTCTTTTTGCTTTAAATCTTGCAAGTCGATACCAATGGTTCGTTCGTCCATTTTCTCGTCAGCGATTTCGCCGCCAATTGTGAAAAATCGCGAACAAATATCGCCGACTGCTTTTTCTTTTAAGCGAGCCTTTTCTTGATCGGAAAAATAGCCTAGGCGGAAAAGCAGGGCCTCATCACGCACGGTTCCTACTGTAAAAATAGCGATATTGGCTTTTTTACCGAGTTCGATGATATTTTTTATATGGCGGTCTGCTTCTACCATTTGTTTAGCGAGTGGATTATCAAGGACTACAGGAAGTGGAAGTGATACTGGCGCGGTGTCATAAGCTGCACCGAATAACGCTAATGTTTCGGCCGCATACGTATTGACATCAGAATGACTCACACCACCTTTAAGTTGGACGACTTTTATTTCTGCTTTTAGCGGGGCTAGTTTTTGGGCAATTTTGTACATCGTTGTTCCCCAACTTACGCCAAGAATATCGCCATCATGGATAATTTCTTCTAAGTATTCAGCGGCACTTTGGCTGATTTGCTTGGTGATTTCGCTATAATCATTTGTTTGACTGAACGCAACGGTGACATTTTTAAGTTGGTATTTTTCTTTTAAAGCCACGGCCAGTTCTGTTAGGTTAGAAAATGGATCTTGGACTTCGATTTTGACGTACCCTTTTGTTTTCGCGTTTTGGAGTAATCTGGAAACGGTCGGTCTGGATACACCTAGGCGTGTGGCGATTTCTTGCTGACCTAGATCCGCCTGATAATAAAGTCTCGCAACCTCTACGCTGAGCTGTTCTTTCTGTTTATCCATTTCATCCCTCCATCGTTTTCTTTTTAGTATAACGTAACAGCGGGGATAGTTCGAGAGAGAAGATAAAAAAAAGACAGCCGCGGCTGTCTTTTTCCTATTAAAAGTCTTCTTCTATTTCTTCAAGCGGCGCGGCATATTCATAAATTCCTAACCGCCCAGTTTCGGCAACTTGATTCGCAAGTTCTTTTAAGGATAGCGTTTCACGGCTGAGGAATGCTTCTAATAAAAGCGGAATATTCACGCCTGCGACAAGTTCTACTGCATCAAAATTCCGAAGTAACCGAACGAGTACATTAAACGGAGTCCCACCTTTTAAATCAGTTAGAAATAAGATCCCTTCTGTTAGATCGAGTTTAGCTACTTCACTGGCAATTTTCGCCTGTAAATTTTCCGCGGATTCATTCACTTCAAAAGGAACAAAACTTGTATTTTCTTGTTTACCGCAAATCATTTCTGCAGATTGAATGAGTTCTTTTGCGGCATTTCCATGGGTACAAACAAAAATTGCTTTCATTTTTCAAACCGCCTTTTTAATAGTCTAACTGACGATAATATCTTCTGATTTCCATTGGGTGACAGTTAATTTTTTCCACGTGTACGTCAATGCGATTATTTACTGCGTGGATAATAAATGGTGATAACGCTCCTCTGAATTTGGCGGAAATACCCGGCATATCGTAATCTTTTGCATCAATGACTGTATAATTGGCACAGATTTGCGGAATGAAATTAACTACTCGCTCGCTTAAAGAACGCTGGCTATCTTCTGTCACATAAATGGTAACTGGTGTATCGCGTTCTACAATTTCAAACATGCCATGGAAAAACTCGTGAGACTCAATTGATTTTGTTTTAATCCAGTGTTGCTCTTCCCAATAACACATTGCGTAAGAATAGGTCGCACCCCACTGGTTCCCAGCACCAACGAAATAATGAATGTCGTCTTGATGATGTTTTAGCGCAAATTCTTGACCAAATTTATCCGCTGCTTTTTCTACTTCGACAATCCCTTCAGCAAAATGTTGATCCATTTCTTGATAGAACGCATCGTAATCTTCAAATTCGCCAGCTAAATACATAAAACGATCTGCTACCATGAAGAATTTTAATTGTTCATTTAACGGATAGGAGATTAAGTGATCTACTAAAGTCGCAAGTTCCGCTTCTGCTTTATCAATAAACCCAAATACCGTTGCGCCAATTTCATTACATTTTTTCACAGCATCTACCACTTCTTGCGTACTTCCAGTTACCGATGAAATGACTACAAGGGTATCTTTAGTAACACGTTTATTGCCTGTCGTTAGAAACACAGCAGCATTTTCATAAAAAGTTTCTAATGCCGTTTTTTCTTTCATATGCACCACTGCTTGCATGGCGGACGCGTATGTACCGCCAATTCCTAGCCAGCAAATATTACTAAAGCCGCGGTCATGTATTTGGTCAACTACTTCATTAATTTGCGGGCGTAATTTTAGCGCTCCTTCCATGTTTTCTCTCACTTTTTGTTCATCAAATTTTAGCACTATTCATTCCTACTTTCTTTGGTTAAATTTTGGATTTCGTTATTTGGTCAAATTCTGGAAAAGCGGATACTTCTAAATTAATTCCTTTTTTCTTGGAAATTTCAAAGGATAATAAATGAACCGGAATAGTCATAAACAGCGGTGTCAGAAGTTCTGCTGCCCGCACACCGAGTAATAAATCATCTGTCTTTTCCCCGCCTGCATCCGCATAAAATGTTCGGATTTTCTTTACATGGCCTTGTAAAAATTGTTTTAATTTTTCTGCGCGGTCTTCTAGTAAGCCTTGAGGTTCAAGGAAGATAATATAGTCTTGCTCGGATAAACCTATATAAGGTCCGTGCATATATTCTTCTAACTCCTTACCAAAAGCTGTAATCCGGATGGTTTCTGTTACTTTTGTTTCTCCTTCGCGCGCTACACCATAAGCAGCGCCGTATCCTATGAAGAAAACTCGTTCCGCTTCCATCAATTCCTGTGTATGCGCGTCTACCCAAGCTGCTGATTTCTCTACCACTTTTGGTAAATTAGCGGTAATTTTTTTCAATTCTGCAATTTCCGCTTGATATTCTTCTTCCAACATTTTCTCTTGTAAAAGGGCTAGCTCAAGCGCCATTAAATTCAACATGAGAATGGTTGCGCTATAGCCAAGCGTGACATATGGCATCTCTTCTATCCCCATCCCGAGATCAATTGCCCGCGTACTTTCTTTCGCAATCGGGCTTGTTAAGTCGCTCGTTAAAGTGAAAACAATGCCACCTTGACGCTCAATTTCTTTTACGAGATGAATAGTGGAATAACTGTGCCCACCTTGTGATATAGCGATGTATAAGGTGTTTTTGTTTAAGTGAAGCATGTAATTTCCTGCAGTAGACGGTTCTTCCACATATACGGGAATAGCGAGTTTATCCGACATATATAACTGCGCTGCGAATGCTGCATTAGAACTAGAACCTGTTGCAAAAATAACAATTGCTTGATAGTCCACTTTCTCCATTTGAATGACCTTTTGTAAAAGATCTTTTCGACTTCGGATGATATTTTCATAAACGCTTTGTTCCGACCGGATATAATAATCCATGTTTTTCATTTTTTCACCTACTTATTTTAATAAACCTGTGAACGCTCCTAAAATTCCAATTCCTGCGATTAATAAAAGAATCCAATGTGCTTTTAGTCCTTTTTTATCTAACCAGAAAATAAAGAAGGTGAAGCCAAGTGCTAGGATTCCTGGGACGATACCGTCAAAAACACTTTGAATCGTTACTGCATCATCACCAGAGCCAAATTTCATTGGCATGTTAATGTTCACCATCGTGGCGACCATTGCACCAACTACGGCCAGCCCGATAACCGAAGCACCATAAGACAGTTTATCCATTAATCCAGTTTTTTGAATTTTTTCGATAAAATTAGCTCCGATATTGTAGCCAATAAATAATCCATAATAACGAGTCAGAATAGCTGGAATATTGAAAATAAGAAGGAACAAAATCGGCCCTAACATATTTCCTTGAAGTGCTAAGGAAGTTCCAATACCTGTAGCGATAACGCGTAAAGTTCCCCAGAAGAACGAATCTCCAATCCCACTCAGCGGTCCCATTAACGCTACTTTTATATTATTGATGGAGTCTGTGTCAAAATCTTTATCTTTCGCAGATTGTTCCTCCATCGCAATCGAAATCCCTAGCGGAAAAGTGGAAAGCCACGGTGTTACGTTATAAAATTCTAAATGCCTTTGATAAGAAGAAATTCGTTTATCTTTATCATTTTTAAAAATTTTGTTTAAGGCTGGTAGCATGGAAAATCCATAACCGAGATTGGATTGTCGTTCGTAGTTCCATGACCATTCCATCGTGAACGAGCGCCAGAAAACTTTCATTAAGTCTTTTTTTGTTAATACGTCAGAACTCTTCATCTTCATAATTTATACCTCCATCATTCGCAAGTGCTGGCTCTGTATTCGAATTCTTTGGACCATTGTCATTTTTAAGCGTTGCATAACCTGTTAAAATTAGCGCTAAACATGCAGCGAAAATCGCTACGCCTGTTACAGGAACTTTTAAATAAACAGCTAATGCGAAGCCAAATACGAAAAATACGGCATTCTTCTTATTGACCATTAATTTGAGAAGTAAAGCAAAACCATATGCTGGCAGTAAACCTGTCGCAATTCCAAGTCCTGTTATAACGAAAGCCGGGATGGCATCAAGTACGTTTTGGATGACTGGGCTTCCGACTAGATAGGACGTTGCGACAATAATACCAATTGGTAAGTTGATCGATAAAAATCCGCCGAGCAGTTGCATTCGACTGATTCCTCGTGAATTACCCTCGAGTGCGTATTTATCTGCTTTATGAACAAAGTAAGGTAATACGAAAATGAAGCATAGATTTTTAACGACAAGTACAAGGGAAGCAATCGGAATTCCAAGTGCTAATGCTACCGCTGTGCTCTCGCCAGTCGAAATCGCAAAGGCTGTTCCTAGTATACTTCCTGAAATAATTTCTGGAGGAATAGATGCTCCGATAGAAAATGATCCTACAAAAGCTAATTCCAAAGTTGCTCCCATAATAATCCCCATTTGTACATCACCCATGATAAGTCCGGCGAGTGTACATGTTACCAGTGGTCTTGATAGCATCGATGAACCAAATAAATATTCTCCATTTGCAAGCATTGCTGCAAGTGCAAGCAAAATCGCTGTTCCAAACTGTTCCATAATTTATCCCTTCTTTCGTCTTTTATGCTTCAAAGGTTACTTTTTTCTCGTTAGGCACTTGTTGCATAAATACATCTACATTTTCTTTTTGAAGTTCTTTTAACTTCGCTACTTCTTCAGGTGTTAAATTGATTGCTTTGGAAAAATTAGCTGTTCCTTCTCGTTGCTTTGTTCCGCCTAGATTTAACATCGGGATTTTACCATTCGTACCATGGATTAATTTGTAAGCGTCTTCAACTGATTCGACAACAATAAGCATGTTGTATTTGTCAGTGACGCCGGAATTAATCGCTTCGATACTTTCATCGATACTTTTCATGACTAGTTTTGCCGCCTCGGGTTTAGCAAGACGTATTGCCGACTTACGGAAATCGTCCGCCGCTACCCCATCATTTGCCACTAAAATTGTATTTACATCTAAAGCATTAAACCAAGACACAGCTACTTGTCCATGTAGTAAACGATGGTCCACTCTTAGAAATTGAATCATTTTTTCTTCCTCCTTCGTATTAGTTAAAATCAACTACATATTTGGTCGACTCAGCATCTTCATAATGATATTGGATGGCAATTGGCATCTCGTTTTCTGCATAAAAGACACTACTCAATTTGAAAACAGGATCATTTTCGTCTATATGCATATTTTTGATTTGCTCATTCCCAGCTAAAATAAGTTGAAGTTCCTGCTCAAGCTCAAATAATTTATATTTACCTGAATTAACAAGCTCAATAATATTAATAATTTGAAAATCCTTTGCTTGTAAATCAGGGTATAAACTTAACGGTAAAATTAAGCGATCTAGTGTGACACCATGCTCACTTTTTTGGACAAACTTGATAGAATACACAAGTTCATTCTCTTTTATACCAAACTTCTCTGCGTAAAATTTCCCAGCTTTACGGATGTAAAAGTCTTTAATGTCTTTTTTTAGATTTTCATTGGTATCGGTTTTCATAACACCTGTCATTTCTAAAATGTTCTGAGCTGTTAGTTTTGGTTGAACGTATAGCCCAACACCGTTTTTACGAACAACTAAACCTTCTTCGACTAATAGATCTACCGCGCGGCGAATCGTTGTCCGACTGCTAGAAAAAATTTCTTGCAAGGCTGTTTCGTTCGGCATTAGCATTCCCGGCTTATATTCATCGCGATTAATACTATCTTTTATTTCTGAAGCTATTACTTCAAAAAGTGGCTTTTTAGCTCCCATTTCACTCATCCTCCAAGTAATCAAATATGTTTTTCGCATTGATTTTGTATTTGATTTGATTACCAATTAGATATTGTTTACTGTACTCAAAAGGTTCATCATTTTGATCAAATGCTTTACTTACTACTTCAAAAAGTGGCGTGTTTAGTGGTACCTTTAATGCTTCTGCTAGCTTTTCATTCGCTGATACAAAGCGCAATTCTTCGCGCCCGTAGGTAGGTTTAATAGCAAACTGCTTTTCTAACACATTGTATAACGAGGAATTATTTAAATCGATTTTCTCAATACCAGCAAATCTCGTGCTATCAATAAAAGATATTTCATAGGAAAACGGCTTATTATCAACTATTCTTCGCCGAACCAATTTAAACACCGGCTTATCTTCACTTAAGTTTAAAAAGTGGTTCACCTCGTCTTTGCCGGCTACTATTTCTTGTGACATTACTTCTACTTTTTGTTCTCCCGGCAATTGGCTGCTCATGGAATTCATTTGCAATATATTGATTGTTTGCTTTTGATTGATTTCGATTCCTTTTCGGTTTCTTTTTTGGATGACCGCTTCTTTTTCAAGGGTATCAAGTGACCGTCTGAGTGTAGTTCTACTGACACCTAGTTCGTTTTCAAGCGCACGTTCTGATGGGAAACTTGTTTCTCCGGCTGCTACTTTTTTTTGGATAAGCTGTCTTAGTTGTTCTTCACTTTGCACTGCTGGCGACAAGTCTTTATATTCCATATTTCCACCTCTTTTTTCAAATCATCTATCTATTTCACTTTTTAAAAAGATACAGCTTCAAACATTTTTAATACCACTTCATTGTAAACGGTTGCATTTTGTTTGTCAATAGTCTTTTTACATAAAAAAAAGCATGAGTCAGATTTTTCCATCCAACTCATGCTCCATTTGATTATTTAGTTGTAGGTAGTGCTCCAACTACTGGGTGCGGGATATATAATTCTTCTAGATAGTTAACTTCCGCTGCCGTTAATTGAATATTTAGCGCCTCTACCGCGCTTTCCAGATGACTTTCTTTTTGTGCACCGATGATTGGCGAAGTGATTTCATCTTTATTTAATAGCCACGCTAAAGCAATCTTATCTCGAGATACTTGATGCGTTTCCGCAAGTTCAGCCACACGTTCAATAATACCTCTATCTGCATTCATCATGTCATCGTATTTGGATTTTTGAACTGGATCCGTTTCGGAACGATTGGTTGTTTCATTCAAATCTCGCGTTAATCGTCCTGATGCTAGCGGGCTGTATGGCGTAATCGCAATTTTTTCATCGCGACAAAACGGAATCATTTCTCGCTCTTCTTCCCGGTAAATCATATTATAATGATTTTGCATGGAAACGAATTTTGTCCAACCGTTTCTTTCTGCGACGCGTTGTGCTTTTTGAAACTGCCAAGCATACATCGCACTCGCTCCAATGTAACGCGCTTTCCCGGACTTAACGACATCGTGTAAGGCTTCCATTGTTTCTTCGATTGGCGTATTTTCATCAAAACGGTGAATGATATATAAATCTACATAATCCGTTTCTAAGCGTTTTAAACTATGGTCGATTTCGCTCAAAATAGTTTTCCTGGATAAACCACCACTATTCGGGCGATCCGGGCGCATTGTTTGTTGCACCTTGGTTGCTAACACAACATCATCGCGGTTAGCATAGTCTTTTAGTGCACGTCCAACGATTTTTTCACTTTCACCGTAAGAATAAATATTCGCCGTATCAAAGAAATTTATGCCTAAATCGAGTGCTTTTTTTATGATAGGGCGACTGTTCGCTTCGTTCAAAACCCATTTATGAATCCATTTGTCTTTATCACCGAACCCCATTGTCCCTAAACAGATTTTCGAAACATCCATGCCAGTGTTGCCAAATTTAACATATTCCATTCAAAACCCTCCTAGTTAATTTCTAGTACTATTACAGCATAAACCTTGAAGTCCACTCCAAGTCAACCTTTAACTATAAAAAAATCTCTCGGGAAATCCGAGAGATTTTTAACGTTTTAATAAAATTGGTCAGGTAGTAAAGTTTCGCCGAGTTTGATGTTATCACGGTAATCAATTGGAATATCTACAACGACGGGACCTTCTGTTTCAAGGGCTTCTTTTAACACATCACTAAGTTCTGACGGTTTAGTTACGCGAAGCCCTTTTGCACCGAAGCTTTCGGCGAATTTAACAATATCGACATCACCAAAACGAACTGCTGCTTCTTTGCCGTATTTCATTTTTTGTTGGAAGGCGACCATGTCATAGCTACCGTCATTCCATACAAGGTGCACAAGTGGCGCACGCAAGCGGACAGCTGTTTCTAATTCCATGGCA
Source organism: Listeria sp. LM90SB2 (assembly GCF_028867355.1). Classification (NCBI taxonomy): domain Bacteria; kingdom Bacillati; phylum Bacillota; class Bacilli; order Caryophanales; family Listeriaceae; genus Listeria; species Listeria sp. LM90SB2. Next base: position 2,077,167 of record NZ_CP046449.1, read on the forward strand.
GAAAATAGGAAGCCACCGTCACCAGAAATCGAAACCACTTTTTCACCCGGATGTACGAGTGTTGCAGCAATCCCCCAAGGAAGCGCGACACCAAGCGTTTGCATACCGTTACTGAAAAGCAGACGGCGTGGTTCATAGGACCGGAAATGACGTGCCATCCAAATATAATGTGAACCAACGTCGACTGTCACAGTTACGTTGTCATCAATTGCCGAACGCAGCGTTTGAATGACCGACAACGGATGTACTCGGTTAGTTTCATCACTTTCTGGTGGAACATCTCGCTCTTCTAGTTGAGCATGAAGTTCTTTTAAGGTTTCAAGTTCTTTTTCCGCTAATTCTAAACCGCTGAATTTCGCATTCACTCGGTCTAAAGTAAGCGCGATGTTTCCGACTAATTCTGTCACAGGTTGATAGTAGTGGTCAATATCTGCTCGGATGTCATCTAAATGTACAATCGTTCTATCACCCGAAGCATTCCAAGCTTTTGGATCATATTCAATTGGATCGTAACCTACTGTAATAACTAAATCAGCTTTATTTAGCAAAATATCCCCTGGTTGGTTGCGGAAGAGACCTACACGCCCAAAGAAATTATCTTCTAAATCACGTGAGATGACACCAGCTGCTTGGAAGGTTTCTACAACTGGGATGCTTGTTTTTTGGAGTAGGCGACGAATCGCACCAGTTACTTCCGGGCTAGATGCTCGCATACCTAATAGCAATACTGGTAATTTCGCTTTTTTCAAACGAGTAACGAGTTTCGCAACTTGTTCTTTGGAAGCTGGACCATTTTCTGGTTTAGCAAGTGGACGAATCGCTTTTACTGGTACGTTTGGTTCATTCACGATATCTTGTGGCAAACTGACAAAAGCAGCGCCTTGGTTTGGTTCTGCCGCCGAGCGAAAAGCGTTAGTGATTGCTTCCGGGATACTTTCAGCGTGAACTACTTCTTCGCTATATTTTGTAATTGGACGGAAAAGTGCTGCATTATCCATTGATTGATGGGTTTTTTTAAGGCGGTCTTGCCTGGTTACATTTCCAGCTATCGCAACGACTGGATCTCCTTCAGCAGTTGCTGTTACAAGTCCAGTGGCAAGGTTCGATGCGCCGGGTCCACTAGTTACAAGTACAACACCAGGTTTTCCGGTTAGACGACCGATAGCGGCAGCCATAAACGCCGCATTTTGTTCATGACGACTGACAATTAATTCTGGTCCACGTTCTTCCATCACATCGAAAACTTTATCAATTTTTGCTCCTGGAATCCCGAATACATGCGTAACACCTTGATTAATTAAGCTGTCTACAACTAAATCCGCTCCTGATTTTCCTTGTGTTATTACTTTTTCTTGGTCTTTTTCTAGTTTCGCCATCGTTATCATCCTTTTGTTATATAAATTATTTAAATTTTAATAGTACAGATTTTATAAAAACCTCATTTACAAGACTAATTATACTACTCAAAAGAATTTTTGCAAGGTTACTGACTCAAAAACTGTTATACAATTATATAAAAACTGTTATACAAAAAAAGAAGGACTTAGATAAACTAAGTCCTTTCTGGTATTTATTCTTGTGAAGCGCGGAATTCATCGTATTGTTTTTGCATTTCTTTCATTACTTTTTTCATACCTGCATCATTTAACTTCGCTTTGAATTTTTCCGTATATTCAACAGGATCAACGGTTCCTGTAAGAAGTGCCGGCGCAAATTCATTACACACATTGGTAATCGACGCTATTTCAGTTCGAACTTTAGAGGAGTCAAAATAGAAACCTAAGCCCGGTGATGCGACTGATTTTCTATTGAACTCTTTAAATTGATCCCATTTATCTGCTGGCTCATCTTCATATAATTTTAGAATGAAGTGATTTCCAAGCGCATACGTTGGCATGCTGTAACGTTCCACACGTGCTGGTAGATCTTGAATTTTACCGTCATCTAACTCTTTATAATGGGTTCCTTCAATTCCTTTATCAACTAAATTACGTAAATATTCATCCGTGTTAAGTAAATCAAGGAATTTCACTGCTTCTTCCGGGTGTTGGCTCGTAACAGAAACAGCTTGAATCGCACCAGTTACAGAGTTATTTTTGATGATAGGAGTTTCAGCAATTGGCTGTGTGACTACTTTATATTTGCCGCCTGTATTTTTATCCCAAATATTTTCTGCATATGGTTGGTATTTTTCGATTCGCACAAACCAGTTTTCTTTATCGTATGACCACGGATCTGTGGAGGTTGCGATATCTTTTGTGACATATCCTTTTTGGTAGAAGCTATGAAGCGATTTTAGGATATCTAATGTTTCGGGTTGCTCATAGAAGTTGACGATTTTGCCAGTGTCTTCATATTGATTTACTGCAAAAGGAAGAGGTACTGCATTATCAATCAAATAGTCATATGGGAAAGCTGGCTTAAAGTCTTTGTTCCCGCCGATTGGTGTGATACTTGGTTCGTTTTCTTTAATTGTTTTTAACATTGGTTCTAAATCGCTAAAGTTTTTTACTTTCGTTACGTCCATTTTATATTTATCGACAAGATTTTTGTTAAAAACGTATACTTGTTGCTCGCCGACTTCTTTGTTCGAAGGAACACCGTAAATGTTTCCGTCAATGGTTGCACCTTCCCAAAGTACATCATTTAACTCGGCTTTCATATTCTTGCCTTCTTTATCTAGATATTTATTTAATGGCAAGAATGCGCCTTTTTGTGAGTAAGAAACGAATTCTCCCGCTGCAGAGTAAGCAATATCAAAGTTTTCTCCGGAGTTAATAACGGTTTGCATCCGTTTACCGTAGTCGCCCCAGTCAATTTGTGTCATTTCTACTTTGACGCCAATTTTTTCTTCTGTATATTTATTTACTTCTTTCATTACTTCTTCCGTGTCTTTTTGTGGCGTTCCAATCATGTACCATTTCAGTGTCGGAACTTCATTTGCGTCTGCCTTCTCATCGCTTCCGCACGCGCTTAAACCTAGTAGCAAGCAGAGTGATGCGATGATTACTCCCCATTTCTTCTTCATTAAATTCCCTCCATCTTTTTTATTCTTTTACGCCGCCAATTGTGAGTCCACTAATAAAGTATTTTTGGAAAAACGGATAGGTGATTGCGATTGGTAATGTCGAAATAACAACCATCGCCATTTTTGCACCGTCTTGTGGTATGGACTTAAACGCGCCGGCAGTATAAGCAATTTCAGAGTTTTGTCGCATGAATTCTAAGTTGTTTTCAATTTTCATAAGTAGCGATTGTAGCGGCACTAAATTCGGATTATCAATATAAAGTGACGCTTGGAACCAGTCATTCCAGTATCCTAGTGTAGAGAAAAGCGCGATTGTCGCAAGCCCTGGTAAAGAAAGTGGAACAACCATTTGTAAAAAGATCCGTAGTTCCCCAGCGCCTTCAATTCGAGCCGCCTCAAGTATTGGTTCTGGAATAGACCGTAAAAAGAACGTGCGCATAATCATAATGTAAAAAGCATTCATTGCTAGTGGTAAAATCATCGCCCAAATGCTATTTCGTAAGTGCAAAAATTGCGTCATCACGATATAGGCAGGCACCATCCCGCCACTAAACAGCATGGTAAAAAAGGCAATAAATGTAAATTGACGACGATACTTAAATTGTGGTCTTGATATCGCGTAAGAGTAAAGAGCAATCATTGCAACACTACATACCGTACCAATTACTGTAACTAAAATGGTAATACCGTATGATTGTAATAGTTGTCCTTTCATCTTCCATAAGTACTCATACGCTTCCATGCTCCACTCTTTGGGTATTAGTTGAAAGCCATTTGCTGCCAGAGATGATTCACTAGAAAAAGAAATAACAATAATGTACAAAAATGGAAAAATACAAATGAGCGCTAGGAAAGCGAGCATAATATTCATCGCTACGTTCATCTTTTTCCCAAAACCAATAATGTCTTTAGCTGGTTTATTTTTTGCTGGTTTTTCCATTTCGCCTCGGACTTGTTCTATTTCACTCACTGCTTCAAGCTGTTCTGCCAAAGCACCTCGCCTCCTTTTCTAAAATAAGCCATATTCTGGATTTATTTTTTTCACGATGTAGTTTGTGAGTAGCACTAGAATAAAGCCAACGATGGACTGATAGAAGCCAGCTGCCGCACTCATACTCATATCTCCAAGTGACGTTAAACCTCGGTATACATATGTATCAATAACATCCGTCACAGGATAAAGTGGTCCTGAATTTCGCGGTAGTTGATAAAACAAACCAAAATCAGAGTTAAAAATCTTCCCGACATTCAAAATCGTTAAAATAACCATCAGTGGCGTTAGTGCAGGAATTGTTACATGCCTAATTTGTTGCCATTTGCCAGCGCCATCAATCATTGCCGCCTCGTAGTAGGTCCGGTCAATTCCGGCAATTGCTGCCAGGTAGACAATACTTCCATAACCCAAGCCTTTCCAAACATTCATCATGATAAGGATAAACGGCCAGTATTTCGGATCGTTATACCAGGAAATCGGGTCCTGTCCGAATGCAAGTAAAATATTATTCATCAGCCCACTGTCTTCGCTCAAAAAGCTGAACAAGAAATAACTGACAACTACCCATGATAAAAAATGGGGGAAAAGCATTCCCGTTTGATAAATTTTTGCTCCTCGCTTATTTAGTAAGCTGTTGAAAATAATAGCAAGTGCTACACCAAGAAACAGCCCAACAATAATAAATACTAAATTATAAAGAACGGTGTTTCGGGTAATAATAAAAGCGTCGTTTGTTTGGAATAGGAATTTAAAATTTTCAAGTCCCACCCAGTCGCTACTCATAATACTGGATAAAAATCCTTTCCCATCAATTTTGTAATCTTTGAATGCAATCACTGTACCAAACATTGGTAAGTATGAGAAAACCAGGAACCAAAGGACGCCTGGAAGTACCATTAAAAGCCAAATCCGATTAGCTCGAATTTGTGATAAAACTTTTTTCAATCCATTCACCCCTCTTTTTTGTAAGTGCTTTCAACATCTTTAGTTTATCGTTTTTACGTGGGGTTAAATAGTTGCGGATGTTTAGATTTATAGACAAATATTAGAAATAATTTTATTGATGGATTTTTCGGTAGCGATTTGGTGTTTCGCCTGTGTGCTTTTTGAACTGGCGATAAAAATAAGCCATATCGGTATAACCAGATTTCCCAGCGATAATGGTTAAGTTATCTTTTGTTTGCAGTAATTCTTCTTTTGCATAGTTCACCCGGTAGCGATTTAGATAATCCGTAAAGTGTTCGCCCATTTCTTTTTGAAAAAGTTGACCGAGATAAACAGCATTAATATGAAAGTCGTTACCGAGTGTTTTTAAAGACATTCCTTCTGCAAAATGTTCCGTGATATAGGAAAGCACATTTTGAATAATGGGGCTTTTTGATTCATCTGTTTGTTTTTTGCGGTTATAGTAACGAATAGCGTAGGCTAGCGTCGCCTCTTCCAATCCCTCAATACTCGTTTCTTCGGCAATTCTCCCCATGGATTCGCTTAACTCTTTCGGATCCGATTCCGCCATCATCACAAGCAGCTCATTCAAAATATGGAGCATTTGATGCGGGTCGCTTTCCAGCTTGTGGTCATTCCATTCTTTAAAAAAGTGCTGGATCCACGCTTTAATTTCTTTTTCGTTATTCATCACTAGGAGCTTCGCGAGTTGATGTTGCTTTCTTTTCGGACGCCAAGTATGTTTGGTACGTTTTTGATAGGCAATTAGGCTACCAGGCTCTTGCACAAGTCGTTCTGGAAGCAACCTAGTAAGTTGGCGAAAGGCTTGCGGGTACATCATTTCACCTTGTACTTTTTCACTGATAAACAGGTAAAAAGCTTCATTCGAAAGGCGTTTTTTCACATCTTGATGAATCGCTAAAATTTGTTCGGATATCGAAGTTTGTTCGGTTATTCCTATAATTATTTCATTTTCTGGCGTAAGTAGCATAAATGGAAAGTCCTTCCGATATTGTTCAGAAAGATTTTTCCATTCAGTCAGATTGATTTCTTTTGTTGGTTGAATTTGAATGAGAACAGCATTTTCCTTTGAATTTAAAATCATATCGTATAATGCCAGGCGCTCTTCCCATTCTTCTTTGTTAATTCGTAAATTTAGCCAACGCCAAATCGTATTGTCCCGTAAAATGTAATACGCTTCTTCCCTTGGTATCACACTGTCTGTCAATTGTTTTTTCTCTATTTGTATAAACGTTTCTTTTAATTCTTGTTCATTTAAAGGTTTTAGTAAATAATTTTCGATTCCCGCTGAAAGCCCGCGTTTCACATAATGAAAATCTTCAAATCCGGAGAGAACAATAGTTTTAGTCGTTGGTTGCCGCTTTTTCCATTCGTCGATTAATTCTAAACCATTCATTACAGGCATCTCTATATCGGTCAAAAGGACATCTACGTCTTGGTTAGCAAATAAATCTAAGGCTATTGCGCCATTTTTAGCCGTTCCAACAATTTCAATTGATTGCTCAAATTCTGGAATAATACTTTCTAAACCTTTGAGAATAAGGGGCTCGTCGTCTACTAGTACAATTTTTAGCATTACTTTTCTCCTCCCGTATTTTGAGGTACTTGAAACAGAATGATGGTACCTTCATTTGCTTTACTCTTGATTGTTAATCGATAATTTTCTCCATATAAAAGCTGCAATCGTTTGTTTAAATTAGCTAGACCGATGTGGCTCGTCTCATCTTTACTTTCAATTGTTGCTTGCACTTCTTTTAATTTCTCTGCATCGATTCCCGAACCATTGTCTTCAATTCTAAATTGTAAATTGTCATTTTCTGCAGTGACCGTAATTACGACTATTGGATTTTGATTTTCTTTAAAAGCATATTTGAAAAAGTTTTCAATAAGCGGCTGCAGAGCAAACCGTGGAATCTGCGTATGATTGAAACGTTTTTCAATATTGATTTCCAGCTTAATTGGCTGTTCGTGGCGCATTTCCATAAAGCGGACATATTGTTTCACGTAATTGATTTCTTCACCTAAAGTGGTGATTTCACGGTGATTAGCTGTGTAGCGCAGTAGTGTTGCAAGTTGATAAATCATATCACTTGTCGCTTTGGCTCCTTCTACGCGTGCGTTCATCCTAATTGCTTCTAGTGAATTATAAAGAAAATGAGGTTGCATTTGACCTTGGAGTGCCTTGAGCCGCGCTTTTTGTTCTTCCATTTCTAGGCTATAGACCTTCTTCACATAAGCATCGAGGTTTTCTGTCATATGGTTAAACCGCTCACTAATCATCGTCAGCTCATCCCCGTTATTATCGACCGGAAGCTTTGCATCAAGGGTCCCCATTTCCACCCGGTTCATCCCGCCAATAATCGTTAAAATCCGCTTAGAATAACGCCTACTAATAACAAAATTAATGCTAATAGAAAAAATAACTAATAACAGCCCAATACCAAATAAAGTAAGTTCGATGAGCGGCGCGCTGTCATCTGTTACTCGATATAAAAACGTATTGTTTTTCAAGCCACTTGTTTCATCTTCCGTTTTTTGAAAGTATACTTTTTTGTTGTCAGCATGAAGCCATCCTTGTTTTTCAGGCGTTTGGATTTGTTTCTTTGGGTGGTTGGAATATAACTCGACTCCCTTCGTGTTTTGTATTTGAAAAATCGAGTTTTGATAATCTTTCGTAATCCATTTGCTTAGAAAAGTCGGATCAATGTAAAGAAGCAGATAACCCATTTGTTTTAATGTGCTTGGATCATTAATCGGCTGTTTCACAACTATTTTATTTTCGATTGTATAAAAAGTCCCTTGCTTTGATGCTTCGGTGGCGATATTTGCCTCCCCGTATGTATCAACCGTTTCTTTCCATTCACGGTAACGGCTCGGAAATGTATAAGAGTAACTCCCATCATCCGAAATGAGCTGCAGCGCGATAATATCTTCATCATACGAAAAATAAGACTGTAAATACGTTTGCATATCTACAGAATAGAAATTTTTACTTTTAAAATAGTTATCGATATTTTGCTCTGTGTAGCTACCGTAATCATTTGTCATCGCGATTTGAACATCCTGCATCAAATCGCTATTACGGTAAATATCTTGCGTTAAACTAATTAATGCCTTTTGCTTCTCCGTAAGTGCATCGAGCTGTTTATTCGCAATGGTTTCCGCTCTTTGGAGATTGGTATCTAGCTGAATATTAGTATAGTACTTATAAATGAAAAAAAGTAACAAGCTCACCGTAAAAAGACTTGTTAAAGAAAAAATTAATAACATTCTTTTGAAAACGCGCTTGCGTGGTAATTCTTGTGTCATACTCATTCACTGCCCCCTCTTCTTTTCTGATTATTGCATACTATCACCAATAATGTAAGGGGTTACTTAGGCTCCATTTGCTTGAAGCGGTGTAAATTGATTTTCATTATCCAATAACTTGGTAAAACACCAGAAATAAACAAAATAAAAGCAGGCATTTTCGAAATTAACCATGCGCAAAAAACAAGACCAACCACAATCATAAAAGTATTTTTAAAGCTAGTAATCGCGAGCAAGAACGCTTGCCCGACATAAGCGCGCACATTTTTCATTTGGAAGTGGACAAACACTGTGAAATACTGCAAAAACGCAATTCCCACGAGAAAAAGCAAGAACATTAAGAAGAAGTATAAAATCGTCGACCAAAAACCTTGCATTAATTCAAAAACAATCCGCAAATCCGCATACAGGAAAATCCCTATCAGCGCAAAAACTGCACCCGCTAAATTAGCCGAAACAAACACCTGTTTATAAGTTTGCCAAGCAGATTTCCAAACTGGTACATCTAAATCGCCCCGCGCCCATTTTCTCGTTATCGTAAATAAAGCAACCGTTGCCGGCATAAAGCCAAGCACAATCCCGCCGATCAATACGAGGAAAAGCCATACTAAATTTGTCCAGACGAGCCGGATAATCCAGTCGCTAATAACTGAAAATTTATCAATAAGTTTCATTCTTTTTCTCTCCTTTGATAGTAAGAGAAAGCCTGAGTTTTCGCCCAGACTTTTCTTTTTTTATTTACTTAATGGGCTGCCTTTTACGTACACACCGCACATGCTTAAAACAAATTCACTAAACATCGCATTCGACCAAGCAAACCAGTCGCGCGTGAATTCAGCCGGATTCGAGGCGTTGACACCTTCGTGCATATAATCCGTTCCGCCATCTCCGGCAATCAGCATCTCTAAAACGGCTTGTTTTTCCGCTTCTGTTTCTGCCGTTAATCCTTCGATGCTGAGTGCAATCGGCCAGACATAATGATCAGGTGTATGTGGACTACCAATTCCTGTAAGTACACTACCTTCGACAAAATAAGGATTTTCTCGGCTTAAAATTAGTTTTCTAGTCGCTTGGTATGCAGGATCAGTTTTTTCGCAAAAACCAAGGTATGGTGCAGCGAGCAAGCTTGGCACATTAGCATCATCCATAAATAATTTACGCCCTGTTCCATCAACTTCATACGCGTAAACATCACCGTAATACGGATGCGCTTGTTTCGCATAGGTTTCAATCCCTGTAGCAACTTCTTTTCGTAAATCTGCGCTATCTTTCAGCAATTCTTTATCATCCGGGTAAAACGCCGCTGCGATTTCTTGGACGTAATCCATCACTACAACTAAAAACATATTACTCGGTACAAGGTAGCCATACATACATGCGTCATCACTTGGTCTAAAGCCACTCCAAGACATACCAGTATAGCTTACATCCGTTCCTTTTCCGTTATTATTTAAGGTATCTGATTGACGCACATTTTCTCGTTCAAAACGATACGGACTTTGCTCTGTATGTTTTTGTTCGATTTTAAAAACTTCGATGATTTGATGCAATGCTTTTCTAAATTCTTCGGTAAAATGACCAGTACGGTTGGCACTTTTCCATAATAGGTACGCTAATTGAATCGGATAGCAAAGTGAATCAATTTCATATTTTCGTTCCCAAACCAGGTCGGTCATTGCTGTTTTGTCGTTTTGAAATCCCGCACCATTCGCTGATTTATTAAAAGCATTCGCGTATGGGTCATGCAAAATACAGTTAGTTTGTAACTTTACGAGGTTTTCAATAACAGTCGCCATTTCTTCGTCTTCTTCCGCCACAATTAAATATGGTCTAATTTGGCTTGTAGAATCGCGTAACCACATCGCTGGAATGTCTCCTGTAATAACAAATGGAAGCCCCTCTTCTGTTTCTTGTAAAGTAGTTGTATACGTATTCGTAAAACATTTTTCAAACATGCGGTGAAGTTTTTCGTTTTCTGGAAAAGTCATTTTCACTTTCTCTATCCATTTGTTAAAACTTGCTGGTACTTTGTTTGTCATCTATTACACTCCTTTTAAAGTGATGATTTCGTTTGGACTAGCGGTAAATTGTTTCTTGGCATCTCCCGTCGTTTCTTCCAAAATAGTCGATTTCTGCCACGGTTGCATCGTCTGTAGCTGTTTTGGTTCACTTGCGGTTTGGAAGAATCGGATAATCGGTTGGTTGTCTTTAGCGAGTTTAAATGCTGAGAAGACAAATCCAGCCTCTGTTTTCCATTCTGCAAAATCTCTTTTTTCTGCGAGAATGTTTTCTTTCGTTGCTGATTTGTGTTGGAATGCAAAAATAGGAGTCAAGCATGCGTTTACTTGTGCTGGGATGGTGCTATTTGCAACATCAGAATCATCTGTTAGGAAAACGTGAAACTCTGCTGTAATCTCTCGGTGGCATTCCGCTTCATATGCCGGGAAGTCACCCCAATCGCCTATTTCAGATACTGCGCGAAGCAACGTTAATTCTAGTTTGTCACCATGTTCGCTTACTTCATATTCTGGTAAACCAACACTTGCGACAACGATATTTCCACTAGCAACAAAGCCTTGTTTTCGGTTATCTTTAGCAGGATTTGTCCATTCTTTGACTTGTTTATTCGCGCGTGTTACTACTTCAAAAACACTTCCCACTTGATGTGTTTCTGTTTGTTTTCCAGTCGGGAAAAGCACGCGGAGTCGATGGTCATCTACGTTGTTATTTAGTTTCACGCGGATAGTTAATTGTTTATCGTGTTTATTTAGCGTTAATTCTGTCGTGATTTTAAATGTAGTAAAATTTTCCGAGCGCTCCGACTGCCGGTCAGGATGCCATACTAGGCGACGTTTTTCTTCCGCAAAGGCGGAACTTGCGCTTTCTGGTATTTCAATTTCATGGTTTATTTCGATTGTTTTGCCGAGTTTATCCTCTCGTAGTACTCGAATTGCCGGTTTGGAATGGAGTGTATTTATTCGCAAGTTATCGCCGGTTTCTTTAAACATATATTCATTACCGATGTCGCCCGCATCCTCATATGCCCCAACACCTGCAATTTCTATCGCTTTTTCTTTATCTAAAATCGTATACGTCCCATTCGCCGCAACTTCCACTTTTAAAAAGCGATTTTCTAAAAACAAATCTTGTGTTTGGTTCGCTGATTCATTCACCAAATCAACCGGATGCGCGTAAATTGTTTCATAACCAACCGCTGGCAAATTTTCCACGGCAAAGGTTAGTTTGTACTTTCTCGCAAAATAAGAATCACGGAATTTCCGTTCTGGTAAATCGTAATTAAATCGAATGCCAAGCGACTCAACAACAACCGGAATTTCCTCGCCAGTACTTGTTTCTAATCGAAAACTTTGCTCTGGAAGTTTCGCTAATTCGTCTGGTATTAATTCAAAATGCATCTCAGAAAAATGAATTGCATCTGTTTCAAGTTCGAGTTCTATGGATCTCGTTGCTTCAAGGCCACCTGCATGAAATACCGTAATAGGAATGCCCGCTTCATTCGTTGTAATTTGTTCCGTGATTTGACGCGCGGCGTTTTGAATAATTGCCATAGTCGCCTGTTCGACTTTTTCAAAACGAGCTTCCATTTCACGGTGCACCTCATCCAAACTACATCCCGTGATACTATCATGGATTTGATTTTCCATAAGTAATTTCCAAGCATAAGCTAAGTATTCATGTGGATACTGGACACCGGCTTCTGTCGCCATCACGGAAATCGGTTCAGCCAAACGCTCTAATAAACGCTCTATTTTCGCATTTGCTTGTTTTAAGTAAATACGTGAAGATGCTGTGTTGGCGAGTGTAGACCATCCATCTGATTGTTGGCTCGTTAATTCTCCGTGAACCGTTTGTAATTTTTCAGGAGCAAGACCAGCTTTGACAGCCTCTTGATATTTTTCAAAATGGCTATGGATAAACTCCACCTCAGGATAAAGTTCCCGTGCCACTTCCAATGCTTCCGCTAAATCAGTTTGCACTGGCTGATGATCACAGCCGTTCATAAATAACCATTCATCCGTCGATGCGAACCGTTCCACATCCGCTAATTTCTTATCCCAGAAAACTTTTGCGGCTTCTTTATCCACCGGAATTTCATTGCCATTGGAATACCAATTTGCGAGTAAAATCCCTAATACTTTCGACCCGTCCGGGCTTTCCCAAAACATCTCCGAATATTTCGAGGCAAAAGCGCTATCAAAAACTTGGTTGTTAAAGCCGGTTGGATTGACTCCACGACCGAAAACGACCGTATCAAAACCAGCTTGGCGCATGAGTTGTGGCACTTGGCCATATAAACCAAACGTATCAGGAAAATAACCAATTTTCTCTACTTGACCGAATTCTTCTGCCATTTCTAGACCATACTGCAAATTACGAATATTCGCTTCTCCACTTGTCAAAAAAGCATCTTGCAACATGTACCACGGTCCGATTCGCAGTTTTCCGTCCGCAACCAGCTGCTTCATTTTTTCTCTTTTAGCGGGTTTCACAGCCAAATAATCTTCTAACATAATCATTTGCCCATCCATATGAAAATGATGAAATCCATCTTCCTTATCAAGTAATGCTTCTACTTCGTCCATAAGTGTAACGAGCCTAAATCTCAAACTTTCCAGTGGTAAAAACCATTCTCTATCCCAATGAGAATGAGAAATAATATGCGCTTTCTTTCTAGTCATTTTGCCCCTCCAAATATCCTTTTTGTATTCGCTTTCAAGCTAAGTATAGTAAGGGCTAAAGTGAATTGCAATGCTAGGTGAAAAACTACTATGAATAATCCATTTTCCCTTGATTTGTCCATTACAAGAAAGCGTAATCCTTCCCACTCTAAGAGAATCTCCCAGCATACCCAAAAAAAGCCAAATTGACATCTTTTGCCGCTATGATATATTGAAACCGTTCTAGACAAAATAGAAAGGATATGAGTATACATATGTTTTTCACTAAAGATAAACTACGAGGCCGGCTGGATGAAGTCGCGCTTTATCGTTACGAAAAAACTTATCCTATCCGTAATTTCCAAGCAGCCGAGGATATGGATGGAGAAATCGCTGCACGACCAAATAACGTCTTGTATGATAACGAATTGACTATCGGGGAAAACTGGTCAGGTAGGGACCGTTATGTCTGGCTCAAAACAACCATTACTTTTCCAGACACCAAAACTGACACGCGCTTGATTGGCTACTTTGACTTTGGGAATACCGGCGACGGCCACAATTCCGGCTTTGAATCACTATTATTTGTTAATGGGGAACCATATCAAGGCGTCGATCAAAATCACCGCGAAGTTCTTTTCCCAGATAGTTTTGCTGGAAAAAAGGTGGAACTGGTCTTCCGTTTATGGTCCGGACTGGAAGGTGGCGGCACTCCTACTATCCAGACACACCAGTTAAAAGAAGCCTTTATTGGATATTTAAATCTCGTCATTGATGATTTGTATTTCACGAGTAAAGCAACTTTAAAAACACTCGACCAACTCGAAGAAAAAAATCCAACCTATGCACCGCTCCTCCAAGCAATTAATCGCGCTTACCTTGCAATTGATTGGAGTACACCAGGATCCGAACAAAACCTTGCCTCGATGGCAACAGCCAACCAAATCTTACAAGCCGCACTGGAAAAAATGCCGAAAAATTTTCCTATCAAAGTGGCGGCTGTTGGGCATACACATATAGATGTAGCATGGCTATGGCGCTTAAAGCATACTCGCGAAAAAGCCGCACGATCATTTTCGACTGTGCTTCATTTAATGGAAGACTATCCTGAATACTTATTTCTCCAATCGCAACCGCAACTTTACGCCTATATCAAAGAAGATTACCCAGAAATTTATGCGAAAATCAAAACGAAAATTAGCGAAGGAAACTGGGAAGCTGACGGTGGAATGTGGCTTGAAGCAGATTGTAATATTCCTAGCGGTGAATCCCTCGTACGGCAAATGCTCTACGGTCAGAAATTTTTACGCGAAGAATTTGGTAAACCTTCTAGTTTTCTATGGTTGCCGGATGTATTTGGCTATAGCTGGGCTTTACCACAAATCCTTCGTAAATCAGGCATTAAGACTTTTATGACAACCAAAATAAGCTGGAATCAATATAATCGTATGCCTCATGATACGTTCCAGTGGCGCGGAATTGATGGTACAGAAATTTTGACCCATTTCATCACTGCACCAGAAAAAAATAGCCGCATTTCAACCTATAATGGCAAAATGACAGCACGAGAACTTGTTGGTCTTTGGGACAAATATCAAGATAAAGAGGTAAACCAAGAATTACTACTTGCTTACGGCTACGGAGATGGTGGTGGCGGTGTGAACCGAGAAATGCTAGAGATGCGCCGTCGTTATGATACGATGCCAGGAATTCCTGAAGTAAAACCAAAAAGTGCTACTTCTTATTTCAACGATTTACACGAAACGATAAATACGACAGACCAATATGTTCATACTTGGAACGGCGAACTTTACTTCGAATATCACCGCGGAACTTATACGAGCCAAGCATTTACGAAAAAAATGAATCGAAAAATCGAACTCGGCTTACGAAATAGCGAATGGCTTTCCGTTTTAGCAAATCTAAAACAAGGAACGTCTTACCCAACTGAAAAATTAGCAGGCATTTGGCAAATTTTACTTCGAAATCAGTTTCATGATATTATTCCCGGCTCTTCCATCAAAGAAGTTTATGACGACGCTCTAATTGAGTACACGGAAGCTATGACGGAAAATAATACGTTAATTTCTAATCAATTGACCAATTTAACTACAGATGCCGATGAAAAAATAACACTTTGGAATAGTTCCACTTGGTCCAGACCGCAATACATCGAAATTTCACCCGACAATCAATCGAATCATTTAGCCTTTTATGATGAAAATAATGCTCCACTGCCTGCGCAAAAATTGGTAAATAATACCTGGCTTATCCAGCATCCAAACATACCTGCGCTTGGTGCTACAACTATTTCTGTTAAAGAAACAGCAAACATTTTAGAACAACCATCTTTTCACTATAAAAATAACCAATTGGAAACACCCTTCTATCAAATCAAATGGAATAAAGCCGGACAATTCACGTCCATTTTTGACAAAAAAAATAACCGCCAAGTAATAGCGGAAAATGCGCGAGGTAATGTATTTCAATTATTTGAAGATAAGCCGATGTGGCATGACGCCTGGGATATCGACCTATTCTATCAAGAAAAACAAAAAGAAATCAGCGCGCTAGATTCAGTTGAAATAACCGAGAACGGGCCACTCCAATTCACTATGAAGCAAGTGCTACATTCCGAAAAATCTCAAATCACTCAGTGGATTCATTTTTATCACGAGAGCCCTGAAATCAGATTTGAAACCGAGGTCGACTGGCGAGATCGTAACCAGTTGCTTAAAGTCGCCTTCCCTGTCGCTGTGCATGCCAGTGAAGCTAGCTATGACATCCAATTCGGGAACGTCAAACGCCCAACGCACTGGAATACAAGTTGGGATTATGCTCGCTTTGAAACCGTTGGACATCAATGGGCTGATCTTTCTGAGAAAAATTACGGCGTCAGTTTGTTAAATGATTCCAAATACGGCTATGATATTAAAGATTCTACTATCCGACTTACGCTTTTGAAAGCAGCCGGTTATCCAGATCCAGATGCCGATTTAGGAATCCACCAATTCACTTATTCGCTCTATCCACATCAAGGTGATTTTTTAGACGGGGAAACAGTTCAAGCAGCATGGGAATTGAATAATCCAATTTTCACTTCCAAGGGCGAAATTGAAACTTTTTCTCTTTTCCAAGTGACCAATCCTTACGTGATGATTGATAGCATTAAACAAGCCGAGGACGGTGATGGTATCATTTTACGATTGCATGAATTTGCGGGAACTCACGGCGAAGTAACAATCACAAGTGGTTACCCGATTACCTCAATCACAGAATGCAACTTACTTGAGGAAAACGAAACATCGCTTTCCAATCCGACCTTTGCAGTAGCTCCATTTGAAATAAAAACATACCGAATTCATTTAGCATAAAAAAACACGCAGCAAGGCTTCTCCCTAAGAAGTCCGCTGCGTGTTTTTATTAGTTTAACGTGAACAGATTAAAGTTTAGTAACTTTTTCTGCTTGTGGGCCACGTTGGCCTTCAACGATTTCAAATTCAACGCTTTGACCTTCGTCTAAAGTTTTGAATCCTTCACCTTCGATAGCGCTGAAGTGTACGAATACATCATCTCCGCCTTCTACTTCGATGAAACCGAAGCCTTTTTCACTGTTAAACCATTTAACTGTACCTGTTTGCATATTTCACAAACCTCCAAAAATTTTCTTAATATGTTTCTTTTACTAACGAAAAAGATGTTAACAACAAGCTAATCATTTTTTCAATTACAAAATTCACATATTAGCAAAGATACTCACTCCACATCAATATCCTTGATAATAAGCAAATTAGCTACTATCAACACTTATATATTAACGCCAACGAGCAAATAAATCAAGTGAAAAAGCCGTACGGTTACAAAATAGAGTATTCAGTTTACTATCTGAAAAACCCTGCTATAAGCTAATTCTTATAACAGGGTTTTTATATTATTCTGTAATACTTTTATCTTTAATCCGCCATTTCACAAGTAAATTATGTAATGGTTTTCGTACTAAGAAATAAACGCCTAGTGAGATAAATACCGATGCTGTACCAAGGAAAAATCCACCAAGTACATCCGTCGGGAAATGCACACCAAGATAAACGCGTGTATACATGACAAACAGGATAAAACCATAACCGATAATACCGATAACGATTTTTTGCCACATTTTTGGCACTGTGAAAATCAAGAACATCGCTGCAAGACCATAAAAAACAGCCGTTGCCGTCGCATGTCCACTTGGGAAACTAAAGCCTGACTCGCTTACTAACCAGTTCACGCTAGCTGGACGCGTACGACCAACCAAACTTTTCAAGACAAGATTTAAGACTACTCCACAAACAAGCATCGTTCCACCAAACCAAAGTCCGACAACAAATTTTCGTAAAAAGAATAAAATAAGAACGACTACAATAGTCAAAATAATTGTCGTTTCTGCGCTTCCTAAAGTAGTTAGAAATTTAACAATGGCTGTTTTATCCGGTTGAATGCCGCCGCGGATTTTTTCAATCCAGCTTAAGTCAAAACGTGCTACCCAGTTACTTTCTGTTGCGATAGCGGAAGCGATAGTAATAAATAAAATAAGGCAAAATCCGCCAATAACGAATAACGGTGTTGCTTTTTTACGATTTGTATTCATGGTTAACTCCTTTTCATTCGGTTGTTTTTAGAAATTCTTTTACTTCTTTTACAAGCGCCTGATACTGAGCTTGTTCAGCTGTCGCTTCATTTGTAAGCTCTGTAACGATATCATTTTCATAACGAACGGAACCTTTGCTAACAAAAGTGGCATTGCCAATCAGTTGTAGCGAAATTTCACCAGCAGCATCTTTTTTCGCAGTTACTTGCACTCTTCCGCCATCATTATAAACATTTAGCGGCGTTTCCAATATATCATTATCTAACATTTTTTTAATCAAACTACAAGCCGACATCGCTGTTCCACATGCATTCGTAAAACCGACGCCGCGTTCAAAAGTACGCACATAAATAGCATCATCGCTTAAACGTTTCACAAAGCTTACATTCACGCCATCTGGGAAATACGGATTTTCGCTATTTAAATAACTTGCTAATTTTTCTTGTTTATTGGAATCTAGCACAGCTTGGTCCACAAATGTAATCAAATGCGGATTAGGAACAGAAACAGCAGAAAAAGCGAGTTCTGCATCAAGTTCTGGAATAACTTGATTAAATAATTTTTCCACGCCTACATGCATCGGTAATGTTTCTGCTGCAAATTTAACAGGAGAAATTTCCACTTGATAGGTTGGAATATCAAAACCAAGCGAAGTTGCTTTTTTGACATCAAGTATCGCTTTCATAGTTTCTACTTTTGCATCTGTCAAAGCATGTTTCTCAAGTAAATAGCGAGCTACCGTTCTTAAGCCATTCCCGCACATCGAAGCAATTGAGCCATCTGAATTAACGACACGCATTTGGCCAATTGGTCCAACTTCACTGCTTTTTGTGACATATAAAATTCCGTCTGCCCCGCCAAGCGAGTGCTTTCTATCGCAAAGCTTTATCGCAAAATTAGCACGTTTTTCATCCGACCATTCTGTGATGTGATTTTCCTCTTCATCAACTAAGAAAAAATCGTTTTGCGAACCATGTACTTTTGTAAAGTGAATTGTTTCCATTACGTCAAGCAACCTCCTCTATTTGGAATTACGTCTATAATACCACATCTTAAATTAAAAAAGCTTGGGGAACCTCCTTTTGAAATGAGTAGGATTTTCCCCAAGCGAGCATTAAGCTTCGTAGTGTTTTACAACAATATCCGCACAGCGGCCACACAGTGTTGGATGTTTTGGATTTACGCCTACATCTTTTTTCACTACACGGCAACGTTCACAAGTTTCGCCTTCTGCTACGGTAATTTGAACAGCTACTTGATTTGATTTGAATGCAGATTCTGGTGCATTTTCTAAACCTTCCACAAGTTCAAAGTCAGAAACGATAAACAGTTGTGCAAAATCGCCTTCTAAAGAATCAAATAGTGTTTTCGCTTCGCCGTCTACATATAAAGTTACTTTAGCAAGCATTGATTTACCGATTAATTTTTCGTTACGAGCGAATTCTAACGCTTTTTGGACGTTATCTCGGATTTGCATGAACGCGTCCCATTTCGCTGTAATTTCTTCGCTATCCGCTAATACTTTAACCTCTGGTAAGTCTTGCAAGTGAATACTTTCCACGCCTTCACCAATCAAGCTATTCCAAACTTCTTCTGTTGTATGCGGTAAAATTGGAGCAAGTAATTTGGTTAACGTAACAACCGCTTCATAAAAGACAGTTTGCATAGCACGACGATCATGACTATCAGCCGCTTCGATGTAAACAACATCTTTGGCAAAGTCCATATAAAATTGGCTTAATTCTACTGTACAGAAATTATTGATTTGGTGGTAAATAGTAGAGAATTCGAAAGCTTCATAGTTATCCTTCACATTTTTCACTAAATCATTTAATTTAATTAGCATATATTTGTCAACTTCACGTAAGTTTTCATAAGAAACGGCGTTAGTAGTTGGATTAAAGTCATTAATATTTCCTAGTAAGAAACGCATTGTGTTACGGATTTTACGGTATACTTCGGATACTTGTTTTAAGATTTCATCACTAACACGAACGTCGGCTTGATAATCTACAGAAGCAACCCAAAGGCGAACAATATCCGCACCCAGTTGTTTAATTACTTTGCCTGGAAGAAGTGTGTTTCCAAGTGATTTACTCATTTTGCGACCTTCCCCATCCAGTGCGAAACCATGGCTTAGCACGTTACGATAAGGCGCTTCACCAGTGATTGCTACAGCAGTTGTTAAGGATGAGTTGAACCAGCCACGATATTGGTCAGAGCCTTCCATATATAAATCAGCCGGACGACTTAATTCTGGGCGAGCATTCAGCACAGCTTGATGACTAGAACCTGAATCAAACCAAACGTCCATAATATCGGTTTCTTTTGTAAATTCTCCATTTGGACTACCTGGATGCGTAAAGCCAGCAGGTAATAAATCTTTCACATCGCGTTCAAACCAAACATTCGAACCATGCTCACGGAAAAGTTCAGAAATGTGATTAATTGTTTCGTCTGTGATAATCGCTTCCCCATTTTCCGCATAGAAAATCGGTAGTGGAACGCCCCATGCACGTTGACGAGAAATAACCCAGTCACCGCGGTCGCGAACCATATTGAATAAACGTGTTTCACCCCAAGCAGGAG
This sequence comes from Listeria sp. LM90SB2, assembly GCF_028867355.1. Taxonomy (NCBI): domain Bacteria; kingdom Bacillati; phylum Bacillota; class Bacilli; order Caryophanales; family Listeriaceae; genus Listeria; species Listeria sp. LM90SB2. The sequence goes on from NZ_CP046449.1 coordinate 2,097,359, forward strand.
TCCAATTAACACCTTTAACAGCAGCGAGTAAATCATCACGGAATGCGTCAATCGAAGCAAACCACTGCGCTGTTGCACGGAAAATAACTGGTTTTTTCGTACGCCAATCATGTGGATAAGAGTGAGTGATGAATTCCATTTTTAGTAATGCGCCCACTTCTTCTAGTTTTTCTGTGACCATTTTGTTCGCTGTATCGTAAAATACGCCTTCAAATCCCGGTGCTTCCTCTGTGAATACACCACGATCATCTAGTGGAGCAAGTACTTCTAAATCGTATTTTTTCCCGATTAAAAAGTCATCTTCCCCGTGTCCAGGAGCCGTATGAACCGCACCAGTACCGGCTTCAGCAGTAGCATGTTCCCCGTTCATTACTAAGGAATCACGGTCATAGAATGGGTGTTTAGTTACAACGCGGTCAAGTTCAGAACCACGAACTGTTTTCACTACTGTCGCATCTTCAAAGCCTAGTTTTTCGCGTAAGCTTGGTAAAAGTGCTTCTGCTACAACATATTTTTCCCCAGCGGATTCAATTACTACATAGTCCAAATCAGGGTTAACAGTAATACCCATGTTTGCAGGAATTGTCCAAGGAGTTGTTGTCCAGATAACGATATTCGTTCCTTCATCTAGTACACCTTTTCCGTCTGTTACTTTAAAAGCAACGAAAATGGAAGCAGATTTTTTATCCTGATATTCGATTTCTGCTTCTGCCAGCGCAGATTCACTAGAAGGAGACCAATAAACCGGTTTTTTACCTTTGTAAATGTAACCTTTTTTCGCCATTTCACCGAAGACTTTGATTTGCTCTGCTTCGTATTCTGGTAAAAGTGTAATGTAAGGATTTTCCCAGTCACCGTTAATTCCAAGTCGTTTGAATCCTGTACGTTGACCGTCTACTTGCGTCATTGCATATTCGGCACATAGTTTACGGAATTCAGCAATAGACATTTCTTTCCGTTTAACGCCTTTTTTGGCGATAGCTGTCTCAATTGGTAGTCCGTGTGTGTCCCAACCTGGAACATACGGGGAGCTGAAGCCAGCCATTGATTTATAACGGACGATAATATCTTTGATTGTTTTGTTTAGAGCGTGACCCATGTGAAGCTCACCGTTAGCATAAGGAGGCCCATCATGCAAAATGTACGCCTTGCGTCCAGCATTTTTTTCTTGAATCTTCTCATATAGTTTTTCTTCTTCCCATTTTGCTTGCCATTCAGGTTCTTTGTTTGGCAGGTTTCCACGCATCGGAAAATCTGTTTTTGGCATTAATAACGTATCTTTATATTCCATACTCTATTCTCCTTTAAATCTTTATTTTTAAACACAAAAAAATCTCTCCCAAAAAAGGGACGAGATTCGCGGTACCACCCTTGTTGACATGCAATTTTGTTGCTTGCCCACTTCATTAATGCCATAACGCTGGCTCGCGCTAACACTTACTCAAGCGATTGCTTTTTCGGGTTAGAACTAAAGAGTGATTTCTATTTTTTAGAGGATAGTTGGTCTCGCACCATTTACCAACTCGCTTCATATCCTTTGTCTAAAAAATTTACTTGTCTCTTATAATCGTTTTTAACGTTCTTCTGATTCAGCAGCTTCGACTTCTTTAATAGACGCTAATTCTGTTGCATCTACATCGTAAGCCATCATTTGCTGCCAATCTTCACTTTTAATTAAATCCATTTGCGCTTCTACTAACATACGCAGACGCTCGCGGAATACTTTAGATTGACGTTTTAGGTCTTCAATTTCAATCGCGATTTTACGAGCTTTAGAAAGTGAGTCGCTTAAAATTCGGTCTGCATTTTTTTCAGCTTCACGGATAATAAGTTTTGCTTCTTTTTCAGCGGAAGCTTTCACTTCTTCGGCAGCTGTTTGTGCCACGATTAATGATTTGTTTAATGTTTCTTCAATGTTTGTAAAATGACCTAAACGTTCTTCACTATTATTTAAAGTGTCCTCAATACGCTTTTTCTCTTTAATAACTTGTTCATAATCTTTAATGATTTGATCGAGGAAGTCATTTACTTCGTCTTCGTCATAACCTCTAAAACCACGGGTAAACTCTTTGTTATGTATATCCAGCGGCGATAATGGCATATCTAGCACCTCCATACGACTATTTGTTTATAAATACCTAACATACATTCTACCATAGTTACTAGCTTTTTCCTAGAATTTATATTGAAAAATGGTTAGATTAAAAATCCAGCTTTATCTAGCGCCTTAATCGCTTGTTCTAATTGTTCTTTCGTATCTGCTTCAATCGTATGTAAATGTGTTCCATCCGTTAAACCAGACAGCATTGTTGCTCCTGTTGTTTGCAATTTCCGCACAAATTTCTCTACATCAAAACGGCTTTTTAAATGTAGTGAAGCGGTGATTTCGCCGTATATTGGATGATCCACAATCACATCAATAATGGAAACACCGTGATCTACCAAAATATTTAGTTCCTCGGCAGCTTGTTCTTTCGTATGTTTCACGGCAATAACGCGCCTTTCCCCTGTATAACTTGTTTCTTTCGCATAAATATAGCCTTGTGGGGTAGCCATAATTGGTTCATTGCCAGCTTTTAACAAAGAAATATCTTGAACAATCACTTGGCGGCTAACATTTGTTTTCTGTGCTAATTGATTTCCAGAAATTGGCGCCTCGGCTTCTTTTAGCCATTTTAAAATCATTTGCCTACGCGTATCTCCTAATATTTTTTTCATCTTATCACCTTTTTCGTAATAATTTATCGATTTCTTCTTTAAAAATAATACTATCGTTTAATTCATTTTCTCTTCCAAAAGATAAGCGGATAAAACGGTTTGCTTCTTCTGTTGTTTTTCCAGTAGCGATTAATGTTCTGGACGGAGCTAAATCACGTAAACTACATGCACTTGTCGTCGAGATTTGAATATCTGCTTCGTTTAAAGCAAGTAACGCTTCCTGACCTTGCATATTTGGCAAAGTAAGTCCTAAAATATACGGCGATGTATTGGGTCCACCTTCCACTTCTACTCGCGCTTCTAATGTGTCGCAAATCGCAGCTTTTAGTTTCATAGCTCTAATCGCTTCTTGTTCTCTATTTTCTATTATATCATAGGCGGCAGTTGTAAAGGCAGCAATAGCTGGAACATTTACTGTCCCCGGTCTAAAGCCAAATTCATGATGTACATCTGGCAAAACTGCCTGCAAAGGAGAATCTGGTTTCATAAAAAGTATTCCCGCCCCTTTTGGTCCATAAATTTTATGCGATGAAATACTAAAACTAGTGGCATCACTTAAATCTAAATCAATTTTCCCAAAGGATTGAACGATATCGGTATGAAAAAAGACACCTGCTTTTTTAGCAATATGAGCTAGTTCCGCGATTGGTTGGATGGTTCCGATTTCCGAATTAACATGTTGAATAATAATAAGCCCCGTCTCAGCAGAAATCATTTTTTCTAAAGTAGCTGGATTTACTTGCCCAAACGAATCAACTGGTAATACTTTAATCCGACACTTCCCCGTTTGTTCGAGTGCCATTAGTTGCTGCCAAACTGAAGCGTGTTCTAGCGGACTTACGAGCACTTCTTTCTTATCAGTTGTATGGATTAGCGTTTGGATGGCAATTTGATTACTCTCTGTTCCACCACTCGTAAATAAAATCCCGCGGTTTGGAACTTGTAATAACTCAGAAAAACTTTCCCGGCATTTTTCTAAAAGGGCCGCTGATTTCGTCCCAGCATCATGTAAACTCTCCGAATTAGCAAAGAATTCTCGCGATGCATCCATAAAAACTTGTAAAGAAGCTTCACTCATTTTCGTAGTAGCCGCATGGTCAAAGTAAATCATCTCTTTATCTCTCCCTTAAAATTTTATACTTGAATTTAGTTTGATTTTATGTGATTATAGATGACAAGACATCTGTATATTCATTAAGAAGTATACAATTAATCGAACCTACTATGCAAGAGGTGGAAACAATGACAAAAGAACGAGTGATTATCATTGGGAGCGGTATCGCAGGTTGCACTGCTGCCTTCAGATTAATGCACGACTATGATGTGACAATAATCACAAAAGGTCTCAAAGAAGAAAGTAATTCGATGCTCGCTCAAGGCGGTGTCGCAGCAGCTGTGTCCAAAAACGATACCCCGAAAAAGCATTTTAGCGATACCTTCCAAGCCGGTTGTTTTCATAATAAAGTTCTCGCAGTAAATCAACTCGTTACCAACGGTCCAATCGTTATCCAAAAATTAATCGCAGAAGGGATGACTTTTGACGAACAAAATGGTGAACTTTCGCTTGGTTTAGAAGGCGCACACCAATTGCCACGAATTTTACATACTGGCGGTGATCAAACCGGCAAATTTCTTACTACTTTTTTACAAGAAAAATTAACAAACATTCACTGGCAAGAGCAAAAAATGGCTATCGAAATTATAAAACAGAACGATTCGGCTATCGGCGTGCATTGTTTAGATAAAGAAAATCGACTACATACTTATTACGGAGAACATATTATTTTAGCAAGCGGCGGACTTGGACAACTTTTTCCAGTTACGACGAATGCGGCGACAATTTCCGGTGATGGTTTAGCACTGGCTTACCGGGCTGGTGCTAAGCTAACCGATATGGAATTTATCCAATTTCATCCCACTCTTCTCTTTCTAAACGGACGTTGTCATGGGCTTATTTCAGAAGCGGTCCGCGGTGAAGGAGCCAAACTTATTCGCGCAGATGGTTCGGCGGTAATGACTGATGTTCACCCGAGAGCTGACCTTGCGCCGCGCGATATTGTTGCTGCGACGCTATTTGCAGAAATACAAGATGGGAATGAGGTTTTCCTTGATATCACGCCAATTCCTAATTTTGAAGAACGTTTTCCAGGAATTACTGCTAACTTGGATGCATATCACGTCCCGTTTCGTGAAACAAAGCGGATTCCGGTTCATCCTGGCGCACATTTTTTAATGGGTGGTATTCGTACTGATCTTCAAGGAAAAACGAACATCCCTGGTTTATATGCCATTGGTGAGGTTGCAAATGCAGGTGTGCACGGCGCTAACCGTCTCGCCAGTAACTCCCTCCTTGAAACGCTCGTCTTTGGTGAAAAAGTGGCTGAATACATTCTCACGCAAAAAACAAACCTAATAGACCATCCAGAAATCCCTCTTTCGAACCAAACCCGAACACCCCATTTACCAGATAAACAATTACTTCAAGAGAAAATCTGGGAAACGCTTGGCATCACAAGAAAACCAGAAAAAATCACCGAATTTCTTCATTGGCTTACTGATTTCGATTACGCAAATCACACTCGAGAAACAGCGGAAATTAGCCACATGCTTATCACCGCAAAACTAATCGCCGAAAGCGCGCTCAAACGAACAGAAAGTCTCGGCGCACATCGAATATTAAAAGGAGTAATAAAATGAATTCCATACTTATGAATCAAGCAATTCAAGCATTTTTACTAGAAGATATCGGTCAACATGACTTAAGTGCAGAAACTGTTTTCCCCCGTGACACAATGGGGGAAGGTGTTTTCCTAGCAAAAGAAACAGGTATTCTTTGTGGCATTTCCATCCCACCGAAAGTTTACGAACTGCTCGGTGGAAATATACAATTTGAAGCTTATAAAAAAGATGGTGACTGGATTCAAAAAGGCGATATTATCGCGGCTGTTACGGCTCCAGTTCGCACGTTACTTTCCGGTGAGCGGGTCATTTTAAATTTAATGCAACGGATGAGTGGTATCGCTAGCCAAACTAATTTTGCTGTCAAACAACTGGATGATTCCGCTATTCGAATTTGCGACACGAGGAAAACGGCGCCCGGTCTGCGTGCCTTCGATAAATACGCGGTACAGACTGGTGGCGGCTTTAATCATCGCAATGGTCTATACGATGGTGTTATGCTAAAAGACAACCACATCGCCTTCTCTGGAGGTATTACAAGTGCTGTATCTACTGTACGGGAAAAACTTGGCCATATGGTAAAAATCGAAGTGGAAACGGAAACTGCTGAACAAGTAAAAGAAGCCGTTCAAGCCGGCGCAGATATCATAATGTTTGATAATCGCACACCGGAAGAAATCAAGCAACTGGTTAAGCTAGTTCCCCCGCACATTACTACAGAAATTTCCGGTAATGTCACTTTAGAAAATATTCATCGTTATAAGGGTTCTGGGGCAAATTACCTTTCTTTAGGCTCCTTAACGCATTCCGTTCGTGCATTTGACATCAGTTTCAATAGCAAAGGAGGAATAAAGGCATGAATTTACTAGAAACGGTCGAACAAGATACAATGCCAACTCATTATAAGCAAATGACGCAGGCCGAAATGATTGCCCGCGTCACGGAAATTAAAGCCCAGCTTGGCGAGAATCTCTTTATCCCCTGCCACCATTATCAAAAAGATGAGGTCGTTCCATTTGCCGATGCGATTGGCGATTCCTTACAATTAGCGCAAATTGCTGCACAAAATAAAAAAGCCAAACATATCGTTTTTTGCGGTGTTCATTTTATGGCAGAAACAGCGGATATGCTTACGACAAGCGAGCAGATTGTTACTTTGCCGGATATGCGCGCTGGTTGTTCGATGGCAGATATGGCGGACATTCATCAGCTAACAAATGCTTGGCCAAAACTGCAAACCCTTTTCGGCGATACGATTTTACCTGTCACTTACATTAATTCCACTGCCGCAATTAAATCCTTCGTCGGTGAACATGGTGGGACTACGGTGACATCTAGTAACGCAACAAAAATTGTCTCATGGGCGCTCGAACAAAAAGAGCGGATTTTCTTTCTTCCGGATCAACATCTAGGTCGGAACACTGCGTTCGAACTAGGCATTCCCCTCGAACATATGGCAATTTGGAACCCGATAAAAAATGAACTGGAATATGAGGGCAATTTGGATGATTGTAAAGTCATTCTTTGGAAAGGCTACTGCTCTGTTCACCAACATTTCACCGTCAAAAATATCGAAAACATTCGTAAAAACAATCCTAAAATGCGGATTATTGTTCATCCCGAATGCACCCATGAAGTCGTTTCTTTAGCAGATGATTCCGGTTCAACGAAAAAAATTGTAACTGAAATAAACAATGCCGCACCTGGCACAGAATGGGCAGTCGGTACCGAAGCCAATTTAGTTGGTCGCATTATCCAAGAAAACCCAGATAAAAAAATCGTCTCGCTAAATCCGTTTATGTGCCCTTGTATGACCATGAATCGAATTGATTTACCACATTTACTCTGGACACTAGAAGCTATCCAAAACGGCGAACAACGAAACCAAATCAAAGTCGATAAACAGACAACCAAATTTGCTTTAAAAGCCTTAGAAAGAATGCTTCAATTAAGCTAACAAAAAAACGAAAGCAACAATTGCTTTCGTTTCAGCTCTATAATTTATAAAAGCTTCTATTTGTCTATCTAAATTTTAATCTGTAGAACTTACTCGAGCATATGCTACTATCATGACTAAAAAGCAACTCTTTTCACAACCATTTAATATCCACCCTAACTATACATTGAAAAAAGTGTATTTTCAATGATGGTTTTGTATATATTTTGGGTATACCCTTTTTTTACATGAATCGGCTGTACCAAAATATAAAATAAAAAAGAGAAGATGAAATTATCATCCTCTCTCTTACTACCTATCAATCAATTCTTAAATTCATCCCTATCAAGGACTTTCCAACAGATTGATTGCTTCATTTAAAAACAAAATCTCTTCTTCTAATTTGTTTTTTTGCTGTTTTAATTCTCTTATCTGTAGAAAAGTCTCCACCTCTTTGGTTTCCAGTTTATCGGCATCATGTAACTTCATCCATTTGTAAAATTCGTAACGAGGAATACCATACTCCCTGCAGATAGACTGTATGGTAGACCCCCTAAAGTATAAAACCAGTAGGCTTTTTTGAATTTTTTCTTCATATTCGATTCGAGCCATACCTATCACTTCCTATCTAATACAGAAATTTTTATTCCCTTTTTACTTACTACATTATGATGATGTCACAGGGGGTTATTCCTTCTTCTTCCTTTTTCTTTGCATTATCAACCAAATAAGGATGAGCACTAAACCCAACAAGGTATAGTTAGTTACTGTATCACCTGCTTTAGGTAATGTATGTTGTTTGTTATCCTTATCTGAAGAGGCTGCCAGTTCTTTTTTAGGGATTTCCTGTATGTTTTCTTCACTGACATCCAAATCATCCTCTGAAATTAGGACCTCAACTACGGTCTGACTAGCTTGAACACGGTCAGGCGATAAGAAGAACAACCCACAAAAGCTGATTAGTACCATTGCCAGAACTAATTTCCTTTTCAAGAAATGCACAACTCCTTTCGTAATTTCTTATTTAAAAGCAGCTGTAAAAGTTAACGTTGTTTGATATGCTCCAGCTTTTTTGTCTCCTTGAGGGTTTCCAATTTGAATTTTACTTACTTCGGTTTCCTCCATCGCATAACCTGAAAAGCTTCCGATAACAGGATTAGCCATGGGTACTACACTATTATTACTTTTAAAACTACTAGTTATTACGTCCGAAATAGCGCCAACCCGTTGTAATTCAATCTCTCCATCGGCTGATAATCCACTAGATAATGTCACCTCTACTTCTTTTCCTGGTTCTAAGTTACGATTGATTGTTTTCACAGACATTTCTGTGGCGTTATCATTAGATAAATTTACTTTTTCTGGTACAACTAAGGTATAATCTCCTTCAACAGAATATTCCACTACTGTATTTCCTTCTTTATCTGCAGCGTAGGCTGTCCCTCCGCTAAAAATCACCATACCCATTGCTGCCACACTTAACGTACTTAATACTAATTTATTCATAAAAAATTTCCTCCTTTGTCTAGACGACAACTAATTTTAAATTTATTTCAGACCCGTTTAAAGGTGACTGATCGTTTAAAGAAAAACATTCATATTTTAATACTGCATTTTCATATTCGCCTACCGCTAACGTTTTTTCTAATTCAATGGAATACATTCCTTTTCCCGGTTCGATTAAATCGGATATCCATAGAACCGAACCATCCGGATGAATAAGCGATATTTTGAAGTAACAATCATTAATTTCCGGATTATGGAAATTCACTGCTTGTGTTGTTTCATTTGCATACAACGTTACTTTTTCAAACCCTGGAATGGCAATTGTATTTTCTTCTCCACTTGTATCCTTCTGTTTTTTTCCGTTCCAATCAACGGCAGAATGGTCTACATCCAACAGATTTATTTTATCCTTGAATAGAAAATAACTACTGATTCCAATGACACTTACTAACAATAGTAGTAAGGATATAATCACTACTCTTTTCTTCTTCATAGGTAACCTCCAATTTATTCATAACTACAGGACTGTGACATAATCACTAGTCTGGCTAATTTACATCATTCATACTTAATCGAAAACACAACGTTCCCTGTATATTTTCCTGCCTGGATATTCTCTGGTGCTTCAATAGCCATGACTGCCTCGCCTTCTGTTATTTCCGAACCTGGGGCAAGGGTTAAAATGGCTTTTTCTGGATTAGTTTCTGACCCGTCCCAACTCAGTGGTGCCAAACATTGGACTGTTGTGTCTGCCGTATTGGCCAAGGTTAGCTTGTTGCTTTCAGAAATAGACGTTGCTGTCCGATTTAATCCCACGTACAAATTTTTATTTCCTCGATTAATCCCTTCTACTTTCAATTCGGAAGCTTCATTTAAAGAAATAGACGCTGGAATGACCACTGTATAGTTTTCTATCCATTTAGCGTAGATAGTTGTAGATACAGCAGCAGGCAATGAAAAATCAAACTTATTAGTGAAATTTTGATCAAGATACCACCCGTCAAAGTAATGTCCTTCTTTTACAGGAATCACTTCTTCCCAGTACTCCCCAGAAATTTTACTTTGTACTTTTTGTTCCTTCGCGTCTTCAAATTCTCCACCCATCGCATCCATTGTTAGAGAAAGGAAAGCGCCTTTTCTGTAGCCTGTTGGTTCACTTTGATTTCGATGATATGTCTGTAGTTGCGAGAGATTCGAAAACTGCACCCAATTCTTTTCGTCATACCAGTTTGTATTTTCTAAGCTAGTAAAAGTACTTAAATTGTGACTGACAAACAAGTAAGTTAAGGAGGTGGTTCCCTTAAACATATCTGTCATAATTGCTGCATCCGTAAAATTATCCAGATATAAAGATTTTAACGCTGTACAATCTTTAAACATGGAAGCCATAGTAGTCACGGAACTAGTATCAAAGTTACTTAAATCTAGCTCTTCAAGACTATTACACCCATTAAACATGGTCTTCATATTAGTTACTGAACTGGTATTAAAATTACTTACATCTAACGCTTCAAGACTATTACAGCCAGCAAACATGGTCTCCATAGTAGTCACTGAACTCGTATCAAAATGACTTACATCTAACGCTTCAAGACTATTACAGCCACCAAACATGTAATGCATATTAGTCACTGAACTGGTATCAAAATGACTCACATCCAATTTCTCAAGTAATTCACAGTACTGAAACATGTAATTCATATTAGTCACCGAACTGGTATCAAAATGACTTACATCTAGCTCTTCAAGACTTCTACAACCAGCAAACATGCCCCTCATATTAGTAACTGAACTCGTATCAAAATTACTTACATCCAGTTTTTCAAGGACAACCGGGCCAGCAAATACGTACTCCATATCAGTGACGGAACTTGTATTGAGTCCACTCACATCAAGCTCACTAATTTTAGAACATGAGGCAAACATTCTCTTTATATTTGTTAAAAAAGGTGTCTCCGGATAATAATTATCTCTGATTATCACTTTTCCAAGCGCTAATTGACCTTCAAATGCGGATCTAAAAGACGTCACTCCAGACAAATTACACTGTTCAATCCTCACACTTTCAAGTACCGTGAAAACATTATCTCTAAAATAAGCTTCAAAACTTCCTGTCAGCGTAGCTTCTTCAATCTCTATATGTTTAATGTATTTCAAATAACTATTCCAAGCGCTCGGTTTACTGCTTGGCACGTTGCCAAACATACGCAAGCTATATTCCTTGTTCACAGTATTGCGATAAATCGTCCAGTAAGCACCTGAGTTTACCACTGTTAAATCCGGATCATCCGAATCAGCAACAGGCTGTTCCAGAACCTCTGGATTTTGCATCAACTCATCCGTAGTTGGGACTTCTTCTAGATTCTCGACCTCGGCTGGTTTCTCTTGCGCGACTTCTTCTGCAATGATATTAGAGGTATCCAGAGAACTTAGCTCCTCTTCTGGAAGCTTATTCGTTGTGTCCCTTTCTTGTGCGATAGAAACATTAGCGTTCCCCAGTGCAATAAAAAGCACAGAAATAATAAGGACCACTCGCACGGAAAACTTCTTCATCAGCTCCCCTCCTTCTTCCGTAGTTAATTTCTAGATGCAAACTTTCTAGCTGCAACTTAATTATAGAGGAGTCGAAAAGCTTTTCCGGCCATAAAATTTTAACTTCTTAAAATTCTATGGCTTGCTTAGCAAAGTTATTCATAATTAATCGAAAATACTAGATTCCCGGTATACGTTCCTGCCTGGATGTTTTCTGGTGTTTCAATAGCCATGACTGCATCGCCTTCTGTTATTTCCAAACCTGGCGCTAGAGTTAAAATGGCATTTTTGGGATTAGTTTCGGAACCGTTCCAACTCAGTGGCGCCAAACATTGGACTGTTGTGTCTGCCGTATTGGTTAAAGTTAGCTTGTTGCTCTCAGAAATGGTTGTTTTTCCATAATTCAAGCCTACGGATAAGGTTTTACCCCCTCGATTAATCCCTTCTACTTTCAATTCGGAAGCTTCATTTAAAGAAATAGAAGCCGGAATGACCACCGTATAATTTTCTACCCATTTGGCGTAGATAGTTGTAGATACAGCAGCTGGCAAGGAAAAATCAAACTTATTAGTGAAATTTTGATCAAGATACCACCCGTCAAAGTAATGTCCTTCTTTTACTGGAATCACTTCTTCCCAGTACTCCCCAGAAATTTTACTTTGTACTTTTTGTTCCTCCGTGTCTTCAAATTCTCCACCCATCGCATCCATTGTTAGGGAAAGGAACGCACCTTTTCTGTAGCCTGTAGGTTCACTTTGTTTCCGGTGATATGTCTGTAGTTGCGAGAGATTCGAAAACTGCACCCAATTCTTTTCATCATACCAGCTTGTATTTTCTAACCTATTAAAAGTACTTAAATTGTGACTTGCAAACAAGTAGGTTAGGGAGGTGGTTCCCTTAAACATATCTGTCATGCTTGGTGCATCCGTAAAATTATCCAGGTATAAAAATTTTAACGCTGTACACTCTTGAAACATCATATCCATGTTAGTCACGGAACTAGTATCAAAGGTACTTAAATCTAGCTCTTCAAGGCTAGTACAATCATAAAACATGATCTGCATAGTAGTTGCTGAACTAGTATCAAAGGTACTTAAATCTAGCTCTCCAAGACTATTGCACTCAGCAAACACACCACGCATGTTAGTCACGGAACTGGTATCAAAGGTGCTTACATCTAGCTCTTCAAGACTTTTACAGCCACCAAACATTAGCTGCATATTAGTAACGGAACTCGTATCAAAGTTGCTTACATCTAACTCTTCAAGATTGTAACTACCATAAAACATTAGCTGCATATTAGTAACGGAACTCGTATCAAAGTTGCTTACATCTAGCTTTTTCAAGTGGAGTCCATTCAACATACAATACATATTTGTAACAGAACTGGTATCAAAGGTACTTAAATCAAGCTCTTCAAGACTAGTACAATAAGAAAACATGTAGCTCATGTCAGTCACTGAACTCGTATCAAAGTTACTTATATCCAGTTCTTTAAGGCTATTCGTGTTACTAAATGCGGCATACATATTAGTGACGGAACTTGTATTGAGTCCACTCACATCAAGCTCACTAAGTTTACGACATAAGGTAAACATTCTACTTATATCTGTTAAAGAAGGCGTCTCCGGATAATCATTATCTCTGATAATCACTTTTTCAAGTGGTGAGTCTGATACACTGTCACCTTCAAATGCCCTTGCAAAAGACGTCACTCCAGACAAATTACATTGTTCAATCCTCACACTCTCAAGTACTGGGAAAACAGTTCCTCTAAAATAATATACAAAATTCCCTGTCAGCGTAGCTTCTTCAATCTCTATATGTTTAATGCTTTTCAAATAACTATTCCAAGCGCTCGGTTTACTGCTTGGCACGTTACCAAACATACGCAAGCTATATTCATCGTTCGCAGAATTATAATAAAGCGTCCAAAAATCACCTGAGCTTACCACTGTTAAATCCGGATCATCCGAATCGGCAACAGGCTGCTCTCGAACCTCTGGATTTTGCATCAACTCATCCGTAGTTGGGACTTCTTCTAGATTCTCGACCTCGGCTGGTTTGTCTTGCGCGACTTCTTCTGCAATGATATTAGAGGTATCCAGAGAACCTAGTTCCACCTCTGGAAGCTTATTTGCTGTATCCCTTTCTTGTGCGATAGAAACATTAGCGCTCCCAAAAGTAATAAAAAGCACAGAAATAATAAGGACCACTCGCATGGAAAACTTCTTCATCAGTTCCCCTCCTTCTTTCGTAGTTAATTTCTAGATGCCGAACTTTCTAGCTGCAACTTAATTATAGAGGAGTCGAGGAGTATTTCTGGCCATAAAATTTTAACTTCTTAAAATTTTACGGCTTAGTTGGTGTGTTTACTTTTTCCATTAGTATTGCACAAGTGAAAAATAGAAATAAAAAAATCCGAGTAACGATCATTACTCGGACAAGACTTTAGTTTTCCATTTAAACATTTTCCATATCCATTCCAACAAGTATTTCCCTAATCTTTTTTATTAGCAATAAATTTTTTTCTCGCTATTTTCGCTAGATTATCGTTAATTTTGACATAATCAGATTCTAGCCATCTAGTATTTACATAGATTATTGGTTGATTGATACGTAAAGAGGTCAACACTTCGGGAGACACGGAAAAATCACTTATATATAAATCCACCACCGGATCAACTTGATTAATTATTTCCAGATTGTAGTAACTAGAAAAATACCTCATAAAATCAAATACGGCTGTTTCATTAGATATGGTCGATAAAATAGTTACTTTAATAGGCAAGGTGTGTATAGAAAAATCAATCCGCTTATCCAAAATGATCAGATAATCTGAAGTAAGTCTTTCTTCAAACGGTTTTAATGGATCCATTTCTTTTAAATTTACTAATTGACTAATCAATGGTTCTAGGTGATTCACTTTATGGATTTTTCTTATATTTCGATCAAGATCTGTATACCCTGGCACAATATTATTGAACTTATTGATTAGATTATCAAGTAAGAAATATCTATAATTTATACTCGCAAAGCAGTAACGGAGCAATTCCATCTCTTTCTCTGAAAATGGAATAGAGAGATTATCATTTACTCGTTCACTGGCAAAATCAACTAGTTTCATGAAGCCCATTTCTTCTAACTGTTCATCCATGTAGAAAAAAGAAGGCATTTTTTCAATCGAAGAATAACTACCGAAAGCAACAATGGTACTCAGTATAATTTGCGTCGTGTAGGTCATTTCTTTATAGTTCCTATTAGGAAGTTGTTTCGCTACCTTTTTAATGAACGCGCTCTCTGATTTCTTAGACTCCTCGGTGCAAGCCTTATATAGGGCCACTTTAAACTGCCTAGTTGTATCAATTTGACAATTCATTCGATCTCTTAATAAATGCATAGCGACATAATAATGAATCATCATCGCCTTATCTATCGAGTTTGCTCTATAAATTTCTTTTGGGCAACTCTCTAATATGTCGGTGATTTCATCATATTGAACAAAAGAAAAGGGCCAACGATCCCCACTATATGCGACTAAAAAGAGGAAGGTATAGAATATTCTTAATGAAAATTCGTCCCCCGTTATTTCTACCTGACTTCCTGTAGAAATAGACAAGTTCCGTTCCCTTAGCTCTTCATTCAATTCCTTTATTTCTTTCTTTATCCCAGAATAAGAAACATGTACTTCGTTTGCCAATACTTGTAAGTTAGGGAAGGAGGCCAGCAATAAAGTTTCGAGAATTTGAAATTTGGGTGACTCTCTAATATAGGCGTTGATAATAAGTTGAATACTACAATTATCCGATATTTTTAAGGTATAGGACAAATTAGGCGCGGAGTGAACAATCGAAAACGCTTTATAGCCAAAGCGTTCAATATCAAAATTAATTGTTTTAATCGTAGAAATGAGGGTTGGATACGTGATGTTCAAATCATTTAATAGTTCCTCTTGTGTACTTGTATGATTTTCCGCATAAAAAATCTTCTCAAGAAGTGCTACCTTTTTTTGGCTTTTTGAATCTAAATATTCTCTCATTAAAACACTTCCTTTCAATGTTTACTTTTTATGTAAAATCCAGGTAACAGCAATAAGATGTTCCTCTAAGTCATCGTATTCGCTCCATTGGCTCTTAAGGTATCCTTCAAAAAGGGCTTTTTTCTCTGGATATTGTTGAATTAATTCATTGGCTCTTGTTAATAAGTGTTGCTTTTCCAGTTCAAAATCCACTTCTGCTGTTCCCTCTAGCTCTTCCACCAATTGTAATTGATTCTGTTCAAATAAATTCAGCCATTCGTTTCGAGTGAGATATTCATAATTTTGATACTTCACCTGGTTATTGTGCGCTAATTCAGGCACATAGGCTTCATCTATAATAATATAACCGCCTTCTTTAACAGTTCCCTGCAATTTTTCCAACGTTTCTGCTGGATTTCCAAGTATATCCGCTGCTGCACCAAATATAACGGCATCATAATTTTTTTCGTTTTGAACCGATTTATTTACATCTCCTACTTCAAATTGGCACAGTGACTCTACTTGCGCTTCTTTCGCTTTGCATTTTGCTTCTTCTATAAATGCCGGAATTAAATCTATTCCTTTGACAGGATTTCCTAGTTCCTTAGCGATACCAATGGAAACAGCGCCTTTTCCGCAAGCTAAATCCAAAAAATTACTTTCAGCTGATAACGGCATATGTTGCTTAATTAAATAAGTAATATCTTTCGGACTACTACCCAATTCAAAAAAATCTTGTAAAAAATACGGAATAAACGGTAATATTTCTATTGATTGAGAAGTGAGTGACGCAGCAAGCTTTCGTTCGGTTTCTTTATTCATTTATTTACCCTCCTAAAATATTTTTCGTTAGCACTGGGTCTGTTTTTCTACATAATCAGCTATAGAATGTATTAATATATCCAAAGTCTCTTCTTTCGCTTTTTTGGCAGTTTCTACATAACTCCTTGTCGCAGTGTAAGTTAAACAATCTAGTAACATCACTAAAGCCTCCCATTGAGCTCTCGTAAGATCGATATACGTCATGGCAGTTTCCAGGACTTCACTTGTCATTCTTTCTTCTCTTTCCGTATATGTTGGAGGGAGTTTTTGGAGTATTGCGTGGAAATCTTCCGGTGAAAAGTAGTTGTTTATACTCTTTTCCGAAAGATAGACTTCTTTCAAAAAACGAGTCATCTTGCTTTTTAACGAACCTTTCTCCTCCATAATTTTTTTAAATGCCTCTAATTGTGCTTGATAGGAATATTCCACAACCTCAAATAGGCATGCTTCTTTGGAGGGAAAACACGTATAGAATTTTCTCTTTCCAATCCTAGCTGCTCGAGTAATATCCTCCACAGTAAAACCTTGAATTCCTTTTTTTATATAAATTAAATGGCTTGTATGTTCGATAATGAGGTTTTTAGTTTGTTGACGCTCATATCCCGTAACGAGTTTTGGCATTTTGCTCCTCCTTAAAAATTTCTCGCATAACGCTTTTAATGGAACTATTTATTAATTTCCAGTTCTACAAAAACACCTTAAACTAAATATTTAACAATGTCAAATGAGGTGAAATGGATTTTCCACGGTTCTTATATCGAATACGTTTACTAATAGTTTAGTATTAGATTTGAAAAAAATATTTTATCAGGTATATCTTATCTTTTACATTTTTCCAATCTTACATAACCGCTCCCATCGATGAAGCAAGTAAGATTCAAAGTAAACCAAGAAAAAAGAGAAGACAAAAATTTGTCTTCTCTCTTAGAACGCCAATGTTTCACGCTATTTCTATGAATTTGACTCAATGCCATTGAGTAAGATTGGTGTTTATTTGTTTTTTAGCCAATTAGAACTTTTTTATAGATTTATATATTTAATTTTCTGAAAAATGGGACAAAATATCCATCTCAGTGGTATATAAGTGCAGTTAATTTGTTCCATTTACATATATGGATTGGTGATTATCAAAAAATTTCTGGAAAATGCGACAAATCACCCTCTTACCTGTATCTATTTATATATTTAATGAAAGGTGGGAAGACTCATGAAAATAATCCTAGAATTTTTACTTAAAGAGTTATTGTCTTTAGCTATTGAATACGGAATAAATTGGCTTATTTTAAATGATCACATCTATATATTGATCATTATAGTTAGCTTTATTGTTCGTTGTTTTGTAGAAACTCGCGATAAAAAATATTTTTAGTACATAACCATAGCATTTAACCTTTTTCCAAAAGAGTTTCAATGCTATACAAAAAGAGTAAGCAAGTTTATGGTGGTGGCTAGCTCTTACAACAAGAAAGGGTGATGCTATGAATATTTTTGTTAGGATTGCCTGGAAAGGATAACCCATGACTGTTTATGAAGCACTGTCTTTTGCAACCCTGGTGTTGCTATTGAACAGTCAAAATAACAAAAAATAACCACTCATAAACTTTGGTCGGTTTAGTGGTTATTTTTATAATCTATTAAGCTAGCTGCCACCTTAAATGGGCTTATACTTGAGAGTCATCTTAGCGCATGACTCTCTTTTCATATTTAATAATAACATAAGACCATTTGACAACATATGACATTAGGTACTACTCATTACTATATCTGAAACGAAAGCAGCAACTGCTTTCGTTTTTATTTTAAATAGCCAATTTCAATCCGAATTTTATCTTTTTTCGTTCTGCCGCCAGTTGATAGTACTTTTACCCGACCATATCCGCGAGCAGACAATACATCTTCTTCTTCACATTCAAAATCCGGATTTTCCACTGTTTTCCAGTTTACTTTCACTAATCCAGCAGTAACCAATTGTTTCGCCTTCTGTCTAGAAATATGATGTGCATTACTAATAATCACGTCAAGTCGCATACTAGAAACAGTTAAGCCCATTTCTTCCCAAACGACCGGGGCATAAACAGCATTAGCTAAATCCGTTTCCTCTAACATCACATTTACTTTCCCGATTTTTTCAAGTTGTAATGTTAAATAATCCTTCATTGTACTTTCTACTAATAACTGCCATTCAGTGCCATTATTTAAAATATCTCCAAAAATATCACGCTTCATTCCAAGCGACATCAGTGTTCCAAGGATTTTTTGATGTGTGAGGGTCGTGAATTTTACCGGGTAGCGTATATGGAACAAAGCAATCTCAAAATCCGCTTCTGTCGGCGTATAATAATCTGGATAAATCAGTGCGCGCCGTCGTTCTGCGTGCGCCACTCCACCAAAAAACTGTACATTGATCTCATCATAACCACCGATAACTGTTTCGGTAATAAAACGCTGCCTCGGATCCAAGAAATCCGTAAGTTGTGGCGTGTATTCATTCTCAACTTGCATCGTAATCCCTAAAATCTTATCAATAAATGCGTATTCTTCCGCGCGAAAATGCTGATAAATTCCATCCATCCTAATTTCTCCCTTTCAATCCGTTCCGAGTCTTTAGCCCTATTATACCATGAAAACAGCTGCTACTAGGCTAATCTTGCTTATTAATAAAAAAAGCCACCCATTTTGAAAACGGGCGCGCTTTTTAAAATAGCATTGGAATGACATACACTTGAATTAAACCGGTTAAAACTCTCATCGCGTATTGGAAAATGAAATAAGCCACAAGGGACGAAATATCAAACATACCAATCGGCGGAATAATCCTTCTAAAAGGCTCTAAAATCGGTTCAAAAATACGAGCTAAAAATTGGCCGATTTTTGATTCTCTTGCACCGGGAAACCAGCTCATCAAGAAATAAATAAACATGAGTGTTGGCAACCATCTGATAATAAACAAAATGATTTCCACCACTTGATATAAAATACTTTGCAATCTAGCTCACACCTCTACTTCATCACATAAAGTTTTGTTCATCGAGCATTTCGGAAATAGAGCCATCCACTTCCACATTGTCTGGAGTACATAAGAAAATATTATTGCCAACGCGTTGAATATCTCCACCTAATGCATATACTGTTCCACTCAAGAAATCGACAATACGTGTCGCTTGATCATGGCTAATACGTTGCAAGTTTACAACAACAGATTTATATTCTTTCAAATAATCCGCAAGTTCTTGTGCCTCTGCATACACACGCGGTTCAGCAAGTACCATACGACTAGAAAACTGAGCTCCCTGCATACTAACCACCTTCGCATCATCTTCTTCTACAGCATAAAAACGATTTTTATTTGGTTTTTCTTTCTTCGTTTTCTTTTGCATAGGTTCTGGTTCCCTCGCTACTTCCTCTTCATAATATTCCTCTTCTTCATCTAAGAAAAAGAATGACTTAAATTTATTCGATAGTCCCATTTGTTACACCTCCATATTATCGTCACTCACCAAAGCTCTTCCTACTCGTATAAATGTTGCACCTTCCGTAATTGCAACTCCATAATCATTCGTCATCCCCATAGATAACTCTGTACATGGAATATTGTTTAACTGAAGCGCATGAATTTCTTGCTGCAATTGCTTTAACTCATGAAATACGTGATGCAGCTCTATGTCGCTATTTGTAATAGGTGCCATTGTCATTAAACCAACAATCTCAATGAACGTAAAATTCGCTTCTTGTAAAAAAGATAGCGCCTCTTCTTTGGAAAAACCATGTTTGCTTTCCTCACCAGAAATATTCACTTGAAGGAAACATTTCACTGGTTTAGTAGCTCGCTTTTCGATTTCCTTTGCTAGCGATGATCGGTCAAGCGAATGCAAATAATCGATTTTTGGTAAAACATCTTTTACTTTACGTGTTTGTAAAGAACCAATGTAATGCCAACAAATGTCTTCTTTATCTGCAAGTGCTACTGTTTTTTCTTGGAAAACGTCTGCACGATTTTCACCAAAGTGACGGATACCTAAATCATAAAGCTCTGTGATTCCAGCTACATCAATCGTTTTTGTAACAGCTACTAACGTTACATCTTCCGGCTGACGATTACTTTCTTCACAGGCGCGCTCTATTTGTGCCGTTACTTTTTGTAAATTAGCTTGTTTTGTCATTTTTTATCACCTTATATAATTCCCGAAGTGCTTTATTTAAAACGCTTCTTGTTATAATCAGATACCCGGTCACTTGGCAATGCTTCAAAAGTGGCCGGGTGAAATTATGTTATAAGTATTATCCGCGACGGTTACGGTTACGGATAAATGCTGGTACATCAACATCTGAACTATTTTGTTGTGGTTCAGCTTGTTGTTCATGAACTGGTGCATTTGCTTGTTGTGGCGCATTTTGCGCGTAATCATTTTGTTGTTCGTCTTGTACAGCATAATTAGGACGATTTACTTGGATAGATTGATTTGGACGGCGATTTGCTTGCGCTTGTTGTTGCGCTTGCTTTTCTTCATCAAAACCTGTTGCAATAACAGTTACAATCAGTTCATCTTTTAATTCGTCGTTAATAACAGAACCGAAAATCATGTTTACATCTTCATCTGATGCACTTGATACGATTTCTGCTGCTTCTTGTACTTCATAAAGGCTTAGGTTAGATCCGCCTGTAATATTCATTAGGACACCTTTTGCTCCGTCAACAGAAGTTTCAAGAAGTGGAGAAGAAATTGCTTTTTTCGCAGCTTCAGCGGCACGGTTTTCACCAGTTGCAATACCGATTCCCATAAGGGCAGAACCACGATTAGTCATAATTGTTTTCACATCGGCAAAGTCTAAGTTAATTAAACCTGGAACGGCAATCAAATCAGAAATACCTTGTACACCTTGACGTAAAACATTATCTGCTTCACGGAAAGCTTCAAGCATTGGCGTGTTTTTATCCACAATTTGAAGTAGACGGTCGTTAGGAATAACAATTAAAGTATCTACCGCTTCTTTCATTGCTTCTGTTCCAGTTAAGGCTTGTTTCGTACGTTTTGGTCCTTCAAAACCAAATGGTCGAGTAACAACACCTACAGTTAGGGCGCCCATTTCTTTTGCGATTTGAGCGATAACAGGTGCAGCACCAGTTCCAGTTCCGCCGCCCATTCCAGCAGTTACGAATACCATATCAGAGCCTTTTAAAGCTTCTTCAATTTGTTCGCGGCTTTCTTCTGCAGCTTTTTTACCAATTTCAGGTACAGCTCCCGCGCCTAAACCACGTGTTAATTTTGTACCGATTTGTAATTTTGTTTCTGCTTTTGCTAAGTTAAGTGCTTGAGCGTCTGTATTAACGGAGATAAATTCTACTCCTTGAACACCATGCTCAATCATACGGTTTACAGCGTTGTTACCGCCACCGCCAACACCGATTACTTTAATTGTTGCCAAACTTTCTGAACTAGTGTCAAATTCTAACATATTATTGCCTCCTATTTGCCGATTTATACGATACGATTTTCTTGCTGGACTATCAGCTATTCGCTTTTATTCAAAAAATGCGCCGAAAAAATTCTTCATTTTCGTTGATACTTTTTCGTCATCTGATTTCTTTTGTTTTGGTTTAGGTTGCTTTTGTTTTGGTGCTTCATCGTCGTAACGAGGTTCGCTTGCCGAACTGCTTACGTCGCGTCCTTCTAATTCAGCCATTTGATAAGCATATTTAATTAAGCCTACTGCGGTTGTAAAGGAAGGTTCCCGAACACCAATATAATCAGGAATCGCTAGTCTAACATGCGCTGCTAAGGTTTTTCCAGCCAAATCAATTGCTCCTGGAATAGCCATCGAACCACCAGTTAGTACATAACCTCCTGGAAGATGCGTTTTACCGACACGAGTAAGTTCTTCCACTACTAATTGGAAAATTTCTTCCATACGCGCTTCGATAATATCTGCTACTTCTACTTGTGTAAAATGTTGTTTTTGGTCACTACCGATAACATCAATAGCAAAAACTTCATCTGGAGAAGCATCATCATAAAATGCATAGCCATGATCCAATTTAACGCGATCGGCATTTGCAGTAGAAGTGTTTAGTCCAAGTGATAAGTCTTTCGTGATATTATCTCCACCAACTGGAATGACACCAGTATAAGTTAGTCGTCCTTGTTCAAACACGCTAACGGTTGTAGTTCCTGCTCCAACATTCACGAGTGCTGTTCCAAATTCTTTATCATCTTCTGATAAGGAAATGGATGCCTCTGCAAGTGGTTGTAAAGCAATATCAGAAATTTCAAGTCCTGCACGTTCCACACAACGTAATGTATTATGTAAAATTGTTTTTGAACCAGTGATTAATGTGCCTTCCATTTCTAGACGAACACCAATCATTCCACGTGGATCTGTAATCCCAGTTAATCCATCTACAACAAATTGATCTGGAATAGTGTTAATAATTTCTCTTTCAGGAGATAGAGGAACAACTTGAGCGGCATCCATTACATTCCAGACATCTTCATCTGTAATTTCACGATTTTCGCTACCTACTGCCACAATTCCTCGGCAAGCTTCTAAATGCACTTGACTCGATACTACCCCAACTATTACTTGAGAAATTTCAACGCCAACCATTCTTTCTGCTTGTTCAATTGCCTTTTTAATGGATTCTACAGTCTTGTCTATGTCGATAATAATTCCTTTTTTAATCCCGGAAGATTCGACATTCCCAACACCGATAATATTGAGTCTATCGTCAGCCATTTCTGCGATGATTACTTTCACAGAAGCTGTTCCAATGTCTAAACTTACATAAATTTCGCTATCACCCATTTATCGGCACCTCCTTTTATTCTAGTCATTTAACATGTATTTATTTCATTTTTTTATACCGAGCAAAAGCCGGTTTTTTAACTTTCTTGAAAAGCTATGAAATTTCTTTATTTTTATGGCGTCAGTGTAGAATGATTGCCCATTCTGCCTAACATACAAAATCACTTATTTACAGTCTACACTAAGAAAGAAGGTAATAAAAGCACAAAGAACATTTTTTGGCAAATTCTTAAGATATTTTTTTCATTTTATTCAAAAAGCGAACAAGTGTTGGCATCTCCTGACTTGAGGTCATCGTTTTGTTACCTTTTTGAAACATCTGTTATCTATAAATTTGCCAAAAATTGGCGAGAAGAAAAAAATATTATTCATTTGTTTCTTTCTTCTCTTTAGCTGCTTCTTCGGCTGCCTTTTTCTCGGCATTCTGTTGGTAATAACTTTGGAAATAAGAACCTACTTCAATATCAATAACTCCTTTTTGTCCTTTAGCAAGTTGAGCGACAATGGCTGGATAATGTTGCATTTTCTCAGCGAAAGTACTAATATCTGCGGAAACCTGATTCCCGTCGTTCATATATAATTTAATATGGTTTTTATCAGTTTTAGTTGGACTATAAATCACTTCCGAGATAGAACTAACAACATCTTTTGGTAACTTATTAATTTGTGCTACCATTTTCTCAAGTGTTTTACCGTTTTTAAAGTTTTGAAATAGCAAATCATTTCCAATTGGGAATTGTCTTGGTTGATCCGTTAACATGATGCCACTTTCTAGCACATCATAGTATTTACCATCTTGTTGTTGATAGCCTATCGTTTTAAATTCGGTGATATTAATTTGAACATCATTTATCCCTTCTTTAGAAACGGTAGCATCTTTAATAAGGGTATTTTTTTTGAGGGTATCCTCAGTTTTTCCATTACTTATCCCGATGACAAACTCACCAATTTCGAGTCCACTTTCTTTTCTTACTTCATTCTCTGTAAGTTGCTTATTGCCACTTACAGCAATTTTATCTAATTTACTGAGTGGGGAGAGGAAATAGAGGGTAATGGCGATCAAAATCACAAAAATTCCGATTAAAATGGCTAAGTGTCTTACTAATTTTTTTTTGCGGTATTTTTTGAGTTCTGGTATGCGATTTTCAATTGAAATTACTCGTTTATTTTCAGCCATTTTATTCGCTCCTTTCTGCGATTTATTTCATAATGCTAAGGACTGCTTCTACTAATTTCGCTGCTGCATCTGGGCGCCCCATTTGTTTAGCACTTAGCTTCATACCATTTAATTTCGCCTCGTCATTCAAAATCGAATCAACTGTCGCCATTAAATCGGTATTTTTTAATTCTGCTTCTGTAATTACGATAGCTGCATTATTTTTTTCTAAAGCGCGAGCGTTATTTTCTTGGTGGTTTGCTGTCACGTATGGACTAGGTATCAAAATACTTGGAACCCCTAGCGCTGTAAGTTCTGCAAGTGTAGTCGCTCCTGCTCTTGAAACAACGAGCGTCACAGCGTTTAAAATTTTTGGCATATCATAAATAAATGGTTGAACACTAATATGATTACCCAAATTCAACTCCGCCAAAGAATCTTTTATTTTTTCATAGTGTACATCGCCCGTTACATAAAGTAGCTGAAAATCCCGATTATTCCATTCTGGCAAAATAGCTTCTACCGCTTCATTCACGCCGCGAGCTCCTCTACTGCCTCCAAAAACAAGCACAGTTGGCTTCCCTGAAACTAGTCCGTAAGTTTCCAGTGCACCTTCCGAGTCCACACCTACAACTTCAGAAGCACGTGGATTACCAGTGAAAACGATTTTTTCCGATGCGAAAGAATCACTTACTTCTTCAAAACAAATGGCTACTTTATCTGTGTAGCGGCTTAAAAATTTATTCGTTAATCCAGCAACACTATTTTGTTCGTGGATTAAAGTAGGAATTTTAAGTTTTGCGGCTGCATAAACGACTGGACCACAAACATAACCACCTGTTCCGATAACGACATCCGGTTTAAAATCGCGCAAAATTTGTTTACTTTTTTTCGCGCCGCTCAGAAAACGCATTACTGTTTTAATATTTTCTAACGATAATGAACGTTTGAAACCAGTAATTTCAATAGCTTCAAACGGAATCCCTTCACGTTTAACGATTCCAGCTTCTAGGCCTTTTTCTGTTCCGATATATAAAAATTCCGCTTCAGGATGAATTTTTTTTAATTCTCTGATGAGAGCAAGCGCTGGATAAACGTGTCCACCAGTACCGCCACCACTTATTGCTACTTTCATTTTTCCACCTCTTCTATTAGCTCGCCGATTGCGTCCATATAGGCATTCCCGCGAACTTCAAATGTTCGGTATTGATCCCAACTCGCACATGCTGGTGAAAGTAAGATAATATCTCCTGGTGCTGATTCGCGGTACGCAACTGGAACAGCTGCCTCGACATTATCCACGTAATGTACGTCAATGCCAGCGATTTTACCAACGCGGCCAATTTTATCTGCTGTTTCGCCAAAGACAATTAACGCTTTTACATTTTTGAAAAATGGTAGTAATTCGTCAAATGAATTACCACGGTCCAACCCACCAGCCAGTAACACGACTGGATTTTTAAACCCTTTTAATGCACTTTGAGTTGCTAGAATATTCGTTGCTTTTGAATCGTTATAGAATTTACGACCTTGCCATTCTACAACAAATTGTGTCCGGTGCTCTACACCTTTAAACGTTTCTAATACGTGCATGATTTCTTCATTTGTAACACCTAACGTTTTTGCTACTGCTACGGAAGCAAGCACATTTTCTAAATTATGCTCTCCTGGAAGTAAAATATTGTCACGTGCGCCAATCACTTCATCGTTGAACATAATATTGCCATTTTGCACGTAGCTTCCTTGACCAAGGCGTTGTGTGGTTGAAAACGGAATAACTTGTGCTTTTGTTTGTTTTGTTAGGTTTTTAAGCTCTTCTTGATCCCAATTAATTACTAGGAAATCATCTGCTGTTTGATTTTTTTGGATATGCCATTTTGCTTGAACGTATTCACTACGGTCTGTATGGTAATCTAAATGCGCTTCATAAATATTCGTGATGACGGAAATATGCGGTTTAAATGTTTCTACGCCCATTAATTGGAACGAAGATAGCTCCATCGAAATGTATTGATCACTGGTCGCATTTTCTGCAACTGCGGATGCCGGAAAACCGATGTTTCCTGCGAGTAAAGAACTATTTTCTTTGTGCGCATTTAACATATGGTGGATGATTGTGGTTGTTGTCGTTTTACCATTTGTTCCTGTAATACCAACAATTGGTGCTTCAGATATTTGGTAAGCTAATTCGACTTCCGTAATGACTGGAATTTTGAGTTTTAACGCTTTTTCAATCATTGGGTTGTTGTACGGAATTCCAGGATTTTTTATGACAAGTTCAAATCCTTCATCTAAAAGTTCAATTGGGTGCGAACCGCAAATAACTTTAATACCTTGCTCAAGTAAACCTTGTGCTTCTGGATTCTCGCTAAAAGGTTTTTGATCATTAACAGTTACAAATGCTCCCAGTTTGTGCATAATTGTTGCCGCGCTAACACCACTTCTTGCAAGACCCAAGACAAGTACTTTTTTGTGATGGTACATTTCAATTTTTTTCATTTCCTTTGGTTCCCCCATTTATATCAAAATTGGCGGTCGAATTTATGATTTTCACAAAAACGACGGAAAGCGCCAACCAGATTCTGTAAAAAAACAGCTAACTAGAGACGCTTTTGCCGTAAAAAGATTACGGCGCATTATTTAAAAAATGACTACACAGACAGAAATAATTGCTCCGATTAACCCGATTCCCCAGAACGTTAAAACAACACGCCATTCGGACCAGCCACCAAGTTCAAAGTGATGATGAATTGGTGTCATACGGAAGATTCGTTTTCCTCCAGTTGCCTTAAAATAAAATACTTGCAATATAACAGATGCTGTTTCAATAACGAAAATAATTCCGATTAAGAGTAACAGCCATTCTTGATGTACTAAAATAGAAATTGCGGCGATACTTCCACCGAGTGCAAGCGAACCAGTATCTCCCATGAAGATTTTCGCTGGATTTTTATTAAATAGTAGAAATCCAAGCATACCGCCCACAATCGCAAAACAGAAAATCGCGACATCCATTTGTTCTTGGTAAAATGCAATGACACCAAAAGCAGAAAAAGCAATGACAGAAAGGCCAGAGACAAGACCATCTAAACCATCTGTTAAATTAACTGCATTAGAGAAACCAACTAACCAGAACAAAATAAAGATAACAAAGAACCAACCAAGATCCACTTCTATATTTGTAAACGGAATATTAAGCGTCTCAGCAAAACCATTTAAATGATATACCAGATAGAATAAAATCGAAATTGCCACTTGACCTAAAAACTTCTGCTTTGAAGTAAGGCCTAGATTACGTTTTTGAACTACTTTGATATAGTCATCTAGGAAACCTAATGCGCCAAATAGTGCCAGCGCGATGAATAGCAGCCACGTAGCTGCACTAACTTCACCACTGATGAACGAAAAGATCAAGAAACTAATAAGCATTGCAGTAATGAAAACAACTGCCCCCATTGTCGGTGTCCCTGATTTCTTTTCATGCATTTTCGGACCTTCATCTCTAATACTTTGGCCGAATTTTAATTTCACCAAGAATGGTATAAATAGTGGTACACCTATCACCGTAATGATAAAAGCAACTGCAAATGTTGATACTAACATGTATAAAGACACAATAAATTCTCCCCAATCTGTTTGTCAAAGCACTTCACTTCATATTTTATGCGAGTCCAAGTTTTTTTTCAATAGCTATTCGGGCTTCTACTCGGTCATCAAAATCAATAACCTCGTCACCAATCACTTGATAATCTTCATGACCTTTTCCAGCAATCAGAATAACATCCCCTGCTTCTGCTTCATTTACTGCAAAACGAATCGCATCTCGGCGGTTTTCGTGAACCACATAAGAATCACTATATGGAACACCTTGAATCATATCTTCAATAATCGCACGCGGATTTTCACTCCGCGGATTATCTGATGTAAAAATAGGATTTGTTGCATAATCTACAGCGATTTTTGCCATTTGTGGACGTTTTCCTTTATCACGGTCCCCGCCACAACCAACAACGACAAAAACGCGTTTTTCTGCAAACTCAGCAATTGTTTCTAATACATTTAGCAAGCCGTCTGGAGTATGGGCGTAATCAACTATAACAGGGAACTCTTGCCCTGCATGCACAAGTTCAAAACGGCCTTTGACACCCGGTATGCTTTCCACTGTTTTAATTGCTTTTTCCATAGGGATATGTAGCGCAAAGCTAGTTGCAATCGCAGCCAATACGTTATAAACACTAAAGTTTCCAATCATTTTTATTTTCAATGTAAAATTACCAATTGGTGTCCGTAAATCAAATGTAGAACCATGACTAGTAATTCTGATATTACTTGCTTTGAAGTCAGCTTGTTGTTTTATCCCAAAAGTGATTACATGAGCAGCTGTTGCTTTTTGCATACGCACGCTTTCCTCGTCATCCGCGTTTAACACAGCAATTTTTGGGTTACTTGTATGGTAGCTGTTGCCTAGTTGCGCAAACAATAAGCTTTTTGCATTGGCGTATTCTTCCATTGTATGATGATAATCCAAATGATCTTGAGACAAATTCATAAATACAGCAACATCGTAATCTGAACCATATACGCGACCTTGAACGAGTGCATGCGAGGATACTTCCATCACAGCTGTGCTCACTCCACTAAGTAGCATATCGCGGAATGTTTCTTGTAAGGTGAGGCTATCTGGTGTTGTATTTTTTGTTTCTAAAATTTGGTCGCCAATTTTGCGATACATCGTGCCAATCAAGCCTGTTTGCTCGCCATTTTCGCGCACGATTTGTTCCACTAAGTGGCTCACGGTCGTCTTCCCATTTGTCCCAGTAATCCCAACGAGCTTTAATGCTTGGGTTGGAGATCCATAAAAGTAATCGGCTAACATCGCCATAGCACGTTTTGAATCTCTTACATAAATGACAGGAATAGATACATCTAATTGTTTTTCCGCGATAATTGCTACCGCTCCTAGTTCTACTGCACGTGATGCAAATTGATGTCCATCCACCAATTCTCCATCTATACAAATAAACAACGTCCCTGGTTTTACTTTTCTACTATCTTGGGCGATATGGCTAATTTCAATTGTTTCACTTGCCTCGCCAGTAAAAACCGGGATAGCTTGCATTAGTTCATTTAACTTCATTCTTGCCATCTCCTCAAACTTATTCTTTCTGTTATTTTTGCTAAAACCAAAAAGAATCCTTTTCTATCTTAGCAAAAACAACAAACTATATCTACCACGACAAAAGACACAGATTGCATTTAAAGTTAGAAGTATGCCACTTTGTAAAGCTGACATACTTCTATCTTCCTATTATTAATTGAGCAAATCACCGATACCGGCATTCTCTTGGATGTCAGTTGCTTTTTTATTTTTTTCTGCTGTATCTTGATCGTGATTTTGATTAAATGCACTTATTTCTTCTGGTGGGGCGAGAGTTATTTTCATTTTCGTTTCACTATTAATTACGCTACCCGCAGATACACTTTGGCTCTTCACGTAACCATTTCCACTAAACTCAAACGGAATACCAGTTATTTCAGAAACTTTTAGCGCATCGTCTTTCGACCAAGTTACCATGTCAGGGGCAGTCATGTCACCATCTGTCATTAAAATAACTTTTTGACCTTGCATGATTTCGGCGTTCGCTTGTGGAAGTTGTTGGACAATTTTTTTGCCGTTGCCTACTATAATTGGTTCTAATCCTTTATCTTTCACTATTTTTTTAGCTTCATCTATTGTTTTTCCTGCTAAGACTGGTACTTTTTCGGAAGCTAGTTTTTCTGCATCGCCTGGTTTGATGTTCATATATTGTAGACTGTTTTTCATTACAGGATTAAAAACTTCTGAGACTGCTTCTCCGCCAGTCTGACTGCCGGACAATTGTGGTTGTTGCATTGTCACATAGATTACTAACTCCGGATTATCCGCTGGTGCCATTCCTAAGAAAGAGAATATATAATTATCTGCTCCAGTCATATACTTACCAGTTTTCGGATCTGGAATTTGTGATGTACCGGTTTTACCAGCTACATCGTATCCCGGAATCGCATATAATTTACCAGTACCATGTTCGCCGCTAATAACGTTTTTTAATTCGTCACGCGTTTTCTTCGCTGTTTCTGCACTAATTGGTTTTCCAGCAATTTTTGTTTTAGTATCGGTTTCTTCGCCTGTGTTTGGATCTTTGACACTTGAAACAACATATGGTTCTTTCATCGTGCCATCACTTGCGATAGCCGAAGCAGCTTGAATCATTTGCATCATTGAAACGGTTGTTCCTTGGCCGAAAACGGTTGTTACTTTCTCAATTGGATAGTTATATAAAATTTTCCCGCTTGTTTCATTAGGTAAAGCAATACCTGTTTTCTTACCAAAACCAAATTTGTCTAAATATGTTTTAAACGTATCGGTCCCCATTTTGTTTAAAAGTTTGGCAAATGCAACGTTACTAGAGCGTTCTACCCCTTCACGGTACGTAATAGACCCCCAACCATTACCGTTATTATGGTCATGAATTGCGATATCTCCTACTTTGTATGAACCCGATTGATAATATTCATTGGCATTATATGCGTTCGTATCAATAGCAGATGCAAGAGAAATAATTTTCATTACCGAACCTGGCTCATAAGCATACTCAACAGGTAAATCTTGCCAAATACTGGAGCTGTTTCCAGTAATAGTAGATCGATCAGCAGGGTTGAAAGAAGGACGTTGACTAATAGCCAAAATTTCACCTGTTTTCGGATCAGCTACAACTGCCATCATGTTTTTAGGTTTGTACTTTGCATCCACAGTTGTCATCGTATCTTCTAAAAAGGTTTGAATTTTTTTATCTAGCGTTAGCGTAATATCTTTGCCGTCTTTTGCTTCCGTTACTTTGTTTTTAGAGTTAGGCAAAATATAGCCCATTCTGTCTGTACTGTAATCAATTTTGCCATTCTTGCCTGTCAAAATATCATTGTAACGGGATTCAATACCCATTTTACCTTCTAAAACTGTAGTATTCTTTTCTTCTTCTTGTTGGGCGAAACCAATTAATTGTGTTGCAAACGTTCCATTAGGATAGAAACGTTCTGATTGACGAGTAAATTCAATACCTGGTAAATTTTCTTTGTCAATTTTTGCTTTTGTTTCTGTAGAAATATTTTTACCGGCAGCGCCGAATTCGACTTGGTATTTTCCTTTTTCATTGAGTTTATCTAGAATATCAGATTCATCCATAGGAATATACTTGGCAAGAATTCGAGCCGTTTTTTCTTCGTCAACAACACGCATTGGATTTTTCGTTGTTTTGGAAAGTTTATCGCTAACTACTGCTGCAACCGTGTAAGAAGCCGTATCCTCCGCTAGCACTTCTCCTTTACGATCTAAAATGGAGCCACGCTTTGCTTCGAGAACACTGCTTTTCAAATGTTGTTTAGATGCTTTTGCTGCAAGCGGTACCCCATTTGCTTCTCCCGTAATTTGCAAATAAAGAAAACGGCCAGAAACCAAGAGAAAGAGAATTGTGAAAAAGATAAAAAGCACAAGAGCTCCCCTTCTCATGTTACCTATACGCCGTTTCATTGACCATCTACCACTTTCACATTATCGCCATCAAGTTTTAGCCCTTTTTCTTTAGCGATTTTCAAAATACGTTCATATCTCCCTAAATCTTTTACTTCTACTTTTAAGTCTTCATTTGATTTTTGTTGTTCGAGAATTTTGGTTTCTTTTGTTTGAATTTCTTGGTTCACTGTGTAAATTTGCGCTTGTACGCTAATTATACGAAAAGCAACAACTAAAACAATCGCAAGCGCAATCGTGATGATTACTTTTTCTCCAAGTGTCATTTGACCACGTTTTAGGATTTGTTTTTTAGGTTGTTCCGCTTCTCTATGTACTCTATTTGGCTCGAGATTCGATTTATAGGCGACATTGCTCACATTTTTTCAACTCCTGCTATTTGATAATTTTTTCGATCACGCGTAATTTTGCTGAACGCGCTCGGTTATTTTGTTCCAGTTCTTCTTCACTTGGTACGATTGGTTTTCTTGTCGCAAGTTTGAAATCTGGTTTATATTCATCTGGAATGACAGGAAGACCTGGTGGTAAATCTGGTCCTTTTGTCGCTTCTTGGAATAAGTGTTTTGTAATGCGGTCTTCTAAAGAATGAAACGTAATTACGCTAATTCTGCCGCCTGGTTTTAATAAAGTTAAGGCTTTTTCAAGCGAATCTTCTACTGCACCGAGTTCGTCGTTAACGGCAATTCGGATGGCTTGAAAAGTGCGTTTCCCTGGATGTCCGCCTTTTCTTCTTGCTGGAGCCGGGATAGCTGTTTTGATAATATCTACTAGTTCGCCTGTTGTTTCAATTGGCTTTACTTCACGACGACGTTCGATTTCACGAGCAATTTGTTTCGAAAATTTTTCTTCGCCATATTGGAAAAAGATACGGATTAAATCTTGATAAGACCATTCGTTAACAACTATTTTTGCTGTCAATTCTTGTTCTTGATCCATTCGCATATCCAGTGCAGCGTCTTGGTGATAACTAAAACCACGTTCTCTCTCGTCTAGTTGTGGGGATGAAACGCCTAAATCATACAAAATCCCATCAACCGCTTCGATACCACGCTCATTTAATGCTTCTTTCATATCGCGAAAATTGGCTTTAATAAAAGTCACTTTATCGCTATAATCTGCTAGTTTAATTTTTGCATTATCAATTGCTGTTTGATCTTGGTCAAATGCAAATAAATGCCCTTTTTCATTAAGCTTATTTAGTAAATACTCGGAGTGACCTGCGCCGCCAAGTGTTGCATCGACATAGATTCCGTCTGGTTTTACTTCAAGCATATCGACTGTTTCATGTAGTAATACGGTTTCGTGTTTAAACATGCGTTTACCCCCTTAAATATCAAAGCCAATCATATTTTCGGCTAAATCAGCAAAAGATTCTTCTGCCTCGTTAAAGACATCATCCCACTCTGATTTACTCCAAATTTCAATACGACTAGAAACCCCGATAATAACTGTTTCTTTTTCCAAATCCGCATACTGTAGTAAGTTGGATGGAATATTAATCCGGCCTTGTTTGTCTAGTTCACATTCAGACGCACCGGAAAAGAAGAAACGTGTAAAGGAACGAGCATCTTTCTTAGTAAGTGGTAAGGTTTGGAGCTTTTCTTCAAGCTTTTTCCATTCCTCTTGTGGATAAGCAAATAAACACTTATCAAGTCCTCGGGTTATAACAAAATTATCCCCCAAAAGCTCACGGAATTTAGCTGGCACAATTAATCTGCCCTTTATATCGATGTTGTGTTGATATTCTCCCATGAACATTAGACTTCACCCACTTTCATACATACCACTTTACCACATCTCCCCACTTCGCACCACCAAAAACCTAAAAAAGTGTAAAAAAAAATCATCCCAGCCAAAGCATAGAATGATCAATCCCTTATTTAAAGCCATTTCCATCTAATTCAATTCTTAAAAAACAATGTGGGGCTTGGTGGAGGGATTCCCCACTTTGAACCAACATTTATTTTACCAACACTTTTTCCCAACCAGATTTTAGTGCCACTGCTGAGAACACTATACTTAAAACACCAAGCGTAATCGTAAAAGCTCCCATGCCATATTTACCAATAAATGGTGCAAATACTAAACTTACAGAACCAATCATTTTACCAATTTGGAAAATAATACCATTAAATGCCATGTAGGCCCCACGTCTTTCATCATCTACAATTGCCGCTAAGATCGTTTGACGTGTTGGTACATAGAGTAATTCACCAATTGAGAGCACCATCGTCGCCAAAAGTAAAACTGTTAGATTATTTGCGAAAGCACAAACTGCAAATCCAAGCGCAAACAAAGTAAACCCTACATACATAATAGGTTGCTGCGCCCTTTTAGTCACAAATCTCGCAATTGGTACGGTAAAAAGTACAATAAATAAAGTATTCACAGCGGTTAACACACTCACTATTTGTACTCCATTGAGAGAAATATTTCCAAGTGGCCCCAAATGTACAAGTAGCGCTTTCACATCTTCTGCTAAACGAACCGAAATGTAGTTGCTCCGTTGAAACTCGATCGACATGATAGCAATTCCACCAATAGTATATAGAAGAAAACGATAATCATGTAATACTTGTCCATAATTTTTAAGCATTCCCATTAGTCCATATGACCCTTTGTGCGGCATTTCTTTTTGCTGCAACGTCTCGGAAATTAAGCTTATAGTAAGCCATGCCGTAACAAATGACATGATAAAAAGAACAACTAATAGAGGAAACAGATAATCTACAAAAAACCACCCCCCCACCATAATTCCAATCATGATCGATAAATTATTCGCCCAATAACTGACCGAATACATAAATGAACGGTTCTCTGGGGTACTTACATCAATTAACATTGCTTCTCCAGCTGGATTAATCAATCCCTGAGCTACCCCAATAATAAGTAACATGACAAAAGTTATCCACGGAGAATGAAACATGGGGGAATTGCATAGTACCATCCCGAGAAAGGCAAACACTTTAAGCAGTTCTCCGGTGACCATTAATTTTTTACGTCCAATAATATCCGCTAGATGTCCACCGTACATGCCAGCAAGAAATTGTACTAATACATTAATCATCAAGAGAAAGCCGGCGACACTACTATTAATTTCCCTTGAAAAATAAATTGCCATAAAAGGAAAAATCATCGAACCAATTACTTTACTCAAAAACTGAATTAATATCCGCGCACGAATATTTGGGTGCAACTCTCTAAACATGACATCCCCTCCATTTGCAATTTTTCTGACTTCTCTGCTAGTATAAAAGGGATACATAAATTTAAAAAGGGTATTCATTTTCATATATTGTCCCCTTTTAGGACGGAGCTGTTGTTATGGATAAAGATTATTTCACTATGCGCGCGCATTTATACAATATAACTACCGATTTAGAAGTGTCTTTCAAATTAAATGATGTGGCAAATATTTGGTTTTGTACGACTAAAAATGCCAAGCGTAAACTGCAACAATATCAGGTGAAAAAAATGCTTACTTATCTTCCTGGACTAGGCCGAGGAAATGTTTCAAGGATTATTTTTCCTAAACAGTTAGAACTAGAGGTTCTTGACGTTTTGGAACAAAGTTTGGATGAAGATGCATTTAGCGATATTTTATTTTTGCTACAATTGCCTATCCCTAAAAGCTGGTTTACAAGTATCTCTACGGAAATTCAACAAATGTTCGGTTTGCAAGTAACAGAAAATCAACAAGAAGTTCTGCGCTCCATCGTTCGTCGCAAGCTCACTACCTTAGATCCACTTCAAACTTCTGTATCTATGGAAGCATTTCTCATCACCCAAATTAGTGACTCTCTCGTCAAATATGATGAAGAGAAAAAGAAAATTATACCTCATATAGCACACCACTGGAAAGTATCTGATGATTTTACGGAATGGACATTTTATTTACGAAAAAGTGTTTTATTTCATCACGGACGCATGCTGGATAGCGAGGATGTAAAGTACACCTTGATGCGTTCTATGCAAACAGAATCGGTTTCTTTCTGGCAATTACAGGATATTCAATCCATCCACTGCCCTAATAAATTCACGATCTCCATTCAGCTAAAAAAAACGGACCCTTTTTTCATTCGTTATTTATGCACAGCGAATATGGCTATTTTACCGCGAGATATTATTTTTGATGAATATACATGGATTTCTACTGGTCCCTTTCGAGTTGCAGAGCGGAATGACGAGCGCTTGGTCTTAGAAGCCTTTGATGGATATTTTCTCGAGAGACCGATTCTTGATCGAGTAGAATTTTGGACCGCCCAAACTGGAAACAATTTAAAAACCATTCCAATGCAATTCACTTCCGTTGATTACGAGGAAAATCCCGCCTATGTAGAACGTCGTAAACCTGGTGTTGGCGTTAATTTTATTTGTTTCAATACGTACCGAAATGGCGCCCCACAACATCCGGCATTTCGAGAGGCAATCTACCATCTCATTGATTGTCAAAAAGCAAGTGAACAACATTTCGAAAACTATGGGACAGTCGCATCTAACTATTATCCTGAAAAATCCCTTCCACCTAAAAAACATCCTGAGAAAATCGCTACTTTATTAAAAAAAGCAAACTACCAAGGCGAAAAAGTTATTTTTGGAACTACCCAACATCCTACCGCTGTAAAAGAGTCAAAATGGATTCAAGAGCAAGCTGTCGAATTCGGAATTAACTTAGAAAGAAAAATCATTACGCATCAGGAAGCTTCCTATTCCAACGTTCCAGCAAAAGAAACCGACTTCATGATGATGGGAGAAATCCCAGCCTCAGATGACGAAATGGCTTATTTAGATTTTTTAAATAACCCCTATCTGTTGCCACAACAACTTTTCAATCAAGCAATTATCAAAGAACTTACGGAAAAGCTCGATGCATTTAAAACAGAAAAAGACGCCTCCAAAAGAGACGCCTTACAAACGAGCATTGATAGCTGGTTAACAGAAAATCATTATTTAATTTACTTGCATCATCCGGAAAAAAGTCAATCGCTTCATTCAATGATAAAAGGAATTGCAGAAAATCCTTATGGTTATTTTGATTTAAGCAAAGTGTGGATTGAAATAAGCCCGCTTAAAACATTAAAACCAGACTATAGACAATCCCATAGAGGTAAAGCGCCACATACAATAACGCAAAAATGAAGAAGCATAGGCGCCAGTAACCACGTAGGATTTTGCGGAACTGAATCTCGCCTTCTTTCTTTGCAGCCGTGACAACAATTACAATACCTAAAATAAATAAAAACAATAAAATATATAATAAGAACGAGCGATTAAATAGCACAATCATGAAAAAATGAACAGCTATAATCAAGAAAATAGTGGATAAGTCAGCGGCCAACATAATTCTCCGCTGACTTTTCTTTAGTTTGAAACTGGAAAAAAACATCGTCAAAATAAACACCACAACTGGTAAAATAATAATTATTGCTGTTGAATTAGTTAACCAATCAAACATCGCTTTCTCCTTCCAACCCTTTAATTAGATGATATAACGCATGAAGCGTAGGAAGTGACTCCCCTTTTTCTAAAATTGGCAGCACGATTCCATCAATTTCTGTCATTCGATTATTCATTCGGTCAAGAGCCATCGAAGAAAAATTAGTAGCTGTCACTTGGCAGATTACTTCCACTTTTTCTAAAGCATTTTCTACTGGCAAAACCGTTTGTATTTCTTTTACAATCGTCTTTAATAACTCGTGCCATTCTTTATTTTCAAGGAGCTTTCCATTTTGGACTTGAAGAACAGCTGTGAGCGGATTAATTACTGCATTAATAAATAATTTTTCATTTATAATGTCTAAGTAACTAGCATGTTTTTCAACTGGAAAATCTGGATTTGAGTCTAATATTTTTGTTACCGCCTCACTTAGTTCGCCTTGATAAATACCATACTTTGTTCGGCCATGACCACGCCAAATGACTGTTGTATCATCTTCCCGCCCCGCCCCGTGTTCGCTAATACCTAGCAAAATAGTTCGTTTATTACCGAGTAGCGGCATGCTATCTAAATGCGCCGCTCCATTTTGGATGAATAGTAACGGCACTCGTTCAGGTATCGACTGTAGCAGTGGCAAAATGCTTTTTAGTGAGTATTGTTTAACTGCGATAATTAATAATTGTTGTTCTGATAACTTTTTAGTATCTGTTATTACTGTGGCTTGTATATGTATATTTTTTAATTCGGAATTATCTTTTAAAGAAAGACCTTTTTGATTTAATAAATCGCTTTGTTCTTTTCTCCGCGTAAAAAGAGTGAGCTCGGATGTATCGGCAAAATTTGCTGCGTATAAAAGCCCCATCGCTCCTGCTCCAATAATTCCTACTTTTAGTTGGTTCGCCATTTAGTTCAGCTCCATATTGATTAATGCTTTTATTTTATCAGAAGTAGCATTCTTTTGCACTTTTGTGCGCAAACAAAAACCTCGAAAGACCCATGGCGTCTTTCGAGGTTCGTCTTCAACAAGTGAAACGTCACTTGTTTTTAGCAATATTAGCTGTTTGCTACATCTTTGCCATCATATTGTCCACATTCTGGGCATACGTGATGGGAAAGTCTGTATTCGCCGCAATTCGAGCATTCGTTCATGCCCGGAAGTTGAAGTTTAACGTGTGTACGACGCTTACGCTTTTTGGCTTTTGAAGTTCTTCTAAAAGGTACTGCCATTTCCTTACACCTCCTTGACGATAACTAAGTACTTGTATCGTTAATCTAAGAAAAATAAATTCCTTAATATATTCCAGCTTCACGGGGAGTTTAGTCTTCTTTTTTCTCATCGAAAAAATTGGCTAATCCCGCAAGACGAGGATCCACTTTTGGTTCTTTTGCTATTTGTTCTAGTAGGTTACCTTCTTCTGTTTTCATTTCCCATTCATTGCCTCGTGGAAGGTTACTCATTTCGAGTGCGTCTTCACTGAAAACTTGCATCGGAATTTCGACTAGTAAAAGTTCTTCTACTACAGGGGTTAAATCGACCATATCCTGTTCCATCACATGCCAAGATTCATCTAGAACTTGTTCTTTGGATTTCACAAAGGTTTCCGTCGCATGCACTTCATAAGGATAAATAACATCCTCAAGTGTACGAGCACATGGAAGTGTCCACTCGCCTTTCATAGTCAGGTTAGCGGTAACTTCTTCTGGGTGTACAATTAGTTCCCCAGTTACTTGTACGGGGCTTGCATCACGAACGTCTATATTGTTCTCTTGAAAGAACTTTTTTAGGTCAGCTTTTTCATTAATCGTGAAGTTGCTGTCACGATATTTTTTTAATTGACTGATAGACCATTTCATCCTACATCACTCCAAGCGCAACACAAAATATTATAGCTTTTTTAAAGGCTTTTGTCAATGCTTTTTCGGGGAGTAAAACCGCTGCCTTCATTTTATGCTAAAATAGATTATCTAAAGGAGGGAACCGAAATGAAAGCAACTGGAATTGTGGTGGAATATAACCCTTTTCATAATGGGCATAAACTACATTTAAATAAAGCGCGCGAGTTAACTCAAGCAGATGTGGTGATTGCGGTAATGAGTGGCTCGTTTGTACAACGAGGCGAGCCAGCGATTTTGCCAAAATGGGAACGTACTAGGATGGCTCT
This sequence comes from Listeria sp. LM90SB2, assembly GCF_028867355.1. Lineage (NCBI taxonomy): Bacteria > Bacillati > Bacillota > Bacilli > Caryophanales > Listeriaceae > Listeria > Listeria sp. LM90SB2. The sequence goes on from NZ_CP046449.1 coordinate 2,136,693, forward strand.
CGCTGCTGGCGTTGACATGGTGGTTGAACTCCCTGTCTCATTCGCGACACAACATGCGACGATTTTCGCAGAAGAAGCAGTTCGTATTTTAGATGCCATTCATGTGGATACGCTGTTTTTTGGCAGTGAACATGGAGTTGCGGAAGATTTTACATTAGCTGCGAAAAAAGTAGTCGAAAACGAAGCCCGTTTTGATGAAGCGATTCAGCTGGCGTTAGTTGATAAGAAAACTTCTTATGCTAGAGCTTATACAGAAGCTTTTAAAAAGTTGTTCGGCCAGAACTTGCTGGATATCACGAAACCTAATAACATTCTCGGTTTCCACTACGCCCTTGCTGCCCAGAAACAAAACCCGTCCATTTCTCTTCAAACCATTCCTCGTGAACATGCAGGATACCATGACGAGGAAGCAAACCATGACCAAATCGCAAGCGCGACCGCGATTCGAAAATTAATACTTGCTGGGAAGTTAGAAGAAGCTAGCCACTATATCCCTGCTTCTTCTATAGCTATTTTACGCAATTATGAGGGGCCATTTTTATCGTGGACAGATTATTGGTCATTCCTGCAATATCGGTTAATTCAAGCAGGCTCAGAAGAACTGGAAGGAATTCGCGGTGTTAGTGAAGGAATTCAAAACCGGATGCAGCAAGCAGCGACTAAAGCGCAAAACTTCTCTGATTTTATAGAATTAACCAAAACAAAGCGATACAGTAATGCGCGATTACAACGAACGGCTTTACAAATTTTATTAAATGCGAGGAGTCAAACTAGCTCCCCTTACATCCGAATACTCGGCATGAATAAAACGGGGCAACAACATCTATCGCTTCATAAGAAAAATATTTCTCTCCCTATTATCACGACGGTTTCCAAAGCACCAGCTGGGCTTTTAGAAGAAGAATTACGTGCGACAAACATTTATACGCTGGCAAAAGGACTGGAAAATTATCAGGCTGGCGACTTTCATATTCCACCAATTTTAACCTTGTAATCTTTACAAGGTTTTTGGTTGACTTTTATGGGGCTATTTTGCTAAGATGTTTGTCCGACTCAAAAAACAGGAGGTATGTGTATGGTACAAGAATATATTCGATTAAGAGGAGCGCGTGAAAACAATCTCCAAAATATTTCCCTAGATATCCCCAAACGAAAAATCACTATTTTTACTGGTGTATCTGGTTCCGGGAAATCTTCTATTGTATTTGAAACTATTGCCACGGAATCGCAAAGACAGTTAAACGAAACATACAGCGCCTATCTTCGTAATTTCCTTCCGAAGTATACGCAGCCGGACGCAGATTCAATTGAAAACCTCTCCACCTCTGTTATTATTGATCAAAAACGACTTGGCGGTAATTCCCGCTCCACCCTTGGTACCATCACGGATATTAATTCGATTTTGCGATTACTTTTCTCGCGTGTCGGCAAGCCTAGTATCGGGACAGCAAATTTATTTTCTTTTAACGACCCTGCTGGTATGTGCCCTGATTGCCATGGTGTTGGACAAAAAGTTTCGGTTGATTTAGTCAAATTACTTGATCCAAATAAATCGCTCAAAGAAGGCGCCATCTTATTTCCAACGTTTTCGGTAGATTCATGGTACTGGAATTCCTATGCTTATTCCGGCTTTTTTGATGTGAATAAAAAAATAAAAGATTATACTGACGAAGAATACGATATGTTGTTACATGGGAAAGATATTAAAGTTTTCCTAGAAACACCCATGGGAAGCATGAACGCTACATATGAAGGGTTGATTCCAAAATTCAATCGTTTGTATATTCAAAAAGAAGGCGAAATGTCCGCCTCTACTAAAAAACGTGTCGATAAATTCACCCATATTGCGCCTTGTACAACTTGCGAAGGCACGAGACTCTCCGCGCAAGCATTATCTTGTACAATAAATGGTGCAAATATCGCCGACTTCACAGCGATGCAATTAGATGAATTAAAAGCAACGATTGCGAGTATTGATGACCCTATCGCTGCTCCAATGGTCAAAAGTGTCACAGAGCGATTGCAACATTTGATTGATATTGGTCTTGGTTATATGACACTTGACCGCCAAACTGCTTCTCTTTCTGGTGGTGAATCGCAACGTGTCAAAATGATTCGTCATTTGAATAGCAGCTTGACTGATCTGCTTTATATTTTCGATGAACCAAGTATCGGTCTTCATCCACGAGATGTTCATCGACTCAATGAATTACTCGTGAAATTGCGCGACAAAGGAAATACGATTCTCGTGGTGGAACATGACCCAGATGTGATCAAAATTGCCGACCATATTGTCGATGTCGGTCCGCACGCAGGAAAACATGGCGGTGAGATTCAGTTTGTCGGAAGTTACACCGATTTGCTGAAATCAGACACACTAACTGGCAAGTTCCTCAATCGCCATTTACCAATTAATAGCAAACCGAGACAACCAAAAGGCTTTTTAACAACTGAAAAAAGTAGTCGCTTTAACCTAAAAGATATTCAGGCCAACATTCCAAAAGAAATTCTTACTGTAGTAACTGGCGTGGCTGGTTCGGGTAAGAGTACCTTGATTCATTCTGTTTTCCTAAAAGAATATCCAGATGCGATAGTGATCGACCAATCAGCCGCTCATGCCAATATTCGCTCTAATCCTGCCACCTATACTGGGATAATGGACCCGATTCGAAAAGCATTTGGAAAAGAAAATGATGTCAGTCCATCACTCTTTAGTTACAATTCCAAAGGCGCCTGCGAAAACTGTAAAGGACTTGGTTTCACAACTATGGATTTAGCTTTTATGGATTCGATTAGCACACCTTGCGAAGTATGTCACGGCAAGCGATTCCAAGATTCTGTTTTGCAATATAAGCTAAATGGTAAATCCATTAGCGATGTGTTAGAACTAACTGTCTCAGAAGCACTCGATTTCTTTACGGATAAAAAAATCTTGAAGAAAATTGAGGCAATGGAAGAGGTTGGAATTGGTTATGTCACGCTTGGCCAAGCACTTAGCACCTTATCAGGCGGTGAGTGCCAACGTTTAAAACTCGCCAATGAGCTTCATAAAAAAGGGTCGATTTATATTATGGATGAACCGACGACTGGTCTTCATATGTCAGATATCGAACATATTTTGACGATTATCCACTCACTTGTAAATAAAGGAAATACCGTTATTGTAATTGAACATAATGTCGATATTATTCGTAACGCAGACTGGATTATCGACCTTGGCCCAGAAGGCGGAAGTGCTGGCGGACAAATTATCTTCGAAGGCGCTCCCCTTGATTTACTTGAAAATAAACAATCATTAACTGCCAAATATCTTTAATGAAAAAAGCCGTTTTGTCTGCTATAGACAAAACGGCTTTTTTTATTGTAGTTTTTCTAAATAATCCACAGCATCTTGGAAAGTTTTAACTGGAACGATTTTCATTTTGGAGTCAATGTCTTTCGCTGTTTTAACTGCTGTATCGTAATTACTTTCGATACTTGGGTCGCTTTTTTTCATTTCATCGGTAATTGGATCATTGGGAGCAAAGAAAACCTTCGCACCGCTTTTATCTGCGGCAACGACCTTTTGATCAATTCCGCCGATTCTACCAACAGTTCCGTCAGGGTCAATCGTACCAGTTCCGGCGATTTTTTTGCCATCTGTAAGATCATTTTTTTGGAAACGGCTGTAAATTTCTAAACTGAACATTAAACCGGCAGAAGGTCCACCGATTTTTTCTGAGTCGATTTTCACAGTTGGATCTGCGGTGATTTTTTCATCATCCACAAGCGTGATACCGATTCCTGGAGTGCCTTTTTTATCAATTGCTGTTAATTTGATGTTGGCTTGCTCATTTTTGTCGCCGTGTTTGTAGTTTATTTTGACTGTGTCTCCCACTTTTTTACTGTGAATATAATCAATAAATTCTTGGCTTGATTTAAACGCATTCCCATCAATTTCTGTGATTAGGTCGCCAGCGTGAAGGACATCGGCTGCTGGAACGTCATCTTTTACGCTTAATACGTATACGCCATCATAAGTGACTTTGACTTCTTGACCGGCTGCTTTATAAGCCACTTGAATGGCATTATTTTTGGATTCGTTCATCATTTGCATTTGGCGAACGTTATATTCTTCGTCGCTTTCATTCTCGTATTTGATATCGCTATCTTTTTCTAACTCATGATATGGCAAAAATTTAGCGGTCATATATGTATAAATATTCGCTTTTCCCATTGCAATCGTCACTAGACTGAGCGAACCGTCTTTTTTATTTGGATGGTCATCAACTGTAACGAGTGGAGCAAGTTCTTCCGTACCACCAGGTTTTGAAATATAATACGGAACTGGAATAAAAAAGCCCGCTATAATAATAATTAACAGCACTATCGCCGTTATTTTTTTCCACTCTTTACGCATTTTCTGTCCATCTCCCACTTACTTAAATTTTGCTTGTACTTGTTCGTTCACTATTTCAGGAACAAGTTCGCTGATATCACCTTGATACTGCGCCACTTCTTTTACCATACTGGAACTTAAAAAAGAATATTTCGTATTAGTCATGACAAAAAAAGTTTCGATTTCCGCATTGAGCGTTCGGTTCATCGAAGCAATTTGCATCTCGTATTCAAAATCACTCACCGCTCGAAGCCCTCTGACAATTGCAGTAGCCCCGCGCGTAGCAGCATAATCAACAGTCAATCCGCTCGCACTTTCCACTTGAACATTTGGCAAATGAGCGGTTACTTGTCTAATCATTTCCATCCGCTCTTCTATCGTGAAAAGTGGTTTTTTGGATGAGTTGTTTAAAACGGAAACATACAGCACATCAAAAATCTTCGCTGCCCGTTCAATAATGTCTAAGTGCCCATTCGTAATCGGATCAAATGTCCCGGGAATAACGGCAATTTTGTCACCCATTTCTACGCCTCCTGAAATTCAAATATAGATAAAACAGTAATTCCATAAGAAACTGATTTGATTTTCTCGAATTTACCGATTGTATCTGGCATGATTGCTTCTTTGTCATGCTCGCAAATAATTCTTCCATTTTCGTTAACTAATTCTAATTTTTCTAAAGTTACTAGTAATTTTTCTAATTGTTGCTTTTTATATGGTGGATCTAAGAAAACAAGGTCGAATTTCCACTCATTTTTATGGAGTAATTTGAGTGCTCGTTCGGCATCATTTCGGTATACTTCCGCACGCTCTGTAAAATGGCATCCTTCTAAGTTTTGGCGGATTGTTTTAATTGCGAGCGCTGCTTGGTCAATAAAAACAGCTCGTTCGGCACCTCTACTCAACGCTTCGATTCCAAGCCCACCACTGCCAGCAAATAAATCAAGCACCATATCCCCGTCAAAAAAGGGACCAATAATCGAAAATAAGGATTCTTTTACTTTATCTGTTGTTGGTCTCGTATTGTTTCCTGGAACAGCTTTTAGAGCGTGTCCTTTTCGTTCTCCTGCAATGACTCTCATGTTTTTGCACAACCTTTACTTCAATGTCTTTTTTACTTTATCACAAATAGAAGCAAAAAAACAGCAAGACTAGTTGAGATAGTCTTGCCGTTTTGGTTAGATACTGATTTGCACATCTTCGTTTTTGTGTTCGTACATCATTTCTTTTTTGGATTCGTATTCTGTTTTTAAGAACGGACGGAAAGACATTTCCACGCGTTTCACATAATGAAAACGAGAAACTTTGTTAGAGATATCTTCTACTTCAGCCATATCACAATATAATACCGCATATTTCAACTTGCGCGATACATAATGCACATTTCCAAATCGCTTCAAAGATCTAACTTGTTTAAGATGATTCATCCAAACGACGATAGCTTGTCTATCATTTTCCATTGTTTAAGCCCCTTCTTTTTAGGATAAGCTTTACGCTGAACAACCGCAGCCTCCCCCGCTGCCACATCCACCTGTAGAACAAGCAAATTTTGTTTCAAAAAACGGATTACCAGTTGGTACTTTGATATTCTCTGAAACTGCACTTGCGAGAAGCAGGCTGATTTCGTCCAAGAGAGATTGTAAATCCATCTCTGCCCGGCGAAAAGCTGCCACATTTTGATCCATATCGACTTCGCGTTTATAAGCACGAGTCTTTCTGGTTACTTCTTTATAGTCAGGATGATACCGGCCGAACCGCTGCACTTCCTCGTATTGTTCTTTTATTCGTATGAATTGACGAATATTTTTTTGTGAAGTAGCGTCATTTAGCAACGCTTCCTTAGCAAGTTTATAATTTTGCGCTTCCTCGGAGTTTAGAATCATGCTAGCAAGCTCATCTGATAAATCGAGTAGCGCCATATTTTCCATTGTAGCGAGCAATCTAGCCACCTCCATATAACTTACTTTTTTATTATACCATAGAACTATTATTTAATAATAAAATTTTGCGTATAGTATTTTCGATATGTTCCCGCACCCATATAGGTATATGAACCATCTAGTAGATTTTCTCTATGTCCTTTAGAGTTGAGCCAACCTTCTACTGCTGCTGCACTATCGACATAGTTATAGGCGATATTTTCACCAGCTTTAGTATATTTGACGTCCCCTTTACTAAGTCGTTTGCTTAGATCTCCTTGTGTCGGTGAAGTATGGTCAAAATAATCATTTTTCTTCATATCAACACTATGTCCATATGCAACTTTCGCAACAGACTCGTCCCAAGCTACTTCTTCTATTCCGTATCGATCACGAATAACATTAGTGATTTCTAGCACTTGTTTACTAGAAGCATCATCAATTGCATTCCAATCTGCTGGCGTCAACTTTTCTTCATAAATTTCACCTTGGTAAGATAATTCATAGGGGCGCATTTTGACGAAGGATAATTTATTGAGGTAACGAACACTAATCAGTTTTGACTTAAATTTATCGAAATTAAGTTGCGCATAAACGCCACTTCCAATGTTAACAATCGGACGGGCATTTAAGTCTTCCTCAGAAAGTTCGAATTTATAATAGCTGTCTTTATAGTTGAAGGATATTTCCGATTGCAAATTGGCATCGGTAAATACTTTTTCAGTGGACATACCAATCGTATATGGCATGACATTTAAATCTTGTCCTAGCGCATAAATGGTTTGCACGATATTTTTTGTTACACCTACTTGCATATAGCTTGTTCCTGGTTGACTATAAATGTAATTATCGTAACCGTATGCTGTTTTGTCTACACGCACCGGGTCCCCAAACTCTTTCTTTAATTCACTTACGTTTTTATTAATAAATCTTGCCAAGCTGGAACTATCTTGCACTTGTTTCGGATTTTCATTCGTTGTTTTTTTATTATCAGGAAAATTAGACTTTGTTGCCGTATCTTCGGCTGTATTTTTCTCTACTGATTTACTAAAAAAAAGATCTGTGTTGTATCCAATGAACAGGCAAATGATTAATAGCACAGCTACTCGCATTATAAACTTCACATTTTGCCCTCCTCGGCAGTATTTTGTTTTCTTGATGTAACTTTCATTTTACCAATACTATTATCATTTGAAAAGCTTTAAAAATCATAAAAAAAACAATTACAAGGAAACGAGTATTGCACGCTTCTTCGTAATTGTTTTTTATTTTTATAAGAAAATCGAAATAACTACCATTGCTACGAATAAAATTGTCATGTAATTTAATGAGTAAACGAACATCCATTTAGCCCATTTAATACTATCTTCCATTTTAAAGCCGTAAATACTAAGTGCTAACCAACCGATATTCAGTAACGTTGCTAAAACAACATAAACGATGCCTAGTTCAAACATAAAGAACGGTAGGATAGTTAATAAAATCACCCAGAAAAACATGCTTTTCTTTGTACGTTCAATGCCTTTTACTACTGGTAACATTGGAATTCCAGCAGCTGCGTATTCCTCTTTCCGTTTAATCGCAATCGCATAAAAATGCGGCGGTTGCCAACAAAACATTACGAGAAACAGCATGATTGGTACGATGCTAAATGATGGTTCGACTGCAAACCAACCAATCAGCGGCGGGACAGCGCCTGAAAAACTACCAATTACAGTATTACTAACTAGTTTTCTTTTTGCATATAGCGAATAAACGACTACATACAAAAAGACCCCGATAACGCCAAGAACTCCTGCTTGCCAAGTTGTCATAAATAACATAATTGTACCGACAACACCTAGCACAAGCGCAACCATTAGCGCTCGTTTACCAGAAATTTTCCCGGTCATCGTTGGTCTGTTTTTTGTTCTTTCCATAATTCCGTCAATATCACGGTCGATGACATTGTTAAAAGCGCCCGAAGCAGCTACGATAAGTGCTGAACCGACGATAGTAAAAAATATCACGTCTACATTTTGAATAAAAGAAATTCCATTTAACTGAAAGGCTAACCACATTCCTGTAAAAGCAGTAATCGTATTGGAATTCACGATACCAATTTTCACAAGCTCGGTAAAATCACGGACAGTAAATCTACTCGCCGATAACTCCCCAGTCTTTTCTATCTGATTCACTTTTTCTCCCCCTAACACTTGCTGATATAAACCAGTGATTGCGAACTGATAGATATCCTATACCCTTATTATGTGAAAAATACGCCCCTTTTGTCAATAAATCGGCTTTAGTCTTGTACGCTTTACTTCTTCAAATAAACACGCTACAATTAGTTTGATGTGTACTCATGAACTTATACATAGACACAAATTTTAGTAAAATCTCACACGCATCTAAAGGAGAGATTGGTAGATAATGAAAAAATTCTTGAAAGTTTGGTCCGTACTAACGATTATTTGTATGACGGTCGTTGTGTTTGGCGGAGCGCTCGTAACGAAAACTGGTTCAGCTGATGGCTGCGGTAATAGTTGGCCTCTATGTAATGGGCAGTTAGTTCGTTTAACAGATGTTACTCCGGAAAAATTAATTGAATTCATGCACCGAATGACGACGGGAATCAGTTCGATTTTTGTTATTGTTTTAGCAATTTGTGCTTGGATTTATATGAAAAATCGTCGCGAAACAAAACCACTTGCGATTATTGCGGTTCTGTTTCTAATTATTCAAGCGTTAATGGGAATGGCGGCTGTTGTTTGGGGACAAAATCCGTACATCATGGCGCTACACTTTGGAATTTCGATCATTTGTTATGCTTCGATTGTATTGCTTGCCTTGATGATTTTTGAGGTAGACCGGAAATTCGATGCCAGAAACCTCGTGATGGGGACGAAATTACGTATTAATATTTATGCACTAACGATTTACACGTACTTAGCCGTTTATACTGGTGCACTTGTACGCCACGAAAAAGCAAGTATGGCCGTTCCGGTTTGGCCTTTTGAAAATGGGCACTTTATTATGCCTACTTCAGTACAAGATTATGTGCAGTATTTCCACCGGTTAGCCGCATTTATTTTAATTGTTTGGTTGCTGTATGTAACTTGGCTTGTGTTCCGGGATTACAGAAGGTACCGCGTGCTTACTTTTAGCATGGTGTTGTCGCTTGTGTTTATTGCACTTCAAGCCGTTACTGGGGCGCTGTCTGTTTATACAGGAGTGAACTTGTATATCGCGCTTGCCCATAGCTTGATTATTACGATGTTGTTCGCGCTACTTTGCTACTTATGCTTACTGGCATCAAGAAGTAAAAGCAATCGACTACGAATAAAATAACGAACACGGCTGGCAACTTTTTGTTGTCAGCTTTTTTATTTGTTTACGGCTTTTGCGTCGTTTTATGCTAAAATAAGTGAGAGTATAAGTCAAACGAGGTGGATAACTTGGATAAAACAAAGAGAAAAATGATTTATGAGACTTTTATGCTTATTCTCATAGTGCTTTCCCTTGCCCTATTACCGTACAGAAACAGCTTTACATTTATTTTAAATTGGATTATTTGGGTGATTTTTACGCTAGATTATCTGGTTCGACTTTATCGTGCTGATAATAAATGGCATTATGTAAAAACGCATCCGTTTCAACTCATTGCAATCATTCCATTTTACGGTGGATTTAGAGCGGCTCGGATTGTTAGTTTTGTCCATCTATTAAGTATTACTGCGATGGGGAGACGGTATATTGTACCGATTTATAGCTTTTTCCGTTCTAATGGTTTAAATCGATTTTTAATGATTTTTGTGTTACTTGTGATTATAATTCCTGTTCCGATGGTATTTATCGAACCTGAAATAAACAATTATCCTGATGCGCTTTGGTGGGCGATTGTGACTGCGACAACAGTTGGGTACGGTGATATCGTTCCAGTGACTCCGATTGGGCGGATTTTGGCATCGATTATGATGTTGTTTGGGATAGCGTTTATCGGGATGATAACTAGTACGATAACGAACTTTTTCCGCGCTAAGAAAGCTACTACTTCTAGCACACAAAGAGCAAGCAAGATTACCCAATTAATTGCAGATACGCCAGATTTAACCAAAGAAGAAATTGCGGTCGTAGAGCAATTTTTGGCACTACGAAAAAAAGAACTGGCTGATGAAAATATAAAAAGTGATAGCGAATGATGCTATCACTTTTTTATTTGTTTTTCGACTTGGTTACGGTAACGTTCAGATAAGGCTTCTACCGCCAAAATGCGTTCTAAGTCTTCTTTTGTCCCATTTTTATGCAAAACTTTATCGTGGCAAAAGGCTACTGTTACGCCGTGTGATTCTTGGTGAATTTGTTTGATTTCATCCGTTGCATGTATAATGCCAGGAGTAATCGTTCGGCATAGGTATCCAGTAAGTCCAGTTTTGTGAATTGCTTTATAGAGATTGGGGATTCCATTGAACTTTTCAATTGTACTACATGGATTTCGGGCTTCCGTTATTTGGATAACGGTTTCGCCAATCTGGAATTTATCGCCAATTTGAACAGAACTTTCCAACATATTCGTAGTGATGAGATTTTCACCAAAAGCAGTTACTTGTAGCTCTTCGCCAAACATTGCTGCCCATTTCGCGTAATGTTCGTATGGATAAATACAAACCGTACGATCCGGACCACCGTGATATTTCAAATTATGCGGTGCGTCATTTTCAAAACCGGTAGTGGTTAGACTGGCGGATTGTACAAGCTTTTTTTCGATTCCCGTCATCATCCGTTTGTTATTTGAAAGGTTAAGTTCTTTCGGCTTACCTACAGCTAAATGCATGATTTTCCGTTCCATCTGCTTACTCCTTTGAAGTTATTTTTTTCGGCTTAAAATAGCAAGAATCCCCGTGATAAGTGCAATAACGCTGATAGCTACTGCGGTCCATAATAAAATCGTATTATCTCCAGTACTGCTTGTATCCCCTGCTGTGTTCTCCGCTCCCGCAACTACTTCTCCGTGCGAGCCAGTTGCGGATTTGGAAGACTCTTTGACAATTTTTGTGGTAGCATGTGGTGTCTCGGAATCTTCTGCGCCAACCCATTCAACGATGGAGCCATCTTCATAATATTGATAGGCATTCCAAGCAATTTCGCCTTCTTCACTTGGATTTTTAGCGATAAAACTAAAGCGCTGGAATTGGCCTTTTTCAATTCCGTTGCCTTCTGTTTGCCATGTTACTGTGCCATTTTTCTTATCTACTGTCGTTGTCCAGCCTGGCACTGGTTCATAAGATTCGAATGATACGCCTTTTTCTACTTTTAAAACGATTTTTTTAGAGGCGACATCTTTTTCTGACGGTACTTTCATTGTGTAGGTTTCCCAGGAGTCTACGGTCGATTCGCTCGGTAATACAGAAACATGTGCGCTCGCTTGAAACGGAATGATAAAGACAGCTAATAAAACGACGATGGAGCTGATAATTTTTTTCATTATTTTTCCCCTTTACTGTGTAATATTGGTTGTAAATGTTTGATTTATATCTGTGAAATCTTTTGTTAAACCATGAACCGTAATTTCCCACTTGCCGGTTTGATTAATATATAGCCCTTCCGCAAAGTATTGCGTATCATTTGCAAGTTTGGCTTGGAAAGTTGATTTTTCATCTGTTTTAGTAGATTTTGTTGTAATCGTCACTTGTTCAAAATCTGTTTTGGCAGAACCATCTGCTGAAGTAAATGTGATGATAAACTGGTTTTGCCCAACAGTCGCTGGTTCCACTCGTAAATTGATTTTTGCTTTTTCGCCTTCTGCTGCAATTGTTTCATCAAATGCTTTCGGAGCAGGCGGTGGCGGTGTTTGTACGTTGGTTAACACACTTGCGACAACAAGGATAATCGTCCCAATGATAAGTTCCATCAAAATGGTTTTAAATGGCAATCGTTGGTTTTTGAGTTTGATATAAATGTAATGACCAAGCCCTAGTAGTGCCATTAGTAAAAATAAGCCAATTTTGAAAAGAAGTATTTTGCCGTAATTGGTTGTAAATAAATTGGCCATTTGTCCGATATTCATCACTGCCATTAATAGGCCGCTGACTAAGATGGAGGCGACTGCAATGATTGCTACAATCGCAAATCGGCTCCAAACTTCGCGCGCTTTCCCAGTCCGAGGTAATACGAATAAAAGCACTAAAATCCCGCCAACCCAAACGCTTGCCGCAATCATATGAAGCATATCAGCGGTGATACTTACTATTTTATCGGCACTGGCTGCAGCGTGTCCATTCTGAGCCTTCGCAAAAATCAAATATCCGATTAATGCACTCTCGGTCAAAAGCGAGAACCAGCTCCATTGTTTCTTTTTAAAGAACATCATGATAGTAAAAATGGCAAGTAGAAGCCATACGATAAGTTCACTGATCCAAATATAACCTGTTTTCGTAGTCAAGAACGCAACTAACTTACTCGGTCCAAAACTTTCACTGATAGAAACGCCCGTTGTGATACTTGTTTGTATGAAAAGTTGCATGAAGAGAGCCACACCTAGAAGTGCTAGCGCTATCCAAGTTACTTTTTTCAAACGTCCAGAAATTTTTTCTGTTATCTGTTCTTTTCGTGGATAAAGTCCTAACCCAAAAAGAAGTACGCCGATAAACAGCGAAAACCCTATGTATAAAATTGCTTTTTGAATCGAACTAATTTGCAGGTCCGTTCCACTTGAGGGAACTTCCGCTGCTTGGAACGTCGCTTTCGTATCGCCTAACTTAAAAGAAATGATCCCCGTCACCGCATGTCCATCCGCTGACACAACCCGCCATGAAACAGAATAGACATCGGCTTTTAAATCAGCCGGTAGAGATGCTTCAACCATATGATTATTCTTTTTAGAAACAGTGGTTTTCCCGGTTTCCACTTGTTTCCCACTGGAATCTTTGACTTCTATTAAAGGGAAATCCGCTTCAATTTCTTCATTAAAAACAAGCGTTACTTTTTCGGGTGCGGTTTGAATATGAGATTGATCGGCCGGATTCGAATTTTCCAAATAAGCATGTGCAGAAACATGCTGAACTGGCACGATTAATAGATATAGTATAATGAGAAAAAAACTGACCCTTTTCAATAATTTCATTTGCTACTCCTTTTTCGAACGAACGGTTTTACTCTTTTTAACTTATCATGTGCAACAATTGAATGGAAATAATCGGCTCATTTCCTATTGCAAATGATGCTACGATTATGGCATAGTGATAGAAAAGGAGGTTTTACCTATGCTTCGTTATATCGAATTGTTTTTCATGTTTGCCTTTGTTACGCTCATCACGATGTGGATTCAAGCACTTCTAGCAAAATGGAAACCTACTATTCTTCGTTCTTTCTGGCTTCGTACGCTCACATTTATTATTATTGGCTACGCATTAATGGCGCCAACGCTATACATAGGCAGTTTGTTACTAAAATAAGTTCAGTTGCTTTCACATCGCAGTTAGATTGTTTATACTGGGTATTGGGAGGTGAATTTTCATGAAAAAAATGTTAGTAGAATTTAGAGACTTCGCGTTAAAAGGGAATGTTCTAGACCTTGCTGTAGCGGTAGTTATCGGGGCTGCTTTCGGTAAAATTGTTTCATCTTTAGTAGATAACATCATTATGCCACTTGTCGGTGTACTACTTGGTGGTCTTGATTTTACAGATTTAAGTTTCAAAGTTGGTAAATCCGTTATTCAGTACGGTGCTTTCATCCAGTCCATCGTTGACTTTGTCATCATCGCTTTTGCCATTTTTATTTTCGTCAAGGTACTTACTAGTTTTATTAAGAAAAAAGAGCAAACGGTGGAAGAAACGCCAGTACCTCCAACTGAGGAATACTTAAAAGAAATTCGTGATTTATTGAAAGAACAACAGAAATAACTGAAAAAATCCTTCTTTTGTGGAAGGATTTTTTATTTACATTCGCGCTTATAAATTATGTTTTCTAAAGCTAAAAAGTTAGGCTATCTATCTCCCTTAAATTCAGGAAAAAAATAGCCTAACTAAATTCTATTTCACCGTTGCTGTTTTTTTAATTGTATCGCTAAAAACATTTCTACTGCTGCGACAACTAAAAAGATAATTTGTAAAATAAATACATAGCCGATAATCAGTAACTGTACAATCATCCAAACTGCGAGCACGGCCGCTGCTGCGAACATGACTTCTTTCGTTCGTGGTAATTTTTTCAGCAAATAAATGAGTGCTGCTAAATGGAATAATCCAACAAATACGAATAAAAATATGCCTGGTACTAAATAATCCACGAACGGTGAACCATCAAGTAATCCAGTTGAAAGAGATAGCAAACCACCACTTGGCATGAAAACCATGGATAATCCACCATAAATTGCTCCTATTGCTGTAAAACCAACTATTACAATACTACTTATACGTGTCCAGTTCATGGCGTTCTCCTAGTCGTTTTTCTAGTAGTATACCACGAAAACTTTCATTCTGCCGTTTTTCTTCGTTTTATTTTTTTGATTAAATCGATCAATACGAAAACCGCAATACCGCATGCGACAACTGTAGTGAGATACCAAGCTGGACCGGATTCTGCGCGTACTCCTAGCCAATAAGTCACTGTTTTCGGGTTAAAAAATGCAAAGCAAATTGCACAAAATGCAATAATTCGACCAATAATGGAATTTTCTCTCATAGCAAGTGCATCTCCTTTTCTTTTATTATAACAAGGAATAAGAAATGATAACTTAGCTTTTCGGTCCCAAAATTGTTTTTCATCTGACAAGTTTTGGTTTTTTTACACAAAAAAACTACGACAAGAGAATTTCTTGTCATAGCCTCACAGTTATTTATTAACAATGTTTAGTTGTTGCTCATTAACGAGTGGATAAATAGCTAGTTCTTTGCTCTCTAAATCCTCTTGGTGCATATCCACACCAGTAATTTGACTGTTTCCATATGTTCTATAATAATAAATTCCTTTATCGATATTGCAACATGAGGAATAAATGGTATGCTCGTATTTTCCCCCACCAACATCACACAGACCTTTTTGTTGTTCCACCGAGCCTAAAATATGGAAAAATTGGCTAATGCTCTCTGATTCAGAATCACCTGAAACAGAATTCAATTTGGTAAAAGTTGCTTTCACAAAACGAGACATAGAAGATAAATCGCCAGGTAAGCCGATTCCGCCCATCCCACGACTATAAGCATCCAAATCAATCTCGTTGGAAAAATTATTTTCTGGAGTTTCACTCGAAAGAACGCGATAATTGTTTAAATTAAATAGTTGGTAATCAAATGTTGGATTATTTGTTAACACGCCAACAGGATTATCATAAATGTGAAGTCCATCTTTCACACATTCCACTACAATAGATTCGTTTTGATCAGCCATCAACCAATGTAAAGGAGATAGCGGCAAATTTTCACTAAAGCTAATATTCACGAGATTGATTCTCTGAAGTAATCTTCTTGCTTCTTTTACAGTAGCGCATTGACCAAGAATCCACGGAATAAATTCAAATGGCGTTACATTGTCCTTACCTTCTGCAAAATCCTTGTAATCCGCATTTCCTGAGAAATTGAGTCCTGCCATACTAAGGCCTTTTTCATTGGTAGCATCGTAATACAACGGGTAGTTTTCCATCACAGCAGCAATACCAATAAGTGCATAATGCTTCTCTATATCCTCTACCTTGCGAAAATGGAACGGGTAATTTTTCGGCGTAACAACCACAACTTCTTTGTAAGAAAGTTCATAATCGAAATTCCTTCCAAAATAGTGATCCTTCGTTGTATAAGTTATTGACGTACACATTAAAAATCCCTCCTCAAATTTTTCACCATACATGTATACCAGTACCCTCGGACTTTTGTGTAAAACATAATTTGTGGTTTTTTTCACAAAAAATGGCCAATTTATTACCTCATACAAGATGATTTGGCTCTGATAAAAATTTTTTAAAGTATACTCCTCTATTAACTTCTTGAAAATATTCTGCTATAAAATCATAATAAAAAAGATCCCTGGAAAATCCAGAGATCTTTTAAAAATGTCAGCTGATGTTAACCTTACATCATGCCGCCCATGCCACCCATTCCCATATCAGGAACAGCTGCTGGGCCGTTTTCGTCTGGTTTGTCTGCTACGACTGCTTCTGTAGTTAATAGAAGTGCAGCAACAGATGATGCGTTTTGTAGTGCGGAACGTGTTACTTTTGTTGGATCCACAATACCAGCGTCAATCATGTTTACCCATTCGCCATTAGCTGCGTTGAAACCAACGCCAACTGCTTCGTGTTTCAAGCGTTCAACGATAACCGAACCTTCAAGTCCAGCGTTATGCGCGATTTGGCGAACTGGTTCTTCTAGGGAACGAAGCACGATGTTGATACCAGTTTCTACGTCACCTTCTGCTTCTAGTGCTGCTACTTTATTGTAAATACTTACAAGAGCAGTACCACCACCAGCTACGATACCTTCTTCTACAGCTGCGCGAGTAGAGTTAAGCGCATCTTCAATACGTAATTTACGTTCTTTTAGCTCTGTTTCAGTTGCAGCGCCGACTTTGACAACAGCTACCCCACCTGCAAGTTTTGCCAAACGTTCTTGTAATTTTTCTCTATCAAATTCAGAAGTAGTTTCTTCCATTTGCGCACGGATTTGGTTTACGCGAGCGCTAATTTGTGTGGAATCGCCTGCTCCTTCTACGATTGTTGTATCATCTTTTGTTACAACTACTTTGTTCGCTGTTCCAAGTTGATCAACTGTTGCTGTTTTTAGTTCTAAGCCTAGGTCTTCTGTGATGACTTGTCCGCCTGTTAAAATAGCAATATCTTCTAGCATTGCTTTACGACGATCACCAAAACCAGGAGCTTTCACGGCTACTACGTTGAATGTTCCGCGAAGTTTGTTTAGTACAAGAGTTGCTTGAGCTTCCCCTTCAACATCTTCCGCAATGATTAACATTGGACGACCTTGTTGAACAACTTGTTCTAAAACTGGTAAGATTTCTTGGATGTTGTTGATTTTTTTGTCTGTAATTAAAATATATGGTTTTTCAAGAACTGCTTCCATTTTGTCGGAATCAGTTACCATGTATGGGCTAGTGTAGCCACGGTCAAATTGCATACCTTCTACTACATCTAATTCTGTTGCAAAGCCTTTGGATTCTTCAATAGTGATAACGCCGTCGTTACCAACACGTTCCATTGCTTCTGCGATTAATTTACCAACTTCTTCATCACCAGAAGAAATAGCAGCAACTTGAGCGATAGACTCTTTGCTTTCAATTGGTTTAGAGATAGCTTTTAATTCTTCGATAGCTGTTGCTACGGCTTTTTCGATACCGCGGCGAACGCCTACTGGATTTGCTCCAGCTGTTACGTTTTTCAAGCCTTCTTGAATCATTGCTTGCGCTAAAACGGTAGCTGTTGTAGTTCCGTCCCCAGCAACATCATTGGTTTTAGAAGCAACTTCAGATACAAGTTTTGCTCCCATATTTTCAAATGGGTCTTCTAATTCGATTTCTTTTGCAATCGTTACCCCATCATTTGTAATTAACGGAGAACCGAATTTTTTTTCTAAAACAACATTACGACCTTTTGGGCCAAGTGTTACTTTTACTGCGTTTGCTAATTGGTCGACACCACGTAACATGGCACGACGAGCATCTTCACTAAATTTAATATCTTTTGCCATTTTATATTTCCCTCCGATTATTTCTTTTTTTAATTATTTAGTAATTGCTAAAATGTCACTTTCACGTAAAATCAGATAGTCAGTTCCTTCATACGTCACTTCTGTTCCAGAGTATTTTGCGAAGATAACCGTGTCACCTTCTGCAACTTCAAGTGGTTCTTTTGTGCCGTTATCTAGCACACGACCTGAACCGACTGCAACAATTTTCCCTGATTGCGGTTTTTCTTTGGCAGAGTCTGGTAATACAATCCCACTCGCTGTTTTTTCCTCTGCTTCAAGTACTTCAATTACAACACGATCTCCTAATGGTTTTAACAATGTAAATGACCTCCTCTGATATAATTACTTTTTTCATTTTAGCACTCGACACATTAGAGTGCTAATACAGTTATTATGATACCAAACTGAATAAAAAATGCAAGCAAAAACGTTTAAAAAAATAGAAGAATTCTTATTTGCGGTAAAGCTTCATAACGAGTACAATAAGAAGAGCTATTTCCGCTTATTTGAAGCAATTTAGCCAATGTTTTTTATAGAAAGGATGCGTATTTTTTGGCTAAGCGTTATATTACGATTGTTTTAGTTTATTTATTATTACTATTTTCTGCATCTGTTGGGATTCCGATTGTTCAACATATTTTACTAAGTACAACATCACTTTCAGCAGAGAGCGCCGCATCTTATGGAATGGTTATTTGGTCGATATTCTCTAATCTTTTATCACTTGCAATTATTATTCCGATGCTTTACAGAAAACCAAAAGAAAATAAAATCGAAATCGGTGAAAAAACAAAACCGCTTCTAAGTATTGTGTGGATTGTCGGAGGAGTCATTGGCTTATATGTGGCACAAATTATTTGTAGTGTTATTATTACGATGATTTCAGGGGAGTTAAGTAATTCTGCCAATACGGAGTTACTTGTTGATTTGACTAAAGCTGCACCTATTTTCTTGATCTTTATTTCTATTTTGGGACCGATTTTGGAAGAACTTGTCTTTCGAAAAGTGATTTTTGGTGGGCTAAGTAATGTGACGAATATTCATGTGGCCGCAGTTATTAGTTCGCTTTTCTTTGGATTACTTCACGGAGATATTTCTTTCTTACTTACTTATTTTGTCATCGGACTAATTCTTTGTTTCCTTTATACGAAAACAAAACGGATTGTTGTTTCGATGGGTGCCCATATTTTAATGAATACGATTGTTTTGCTTTTGAGTCTTGGAATTATTGGGGGATAATATGAAAAATTCATTAATAAAGCAAAGTTTTTTATATTTTGCACTTGGTCTTGTATTTGTATATTTTGTTGTTGTTCGTGTGGCTGATTATGGTTATGATGTGCTTGCATGTATACTAATTATCATGACATTAATGGATTTTGGTATTGGCATCGGTCTGATTATCACTGGACTTAAAAGACGTAAAAAAAACCTGTAGAAAGTAAGTGTTGCTTACCTTCTACAGGTTTTTTTATTCTGTTTTCGCTGGATAATTTTCCAGGAAATAGATTAACGTTTGTAATTCGGTAGTAAGATCGATATGGTGCACACGAACTTGTTTCGGAACACTGATACGAGCTGGTGTAAAGTTTAGAATACCTTTTACATCTGCTTCAATTAAACGATCTACCGTTACTTGTGCTTCGTCAGCTGGAACTGTCAGAATAACTACTTCCACACCGTTTTCACGAACAATTTCTTCCATATCATTCAAATGATAGATTGGAATATCTTGTTGAACACTACCTACTTTCGCTGGATCTACATCAAATGCAGCAACGATTTTGATATTATTATTTTTCATGAAATTATAATGTAATAATGCTGTACCTAGGTTACCTACACCGATTAGTGCAACATTTGTCTGTTTGTCCTGGCTAAGTGTTTTGCTGAAAAAGTCGAGTATGTAAGAAACGTTATACCCGTATCCTTTCTTACCTAATGCGCCAAAGTACGAAAAATCACGTCGAATAGTCGCTGAATCAACTTTCACCGCTTCACTTAATTCCGCAGATGATACTCGTTCCTTACCTGACTCATCTAAGTATTTCAAGTAACGATGATATAATGGTAAGCGTTTTGCTGTCGCTTGTGGAATTTTAGTTGTTTCCTCCATCATGCCTTCTGTCCCTTCTTCTTTTAATTTTTTCTGAAGTTGAAGCTATTGTGAACTGTACTTCCTTTCACATGCTTGCTTATATACTATAAACATTTCACAAGGAATGCACAAACTTTTTGCTCATATCTTTCAAGTAAGGTTTTGTCCCGCAAAATATCCGGTACAGTCCTCTTTTTATATTCTACGCTAAAATCACAAATAATGCGAGTGTTTTCACAATCTTTTTTATTCAAGCTGTCTTGGCTATCTCATTGCGATTACTTAGCTTTTAAGATAAACTAGTAGGGAGAACGTTCGAGGAGAGAGATTATGATATTATTACAAGTTCAGCAAATTTCTAAATTCTTCGGTGCAGAAGTTATTTTAGATAATATTAAATTAGAAGTTAAAACAGGTGACCGAATCGCTCTAGTTGGGCGAAATGGTGCAGGAAAATCCACTTTACTTAAAATTATCGCCGGCAAAATGAGTTATGATGGCGGAACTATTTCCAAACCAAAAAGTGTGGAAATTGGCTATTTGGCTCAAAATACCGGGCTAGAATCTTCTAAAACCATTTGGGATGAAATGCTTAGTGTATTCGATTCACTGCGCAGAATGGAAGCTGATTTGCGCAAAATGGAGCTTCGTCTCGGTGAACCGGAACTCTATAATGATCCAGAAAAATACCAAGCACTGATGACGGATTATGATACGTTACAACATACTTTTAAAGAAAGTGGCGGCTATACTTACGAAGCAGAAATCCGTTCTGTTTTAAATGGATTGCGTTTTTATCCAGAAGATTATGAAGTAGAAATCGCTTCTCTAAGTGGTGGCCAAAAAACGCGGCTTGCTTTAGCCAAATTACTGCTTGCTAAACAAGATATTCTTGTTCTTGATGAGCCCACCAACCATTTAGATATCGAAACACTAGCGTGGCTCGAGACCTATTTACAAAATTATCATGGTTCGTTACTCATCGTATCCCATGACCGCTACTTCCTTGATAAAGTCGTGAATCAAGTATACGAAATCAGCCGAACCAAAATTGATCACTACAAAGGAAATTACAGTTCATTCGTTAATCAAAAACAAGCGAAACTAGAACAAATGTGGAAAGAGTTCGATAAACAACAAAAACAGATTGCCAAACTAGAAGATTTTGTTGCTAGAAATATTGTCCGCGCATCGACAACAAAACGAGCTCAGAGTAGAAGAAAACAATTAGAAAAAATGGATGTGCTTGGTCGCCCGCAAGGTGATGAAAAAGCAGCGCATTTTGGTTTCCAATTTGAAAAACAAACAGGTAAAGATGTTTTAATGGTAGATCAGCTAAGCATTGGTTACGCAAAAGATAAGCGCATTGCTTCCAACCTAACGTTCGAAATGAAACGCCAAGATAGTCTCGCGCTCGTTGGTCCAAACGGAATCGGCAAATCAACTCTACTTAAAACGCTTATTCGTGATATCCCAGCTTTAAGTGGCGAATTCCACTTCGGTGCTGGCGTGAAAATTGGCTACTACGATCAAGAACAAGCCAAACTGACATCCAACAAAACTGTTTTAATGGAGCTATGGGATGATTATCCAGAGTTGAATGAAGTAAACGTTCGTACAACACTTGGTAATTTCCTTTTTTCAGATGATGATGTATTAAAAAATGTCCAGTCTTTAAGTGGTGGCGAAAAAGCGCGACTTGCCCTTGCTAAGCTCACTTTACTTGAAGCCAATGTCCTTATTCTCGATGAACCGACCAACCATTTAGATATTGAAAGTAAAGAAGTTTTAGAAGCAGCTTTAATTGATTTTGAAGGCACGATTCTCTTCGTTTCCCATGACCGCTATTTTATTAACCGAATTGCTTCTAAAATCGTCGAACTAGCGCCCGAAAAAGCGACCGTTTTCCTAGGAGATTACGATTATTATCAAGAAAAATTAGCAGAAGAAAAAGAACTGGCACGACTTGATGCCGAGGATCGACGCAAAAAAGGCGAACAAGTGGAAGCGACCTCCTCTGTTCGAAAATTAAACTATCAAGAAGAAAAAGAACAACAAAAACTTCTTCGCCAAAGAAAACGCAAACTAGAAGAAGTAGAAAAATCCATGGAAGCAACGGACAAAAAGATTGCCGAGCTTGAACTTCAATTAACGAACCCAGAAGTTTTCCAAGACCATGAAAAAGCCCTTGAAATCACTCAAGAGCTAGACGCCGTAAAAGCTGACGGAGAGAAATTAATGGAAGAATGGGAACAAATAAGCGAAGAACTGGAATCCATGTAATCTGCATAAAAAAAGGAGCAAACAATGAAAAAGATTTTAATTATTTCTAGTTCGATTATCGTTGGTTTACTTGTCATTATTACTATTTGCGCAAGTTTTTACTTGTATAGTTATGCTTTAGCTCGTGACAATTCCAGCATGAATGACACTGCAACAACAGACGAAACCACTGCCACAGCCAAACTAGCAAAGAAAAACCGGGAAGAAAATGTGGCTTGGATGGAAAAGCAAAATCTCACGCAATGGACAGAAACCTCAGCAGACGATTTGAAACTTGTTGCTACTTATTTAGCAGCAGATAAACCATCTAACACAACCATCATTTTAGCCCACGGTTATCGCGGTAAAAGCGGTAAAGTCGAAATGGCAGGTCTCGCTCGAATGTATCATGAAAAATTTGGTTACAACGTTTTAATGCCTGATGCTAGAGCGCACGGCAAAAGCGAAGGTGAAAATATTGGATTTGGTTGGCCTGAACGCAAAGATTATGTGCAGTGGATTGACCAAGTAATCGACAAAAATGGTACGGACACTCAAATCGCACTACATGGCGTGTCCATGGGTAGCTCCACTGTCCTTATGACAAGCGGCGAAAAACTACCAAAACAAGTAAAAAGTATTATCGCTGATTGCGGCTATACATCGATGGACGCCGAACTTTCGTATCAACTAAAAGCCATGTTCCACTTACCGAAATTCCCAATAATCCCAACAGCTAGTCTGATTAATAAATTCAAAGAAGGTTTCTTTTTCAGCGAAGCAAGTGCGGTTGATGCGGTCGCTAAAACAGACGTACCCATTTTTTACATCCACGGTGATGCTGATGCTTTCGTCCCTACAAATATGGTAGACGAACTCTATAAAGCTACCAATAGCTATAAAGAAAAATGGATTGTCAAAGGAGCAGAACACGGTCAAGCATTCACGGTAGATCCAAAGACATACGAAGAAAAAGTACGCCAATTTTTAAATAAAACGATGTAAAAAGCAGTTATCCTCTAGGAACTAGATACTATCTGTTAGGAAGGAAAAAATTGGCAAGTAATAAGTAAATGTGTTACTATATAAATGAAAAGAGAGCCATGCGACAACATGACTCTCTCGCAAACACCATTTAAGATGGTGACAGCCTTTTATATGATTTATTTAAAAACCACTAGCTGTCAGGCTTATGAGTGGTTTTTATTTTTTGTCATTTTTGCTGTTCATGATTGTTACGACTAAGACTGCAAAAGCAATCATCAGCGTAAGACTCTCGAAAACAGTCACACGTTTATCCTTTCCAGGTAACGCCTAAAAAACAACATAAACACCACCTACTTTCTGGATGAAAAAGGCTGGTGCACCACCATAAACTTATTTGCATCACAATTATAGCATGCAAGTATCTTTAGAAAAAGAGTTGACGCGAAAGTTGTATTTTAGAGGCATAACCAGAAAATTGAGCTAATAAAAATAGACTGCAGCGAAAGTAATAGTTCACTTTCACTGCAGTCCGAAGCGTGCGGAACGAAAAATCGCGCGCTTTTTATATATCTTCCAGCAATAATCCCGGATTCGCATTCATATCAAAACCACTACGTTTTCCTTGTAAGAAACTCACAGTCCCTGCAGCAGCAATCATTGCCGCATTGTCTCCGCATAAGGCTAATGGTGGAATAATCAGTTCTGTCTCTGGAAGCTCTAGTTTTACTTCTTGAATAAGGCGTTCTCGTAAACCTTGGTTCGCTGCCACGCCTCCCGCAAGAAGCAGTTGTTTCACATCGTATTGTTTAGCAGCACGAATCGTTTTGCTTACTAAAACATCCACAACGCTTGCTTGAAAACTCGCCGCCATATCGTTTGGATTTGGCTCCTCACCACGCTGCCTTAAATTATGAAGCGTGTTAATAAAGGAAGACTTCAATCCACTAAAACTAAAATCAAACGAACCCTCATCCATCATCGCTCTTGGGAAATGAAAAGTATCTTCGCCGTCTTTGGCAAGTTTATCAATTTGCACGCCGCCTGGGTATGCGAGACCAAGTGTACGTGCCACTTTATCATAAGCTTCACCAGCTGCATCGTCCCTTGTCTCCCCGATAATTTCAAACTCATTATCTGCTTTCATTAAAACTAGTTCAGTATGACCGCCGCTGACAACTAATGAAAGTAGCGGAAATTTGAATTCAGTTTCAAAACGATTTGCATAAATATGGCCAGCAATATGATGCACGCCAACTAAAGGTAAATTGTGCATAAAAGCGAGCGTTTTAGCCGCATTCACACCGATAAGCAGCGCACCAACTAGACCTGGACCTTCTGTCACAGCTATCCCGTCTAAATCATCCATCGTCACATTTGCTTGTTTTAAAGCTTCTTCAATCACAAGCGTAATTTGCTCCACATGATGTCTTGATGCGATTTCAGGAACTACCCCGCCAAATCGTTTATGGCTCTCAATTTGAGAAGCCACCACACTCGATATAATTTCATTACCATTTTTTACAACAGAAGCAGCTGTTTCATCGCAGCTAGATTCTATTCCAAGAATTAATGTATTTTTTTTCATAAGTCCACCCACATCACTAGCGCGTCTTCTTTCGTATCCGGATAATAGTTTTTCCGAATGGCGCCGTCTTGAAATCCTAATTTCTTATAAAGCCCTTGTGCTACATCGTTGGATACGCGAACTTCTAACGTCATCCGAACAATACCGCGCTCTTTCGCAACCCGAATCATTTCCCGCAAAAGCGCCTCACCATAATGATTCCCTTGATAATCTGGATGAATCGCAATATTCGTAATATGTCCTTCATCTAAAACGAGCCAAACACCCGCATAACCTACTACTTGTTCCTTATATATCGCAAGTAAATAATAGGCGTATTGGTTAATAATAAATTCATTCCGAAAAGCTGCTTCCGTCCAAGGTACCGTGAATGCTGCATTTTCGACATTCATAATACTTTTCAAGTCAGTCACGGTTGCTTCCCGAAATAATAAGGCTTCATCCAAACTCACTCGGAACCCCTCGATTCCAACCATTTGCTCTCCGCTTCTGCCAGTTTTAAATAATCAGGAACAAAGTTGTCTGCCGGTTCTCCGTCTAAATTCTCTGCCAGTTTTACAAGAGAACTAGCTCGTGAGTAAGTATAATCTGCCTGCGCAAAAACCGCCCGCTCACCGAGGACTTCCGTCACAGTCACACAAATTTGTTCTGTTAAGGTTCCGACAAATAAAATGGGCTCCTCGCTAGACAGGAATTGTTCTAGTAATTCAGTTAACGCAATATGTCCGTCCGCGATAACACTCTGCATTTCACCTTCGCTTGCTTGATAAACGCCCGCATATACATTACTACGGCGCGCATCCATCAACGCGACCACTTTTCCAGGAAAGTACAAACCATTCTCTGCTAAAAGTGCCAAAGAGGAAATCCCGACAATCGGAATCCCTGCATCCCAAGCCATTGTTTTCGCAACTGTTACACCAATACGAAGCCCGGTATAAGACCCTGGACCTTTTGCTACAGCAATCTTTTCTAAGTCAGTAGGTTTTACTCCACATTCTTCCATCAAAACAGCAATCGCTGGAAGCAACCGCACACTATGATTTTTTTTCAAATTCGTTGTATATTCGCCGATAACGACACCTTCATTAAAAAGCGCTATCGCCATCGTATCGGAAGACGTATCCATCCCAAGTATCATTTCCCAAAAACCTCCATTGCAAGTTGCTCATATCTTTCTCCAACTGGCTTCACAACCAATTTACGCGTATTCTCATCTATATGAAAAAGCTGAATTTCCAAGTATTCTTCTGGCAAATCTTCGCGAACAAACTGCGCCCACTCAACCACGCTTACACCTGCTCCGTAGAAATACTCCTCCAAACCAAGTTCATCAGCCGAAGCATCTTCCAAACGGTACACGTCCATATGATAAAGTGGCAAGCGTCCTTTCTTATATTCACGAATGATTGTAAATGTCGGACTTTTAATCATTTGCGGAATCAAAAGACCTTCACCGAGACCTTTGGTAAAAGTAGTTTTACCCGCGCCGAGATCACCTTCAAGCAAAATCACATCTCCAGCTGTCAATTGTTCACCAAGTTGTTTTGCGCGAAGCCTTGTCTCTCTTTCACTTGTCATTATCAATTCGAATTCCATTACCTCACCCGTCCATCATTTTCTCTACATATCATACCACAAAGCCGCGCCAAAATAAAAATCAAAAAAACGCAACGACCTAAGTCGCTGCGTCTTTCGATTGATTAATAATTAGTTCCACTTATATCCATTCCGCCATACATTTTTGCTGTTACATCTGTGATGATTTTATTTAGCTCTTCGCTAGAAATAACTTCATCTTTTGTAGGAAAATCTTCAATTGGAACAAATTCTTCTGCTTTTGTTTTCACCGTAAAGCTAATAGACTCAGGAGCGCTCGCATCAGATTTATCTTCTATTTTTGTTTGAAGAGTAAGTGTATCTAAGCTGTTCTCTTTTCCTGATTTTACAGTAAGTTTATTATTAATTAAGTACGTTTTATTTTCTTTTAATTCTTTCGCAGCATCTGTTAAACTCGATTTCATTTCTGTATACGTGGAATCAAAATCTGTTACTGCATCTGAACCTTGGCTTTCTGCAATAACTTTAAGATCTGCTTTTACTTTTTCATCATCCATTAATTTAGCTACTTGGTTCATCAAGTTCGCGATATCGGCGTTTTTAATCGTAACGCTAACAGTACCATCATCCGCTTCTTTAAAACGATCTTTTTCTAAGCCCGTGAAATAAGTATCAACTAATTTTATCGCTTTTTTGTTTAAATCTTTCGTCGCTGCTTCAATTTCTTTCGTATCTACAGCTGTTTTTGCCTCTGGTTGATCTGTTAATGAACTGGTTAATTCTTCAGTACTAAGATATTTATTTTTTAGATCAGGGTAGTCGGTGTTAATTTTAGACCACATACCACCAGTCGCTTGATCTAAATAACTAAGTAAAGAAGCATCTGGCTCTACAATGGTTTTAAGTGGAATATAGGCATTTCCCGTTTTACTATCTACTAAAAAATCTAAATCCATTGAAATTGGTAGTAAGTTATTCGTTGATGTTACATTGAATTTTGCTTCTGATTTGTTTGCTTTCTTGTCAGTTGATGTTGTTACAGAAAGCTTAATGTCTTTTAAAATCCCCATCGTTTGAGCACTTGGGTCGGTGCTTGAAACATTGATATCATTTACAGCAAATGAAGTTGTATATGTAGATTGATCAGGTACATTCATCCCATTTTTCATTGTTTGAACAAATTTACCTTGTGGTGTTTTTGCTGCTTTTTCTTCCGCGCTTTCCCCACAAGCGCTAATTACTAATACTAAAGCTAACAAAATTGATAATAAAATCCCTTTTTTCATGATTCTCCTCCTAGGTGATTAATACATTAAAATTAACACACTCTAAGGTCTGAAAACAAGAGAATTTACAATAGTTCATTAGTCTGACACAAATTCCTATAAAAAAAGCGTTCCTTTTAGAAAGGCACGCTCGCTTTTATTTTGGAGTCACTTTTAAAGATGTAGCATTTTCAGATACTTTTCCAGGGGCGGGTGAAGTAATATTTGAACCTTGTGGAAATACAGCTCTAACAGTATCTTCCTCTTTGATATCAGCAAGTTTCATTGCTTTTCCAGTGGTCGCATTTGTTACGGCAGTATTGCTACTCACTGTAATCAAGACTTCACTTGCGTAATTGTTTTTTTCACCACTCCACGTTAATGTCCCATTGACTGTCAACTCATTATTATTCTCTAACAAACTAGTATCCGTTACTGTTCCGTCAAGGACTAAAGCAGGCACTTCTGCTTGATTACAACCCGCTAAAAATAGTACCACTAGTAAAACCGGCAATATTACCTTTTTAAAACCTGTCATCGCTCTCTCTCGTCCTCTCTGAAGCTTATCGTTCTTTCTAGCATAGCATTTAGCAGAAATACAGGCAATTGTTTTCTTGTTTCTTAAACAATTCTTATACACCAAGCATCAAACCGAGAAAAGCAGCTATTAAGCCAAACACATAGGTACAACCTAGATAAGAAAATAATACACGATAATTCGTCTTCCATTTTAATTCCATACTTTCCACTTTAAACGTAGAAAAAGTCGTATATCCTCCCATAAATCCTGTACCTAAAAAAAGTTGCCAAACCGGTCCAAGAGCAGAGGAAACAAGAAAACCTAATAAAAATGAACCAGTAATATTAATAAAAAAAGTCGCAAAAGGAAAGTTTGTTTTCCATTTACTTTTGACCAATACAGAAATTCCATATCGTAGCATCGCACCAAGAGCCGCTCCAAATCCTACAAGTACGAAATTAACTAACACGATGCTCACCTCGATTCAAAAGCTTATTGCTAAGCATCCGCCCAAACTTCACCATAATAAGCCCACCAATGAAACTAGCTAACACATAGCTAACCGCAAATAACCATGCGCCACTTTGCACTAGTTGAATTGTGTCTACACTAAAAGCCGAGAAAGTCGTAAACGCGCCAATAAAACCAGTCCCAATCCCGTTCAAAATTACCAATGAAATACGAGATTTTTCTGCCAAAAATTGCATAAGAAAAGCCAACAAAAAACAACCTATTAAATTAACTGCTAATGTCGCAGAAGGAAAATCCCCGCCACCAAGCCACAAGTTCATTGCATATCGGCACATACCACCTAATGCGCCAAAAACCCCTACATATAAAAAATACATCTCCAAGACCCCACTTCACAAAAAAACTACCCTGAAATATTTGTATTCCGGGCAGTCGCCTTTGTCCTATTTCTACTATACTATAACGCAAAACATTCCAATTATTCAACTCACTGGAAGTCGAAGGATGGTCTTCATTTTTTCTGGGTCCACTTTACGCGGATCACTCAAATAAATTTCGTGGTGTTTACGAACAGCCCCTGTATCATTATGAAGTCCTTCTGTTTCCATGAATTGGTGCATTTCCGCGACCGTTTTCACTTCTTCACTAAAAGGACCAATATGCATCATCTGCACACATTCTCCTTCTTCAAAACGAACCAATTTTACGTGACTCGTATCAAGATCAGGCTTTTTCTTCTTAGCAACCTCTTTCGCCCATTCCAACACTTCTTCGGTGACAAAGTCCGGTTGTCTAAGAATGGATGTCCAAAGCCACGCATCTCTATCCTTTAAATCAAACCTCTCTTCAGACCACCAAAAACCTTCCAGCGGCGGTACAACAAAATCCGTGTAACCATCCAGACGCGTCTCGCCCATCTTGCTCATTTTAATCGTGTACGCAATCGCATAAAGAGACTGCACTGCTTTTTGATACGCCTCACCGTCCGGATCACCTTTCCCATCCACCATCAAAAAATTCATTTCCGGAACAAAAATACGCTCTGGCTTCCTTTTAGGAGCGTAGAATTTCTTCTCTTCTTTTTTAAAATCAATTTTCTTTTCAGTCATTTGAATTCCTCCTCGTTCATCCAATTCGGCACTATCCTTTGAAAATTATCGTGACTAGCGACCGTCTTTGCTGCATAATCCATCAACTTTTTAAAATTACGAGATTCATTTTTTGCTGCCCAATTAACAGCCGAAGTAATATGCATCGCCGTGTAAAGCGCGTAAAGATTCCAAAAATCCGTAACTTCTTCTTTATCAATATAGCCTAAAATATTTCCTCGTGCAAAAGGTATACTGACCTCTGTTGTAAAAAAGCCGATTTTAGCTAGATCAAATAAAGGATCGCCGAACTCTAACCGATTAAAATCAATTAGCCCCACAAACTTTTTGTTGTTTAAAATAATATTCGCTGGATGAAAATCTCCATGTTGTAAACAAATCGGTCTATTTTTTAATCTAGCTATATTCTCATTAACAAACTTTTCGGTGTCTGTTAAAAAAAAGCTGTTATTTCTAATTCTTTTAATTCCTTCACTTTTCGTTCAAATTTAACCGTTTGAAAATCCAACCAGTTCATTTTTGGTATAGCAAGCGGGATTTTATGAACTTCTCGTAAAATTCCCCCTGCTGAAAAACCAGCTTTTAACTGTTCTGAATGAGATAAACGGGTCATGCCAATTTCTGCGTCTTCGCCTCGCAAATAACTAATAATCATATAGCCTTCTCTTTCGATAAAGCCGAAATCATATGCTTTTGGAACAAATGGAGTTTGAGAATCTAATGCTTGGATTATTTTAAACTCTTGCTCCCTTTCTTGAAGTAAATCTATAGGAAAAACACGAACAAGGTAAGTTTCATCCACCTGGTATTTCCTATCAACAGAAAAGCCTTTGTTTATTTCCGAAATCACTTTCGCATTATGCAACATTTTTAGTTGTGTCACATCCATAATCAGCTCTCCTCCTATAAATTCACTATTCTTCATTATACAAGAATACGCTTACTTTTTTCCAATTATCTTCGTAGAATTTGTTGACAAAATAACAGAATCAATATTATAATTAGTTTTGCTACGCATACGCGGTCGTGGCGGAATCGGCAGACGCGCTAGGTTGAGGGCCTAGTGGGGTAAAACCCGTGGAGGTTCAAGTCCTCTCGGCCGCATCAATAAAAAAATTCCAAGGTTAGAAGCTAACCTTGGAATTTTTTTGTATTTTTAATATCTTCTATAAACAAATAACCCGCTAGCTACGACAATAAGCAATCCTATAAAAATTGTTGAGCTATTTGAACTATCGCCCGTTTGTGGTAGAGCAGTAATTTTTGTCGTTTCTCCACTTACCTTCACCACTGTACTTCCCTTTGTTGGAGTCGGTTTTTTAGGTACCATTATTTTATTATCACTAAAAGTAATATTAATAGTTTTTTGAGGGTTAAATGGTATCGTTACGCGAATTTCTTTGGTTGATTTTTCATAGCCAGGTGGTGCTGTTGCTTCCGTTATGACATAAGTTCCGGGTTGTAAGTTTTCAGCAAGAGCATAACCTTTACTATTTGTAGTTACTTTTTTTAATGTCGTTCCATCTGTTGACTTTACGTCGAAAACGGCATTTGCTAGACCTTTTTTATTCGCTTCATCTTGTTTAAAAATAGTAATTGATCCTGTTTTCTCAACGTTTTGAAAAGTGAGTTTGACAGGATTTGTATCGCCGTACGTGATAGTGAATGTTTTTGGTGTTGGGTTCTTCTGATAACCAAGAGGTGCTGTAACTTCGGTTGCTGTATACTTCCCTGGTGGCAGCCCTTCCGCTGTCCCTGTACCATTTTGACCAGTCGTTATTTTCGCCACTTCTGATTGAGAATTATCTTTAATGGCATAAACCGCTCCACTCAGCGCCTTATCTCCTGAAAATTTTTGAATTTCCACTTTACCATTCGTCGTTATTCCCGCATCCATATCAAAATTCTCACTTTTTAAATTAGGTACATTTACTGAAGCTATCCCTGTTTTATCTGGCTTGGAATTAAGCGTCGTATCATTGCCTTGATTTGCTTTTGAAAAAATAAAATCATTATTCGGTAGGGTAAATTTCACTTGATAGTCCCCCGGCAAAACATCTGTGAATAAATAAGAGCCGATATTATTCGTGGTCGCACTTTCTTTAAACACACCATCTTTCGTTAATAAATCTACCTTTACGAAAGGAGCAGGTTCTTCGCTATCTTGTTGAATACCATCCCCATTAAAATCGTACCAAACAACATCGCCAATTTTTGCGCCATTTACATTAATATACAACTGAATATCATCCAAAAAATTTCCGCTGGTAAGTGAGCCACTTGCTGTTGAAATAGGATTGAAAGTTAGCCTTGTGATAGTCTGTCCTTCAGGCACTATATAATTCCCTTCAAAACTCCCCCATGTTTCTCCATCAGAAACTCGCGACACTTCGGTTTGACTTTCTGGTGAGCCAATAAGTAAATCAGCCGTGTCTACCCCCATGCGCCCCCGGTGTGAGAACTTCCAAGTTAAATTGGAACCTGGGATTGTCCGAATGTCTTGATAAACTGGACCAATACCATCCGAGTTTAATTCAATAAAATTGTTTCCAGAAAAAGCAGGCACATTGTATCCATTACCATTTTGCCATACTTCAATATTCCCAGTTGGATTAGTTGTTCCCCAGGCCTCTACACCTTTTTGATTTACTTGCCAAACATTTGTCGTACCAGCATCTACACCATAATCCTCGATATCAACATCTTCAAAATCATTATTTTTAATGGCCCATTTTAATTGCCAACCATTTGAAGATGTTGGAGAAGCTTGCACTTTTTCAGAAGTGCTCCCAATAATAAGTAAGACAATTAGAATAAACAAACTACCTATTAATTTTTTTTGCATGCTTTCTCCCCCTTTTTCGCCCTAAACCTAACACCTTTAATTACCCGCAAAAAAGCAAAAGAAAACAGCCAGTATAACAACTAGCTGTTTCTAATATTAAGACAAAATATCGTATGCCATTTTATATTTCGTTGATTTGGCGAAATGTTTACTTGCATGCTTTTTCACTCGTTCAATTAATGCTGGATCATTTGATGCGTTAATTTTTTTCAGTAATTGTATCATTTTCTTTTCATAACTTACTTGCTCATCCTGTTGATATAAAAGCAATATTTCGGTGTATTCCATAAAGTAATTCAGTTCTTGTACTCGCTCAACTACTGTATTCATCAGCCCCATTAATGAAGTTGCTTCTTCAACAAAACCTTTTTCCGCAAAAATAACCATCAGTTCTGTTATAACTAGGTAATCGTTGTTGTTAAAGCTTATATTAGTCGTTTTGTAGGCCATTATTTCTTTATACAAACAGGTTATTTTTTCATAAAATAGCGTCTCATTTCCCTCAATATTTTCAATTTCTGCCATTTTTAACTGAACGACGAAATAATAGATTTTTTTAGCTTCTGGATATTTGGAAAAGTACTTTTGTGCTTGTTTAAATCTGTATTTTGCCTCACCAATAAAGCCAATTTGAAAATAAATGTAACCGTAGAAATAAAGAATAGAGACAAAACGTTCCTGCTCTTCATCCTTTATTAAATCCCACGCTTGCTGGATATGTCCAAGTGCGGGTTCATAAATACTTTGGCAAATATAATTAATGCAGATGCACACATGAAAAACAGTGAGAAAATTTTTATTATCAGTGAGAGCAACACACTTTTCCCAGTACTCCACTGCTAATTGATAATTACACGTTGCATGAGAATGTTTTACTGCCTGACCGTAATAATAGTAGGAAAGCAATTGGGGCGGGAAAGCATTTTCCACTCGTTTTTCTGCGTTCTTTAAATATTTAGCTTCCACTTCTTCCGCTCTTGAAAATTTCCAAGTCTTATAATAAAATGCCACCTGTAAACAATAAAAGCTAAGTTCGACAGCTGGTGATTCGTGCTGCAGCTCTACATTTTCCGCTATTTTCTTTAATCTACTTTCTATTTCTTTAGGATTAGAACAAACCAATAGTTTAAAAATCTCATCCAATTCTTTCAAAAGTGCTCTATTCTCTTCATCTTCGCTCATCAATAACACTTCTTCCGGTATTTCTAACCTTCTTGCTATGTGTATCAACGTTTCCAAAGAAGCAACTTTAATACCATTTTCTATATTTGCTAAATAAGGAACAGAGATAATTCCTTGCGCTACGTCTTTTAATGTCAGCTGTTTCTCTTTACGAATATTTTTAATTCGCAAACCGATTAAGTTCATGATGTCACCGCCGTTTTTTCAATATTTTCCTCTTAATTATAAACATTTCGAAATGGAAAACAACTACTTTTTCCAGCTACTTTTTTGCTTTCATTTTTATATTTTCTAAAAAAGCTTGTTAAATTAGCTTTTTTAAACTACTAACCTAAAGCGTTCGCCCTTACATAGAAAACGTTTTAGATCAAAAAAAGCATGATTGCTCTTGGACCTAAAACGTTTTGTTATATTTGCTCCTGTATAGCTATTTTGAAAAAAGCTTCACTAATTTGCCATAATCATCGCTGTGGATTTTTTGTTGTCCGGCATAGGTGAAATAAAAATTTTCCTTTTGAATTCCTAAATTTCACCTAATACCGACATTTTATTACTTCTTAGTTTGCTCCCACATGCAAACTACTCCGTTAATAAAACAACAAGTTTTATAGACTCTATCCCTTATCGAATCTATAAATTTTCTCTACACATTCCCTTTTAAAACCTGTCTACGCAAAAACGGAAACGTAGATTTTCATTTTACCATTCAAATTCAATTAATCTCTAAAAAGGAAAATTCATCTTACTTCCACCTTTTTCAAGTCCATATTTAGTATTAATTTCCTAAAAAGACGAAGATATCATCTATCTTTGTCTCATTTTTATTTAAATAGAATATGTTTTTTCTTCATATAGAATATGATGGATGCTGCTACAATCATTTCTGAAATTGGAATTGCTAGCCAAACGCCCGGGATACCAATGATTGGTGGCAACACTAATAGGAAGATGACCATGAAAATAATCTCACGCGATATCGTTATCCATGTAGCCATTTTTACCTTGTCCGATGTTTGGAAATAGGTCATCATAACAAAGTTGAAGCCCATGAACAGATAAGCTGTATAGAATAATTTGATACCGTTACTTGCTAAATCTTTAATTTCCGGGCTAAAGTTCCCGAACATCGAAACGAGCAAGTTGGAACCGAAGAGACCAACGAGCAAAAAGCCTACTCCAGTGCTGAACGCTACCATAATCGCAATTTTCAACGTTTCTATTTCTTTTTGTCTAGCTTTC
This sequence comes from Listeria sp. LM90SB2, assembly GCF_028867355.1. NCBI lineage: Bacteria > Bacillati > Bacillota > Bacilli > Caryophanales > Listeriaceae > Listeria > Listeria sp. LM90SB2. The sequence continues at coordinate 2,171,786 of NZ_CP046449.1, forward strand.
GCGCCCCGATAATAACTAATAAGTGGTTGAATCGCGGACCCCATTCCAAGGAACAGCATCAAAATCACACTGTGCGTATAATTGAGTACCGAGAACGCCGCCACACCAGCAGTCCCAGCAATAGCCGCAATCGAAATATTATAACCTAGCGTAAATACAGACACCCCAACTTCCGCTAAAAAGCTCGGTAAGCCAATTGCTAAAGTTTTCTTGAAAAACGCTTTGTTCCAGTCCACTTTGACAAATTTTAAACGACTTGATTTTTTGAAGAAATGGGTAATTAAAATGAGTACACCGATAATGATTGCAATCATCGTAGCAAGCGCAGAACCCGTAACGCCCCATTCGAATACAAATAAGAATAAATAGTTCAAAATAACATTACTGATTGCTGTTACAATAAGCGCAATCATCGATAAATTAGGATCGCCATCGTTACGTACAAAAATACTTAAAATATTTTCTAGTGTAAGCGCAAATCCAAATACGAGCAGGATATTCATATACTCGAGCACATAACCAATCGTATCATCATTCGCACCTAAAAAATAAGCTAATGGTACTTTAAAAATAAACGCTATAATTCCAATAATAACAGTGATTGAAACAACAGCTAGAATCGCATTGGTGAAAATCGTTTGAGCTTTCGCGACATTTTTCTCCCCAATCGCAAAGGAAAACTGAGTCGCAGCACCAATCCCAATCCAAATAGAAATCGCTGTAAAAATCGTAAATACAGGCACCGCTATATTTATGCCAGCCAGCGCCACTCCGCCGAGCTTATGCCCAACAAAAATTCCATCAATCACAATATTTAAAGACATTAACAACATTCCCACTAAGGAAGGAATTAAATATCTAAAGTAAATCTTTTTAACTGAATCTGTTTCTAAAATTTCCATATTTTTTGCCATACTACACCTCTAATTCAAAGCTTTTAGCGTAATTCCTCTCCAGAAAATTTGCCATAAAGCTGTAATTTTCTTTTCCGTTCTTTCTGGGTCGTTCACGTACACAATGTCTACGATAACTGCGTCGAGAATTCCCATATAAGCTTCTTTCATCGTTTCCACATCTTGCATTGGAATTAACTTTTGCTCCATCCAATTGCTAAATAAATTAGTAAATTCATGTTCCATTTGTAGCACATTCTCGGTAATATCTGCTTGGACCACTTCATACAAATGCTTCGGCGGATAAAACCCGTAACGCAACCAAAATTGATAGGCCTCGTCCGTATCGTATAATTCCTTCACACCAAAAAGTAAACTAGACAAAACAAGATCTGGTCTGGATAAATCACTATCCCGAAGTTTTGCCCGGTAGTAATCTATTTCTGTTGATTTCGCGTCCTTCATAATGGATAAAAACAAATCATCTTTATCTTTAAAATGAGAATAGATGGATTGTTTCTTCAGCCCCACAACCCCTGCAATATCAGCAAGCGATGTTCCTTCAAAACCGTTATTAGCAAAAAGTGTCAGTGCAGCTTGTTTGATTTCTTCTTTTCTCATCATTCCACTCCTCTCGCAAAAACTGACGACCGTTCGTAAGTCATTCTCTCACGAAAAAATTTCTTTGTCAACAAAAAAATCCACTCTAATAAAAGAGTGGATTCATGGATTTATTTTTCTTCTAAAAACTCGCTAATCAATTCGTATGTCTCATCGGTCGCTTCTGAGTTAGTTGTCATGAAGCCATGTGGAACTTTTTCAAAGCGTTTGGCAAATACTTCTACGCCGGCGTCTTTTAATTTCTTCGCATATGCTTCCCCTTGATCTCTAAGTGGATCAAATTCAGCAGTCGCAATAAATGTTTTTGGAAGTCCGACTAAATCTTTGCTACGTATTGGTGCAACGAGTGGATCGTATTTACGATCGCTTGCATTCGCAATATATAATTTAAAGAATTTATCTAATGATTCTTTCGTAAGCACGTAGCCTTCTGCAAATTCATCCATTGAAGGATAAAGAACAGACGCATCACGACTGAAAATATCTGTCGCTGGATAAAGTAAAATTTGAGCAGTGATATTTGGTTTACCTTTTGATTTAGCAATTTGAGTCACAACGGTTGCTAAGTTTCCTCCTACGCTATCTCCTGCAACGATAATGTCTGAGGATTTAGCTCGCAAGCTAGTACGATGATTTTGAACCCATAGTAGCGCGGCATAGGCATCTTCCACTGCTGCTGGGAATGGATTTTCTGGAGCAAGTCGGTAATCAACAGTAACAACGCGAGCGCCTGTTGTTTGAACAAGTTTTCTGGCAATCGCGTCATGCGTTTGCAGTCCGCCTAGAACAAATCCGCCACCATGATAGTAAACGATAATTTCAAAAGGTCCGTCTTCTTGCGGCGTATAAATTCTAATTGGAATTTTGCCAGCCGGGCCATCAATTTTTTTATTTTCAACATCGCCAATTTCGATATCTTTTGCTGAAGGTAATGCTTTTGTCGCTAGTCTCATATATTTATATCGCGAATCTACGTCGGATAACGGTGAAGTGTTTTTCACAAATTCCTGTGAAGCTTCATCTAAATTCTCCAGTACCTCGGGATTATATTCTTTTTTCCCAACCGCTTTTTTGTAAATAAAGAAAACGATTAATAATGGAAGTAGAATGATCCCAGCAAAACCGATAGCGATCCATTTTATTGTATTTTTCACATTCGCTCAACTCCTTCAATATAACTTCATTAACAAGTATAGCAGTTTTATGAACAGGAACCAATTTATTACTATTTGAAATGATTATTTTTATTTAAAAATGTATTTTTAAGCATAATTATGAATAATCCAAAATAAAAAGGTTGATATATAAAAGCATCAGTGTTAATATAAATACAAATGTTTGTATATTTATGAATAGGGGATGTTTACAATGGCGAAAGAAAAAATCGTATTAGCTTACTCAGGTGGGTTAGATACTTCTGTGGCAATTCAGTGGTTAGTAGAATCAGGTTATGAAGTTATTGCATGTTGCTTAGATGTTGGTGAAGGCAAAAATTTGGATTTTATTAAAGAAAAAGCCATTACTGTTGGAGCAAGTGAATCCTACACGATTGATGCAAAAGAAGAATTCGCGGAGGATTTTGCGTTAATTGCCCTTCAAGCCCACGCATATTATGAAGGAAAATATCCGCTTATTTCCGCTTTAAGTCGTCCGTTAATTGCGAAAAAATTAGTAGAAGTAGCTCGTCAAGAAGGTGCCTCTGCTATCGCTCATGGTTGTACTGGTAAAGGAAATGACCAAGTTCGGTTTGAAGTAGCGATTCATGCACTTGCTCCTGATTTAAAAGTTGTTTCCCCTGTCCGTGATTGGAAATGGTCTAGAGAAGAAGAAATCAATTACGCCAAAGAACATAACATCCCTGTTCCAATTGATTTAGATAATCCTTTCTCGATTGACCAAAACCTTTGGGGTAGAAGTAACGAATGTGGGGTGCTTGAAAACCCATGGACAACACCACCAGAAGCAGCTTACGACTTAACAGTGAGTTTAGAAGACGCACCAGATACGCCAGATATTGTTGAAATTACGTTTGATGCCGGTATTCCAATTTCTCTAAATGGAGAAAATATGAGCCTAGCAAATTTAATCCTTACTTTAAATGAAATTGCTGGAAAACATGGTGTCGGTAGAATCGATCATATCGAAAATCGTTTAGTTGGCATTAAATCACGTGAAGTATATGAATGTCCGGCCGCAGTCACTTTGATTACTGCACATAAAGAATTAGAAGATTTAACTTTTGTTCGTGAAGTGGCACATTTCAAACCTATTATCGAACAAAAAATCAGCGAAACAATTTACAATGGCCTATGGTTCTCACCTTTGACAGAAGCATTAGTTGCTTTCTTAAAATCCACGCAAAAATTCGTGAACGGAACGATTCGTGTAAAACTGTTTAAAGGCCATGCCATTGTGGAAGGAAGAAAATCACCAAATTCGCTTTATGATGAAAACCTAGCGACTTACACGTCTTCCGATACATTCGACCAAGATGCAGCAGTTGGTTTCATCAAGCTTTGGGGATTACCAACGAAAGTAAGCGCAGAAGTTAATTCAAAAGTGACAATAACAACTGAGGTGTAAAAAATGGAAAAACTATGGGGCGGACGTTTTCAAGGGAAAAGTGAAGCATGGATTGACGATTTTGGTGCTTCGATTTCTTTTGATCAAAAAATGGCAAAAGAAGACTTGGCGGGAAGTTTAGCGCATGTCGCTATGCTCAGCAAATGCGGAATTATTCCTGCTTCAGAAGCAGCTGAAATTACGGCCGGATTAAAAATCCTCCAAGAAAAATTAGCGCTTGGTGAGCTCGAATTCAGCACAGTTAACGAAGATATTCATTTAAATATCGAAAAACTATTGCACGAGGAAATCGGCCCAGTCGCTGGAAAACTTCATACGGCGCGCAGTCGGAATGATCAAGTTGCAACAGACATGCATTTGTATTTAAAACAAGCCGTAGCAGAAATTATTCAGTCATTAAAACATTTACGCGTGGTGCTAGTCCAAAAAGCGGAGGCGAACGTCGAAACGATTATGCCTGGCTATACACACTTGCAACACGCCCAACCCATCTCTTTTGCACATCATTTATTAGCTTACTTTGGAATGTTTACACGGGATTTGGAGCGTTTAGAAGAAAGTGTCAAACGGATTGATATTTCACCGCTCGGTTCTGCTGCGCTAGCTGGGACGACTTTTCCGATTGACCGGGCGTATAGCGCTGAATTACTTGGCTTTTCTGCTGTTTATGAAAATAGTTTGGACGGCGTGAGTGATCGTGATTTTATTATTGAGTTTCTTAGTAACAGTTCTATCTTAATGATGCATTTATCGCGTTTTTGTGAGGAACTGATACTTTGGACGAGTCATGAGTTTCAATTTGTCGAGTTAACGGACGCTTTTTCAACGGGAAGTTCTATTATGCCGCAAAAGAAAAATCCAGATATGGCTGAGTTAATTCGCGGTAAAACTGGCCGGGTTTACGGAAACCTGTTCGGCATGCTAACGGTTTTAAAAGGTCTCCCACTCGCTTACAATAAAGACTTGCAAGAAGATAAGGAAGGCATGTTTGATACGCTTGAGACGGTTCAAACATGCTTAGATATTTTCGCAGGAATGATTGAAACGATGAAGATCAACACAGAAATAATGGAAGAATCGACACAAAAAGATTTTTCCAATGCGACGGAACTAGCAGATTATTTAGCGAAAAAAGGCGTTCCATTTAGAGAAGCGCATGAGATTGTTGGGAAATTGGTGCTTGAATGTACGCAAAATGGGATTTATTTGCAAGATGTAGCGCTTAGCCACTATCAGGAAATAAATCCACTTATTGATGATGATATTTACGTGGTGCTTTCCTCTAAAACTGCCGTGCAAAAAAGAAATTCTTACGGCGGGACTGGATTTGATCAAATTAAAGTTGCTCTCGAAAACGCGAAAAAAACATTGTAAAACTAACTGGGATGCTGAATGGCGTTCCAGTTTTTTGCTGACTTCTCCCCCTTTTTCCTCTTACATGATTTGTCAGAGCACTACTTTTTTTGTTACTATTAAAAAGAATGTTACCTTTTTGCTAACATGGGGAAATAGATACAGAGAATATAAAGGGAAGTGATGTATTGAAAAAATTAACAAGTGTTTTTTGGGGATCGGGTTGTCTTGTTTTATTAGCCGTTTTATTTGGAGCCTTTTTGCCAAAACAATTTGAAGCTTTTACAACCAATATCCAAAAATTTCTAACAAGTAATTTTGGTTGGTACTATTTAATTGTTGTAGCGATTATTATTATCTTCTGCTTGTTTTTAGTTTTAAGTCCGATTGGCTCGATTCGCCTCGGAAAACCTGGTGAGGAACCGGGGTATAGTAATAAGTCTTGGTTTGCGATGTTGTTTAGTGCTGGAATGGGAATTGGCCTCGTTTTCTGGGGTGCAGCTGAGCCGTTATCTCATTATGCGGTCCAAGCTCCTGGCGGTGAAGTCGGCACGCAAGCAGCGATGAAAGATGCGCTTCGCTATTCATTCTTCCACTGGGGAATTTCTGCTTGGTCGATTTATGCGATTGTCGCTTTAGCACTGGCTTACTTCAAATTCCGGAAAAATGCGCCGGGTTTAATAAGTGCCACTCTTTATCCTATTTTAGGGAAACATGCCAAAGGTCCAATTGGACAATTGATTGATATCATCGCTGTTTTTGCGACAGTCATCGGTGTTGCAACGACACTCGGCCTTGGCGCTCAACAAATTAATGGTGGTCTTACATACTTGTTTGGCGTTCCAAACAATTTTACTGTCCAATTTACCATTATTATCATTGTCACCATTTTATTTATGTTATCAGCCATGTCTGGACTTGATAAAGGGATTCAGCTTTTAAGTAATGTAAATATTTATGTTGCTGGAGTTTTATTAGTTTTAACCCTTATTCTTGGACCTACCCTATTCATTATGAATAACTTCACCAATTCATTTGGTGACTACTTACAAAATATCATCCAAATGAGTTTTCAGACAGCACCTGATGCGCCTGATGCTCGAAAATGGATTGACTCATGGACTATTTTTTATTGGGCTTGGTGGCTTTCTTGGTCTCCGTTCGTTGGGATTTTTATTGCCAGAATTTCGCGCGGTAGAACGATTCGCCAATTCTTGCTCGGTGTCATCGTGTTGCCCGCTTTAGTCAGTGTATTTTGGTTTGCCGTATTTGGCGGCTCGGCGATTTTTGTCGAACAACATGGAAATTCTGGGCTTTCAAGTTTAGCAACTGAACAAGTACTCTTTGGGGTATTTAATGAATTCCCAGCTGGTATGGTTTTATCGATTGTTGCGATGATTTTAATTGCAGTCTTCTTTATTACTTCAGCAGACTCAGCCACATTTGTTCTCGGTATGCAAACGACAGGCGGATCTTTAAATCCACCGAACTCCGTCAAAGTAACATGGGGACTACTCCAAGCAGGGATAGCAAGTGTGCTACTATATGCGGGGGGACTCACAGCTCTTCAAAACGCATCAATTATAGCAGCCTTTCCGTTTTCTATCGTCATTATCTTAATGATTGTTTCGTTATTCGTTTCGTTAACGAGGGAACAAGAAAAACTCGGATTGTACGTCCGACCGAAAAAATCACAACGTTCCCAACTATAATAAAAAGGGATGAAAATCTACAACTAGATTTTCATCCCTTTTTTCATCCTTTTTTCTGCTTTGCCGCGACTATTTCGCGATAGCTACGAGTTTGTTTAGGATATTTTTTTCGAAAGAAATGTTGCGAAACAACTGCTAACACGAGAGAAATGGCGGTAATTGGAATAGAGCTTTTAAATATCCCGACCATCAGTAATAAAGCACTGGCAAATAACGTTGCATTAAAAAGGAATTTTTCCATTAGTTACTCCTCCAAATTATAATTTAATTCGCGGTCATGAGCTAATTTTTTTATACCTAACGCATCAAATACTAACGCTTTTTCTGCAATATAGGCATTGTATTCAATACGCTCTAGCATGTCGTATGCTTTATGAAGTGATGTATCTAATACGACAATACCGTGTTTATTTAATAAACTTGCACTAGGAACAGCTTTATCTCCTAGTTCGATAACGTGTTTACGAACGATTTCCGCAAGTTCTGGACTAGTCGCTGGCGCAAATTCAAGTGTTGGAATTTGGCCAATTTTTTGCGTTGCTTCTGTTAAATTCGGTAATTCCATTCCAAGTGTGGCAAATAGCATCGATTCTTTTGGATGAGCATGGAGTACACAGCCAATTTTTGGATTTTCTACGTAACAAGCGCGGTGTAAGTTAATTTCTCTAGTAACTCTCCCATCGCCTTCTACGACTTCATTGTTATTATCCACTACAAGGATTTCATATGGGGAAAGATCGCAAAGTTTTGCTTGACTCATGAGTGTAGGTGTCATAATAATGTGCTCATTATTCATGCGCACACTTACATTTCCTCCAGCTGCATTCGTTTCAAAGCGGTCAAACATCGTCTTCACTATTTTTGCTAAATCTTCACGTTCTTTTTGGTATAACATATTATCTCTCCTCCAATTGTATAATGCTTACTTGATTCTTGAGTTTTCCAGCAGCTTCTAAATCAAAGCTCGAACTGTCTTGTTGCATGACTTTACTAGCGGAACAACCTGTCGCGACTTTTAATGTTTCAGTAATTGGCATGTTCATCGCAAGTCCTGCAATAAATGCCCCAACAAACACATCGCCAGCCCCAGTATCATTGCGTTCCTGCACTTTTGGTGGAATAACTTGATACAACTTGCCATTATGCGCGCAAAGTGATCCTTTTGCTCCAAGCGAAACGACTAGATAGGGAATTTTTCCGGCTAATTTGCGGACATTTTCTTCTAGTGAATTGGTCGTTTCATCCAAAATGGCAATGACTTCATCTTCATTTGGTTTAATGAAATCAACGCCCATTTCGACCGCTAATTTTAAATATTCACCAGAATTATCACATCCGAGAAACGCTCCTGTTGCTTTGACAGTTCTTAGTAGTTCTTTAAAATCAGATAATGTATAATGAGGAGGCGGAGATCCAGCAATCACCACCATATCCTCTTTTTTAACTTTTTTAGCGATTTGTTTTAAAAGATTGTCTTTGTTGGTCTGACTTACGGTAAAACCAGCTTCAGGTATCATCGTGCTGCCATTCGTGTCATCACTTAAGACGACGAAGCATTCTCTTGTCGAAGTTCCAGCTTCTACAAGGAAATCATGGTTGATATGTTTTTCTTTTAGAATGGCATATAGTTTGTCGAGATTGTCTGATCCCGCAATTCCAAGTGCTTCATTTTTAATACCGAATTTGGATAACACTCCCGAAACATGAAGCCCCTTTCCCCCGCAATCAAATTCCGTTTTTTTGACTCGATTAGTCTTCCTTTTTTCTAACTCTCCTTGAATGAAAAGCAACCGGTCAATGGCTGGATTTAATGTTATCGTGTAAATCATCTCATCACTCCTATTTCTTAAGAGCTAGCTTTTTCTAGTTCAATTGTTCGTTTTTTCATCATTTTCACATAGAATACTAGTAATACTACCCAAATTGCGACAAAAATAAAGCCTAAAATAGTAAACTGACTTGCTTCTGCAAAGATATAACGGAACACTGGATATTCAAGTGTACTCCATGTAATTTGTTGTCCAGCTTTTAGCGAAATTGCGCCTGTTGAATGCGCTAAATCCGTAATTGTTCCAGCGAAGAAAGTAGATACATATAAGAAAATCGGTGTGGTAATTGTTCCAAGGATAATCATACGAATTAAGTTTCCACCTGTTACGATAAGTGCTGGTGCGCATAAAGAAATATTTAAAATCCCAGCGAACGGTAATACGCCATTTCCTGGTAAAATAAGCGCAAAGATAAGTGTAACTGGAACCATCAGAACGATTGCTACCCAAACTTCACTACATCCTGCTAAAATCGGCCAATCTAGCCCAATAAACAATTCACGGTTTTTAAATTTACGTTTCATGAACTCAGAAATACCATCAGATAGTGGCGAAAGAGCTTGCATAAATAGTTTTGCAACCATCGGGAAAAGAGTTAATGCTGCTGCAGCTTGCATGGCTAACATCAAGGTTTTCGCAACATCATAACCAGCTGCAATCCCCAGAAGTCCACCGATAATAAAGCCCATCACATGGTTTTCTGCAAAAATACCAATTTTATCTTTTAACGCATTGGCATCCATGTCTTTACGAAGTGCTGGAATTTTTTTCAGTAACCAGTCAAGCGGCATTAAGAAAATACAGAAAATCATCATACCGTGAGAAACGGTTACACCTGGAATTCCATTTAACTCTTGAATTTGACGTTGGTTGGCATCACATAGAATTAGTTCTGTAACAATTTGAATTCCGGCAACAATAAATGCTAAGTAAACATTTTGTGTTACACCGATAATAAGTACGGCTGTTAAAATTTTCCCCCAAACATTCCATAAATCGACGTTTAAGGTTTTGGTTTTATTGATAACGAGCATAATTGCGTTAATACCTAGTTGTAGCGGGAACATCAAGAAGGCAAATGGCCATGCCCAAGCAAGTGTTGCCATCGATGTCCAGCCTCCATCTAAGATGCTTAAATTAATCCCTGTTCTCTCAGCTAGTCCTTGTGCAGCTGGTGTTAAAGCTTCAATCATAAAGCCGATAACGATGTTCATTCCAAGGAAAGCAACCCCTAGAATAATCCCCGCACTGACTGCATCTCTTACTTTCATTCGTACAATTAGCCCAATAATAATCATTAGTGCTGGAACAAAAACGGCAGCTCCAAGGTTCAAAATAAACTGTATAACTGATTGTAATGACTCCATTTTTTCACGCTCCCTGTTTTATCTGGTTTATTTTAAGGCGTTAAGTAATTTTTCTGTTTCTTCGTCCATGCCCATGCCTGTTAAGAAGGCAATACCATTCAATGTTGGAATATCGAATTCTTTGTTCGCTTTTGTAATAGCTACATATACATCACTTGTTTTAATATGTTGCTCTAAAGACTTAATATCTACTGCTTCTACAGTTGCACGAACCCCTTTTTCTTTTAAAATTCGTTCTACTTTTGATGCTACTGTTTGGCTTGTTGCTACACCTGATCCACATGCTACGATAACTTTTTTCATTGTAATCACTCTCCAAATTGTTTTTTTAGGAAATCACATAAAGTATTGCTATCATTTATTGTTTTTATTTGTTCCACAAAGTCTGCTTCCATAAATTTCTCCATGATACTTGAAAGCAGTGGAACTTGATCTTGGGGATTTTTGATTCCTAACATGAAAATTACTTCGACATCAATCCACTTATCTGTCGTTCCCATTTGAATAAAAGGAATCGGCGTAGAAAGTTTATTTACGAGTACAAAAGGACGTTTTACATAAATCGTGTCTGTATGAGGAATTGCAATTTTGATGCCATTCATCTCGAGACCAGTAGGAAAAACAACTTCTCGGCTTGTTACCGCTTCTCTAAAAGTCGGCTCTACATACTGCTCTTTCTCTAATATCTTGCTCGTGTATTCAAAAAGTTCTGCCTGATTCTCGTATCTTGAATTTATCAGGGTTAACTCTTTTTGAAACAAATCATGGTAATCCACGCGACGCTCACCCCCTTTCAAGGATTTCAACGATTTTCTTTTTGTTAGTAGAAGCGAGAATTCCCGCTAATTTCTCAGGCTTCAAGAAAATTTCGTTCAATTTTAGTAATAATGGTATATGTTTGTTTTGTTCAGATGGTGCTAAGGCAATCATGATTTTGACTGCTTCATTTTCAGGGGTTTTTGTGTCCGCTTTCATTATCATCAACTGAATATCTTGCTCAATTACCCCGTTTGCGGGTTTGGCATGTGGTAAATAAATATTCGGCCCAATCATCATCTGCTCATAATTTTGATAGAATATTTCTTCACAAGTATGAATGTAACTAGCATCCACCGTGCCTCGTTCTAACATTGGTGCAAATGCCACCGAAACTAGTTGCTCCCACTCAAGTGGCGTTTCTAAGAAGTGAACCTGCTCTTCCGTAATTTGCATTTGTTCTGGTTCTTTCTTCTCCATAGGTTGCTCTTTTTTGTTGAAAAAGGATTCCATTTTGGCTTGCACTAATCGAATATTTTCTTCGGGAATTTCATCTTTTAGCATAGCAAGCAGTTCTTTGGTTTTTTTATGACTGTCCATTTCGATTGCTTTATCCACTTGTTCCCTAAGGATTTGGCGGCTGTCTTTACTTAAAATGGACGGGATTACAAAAATGGTGGCATCGCTTTGAACGGGCACAGTCGTAAAAATAAAATCAATATCGCGTGCCACCGTACTTAATTGCCGCACCGCATAAGCTCCTTGAAAATCAATATTCGGAAACATCATTTTCAAGTTTTCTAACAGTAGTTTAGAGATGGATGTACCACTTTTACAAAGGACAACTGCGCGGAAAATCGGCTGTTCTGTTTCTTCAATTTGATACATCCACCCAAGAACTATCATAGAAAGATACACAATCTCCTCTTCTGACCACTTGTGACCAACCAATTTTTCAAAAGGTTTGGAGGCTTTTTCTACAATGTTAAATGTCGGGGTGTACTCTTTAATAAACTGCTTTTTAAGTGGATTATTGATTTGAAATCCTAAAATTGTTCGGTAAATTGCTGGCCTAACATGTAAAATCACTTTTTCTTTAAATTCATTTTTCTTCATGATTTCCGTCGCAAAATACATTTCTAGTAAACGAATGAACTCGTCGACTGCGTAGGCGATTTCTTCACTGTCTGAGAAATGAAGCGCCGACTCGACTAAGTTCGAAGCGAGGACTTGTAACGATAAGTAAAGTAAATCGTTTTCACTTAAAAAATCATACCCCCAAAACATTTCTTTCATTATCGGGAACTCACGGGTATTTTTGATGTCATACATTTCAATTTTAAATGTCCATTTCTTGTTTGTTACTTTGGATCTTTTGATGATGCCGTGGAGAATATAGGGCAATTCTTCCATCTGCTCATCTGTAAAGGTAATTTGAAGCTTACTTTCAACCTTTTCGAGCCGTTTTTTTAGTAAAAACACTTCGCTCACAGTAATCAGCTTCTTTTCATCAAGGACAAATTTCCCGTATGGGGTCTGAACGACTTCGCGAATAAGTTCTGCTAGTAAATTACGAATCAGAAATTCTGAACCAGAAACAGCGTAGCCATCTCTCCTCGAATAATCAAGCTGAATTTCAAACTCATGCAGACTCTCTTTGATACTTTTAACATCTGTAAGCATGGTGTTTTTACTTACATAAACGTAGTCCGCAAGCGCTCCGAGTGACATATAATGATTATGAAGTAGTAATTTAATCATGATAAGTTTGCGACGAATATTTACCTCATAAAACGAAAACAGCTGTTGTTCTTCCGCAGTTAAAAGCCGGTAACAAGCTTCCCTACATACATCTGTAACAAAAATCATGTCATGGTCAATTAAAATTGGTTCTGACTTTAGTAGATGGTTTATTTGTGTAATCTGTGCGCCAATTGCTTCTTTGGATACTTTAAAATTCTTGGAAACATTTCTAAGATTCACTTGCCGATTCAAGAGCAGATAAGTAATTAATTCCTTACAATTCTGTTCCATCTACTTTCCCCTCCCTTATATTAATAGTAAATGATAACCCTTACATAAAAATGGTGATTCATCACAACTTCGCTTTTGGCAGAAAGATTTATTGTGATGAGTTAAAATCGCGGGTTACTTTCTATTATAGATTAGAAGGATTTTTTGGGGAATATGAAAAAAGTGCAAGATAGCTTTAAATCAAGCTTCCTCGCACTTTTTTTCTATTAATATTTGCTTTATTATTTCAGCTATACGTCTCGCTTCCGTCTTCTCAAGCCGCGCATAAGTTACACGGATAACCGCTTCTTTTACCCCAAATAAAAATCCTGGCATAACAAGTAAATCATTCGCTAAAAATATATCAAAATCACGAATCGAGCGAATTTCGACTGGTAATTTCACCCATAAATGAAAACCACCTTTTGGCTTAATAAATACTACATCATTCGGTAAAATGGCTTCGAAAGCTTCGATTAAATCACCTCGGCGCTGTTTTAATACGTGGTGCAATTGCTGTAAATGCAACTTGTAACCGGGCGTATTCAAAACACTATTTGCCAGTACTTGTGGAAAAATACTTAAACCAAAATCCATCTCTTGCCTGGCGAGCGCGAGCCGTTCAATTACTGCTGTCGGACCAATAAGCCAACCAATTCGTGTAGTGGATCCCATAATTTTTGAGAGCGAGCCAATGTATAACACATTATCTGTGTCCAGTTGTTTCAGTGGTGCCGGAACTTGGCTGTCTAGTGCGGCTAGTTCTGAAAATGGATCATCTTCAACTATCGGTATTTGCAAATGAGCGCAAATTTTCACGAGTTCTTTGCGCCGTTCCAAACTCATTACAAGTCCAGTTGGATTTTGAAAGGTTGGATTAACAAAAACCATTTTCACACGGTGTTTATGGTATAAATCGCGTAATTCAGAAATAATGACACCATCCTCGTCCATTGGTAGTGCAAAAATCCGCAAACCGGCTGACTGAAACAACGATAGCGAATAAAAGTAGGAAGGTGACTCAATTGCCACAGCATCACCCGGTTTTAATAAACATTGCGTAATTAAAAAGAGCGCTTGTTGTGCACCCGATGTAATGAAAATTTGTTCGGGTCGTGTTTGTAAGCCATAAGCTTCCTTCATCTGTTTTTGAATCGTTTCACGCAGTGGTTTGTATCCCGCTTCATCCTCCTGTTGTTCTTCTGCAATAAAAGACTGCCATGAAAGACTCGGTGTTTCCATTTTTGGCGTCATTTCAAGTGGCAATTCCCCGCTCGCTGCATCAATCACTTGATCCGAATCAGCTCGTTCCATTACTCCCGCTTGCCGAATATAAGGGACTGCTGGTGTAAAGCCCCCTTGCGTTAAATAATGGCGCCAATTGGTTGACTGCCCTGCAAAAAGCCCCCATTTTTCCGCATTGACTGTCGTTCCACTACCTTGTTTGCGAATGATAACCGCACGTGCTGTAAGTTCATCGAGCGCCCGCACAACCGTCGAACGATTCACCCCAAACATTTCCGCCAACTGTCTTTCCGGAGGCAACTTCTCTTCTGGCAAAAGTTCTCCGTTGATAATTTTTGTTTCTATTAAATCTACAATTTGTAAATAAATTGGTAAATTAGAATTTCCAGCAAGTTTCCACATCTACTACACCTCTTTTATAATTGGATGGAGAAAACAACATCCAATTGGCTGTTTTTACGAAATGGCTTTTAGCTTATCATAATAATCAGGTATTTTCAATTAACTTTGATGGAGGTTATTAGTATGGAGAAAAAAGTTGGTACAGATCGTGTAAAACGTGGTATGGCGCAAATGCAAAAAGGTGGCGTCATTATGGACGTAGTTAATGCTGAACAAGCAAAAATCGCAGAAGAAGCTGGCGCTGTTGCCGTTATGGCGCTTGAACGGGTTCCTTCCGATATTCGTGCAGCTGGTGGTGTCGCTCGTATGGCCGATCCTCGTATTGTCGAAGAAGTAATGAACGCTGTTTCTATCCCCGTAATGGCGAAAGCACGTATTGGTCATATTACAGAAGCTCGCGTCCTTGAAGCAATGGGTGTTGATTATATCGACGAAAGTGAAGTATTAACACCAGCCGATGATGAATTCCATTTATTAAAATCAGATTTCACTGTCCCATTCGTGTGTGGTTGTCGTGATATTGGTGAAGCACTCCGCCGTATTGGTGAAGGGGCTGCCATGCTTCGTACAAAAGGAGAACCCGGAACAGGCAATATCGTTGAAGCTGTCCGCCACATGCGCCAAGTAAACGGTCAAATCCGCCAAATTGCGGGAATGACGGATGATGAGTTAATGGTTGCCGCTAAAAACTTCGGTGCTCCATATGAATTAATCAAAGAAATTAAAACACTTGGCAAACTTCCGGTCGTTAATTTTGCTGCTGGTGGTGTTGCGACTCCCGCAGATGCCGCATTAATGATGGAACTTGGAGCAGACGGCGTTTTCGTTGGTTCTGGTATTTTCAAATCAGATAACCCTGCCAAATTTGCCAGTGCGATTGTCCAAGCTACCACTTACTATACTGACTATGAGCTAATCGGAAAACTTTCCAAAGAGCTAGGTTCCCCGATGAAAGGAATCGAAATGTCTCGCCTTAACCCAGAAGACAGAATGCAAGATCGGAGCATTTAATATGAAAAAAATTGGAGTCCTTGCAATTCAAGGTGCAGTTGATGAACATATCCAAATGATTGAATCAGCCGGTGCTCTTGCTTTTAAAGTAAAGCATTCAAGTGATTTAGATGGACTTGACGGGCTTGTTTTACCTGGTGGTGAAAGTACAACGATGCGCAAGATTATGAAGCGTTATGATTTAATGGAACCTATCCGCGCATTTGCAAGTGAAGGGAAAGCTATTTTTGGAACTTGTGCTGGGCTTGTCCTTTTGTCAAAAGAAATTGAAGGTGGCGAAGAGAGCCTAGGATTGATTGAAGCTACCGCGATCCGTAATGGTTTTGGTAGGCAGAAAGAGAGTTTTGAAGCCGAATTAAACGTCGAAGCATTTGGTGAACCTGCGTTTGAAGCTATATTTATCCGCGCACCATACTTAATTGAACCGAGTAATGAGGTAGCTGTGTTAGCAACAGTTGAAAATCGAATCGTAGCAGCTAAACAAGCTAATATTTTAGTTACCGCATTCCATCCTGAACTTACTAACGACAATCGCTGGATGAATTACTTCCTCGAAAAAATGGTATAAAAAAAGCAGTAGACAATTTAGTCTACTGCTTTTGCATATTATTTATTCACTGCTTGCGCTGCTGTAATTAACGTTAAGTTATAAACGTCATCTGTATTACAACCACGAGATAAATCATTAACTGGTGCATTTAAGCCTTGTAAAATTGGGCCAACTGCTTCAAAGTTACCTAAACGTTGCGCAATTTTGTAACCAATGTTTCCTGCTTCTAGGCTTGGGAAGATAAATACATTTGCGTCCCCTTTAATAACGGATCCTGGCGCTTTTTTCTCAGCAACCGTTGGAACAAATGCTGCGTCAAATTGGAATTCACCATCAAGCGTTAATTCAGGTGCTTTTTCTTTTGCAAGAGCAGTTGCTTCTACGACTTTTTCCGTTTCATCGGATTTTGCAGAACCTTTTGTAGAGAAACTTAACATTGCAACACGCGGGTCAATGCCGAAGATTTCTGCTGTTTCCGCACTTACAATCGCATTTTCCGCTAAGTCTGCTGCAACTGGTGCAATGTTGATAGCTACATCACTGAATAAATAGCGTTCTTCACCGCGAACCATAATCATTGCGCCGGCAACTTTACTTACGCCTGGTTTTGTTTTAATAATTTGTAGTGCTGGGCGAACAGTGTCACCAGTAGAGTGAGCCGCGCCACTTACAAGACCTTCTGCTTTTCCAGTGTATACAAGCATTGTTCCAAAATAGTTTGGATCAACGAGCATTTTACGTGCAGCTTCTTCTGTTGCTTTCCCTTTACGACGTTCTACAAATGCAGCCACTAATTCATCAAAAAGTGGATCGGTCGCAGGTTCGTGAATAGCGATTCCTTCAACAGAAACGCCAATTTCTTTTGCTTTTGCTTCAATTTCACCTTTGTTACCAAGCAAAATTGGTTTTACGATATTTTCTTTTTGCAGACGTGCAGCTGCTCCAACAATACGTTCATCTGTTCCTTCAGGTAGTACGATGCGCACGTTTTTCCCAGTAACTTGTCCTTTGATTGTAGTAAATAAATCACTCATGTGTTAATTGCCTCCATTAATATACATATTATAGTTACCATTTTACTATAAAAAAGAACAACTTGATAGAAAAAAAGTGATTAAAAACAGCTCCAGCACTTATTTCCGTGTATCAATACAGAGGTAAAAAGGCATGCTTCTTAGTTAAAAGACGGCTATGCTCTTAAGAAATTTTTTTGCTGTTATACCCTACTATTTTGCTATTCTAGCAGCAATTTCAAAAAAACACTTCATATTAAGGTCTGTTCGTGATAAAATGAACATAGTTGATAATGATTATCATGTTCATTAAATAACATAAAAGGAGGCCTGCTAGCTTATGCAATTAAATGAAACTGCTGTCGGTGAAAAAGTTCGCATCTCAGAATTAAAAATTGAGAACGCCATGCTTAAACGTCGCTTACTTGCACTTGGTTGCGATGAAGGTTGTGATATTTGTATCAAACAAAAAGGACTATTTGGTGGTCCCTGTACTTTTGAAACAAAAGGGCAATATATCAGCATTAGACAATGTGATGCTTGCGCCATTATGGTGGAACGCAGATGAGTCAAAATACATATTGCTTACTCGGAAACCCAAATACCGGGAAAACTTCCTTATTTAATGCATTAACAGGCTCTTATGAATATGTAGGAAACTGGAGCGGAGTCACCGTCGAAAAGAAAGTCGGTACGTTGCGCTCAAAAACTGGAAAATTAATTGATTTACCCGGTATTTATGACTTAAATCCGATTTCTCGTGATGAAACAGTTGTCACTAGATTTTTACTGGAAGAGAAATTCGATTGTATGTTAAATATTGTTGATTCCTCGCAAATTGAGCGAAATCTAAATTTAACCATTCAGCTACTTGAGTTTGGTGCACCTGTTGTGATGGGACTGAATATGATTGATGTAGCTGCCGGTCGCGGTATTCATCTAAACATCCAGAACCTTGCCAAACAATTGCGCATTCCAATTTTGCCAGTAGTTGCTCGTTCCGGAAAAGGTACAGACGATATTTTATCTACTTTGTCAGAAAAACACGTAGCTCCCGCGATTCCACTTGTTTTACCATACGGGGAACCCGCGGAAAAAGCGATTACTGAAATCCAAGCTTTAATCAAAGACATGATTCCTGCCAAACAATCTCGCTGGCTTGCTGTTCAATTTCTTTCTAAAAATGAAGTCACAGAAGAATTTTTAGCGACATGCCCTGCTTTGGAGCAATTAAAACATATCCGCACAGAACTTGAAATTGCGCTTGACGGTAAACTAGAAAATCATTTTCACCAAGTTCGTGTGAATTACATTCATGATATTTGTTTAACCTCGGTCGAATATACGCGCCATTCGGATATTCCACTATCCGATAAACTCGATAAAATTTTCACCCACAAGTTTTTTGGCATTCCTATTTTTCTTGGTATTATGTGGTTGATTTTCCAAATAACCTTTACTTGGGTTGGCGCACCGCTATCTGATTTGCTCGATGGTTTTATTGGCGGGCCGCTGACGGACTCCGTAACATCCTTTTTAACAGCCATTGGCGCATCTGGATTTATCACTGATTTGGTTGCAGATGGTATCATCGCTGGTGTCGGTGGCGTGCTTGTCTTTGTTCCTCAAATATTGGTTATTTTCTTCTTCATTTCTGTCTTAGAAGATTCCGGATACATGGCTAGAATAGCGGTTGTTATGGACCGCGTAATGGAAATCTTCGGCTTAAATGGGAAAGCTTTTATTCCGATGATTATCGGCTTTGGTTGTAATGTCCCTGGAATTATGGCGGCGCGCTCGATTGAAGAATCCAAAGAACGAACACTAACTATTCTCGTTTCACCATTTATGTCCTGCTCCGCGCGACTTCCTGTTTATGCTCTTTTTGTAGGCGTGTTTTTCGAGAAACATCAGGCGCTCGTAGTACTTTCACTTTACGTTATCGGTATTTTAATGGCACTTATCGTCACTAAAATTTTATCAAAAACTTTACTTAAAAAAGATAATTCCGTATTCGTCGTCGAACTACCACCCTACCGCCTCCCATCGCTTAAAACTTTATGGCGCAGCACGTGGGAAAAAGGAAAAGGATTCTTGCGTAAAGCGGGAACATTCATTTTCGCAGGTTCGGTTATCATTTGGTTGCTAAACTACGCTGGTCCATCTGGACTCGACGTACCAATGGGCGAAAGTTTCTTAGCAATTATCGGTGGCATGCTCGCCCCACTACTCGTTCCGCTTGGTTTCGGAACATGGCAAGCGGGAGCCACCCTTATACCTGGTTTTCTAGCAAAAGAAGTAGTCGTTTCCACAATGGCAATTATTTATGCAGTTGGAGAAAGTTCGCTTGGCAGCATCGTTAGCACTTTCTATACACCACTTTCGGCTTATTGCTTTATGTTGTTCATCTTGCTTTACATCCCATGTTTAGCGACAGTTGCCGCCATTCGTAAAGAAACTAGTTCGTGGAAATGGACCGCATTTGCTGTCGCTTATCCACTTGTTACAGCCTACGTGTTAGTATTTCTCGTTTATCAAATTGGTAGTCTATTCGTTTAAGAGAGGATGTTTTTCGTGAGTATAATGGTTAATTTATTACTTGGTGGCGCAATTTTCGGCTACACTATTTACGCGATTATTAAATTTATCAAACGCAGTAAACAAGGAAAATGTGGCGGCTGTGAACTTGAAAAAGCCTGTAATTGCGAGTCAGACGAACATACAAATTTGGATCATATCTTTAAATAGAAAAAAGAGCCTTGATGAAGGCTCTTTTTTCAGTTCGTCGCTGGCTTTATCGTCACCGCAACAATTTCATATGGATTTCCTAACCTCGGAAATGCTTTTTGATGAAGGCTTCCCGCACCAAGTCCAGCTGAAATTATCATTGTCTTTCCATCTTTTGAATGTTCTCCGTATACATAATCCGGCAAAAGTGTTCGCTGCGGTCCTGGAGCAATCGCACCAATATTCGTATACGGAATACGCACAATCCCTCCATGCGTGTGACCACTTAAAGTTAAATCAAAACCATTCTCCACATAAAGCTCAAAATAGTCCGGCATATGCGACAAAAGAATTTGATAATACGTTGAATCTTGCTGCTTTTTTATTTCTGCTAGTCCTTCTTTATAATAAGGATAGTCATAATCTAAATTCGCACTACTCCGCAATCCAGACATTTGAAATTTCTGTCCTCCCACGTCGATAGTAGCAGTTTGATCTTCTAAGTTAACTACACCAATTTTTTCTAAAAATGGCTTGTAATCGTCCTCATAGGCATTTTTAACATCATATTCATGGTTCCCCGGCGAAAAATAAACCGGCGCAATCTTCGTAAGCTTTTTAATAAGCTCTTTAGGAACACTATCCCCTTGCCTATCAAAAAGATCTCCAGTAATTGCAATCACATCTGGATTTAAATTTGCCACTTTATGTAACAAATTTTCATTCTTATCGCCAAATTCACTAAAATGCAAATCCGATAATTGCACTAGTTTAATTTCTTTTTCAATTTTAGCAGAACTCACTTCATATTTTTCACCGTTAGCCTAGTCCCCAAAAACCATCCTACAACTAAAAGTACAATAATCATACTGATTGCTATAATCCACTTTATCTTTAAAGCCATTTTCTCACCTCTATGTTGCTATTTCCATTTATTATCAATATTTTGTCATCCATTATATGTTACCCCTATCATTATAACCTAGATTAAGTGTTGACTCAAAATGCACGAAAAAACCACCCCAATTCTAACAAAAGTAGAAAAGGGAAAAAATATCAGGTTGACATAAACTTGAAAAGGTATATAATTAACTTATAAAAACTTATTTATATAAAAAAATAAACTTAAGATAAATTATCTAAGGTGGCGAAAATGATGAACCAAAAAGAACGAATAGTGGAGGAACTGAAGCTGCTAGAGAACAAGAAAACTATCTCTCAGGAAGAACTCATGCAGATTTTTTCCATTTCAAAAGATACAGCAAGGCGCGATATTTTAAAATTAGTCGAAAGCGGACTCGCAGAACGCTATCCAGGTGGCGTGTCACTACCAGTTTTAAAACCTCAAATAGAAAGCTATACAAGTAGATTAGTAAAACAAAGTGAACAGAAAAAGAAAATTGCTTATGCAGCAGGTAAAGTGATAAAAGATCATATGACAATCTATTTAGATGTTTCGACCACTGTTCATTTTTTGGCTTCAAACCTTGAGCAACATGATTTAGTAGTAGTAACGAATTCGATGGATAATGCCATAGCTGCATCTCAGAAAGAAGCGAACAAAGTATATTTGCTCGGTGGTTTTTTCAACTTCCATTCGCGTGTATTATCCGGTGAGCCCGTTTTAGGTCAACTTCAGCAATTTAACTTCGATGTTGCTTTTATTGGAGGGGCTGGACTAACGGAAGATGGCATCTTTTATTCAGAACTTACAGATGTTTACATGAAACAAGAGATTATCAGGAATTCCGAAAAAGTATTTTTACTAATTGATAGTACAAAAGTAAATAAAAAGACAGCTTCCAAAATTGATTTTTCTGGAATTGATGCCGTAATAACAGATCAGCCTTTACCAAAAGATTTAATGCAGTGCCTTATTTCTAAAGAAGTAGAAGTTATATCTTTGAAAGGATTGTGAAAATAATGGCCGTTATCAAAAATGTGAAAATTTACAAAGAAAATGAATTAATTGATGCAGCAGTTATTACAGAAGGAAATTTGATAAAAGAAGTTTGCTCAACTACTCCTGAAAAGTATTCAGATGAGCCAACTTTTGATGGAAATGGACAGTTGCTAATTCCCGGAATGATCGACGTTCATATTCATGGGGCAAATAATTATGATATGATGGATGGCTCAACAGAAAGCATCCAAGCTGTTTCGATGGCTTGTGCGGAAACCGGATGTACTAGTTTCTTAGTCACCTCGGTTAGTTCTTCTTTTGAAGACTTGATCCAAATGATTAAGCAAACTAAAAAAGTCATTGGAAAAGAGAAAGGTGCCAAAATTGCAGGAATTCATTTAGAAGGCCCCTACCTTAATATAGAAAAAAAAGGAATGCAAAATCCAGCCTATTTAAGACACCCCGATTTAAAAGAAATGAAAAAGATCTTCGATGAAGCAGATGGTCTGATAAAAATGGTCACAATTGCTCCAGAATTGCCTGGGGGTATCGAACTCATTGACTTCTTGAAAAAAAGAGGAGTTGTGGTCGCCATTGCACATTCCAATGCAACTTATGAAGAGGCGCAAAATGCTTTCGAACAAGGAGCAACCCACATCACACATTGCTTCAATGCTATGCCAGCCATTCATCACCGGGCACCAGGACTTGTTACAGCAGCCTTGGAAAATGATTCGGTAAGCGTTCAAACCATTGTAGACGGTGTCCATCTCCATCCCGGAATCGTGCGCCTTATTCACAAAATTAAAGGACCAGATAAAATGGTTCTCACAACCGATGCCCTTCAAGCAATGGGAGTTGGCGACGGGGAGTATATTTTTGGCGGTCACCAAGTAACGGTTAAGGAAGGCATAGCTCGCTTAAAAGACGGGACATTAGCTTCAAGTACCGTGACGATGAATAAATCCTTAAAGTTAAGTAATGAATTTGGGATTCACTTACAAGACGCTATTCAAATGGCAGCAAGTACACCGGCAGACATTTTAGGAATGAACAATTTTGGTCGAATCGAAAAAGGCTATGTCGCTGATTTAGTTTTACTTGATAAAAATTTTGAAGTTCTAACTACATGGATTGATGGTGAAATATATTAAATCGACTGGATAAATACTTTCAGAGGAGTGGATTATAAAATATGCCATTATTTAAACACGAGGGAACTTACTTTAACTATGAAATCCAAGGTGAAGGCATACCATTTTTATTTCTTCATGGATTAGGTGATAATTTAAAATTTGCTTATGAAACATTTGATAAAGACGAGAAAATCCAATTAATTTCATTGGATCAAAGAGGCCATGGAAAAAGCGGAAACGATTCCAGAAAACTTAGCTACGACAGGTTGGCCAAGGACGCATTAGCGTTAATGGATTATTTAGGAATACAGCATTTTTTTGTCGGAGGATTATCTATGGGAGCTGGCGTTGCCGTGAATTTGGCCGTCCAAGCAGCCGATAAAGTGCTGGGCCTTATAATACTTAGGAGTTCTGCAACAGATGAACCGATGAAAAAAGAAGTGATAGCATGGTTTAGTACCGTAAGTAAGTATTTGCCTAAAAAAGATGGTGCCCTATTATTGGAGCAAGATCCGATTTTTCCATCGATAAAAGAGACCTATCCTAAAGCAATTGATACGTTTAAGCGCTATTTTGAAGATGACGCCGCTGTTACCCACTATAAAAAGTTTAGCGACATACCTAAAGATAGACCAATAAAAAACAAAAGTGAGTTGACTAATTTAACAATCCCTACTCTTATACTCGCAAATAACTATGATGTAATTCATCCAATCGAATACAGTTTGTTTTATAAACGTAATATTGAAAATGCAAGTTATTATGAACTAACACCTAAAACCATTGATGCAGAAAAACATAAACTGGAAATAACGACTTATATAAATACATTTATCATTAATACATCAAAAAAAACAACTTATAAGTAATCCAAAATGATATTTTAGTTGGCATTTCATAAAGCAATAAAGAAGCAGAAATCTTGTATATTCCATTTTCAAAATGGCTTTTATACAATGATTTCTGCTTATTTGTTATTTCACAGGCGGATTCGAAACAATCGCCGTCATTTTTCCATCAATTTCCCAAGATTTTACATCATTCGGCAATACAAAATGATCGCCTTTTTTAATCGATTGTTTTGTTCCATCAATCGTAAGTACCGCTTCTCCGTCTAAAACACTCACTAACGTATAAGGAGCTTTAGCCGCAAATTCAGCCGCGCCGTCCACTTCCCATTTGTAAACGCTAAAGAAATCATTCGATACAAAAGTAGTTTCAGTCAACCCACCACGTGTTTCTGTTTTAATATCTAACTTCGCATCCACATGCGGTGCAGTCGTAACGTCAATAGCTT
Organism: Listeria sp. LM90SB2; assembly: GCF_028867355.1. Taxonomy (NCBI): domain Bacteria; kingdom Bacillati; phylum Bacillota; class Bacilli; order Caryophanales; family Listeriaceae; genus Listeria; species Listeria sp. LM90SB2. Next base: position 2,196,197 of record NZ_CP046449.1, read on the forward strand.
TATCCAAATGAAGTTCGCGCAAGTTTCCTTCTGCGTCTTTACGGTCATAGTCATATACACGATAAGTAGTATCAGAGCTTTGTTGTGTTTCAAGCACTAACGTCCCCGTGCCTAACGCGTGAATTGTACCACTTGGAACATAATAAAATTCACCTGGTTTAATTGCCACTTTACGAAGCAATTTATCCCATTCGCCGTTTTTTGCCCAAGTAGCGAATTCTTCTTTGCTAGCTGCTTTGTGTCCATATATTAATTCCGCACCAGGAGCGCAGTCAATAATATACCAGCATTCTGTTTTGCCAAGTTCCCCGTTTTCATGCACTTTCGCATATTCGTCATTTGGATGAACTTGTACAGAAAGGTCCGTATTCGCATCCAAAATTTTCGTTAATAGTGGGAAAACGGCTTCTTTCGGATTACCAAAAAGTGCAGGATTTTCTTGCCATAATTCAGCTAATGTTTTGCCTTTATATTCGCCGTTTTTGATTACCGAAGGACCGTTCGGATGAGCGGAAATCGCCCAGTCTTCTCCAGTAGTATCAGACGGGATATCGTAACCAAAATAATCATGTAATTTCGTTCCACCCCAAATTCGGTCTTGAAAAACAGGGTTTAAAAATAATGCTTCTGTCATTATAAAATTACCTCCATTCCAGCGTTTTTGCTGGGTTTTGTCAATTAAAAGTATATACTAATAATGGCGAAGATGCTAGTTATTTCCCGCCTAAAAAGCCTCTTTCTTTTATTTGTTCTGTTAAATTTGGATAATAAGGTCTGTCATAAAATTTGGCTAACCGTTCGGTATAAGAAACAAAGCCTTCTCGCTCTGAAAACGGAATAATCTCTTGGTCATATGCTTCTAGTAAAGGCATGACATCTGTTTGGTACGTCTCTTCAAAATAAACTGCTTCTTTTGGCAAACGTGGTTTTACAGGTGCTTCGACATCTGGAACGCCAATACAAAGTCCGACAACGGGCATGACGAATTCTGGTAAATTTAGAAATTCAGCGGTTGCCGTAATATTTCTGCGCAAACCACCAATACAAATCGTCCCGTAATCAAGCGACTCAGCAGCTGTTAAAGCATTTTGCATACAAAGTCCGATGTCTGTTGCCGCAACCATTAGTAAATCTTCTTCCCCGGCAATTTGGAAACTTTTGCCGTGCATGTCACTCGCTACTTTTACGCGGTGAAAATCTGCCACAAAACAAAGAAAAACGGAACATTCTGCTATGTAAGGTTGATTTCCGCAAAGTTCGGCCATTTTATTTTTACGTTCTTGATCTTTAATCGCAATAATCGAATAGTGTTGACCATTAATCCACGACGGGGCTGCTTGAGCTGCTCGGATAATCGCATCTAGATTTTCTTCCGGAATCTCAACCCCTTTTTTATATTTACGAAAAGAGCGATGATTTCTTAGCAAAGTTAATACGTCATTCATATTTATGCCTCCTAGATTTATCATTTAGTTAAAGTATAGCTTGTTTTTAGGCAATTGTTAATGTTTTCTCTTGTATTTCTGCCAGATATTTTCTACACTTAAAGAAAAAGAGGTGAAAAGATGTGCGCCAACAACAAATAGATTTTAAATGGCTTGAAGAAAACTTCCTGACTGCGAATGAAGCCGCGACTTACTTAGGCATATCTAAGCAAGCACTCCTTTCCTTAGCCAAACGCGATGTACTCCCCTTTACGAAAAAAGGAAATATGGTTCTTTTCCACCGAATGGACATTGAACTTCGGCTTGAAAACCAACAAAGCTTACGTGAAAAATACCGTCCTTTTGAAACGTAAATTTCACAAACAGCGAAACGGACGAACTACTTCCCGTATGTTACACTTTAGTTAGTGATATTCTAAACAAGGAGTGATACATAATGAATGAAGCAGTAAAAACTTTAGATGGATGGTTTTGTCTACATGATTTTCGTTCGATTGACTGGGCTGCGTGGCGTGAACTAAATCCAGGTAATCAGGAACTTATGTTAAATGAACTCAGCCACTTTCTAAGCGATATGGAAATTACTAAAAATATCGGTGAAGGTGAACATACCATTTACAGTATTCTTGGTCAAAAAGCAGATTTAGTATTCTTCACTTTGCGTGATTCCCTTGAAGCGCTGAATGAAGTCGAAAATCGTTTTAATAAATTAGCGATTGCCGACTACTTGTTGCCGACTTATTCCTATATATCTGTGGTGGAATTAAGTAACTATCTAGCGTCTCACATGGCGGGCGGCGAAGATCCTTACCAAAACAAAGGTGTTCGCGCGAGACTCTATCCAGCACTCCCACCTAAAAAGCATATTTGTTTCTACCCAATGAGTAAAAAACGGGACGGCGCTGATAATTGGTATATGCTTCCAATGGAAGAACGCCAACAACTTATTCGCGACCATGGCTTGATTGGTAGAAGCTATGCGGGCAAAGTACAACAAATTATCGGTGGTTCCATCGGATTTGACGATTACGAATGGGGCGTCACTTTATTTTCCGATGATGCACTGGAGTTCAAACGCATCGTAACGGAAATGCGCTTTGATGAAGCAAGCGCTCGATATGCTGAATTTGGTTCTTTCTTTATTGGAAACCTGTTACCATCCGAGCAACTTTCTAAATTATTTACTATTTAATATAAGTAAAAACTGGAATTCAATCTAACAAATGACTGATTTTGTTAGCTGGATTCCAGTTTTTTTATTTCACTAAACTAACAATTTTGTAAGGATATCTACCGTAAATGTCATTTGATACGATGGAACGAGTCCTATATACACGATAGAATGATACATATACTAACCGAATCTAGTTTTTAAGGAGAGAAAATAATGGAGACAGTTTTACAAGCAAAAAATGTGAGAAAAATATACGGTAGCAAAGGAAATGTCTACACTGCACTAGAAAATATCAGTATTGATATTAAAGAAGGTGAATTTACTGGAATTATGGGACCATCTGGGGCTGGTAAATCCACGTTACTAAATGTCTTATCTACTATTGATAAACCGACTTCTGGTCAGATTGTGATTTCCGGACAAGAACTCGAAAACATGAATGAACAACAAATGTCCACTTTCCGACGTGACAAACTAGGTTTTATATTCCAAGATTACAACTTACTAGACACATTAACTATCCGTGAAAATATTATCCTTCCCCTCGCACTAGCGAAACGCCCAGTAAAAGAAATGGAAGAAAAATTAGCAATTATCAGTGAAAAATTCGGCATTACAGAAATCCTTGATAAATATCCAAGCGAGATTTCAGGTGGTCAAAAGCAACGTACTGCAGCTTCAAGAGCAATTATTACTGCACCAAGTTTAATTTTTGCCGATGAGCCAACCGGTGCGCTTGATTCTAAATCAGCAACCAACTTACTTGAAAGCTTACGTGACTTAAATGAACAAGATAAATCAACAATCATGATGGTAACACATGATGCGTTTGCAGCAAGTTTTTGCAAACGAATTTTATTTATTAAAGACGGAGAATTATACACAGAAATCTATCGTGGAACTAAAACACGTAAGGAGTTCTTCCAAAAAATTCTAGACGTCCTTGCAAAACTGGGGGGCGACTCAGATGACGTTATTTGATTTAGCTAAGAAAAATATTCGACATAATTTTGTCCATTACTTTTTATATTTTGCATCGATGATTTTCAGCATTATGATTTATTTTACATTCCTTGTTCTTTCGAAAGATCCATCTGTTGTAGCTAGAATTGACCAATCAGCTAAATTATCGACAGCATTTTCAAGCTCCTCAGTCATTCTACTTATTTTTGTAGCGATTTTTATCCTTTATTCCAATAATTTCTTTACCCGAAAAAGAAAAAAAGAAATTGGACTTTACTCTTTACTCGGCCTTCGTAAAAAAGAAATTGGTCGCATGTTGTTTTATGAAAATTTTATTATGGGACTTGGCGCATTAATCATCGGTATTATTGCCGGTACATTACTTTCCAAGCTTTTTGTAACCATTTTACTTAACTTAATTAATCTTGATAGTATTGGTGGTTTTGCCTTTTCTTGGGCAGCAGTAATACAAACGAGTATTGTCTTTATTATCATCACGTTATTTACATCATTTACTGGTTACCGTATTATTTACCGCACCACTTTACTTGATTTGTTCCACTCAGAATCAAAACGCGAAAAAAGTCCAAAACCTTCATTCATCTTAGCCTTACTTTCGATTTTATTAATTGGTTTAGGCTATTTTATCGCTGGACAACCACTTGATTCTAAAGGTTCTATTTGGGCACAACTTGGCTTTTCTATTGGGGCATTAGTTATTTTAGCTTCGGTAATCATTGGTACTGCACTTTTCATTACCTTTTTCTTACCGTATTTACTTACAAAACTTAGAAATAACAAACGTATTTTCTATAAAGGTAGTAACATTATCTCGACCTCGCAATTAGCCTTTAGAATATCATCCAATGCGAAAACCTTGATTATTATTTCTATTTTAAGTGCAACAACCCTTTCTGCTATAGGGACAATAAGCAGTGTGTATTATCAAGCAAATACGTCCGCAAGCACGTCCGCTCCATCTAGCTTTGAATATGAAATACCTAAAGATAGTGAAACAAACAATAAAATAATTAAAACTGCGGAAAGTGACCCTGATCATCCAGTAGAGTTTAAACAAAAAAGCACTTACTATATCGTTAAAGCAGAGGGAGCTCGTCCAGACTTTGTAGAATATGATATAAATGAGGGTTTTCCAGTTATTTCCGAATCTGATTATAATTCTCTCGTAAAAAAACAAGGAACACCTGAAAAAACAGCTAATCTCAAAGAAGACGAAGCACAAATGGTACTAACTATTACTTATGACGAAGATGCTCAAAAAGAAATGATTGGTGAGAAATTCACACTTAATTCGCCGGATAAACCAAATATTAAGATTAAATCTGTCGTTCAAAACTCACCAATAAGTACTATTCCAGGCTTGCTCGTACTTCCAGACAGCCAAGTAGCTAAGATAGCAGCAGATTCTTCAATTGCTGCTCACGGTGTCGAATCCATTTCAGTTAAAGATGCAAAACAAGCACAAGCATTAGATAAGAAGATGCGTGCTGTTATTCCAAAAGATACGAATTTCGTTTCTTATACGAAGATGTACCAAGAGATTATTACAGTCACTGGTGTTCTTCTCTTTATCGGAATGTTCATCGGTTTTGTGTTCTTAGCAGCAACAGGAAGCATCATCTACTTCAAACAGCTAACAGAAGCGTATAACGATATTGGTACTTTTGATATCTTGAAAAAAATTGGTCTTACACGTAGAGACATTCGTAAAGTCCTTGCTAAACAGTTACTAGTTGTATTCTTAATTCCACTAATCATTGGTATTGCACATAGTAGTTTTGCACTTCTCGGACTTTCACATATGTTAGCACTTGATTTAACTTTGCCAGTTGTTATTTCTACTGGAGTTTATACATTAATGTATATTGTTTACTATTTTGTTACCTTAAATAGCTACACAAATATCGTTTTCGGCAAAAAATAAAAAAAGAATCCCTCTAATCTTAATTAGAGGGATTCCATTATTTTTTCGCAATATAACCAAAGATACTAGATAGAAAAGCAGAAGCTCCCATGAGGAACTGCATACCAAACACTTCTCGTTCATTACTACCAAATGTAATAGATAAATTTTCTTTGGCAAAATCAATCCAATTTGTCACAGATAAATAATTTGTCAGTAAAATAAAGGCTGCACCCATTAAAATACCAACTAAAAGATACGAAACTTTACGCCAGGAAAAGATTACCACTAGAAGAAATATAACAGCCATAAAGCATGCAAAGTAACCATCTAATACCTTTGTAAATAAATAACCTTCTTTAATATTATCCGAATGTAATTGTCTAAAAATAGTTACTGCAGCAAAAACCGATGTCACTGCTCCAAGGAGTGAGAAAACACCTGCTGCATAACGCCATTTCGTTTTCCAAGCTTGATCTGCTTGTATTTCTTTTGCTTGAAATTTTGGTCCAATAAGTAATGCGATTAATACTAAAAGTCCCAAAATACATAATAAAGTTCCCGACCATTCAAATGGCTGTGCATACTCTAATTTTGAAAGAATTCGGAGCTGATAATAATACACCGAAAACCCTTGGAATAAAACGAAACAGATAACGCCAATAATACTTGCAAGGCGAAAACTTTCTTTTCTCATAAAAACAAAACCAATAATAAAAAGTCCTACACCAAAAAATAATAGCATCCAATAATTCCATACAAAAACAAAACTATTTTCTTCTGCATTAAAATAACCAATAACCGCACTAATAAAACTGTATAGTTGCGTAATACCAAGAGCGATTAACAAACTACCGCATATTCCTCTCCATTTACTAGGCAATTCGCCCACTTCCTTCCTATTTATGCCTTGCCATGTTACCCTAAGAGTGAGGTGATAAAAATGAACTGGACCATCTGGGACAAAAGCCAACCAGTCCCACTCACTCTTTTGTTAGATGCCGATCCTAGTGAAAAACAAATTGCGACATACTTCAACAAATCTCATGTGTTGCAATTAATGCAAGCTGATACAATCATCGGCGTTGTTTGTTTATTTCCACTAAATAAGAACCAACTCGAAATAATGAATATTGTTGTTTCTTCAGAATACAGAAACCAAGGTATTGGCAAAAAATTACTCGAAAAAGCTTTTGATTATGCAACTCATAAACACTTTTCAAAAATTATCGTTAAAACTGGAAATTCTAGTATTGACCAACTTGCCTTTTACCAAAAAAATGGTTTTCGGATGCAGCATATTATCCCAAATTATTTTACTGAAAATTATCCTAATCAAACAATTATCGAAAACGGCATTGCTTGCTTAGATCAAATCATTCTATTAAAAGAAATAAAATCCTGATGAAGTTTATCATCAGGATTTTTTGTTTGTTGTTTTAATCGTTAAGTGCCATTTCTGAACGAACAACCGCTGAAATACGTTCACAATATTCGTCTGTTTCTTCTTTCGTAGCAGCTTCTACCATCACTCTTACTAATGGTTCTGTACCTGATGGGCGAACAAGAACTCGACCATTACCAGCCATTTCAGCTTCTACTTCACCGATTACTTTACTTACTTTCGGATTATCTGTTACATGGTTTTTATCACTTACACGGATGTTTTCTAGTTTTTGCGGGAATGTTTTCATTTCAGCCGCAAGCTCAGATAATTTTTTCCCAGTTGCTTTCATCACGTTGATTAATTGGATTCCTGAAAGAAGTCCATCACCAGTTGTATTATGATCTAAGAAAATAATATGACCAGATTGTTCTCCGCCAAGATTATAATTACCTTCACGCATAGCTTCTACTACATAACGGTCACCCACTGCAGTTTGTACATCTTCAATCTCAAGCTCTTTCAAACCTTTATAGAAGCCTAGATTACTCATAACTGTTGATACAATTGTGTTGTTATTTAATAAGCCTTGTTCACGTAAATATTTCGCGCAGATAAACATAATTTTATCTCCATCGACAATTTGACCAATTTCGTCTATTGCAATAACACGGTCGCCATCGCCATCAAAAGCTAAACCAACATCTGCTTTTTTATCTAAAACAAAGGCAGCTAATGCTTCTGGATGTGTAGATCCGACGCCATCATTGATATTTAAACCGTTTGGAGACGCTCCCATCGAACTAATATCCGCATCTAAATCTGCAAATAAATGCGTTGCAAGACCTGAAGTTGCACCATTCGCACAATCAAGTGCAATGTGATATCCATTAAAGTCATTTTCGATTGTTTGTTTCAAGTATTGAATATATTTTTGTTTGCCTTCAAAATAATCGCTCACTGTCCCAAGACCTTCTCCACTTGGTCGAGGTAGCGTATCTTCTGCTGTATCAAGAAGCTGTTCAATTTCTTCTTCCTGATCATCTGACAATTTAAAGCCGTCAGAACCAAAGAATTTAATACCGTTATCATCCACTGGATTATGGCTGGCGGAGATCATTACACTAGCAGAAGCGCCTTGTGCTTTTGTTAAATAAGCTACACCTGGTGTGGAGATAACTCCTAGACGCATTACTTCAATCCCTACAGAAACAAGTCCTGCGATTAAAGCGGATTCAAGCATTTCTCCAGATATACGTGTATCACGAGCTACAAGAACACGTGGATGTTCCCCTACGTGACGGGTTAAAACATACCCACCCATTCTACCTAATCTGAATGCAAGTTCTGGTGTTAATTCAGAGTTTGCAACACCTCTAACTCCATCCGTACCAAAATATTTACCCATTTCATTACTCTCCTTCTAAGTCATTCATTATCTAAATGATTTTTGTTTGTCATTTCATCATTACTTTGTCAAATGCTGGTTCTATCTTTGCTAATCTCAACCATACATTTGTTATTATACCTTTTTTAAGAGAAAATTTCATCCCTCTACAATAAAACGTTGGTATTGCTTGCTTTTCCACTATTCTATGTATAAAAAGTTCTTTGCCAAAAAGGAGGAGTATGAGACTAGCGCCCCACACTCCTTATGTTATGTGCTTTTGGAAGGTACTTCAATAGATGCCTCTTTATCCGTAATAATGAAATCAGCTTGTCTAGGATTAATAACATAGGCAACATTATCCGGTAAGCCATTCAATTCTAGTGGAATACTGTAACTTCCTGCTTTGCTTTTACTCAAATTGGCAATCACACTCAAGTCTTTCGCCGCTATTCCGTCTACTGTTTTCTTCTCTCCAGTTATCGTCACAGATACTTTTCCATTGGCAGGAGTTATCATTTGTGCATCGAAAGTATTTTTCAATCCACTCATGTAGACTTGCATATTAGAAAATGACTTAGAAATTTTTGTATCGTTATCTCCTGAATCATCGGTGTTTTTATCCGTTGTATCTGTGTCTTGGTTATTACTATCTGAAGTTGTTTGATTGTTATTTGCTTCAGACTTTTTTACGGTCTTAATCTTCACCTCTATCGTCGTCGGTTGGACTGATTTGGCTCCAGTTGGAACCGGGACAGTCACTTCTTTGACGGTATCTGCTTTGATTTTAGAAACATCAATTGGAATTTCAATTTCTTTGATTTTTTCAAGGACCGCATCGTCACCAACTACAACTACTTCTGACTTATCTGGTGTCATGCTGGAAATTTCAATATCACTTTCTGGCGTGCCTTCTTGCTTAATTTTCACTGGAACTGACTTGCCGACTTTTTCAACTGGCACGGTCACTTCCACTTCTTGCGGATTTACTTCGACATCTAGCTTGTTCAAATTGCTATCAAAAACAGAGACGGTAGCCTTATCGGTAAATTCGGATTTATGTTTGCCATCACTTTCGAGTGTTGCTTTTACATAAGCAATTTGTTCGATAGTATCTTTTGCACCAGTAATAGAGACTTTTTTAGGATCAATGATGGGCGTTCCAGCTTGATAACCATCTGCAACGACAGATTTGCTCAATTCTACGTCAACAGAGAATTTTTTCGTTACTTTTTCTTGTACATTGACGTTGACTGTTGCTGGATTCACTTTTACTTTTAGGCGGTCAGATACATCTTTCACTTGTAGTTTTACTTCTTGAGTCCCAATGGAAGCATTTTTCAAATCTGCATAAACGGTAAAGTCTTGTTGAGCTTTGGCAGACTGAACGATGCTACGAGGGCCTGAAAGCGTGACTGTAACGGTTTCTGGAATACCCGAAATATATAAATTCGTTTTATCATAATATACTTTGACCGGGACATTCTCGATGACTTCTGAATCACTAGAAGAAGTCGTTGAAAAAGTCGTGGCGTTATTATTATTTGCATTAACTGATGTAAAAAGGATGGCTGCGAGTAGTAAGGCTACAATCCGAATCGACCATTTGTTATTTAAAATTCGATCCATCATTCGCTTTTGCCTCCTTTCCATTTAGAAAAGATAGAAGGTTTCTTTGCAGTTACTGTGACTAGTTCTTTAAGAAGAATTTTATGTAACTCTTCTTCTGACACATCACGGAAAAGTTCTCCACCTTTAGTTAGGGAAATTCCGCCAGTCTCTTCAGAAACTACAATCGTAATACTATCTGTCACTTCACTAATCCCAAGTGCAGCCCGGTGACGCGTTCCAAGTTCTTTGGATAAGAACGGGCTATCTGAAAGTGGCAAGTAACTTGCTGCCGATGCAATTTCGTTTCCTTTAATAATAACTGCTCCATCATGAAGCGGTGTATTCGGAATAAAAATATTAATTAATAATTGAGAAGAAATTTTTGCATTTAACGGAATCCCTGTTTCAATATAATCGTCCATGCCTGTATCGCGCGCCACTGAAATCAGCGCCCCAATTCGACGTTTTGCCATATACTGGGTAGACTTTTCGATAGACTCGATTAAATGATGCTGTTCACGCTCTATTCTTGATCCATAACGAGTAAAAATATTGCCTCGTCCAAGCGTTTCTAAAGCACGGCGTAATTCCGGTTGGAAGATAATTATAATTGCAAGGAATCCCCAAGTAAGCATCTGATCCGTAATCCATTCTACTGTTTGGAGACCAAAAAATCCGCTTAATAGTTTGACTGCAATGATAATAAAAATGCCTTTTAATAATTGTACTGCTTTTGTACCTCGGATTAACATGATCACTTTATAAATTACAAACCATACGACAAGAATATCTACAATATTTGCTAGATAATGCAATATCGACATATTGGAAAAATCCATCACTTCACCTCCGTGCCTCTTGAAAACCATTTATGATCACATGGTTCACTTTCTTTATTATAGCATAAGAGTGCAGGTGGAAAAAGCAATCGTCCCGCCAAAAATTGGAAAGATTTGTTAAAGAAATCATTCAGCGCTCTTTAATTTTAATTTATTACAAAACCATACCATAGATTTTTTTAATACCCATATTCGTAATATTACCCCGTACTGTTCCGTTATTTGAAACTTCGATTTTGACTGCACGATCATTCTTAAAAGATGTTAAGTCATCATTAAAATTAGCAGCGTATTCGTACATATCTACATTATTTCCACTAGTATCACCAATATTACTCGAAGCAAAAATAAATGATTTAGATGCCTCGAATAGTTTTGGCGATACGAGTCGAGATGCAGTTGTATACCCCCCACCAGATTCAAGGACAACTTGGATAATATCAAAATTATTTAACGTTTCACGTAATTTAAAATTTGTTGTCATATCCCCTTTAGTACTTTGATCAAAAATAACTTCTGTACGTTTTCTACTTATAATAAGGTTTCTTAAACTTTCAATTTCTGTTTCTATGTTTTCACTATTATTTTCTACAAGATCAAATGCTCTATTCATACGATTCCCTGCTCCTCCCAAAGCATATCCTACTACAATATGCTTTTGGTTATTTTTATAATATACACAAACATTTTCCGGTTCTGCAAAATTGCTTTCTGTGGTTTGCATTGCTTTTGTATTGAACTTAAATGTTGTTTGATACACACGTTTTCCAGTTACTATATCCACGCAAGTTAATTGTTTTGGTTCTTCAACGCCACCAGTACCAGAAGCTGTATATAAATATGGAAAATCTAACGCACACCCTTGGTAAACATATGCATCATTTGCTTCAGTTGCCTTTACTTTATAAAGTACTTCAAGCTTTCCCTCTCTTACAGAGGAAGCACGCACGATTCTAATATTAAACGTTTTAGGATCTCCACCTGAATGAAAAACCAACATATCGTTTTTCAAATCTCCTGAAATTCGGTTATAGCTGCCACTCTCTACTTTTGAAATGAAAATACTGGACTCGGTTCCCTTTAGGATTTTATTACTTTCATAAGGGTAACAAACCACTTCCCATTTATTGTTAATTTTATATGCCGACCAAATATGCATTTTTTTACTTTCTAAATTATAATCAAGTGCAATATTTGTTCCATGCCCACCGTTTAAACACCACATTTGATCAATGTAATTTCCTTTCAAATCTGTCCTCGTAATGTTATATGACTCCCCAGCTCCAGCATCAGTCATTTTTTTTCCGCTGTACTGTTGCGTCCAGTAAATCATATCTCGCTCGTAGTCAACAGAAACAGATTGCATTACTCTAGCATTGTAATCAACATTATGTTTAGGTATAGAAGCTAGAATAGTTGCTTCATTTTCTATTACTTTCAAATTTGCCATTATCCGATCCCCTTTTGATTTATTATCAGCTGATAAACTAAGTATAAGACAAATTAACTTTCAAAAAGTATCGAAAAAGTATCATCAAAAAACTCGCATCAGGCTATCTGATACGAGTTTTTCATTTTTCATTTAGTTACATTTACAGTTGAATGAAGCTCCTGTGGTTCTCCATATAAGTTAATTTCAAAAGCTTTTCCTGCAAGTAGTGTTATTTCCACACTATTTCTTTCTACTTTCACTTCTAACAAACGATCTCGGAAGTTGATTTTGAAACGGTAATTTTCCCAGCCATCAGGTAAGAATGGTGCAAAGCTTAATTCGCCATCAGTTACTCGCATACCAGCAAAGCCTTGAACGATGGATAACCAGCTTCCTGCCATAGAGGTAATGTGCAGTCCATCTTCTGTATCGTTGTTAATGTTATCAAGATCTAGTCTTGCTGTACGTTTGTATAGTTCTACTGCTTTATCATATTTACCAAGTTCTGAAGCTAACACTGCGTGAACAGCTGGCGATAAGCTAGATTCGTGTACTGTTAATGGCTCATAGAATTCAAAGTTACGTTGTTTTGTATCAAAATCAAAGTCATCATAGAATAAATATAAACCTTGAAGGACATCTGCTTGTTTAATGAAACAAGAACGTAAAATTTTATCCCAAGACCAATTTTGGTTAATCGGCATATCTTCTGGTTTTAATGTATCCGTGGAACGTAACTCTTTATCTAAGAACGTATCGTGTTGCACAAAAATCTGCCATTTCTCGTCAAAAGGATAATACATGCGATGCTCAATATCTTCCCATTTGGCGATTTCGTACTCGGTCACACCTAAACGTTTTTTCGCTTCTGCATCTAAGTTTTCTAGCGTATAACGAATCGTCCAAGCGGCGATATAGTTTGTATACCAGTTATTGCTGACGTTATTATCATATTCATTTGGTCCCGTTACACCGTGAATCATGTATTTATCTAAGCGATCAGATAAATGAACGCGGTCGGCCCAAAAACGAGTGATTTCAGTCAATACTTCGATTCCATCTGTTTTTAAATACGAATCATCGCCAGTGTAATTTGTGTAATTGTAAATCGCATAAGCAATCGCGCCATTGCGGTGAATTTCTTCAAATGTAATTTCCCATTCATTATGACACTCAACTCCGGTAAAAGTAACCATTGGATACAGTGCGCCAGCTAGGCCGATTTTCTGCGCGTTGATTTTCGCTCCATCCAATTGATCGTGGCGATATTTAAGTAAATTGTGACTCACAGATTTATCCGTTAACGATAAATACATTGGTAGTGCAAAAGCTTCTGTATCCCAGTATGTCGCGCCGCCATATTTTTCGCCTGTAAAGCCTTTAGGACCAATGTTTAGTCTTGCGTCCTCACCGTAATAAGTAGCAAATAATTGGAAAATGTTAAATCGGATACCTTGTTGCGCGGAATCGTCGCCTGCAATCTCGACATCCGCTTTATCCCAACGTTCACGCCAACCCGCAACATGCGCGGCTAATAATTCATCATACGTTTTTGCTTCTAAGCTTTGTAAGATTTTTTCTCCTGCTGGAAGAATTTCCCTTTCCTCATAATCACGAGATGTCGTAATGACTACACGTTTTTCTATTTGCGCTACTTCATTTTCTTTTAGGTCGAATTGAAAATGATTTTCGGCGTAAAGTGCCTTTGTTTGATTTGTTTGGTTTGCCGTATTGGTCGTATTTTCCATCACAGCTGAAACGGTGAAACGCGGTGTTCCAAAGTTGTTTGGAATAGTTTTTGTGACAAGTGAACCGCGACTTGCTGATGAAGCTTTTTCGACTTCTTGCCAGAACATTTCTTCATAGTTGGCATCTTCGTTTTGCACATTGCCATCTAAAAAGGACGTTAAATCCACTTTTGCAGCGCTCTTCGCTTCCACTTGATAACGAATAACCGCAAGTTCTTTCGTTGCAACACTTAGGAATCGTTCCGCCGAAATCCGGAATGTCTTATTATTTTTAACTACTGTGAATTGACGTCTCAAAACGCCTTTTTCCATATCTAAAACAAGTTCAAAATCGCTTACTTCATCTACAAATAAATCGAGTTTTTCACCGTCAAGACGTACTTCAATTCCGATAAAATTAAGGCCATTAATGACTTTTCCGAAATAATCCGGGTAGCCATTTTTCCACCAACCAACTCTTGTTTTATCTGGAAACCACACGCCTGCATAATAAGTTCCAATATGGCCGTCGCCGGAGTATCCTTCTTCAAAATTCCCGCGCATCCCCATGTAACCATTACCGAGTGAAGTTAGGCTTTCTTGCAAACGTTTATTTTCTTTATCTAGTTTGGTTGTCCGTAATGTCCATGGTTCGATTTCAAATAATTGCTTCTGTGCCATACTAAAACCTCCTAATTAGCGACTAGCAGCCATACTTTTTTCACTAGTCTTATAAAATCTTGTCTTTAAAAATGTCCATGCTATCATTAACACCATTCCGAGCGACTGAACAGCCATAATAATCGTAATATCAAAGTAGATAAAGCCGATAATACAAGCCGCAATCACTGGAATTCCCAGTGCATTTAGCGTTAAATTTACTGATTCTTTAAAAGAAGCAATGCTTGAAAAACTGCTCCGTTTTGTCATCCAAATGAAAAGCGTCGTAAATACGGTTAACATGAGTGAGCTAACGAAAATGATAGAACCAATCATCAGCACCATCGATAGGAAAACAAATGCTTGGTTTTCCAAATACCACTGCGCCGACACCCAATCAACGAGCGACTCGCCTGACGTTATTTCGCTTAAGGTCGCGTCTTTTGGGTAGCTAACTTCAAAAGTGTAACCACTCGAATCCGTAAGCGTCATTTCTTGGTCTTTGAAATTAATTACATTCTTCGCTCCACTAAGTTCTGCTTTCGTTAAATTCACACCAGCAACACCATTCGCTGTTTTTTCGACGATGTGCGCATTTTTATCGGTTAACGCCCCATTTTCGAGCGTCAGTGCACTAACTTCTGTCGCCAATTGATCCGTGCCAAGCGCCGCCATTTTTGGCATTAAACTTGGTAAATCAAAGCTTGACTGATTAGCAAAGTGCGCCGAAACAGGAAGCAACAGTAACGCATTTAAGAAAATAAATACGATGACCATTTGCCAGAATTTCAATACTTTCCGACCCTCAAAAATAGCGGTTGGACCGATTGTACTTTTTACATATTGAATGATAAACGGAACTTTTTTCATTGATATCACAGCCTTTTTAAAAATCAATTATCCTTTTGTTCCACCGGCAGTTAAGCCAGAAACAAAATTCTTTTGTAAGAAGAAGAACAGTAAACAAATTGGTAGCGCGGCTAAAATGGCGCCCGCTGCGAATAAGGCTACTTTTTGTTGTTGCGGGTTAGCGATAAATGTTTGAAGTCCAACAGCTATCGTCAAGTTTTCTGGAGTTCTTAGTAAGAATTTAGCAAGTAAGAAATCTCCGAATGGTCCCATAAACGCCCATAAAGCTTGAACGGCAATCATCGGTCTAACAAGTGGCAAGATGATTTGAGCGAAAATGCGGAAATGTCCTGCGCCATCAAGTTTGGCGGATTCATCTAGATCACGCGGCACGGTATCGAAATACCCTTTCATCAGCCATGTGTTCATCGGAATCCCACCACCGATGTAAATCAATGTTAAGAACCAATATTGATCAAGTGCGCCAAGTAGCATCGCTAACACGTAGAAAGCTGTTAAGGCCGCCATCGTTGGTACCATTTGAATAATAAGGAAGAAAATCAAGCTGTTTTTACGACCTTTAAAACGGTAACGGCTATACGTATAACCCGCAAGCGTCACAATCGTTACTTGCATAATCATCGTTACAACCGCGATAATCAGTGTATTTTTGTACCAATCAAGATATAATGTTTCATTAAACAATCTCGTGAAGTTATTCAGCGTCCAACTATCCGACCACTCAAGCGTAAATGCCGCGATATTCCCTGGTTTGAAGGCAGAAGATGCTGTTATTAGAATCGGATACAAAATAATAATCGTTAGCACGGTTAAAAACAAATACGTGAAAAACTGTGTTAAGAACTTTGTTGTCCGCTGATCTTTCATAAAGTCTCTCATTTACATCATCTCCTCGTTCCCAAAGGCATTCGTCTTCTTAAAGGCAATCATCGAAACAGTAATAACGATAATGGAGATAAGAAGCGTCACAGCAGCGGCTACAGCGTATTGTGGCGAAGTACCTGTTGTTAATTTATAAATCCATGAAATTAAGATATCGGTTGATCCTGCGCCTGCTCCGACACTTCCGGGACCACCTTCATTGAATAAGTATATTATCGAAAAGTTGTTGAAGTTAAATGTATATTGCGTAATAAATACCGGCGCGGTTACAAATAAAATCATCGGTAATGTAATTTTACGGAAACGTTGAATCGCACTTGCACCATCAATTCTAGCTGCTTCGTATAGTTCACCAGGAATTGCTTGAAGCACCCCAGTAACCATAACGTAAATATACGGAAAACCAAGCCAACCTTGAATACTAATCAGCGCCACTTTTGTCCAGAAAGGATCTGTTTTCCAAGCAATCGCATTGATATCAACAAATGGCAAATGGTTTAGAAGCGGAATGACTTGCGAGTTGATTGCGCCAATACTGTCGTTAAACATATTGGAAAAACTCATAATTGTAATAAATGCTGGTACCGCCCAAGGAAGTAAGAAAACTACCCCAAAAAGACGTTTCCCTTTAATAAAGCTTTGGTTCGCAACAATCGCCGTGAATACACCAACGACAATTTGTAAAGAAGTTGCACAGATTGTCCAAATGAGTGTCCACGAAAATACGCTTAGGAACGTGTCACGATACGAACTTAGGAAGAAAATATTAAAGAAGTTCTTAAATCCAACCCAGTCAATTAAGTTCGCTGGCGGAATATGGTAAAAATCATAGTTGGTAAATGCCATGAAAAGAGTAACAAGAACTGGGAAAATAATAACAAAAGTCATCACTAAGTATGCAGGTAATGTAAGTAAGTACGGGAAACCTTTGTCGAGCATATTTTTTATAATAGCAATCGCAGAACGGTTAACAGTTTCACCTAGGTTCCACTGCATAGCCACGCGTCTTGCATCGAAAATATTTATAAACCAAAAGCCTATAAATAGTAATGTCACAATTAATTGTAAAGTACCTTCAATCATTAAAAATAAGGAATGGTCTACACCCGGTACAGATCCAAGTGTTACAAGGCCAATCAGTGCATTCAGCCCAACTGCAAAAAATTCTATGATAAACAAAGCAAATAGTGCGAAAAAGACAATCCCTTTAAAATTTTGCTTATTATAAAATTGACCAAGTCCCGGAATGATTGATAACAAAGTCGCTTGACGAACATTTTTAATTTGTTTTTGTTCTAGTTTCATTTTGTTACCCTCAATTCTAGATATAGATTCACTAGCTAAGTTGAAAAAAATGGCGGAGCGCGCTATCTTTGCCCCGCCAAATCATTATTATTTAGTATATTTTTGCGTTACGTTATCTTCAATTACTTTTACTGCATCATCTGCTGATTGTTGCGGTGTTTTCGAACCAGAAGCTGCATCAAACATTAAGTTTTCAGCACCTGTCCAAACTTCCGACATTTCTGGAATATTTGGCATTGGTTGCGCATTTTTGTATTGTTCGATAACAGCATTAGTTAATTCATCATTTTTTGATTTCGCTGTATCGCGTGCTTTTAAGTTAGCTGGTACTTCATTTGTCATATCATATAAAGTTTCTTGATTTTTTTGGTTAGTTACATAATCCAACCATTTTTGAGCTACATCTTTGTTTTTAGAATAGTTACTTACAACCCAACCTTTACCGCCTGCAAATGGAGAGTATTCTTTGCCATTGTTTAGTGTCGGGATTTTTGCTACGCCGTAATTAATTTTTGCTTCTTTGTAGTTTGCTGCTGACCATGGACCGCCTAGAATTGCTGCTGCTTTACCTTTAACAAATTGATCTTGGATAAAGTCATCTGCACTCTTATTGTCTTGCATACCTTTTGGCCATACATCTTGGAACCATTTTGTTGCATAAGTAATTCCTTCAACCGAACCTTTATTGTTTAAACCGATGTCTTTTGGATTCGTACCTTCATCGCCGAATACATAACCACCGTATCCTGCAAGTAGTCCGTAAGAGAAGTAGAAATCAGTCCATTTTGCTAAGAAACCAGTATTTTTTCCTTTTTCAGAAGTGAAGGCAAAACGAGAATCTTTAGAAAGTGTTTCTAAATCTTTGAAAGTTGCTGGAGCTTTGTCGAGTAAATCTTTATTATAGTAAAGTACTAGAGTTTCAATAATTGCTGGAGCGCCATAAATTTTATCGTCAATGGTTACTTGTTTTTGGTCTTTTTCATCGTAATCGTCTTTATTTCCAAGTTTTACTTCCGCTAAATGTCCTTGTTGGCCTAAGCTTCCAATTCTATCAAATGCGGACATCATTACGTCTGGAGCAGTTCCAGCCGGGCCATCAAGTGGCAATGCTTCTAATGTTTCGAACATGTCTTTTTCGACTACTTTTACTTTCACGTCATTATCTTTTTCAAAATCACCTTTTATTTTGTTCACGTAGTCTTTGTAGCCTGCGTCAACGGAAACCGTTAATGTTTTTTCATCAGATGAGCCAGATTTACTAGTGTCTTTTCCACCACCACATGCTGCTAAGCTTAAAGCCATTACTAAAACCGCCGAAACTATTCCCACTTTTTTGAAACGCTTCATTTACTTTTCCTCCTCTTTATGAAAAAAGTCGCCCTTTACTGTCTGATTTCTAAGTCCCCATCTTTTTTCAATTCTTTTTAAAGTTTGTGAATTAGGTTAACCTATGCATTTATTATATGCTGATTTCGAAAGCGTTTACAAGGAGATTTCACATGTTACCGATAACAACATTTTTCCGGTAAACATGTGAAAAATTCCTTTACGCCATTGATTTAGCTGTTTTCTTTAATAACAAGAAATCCTTTTGCTGGGACAACAAGATTTTCTGTTACAGCTCGGTTGTTCCAAATATCTGTCGCTGTATTTTCAAATGAAATTGTGAAATCTTTATCTTCTTTTGCTTGATTGAAAAGGAAATGCAGTTTTTCACCATTTAATTCTTTAGAAAATGCTGTAATGCCCGTTTCGCTACTTGCACCTAGCCAAGTTAATTCGCCGGATGTGATAATTGCTTGGTTATCTTTTCTTAGGGCAATTAATTGTTTCGTAAACGCTAGCATATCTTGGTTTTGCTTCGTTTCATCCCATTCCATACACTTACGGCAACCTGGGTCATTTCCTCCGTCCATGCCGATTTCAGTTCCGTAATAAATACACGGCGAACCAGTGTGCGCGAACATGAAGGCAAGCGCTTGTTTCACTTTATCCTCATCATTATTAGCACGAGTTAAAATACGCGCCGTATCATGGCTATCAAGCATATTAAACATTACTTCATTCACTTGATTTGGGTAGCGCATATATTGTTCATTAATACCAGAAACCATTTGCTCCGGTGTGATTTTTTCTTCAATAAAGTTCTCAATAATCGTTTGTGTAAATGGATAGTTCATTACGGCGTGGAATTCATCTCCAAGTAACCAAATCCACGAATCATGCCAAATTTCACCAAGAATATAAATATCTTCTTTTTCCGCTTGGACAGCCTTTTTAAATTCTTTCCAGAAAGCATGATCTACTTCATTAGCAACATCTAAGCGCCAACCATCAATGTCAAATTCGCGAATCCAGTAAGTTGCAATATCCAGTAGATACTTCTGAACTTCTGGGTTAGCCGTATTTAATTTTGGCATATGCGTCGTGAAAGCAAATGTATCGTAAGAAAGTGTTGGTTCTCCTTCAATATTGCCATTTTCATTTTGACGAACAGGGAAACTATGGATGTGGAACCAATCACGATATGCAGATTTTTCTTCATTTAAGACAACATCTTGCCACTCTGCTGAAGTATCGCCAATGTGATTGAACACCGCATCTAACATAATGCGAATCCCACGTTTATGCGCTTCCTGAACTAATTTTCTAAACGTTTCTTTATCTCCAAAATGTGGATCAATTTTTTTATAATCAACCGTATCGTATTTATGATTGGTTGGTGCTTCAAACACAGGTGTCAAATAAACCCCATTAATACCAAGCTCTGCTAAATAATCTAAATGCTCGATAATTCCTTCTATATCCCCGCCGAAAAAGTCTGTTGTGTTCGGATCTTTACTTCCCCACGGCAAGGCATTTTCCGGAGAAATAGCCGGATTCCCATTTGCAAAACGTTCTGGGAAAATCTGGTACCAAATAGTATTCCCAACCCATTCAGGCGCCTCAAAAGTATCCACCGCATGGATAAATGGAAATTTAAAGTAATAATCCATCGTAGCTAAATTAGCCTCAGTTGGCTCAAAGAAACCACGTCCGCCGTAAAATGTTGTTTCTCCTTCTGTATCTGTTAGTAAAAAGCCATATTGAAGACGTCTATGTTCTGGTGTAATTGCAAAAAACCAATAATCGTGCTCTTCTGTTTCTGCGATTTTGCGCATTGTATAAGATTCACTTTGCCATTTTCCATCTTTCCATAAGTAAGGGTCGGCAGCAATTAGAGTAACCTCGCTAATATCCAAGCGTTTCGTTCTAATCCGAATATGTAGTGTTTTAGCGTCATAACTATAAGCATAGCTACTCGCTGGTTGATGATAAATCCCTGCTTTTTCCATTTTTTCTCCTCCTATATCACCTATCGTTCTATTTCAAATTAGCATTTCCATTAAAGCGTTTGCAACCTTTTCTCACTCGTTAACGGTAACAAGATTTTCTAGCTATTTCATATTCTTTCAACATACTATAGAAGAAAGCCAATTCTCCCTCCTCCTTTAAAGTGACAAATTAGTAACTTTACTGATTTAAAGTAAAGAGCTATAATAACTCATGGACTAATGAAATCTATCGAAAAAAGGTCTAAAAGGAGGATAAAATGGAAAATACTTTAAGCTTTAAAAAACAAGGGTATTGGTTATTTTCCAGCGCAATCATTATTGGTGTTCTTTTTCTTCTTTTGCCACACATCATTTCCAATATTGGAGTGTTAGAATTTATAGGTGCTTTTTTTAACGCCCTATGCATGGGGGTTATTGCTTTTATCATACTAAAAGCAGAATTCCTCGATTGGTTTAAACATTTTAGTTTCAAATGGATTCTCATCGGTGCTCCAGCATTAATTATTATCAGCTCTATTTTCAACATTGCTTGGGCTTACTTCGCGGGCAGTACTACTGAAAATGGTATCAACAGTGTACTTACATGGTCTTACGTTTTCACAAGTATCCCGTTCATGCTTCTTGGCGAAGAACTACTATCCATTAGCTTACTCTATGCCGCTTGGAAAAAATGGAACTGGAAATTCTGGCAAGCTTCCTTGCTCTGCTCGTTACTATTTGCGACGTGGCATCTGACTTCCTATGATTTTAACTTCTTACAATGTATCATTACTTTAGCACCTGCTAGACTCATTTTGAACTACTTATTTAAGAAAACAAACTCGATTTGGGTTACTTTCATCGTTCACTTCATTTTTGATTTCATCGCATTTTTACCCATTTTACTCAAATAAAAAAACGCTAGGAATAAAGATTCCTAGCGTTTTTATTACTCTTCTTTTCCAGTTGTAGAGGCTCTTATCAGTAATTCAGGAGTAAATAATAGGTTTCCTTGAGGTTTTCCGTGATCATTAATTTTCGCAAGTAACATCTTCGCGAGTTCTTCCCCCATTTCAACGACGGGAGATTGAACAGTTGTAATTTTTGGCGATGAAATTCTATCTAAAAAAACACCATCAAACCCTGTTACAGCAATATTTTCACCAAAACGGCGACCAAAAGCAGCGGCAGCACGAACAACCCCAATGGCAATTCGATCTGATGCGCAAACAATCGCAATTTTTTCTGAGTTATAGCGTAGTAATTCAAATGCTTTTTCTTCCGCGACACTGGAACTATTCGCAATAAAATAACTTTCCGGTTCCAAACCATGTTCTTTCACTATTTCTTCATAGCCTTCTAGGCGCGATTTCATAAACTGTTCATCTAATAAATCAATTCCCAAAAAGACGATTCGCGAAAAACCGATCTCTACCATATGCTCTGTTGCGAGCGCAGTCCCTTTTTTATTATCTACATCAATAGAATCATAGCCACGTTTATTTTCACCATAAAAAATAACTGGTTTATCAATATCTAAAAGTCCTAAATCATAATCTTTGTCGCGTATTCCCGTGACAATAAGCCCGTCATAAGCTCCGATATTCCTGGATCTTTGCGTAACGAGTTGAAGCGAATAGTAGTATTTATCTAACTCCCGACTAATTCCTGTTAATAAATTCATATAATATGGTTCAACTGTATCAATTTCTTCTAAAATCAAAAATTTAATAACTTGCGTCCTATTTTGAACAAGCGCCCTTGCAGCATAATTTGGTACATACTCTAAGGCTTCCATTGCACTATAAACAAGCATTTTCAGTTCATCTGAGACTTGATCTGGATGATTAATAACCCGTGAAACTGTCATTTTGGAGACATTTGCCCGTTTCGCAACATCTGCTAAAGTCGCCATCTCCAACCTCCTCCATTCATAATCTTCCTTATTGTACCATCTTTTACACAAAAAAAATAAGAATTAACCCACAAAAAAAGCATTCTCATTAAAAGTCTGAAAATGCTTGGTTTATTATGAATATGTAATGAGTCATTTTATAGTGTTTGCCACTTTTTTTGAGAGACTCTGCGTTCCTTCGTTTGTTGATAAGTTTTAATAATCAATCTAATTAATTGATGAGCTCCGCCAATAATAATTCCAATAGCGATAGCAACGAGCGTAGTTGTCAGAAAACTAATAAATGGAAAACTAGATGCATTCATTGCAGCAATTCCTAATATAAAAATGATAATAGTAGGTAGTACATAATACCTAATGTCCTGTTCCTGCATACAAAGCGCTCCTTTACCCAAAATAATAACTCCCATCAACTACTGAAATTATAACGCGAAAACTGGCTTTTTTCAAGGCTTGGATGGATTTCCATGCTCCTCTTTAAAAACGTTAAATGGCTCTATATAGCGCTTTATATAGATACGCAAAATCCACTCATTATGAATTCATCAAAAAGAAAAATTTGTTACCACTTTGTAACATTACTTAAGTCCATTTACTTATATACTGTAACACTTATATTTATTCAATTTTATAGATAAGTATTAATTCTTATTTCCATTTTTTCAAGTTTTATTGCCTGTTTTTTTATAACATATACAAAAAAAGTGTGCTCTTTTTTCTAACCAAACATTATTTTTCAAATTGTATAAAAAACTTGATTCGAGCAGTTTTTTTAATTATCTAGGAAAACTCGGCATTTAAAATGCCTTTTTCATCTAAAGGAAATTTAGTTTTCCGATGAATATTCTTCTTTAAAATCAAAATTTCCACTTTTTACAAATAAATAAACAACCGTTATGCTTACATTGTTCCATTACAAAAACGGAAGAGTTCCCCCTCTTCCCCCGAAGGTCTCTTCCGTTTTTTTCTCTTGTTATTCTTTTAAATGATAAGGATATGTGGAAACCACTACATCCCTTTTCATTAGAAGTCTTGTGCGAATCAATAGGCTTGTTTGATTATGAAGGACATTTTGCCAACCTTTTCTAGGAATAAATTGTGGTATTAATACTGTTAGTGAGTAATTGTCTTGATCTGCTTTTTGTTTAGCTGTATCAATAAACTTCATTAATGGATCTGAAATAGATCGATACGGAGAAAACAGATTAGCCATACGCACTTCAGGATGCACCCTATTCCATCTCTCAACAAATTCTTTTTCCTGTTTTTTATCAATAGAGATATGAACAGCAATGACTGTATCACCAATAGATTTAGCATATTGTAATGCACCCTCTACAACTTTGGTGGTATCAGACACACAAATAATGACGGCATTCCCTTTAAAGTCCGGCAAGTCCATTGTTTCGTCAATTCTAAGTTGCGGTCCGACTTTCCTATAATGATGTCTCGTACGATGGAAAACATAAATCATAATTGGCATAAAGACAAATACTGGCCAAACAGATTCAATTCGAGTTAAGAATAACACTAATAATACTGTAAATGAAATTGATGCTCCAAGTAAATTAGCCGATAATGATTTTTTCCAACCTTTAGGACGCTGTTTCCACCATTTTACTATCATCCCTGTTTGAGACAACGTAAATGGTATGAACACTCCGACAGAGTATAATGGAATGAGTAATTCCGTTTTCCCTTTAAACAAAATAATGAGTAGGATAGAACCCACAGCTAAAGTAATAATCCCATTAGAGTAGCCCAGTCTATCTCCTCTTGCTAAATACATTCTTGGCATAAATTTATCTTTCGCCAAGTTAAATGCTAACATCGGAAATGCAGAAAATCCGGTATTAGCTGCTAAAACTAAAATAAGTGCCGTAGTGGCTTGAATAAAATAAAACATGAAGTTTCTGCCAAATACATTTTCAGCAATTTGAGAAAGCACCGTTACCTTTAGCTCAGGAACAGTTCCATAAACAAAAGCAAGTACTGTTATTCCGACAAAGAAGAAACCAAGTAAGCCTGCCATTAATGTTAATGTTTTTGCGGCATTTTTTGGTCGTGGTTCTTTAAATAAAGGAACAGCATTTGAGATAGCTTCAATACCCGTTAAAGAAGCTGACCCAGATGCAAATGCTCTTAGTAAAAGAAAAATGGTTACACCCTGTACGTGAGTCCCTACTGCAGCTGTTTCATGACTTGCATCCATACCAGTTAATACTTTAAATAAACCTGTAAATATAAGAGCTATAATAGAAAAAACAAACAAATATACTGGTATTGCAAGTAAACTAGCTGATTCAGTAATACCTCTCAGATTGATAATCGTTACTCCAACGACAAGAAGTACAGCTATAGGCACTGCAAACGGATATAATGATGGGACAGCAGAAACGATTGCATCTGTTCCAGAAGAAACACTTACAGCAACTGTAAGCATATAATCTACTAGTAAAGATCCACCTGCGATTAAACCGGCATTATTCCCCAAATTCTCTCTTGAAACGATATAAGCTCCTCCACCATGCGGATAAGAGTATATAATTTGTTTGTAAGACAGATTAAGAGCAAACAAAAGAACAAGTACACAAAGCGCAATTGGTAATGAATACCACATAGCGGCAGCACTAACAGTTACAAGTACCAATAAGATCTGTTCTGTACCATACGCAATAGAAGAAAGTGCATCTGATGACAGAACTGCTAAAGCTTTTAATTTCCCCAGTTTTTGGTCTCCAGCTTCTGATGTTTTCAGAGGGCGGCCGATTAATAGTCTTTTTAGCGGCGAAGCCATTGTATTCCCTACCTTTTTTATTTGATTTTTAGCTAACTTCAAGTTGACCAGACACATTATAGCACAGCTGATTTTAGATTGTAATACTAATTTGTATTATTTTAGCTGACTAATTATCTTTCAAGTGAATAATTGTTCATAATGCTTGTTTTTACGTCTTTAAAAAGTAGAAATTTATTTCACACGCCTTTCAATATACATACCCATTAATAAGATAAATAACCCGTTTTCCAAAGTTATATTTTCAGAAAAAAAAGAATTTAATTTGGGTATTTACAAATGACATCCTTTTTTTATATAATAGTTTCTAGCGGTAAAAAACTTTATCATATGGCCCGTTGGTCAAGCGGTTAAGACACCGCCCTTTCACGGCGGTAACACGGGTTCGAATCCCGTACGGGTCACTTTTTAATCAAAAATAACAACTTCAAAAATATTTTTCACTTTTTTTAAAAAAAAGCTGGTAAAATTGATTAAAATGTTATATCATGTATTAGTATCTGTTTTGAAGAATTAATTATGCAAGAGATTTCGATTTGCCAGCAGTGAGAGCGATTCTTCGCCGACTTAGCTCAATCTGGTAGAGCAACTGAATCGTAATCAGTAGGTTGCGGGTTCAATTCCTGCAGTCGGCATTTTATAGCGGAGGGGTAGCGAAGTGGCTAAACGCGGCGGACTGTAAATCCGCTCCTTCGGGTTCGGTGGTTCGAATCCACTCCCCTCCACCATTTTCTATTATTGGGCTATAGCCAAGCGGTAAGGCAACGGATTTTGATTCCGTCATGCGCTGGTTCGAATCCAGCTAGCCCAGTCATATTTAGAGCCGTTAGCTCAGTTGGTAGAGCATCTGACTTTTAATCAGAGGGTCGCTGGTTCGAACCCAGCACGGCTCATCATAAAAAAACAAGCAAAGAAAATACTTTGCTTGTTTTTTTATGATGTAATTTTTTCTCCCTAAGAAAAAAGATAAACTAAAAATTAAATAGTTTATCTTTTACTCAAGTATAATTATATCGTAGTTACTTCTGGTTCTATTCTTCCGTATTTATCCAACAAAACAAAAGACTTAGAATTTTCTGCTAAAAAACCTGATTCAACCAACTTTCTACAAAGATGAGTTACTGAACGCACCGATAAGTTAGAATAATTAGCAATAATTTTCTTTGTGAAACATTTTGGAATGCGTAGCACGCCTTCCTTTTCATTTCCAAAATATCTTCCCAGCTGCTCTAGAGACTCTTTCAAACGATTTTCTCCATTACCACGCATTAAATTACATTTTTCAATTAAAACATTTTCGTGATTTCGATTATTAAGATATAAATAGAGCCACCCCTCTTGCATCCCAATAATCGAGCAAATTATATCTTCTTTATCAAATTCGTATGCTGTAATTGTTTCGATAACTCTAGCAGTGTATAGATTTGCTTCTGCCATAAAATAATCATTCAATCCAGCAATTTGGTTTGATCCCAAAAAACTTATAACATTTTTATTCTTCTCTAATGAAACTATCCCTTTTTCAATAAAATAAACCTTTGTATTTATTGTATCCTCTGTTAGTAAAATCATGTTGCTCGGTATCCTTGTTTTTTTATAAGGGATTCTGTTATCGATTAAAGTTTGCAAGAAGCATGTATAACCAAATTCTTCTTCCAAAATTTTTTTACTATACAAATCTTCAAATACGGATTGCATTTATTGTCATCTCATTTCTATTTTATGTTGTTAGCAAATAGTTTTATAATGCGATGAGTGGCTTCTTACAAGTGATGATACTACCAAACACTTTTAAAAGGAACCCAACAAAAAAACAAAACTTCCTGCTTTAACCAACTATTTTTGACTTTTTTGTCACAATTGAATTTTATTCACTTTATAAATTATTGTATAAGTTTCTTTTGATACTTCTATTATAAGACGAAGCACATTCCCTCTACTTTTCTATCCAAAAATTTCAAGCAACATTTTAGTGAAAATAGTATCTTTCTAACTACCTTTTTAGAAGAATAACCTCTATTTTTTAATGATTATCGCGATATTTTGTATTATTTGTGAAAGTTATTAATTCGTGTTTTTATTCTTCCCCGCTTATGTTTACGCAAAAATATTCTACTAGAAGAATAAGTTTTATGCGCTTATATTGCGGGAAACTAATGACATAGGGGGGAATGGTATGTATTTAAAAGAAACGTTAGATCAATTTGCTTCGATAGATAATATTCTTAAACTGCTCAAGAAAAATCCGAGTTTTAATAAGCACTGCATTCAAGAGCGGCTCCCACAAAAAACAATTATCACATCCAATAAACAACGAAAACATATCTATATAATAGAAGAAGGTTTTATGAAACTAATATTTGATGACAACAAACCGCGTGATTTTTCTTATATTTTGTCTAAAGGAGCATTTCCCTTTTTGCCAGTTTATACAGAGGATATACCTGAACACACAATGATGGTTGCTCTTACAGATATTGTATGGTGGAAAATTGATATCAGTTTCTTTAAGGGGATGATGGAGACGGAAGATCCGCGAAATTATCTCATGCTTCATCAATTAGCGGAAACTAGAAGAAGATTTTACACTATCGCTTATCAAGAAAAATTGACTTCACGTGAAAGTATTTATTATTCTTTAAGTACAATGATTGAATTTGGCCTACGTATCTCCGAAAAAATAGTAGAACTTCCAGAATTTTTAACTTATCAAATACTTGCTGATCATGCTAATACTTCTAAAAGCTACACGTCTAAAGTTCTAGGACATTTACGTGAAGAAGGCATTTTGGAATCACAAAGAAAGCCTTGGCGAATTAACGATGTCCAGAAGCTCCAAAAGTTAATAGAGATGAATGTACCACTTGTAAAGATACAAAAAAACTAAGAGCCAACTTGCGCTCTTAGTTTTTTTTGTTAGATTAGTTCACTTCGCCAAGCTGTGGTTTTTGCTTGTTGGTATTTTTCAACTTGACCAATAGACTCAAAAAGTTCCATCTTATATTTCACCACTTCTTTCGCCGCATCAATACAGTCTGGGTAGATTGCGTTGGCATCCCAAAGTTCTGTTGTACTTAGAATCTCACGACATTTCTTATAAAAGGCGTATTTGTAATCGCTGGAAATATTTACTTTTTGAATTCCAATTTCGACAGCTGCAGCAATTTCGGCATCTGGATTTGCAGAACCACCGTGAAGTACAAGTGGAATATTCACTAAATCTTTTATTTCTTTTAAGATATCTAGACGTAATTTTGGCTCCTTATCTTTAGGATAAATTCCGTGCGCTGTCCCGATTGCAACAGCTAGCGTATCTACACCCGTGCGACTAATATATTCTTCCGCTTCTTCGGGTTTTGTATAGATAATCTCACTGACGCCGCCTTCAATACTGTTACCGGTTTTCCCGATAGTCCCGAGCTCACCTTCAACTGAGACCCCCAGTTTATGACAAACATCAACAACTTCCTTTGTAACACGAATATTTTCTTCAAAAGGAAGCAAAGAGCCATCAATCATCACTGAACTAAAACCACAACGTACCGCTCGCATCACATCTCCCATATTGTCACCATGATCCAAATGAAGAACAAATGGAACAGGACTATTTTTAATTCTTGCAAGAACATATTGGAAAAAGTCATCTTTCGTAAAATCTAATTCTGTTGGATGCACTGCAATAATTGCTGGAGCATTGTTTTTTTCAGCTTCTTCTACTACCACCCGTAAAAAGTTACTGTCTGCAACATTAAATGCTCCCACCGCGAATTTGTTTTCCTTAGCTACTTCTAATAATTGTTTCATATTTACTAACATATTTTCATTTCTCCTTTTAAAGTGATTTTCCGGTTGAACCGGATAGTTGAATATAATTTTTAACAGCTTTTGTGCCGGCTTTTATCGTTTCATGAATTAAGTCCACATAGTTAACGGCCGGATTTTCTTTTAAATTCGTTTTTATTTGATTTACTTGTGCTTTCATGAAGTCGGAGCCAACATTGATTTTATTGATGCCCAGTCGAACGGATTCTCGAATATTTTCCGCCCCGCAACCAGAACCTCCGTGCAAAACGAGCGGCATGTTTGTCGCGGATTTGATTTCTCTGACAATATCAAACTGGAAAGCCGGTGTAAAACCTTCTGGATAATCACCATGGGAAGAACCATAAGAAATTGCTAAAGCGTCAATCCCTGTTCGTTTAGCAAAATCGATGGCCACTTTGGGGTCGGTATACATTTCTTGATTGGTGTAATTATCTCCAGTCACCGCACCAATATTACCAACTTCCGCCTCGACACTAGCATGATAAACTTCTGCAAACTCGACCATTTTTTTCGTAATTGCAACGTTTTCTTCATAAG
The DNA here is from genome assembly GCF_028867355.1 of Listeria sp. LM90SB2. NCBI lineage: Bacteria > Bacillati > Bacillota > Bacilli > Caryophanales > Listeriaceae > Listeria > Listeria sp. LM90SB2. Next base: position 2,226,188 of record NZ_CP046449.1, read on the forward strand.
GAAAACTAGACGCATCCATCATCACACTAGAAAAACCATCCGCTAAGCATTGCTTCACTATCGCCACATCATGCCCGTGATCCAAATTAATTGCCACTTCAACACTCGCTTCTTCTGCCATTTTTATAATGGGTTTTGTCAAAAAGCGACTTCCTAGATGACTTGTCAAATGATCTTGAAGTAAATCAATGATAATCGGCGCACGAAGTTCTTGTGCAGCATCAATGACTGCACGAGCCGTTTCCAGATTAAAACAATTAATTGCCATTACTGCATAATGCTCCTTGTTCGCACGTTCTAACATACCTTTCATGGACACATACATTTCAAAATCTCCTCACCTTATGAAATTTTAATTCCAGACAGATCAACTTCATCTTCCTCTTCTAATCCTTGGTCAGCAATGAGTTCTTCTTCTTTAGTAGGTTCTCGTTTCAAGATGAGTAACATGGCTGCTGTGACACAAGTACCAATTAATAATGCTAAACAGAATAAGAGTGGTTCATTCATTGCTGGGACGATAAACATTCCGCCTGATGGAACTGGTGAGCCAATTCCCCAAGTCATACTAAGACCTCCGCCGACTGCCGCACCAAGTGTACAAGAAATAATAACGCGAATGGGGTCAACCGCTGCAATGGGAATAACACCTTCTGTAATCATACAAATCCCCATCGGGAAAGCAATTTTGATATTGTCTTCTTCTGACTTCGTGTATTTTTTCTTTTTAATTAATTTGGAAACTACCCATGAAAGGGTCACCCCGAATGGCGGAACCATCGAAGCAAGAATTTTTACTGCTTCTGGTTCTTTGACGCCTTCAAGAAGGAGCCCATCTGCGAATAAGGAGGCCACTTTATTTACAGGTCCACCAAAGTCAAATGCTGCCATAGCTCCAAGTACAGCTCCGAAAACAAAGCGCATACTGCCTTGCATGCCTTGTAAGAAGCTTGTCATCGCCTCCGTGGCCCAAACGATTGGAACCCCTACAACAAAGTACATCAGAAGCCCGACGACTAAACTACTAATAAGCGGAATAATCATCATTGGCATTAAACCTTGCGCCCATTTTGGCACTTTTAAATATTTCACAAGAATAAGTACAAAATAACCGACTAAGTATCCTCCAAGCATTCCGCCTAAAAATCCAGCACCGATTGAATTGGCGATAAGTCCCATAAGTAACCCTGGCGCAATTCCCGGCCTATCTGCTATCGAATAGGCAATCGCACCAGCAATAACTGGAGCAAGCAGTCCCATACCAAGCACACCGAGAGAGACAAGTGCATCTGGAATCGAATAAGGTGCTTTGTAGTTTTCAATAACTTGTCCATTTGTTAAATTTCCAATGGCAATAAGTAACCCCGAGGCAACAACTAACGGTAACATATACGAAATCGCTGTAAGTGCATGTTTTTTGATTTGCAGTTTTTTCATCATACCGGTTCACTCCCTAGTTATTTATTTCTTTGTCTATTTTATTAATAATTTGTTTTGGTGCTTTAATCGCTAGGTCTGTTGGAATTTCGACAACTCGTTTTCCTTTAAAACGATCCTTTCCGCTAATTTTAATATCGGCAGCAATAATAACTACATCGGCATTTTTCACTTGTTCTGCTGAAAGCTCGTCTTCGATACCAATTGTTCCTTGTGTTTCAATATGAACGTTGTGACCAAGCGCTGTCCCTGCTTTTGTTAGTTTTTCTTTAGCAATATACGTATGTGCGATTCCCGATGTACAAGCTGCTATTCCAATAATATTCATTCCAAACTCCTCCTAATCCTGATTTTTGGCTAACAACTTAATTAAATCTTCTTTTGTCTTTACAGTTTGAAATTGGCCAATCACCTCATCGTCCGCAAGTAAGATTGCTACTTTTTGAAGTAATTTAATATGAGTTGTTGTAGCATCTGAATTTTTCACTGCGAAAAGAATAATAATATTTACTGGTTTATCATCAAGCGACTCCCACTCAACAGGTTTTTTAGTTCTTCCAACGGCAATGGATGTACTCGTAACGCTCGCCGACTTCCCGTGTGGAATAGCGACTCCTTCTCCTAGTCCCGTTTTGCCTTCTTCTTCGCGATATAATACATCTGCTATAAAAGCATCTTTGTCTGCTACTGCCCCAGTTTCAACAAGTAAATCTGTTAACTCTTCAATGACTTCTAATTTACTTGTAGCTTGTAAGTCTAAATTTACAAGTGCTGGGCTTATTACTTTACTAATATCTAAATCTTGGATATCCATGAATTCGCCTCCTATAAACTTTCCATCAGTTTTTTTACCATTATTTTATCTTTCTCGGTAAACATCGCACTTACAAGTAACGATGGGATTTCTTTCGTACTTTCTGCATTAATTGTTGTTAGAATAAAATCAATATTCTGATAGTCTTGCAAGTTATTTTTGAATCTTGTAGATGATAAAACGTCTACTATTTCAACATCTGGAAAAGCTTTTTGTACCTTTACTTTCAAAAGTTCTGACGTCCCAATACCGCTTGAACACATAATGATAATTCGTTTGACTAGAGGAGACGCTTCCATGTGTTTCGCAAAATATATGGTAATATAGCCAACTTCATCATCAGAAATTGTATTTAATTTAAAGGTTTTTGCTACATCATTTGCAGTTTCTTTGATGATTTCAAATAGTCTGCCATACTCTAATTTGATGTCGCTTAACAAATTATTCTTTATATTAATTTGATGATTCATTCGGTTTACCATTGGCTTCATATGGCTCAATAGCTCGATCTTTAATTGCTTTTTATTAATCGGCATATTAATTTTAGCAGCCACTTGTTCAATATAAAAATCAGTCATCTCTTCCACAATCGGTAAAATTTTACCTGGAACTAATTCGATTTCATGGTTAAAACGAGAAGAAATCAAGTATTGTAAAAAATGGAAAGTCTCTCTCTCCGGTAGCTTCATTTTCAAATACTGTTCAATTGCATCAATGGCTTCTACAGCAATCGTATGCAATTTTTCATTTGTGACGATATAAGCATCATCACTTTCTTTAAAATCTTCTACTTCCCCTTGACGGAAACGGTTGATTAAAATATACAAATGTGAAAAGATATTAATATCATACGGATACGGAATGCTAATCATCAGCTTGTTCTCAATCAACTCCATTTGCCGCACAATAAACTGAACGTCAGCTTTATTGAGATCACTGTATTCTGTTTTCAAATCATCATAGGTCGATAAATCCAAGTTGTTAATCACTTCATTAATGGCGGTCCGGATGTTTTCTTCAGTGCCAACAACCCGTATTTCTTTTTGCCTTTTTTCAAGAGCCAAATCATATTTCTCGATGGCTTGATTTAAAAGAGAGAAATCATTTTTGATTGAATTATACCCAACATAATAATCTTCATACAGCTCTGTTACATTCAAGTACTTTGGTGATTTAAACAATACTTGCAGCAAGATTTTTTCACGTCTTTCTGTTGGTGTATAGCCAAAAATATCACCTGTCGTTTCTAATTTAGCTTGTATGTAAGCTTTATAATCTAACTTAAAACCACGCCCCTTTTCAGAAATGATGATATCCTTTCTTCCAGTTGTCTCATTGATGTTTTTAATCTTGCGATAAATCGTTTTAGAGGAAACGTCTAGAATTTCAGCTAATTGCTTTGCTGTCAAAAAATCGTTTTTCGTTAAGAACAAGTTAATTAATGCATGCTCCGATTTGGTTAGAAGCATTTCATCACCTCCCTCTACGCTCTATTATACACAAATAAAAGAAAACGGTTACAACAAGTTATGTCCACTACACTAGACAATTTTTTGGCTGAGTTTGTGAAAAAAGTCGTCGTCGTAGCTCTTTACTTTTAGCAAGACAATCCTCCAATAAAACCGTATAATAAAAACAGGGAACAATTAGAAAGGGGTGCTCGTGTGACGCTTGAACTACATAATGTTACGAAAAAATTTGGAACAAAAGTCGCTGTCAATGATTTATCGTTTCGAGTAGAACCAGGAAAAATACTCGGATTAATTGGTCAAAATGGCGCTGGTAAAACAACTACTTTTCGCCTTATTTTGCATTTTTTAGAAGCTACTTCTGGAAAAATCACTTGGGACGGCAAAGAAGTAAGCAAAATCGATCCAAATATTATCGGTTATTTGCCCGAAGAACGTGGTTTATATCCAAATGTCACAATTGAAGAACAATTAATATTTTTTGCTGAATTAAAAGGATATCCAAAACAAAAAATAAAGGCAGAAATTGATAGCTGGCTAGAACGCGCTGAAATTGTCGGTAAAAAAACAGACTTGATCAAAACACTATCCAAAGGCAATCAACAAAAAATTCAGCTTTTAAGTACAATTATTCACCAACCAAAACTAGTTATCTTAGATGAACCATTCAGCGGGTTAGACCCAGTCAATGCAGAAATTCTCAAAAAGTTTGTATTTGACTTACGCGCTTCAGGGGCTGCTATTATTTTTTCTAGTCATCGGATGGAGAATGTGGAGGAACTTTGCGACTCGCTATTAATGTTAAAAAAAGGAAATGTGGTCCTCCAAGGAACAACGGAATCTGTAAAAGCGGTTTTTGGTCGTAAACGTATTTTGATTGAATCTAGCCATAGTGCAGCAGAACTCGCTACTTTACCAGGTGTTTTAAATGTTCAAACCCACCGCGACGGGGTTCTGCAACTTGAAATTGAAAATGAAAGTGACGCAGAGAAAATTTTTGAATATGTGACAAAAGATGGTTTCATTCAAACGTTTAGTCTCCAAGCTCCGACGCTCGAAGAAATTTTCAAATGGAAGGCTGGTGAGCTAAATGAGTAAATTTTGGGTGATTACGAAGCAAGTTTACAAAAGACGCGTGAAAACAAAATCATTTTTAATTTCACTACTTTTTCCCGTTTTAATCGCCGCGCTCATCGCTGGTATTCCGAAAATGGTCGACTATTTTGACTCAAGTAGTGATATTACAAAGCTTGCGGTACTTGCAGAAGACCCTGTTTTTGCCAAATCTTTGGCTGCTGATAAAAATCATTTCAAAGTAAATACGGACATTAAAGACAAAAAATCCGCCCAGTCTGCTCTGAAAGACGGTAAGATAGACGGATTTGTCACGATTACACAGGAAGATGATTCAGTAAGTGCCGTTTATACAACGCAAGAAACAGCTGGTCAAGATACTATTACACGTTTAACCGAAGACCTTACAGCTACCAAAATCGCTGAAAAAGCGGCCGCATATAAAATCACCAATGAACAATTGCAATCTATCACATCTCCTGTTTCGGTAACCAATGATTTAGAATCCAACAATCAGTTAACAAACCACGAAAAAGATGTGATGAGCGCCGCTGTCCTGATTTTAACACTAGTTATTTTTATTTTCGTGATGAGTTATGCAAACATTGTTGCTTCTGAAATAGCTACAGAAAAAGGCACGCGCATCATGGAAGTCATTTTGTCCAGTGTTTCTGCGACAACTCACTTATTTGCCAAATTGACTGCGATAATTTTTATGCTTTTAACACAAATTGGGTTTTACATCGTTTGTGGAGCTATCGTCCTGATTGCTGGCAGAAACACCGAAATGGTTCAAAATGTCTTAGATCAAATTGCTGTTTTCCCAGCGTACTACCTTGTGCTAAATTTACTATTTGTTATTTTAGGTTTGTTGTTGTACATTTTACTCGCAGCAATGATTGGTTCGATGGTCCCGAATGTCGAAACTGTAGCCCAGTTTATTTATCCAATGACAATTCTTGCAATTATCGGCTACTGGGGATCCATTGCAGCAGCGAACGCGCCAGATAATATGTTAGTTATCATCGGTTCGTATATTCCGACATTCTCGCCAATGATGATGCTAGCCCGAATGGACTTACTTTCCGTTTCGACTATCGGCATCTTTAGCTCCCTCGCTATTTTACTCGCAAGCGTTGTTGGTGCATTCTTCCTCACAGTTCGTCTTTATCAAGGAAATGTGCTACTTTACAGCAATGACGGTTTATGGAAAACTTGGAAAACCTCGCTATCTTACGCAAAAAGAAAATAAGGAAAGTTGGTAAATTATGCAAATTAGACTATCTAAACGAGAAGATGCCGCTTCAATGATTGAATTAGAACATTTAGTTTGGACGCCAGGAACAACACCTGGAAGTATCCATTTTGATAGTGAAGCCGAATTTTTACTTAAAAGCCCACCCGGTTCCAAAATTGTTGTCGTGGCGGATGATAAAGTAGTCGGGATTCTTGGTTATAAGTCTCCTATCCCACTCGCAACCAATAAACACGTCGCAGAAATTGATATCGCTGTACATCCAGACTACCAACGCGCGGGCATTGGTCAACTTTTAATGGACAAAATGAAGGAAGTGGCACGCGAAAAAGGTTTCATTAAAATTGCCTTGCGTGTTCTATCCATCAATCAAAAAGCCATTCGTTTCTATGAAAAAAATGGTTTTAAACTGGAAGGACGCCTAGAAAAAGAATTCATTATTCAAGGCGAATTTGTGGATGATATTTTAATGGCTTATTTCCTCTGACAAAAGGCCTGGCTTAAAATTCAAACTGTGACTTTATAATCATTTTACAAATAAAGCGTTTACATTTATTTAGAACGGTTATATATAAAGTACAACGAACAAATAAAAGGTGATGCGAATGAAACAAACTTGGTGTACAAGCTGATTTTTTTCTCAGCTTTGTCATATGCCGGCAAAACGTCTGGTGAAGGATTTTAGTGTCAAGCAGCTACGGTTAGCTTACAGGAGGAAGGCGAGGAGTATACGCCGCGTCAAGGACTTTACGCTAACTTAGTTGTAGGAAGACGGAATTTCGTTACGTCGCTCGTTTATCAATATTTTTATCCTCACTACATTGGTAAATAAGCGAATAAAGTATCGTATCATTTATGGCCACTATTTAAGCAAGTTACGGGCGCTCATTTATTCGTAAGCTAGAATATCTTGAGAAGTAAGTAGCAAGACAAAGAATTCGCCTACTTGTTTGAAAATGCCTCACCGTTTTCCGAATGTTGTATGTTTATTCAGAAACATCCAGACATGGTCCGGCCCATCAGATGAGTGGCAAGACAAGCTCATCCGAAAAGAAAAACCCCGCGTGACGAAATCGTCATTCGGGGTTTTTTGATTCTGAAAACAAGATAGAGATATTCTTATCATAAAAGTGTTGAATGACTGAGTGGCATTTTTCAAATTCTTTCGCTTCTAGATGCGTTACCAAGTCTTCCAGGGCCTGCGAAACATCTATCGTAAAAGCTTCGAAAAATAGCTTTTCATTCTTTTCTTTCATATTTCGCAGCGTTTGACTCAGTATATCGATATTTTTCTCCATCGCCGGCATTTCTGTATAGTGAATCATGCAAGCATAAAAGTTTTTCACGTGATTTATAAATACATCTGTGTCTTGCTCCTTAGCAGCTAGTTTTATATAAACTAACTCCTTACGAAGGCATGTTGCGCATACTTCTGCGTCTTGTTCTTGTAGTTTTTGTACAGCATAATTTAGATGAAAAAAAGCTAACTTTAATCGTGATTTTTCGCGATGCTCAGCTTCACTATTCACGGCGACTGAAAAACCGCTTTCCCCAATGTTTTTGCACACAATACCACTCTTATGTAAACAATGGAGCGCACTAAAAGCTACTCGTTTGCTGACTTGAAATCGTTTCATGATGTCTTCTATGTCCACTTTCTCGCCATTTTCCAACGTATTGGCCATTATCTCATTCTTGATTTCTCCATAAATCGGATCTGCAACAAATCCACTTTTTTCCATAATTCGAACCTCTTTATTTTTTATTGCTTTCAATGTTATATTTTACACGAAATTTTTCCATTTAGATATGGCTTTTTGCGAAAAAATGTGTCCATTACGTTACAAAAACGATTGTATTGTTATAACAAAAATAGACAATAGATTGTAATGACAAAATAGATATACAATGCTATATTTATATTGTAATAACAATATAATCAAGGAGTGATTGTTTTGACCACGTACGATTTAGCACCCGAAGTGAAAATCCACCAATTTGATGGTGCTTGGGCGGGTTACAAAGATATTGCTACAGAACTAAGAACGGCTATTCAAAAAAAGAAGCAAGACCAAACTATCGTTGCGATTGAATGTTACCCCGGAACACGAAATGAAGAAATTGCTGCCGAACTACTTCCATTATTACCAGTCGAAAAAGTGGTTTTTGCAGATGATTGGGCATTAAACAATGAAGAAGTAACAGCTACAATCCAATCTCACTTAACAGATGACCGGGTGTTCGGCATTATGTCCCACTATGAAGTGAGCGACTTTTATCCAGCAGAAAAACTTGCTGAAATTCAAGCGGAAATTGCTGCTACTAAAGGGTTAGTTGTGGTTTACGGGACTGGCGCAACTGTTATAGCACCAACACCAGACATTCTTATTTATGCTGATTTAGCTCGATGGGAGATTCAGTGCCGCTACCGCGGAGAAAATAAACCTAACTGGAAAGCAGACAATGCCGGTGAAGATGCGCTTCGTAAGTTCAAGCGTGGTTATTTCTTCGAGTGGCGCATGGCTGATCGGCAAAAGAAAAAGCTTTATCAACAAGTAGATTTCTTACTTGATACCAATAAAAAAAATGAGCCAAAAATGGTGCGCGGAGAAGATTATCGAAATGGCTTGAATCAAGTTTCCAAAGCCCCTTTTAGAGTAGTTCCTTACTTTGATGCAAGTGTATGGGGAGGTCAGTGGATGAAGAATAACTTTGGGCTTGATCCTGCAGCTGATAATTACGGCTGGGCATTTGACGGCGTTCCAGAAGAAAATAGTTTATACATGCGATTTGGAGATATTCGGATTGAAGTTCCGTCTACCAATGTAGTAAACCATTTTCCGAATGAATTACTTGGGCCAAAAGTACATAGCCGTTTCGGTACGGAATTCCCGATTCGTTTCGACTATCTCGATACAGTGGGTGGAGGGAATTTAAGTCTGCAAGTCCATCCATTAGTAGAGTATGCGCAAGATAAGTTCGGTATCCATTATACCCAAGATGAAAGTTATTATATTTTAGAAGCAGATAACGACTCTACCGTGTATCTTGGAACAAAAGAAGGTACAACAAAAGAAGCGATTATGACAGATTTAGAAAAAGCCGCTGAAGGAAATTACCGTTTTCCCGATGAAAAATATATTAATGTCTTCCCTGTAAAAAAACATGACCATATTTTAATTCCAGCTGGGACGATTCATTGTGGTGGTCCAAGTACCGTCGTCCTAGAAATTAGTGCAACTCCTTATATCTTCACGTTTAAATTATGGGACTGGGAACGCACTGGACTCGATGGCATGCCTCGCCCTGTTCATTTAGAGCACGGCAGAGAAAATTTACAGCTTGACCGCGACACCAAATGGGTAAAAGACAACTTAATAAACCAATTTGAAACATTACATGAAGATAACGATTCAAAAGTAGAGCGCACTGGTTTGCATGAATTAGAATTTATTGAAACCCACCGCCACTGGTTTAAAGAAACGGTTACCGTCCATACAAACGATAGCGTCAATATGCTCAATTTGGTAGAAGGAGAAAGTGCTGTCGTTGAAAGTATTGACGACTCTTTCGCACCGTTTGAAGTGCATTATGGAGAAACATTTATCGTTCCTGCGATTGTCGGAACTTATCAAATCAGAAATACGAGCGATAATGAAGAAGTGGCTGTTATTCAAGCTTTTGTACGTAATTTATAAAAAAGAAATGCCTATCAATATTTTTGATAGGCTTTCTTTTATTCAAAATCAATATAATAGCGATAATGCTTTCCTATATAAAAACATTCGCTGTATTCTCTAAAATCACTTTCTTTTTGTTTCGTCATCCGCACCCTTTTCAAAATTGGTTCTTGTTTGTCGATTGCGAGCGCTTCCTGTACTTCACGATTAGGCAACATCGCTTCAATATATTCCTTTTCTTGATTCACGACAATACCGAAGCCTTTCAAATATTCATAAAAAGAACCGTAATAATCTTCTGCTTTAAGTGAGTAATCTTGATTATAAGGAATAAAACTGATAAATAAAGCAAATGCCAAGTCTTTCGTACCGCGTAGCCGCTTAATTTGTAGCACCTTGTCCCCGACAGAAAGCCCTAGCTGTAACGCAATTTTTTTATCGGCATTGATCACTTCTACTTCCGCATGTAGCGTAGCCGCCTTTTTACCAAGTTCTTTCATCTCATTCGTAAAACTGCGCACTAACGTAAAATGCTCATCCTCTGCTTCTTCCCAGTCACGTACAAAAGTACCTTTCGCGCGCTCTCTATAAAGTAAATTCTCACGAACGAGTTCATCAATTGCTTTTCGAACGGTAATTCTACTGACATTGTATAACTCACATAAATCAAGCTCTGGTGGAATTTTATCTCCAGTTTGCCAAACTTCTGTTTGGATTTTTTCTCGTAAATCATCAGCTATTTGCGCATAGAGCGGAGATGCATCGTACATTTTATTTAACTTTCTCACCATAGTAAGCCTTCCTTCTCAAATTGTATTATTGTCATCACAATGAATCATAGCATAAGCTTATCCAAAATTCCAATATAAAAAGTAGAGCTATTAAGCCCTACTTTTTAAACTATTCTACTGCAACTCAATCGTTAAATCACCTGTTTTGAGGCGTTCCTTTTTAATAAGAAACGGTCTGACAATAAGTGCAATAACACCTGGCAAGACAACTGCTACCAAAATAAAAGCAGCAAGTGTGCTGAATCCGTAATTTGCTATTAAATAAAGAGGTGCAACAAAGGCGCATAAGCCAAGGCCTGCAACTTCACTTGCGGCTTGAATGTGAAATACCATCACACCAAGAGGTCCAGCAATTAGTGTTGTTAATAGTGGTACTAACATGAGGCTAGGCTTTCTAATAATATTAGGTGTTTGTAATTTAGGTGTACAGATAAGTTGGGCAAAAAATGCACCCCAGTTATTATCCCGATAACTTAACACCGCGAATGACACGAATTGAACCGAGCAACCAATCAACGCCGCAGCACTTGCTGTTGGATCAAGTTGAAGCGCAATCGCGAGCGCAGCAGAAGAAGCTGGGCTAAGTATCAGTAATCCAAACACAAAAGCAATAACCATCGATGAAATCAGCGGCGAACCACCAATTAATGAACTAATTCCAAGACTTACAGAAGCTAAAATCGGCGCCATAATCTTTGCAAATAAAATACCGCTTAGTCCGCCAGCTAAAAGTGAAACACCGGGAATCAAAATCATATCAAATTTCGTCTTTCCAGTGACTCGCTTCCCAGTCCAAACTGCCACAATAACAGCCAAAATAGCTCCGACTGGTTCTCCGCTAGTAATAGCAACTCCGCCACCAGCTAACGTCGCCACTGCCCCACCACCAATAACAGCAGAGGCTGCCGCACTTATCGTCACAAGCGTATTCGCGTGCAAGCACATCGCAATACCAACACCAATTCCCGGAATTAACATCGTTTTACCAATTGCTCCAACCGTTACAAGAAATGAAATCCCTGTCATCTGCCCAATTGTCTGTAAAAGAAGTCCAATTCCAAGCGTTACAAGAACCGCATTCGCAATCCCCATAGAAGCCTTATAGGAACGATCTATAAAATATTCTTTCATTGCTTCTCCCTTTCTAAAATGTATTCTTTCTCATTGTAATCACTAGTTAATTAAAAAGCTAGTTTTATTTACTGGTTTTCCTTTAAAAATGTTAAAAAGGTTTCAGCAATTCGATTTTCAAGTCTTTGTCTGTTTTTTAGTACCGAAAACTTCCGCATTAAGCTACCAGCCTCATTAAACGTCTGCAGTTTTCCTGATGTAATTTCTGTTTGAACAACACACTTAGAAATAACGGTGTAGCCCATTCCTTCAAGAACCATTTGTTTGACCGCCATATTACTCCAAGCAACAACTTTTTCAGCAACATTCCAGCCATTGGTACTTAATACATGATCCAAATATTCACGCGTTCCTGAGCCTTCTTCTCGCGCAATCCAAGTTGCTCCTTGTTCGATTTCGGTAAGTGAACCGTCTGCTCGACCAACGATACACATCTCATCATCCGAAAAAGCACTTATCTCCAAATCTTTCTTACTTACCTGACCTTCAATAAGCCCTGTGTCCACTTGAAGAAGTTCCACTTTGTCAGCAATTTTCGCGGTATTTTCAATGATTAGTTCTATTGTAATATCCGGATAAAGGGCATGAAATTTCGCTATCACTTCTGGCAAAAAATACTCTCCTATCGTAAAACTAGCACCAATTCGAAGTCGACCTTTTAAATGATGGTGATATAAACTTATTTCATCTTCCACTTGTTTATATAGACCTTCTAATTGCTTGGCACGGTGATATAAAATTTCTCCTGTTGCTGTTAAAATAAACTTTTTAGCCTGCCTGTAAATAAGCTCTGTTTCATAAATCTCTTCTAATTTCTTTAATTGCAACGATACAGCGGGTTGCGAAATGTGTAATTCTTCAGCTGCTTTTGTAAAACTTTGCAATTCTACTACTCGGATATATGTTCTTAATGCCTCATCCATAGTAACACCTCCATAAAAATAACTTATCAATAATATAATTAATATAAATTTTACTAATAAAATCAAGAATGGTAAAGTAAAAGTATAAAAGAAAGGGGGATGAACATGAGTCAAATTTTATTTAAAACGAAGACTTTTTGGTATGGTATTGCGCTTACTTTCTGTATTGCTACCTTATCTTATTTTTTAGCGAAGTTGCCTTTTTTAATGATTCTCGGACAACTTGTAACTGCTATTTTAATTGGTATTATCATTCGTGCACTTTTCCCAGTTCCTGAAAAATGGTTTACTGGTATTCAGTTTTCCAACAAGGTAATTCTTCGTGCTGGGATTATTTTACTTGGTTTTCGCTTGAACTTAGTTGATATTTATCATGCTGGCTGGCGAGTGTTTCTCATTGCTGCCTTATGCCTTAGCTTTGGTATTACTATTGTTTATTTCTTAGCCAAACTTTTTGGAGTGGATAAAAAACTAGCTATTTTGGTCGCTTGTGGTACAGGGATTTGTGGTGCTGCTGCAGTAGTTGCAATTTCTCCACAAGTAAAAGCTGATAATAACCAAACGGCTGTGGCTGCTACAATTATTGCATTACTGGGAACTATTTTCACTGTTATCTATACGTTGATTTATCCAATTCTGCCACTTGGACCAGACGGTTATGGGATTTTTGCAGGGGCTACACTTCATGAAATTGCCCACGTTATTGCAGCTGCAGATCCAGGCGGCTCATCAGCTGTTGATATGGCGGTTATTGTTAAATTAACACGTGTAGCCTTACTTGTTCCAGTCTGCTTTGTTGTTGCAAAAATGGTTAATGCTGGAACTAAAAACCGTTTTTCATGGGCTGAACTTCCTGTACCTTGGTTTATTTTCGGCTTTTTAGCAACTAGTGCAATTAACAGCTTTGGAATTATTCCAACATCTGTAACTGATTTTCTTGTCATCTGCGCATATTTCCTCATTGCTATGTCAATGGGCGGACTCGGTTTAAATGTCCACTTGCCATCGTTCGGAAAAATGGGTGGAAAACCTTTTGCTGCGGCGTTAATCGGTTCTGTTTTCCTTTCCGCATTTGGTCTAGCTTTAGTACTTTTGTTTCATTTAGCAGGTTAAGATGTCCTCGTCACCTCGATTTGTGATACAATAGCAAACACGAGGTGACTATTTCATGACGAAAGCAATTTGGACTTGCCGAGCGTTCTTACTCGGATACTTTCTTGTGCTGCATTTCACTGCAGATACTTACACTTTTCTAATTTTAAATGTCGGGCTTGCTTATATACCTTTCGAAATAGCAGTATTTCTCACAAAAAAACCTCGCGTCTGGTGGATTTTTTGGCCACTAGGTATTGTTTGGCTAGTATTTTTCCCAAATGCACCGTATCTTTTAACTGATTTACTTCATTTACAACGTTTAGAAATATACGGGGCAGAAGGAATACTTTCAACAGCACCTTGGTTATGGCGACATTTCACTTATATTATCGTCGGTGTGTTCTTTGGATTATTTATTGGATTCTGGTCTTTCGCAAAAATGCTTGCAGAAATAAGAAGACGATTTAATTGGACTAGTTTACTAAGTTATCAATTACTTTTGATAGGATTAATTTTGTTATCTAGTTATGCGATATACATTGGACGGTTCTCTCGTTTACACTCCATCCATTTACTTACGCAGCCAATTGACTCATTGCAAATTATGTTTAGTGTTTTTCACTGGCCATTTTGGAATTTTGTGTTTTACTTTTCGATTATCCAATATGTAATTTATACGCTATTTAGCAGGTTTTCTAGCTCACTAAAAAACTAAAAACGTTTGTATTTTAGGAAAATTAATTTTCTTAAATACAAACGTTTTTTTAATCGATATGTAGCTTACTTCGCTCTGTTGAAAAACCTTGAGGATAACGACGCTTTAATTTCTCGATATTTAATTCTGCTACTGTTTCCATGCTTATATCTGCCCATTTAGCAATTTGTGATACGTACCAAAGTACATCCCCTAGCTCTTTTGTTAGAGATTCCTTATCTAAATCATGTCCATGAAAAGCATATTTCTTAATCAAATCGGCAACTTCACCGGCCTCTCCAGTAATACCAAGTCCGTAATTTGTTAGTGCCTGTTCGTGTGTTGCAGCAGTTCTATTCGCTAAAATTTGATACTCTTTAAAATCCATATGTTTTCCTCCTTGCTTCTCTCACTTTCTTACTATAACAGATAATTTTTTTCCTTTGCAGTCTTGACTATTTCCAACTTATGCGAACTGATGCTCTATCAATGCATTTCATCTTTAAAAATTTTTTATCTTTAAAGTCTTATTTTTTTCAGATAATTCCTATATAATAGAGATAAGATTTCTGAAAGGAGTTTTCAAATGAAATTAGCTGGCTTAGTGTTACTTCTGATTGGTTTGATTGGTTTTGGCTTTTCGTTTAGCATTACCGGACTTATCGGTTTTGGTGTATGTATCATTTCTATTATCTTAGTTATAGCAGGAATTTTTGCAATGATTCGTTCCAAAAAACGCCGTAAACGTTCTTATTCTTATTAAAATAAAAAGCTGCCTTATCATCATTTGGTAAAGCAGCTTTTTTTATTTCTTTGGCCAAGTTCTCCTACGATTCTCTGCTAATTTCATTCGAACAAGTTCCTCGCCGTCCGCCCCCATACTCTCTGCAATTTGAAGAGCATAGATAAGCACATCAGCTACTTCTTTTAAAAGTTCTTCACGATTTTCTTTTAACGCTATTTC
Source organism: Listeria sp. LM90SB2 (assembly GCF_028867355.1). NCBI lineage: Bacteria > Bacillati > Bacillota > Bacilli > Caryophanales > Listeriaceae > Listeria > Listeria sp. LM90SB2. Next base: position 2,241,515 of record NZ_CP046449.1, read on the forward strand.
ATCTGTTTTCCACTGAAAGCATTCAAGTAATTCTGCTGCTTCAAGTGACAATGAAATTGCCAAATCTTTTGGATGATTGTATTGATCTAGCCAATCACGCTCTTTTAGAAAAGCAGTAATTTCAGCTTGTAGTTGTTTCACTATTTTAACTCCTTTAGAAGAATTTATTTGTGAAAAATATCGCAAGTACTTGTAAAAAAATGAGCACCAAGCCACCTATTTACAAGGAGACCTGCTACTCATTAAATTACGCGTTTAATGAAACTGCTTCTTCAATTTTGTTTGGTGGAATAAATCCATTTAAACGGTGGATCTCTTCGCCGCCTTTGTAAAGTACAAGTGTTGGCGTTTGTTGTACATCACGGTCAAAAAAGAAATTTTCGCCCATTTCTTCTAATTTTACTTTTAATACTTTCACTTTGCTTGCGATTTCAGAGTTTTTGAATTCAGCAAAAGAAAGATCAAGCATTTTACAATTAGGACAATTATCTTTCCAATAGTCTACATATACTAATTCTTCTCCATTTATATGAGCTTGGAACTCTTCAGGTGATTTAATTTCAATACTTGTCATTTGATTCCACTCCTTAACGCTAAAATTTTCTTGACCCAATTGTCTATATCAGCCACATCTTGTTCTGTGTGTGGCATTTGTTCTATTTTTAAAGTCGGGTAGCTTGTGCCGAAGTATTTTGCCATTCGGTCAACAGCTCCGCAATAAAACTCCATACCCCATTGTGTTTCCCCAGTACCAAAAATGGCTACATTCTCGGGCTTAACGGCTAGTTCCGCGATAAAATCTTTCATATCCGGCGGTGTTCTTCCGTAGTCGACTGTCCATGCCCCCAACACGTACAAGTCAAAATCCTCATCAAGCGGATACTCGGCTAGAGGAGATACGCGAAAGGACACAACCTCATGTCCTTCGCTTTGTAAAATCTCTTCAATTTCATCAGCCACCATTTTCGTATTACCACTTAGAGAATCATAGGCTAACAAAATTCTCATAAATCGTCGAATCCGTTATCCATATTCGTTTTTTTATAGCTTGAATTGCGCATTTCGAAAAAGTCGGTTTTTGTTTCTGTAAAGTTATCTGCGTAAGCTTTAATCCATGTCATTGTGTTATCACTATGTCCTGGATAAAGTTCTGGAATACCAAGCATTCCTAGCATTTTGTTGGCCCGATATTTCACGTAGTCAACCATTTCTTCCACATCAATACCTTCAATACCTTGTAACACTTCTTCAGACCATTCTGTTTCAAGTTCAACAGCGTGGCGGAAAGCATCATGTGTGTATTCTACTAGCTCTTCTGTTTGTAATTCTGGGTTTTCACCAAGGATTGCCCGGATTACTTCTGAAATGAACTTCGAGTGAGCAAGTTCATCACGATTGATAAAGCTAATTATTTTCCCTGTTCCAGTCATTTTATTTTGACGAACAAGATTGTAGAAGTAAGCAAAACCACTATAGAAATTAATTCCTTCTAAAATAGAAGATTGAATTAATGCTTTTACAAGTGTTTCACCTGTTTTGTTATTCATGAAGTCATCATATGCGTCCATGATTGGCTCATTACGTTTGATGATTGTCGGATGTGTTCTCGCAAGTTCAAAAACACGATTTTGTTCTTGTAAATTTGTAATAGAAGCAAGTACATACGAGTAACTTTCATTATGAATGACTTCTTGTTGCGCGATAATCGCTGCGTTTGCATGAACAGCTGGATCGGTAATATATTCCGCAATATTATAAATAAAACGTGTTTGCGGAGAATCCAGTGTTGCAAGTAAGCCAATGATTGCATCAAAAGCATATTTTTCTTGTTCTGAAAGAGCGGGATATTGTTTTGCATCGCTTTTCATGTCTACTTCGTCTGGAATCCAGTAGTTAGTAGAAAGTTCTTTATACGCACGGTAGAAAGAAGGATACGGGATGTCATTCCAATTTAAAATCCCACTAGTTTCTCCGTTTATGATTGAAGTAGAACGATTAGGAAATAAAGGTTCTAAAATTTTAATACGTGTCAGTTGTTCTTTTTGGTTAGCCATCTAGGCAAGCCCTCCCTTTCATTTTGTACTAAGTGTAAAGTATTTTAGAGATGTATCAGCTTGAGCACCATTCGCACTCTTCAACATCGATATCGTTAGAGCGAACATAGTAAGTTGTTTTAAGTCCTTCATTCCAAGCCGTCATGTGTAGTTCAAGTAGTTTACTTGCTTTGATACCACTTGGTACATAGAAGTTAAAGCTTAGCGATTGGTCTACGTGACGTTGACGACGACCGTTTTGACGTACACTTGCGAATTGGTCAACTTTGTAAGCACCTTTTTCGTAGTATGGGTATGTGCTTAAGTTTAAGTCCGGTGCAATAACTGGACGACGGTAATCTTTTTTCTCTTCATAGTAGAATGCACTGTAAATTGGGTCGATTGAAGCAGTGGATCCAGCAATTTGAGCTGTACTCATATTTGGTGCTACAGCTACAAGATATGCATTACGCAAACCTTTTTCTGCTACTTCTTTTGCTAATTCTTGCCATTCAGGTGAATTATAGTTACGACGCGCGAAGTATTCTCCAGTATTCCAATCACTGCCTTTAAAGACTTTATAAGCACCTTTTTCTTGCGCTAGTTTGTTACTTGCGCGAATAGCTAAATAGTTAATTTGTTCATATAATTCATCGGCATATTTCTCCGCTTCTTCTGAGTCCCAAGCGATATTTTTAAGAGCAAGCAGATGGTGCCAACCAAATGTTCCAAGTCCGATAGAACGGTACTTTTGGTTCGTGATAGTAGCTTGTGGTACTGGTAGTTCGTTTAAGTCGATAACGTTATCTAACATCCGTACTTCTACTTCGATTAAACGTTCTAAAGTACCTTCTTCAGCAACAACCGCACGACCTAGGTTAACAGAAGATAAGTTACATACAACAAAATCTCCCGCTTGTTTTGTGATAACAATTTGATCTCCAGAAATAATTTCTTGAATCATTTTTGTTGGGCTCATATTTTGCATGATTTCTGTACATAAGTTACTAGAATACACCATGCCTTCATGTTTATTAGGGTTCATTCTGTTTACTTCATCACGGTAAAACATGAATGGATTCCCTGTTTCTAATTGACTCATCATAATACGTTTCATGATATCAATAGCTTTAACAATTTTTTTGCTAATTGTTTCATCTGCTACTAGTTCTTCATATTTTTCACGGAAAGTACCTTCACCTTTTGATTCATCGTAGAAATCTTGTAGGTACCAGCCTTTTTTCGCTTTTACTTCATGTGGATCAAACAAATACCACTCGCCACGACGTTCTACAGCTTCCATGAAAATATCAGGGATACAAACTGCAGTGAATACATCATGTGCGCGTAAACGTTGGTCACCATTGTTTAATCGCAAATCAAGGAAAGATTCGATATCTTTATGGAAAACATCTAAATAAACTGCAATCGCGCCTTTACGTTGACCTAATTGATCTACGCTAACCGCAGTATTGTTTAATTGTTTAATCCAAGGAATAACGCCACCACTTGCGCCTTTGACGCCGCGGATAGCAGCTCCTGTTGAACGAACATACCCAAGATATGCGCCAACACCACCACCGTGCTTAGAAACTCTAGCGACGTCTGTATTACTGTCATAAATACCTTGCAAGCTATCATCTACAGTATCAATGAAACAACTAGACAATTGACCGCCAACTTTTCCAGCATTTGCAAGTGTCGGTGTTGCAACAGTCATATATAAATTACTTAAAGCCCAGTAAGCTTCTTCTACTAGTTTCATCCGTTTTTCTTTTGGTTCATTTTGCATTAAATAAAGTGCGATAGTTAACCAACGTTCTTGTGGCAACTCATACACATTACGTTCAGAGTCAGTCGCTAAGTAACGAGTCGCAAGTAAATACAAACCATTATAAGTGAATAATTTATCTTTTTCAGGGTCAATTAATTTCCCTGCTGCAATCAAATCTTCTTTAGAATAATTTTTTAGAATATTGCCAGAATAAATACCACGTTCGCCTAGACTCTCTTGTAGTCCAACGTACGAACCATATTTATCATCATCATTATAGAAACGATTTTTACTTGCTTTTTTATATAATTTATTTAAATAAAGGCGTGCTGCGAAATGTTCCCATTCAGGAATATGAATATCAGTACGAGCTTCTGCTTCCCTAATTAAATAATCGACTAATTCGTCAGCCGCATAATCTTCCTTCTTCTCTACAAAATTAAAAACCTTACGTTTGTAATCCTCCAAATCAAGTTTCGGAAATTCTTCATGGATTTTCTCTAAATATCCATCCAATCGGCTTTTGTCAAAAGGTAGCTTTCTGTTTCCCCCGTCTTTTACTATGTAAGTTGTCATTTGCAATCCCCATTTCATCCTTTTTTCCTCGTTGTAAAAATATCTGATTCACTTTGCGCTTTTTATTCGTCCGCTGAACTATTGTGGTCGTTCCATGGAGCAAAAAAATTAACTTTTAAAGGAGCAAATTCCCCTGATAAAAGTTAAAAGGCGATGAAGCAATATTTCGCTTTCGATACTATATATAGTATAACTTTTTCATTGTGAATGCAAGATATAGTACTCTGGTTTTATTACGAAAAGTGTCTAAACAATGATTACAACAAGGTTTTCAGCAAATAAAAAAATTTTTTCCGGCACTTGTGTGTTTTCGAGCATATTTCAAGTATAAAAATGCTACTACTTCTAGTGCCTATTTTTTCGCTAGTTTCTATATTTAGTAGTTAAAAAAAGGATGTTTTGTAACTTCACAATCTTTTAAACTCACTTTTGTTACCTTTCTGACAAAAATGTAAGATTAACGCTGGATTTTGTTAGTTAACAAACGGGATAATTTTGTCATTCCATTGTAAACTTAATGTAATAAAACAAATCAAGAAAGGATGAAGGAGAAATGTTTACTAAAAAAAGAGGTTTAATATTATTAGCTGCAGTTCTTCTAACTGTTTGCGCGATTTGGGAGTATGCGATGCCAACTGACGCCGCAGTGAAATCCTATTACGTAAAAGTAGAAGACGCAGGAAAACCCGTTCAAAAAAATCAATTCAAAGGGTTCAAATATGTATCGAATGTTTATGATGACAAAGGAAAACAAAAACAACTAACTTTCTACTCAGAAAAAGAATTAACTAAGAACGAGCAATTCAAAGTACTTGTTGGCGAGAACAAAATGGTTGTTAATTATAAAAAAATCAAAAACGTACCAGATAAAATTAAATATTTAGCTGAAAAATAAAAACGCTTTGTTATAGCCTGATAAAAGGCTAAACAAAGCGTTTTTTGTTTTTATTAAGGTGTAACAATATTGAAGACAGGATTAAATTCATCTAACAAGGAAGCAAACTCCCCAAATTTCTTCGCGTCTCCTTCTAATTTAGCTGTTTGGTCAGCAAATGCTGCTTCAAAGCTTTTCACACCACCGAAAATATGATTAAATGTATCACGAGTAGTAGTTAAAGTTAAATCAGCTTTATCGTCTACTTCACCTTCACGATAAATAAGTACGGAATTATTTACAAGTAAATGATAATTCTCATCAACATCTGTTAATTTCCAGTTCATGGAGATACGTTTACCGATGGATCTTTCCCCATTTAAACGAATACCCATGTAATCTAAAATCAAGTTAAACGGCATACCTTCTACAATATCCAGTGTAACACCAGAAATAACTTCATCTGGGACAGAATTTCTCAGTTCGTCTGCTCCGGCTAAAAATACATTACGCCATGGTCCGGACTCAGATTGATAGCCAAGTTGTTCTAACGCATCTGCAAGAAGAGCTCTTGCTTCTCCGTTTTCTCCGTCTGCGAAAACCGCATGTTTGACAACTTCCGCAACCCAGCGATATTCACCCGCTTCATAGGATACACGCGCTTTTTTCACTACTTCATCAACGCCACCCATGAACTCGACGTATTTTTTCGCCACATCTTCTGGAGGTAGCGGATAAAGGTCAGCAGGATTTCCGTTATACCAACCAAGATAAAATTGATAAATCGCTTTAACATCATGGTTAAGCGTGCCGTAGTATCCTCGTAAATACCATTTTTCTTCTAGTTCAGGAGGGAATTTCACAGCTTCAGCCACTTCAATGGCAGTTAATCCTTTATTAATAAAATGAAGCGTTTGGTCATGCATATATTTATAAGCGTCACGTTGGTGAATAAGCATGTCATTAATCTCTTCATTACCCCACGTTGGCCAGTGATGTTGACCGATACAAACTTCATATTTATCACCAAACGCACGAATCGCTTTGTCAATATCTTTCCACCACTCGTAAGCGTCACGAATTTGCGCACCACGTAATGTTAAAATGTTATGCAAGTTATGAACAGCATCTTCTGCAATATTAAGTAGTTTAAATTGCGGGAAATACATCATATGTTCTGATGGAGCTTCTGTATTCGGCGCCATTAAGAATTCCACTTCAATCCCATCAACCACGCGTTTTTCATGATCAAACGTAATAGTATCATTTGGAGCAAGTAAGGACATGTGGCCTTTGGACGCTGTTTTACCAAGTCCTGCATCCACTTGACCTAATTCCCCGCGTGACAAACGGCTACCATACATAAATTCCGCACGACGAATCATTGCATTTCCAGCAAAAATATTTTCGCTGACCGCCGCTTCCATAAAGCCTTCAGGTCCAATAAGTGCCACTTTTCCAGAGGTTACATCTTCTTTGCTAATTAGACCCGCTACACCGCCGTAATGATCGGCATGGGAATGCGTATAAATAATCGCCTTAATAGGTTTTTTCGGACGATGCTCAAAGTATAATTCAAGCGCCGCACGGGCAGTTTCAACCGACATTAATGTATCTGTAATGACAAGGCCAGTATCGCCTTCCATAATCGTCGTATTCGACATATCAAAGCCGCGTACTTGATAAACCCGGTCCGTTACTTTGAATAAACCATTTGTCATATTAAGTTGAGCGATACGCCACAAACTTGGGTTAACAGAATCAGGTGCTTCTCCTTCGATAAACTTATAATCATCCAAATCCCAAACTGCATGGCCATCTTCCGTATCAACTTTTACATGATCCCAAGTGCCAATAAAGCCTTTCTTTGCATCTTCAAAATCTTTCGTGTTCTCAAATGGTAAAGCTTTTTTTACTTTCTCATTCACTTTCTTTGTAAATTCAGACGCTTCTTTTGGTAAGACTTTTTTTGTCATTATCGGTTTCCTCCTGCACGTTTATTTTCACATACTTTCTTTTTATACCTCCGTAAAATTATTCAAAACCTTTTGCTATTATTGGACCAAAAAAAGAGCGGCTTGAAAAATTCAAGCCGCTCTTTTTAACTTATTCGGATAATTTCTTTTTAGCGTCGCCAGTTTTATCTTCTACTTCGCCTTTAGCTTTTTGAGCTTTACCTTCTACTTGTTTGCCTTTATCATCTGTTGCTTTACCGAACTTGTCTTTTGCGTCACCTACTACTTTGTCTTTAAGTCCTTTTGCTTTGTCTTTCATGCCTTTATCTTCGCTCATTGATATTGCCTCCTAATTAGAATATTTTCTAATGAAGAATTCTTTATCTCCATAGTAGTGTTTTCCACAGTTTAGGAAGCTAAAACATCTTTTTTAAATAGAATGGATAGTTCGATTTGTCTCAGCCGCTTCAAATATGGCTTCAATCAATTTTAAAACTTGATAAACTTCTTCATTTTGAACGATTGGTTCACTCGTATTATTTAAAACATCGACAAAATTATTATAAAAAGATGGAGCTAATTTGGCAGGTGCTGGAAGCGATAATGTATTGGTTGCTTCTTCGCTTGGTGGTGCCATTGTTTTTGTAAGCCCTTGCCCTGCTTTAATTGGCGTTGGCTCAGACGTTTTAGCGAGTGCGGTTGGTTTGACGATTTCCCCGCTTAAATCCCAGTCGTGGATAATTCCAGTTCCTTCTGTACCTTTGACATACCAGCGAGGTAATTTAATGAAGTTCGTTGTGCCTACCTCAATTTGAGCGGTAATGCCATTTTCGAAAGTAATGAACGTGACGAAGCCATCATCGACTTCATCCCCAAGCGCAAAACTTAGATTAGCAGATACAGATTTCACGTTACTGTCTACTAGGAATAACAATTGGTCAAGTAGATGCACACCCCAATCAAGTACCATCCCGCCGCCATGTGCTTTCAAATGACGCCAATCTCCTGGAATACCATTTGCTCCGTGGACACGTGATTCTAAGTGGAACATTTCACCGATCGTTTTTTGTTCAAACATTTCTTTAATAATCAGGAAATCTTCGTCCCAACGTCTATTTTGATGCACCATAAAATGTTTATTTACTCTTTTAGCCACATCCATAATTGCTAGTAAATCTTCGCTTGTCATTGTCACTGGTTTCTCGCAAACAACATGCTTGCCTGCTTCAAGTGCAGTAATCGCCAGTTCTTTATGGCTATCATTCGGTGTCGCGATAAGAACTGCATCTACTTTTTCATCCGCTAAAACCGCTTCAAAACTTTCATAGATTTTCAAACCTTTTTGGGCAGCGGCTTCACGTTTTTCTGCTAGAATGTCGAATACACCGTGAACTTCCAAATTATTAGCAGCCGATGCAAGCGTTACATGATAGCTTCCCATCCCGCCGTAACCAATAATTACTAATTGATATTTTTTCATCCTAAGACACCCTTTCTTATCGTTAAGCCCACCACATATCCAGTGGTTTATCTTTAATTAAAATCGATTGTAAGTTTGTAACAGCACGGTCGAATCCTTCATCAATCGACATTAATGGATCTTCGTGCTCGATGCTGACTACATAATCATAACCATATGTTCTAAGCGCGCTCATAATGTCCGACCATTCTGTCAAACTGTGCCCACAACCAACCGAACGGAATGTCCAACTTCTCGTTTGTACATCACCATATGGTTGCATATCCGTTAAACCGTACATATTAATATTATCTTGATCTAAATACGTATCTTTAGCATGGAAATGATGAATCGCTCCAGCTTTTCCTAAGATTTTGATAGCGCCAACTGGGTCAATTCCTTGCCACCACAAATGACTTGGGTCTAAATTAACCCCGATAGCATCATTTGTTTCTTCCCGCAGTTTTAAAATGGTATATGGCGTATGGCATAAGAAACCACCATGCAGTTCGATACCAATTTTAACGCCACTGGCTGCTGCAAGTTCGCCAATTTCTTTCCAGTAAGGGATTAATTTTGTTTCCCATTGCCAAGTTTTAATATCGCTATAAACAGTTGGCCAAGGAATAACCGGCCAGTTCGGCGCTTTGGCATCGTCACTATCTCCCGCTGTTCCCGAAAATGTATTAACAACCGGAACATTCATTAAAGAGGCTAGTTTGATTGATTTGCGCAAAATTTCATCAGATGCAGCCGCTTCCTCTTTATTAGGAGAAATCGGGTTATCGTGGCAACTAAAAGCACTAATTGTTAATCCTCGACTAGTAAATTTATCTAAATATTCCTTCCGCGCTGCTTCACTCGCTAAAAGTTCATCGGTTGGACAGTGATGATTTCCAGGGTTCCCGCCCGTCCCGATTTCGACAGCATCAAGTCCTGCCGCCTTTACTTTATCTAACATTTCATCCAATGATAAATTTGCAAATAATGGTGTAAATACGCCTAATTTCATGTTTATTTCCTCCCTATTTTTTCAAGTGGTTGGTGATTTCCGTATGCCGGATAATTCTTCCGACCTTCCGCGCACCAATGTACGCCGTTAATAATTACTTGCTGAATATCCGGATGGTGATAGGTTGGATAGGATTCATGGCCTGGTTGGAAGTAGAAAATCCGACCATTTCCTCGTTTGTAGGTAATCCCGCTTCGGAAAACTTCGCCGCCTTCAAACCAACCTAAGAAAATTAGTTCATCAGGTGTCGGGATATCAAAATGCTCGCCGTACATTTCTTCCTCGTCCAACTCGATAAATTCACCAATCCCTTTTGCAATCGGATGCGTCGGGTCAACTACCCAAAGGCGCTCTCTTTCATTTGCTTCACGCCATTTTAAATCACAGCTTGTTCCCATTAGGCGCATAAAGATTTTCGACATATGACCAGAATGTAGTACGACAAGTCCCATGCCTTCTAACACGCGTTTTTGCACACGATCGACAATTCTATCTTCTACGCGGTCATGCCCCATGTGTCCCCACCAAATCAGTACATCCGTATTCGCTAATACTTCTTCAGTAAGGCCATGTTCTGGTTCTTCTAAAGTAGCTGTGCCTGCCTCAATGCCTGCTTTTTCTAGAAAGCTAGCGATTTGCCCATGAATTCCGTTCGGATAAATAGCCAACACAGCATCATCTTCTTTTTCATGTAAAAATTCATTCCATACTGTTACACGTGTCATATTAGTTCTCCTCCAATACATTCGCTAAATACGTATAACCTTTGGCCACACTTGTTAGCGGATCTTGCGTAAATGCTTCTTGTTCAATAATCAGCCAGGTTGTTCCAGATTGAAGCGCCGTTTTAACAAAACCAGGCACATCCAAAACACCTTCACCGATAATAGTGCTTTCCTTGTTTGCTCTCGATTTATCTTTAATATGAATTAGTGGTACCCGGTTACGATATTTTTCGATAAAAGGAATAACCCCAATTCCCGCATACTCAATCCAGTAAGTGTCTAATTCTGCAACCATCTCTGGTACATTTTTAAGTAAACTGTCCAAAATAATTTCGTCATCTAATTTATCTAATTCGTGAGCATGATTATGATAACCAAAATGCATCCCAGCTTGTTGAATAGTTGTTGTAATTTCACGAAGTCTGCCGCCGAATTCAAGCCATTCTTGCTTCGTTTTAAAATCTGCATATGGGCAAATAATATATTCATTTCCCAATTCGCGTTCGAACAAAATGACATTTTCTAAGTCTGCTTCAAGCTGTTCTTTACTAATATGAGATCCTGCTACTTCTAGTCCGAGTTCAGCCAATTTCGCTTTAATTTCACTAGCGGATTTACCGTAATAACCAGCAAACTCCACACCGTCATAACCCATTTCCGCCACTTTTTCTAACGTTCCAAAGAAATCATCTTCACAAGCTTCCTTAACACTCCACAACTGTAACGCAATTTTTGCTTTCATAAAGGCACTTCCTCCTTAATTAAAATAAACTGGTTGTCCTGTTTTCGATGATTCATAAATAGCTTCTAAGATTTGTGTTACAACAAGTGCTTGTTCTGGTTTTACAACAGGATCTGTATTTTTTTCAATTGCTTCTAACCATTGTTCTGCTTCGATTAACGCTGGGTCATCACCAGTTCCATCATAAAAATCAACGCCGCCTGCTTCTAATTGAATTTTCTTTTCATACATTTGGCTGTGCGCTTCGCCGTTAATTCGTAAACCGTCTTCCATATCTGCGCCGCCTTCTGTTCCCGATAGAGATGTTCTTGCTTCACCGACATCGAGTGTGTTAAGCGCCCAACTTGCTTCTAATACTATCGTCGCGCCGTTTTCCATTGTGATAAAACCAAACGCGGAATCTTCTACAGTAAATTTATTTGGATCCCATGAGCCCCATGCATTTGCTGCATTTTCTTTTTTGGCAAGTTTATGATAACTGTTTCCTACTACATATTTCGGTTTATAATTGTCCATCATCCAAAGCGTTAAATCAAGCGCATGTGTTCCAATATCAATAAGTGGTCCGCCACCCTGCGCTTCTTCATCTAAAAACACACCCCAAGTTGGTACAGCTCGGCGACGAATCGCTTTTGCTTTTGCATAATAGATATCGCCTAGTTCGCCGTTCTCGCAAACTTGGTGCAAGTAATCCGAGTCTTTGCGGAATCTATTTTGGTAACCAATTGTTAGTTTTTTTCCTGTACGATTAGCAGCTTCAATCATGCTTTTCGCTTCTTCGGTTGTTTTTGCCATTGGTTTCTCGCACATAACATGCTTTCCAGCTTCCATAGCCGCAATAGAAATTTCTGCATGAGAAATATTTGGTGTACAAACATGGATGACATCGATGGATTTATCTTGGAGTAATTCTATATAGCTTGTGTATACGCTTGCATTTTCACTACCAAATTCTTTTGCTGCGGCTTCCGCTTTTTCTAAAACGATATCGCAAAAAGCAACCATTTCTGCTTTCTCAGCTTTTAATAAACTTGGCATATGCTTCCCGTTTGCAATGCCTCCACAACCTATAATTCCAACTTTTAATGTCATAATAAAAAACCTCCAATAGTTTTGATAGTTACATCATACAAAACTACTAGAGGTAAATCTTCCTATTTTATTGCTTAATTATTCCCGTATATTGTCTTTCTGTATTTTAATGGTGCTACACCCATTGCTCGTTTAAAGGCATGATGAAAGGTTTTTACACTACTAAATCCTGCTAGTTCGGCCACTTCTGTAACAGGGAAAGCTTCATTTAACAACATCCATTTTGCTTTATTCAGGCGGTAATCATTTAAAAAAGTCACAAACGTCATACCAGTATTTCGCTTGAAAAATTTTGTGAAATAGTACGTGCTAAATCCAGTGTAATCAGCTACTTCTTGTAAGCTGACCGGTTCTTGATAGTGTTTCTCGACATAGGAAAAAATTTGATCTAATTTATGTAATGTTTCTTGAGATTTTAAGACTGCATCTTCTGAAATCACACTATCGGGTTGAGTTTTGATTTGAGGAATTTCCCGGTATATCAAGCCGATAATCGCTAGTAGGTCTGCTTTTAGAATATAATGCTTCCCAGGCTTTTCCCCGCTTGACTCAGAATGGATATTCATAATTAAAGATTGCATTTTAGCAACCGTCTCTTCTGGCCATTCCCTGCTCAAATGTGCCATTTCTGTAAGCATTTCGCGCAACGTTTGCATTTGGCCATCCATTTGCATTTCTTCTTGAAATAAACTTAAATCAAATTGGATAACGATGCGCTCACTACTCGGCGAAGCTAAAAAATAATGCACATCTCCGCCATTTATTACTTGAATTTCTCCTTCTTTTAATTGAATTGGCATATCATTAACGCCAAGATTAAGGCTACCTTTTAGCGCATAAATAATTTCAATCTCTTTGTGCCAGTGTGGATAAACAAGAACTTCCCCTTCATTAATAAACGAACGAAAAGGAAAAGCTTTATTTAATTCTGGAATTTCCAAGTATTCGCTCATAGTGAAACTCCTTTTTTTCTTTCATTTTAGCATAAAAAAGAAGACAGCCGTTAAACTATCTTCTTAAGTTTATAAAATTAATGATTCATAGGGAATTTCATTAAAAAGTTTTTCTACATTTATAACAACAGGTATTTTAGTATTTAATAGGTAATCTTCTTTTTTTAGTTCACTAAGAGTTAAGCTAAGATACTCTCTTGTAATACCCATGAATTTAGATAAAAATGTAGTAGATAATTCTTGCGGGATTTGAATGTTATCTCCATTGGAAATACCATATTCATAACCAATTGCAGCAATCAAGTGTTTTACGCGATCTTTCACTTTAAGCGTATTAAGCAAACAGCGACGTTGCAGTATCATAATTTCTTTTTTCGCTTGATAAAGCATAAATTCTTCTACACTAACATGCTTTTCTACCATAAAAATGAAAAAATCTCTGTCTACTGCCGTGATGACGCTAGAACTTGGCGAGAGTAATTGAGCACCAATATTGCGTTTTAAATCAGAAGACATAAAAGATGAAAAATTACAGACATCTCCAGGTTTTAGCAATTGATCGTACCCAATATAGTCATCTATTTGTGTTCCTTTCATAACAATACCCTTTTCAACAAAGTAGATACCTGTAACAAAATCAACATCAAACAGTTCATTTTTAGAAAGTTTAATACTCATACTATGCTTAGCAAAATCTCCAGACTTCTTACAAAAATGAAGTGGATTGGTCAAAATTTCATGTTGTCGTTTTTCTAATGTGTTCATTGCAAATTCCTCCTCTAAAGTATAATATCACACAATGAAAACACCCTAGAGAAGGAATAAGCTAAATAAAATAACGTTACTATCATAAAAAAAGAACTTTTTCACTATTTGTTCATTAAAATCAACTTTTTTTGGGCATAATATGTCTAAATAAGTACTTTTTGTGACATTTTTTCTATGCTTTTTTTAGGTAATATTTTAACTTTTCCACCTTTTTTAACGTAAAAATCAATATATATTAAGTTTTGTTCTTTAAAGTATGTCTATTTTCTTAATGACCCACGGTTTGTGACTATCATCGAGAATTCCTTCTTTTCGTAGTTTTAGTACAATAATATTCGTATATTCTCGAGTAGTATTCGCATATTGGGCTAAAATAGAATTATTGATTTCATCAGGCAAAATGAATTCCTTTTCCTTTGTTACTCTGCCCATGTACAGACCAAGCTCTTTTAAGCATGCTCTAATACGAAGTTCTTTCTTCATAAAATTACGCTTACTAGCTTTAAAATAAACTTTTCTTGTATAAAGTAAGTTAGATAATAGATATTTCGCTTTTTGACCCGATTCATCCAAAACACGTTCCACAAAATCAGGATCAAGTACCCAACAATGAACTTCTGTCAAACTACGCAGTACGGACTCCTCTGGTTCTTCTTTAATAATCGGAATTAAATTAATTGCTATTTCGCCACCAACAAAGCTAATAATCCCAGAATCTCCATATTCATTTTGGAGGCAATAAGAGAAGTATCCGCTTTCGACTAAGTATATTTGGAAACCTTTCGAATTATTCATCTTGATTTCTTTACCTCTAGGAATAATTTCTTGATAACAATAATCATGAAAGTAGTAATCTTTTTTTAGTAATTGTAGTAATGCTTTTGGCGTTGTTTCTTTGAAAATTTCCTCATCTGAATGCATTTTCCAACATCCTTTCCATTGATTACAAAAAAACTGCAGAATAAATGCTTCTGCAAGTTCTTTTTTAGTTAAAATATGGGTTTGTTTTCTTTTCATGACCGATAGTGGTTGCATCACCATGACCTGAATAGGCTGGGAAGTCATCTGGAAGTACAAACAGTTGTGTTTTAATACTATTTATTAACATATCGAAATCTCCTGTGTATAAATCCGTACGACCGATACTACCTTTAAACAAAGCGTCGCCAACTACGACAAAATCATCGAAAATAAAACTAACGCTTCCGATAGAATGCCCTGGTGTCGGTACTACTTTAAAACGAAAACCTTCTATACTATATTCACCTAACGTAAATTCATTTTCTGCCGGTTGCGCTATAATTGCTTTACCAGCTATGTGCGCAGATAAATTTAATTCTGGATTGGATAACCATTCTTGCTCTAGTGGGCTAACATATACTGGAATATTATATGTTTTGCGAATCTCTTCTAAAGCACCAATATGATCATAGTGACAATGAGTTAACAAAACTGCCACTGGTTTTACTTCAAGTTTTGCAATTTCTGCTTCAATTTTACTTGCTTCATCGCCTGGGTCAACAATTAAAGCTACCTTATCTTGATAAATGATATAACAATTTTCTTGGATTATTCCTGTCATGATTCGTTTGATTTTTGTCATTTCACTTCCGCCTTTCTTCACATTCATCATTATACCTAAAAAGCCACCTTACTTCCATCAATATTCCTTGTTTGTATTCATTTCCGAGATATACTACAATGAAGAAAGAAGTTTAAAAGGAGGAATAAAAATGACTGCAAAAATGTTACATACATGTATCCGCGTAAAAAACCTAACAGAATCGATTACTTTTTACGAAAAAGCATTAGGACTTAAAGAAGTTCGCCGCAAGGACTTCCCGGATTTCGAATTCACATTAGTATATATGGCGTTTGAAGAAGGCGGTTTTGAACTAGAATTAACGTACAACTACGACCAAAAAGAAGCCTACGATTTAGGAAATGGTTATGGTCACTTAGCAGTTGGTGTTCCGGACGTACATGCTTTATTAAAAGAACACCAAGAAGCTGGTTTTACTGTGACAGATTTAAAAGGACTACCTGGCGAAGATCCATTCTATTATTTCTTAACAGATCCAGATGGTTATAAAACAGAAATCATTCAAGATGGCGCTTTATAATTAGAAGAACTGGAGAAGCTTAATGGGAAAATATTTTATTATAATTTTGATCGCACTAGCAATTAATGGAATCAGTATTTTATTCCATAATGATATAGCAAGCCTTATCGCTGTCATCATTACAGCTGTTCTACTTATTTATTTGATGGTAGACTTAACAAAAATGTATCGACGTAAATAAAAAAAGAGTCAGCAAAATCCACTAGGATATTACTGACTCTTTTTATTATTGAATCACTAAATTGCTTGCAACTTGTTTAGATTCTTTCATGAGGCTTTCGATAATATCACTAGTGGAACGAATTTCTTTTAACATACCACAAATTTG
Organism: Listeria sp. LM90SB2; assembly: GCF_028867355.1. Taxonomy (NCBI): domain Bacteria; kingdom Bacillati; phylum Bacillota; class Bacilli; order Caryophanales; family Listeriaceae; genus Listeria; species Listeria sp. LM90SB2. Next base: position 2,257,929 of record NZ_CP046449.1, read on the forward strand.
TCCAGCCATAACTGAACCATTCTCAACGTCACCTTCATGTACTGCTTTTCTAAGAGAGCCAAGTGTTAATTCCTCTAATTTGTCTCTGGAGGCATTTTCGTTTTCTAGTTCAACATATTTTTGAATCATTGGGTTTTTAATACTTCTAACTGGCGCACCATTGCGACGACCTGTTACAGTCGTGCTTGTATCCGTTGCGTCAAGTACCGCTTGTTTAAAGCTAGCTGGAACCGGACATTCCTCAGCAACAAGGAAAAGTGTGCCGATTTGGACACCGCTTGCGCCTAACGCATAAACAGCTGCCATTCCGTGACCATCTGCAATACCGCCTGCTGCAATGACAGGAATATTTACTGCTGAAACAACTTGACGAACGAGTGCCATCGTTGTTGTTTCTCCGACATGTCCCCCGGCTTCTGTCCCTTCTGCAACAACAGCGTCCACACCGATTTCTTCCATTTTTTGAGCAATTTTCACAGACGGGATAACGGCGATAACTTTAATTCCAGCTGCTTTAAATTTTTCCATAAATGGTTTAGGCGTGCCTGCCCCAGTTGTAACAACTCGCACATCTTCTTCAATAATAACATCGACAAGTTCTGGACAATTTGGCATCATCAGCATGATATTTACAGCGAACGGTTTTGTTGTCTTTTCTTTACAAAGGCGAATTTGTTCTCGTAATGTGTCTGCTGACATTCCACCTGATGCGATAATTCCTAGCCCACCTGCATTTGATACCGCGGAAGCTAATTCATATGTGGCAATTTGTGCCATTGCCCCTTGTAAAATTGGATATTTGATTTGTAGCATTTCAGTTAAACTCATTTTCTTTTCTCCTCTCTATTTTTACGCTAATTCTTTAGTTGGTTGTTTTTTCTCACGTAATTTATAAACAATATTAATGCAAAGTCCTACAGCAGCAAGTGCGATAGCTATATAGAAAGCTTGTGTGAAGTCGCCACCGTTTTGACCGGCGATTTGCGCTGCCATTTTTGGTGCAAAGAAGGCCGCTGTGGAATAACCAATGAAGACGATTCCGTAGTTGACGCCTTGATTTTTCGGACCGTAATTTTCCATAACGATAGACGGGAAAACGCCCATTGTTCCACCAAAGCAAAGTCCAAGTCCAATAATTCCGATAACAAATCCAACAACAGATTGAAGCGTTGCAAGTGCTAGTAAAGATAAAGCAATCACTGTATAGATAATCATCAATGTATTAGATCTACCTAGACGGTCAGATACAGCGCCCCAAACTACTCGACCTAAACAGTTGCTTAGTGAATAAATACTAACGTAAGCAGCAGCCGATGCAGCCGTCAAGCCAAACATATTTTGACCAATTAAGGATGCATTAGAAGCAATCATCAGACCGGAAAATGCGCCAATACCTAGCATTAAAAGAATCAGATAAAAAGTAACTGTTCGAACCATTCCCGTCCAAGGTACATTTACCATACCAGCTGCATTATTAGCAGGCGGTGTCCAACCTTTTGGTGCATAACCAGCTGGTGCGACGCGAATAAGGAAACTACATCCAATGACAACTGCGATATAAACAGCTCCCATAATTTTAAATGCTGTCATTACGTTATATGTTTCAATTAAGTGGTTCGCAATCGGTGCAGCAATGATTGTCGCTCCACCCATTCCTGCAGTAATAAGTCCAGAAGCAAGACCACGTTTATCTGGGAAAAGACGAATCGTGTTACTAAGACATCCTGAATACGCAAAACCTTGTCCAAGCCCAGCAAGGACACCATAAGACAAATAAAGCATCGTCGTTGAAGTAGCAAATCCTGTTAACGCAAAACCAAGCCCAAACAGGATTCCCCCAATTAAAATAGCCCATTTTGCTTTCCCTTTATCCGTTAAAATCCCACCTAAAATAGTTGGAATTGGTCCAATCGCCGCATTAATTGTAAATGCCATCATAACTTGCGGAATTGTCCAACCGTGAGCGGCACTTAGCGGTCCAGCAAAAACACTAAATGCATATACCGCACCGGTACAAAGCAGAACACCAACAGAGCCAATTAAGACTCCCCAACGGTTTATTTCTTTTGTCATATAGATACTCCCTCTCTTGTTTGTTTTTCAATAATAGTTTTTAAGCCGCCCCATTGTTCACTAAACATACCGCTATCCATTACTTTTAAATCACTCGCAATAACAGGTTCGAATTCCATTTGTCCAAGGATATCTTTTTCTAAATCTACTCCTGGCGCGATTTCTGTTAGAACCATTTTGCCATTTTCTAAACGGAATACAGCTCGCTCTGTCACATAGAGGATGATTTGGTCGGTCGTTGAAGCGTATTCGCCACTAAATGTGATTTGTTGAACTTGTTTGATAAACTTTTTAGCTTTTCCTTCTTGTAAAATCTCTAATTTTCCGTCAGCTACACGCGTCTTTAATCCACCTGCTGTAAAAGTTCCGGCAAAAATTAATTTTTTCGCTGATTGGGAGATATTAATAAATCCACCGCAGCCAGCAACTCTTGAGCCAAACTTGCTGACATTCACATTACCGGATTCGTCGGTTTGCGCCAAACCAAGTACGGATAAATCGAGTCCTCCACCATCGTAAAAATCGAACTGCGAATGATGATCGACAATAGCTTCACTGTTATAAGCATGACCGAAATCTGCTAAACCTGCTGGAACACCACCAACAGAACCAGCTTCCGTTGTTAGTATTAATTGATCACTCACGCCCTCTTCCGCTGCTACAGTTGATACGTTCACCGGAATTCCTACACCTAAATTTAGAATAGTTTGTGGTTCTAGTTCTGCTGCTGAACGACGCGCAATTACTTTACGGTCATCTAACGGAAGTGGCTCAATATCTCCAAGCGGAACTTGAATATGCCCTGAAAAAGCTGGGTTGTACTGTGTATTTTCAGTTTGGAAATGATTTTCCGGTTCTGAAATAATAATATGATCAACCAAAATTCCTGGAACTCTAACATCTTTAGGATTAAGCGATCCTTTTTTCGCAACAGATTCTACTTGAGCGATTACAATTCCGCCTGAATTTCGAACTGCCTGTGCAATTGGTAAGACTTCCATATGTAAGCCTTCTTTTTCTAACGTTAAGTTCCCAAATTCATCAGCCACAGTTCCGCGAATGAGCGCAACTTGAATTGGGAAACTTGGATAAAATAGCCATTCTTCGTCGTGAATCGTCAATAGCTCTACTAAGTTGTCTTTAGAACTCGCAGACATTTTTGCCCCTTCAATACGTGGATCTACAAATGTTCCCATGCCAATTTTTGTAATCACGCCTGGCCGTTTAGCTGCAATTTCACGATACAGTTGCGTAATTACACCTTGTGGCAAATTGTATGCTTCACATTTGTCTTCTTCAATTAGTTTCGCCATTTTAGGAGAAGCAATCGCAATTCCGCCAATCCAGCGTTTAATTAATCCTTCATGTCCCCAGTGACTCATTCCTTTTTCCCTGCGATCGCCAAGCGCACTAGCATGCATAACTGTTAGATTACGCGGTGCCCCTTCTTCTAAAAAACGCTTTTCAACCGCGATAGCCATTTCTTCATTAACACAAGCTAAACCGAAACCACTAAAAGCAACAGTATCGCCATCTTTTAATAATTTTGCTGCTTCACTAGCTTTTATTACTTTTGACAAATTCCTCACTCCTCATTGTTCAATTATTCACATATATTTGTAATGACATGCAGATCTTTATAAAGCAACTTTCGTGCCAACATCAAAAATGGCTCTATAAAGCACTTTATAAATTCAAATATTATTTATTGTCGCAAAAAAGAGACGTCAAAATGATGGTTTTTACAAACAGAAGTCGCGAAAACGCAACAAAAAAGGCCTAATCGCAAAATCCGATTAGGCCTTCTATTTAATGAAGTGTTTTTAGTTTTCGATATAAAACAGAACGATGAATTCCAAGTGTACTAGCAGCTTTTGTCACGTTTCCATTACTTTCTTCGAGCACTCGCAATATAAAATGTTTTTCCACGTCTTGCAAATAATCTTTCAAATAAAGTGAGTCTTTTTTTGTTTGTTCTTTAAAATGTAAGTCTAGTGCGAAATCATCTATTTCTGCAACAGTCACTTCTTTATTTCCAGACATAACAACTAATCGCTCAATCTGGTTTCTAAGTTCACGAACATTTCCTGGCCAATTATGAGAAAGTAATTCTTTCGTTTTATCGCCACTTAACTGAAAATCTTTTTGGTATTTTTGATTGAATTTTTGTATGAACTGACGTGCAAGACCAATAATATCTTGCGGTCGCTCTCTGAGTGCTGGAATGTGAACCGGCACAACATTAATACGATAATATAAATCACGCCTAAATGTTCCTTTTTCAACCATTTCCCCAAGGTTTCGATTGGTCGCTGAAATCAGTCTAAAGCGGCGTTTCGTTTCGGTTGTTGAACCAAGCCTTCTTACCTCTCCAGTTTCAAGCACTCGGAGCATTTTCGCTTGTAGCTCTAGTGGCATTTCAGAAATTTCATCTAAAAATAATGTGCCACCATCAGCTAGTTCAAGCATCCCGGGTTTTTCAATATCCGCACCGGTAAATGAACCTTTTTCATGTCCAAAAAGCTCAGATTCAAATAATGCTTTTGGGATTGCCGCACAGTTAATCGAGATAAAAGGTCCAGCAGCTTGTTCACTTTTTTCATGAATATAGCGCGACAAGACTTCTTTACCAGTACCGGACTCGCCGTATAATAAGACTTTACTGTCAAACGGAGCGATCTGGTTGCACACACGAACTATCTGCTTCATCGCGACGCTCTCTGCTACTATCACAGTGCCATCATTTTCTTTATAATCCTCAAGAAGAAGCGACTCTTTATTCCCCGAAATTGCCTCACCACGCCATGTTTTAAAACTATCTGGTTGCGTTTCATCTGACATAGTAACAACTAAATGCACCGTGCCATCAGGATAAAGTATTGGCGTAGAAGTCGAGCGGATGCTAAAACCTTTCTTCGTATTGATCACTTTTGTTTTCTTTTGTTTTGTGCGGATTGCTTCTAGTGTGACAGAATCATTGTATACACCGTCTTCCACTAGGTCTCTTACATTACAACGAAGCAATTCTTCGAGCGACATTCCAACTGTGAGCGCAGTGAATTTATTAGAAATTAAAATATTACCATCTGCATCCGTGACAAAAAGTGTCGTTGGCATGTCCTTATTTAATTCACCAAATGACTGTACTCCCAGCAAGTTATCCATTAAGTCAAACATTAAAAGCTCATCCTTTTGGACTAGTTTCCTAGTTATTTGCTCATCATTACACAATCTATTATAACATAAGCTATCTACTAGAAGTACTCGTTTTTTTGCGACAAGCTAATTTTCATCTGCAATACATACTCGGTTTCGCCCGGTTAATTTTGCTTTATACAGCGCTTCATCAGCAGATTTAAATAATCCTTCACTTGTATTAGCACCATCTTTACTACTGCTAACCCCAACGGAAATTGTAATTTTCACTAGTTTTCCACTCGGTATCATAAAATCGTGATCTTCCGTTTCTTTTCGCACTTGTTCAGCAAAAAAATTACCTTTTTCAATCGGACAATCTAATAAGACAATGGAAAATTCTTCCCCGCCGTTTCTAAATGCCTCAGAACCATCTGATGTGTTTCGTTTTAAAATAATAGCTAATTGTTTCAAAATGGCATCACCAGCGTCATGGCCGTATGTATCGTTAATATTTTTAAAGTAATCAATATCGATTAACATTAATGTCACTTGCCTACTTCCATCGTCCATTACATGGTTGATTTTTTCATCAAATTGCCTTACATTTGATAACCGCGTCAGATAATCGAGCGTAGAGTCTTGTTCGTATTTTTGAAACAATTGCTTTGATTTAATCATATTCTTCATTAAACCTGCGGAAACAGCGCCAATTACAAGCGCGATCGATACAAATATAAACATATTTATCCAGAAGTCTGGCTCTTTTGCTAAAATCAAATGTAAGTTAACGACTACAAAACCACACGCAATAATATTCAAAATAAAAACGCCCCAAATATTATATTTTTCTAAGCGTTTGCTGAAAAGAGCTGTTATAATGCCAATCAGCATCATGATTACACCAGCCATCATCGCTGCAGAATTCACTGAAATTAAAAATCGTGAAGTTGTAATAATGACCGCCGAAACAATTGCCGGAATGGGCCCGCCATAAAAACCCACCATAATAATAGGGATATGACGCAAATCAACAATTACATTATTTGAAATCGGTATCCCAAAAATCATTAGCGCAAATCCTAGTAGCCCTGCCCATACGCCTATCACCATTTTTCTATTTATCGATAATTCTTTCGTAATTGGTTCTTTATAGACTAAAGAAATAATATAAAATCCTGCGAGTAATATCGCTGCATTACTTACCAACTGTTGAACCAAAAAGCATCCCCGCCTTTCACTTTGTTATTTAATACCCCATTATGCTCACAACTATTCATTCTCTCTACACAAAGAAACAACCCCTAAACGCGAAGTTGTTAAAAAATATCCATCTTTCTATTTTCTCATAAAAAATCCGCAAAAGAAAATAATTCTCTCATGCGGATTTTTTATATTTTTAGTAAGCTGTCCAACCAGCGTCTGCTGTAATTACCGTCCCGTTTACAAAACTAGCATCATCCGAAGCTAAAAATAGAGCTACTTTGGCGATTTCAGAAGCATCACCAGCTCGAGGATTTGTTCCCATTCCAATCATAGCTCGTTCTTGCCCAAATTGATCTGGAGCATAAATAGTAGTACCAATATTTGTATTTACAGCTCCAGGTGCTATAGCATTACAGCGAATATTTTTATTAGCATACTGGAAACCAACATTTTTTGTAAAACCAACGACAGCATGTTTAGAAGCTGTATACGCTGCCCCTGCTCTTGAACCAAACAAACCTCCAGCAGATGCGATATTAACGATAACCCCTTGTCCTTTTTCTTCAAAGATATGAAGTGCTTTTCTAGTTGCTCGCATTACACCAGTTGTATTTATCGCAAACACTTTATCCCAAAGTTCATCAGTTAATTCGCCGGCTGGAACAAAATTATCCATGATGCCCGCATTGTTTACTAAAATATCTAACGTGCCGTATGTCTCAGTAGCTTTGTTAATCATGCTTTCAATATCGTCTTGTTTCGTGACATTCGCAACAACCGCAAGTGATGTACCTTGTTCTTTTTCAATTAACGCTACTGTTTTTTGTGCCGCTTCTAAATTTAAATCCGCAACAACAACCTTCGCCCCTTCTTTCGCAAAAAGAATCGCAATTTGTTGCCCCATTCCAGACGCTGCACCAGTTACTACGGCTACTTTTCCATTTAATTTCCCCATTGTTATTTCCTCCTTCACTTTTGTTACGCTAAAAAGGATAAAATTTCTCTCCTTCTTATTTTAATTATAGCTCCGATATAAAGCGCTATCAATATGTAAAGAAAGCCTGTTTTGTTGATTAAGCAACACTTTTGCGTTATATGTATAGTAGTAGGAAATTTTCTCGGATGGGAGTTTCAAATGATGGATAGAAGGATTAAAAAAACAAAACAAGCCTTAAACCAAGCTTTATTTACTCTTCTTGATGAAAAAACTTTTCAACAGATTACGATTACGGATATTGTTACAGTAGCAGATGTTAATCGAGGCACGTTCTATAAACATTACCGTGACAAAGAAGAACTTTTAGATAGTATTATTGATGAAGTGCTGGCTGATTTACAAAAAGCGTATCAAGACCCTTATACACATAAGACGCCTTTTTCCATTCAAACACTTACACCTTCCATGATAAAAATTTTTGATCATGTATACGGTCATCAAGCTTTTTATACACAAGTTATAAAATCGACAATCCGTCCCAGTTTTCAAAATCAAGTTTGTGACGTTATTCGGGAACTGATTTTAAATGACTTTGATTATTCAGCTGACAGTTCGAGTATAGAGCCCATGTTACTTGCATCTTATCAAGCACATGCGATTTTCGGCATGATTGTTTTTTGGGCAGAAGAAAGTTTTGCTCATTCACCGGCGTTTATGTCAGAGCAACTTCTTCATATTATTCAGACTAAAAATCCAATCTTATAATTCTTACATATTTGTTATATTATTTTCCTTCTTTGTAACTTGAAACGAGGGCTTCATAATCCTAGTCTTGCTATAATAAAGACATCTTAGAAAGGTGTGTTGATTATGAATGATCATCGTATTTTAAATGCTTTAAGTTATTTTAGTATCCTATTTGCACCTGTTATTGTGCCAGTATTGATTTGGATTTTTGCTAAATCAGAGGATGTTACTCATCATGCTAAAGTTGCATTACTAACTCACATTATTCCGACTATCGCTGGTGCTCTATGTTTCTCCAGTGTTTTCGTTACAGCTTTGACAAATGGCGGCTTACTCGCAAATGTATCATTTTTCGTTACCGGTAGCTTATTTATATTTACACTAATAGCTATTGTTGGACTGTTTATCTTTAATATTGTTCGAGGTATTCAAATGCTTTTAACGAAAAATGAAGAAGATGCTTGGATTTAAATGAAAAAGCTATCCTAAATTTCTTAGGATAGCTTTTTTTTATTTTATTTGTTTAGGTTTTTTTAAGAAGAATACTCCAGCAACACTAACAAACAATCCAATGAATAGCATTGTATAAGGGAACTCATCTCCTGTAGAAGGAAGTTTTCTCTTATTATTTGTTGATTTGTTTGTTGTTTTAAAGTTTTGTTTTATAGGTTTTGGCTCTGCTACTGTAGCTGATTCTGTTAGCTGTTCTGTTGGTTTTGATGGTTCAGTAGGTTCCACAATAATCGGCATTGCCTTTTTCTCATAAACAAAGGTTATTTCTTGTGAAGTTTCTTTATACATACCTTTTTTGTTAGCGGAATCTTTAACTAATGTGTAGCCAACGATTTCTTTAGCTTTCACATTGTATTCTTCATCAACATTTCCAGTATGCATTTCCTCATCATTTAATTGATTGCCCTCTACATCTATAAATTTAACTATAATTGTACCAATTTTTTTCTTGTTGGTTTTGGTTACATTAGCCGCTTCTGTTTGGTTAAAATCAATCGTGAAATGAACTGGTGCCGCGTCTAATTGGTAACCAGTTGGGGCTTTGGTTTCAATTAATTTATAGTCGCCTGGTGCCAAATCAGCTACGCTAATTTCTCCATTATCATCTGTTACGAGATTCTCGCTGACTAATGCTCCGTCCTCGTTTCGCAACTCAAATGTGGCGTCAGCTAGCTCGGTATTTGTTGCGCTATCTTTTTTCGTTAGCACTACCGTGCCTGTTTTTGCTGTGTTGGTTTTGCTTACTTTCGCTGCTTCTGTTTGGTTAAAATCAATCGTGAAACGAACTGGTGCCGCGTCTAATTGGTAACCAGTTGGGGCTTTGGTTTCAATTAATTTATAGTCGCCTGGTGCCAAATCAGCTACGCTAATTTCTCCATTATCATCTGTTACGAGATTCTCACGGACTACTGTTCCGCCCTCGTTTCGTAACTCAAATGTGGCGTCAGCTAGCTTGGCATTTGTTGCGCTATCTTTTTTCGTTAGCACTACCGTGCCTGTTTTTGCTGTGTTGGTTTTGCTTACTTTCGCTGCTTCTGACTGGTTAAAATCAATTGTGAAATGAACCGGGGTCGCGTCTAATTGGTAACCAGCTGGTGCTTTGGTTTCAATTAACTTATAGTCGCCTGGTGCTAAATCGGTTATTTCTATATTACCGCTCGCAGCTGTTGTTAGTTTTTCTTTTAGTTTTGACCCAGCGGCGTTTTGTAATTCAAACTCGGCATCTGCTAATACTTCATCTGATGCACTGTCCTTTTTCGTTAAAATAACCTTGCCTTTTTTCATAGCATTTTTGATGGTTAAAAGAAGTTCCTCACCAGATGAATTAACAGTAATTTCTTTTCCTTCTTTGTATTCATCGCTAATGTTGTATCCTTCTGGAGCTTCTGTTTCAACTAATTTATACTTCCCAGATTGTATACCATCTAGTAGAATTTCACCTTCTGAATTAGTTTTTATTTCTTGTCCAGATTTTTCACCATCTAGTGTGTAAAGCTGAAATTTTGCGCCTTCTAATTTCTTCGTAGTATCGTCTTCATCCACTTTTGTGATTTTAATCGTGCCAATCGTTGCAATCCCTGATCCAGATCCCACTGTAAAGACTGGTGATACTGCTGCATTTCTTTTTTTAAAGAACATTGGAACATTACTAAAATCTTCTGCTTCCACCGTCGTTTCGTTAGAAATTGGTCCTGAAAGTAAACTTATTGTGCTGTAGCTTACTTTTATTGGCGCCATTGCAGTATAGTTTTTAAATTGAATGGTAAAGGTATTTCCTTCAAAAATAATATCATAATTTTCTTCGTTTATCGGTTCGTTCGTTTTTGTATTAATTACCTGAAAACTATTTTTAATAAACTGAGCGCCCGTATTTCCTTGTTCCAATCGATTGGTAATAACCGGATTAGACAGTGTTCTTTCTGGAGAAATATTCAAGAGTTCCATATTCCAGTTCACTTTATTTCCATAGACATTATCTATGTTTCCAGCTACCTTAATAACTTCATTTTGCAAAAAAGCAAACTCTTTCGTCTCGTATATTTGTTCATCTGCTCCATTATCTGAGACGATAGCTTTATTGTTTACCCACTGTGAGAAGAACCAATTATCTTTTGGTTTTGTTTTATATTTAACAAATACACGATTAGTATCTAAATTACCAAATTCCAAATGTATTTTATTGGCTGATGTGTCTATTTTGGTTGGATAATTAGCATCCCCAACTTGTGCTAAAGTCCCTTTTATCTCTAGAGGAATACTCAAGTCGGTCAGCTCGGATGAATTAACTACATTACGATACTGTAAAGATCCTTCAACAAAGGTTGTACCATCTAAAAATTCATCATCTAAAACCAATTTATCATATTTTTTCCCCATTGCATTGACAGATACAATCCAATTTATTTCACCAGTTGCCGGATTCCATTTACCGACCTTCCCACCGTTAGCTAAAATACTAGTTTCCGGTGTTGCTTCTGCCTTTATTGTTTCTGAATACTGGGTTAAACTACCGTCAAAATATGAAAACGAGGCTTTATTATCTAGCGTTTTTGCTCCATCAGTTAAATCAATTTTTGTTTTCATTTTCACAACAATTTTATTATCTGTTGTCGCATAGTTACCGATAAGTTTAATTTTAAACCCAGCTGGCGAGACGTCTTTTTGGATGGTAAAGTCTCTACCTTCTGTTAATAATTTGTAGCCTGAATCAGAAGGATAAGCGTACACATTGTAGCTGACTAAACTTTTTACACCTGTAGAAAACTCGTCAACGATATTAATGTTTTGCATATTAATACCTTCCGAATTAACTGTAATAGTCCAATCCATTGTATTATTATAATAATCAATCTCTCCAGCTTCTTTATTTAGTAAGTCTGGCTTGAAATCAAAGTTTTCTGTTGCTTTAACACCTTTTTCATCCGTTACTTCATTTTTAATTTTTCGTGGACTAAAATCGGTTAGTTTTGTAGAATACGTTACTTGATATGCTTTTTCATCAGTTTTCTTGTAGTTCATATTAAAACTACCGTTGTCTGATATAGTCGAAACAGTCCAATCATTAGACGCATCATCGCCTATTACTGCTTCTCCTGATTCTTCATTAAAAGTGACTCGCTTAATCTTCAAAGAATCTGCAACATAACTAACATTATCGTCTGTTAATACATCTGTTAAAACCGTACCAGGAGTCAAGTTTGCTAAATCATAATTAACATTAATTGTCCAATCAATACATTGAGTTACAGGGTTATAAACTGCTTTTTTAATTAAATGATCATATGCTTTTATTGTTACTGAAATGGTCATACTTCCATTTGATAACATGCCAGAACTTCCAACTGTTGTTGCTGAAGTCCCGATAGTACTCAAAGACGAATTTGTCTTATCAATGGAACGCTCATAGGTAACTTGATACCCTTTTGCTTTTAGACCTTCTTTTAATTTAATTGTTAATCCTGAAGGTGCATAAATCAATTCATAATCTGTATTCTCAGTAAGTAATTGCTTTGAGCCAATGAATGTTCCTTTAGCACTAATATCTGTTGAGTAGACCTTAATACTATTCCTATTAATAATAGTCGAACCCCCGTAAGCAGTATCCGATAGTCTAAGTTCGCCTAGCTCACTAGTTTCTTTAGTTAAATTAAATCTCGCATCCACAGTAGCTTTATCCGGATTGACTTTACTCGGCATCGCTTCTAGCATTACCTGTGTGGCTTTGTCTACTTCAGGAATAATCTCTAACTGGTAAACTGTATTACCACCCGCTGTATTAAACACCGCTACCTGACTAGTTTTTTCTGTCTCAGAGAAACTTTTTAAAGCAGTACTAAGCTCAATATCATAATTACCTTCTTGCACACCATCTTTAAAAAAAGTAATGGTTAATTCACGTGTGCTTGCATTCAAATCCCATTTCGCTTCAGTTGAAGGTAAGAAATCTCCTGTTAAATTAGTCGTTCCAAAGTTGAATGAATCTGGTAAAACCGTTTTAAATGTATCTCCAGCTTTGTAGTTTTTCCCTGAGAAAGTAAAATTCATTTTCAGAACTACTGCTCCGCCATTTTTTATACGGTTAGTCGCACCAAGTTCATTTCCAGTTCCATTTTCCACCTTTACTGCAGTAAAAATATTATCTGTTATAACTGCTTTCAGATTCCCTTTTTTAGAGGGTTGTTCTGTAACAGATGGAGTTTTTTCTGCCTCTTTTTTTGTTGAACTAGAAGTTATAGCCTCTTCTTTATCAGCTAAAGTGACGTTATAAGTTTGTTCGTCTAAAGTATATCCTGGAGCAGCCTTCTTTTCCTTAACAATATATTCTCCTTCTGAAAGTGAATTTTCTATAATTGTCCCGTGTTCAGTTATAGAAACTTCTTTTGTTTCTCCAGTTTTTTTGTTTTTAATTTCAAAAGAAGAACCATTGATTTTTTCTTTTGTATCTTTATCTTCTTTGATTATTTTAAGCGTTATCATTGTTGTTTTTTCATCAACAATGGTTGCTAATACAGGCGACACGTTTTGAAAAACGAGTAAACCAATAATTGCAACGATAAAAAAACCTCTCCATTTCACCATATATTTCATTAAGCTGTTTTCCTCCTATGCAAGTTGTGTCTGTTGTATAAGACCTATGACTTGTTGAATTATAACAATGGGCGAGAAGTCGAAAATGTTCTTAAAGAACAACAAAGCGGATTTATTGTGTCTTTTTAGTGAACAAAAAAGTATGTTTTTTGCTAAAAATATACTTTTTCAATACAAAACCCTCTTTTCCTGCATTATTATATGGAATTTTTTCTATATATAATAGATAAAAAAGTCGCTATCCTGTTAAGAATAGCGACTACAATTATTAATCATTTACTTTTTTGGATTTTCTTAGTAAGAAAAGTCCTAGTGTACTAGCGAATAATCCGGTAATGATTAGATTAGCTAGGGAATTATCTCCTGTTGAAGGAAGACTTTGTGCTTTTTTCACTGTGGCTTGTTTTGAAGGGTTTGCTGATGGTTTTGTTGGTTTAGAAGGTTTAATTGGTTTAGTAGGGTCGACAACGAGTGGTGATTTATTTTTCTCATATACAAAGGTTACTTTTTGATCTGCTTCTTTGTATATGCCGACTTTATTCGTAGGGTCTTTCGTTAGTTTATAACCCGCGATAGATTTCGCTTTAGTTACATATTTCTCCCCGACTAAACCTGCATGAATCTCTTGTTCTGCTAATACATTTCCTTTTGTATCAACAAATTCAGCTATTACCTTGCCGCTTACAACTGTTTTAATATTTGTTTTAGTTACTTGAAGCACTTGATTTTGATTAAAACTGATTTTCACATCGACTGGAACGGTATCTAATTCATAACCTTTTGGTGCTTTCGTTTCAATTAATTGATAATCACCAGGGGCTAGATTAGTTATTTCCAGTTTACCAGAAGCATCTGTTGTTAGATTTTCTGTGACGTTATTATCTGCGTCTACTAATTTAAACGTTGCATCTGCAAGAGGGGCTTTTGTTTGCCCATCAGTCTTAGTTAACACAACAGATCCAGTAGACATTTTATTTGTTTTAGTCACTTGAACTGCATCTTTTTGGTTAAATTCAATGGTGAATTCAACTGGTGTTGCATCAAGCTCATAACCTGTTGGAGCTTTCGTTTCTACTAATTGGTAGTCGCCTGGTGCTAAGTTATCAATTTGCAGTTGACCATTTGCTTCTGTCACTACTTTATCTTTCAAACTGACACCAAGTTTTGTTTGTAATTCGAACTCTGCACCAGCTAAATTACTTCTTGATTTACTATCTAGCTTAGTTAAGACCACACTACCAGTTTTCGCAACATTTTCTTTTGTTACTTTGACTGCAGTCGATTGGTTAAATTCGATGGTAAAAGTAACCGGTGTGGCATCTAATTCGTAGCCTGTTGGTGCTTTGGTTTCAATGAACTTGTAATCGCCTGGTGCTAAATCAGCTACTTCTATCTCACCACTTGCATTCGTTGTTAAATTATCTTTTACTTTAGTTCCAGTGGCAGTTTGTAGTTCAAATTCCGCATCAGATAACGCAGCTTTTGTTGCACTATCTTGTTTTGTTAGAACTACGCTGCCAGATTTTGCTGTGTTTTCTTTTGTTACGACAGCTGCTTTGTCTTGGTTAAATTCAATCGTGAATTCGCTTGGCGTTGCATCTAATACATAGCCAGCCGCAGCTTTCGTTTCTACAAATTGGTAGTCTCCTGGTGCTAAATCGTTTGCTTCGATTTTACCGTCTGCGTCTGTTACTAAGTTTTCGGATACTTTTGTTCCGTCTGCTTTTTGTAAATCGAATTCCGCTCCGGCTATCGTAGCTTTCGTTACACTATCTTCTTTCGTTAGAACCACACTACCAGTTTTCGCTGTGTTTTCTTTTGTAACAATTACAGCGGCTTCTTGGTTAAATTCAATCGTGAATTTGCTTGGCGTTGCATCTAATACATAGCCAGTTGGCGCTTTTGTTTCTACAAATTGGTAATCGCCTGGCGCTAAGTCAGTTACTTCGATTTTACCATCTGCATTAGATACTAAGTTTTCAGCGACTTTTGTACCGTCTGCATTTTGTAATTCGAATTCTGCTCCTGCGATAGCGTCTTTCGTTACACTATCTTCTTTTAAAAGAACCGCGCTACCAGTTTGCTCTGTGTTTTCAATTGTAACGTTTGTAACTGCATCGGCGGTAACCGTGATTTCTTTACCGTCTTTATATTCATCACTAATTGTGTAACCTGTTGGCGCTTCTGTCTCAACTAGTTTATATTTCCCAGATTGAAGGCCATCCATCACGATTTTACCATCTGTATCAGTGGTAGCCTCTTGTCCCGCTTTATCACCTTCAAGCGTATAAAGTTGGAATTTAGCTCCTGCTAGTTTTTTCGTATTATCCTTTTTATCCACTTTGGTAATTTCAAGTGAACCAATTGTTGCCGTCCCGCTACCACTACCAATAGTGAAGGCTGGCGATATGCTTGTTGTTCTTGATTTATATGTCATTGGTAAACTACCGTAGTCAGGAGAAGCAGTTGTCGCTGTGTTACTAACAAGCCCAGACATCAAGCTGATTGTACTATAGGTTACTTTAATTGGTGCAGTTGCTTTATAGTCTTTGAACTGGATAGTGAAATTATTGTCTGTGTAAGTGATGTCATAATATTTTGAGTCAATATCTTCACCCGTCGTTTCATTGATTACTTTAAAGCTACTTTTTACTACTTGCGCTCCTGTTGTTCCTGTTTTCATTGTATCTGTAATTGTTGGATTGTTAATAGGACGATCTGCAGAGATATTGTTCAGTGTAACAACCCAGTTAACTTTATTATCAAAAGATGGATCAATAGTAGCCGTTTTTGTCATCGCATTATAAAGTTTGCTTGCGTATGCTTGGTAACTGTAAGATTTTTCGCCTACTCCATTATCGCTCACCTTCGCAGTGTTTTGTACGTAGGAGTAGAAATACCAGTTTTCGTTTGGTTTGGTACTGTATTTAATAAATACGCGTGAATTCTCCAAGTTAGCGAATTCTAAATGTAATTTATTCCCAGTAGTATCGACTTTTGTTGGGTAGTTTTTATCACCTGTTTTAGCTACTGTTCCAACAGAGTTAAGCGGGATGTATAAATTCATCATCTCACTTGTGGAAGCCACATTACGATATTGTAGTGAGCCTTCTACGTATGTTAATCCAGTTGGAATAGCATCATCAAAAATTAAGTTGTCATAGTTTTTCGCCATAGCATTTACAGATACAATCCAATCGATATTCCCCGTAGTGGAGTTGTACGATCCGTATTTACCACCATTTGTCATCATAGCTGGGTCTGGTGTCATGGAAGCTTTTACATCATCAACATACTTGATAATTCCGCCATCGTAATAAGAAATGGATGCTTTATTATCAATCGTTTTTGTTACATCAGAAAGGTCAATTTCTGTGACGAAATCAACTACAATTTTTTTGTCTGTTGTAGCATAATCGCCGATAAGTTGAATATAAAAACCAGCTGGTGTCACATCTTTATCAATCGTATAATCTTTGCCTTCTGTTAATAAGACGCTATTGATATTATCTGTATAGGCACGAACAGTGTAGCTCTTAAGGGCTTTTACACCAGTAGAAAATTCATCTGTGATATTAAGATTCCCCATCTTAATTCTGTCAGAGTTGGCAGTGATTTTCCATGTCATCGTGTTATTAAAATAGTCAATTGTTCCAGCTTCTTTTTTCAGTAAATCTGGTTGAATCGCGATCGTTGCCTCAGCGGAAACACCATTTTCATCTGTAATTTCATTTTTAATTTTACGATCACTAAAGTCCGTGATTTTCGTGGAATAAGTGATTTCATATGCGTTTGTGTTTGTGTTTTTATACGTTAAATTAAAATTCCCATTTGCCGAGATTGCTGAAGTTGTCCAATCACTTGAAGCGTCACCTCCAACGATTGGCGATCCATTCGTTGCGTTAAAAGTTACTCGTTTAATTTTAAGTGAATCTGCTACATATTCGACATCATTATCCGCTAAAACATCGGTAAGCACTGTTGAAGGAGATATTTCGTCTTGATCAAAGTTAAAGTTAATTTTCCAATCAATACTTTGTGTTGAGCCGTTGTAAGTAGCTTTTTTCTCGATATGCTTATAATTTGTCATTGTCAGGTAAACATAAGCGGAGTTGCTTGATAATGTTCCTGAATCGCCTACTGTATAAGCTTGTGTAGACATATAAGAAAGTGAATCACTTGGTTTATTGATTGTGCGGTCATATGTTACTTGGTAGCCTTTCCCAGCAAGCCCACCGTTTAACGTAACAGTTAGAGAAGTTGCGGAATAAGTTAGCGTATAATCTGTGCCTTCTACAAGTAATTTTTTCGTACCTATGAAGGTTCCCCCAGCACTAACATCACTCGAATATACTTTGATGGTATCTTTATCAATAGTTGTTGTTCCACCGGAAGCATAATCATTAAGTTTCAGCTCACCCTTAGCATCTTTTTCTTTTGTTAAGTTGAACTTGGCATCTACTTGACCTTTTGTCGGATTTACTACCCCTGGATTCGCCGTAATTCCTACAGTTGTTGGGTAGTTAACTACTGGTACAACTTCGATTTGATAAACAGTATCTTTCCCAGCTGTCTTGAAAACAACTTCCTGTATCGTTTCTTCTGTTGAGGTAAACACTTTGAAGGCTGTACTGATATTCACATCATAATCGCCTTCTTGAATGCCATCTTTTAAGAAAGTAATCGTAAGTTCACGCGTTGTAACGTCAAGCGTCCATTCTGCTTCTGTAGATGGTAAGAAGTTACCACTTAAATTTTTGTTCCCAAAGTTGAAAGCATCTGGTAAAACAGTTGTAAACGTATCTCCCGCTTTATAATTTTTCCCAGAAAACGCAAAGTTCATGTTAAGCACAACACCGCTACCATTTTGAATTCGGTCTGAAGTGTTGATTTCATCGCCATTACCATCTTTTAGCGTTACTTTGTTAAAAATATTGTCTGTAATAGCAGCTTTTAGATTTGCATTTTGTGTTGCTTTTTTAACCGGTGTTGGTGTTGTTGCTTCTTTTGTTGTTTCTTCTTGCACTTTTGCTGAAACCGAAGTAATCACTTCTTCTTTTTCTGCTAAAGTTACACTATATTCTTTTTCATCTAGTGTGTAACCTTTTGGCGCAACTTTTTCTTTAACAAGATAGTCACCAGGTGAAAGTGAATCCATAGTCGCTTCACCATTCGCGCTGATTGTTAAATCGTTTGTTTCGCCCGTTTCTTTATTCTTTATCTCAAAGGTAGAACCATTGATTTTTTCTTTTGTATCTTTATCTTCTTTGGTGATTTTTAATGTTGTTTTTGCCGTTTCATCGTCTGTCATTGTAGCTAGTACAGGTGAAACGTTTTGGAATACTAGTAATCCGATAACCATTGCAATAACTAGCTTCTTCCAGTGTCTGATATTTTTCACTTTGTTTTGTCCTCCTATAATCTATTTCTAACTGTTGTTAAATCCCTAAAAGATTTGTTGAGTTTTGACAAATAAATGCACCCAATAATTACTTTTTGCGAAATCCAAAGTAATATGTGTCTTTTTAATAAGCAAAATGAATTGGAAACACTTTAAACACCTTTTAAAATACTTTTAATATCATCTTTTCTTTGCAAGTACAAAAGCACTTGAAAGTAAGAGCATTCCAAGAATAAACCATAAATTAGTTTTCTTAGAATCTCCCGTTTGTGGCAGTTTTTCCGATTTTTTCACATTTCCAGCTCTTTCATTAGAAGAAACTGATAAAGCGCTAGTTTTTTCATACACATAAGTTACTTTTTGTGAGCTATTCAAAAATTTCCCCGATGCATTTTTAGGTGTTTGATACAATTTATATCCCGAGATTTTTTTGGCCGAAGTTCGATAACTTGAATTTAATTTTCCTGTTAAAACAATCGAATCAGCTAATTTTTCACCATTCTTATCGACATAATCGACAATGATGTTTCCGGCTGTCACTTTTTGATAAACAAAAGTAACTGTCTGTGCTTTTTCGTTAAATGTTCCACTTACATTCGCGGGTGTTTTTACAAGGGTGTAGTTAGTAATTTTTTTCTGTTTTGCAGTGAATTTTTCTCCGTAAGCTCCTGTTAATGTTTCTGGGCTGGCAATTTGTTTATGGTTTTGATCAACATATTGCACCGTAACTGGCGCAACACTATCATCTAAAGCCACTCCTACTTGGGCCGGCTCAATTACTTGAGAATTATTTACAGCCACAGCAAATGAATTCCATGCTGCTCGGTCTTCTTTTTTTGTTTGCTGATTTAAAAATCCCTTATCTATTTGGTTTTTCTTTGGTGTTTTTAAATCAAATTGAATTTTCATGGATTTCCCAGGAATCCACTCAATACCTTCTTTTAATTCCATTTTAAAAGAGTAAATTTTGGACCAATCTTGTACTTCTGATGCGGTTAACCAATCTGCTTCCGTTGCTTCTGCGTTATCAACTAGAGGCTCTGAACCAGTTGGATAAATCGTGTGCTTATCGAGAACGCCCGCACGTTTAGGGTTTTTGGCAGTACTATATTTTACGTCAACCTTATCTTTCCATTCATTTGGAATTGCCACTGCTTTCGTTAGCTCCAAGTTGAATTTACTACCACGTTCGCTGTTATCTGTAATTCCTAAATCATTTTCACTTGGTAAAACATCCATTAAAACCATATTAGCTATTTTTTCATCTGAATCATTTTCCAGTGACAATTGATATGAAACAATGGAATTTGTTGTGGCATTTGCCAATCCGCTGTATTCTTTATCGCGATTACCCTTAGCTTTTTTACTAATTTTCAAATGATTACTCGTATTTAAAATGTAATGGTTTCCCGATGTGATTCTAGACTCTTCCGAATTCCCATTTTGATTAATGTCATCTGAGTCAATTTCCATTTTTGTATCAGAAATGGTTGGAGTTCCAGTCACTTCCGGCACATTAAAATCTGTCTCCTGCAAGAAACCAAACATCTCAACAGTCATATTACTAGGTGTGTCTTTTGCAACACTCACATTAATTTTTGCCGTTAATTTTTCTGCTGGTAAAAGCGTCTTTTTATCCCATTTGACTTTTAGTAATTGACGCCCTGCGTTTTGGTAATTCTCGTTCAACACTGTTACATTAAAGTCATTTTGCTCCGTTTTTTTCATTTTGACCCCTGAAGGTAACAAAACCACTGCTTCAAAAGGACCTTTTAATCGTGAAATAGAAGCTTTATTGCTTTCTAAATTAACAGAAATAGAATTATCACCTATGTTGATTAAATTCCCATCGGTATCATCAAACGCAACTGATCCTTGTACAAATTTATTTTTACCAGTAGGTTGCGGAATGATTTGCGCTGTTCGGTCTCCTGCATAATTTTTCCAAGCTTCCGGCCAAGGATTTGTATCGTCATAATAATGGATATAGCCTTGACTATCCGCTCCGTACATGTTGATTTGTGTACTATTTCTAACCTCACCTACATAACCTTCTTTGACTGTTGTAAAGAAAGATAGGTTAGCAGCATACATTCCAGCTGGAGCATACGTGAAATGAAGCCATACTTTACTCACGTGCTTATCATCTGGAATCCCAAGATCTTTTCTCGAATACATTTTGCTCAGTTCTACATCTTCTTTTAGTGTCGTCCAGTCGCTATCACCATCATATTTCACGAGTAAATTATACTTAGGTGATTTCTTTAGTTGCGCCCAACCAGGGTAATTAACATTTGGTTTAAAGTAAAAATCGCCGCTCTGGAAGTAATCCAAATTTAAATTATCATCTATATTGTAGTAAGCATCATAATAAAGGAAGTCGTACGAAGGTGAATCATTCATCGCCGAATTTAACATCAAACTAAAGCCTAATTTAGCAGTATCATATGCTTTTATATCAGGATTTCCGGTCACAGTAGCGATTCCCCAATTCGCATCCACCGGGCCTCTGTGTGCTGGAGCATAAACACTTCCAATAGTTGGCGGGATTGTCGCTGGGTCACTTGCTGAAACTGAAACAGATGCTTTGGATGTATCTACAATGCTATCAGCCAAAGTAACAAAGTTCGTTGTTGCAACAGCTTTATTTTCCACCGTTGCAAAATTTGGTATAGTAGTTTGGAAGAACGTTCTAATTTGGAAAGTCTTGTTAAGTAAACTGTTTGCTTTTTCTTGTTCCAAATATGTAGGTGCTGCAATTTCCCAAGTTAGTTTTTGTCCTTCGACCTTCGTTGGTTCTGGTGTATCTCCTGCTACACCTAAGTAATCTAGCTTATCTGCCAATATATACTCAATAACAATCTTCTTACCTTCTTCCATAAAAAGGCTTCCTGTAGACTTTTTCGGAATATTTAGGTTGAAAGACCAAATCCCGATATCACCTTGACTCGGATTATTGTTGATGCTATTTTCTACCCTAGCAAAATCATTTGATAAAGCTGTTGTGGCTGTTGCGTTGACAGTTGTTTCAGCCTGTTCGGTTACTTTTCCAAGTAAATTATCTGCACTTAATTCACCTGTTACTACTAATTTCGTTCCATTTGGTGTGTAGCCATTTTTCGTAGTCAGCTTAAGAATCACTTTATCAACTACACCACTGTTCAGTGTTTGATATGTGTAAACGAGCTGACGAGTTGTTTTGTTATAACTTGGCGTTTCTCCCGCAATCTTAAGTTCATTTAATGATTGATTAAATTCCCCATTTTTTGGTAAATTGATTACTAATTTAGCATTTTGGTATGTTGTGTTTGGTCCAGTAATTTTTAAATAAATGTTATAGTTTACCGTCTGACCAGATTCAATCACATCTTTTTGAGAATTAATACTAAAGTCCCCTGAATAATTCCCAGTTGGAAATGATTTTGTGTTTATTGCTTCATTGACTGTGGTCTCTTTTAAAGGCTCTGAAGTAGTTTCATTTGAAGTCGTTTCCTGCGTAACCTTTTCTTTCGTAGTTATTTCTTCTACGTCCGTTCCATCCCTTTCTTGACTATTTGCCCAAACTGAAAATGGAAGAAATGAAACTATCAGCAAAGTACAAATTAATATAGATACTAATTTTTTCAAATGACTCACATTCGCCCCTCCTTTGTTTACTCAAGATTAATTATTTCATAGGAGGAAGCAGCTAAATGTTCTCAAGGTACAAAAAATAGGACAGTTTGTTACGAAAATGTGAACTATTTTACGTTTATAGCCGCAAAAATGTCATTATTAACAAAAAACAACCAAAATTGTTGAAGAATTCAACGATTTTGGTTGTTTTATTTATCTTATTCGAATCGATTCGCTTTCAACTAATCTAGCACCCTTTACTTCCTCACCAGATTTTAGTATCTCTGCAATTCGCTTTTTATCAATTTTAGGTTCTTGTAGTAAAAAGAACGATTTTAGCAAAGCTTCTTCCACTATTTCCACACTTGGTGGATTCTTTTGTATTTGAATTGTAAAAAGTGTACTGTTTATTTTTCTAATTTCCATTCGTTCCATCTCTGTTTGTAAATAGTTTTTTAAATTTTGAACATTATTTTCTAGTGCTTGTTTTCGTTTTAAAAGTCGTTTCGCTTCTATTCCCGCCATTTCAGCATCAGCAGCTAAAGACTTAATAAGTTTAACAATATTCTCTGATTTATCATGAAAACTATCAGTAAGCGCATCTAACGTATCTTTCACAGCATCAGTATTATTTTCTTCCAAAAATTCTTGTACTTTTAAATAATTATCGGTTAGTTCATACAGTTTCATCGTTCGCACCCTTTCCAAAAAAGGAAAAAGCGCCAAATGTTATTATATTTTGGTGCTTTCTCATTTTGTTACTAATTTTCCTTGAATAACCATCCGTCCTTTTTCATAATCTTTTTCTGTATCGCAAGTTGAAAGTGTTATAATTCGGTCCTTTCCACTAACTTTTACATTTAATTTATACATAGATTGTTGTTTCACTTTTTGTAAATAATCCTCAAAATCAGTTGTTTCCGGAAATTCTGTTTCAATGTAATAAAAATCAGTCGTCGTTTCATACACAGCAAAGATTTCCACTTCATAATTCGCCAAGCCCGATTCATAGGAAAACGTTGGATGAGCCGCCAAAAAATCTTTGTCCAAGTATTTACGTAAATCCGCAAACATGGATCCGTCTTTCATATTATGCCCATAAATGATCGTATTTTTATCCAAAAACTCATTCGTATTCCGATAATCTTTAAAAATACTGCCCGCTCGTGCTTTTTCATTTTTATAATTGTGATGTAAATAGTAATCATTATCCGTACTTTGCAAAATTGGATAATCTATTTCCGTATCTGCAATCGTCAGCCACCCAACCATATCTTTATTTAATTTTTGCAAATCTCTAAGCTCATCACGTACTTCACCATTCACATTTGTAGTAGCAACATCTTTTGTGTAAACAGCTTTCGCATCATCTAGGATTGTCTGGTTATGCTTATTTTCATACAGTTCCATTCCAATTTTCCATCCAGAAAAAAGAAAAACCACTAACACAACCAAGGTCAAACTTTTCCCCAAAAACGATTTTATTTTCACTCTTTAAAACTCCTTTCGCTTTTGAGGAACAATGTATTTCCCAGTGTTCGCATCGTTTAAAACCTTCGCAACTACACCATAAGTTTCAGCAATCAGCTCCGTTGTTAGTAATTCTCCTGGTACTCCTTTTGCAACCACTTTCCCATTTTTCATCACAATCAAATGGTCACTATACATCAACGCTTGGTTTAAGTCATGCAAAATCATTACAATAGTCAAATTTTCTTCTTGATTTAACCGTTTCACTAACTCTAAAATTTCTAGTTGAAAATACATGTCCAGAAATGTCGTCGGCTCGTCCAACAGCAAAATAGGTGTATCTTGAACCAATGCTGTTGCTATAAAAACACGCTGCCGCTCTCCTCCAGAAAGACTATCAACAAATTTCTCTGCTTTTTCAGTTAGCTCCGTTTGCATCAAAGCCTGCTCAACAGCCAGATCATCCGCCTTCGTCCGAGTCATTCGCCAATTTTTATAAGGTAGACGACCAAAGTAAAGCAATTCCTTCACCGTTAGTTCATTCGGAAGAACGTTATTTTGATGAACAATCGCTACATTTTGCGCAAATTCTTTTGCTTTCCATTCAAAAATCGATTTCCCTTCCAGTAAAACATCCCCAGAATCCGGTGAAAGGAGTCTAGCCAAAATTTCTAATAAAGTAGATTTCCCACTACCATTTGGCCCAACAATCGTATTGATTTTATTTTTCTGGATAGTAAAGGAGACATTTTTTAAAATCGCATCCGTTCCATTATAACTAAAATTAACGTCCCTTACTTCCATAAAAATCACCCTTTCGCATTAAAAAGATTAAGAACGGACCACCAATAATAAGCATAATCACAGACGCAGGGATTTCCATTTGTTGAAATAACGTTCTGCCTAGCGTATCCGCGAAAAGTAGCAATAAAGCCCCAAATAATATTGAAAACGGCACAAGTATTTGATAATTTCCGCCAACTAGTTTTCTGGCAATATGTGGTACAAGTAAACCAACAAACGCAATAACACCAACTACCGCCGTGATAATTGACGCAAGGAGAACAGCAATCAATGCCAGCCAAATACGTGTCTTATTAACCGGCACACCAAAGCCTCTAGCCATCTTATTCTCAAGCCCCAACACATTGCACCATTTAGCAAGTAAAAGCGCGCAAATCAGTCCAATCGTTACATATATCAATAAAGTTTCCACGTCGGACCATTTTTTCATTGCCAAACTTGCAGCACTACTGGCCGACTGACTAGAAACAAGCGCCACTTGCGAAGATAACGCATCACTCAGCCCTGTAAAAACCGCATTAATCGCAATCCCAATAATAATAAAACGAAGCGGATTAAAATCAGAACGATAACTAAACAAAAAGACTAGAAAACAAGCCAGTGCTCCCCCAACAAAAGAAAAAAGTGGCAACCAAAAATATAATTCCGGTAAAAATAAAATAATCACAAAACTAAAAAATTTCGCACCCGCAGAAATCCCAATCACCCCAGCATCAGCAAGCGGATTCCGCATCACAGCTTGAAGTAACAACCCTGAAACCGATAGCGCCGCACCAGCTAGCAGGGCAATAATAATTCGCGGAAATCGCAAATCAATCACGACATTCACCATCTCATTTCCGCCACTAAAAACCCCACTCAAAAAAGCTGGAATCGACATCGACAAACTTCCCGCCTGAACTGCCCACAAAATAGTCCCAATCAATAAAATAATTACAGCCCCAAAAGAACTTTTTTGCTTAATTGTCATAAAGCATCTTTTCCATTTCCTGTAGTGCTTCTGGTGCATTCAAACTCGCTGTCATACCAAATAAATTTTCATCCAAATCATACACCCGATTATTTTTCACCGCATCAAAATGTTTCCAAATATCATTTGTTTTAAATTCCTCGTCAAACATTTTAACCACTTCAGCAGGCATACCATGAGCCGCCCGCAAAATAATATCAGGATTGGCACTTTGTAAGTATTCTGTATTAGAAGCTAAATATTCTACTTTTTGGTCCTTAATGACATTTTCTCCACCAGCAAGTTTGACCAAATCACCAATATACGCATGTTCCGTTACAACTAAGTAGCTGCCCGGAACCCCCATCAGAATAAGAACAGTTGGCTTTTTCTTTTTCGCCACGCTCGACTTCACCTTATCAATCTCATTCGTTAAATCACCATTTAATTTAGCTGCTTCCTCTTTACGATCGAATTCTGCTCCAAGTTTTTTAATTTCTGTTTGCATCGAGGCAATACTCGTAAAGTCTAGAAAGTCCGCTTTTAAATCGGCCCCTTCAAACCCAGCCTTTAAGTCCGCTTCTAGCGTTTTCGTTGAAAGGACCATGTCTGGCTTCAACATCCGAATAATTTCCAAATCAGGCCCCATAGGCGACCCAGTTTCCTTTACATCTGCATAACGCTCCGGAAGTTTTTTAGAACTAGTCGGAATTCCAACGAGTGGCAAATCAAGTTTATCCATAATTTCCGTAATCGCTACCGTAGTCGCCACAATTTTTGGCTCCTTCTCCGATTTTTGTTCAGGCTTTTGAGCCGCCTCTTCCTTTCCACAGCCAACTAAAAAAAGTAATAACATCAAAGATATGACAGCCATTTTCCTCATCACTAATTCCCCCATTTATAAAATAAAATCGGTAAAGCGAGTTAAGCAAAGGAAACCCCCAACCTAACTCGCTTTTACTAGTTTTATTAACTCAATCTTTTACGTTTTAATCGATAAGCTAAATAAAGGAAGGAAGCTCCAAATAACGTAACGTACCATGCCATACTTGATGAATCATTCGTTTTCGCATTTTTTTCTGTGCTACTTGCCGTTTTTTGAACAGAATTTGTGTCATCAAAATCGGGTTTTGCCAATTTTGGCCCAGCATTATTGTTATTCGCTACATTGCCAGTATTTAAAATATCCTTTTTCACCGGTTCTTTT
Source organism: Listeria sp. LM90SB2 (assembly GCF_028867355.1). Classification (NCBI taxonomy): domain Bacteria; kingdom Bacillati; phylum Bacillota; class Bacilli; order Caryophanales; family Listeriaceae; genus Listeria; species Listeria sp. LM90SB2. The sequence goes on from NZ_CP046449.1 coordinate 2,284,573, forward strand.
AACGTTACATCTTCCCCGGTAATATCTTTAATTGTTGCTGCATTAAGTTTTACTTGAACCGTATACTCATGGTCGTAAGAGAAGCCTGGCATATCTTCAATTAATACATGCGTTTTTACATCTGTATTAGCCGTGCCATCTTTTACAGGATACTTGACGGTTCTCGTATTTTTGTTGATATCTCCGGAAACAACTTCCATATCTTTCCAAACACCATTTGCTTTATACTGGAAAGTTTTAATCCAGCTACTGTTTGTTAAAGTTAAATAAACATAAGGTTGGTTATTTTCTACTTTGATTAAAGCCGGTTTCATCACATAGCTTTCCATCATAGAAGTTTCCGTTGTTCCGTCTTTAAATACATCAAAATCAATGGAGTACGTATGGTTATTCAGTAAATTTTTAGGATCAACTACTGCCGGTTTACTTGGTGTTGTTGGCGGCGTAGTCACTGGTGGATTCGTTGTACCTGGATCAGGTTTTGTTACTGGTGGTTTTGTTTCGCCTGGATCTACTACAGGAGGCGTCTCATCACTACCAGGGTACGAACTAGCCGCAGTTGCTTTCGTTGTATCAAACACATAACGGAAGTCTGCTTGTCCTTTGTATACAGAACCATTGAACGGCGCTTCATAATTAACATGAGCCGCAAGTGGTTGATTTAAATCCTCCACTTCAAATTCCACAATACGCGTGTTTGCATCTTTATCTTCAGAAACTACTTTGACATCTTGCAAAGCTCCAGCAAGATTTGTTTTTAAAGCTGTTACTGTTTTATTATCATTTACTGTCATTGCAACAGTTTTCTTCCCATTTTTCACTTTCAGCCAAGCAGGATTATTAAAATAATTTTGCATGCTTGAGTTGCTATCATCATTTGCTTTTTTCGCTACAAAAGGAATCGTGTAAATTCCGTCCGAAAGAGTCACAGGTGTTGTAATAGCCGGTTCTGAAATAACTTTGAAAGTACTTGGATCAATGGTTAAATCCACTTGATACCAGTGATCATAACTAATTGCATCTACTTTAATATGCATATAAGAGAAAATAACATCATCTAAAGAACTAAGCTTGAATTTCTCTACACGCGTATCTTTCGCTGCGTCTGTGCTCACTGTTTGAACATCTTCATAACGATCTTGATAAACATCCGCTTGTGCTGGCTTTTCTGGACGAGCCCCATTTTTTGAAACCGCCATTGTTTGCCACCAAGTACTATTTGTAATTGTTAAGTACATATAAGGTTGACCATTTTCTACTTTAATCGTTGCTGTATGGTCAATATATTTATCTGCCTCTGAAGATTCTTTCGTTGTTTTCCCTGTATTATCTTTATAAAAATTCACTTGAACTTGGTATTCCCCGCCATCTTTCAGACGAGAATCAGCCGCATTAGCAAAACCAGGTATCAATTGAAAAATAAGTGTCAAAGCCAAGAAAGCTACTAAACCTTTTTTCCATAATTTCTTCATCATAATCCCCCTTTATTTAAAAATCGCACGTCTTTTAAGTAAAACTAACCCTGTCCCTGCTGCAACAAAAATAATTCCATATAAAAACATTTGGCTAGAATCACTAGACTTCGGATTTGCTACTTTATTACTTGAGTCACTTTTTGTTGCTGGGGTTGCTGTATCGTTATTATCAGAAGACTTTACCGCGCCAGCTAATGCTTTAGCAGAACCTTCATCAAAACGTAACTTGATTTGATACTCATGATGATAATTTAAATCGTCATCATCAATATCTACTTTGATTTTTGCATTAACAGGACTACTTAAAGTCGACACAGGAAACGACACTTTTCGAGTATCATTCGCTGTATTTTTCGAAGTCACGCTAACCGCACTACCTTCGACCCATAAACCAGTAATCCACTTACTATAGTTCACTTGCAAACTAACAGTAGATTTACCTCCATTTACAGTTACCGTTGCAGGCTTATCAAAATAGTCATTCGCCATAGATACGGAATCACTATCCCCTTGTAGTACCGTATAATCAACCGAATAGGTGCCATCCTTAAGAGCAGCTTGTGCCGTTAATCCCGTAGAAAGAAACGAAAAACTGAATAAGGCAATAAAAGCAGCCAAAACTAAAACTTTCTTCATACTTAAATCTCCCTTCTTTAATAAAAACTACTATTTATAAAAAACCCCCACTAATAAAAGTGGAGTAAAAGTTTATGTAAAAGGATACGTTAATTATCATTTTAATTGATAATGATTATCATTGTCAACAACAGATTGCTTTTTCACAAATTAAAAACGCAAAAAAACCATGAATAGCAACAACTATCCATGGTTAATAATTATTTCCTTTTACTCTTCTATTTGAGAAAAGCGATCATATAGTAATTCCCCTTTTAAAGTTAACGTGTATCTTTTTTCTGCAATATTATTATTTCTTGTTAAAAAGCCATTCTCTTCCAACCAATAAAGCGTTAGTAGTACTTCATTTTTTGTATAGTCCCGCAGATTTCCAAAATCAATCACTTCAAGTGACATATCATTAATCTTCGTATCTACACTTCCCGCAAAAAGAAGTACTTCTCGTAGTAATTTTCCATCTTCAAATTCCATCTTTAATCCTCCTTTAATTCTGAGTTAGTATCGTAATAACGTAAAAAGCCGTAGCAAAATGCCACGGCTTCTTACAGCGCAATCAAAAGGAGAAATTCACACAATCAAATAAAGGGGGTATTTGTTTGTGATTTATTTCACGGTTATAATATACCATATAAACGCTTATAATTCAATAGTTCACATACCTATTTTTATTTGTCTATTCTATGAATATTGGAATCACTCAAACATACGAAAAAAAAGACTCGCAGCCATTATCTCTACGATGTCTTTTTTTAGCAAATTTCACAATATATTATTTAACTAATTTTTCTAGTTCATCTAATCTTTGTTCAAATACTTTTAGTGCATCATCCACCGGATTAGGAGTTGCCATATCAACTCCTGCTTTTTTCAACACATCGATAGGATAATCCGAACTTCCCGCTTTCAAGAAATCAATATAGGCAGTCACCGCTTCTTGGCCTTCTGTTAAAATCTTCGCACTCAATGCAGATGCTGCAGAAAAACCAGTCGCATATTGGAACACATAATAATTCATATAAAAATGCGGAATACGAGACCATTCATAACCGATTTCAGCATCATAAACCATCGCTTCCCCGTAATATTTCTTGTTAATATCAAAATATGTTTCGGTCAAGTAATCCGCAGTCAGCGCCACTCCTTCTTGATCCGCTTTATGAATAGCATGTTCAAATTCAGCAAATTGGGTTTGACGGAATACAGTACCCTTGAATCCATCCAAATAGTGATTCAACAAGTAAGCACGAACTTTTGGATCATCATATTTCTTAAGAAGATAATCAGTTAGTAAATTTTCATTTGTTGTCGAAGCAACCTCCGCTAAGAAAATCGAATAATCACCATAAACAAATGGTTGGTTTTTTCTTGTATAATAACTATGCACACTATGCCCTAATTCATGCGCAAGTGTGTAAACATTGTTAATATTATCCTGCCAATTGAGTAAAATATAAGGACTCGTACTATACGAACCAGAAGAATAGGCTCCACTACGTTTTCCTTTATTTTCCATCACATCAATCCAACGACTATCAAATGCTTCTTTTAAAATTGCTTGATATTCATCACCAAGCGGTTTAAGCGCTTCAAGCACAAGTTCTTTCGCTTCTTCATAAGTAAACTCCAAATTAACATCATCAGAAAGTGGCGTATAAAGATCATACATATGCAATTCCTCTAAGCCAAGTAATTCTTTACGTAACTTCACATAACGATGAAGCAAATCTGCATTCGCATTTACTGATTTTAACAAGGAATCATATACTGTTTCAGGAATATGGTTCCCAGAAAGAGCCGCTTCACGAGCTGACGTGTAGCCACGAGTGGAAGCATAAAAATTAGACTTCTTCACTTGTCCATTCAAAGTAGAGGCTAAGGTGTTTTTTAGGCCTTCATAAACAGAATACACACCAAGAAACGCTTCACGACGAACTCGCGGATCATTACTTTCCAACAATTTCCCGAAACGACCATGAGTAATTTCGATATCTTCCCCGTTCTCATCTTTAATGGTTGGAAACTTCATATCTGCATTATTCAAGGTATTAAAAGTATTAGACGAACTGCCAAGCACTTCACCTGCGTTAGCTAGTAAAGCCTCCTCTTTCTCACTTAAAATATACGGTCGGCTTAAATTTAACTCTTCTAGTAAATGCGCATATAATTGTAAATCTTTGTTCTCATTTAAAAATTGTTTTAAAACGCTTTCGTCCATAGCTAAAATTTCAGGATCATAATAAGACAGTGCAGACATTAGCTTTGTAACTAGGCTTCCTGCGCGACTATGTAAACCTTGATATTTCGCATTAGCCGTATCTTGGTCCATTTTCAAATGCGCATATACATATAAGTTACTAATTAAATCATATGCATTATCTCGAAATTGAAGTGCTTCATATAGTGTCTGGCTGCTTTCCGATAAACGCCCTTTAAATTGCTCGCTTTCTTCTGTGATTTTTTGCAAATCTGTAAATGCTTGTTCCCAAGCTTCATCGTTTGGATAAATCGTAGTTAAATCCCAAGTTAGATTTTCCGGTACTTCTTCTCTTAAAGGTAATGCATTTGTTTTACTCAATATTAAAACCCCCAACCATAGTGTCATTTTGTTTTTATTATGAGCCAAAATAACTAAAAAAGCAAAACAGATGATTATATATGTGCTGCTCGAGTATTAGTAAAAACCATTTTCCGTTTCACACGATATCGATTATCTGGTATGGTAGATAACACCCCTTCACCAATCAAATAAGAAAGATATGATTTTCCTAACTTCAAACTTTCATTTGGAGAAAGCCAGATAGTTAAAATTTGGGTTACAACTGATTGAAAACTCTCAAAAAAGCAGCATTCGCTAAAAGTATCTCCTTTCTCCAGACCTTTAAAAAACTTTTCCCACAAATCAAATTGCCATTCAACAGCAGGTGTGATAACTAAAAATTGTTCTTCTAAATCCACACCTATCTCTTTCGGTAAATAATGCAAATAATAACCGGCATTAAATAATTTTTGCATAAATTGTCCATGTTTTTTAAATTTAGCATAATAAAAACAAATTTTTTGTCTTTCGAGTTCTCTATCTCGTTTTACATAGGCATGGCGTGTAATAATTCTAGCTAACTTCTTCTTCCATTCACTAAAAGGTGCCTTCATAGAAAATTTCATTTCACTTGCGAAAAAACGATTTCCTTTTTCAAATGTTAGATGATAATAAAGTGTACAAATCTCTCGCTCAGTAGAATAGTGCCAAAAATGATAACCCAATTTCTTGTCAGACTGAATAAAAGCTTGTTGGAATGCAGAAAGACAAATACGCCCCTTCTCCTTCCTAACCACTTGCCCGAGTATCCAGTGAACTTCTAATCCAATTGATAAGTAGTCCATTGTTCGTTGAATCATTTCACTAATTGAAATAGAAGAACGTTGAAATTCAATTACTGCCTTCCCATTCACAAAAATATCTGCTTGTCGTTTTATTTCTGGAAAATAACTTTCCACTTCCACAGGAATACTTTGATAGCAATACCAGGCCATGATTTGTTTTTTAGCTGCTAAATGTTCCTCGCTCTCCCCTTCAGAAGCAAATGCACACTTCATTGTCTTCTCGTGGGCAAAGTGCGGTATTTTTATCTGTCCTGCTTTTATCATTACTGGGCTTGCACAAGACTTACAAAACAGTCTTTCTTCTTGCTTGATTCGTTCCACATTCATCTTAGTAATAGTAAAAGTTTCTCCCATGTTATTTCTGGCTGTAAAAATAATTATCACTCTCCTATTAGCTCTTTAATATTATTATTCGCCAAGGAGCATCCAAATTCCTTTCTTATTTTTAAAATCACAAAAAAGCCCCGTTTGGCTATTTTTCAGCACAAACGGGGCTTTAAAATACTATTTTAGAAATGTTTTCTAATTTGCTTTAATGCAGGAACGTCAAAGATTACTTTTCCGTACTCAGCTAGCATATAACCAGTTAAATTCGACTCTAAACCGTACTCAAGCAAAATACTAACGGCATTGTCAATGTTAGATTCATCATATTTATTCTCAGGAAATTCTACATTCAAATAATACTTTCCTTGATACGAGTATAGCTTAGTTACTAAATTTTCTAGTCCAGTCGCTCGTGAAAGAGAAATAGCATCTTCAAAATCACGGAACTCTAAAATAAACTCTAGCGTATCATCGTCTCCAAGTGCTTCTTTCTTCACTGGATTAAAGTTTTCTTCGAGTAGTTTTTCGATTTTTTCTTCTGCAAGCTCATCTGGCGAGCTAAGCGTGACATCGAAGCCATCTTCGCCTTTTCCACCAATTGTAGCTTTTGTTACGAATACTTCTAAGCCATGTTTTAAGGCTTGGACTTGTATCCAGAGCGGACCTTCCGGAGAGAACTCTTCTTCATATTTCAGCTCATCCATCATATCCCAGAAAAGCTCTTCACTTTTCTCGCGATCATACCAAACATCTTCTTGGTTAAAACCTCGCTCTTCCAAATCCAGATAAGAGATATAAAACTTGATTGTATCCTCATTAATTCGTTCAATTTCCATCGTCACACTCTCCCTTCCTTCTTAGTCATTGACAATGAAGGGTAAAACTTAATTGGTTAAATTCATTGTAGCTCATATTAGGAAATAGTACCACCATTTTTCCTTCGATTTGCTTGGTGGAATCTTATCTTAGCTGAAAAGCGAAAAAAATTCAAGAACATTTACTTAAACTACAAAAAAAGCGCCAAGAATCCAATTGAATGGAATCCTTGGCAACCACTTTTATCAATCTTAGTTAACCATTTTTTGCGCTTCACGTAGTTGATACGTACGTACACGGCGCGGTAAGAAACGGCGAATTTCATCTTCATTGTACCCAACTTGCAAACGTTTTTCATCAATAATGATAGGACGTCTTAATAAGCCAGGATTTTTCTGGATTAATTCAAATAGTTGTTGCAAAGGAAGACTATCTAAATCCACGTTCAGTTTTTGGAACGTTTTTGAACGAGTGGAAATAATTTCATCTGTACCATCCTCAGTCATACGAAGAATTTCTTTAATTTCATCCAAACTAAGTGGCTCAGAAAAAATGTTTCTTTCCTTATAAGGGATATCATGTTCTTCCAACCATGCACGAGCTTTTCGGCAAGATGTGCAACTAGGTGAAGTGTATAACGTTACCATTAGACATTCACACTCCTTATCGGGTATTGTTTCATTCATATAACGAAATTCTAGCAATATCTCTATTTGGAAAATTCATTAAAGAACTTACACTTCATTATACACTAATTTTGTGAAATTCCATATACTATTTTCAAAAATTTTCTTTCCAAATATGTAAAACCATTGTTAGCAAGCCGTTATGTATATGATACCCCTACTATAACTTGTTTAAACTAAAATCACATGAAAAAAATAGCTTTTTTATGAGAATTTCATGAGAATTTTAATTTTGTAAAAAAAACATCAATCAAATTTTACTCTGATTGATGTTTTCCTATTATTTCGCAGCAGCTTCAGCAGTTAGCTTAGCATGCTTTTCTTTATACATAACTTCTTCTTCTTCTGAACAATAAACAAAATGTCCAGGAGCAATTTCGCGCATTTTAATTTCATCGCCATCTTTATAGTTATGAGACATTGGGTCATATGTTTTACGCACACGAGTACGTTCATAATTTGGATCTGGCAACGGAATCGCGGATAAAAGTGATTCTGTATAAGGGTGTAGCGGCGCATGATACAAATCATTTGCTGGCGCTAACTCTACTAATTTACCGAAGTACATTACGCCAATACGATCACTAATGTATTTAACCATTGATAAATCGTGGGCAATGAATAGGTAAGTTAGATTTTTTTCTTTCTGCAATTGACGTAATAAGTTTACTACTTGCGCTTGGATAGATACATCTAGTGCGGAAATAGGCTCATCGGCAATAATGAATTCTGGTTGAACAGCAAGCGCACGAGCGATACCAATACGTTGACGTTGACCGCCGGAAAACTCATGTGGATAACGGCCAGCATGTTCTTTACTTAATCCAACTGTTTCTAACAAATCGTATACTTGTTTATTCGTTTCTTCAGGTGTTTTAGCAAGGCCATGAATACGAATACCTTCAGCAATGATATCTTTAACTTTCATACGCGGATTTAAAGATGCGTATGGATCTTGGAAAATCATTTGCATTTTACGACGGAATTCAAGCATTTCTTTACGGCTTTTACGTGCGTGCACATCTTTACCGTTATAAATAACTTCTCCGCCAGTTGCATCGTATAAACGAATGATAGTACGCCCAGTTGTAGATTTACCACAACCAGATTCACCTACTAAACCAAGTGTTTCACCTTTATAAATATCAAAAGAAATATCATCAACCGCGCGTACTTCACTTGCAGTACCTTTGTTGAAGTATTGTTTTAGATTATGAATCTCTAATAATTTTTCTCTTTGTTCAGTCATTCTACTTCTACCCCTTTCGCATGGACAGCTTGCATGCCAGGATGAAGTTCCGCAAACTGCTCTTGGCGACGTAATACAGCATCAGGTGGCGTTACTTCTGGTGCATCAGGATGAAGCAACCATGTAGCCGCATAATGTGTATCAGACACCTTAAATAGTGGTGGCTCTTCTTCAAGGTCAATTTGCATTGCGTATTTATTACGCGCAGCAAATGCGTCCCCTTTTGGAGGATGAAGTAAATCAGGTGGCGTACCAGGAATAACAAATAATTCTTCATCATCTGTATCCAAAGTAGGCATAGAGCTAATTAGTCCCCATGTATAAGGATGTTGTGGATTATAGAAAATTTCATCAACTGTTCCGATTTCAACAATTTTACCACCGTACATAACAGCTACACGGTCTGCAACGTTTGCTACAACACCAAGGTCATGGGTAATAAAGATAATCGACGTATCAATTTTTTTCTGTAAATCCTTCATTAAATCTAAAATTTGCGCTTGGATAGTTACATCTAGCGCTGTTGTTGGCTCATCTGCAATAAGAATTTGTGGGTTACATGCAAGTGAAATCGCAATAACAACCCGTTGACGCATCCCACCTGAAAATTGGTGAGGATATTGTTTAATTCTTTCTTCTGCGTTGGCAATACCAACTAATTGAAGTAAACGAAGTGCTGTTTTATGTGCTTCATGTTTACTGATTTTTTGGTGCTTAATAAGTGGTTCAGAAATTTGTTTACCAATTGTCATCGTAGGATTTAATGATGTCATTGGATCTTGGAAAATCATAGCTATATCTTTCCCACGAATTTTTTGCATTTGTTTTTCGTGAGCTTTAGCGATATCCATTCCGTTAAATAAAATTTGGCCACTTTTAATTTCTGAGTTACCTTCTGGAAGTAAACGCATAATCGATTTTGTCGTTACTGATTTACCAGAACCAGATTCGCCAACAATCGCTAAGGTTTCCCCTTTATATAAGTCAAAATTAACTCCACGAATCGCCTTTACTTCACCGGCATATGTGTGGAATGAAATATTTAAATCTTTAACTTCTAATAGCTTTTCCATTTTTCCTCACCTCTCTTTTAATCGCGCATTTTAGGATCGAAGGCATCACGCAAGCCATCTGCAATTAAGTTAAATGCAATCATAATGATACAAAGTACAATACATGGATACAGAATCATATACGGTAATACTTGTAATGTTTTATATCCATCATTTACCAAGACACCAAGAGACGCTGCTGGCGCTGGAAGACCAAGCCCAATAAAGCTTAAGAAGGCTTCAAAGAAAATCGCGCTAGGAATACTAAACATGATGTTAATGATAATAACACCTGAAATATTTGGTATTAAATGTTTAGTTAAAATTTTTGGTGTAGATTCACCGAGTGTCATGGAAGCCATAACAAATTCTTGGTTTTTAAGTTTTAGTACCTGTCCTCTGACTACCCGAGCCATCGTTATCCAACTGGTCATTGCTATAGCTATAATAATAGAAACCATACCTGAATCTAATACTAACATCATAAGAATAACAACAACTAAATTGGGAATTGCTCCAATAACTTCCAACACACGTTGCATAAAGTTATCTACGCGTCCTCCAGCATAACCAGAAATTAAACCGTAAGCAACTCCTATAACAAGGTCACAAAGCGCTGCTACAACAGCAATAATAAGAGATACACGTGTACCAGCCCAAATACGAGCAAATTGGTCACGTCCAAGCGTATCACTACCTAACCAGTAGTAAGTACCCTCTTTAATATTATTTTGTTTATAAATATCAACATCTTCTCCACCAATAGATTGATGACCATTCCAGAAAGGCATATTTTCAAAGCCTTGAACTTTTGGAGGAAGACTTGCATTTTCAGTAATTTGTCGGTTAATATCATGTTTTGGTCCCAAATTTTGTGATAAATAAGGGCCAACAATTGCCATGATAATAACAAGTGCTAATACAATTAGAGAAACTAAAGCCGCTTTATTTTTACGAATACGAAGCCAAGAATCTTGCATAAATGTTAAACTTGGACGATTAATTTTCTCTGCTTCCGCATCCAGAATGTGTGCTGGCTGAAATCTTTCTTTTGCAATTTTGTGCTCTGCCATTATTTTCTACCTCCAGACACACGGATTCGAGGATCAATCAATCCGTAAAGAATATCCACTACCAAGATAACAAATACTAACATAGCAGCAAATAGGAGAGTAGTTCCCATAATAACTGGATAGTCATTTGTTTGAATAGAAGAAACGAATTGGCTACCGATACCAGGAATACTATAAATATTTTCAATAACCAGGGAACCAGTCATCAGTGCAACCGATAATGGTCCTAAAACTGTAATTAAAGGAATAAGTGCATTACGAATCGCATGTTTAACTGCTACTTCCGTTCTACTATTCCCTTTCGCTTTGGCAAGTAGAACATAATCAGATGCAAATACATCAATTAACTCTGTTCTCATGAAACGAGCTGCTGTTGCAAGTGGGAACATCGCAAGCGCGAATGCTGGAAGAATAGTATCTGCAAACGTACCCCAACCTGCTACTGGGAAAATTTGAAGTTTTGCTCCAAGCCAGTATTGTAAAACAGTCGCAAATACGAAAGATGGAACTGACTTACCTAATATTGCTATAAATGTACTCGTATAATCCGGCCACTTGTTTTGATACATGGCCGCTACTACCCCAAGTAAGATACCAAATATAATACCAAAAACCATTGCCTCAAGTGCTAATTGGACAGATGGACCAATCAGTGCACCTAAAATCTCAGACACTGGTCTATTATCAAGTTGGAAGGAAACACCTAAGTCACCTTTTACCAAACCTGTCATATAATTAAAGTATTGGACTGGAATCGAATCATTTAGTCCATATTTTTCATTCATCATGTGAATTTGTTCGTCAGATAGTTTCTCCTGATTACGGTAAGGCGTACCAGGTAAGAATTTCATAAGAACAAACGTAACCGAAGCAATGATGAATAACGTTATAAGCATATATAATACTCTTTTTAACGTATATTTAACCATCTATCTCTACACCTCCCAGTTTTAATTAATATATAAAAAAAGTTATTCCTAACCAAATTCGCAAGTTTAGTGAGCCTTTTTCTACATTTCTAAACTTTTATTGCATTAGTGCAAATTAGTTAGGAAAAAAACTTCATTTTTCGAATGTTAGGTTTCTAGAAGACTAGAAAAGGATACTTTAATTTTTAATTATAACACATGAAAATCATCAGCAAAAGGAGAGAGCATATCGAAATATACTCTCTCTTTCCGTCAAGCATTTCTTAAAGACTAATATTTTATTTAGTCAAGTATGTTTCTTTGTAAGTGTAATCTGGACCAAATGGATTTTTTTGCAAGTTTTTAATGTAGTCTTTTTGTAGGTATGCAGTAGAACGTTGATAAAGTGGTTGAATAGCTACATCATCCGTAAGAAGGATTTTTTCTGCTTTAACCATTTCATCCCAACGTTTTTGATCGTCAGCTGCATAAGTTACAGAAGCATCATTTAAAATCTTGTCGTAGTCTTTGTTAGAATAACTCATTCTGTTTTGTGCACCATCAGTTACGAATAGATCTAAGAAAGTGGATGGATCTTGATAGTCAGGACCCCAGCCGCTCATAGAGAAATCGTAATCTTGGTTTTGGTCATTTTGTAAACGAACTTTAAATGGTACGTTTTTAAGTTTAACTGTAAGACCGTCTAAGTTCTTTTGTAGTTGGTCTTGAATGAATTCAGAAGATTTTCTCGCATTTTCAGTGTCATCACTAGTGAATTCAACTGTAATTTCGTTAACTCCTAATTCTTTCAAACCAGCTTTCCAAGCTTTTTGAGCTTCTTTTACATCATATTCTAAATGTTTGCCAGATTCTTTTGTATAATCTTCTTTGTTACCTGGGTCAAAAGTGAAACCTTCTGGTACAAGGTTGTTTGCAGGTTTAGATCCGTTTTTAAGAACTGTATCAGTATACGATTGTTTGTCAATCGCAAGAGCTATAGCTTTACGGATGTTTTTGTTAGCAAATACTGTATCTTTGCCAGCACGTTTTTGGTTAAATTTAATGTAGAAAGTAGAAGAATCATTCACTGTTACATAGTCTTTATTGTTTTTGTTTTGAGCAGCATAGTCTGCACTCAATACAGTACGGTCAACTTTGTCAGTGTTGTATAAGTTAAGTCCAGTACCGGAGTCTTGAACAACTTGTACGTTGATTTGTTTCAACTTAACTTTATCTTTATCCCAATATTTATCATTTTTTACGTAAGTCCATTTTTTGTTTGTTCCAGTCCAGTCTTTCAACTCGAAAGGTCCATTGAATAACATGTTATCACTATTTTGTGCATATTTTTCGCCTTTTTCCGTAACGAATTTTTCGTTAAGTGGGAAGAAAGTCGGGAATGCGAATAGTGAGTTAATGTAAGCAGTTGGTTTAGATAGAGTAACTTCTAAAGTATAATCATCTACTGCTTTAATTCCTAATTCTTCAGGTTTTTTCTTGCCAGCTACGATATCTCCACCGTTTTTGATTGCATCAAATAGGTAAGAATATGTTGCAGCAGTGTTAGGGTCAACTGCACGACGCCATGAGTAAACATAGTCATTTGCAGTTACAGGGTCTCCGTTTGACCATTTTGCATCTTCACGAAGTTTGATTGTATAAACTGTTTTGTCATCGCTAACTTTTGGCTCTTCAGCAGCACCGGCAATGGCAGGAATACCATCTTTGTCAAGCGCATATAGACCTTCGTTTGTTTGGTTTACAACGTTCAAACCAACTTGGTCATCCGCTTTTGTGCTGTCTGCAGAAGGAATTAGTGCGCTTTCTGTCAAGTTAAGTACTTGCTCTCCTGAAGCTTTTCCTGAATCTGAGCCTTTTTTGTCGGATTTGGAATCTGATCCGCCTCCGCATGCTACCAAGACTAAGCTTAGTAATAGTGTTAATCCAAGTGTAAGAAATAATTTAGATTTTTTCACTAAGTAGACCTCCCTTTTTTATTTTTCTGAAAAATTGTTTCGATACCTATTATACTCTAAGAATTCTGGCTTTGTAAATTATTTTTACAAGATAAATGAAAACAAGGATGAAAGATACAAGTTATTAAAATATTAAGGCAAAATTGAAATTGCGTGAAAACTCTGAACAGAAAGTGTTACGCAATCCTCTATTTTGCAATAAATCGAATTAATTATGTATACTTTGCTAAACCTTTTGATTAAGTTTTCAGAAAACATAACCATTTAAATTGATAAATTTACGATGAACTTTGCCAATTAAGTTAAAACTGGAAGAAGTTATCTTTTTTGTATAAACGAAAATATCGAACCCCTTTAAAATTTAAAGGATTATTATATTTATATACTTTTTTTGAGCTGTTGTCTAGATAAAAATATCAAAAATTTAATTAAATTTTGTAATAAATTCGAAAAACGTTGATATAAAGCGATTTTTCTGTTAATAATCTGTAAAGACAGTTGGAAGGTTATTTTACTAAAAACGGACAAATTTCTAACATTAAATGATAGCTTCCTTCTATCATATAGTCTTTCTATCCAAATTGTGATAGAGTGAATTATGAATTTTAATTAGAGGTGAAGAAATGTTTTTACGAATTACTATTTATACACTTATTCAAGAAGCTATTATTTTTGGTATTTTACTTTTCGGAAAAAATCAGAGTGTTAGTTTAAACAACTATGTGGATATTTCCTTTATGGTAGCACTTATCGCGCTCCTAATTGGATTGTTTGTTTATATTATGAGAAGTGGGTTTTTAGACCGCGTTCATAATGGTTTTCGAAGTATTTCTCGCAAAATTAAACGAGAAGAAGAAAATGAGTTTTCAGATATGCCTTTATCTGAATTAGTCGGTCTTCGATACGCTGGGATTTTGTTTAGTTCCCTACTTGTTATGCTATCTAGTATTCTATGTATGTTTTTGTAATTGACAAGCCGTTTTGTAAACTGATAGAATAAAAGTAATATAACTGATGCGTTAATAGGAAGATTAGTACATTTTGTTGCTTTATAATAGAGAGTCTGTGGTTGGTGGAAACAGATAAAGCGCAAAATCGAATGGACTTCTAAGGACTGTTTGTGAAAGCCAGTAGCGAACAGCGGCTAAAGACCGTTACTTCTTTAATAGAAATTTTCTATTGCTAAGAGCCTTTTTAGGTACTTAGGGTGGCACCGCGGATAACCGTTCGTCCCTAACATTTATATGTTGGGATGGACGGTTTTTTATTTTCGCTATCAGTGAAAAAATTGGAGGAATAAACATGAAAAAAGTAATATTTTCCGGAATTCAACCTAGTGGACAATTAACTTTAGGAAATTATATTGGAGCTTTGAAACAGTTTGGTCAGTTTCAAGATGAATATGAATGTTTTTATTGTATCGTTGACGAACACGCTATTACGGTTCCACAAGATAGATTAAAGCTTCGTGAGCAAACAAGAAGTTTAGCAGCTCTTTATTTAGCAGTTGGACTGGATCCTGAAAAAGCGACTCTTTTTATTCAATCTGAAGTTGCAGCACATGCTCAAGCAGCATGGATTTTACAATGTAACGTATATATTGGCGAATTAGAACGTATGACGCAGTTCAAAGATAAATCAGATGGGAAAGCAGGTGTCAGTGCTGGCCTTTTAACTTACCCACCATTGATGGCAGCTGATATTTTACTTTATCAAACCGATTTAGTTCCTGTTGGCGAGGATCAGAAGCAACATATCGAATTAACTCGCGACTTAGCAGAACGATTTAATAAAAAGCACGCAGATATTTTCACGATGCCAGAAGTATTCATTCCTAAACAAGGCGCACGAGTAATGTCCTTACAAGATCCAACGAAAAAAATGAGTAAATCTGATGCCAATTTGAAAAATGCTATCTTTTTACTTGACCCACCAGCTACCATTAGAAAAAAAATCAAAAGCGCTGTAACCGATTCTAGTGGTATTATTGAATATAATAAAGAAGAAAAACCAGGTGTGTCTAACTTACTAACTATCTATTCTGTTATCACTGGCGAAACAATTTCTACTATAGAAGAAAAATATGTTGGAAAAGGTTATGGCGATTTTAAAACAGATTTAGCTGAATTAGTTGTTGCTGAACTTGAGCCAATTCAAGAAAGGTACTATGCTTATCTAAAATCTGAGGAGCTGGACACTATATTAGACGCAGGAGCAGAAAAAGCTGCTCGCGTGGCTAATAAAACATTGAAGAAAATGGAAAATGGCGTGGGGCTTGGCCGCAAACGCAGAAGATAATATAAAAAAGCCAATGACTAGTTGATCTAAGTCATTGGCTTTTTTTATTTAAACATTAACCTACTTTAATTTCCACATCGATGTTACCACGAGTTGCTTTAGAATATGGACAAACTTCATGTGCTTTTTTAAGTAGTGCTTCTGTTTTTTCTTTATCTTGTCCTTCGATAGTTCCTTCTAATACGACACCAATTTTAAAACCGTTGTCTTCTGGATCACTATATAAGCTGACAGTTGCTGTTACTGTGCTCTTTGCTTCAATCCCAGCTTTTCCTAGAACTAATTCTAACGCGCTATTGAAACAAGCTCCGTATCCAGCCGCAAATAGTTGTTCTGGGTTTGTTCCACCACCGCCGTCTCCACCAAGTTCTGTTGGCGCAGAAATATCAAAGTAAAATACGTTGTCTGGCGAATGAACTTCACCACTTCTTCCACCTGTATTAATGACTGTTGTTTCATATAATTTTTTCATTTTCTATTCCTCCTAATTGTTTCGTTAACGATTGTATTTTGGTAAGTAATTGTGTGTAGTCTAATTCTTTGAAATCAAGTAATTGAAGGCAGTTGTCCACGCTTTTTAATACGTCAGGTTGTATTTTTATTGCTTTTTCTGTTAAGCGAATATAAACGCGGCGCTCGTCTTCCGGATGACGACTCCGTGTAACATATCCTAAATGCTCCATTCGTTTTAACATAGGTGTTAAAGTTCCACTATCTAAAGCCAACCTCTTCCCAAGTTCTGATACAGTTTGTTCTTCAACTTCCCATAGAACAAGCAAAGCAATATATTGTGGATAGGTTAATTGAAACGGCTCTAAAGCTTCACGATAAAGTTTAGTAAATTGTTTGGATGCATTGTAAACAGAAAAACATAGTTGCTCTTCTAATATGCGTGTATTCGTGTCCAACATGTTCTCCTCCTTTTAAGTTGTGTACAATTTAATTGTAACCAATCATAATAATGAAAGCTAGTTTTTTGCTCAAAAAAAGCCTTACCTCATTTTTAGAGGTAAGGCTTTTGATTATATTTTAGTCTTCTATTCTTTTAAATACTAAAGTCGCATTGTGACCACCAAAGCCAAAAGAGTTAGAAATTACTACATTTACATTTGCCTCACGTGCTTCATTTGGAACATAATCCAAGTCACAAACTTCATCTTGGTTTTTCAAATGAATCGTTGGTGCAATAATATTATCACGAATAGTCAATAGGGCGAAAATAGCTTCTATTCCGCCAGACGCACCTAGAGTATGTCCAGTCATTGACTTAGTAGAACTAATCGCTAATTTTTTCGCATGATCTCCAAAGACAGTTTTAATAGCTTGTGTTTCGTATTCATCATTGTACGGTGTACTTGTTCCGTGGGCATTAATATAATCTACTTTATCAGGGGTAAGGCCAGCATCATCAATCGCCATTTTCATTGCGCGCGCAGCACCTTCACCGTTTGGAGCTGGAGCAGTAATGTGGTAAGCATCTCCTGTTGCACCGTAACCAACGATTTCAGCGTAAATTTTTGCCCCACGTGCTTTTGCATGTTCGTATTCTTCTAAAATAACGATACCTGCGCCTTCACCAATAATAAAACCATCACGATCTTTATCAAACGGACGGCATGCAGTTTCTGGATCTGGATTTAATGACAAAGCTTTATTAGCAGTAAAACCAGCAAGTGACATTTTAGTAATCGGCGCTTCTGCTCCACCAGTAATCATTGCATCAGCGTCTCCACGCTCAATAACTTTAAACGCGTCGCCGATTGAGTTTGTTGCAGTTGCACAAGCTGTAACTGTTGTAGAATTAATGCCTTTAGCACCAAAACGAATAGAAACCTGGCCTGAACCCATATCTGGAATCATCATAGGTACGAAAAACGGGCTAACTCGGCGATGACCGCGATTTAAGAAAATTTCATATTGTGTTTCGAAAGTTTCCATTCCACCAATTCCTGAACCAATCCAAACACCAACTCGGTTTGCATTGGAATCATCAATAACTAAACCAGAGTCTTGCACGGCCATTTCAGCACTTGCAATTGCATAATGCGTAAAACGGTCCATTTTACGAGCTTCTTTTTTCTCTAGATATTTTTCTACATCAAAATCTTTTAATTCTGCTGCAATTTTAACCGGAAAGTCATCCGGATTAAGTCTTGTCATTTTTGCAACACCATTAACACCTTTTTTTGCGTTTTCCCAAGAAGTTTCCGCATCATTTCCAATAGGTGTAACAGCTCCAATACCAGTAACAACTACTCTTCTCTTATCCATTTACTCATCTCCTTATTTTGCGATTCATAAAAAACAACTTCTGTCCAATGACAGCAGCTAGTATAAAGTTAAGGCTTTATTTAAAATTAATAATAGTGCACAAACAAATAAACCAAAAGCCTGTTCCATTATAACATAAATAAAGGAAAGTTGTCCTAACTAAAATAATCGTTAGGGCAACTTTCCTTTTTAAATTTACTGCTTACTTACCCCAACGAATGATTAGGGCGCCCCATGTTAGTCCGCCGCCAAAACCTACGAGCAGAACGTTATCATTATCTTTAATACGTCCTTCTTCCACTGCATCAACGAGCGCAAGTGCGATTGAAGAGGACGAAGTATTACCATATTTGTGTACTGTTTTCATCAGTTTTTCTTCTGGTAAATTCAAACGCTCACGAGAAGCTTCCATAATACGAATATTTGCTTGGTGAGGAATTAGTAAGTCCAAGTCTTCTTTCTCAAGACCAGCACGTTCAAGTACTCGTAGTGAAGCTTCTCCCATTTGGCGAACTGCAAAGCGGAATACTTCACGACCGTTCATATAAATCTTTTTATTTTCATCTAAATTCAAGTATTTACCACCTGATCCATCTGAACCTAAGTCAAATGAAAGTAAACCATGATCATCAGAAACTGGTCCCATAACTACAGCACCTGCCCCATCACCGAATAATACTGCTGTTGTGCGATCATCCCAGTTAGTGATTTTAGATAATTTATCCGCACCGACAACCACGATATTTTTATATGCACCTGTTTTAATGAATTGTGCTGCAGTCACTACTCCAAAAGTGAAACCAGCACAAGCTGCCTCAACGTCCATACCAGCAGCGTTTTTTGCTCCTAAGCGGTCTTGGATAATATTAGCAACTGAAGGAAATGTCGCTTCTTGTGTAACAGTTGCAACGATAAACAAGTCAATATCATCTGGTGTAAGACCAGCATTCTTAATGGCTACCTTTGCTGCTTCATATGCTAAATCATGCGTATATTCGTCATCACGAGCAATTCTTCTTTCCTCAATACCAGTTCGAGTTCTAATCCACTCATCAGATGTATCCATAATTTTTTCTAAATCAAAGTTAGTTACTATTTTTTCAGGTACGTATTTACCTACTCCTAAAATTCCTGCGTTCATGTGTTCTCCTCCATATCAAACTACATCAGGGTGAAAATAAATTTTCTCCTGGTTATTTTTATGACCTGGTGCTAATTTTAACAGAGAACTATCAATTAAGCAATTGGATTGCTACTTTTTTATTTTACTTCTAACGCTTTATTAGGATTGTTTTCAGCAAAACCGTCTGCTTTTGACCAGCCAATTACTTTCCCATCGTCTGACTTAATACGGTACCAATATTCATTTTTCACATCTGCACGACGGTCAATATCTAATTCTTTCCCTAGATAATCATTAAGATTTGTGACTACTTTTGAATTATCTTCTACTGGGTAAGCATAGATTTTTTGATCCGAATCGGTGATATATTTATCTAGTTTCACATTTGTTTCATTTTTCGGGGTATAAAAAACTTCTACAGCATTACTGTTTACCCATCCAATAGTTTCGCCTTGATTTAGAAGCTGATACCATGTTCCTTTTTCTGTGACAGCTTTTTGAGAAATTCGAAGGCTTTTATTTTTGTAATCTTTGACACTACCTGTTTTTTCTGCACCCTCTGTATTATATGGTTTTGTCCAAATTGTTTCATTGCTAGAATCTTTAATTTCCGCATATGCTAATTGGTTTTCTGTTGATGTCACTGTATCGTAAATTTGGTCATATTGATCCAAATTGTAATTTTCAATAGTTGAAATGAGTTTTTCTGCGTATGCTGGGTCAGTTGCATAACCTGCATCTTGAATTGCGTATGCTGCTTCCTTATAGTTTGTTTCTCCGATGACCGCTGAGTAAAGATTTGCATTACCAGATACTCCATTAAAAAAAAGTTGGGCATGATCGACTAAAGATGCTTTTTTGTCTGGATACTTTCTGAAATCAGCTTGTGTGCGGTAGGCTTTCCCGCTGCTAAATTCTTGCGTTCCCATTGAAACGGAATTTCCTTCATAGCTTCCTTTAATTCCAAACAGGTTGTTAGCTGAAGTTGATAAGCCACTTTTACCCCAATTGGATTCTAGAATAGCTTGTGCTAAAGTGACACTCGTCAATATTTTTTCTTCTTTTTGTAGATCTTGTGCATCATTTGCTATGGATTGTATAAATTGTTGTTGTGATAAAGTCATTCCTGCGTGACTTACTGAAGTTTGGCTCGTTCCTGCTGCCTCCGCTTGAACAAAAGGTACTAGTGTAGAACTTACGATGACGCTTGCTAGTAAAATCTGCGTGAATTTCTTTTTCATTATCAGTTGGCACTTCCTATCCAAATTAGTTAGTTCCCCCAATTTAAATGGCTCTGTCTCTGTTAACCTTCTTCATTCTAGCATTTTCATTCTGAGAGCCTACTAATTTTTTGATGAAAGATTTATAATAAAGTAAGCAGAATGGCTAGTATAGAGGGTTCCTGTGCACCTATTTACATTTGACAATATTATGTCATTGCTTATTTACCCCTTTACACTACTATTCTCCATTTAAAGTTCATTTCCTTCCATTTTTTGATAATCGTATTTTCAAATGATATATGATTGGATAATCTAATTTTATGTGCTAAAATGTATAATGAAATAGATGAAATGGGGTGTAAGGATGCGTTATGTGGTAACTGTAGTTTGGGTATTCTTACTTTCTTTAATGGCAGAATTCGTTCTTTCTTCCATGTTATATGTATCATTTGATATGACGCGGGCTATTATTTTAACAGTAGGGTTATCCTTCTTCATTATTTTAATCACTTTCTTGATGCCTAAAGATAGCGAAGTTTATGACTTTAAGTAAACATCCAACTTTCTGATAGCGAGAACTGACTTTTCAGGTGCAGTTCAAAAAAAGAAGCTCTTTCCAATATATTGGAAAGAGCTTCTTTTTTATTTATCCAAGTAATATTTATTTACTGGTTTTAAATCATCGTTTAATTCATATACTAGTGGCACGCCTGTCGGAATTTCTAAATCCATTATTTCATCATCGCCAATACCTTCTAGAAATTTCACTAATGCTCGTAAACTGTTACCATGCGCCGCGATGACTACTCGCCGTCCTTCTTTAATTTCTGGAGCAATCGTGTCCATCCAATAAGGAATAACGCGTTCTAATGTTACTTTCAAGTTTTCACCTGCCGGAATAGCGTGTGTATCAAGGAGTTGATAACGGCGATCATTTTTGGCTTGTCTTTCGTCGTTTTCTTCTAATAACGGTGGAAGAGTGTCATAGCTTCTGCGCCATTTTTGTACTTGGTCAGCACCATATTTTTCAGCAGTTTCTTGTTTGTTAAGACCTTGAAGTGCGCCATAATGCCGTTCGTTCAAGCGCCAAGATTTATGAACTGGTACCCACATTTGGTCAGATTCTTCTAACACATAATTAAGTGTTTTAATAGCTCGCGTTAAAACAGAAGTGAAGGCAACATCGAATTCTAAGCCCGCTTCTTTAATTCTTTTTCCTGCAGTCATTGCTTCTACAACGCCTTCTTGTGACAAGTCAACATCATGCCAACCTGTAAATAAATTCAATTTGTTCCATTCACTTTGACCATGACGAATTAATACTAATTTCATCTTCCTCATCCTTCCATTTTCGTCTATTTTCTAAACGACTAATCCAACCAAAGTTTTCCCTTTCAAGCGAGGTGTCAAACCTTTTCTATGTTATTCTGTGACTTTAAAAGTAAATTCTTTATCTGCTAAATCAATTTCTACAGATGAATGTGGCATGATTTTACCTGATACAATTTCTCTAGCAAGTGGCGTTTCAACATGACGCACAATATAGCGTTTAAGTGGTCGTGCGCCATATACCGGATCATATGCTTCTTCCGCAATAAATGCTTTTGCATTATCGGAAATAGTAATCGTAATTTCTTGGTCGGCTAAACGGATTTGAAGTTCTTCTACTAATTTCTCCACAATGCCTTTAATATCAGCTAGTGTTAGTGGTTTAAATAGAATAATATCATCTACGCGGTTTAAGAATTCCGGTTTGAATTCACTTTGTAAAATTTGCATTACATCCGATTCTAATTCCGGTGAAATTTCGCCTTCTTCGGTTCTTTCAAGTAATAAATTAGAGCCAATATTTGACGTCATAATAATTACTGTATTTTTAAAATCAATTAATCGACCTTGTGAATCTGTGATACGTCCATCATCAAGTACTTGTAATAGTATGTTAAATACATCTGGATGAGCTTTTTCTATTTCATCAAGTAGGACGATTGAATAAGGATTTCGTCTTACAGCTTCAGTAAGTTGACCGCCTTCTTCATAGCCAACATAGCCTGGAGGAGCTCCGACAAGTCTTGATACGGAATGTTTCTCCATGTATTCAGACATATCAATTCGAATCATATGATCTTCTGAATCAAACATATTAAATGCGAGTGCTTTGGCAAGTTCTGTTTTACCCACACCTGTTGGCCCTAGGAAAATGAATGAGCCAATTGGGCGTTTCGGATCTTTAATACCAGCGCGTGCACGAAGTACAGCATCACTAACTAATTGAACAGCGTCATCTTGACCAATTACTTTTTGATGAAGTTCATCTGCTAATTTAAGCAGTTTTTCGCGTTCTCCTTCTACTAACTTGGTCACTGGAATTCCTGTCCAACGTCCGACGATTTCTGCAATTTCATTTTCTGTTACTTCTTCTTGTAAAATCCGGTCTTCTTGTGCAGTTTTTTCGCGATTTTCTGCTTCTAACTCTAGTAATTCTTTTTCCACAGCCGGGATTTTACCGTGTCGTAATTCTGCTGCTTTATTTAAATCATAATTATTTTCTGCTTCTTCTAATTCATGACGCAAATGATCGATTTGTTCTCGGACCTCACGAATTTTACTAATTTCGTTTTTCTCGGATTCCCATTTCGATTTCATTTGATTGGCTTCTTCTTTGTAGTCAGCTAGTTCGCGTTGCAATATTTCTAAACGGCGTTCACTCGCTGGATCTTTTTCTTCTTTTAAAGCCGCTTCCTCAATTTCTAATTGCATTACTTTTCTCGTTACTTCGTCGAGTTCACTTGGCATCGAGTCAATTTCGACACGAATAGTTGCGCATGCTTCATCTACTAAGTCGATTGCTTTATCTGGTAAGAAGCGGTCCGTAATATAACGATTAGAAAGACTCGCTGCTGCAACTAAAGCATTATCATGAATATTTACCCCATGATGAATTTCAAAGCGTTCTTTTAACCCACGTAAAATGGATACTGTATCTTCCACTGTTGGTTCTGGGACAAGTACTTTTTGGAAACGTCTTTCGAGCGCGGCATCTTTTTCAATATATTGGCGGTATTCATCTAACGTAGTTGCGCCGATACAGTGTAGTTCACCGCGGGCAAGCATCGGTTTTAACATATTTCCGGCGTCCATTGCGCCATCTGTTTTACCTGCGCCGACAATCGTATGAATTTCATCAATAAATAGTAAAATTTGACCGTCACTTTGTTTCACTTCTTGAAGTACTGCTTTCAAACGTTCTTCAAATTCACCGCGATATTTAGCTCCAGCAATAAGGGAACCGATATCAAGCGAGATAATCGTTTTATCTTTCAGCCCTTCTGGAACGTCTTTTCGAACGATTCGTTGTGCTAAACCTTCGACAATGGCTGTTTTACCAACGCCTGGTTCACCTATCAGAACTGGATTATTTTTTGTTTTTCTAGATAAAATTCGGATAACGTTACGAATTTCTGCATCGCGTCCGATTACTGGATCGAGTTTACCACTTCTAACTTCCGCGACTAAATCACGTCCATATTTTGTTAAGGCTTCATAGTTTTCTTCTGCATTTTGAGAAGTCACTTTTTTCCCTCCTCTGATTTTTAAAATAGCTTCTTGAATTTGTTTTTTAGATTTATGTTGTTTTTTTAGATTCATTGTTATTGGATTTGATTTTTGATCCATGACAGCTAAGATTAGATGTTCTGTTGATACAAAATCATCGTCTAATTGTTTTTGTTCTTTTTCGGCATCCCGCATCAACTGAAAAAGTGCTTGGCTCATTGCTTGACCATAGTTTACACCGCTTCCAGAGACCACAGGAATTTTTGTTAAAGCATCTTCTACTGTTTTTTGAAGTGCATCTATATCTACTTCTGCTACATCATATACACGTTTGGCAAAATCACTCTCTGTTAATAACACTTTAAAAACATGAGCGACGTCGATTTCTTGATGTTCGGATGCAATTGCTAAATTTTGAGCGTCCGCAATTGTTTGCTGGACTTGTTGCGTAAATTTTTGTAAATCCATTCATTCGTCCTCCTTATAAAAGATAAGTCTGACCTTTTTTGACCTTAACTTTATTATAGTTTTTTATCTTGCTTTTGTCTAACAAAAACCATCTTTTTTATAGAAAAAGATCTACCAATTTTTAGGTTGGCAGATCTTCTGAATTTCTTAATCACGACCTGTAAATAGGCGGAGTAAGAACATGAATAAGTTAAGGAAATCAAGGTATAAATTCAGCGCAAGCATTGGTACATCAGCTAATTCCACATCGCGCTTCATGATTTGGTTGAAGTCATACAAAATATATAGTGAGAAAATAATCGTTCCGCCTGCTGAAATAATTGTTGATAGCATAGAACCTAATGGTAAAAAGACTCCTACAAAGCTAAATATAACGAGAATAATAATCGCAGCGAATAAAGCACTGCTTAAGAAAGATAAGTCTTTTTTCATTTTTGCGCCAATAAAAGCTAGCGTTGTGAAAGTAACGGTTGCTGTAACAAATGCCATTAGAACGGCGGCACCTTGCCCTGCACCAAAATAATATGTCAAAGTTGGTCCAAGCGTTAAGCCTGTGACAAACGCAAATGCTAGTACTACTGGGTATCCTACCACTTTATTAATAGTTTTACTTCGACGCACTACCATCGCTGTGATAAGTAACGCGACTTCTAAGACGACAAGAGGCAAATAAAGTTCTGGACTTAATTTACTCCCAATCGCAGCACCGATAGATGCAAGTAGCAAAGAAAATACAAACCAATTAAGTATTTTTTGCATAATAATTTGTTTCTCAGTTCTCTTTTCTGTGTTTGCTCGCTCGGATGTGTGATTGATTTCGTTCATTAACATTTCTCCTCTTCCAATTGATTAGTTTTATTATATCAAAAGAATTATTACAATTCTATCGGTCTTGCGTTGGAATTTCACAAAAAAAGAAGCGCACGAGGCACTTCTTTAAATTAAATCAAATTGTTTCAAGCCAAGCATAATGCCGTCACTATTGTTATCTTTCGTTACAAAAGTAGCTTTTTCTTTTAATAATGGTACGGCATTTTCCATTGCAATGGCATAATCCACTGCGCCAAACATTTCTAAATCGTTCATTCCATCACCAAACGCATAAGTTGGAACGTCTTGATAGCCCATTACTTCAAGTAGCTTCGAGATACCAACTGCTTTAGATCCGCCTTTTCTTAAGACGTCATTACTAAATGGTGTGTTGCGAACAAATTGTAATTCTGGAAAGCGTTCTGGAAAATAATCATCACCAGTTTCGAGTAAAAGAAGAGCCATATTGATGTTTTCTTCTTTATACATATTAGGCCTTACTTCTGGCATTGGCTCGCCTAAAAAATCATAGTGTGCTTTTACAACTGGTGTACTTGCGGTTGCGCCAATTCTTTTATCATTATAATAGCAAACCTCTACATTTTGTGATTTAGCTTCTTCCGTCAAACGAGCAAGTAAATCAGCATCAATCACATCTTCGTACACTTTTTCTCCTTCAAAGATAGCCATTTGTCCGTTCATCATTACTGCGGATTCAATGCCGGTAATTTTCATTTGATGACTGATTTCTATGAGCGTCCGACCAGTAGCAATGACAGGAATAACATTATTTTCTCGAAGTTTATCAAGTGCTTGAAGCGAGGTATCAAGTACTTTGGATTCACTATTTAACAGTGTTCCATCCATATCAAAAAAACAAATTCCACGTGGTTTCACATTATTCATCCTTTACTAACATAATATATCCATCATACCAATCTTACGGATACAAAGTAAAGGCTATTTGTACATAACAAAATCTCCGGTGTGCTCAAAACCTAGGCGGTGATAAATTTCTCCTGCTACTGGGTTATCATAAAACAAACATGGTTTTTTGCCTTCTGCTAATACATCACAACATAATTTTTTTAGAAGTGTACTTGCAAAACCACGTTGTCTATAACCATCGCTCGTCGCTACACCTGTAATCATTGCTGAAAAGGAATTTTCTGCAGATGTTTCTGCTACAGCAACAACTTCTTGGTCTTGTTCAATATAATAAATTCGTTTCACGCCTTTTTCAATTTGGCGAATAATTAATTCTTCATTTTCATCGCGTGAACCAAATTCTTTAATGTGTTTGCGCATTTTAATAATTGGAGCTACGTCTTCTGCCACTGCCGTTCTGACAATAACGTCTTGATTTACAGAAATACGATTTACATGTTCGCATTCGCAAAAATAAGTGTCTTGTCTTTTTTCGGCAAGTTCTGGTAAAAATGGTTCCAATTCCTTTGTGACACGAGAAATACCGCTAACTTCGTATGTATCATGCTTAGCAATAATTTCTGAGAAAGCTTTTGCATCAAAATTAGCATCTTTTGAATACGGTAAGAAAAACGTATCGAATCGAAGTAACAATGCATGTAATTTGTCTTCTGAATCGAATTCACCCCAAAGATCTTGCACATCACTCTCGTAACCAAAATTTTCGATATCCCCAATAATAAATAAGTTGAGGGTTGCTTCGGGTTTTAAAAGTGCCATTACTTCTTCATTATCAGATACAGTTAGTTTTCTAATCATGTGCCACACTCCTATTTTGAAAATTGTCTTCATTTTACGTGAGTTAGGTAGGTTCGTCAAGCCCTGAATCTTACTATTTTGCGCCATATAAAAAAGCTCGGGACAATTAGTCCCAAGCTTTTATGATTCGTAATGAATTTCGCCAATTTTCAACATTAAGCTGATAGCGTTGAATTTTTCATCTCCAAGATGCATTTTGTTTGTATCTTGAAAAGTGATAGGTGCTGCTGTAATCGCTTCTTTCGGTTGTTCAAAGAACTTTTCTTCAAGTGCCAAACTTTCTGTAATTTGCGATATGTATTTTTGGAATTTATTTTCGTTTCTCATTTTCCCAATCATCAATGCTTTTAAAGTGTTTTGAGAAATCCCGACTGCAAGCGCGAATGTTCTATGAGTGTATCCATTTATTTTCATATAAAGTGACAAATTAGTGGCAATTCTTTGTTTTTCTGCCTTGTTTTTCATTTGGGTGAACCTCCTGTCTTTCTATAGTTATCATTATGCCCGGTGAAGATGAGAATTTGATTAAAACTTCATAGTATTTAGCTAAAAATATTGAAAACGTTTTCTTTGTTTTAAAAAAATATGCCGGAATAACGAATATCCCGGCAAGTACTTTATTTAATTGCTATATTTTTCCCAAACAACCGTCCTTAATACTTCTAAGAATTCTGGGTCCGAGTTTGGCATTGGTGGTCGGTGATAAGTCGCGCCCACTTCATCGGTAACTACTTTACATTCATAATCATTATCATATAAAACCTCTAAATGTTCAGCCACAAATCCAACTGGTGTATAGATAAAGTGTTTATATTTTTCTCGACCGTAAAGTTCTCTTGTTAAATCTTGTACATCAGGTCCGAGCCACGGCTCCCCAGTTTTCCCTTCACTTTGCCAACCTAACGCGTAATGAGGTACTACTACTTTTTCGAAAATGAAATCTGCTGTTTCTTGCAGTTGATCTGGGTACGGGTCATTATGTTGTTTAATTTTCTCCGGTAAACTGTGTGCGGAAACAATTAAAACAGTATCCAATAATTCATCAGCTGGAATTTGTTTTGCTGTTTCGTTAATTCTATCAGCCCACATTTGAATAAATTTGGGTTGTTTGTACCAATCATTGATTGCTTTGATACGAAGGCCACCTAGTTTATCAGCTGCATCTTTTGCTCTTTTGTTGTAAGCTTCGACGCTAAAGCTAGAGTAGTGTGGCGCTAAAACAATCGAGATTGCTTCTTCTATTCCATCTTTATGCATAGCTTCTACAGCGTCTTCAATAAAAGGTTCAATATGTTTTAAACCGATATATGCCTTGAATTCTACTTCGTCTTGCGATTCATTTAACGCTTTTTCTAATCCATAGGCTTGTGCTTCAGTAATTTTTGCGAGTGGAGATAATCCACCAATTGCATGGTATCTTCCGCGCAAATCCGCAATCATTTCTTCACTTGGCTTATGACCATGACGAATATCTGTATAGTAACGTTCAATATCTTCATCTTTGTACGGTGTCCCGTATGCCATTACAAGTAGACCTACTTTTTTAGTCATTTTATATCATCCTTTTTTAATAGAATTTCGCTACGTTCATGGATGTAATTAGTTAGTTTCTTCAACATTTCTGGTGGTACTTCCGGGAAAACGCCATGTCCTAAATTAAAAATATAACCTGGTTCTAGTACGCCTTCTTGCAAAATACGATTTGCTTCTTTTAAACATTTCTCTGGTGCAAGAAGTGTGGACGGATCCAGATTTCCTTGAATTGCTTTTGTTGGAACTTTTTTCCGAGCACTTGTGATGGTTTCACGCCAATCGACGCCAACAACATCAAGCGGCATTGTTTCCCATTCTGCTAAAAGATGACTCGCGCCAACTGCTTGCATAATAATTGGGGTTGTTGGATGAACTGCTTTCACTTCTCTAACAATCATTTCGATTACTGGTCGAATGTATTCAGCATAGTCAGCTCGACTAAGTGCCCCTACCCAAGAATCAAACAATTGCACCGCAGAAGCGCCCGCATTAATTTGCGCAATTAAATAATTCGCAGTCATTCGACCAAGTTTTTCCATTAGTATTGCCCAAACTTCTGGCTCGCGATACATAAAACTTTTTGTTTGGTGATAATTTTTCGATGGACCACCTTCTATCATATAGCTAGCCAAAGTAAATGGTGCACCTGCAAAGCCAATTAAAGGTACATCTAGCATATCATCTGCCAATAATTTTATCGTATCTAGGACATAAGGAACTTCTATTTCTGGTTTGAACATTGTCAGTTTTTCTACATCTTGGAAAGATCTAATAGGATTATGTATGACTGGACCAATACCAGATTTGATTTCAACGTCTACTCCCATCCCCGGAAGTGGTGTCATAATATCTTTGTATAAAATGGCTGCATCAACACCATATTGATCTACTGGTAATTTGGTTACGTAAGCACATATTTCTGGCTGATGAGTAATTTCAAATAGAGAGTATTTTTCTTTTAATTTGCGGTATTCTGGTTGGGATCTCCCTGCTTGTCTCATATACCAAACCGGAATTCGGTCAACTTGTTCTTTTCGCGCTGCTTTTAAAAATAAATCATTCGTTATTTTTGTCATCGAGTCGCTTCCCTTCTTTGTTCATTTACACACAATAGGCAACAGAACAATAAATAACTTCTCCAGATAAAAGGATACTAGAAAATTTGTATAAAACCAAACAAATTGCCTATCAGCTGTTTCAATTATGAAAAACGTGGAAAATAAAGGTGTAATCATTTTTCTTAATGGAATAAAACTGAAAGAAGGACTTATTATGAAAAAAGTATTTATCACGACTGGAACGGAGCACTACCTTCGTCAATTAATGGCAAATTATACTGGCGGAAATGTGACACTTCTACAAAACTTTTCCCAATCACTTTTGTATCAAGAGTCGACTGGTGAAAAACTTTTCCAAGAAGGCGCTGAGTATCGAGTATTGCAAAGCAGTGGTTCCTTAAAAGGTTTTGGAGTAGTCGTCTTTGAATATATCCACCTCCGCGATGAAGAAATCCCTATTTTCTTGCAAATGTATCAACGAGCGAGTTTGCATTTTAGTGAAACGCCTGGCTTGCAAAGTACAAAACTCACAAAAGCGATGAATATGAATAAATTTTTAATTATTTCCTTTTGGGATTCTGAAGTATTTTTTCATGACTGGAAAAAAACACCTTTATCCAAAGAAATTACCAATATCATGAAAAAAAATAATACTCAATCTGGATTCTCACATGAAGATATTTATCATTATCCAGAATTTTCCCATGATGCTAAATAGGAAAAAGCGATTTGGACCACTCATCCAAATCGCTTTTTTTATTCGTACATTTTTTTCATTCTGACTGGTGCATAAAGGAACGTAAAGATAACTACAAAAGCCAAATTAATTCCTAAAATGATCATCCCACTGATGGTCCCATTTTGTGCAATGCCAATCACACTAAAGAGTAGTGCTTGAGCGAGTAACAAAATCCGAAGAAAGTGAATAAAACTGCGATGACGATAACGATCATTAATCGGATAAAGTCGTAGCATAATTTGTGCATCATAATGTTTTAACATCGGGATGAATTGAAAACCAGTTAAATACAAAAATAGTAGTGAGAAAATGATATTTAAATAAAAACCTTGAACAAACACGAGTAAAATCACGGCAATTACGGTAAGTCTAATGTAAAGACCGGCATATTCATTTGTTCTAATAAATGTCCGACTGAACAAATAAGCAAATGTTTTTCTTTTCGCATAAGGAATTGGCTGATAAAGAAAATCGAGATAACTCCGTCTCCGAACCGTTCCTCGCAAATGAGGTACATCCGTAAATAGATTCACTAAACGATAGAACCGATTCATCCGCGCTTCTTCTTTATCCACTAAATATTCCCAGCGTAAAGTTACTTTTGCCGTTTTAGTTCGAAGCCAGTAGTAACTCGCCACAAGTACTACCAAAACCAAAGGAATAGAAATGTAAGGTGCGGCGACTAACGCAATATAAATTAAAATAGCATTAAGGATAACACGAATAAACATCCACGTTGTATCCGCCTCTTCTAATTTCATACTTTCCCAACCAAAATAAATG
The DNA here is from genome assembly GCF_028867355.1 of Listeria sp. LM90SB2. NCBI lineage: Bacteria > Bacillati > Bacillota > Bacilli > Caryophanales > Listeriaceae > Listeria > Listeria sp. LM90SB2. The sequence goes on from NZ_CP046449.1 coordinate 2,315,759, forward strand.
TTCCACACTTTTAGCATACTGAGGACAATAAACAAAGTGAAAAACTGGCTGTACGGAACCTTTGTCACTTCCACATACATCGGCATACAAACCCCAAGCACAATTACAAAAACATATAATTGCATAAAGAAGCTCGCTATTTTTGCTTGGGTAAAATAACTATCCATTGCTTTTTCCTGTACAATTAAGTAAACAATATCCGGTTTTTTCAGCAACGTGGCAACAGGACTAATGGCAATTGAAGCAGTGAGTAAAATAACCATTAACGGAATAACGGGAAATGTGGGTTCAAGCGTCTTCACCCAACCAGCGTAATAAAAAATCCCCGCTCCAAGTCCAATCACAAGCACAAAAAGCAAATGATCATTAAACATATAACGAAGATAGCGCATGACTTCGGTCGTATAGGCACTAAAACGTTCTTTCCAAAGCGCTTTGCTGTCAAATATCATCTTCATCAGCTTCCTCTTCCTTTGTCAACTGAATGTAAATTTCATCAAGTGAAGCTCCCGGCATTTCGAAGTTTGTTTGCAAGTCTTTCAGCGTTCCCTCTGCGCGAATCTCGCCTTGATGAATAATAATGAACGTATCGCAATATTTCTCAGCCGTTGCAAGTATATGCGTTGACATTAAAATGCTTGCACCTTTACTACGCATTTCGTCCATCCAGTTAAGTAATGACTGAATACCAAGCGGATCTAAACCAACAAAAGGCTCATCAATGATATATAATTTAGGTTCAATTAAGAAAGCCGACATAATCATTACTTTTTGTTTCATCCCTTTAGAAAAATGGGCTGGAAACCAATTAAGTTTTTTCTCTAAACGAAACTCCTTTAAAAGAGGCTTCATTCTTGCTTGCAGTTCTTCTTCTGAGATACCATAAGCCATACCTGTTAATTCTAAATGTTCTTTTAAGGTTAATTCTTCATATAATACAGGTGTTTCAGGGATATAAGAGAATTGCTTTCTATATGTTTCTGTATCTTCCACTAATTGGTGATTATTGATTTTAATCGTTCCTTGTTTAGGATGCATTAGACCAGTTATATGCTTAATGGTCGTACTTTTCCCTGCCCCGTTTAGCCCAATTAAGCCAACAATTTGTTTTTCTTCAATCGCAAACGAAATATCTTTTAAGACTGGACGTTTGGTATACCCGCCCGTCAGGTGTTCAACTTCTACTAAAGCCATTTCCATACCTCCTTACGTAATCTTTAGTTAATAATAGCATATTCGTCCCTTGAACTGTCAAAATAATCCACCACCTACTATCTAACACATGCTTTTCACTGCTTTTTATGTTAAATTAAAATAGTACATAATTATATGTAATGAAAGGTGGTCATACTTAATGGACGATTGCATTTTCTGCAAAATAGTTCGTGGCGAAATTCCTTCTGCCAAAGTGTATGAAGATGATGAAGTATATGCTTTCCTCGATTTAGGCCAAGTTACAGAAGGTCATACACTCGTAATTCCCAAAAAACATGCTAGGAACACATTCGATTTACCCGATGAAACGGCCGCTGAATTATTCCGCCGCGTACCAAAAATCGCGCGGGCATTAAAAGAAGCTTTACCGATTCAAGGATTAAATATTTTAAATAATAATGAAGAAGTTGCTTTCCAATCTGTTTTTCATTGTCATATCCATTTAATACCAAGGTATAGCAAATCAGACGACTTTGGGTTAAAATGGAAAGATAACGCAGACTGGTATACACAAGAACGTTACCAAGAAATTGCTGAACTTATTGCAGCAAAAGTAGACTAAAATGACTTTATGGATGGAGTGGAGTATAAATGAATAAAAAATCACTTATTTTCGGTATTTTAGCTGGTGGGGCAATTGGAGCCGCAGCCTCGGTATTATTTGCTCCAAAATCCGGCAATGAGCTTCGAAAAGATATTGTCGCTAAATCAGGTGAAGCAAGTGTTATTTTGAAAGAACTCGCATATAATGCAAATGAACTTATCCAATCCGTTCAAGTTCTCGGCACAGAAGGTTCCACTTTATTAAAAGATGTTTCTTCTGACATCATGGAATCTGTTTCCAAATGGAATGAAGAAATGGAACCTGAGAAGAAACGCCTAAAAGACGAGATTAAAGATATGCAAAAAACAATTTCCGACTTAGAAAAAACGCTAAAAAAAGATAATAAATAAGTAGAGAAACTGGGCGACTGCTCAGTTTTTTTATTTGTCTAAAGTCCCTTTCAAAAAAACGTCATAATTAGACAATAAATTCTCTAAAAAAAGCTTGAATTTTGTAGCATTTGAGCATACAATACTATGGTGCCTTCTGATGGAAGAGCACTATTTTAGCTATAACTGGAGGAAAGCTTACAATGCGCTGCCTAAAATCAATCAACACAGAGCGACGAGACGAATTTAATCGACTTTTCCTAAAAGGAATTCTTGTCTGGCTAGCTGCCGTATGTATTTGTTTTTTAACACAACATTTAATCTATCCTGATCAACTTACAAATGATTATCAACTTGCTAGCTTTTTAGGTATTATTTTAATTTACCCAATTCATAAATTACTTCATATTCTTGGATGCTTTAAATACCGTGAAGGAACTGTTATTCAGTGGCGTATTCACTTCTTTTTCCTTCCTTGTATTAAATTAAATATTAAGCGAATAATACCAAAATGGCATTACATTTTTTCGTTAATTCTACCATTTGTGATTATAACTACTATTTTAATCGTGTTAATGCTTTTAACGCCCATCGGACATTCAGGTATGTTCCTGATATTACTATCTGTCCACTTTGGAATGAGCTTTTCTGATTTTACACATATTAAAAAATTATGGAAAATGCCGAAGAATTGCTTTATCGAAAGTGCAGAACGCGGATTTTCTGTTTTAATTTCTGACTAAACCATAAGAATATCATTAAATTTCTTTCATCTTTTCTTTTTACCTTTAATTTATGTTATGATAGTTATTGTGTTAAGCGGGAATTATTCCAACAACTAAGGAGTGTGTTTTATTTAATGAAGAAGAAATTAATTCTTGGACTTGTCATGATGATGGCATTGTTCAGTCTAGCAGCGTGCGGTGGCGGTGGAGATGTCGTTAAGACAGACTCTGGCGATGTAACGCAAGATGAGCTTTACGACGCAATGAAAGATAAATATGGTTCTGAGTTTGTACAACAACTTACTTTCGAAAAAATTCTTGGAGATAAATACAAAGTAAGCGACGAAGATGTTGATAAGAAATTCAACGAGTATAAATCACAATACGGAGATCAATTCTCTGCAGTTTTAGCTCAAAGTGGCTTAACGGAGAAATCATTCAAAAGCCAACTTAAGTACAACTTGTTAGTTCAAAAAGCTACTGAAGCCAATACTGACACTAGCGACAAAACACTTAAAAAATACTATGAAACATGGCAACCAGATATTACTGTAAGCCATATTCTTGTAGCTGATGAAAACAAAGCCAAAGAAGTTGAACAAAAACTGAAAGACGGCGCAAAATTTGCTGATTTAGCAAAAGAATACTCTACAGACACTGCTACTAAAGACAATGGTGGACAATTAGCTCCATTCGGTCCTGGTAAGATGGATCCTGCATTTGAAAAAGCAGCTTATGCCCTTAAAAACAAAGGCGACATCAGCGCTCCAGTAAAAACACAATACGGATACCACATCATCCAAATGGACAAACCTGCAACAAAAACAACTTTCGAAAAAGATAAAAAAGCTGTAAAAGCTTCTTACCTTGAGTCTCAACTAACTACTGAGAACATGCAAAAAACGCTTAAAAAAGAATACAAAGATGCTAACGTAAAAGTGGAAGATAAAGACTTGAAAGATGCTTTTAAAGATTTTGATGGCTCTTCATCCAGTGATAGCGACTCATCTAAATAAGCACTAAAAAACACGCTTGGAAATTTCCAAGCGTGTTTTTTTATTCAAATATAGGATTGTAAAACGAACGATTATCTAACCCAAATACTCGTTCACTGAATTCACCAGGTTTTGTATGTTTTAGTACTTTATCCATCATGTTCAAGGAAGCATCCATTAAATCAATTTGGTGTAAAATCTCTGCTTCACGCACAAGTGGTGGTTTTGGACTACCCCATTCACCTTTGCCGTGATGAGAAAGAAGAACATGTTTTAAAACCACGACCTCTTCACCATCAATCGAAAGTTCGTCCGCAATTTTACTCACTTCTTCTACTACGATAGAAATATGGCCAATTAAATTACCTTCTAGTGTATACGTCGTTGATACAGGGCCTGAAAGCTCAATGACTTTTCCTAAATCATGTAAAATCACACCTGCGTATAATAAATCTCGGTTAACAGATGGGTAAAGATCGGCAACTGATTTTGCAAGTCGTAACATCGAAACTACATGAAAACTCAAGCCGGAAACAAATTCATGATGATGACGCATTGCCGCCGGATAATCATAAAAATCATCTTGATATTTTTTAAGCAATGCGCGCGTAATTCGTTGCAAATTCGCATTTTTCATTTCGAAAATATATTGTGTGATTTCATCAGCCATTTCTTCTTTATTAATTGGCGCGGTTTCCATGAATTCACTAGCACTAACACCGTCCAGTGCTGTAGCTTGTCTAATTTGGCGGATTTTCAATTGTTTTCGCCCACGATAATTTTGAATATCACCCATAAGATGAACTATTTGTTGTACCCCGTAATTCGCTTCATCACTTTCTTTAACATCCCATAGTTTTGCTTCTAATTCACCTGATTTATCTTGTAAAACAAGACTCAAGAATGGCTTTCCGTTGCTAGCCGTTCCTTTTACGCTTGATTTAATTAGCAAGAATAAGTCTACTGTTTCTCCAACTTCAAAATCTAATAATCTTTTTTCCATTGTATCGCCTTCTTTCTTTCTGTAGTAAGAAGTTTCTTCACCCATTATAGCACGCGTATGTCCTCACTGGAAAAATATTTGCGAGTTTCTTGATGGCATGTGAAAAAAATGACTTGGTTTTCACTTTTTCGTTTTTGAAGCAGCTGCATCATTTGCCCCATTCTCGAGGAATCAAAATGCACAAATCCATCATCAATAATGATTGGTAGTGGAAAGTCTTTGTGAATAACATCAATTAGCGCAAAACGAATAGCCAAATATAGCTGCTCTTTAGTCGCTTGGCTAAGTTCTTCCGGGAAGAACGGAATTCTATCCTTACTTTCTACTTGAAGCCTATTATCTTGTAAGTATACTTTCCTATAGTTCCCACTAGTTAAGTGATTAAAATATTCACTTGCCAGTTTTAATGTTTTTGGAAGTTTTCCTTCTTGTAACTGCTGCATCGTGTTTTGCAACATTTGAAGCGCTAGTTTTGTTTCTGTCCACTCAGCTGAGATTTGTTGTAATTTGCTTTTTTCTGAATAAAATTCTTGCATCAATACAGCGAAAGTCCCGCCTTCTTCCAATTTGTCTATTGCATGGTTTTGTGCTGCGAGTGAGGCGTGAAGTTGCTCTTGTTCTAATTCTATTTGCCGCAGTGATTCTTCTAATTGGAGCTCTTTTTCTTTGATAGTTGCTTGATTTTCATATCTATTTAGAGCTTCTCGCTTTTCTGGTTCAAGTTGCGCTTCTATTAAAACTAATCGTTCACGCCACTTCTGTTCTTCTTTTACGCGCATTGCAGCCATACGAAAGTCTTCTTCGTTACTCACATTCGCACGTTCTAGCAAGTCTGCCTTTTCTTTCTTTACAAGTAATAAATCTTGTTTAACTAAGTCTAATTGCATCGTTACTTGTTCTAATTTTTCAGCGAGCTTTGCATTTTCAGTTAGGTGGTTTCGATAATAGAGCAAACCTTGACGAAGAAAAGTAATTTTTTCTTCCGTGTCCGTATAATCTATAGGCAATTTTAAGTTTTCTAATCTTGCTCTATATGCTTCTTGCTTCTCTGCTAATGGTTCTAGTTTGGAGATAAGTTCCATTGCTAATTGCCTTTTTTCACTGTTTTTTTTGTAGATGCTAAGTTCGTAATGCCAGTTCGAACTAGGTTCAGTGTTTATTCCCAAGTCAGAAAAGAAGTGTCTAAGTTCCATCGTATGTTGGTAGATATTTTCGCTTAGTTTATTCTCAGCTGCTCTTAATTCAGCAATTTGTGAAGCAACCATATCCATTTCGTTCAAAAGTTGTTGCCATTCTTGTCTTATTTTCTTTTGTTCTAAAAAAGCTAGAATTTGCTCATTATTTGTTGGAGAAGATTTTCCAGTAGTAATAAAAGCATAACCCACTATAAGTGCAGAAACAAAAACAAGTGCTACACTCCAAATAGCTTGGAAAACTATCATCAAGACGAACGCTACTGCAAATATGCCCAAGGAAACCATCGTCTTAGTTTTAGAAGTTTTAGGACTATCCTGCATTTTTTCTTTTGCTTGTTGGAATGTTTTATTATCCCACATCTCCGCTTCTATTTGATCAATCTTTTTTTGGAGTTTTTCTTCGGAGTTATTAGTGAATTTTAATTTTAGCTGGATATCATGTTGTTGCTCTTTGTGGGACTGTTCTTTTTCTTTTAAGTGAATCATTGTTTGTTCTAATTCGCTCGACCATATTCTAAGTGGTTGTTTTGTGTCGACTTGCTGAAACTTAATCTCTTGCTTTAAATTCTTTAACTGGATTTCTCGCTCTCCAAAAGCTGCATAAGTTTCGATTAGATAAGTAACTTCTGCTTCATTTTCGGCAAAAAAAGCACTATGTTCATAATTATTGTTGCTAATTAGATTTTTTTGGCGTTCTTCTAGTTGGATAAGTTGATTTTGCCATTCTTTTTCTCGGAGATTCAAGTGTTCTAAACGAATAACTCCATCAGGCGGAAAAGTAGCTTCTGTTGTTTCAGAAGCTTTGTTACTGAGTGCTTTCCATTCTTGGTATAACGGCCACAAATCCGCTAATGTTGCTAATGCATCTAACTCAACTCGCATTGTTGTTTTTTCTTTTTGTAGCTCTGTTTGTCTTACTATCGCTTGCTCTTTCTCATTGATTAATTGTTCATATTGCGCATTTTGTTTTTTTGCGTTTTGAAAAGCTTGTTGGGCTTCTTTTACTTTTTTTAGTTGTTGGTTAATTAGTGGATTTCGCCCACTTGGTTTATATAGACTATCTAATTTTTTTTGTAATGCTTCGGCTGCCTTTAGAAGAGCGTCCGATCCTGTTGTTCCAGTTGCTAACAAATAGCGTTCAAATTCTTTCTTTTTCCATTGATGAATATTTTGTAGTCCGTGTATATCAAATGAAAAAATAGCCTCATAAGTGTTTCGATCAATTTCACCGATAATTTCTGGTAATTTTTCTTCTCCAGCGGTTTGGCCATCCCCGTAATATATCCGAACATCTCCCGTTGCTTTTCCTTTCAAGCGTTCAATGATGACTTTTCCTAAAGGTGTGTCTTCTAGTGTTAATCTTCCACCATATGGTCCACCGTTTTTTGGCTCCATGCGCGGTATCGATTGTTGTTTCGTTGGGAAACCGAACAAAATACTATGTATAAAAGCCATAATAGTTGATTTTCCGGCTTCATTTTCACCATAGAATACTTGGAAATTGGCAATATTATTAAAATGAGCATCGGACCATTTTCCGTAACCAATGATATCAATAGATGTTATTCTCATTTATCATCACCTTCCACTTCTGCAAGCGTCCTCCCTAATTCCATTAAAGCATCATGTAGTAGCCTCTCACGATCAATTTCAGACAAATCATCCAAGTATCTACTCACTCCACTTTCAAGATACAGAGCCTCTACTGCTTGATAAAAAGCAGATTCATCTTGTAGTGTCTCAAACGAATGCTTGATTTCTTCTCCTGCTAAATGTGATTCGTACCATGTTTGTGAATTACTTTGATTCGTTATCTCCGTTGTTAATTTGTGTACCCATACAAATGTGTTATCTGTGATTTCTACTTCTTCTTGAAGCATTTGTAACCAATCATTCGTATCGATTTTTTGTTTATTTTCCATCTTAACAATTATATGAAGAAAATAAGAGTGACTTCTTCCTTGATAGCTCTCTAACAACTTAGTAGTTTCTCGGTAAAAGGCATTTATCTCACTATTTTCTGGTAAGGTAATTACAGCTTCTTCCCAAATAATCGGACTTGTTCCAATGAAATCAATGGTTGTACTTGCTTCTGATAATGTAATGATACTGGCGCCCTTTTCACCTGATTCTTTGCGATTTCGACCTTGAATATTTCCTGGGTAATAAATGCTAGGAGACTCTGCAAGCAATTGTCGCTTATGAATATGACCTAGTGCCCAGTAGTCAAAACCTTTTTTGCTAATTTCTTGTACACGAAATGGGGCGTACACATCATGTTCTTCGCTACTAGATACTTCTGAGCCATGTAATAACGCAATGTGAAAATCAGCATTACCTTGAATCTTGTATTTATCTACTCGGCTTGAGCGAATATGACGTTCATTATAACTAAATCCATAAATATTAACGCTCACACCAGTGGCGGTTTTATGCGACATTACTTCTACTTGCTCTGAAAAAACGTGCACATTGCTTGGTAATGTGAGTTTTTCTTTATGCTTTTCTATAAAATCATGATTTCCATGAATCATAAACACGGGGATGTTCGCCACTTCTAACCGTTTCATTTCTTTTGAAAAACGCGCTTGAGCACGGACACTTTGATCTTCACTATCATATATATCTCCAGCAATTAAAACGAAATCTACTGCTTCTTTTATCGCCACAGTTGTAATTCGTTCTAATGATTGAAATGTGCTTTCTTGTATGGCAGAAAAAAGCGGCTGTGGTAGTGTCGAAAGCCCGATGAAAGGACTATCTAAATGTAAATCAGCCATATGTAAAAATTGGATTTCTTTCATGACTTTCGCCTCCTATAAAAACCGAATATACGTTCTTATTATATCGTACTATTACGTTAGGTACAAGCATTTCCAATAAAAAAATGACCCTATTATCTGCTAAATAAATAACAAATAATAGAGCCACTTGGTTTAATGAAAATTAATCATTAGCTACATTATAAAGATCTTGTAATGGCGTCATGATAATGCGATTTAGATCATTGATAATTGTACTCATCGCTTGCTCTTTTTCCATTAATTTAACGATTAGTTCGTTTTCTTGAACTTCTTGCGCTACTTGTTGTGCTACATCTACTGTTTCGTCGTCAATTTCTTGACCAGTCATTTGTTTTTCTTGGATAGTTACTTGAACATCGCGAAAACGTTCGAATTTTGCTTTTGCATCTGCATTTTCGTTTACTTCACGGTATGCATCTTGTAAGCTGATGAATTCAGGTGTTTCACGAATTCCTTTGTCTAAATCATGTGCTAAATCATAAATATTAACTGCCATTGATAAATCCTCCAAATATCTGTATTTGTCACTTCTGTTTCACTATAACAAAAAGTCGCCGGTTATTCCAGTATAAAAGAACTAAATCCACATTGCGAGAACACCTTGGATAATTCCAATAAATCCACCTAAAATCCCACCTAAATAAGTAATCATTTTTAACTCTCTACCAGAAATCTCTACAACAAGTTTTTCGATTTCAGGTAAAGAAAAAGTGGCAATTTGTGTTTCAACGAGTTTCGCCAAGTCCATTCTCTCTACTATTTCTGCACTATGTGTTGCTACAAAATCAAGCATCCTCTCTACTGCAAAAGGAATTACTTTTTCTGTAATAGCTGCTTCATAGCCACGTAGCATCACTTGAATGGGCTGATTAAATAATTTCTCGTGAGGAAAAGTTTGGATAAGTTCAGAAGTAAGTTGTCCAGCTAAATGAGCTTGCTTTTCAGTCGGGATAAGCTCTTGTAATTCTTTTGCTTCGAAATTTTTCCATTCTGTTGTTAGAAGTTGATTAATTAGATTTTTAGTGTCTTCTTGCCCGATGAGTTTTAAGCCTTCTTGTTGAATTTTTTCAGAAAAGCTATCAATATTAATAAACATTCTAGCCATGCTTCCCATTTTGCCGTGTTCTTCAAAGAATTTTTGTAGCATTTGTTTAATTTGAATTTTGCCTTCTTCACTCGATACAAACAATGTCATTTTGCTCGTGATTCTCTCTGTTACATGTGGTAGTTTAGTTGTTAGTTCTGACTCTAACATAGTTGGAATTAAATCGCTCATTTTTGTCGTTTTTTTAGTAGTTAGAAAGTGGTTGATTTCTTTCTCTAAAGTTTTTTCTACCCATGTCATAGAACGAATTTCTGCATTTTCATAACCGAAATGATGGAGGAGTTCATTGGGTGTGGTTTCTAATTGCATTTTTTCATGGAACATTTTCGTAATAGTATCTGTTATTTCTTTTTGTAAATTCTCATCTAGCAGACGAGCACGAATGGCGTCTTCTGTAAGCAAATGACTCACTACTACTTTTCCGATGTGTTCGGCTAGTTCATCACGTCGTTTAGGGATTAAACCTGGAGTAAATGGTAAACGTTTATTAAATAGGTAAATGGCTTTGTAAGGGCGAAAAAGCATTCGTATGGCGATATAATTCGTCATTGCGCCGATAAATCCGCCAATCACAGCCATTAAAAGTATCGTAAATAACACTGACATGTTTTGCATCTCCTAATATTTGTCTAGTAAAAGTGGTTTCATTATACGTGAAAAATCCCTAGACAACAATTGTTTCTAGGGAAGTTCATTCTAAAGTATGAGATTACAAATTAGTCATTTTTAACGGATCAATCCATAAATCAAATTGCTTTTCTGTCACAAAACCGGTTTTGATTGCCGCTTCTTTTAATGTCGTATTTTCATCAAAAGCCAGCTTGGCAATTTTGGCAGCTTTTTCATAGCCGATATGCGGATTCAATGCTGTCACAAGCATTAGGGAGTCATTTACTTTTGTTTCAATAACTTTTTCATTCGCAGTGAGTCCTTCCAAACAATGCAATCGGAACGAACGCATGCTATCTGAAAGCAGTTTGACAGATTCTAAGAAATTAAAAATGATAACTGGCTTGTAGACATTGAGTTCAAAGTTTCCTTGGCTGGCAGCAACATTAATTGTCACATCATTTCCCATGACTTGAGCCGCTACCATCGTCATTGCTTCACATTGAGTAGGATTTACTTTTCCTGGCATAATGGAGCTTCCTGGTTCATTAACTGGGATCGTTAACTCACCTATGCCGCTACGTGGTCCACTTGCTAATAAACGGATATCATTAGCAATTTTCATTAGATCCGAAGCAAGGCTACGAATGGATCCATGAACAAAATTAATCGGACTATGACTAGTTAGAGCAAAATACTTATTGGAATCAGAAGTAAAAGGATATCCCGTTTGTTTCATCAATTCTTCGGCAACCTTATCACCAAAATCACGTGAGGCATTTAAGCCAGTTCCAACTGCCGTCCCACCAATCGCAAGTGGCAAAATTGCTTTCATACTTGTTTCAAGATAGTTTTTATTATTTGTAAGACATGCTTCCCAGCCACTAATTTCTTGGCCAAGTGTTAATGGGGTTGCGTCTTGCAAATGTGTTCTGCCAATTTTAACGAGATGCATGTATTTACTTTTCTTCTCTGCCAAAACAGCTTCCATTTTAGTTATTTCAGGTAAAAGTTTTGTTACTAAAGCCCCGTATGCAGCGATATGCATCGCTGTTGGAAATGTGTCGTTCGAGCTTTGCGACATGTTGACATCATCATTCGGATGAATTTGTCCTTCGCCTAAAGTTAAGTTGGCAACATGTGCGATAACTTCATTGACATTCATGTTGCTCTGCGTTCCGCTTCCGGTTTGCCAAACGACTAAAGGAAAATGCTCATCTAGTTCTCCTTGAATGATTTGATCACAAACCTGGCCAATCGCTATCGCTTTTTCTTCGGATAGTTTTCCTTCTGCTGCGTTTACTTTTGCAGTGGCTTTCTTTAATTGAGCAAAAGCATATATAATTTCTATCGGCATAGGATTATCACCAATAGCAAAGTTCCTTTTACTTCGTTCTGTTTGCGCTCCCCAATATTTCGTCGCATCTACAGAAATTTCTCCAAGCGTATCTCGCTCTATTCGTTCCATGTCGCCACCCCTTTTTATTCTATTTTAGTATAAAGCGGATGTTTTCGCAAAACACATGAAAAATGTTCGCTATTCCGTTTTTGGGAGTGGTTTTATTTTTATCATTAGGATAGTTAGACTTATAAATGCGAAAATCCATAAGATAGTAATACAAAGTGTTGGAATAAAATAATCCATCGTCTTATCAGACATAATTAGCATTGTTGCATTTTTACTTAGATATGCTGGATTAAACATTTGAATCCAGCCGCCAAAACCACTGATTACCCCTAAAACAATTGCTATAAACACGCTAATCATCGCAACAACGGCATTACTATCAAAAACCGCGCTCGCAAAAACAACCAAGCTAATTACGAAAATAAACCAGATGGCGTACACAAAAAATGCCTGCGTTAAAGAATTGATCGCTAGTTCTCCAAATAAAAAGTACGTATAATAAGCCGCCAACACATAGCCAATTAAAAGTGAACTTAACCCCACCATACATTGCATTACCCATTTCGATAAAACATATTCCGCAGCGCTCACTGGTCTTGTCATGATAAACGCTAACATGCCTCTAGTTCGGTCATTTTGAATGCAAGCCATCGCAACAACGATGATAATGATAATGCCAATTTGATCAAACTGGGAACCGAGTGTTTGTGCCATCACTTCCTGAGCCGATTGATCCCCCATTAATGCAATTACTTGCTCCGTTTCCGCTCCCGTGCCAACTGCTTTTAGAATTTCTGGTAAAAAATACATCATTAGTGGTTGAGTGAGGCCAAGAAGTGCGAATACAATCGGAAGCCAAATAATTTTTAAACTTCGACGTTGTTCCAGCCATTCTCTTGCTAATAAAGCATTAAAATGTGTCATTTGCCCACCTTCTCCATAAAGATTTCCTCTAAGCTTTGGTGTCTGTTTTCGACACGAATAAATTCACCTTCTATTTGTAATAAAGATTTCAAAATAGCTTCTGACCCAGCTTTTTGGTTAGTTGTGTAAACTTGATAAACCATTCCAACTCTTTCAATTTTCTCCACATGTTCATTTTGAAGCAGTAACGTTTGCCAAGCTTCACTATCTCCGCTAAATTCGACATCAAACACAGGGGAGCTTTCTTCTTCCATAAGTTGGACTACTGTCTTATCTGAGACCAGTTCGCCATTTTTAATGATGGCAATCCGGTCACAAATTTCTTCAGCATCTTTTAAGATATGTGTGGAAAATAGGATAGTAATCTCTTTTTTTAGTTTGTCTAATAGCAACATCATTTCCCGGCGACCGATGGGATCAAGGGCGGATACTGGTTCATCTAGTACAAGAAGTTCTGGTCGATGCAAAATAGCTTGAGCAATCCCGAGTCGTTGTCGCATTCCACCTGAATACGTGCTAATTTTTTTATTTGCACTCTCTTCTAAGCCTACTAGTATTAATACTTCTTTAATCCGTGTTTTTAAATCTGTTTTTTCCATGTTAGATAGCTTTCCCATAAAATGAAGGCATTCTGTCGCACTCATCCAACCATAAAATTCAGGATATTGCGGTAAAAAACCAATTTTTTCGCGAACTGATTTTGCATTTTGACCGTCTAAAGTAATTTGTCCTTCATCCTGCGTTAAGATTTGGACAATCATATTAATCATGGTTGACTTCCCTGCACCATTAGGCCCGATAAGTGCCACGCATTCTTTTTCATTGATTGTGAGATCAATTCCTTTAATGACCCACTTGCCATTATATTTTTTCTTTAGTCCTTGAATTTCTAATTTTTTCATTAGTTACCTTCCTCTTTTTGGCCAAAAATAAAGTAGGCAATTGGGCCAAAAATGTTGATAACGATAATAACAACTAGCCAGATAACCGGATTTTTTCGTTCATTCCAGTTTTTTGTTAAGTCAATAATAGCTGTTAATAATAAAGCTAAATAGAGAAGAATTACGGGTATAATTAATGCGATTTGCGTTTTATCCAATGTACTCACCTCATTCTTTTGTTATACTTATTGTATAACAGTTATAATATTAATGCAATACAAAAAAGCACATTTTACTAGAGTTAACATAGTAAAATGTGCTTTGAATTTAATTACCTATCGAGTCGATTAAGTTTCCAATGCCATCAGAAACTTTTCCACCGAATTCTTTTACTTTATCTGCGCCTTTTTTGATTGTTTCTCCAGCTTCATCGGCTTTTTCTTTCACGCCACTCCAAAAGTCGCTACCACTGTTCTTCTCTTTTTCTTCTTCTTCTTTTTTCGCTGCAGTTTCTTGTGCAGCACTCTTCGTACTAAAGTCTGCGGATTTCTGATACTGCAAACCACTATTCATTACGTAGTGAGCCAAACTAGAAACACCAGCAGAACTGGTTGTAGTTAGGTAATGCTCTTTGTCAGTTTTATCATATCCCATCCAAACGGCTCCGACTAGGTTTGGCGTGTAGCCAACAAACCATTGATCTTTAGTACCGCTTGTATCATCAAATGGAACTTGCGTGGAACCTGTTTTCCCAGCCATTTCGTGACCGGAAACAGCTGCACTTTGACCAGTTCCTGTATTGATAACATCTAAAAGCATGGAAGTCATTTCATTAGATACTGTTTCTGAAATGATTTGTTTAGTTTTAGGAACATTTTCGTAAACTGTATTGCCTGATGGATCGACAATTTTAGTAATAATATGAGATTCCGGTTTGGCACCATTGTTAGCGAAGGTTGCATACGCTGTTGCCATTTCTACTGGCGAAGCACCTTTACTCATACCACCGAGTGCAAGTCCAAGCGTTCTATCTTTTTCTGGAACTGTAATACCAAATTTTTCGACAGATTTTACACCTTTATCAATACCAATTTGATCAAGTAACCAAACGGCAGGGGCATTAATCGAGTTGGCTACAGCTTTATACATTGGAACTTCTCCACTATAAACGCCGCCAACATTGGTTGGTGTGTAGTTACCTTTGTAGGTTATTTTTTCATCTTTTAGCATTGAATCCACGTCATAACCAGATTGAAGCGCCGGTGTGTATACCGCAAGTGGCTTCATTGTGGAACCTGGTTGTGCTTTCATCTGTGTCGCCCGGTTGAAACCACGGAAGACATGTTCTCCGCGTCCACCAACAAGCGCTCTAATGCCTCCAGTAGCTGGATCCATTAAAACAGCTCCTGATTGAACTAGTGTGCCATCATTTGCATTAGAAGGGAATAACCCATCATTGTTGTAAACATTTTCTAAGGAAGTTTGATAATTTTGATCTAATTCCGTATAGATTTTATATCCTTTTTGCATGATTTCATCTTGCGTTATATCTGCTTCATTTACAGCCTCATTAATAACTGCATCGACGTACCATGGATATTTATTCGCAAGTGGATCTTTTGATTGATCATTTAAAACTATTTTTGTAGCTTTGTATTTATCGCCTTCTGCTTTTGAAATTGTGCCTGTTTCGACCATTGCATTTAATACCATGTTGCGGCGATTAGTCGCTTTGTCGATATGTTGGTATGGATCATACGCACTTGGAGCTTGAAGCAATCCAGCAATTGTCGCAGCTTCTGGTATGTTTAAGTCTGCCGCTGATTTACCAAAATATTTTAAGGAAGCATTTTCTACTCCCCATTCCCCATTACCAAAGTAAGAACGGTTTAAGTACATTTCCATAATTTCGTCTTTTGAGTAGGTTTTTTCGATTTCACGAGCCATAAATATTTCTTTGGCTTTTCGTGTGAAGGTTTGTTCTTGTGTCAGTAGAGCATTTTTGGCGAGTTGCTGTGTAATCGTACTACCGCCACCAGAAATGCCTCCGCTAGTGACTAAATTAACACCCGCCCGAGCTATCCCTTTCAAGTCAAAACCTTTATGTTCATAAAATTTTCTATCTTCAATGGAAACTACTGCATTTTGTAAGTTTTTAGATATTTTATCGATGGATACAAATGTTGCATCAGTGGAAGAAAGCTCCCCTGCCTTGTCGCCATCTTTGTCATAAATAATCGTGGCTGACTCTAAGCCTTTTTTTAGTGCATCTATGTCGGCAGATTTTGCTACTATTACAAGATAAATGATAAAACTTAATAAAAATACAAGTCCAGCTAGTAAAAAAATCTTTCCGATATGTTTGTTTTTCCAGAAACGTCTAAATTTCTGCCATCCTTTGCTAAGCCATTTTCCTATAAAACCAAAGAATAATTTTAAGTATTTAATTAGTTGCTGTTTGAATTTGTCCATGTAACTCTCCTATCTTCTACACGGTATTAAATAAACTATACACACAGTTATACACGTATTTTACGTTAAAAAGCAACTTTACGCCACCAACTTTAGACCGATTTTTGTAATAATTTTGTAATAATCCATATTTCCTACATATTTATTAACCTCTTTTTTACAATTTCTTCATTTTAATGTTTCTAGTAATTTAAAAAGGGTAGATATTACTGTTACCATTACTTGTGTCTTTGGTAATAATTATCACCTATATACTGTGTACAACAAGTAATGGCAGCAAGTTTTACATGGGTACATTAATACGCCGGAAAGGAATTGGAATATGACGCAAAAGCTGATCTACTTTTTATCACAAACGCATATTCGAAGTGCCATTGCTGAAGCTTGGGCGAAAAGACTTTCACTTAGCAATGTCAAATTCATTAGCGGTTCTTGGCATAAATCTAAATCAACACCGTTTATTGCAGAAGCGTTGAATGAGTTTGCAATCGAGCCACCTGAAAGTTTGTCTTATTCCCCTAGCTCAGAACTACTGGCAGATGCTGATCTCATTGTAACAATTTATGATTCTGCACATGAAACTGCACCAAAATTTCCAGCTAACATACAAGAAAAAATTATTTATTGGGACATTGATGATCCGGAACAAGAAATAGCGTTACCAAAAAAATGGGCGAGTTATCAAGAAGTATGTGATAACATTGCCTTATCAGTAAAAAATTTAGAGCATGTATTGATAGAGGCTTAGATTTCGTTGTCCCGCCATTCGTAGGCGGGACTTTTATGTTAAAAAGAAAGGAGTACATACATAATGGATGGATACAACGATTTAAAAAAGGCTGAAAAAGCGGCATTTTTGAGTATATTTGCCTATTTATTTCTAGCGGTTTTAAAAATAGTTGCTGGGCAATTAGGAAACTCTGATGCCTTACTTGCAGATGGTTTGAATAATACGACTGATATTGTTGCTTCTGTTGCGCTTTTAATTGGCCTTAGAATTTCTCGTATTCCACCTGATGCAGATCATTCATACGGACACCGACGGACTGAAACTATTAGCTCTTTAATCGCATCTATCATTATGTTTCTCGTTGGCGTGCAAGTTATTTGGAGTTCAATTGTTCATATTATCGAAAAAGAATTTGCAACACCCTCGATGTTAACTGCTGTTGTCGCGCTTTTTTCTGGTGTATTTATGTATGCTATTTACTTATATAATCATCGACTTGCGAAAAAACTTGATAGCCAAGCTGTGCGAGCTGCTGCATATGATAATCGTTCCGACGCATTTGTTAGTTTAGGTGCGTTTATCGGGATTATTGGGGCTGTTCTTGGTGTTCCTTGGCTTGATTCCGTGACGGCCTTTTTGGTCGGTATTTTGATTGTTTATACTGCTATCAAAATTTTCTATGATGCTGCACATACCTTGACAGATGGTTTCGATGTTTCTAAGCTCGAAACTATTCATGATTTAATTGCTTCTGTACCTGATGTCAAAAAAGTAATTGATATTAAAGCGCGAATGAATGGAAATAAGATTTGGATCGATGCAACTATCGCTGTGGATCCTGAACTAAATGTAGTTAAAAGTCATGCAATCACCGAAATCGTTGAACAAAAAATTCGTAACGAATACGAAGGTGCGTTCACTTTAGTTCATATTGAACCATTTTTTGAATAATATTCATTGTCAATAATCGTAAAGTCAACTATAATTTAGATTAAAGTATCATTTGCTGGGAGGGAATATTCGATGGGGCAGAGAAACTAATTCACATAAATTATCTAACTAGAATGAAAAATAGGCAACAACACATTGGAGGAGTTCTCTTCCAGGACGGTTTTTCTTCTATATAGATAGTTTTATAATAAGCTTATTTATATTAAACTAGGAGGTGTTTGCCTTAGCAGAAACTATTTCTGTCAAGGCGATTTATTGATATTAACCATTAAATTTTTAATTATAGCTTTACTTATTGCTATATCAGCATTTTTCGTGGCAACAGAATTTGCGATTGTTAAAATGCGACCAAGCCGTTTGGACCAATTAATTGCGGAGAAAGATAAACGCGCAGTCCTCGCTAGACATATTTACAATCATTTGAACGCTTACTTATCAGCCTGCCAACTCGGGATAACGATTAGTTCCCTTGGACTTGGTTGGTTGGGGGAATCTACGGTAGAAGCGGCGTTACATCCGTTATTTAGCTTAATGGAACTTCCGCAATCAGCTATTACGATTCTATCCTTCACGATTGCCTTTCTATTTATCACATTCTTGCACGTAGTTGTTGGGGAACTTGTACCGAAAACACTGGCGATTGATAAAACAGAGGCAGTTGCACTTGCGGTAGCTCGTCCACTGCATATTTTTTATAAAGTGATGTTCCCGTTCATTTGGATTTTAAATGGTTCTGCCGTTTTCATCGCACGTCTTTTTGGTTTAGAGCCAGCTTCCGAGCACGAAATTGCTCATACCGAGGATGAATTAAAAATAATCGTCGGCGAAAGTTATAAGAGTGGTGAAATCAACCAATCAGAATTCCGTTATGTGAATAAGATTTTTGATTTTGATGAACGTATGGCGAAAGAAGTCATGATTCCGCGAACAGAGATTGTTACCGTTGATACGGGCTCTACTATCGGGGAATTATCCGACATTATGCAAAATGAACGCTATACGCGCTATCCGGTTATTGATGGCGATAAAGACCACGTTATCGGCGTACTTAATTTAAAAGAAATTTTGTCAGCATATGTTGAGCATGGATCTAATCCAAGTTTTAGCATTGATCCTTACGTAAAACCAATTATTCGTGTGATTGAAACAATTCCGATTAAAGAATTACTTTTCCGTATGCAGCGTGAACGTTCCCATATCGCGATTTTACTTGACGAATATGGTGGTACTTCTGGACTTGTTACGGTTGAAGATATTGTAGAGGAAATCGTTGGTGATATCCGCGATGAATTTGATGCCGATGAAATTCCAGAAATTCGCAAAATCAAAGACGGTCACTTTATTGTGGATGCGAAACTTCTTATTGATGAAGTAAATAATATTTTAGGTACTGAAATTGAGGAAGAAGAAGTCGACACAATTGGCGGCTGGTTCTTAACGCAAAATTATGAAGTAGAAGTTGGGGACGAAATTGATTACGATGGATTCATTTTCCGCGTAAAACAAGGCGAACCTCATCATATTGAATATATCGAAATCATCAAAAAAACGAATGACTAATCAAAAAGTAGCTATCCCTCTCGTAGGATAGCTACTTTTTTTATATACGATGCGCTAACATAAATTGCTTGAACTTCTCAGCTGCGGGCGTTAGCGTTTGGTTTTTCGCGACTGCGAGATAAAAGAATCTCTCCCAGTTTGGGCTTCTAATTGGTAAGACTTTGACATCCACATAATTTAAAATCGGCATGTTCGGAACTACAGCAATCCCAAAGTTTTGCGCGACCATTCCGGCAATGACTTGATCCACTTCAATTTCATATGCAATTTGATAATCGGCACCAATTTTTCTGAACAAATCATCGATAATTGGACGCAAACCACTTTTTTTCGAGAATGCGATATGCGGATAATCTACCGTTTCGATTAAATCAATCCAGTCTTTCTCAGCAAGAGGATGGCTTTTGGGGACGATGAGCACTAATTCTTGTTTGGCAATTGGCGTAAAGTGAATATTTCTTTCATTTTCAAGTTTAGAACAAATACCAATATCAAATTTCTTTTCTTTTAGGCCTTGAATGATATCAATCGAAACACCTGTATGGAAAATAAAATCGATTTGTTTTTCTGGTTCGGTTTGGAGAAATTCTTGAACAAGCTTTGGTATTAGAGACGTGCCAAGTGTTTGCAAGAATGCCAAGTCAATCTGCCCTTCCCCATTCGCCGCTTTTTTAGTCGTCGCGACACCCGCATCAATCATATCTAAGGACTCTTCCACATAATCAAGAAATACTTTGCCAGCTTTACTTAACCCTATATTCCGCCCTTCTTTTTCAAATAAAGGGATACCTAATTCTTGCTCTAAGGAGGAAATTGCGTGACTTAAACTAGGCTGTGTAATCAGCAATTTTTCAGCTGCTTTTGTGTAATGCTCCATGTGCGCCAGTGTGACGAAGTATCGTAAATGGTGTAAATTCATGCTTCTCTCCTAACTAAAAAGTTATCTATGCAATTTATCTATCAATTAATAGAACAATACCAATTTGTTTTTATGGAATAGTCATAATACAATTAGACTGTAGTTACGCCAGTGAAATAAACTATTCCTTAAAAACCAATATACGGTAGAATAGGTTAACTGTCCAGTTCCATTTTCAACTATTGAAGGCGTTATCACATCAGAGGTTTTTAATTAAGCGGAATTAATTTTTTTACTGGTGTTTGTGAAAATATTATCAAAGTTTCTTGTAATTTTTATTATGGAGAGGAGATAATTTTTATGACAAATGCAAATGGCAACCTAAAAAAATGCCCCATCACGATTAGCTCTTATACGCTTGGAACAGAGGTATCTTTTCCTAAACGAGTAAAAGTCGCTGCGGAAAACGGTTTTGACGGAATTGGCTTGCGTGCAGAAAACTATGTAGATGCACTAGCTGCCGGATTAACGGATGAAGACATGTTGCGGATTTTAGACGAGCATAACATGAAAGTAACAGAAGTGGAGTACATAACTCAGTGGGGAACTGCCGAAGATCGTACAGCAGAACAACAAAAGAAAGAGCAAACAACTTTCCACATGGCGCGATTATTTGGCGTCAAACATATTAATTGTGGTTTGCTTGAAAAAATCCCTGAGGAACAAATCATCGTCGCGCTTGGTGAATTATGTGACCGCGCAGAAGAATTAATTATTGGTTTAGAATTTATGCCATATAGCGGTGTAGCAGACTTACAAGCAGCTTGGCGAGTAGCAGAAGCATGCGGCCGAGATAATGCGCAACTTATTTGTGACACGTGGCACTGGGCTAGAGCAAACCAAACAGCAGAATCTATCAAAAACGTTCCCGCTGATCGGATTGTTTCCATCCAACTATGCGATGTCCACGAAACGCCTTACAAAGAACTTCGTGAGGAATCACTTCATGATCGTCTAGCTCCTGGAGAAGGCTACGGAGATACGGTCGGTTTTGCAAAAATTTTAAAAGAACATGGTGTAAATCCACGTGTGATGGGAGTCGAAGTTATTTCAGACTCTATGGTAGCAACTGGTTTAGAGTATGCCGCCCTTAAAGTATACAATGCCACGAAAAAAGTATTAGACGAAGCATGGCCAGAAATTTCTCCACGCTAAACACCTACTCGCTTATGTGAAAATAATAACGTAGTAGGAAGACTCCCTGTGAAAGGAATGTGTTATTTTTGAAATTTAATTCGATGTTTTCACCTATTGATATCGGGCCGATGAAGGTGCCTAACAGATTTGTCGTATCGCCAATGTGTAACAACTATGCAAATACAGATGGAACTTTATCAGATACTTCCCTTGCTTATTACAAAGAACGAGCGCTTGGGGGTTTTGGGCTTATTACTTTTGAAGCAACGGTTGTAGATGTACGCGCAAAAGGTGGCGCAAATAAAGCATGCCTATATAGTGATCATCAAATTGCTAGTTTTAAACGAGTGATTGATGTATGTCACGATGCTGGAGCAAAAATTTCTGTTCAGTTACAGCACGCTGGACCAGAAGGAAATTCCAAAGTATCTGGTTATCCTTTAAGAGCAGCCTCAGCAATCGCCTCTGCTGCAGGGCGTAATACTCCGGAAGCCATTTCGCGTGAAGAACTTTATGAGTTGATTGAACTTTACGGAGAAGCTGCTTTACGAGCAAAAAAAGCGGGCGCCGATGCGGTTGAAGTTCACTGCGCACATGGTTATCTAGTAAGTAGTTTCTTATCTGCACGGACGAACAAACGTGTGGACGAGTTTGGTGGCTGTTTTGAAAACCGAATGCGATTACCTCGGCTTATTATTGAAAGTATTCGTAAACGTGTCGGTCATTCCATCGCAATTCTTTGCCGAATTAATAGCACGGATGGTGTGGAAGGCGGACTAAGTGTTCAAGATAGCGCAACAGTTGCAGCTTATTTAGAAGATTGTGGTTTGGATGGTTTGCATGTTTCTCGTAGCGTCCATATTCGTGATGAATACATGTGGGCGCCAACCGTATTGCATGCAGGATTTAGCTCTGATCTTGTAACACAAATCAAACGCGCTGTTTCTATTCCTGTAATTACTGTGGGTCGTTTCACAGAGCCGCATTACGCGGAATTAATGGTTCGTGAAGGCCGCGCTGACTTGGTTGCTTTCGGGCGTCAGTCTTTAGCAGATCCAGAAACACCAAACAAAGCTGCTGCTGGAAAACTAGACGAATTACTTCCTTGCATCGCTTGTCTTCAAGGTTGCGTTGCTAATATGTATGCCGGAAAACCCATTACTTGTTTAGTAAATCCGTTACTTGGACGTGAATCCGAAGCTTATTCACCTAAAACTCCAAGTAAAAAAGTAGTTGTCATTGGCGGTGGTGTCGGTGGGCTTTATGCTGGATGGATGGCTGGATCCCGTGGTCATGATGTGACAGTTTATGAAGCATCAGATATGATTGGCGGTCAAATGCGCTTAGCTGCCTATCCTCCTGGTAAAGGCGACTTAACAAACATGGTTCGAAGTTACATCAAAAAGTGTGAACAGTTCGATGTCGAAATTAAAACAAACACACCTGTAACACCAGAACTTATTCAAGAAGTTGCCCCAGATGCCGTCATTATTGCAACTGGCGCCACTCCACTTGTTTTGCCGATACCAGGTATTGAGGATGCTGGACTTATCCACGCAGTTGACTTACTTGATGGGAAAGAGAAATGTGGTCAAAAAGTACTCGTAGTTGGCGGAGGTATGGTTGGTAGTGAAACAGCTGCATTTTTAGGTGAAGCTGGTCATGACGTCACCGTTGTAGAACTTCGCGATGAAGTCGGAGCAGACGTTATTTCTGAACATCGTAAATTCCTGATGCGTGATTTCGATGAATATAAAATCAAAAGTGTTACGAATGCAAAAGTAACGAGTTTCTTTGAAGACGGGGTAACCTATTCCCTAGCGGATAACAAAGAACACCGAATCGACGGATTTGACTCTGTTGTTCTAGCAATGGGATCAAGAGCCTATAACCCACTGGAAGAAGCTATAAAAAAAATGGTACCCGAAACCTATGTCATCGGTGATGCTATTCGTGCGCGCCGGGCATTGGATGCAACAAAAGAAGCACTAGACGCTGTATTACAATTATAATTTATCATTCTACTCGCTGTAATGTGCAGCGAGTAGGATTCATTCGGAGGAAAACAAAATGGAAAATAGAATTTCAGGAACGACTAGGCTTCTTGGCTTAATTGGGACACCCGTAGACCATTCAAAATCTCCAATCATGTATAATTACAGTTTTCAAAAAGCGGGGTTGGATTATGCTTACCTAGCTTTTGACACACCTATTGAAAAAGTTGCTGATACTATAAAAGCAATCAAGACATTTAATCTGCGTGGCGCAAACGTGACCATGCCTTGTAAAAGTGAAGTTTTAAAACACATGGATGACCTTTCCCCTGCTGCTCGGATGATTGGCGCTGTTAACACTATCGTAAATGAAGACGGGAAGCTAACTGGGCATATAACAGATGGCCTTGGTTTTATTGCAAATTTACGAGATGCTAGTGTAGATGTCACCGGCAAAAAAATGACTATAATTGGTGCTGGTGGTGCAGCTACAGCAATCCAAGTCCAGTGTGCACTTGATGGGGCCAAGGAAATCACCATTTTTAATATTAAAGACGCTTTTTATGACAAAGCAAAACAAACTGCTGCTTCCATTAAACAAGAAGTGCCAAATTGCATCGTACATATTTATGATTTGAACGATACAGAAAAACTAAATGCGGAAATTGCCACTAGCGATATCCTTGTTAATGCGACACTCGTTGGCATGCATCCGAATGAACACGAAACACCTATTAGCGATACATCCGTTTTTAGAAAAGAGCTTATCGTTGCAGATATTATTTATAACCCTAAAAAAACGCAACTTCTACTAGATGCTGAAGCTGCTGGTTATAAGACTGTAGGCGGGTTAGGAATGCTTTTGTGGCAAGGCGCTGAAGCATACAAATTGTTTACTGGTAAAGATATGCCAGTTTCAGAAGTAAAGAATCTATATTTCAACTAATAAATTCATCAGGATTTCGAGAGGAGAAAAAAATGAACGCAAAAAGATTTTATCCAACAGCAATAGCACTTTATTTTACTTATTTTATTCACGGTATTGGGGTATCCATTCTTGGCCAATACAAACAAGATTTCGCCGGAGTATGGGGAGCAGATAAGCTTTCTGATGGCACATTTGACGTAAGCATGGTTATCGCAGTTATCGCAGCACTTGGTTTAGGTCGCTTGCTGACATTACCAATTTCTGGACCCTTCTCAGATAAATTTGGGCGTAAACCGTCCGCATTAATCGGTGTTGCGTTATACGCAGTTTATTTCATCGGTCTTGCTTTTGCACCGAATATGTATATCGCTTACGCTTTCGCTTTTGTAGGAGGAGCGGCGAACTCATTCTTAGACACAGCCGTAACACCATCAGTTCTAGAAATTTTCACAAAAAATGGCGCCATTGCCAATATGTTTACTAAATTCTCTATCTCTATCGGACAATTTGTATTACCTTTCGCAATCGGTATGGTTGCGGCGGCAAATATGTCATTCCGCACACTATTCGTTATTACAATGGTCTTAATCGTTATTGATGGCTTAATCATCGCATTTATGCCATTCCCTCCAATGAACAATAATGTTGGCGGCGAAAAAGCAAAACCAGAAAAAATGAAATTCAATGCAACTAGTTGGGCTATAATCGGTATTGGTTTTACGTGTACATCCACTTTCCAACTATGGCTAAACTGCAACCAAGAACTTGGAAAATTATACGGTATGGCTGATCCAAGTAAAATTCAATCATTCTACTCACTAGGAACAATGTGCGCAATTCTAATTACCGCTGTTCTCGTGAAAAAATTTATTTTACCAGTCCGAATTCTAATCCTATATCCAGCAATTGCCACTTTAATGTTGCTAATTATTTATATCGTACAAACACCAACCATTTGCTTAATTGGTGGATTTGTTATCGGATACGCTGCTGCTGGGGGAGTTCTACAACTAGCTGTATCAACTGCCAATGAGTTTTTCCCAACAAACAAAGGGAAAATCACTTCAATTGTCATGATTTCTTCCAGTCTAGCAAACTATATTGTTTTAAACGTTGCAAGTTATATTACTAAAGCTGGTGGTATCGAAGGTCCGAAATATGTGTTATTATTCAATGTAGCGATAACTGTTATTGGTATCCTACTAGCAATCTTTGTCAATATGCGTTACAAAAACGAATCTAAAATTGCTACTAAATAATTTATTATTCAACTGAGCATTTATGATGCTCAGTTGAACTTACATATCATTTGTGAAGTAAAGCACAAACTTATGTATTTTATCTATATGAACTCACTGAAAAAGAGGGTATTTTTAATAAAAAGTCCTCATAAGTCATTACATAAAGGAGAGCAGACTATGAAAAACAAATATTTATCTACATCACTTGGTCTTTATATGAACTACTTTGTTCATGGTATGGCGTTAATCATCATTGCACAAAATATTGATTTTTTATCTCAAAAATGGCATACAGATTTGGCTGGTGCTGCCGGCGTTGTATCTTCCTTTGGGATTGGTAAATTATTAGCTGTATTTATTTCGGGAAGACTATCCGATAAATTCGGTAGAAAGTTGTCTGTTATTCTCGGCGTGTTTTTCTATATTATCTTTTTAGGCGGTATATTACTCAGTCCCAATACGATTATCGCATACATGTTTGGTATTTCTGCTGGGATAGCAAATTCCTTCTTAGATACAGGAACCTACCCCGCCCTTATGGAAGCTTATCCAAAAAAAGCTGCTTCTGCTAATATCATTGTTAAAGCTTTCGTACAATCTGGTCAATTCCTTTTACCATTCATGATTGCATTTATTTTAGCAAATAACTTATGGTATGGCTGGAGCTTTATTGTATTGATCGTTATTTTACTAATTAACTTACTCTATACATTAACGCGAACTTTCCCGCCGATGACTGTTGGAAAACCACTAGATGCAGCAGAACTTGCCGAAGAGAAAAAGCAAAAGTTTCATTTTAGTATAGATGAAATTTGTTTGATTTTATTTGGTTTTGTGGCCCAAACGCTTCTTTATATTATGAGCCAATGGATCGCTAAGTATGGTTCAGAAGTTATTCATATGACAGACGATGCTTCTAGACTACTTGTAAGTTATGCTAGTGTCGGAGCGATTATTTGTGTGTGTGTGACGTTTATTTTAGGAAATCGCGGCGTGCGAACGCTCCATATCTTAATTACTTATGTAACCATGACGATGCTCATCTCCTTTACACTGTTTGCTTTCCCAAGCGAAATCGTATGTATTGTTGGGGCTTTCTTATTGGGCTATTTCTCTGCTGGAGGAATTATCCAATTAGGTTTAACACTACTTGCGGAGGTTTCTGCTCGAGGAAAGGGTTTTGTCACTAGCCTTTATACTATTGCAGAAGGGATAGCTGTTTTCATTATTCCCTTGATTGCTGCTGCGATTTCCCGAATTGATATTGCCGCTATCTTCTTACTAAATGCTGGTATTGCGCTTTTCGGCCTCGCTCTCTTAATGATTGTATTTACAAGAAAGAAAAAATTTGCTCGAGATCATATTTAAAAAAGACCGAGAATTGATTCCTCAATTCTCGGTCTTTTTTAATGTTTCCGTAACGTCTTCCATTTGTACATGAGCATCCAAAAAGCAATAACAGATGCAACTAAAATCAGTATAATTTTAATTATTAAACTTATAACTTGTCCCGTCGGAATTAATTGATCGTAATTAAAACTTGCATAATGGCCACTTAAACAAATAGTCACATAAAGAGAACCAATGATAAGTATAGGGACCCGGAATTTATTATTCATTAAAAATCTACCATCGTTTTCCAAAGAAGCTGTTTTCATCGCATACCAGCTAATGGTTAACATTCCTATTGATAAGATAATTAATATGACAAATTCACTTAACGCTGTAGTTCCTTGTAAAATTGGCGTAGGTATTGCGTTATACAGCATAACTGCTCCACCATCAATATCCACTATTGTTTTTCCAGTAAAGAAAGCTTTAAAACCAATGATTAAATTAGTCAATGCGCCTGGAAACATGTATAAAAAGCTAACAATAGATCCAATCGCTATAATTCCGGCTGTAATTATCTCTCCAACCAAATTCCCGACTGCCACTGCTAACGTGTAAGAAAATAAATACAATAACAAAAAGGAACTAATATACATCAAAGAATCGCTCACACTGGGTAAATACAACCCCGGTATTTGCTGGTAAATATACCAAAACCTACAGAAAATGATGATTGGTACTAGTACGAAAATTAAAAGTAATGGAATAAGCATCTTATGCCAAAAAATTTGCTTCTTGGAGTATGGCAATCCAAAAGTAAAATAATCCATTTGCTTATTTTTCTCAAAAACAGTTAACTTTAACCCTAAAAACAGAAACACATAGAAGAAAAGCCCTAAATTCCCTTCAAAATCATAAGGAGTTAAACTTAAATCATTTTTTATTTCATTACCCGTCATTTGTTGATCTGCTGTATTATTTTTTTGAAATTCTTCAGACTGATAATAGTTATAGTTGTCATTAAACATACTAACCGCGTTCGTTGCAGTCGTAGCTTCAGAACCTATAAAAGCGATTAAAATAAATATAAATACCCACGCATTCTGACGCCATTCTTTCCAAAGAAGCCCTGCACTCATGATTTCTCGCCTCCTAGTTCTTCTAGATGATAAATAAACAAGTCTTCTAATGTGACTGCGAGTTCATCCATGAAAATTGGTTTTTCTTTTTTTATTGCTGCGTATAATTCTGTGTTCATATCTCGGAATAAAATGGTGTAAACACGGCCATACTTATTAATTACTTTGCCATTTTCCAGTAAAAAAGGTGGAATTTTTTTATTTTCAAAAGCGATCTGAATTTTAACAGCTTGTTCCCGAAGTGATTCAAGATGGTAAGACTCTTCAATATGATTATCTTGTAAAATATGAATATAGTCAGCAATCGGATCTAAATCAGCTAAACGATGGGAAGAAATAATAATGCCTAATTTCCGCTTCTCCACTTCTTCTAATAATATGCCCATAATTTTCTTTTGAGCAATTATATCGAGACCTTCCATTGGTTCATCGAGCAAAATAAATTCAGCTCCGATAGATAGGGCAAGAACGAGCCCAAAAAGACCTTTCATTCCTTTTGAATAATTTTGAAATTTTACATCTGTAGCTAGGTTAACTTGATTGAGTAAGTTATCAAATTTAGCTCCGTCGAATAATGGATAAGTTTTTTGATAGAATTTTTTTATCGTCGGAATCTTATAACCATCCCAACAATTTAAACTATCTTGAAGCATGAATAATTTTTGCTTTAATTGAGGGTTTTTGCTTAATGCCTCATCTAAGTACACATCTCCCTCATCAGGAATATAAAAACCCATAATAGTTCGAAAAAGAGTTGTTTTACCTACGCCATTTCGTCCGACTATACCAATAATTTCTCCTGGCTTTACTTCAAATGTTATTTTATCCAATAAGAGTTCCCCGTCAATTTTTTTGCTAAGTGAATCAACCTTCAACCATGTCACCTCCAATGATGTCTTGACTATATTCGTCTGATAATCTATGTATTTCTTCAACGTTAATTCCAAGGTAAACTAAATCGAGAATCGTTTCTTTTAATTTAATTTTTGTTTCTGCTAGTTTTTTTGGTGAACTTACTTTATCTTGTTGGTTCGCTATGAAGGTCCCTTTTCCTTTTACCGTGACAATTACTTCTTGTCGTTCTAATTCTTGGTACGCTTTACTCACAGTGTTTGGGTTCACTCCGATTCTACTTGCAAATTCACGTATAGATAATATCTTTTCTCCTTCTTGAAGTATCCCTTTGACAACTTGTTCTTTAATTTTTTGGACGATCTGTTCATAAATCGGTAGTTGACTTTTTGTGTTAATCGTAAACATCTCTCCCCCTGCTTTCATGAATTCTACTATAGAGAACTAATTGTACTAGTTACTATAGTACAGTAGATAAAAAAATAAATCAATTCTCTTTTTAAAAAGAAAATTGATTTATTTTTGCTTTTTCAAGTTTTAAGAGTGATTCTTTCATCCCTATCCCCCCGCTATAACCTGTTAATTTGCCATTTTTACCAATTACTCTGTGGCATGGAATAATGAAAAGTAGTGGGTTTCTTCCGATTGCCGTTCCAACTGCGCGCACGGCTTTGGGGCGATTTATCTGTGCTGCAATTTCTGTATACGTTCTAGTTTCTCCATAAGGAATAGCTTCCAATGCGTGAAATACTTCAAGTTGGAGAGGAGTAGCGGACAAATCCATTGGTACAGTAAAATACGTAAGTTCTCCGTTCAAATAAGCGACCAATTCTTCTTTATACATGTTCATTTTTTCTGGGCTTCGCTTGGCTGATTGAATCTTTTCTGCCTTTGTTCCAACGTAAAATAGCCCAGTTTTCGTCGCTGCGAAATAAAGCTCTGTGTCTGAAAAATGAAGCGTATCATAATATAAATCTGTCATTTCCTTCACCTCTTTCTAATGTTAATTATACGCTAAATTGAATAACATTTCTAACCAGTTTCACTATAAGAGCAAGATTAGAAAAGTTTTCCTCGCAATTTACCTTCATAACGTTTATGATTAATAAGAAGTTGAGGTGATAACATTGTCGGATTATTACTTAACCAAAAAAAGATGGCAAGCAATTTCAACGAATGATAAGACTGCTGATGGCACATTTTTCTATGGTGTTACATCTACGAAGATTTTTTGCTATCCTTCTTGTAAATCACGATTACCAAAAAAAGAAAACATCGTTATTTTCCATAGTGCGGAGGAAGCTTTTTCGCATGGCTACCGGGCTTGTAAACGATGTAAATCTGGTGGTACTGCTCTACCTGATACGGAGTGGATAACAAATATCGAAATGTATATTAAAGAAAATTTTGCCAAACCGCTCACTTTACAAATCATTGCGGATGATTGCCACGGAAGTCCGTACCACTTACACCGAACATTTAAGCGAATCACGATGATTACACCCATTACTTACCTTGAGAACGTCCGGATTAGTTACGCAAAAATGCAGCTAACCTCGACCAACCAATCCATTGAAACTATTGGAAAAATGGCTGGCTTTCCAAACCCCTCTCATTTTTCTACTACATTTAAAAGACATACCGGTTTGTCACCAAACCAATTTCGAAAAACAATAATAAAAAATTAAATTAGAACGGATGATTTGACTATGACACATGTAACATTACCTATTTTAGAAGACTGGGAAGGCCTTTCACTAACTACTATTTTGCAAGAAAAATTTCATCTCGGTAAAAAAGCGCGACATGAAATTCGCATGTCTCAAAATGTTTTGCTAAACAATAAGCCACTGGATGATTGGAATACGCCACTTTTCGTTGGAGCGAGTCTTTCTTTACCAGTTTTCTTACATGACAAAATCCCTGTCTATGAGTACGACTTAGAAATTATTTATGAAGATGATTTTTTACTAGTAGTGAATAAACCAGTTGATATGAAAACTCACCCAAATGATAGTTATGAAACAGATACTTGCGCGAATGCCGTGCAATATTACTTAGAAAAAACAGGCCAAGATGCGAACGCCCTAGCAGTTCACCGTCTTGATCAAACTACTTCCGGTTTAGTACTGTTTGCTAAAAACAAATTAGCTATCGCCGGCTTATCTTGGCAAATGGAAAATAGAGCGATTCACCGGACTTATCTCGCTGCAGTTGATGGTACTTGGGGACTCGTGATGCAGACTATCAACAAACCCATTGGCGAAGATCGTCACCACGGTTCCAGACGCCAAATCAGCCCATACGGTCAACCAGCAGTAACGCATGTTAAAGTATTAGAAAATGATAACGAAAAAAACACCTCTCTTGTAGAATGCCAAATCGAAACTGGTCGGACGCACCAAATTCGCGTTCATTTAAGCGGAATTGGCCATCCAATTATTGGCGATACGCTTTATGGTGGTTCCCCTCGTGCTAATCGCATCATGCTACATGCCGAAAAATTACATTTAAATCATCCTTTCAAAGGTAAAGAAATGAATTTTTCTGCTCCAGCTGGAGATGATTGGGTATTTTAAAAAGCCACAACATTACGTTGTGACTTCTGTACAAATTTCTACTTTTATTCCATTTGGATCTTCAAAAAATACAGCATAATTATTTTCACCGCCAGCAAAAGGATATCTTTCTTCATATAGAAGTTTGGTTCCTTTTGCTTTTAATTTGGCTCGAAAATCATCCACCCGTTCTTTTGTGCCACCATGAAATGCCAAATGATTGAGCCCAACTCGTTTGCGATGATAACCTTCCGCGACAAACGGTTCCTCTGTTTGCACAAATACTAAATACGTATCGGCGAATTTATAACTAAAGCCTTCATTCCAAGTCTGGTATAACTCATAAGAAAGTTCTTCTAACAGCCCTGACCAAAACAAGCGACTTTCTTCTAAATCAGCTACATATATTTCCACATGATGTAACATATCACGCCTCCCCGATGTGTTTAAGTGCTTCTCTTCGGCTTAACGGCGCAAGCGAGTGACTATTTACAAACTGACGAACTGCCCCGCTATCGACTTTTGCATATTGTCTGAGCGCCCATCCAATCGCTTTTTGAATAAAGAATTCTTTGGAATCCAGCCATTTTTCGCAATTGGAAAAAAGTAAAGCTACATCGGTTTCTTCTTTGTACTTCAATTGAAATAAAATTGCCGTTCGAGCGAGCCAAATGTTATCTCCATTTATCCACGCTTCATTATAGGTAGGAATCAACTCAGGATATAGTTTAAAATGATTACTTACTACCGTTCCCGCTAGGCCATCCACAGTATCCCACCAAGATTTCGTTACAATTAATTGCTCATATACTTTTATCGCCTCACTAAGCTGTTTTTTACCGTAACGGCTTAATAAATCAATCGCCACATACTGAAATTCACGCTCTTCTTCAGCAAATAAGGCTATCGTAAATCCAAGTAAATCTTGCGGCGCCCCATTTTCTTTCAAATATTCCGCTACCAATTTTTTTCGTTCACCGGCTCTAATTCCCAAAAAAGTAAATTGATTTTTCATGTAAGCTTCCATTGGCGGAGCATCTATTAAAGAACGATTCGCGCGGAATACCATTTGAATATCTGTCATTCCGCATTCTCACCTGATAAATAAGCGCGTTCCCGTTCAATACTACTTAAAAAGTATTCTAAATCATCTGGATCTGGTCCAACACGTTTCCCCGTTTCTAAGCGATCAATTTTTTCCATATCAATGGCATCTAGTTGGAAATAGGACAAACGTGAATTCTCCTCAATCCGACTAGAAGTAATTGACTTCGGAAAAATAATCGTATTGCGGTTCAAATGCCATTGTAAAATCACTTGATCTACAGATGCTTGATGTTTTTTCGCAATTTCTGTAATCACCGGATTTTGCATTAATATTCCTTTAGCCAGCGGTGACCAGGCAGCGTGCGCGATATTCTGTTCCGCCAAATACTTACGAAGGTCATTTTGCGGTAACAGTGGATGCGTTTCCACTTGATTTAAAACTGGTTTTTCATTTGCAGCAACCAATAAGTCACTTAAATGATGTTGCTTGAAATTCGCAACTCCAATAGATTTAATCAATTTTTCGTCATGAAGCCGCTCCATCGCTCGCCATGAATCACGGTATTTCCCAGCTACAGGCCAATGAATTAAATACAAATCCAAATAATCCAACTTCAAATTCCGAAGTGTTCGCTCAAAAGCAAATAACGTTTCATCAAAGCCAAGGTCTCCGTTCCACACTTTCGAACTAATAAATAATTCTTCTCGTGAGACTGCGCTACTAGCAATTGCTTGCCCAACAATCGCTTCATTATTATAAACTGCCGCTGTATCAAACAAACGATAACCTACTTCAATTGCCTTTTCCACAGCACCAGCGATAAATTCTTGTTCTGTTACTTGAAATACACCAAGTCCAATATAAGGAATTGTCTCATTCCCCGGTAGTATCATTCTGTCTTGTAATGTTTTTGTCAAAACGAAACCCTCCTCACGAAAACTGTTTTGTGAACTTTTTCTCTTAAATGAATTATACACTATTTTCGCAAATTTATATTTTAAAACCAGTATACCGAAATGCGCCTTACTCTCCTAATAAAAAGCCACAAAAATTCTACTTTTTTTATTCATTTAATGAAATACCTAAAAACAGCCATTGGAAACGCTGTCAGAACGTTTATTTGCAGAGCCGTCAAAAAAAAGTTTCCTATTTATTCCCATCCTATGTTAGTATTAATTTGTGGTAAAGATCTATCAAGTTTTTTATTTGTTTTCGTTAACTTATCGTTAAGAAAAAAGCTCCCTTTTCAAAGTAAAAGCGAGCTGATTATTAATGACCAAAAATGATCGGGGGAATTAAGAAAATGGCTTTTAAAAATAAAAAAGACCGTTTTGCTTCGTTGTTGCATGACATTGCAGTAAATTTACATGAAGGTGCAAATTTCTTTGCAACTTACAACATTAATTCGGTGGAGGATTTACATACTTTCTCGAATAAAATCAAAGAATATGAAACAGCTGGAGACTCCATGGTTCACAAAATGATTATGGAATTAAACGACGCTTTCATTACACCAATCGAACGTGAGGACATGTTAGAACTTACTAACCGCTTAGACGACGTAATGGATGCACTTGATGAAACAGCTTTCTCACTAGAAATCTGCCAAATCACTCATTATGATGAATACATGACTAAATTTATCCAAGCTATTCAAGCAAGCACTGTTGAAATTGAAAAAGCAGTTGACCTTGTTTTTGATAAAAAACTAAAAGACGTTCGTAAACTTGCGATCCAAATTAAAGATTACGAATCTCAATGTGATGATGTTTACCGCGAATCACTAATCCAACTTTTCCAAAACGAAAAAGATCCAATTAAACTAATTCGTCTAAGAGAAGTTTATGAAAAATTAGAAGACATTGCTGATAGTTGTCAAAGCGTTGCGAATACGCTTGAATCAATTGTCATGAAAAATGCGTAAGGGGCCTAGATAGATGGAAGGAATGTTTCTCATCACCCTCGTCATCGTACTTGCCGCGCTAGCATTTGACCTGATCAACGGGTTTCATGATACAGCTAACGCAATTGCGACTAGTGTCTCTACAAAAGCCTTAAAACCACGACATGCGATTATTCTTGCTGCCGTAATGAACTTTGTGGGTGCTATTTCATTCACAGGGGTTGCTAAAACAATTACAAAAGACATTGTTAACCCATTCGACTTAGATCACGGCGAACTTGTTATTTTAGCAGCATTACTTTCAGCTATTGCTTGGAACTTAATCACTTGGTATTTCGGAATTCCTAGTAGTTCCTCCCATGCCTTGATTGGATCCATCGCCGGTGCAGCCATTGCATCAGCCGGATTTGCAGCAATTGAATACAGCGGATTTACTAAAATCATTGTTGGTTTATTAGTATCTCCTGTACTTGCTTTCGTAGTCGGTTACACGATATATTCACTCTTCAAGGTTTTCCTGAAGAACTTAAACTTAGCCACGACCAATCGGCGCTTCCGGATGATTCAAGTCGGAACTGCTGCGCTACAATCTTACACACACGGAACTAATGATGCACAAAAATCAATGGGGATTATCACAATGGCATTAATTGCTAGTGGTTTCCAAACAACCGATGATGTGCAATTATGGGTTCAAGTATCCTGTGCGATTGCCATGGCGATTGGTACGAGTATTGGTGGTTGGAAAATCATCAAAACTGTTGGCGGTAAAATCATGAAAATCAAACCAGTTAATGGTGTAGCGGCTGATTTAAGTTCCGTTATCATTATTTTCGGTGCTACTTTCATTCATTTACCAGTTAGTACAACACACGTAATCAGCTCTTCTATCCTTGGTGTTGGAACAGCTCACCGTGTCAAAGGTGTCAAATGGGATACTGCCCAACGTATGATTATTACTTGGGTTATCACACTTCCTATTTCAGCAACAATTGCAGCACTTATCTTCTATGTACTAAGATTTATTCTTTAATATTATTTAGAGCCTTGCTAACGCGAGGCTCTTTTTATACATTTTTTTGAATAAAACTAATAAATATAATATAAAACGAGATTATTTTAAAAACATATTGCATATTTACTCATTTTGATGTATTATAATAAACATCGATAATAACGATTCATTGATTATAAATTACTCAAATACTAAAGGGAGTTGTACTTATGCAGAAGCATTTATTACAAAAGATTGCAGCAATTTTACTTGTTTTTATAGTTGTATTTTCTGGCTTCACAACTGTGTTCGCCGCTGATACAGAAGATCAAACTTTAGCTAAAATTCAAGAAAAAGGTGTTTTAACGGTCGGCCTTTCCGCTGACTATCCACCGTATGAATTTCATCAAACAATCGACGGTAAAGATAAAGTCGTTGGTTTTGATGTAAGTATTGCGGAAAAAATTGCCAAAGATTTAGATGTTAAATTAGAAATTAAAGAAATGAATTTCGACAGCTTGCTTGGCTCACTAAAAACTGGCAAGATTGATATGATTATTTCCGGGATGTCACCTACACCCGAACGTCAAAAAGAAGTGGATTTCTCTGATCCATACATGTTCGTTCAGCAACGTGTTGTGATTAGAAAGACAGATAAAGATAAATTTACAAGTGTGAATGATTTTAGTGGCGTGAAAGTTGGTGCCCAAAAGCAAACGACACAAGAAGAATTAGCTCAAAATGAGCTAGTTGGTTCAGAAGTAGTTTCCCTTCAAAAAGTACCGGACCTTATTCTTAACCTTAAAAGCAACAAAGTCGATGCGGTTGTTTTAGAAGGTCCAGTTGCTGAAGCTTATATTAGTCAAGATAAGACACTCGCTATGGCGGATATCAAATTTGCTAATGGTAGCAAAGAAACCGCCATCGCAATGCCAAAAGGTTCCACTGCTTTACAAGAAAAAGTCAACGCTTCTATTAAAGATATACAAGATACTGGCTTACTGAAAAAATATCAAAAAGAAGCCAATAAATTAATGTTCCAAGATGGTAGCTTTTACGAGAAATATGGTAATTACTTTATCACTGGTACATTAATCACTATTGCCCTTGCCGCTATTGGCGTATTATGTGGCGCCATTCTCGGCTCATTACTAGCGCTCATGAAACTGGCGAAAACAAGATGGTTACGCTGGCCAGCAGCATGTTATATTGAATTTGTCCGTGGTACGCCACTTCTAATTCAAATTTTCATCGTCTTTTTCGGAACTCAAATTATCGGTATGGACGTATCCGCCTTTGTTTCTGGTTGTATCGCCCTATCGCTAAACAGTGCCGCTTATGTTGCTGAAACTATCCGCGCAGGTATTTCTGCTGTCAACAAAGGTCAAATGGAAGCAGCTCGTTCCCTTGGTATGACACAAGGCGCTAGCATGCGTTACATCATCTTACCGCAAGCCGTGAAAAATATTCTTCCTGCTCTTGGGAATGAATTCGTCACTGTTATTAAAGAATCTTCCATCGTATCCGTTATCGGTGTAACAGAACTAATGTTTATGACCGGCGTAGTCCAAGGCGCAAGCTTCAAGCCATTTATCCCACTAATTATCACATCATTAATTTACTTTGTACTAACATTTAGCTTATCAAGACTACTAGGTGTTGCTGAAAGGAGAATGAGAACAAGTGATTGATATTAAAAATTTACACAAACATTTTGGCAAATTAGAAGTCTTAAAAGGTATTGATCTTGAAATCGCATCTGGAGAAGTGGTCGTAGTTATCGGCCCTTCCGGAAGCGGAAAAAGTACTTTCTTACGTTGCCTGAACTTATTAGAACAACCAACAACCGGCACGATTCTTTTTGAAAACAAAGACCTAATGGCAAAACAAACCAACGTCAACGAACTTCGTCAAAAAATGGGCATGGTTTTCCAAAACTTCAACTTGTTCCCACATAAAAATGTTCTTGAAAACCTAATGTTAGCGCCTATGAAAGTAAAGAATGAAGATAGTGCAGCTGCGAAAAAACACGCGCTTTCTCTACTGGAAAAAGTCGGTCTAGCTGATAAAGCAACTAGCTACCCTTCCCAACTTTCTGGTGGACAACAACAACGGGTAGCCATTGCCCGAGCACTCGCAATGAATCCTGACGTAATGCTATTCGATGAACCAACTTCCGCACTTGACCCCGAAATGGTCGGTGAAGTATTAAGCGTTATGAAGTCGCTTGCTAAAGAAGGTATGACGATGGTTGTCGTAACGCACGAAATGGGCTTCGCAAGAGAAGTTGCCGACCGCGTTGTCTTCATGGATGCTGGCGTGATTCAAGAACAAGGCACGCCCGAAGAAGTATTCGGGAACCCGCAAAACGATCGTACAAAAGACTTTTTAGGAAAAGTTTTAGCATAACCAAAGATTACGTCTCGCCTATTTTAGGTGAGGCGTTTATCTGCACTTATAGAAAAAAGGAGCTAATTATACATGATGAATAACTCAAAAATTGCTAAAAAACATCAACAAATGCCTGTGAACATTCTTGCTGATATTGGCACACTTGCCAAAACAATGCCTGATATTCTCGATTTATCCATTGGTGATCCTGATTTAATTACGGATGAATCGATTATTAATGCCGCTTTTGAAGACGTACGGGCAGGCCATACAAAATACACAGAATCTGGTGGAGATGTAGAACTCATCGATGCTATTCGTGGTTATTTTAGCCGTAATTATGATTTGTCTTTTGAACGCAGCCAAATCCGCGCTACAGTTGGCGCGCTTCATGGTATGTACCTAACCTTGCAAACCATTCTCGACGACGGCGATGAAGTCATTATTCACGAACCCTACTTCTCCCCGTATAAAGATCAAGTGTTAAATTCCGGTGGTACTCCTATCATTATTCCAACCTATGAGAAAGACGATTTTGCGATTAATGTCGATATTTTAGAAGCTGCCATTACTGATAAAACGAAAGCTTTAATTTTAAATTCACCTAATAATCCCACCGGTGCTGTTTTTTCACCGGAAACCTTTGAAAAAATTGCTAATCTAGCGAAAAAATATGACTTTTTTATTTTGTCGGATGAAGTATATGATGGTTTTAGTTTTTATGAAGACTTCGTACCAATGGCCAAATTCGCGCCAGATCACACGATTACATTTGGTAGTATGTCTAAAAACTTCGCAATGACCGGTTGGCGCTTAGGATATATGATTGCTCCTACTTATTTAAACGAAGCTGCAAAGATTATTAATGAAGGAATTACTTATTCAGCTCCTACACCGTCCCAAAGAGCTGCTATTTACGCATTAAATCATTCTGAGACACTAATTCCTTTAGTAACAGAAACTTTCCAAAAACGCCTAGAATACATCGCAAAACGGGTGGAAGAAATCCCATATCTTTCTTTACATCCACTTAAAGGTTCGATTTACGCCTTTATTAATATTTCTAAAACAAATATGGATTCCGTTTCATTTACAGAATATGTCTTAAAAGAAACACAAGTCCTCGTCATTCCTGGGCTAGCTTTTGGTGAATCTGGTGATAATTATGTTCGCCTAGCTGCAACCCAAGACATTAGCGTGCTAGAAGAAGCATTTAACCGTCTAGCCAAATTAACCTTTTAACAAAAAGAGCAAACTCGCTTCATAGGCAAGTTTGCTCTTTTTTCTATTTTAAATTGATTTCTGCAAAAGAAGAAACAACCGTCGCCTCTTTTGGAAAAGTGATGTTTTTTGTAGCTTCATTCGGTACGATATACACCTTTAACCCAGCCTGCATTGCTGATAGCGCACCATTTTTGGAATCTTCTATAGCAATTGCTTCTTCTGGTTTAACCCCAAGCGCTTCTACTGCTTGTAAGTAAAGTGCCGGATGTGGCTTAATTTCATCCACATGGTCTGCCGTTTGTATCGTCTCAAAATCAGCTAAAATGCCCAGACGATCCAGCGTAGGCCCAATCCAGTCAAATCCCGAACTCGTTGCAAGGCCTATTTTAAAATCATTCGCTTTTACTTGTTCAAAAAATTCTTTAAAACCATCACGAAAGCCAAGTGATTGTTGACCAAGATGACAAGCTTCCGCCACAGTAGTTAAAAAAGCTTCTTTATCAAAAGCCCCGTTCGTTGCTTCCATCATATAGCGAATAATTGGTTCTTCACTTGTACCGATAATTTGTTGATAAATTTCATCTGGTAAATCAATATCGTACGTCTCTTTCAAATAGTTCATTGTCTCTGTATACCATAAATTTTCCGTATCAAGCATAGTTCCATCAAAATCAAAAACAACTGCCTTCACATGCATCCTCCTAGTATAAGTGATATTTTCATTGTAACATAGATAAACTATTTAAGAAATCTTCGAAAAAGGGTTGCTTTTTTAGTAAAAAACGAATAATATTGTATTTGTGGTTTTTAATGTTCGTTATTTACCATTAAGCATGATTTTAAAAAAGGAGTGAAACACACGCATGTTTCAATTAAAGGCAAACGGTACAGATGTTAAAACGGAAGTTATCTCTGGTTTTACTACATTCCTAACGATGGTATATATCGTAGTAGTTAACCCCGCAATTCTTTCCGCAGCAGGTGTTCCATTCAACACTGTATTCATGGCAACAATCATTTCAGCAGTAATCGGTACATTATGGATGGCGATTTTCGCTAACTATCCAATCGCGATTGCGCCAGGACTTGGTATGAACGCTTACTTCGTCACAGTAGTTACAACTCAAAAACTAGATTATTCGGTCGCATTCGCTGCGGTCTTTGTAGCAGGTATTATTTTCTTATTATTATCTTTAACACCGCTTCGTGAAAAAATCATTGAAGCTATTCCACATAATTTAAAAGCTGGGATTACTGCTGGTATTGGTTTATTTATCGCTTTCCTTGGCTTCCGTATGACAGGCATTATTGTTTCTAACGATTCTAACTTAGTAGGTTTAGGTGACTTACATTCCAAAGAAGCTATTTTAGCTATTGTTGGTCTTTTAATCACTTTAATCTTGCTTGCTTTAAACGTAAAAGGCGCTTTATTTATTGGGATGATTGCCACTGGTATCATTGCTTTTATCACTGGTGAACTGAAATTTACAGAAGGTATCGTTAAACTTCCGCCAATGCCAGAATTCGTCTTCACTAATCCTATTCACGCTTTTGGTGATGTGATGAGTTACGGGCTCTATGCTGTCGTCCTGTCCTTCTTACTTATAACGATTTTTGATACAACCGGAACAATGATCGGTGTTGCAAAAAAAGCTGGCCTAATGAAAGGTGAGTCATTACCAAATGCGAAACAAGCCTTAATGGCTGATGCGGTTGCAACAAGTGTTGGTTCGATGTTTGGTACAACGCCAACAAGTGCTTACATTGAATCTTCTGCTGGGGTTGCAACTGGTGGACGTACTGGTCTTACTACACTTACAGTTGCTATCCTGTTCATGGTATCAGCATTCTTCGCTCCACTTGTTGGTGCTGTCTCTGGAATTTCTGCTATTACTGCACCAGCACTTATAGTTGTTGGTAGTATGATGATTGGTGCTGTTAAAGAAATCGACTGGGATACATTAGATGAAGCATTCCCTGCTTTCTTAGTTATTCTAGCTATGCCACTTACTTCAAGCATCGCAATCGGCTTAGCATTCGGATTTATTTCTTACCCAGTATTAAAAGTATTCACTGGTAAATGGCGTGAACTTAACTGGTTCCTAATCGTTATCGCCGTATTATTCTTCATTCTCGTAGCATTTTTACCACATTAATCAATGAATAAAAGCGTCTACTGAACTCAGCTAGGCGCTTTTTTATTGGACAAAAACCCGCTCGTTTGCTATAAAGAAGAGAGAAACTAATTAGAAATGAGTTGAACTTGTCGTGTTTTTAAAATCACTGCTCGCTGGTGTCGCACTTGCTGTTGTTGTTTTTCTAGCAAGCTTTTTGATGCCTGACTACACTGTATCCACTTTATATTCCATTGTAACGACTATCATTGTCTTTGCATCCATTATTCTATCCGCATTCGTATCCTTTGGTGGCCGTAGTGGAAACCCAAGTCGAAAAAGCCAATTACGCTGGAGTATCCTGCTTTTAGTTGCAGCAATTCCTAGTTTTATCGGCTTTATCGTAACTTTTTACTTTTAAACTAAAAAGAAGCATTCCCAAAATATGGAAATGCTTCTTTTTTTAATCTTCTAAAGCGGAAATAAATGCTGGTAAATATTCTGGAAGGTCTGGTGGGCGACGACTCGAAATAATATGGCCGTCTGTTACAACAGGCTCGTTATGCCAAATAGCTCCCGCATTCGTCATATCATCTTTAATTCCCGGTGTACTTGTTACATTCACGCCTTCTAAAATACCAGCCGAAACAAGTACCCATCCAGCATGGCAAATTTGTCCAATTGGTTTTTTCGCCTTATCAAATGCACGAACCAAATTTAGTACGCTATCAAAACGGCGTAATTTGTCTGGGGACCAGCCACCTGGAACTAAAATCCCATCATAATCTTCTGCGCGAACAGAATCAAAATCATAGTCAGAAGTAACAGGAACTCCGTACTTACCGTGATAAACTTTCTTTGCTTCCTCAGCCACTAGATGCACCGAAGCTCCTGCCTCGCGCAATCTAAGCACTGGATACCAAAGCTCTAAATCCTCAAAGTCTTCACTGACAAGTGCAATAACTTTTTTACCTTTTAAAGTCATATAAATCTCCTCCTATCCTCTTCTACAGTATAACAATAACTAGATTGTTATTAAATTATTCCGCCTATAAAAGAAGACAAAAAAAGACGCTCGAAATAAACATTTCCAGCGTTGCCATCATGTTCGGGCGTCTATGCATAACGGGATGAGGCATAGACATGAACTACACGGCCAATGAGATGAATGAAAACAAATAATGATTTTGGTGTCTAAACAGAT
This sequence comes from Listeria sp. LM90SB2, assembly GCF_028867355.1. Taxonomy (NCBI): domain Bacteria; kingdom Bacillati; phylum Bacillota; class Bacilli; order Caryophanales; family Listeriaceae; genus Listeria; species Listeria sp. LM90SB2. The sequence continues at coordinate 2,358,248 of NZ_CP046449.1, forward strand.
GTCTGACTAGTTGCCATTCTATTGGAAGATGGATACACCAAAAGTCATTATAACCATGATAGGGTCTTATCCCCATGAAAATCACATTAATAAAAATGAAACTTTCATCGAGGTAAAACTCTATCCTATAACTTATTTTACTATTGTTCTTGAAAAAAGCAAGTAAATAAATATAGATTTTTTGTGACAAAGATAAGAAAGATGAGAACTGGCTTACTTTTATTGTTATTTTCTGTATAAAAATTACTATATTACAAATAAAAAGGAAACCATTAAAGGTCCCCTTCAACTAAAAATTTCTACAACCATCCAAGAAATAATAGCGACTAATGGAATTAAGACCCATACATTATGACCAAGTAAGCTAGAGCGAGCAGCTGGTTTGTCTTCGAGCAGTTGAATTCTATCACGCAAATCATGCACTTCAAGCTCAAGGTCTTGTACTTTATCTTCAAGTTCGTATAAACGTTCTTCCATTTGAATCCCTCCACACCTTTTCTATTGCCTATTATACGCTAAGCTCCATGAAACACATCGTTCCATAGGCTGATTTATTGCTAATTTATTGTCATACCGTTCAGGCATTTGCTACAATGAAAGAAAACTATCAACTGTTGGGGTGGAAAAATGGAAATTCAAGTAGAAGAAGCTGTTGTAAAACTCATTTTGCATGGCGGAAACACACGAAAAGAAGCATACAAAGCAATTGATTTTGCGGAAAAGTATCAATTTGATGAAGCCGATAAACATCTGCAAATCGCACAGGATCAATTCCAAGAAGGTCATATTTGGCAAACAAAATTAGTATCCATTCGCGACTCAGAAACGGTAGCTCATCCTTCCTTTTTACTTATTCATGGGCAGGATCACTTAATGACGGCACAAGCGGAATTGCAACTTGCCAAAAGAATCATTAAACAATACAAACATCAACAACGTATCGAAGAACGACTTACTAAACTTGAAAATCAAGCGTGAGAGGTCGCTGGAAATAAGAAGTAATTTTCACTTGTAAGCACATTTGGACGCACAAACAACATATCTTCCGTTTCAATGATATAAGCCGCATCAATGTATTTGCTTTTTTCTGGCGTAAAAAGAAGATGGATTGTTTCGATTTTTTTGGTAGAAAGATAACTTAGAACTTCCACCACATCTAGTTTTTTTGTACTAAGAATATCCAGTACATATAGATCAGTACCTTCCTGTTCCATCAGAACAATTACATCTAATTCTTCCAAATAATAAAGCTCGTTTTTTAACGCAATTAATACATAAAACATCAGTAAATCTTCACTTTCTTTGACATCTAATATGTTAGAAAGTGATGCTCTTTTGGATACAATACGACTAATTAGCTGAAAATCCGTTTTATTATCGGGATTCAGCTTTTTTAATTTACTAGCTTTTTTTTCAAATTGCAAGCATCTACAGTAAAGCTACTTTCCTCTATACGTTCAAACCCAAATTTCGGGTAAAAATCCAATACAGTATCATTTGCAAATAAATAAAGAAAATCATACTGGTCTTCATACTTAGCTATCACATGATTTAATAAATTCTTAGCAAGACCCTGTCCACGGTAATTCGGATGCGTCATTACTGTTCCAATTTGTAACGCACTATAATTTTCCCCTTGATAAATTAAATTCATTTTGTTAATGGAGACGTTCGAGATAACTTCATTATTATCTATATAAGAATAACAAACATACTTGTCATTCCAAAAACCGCTTCTAAACCATTCTTCAAAATTAATGTCAAATGTACTTTCCGCAAGTTTATTAAAACTATCACGATACATTTTATTATCTTTATAATCACTTATCATTTCATAATTCATCGTTTTAATCCTCTATTCAGTCATATAAAAATAACAGGTATAACGCAAAATACGTCCTACCTGCTTATTTTTATTTAATTCAACGTATACCAAGCGCTATTTTTGCATAGCGTGACATACGATCTTTAGTCCAAGGTGGATTCCAAACAAGATTTACATTTGTATCTTTCACTTCTGGAATATCACTAAGTGCCATTTGTACTTGCTCAGTCAAAATACCAGCAAGTGGACATCCCATTGTTGTAAGCGTCATTGATACTGTGCAAAGGCCGTCATCATCTAATTCAACATCGTATACAAGACCAATATTCACAATATCAATTCCAAGTTCTGGATCGATAACTTGTTCTAGTGCGCCCATTAAATTTTCTTTCAGTTGCTCATCCATGAAGCATATGCCTCCTTTTTGCCATTTTGTACATTTATTGTATCATATATGAGAATGATTTTCATTATAAGAATTTCTCGAAAAAGCTTACACCTTGTAGCATTCCTTCGACCGAAACTTTGTGTTTCGCATTGTCGTCGATGATAAATTGCACATTATCTGCCAAGCTTTCTTCTACTAATGTTTGGTATAACTTTTCGCTGTACGCAAAAGGTACCACATCGTCTTTTTTGCCATGCCAAAGTAACAATGGTCGGTTATTTATTTTGGTGATATTTTGGGTCAAATCATATTTTTGTAAAGTTAAAATTCGCTCATCCACGTCATACGGGAAAGTTAACCCTTGCGCCAATGCATATTTAGATAACTCCTTAGCAAAATCAACGTAATAAGCACTTCCCATTAAACTGACCGCTACTTTAATATTTTCATATTGCCCAAGAAGGCCAAGCGAAGTAATAGCTCCCATGGAAACTCCGCCAACTCCAATACGATTAGCATCCGTTTTTCCAGCTTTAATTAATTCATTAGTAATTAGAGGGAATTCTATAATATTTGTCTCAATAACATCCCAAAAGAATGTAGCCTGATCTTCCGGATTCGCTCCTTGTAGACGCTCACCATGCAACTTTGCATCCGGCAAAACTACTCGAAAGCCACGCTGCGCAAGTAGATAACCATAATGTAAATATAATTCTTTTTGAGAAGTAAATCCATGATAAAAAATAATCGTTGGTAACATTTGATCAGCATTTTCACTATTACTAATATGTAAAACTGGTATTCCCGCAATTTGTTCATTTTCCACTTGAATCATTGTGAAGCCTCATTTCTATTGAGTTTATTAAGCTACTGTAAAGGTCGGAATCATTTACAAATTTGTGATAAACGTCTATCATTGATGTGTGCCCTTATTTTAGCATGAAGGGCAGCTTTGAACCAACCATATGAATTAAAGGAGCAAACTATGTCTAAAAAATTAATCGTACTAGATCTTGATGGAACAACACTTAGAGATGATTTAACTATCTCCTCCCATACAAAAAAAACTTTAGAAAAAGCCCGCATGGCCGGTCACGAAGTAATGATTGCAACGGGACGCCCATATCGAATAAGTGGCTCTTATTACCATGAACTCGGATTAACAACGCCGATTGTAAATTTCAACGGTGCCGTCTATCACCATCCTAGACTTACTACCTTCGCTGAGGGCTATCATCATGCCATTGATTTACAAGTTGTTCATGAGTTACTCGATTTTTCAAACGGCTTTTCATTAGATAATATCGCAGCAGAGGTGCAAGATAATGTCTTCTTAAAAGAACGAAACAACAGCGTTCCTGAAACATTCCACTTAGGCACTGAAAACATTGTCTTTGGAAACATCCGTGATGCTATTAAATCAGATGCTACTTCTTTACTGTTTTTTGGAAAAATTGACCAACTTGATTTAATTAGCAAACACTTGGATGAATCTCTTTCCGGCGTTATTTCTCACCATACATGGGGAGCATCTGCTTGGCCAGCCGTTGAAATTATTAAATTCGGTATTCATAAAGCTATTGGCGTGCAAGCAGCGGCTAAAACACTCGGCTTTGATCGTAAAGATATCATTGCATTTGGCGATGAAACGAATGATTTACAAATGCTTGATTACGCTGGTGTTGGGGTTGCTATGGGAAATGCTGCCGAGTCTGTTAAAAATGTGGCAAACGTGGTAACTGCTTCTAATCAAGATGATGGTATAGCACTCTATTTAGAAGAAAACTTAAACCTATAATAAAAAGCTGCAAGTAAGGTCTTACAAAAGTTAGGAATGCTAATTTTTGATTCAAGAGCCATTACTTTGCAGCTTTTTTACATCATTTTATTTTTATACATCGCCATTGCTAATTTTTGATCTGCTTCTGAACGAAAATCACCGAATACGCTTGAGGTCTCCATAACATTAATAAATGCTTTAGAGTCAAACTCGCCAACAATGTGCGTAATATCATATAGTTCATAACGCGTAATCACCATAATCAGCATTGCTACGTCTTCTTTTGAATAACCACCCATCGCATCCACAACTGTAATTCCTCGTACCATGTTCTCATGGATTGCTTTGATTACTGTTTCAGAGTGTTGCGTCATTATCATGACAGTCAGCTTCTGATGTCTTGTATGAATAATGTCAATAACTCTACTCTGAACATATAAAGAAATGAGCGTGTACAGCGCAAATGTCCAATCATATGCAAAACCTGCAACAATAATAATAACTCCATTTAAAAGCAAGAAATATTTCCCAAAAGAACGCCCTGTTTTAATAGTGATATACATTGCTACTATATCTAATCCGCCAGTAGAAATACCGAATTTCAAAGCCAGACCAATACCTACAGATGCAATTAAAGCCCCAAAAATCGCATTAAGCAAAATATCACTAGATACTTGCACCTCTGGGATAACAATCAAGAAAAAGGACATAAAAGCAACTGTTAAAAAACTAAAAACAGTAAATGATTTTCCTACTTTTAACCACCCTAAAATCGCCACTGGAATATTTAATAACAGAACAAGTAGTCCTGTTGAAATAGAAATATTCATTGAATCTCGTAACATGTCTGAACCTAGTTGTGCAACCCCATTTAATCCAGCTGCATAAACTTGTGCTGGTATTAAAAAGAAGTTCATGCCTATTGCGTTTAAAAGTGCTGCTATTATTGCAATGGCGGTTTTTTTAGCATACTCTTTATATACTATTTTTGAACTCATTTTCTTCTCTCCTTTTTTGGCCCTAACATAACATACCAACTTTCTAGAGAAAAGAGAAGTCTTTTTTATTATTTTTTTGATTTTTAATTAAATAATGGATATCCGCCTGATAAATAGAAGCCTAATGAGATGGTAATCACTACGACAATAACAAAAATCATCAAAAACATTCCTGTTGGTTTTTGTTGTTTCCTGTAACTAAGTAGCATCTCCACTACACCAATTACAATGATTCCCATCAGAATTTTAAATATTGCCAGAATCCAACTTTGCTCTATGCTGTATTTGACCATCATAATTCCACTCAAAATAACCAGAATATAAAAAACTCGATTGATCATTTGCAACATTGTAAAACTTTTTGTCGATTTCGAATAAATGAGTAAAGCTGTAACCGTTAGTACAACAATAGCCACCCATGAAATCAAATGAATATAACCCCACATAATACATCCCTCTTTCTTATTAAGATTTTCTTACTTTGTTAGTCAGTGTCCCAATTTTATCAATAGTAATTTCGACAACATCTCCAGCTTGCAGAAAAGTTGGAGGTGTCATGCCTTTCCCCACACCACTTGGAGTTCCTGTAGCTATCACATCCCCAGGCAACAATGTATGCCCTTTTGATAAATCAGAAATAATCCTAGCTAAATTAAATATACATTTATCTGTAGAGTCAGACTGTCTTATTTCACCGTTAACCTTAGTTTCAATATGAAAAACAACTTCTTTACTTCCATTGTTTTCCAGCACATATGGTCCCATTGGACAACTGGCATCAAGACTTTTCCCAAGGTAAAATTGTTTATGTTTTTTCTGAAGATCCCGAGCTGTTACATCATTTAAAATAGTAAATCCAAATATGGCGGATAATGCATCTTGCTCGGATAAATCTCTTACCTTTTCTCCTATAATTATTGCGAGTTCGCCTTCATAATCTAATTGACTAGTTAGGTTTTGATGTAGCTCAATTTTGCCATTATGCGGCAATAAACTATTAGCACTTTTTGTAAATACAAGGATATGTTCTGGAACGTCTTCTTTGCTCCCCATCTCTAGCACATGATTATAATAATTTTTCCCAATTGCAATAATATTATTTGGTGGGGTGATAGGAACTTGGATTTCTACTTCAGCTAAATCAATATCCCCTTTGATTCCTTTTAGTTCAGGGACAAGCGGCTTTTCTTTGATAAAGTCTAAAAGAGTAGCAGGTGGATTCGAAAAAATTGTTTGTGCAGGGATAATTTTATTTTCAGGTGTTAAAATGCCATAATTAAAATCGCCCTCATGCTGATAACTCAACCATTTCATTTAAAAACCTTCCTTTGTGTTTATTTGACATATATGTTGTCCATCGAAGAAATATAAATAAGCTGCATCAACTTTTTTACCACTTATCGCTTGAATCGCTTTTGCATAAAGTTTGATTTGAATATGATATCGTTCTTTCATTATTTTTTCAGCAGCTTCCCAATTAGAATACCTACCCTCTATTTTATCTGTTTTATAGTCAATCAAAGTAATTGTTTCTTCTTCTTCAATCATGCTATCTACAACACCTTGGATAAGTACACGTTCGTCTATATCAACTTTTTCGTATAACTCAGATACAGGAAGTAAATAACTAAATGGCACTTCACGTTTTACTAAATCTTTTTTCTGCAACATAGTTTTTCCTAATTGCGATTCAAAAAAGCCTAGCACTTGTTTAATATTGATTGCTTTAAGTTGTGCTTCTGTTAGTATATCCTTTTCACGCATTGTTTGTAAAAGCTGTTCCAAATCTTCCTTTGTCGGTTGATGTTCTAAAGAAACTGCTTGCATTAGCGTATGCATTGCCGTGCCAATTTCTGTTGCAGATAATTTATTTTGCTGTAAAAATTTGGGTCTGTCTAATGAAACTTTTTGAAATTCTTTTAAAAGTGTAGTATCACTCCAACTATCTTGCAAAGAAAATTGCCGCTTGAGCTCTGTTACCGACTGTTTAGCACGAATCTTTGTCGCCTCTTCATTTTGGTACTCATAGTTCATATATCGCTGAATTTCATCCTTATAAGGGCTTTTGACAGGTATTGGTTGATGTTCTTTTATATTGTCCAACCAATTAACCGTTTCTGTCTTTTCCAATTCATTAGTTAGAAACATTTCCTTGGTTTTTATTTCAATCTGTAGTTTCATATCTGTCGGAAGCGTTTGGATCATTTCCTCACACAATAATTCTTTAAAATTAGAATGTCTAATTGTGGCGTTTCCTATCCAATCCAAATAACATTTCGCTTTAGCTCTTGTGGATGCAGGTAAAATAGTCTCTTTTTCTTTTGCAACTTGTAACCAATTCTTACTTGTTTTTTCAAAATCAGGCACCGTTGCTGTCAAAATTAACTTCTCTTCTGCACGAGTAAGAGCAACGTAAAGAACTCGCATCTCTTCCGCGATCATTTCTCGAGATTTTTTTTGTTTCATTGCTTGCTGCATAATTGTTGGATAAACAATCATTTTCTCTATATCTCGATAATTAGATGCAAAACCGTAATCCTTATCTAAAAGTGTTTTGCTATAAATATCACGCATATTAAATTTCCTGCTTAACCCAGAGACAATGACCACTGGAAATTCTAATCCTTTACTTGCATGGATTGTCATCATACGAACGACATCTTCTTTTTCACCAAGTGTTTTTGCGGTTCCTAAATCATCGCCTCGAACTTCTAAGCGTTCGACAAAACGGACAAAGCGAAACAACCCACGAAAAGATGTTTTTTCGTATTGATTAGCTCGGTCATATAACGCACGTAAATTAGCCTGGCGTTGTTTGCCACCCGGTAATCCACCAACAAATTCATAAAAATTAGTTTCTTGATAGATTTGCCAAATTAATGATGTTAAGTTTTCCCGGATAGATAACTCACGCCAATTATTTAACTGTTGAATAAAATCACTCATTTTATCTGCAGTTTCCGAAACGGTTGTATCTTTGTATGTTAACAATGCATCATAGAAATAACCATTCTTTTTCGCCATACGAACTTGTCCTAGCTCTTCTTCGTTTAAACCGATTATGGGTGACCGTAAAACAGCAGCGAGCGGAATATCTTGGTAAGGGTTGTCAATCACTTTCATCAGTGCAATCATCGTAGCTACTTCTGTTGTTTCAAAATAACCAGAATTGTTATTCGCGTAAAAAGGGATATCCTGAACTTTCATTGCTTCTTCCATATCTGGAGCGCTTGTCATCGCCCTAGCTAAAATAACTATATCTCGATATTGAATCGGTCTGTTTTGTTTCATTTTTTTATCAAATATAGGAAACTTATTGTCTATCATTTCTTTAATTTTCATTGCAATTGCACGTGATTCCACTTGATTTTTTTGTAATTCTTGAGGTGACAATTCATCTTCAGTTTCACTCTCCACAGACTTCATATCAATTAGCAGTAGTTCCGTCGCCATATCAGTCGTTTCAGGAAAACTTGCGCCTAAAGTTAATTCCGCCGCTGCATCATAATCAATTTCAGCAATGTGCTTATCCATCAATTGATGAAATATAAAATTAGTCGCATCTAAAACTTCTTTTCTACTTCTAAAGTTTTGCGACAAATCAATACGTATTCCGCTTCCATTTCCATCTTGTTGGTAAGTTTGATATTTCGTCATAAATAGCGTTGGTTCTGCTAAACGGAACCGATAAATAGACTGCTTTACATCCCCAACCATGAATAAATTCCCTTGTTCCTCACCTGAATTAGTTACTAGTCGTAGGATAGTTTCTTGCACCATATTAGTATCTTGATATTCATCAATTAATACTTCTTTAAATTGTTTTTGATAGTTTTTAGCAACTTCTGATGCTTCATTGTCTTTTAATAAAATCTTTAATGCTAAGTGTTCTAAATCATTAAAATCCAATACTCCTCTTTGCTGTTTTTCTTCAAAGAAATTTTCAGCAAATTTTTTCACTAATCTACTCAAGGTTTTGATGTCTGGTTTCATTTTTTCTAAGTCAGATAAATAATTTATTTCTTCTCGTGAAAACCAATCAGTTGCGATATTTTTAATTTCTTTTTTTGCTGCATCTCGAAATTTCTTTGCTTCCTCTACATATTCTTCATCGTAATCACTTTTATTTTTTAGTGTTGGAATACGCTTAAAATCAATACTTTCAATAGCCTTTTTCAGCTGTCCCCAGCTATTCCAGCTCAATTCTGTTATTGCTTCAATTTGAGCTAAATCATTTTCTAACGTAGCTAAATAAGGTACAGGTCCATTATTTTCATTTGCATAATCTATCGCATTTAATAAATAATTTTTAGCTTGATTAACTCTTAATTCAATATCTTCTTTAATAATTGGAAAATAAGGTAATTCTGTAATCGAAGTAGTCTCTTCTGTATTATAAAAGTCCACCATTTCTTCTAACCATATATTCGGATCTGGATTTGCTCTTGAGAAATCATATAGCTTAGATATTAACGCGTGAAGCTCTGCATCCGACCTATCTCCAGTAAAAGACTCTACCAAGTGAAAAAACGGCTCATTGTTTTCAATACTGTATTCTTGTTCAAGCAAATTTTCTAGAACCTCATCACGAATCATACTACTTTCGATTGGCTCAATTAAGCGAAAATTTGGATCAATATCTGCATCAAAATAATATTTTCTAATAATTTCTAAGCAAAAAGAGTGGAGAGTGGAAATAGAAGCATAGTTAAGTAAAGCCACTTGCCTTTTTAAATGGGTAGAATCTGGATTTTGAGCTAGAGCTTCTTCCAAGCCTTTCCCAATTCTAAACTTCATTTCAGCAGCAGATGCATTAGTAAAAGTTACGATTAGCAACTCGTCAACATTTAAGTTCGCTGACTCATTTATTAACTTCTCAATAATTCTGGTTACTAATACAGCTGTCTTCCCTGAACCAGCAGCAGCAGCTACAAGCACATTGTTCCCTTCAGCTTGGATAGCTTTCCACTGGTCATCTGTCCATAAAGAACTTTCTGGTTTTGGCGGTATATTTAATCCCATGCTACTGTTCCCCCCCTTCGATATTCATTTTTGCTAAAATTGTTTCTGTTTTTTCATTGGTTAAATGTCTATATTGATTGCTTGCTAGAGATGGATCAAATCCACAAAATGAACGAAAACCACAAAATTGGCAAGGTGTTCTTTCTTTTAGTTTATATGGGTTAATGGAAACTGCTCCATCAAGTATTTTGTTCCCAGCTTCTTGGTATTTATGACGTACAAAGTGACGCATTTTATCAAATTCTTCTCTTGTCGCAGTTTTTGACCTCGCACTTAATTCACCATTTTGTTTTATTTCTGCTGGAACAATATTAGATGATTTACCTTTTTCAAGTGTCGTATCCATCAATGATACAGCCACAGGATCAGATAAAATTAATCCTTTCATTTTAGAATTTTTTTGTAATTCTTTTGCGATAGCCTCATCACTTAACTCTTTCTCCGCTTGTACATATTGATTATGCATATGGAAATATAGTACTCCAGCTGGTTCTGCCGTTTTGCCAATCATTTTTTGTGCATTTGTAACTACAATATCCAAATACGTCAGCATTTGAAGCGCTAAGCCATAATAAACTTCCGTAAGAGCCAAATCATGTGAACTCGATTTATAATCTATAATGCGTAGGAATGTCCGATCTTCTTGTTCTGCCATATCAATCCTATCAATTCGACCTTGTAAAAGAAGTTCACTATTCGCTTGGAGCGAAATTTTTAATGGCGGAATGTCTCCTTTTAAGCCAAAATCAACTTCTAAGCCGACTGGACGAAATGCACTACTTTTTGCTTGTTCATTTAGTACTGTCGTTGCCCTCGTTATGATTTGAAGCAATTTATACTGAATATATTCCATTCTTTTGGAGCTAAGTAGTATCTCATGCTGAATTTTAGGTGCTAGGAAAGTCATTGCTAATTTCGCCATTTGTCTACATTCTTGGTCTGTTAAACTGCCCCAATCCAGATTATTTCTTTTTAATTCTGCTGAAATCCATTCCATTGCTCCATGGAAAATTTCACCCATATCTACAGCTTGTAGCTGAAAATGACCTCGTTCTTCTAATTTTAAACCATATTGAGCAAAATGTTGAAATTCGCAACTGAAAAATTTCTCCATTCTCGAGACACTCGCATGGATTGTTTCTCCAAATAAGTTTTTGGCAGTTTTTTCTTGTAGTGGTTTTGTTTTATTTTCGTAATACAAACTAGATAACACTTGTTTAGCCATTCTAGATTCTTTTCCATTTTCAAAATAACTATTATAGGCATCCCACCATACACTAGATAGTGGATAACCTCGTTTGTACATTTGTAATTGACTCGTCAACAAACCTAATGTTGCTTGCTTAGAACGAATATAACTACTTTGTTCCGCATCACTTAATAAACCTGGGTCTGTTAAATAAACCGATTCGCTTAATTTTTTAAACTGGCCTTTTATTTTCCTTAAATAATTGGATTCACTTAGCACTTTACCTTCTTCATCCGCAGCAGGGTAACTAAGAAATAGTTTATCACTAGGCAAACTTATTATTTTATACGCCAATAAATCTTCTTCTCCAATATTATTTTTAGCAGATGGCTTCAAATTACTAACCTCAGCACGCAAGGCATCCCTATCTTGATCCGAAAGAATCCCGTTATCCTTTTGGCGAAGCGGCATAACACCATCGTTCATTCCAATTGCAAAAATCACTTTCATATCTAGTAATTTCGCATTCTCCATATCAGATAAAACTACTTGATCTAAGGAAGGTGGCAAAAGTGAAAATTCAAGGGCATCTAGCCCAGTGGCAATAATTTCTACAAAACTATTTAAGTCTAAAGTTTCTTTACCTAAAACTTCTACAAATTCATCCAAAAGCGCCGAAATAGAGCTCCATGCTTGCTCGTGCTCACGTGCAAGTTCTAGATAACCCTGCTCCTCTGCTCTTTGTCTCCATGATTCCAATCGTTCTACAGCATTTACTTGTTCTAAAAAATGATAAAGAGCTAAAGCAAATTCCATCCCTGTTTTTGCTTTCTTTAGATTTAACTCTAAAGTTGAAAGTGGGTTTACTATAAGACTTCTCATTTCATTAATAATTGATTGCGTTTGAATTTCTTCATCTGTTTGAGGTAACACATTAGTTGATAGCCCACGAATCTTCCGATAAATCCAATCGCCTTCTTTTTCCCATTTCCATTTATTTTGAATGCCATTTTCTAATACATAGTTCTCTAGAATATCCGCTTTACGTCTAAGAACACTTGATTTTTCGGCAACACCAAAGAAAAACTCTGTCTTAACTGCTTGAAAGATTGGTTCATACTTCCAATTAAACAAAATAGCATCTAAGCTAGAACGGATAAACTCAATAAATGGGTGTTTCGACATAGCTCTTTTTTTATCAATAAAGATGGGAATATTATATGACTCCATCACTGTTTCACATAAAACGTCATAATCTCCGAGATTTCTTGTCAAAATAGCCATATCTTGATATCTGTATCCATTTAATGTGAGTTGACGAATTTCACGAGCAACCCCTTCTATTTCAGCACGTCTGTTGTTCGCTTGATGAACACTTAAGTTATGAGGTTCTTCTTTAAAAGCCATAAATTTATTGTGACCCCAAGCATTTGCTAAAAATGCTAATGATTCTGTTTTTGCCCGTTTATTCTCTAAGAAAAACTTATCTTCTTCTACATTAATACCATTTAATTTTGCCAGCTCTAATAAAGCATAGTAAGCCTCCGTACTTGCTTTAAACATGCTGTATTCATCTAATCCATGCTTGATTTCGGGCACATTTAAAGCTAAAGAAACTGTTACTTTATCACATTTTCGCATTAATGCACCAATGACTGTCAGCTCTTGTTGCGAGAAAGAAGTAAAGCCATCAATGACTATTTCCGTCTGATTTAAATAATCACTTTCTGTAATTTTTTCCGCAAGTAATCTCAAGTAATCTTCATTTTCGAGGAATTTATCTGCCAATAATTCTTCATACTTTTGATAGATTATTGATATATCGTGGATTTTATTGTTCACACTTGTAGACAGGTTAGTAGCGCTTTTCACCATATCTTCTATAGAAACTTCTTCTTGTTTCATTTCTTTAAATAAATTCGCTAACTCTGCATAGAAACCTTTTCTAGACGTAGCTCTAGAAAAGATTTTTAGTTTGTCTCTTTGATCGAGTGCAGCTTTTCTAATAACCATTTCGATTCCAGTTTGACTCAGAAAAGTTTTAGATAACCCACCCGTTTCTTGAAGTATTTTCCATGCTAAACGACTAAAACTAAATATTTGAGTCCCGAGCATTCCTTCTAAATTTTCTTTGTTTAAAAAGCTTGTCTCCATTTGAAACGTCATTTGATCCGGAACAATAAAGATGTATGTCTTAGAATTTTGTTTAATTTTTACGCTAACTTCGTCCATTAAATAAGTTGTTTTACCTGTGCCTGATCTACCTGCAATTATTTGAAGTGTCATACCCTCACCACCGAACATATGTTTTTATTTAGTTTACCATATTTGAGCAATCTGTCCAGAACTTTTTTCGAAGCATTTTTTGCTTGAAAATTTATAAAACAGCTCAAAAAAACTAAGATAGCTCTTACTATCTTAGTTTTTCATATATTCTAGTCAAAAGCTAGCATTTCCTGTTGAATTTTATTCATTTTTTCTGTAAGTTTCATAAATTCCGCTTTGTTCCTATTATCGAGAGCTTTATCAATTTCAGCTCTAAGTTGTTCTAATTTTCTCTCTTCTAGGAGCATCGTCAGGAAGCATTCGATAAAAACGTTTGTTAATTCTTTTTCACCCTTAAGGACACCCACCTGATTCATCAACGAATTAGAAAAATCACGCATTTCCACGACTACCACTCCTTCACTCATATTTATTACAATTTTGAAAAATTGTAATATACTAAGAAAAAACAGAAAACAGCTTGAAAATACAACTTTACCAAAATCTAATGACTTGCAAATTACCATGTGCTATAATGACAAAAAATAACTCATAACTAACTTTGATGCTTAGTCGTTACTTAGAAGTTTTGCTTATTAGGCAATAACTCTAGGTTTCTTCTTAGACATAAATACAAACATAGAGGAGTTGAATGAAATGAAAAAAGAACAAATCAGTACTCAGTTTTATGAAGTAAACCCGCACACAATGATTATTTTTCCAAAAAAATCTGGAAGTATAGTCTATTCAGAAATTTATGAAGTTGATTCCCATTATACTTCTAAATTTACCCCGTTTGAACTAATTAAAACCAGCTGTAACTTTTTCGGATCAAGCTATGAGGGACGCAAAGAGGGAACTAAACATTTAATTGGTGTTACCCATAAGCCACCCATTATCATTGACCCAGTCACTTCTACTTATGTATTTCCAACTGTAGCACCTAGTTCAACAGAATGTATTTGGATTTTCCCACAACATATTAAAGATTATCATGCAATTGGATTTAACCACACTTTAATAACATTTTCTAATATGGAAACCTTTGAGATTGATATGTCTTTAGCATCTTTTAATAATCAGATTGCTAGAACCTCCATGTTACATATGAAATTTTCTCAAAAAATGCGTATAATGGAGAGTAATTTTCCTTCAATGAATAGGTTTTTCCCACCAACCACTCTTGCTGCTGAACCTAGACGTTATTACAGCACCATGCTTCCAAATAACGAAGATCCTAATGAGCCTCAAGATCCTGAGCAGTAACTTTAAAACCAAATAAAAGCCAGTTACATAATAGTAGCTGGCTTCTCCTTAAAATTATTTTTTATTTTCAATCGCATCTGCAATTCGTTTTAACATTAATAACTCATCCTCTGAGTATGTATAAGGTAATTCTAAATACCATTTCTCGAGTTCCGGATTTCCAATTAAAGGAAAGGCGTTTACCGAATTCTTTTCTCGCAAACCAGCTACATCATCTAATAAAAAATCGGTTGTTGTTCCAAGAATTTCTGCTAATTTAGCCAAAATAAAAATTGGCGGTCGGTGGTTATCATTTTCATACTTGCTTATTGTGGATGCAGTTGTCCCGATTTTCGCAGCCAGTTGTTTTTGTGTTAACCTATTTTTCTTTCTTAAATGAATTAATTTTTCTCCAAATTCCAATACGCCCACCTCACTTCACTTCCAGTATAGCAATTTTTCGGAAATAATTCGAGAAATTACTAAAAAGAAATCGCCTTTTTAGTTTCAAAAGACGATTTCCATATTTTATACAGTTGGTTTCTTACGTAGAACACCAATTAATCCTGCGCTGATTAATGTTCCAATAATAATTGCAATAATATAGAACCAAGGTTGGGATACAAGGAAGATAACAAAAACTCCTCCGTGAGGTGCTAATACTTTAATGTTTAAGAACATTACTACCGCACCTGTGATAGCACTTCCGGCAATAAAACTCGGAATCATTCGAAGTGGATCGGCCGCTGCAAATGGAATAGCTCCTTCAGTAATGAATGAAGCACCCAAAATAGAGTTAGTTAAGCCTGCATCACGTTCTTGAGCTGTAAATTTATTTCTAAAAATAAGAGTTGCTACAAACGTTGCTAGTGGTGGTACCATGCCAGCAGCCATTGTTGCTGCCATGATTGCGCTACCGCCTGTTGCTACACTAGCTGCGAGTGTACCCGTTGCAAATATATAAGCAGCTTTATTAATTGGTCCACCTAAATCCGCTGCCATCATTGCACCTAACAGTAATCCTAAAATAACTGCGTTCGTTCCACTTAAACTATTCAAGAAGTCATTCAACCAAGTGTTCAATGCGCTCATTGGTACATTTAATAGCAACATTAAAAGTCCGACAATTAACACCGATAAAACTGGATAGAATAAAACTACTTTGATACCGTCTAATGTTTTTGGTAACTTTTTAAGTGCTAGTTTAATTAACTCTACTGCATAACCTGCAAGGAAACCACCAACAAGTGCTCCAAGGAAGCCTGCACCACCAACAGATGCTACTCCACCTGCAACAAAACCTGCTACAAGTCCTGGTCTATCCGATATACTGTAGGCAATATATCCAGCGAATACTGGAAGCATGAAGCCGAATGCAACATCACCGATTTGTTTTAATAGTGCTGGGATTTCGTTATATGAACCAAGTTTTGCGAGTTGATCTTGAGGAACACCTAACATTTGATCAAGCATAAACGCGATGGCGATAGCGATACCTCCACCAATTACAAACGGCAACATGTGAGAAACACCGCTCATTAAATGTTTATAAATTTGTTGACCGATAGAAAGTCCGTCTGCGCTCTCCGTAGCTTGACTACCTTCCTCTGCTTTATAAATTGGAGCATTGCCTGAAATTGCTTCTTTAATTAGTTCTTCTGGTTTATGAATTCCCGCTGCAACTGGTTTAGCAATTAAATGCTTCCCGTCAAAACGAGGCATATCTACTTGTACGTCAGCTGCAATAATAACTCCATCAGCTTCTGCAATTTCTTTATCTGTTAAACGGTTTTCAACGCCTCTAGAGCCATTTGTCTCAACTTTGATTCGTACACCTAATTTATTAGCAGTTTCTTGTAATTTTTCTGCAGCCATATAAGTATGTGCAATTCCTGTTGGACATGCTGTAACTGCTACGACTGATTTACCAGTTTCATTGGTTGAGGTTGGAGCAACGACTGTTTCTTCTGCGTCTTCTTGTTCATTGTTGAATAAATTGATTACTTCCTCTGGAGTTTTAGCATCTCTTAACGATTGCACAAACGCTGGATGAACCAATAATCTAGAAAGAGCTGCTAAAGTTTCTAAATGAGTTGCATTAGCGCCATCTGGAGCAGCAATCATAAAGAATAAGTGTGCTGGCTGACCATCTAAAGCATCATAATCCAATCCTTTTTCACTCTTAGCAAAAACAACAGTTGGTTCATTTACTGCTTTTGTTTTCGCGTGAGGCATTGCAATTCCTTCACCTACACCAGTAGAACTCTGTGCTTCACGGTTCATTATAGCTTCTTTAAACAGCACCTCATCATTAATTTTCCCGTTGCTCTTTAACGAAGCAATCATTTCATCGATGGCAGCTTCTTTTGTCGTTGCCTGTAATGACATAATCATAACATCTTTGCTTAATAAATCAGTGATTCTCATTTTAGTTCCTCCCTGTTATTTTGGTTATCTTCACTTGCGGTAATAGTTCATCTATTAGTTCTTTTTGGGCTAAATCTGTTGAAAATGCAGTAGCTCCACCTGTTGCAACTCCTGCAGCAAAAGCTTTAACGGGATCTCTCGTTTTATCAAAAGTCCCAACAAAGCCTGCAATCATTGAGTCTCCAGCACCTACGGAATTTTTCAGTTCCCCTTTTAATGCATCGGCGAAGTAAACATCTTCTCCTGTAAATAGAAGCGCTCCGTCACCAGCCATGGACACGATTACATGTTGCGCGCCTAATTCTAAACATTTTTTCCCGTATGGGATAAGTTCTTCTACGCTACCAAGTTTCACGCCAAATAGGTCTGCTAGTTCGTGGTGATTTGGTTTAATTAGAATCGGGTGGTTTGGTAATGCATCTAGCAGTTCTTGACCAGTTGTATCAATCATAAATTCAGCTTTTTTTTCTTTGCAAATTTGAATTATTTTATTGTAAAAATCATTTCCAAGTGAAGGAGGCACACTACCAGATAAAATAACAATATCGTTAGCAGTTACTTTATCCATCACTTTCAAAAATCCATTGATTTCTTTTTCAGAAATAGCTGGCCCTAGACCATTAATTTCTGTTTCTTCTCCGTGTTTTAGTTTGATATTAATACGAGTGTCATCTTTCACTGTTACAAAGCCAGTTTTCACACCTTCGTTTTGTAGCCAGTCTTTGATAAAATTGCCTGTAAATCCACCTAAAAATCCTGTAGCAAGACTTGGTACATTTAATTGATTTAAAACTCTGCTGACATTAATTCCTTTGCCACCAGGTAGTTTATAATCTTGCTTCATGCGATTAAGACCGCCAAGATTTAATTGGTCGATTTGTACAATATAATCAATTGATGGGTTTAAAGTAATTGTATAAATCATTTTTCTACCTCGATTATTTTAGTTTTTTGGATAAAGGATTCTTTTACTGCAGAAGGAATGTAATCTGTCACAATAGTTGCTTCTTCTATTGAAAACATTTTTGAAAAATTCACTTCATTGAATTTTGTATGGTCTGCTACAACAAAAACGCGATCAGCACGTTCTTTTGCAGCACGTTTTACAAATGCCTCTTCCATATCAGGTGTTGTGTAGCCATGCTCCGGATGCATCGCGTTGGTACCAATGAAAGCTTTATCAAAATGATAGTTTTGAATGTTATCTAAGGCAACTGCACCAATAATTGCTTTTGTATGCACTTTCATTTTGCCGCCTAAAAGATAAGCATCTATATTTTGACGAACAAGCTCTTCAATATGGGTTAATCCATTTGTCACTACTGTGATATTTCGATTTGCTAGGTGAGTAATTAATTCTAATGTTGTGGATCCTGCATCTAAATAGATACAATCATTTTCTTCCACTAGGCTTGCACAATATGCAGCAATTACTTTTTTACTTTGAATGTTTTTGAATGATTTTTCATTCATACTTGGTTCTTGATTATGAAGTTTTACAAGTTTCGCCCCGCCGTGTACGCGCTGAATTAATCCTTGTTCTTCTAACTCGATTAAATCACGGCGAATGGTTGACTCTGAGGTAGCAAGACCTTCAACTAATTCTTGTAATTTAATCACACCAAGTTTCTCAATACTCTCCATAATAAGTTGTTTACGCTCTGCATTTAACATTATTACTCCTCCATCCAAAGTCAGTTTACCATCTTTTTCTTTCAAAATCAACCGTTTTCATTCAAAAACAATCACACATTTTCAAATTCATTCATATTATACCATGTATATCGCCATAATCCTTCACAATTATTCATTCAGCGTTTTTCTTATGCAGTTCTAATTTTTAGCAGTATACTTGGTTAGAAGATAATTTTCATTTTAGGAGGAGTTATTCATGCATACAGAATTAACATTTGAGCAATTAGAAAGTTTTTCTCGAAAATGGCGTGAAAATCCAGATAAATTGGTATTTCAAGCTAGTATTATCAAGAATGGGATTAAAGCAGCAACTGAGAATCCTGCATCAAAAGTTAGCATTCAACCTGTCTTTTCCCACGAAGTTGCTACAGATAAAGTTTCTAATCAACAACAAAGTGGAAGATGCTGGATGTTTGCAGCATTAAATACGTTTCGCCATAAATTAAACGGAACGCTTGGTTTGAAGGATTTTGAGTTATCACAGAATTATACTAATTTTTGGGACAAACTTGAGAAAGCAAATTACTTTTTAGAGAATATAATTGAAACAGCAAGTGAGGATGAAGATAGTCGATTAGTTTCGTGGTTGCTTGATACACCCCAACAAGATGGTGGGCAGTGGGATATGTTAGTTTCAATTATTGAAAAATATGGAGTCGTTCCAAAGTCAGCTATGCCTGAAACGTTTCAAAGTAGTAAGTCTGCTGATTTAAACCATCTATTAAATGAAAGACTTCGTACGGATGCGGTTATTTTGAGAAATGCTATTGCTGAGAAGAAAGATACTGCAGATTTGAAAGAAGAAATGCTTGCTGAGGTCTATCAACTCTTAGTTATGACTCTAGGCGAACCACCTAAAGTATTCGATTTTGAGTATCGAAATAAAGACAATGAATTTAAACAAGAATTACAAATTACACCTAAAGATTTTTATGAACGCTATGTAGATATGGATTTGAAAGATTATATTCCACTTATTAATGCACCGACCAAAGATAAACCTTTTAATCAAGCTTTTACAGTGGAATATTTAGGCAACATTGTAAATGGTACACCTATTAAGTATTTGAATGTAGAAATGGATGTCTTGAAAAAAGCTGCTGCTGATCAGATTAAAGATGGGGAAACAGTTTGGTTTGGATGTGATGTTGGACAACTTTCAGAACGGAATACCGGTATTATGGATACGGATATTTTCTTGCTTAATCAGACTTTTGGCTTTAAAACTGCGATGACTAAAGCTGAACGCCTGGATTATAAACACAGTATGCTTACACATGCGATGGTATTAACTGGAGTGAACATTGCTAATGGAGAAGTAAATCGCTGGAAAGTGGAAAATAGTTGGGGAGAAAAAATTGGTAATAATGGTTATTTTGTTGCTAGCGATGCTTGGATGGATGAGTTTACATTCCAAGTAGTGGTGCATAAAAAATATCTATCTAAGGAATTAATTGAATCCTTTAACCAAAAGCCAATTGTGTTAAAACCTTGGGATCCAATGGGTTCGCTCGCACTTTAAAATGCGAATTCGGAAATGATTTTTATTCCATTCATTTGAAAAAGAGCTGCTGCTATGCCGGTACCATCTTTTATTTTTCCTGAGAAGGTACCGTCGTAAATAGCACAGCTACCACAAGATGGACTTTTTTCCTTCATGATTATTTGCGTAATACCGAGTTCTTGCATTTTAATTAGAGTAAGTCTCGCTCCGTTCTTATATTCTTCTGTCACATCTGTTCCTTTTTTATCAATGACTTTTGCATGTCCTAACCAGACATCTTTGCCATCACCACCTATTATTTCTGCTGGATTTCTTGGTGTAGGCAGTCCGCCGGTAACTTCTGGACAAAAAGGAATCGCTTCTCCTCTTTCTACCATTTGTTTTATTTTGGTTATTTCTTTATCTTTCCCGTCATATCTACAGGCAATTCCGGCTAGGCAAGCACTTACTGCAATCATTTTATTTTCCTCCTTTATATTCGCATTTATTTTAACATAAAAAAGCTGCCCCCAACTTATAGGCGACAGCTCTGAGATTATTAGATATTTTGGTATGCTACGGCGATTTGCGTACCGATTAAAGCATTGTGTTTTACAAGCTCGATATTTGCTTCGAGGCTCTTACCATCTGTTAGTTCTTTTACTTTACCAAGTAGGAATGGTGTAACGTCTTTCCCGTGAATGTGATTTTCTTCAGCTTCTTTAAGCGCTGTTTGGATTACATCGTTAATTACTTTTTCGTCCATAGCGAATTCTTCTGGGATTGGGTTAGTAATTACTGCGCCACCTTCGATTTGAAGATCCCATTTCGCTTTAAGCGATTCTGCGATAACTTCTGGAGCATCTGCACGCAATGTTAATTCTACATCGCTTGAACGCGTGTAAAATGCTGGTAATACGTCGGTTTGGTAACCAATAACTGGAACCCCTTTTGTTTCTAAGTATTCCATTGTTAAGTTTAGGTCTAGGATTGATTTAGCTCCTGCGCAAACGACAGCAACATTTGTTTTCGCTAATTCTTCTAAGTCAGCTGAAACGTCCATTGTTGTTTCGGCACCACGGTGAACGCCGCCAATCCCACCAGTTACGAAGATGCCGATTTCTGCGAGTTCAGCACAAATCATTGTTGCTGCTACAGTTGTTGCGCCAAGTTGTTTTGTTGCAATAAGGTAACCGATATCACGACGAGAAACTTTTGCCACATTGCTACTTTTAGCGAATAGTTCTAGTTCTTCATCAGAAAGACCAATTTTAATTTTTCCGTCGATTAAAGCGATTGTCGCTGGTACGGCACCGTTATCGCGAATAATTTGTTCTACGTCACGTGCCATTTCAACATTTTGCGGATAAGGCATGCCGTGAGAGATAATTGTAGATTCTAGCGCAACGATTGCTTTTCCTTCTGCTTTTGCTTGTTTTACTTCTTCGGATAATGATAAATAATTTTTCATTTGAATTCCTCCACGTCTTTTTGTAGTTGGGATGTCGATAAATTTTGGCGAACGGTATACTCAGATTCGAGTGTTCGCGCGGCATTTACGCTCCCTGCTCTTAAAATTTCTTTCAATGCTTTTCCTTCTAACCATGCGTAGATAACCGCGGAGCAAAATGCATCTCCCGCTCCTGTCACGTCTACAATATTTTCAATTACAATTGCTGGTTCAAAAATAGTACCTTCACCTTTGTTTGCTGCAACTGCGCCTTTACTGCCATTTGTAACGATGACATTTTTTACGCCTAGATCTAACCATTTTTGTGCAGCTAAGCGCCAGTCTTCGTCATTTTTGATAGTCATTCCTAGGTGCGTTTCTGATTCGTCTCGGTTGCAAATTAGCCAAGTTACATGATCAAGTCTTTCTGGTAAATGAGACATTTTGGGTGAAGACACAGGAACGAGTACTAATGGAATTGAATTAATTTCAGCAAAGCTGCCAAGATATTCTAGTGTTTCTTTCGGACAGTTTAAATCTGCAATGATTGCGCTCGCCTGACTCAGCAAGCCTTCATTTTTTGCGAGTACATCTGGAGTTAAGTGATCATATGCATCCATGTCCGCTAGTGCAACGAGTAAATCTCCATTGTTTTCGAGCACTGCTGTATAAGAACCAGTTGCGATGCTTGGGAATGCTGTGACGTAATCTAAGTTCATATATGTATTACTAGCATTTTTGACAGCTTCCCAGTCAGAGTCTGTTCCACAAGCAGTGAGTAATATAACTTCTTTTCCAAGGCGTCCAAGGTTTTCGCCTACGTTTCTAGCAACCCCGCCAGCACTTTGTGTTGAGCGCACTGGGTTTGATGTGGCTAGTTGGGCCTTGTCTTTAATATAAAACTTCCGATCGACGTTAGCTCCACCTATACAAACGATTTGTTTGGCTTCATTTAAAATATAAGCTTTTCCTAAAATGCGACCTTTCTTAATAAGGCCGGAAATAAGGTTTGCGACTGTCGGTCTTGATAAATCAAGTATGTCAGCAAGTTCTTGTTGAGAAATGTAAGGATTTTTACGGATGGAATTGAAAATTATCTCTTCCTTTTCGTTCATTTTCGCTTTATTATTCTCCACGATATAATGCACCTCCATTCCAAACTTTTGTTTTATTTTCAAACACATGTTTATTATATATGTAAATGCTTTCTTTTGCAAACTAAAAAACGAAAATCCGCTTCTTTTTAGGAAGGAAATTTTCGTTTAGGTTCATTTATTTTGAAGAATAGCCAGTTCACTTTCAGTTAAAGGGCGGTATTCGCCGAGTCCAAGTGACTCGTCTAATTGTAAATTCCCCATCGAAATTCGTTTTAAATAGCTGACTTTCTTACCACGTGCGGCGAACATTCTTTTTACTTGATGGAATTTCCCTTCTTGGATAGTGACGTTTATTTCGTTTGGTGTAATAATTTCTAAACGTGCTGGTTTGCAAGTGTATCCATCGTCGAGTTCAATTCCAGCTGCAAAAGCTTCTACATCAGCTAGAGTAACATCACCATCAATTTTAGCGTAGTATGTTTTATCTATATGTTTTTTAGGTGAGAGCAAATTGTGCGCGAGTGTGCCATCGTTCGTTATAATTAGCAAGCCTTCTGTATCTTTGTCTAAGCGGCCGACTGGGAATGGATCAGTGAGCGTGTCTTCTTGCGCAAGCAAATCGATGACGGTTTCTGACACATTATCCTCGGTTGCGCTCACGACATTTTGTGGTTTATGTAGCATAAAATAGACGAATTCTTGGTAAACGACTGGTGTTCCATGGACAGTTACTTGGTCTTTATCAGGGTTTACTTGGGTTTTGCTATCTTTCTGAATCGTGCCATTGACGACAACTGCCCCAGATTTAAGCAAAGGTTTCACTTCTTTTCGACTCCCGAAACCTGTATGGGACAATAATTTATCTAAGCGCATGGTTTCGCTCCTTTTTTTCTTTTATTGTAACAAAAAAACGAAGCTTCCTCAAAGGTGCTCCGTTTTCTTTCTATTATATAGTTTCAACAACTTGTTTATTTTGAGGTATTGTTAAGCCGAGGTTGCCTCTTAATGTCGTAGCTGGATATTCATTTCGGTATAAACCTCGACTTTGCAGAAGAGGAATAACTTGTTCCACAAAAGTTTCAAACGTTCCAGGAATATCAGAAGCAATAATAAAACCATCTGCAGCATCATTTTGGAACCAAACATCGATTAAATCGGCTACTTGTTCTTTTGTTCCTATAAAAGGTGTTTTTGGCGTTGCTGCTTCTGTTGCCACTTGACGAAGGGTTAGGTGCCGTTCTTTCGCTTCTTTTTTGATTCGGTCTGTTGTGCTTTGAAAGGCATTTTTGCCAATATCACCAAGGTCTGGGAATGGAGCATCCAAATCAAATTGACTTAAATCATAGTCGTCGAAGTAACGTGCTAGGTAAGTTACCGCATTTTCTATTGGAATTAGACTAGCAAATTCAGTATATTTGGCTTCTGCTTCTTCCAACGTGTCCGCTACAATTGGGCTAATTCCTGGGAAAATTCGGACTTCATCTGCATTTCTACCAGCCTTTTCAGCGCGGGCTTTCACATCTTGATAGAATTCAATGGCTTCTTCTAAGGAATCAGAATGAGTGAAAATGGCTTCCGCGTTTTGAGCAGCGAAATCGCGCCCCGTACTAGACGCGCCTGCCTGGAAAACAACTGGTTCTCCTTGCTTCGAGCGGCCGATATTTAACGGCCCTTCGACTTGGAAATACTCTCCTTGATGATTTAAACGATGTAATTTTTCAGGATTAAAGAATTCACCGGTTTCTTTATTATAAGTGAACGCATCCTCTTCCCAAGAACTCCAGAGTCCGCGAACCACTTTTAAATGTTCTGCTGCAATGGTGTAGCGATCGCTGTGGGTTGGGAGATTTTTCTTGCTATGATTTCGCGCGGCGCCTTCTTGCGGAGAAGTGACTAGATTCCAACCCGCTCGGCCGCCGCTAATGTGATCAAGCGAAGAGAGCTGTCTTGCGAGTGTAAATGGTTCTGTAAAAGAAGTCGAGAAAGTTCCGACAAGTCCGATGTTTTCCGTAGACTCAGCTAATGCCGATAAAATCGTAATTGGTTCAAAACGATTAAGAAAATGCGGAATCGATTTTTCGGAAATAAAAAGGCCGTCTGCAATAAATACAAAACTAAATAACCCTTGTTCGGCAATTTTGGCGCGTGTCTTATAAAAATCTAAATCCGTACTTGCTGCGGGGTTGATGTCCGGATGTCGCCAACCATCTGTTGTTCCGCCAACACCGTGAATAATTGCACCAAACTGAATTGTTTCTTTTCTAGTCATTTTACTTCCTCCTTTTCAAACAATGCTTTTTCCAAATGTTCCAATCCGATTTCTGTAACTGCTTGGTAGGTCCCTTTTTCAATATCGCCGATTTCTACGACTGGGACATAACGAATGCCGTATTTCGCTTGCAGTACTTCTCGCAAATAATCATGGTCGGTGACGTCGATATCTTGGAAGACAATTTTTTGCTCAGTTAAATAATCTTTCACATCTTTACAATAATGACATCCTACTTTACTCCAAACAACGACGTTAGCCATGGACAACTTCCTCCTTTATCGATTCACTTAATAATTGGTACGAGTATCGCTTGATTTCCGTAGATTTAACTGGTGTTAAAACAACAAAATCTTGGATATTATATTCTTTTGAAAGGCGTTTAATCTCTGCTCCGACTTCTTGTTTGGTTCCTGTTATTGCACCAATTCTTTGGGTAATAAACCGGTATGTTTGGTTGATATCTTTTACGTAGGATTCCGCTTGTTCGCGCGATCCGACATTAACTCTACGTCCGTCCGCAAGCTCGACTTTGATTGACTCTCGCTCTGGAATATGTCGGTCTGCTGCGATTTTAGTCTCAGCTACTACAACAATTGGTGCTAGTTGGAAACTAGCTTTTGTGTTTATTCGGTACTGTTCAAATAGCTCGCGTGCTTCTTTTAAAACTGCTTCTTCTCCATTTATAAAATAAGCAAACACAAAGGAAATACCTAGTTTGGCAGCTTGTTTCGCGCTAGCTGCACTTCCTCCAAGCAAAAATATCTCTGGTTTGTTTTCTGGAAGTGGTTTTGCTGCAATAGCAACCTCTGAATGATGGGTTACAAAATCGACTAGTTCTTTCAATTTGGCATCAAAGGTTCGCGTAGGTTTTACGAAGTCTTTTTGAAGGGCATCGGTTGCTGGTTGAAATCCGCCTGGCGCTTTTCCGACGCCAAGTGACATCCGACCCGGCGCTAAGTTTTCAAGCACATGAAATTGTTCAGCGACTTTATATGGACTATAATGTTGTAGCATTATTCCGCCAGATGCAAGCTTGATTGTGCTCGTTTTTGCAGCAATATACCCTAAAAGAACTTCCGGAGCTGCACCAGCTATTTCGTCTGAATTATGATGCTCGGCAACCCAGAAACGATGATAGCCGAGTTGTTCTGCGAGTTGCGCAAGTTCTACGGTATTTTGCAAAGCTTCACTAGGTTTTTCGCCTGGATTTATAATACTTTGGTCCAAAATACTGAATCGAATCGTCATATGACACGCTCCTTTTTCACTTCTTTGATTTCATATAAATAATCCGCTGAAACTCGGTGTAAAAAGCGTTTTGTCCGTTCTTCTTTGGTATGATTAAACACTTCATCGGGAGTACCTTGTTCGACAATTAGTCCACCATCCATAAAAACGACTTGATCTGCCACTCGTTTGGCGAACTCCATTTCATGCGTAACGACGATCATCGTTGCACCCGCACGTGCAATCTCTAGCATTACTTCCAATACTTCACCGACAAGTTCAGGATCAAGTGCGGCGGTTGGTTCATCAAACAAAATGACGTCTGGATTAATAGCGAGAGCTCGTGCGATTCCAACGCGCTGTTTTTGCCCGCCGGAAAGTTGGGAAGGATAGGCACTAAATTTGTCCGCCAAACCGACTTTTGTGAGCTCTCGTTCTGCTATTTCACGGGCAATTTTTTTCGGCATTTTTCTAGCGACTGTTAGACCCTCCATCACATTTTGAATGACCGTTTTGTGCGAAAAGAGATTATACTGTTGGAAAACCATCGCCGTATTTTTCCGCAGTTGCAAAACTTCTTTTTTGGATGGTTTCTTACAGTTAATTATTTGGTCATGCATCGAAATTTCACCATTTTCAGGTCGTTCCAGTAAGTTTAGGCATCGTAAAAAGGTTGTTTTCCCTGAGCCACTTGGGCCAAGTATTGTTACTACTTCACCCTTTTTCACCGTTAAATCAATTCCTTTTAAAACCTTGTTTTCACCAAAGCTTTTTTGAATATTTTTAATTGTAATCATACTGTTCCTCCTCGATATTTAGCGATATTTTTTTCCAAGATATAATTAATCGCTTCAATCAAAATAGTTAAAAACCAATAAATGAGTGCGGCACCGATAAATGCTTCGAGAAACGCGTAATTGTCGGAAGCTACTATTGTTGCCATTCCAGTGATTTCTGGGACTGCAACGATGGCAGCGATGGATGTGGTATGTAAAAATCCGATGCACAAATTCGTGAAATTCGGTAGGGCAATCATGAAGGCTTGCGGTAAGAGCACTTTTCGAATCGCTTGGCCATGCGTATATCCTACAGAGTAAGCCGCTTCCATTTGTCCGATATCAACCGCAATAATACCGGAGCGCAAAATCTCGGTTAAGTAAGCTCCTGCCGTGAAAGACAGCGCGATAATGACAAAAATAACGACCGGTATTTTGTTTGCAGAAATGCCTAATCCGAATGATTTGCTCAAAAAATCCACCAATAGGGGAATGCCTAGGTAAATCAGCATAATATGCAGAATCGCTGGGGTGCTTCGAAAAAAAGAAACGTAAAACTTCGCTATCGGTTCTAAAAATCGGACATGATACATCCGAATCAACGTCATACCTATAGCGATAATGAAACCGAACAATATCGGAAAGAAAGTCATCGCAAGTGTTAACGGGATAGTTTTTAACATTGCCATTACGGCGGTTCCAATAAAAGGCACATCAAGCGGCATCATTATCTCTCCTTTATAACTCGATATCGAAAATACTCGTGAATCTGGTGTTTTCTTTTTTAACTCGTTTTTCAATCCATTTGAAGGAATATTCCAGTAAGACGGCCGTCAAATAGTAAATAATTGATAAAGAAATATAGACCTCTAGCGCGTGATTACTTAGTGTTATCAGCGTCTGACCTCTTCCTGACATATCCATTACTCCAATCGAAAAAGCGAGCGACGTATCTTTCAAATAACCAATGACTAAATTGCCAAAATTCGGTAGAGCTTGATAGAGTGCTTGTGGCAAGATGATTCGTAAAAACGTTTGGCGACTACTCAGACCAATACTATAAGCCGCCTCTGCTTGTCCGGCATCCACGCTGTTCACGCCTGCGCGAATCACTTCGGCAATGGTCGCTGCACTGCTTAACGCATAAGTCGCAATCGCAGCATAAAGGGGATCCATTTGTGATAAATCAATGCCAACGATGCTTGAAAGTGCCGGGATTCCGTAAAAAACAATAAATAGTTGAACCATAATCGGCGTCCCACGGAAAAACGAAATATACACTCTGACCAATTGATCTAAAACTGGTATCTTATAAATTCTTGGTAAAGATAGTAGAACGCCTAATATAAATCCAAAAATAAGCGAGAGTGCCAAAATATACAACGTAATCGGTAAATAACCAGCTAACGTTGGAATAAAATCAGCAATCATTTTTACATCGAACGCTTTATCCATTTTAATGGCACCCTCCCTTGTTTAATATTGTTCTTTTGAATAATCTGCGCCAAGCCATTTTTCGCTTAATTTTTTTAGTGTTCCATCATCAATAATAGATTGAAGCGCCTCATCTACATCTTTGCTTAGTTTTGTTTCATCTTTTCCGAGCATGAAGTATACTTTCGCATTAGATAGAACATCGCCAACTACTTTTTCTTTGATAGCGCTTGTTTTATTTTGAAAATCTACCGCGAATGGTGTAGAAATCGTTGCATCAGCGCGGCCAGTTTTCAGTTGGTTCGCTGTATCATTTGACCCTTGACCTTCATAAGCAATTTCAAAATTATTGCCTTGTTCTTCATTAATTTTTTTCAATACGAGCGCACCATTCGATGTTGCGCTTGTGATAACGCGTTTTCCAGCTAAATCTTTTGTGCTGTTTATGCTGTTATTACTGTCTAATACCGTCAATTGTAATGGGAAATTATTGTATGCTACATCATTAAATAAAAATTTCTTCTCGCGTTCTTTACTTTTTTCCATTTGATGCGCGACAATGTCTACTTTTCCAGCTCCAAGGCTAACGAGTAAATTAGAAAAATCCATCGTTTTAAATTTAAATTTATAGCCGGGCAAACGTTTATCGATTTCTTTTACTAGTTCGACGTCATAACCGGTTAATTTCCCATTTTCATCCAAAAAGCAGACATTTGGAAATTGTGTTCCAGTGCCAACCGTGATTGTTTGTACTTTTTGATTCGCTGCTTCTGGTTCTTCTTTTCCTCCACATGCGCTTAATGTTAATGCGGCTGTAAGAGCCAGTGCCAAAATCCCATATTTCTTTTTCATCCTTTTTCCCCCTTTTTTATGTCCAGCTAGGTATTCCGAGTAGTGTGGCGTCGAATTTTTCCGGAATTAAGATTTTCCGCATCATAACACCCACATCACCGTCTTCCTCATGTTCAAAGTAGACCTCATAACCGCGGCGTAGATACATATCCAGCAACCACGGGTGTTTTCTAGCAGAAGTTCCAAGTGTCAGTGCCGGTGCTTTTAGCGTGTCGCGAAGTACCCGTTCTTCTACATACGTTAATAATTTATCGCCAATCCCCTGTCCTGCAAGTTCCGGTGCCGTTGCAAACCACCAAACAAATGGATATTTAGAAGGTGGAGAGCTGCTCTCCCACGGAAAACGAACGGTAATCGTAGAAATTAATTTGCCGTTTCGTTCTAAAACAAAAGCAGAAGAATTAACAATATTTTCTGTCACCATCGCTAAATCCGCATTCGTTGACGGCCAATCAATTCCTAATTCTTTCACCGATTGAAAAGCACTCGACAACAATTCCAAAAATTCCGGCGCATCATCCACAGTCGCTACTCTAAAAATATCTTCTGTCATTTCCCGCTCTCCTCCTTAAACTTCCACTGATTGTTGATTTAATAATGAAATGAATTGGTTTAAAGCAATATCTAGCCGTTCTTTCGCTGAAGATTCAATTTCATACAGCCCATCCCCGAGCCGTTCAATTTGTTTGTCTACCGTAAACTGCCCTTTTAATATCGTTTCTGCTCCAAGTTCCTTCAACACAGGATCAAGTGCGTATTGCAGTGCGAGCAAATGTCCGTTTGATCCACCAAGTCCAAGTGGCAAAACGACTTTCCCTTTCAAAGCTTTGAGTGGCAAAAGATCCAAATAGGCTTTCAACACTCCTGAATAGGCTGCTTTGAAAATCGGGGTAGCAATAATAACGCCCGAACTTGATTCAATTTCACTATTTGCCAATTGAATATCTGAATGCGCGAAATCAGCGGTGACTAATGCTTCTGCGTTTATTTTATGCACTTCGATGATGTTCACTTCTAAACCATTCGTTACTAATTCATTTGCTGCTAGTTGAGTTAATCCTGTAAGCCTGGATTCTGTTTTGATTCCCCCAGCAATAATTGTCACTTTCCCCATCAAATCGCCCCTTTTCAATCCCTATCAACTTACTTGGTTTTTAGATATTAGCTATACTATAAAGTAAAAGATTGGGTTTGGCTAATCAAAAAAACTAATGGCTAACCACAGTAATACTAATACTTCTGCCTGAATCCGCATTATTCCTATGAATTTTATCAGATTAATAAATTGCTTCTCCTATTTTTACAGTGTATACTGTTAGAAATATCAAAAAACTCCAATATGAAGGGGGAATTATATTGGAATTTCGAACCATTAAAACTTTTTATACGGTGGTTAATACGGGAAGTTTTCAACGCGCAGCAGAAGTATTAAATTATTCGCAACCGACTATTTCGATGCGAATAAAACAGTTGGAACAAGACTTAGATGTTCAGTTATTCGAACGTGGCAAAACTTTAAAACTAACGCACGCAGGTAGATTATTTTACGAAAGGGCGGGCCAGCTCATCGCTCAATATGAAGTACTCGATCACACGATATTCGACTTAAAAAATGGCAACGCCGGCCTTATCAAAGTTAAAATTTCCGAGCCTAGCGCTAGTCTCGTTTTTCCGAAAATTTTAAAAACGTTTCTAGCGGATTTTCCAAAGTTAATGGTGAATGTATCGGTGGATGATGCGAATACTTGTAGCCAAAAACTCATTGATGGGGAAATTGATTTTGCGATTTGCGGAGAACCAGAGCTAATTTTGGAGAACTTCTATTTTCCATTTTTCCATGATTCGTTAGATTTAATCGTCTCAGAAAGCCATCCGTTAGCTTCACGTACTTCTGTGGAGTTACGTGATTTACGCGATGAATGCTTTATCTTCACACCGGCAAATTGCCCCATCCGCATCCAAATCGAACAGCATTTAAAACGTGCTATTGGTAGTGATTACAAAAAAATGGAGCTCACAAGTAGTATGTCACATAAGTATTTTGTTCGTGAAAATGTTGGTGTATCTATCTTTACTAGCACCGCGCACTCAGAACTACTTGATGGCACGGTCCGCATTCCGATTGAAAATTTACCCATCTCACCGCCAATTGGACTTTTAACTAACCAAAAAGAAAAAGATTTTGACAGCACGACGAAAGAACTTATCGACCGGATTATTTATTATTTTGATGATAAAAAAAGACAGCTAGGCTAAAAAATTAGCTTAACTGTCTTTTTTATTAAAATTCTAATTGCATATTCGCCTCTATCGCAAGTAAATTATCACGATACACTTTCATTTCTTTCCGCGTAATCGTACCTTTTTCAAAGTAGTGTTGAATTGTTTCGCGCTCAATTTGTGAAGCTAAGTCAATTGTTGTTTGTAGCGCTTCATCATTGCTTTCTTTTTTATTTTTCCCACGACCCAATGCTCGCTCAAAATTCATTAAATAAAGCGAAATGATTTCTGGGTTATACTCATTTGAATCCAGTTCTTGTAGCTTTTGAATGACGAATAAATTGTTTTCATTTTGCAGTTTAGCAATTTCTTTTCTACGTTCTTCAAAAGTAAGAGGCACAAATCGGAAGTCTCGAAAACGATGACTTAATAACTGACGATACCGCATTCTCGCTCGGTACTTCTCTGCTCGTGTTTGGACGTAGAGTCGTTTTCCAAGCCGCATCATATGCGACAGTCCCACACCAGTATCAATTTTTCGTTCAAATACTAATCTCCTCGTATTTTCAAGTTGCCATTCTTGTGTTAAACGCCGCAATTCTTTTTCAGTAGCATTTACTTCCTTATGCTCCATCAAAGAGAAAATCCGATTATTATACATATTCAACACTTTATTCATTTCCACTGCATTTTCATCTGTTTTATACGCCTGTAATTGCTGCACAATATCGCGAAGTAGTACAATATCTGTCGTATGATCCGCCGCAATTTTGTCTTTCTTATCTGCAAAAAGTGGCAAGGTGAAATTGGCCAAAAGTAGCGTCGTAATAATAACTCCAGCAGCAATAAAAATAAGTAAATCACGCTCAGGAAACGCATTCCCATTACCAAGAACAAAAGGTAACGAAAGCGCACTGACTAATGTAATTGTCCCGCGAACACCAGCCACAGTATAAAGAAAAGTATTTTTCAATCTGCTAACCAAGTCCACTTTCGGATTTTCCTCGTAATTACGGAAAAACAAGATCCATAAAAACCTTAGCCCGAGCAGTAAGAAAGTGATTCCTAGTATATACACGAATAGCATACCTTTTTGAATATTGGCGTCTTGCCAAATCGTCATCAAAATTTGCGGTAATTGTGTCCCTAGTAAGATAAATACCAAACCATTCAAACTAAAAATAATAACAGACCATGTGTTTTTTGAAAGCAAGTTCAATTGCGCAATTTCAGGATTTAGTCCCTTGTAACTAAATGAATGCACCATTCCGCCACTAACTACTGCTAAAATCC
The DNA here is from genome assembly GCF_028867355.1 of Listeria sp. LM90SB2. Lineage (NCBI taxonomy): Bacteria > Bacillati > Bacillota > Bacilli > Caryophanales > Listeriaceae > Listeria > Listeria sp. LM90SB2. Next base: position 2,391,186 of record NZ_CP046449.1, read on the forward strand.
CATTTACTCCAACTTTTTCGGCTACCATAAAAATTAAAAATGGTAACAAAATTTCCATCAGCATAAAAGAAGTCATATTTTCGATTCCTAGCTGACGTAAACCACGCATTAACATGATTTTCAGTAAACTAAGGGCAGCTCCAAGCGCAATCCCACCTAATGAAAGAAGCAAAAAGCTTGTTCCAGCTGACATAAATGAGAATGTTCCGGTTACAAGCGCCAACACAGCAAACTGGAACGAAACAAGTCCGGAAGCATCGTTAATAAGCGATTCACCTTCCAAAATATGCATAATTTTATGGGGTACTCTTACTTTTTCAGCCAGCGCCCCCACCGCAACAGCATCCGTAGGCGCAAGTGCCGCAGCTAACGCAAACGCCGCGGCAAAAGGTATCGCAGGAATTAAGTAGTGAATAAACGCACCCAGTACCCCAACTGTTACAAACACTAGCCCAATCGATAATGACAAAATAGCCTTCCGATTTTTCCATAAAGATTTCTTATCCGTACTCGCCCCATCATTAAAAAGAATCGGCGCCATAAATAATAATAAAAATAATTCCGGATTTAAATCCATCGTATGATCCCCAAGCGGAATCGCCAAAATAATCCCTAGTATTACTTGAATTAAAGGCACTGCAATCCCCGGCAAAAATCGGCTTAATACATTAGACAAAAACACCGCGCTCAACATTAATAAAATCAGTTCAAATATTTCCATTAATACATCCCTCGTTCCCGTATCCGTGCCACTGAGTCAGAAGCGTGGCATTTCTTCCGTTCCCATATTAGCAAAAAAACTTTTCAGAAACATCCGTCTCTGTATGGAGTTTCCTAGCTATTTTTACTTCTTCTGATAGACAATTTGTTCGTCTACAACTGTCATCATAGCGCTCACTTGACGAAGGTCTGCTTGTTTCATTTGAAATGGATCTTCTGCCAAAATCGTAAAATCAGCAACAAAACCTGGTGCAATTTGTCCGCGTGTAGTTGTTTTGTAGCCCGCAAATGCCGCGCCTTTTGTATATAGTTGAATCGCTTCAAATACAGTGAGTGCCTGCTCTGGCCAATATTCTACTCCATCCAAATCTGCATTCGCCGTTCTAGTAACAGCCGCATGGATACCCCAAAACGGATTCGGCACTTCAATCGGCGCATCGCTTCCTCCAGCTAGTGGGAAACCAGCCTGTAGAAGCGTTTTCCAAGCAAAAGCTAGCGGTGGATGATTTTCTCCAAGTACTTCTAGCGCCCACGGAAGATCACTCGCCATGAATTGCGGCTGTATATCAAATAGCACAGGTAACCCGGCCGCTTCTTCTATTAGCGCCTCTGTAAGCCAAGGTGTGTGGATTAGTCTGTCGTATTGCCCTTCTCTAGGCGGATTGGCACGTAACGTTCGAATAACATTAGCAAAGGCTTGATCCCCTAAAATATGAATAGCAACAGGTAATCCTGCTTTTCGCGCCGCATTAACCAAATCTTCAAACGCTTGATCAGAATGAATTTGCAATCCTTTTTCATCAAGGTTGTCCGCATATCCCGCACTCATCAACGCCGTTCGCGAGCCAACTGTTCCATCATAGAAAATTTTCATCGCCCCTAATTCTAAAAAGGCATCCCCACTTACGAAACTTTCATTAGAAGCCGAAAAAGCAGCTAGTTCTGCGTGGTGAACCAGCAAATGCGCACGAAACGGCATTTTATTAGCACCAATAGTATTTCGAAAAGCAGCTAAAGTCGAAGTGAATCCCGTGAAATAATGTAAATCTTCCGAGTGTGCACCCGTTATGCCTTTCGACCACAGATCAGTTATCGCGATTTTAAGCCATGCGCTTAGTTCAGAAGGCGTTGCTGCAGGGAAAGAATCTATCGCCATAGTCGTTGCATTATCTCTTAAAATTCCCGTAAAATTTCCCTCTTTATCACGAACAATTTCGCCGCCACCATCAAAACCATTTTCCGAAAAATCGGCAATATGCGCTTGTAATGCAGAATTAATAGAAACACTATGATAATCAATGCGCCGAACTAAAATCGGATTTGTCTGGCTTACTTCATCTAAATCGGCCAAAGAAATCAACGTTTGCTCATCTGACCATTTATTTTCATCATAACCTTCCACAAACAACCATTCATCACTAGCAAGTTGCTTTGTTCTTTCAGCAATCAGGGCTAGTGCCTCTTTTTTAGTAGTGGTTTGGTTTAAATTAAGACGTTCTAAAGCTTGTCCATACCAAAGTAAGTGAATATGCGCATCAACGAACCCAGGAAATACCACTTTCTCTTCTAAATCAATCGTTTCGGTAATATTAGCCGCATATTGTTTTTCTAGTTCTCGTGCTTCTCCAACCGCATAAATATGACCGTTTTCTGTTAATACCGCAGAAACTTGATCCCCTTCAGCTGTCATTTGGTAAAAGGTAGCATTTTTCCATAATTTCATTTTTTATTCCCCCTGATTGACGGAAATTTTCAAAGCTGCTTTATCTTGTTGGTCCTTTTTCTGTAAAATTTGTTGTAGTGTAATACTAATTAATGCGCATCCGAGTAAAATAAATGCGCCAATAAATAGAGCTTTAATGCCTCCGAGATTTTGAACGACAATTGCTCCTAAAAATGGTGCTAGCATGCGCGCTGCTGTTGCCATCCCGTTCACAAGACCTTGATACAAGCCAGCCGCTCCTTTTGGTGCAAGTTGATAAGCAATCGTTGGAATCGCTGGCCAAGCAAACATTTCCCCGAGCGTTAAGAAAATCATTCCGAGTACAAAGCCACTATAAACACTTGCATTCATTGCGACTACAAAAGATAAGATAAATAAGAAGATACCGATATAAATTTGTGCGAGTAAATATTTTTTAAATCTGTTTACAACGGGGATTAAAATGAGCTGACCAAGTACAATCAGCGCGCCATTTAAACTCCATAAATTTCCGTATTCGCTCGATGTCACACCTTTGATTTCTGTCATGTACGTAGATAAATTCGACTGCCACTGCACATGCGGCAATTGGCAAAGCAAGTATGTCAATAATAATAGAATAAAAGAACACAAAGCTAGTTTAGTCGGAAATTCGCGTTTAGCGCCTTTTTTGCGATGTTTTGTTTCTGCGCTTACTCGCTCCGATTTCCAATCAATCTTGTGGAAAAAGAAGAAGAAATATCCAGCGAAAGCAATCGCAAATACAAAAGAACCAATGTATACATGACTCATTCCTTGTTTCGCTAGAAGCCCTGCAAGCAACGGACCAATAGCCACGCCAATATTTTGCGCCACATAAATCGCATTAAATCCAGTTCTTCCTCCAGTCGGATGTGTTAACCCTGCTGCTGCGTATAATCCAGAGAAGACCATCCCCATCGCGATACCAACCGCCCACAAATTCCAAATAAAGAATGGAAATCCGTGAAAAAAGCACAACGAAGCAGTTGAAAGCACTAATATAATCGTTCCAATCGTAAGTGAAATAAAACCAGAAAACCGGTCAAAAATAAGTCCGCCGATAATACTAGAAACAATCCCCACTCCAGAATTTATCAACAACACTAATGAAGCGTCCGTTGTCGACATCCCTAACTCTTGCGTCATGTAAATCATATTGAAAGGCCAAATAAACGATAGCCCTGTATATAGTAACACCATCCCAATAATTACAATCCATAAATCCTTTGGTAACCATTTTGTCATTTCCTACACTTTCCCTTCATTAAAACTCACCTTTTTTAGGGTATCACAACCATCCACATTCGAAAAGAAAAACTTCATCAAAAAACCACCTAGCAAATTTTGCTGGTGGCTAATAAGGGACTGGCGATAAATCCCTATCATGGTTACTTATAAGTGTACTATGAATTCGAATTTTTGTCTGTGCTAAATTAAGAAATATTTCAATTAATTTTTTGTAAAACTTTTTTATAGGCTAAGTCTCTCAAATAATTATGAAATTGTAATACATCTATTTCAAGGTAATAGCCTAATTCATATAGAATATGTTGCTGCTTCAATTCTTTTACTTGAAAAGCACATATTTCTTTAGGAACAACTTGCATAATCTCTTGTCTAAAAAAATCTAACGCTACTTTCCAGGAAGTTGTATGTAATCTCAAAGGCATTTCTTGAATGAACCACTGAATGCAATCAATTTCATTTCGATCTAAAAAATTCTTTTCTATCATGGTTAAATCAGCAACCTTAATCTTACCCATACTTTTCAAGATATCCTTTACATATGTTAAAGGAATTTTCCAGGCTACCGTGTTAGAGAGGGGGTGGATTTTTGTCTCTTCTCGAGTAAAACCAAGAATGCTTCCTTTTCCCCAAGAACTATTTCTTGCAGCACATTGTGTTACATTTCCCTCGTCAATTGCATACACATATTCATTGTTTTCTGGGCAATGAACAATTTCCTCCTCGTTCCAATACACCAATTCCGCTACTTCTTGAAACCTTGGATTATTAGTTAACGTAAACATTAATTCCGTTGTAAACCTTTCCTCCATTTATCCCGCCTCCTCAAAATCCTCACATCAATTCATCTCTCTTTATCATAATAAAAAAAAAGCGAGCAAAGAGTTCTCAAAGAACCATCTTCTCGCTTCTTATGTCCATTTTGTGACAAAATCACTTTTTCAGTTTTATTAATGTAATTTTCTTAGCATTTTAACGGAAAACAATATAAAAAATTATCTTTATTTCCGAGATTCACCTTTTCGAATAACCCACCAAAGAGAAAGACATGTAATACCTTGAAAAATGAAAAATATTCCAAGTATAATCCCAACTGCAATCGCTACTAGCATGTTTGTGAACAAGGAAATAACAGCAATAATCAATCCTATAATTCCCATGATAAGTAGTACTGTCCATCCTGGGAAACCTTTTACAGCAAACGCCGTTAAAATACGTAATATCGCTGAAGCTAGTATCCAAATCGCGAATATAATAATGAAAACACGTTCCGCCATATTTGACTCGAAAATAGCAAATCCACCAATAAGGATTGATAAAATCCCATCAAACATTATCCATTTGGAAATACTCCAATATTTTTGTTCTCCAAAATAAGAAATCACTTCATTAATCCCATTTAAAACTAAAATAATCCCAATAAAAATAGTTAGTGCTTGCAGTGAAGTACTTGGATTAAACATTAAATAAATTCCAAGACCAATCATCGCCACACCGAGAATTAAAACGAAATACGTGTATAACTTTCTCATGGTTTTGCCCCCTTTTTAGTGATTAGTAAGTAATGACCCTGCCGCTTCATCAATAATAAATACGACATTCGGATGGTTACGTAAAATCGACGCTGGACAACTTTCATCAATTGGTCCCTCAAGTAAACCTTTAACGGCTTCTGCTTTTCGTTCACCAGAAGCAGTGACTAAGATTTGTTTTGCATCCATCATATCAGCTAATCCAAGTGTAAGCATTTGGGATGGCGCTTCGTCTTCTTTTAAGTTGTTGTACATGATGGTGCTTTTGATAGTAGATTCATCGCTATCTGCCAAAAACAATCGCGCATCAAATGGTGTTCCGGGTTCATTAGCCCCAAGATGTCCATTTACCCCTAAGCCTAGAATTTGCAAATCGCGCTCATTTTCAGCCAAAATTTTCTTATAGCGGGCAATTTCGTCAGTAAAGTCAGCTAGGCTTCCGTCCAATAATTCGACTCTTTTTGGCATTTTGTTAATTAAATCATAGAATTTTTGGTGCATATATGTGTAAACAGTGAAGGAAGCATCGCGTTTAGCCACATACTCATCCAAATTCATTAAAAATACTTTTTCGATTGGAATTTCGCCTGCATTAATTCCTTTTACAAGTCCCTCGAACATTCCATCAAAACTTGCTCCGGTAGTTGTATTAATTACCGGATTATCATTTTCGTTAATGACTTGTTTGACAACTTCGAGCGCTTCTTGTGACATTTCTTCGTATGTTTTTGTCCTGATTAATTTCATAAAAATCCTCCTCTATAAGCTTTCATTACCCGAACTATTTTTTCTAAAGCAAACCATGCTTTAGAAAACTTGCGTATAACCCATCTTCTTCAACGGATTTTGTTACTTCATCTGCAAGTAATTTTAGCTCTTCTTTGGCATTCCCCATTGCAATACCAGTTTCACAATAAGTAAGCATTTCTGCATCATTCATTCCATCACCAATGCCAATCGTCGTGTTCTTCTCTGCACCGATATGCGCTAGTAGAAATTCAATCGCTGTTGCTTTATGAATATCTGGCACCATCAGCTCTCCACTATCGTCCCCAAAAATAGGAACTGTGCAATGTAAAACTTCAAATTTGCCACTAAATTCATTTTTTATTTCTTCAAAAGGTACATTTTTATTTTCTAGGAAACAAGCTTTATTGACATCTGTGCGGTAAAGATTTGTTTCACCGTAAGTTAGGCTTGTCATGAAAGGATGCGGATTATTGGCTTTTTTCTCGCGCGCAATCGGATCATTCTCGACATCGCCATAAACTAAGCTATCTAAATGAGCTTCTAGATTTTCGCTTGCAAATAGCCCCCCGTTAGACTCCAAATAGAAATCTAAGTTCTTTTCATGAAAGAAATCTACCATATGAACAACATCTTCATTCGCTACTTTTTTATGGTAAATAATTTCATCGTCTACTTCGATATAGCCGCCACCTGCACCAATAATTCCATCAAACCCGATGGATAAAATCGAGTCATACAGCTCTGGTTTAGAACGACCAGTGCATAGATAGACTTGGTGACCATTGTTTCTAGCTTTTATTATCGCGGTTTTGGCAGATGCTGGAACAAGCCCATCATCCGTTACAAGCGTACCATCTACATCTACAAATACTATTTTTTTCGTCATGCAATACCTCTTTTCGTATGTTAATAGTTTAATTATAGCATTTCTTTAATAAGAAGGCGCCCCATCGCGTAACAAAAAAGCAAGATTCCCATTTTCAGGAAACCTTGCTTTTAATTTGTTTAGTTTTCTAAAGCCATTAATTTTTGATTATCATCAAGAGCTGACTCATGTGCATCATGACGTTTTTTCAAGTGGCTCATAGATAGATATAGTAAGCCAACACATGCGATCATGATAATTGTAAGAACGAGCATCGACATACTGTATACATTTGGTCCCATACCTGCTGCCAGTGACTCTCTGAACGCATAAATCGAGTAAGTCATTGGTAAGAACGGATGGATTAAATTGAAGAACCATCCAGTAAGTGGCATTGGGAATGTTCCGCCTGATCCCGCTAATTGAACAATGAGTAATACCATCGCGATAAAACGACCTGGATTATCAAATGTCATAGCAAGAAGCATGATAAGGAACATGTAAGCAAGAGCTGTAATAATCGCTGTTCCGAAGAATTCAACAATGCTATCTGGTCTTAGTCCTAGTGCTATCATGATACCACCTTCAAGAAGTGCCATCGCAACAGCTGCGACAAAACCAAGTGATAGTTTACTTAACCACCATTTATAAGCTGGTTGTCCTTCCATCGAAACACGTCTGATTGGCATGATGAAGTTAAATACAAGTGCACCAACATATAGAGCTAGTGATAACACATATGGTGCTAATGCATGTCCGTAGTTACTTACGTGCGTATATTCATTATGTGCGAGTTTTGTTGGAGCAGCAATCATGTTAAATGTTTTGTCTGTTGCTTTTGTATCTTTGACTTGTTGTGCTCCGTCTGCTAGTTTGTCTGTTAATTCTGTGCTGCCGTCTGTTAATTTAGTAAGTCCATCTCCTAATTGGAAGGAACCATTCGCTAATTTGGAAGAACCATCGGCAATTTTGGAAGAGCCGTCTGCTAGTTGTCCTACGCCTGAAACTAGTTTTGGTGAGTTAGCTGATAGTTGGTTTAGACCGCCTGCTAATTGGCTTGAACCTGCTTGTAGTTGATTAACTCCACCTGCAAGTGTTGGTACTTTTGCAGCTAATTGGTTTGTTCCGCCTTGTAACTCTGTTGCGCCTGAACGTAATGCGCCGGAATTACTTGCAAGTTGATTACCACCATCATTTAACTGACTTAATCCGTTTTCCATATTTGCACTACCCGCAGCGAGTTGTCCTACGCCAGAAGTTAGGGTTGGCACTTGGCTGTTAAGTTGATTTGTTCCAGCAACTAATTTGGCATTTCCAGCTTGTGCTGATTTGAGTCCAGCAGTTAGTTGGTTCGCGCCGCCAAGTAGAGTTTGACTACCTGAGCCATTAATTGCTTGGTGAATACTGTTAAAGGCTTCGTTTGTTCCACCGTGAACTGCTTGATAACCAGCGGAAATTTTCGCTACGCCAGTTTGCAATTCTGTTACTTGTGTTTGAATTGCCGCTAAATCAAGACCTGATAAGCCGCTTTGTAGTTGTTCTACTGTTGCTACTTGTGTAGCGGATTTTTGTGTTTCTTTATCTAAATCGGCTTGAATAGCATCAATAATTTTTTGTTTATCTTCTGCACTCACGCCAGCTGTCGCATTAATTTTTGATTTAATTGCTTCAGCATCGAAGTTCGCATTAGATTTAATAAATGTTAAGCCATTTTGTAGGTCGCTTAAACTTTTTTGTAGTGCAGCGAGTTGTTTTGCAAGTGCTGCATCTTCCCCGTTGACACTTTTATTTAATTGATCAATTCCTTGTTGTAAATCGTTCATGCCTTGTTTCAATTGGGCAATTTTGCCTTGTTTATCAGTTAAATTACCGTCTAATTCTTTAAGTCCTGCTGAAAGTTTGTTACTTCCATCGACTAGTGAATCTAAGCCAGTTGCTAAGCTTTTTTGGCCGTTATTTAGTTGTGTTATGCCCGATGCTAGAGTTGGTACACTGCCATTCATCTTATTTAATCCATCTGAAAGTGCAGTAGAACCAGTGTAAGCTTGGTTAATTCCGCCTGCTAGTGTATCTACACCAGATGTATAGGTAGAAACTCCGCTAGCTAATTTCGTTGCCCCGCCGTCAAGCGCTGCTACACCGTCTTTTAGTGGTCCTACTCCAGCTGCAAGTGTCGAAACACCATCATTTAATTTATCCCCACCAGCGGCCGCAGTGTTTACACCATCTGTGTAAGTTTTCAAGCCAACTTCTAACGTATTAGCGCCATCTTTGAACGTTAAAGAGCTATCTGCGAGCGTTTTTAAATTAGTAGAAATCGTTTTATTACCTTCTTGTGATTTCACAAGGCCATCTTTAATTTTTCCAGAGCCATCTGCAGCTTGGGCGAACCCTTCACCAGACTCTTTAATTTTATCAAAAATTGCTTCCGCGTATGATTTTGTTACTTCAGCGGAAACCTCGCTTTTCAGTTGTTTGGCTCCTTGTTCACTCACGACTTGACCTAAATAGTTCAGCGAGCCGTTTGTTTTATAGGATAATTCCATTTTTTTCGGATCTTTATCTAAAACGGATGCTGCATTTTTAGAGAAATCTTTTGGAATCGTGACAATCATATAATATTTGCCATCTTTTAAGCCTTGTTCCGCATCTTCTTTGGAAAGAAAATTCCAATCAAGTTCTTTGTTGCTTTTCAGTTTTGTGACTAACTGATCACCAACATCCATTGTTTGGCCGTTATAATCAACCGGTTTATCATTGTTAACTACCGCTACTGGTAAATCCCCTGTTTTGCCGTACGGATCCCAGACGGATTTTAAGAAAAAGCTTGCATATAAAAGTGGAATAAACAGAATAACTACAAATGATAAAAGTAGTATTTTGTTTTTAAATAATTTCTTCCACTCATTTTTTACCATATCCATTTTATTACCGCACTTCTTTCTTTTAAAGATTTATTACGCTTCGTTCCAATCTATGATAGTGGTTCGTTCTTTCCCAATAACTTGCTCTACTAAAACAGATAATTTTTGTGAGTATAAATAATTAGCGTATTCTTTATCAGCGTTTCTAAAAGCACTTGTAATGGTGTGAATACCGGACTCTGCAAATTCATGATAGTCAGAGAAAACAGTGTGGATTAAGTCGGAATCTGGGTATGTATCGATTTTCCCTTCCACTGCTTCTACAATATCCAGCAAATTAATTTCTTCAGGGTCTTTAGCAAGCGTGAAACCACCGTTATTACCCGAAACTGAATTAATCAGCCCGCTAACGACTAGCTTCCTCAAAATTTTACTAATATAAGACGGCGACGAATCACGCAAACGGTGATGAATAGTTACGGAAGAAATGGGAACATCTACCTTCTGGGTGTACAACATCGTCATAATACAAAATACCTGATCCATACTTTTGCTCAACTTCATAATAAAAATCCTCCCTCTTCCCATTATTACCTTTCAATATCCTTAATGGACATTTAACATCTATATACAATACACCCATTTTTTTTAAAGTGCAAGAGTTTTTTACTAAAAATGGAAAAAAATTTAATGAATACGTTTGCCGTGAATAAAACAACCTCAAGTACTGTCTCAAAAATTTTCCTTAGCCAAGAAAAAAACTGGAATAATTTTCGAAAACAAACGTGCTAATCTTATACATGTTCCAACAAACAATAACTTAGGAGGTGCTTTTCTCGTGTTAACTGATGATGTTCCAAAAAAATCACATTTACCATTAATTAAGCATCATTCTAATTACTTATAGCTTCGTTTAGTTGTATTTTCGCAAACAAAAAATTGGGAGGTACTACACAATGTCTAAACAAGCAAAGTCTTTAACCTTATTCGGATTTTTCGCCATTACGGCTTCGATGGTTATGACAGTTTATGAATATCCAACATTTGCCACTTCCGGCTTTCATCTCGTATTTTTCTTGCTACTTGGCGGATTTTTATGGTTCTTACCTGTCGCTTTATGTGCAGCAGAAATGGCGACAGTTGATGGCTGGCAAGAAGGCGGTATTTTTTCTTGGGTGGGAAATACACTCGGGGAACGTTTTGGTTTTGCCGCAATCTTCTTTCAGTGGTTTCAAATAACGGTCGGATTCGTGACAATGATTTACTTTATTCTCGGCGCGCTATCGTATGTATTTGATTTTCCCGCGCTCGAATCGAACCCTTTTATTAAATTTATCGGTGTTTTAATCATTTTCTGGGGACTTACTTTTTCTCAACTAGGTGGTACGAAAAACACTGCTAAAATCGCGAAATTTGGTTTTATTATCGGTATTCTCATCCCAGCAATCATTTTATTTATCCTAGGTATTGCTTATGTTGCTGGCGGAAATCCCCTTCATGTCACTTTTTCCAAAGAGGCGTTTATCCCGGATTTCTCAAAAGCTTCAACATTAGTCATCTTCGTGTCATTTATACTCGCTTACATGGGTGTTGAAGCTTCCGCGAGCCACGTAAATGAAATGACCAATCCAAAACGCGATTATCCACTAGCGATGATTATGCTCGTTATTTTAGCCATCGCACTGAATACAATCGGCGGCCTAACCATTTCCGCTGTGTTACCTTTAAAAGATTTATCCCTTAGCTCCGGTGTCGTCCAAACATTCCAAGCATTAATTCTGCACTTTGGTTCCGGCTTAGGATGGGCAGTAAAACTGATTGCCATCATGATTGCACTTGGCGTCATGGGTGAAGTCAGTGCCTGGGTAGTCGGCCCCTCACGCGGAATGTATACTGCAGCAGAACAAGGCTTACTTCCAGAAAAAATGAAAAAAGTAAATAAACACGGTGTCCCTGTTCCACTTATTATGGTTCAAGGCGTCGTCGTTACCATTTGGGCAGCTATTCTCACATTCGGCGGCGGCGGAAATAATTTATCATTCCTAACTGCCATTTCCTTAACCGTAGTCATTTATTTAGTCGGCTATTTACTCTTTTTCATCGGCTACTTAGTACTTATTTTCAAAAAATCAAGCTTAAAACGCACCTATCAAATCCCTGGTGGCAAAATTGTTAAAGTGATTGTAGCGCTAATCGGCTTAGTAACATCCGTTTTCGCTTTATGTATCTCTTTTGTTCCACCAGCATCCATCGCCGCAAAAAGCGACACGACATACATGGTTATCTTATCAATCAGCTTTATCGTCACCGTACTAATTCCATTTATCATCTACGCTGTGCACGATAAAAAAGACATCTCACCGAAAGATATTACACATTTAGAATCAAGCGACATCAATAAATTCACCCACCCAAGAGCTCGTGGCGAACACATTATTAACCCCGACGAAAAACATATTATGAATCAAGACAAATTATAGGAGGAAAAAATCATGTTATATAGTAAAGAAAATAAAGAAAGTTATTTAGAACCAGTTTTCGGATCAAGTGCAGAGGATCGTGATATTCCTAAATACACCCTCGGAAAAGAACCACTCGAACCTCGGATTGCCTATCGTTTAGTAAAAGACGAACTTTTAGATGAAGGTTCTGCCCGTCAAAACTTAGCTACTTTTTGCCAAACATATATGGAAGACGAAGCAACCAAATTAATGTCCGAAACACTAGAAAAAAATGCAATCGATAAATCTGAATACCCAAGAACAGCTGAACTTGAAAATCGTTGCGTCAATATTATCGCTGACTTATGGCATGCACCTAAGGACCAAAAATTCATGGGAACTTCCACAATCGGCTCTAGTGAAGCGTGTATGCTGGGCGGAATGGCAATGAAATTTGCTTGGAGAAAACGTGCGGAAAAACTTGGCTTAGATATTTATGCGCAAAAACCAAACCTCGTTATCTCCTCTGGCTACCAAGTGTGCTGGGAAAAATTCTGTGTCTACTGGGATATCGATATGCGCGTTGTTCCAATGGATAAAGATCACATGCAACTGAATACCGACCAAGTCCTTGATTACGTCGACGAATATACAATCGGCGTTGTCGGCATCCTCGGCATCACTTACACAGGCCGCTACGATGACATCTACGCACTTAACGAAAAATTAGAAGAATACAATAGCAAAACAGATTATAAAGTCTACATTCACGTTGACGCAGCTAGTGGTGGCTTCTTCACTCCATTTGTCGAACCCGATATTATCTGGGACTTCCGCTTGAAAAACGTTATCTCCATTAATACTTCTGGTCACAAATACGGCCTCGTTTATCCTGGTATCGGTTGGGTCCTTTGGAAAGATGAAAGCTACCTACCAGAAGAACTTATTTTTAAAGTCAGCTACCTTGGCGGAGAAATGCCAACCATGCAAATCAATTTCTCCCGCAGTGCGAGCCACATCATCGGTCAATACTACAATTTCTTACGCTACGGCTTCGAAGGCTACCGCACCATTCATCAAAAAACAAGCGATGTAGCACAATACCTTGCCCATGCAGTCGAACAAACCGGCTACTTTGACATTTATAACGACGGCTCCCATTTACCAATCGTCTGCTATAAATTAAAAGACGACGCTAACGTAAAATGGACATTATATGATTTAGCGGACCGCCTCCAAATGCGCGGCTGGCAAGTTCCCGCATACCCACTACCAAAAAACTTAGAAAACATCATCATCCAACGTTACGTCTGCCGCGCTGACCTCGGTTTCAACATGGCAGAAGAATTCATCCAAGATTTCCAAGCCTCTATTCAAGAACTAAACAACGCTCACATCCTCTTCCATGATACCCAACAATCCGGCGTCCACGGCTTCACACATTAATAAAAAGGCTAGCCTCTCAAATAGGCTAGCCTTTTATCATGTTCTTTTATTCTAAGCGACTGAATCGCCCTTTCTACATCTACAAGATCTCTGTCAAAAAAAGCCAAAGAAATCGGAATAATCATCCCATCTACCGCTTCCTTCAATTCCATTTCACAGTTCGGATGGCAAAGCACAATCGTTGGCTCACTTGACTCCGTTAAAACCTGGTTCAACTCCTCCACTGAAT
>NZ_CP046449.1:2410000-2915834 GCF_028867355.1 Listeria sp. LM90SB2
TAAGCCAACATCCTGGTTGTCTAAGCAACCCCACATCCTTTTCCACTTAACATATATTTGGGGACCTTAACTGGTGGTCTGGGCTGTTTCCCTTTCGACTACGGATCTTATCACTCGCAGTCTGACTCCCGAGTATAAGTACATGGCATTCGGAGTTTATCTGAATTCGGTAACCCGAGAAGGGCCCCTAGTCCAAACAGTGCTCTACCTCCATGACTCTTTACCTCGAGGCTAGCCCTAAAGCTATTTCGGAGAGAACCAGCTATCTCCAAGTTCGATTGGAATTTCTCCGCTACCCACACCTCATCCCCGCACTTTTCAACGTGCGTGGGTTCGGACCTCCAGTAAGTATTACCTTACCTTCATCCTGGACATGGGTAGATCACCTGGTTTCGGGTCTACGACCTGTTACTTATGCGCCCTATTCAGACTCGCTTTCGCTACGGCTCCGCTTTTTCCGCTTAACCTTGCAACAAATCGTAACTCGCCGGTTCATTCTACAAAAGGCACGCTATCACCCATTAACGGGCTCTAACTACTTGTAGGCACACGGTTTCAGGAACTGTTTCACTCCCCTTCCGGGGTGCTTTTCACCTTTCCCTCACGGTACTGGTTCACTATCGGTCACTAGGGAGTATTTAGCCTTGGGAGATGGTCCTCCCGGATTCCGACGGAATTTCACGTGTTCCGCCGTACTCAGGATCCACTCTGGAGGGAAAGCCATTTCAACTACCGGGCTGTTACCGTCTTTGGCGGGCCTTTCCAGACCGCTTCATTTATAACTTTCTTTTGTAACTCCGTATAGAGTGTCCTACAACCCCAAGAAGCAAGCTTCTTGGTTTGGGCTCTTTCCGTTTCGCTCGCCGCTACTCAGGAAATCGATTTTTCTTTCTCTTCCTCCAGGTACTTAGATGTTTCAGTTCCCTGGGTCTGCCTTCCTCACGCTATGTATTCACGTAAGGATACTATCCGACTAAAGATAGTGGGTTCCCCCATTCGGAAATCTCTGGATCAACGCTTACGTACAGCTCCCCAAAGCATATCGGTGTTAGTCCCGTCCTTCTTCGGCTCCTAGTGCCAAGGCATCCACCGTGCGCCCTTTCTAACTTAACCAATTTACTTCTACGAAGTAAAGGTTGTTTTTCTGATTTTCCGTATCAGCGATGATACTTCCAATCAGATGAAAGATTCACTTTCAGATGATTCTCGGTTACTTGTGTCATAGATAATTACTTATCTATGCTAACTTTACTAACTTTCTTATCTAGTTTTCAAAGAACAATTTTGGTGGAGCCTAGCGGGATCGAACCGCTGACCTCCTGCGTGCAAAGCAGGCGCTCTCCCAGCTGAGCTAAGGCCCCGTAAAAGGGTATGATTATTTGTATTTCTTATGTCAGAAAGAAAAAGTGGGCCTAAATGGACTCGAACCATCGACCTCACGCTTATCAGGCGTGCGCTCTAACCAGCTGAGCTATAGGCCCGTCAAAAATGTAGTGGCGCGATGCTTCAAGCATAGTGCCTTGCATACTTTATCTGACATAAAAGAGAGTAACCTCTCAAAACTGAACAAATAGAGAAGAACGAAAACTCACAGGTTTCCTTTTCCTTAGAAAGGAGGTGATCCAGCCGCACCTTCCGATACGGCTACCTTGTTACGACTTCACCCCAATTATCTGTCCCACCTTCGGCGGCTGGCTCCATAAAGGTTACCCTACCGACTTCGGGTGTTACAAACTCTCGTGGTGTGACGGGCGGTGTGTACAAGGCCCGGGAACGTATTCACCGTGGCATGCTGATCCACGATTACTAGCGATTCCGGCTTCATGTAGGCGAGTTGCAGCCTACAATCCGAACTGAGAATAGTTTTATGGGATTAGCTCCACCTCGCGGCTTCGCGACCCTTTGTACTATCCATTGTAGCACGTGTGTAGCCCAGGTCATAAGGGGCATGATGATTTGACGTCATCCCCACCTTCCTCCGGCTTGCACCGGCAGTCACTTTAGAGTGCCCAACTAAATGCTGGCAACTAAAATCAAGGGTTGCGCTCGTTGCGGGACTTAACCCAACATCTCACGACACGAGCTGACGACAACCATGCACCACCTGTCACTTTGTCCCCGAAGGGAAAGCTCTGTCTCCAGAGTGGTCAAAGGATGTCAAGACCTGGTAAGGTTCTTCGCGTTGCTTCGAATTAAACCACATGCTCCACCGCTTGTGCGGGCCCCCGTCAATTCCTTTGAGTTTCAACCTTGCGGTCGTACTCCCCAGGCGGAGTGCTTAATGCGTTAGCTGCAGCACTAAGGGGCGGAAACCCCCTAACACTTAGCACTCATCGTTTACGGCGTGGACTACCAGGGTATCTAATCCTGTTTGCTCCCCACGCTTTCGCGCCTCAGCGTCAGTTACAGACCAGAGAGTCGCCTTCGCCACTGGTGTTCCTCCACATATCTACGCATTTCACCGCTACACGTGGAATTCCACTCTCCTCTTCTGCACTCCAGTCTTCCAGTTTCCAATGACCCTCCCCGGTTAAGCCGGGGGCTTTCACATCAGACTTAAAAGACCGCCTGCGCGCGCTTTACGCCCAATAAATCCGGACAACGCTTGCCACCTACGTATTACCGCGGCTGCTGGCACGTAGTTAGCCGTGGCTTTCTGGTTAGATACCGTCAAGGGACAAGCAGTTACTCTTATCCTTGTTCTTCTCTAACAACAGTACTTTACGATCCGAAAACCTTCTTCATACACGCGGCGTTGCTCCGTCAGACTTTCGTCCATTGCGGAAGATTCCCTACTGCTGCCTCCCGTAGGAGTCTGGGCCGTGTCTCAGTCCCAGTGTGGCCGATCACCCTCTCAGGTCGGCTATGCATCGTTGCCTTGGTAGGCCATTACCCTACCAACTAGCTAATGCACCGCGGGCCCATCTGTAAGCGATAGCCGAAACCATCTTTCAAAAGCGTGGCATGCGCCACACTTTATCATTCGGTATTAGCCCCGGTTTCCCGGAGTTATCCCCAACTTACAGGCAGGTTGCCCACGTGTTACTCACCCGTCCGCCACTAACTTTGGAAGAGCAAGCTCTTCCTCCGTTCGTTCGACTTGCATGTATTAGGCACGCCGCCAGCGTTCGTCCTGAGCCAGGATCAAACTCTCTTTAAAATATAAATTGAATTTGAATACTTATTCAACACCGTGAATAAGATTCCTTGCGTCAAATTGACTTCGCTAGCAATTAAATTACTAGTTTGTTTTGTTGAAAACAGCTTTCTGTTTTCTGCCCTGCGATTACCAGTGAGACTTTACGTCTCATTGCTTTTCGTCTTCTTCTTTGTTCAGTTTTCAAAGGTCAATTTCTTTTGTTGCGAAAGCGTTTTGTCCGCATCAGCAACGTTTATAAATATACCAAGATTTTTGCCTTTCGTCAATACTTTTTACAAAGTTTTTTAAATAAAGATGAAAAAAGATGAATTTGGTGCATAAATTGGTGATTAAATGGAGTTTTTAAAACATTATGTTGTATAAATTTGCATTCCTTTTTCTTCAAATTGTTCTTTTAATACTGGGTCTATTTCTTTTCCAGTGATAATAGAAGAGATTTCGTCTAGGGCTGCGTATTTGTATAGTGAAATGCGGCCGAACTTGGTGTGGTCTGTTACTAAGATGACTTCATCGGCTGAGTGGAGCATTTGTTGCTTAGCTGGGATTAGGTATTCGTCGTAATGCATTAGGCCTTTGTCGATATCGAGCGCTGGCGTGGTTACAAATGCTTTATGTACGTGAATGCTCTGCAAGGTTCCGCTTGTAATCATACCGTTAAGGATGAAAGTTTCTGGGTAGATGACGCCACCTGTCACAATTACTTTAGACGGGGAAAAGCGCATAATGGAAGCTACGTTGATATCGTTTGTTATGACGGTTAGTTTGGATCGGTCTTTTAATGCGGTTGCGATGTGTCCGGTTGTTGTTCCGGCGTCAAGAATGATTGTATCGCCGTCTTTGACCATTGTCGCTGCTAACGTGGCGATGCGTTGTTTTTCTTCATAGCGCACTTCGCTTCGTTTTTTCCAATTTGGTTCGGAAACTACTTTTTCTTCTATCATAACTCCGCCGTGGGTTCTTTTTAGCTTTTTGTCTTTTTCTAAAGAGGTTAAATCGCGGCGAATGGTTGCTTCGTGGACTTCAAAATGTTTAGCTAATTCGCTAACTGTTGCTATTTTTCGGCTTTTGACATATTGGACGATGGCGCGTTTTCGTTCGATAGATAGCACTTCTTCCCCTCCTTTTGTTTAACTATATGGTAACTCCAATGGAAGAAAATCGCAAACAAACAAAAAACCTTGGAGCGATTGGCCCCAAGGTTTGGAAATGAAAATTAATCGTTTAAGCGTTTTTCTAATTCTGCTTTTTTGTCTTCGAAGCCTGGTTTGCCAAGTAATGCGAACATGTTGGCTTTGTATGCTTCTACGCCTGGTTGGTCAAATGGATTTACGCCATTTAGGTAGCCGCTGATAGCTACTGCTTTTTCAAAGAAGTATACTAGGTAACCGAAAGTGTATGCATCTAGTTCTGGAACTTCTACAACAAAGTTTGGAACTTCGCCGTCTGTATGTGCTAGAAGTGTTCCTTCGAATGCTTTTGTGTTAACGAAATCAACTGTTTCGCCAGCAAGATAATTTAAGCCATCTAGATCTACCTCTTCTTTATTGATAGTTAAGTTGTGGCGTGGTTTATCCACTTTGATAACTGTTTCAAAAAGGTTACGACGGCCGTCTTGGATATATTGACCGATAGAGTGCAAGTCAGTGGAGAAGTTTGCGCTGGATGGGTAAATACCTTTTTTGTCTTTACCTTCACTTTCGCCGAATAATTGTTTCCACCACTCGTTAAAGTATTGTAAGCCTGGTTCATAGCTGATTAGAAGTTCTGTTACTTTGCCTTTACGGTAAAGAACGTTACGAGCTGCTGCGTATTGGTATGCAATGTTATTTTTTAGTTCAGGTTTGTCGAAATCTTTGCTTGCTGCTGCTGCTCCATTCATAAGAGCATCGATATCAACACCACTAACTGCGATTGGAAGTAAACCTACTGCAGTTAAAACAGAGAAACGTCCGCCAACGTCATCTGGAACAACAAATGTTTCGTAGCCTTCATTGTCAGCTAATGTTTTTAGAGCGCCTTTTGCTTTATCAGTTGTAGCGTAAATGCGTTTTTTCGCGCCTTCTTCGCCATATTTTTTGATTAAAAGTTCTTTGAAAACACGGAAAGCGATTGCTGGCTCTGTTGTTGTTCCGGATTTAGAAATAACGTTAACAGAGAAGTCACGGTCGCCAACTACTTCAATTAAGTCATGTAAGTAAGAGGAACTAATGCTATTTCCTGCAAAGAATACTTGAGGTGTTTTACGAGCACCTTTTTCAAGTACATTATAGAAGGAATGATTTAAAGTTTCGATTGCAGCACGTGCCCCAAGATAAGAACCACCGATACCGATAACGATTAATACGTCAGAATCACTGTGGATTTTTTCTGTTGCTTTTTTGATACGAGCAAATTCTTCTTTGTCGTAATCTGTTGGTAAGTTAATCCAACCAAGTGCGTCATTACCAGCACCCGTACCATTATGTAATGAATCATGAGCTGCTTTTACTGCTGGTTCAAGATAATCAAGTTCGCGTTCTTCAAAAAAACGGAGCGCTTTGGAATAATCAAATTTAATATGTGTCATTGTTTTCCCTCCAAATTTTAAAAAAGTTTCTTTATTAACTTTATATCAATCAGTGCTTTTTAGCAAGGCTTGACCTTGTGAAATTTGAGCCTTTTTGAAATTTAGGTATAGTTTTCATACAAGACGCCTTCGCTTCTTACTAGTTCATTTAATGATAATTGGTCTACAGCTAATAAATCATCTGCGAGCGGGATAGGTATCCACTTCACTCGAAACACATTGTCATCATTGGAAGCAAGAAGTGCATTACCAACAGGTTTTGCTCGAAAAACGAATGTACAAACATGCTCCCATGTAGCACGGCGCTCTTTGCAGTGTAGGATAGACTCTATTTCTATATCGATATTTGTCTGCTCTTTCACTTTGCTTGCAAGTGCTTCTTCCATTGTTTGGTTTGTTTCCACATGTCCCCCTGGAAATGCCCATGTCAAATTGCGATCTCTCACCACTAGTATCTCGTCTTTCTTTTCGTTATATACAAATGCCTGCACATGAATAGATCTTTTCACGTAAATCCCCCTTTTGACTATTTTATAATATTGAATAAATAGAAAATTACTACTAACTATTCCCTTTTTCTAAAATTTTAGTCAATTAAATTTACCAGCTTAGCAATTTATCCCAAAATGGGTATATTACCAAGCTGATTGGGACTTTTATTTGTCTGCTTTTTTAATCCATTCTTCTAGTTTATCGCGTAAAGTGTTAAAACCTTCGTCGTTTTCGCTAGATGAAACTTGTTTCTTTTTAGTTGGTTGTTCTTTTGGTGCTTCCTCTGTCGCTCTAATAGAAAGACTGATTTTATTTTTTTCTTCGTCAATATCTAGAATTTTGACTTTGACTTCTTGGCCAACTTCTAAAAAATCATGGATATCTTTGACAAAACCATGCGTGATTTCTGAAATATGAACTAAGCCTTGTGTCGAATTATCTAGTGCTACAAATGCTCCGTAGCTTTGAATTCCTGCGATTTTCCCAGAAACTACGTCTCCTACTTTGAATGTACTCATCCTCATTCCACCTACTTTCAACCTTACAATATTTTATAAATTATAACACTTAGGCGAAACTTTAACAATTATTCTAAATCCTTCTATGGCGAGCTTTAAAGGTGAAATTTATGCTATAATTGAGGCGAATGAAAGAGAAGGAGCGTGACATATTTGAGTCAATTTGATGAAGTCATTCCGCGTATTGGAACTAATTCAGAGAAGTGGGATGGGGCAGAAGAATTATTTGGCAGAAAAAATATTATTCCGATGTGGGTAGCGGATATGGATTTCCGTGCGCCGCAGCCAGTACTTGATGCATTTCAGCGTCAAATCGATCATGGGATTTTTGGTTATTCGACCAAGTCAGCGGCACTTGTCGAAGCTATTATCGATTGGAACAAAGAGCAGCATCAGTTTGAAATCGATCCGAGCACGTTATTTTTTAATGGAGCGGTTGTTCCGACAATTTCGTTAGCGATTCGCTCTCTCACAAATGAAGGCGATGCAGTTCTAATGGTTTCGCCGATTTACCCACCATTTTTCAATGTAACGAAAGCCACTGAGAGAAAAGTGGTTATGTCGCCACTTATATATGAGAACCGTCAATATCGAATGGATTTTAACGATTTGGAAAAACGGATGAAAGAAGAAAAGGTAAAATTATTCCTTCTATGTAATCCGCAAAATCCTGGTGGTCGTTGTTTCACCAAGGAAGAACTGGTGGAATTAGCGAAACTATGTGAAAAATACCAAATTCCGATTGTTTCGGATGAAATTCATGCTGACTTAGTGATGAAAAATCATAAACATGTGCCAATGATGGTCGCAGCACCGTTTTATCAAGATCAAATTATTACTTTAATGGCGGCTACGAAAACATTTAACTTGGCGGCGATTAAAGCTTCCTACTATATTATTACGAATAAAGATTATCAGGCCAAATTCGCTGCGGAGCAAAAGTACGCCACAACTAATGGGCTCAATGTCTTTGGGATTGTTGGTACAGAAGCAGCGTATCGCCACGGCGTGCCTTGGCTAAAAGAGTTGAAAGAATATATTTATAGCAACTATGAATATGTCAAAGCAGCACTCGAAAAAGAAGTACCCGAAGTTGGTGTGACCGACTTAGAAGCAACCTACTTGATGTGGCTTGATTGTCGCGCTCTTCCAAAAGACGAAAAAACGATTTACGCTGATTTAATCGAAGCTGGTGTTGGTGTTCAAATGGGTTCTGGATTTGGACATTCCGGTAAAGGTTTTGTCCGCCTCAACATTGCATGTCCTAAAGAAACTTTAGAAAAAGGGGTAAAACTTCTGATTCAAGGCTTAAAAAAATAGTTTATTCTGGGAAACTAAGTAGCAAATACTTAGTTTCTTTTTTTAGGAAATTGAATATAGCTTTGGTATACTATTCTTTGGAAAGTGAAATAATGTTCATTTTCCGTTTACATAAATTTAAAGGAGTTGGTATAACCGATGTTTTTAGGGCTTCGTGAATTAGTTTATTCTAAGTTGCGCTATATTTTAGTAACAGGCATCATGGTCTTAATTATGTTACTATCACTTATTTTATCAGGGCTGGCAAACGGGCTGGCTTACGATAATGCTTCATCTGTAGCAGATAACGGGGTTCCATATTATGTTCTCAGCAAAGACGCCCAAGACAAATTATCTAGATCTCAGTTCCCAGAATCCAAACTCGCTGATGTGAAAAAAGATGCTAATGTAAAAGATGCTGCGGTTCTCGGTCAATCTATGCAAACGTTAAAACGGGAAAGTGACGATAAAAAGTTTAGCGTCGCACTTTTCGGTATTCAACCAGATAGCTTTCTCGCTCCAAAAATTTCTGATGGAGCTAACATACAAGTGACAAAACCTGACGAAATCGTCGTTGATTCTTCCTTGAAATCAGACGGAATCAAAATTGGCGATGTTTTGATGGATGATATTTTGAATAGAGAATTAACGGTTGTCGGCTTTACGGAAAATCAAAAATATAGCCATGCTCCCGTTGTTTATATTAATATCGCGACTTGGCAAGAAATCAATCCTGTTTTATATCACCAAAAAATCCCGCAAACAAGTACTATTGCGATTAAAACAGAAAATCCTGATAAAGGCGTAACCCTTTCGGATAAAGATTTAACAACGATTGATCATAAAGGTTTCTTAAATCAAATTCCAGGTTATTCCGCGGAACAAATGACGCTTAACATGATGATTTTCTTCTTAATCATTATTGGCGGATTTATTTTAACTGCATTCTTCTATGTCATGACGCTTCAAAAAACAACACAATTTGGTATTTTGAAAGCACTGGGTACGAAAACAAGTTACTTAGTTAAGAGCATTATTACTCAAGTGGTGATTATTTCAATTATTAGTATTTTAATTAGTGTCGGTGTAACGCTCCTGCTTCCAAGTATTATGCCAGCAGCGATGCCGTTTAGATTAAGTCCGATGACGATTGCGCTTTATAGTGGTTTATTCTTTTTAGTTGCTCTGTTCGGCGCCCTTCTATCACTTAGACGAATTGCTAAAGTAGATGCGTTAGATGCCATTCGAGGAGGTGATGAATAATGGAAACTCTACTATCTTTTGATAAAGTGTATAAAGACTACCCGTCCGGTCCTTCAATTATTCATGCACTGAAGGAAACAAACTTTGAAGCTAAAAAAGGTGAACTAATCGCGATTGTTGGTCCGAGTGGTTCTGGTAAAAGTACGCTCCTTTCTCTGGCTGGAGCGCTATTAACACCGACTGGTGGAACGATTTCTATTAACGGAAAATCAGTCGGGAATTTATCTTCCAAAGAACAAACTGCTCTTCGTTTAGAAGAAATTGGCTTTATTTTCCAAGCAGCTCACTTAGTTCCTTATTTACACGTAAAAGATCAAATCAGCTTTATTGGAAAAATGGCTGGGAAAAGTGCGGCGGAGCTTGAAAAAGATACAGCTTCACTTCTAAGCCAACTTGGCATTAGTGATCGCGCAAATTTCTATCCAAAAGATTTATCTGGCGGTCAAAAGCAACGTGTCGCTATTGCTCGTGCGCTTATTAATCAACCTTCCGTTATTTTAGCCGACGAACCAACTGCGAGTCTTGATACTGAAAGAAGTCGTGAAGTTGTCGAGCTTATACGGAATGAAGTTGTGCAAACAAGCCGAACAGCAATCATGGTAACACATGATGAGCGTATGCTAGATTTAGTCAACCATGTGTATCGTATGGAAGACGGAATACTTACCCAAGAAAGCTAAAAAACCTGCGTGGCTTAAGTGCCACACAGGTTTTTTTATTGTTTATTTTTGGAAACCGTTGATTAAGTCTAATGCTTGACCTAGTACTTTTTCACCGTTCATCGTACCGTAAGCTGCCATGTCGATTACATCTACTGGAATTTTCCCAGCAGCTAGTTCATCAACTGTTTTTTTCTGGTAACGCACTTGTGGTCCTAAAAGTACAACATCTGCATCGTCAATTAAGTTACTTACTTCAGCAATGGAGTACGCTTCAATTTCACAAGTTTCTCCGCGTTCTTCTGCTGCTTTACGCATTTTTGTTACTAAAAGGCTTGTTGACATCCCTGCCGCACATACTAAAACAATATTTTTCATCGTAATCTTTCCTTTCAGATTAAGGCTGCTTTTTTTGTACACTCTTATTATAACTACCTTTAGCTTTTTAAACAAGTAAACTACCGAAGTCGAGAGAAAATAATTAAAAACACGAAAAAACATTGCGATTTCACGGAAAAAGAGCGATAATAGACAATAACTTTATCCGAAAGGTCAGAAAATTTCGCATCATCCAAAAACAACACTTTCGGGAGATAAAAAATTCAGATCAGGAGTGTGTTGCATGAAAGTAATTAAATTTGGCGGAAGCTCTTTAGCATCGGGGATCCAATTAAATAAGGTTTTCCAACTTGTAGCGGAGGATCCTGATAGGAAAATCGTTGTTGTTTCTGCACCAGGTAAACGTTTCAAGGAAGATACAAAAGTGACTGACCTACTTATTGATTGCGCGGCAAAGGCACTTCTCGGGGAAGATACAAGTGAATTGTTTGAATCTGTCATTGCAAGATATGCAGGGATAGCGCTAGATACAGGGATGAGCGACGAAATTATCAATCAAATTCGCGCAGATTTACAAGCAACTATCTCATCGGACAAAAGCGATCCTGATAAATTTTTAGATCGAATGAAAGCTAGTGGCGAAGATAATAACGCAAAATTAATCGCCGCTTACTTTAAATTTAAAGGCTTAAACGCCAATTATATAAATCCAAAAGATGCCGGTTTACTTGTGACAGATGAACATGCTAGCGCGCAAGTTTTACCAGAATCCTATGATCGTTTGTTTGCACTTCGAGAAAGAGAAGGCATTATTGTTTTCCCAGGATTTTTCGGTTATACGAAAGACGGCGAAATTAGCACGTTTTCTAGAAGTGGCTCTGATATTACTGGAGCGATTGTGGCAAACGGCGCCCAAGCCGAGTTATACGAGAACTTTACGGATGTGGATGCAGTCTACGCAGTCAATCCCGCTATCGTGAAAAATCCGAAGAAAGTTCTTGAACTAACTTACCGGGAAATGCGTGAACTTTCATATGCCGGCTTCTCTGTTTTTCATGATGAAGCTTTAATTCCGGCTTTCCATGCAGGTATTCCGGTGCATATTAAAAATACGAACAATCCTGATTCTTGTGGTACGCGTGTCGTTCATGAACGCGAAAATAACAATGGTCCAGTCGTTGGAATTGCTAGTGATGACGGCTTTTGTAGCATTTATATTAGTAAATATTTGATGAACCGAGAAATCGGCTTCGGACGGAAAGTGTTGCAAATTCTGGAAGATGCTGGGTTGAACTATGAACATATGCCGTCTGGGATTGATGATTTAACGATTATTATTCGCGAAAATCAGTTTGGCGAAGATACCGAGCAGACAATTATGTCTCGTTTGAAAGAAGAATTGAACGCAGATCAAGTGATTATGCAACACGGGATTTCGCTGATTATGGTTGTTGGTGAGACCATGCGCCATAATGTCGGGATTACGTCTCGTGCTTCAAAAGCTTTATCCGATGCGAAAGTAAATATTGAAATGATTAACCAAGGTTCTTCTGAGGTGAGCATAATGTTTGGCGTGAAGGAAGAGCAGGAAAATACTGCGGTTCGCTCACTATATAATGAATTCTTTTCAGAAGTATTCGTTTAAAATAAAACAAGTTTCTCATCTTAACTGACGAGAAACTTGTTTTATTTATGAGCTTCCTTTAATTGATAGTTTTTTGCTATTACATCAATAATGTAGTCATACGTACTAATCCGGTAATGCTTGAAATCTTGGATGTTGTAGTCACTTCTTATTTTCACTCGCTCGTTTATTAAATTTGACTGCTCGATTATTTCGAAATTGCTTTGGCTTTGTAACCAACTAGAACTCCATTTACTTTTTTCGTAGGTGTCGAGTTCGGTGGATGAATAGAAAATAAGTCCGTTAAAAACCATTTTTTGGAGCGTGCTTTCATCTTCAAAATCAATTTCAACCGTTATTATAAGTTGGTTGGTGTTTTGGTGTAAGCTTTCAAGCCATGTTTTGTCTCTGCCGTAAATTAGTTGGTTGTTGATTTTTATTGGATGGGATTTTTCCACTGTAGTTATTACCTTCTTTTGTGTGTAGTTTAAATTTTTTATACGATAATATCTATAATATTATTAATTGTAAATTCATTCTATTACTTTATTCTGATTGATAAGTCGATTAAACAATCGAAAATTTAATATTATTCAGCAAATAATCTCTCTTAAACAAAAGATCTTTATATCTTTCACTTTTTATAATAAAGTACCCCAACCTATCCCACGACGAATCAGGGGGCTTTACAAATGCGCCTATTTCTTTCGTAACTTTATAAGACAGGATATATTCTTTATGCTCATGCATTAAATTCAAGTTTTCAACCTCTGCTAGTATACCAATTTTTTCTGTATAAAAAAATTGAATAATTGTGTATCGCTGAAAAATTTTATTAATTTCAAAAGGAACATCAATCATTAAATTAATATACGCTCTTCTAAAATTAAAGTTATAAGATGAACTTATACCATTCGATATATAATCGCCTGGCATTCGAGCAGCACATTCAATTAAAACAGGAATATTTTTTTCAACTTTCCATTCAGCATGAAGAACAGTAGTCCCTATATTTGCTTTCTCTATAAGTTTGTTAATTTGATTATACATCTCTTTCTCTACCTCAACATTTTTGATCGCTGGTATATGATGAGCTATTTCAATACACTCTTGATTATCAATTCCTTCTTTATAAGTTATATTTTTAAAAACTATTTTACCATCTTTAACCAAGTATTCGGAACTCATCTCATAACCAGATAAAAATTCTTCAGCCATATATTCCCATTCCAGTCTATCTTCATCTACAGTTTTTTCGTTTTTCATAATTAACGCATCTGTAAAAGCTTCTTTTAGTTCATCTTTACTTGAAATGATATATAACCCTATTGAAGCCTGTCTATTGCTTGGTTTTAAAATAATTTTCTTCTCATCAAAAAATGTATTTAAGTCTATTATTGATTTTATTTTAATAAATTTAGGATGGTTTAGATTAGTGTTCTTACTAAATTCTCTAAATTTAATTTTGTTAGAAAAAATACTTGCTCCCTTTTTTCCAACACATGGTAAACATAAATATTCCGCTAACTCATTAGCAGCTGGAACACTGTATTCAAATCCTGGAATAACTCCATCTATCTTACTAGTAGCTATATATGGGATTATTTCTTCTAAAAATCTATCATTGTTCACATAATCACAATAAATTAATTTATGATTTAAGTCAATCTCATATTCTTCTAAGTTATTATATACTTTCTTACATTCAATAATTATGACCGAATTAATTTCTGGCATAGTACAAAATTCATCTATAAATGCTTTGTTTTTCCCGATAAGTATAATGTTCATATATTCTTCACAACTACCTTTCACTTAAAACAAAATTTTGAATCATTTTAAATCCTTGTTCAGTTAGAATGGACTCTGGATGAAACTGAACCCCTTCAATATTATAGATACAATGCCTAACTCCCATTATTAAACCATCAATTGTCCGAGAAGTTATTTTTAATTCTTTTCCTGGGAAATTATTCTCACTAATAATCAAGGAATGATATCTAGCAACATTCGTTTTCGACTGTATATCTTCAAATATCCCACTGTTATCATGCACTATTTGTGTTGCTTTGCCATGACAAATATAAGGTGCATGCTTTATTTCTCCGCCAAAAAATTCAGCAATTATTTGATGACCTAAACAAACTCCTAAAATAGGAATTTCACCTTTGAAATATTCTATAACTTTTTTTGTTTTTTCATAATCCTTTGGAGCTTTTGGTCCTGGTGAGAGTATTATCTTACTAATATTTTCTGTTTTAACATCACTAATCGAAAGTTTGTCATAATTTATTACTTTAACTTTGGAAGTCAATTCAAGTACATATTGCATCAAATTATATGTGAATGAATCATTGTGATCTATTATTAGAATCATATCTTTTCTCCTTAAATATAGTAGACCTGTTACTCAATCCAGCGAGTATAGCCTCCCCCTTATCAAGCGTTTCTTGGTACTCTTTTGTTTCTACTGAATCAAAGACTATTCCACCACCAAGTGATAAACTAGCATTGTTTTTATCAAGAAAGATTGTTCTTATCAATATATTTAAATCAAAATCCATACTTCCAAAAGAAACTCTACCTAATGCTCCTGTATACAATGATCTTTTTACAGTTTCACTTTCTACAATTACTTCCATTGCTCTCTTTTTCGGACAACCCGTTATTGAGCCCCCAGGAAAAGTTTCATATATTATTTTGCCAAAAGTAATTTCCTCATTTACTTCAGCCGAAATTTTAGAAACTAACTGTAATACTGATGCATATTTTTCAATAAACATTAAGTCTTCTACATGAACAGTTCCTGGTTTCGCAATTTTGCCAATATCATTTCTAAGTAAATCAACAATCATCGTATTTTCTGATCGTTCTTTTTCTGAATTCAGAAGACTTTCGTAATTTTTTTGTTCTTCTATTTTATTAATACCTCGTGGGCGGGTACCTTTTATTGGTTCAGTTTTCAATTTATTTTTCCTCTTTTTTAAAAAGCATTCCGGACTTGTTGATAAAATTGCCAAGCTATTATTTTTAAAATATGCTGAATAAGGCGCCGGATTTGATTTTCTAATTTTACTATATATTTCTATTGGTTGTTCATTATTTGTCCATGTGAATTTCTGACTCATATTAACTTGATAAATATGTCCTTCATAAATATAATTTTTGATTTCCTTAATTTTTTCAATATAATGATTGTATTTGAAATTACTTTTTATTTTATTTGTATAATCTGTTTCAAGTATATTTTTGCATACTTGAGTATCTTTAAGTTTGATTTCTCGTTTAAATCTCAAAATCAAATCATCCTTACTCATGACAAAATCATTAATATTTATATATACATAATTTTCAGTATGACAATCATAAATTAAATTATCTTTACAAACATATATAGCAACATCGAAGAAAGAATCCTGTTTCTCTTTATTATTTGTAATTCCCATAATACTTTCACCAAAATCATAACTTAAATAAATATATAGATTTGGCATTAAATCTACTTCCTCATCTTCGTTTATAATAGAAGACCACTTATCAATAAATGTATCAATTTCTTCAATTATTTTTTCTGCTTTTTTCTCTCCTAAGAATAACTCAAGTGAATCAATGACATTCCATCCAATATAACTTTTCTCTTCTTTTCCAATTGAGCTAGAATTATCCAAGAAAAAAATATTTTTATTTTTTTTATCTAAACTTCTTACTAAATTAAATACATCGCTGTTTTGATATTTAAAACGAGTGCTATTTATCTTCATAATTTTCCTCCACTTTTACGTAAGTATCAAAATTAAGGTGAATGTTTTTGAATTTTCTTATCATGTCATCTAAATTATCAGCGTGAACAAAAATATCTCCCATTCTCTCATGTGCTGCAATAGGTGTTTCTATCCTTTGGCCAATATCTACTAAGTAATTAATTTTTATTATATCTTTCATATCTATTTCTTTTTCACTTAAAAGTGAAGTTACTATTCCATTGCTATAAATAGGTATCTGTAAAGAACCCGTGACTCCATTGAGCATTTTTATATCTGGAATAAATTTTTCTCCAATTTCTACAGCAACAAAACTATCAATGATATCAATATTAGTTTGAATCTTCAAATTTTCTGGAACTGCACTTCCGGCAGGTCTAATAGCAATCTCACAAAAACATATTTCTCTATCGTTTTTAAAACATTCCAAATGTGTAACACCATTTTTCACTTCTAAAGCTTTGAGAATTTCACTATTATACTCAATTAGTTCTTTAAAAAGAACAGTATTTGCATCTAAAGCAATAGTTCCAACAAAATTATACTTACGGAAATCAATTAAAGGCATTGAATACATACTGGCATGCGCAAATTTAATTTCCCCATCCTGAATAATTGCATCAATATGATACTCTTCTCCTTGTATAGATTCTTCTAATAAAATCCCTTTTGAAAAGTGATACTGCTCTTTTTCTCGGTTGAATTTTTCGTAATATTCTAACCAATCTTTTTCTGTCTTTATTCTCTTAACTCCGACAGAGCCCATACCTTGTTTAGGTTTGGCTATGACTTCTACAAATTTTTCTAGAAATTGGTAGCCTGTTTCACTTTTTTTAACATCAATATAGTTAGGTACCCTAAACTTTTTTTCTAGTAAAATATCTTTCATTATTGCTTTATCACGAAACTTTTCAATTTCATCCGGACCAATTCCAACAATTGACAATTTAGCTCTCAGTTCAGCAGCAGTACGAACTCCTTTTTCTCCTGGAGATATAATTGCTTTAATCTTACTTTTATCAAAACCAGCTAAAATCATAACTATTTTTTCTGTATCAGCTAAATTATCCAAATGAAAAAAATAGTCACATAAATTTAAATTTGGAGTAGGCATTTGTTTGTCTACGAATACAATTGTTTTTAAGCCTCTTTGTTTAATAGCTATAAGAACTTCTTCTCTCCGCCCAAGACAAACACAAAATTCCTCATGCATGCGTATCATCCTTCATCATAATTTTAGCATTTCTTTGTAACAACAAAACGGACCTTTCTACTGATTCGAAATTATCAGAATTAAAATAAGCAAACAACGCCAATCTTCCTCGGTTATCATCAAGTTTTTCCACCAGACTATTGGGTTCAATTTTATATTCCATATCTAAAAAATTTTTATCGTTAATTAAATTTTCTATATTTTTAAACCCCAAAAATATTCCTTTCTTAGGTGCATGAATAAATCGAATATATCCATAACCATTTCCTTTAAATACTTGATTATATTTTTCGCCTATACAATTTTCAATTATTATTTTATAAAAGTCTACATTCAAGACTTTACTAAGCATTTCGGCAATAAACCCTCCACCAACTCTCGGATTCAATTCAATTAAATGAATTCCATCATTGTTCACTTTTATTTCAGTATGTGTAATCCCTGTATTTATATCAAAAATTTTATGAATTTTATTTACGTATGAAATAATTTCTTTTTTTTCTATATTACTCAAGCTTATTGCTGGCATAATATGACCATTTTCAACATTTTCAAATTTTTCATTGAATATCTTTTCAGTAATCATTATTGAATTTACGTTTCCTTCTTCGACAATACTTTCTACTGAAAATTCCTTTCCTTCAATATAGGGTTCAACTAATATTTGCTCAGAAAAAACTGGTCCTAGTATGCTATAATTAAGATTACTCGTATGTTTTTTAAATGATACTAACAAGTCATCTAATGAATTTACTCTTTCTACATTTATGCTTCCAAATCCATTTAGAGGTTTCACTATACATGGATAGTCCAAATTATCCTTATGTTTTATGATTTCATCTTTTGAAGAAAATTTAAAATAGTTTGCTTCAAACATTTCCATCTCCTTCATTATCTCTCTAGTCTTTTCTTTTGATGTAGTATTTTTTATAGCTTCAGTTCCAAAAAAGGGTAAGTTTAATCTTTTAGAAACTAAATTTACGAGAGAAGGTAGAAACACATGGCCAGCTAACACGCCATCAAATGGGATCTTTCTATAAAATTCTGTTATTTTTGCAAGACTATATTCTTCTCGAAAGTAATCGATTTGAATATAATAATCTATATTGGATTTTTCAGTAATACTCAATTCCTCTTCAGCTGTTGTCGCTGCAAGAATAACTTCATAACCTAATCTTTTTGAATGCTCCATATATTTTCTACCAAAAATATAATTTCCAATAATCAAGATTCTTTTCATTTATTATTCACCTCCGCTTTAAATATGTCTTCTTCTAGCCTACATGACTGTGAAACTATTAGTTTAAAAATATCCTCAATAAATTCTTGATCTATTTGCATTTTTCTAGCAATTTCTTTTCTTTCATTCATTAATTCAGATATTCTATCTTCTTGCATAATATTAATTTTTTTATCTGATTTTATTTTGCCTATTGATTGTACAATCAAATTGCGTGCTTTGATATTTCTAATTAACTTAAAATCAATTTCATTGATAAGTTTTCTGTATTCTTTAATCGTTTCCAAATAAAAACGCCTCCTAATTATAGCTTTTCTATTTTTTTTGCTTGATAATCTATATTGGATAAATGTCTTTCCCTAAACGCTTCATCAATAGAAATGGCCCTCTTCGCAAAAGAATAACAATGTTTACATTTTTCACCACATTCAAGTTTATTACATTCACCTGTTAGAAATTTAGTTAAATGTTTAGTTAATTTGGAATTATCAATAAAAACACTATCTAAATATTGGTAAGGATCCGAAACATCATGATAACCAAAATGTTGTATTAAATCTAACAAATTCCCATTATATTTTCTATCTGTATATGCTTTACAACGCTTCACTAATAATTCTGTAGGAGTTGCACGATCAATTATTTTTATATTGTTATACCCCAATTCCTCGTAGTTTTGAACATCCTCCGGTCTAATAATATCTGAAATTAAATAATTTACTGGGTCTAATACTCTCTTTTTTGAACACCCTAAATAACAATAATCCTCATTGATTTTATTTCCTTTCACGCGTGAAGATTGTCCTAGAAAAGCTTGATGATAAGGTAGCATAGGACATTCATAAAGGCAATTATTATTAACAATCAGTTCTAAATCAATATTAGTTGAATTTCTTAAATCTTTTAGAAGACTAAAATTTCTATTAACTGTCATTGGATCTAATACTATGCAATCTGCTCCCATTTCTTCCCAACTTCTGATTTTACTAACAGAGTTAACACAAACACTAGAAGAAATCTTTACTTCCATTTTTGGATAATTTTTCTTCACGTATTGTAATAAAATAGGAATTGATACAGTTAAAGAATCCACCTCTATTTCATATAACCAATTAAGAAGCTCCTTCAGTTCATTTTTCCCACGTTGAGTAAATTCTTCATTACTCAAAAATGGATTATTAAAGGTATAATTAAACGTTAAGTTATTTTCATGTGCTTGCTTTACATGCTCTGCAACTTTTTTTTGATCTATAAAGTTTAAATTAGTAGTTTCTAAGCCTCCTCCTACAAAATCATTTGTTAATTTTCCAAACAAATTAGTTACATTAGTTCCTTTAATACCTTCGATTAATTTACCGTCAAAATTAGTTGCTACTGATATTTTCATTTTTTCCCTCCTTGTCATTTTAAGAAATCTTGTATTGAATTAAGCAACTTCGTTCAATAAATGAAATTTTTTATCTCCACTAAATTATCTTATTTATTAGAATTTAAAAAAAGTGTATAATGATAGAAAAAGGTACCCCTTTTATTAGTTAGGAAGTGAACAATTTGAAAGATCTGAATTATTTTGAATTAAGATCTATACTCCATGAGCACGAAATAGACAACATCGTTCATTTCAGTATAGGAAGTCTTGCTGAAACATGGTACTATTCCAAACAAAATGTAAAAAAAAAACTTAAAAAATATGAAGAAAGAAACTTATTAGAGTATATTCCAGGAAAAGGGCGAGGTAATTTATCGACAATAATTTTCAGGAATAATTTTCATTCTGAAGTATATAATGTATTAACTAATTGCATTGAAAATAATGATATTAAGTTTGCACTCCAACTATCTCAATTATCAATACCTCAAGATTGGTTCTCTCCATTTTTAGAAAAGATACACACCCTTTTTAATGATGGTAGTAAAAATGAAGATAATATTCTTAGATTTATAATTAATAGAAAAATCACTGTACTAGACCCAACAACTGTTTCCTTGCATTTCGAGGCTTCCTTAATCAAACAAATAAGCAATACACTAGTTAACTATAATGAAGAAGAAGATATATTTACCCCTTCAGTTGCAATTGATTGGTCTCACAATGAAAAATTCACAACATGGAACTTCAACATTAGAAAAAATATTTTATTCCATAACGAAAAAAGATTAAACGGTAATGATATTCTCTTTACATTTGAAGAAGCTATAAAAAGCAGTACTGGAAAATGGTTACTGTGTAATTTAAAAAATATGTATTGCACCTCTGAATTTTCTGTACATTTTGAATTCAAAACACCTGAGCCAGCCTTTTTAAAATTAGTAACACATTATTCACTTGTAATTAGACCTGTTCTTTCAAACAGTAAAAGCTTTATCGGCTGTGGGCAGTTTAAGCTTATCGAAAGTAAAAGTAATTACGTATGCCTAAAAAGTTTTTCAAAATATTTTAAAGAACTCCCTCTTATAGATGGAGTAGAATTCTGGTTAATGAATTCTAATTTCAAAAAATGGCTAATTGTCCCACAGAAAAAAAATATCACTACTAACACTAATGCTATTAACCCCATAGGAGTAACAAGATCTGGAGTATCTTATTTAATTTTCAATAAAAATAAAGCAAATCCAGTTGAACCTTTTATAATAAATTATTTAAAAGCCGCCTTTAATTCATTGCATTTTGTGTCTGAATTATATGATAATAAAACACCTAAGGCCTACAGTTATTTTTATAAGAATTCTAAAACTAAAGAACAAGCTTCCAAAAATGATTGGGTTGATACTTTCAATTTCCCAGATGACTCAGATAGAACAATTCAATTAGCAGTTTATGATCATCCTAGATTCATACGTGAAGCCTCATGGTTAAAAAAACAAGCTGCTTCTTTTAAAATCAAATTAGAAATAAAAACATATTCATTCAATGATGATTTTTTCACAGAGAAAATTATACTTGATTCTGATATAGTCTTAGCAACAGATATTCCTGTAACTGATATTGAATTAGGCTATCTCGATTTTTTATTAAACAAAAATTTGTTATTTCAAAAATTTATCAATAAAACACAAAAAAACACTATAAATTCACTCACTGATAAATATAGAACTTCTGTTTCTTTCGAACAAAAAGCTATCTTAATAAATCAAATTGAAGATTACATTAATCAAGAAAATATACTTATTTATTTATATCATCCATTAAAATACTATGATATCCATAGCTTCATCAATGGGGTGGAATTTGATAGTAATGGTAATATCGCTTTAGATAAATTGTGGTGGTGAATAAAAAAAGAGCACTTTCATAGAAAGTGCTCTTCATTCATTATTTAATATTAATCTTCTCAATCACAACATCATTCACTGGTTTGTCTTGCATGCCAGTTGGTAGGTTGGCGATTTCGTCTACTACGTCCATGCCTTCGATTACGTGACCGAAAACTGTGTGGCGGCCGTCTAACCATGGTGTTCCGCCTTGTTTGTATGCTTCGATAATTTCTACTGGGAATCCAGCTTGTTCCATTTGACCAAGCATGTCAGCAGGCATATCTGGTTTTTGAACGATGAAAAATTGGCTGCCGTTTGTGTTTGGACCAGCGTTTGCCATGGATAAAGCTCCGCGTAAGTTGAAAGCTTCTGTAGAGAATTCATCTTCAAAAGATTCGCCCCAAATACTTTCGCCACCAGTACCACGGCCGTCTGGGTCGCCACCTTGGATCATGAATTCAGGAATAACACGGTGGAAAATAAGGCCATCATAGTAGCCGTTTTTGGAATGTGTAACAAAGTTTTCTACTGTTTTTGGTGCAATTTCAGGGAACAATTTGATGCGGATAGTTCCTCGGTTTGTAATCATTTCTGCTTCAATTTCGTTAGGTGCCACTTCTTTTGATAATTGTGGGTAAGTCATATTGTAAAAACTCCTTCTTTTGTTTAAATTTATTGTTTACTAACGTAGCCAAATAATAAGCAAATTAACAACGACAGCAATCAGATACAGTACTAGTATAACAGCTGAAACCCAAATGACAATTTTTTTAACCAAAAATGCACATCCTTCACTTTATTTTTCATTCGCTATCTTTTATTCTATAATGAAAAGGACAGTTTTAACAATAATACGAATAGAGATGATTCTTTTATGACAACTCGAACACGGAATTTGTACATCTTAATGCTGGCAAACCTGTTGATGTCAGCCAGTATGACAATGATTATGCCTTTTTTATCTCTTTACATTGAAACATTTGGTGATTATAGCAATGCTTACGTGCAAAGGTGGGCCGGTTATATTTTTGGCGTAACATTTTTAATTGCCTTTATCTTTTCGCCGATTTGGGGACGTATTGGTGATAAGCACGGTTATAAAGGGATTTTGATTCTGACTTCAGTTGGTTTATCGATTTGTATTTTTCTGATGGGATTTGCGCATTCTGTCACTTACTTACTGATTTTACGAATTTTCATGGGGGTTGTGACTGGCTTTATTGGCGTTAGTAATGCCTTTATTGCACGGCAAACTCCTCGTAATGAAGCTGGAAAAATTCTCGGTACTTTGCAACTCGGAGGCGTGACTGGGATGCTGTTTGGTCCCTTGATTGGCGGCGCGATGGCGGATTTATTTGGCTTTAAAGATACCTTTACAATTACCGGAATTGCGATGATGGTTGCGGCTTTAATTGTCGCTTTTGGTGTCAAGGAAATTCGTACAGAAGAACAAAAAGAAGCTGCCAAAGTCGTTTATTCTCGTCGTGCAGTTTTAAAACAAATTTTTACGCTACGAGTTCTATTCACGGTGATGGTTATTACAGCACTTATCCAAATTGCGAACTTTAGTGTTCAACCGTTGCTTGCGCTTTATGTAGGAGATATGACGCAATCAGACAATATTGCTTTCTTGTCCGGGCTGGCGTTTTCTGCGACGGGATTCGGGAACTTGGTGATGACGCGAAAATGGGGACAGCTTGGAGACAAATATGGGTATGAGAAAATACTAAATATATTGTTGATTATGGCGGCTGTTTTTGTTATTCCACAGGCATTCGCGACGAATCTTTGGGTGTTTATCTTCTTCCGCTTTTTATTCGGGATTGCGATTGGTGGTATGGTGCCATGTACGACAGCTTATATTCGGCTTGCGGCGCCTGGTGTTATGCAAGGCGAAATGCTTGGCTATAATCAAAGTGCTCGCTTTTTAGGAAATGTTATCGGACCAATCCTCGGTGGGACGCTCGCTGGTTTCACAGGAATTCCGAGTGTGTTCTTATTTATGAGTTTTATGTTCCTCGTGGCATTTTTCATTTTGCTTTATGCCCTTCATTCCGACCGGAAACGGCATGTGAACGTGGATTGAATTTGACAAACCTAAGTTTTTTCTTAGGTTTGTTTTTTTGTTCTTCCTATTAAATTGTTTTTTAAATTTCGGTAAATTGATTTATAAAGTTAAGTTTCCTGCCTTTTTTTCAGATAAAAAAGTATGTTATAATAAAAAATATAAAAAGTACGGCGTTTATTTGGGTACTTCGTGAATAGTAAAGTTGTTGAAATTTGATGAGTTAGCACGGTTTTCTAAAATTTTAGTTATAACTATGTTTCATTAAATGTAAGTACTTGCTTAAAAAATAATGATTTCCTGTTTTTATTTTCACATTTCCAGGATGAGTTTCCGTATAAAAATTCTTCGAGGAGGAGCCGATTTTGTCATTTCTTCATCTAGCAATTGTTCTGCCATTTATTGTGGCACTGCTAATTCCACTTTTTTACCGGTGGACCAAACAAGTTCATACTGGCTGGTTAGTACTTCCAATTCCAGTGATTTTGTTTATTTACTTCTTAACATTTATCCCAAAAACGATGGACGGGGCAACGATTGTTTCAATGCCTTGGATTCCGCGACTTGGGATTAATTTTACGGTAGTAGTAGATGGGCTTAGTTTGCTTTTTGCGCTACTTATTACGGGGATTGGTTCACTCGTTACCTTTTACTCTATTTATTATTTAGGGAAAAAGAAAGAACGACTTAGCAATTTCTATACATTTTTATTTATTTTTATGACGGCAATGCTCGGGGTTGTCTTGAGTGATAACTTGATTGTGTTGTATCTTTTCTGGGAGCTTACTTCCATTAGTTCGTTCTTATTGATTGGGTATTGGTATCATCGTGAGCGTTCACGGTACGGGGCTCGTAAATCGATGATGATTACAGTCTTCGGCGGACTGATGATGCTTGGCGGATTTATTTTGCTTCATATTATGAGCGATTCTTTTTCCATTCGGGAGATTATTAGTAACGCGGATGTAATTAGTAATAATAGTTTATTCATTCCTGCGATGATTCTTATCTTGCTCGGGGCATTTACGAAATCTGCGCAAGTTCCATTCCATATTTGGTTGCCAGATGCGATGGAAGCTCCTACTCCGGTCAGTGCCTACCTCCACTCTGCTACGATGGTAAAAGCTGGGATTTATATTGTCGCTCGGTTCACGCCACTATTTGCAAGTTCGGGTGTATGGTTTTGGACGGTATCACTCGTTGGGATTACGACCCTTTTCTGGGGTTCACTTAATGCCACGAAGAAAAATGATTTAAAAGCAATTTTGGCTTATTCGACGATAAGTCAGCTTGGTCTCATTATGGCGCTTCTTGGTGTCGGTGCTGCCTCCCTTCACTTTGACACGCTTAGTGATGATATTTATGTGATGGCGATTGTCGCAGCTGTATTCCATCTATTTAATCACGCGACATTTAAAGGTAGTTTGTTTATGATGGTTGGGATTGTCGATCATGAAACAGGGACGCGGGATATTAGGCGACTTGGTGGCTTAATGCGAGTTATGCCGATTACGGCGACGATTGCGTTTATCGGAACTTTCGCAATGGCCGGTATTCCACCGTTTAATGGATTTCTAAGTAAAGAGATGTTTTTTGAAAGCATGGTAAATATTACGCAATTGCAATTGTTTGATGCAAGTACTTGGGGCGTTCTGCTCCCTGTTGTAGCTTGGGTTGCTAGTGTGTTTACGTTTGTTTATAGTATGATTATTTTCTTTAAAACATTTACTGGAAAAGTGAAACCGTACTTACTTCCGAAAAAACCGCATGAAGCGCCATTCGGACTACTTTTACCACCGATTATTTTATCGATTTTCGTGGTTGGTATTGGTCTCTTCCCTAATTTAATTGCGGAGCCGATTTTGGAGCCTGCTGTAAGAGCAATTGTTCCTGGGCTTTCTACGGATTTCTCGATTCATATTAGTTTGTGGCACGGCTTTACGCCTGCTCTGTTAATGACGTTCGGTGTTGTTGCAGTGGGGATTGTCTTGTTTCTTACACATAAATACTGGAAACCTTGGATTACGACTAAGGTTCCAAAAGCACTTCGAATTGGGAAAACGTATGATAATGGGATGTATTATTTAGAACAAGGCTCGTATCGTATGACAATGTTTATTATGACTGGTTGGCTTCGGACTTACTTGAATTACATGTTATCGGCTTTTATTTTAATGATGGCTTCGGTCATGATTTTCACACAAGCACTTGATTTCAATTTCTCAAGTATGACGAAAGTGACAGTTGTTGATTTTGTTTTAGCGGCAGTGATTTTAGTGACGTTGGTTGGGATTGTCTTTTCCAAATCGCGGATTACTTCGATTATTTTACTTGGAGCAATGGGATACACGATTAGTATTTTCTTTGTTATCTCTAGAGCACCAGACCTTGCTTTAACACAGCTTATTATTGAAACTATTTCCGTTGTGCTTTATCTACTTGTGTTTTATCATCTTCCTCAGTTTAGTAATATTGAGGAAAAGCCGAAATGGTTATCAATGAAGACATTTTTGAGTATCGGGGTTGGTGTAATTATCACCCTTGTCTCTCTTTCAGCGTATAATACAACATTTTATGATTCGATTTCGAAGTAC
The DNA here is from genome assembly GCF_028867355.1 of Listeria sp. LM90SB2. Lineage (NCBI taxonomy): Bacteria > Bacillati > Bacillota > Bacilli > Caryophanales > Listeriaceae > Listeria > Listeria sp. LM90SB2. The sequence goes on from NZ_CP046449.1 coordinate 2,436,049, forward strand.
TATGTGGACAATGCTTATGTGGAAGCGGCGGGACGAAATATTGTAAATGTTATCTTAGTTGACTTCCGTGGTTTTGATACGATGTTTGAGACAGCTGTGCTTTCGATTGCGGCGATTGGTATTTACGCGATGATTAAATTACGACTGACGAAACGAGGTGAGAATGATGAAAACGAATGATGTTCTACTGAGAAATGTAACGAAAGTAGTTGCTTTCATTATTTTCTTATTCTCACTCCATTTATTCTTTGCAGGACATTATAATCCTGGTGGCGGGTTTGTGGCCGGGCTTACAACGGCTGGCGCAATTACATTAACGCTACTTGCTTATGATACAAAAACGGTGGCTAGTATGCTTAATATCAATACGATTATGCTTACCGGGGTTGGGCTTGTATTCGCCCTTGGTACTGGGATGATTGGGATTTTTACAGGAGACCCTTTCTTAACGCATAAATTTGGTCATGTTGATTTGCCCATTTTAGGAGATACTGCGTTACACACGGCGACTTTGTTTGACCTTGGGGTTTACTTAGTTGTTGTCGGTGTAACACTTACGATAATTCAAACGATTGGGGAGAGTGACTGATGGAACTATTAATGTCTATATTAATCGGCTTGATTTTTGCAGCTGCTGTCTACTTAATTCTCTCTAAAAGTTTGCTACGGATTATTATTGGAACGGCTGTCCTAAGCCACGGTGTCAATTTGCTTGTACTTACGATGGGTGGACTGAAAAAAGGTCGCGTGCCAATTCTTGGTACACCGGGAGCGGGAACGTATAATGATCCCCTTCCACAAGCACTTATTTTGACTGCGATTGTTATAAGCTTTGGTGTAACTGCCTTTTTCCTTGTTCTTGCTTATAGAGCGTATCAGGAGCTTGATAGCGAGAGTGTATCCAAGACGAGAGGACATGAAGCCGATGATGAATAATATAATTTTAATGCCGATTTTGATACCTTTCCTTGGAGCAATTACGTTAATGTTGCTTCCGAAAAAAGTAATCATTCAACGGGTATTCGCCCTTATTTTTAGTGGTATTTTGGTTGTAGCGACACTTGGACTTGTATTTTATATTCGAGAAAACGGGATTACAACTGTGAATATTGGTAACTGGGCGGCTCCTTTTGGGATTACGATGGTTGGCGATATGCTTGCTGTCTTGCTTACGGCAACGACGAGTATTGTTTTATTCTGCGTGATTCTTTATTCTTTTTATACGATTGGGAAACCACGAGAGAAATTTCTTTATTATCCAGCGATTCTCTTTATGATTGTTGGGGTTAATGGTTCGTTTTTAACTGGCGATATTTTTAATATGTTCGTATTCTTTGAAGTTATGTTGATGGCGTCTTATGTACTACTTGTCATTGGTGGGACTCAAGTTCAGCTCAAAGCGACGATTAAATACTTGTTGATTAATGTGGTTGGTTCCGGATTTTTCGTTGTAGCAATTGCGCTACTTTATTCGATGATTGGAACGCTCAACATGGCAGATATTTCGCAAAAAATCACGGACTTAAATGGTGCAAATACAGGAATGATTAGCGTTGTCGCGGTTCTGTTCTTGTTTGTATTCGGACTAAAAGCCGGACTATTCCCGCTTTACTTCTGGCTACCAGGATCTTACTTTGCTCCACCAATTCCGGTGCTTGCTTTGTTCGGTGGACTTCTGACAAAAGTTGGGGTTTATGCAATTATCCGGACATACACACTATTTTTCAGTTCGTTAACAGATTTTGTTGTTCCGCTACTTGGAATTCTCGCGATTGTGACGATTGTTCTTGGGGTTATTGGGGCAATTAGTTACTATGATATGAAAACGATTGTGATTTATAATATTATGATTGCGATTGGTGTTATTCTGTTTAGCGTTTCGATTATGACACGCGAATCAATGACTGGTGCTGTCTTTTACTTGATTCACGATATGATTATTAAAGCCGCGCTGTTCCTTATTGTCGGGATTGTGATGGCGATTACTGGTTATTCTAGTGTAAAAAAATTCAGTGGGTTGATGAGCGTGAAGCCTTCGCTCGGTTGGATTTTCTTCATTGCTACTCTTGGCCTTGCAGGAATTCCACCTCTTAGCGGCTTCATTGGAAAATTATTGATTGTGGAAGGTGCTTTCTCTGCCGGTCAAATAGTCGGCGGAATAATCATCTTACTATCCAGCTTATTCGTCCTTATGTCTTTAATCAAAGTCTTTACAAAAGGCTTCTGGGGCGAGAAAAAAGGCGTATTCAATTTACAAATTCCGTATAAAAAAATGCTTGTGCCAGTAGTTATTCTACTTGCGATTTCGATTGGTTATGGTGTGTTTAGTAATGCAATTTATCCGTTTATTGAACAGGCGGTTGACCCTCTTGTTGACCCTTCTGTTTATATCCATGCGGTGATAAAGGAGTGATAAAAGATGGCTTTTCAACTTATTCTTAATATAATACTTGCTTGTTTGTGGATGTTTCTTGAGTCATCATTTAGTTTTGCAACATTTATCATTGGCTTTATCATCGGGATTTTCTTGCTATTCTTTATGCGACGTTTCCTTGGATCAAGATTTTACCTTTTCCGGTTATTCGCCCTTGTCAAACTGGTTTTCCGCTTTTTGCATGATTTAATTGTTTCTACAGTTCATGTAAGTCGGATTGTTTTAAAGAAAGACATGAACATTCGACCGGGGATTTTCAGATATGATACGACGCTTGAGACAGACTGGGAAGTGACGATGCTCGCACTACTGATTACGTTAACGCCCGGGACACTTTCGATTGATATTTCGGATGATTATAAAGCAATCTATGTCCACTCGCTTCACGTCCCTAATATTGAAGAAGAAATTGCAACAATTCGTAAGTCTTATGAAGGCGCGATTATGGAGGTGTTCCACGGATGATTATTCAAATCGCTTTATCCATTGGTTTACTTCTCTATTCGATTTCAACTTTCTTATATCTTTACCGTATTTTAAAAGGACCAACTACTTCTGACAAAGTGGTGGCGCTGGATTCTATTGGAATGAACTTAGTGGCCATTGTAGCGCTACTTTCGATGTTTTATGATACGCATGCCTTTTTGGATGTTATTTTACTTATTGCGCTTCTTGCATTTATCGGAACGGTTTCCTTTGCCAAATTTATTGAGAAAGGGAAGGTGATTGATCGTGAACGTGATAATTGAGATTATTATTTCTATTATGATTTTAATTGGCGGTTTGCTTAGTATTCTTGCCGCAATCGGGGTTATCAGATTGCCTGACGTGTACACTAGAACGCATGCTGCCGGGATTAGTAATACTTTTGGTGTTAGCTTACTTCTGTTTGCAACGGTTGGTTACTTTTTCCACTCAGGCGAAGGTTTTAATGCACGAGTACTTCTGGCCGTATTGTTTATTTTCTTAACTACACCAGTGGCTTCTCACCTTATTAACCGGGCTGCTTATGATACCGGTGTTCCGCTAGCTATTCGAATTCGTGACCAATTGCGTTCGGTGAAAAAAGACGATATTAAGAAAAAGAAAAATCTTATTATCCGTCAAGAACAAATTGAAAAAGCACGACAAGAACGGGAAGAATTGGAAGAACGAATGGAATGGGAACGACGCGAAGAAAAAATCGATGAGCGTGAAGATCAAGAAGAACAAGAACGGGAACGCGAGGAACAAACGATTGAAGAACAGTCGGATGATTCCGAGCATGAAATCATCGAGCAGGATGAAAGTGAAACTGAATCAGACGATGATAAAACGGAGAAATAAAAAAAGCATGGCGCGAGTTCATCAATTGACCTCTGCCATGCTTTTTATTTTCGTTTCTTTTTGACTGCTATGGTACATCTGCTAATACAAATTAGTTTTTCCGTTTCGTCAGTGATTTTAATTTCCCATACTTGGGTACTTTTGCCAAGGTGGATTGCTTCTGCAGTCGCTGTTACTAATCCTTCTTGTTTTGATGCCAAGTGATTGGCATTAATTTCTAAACCAAAGACGATTTCATCGGGTTCGATTGATTTAGCAGCACCAATACTTGCTGCATGTTCCGCTAAAACAACAGAAACCCCTCCATGCAAATAGCCAAACGGTTGATGGACTTTTTCTGTCACTTCTAATTGAACAACGGCTTTTCCTTTTTCTACTGAAACAATTTCAATGCCAATAGTTTCTTGAAGTCCCATATGTTCCCTTCTTTCCGAATTTGATTTATACTTTATTATATAAGAGTTGGTAGAAAAACTCTAGAAAAGGTTTTTAATAAGCTCATTGTGGTAAAATAAGAATAGACTTTTTGACAGGAGAGATTTGATGTCGATATTTACGAATACACCATTAATTGCATCTATTATTGCGATTGTGTTTGCCCAAGTGGTCAAAGTTCCGATTCATATTTTAGTATACCGGAAGTTTAACCTCGGACTAATGTTTTCCACTGGTGGTATGCCTAGCTCTCACTCGGCTGCGGTTACTGCGCTAATGACAACACTCGCAATTGAATACGGGCTCGATTCACCTTATTTCGCGATTGCTGTTGTATTTGGTATTATCGTGATGTTCGATGCGACTGGCGTTAGAAGACAAGCCGGTGAACAAGCAGTTGTTTTAAACAAATTAGTAACGGATTTCCAAGACTTCGTGGAACATGCAAAAGGGCTCGCGGCACCTGAACAAGAAGAAAAAACGAAGCATTTAAAAGAATTACTTGGCCATAAACCGATGGAAGTTTTCTTCGGAGCACTTACCGGGATTGCGATTGGATTCATTTTAGAAATGTTTATGTAAATGAAAAGTTGACTCCTTGTAGTCAACTTTTTTTGTTTGTCGTTAGTTTACAGCTTTATGTTAGAGGGAAAATCATGATATCAACAGATTTTACAAAAGGGGCGAGTTTCAGTGAAAAAGGTAACACTTATTTTTGGCATTTATACTTTTATCCTCGGAATCATAGTGGGAATAATTGCCGCTTTATTTTTAGCAATGGTTCATTTTGCCACGACTTTTTTATGGGATTATCTTCCTAATCAGTTTGATTTTTCATGGTATTATCCTCTACTAATCGGTTTGATTGGGAGTTTTTTTGTAGGAATGGTTCAGCTGAAATTTGGTGACTATCCGCGGTCGATGCATGACAATGTTGCTGAGGCGAAGAAAACAGGACGGATGGAATATCGCAAAGTTCTGTTTCCTACGATACTTAGCGCTTGGATTATTTTAACATTTGGGGCGAGCGTTGGTCCGGAAGCTGCTTTGATTGGTATTGTTGGTGGTGCCACGACTTGGATTATTGACCATTTAAAATTATCTATGGCGCATAAGGAAGAACTTGTTAGTTTGAGTGTCGGCGCGATTATTTCCAGTATTTTCCACGCTCCGTTTAGCGGACTAGCCGAGGAAATTGATGAAAGTAGTCAAGCGAAGAAAATTCCCAAAAACTCTAAATTAGTGTTGTCGCTTCTTATTTCTTTTAGCGCGCTCGGATCTTTCCTTTGGCTGAAATCCTTTTTAAAAATGCCAGCGAGTATTTTTGCGATTCGGCTACCTGACATGGGTTGGTCTTGGTGGTTTATTTTACTTTTTATCCCTATGATTATTCTTGGATGGCTCTTTAGTGTTTATTTCCAGCAATTGCAAGTCTATATCGCGAAGGCAGCTTCTGTCATTAAAAATAAAATGGTCGCGGCGGTTATTGGCGGTTTGAGCATTGGTTTATTTGGGATAATTTCTTCCTTCATGTTATTTTCCGGTGAGCATCAGCTGATTGAATTGACAACAACTGTCCAAAATTATTCGATTCCCTTTTTACTTATTATCGCCTTGTTAAAACCTGTTTTGGTCGCTATTTGTTTAGCAACTGGCTGGAATGGCGGTGCAATTTTCCCGGCGATTTTTACTAGTACGATTATGGGGTACATAGCAACATTTTGGATGGATGGATCAACTGGTTTCTTAATCACTATTTTTGTTACTGCAAGTTGTACAAAAATCATAGGAAAACCGGTTCTAACTGCCTCTATTTTATTATTTATATTCCCACTTCAATTCTTTCCATTTATTTTATTAACTGCATTTATAGTGAATAGAAATTGGTTAGTTAACTTCAAAAAAACAGCATAAAAACTAAGGAGAAATCCTTAGTTTTTTTATGCTGATTTTTTTATATAGAATCTTCCTTTTTTTTCTTTTAATACTTCCTTATCGAGGAGAAGTATTATTTTTTCGTTTAGTTGTTTGCGAGATATTTTGCCGTATTTCGCCATTTTTATCTTATTAATATATTTAGGTATTTGTTGGTAGCCATTTTCACTTTCAATTTCTAATTTGTCACATAGGTACTGGAGGGCATAGACTATTCTTTCTTCTGCGGACAAGTCATACTTAATTAACTCATTATAAAGGTTCTTATTGTTTATTAATGTTTCTTCTAAAAGCCACTCCATATAAGAAGGCTTATTGGTAGCATAGTTTAAGAAATATTCCCTATCAATAAAAATTAAGGAAACATCTGTATCACAAACTAATCTTAATTCATTTTCTCCGCTAATTTTGGCAACTTGTTGGTTAATTATATCTCCATTAGAAAAAAAATGAAGTATCTGGAATTTTTTATTTTCCACATGAAGAATTCCATTTGTTATAATAATAAATTCATCTTGAAAAGTTTCACTATCAATTTTCTTGTTTTTAGAAAGTTTTTCAAAGCGAACCCATTTATCTTGTAATTTATATTTATCCAATTCTCGGATCATTTCTTTTACTTTTTCATTAAACAAATGTATCTCCTCCTACTAGTTTTACTTAGTTTAGCAGGATTAGAGTTAAGACCTATGTGGAAATTACACACTATTTTGGTATCTTTATATAGATTTTATTACAGTGGATATATCTATATTCAAAAAATAGTACTTCTTTATGAGCAATCCCAGTTATACATAATGTTAGAAAAATCACGATTGATTAAATCTTGTTTATTGATGAAGAAGTTCGCAACACCGCAGTCGCCCCACATAATTGCCATTCTACTCTCATCAAAATCCTCAGATGCTAATTGAAACAAAAGCGTGTCATGATGCGGGTTTTCTGTATACATACGCGGATCTTCTTGTGTAAAAAAAGGATATCCGCCAATTTGACTACATTCTTTACCCAGTTGATATAATGCTTCAGATTTATCTTCATCCTCCGCGAAAATTTGGTCAGCCAGCTCATAAAAATTACTTCCAAATTCATTTTCAAAATCAAAGCTATCTTGTAATAGAATCTGATCTGAAACTTGCCCAGCTATTTTAAACTCACCATTAACAACGGGGTAAAAGTCCGACTTTGCTACATCTTCAAAAAATGCATCTTGTTCTTCAGCAGTTAAGCTCTCACTTCCCAAGTCATCAAAGAAAAACACTCGAAAACCTTCTTGGCTCGTTGGATTTTCAAAATTAAGTCCGTACAAATCATCTTGATAATCCACATAAAAAGCGAGTAAGCCAAATTCCGGATAATTTTCCATTTGTGGCATTTCTGAAAAATTAATTTGTGTTAATAAAGACAGCGGTTTACCTTCTTCGGTCACTGGATAGCCATGCTCTCTCGGCAAGTAACCACGCCCACCAGCTTTACTTTGCAACAATGAAAGCTTACCAACATCCTTAAAATGCAGTTCTATACGCTCTTTCTCTGTTTCTAAAAATCGTTCGGCCCATTCACTAGGAAGTATATCAAAAAGTTGTTCCATGACTTACCTTCTTTCTTTTTTTCTAATTATAACATGAAAAAAGCGCCATATCTGACAAAAGCAGATACAGCGCTTCTTGAGTTTTTATTTATAGAATTTGAATTTACCTTTACTTGCCAAGACGCCTGAACCACCAATTAGTAATAGCGCGCGGTCATCAATGACTTTTTTCATAACGGAAGCTGGATAGCCTTTCAAGTTTTTACCGAAAACGACACCAATTGCATCGTTATCGCCTAGAGAGCAAACTGTTCCTTTTTCATGATAAACAAAGTCTTGTAGATCTGTTTCGCCTTTAACTAATTTAGCTAAGTTCACTGCAGCCACATCGGCTTGTTGCATTGCGATTTGGGCAGTTGGTGGGAATGGACGGTCGTTTGCTGGGTTGATGATTAGTGAGCAGTCACCAACAATTAAAATTTCCTCGTTACCAGGAACAGTTAAATTGTTGTTTACTTTCACACGACCACGACCAGCTTCAAAGCCAGATGCTTCAATTACGCTATTGCCACGAACACCTGCAGCCCAAATAATGGTTGCTGCTTTGATTTCACGAACTTCATTTTCACTTTCCGCATATTTTACGCCATCAGCGGTAGCTTCTTTGACTGGTTTACCGACATGGAATTCTACGCCGCGATCTTCCAGTACACCAACACCATAATCAACCAGTTTCGCATCAAATTGTGGTAATACTTTTGGAGCTGCTTCCATACAATAAATGCGCACTTTTTCGCGAGGCACATCGTACTCTTTCACTAGTTCTGGAATGCGATTAGTTAATTCCCCAAGAAACTCAATTCCAGTAAAGCCAGCGCCACCAACGATAATTGTTAATAATTCATCGCGTGGATCTGTTTTCCATTTAGCAAATTGCGCTTCAATGTGCGCACGGATTTTTTTGACGGATTCTACACTTGTAATAGTGAAGGCATATTCTTTCAAACCACTGATTCCAAATGTTTCTGCTTCTGACCCAAGAGCAATTAATAAATAGTCATAGCTGATATCGCCATTTGCATCTAGTGTGACTGTTTTTTCGTCTTTATTAATTTTTACTACAGTATCTTGGATAAATGTAGTTTTCGTATTGTTTACGACTTTATCAAGTGGATACATTAGTTTTTCTGGCTCAATTGTTCCAGCTGCTGCCTCGTGTAACCAAGTCGTTTCGTGGTGATAGTCATTCTTATTCACTAGAACGATTTCGGCTTCCAAGTTTCTTTGTTGTAACTTGCGTAAAGTTTTTAGTCCCCCGTATCCTGCTCCGAGAATGACAATTTTTGGTTTACTCATCTGTTATCACATCTACTTTCCCTTATATTTTTCTTCACAAAAAAAATTGCATTAAGAATTTCTTACTGCACCTATGTAGATTGCGCTAAAAATCTACTGCAAACAATGAATAAAGTGAAAATGGTAAGTACCAATATATTCCCTATTTCACAGCTTACAAACTATATCATAGACTTTTTCACATTCATTTTCAAGAAAGCGAACTCAAGGGTTTAAGCTTCTTTGTAGCATGGTTCGAGTGGTATACGATTTTTTTCACAATAAAGCTTTGAGATGACTTGGTTTTCGCAAAAATCTTTTATTTGACACATAATTGGTCTAGTTCATTTTTTCCATATTTTAATGGAGACAATCCCGTAAACATTCTTTTTCAACAATATATGCTAAAATATGCTTATTGCAACTTTAGCGATTTCATAGGGAAATTACGAACTAGGGGGTGATGTATTTTGGATGAAAAAACAAAAATTTATGATATCACGATCATTGGTGGTGGACCGGTTGGGCTATTTGCTGCGTTTTATGCCGGAATGCGCAATGCGAGTGTGAAAATAATAGAAAGTTTACCGCAATTAGGTGGACAACTTTCCACGCTTTATCCCGAGAAATATATTTATGATATTCCGGGCTATCCTGCTGTACGCGCACAGGAACTTGTTAATAACTTGATTCAACAAATGAAACCATTTGATCCAACCATTGCGCTAGAGGAAGCGGTTCAAAGCGTAGAAAAACAAGTTGATGGCACATTTGAAATCATCACGAAGAAAGATACACATTACAGTAAAGCTGTTATTATTACCGCTGGAAATGGCGCATTTGAACCAAGACGTTTGGATCTTCCAGAAGCAGAGCAATACGAAGGGAAAAACATTCATTATTTCATCAATGATTTAAGTCGCTTTTCGGGCCGTCGCGTTGCCGTTTGTGGTGGTGGGGATTCCGCAGTGGACTGGGCGCTCATGCTTGAAAAAGTAGCCAGTTCTGTCGCGATCGTTCATCGTCGCAATGCTTTCCGTGCGCACGAACATAGCGTAAACAATTTAGAAAAATCTTCCATTGCTATCAAAACACCATTTATCCCAACTGAAGTACTTGGTAACGGTGATAAATTAACGCATATTACTTTGCAAGAAGTCAAAGGTGATACAAGGGAAACACTGGAGATTGACGATTTCATCATTAACTATGGTTTCGTTTCTTCGCTTGGTCCAATTAAAAATTGGGGCCTAGAGCTAGAACGCAATTCGATTGTCGTTAATTCAAAAATGGAAACGAGTATCCCAGGAATTTATTGTGCAGGTGATATTTGCACGTATGACGGTAAAGTAAAACTAATCGCGACCGGATTCGGTGAAGCTCCAACAGCCATTAATAACGCGATGAATTTCATTGATCCAAAAACACGCGTGCAACCAATGCACTCCACATCTTTGTTCGAATAACAACCGAAACCACGAGGCGACTTGTGGTTTTATTTTTTACTCACCGGGAAAAGTTCTTTGTAGATATTTTTTAGGAGGAGATTAGCAATGAATGTACTCGTAATTGGCGCAAATGGCAAAATCGGCCGTCTTTTAGTAGAAAAACTCGCCATGGAAAAAGGCTTTTTCGTTCGAGCAATGGTTCGAAAAGCCGAACAAGTAAGCGAACTTGAAAAACTTGGCGCTAAACCGATTATCGCCGATTTAAAAAAAGATTTCCACTATGCCTATGATGAAATTGAAGCTGTTATTTTCACAGCAGGATCCGGTGGTCATACGCCCGCTTCCGAAACTATCAACATTGACCAAAACGGCGCCATCAAAGCCATCGAAACTGCTAAAGAAAAAGGTGTACGTCGGTTCATCATTGTTAGCTCTTATGGCGCCGACAATCCAGAAAACGGTCCCGAATCCCTCATCCATTATTTAAAAGCCAAACAAGCAGCCGATGAAGAACTAAAAAGAAGCGGTCTCGACTACACCATCGTCCGCCCAGTTGGCCTTTCAGATGATCCAGCTACTGGCAAAATCGCTGAAGTTTCCGAAAAACCTACAACGACTATCCCGCGCGCTGATGTTGCAGATTTTATTAGTGAAGCTTTATCCGAAAAATCTAGTTTCTATAAAACCTATACCATCGAAAGTGGCGACACACCCATTAAACATTTTTTTGATTAATAAAAAGCGATGAGCCAAATTACGCGCTCATCGCTTTTTTCTATATTAAAACGGATTCTCTTCCAAAAATGTATATATATTCGCAACCAATTCTTCTGCTGTTTCTCCGCGGACCACTTCCCCGTCCACTAAAGCAAACAAACTCGTCGCGCATAAATCACAATATGTCAGACAATCATATTCAATCACGTCTAAACTATCATCCGCATCTAATTTCGCAAAAGCTGCATCTGCGCCGCTCGCCAAATTATTCACGCAAAATTCCACAATCGGATTCATTTCCACTTGCCTCCTAGACTGTTACATCGTTGCCAAGTAACCACGGTCGGTCATTACTTGATAAATATCTTTCAACCGAGGATTGCCTTCCGCGATAATTTCATCATCAACCACAATGACTGGGTACATATAATCTTCCTCGACAATTTTATTCGCCATATCCGCTAAAGCCTTCTCATTCGGCGGATTAAAAATATCCACATACTCCACCACAAACGGCTGCCCTGAAAACTTCCGACCAATTGCAGCTCGAAGCCATTCCTCTGTTTCCTTCGAGGATGGCGCTCCGACACAACTCGCACAAATAGTCGTTGAACCATAAACATATAATTTCGCTTCATTTACCATCACGCTTCACCTCACTATTATTGTACAAAAACCCACCAAAAAAAGCGACTAAGCTGTTTCACGAAGCATAACTATTAAATTTTATGAATTTTTATAAAGATATGAATTGACACGAATTTACAGATATATTATAATATTTCCAATACATTGCTAATCTTTAAAGCAGTAGTGTATTAATATGATAAATTATCTCTAGGTTGTACCCGTGATTTCACGGTCAACATATAAGTAACACTCCCTTTAACAATTGGGCGCGCAACCCAATTGTCTTTCAACCTTACCAGTTGAAAGAGCACGTTCCTTTCTGAGCCTTAGGAACGTGTTTTTGTTTGGCCCGTTCGAAGCAAAGCGAGTTACGGGCCAAATATGCATGCGAGTGAAACGAGCATGTAATCCTTCCTGTAAAGTGCGTCCACCACACAACCTTTCACCCAGCATCAAAATCCTTCCACCATCTATCGAAAACCCACACTCCCATTCACCCGTTCGAAGCAAAGCGAGTTACGGGCCAAATATGCATGCGAGCATGTAATTCTTCCCGAAAAATATATCCTCCAAACAAATACTTTTCAATACTTTCAGAATAATATAAAATCATTGCCCGATTTATATGTTATATATATCCATCTACATACTTTTAACGTCTGTCTATTGAAGAAAAACCTAGCTCCATCAACACATTCCCATCGTAAAACAGTACTAAAAACAATTATGTCGAAACCTTGAACCTCACTCTATTTTAAGTAAATCCCATCAAAAAAACCATGCTTAATAAAGATTCCTCATGATATTATAACCTTGCTTAGAAATGTATTCGGTTGGAAATACTACTTTAATCAATTAATTTTGTTGTTGAAATAGTTAATTTTAACGAATAAATAATTACGAATACATTTCAAAAAAACAAGGAGGAAATTAAACATATGCAAAAAGCAATCAAAATAATGTTAGTTTTATTTTTAATGACAACCGTATTTTTACCTTTTAGTAATGTTCGGGCAGCATCAACTGATGTAGTAAATATACCAGATCCGTATTTAAACGAAGGTCTTAAGAGCATCGTAGGAAATCCATTCTTAACCGAATTGACTGAAGCGAATCTTGAAACCATTAGTGTCGCTGATATCTCTTATATGAATGGAGTACCTGGTTATGCTGTCACTGGTTTAATTAGTGATTTAACCGGACTTGAAAAAGCAGTTAATATGACCAAATTATATTTTTCAAACCAAACAGAAATTAAAAATTTAAATCAAATAAAAGATTTACCTAATCTGAAGAAAATTGTTGGTGTTACTACAGGTTTAAATGATATTAAAGCCCTTGGTGAAATGCCCGCACTCGAAGAACTAGAATTAGGTGGGGATTATATTACTGATTTCACTCCCTTACTTGAAAAAGATAATTTAAAATCATTTTCTTATAACTCGTATGCTTGGTTAAATCCAGCATATCACCAAATTGATAATGAAGAATTTAAAAAATTTACAAACCTTAAATCACTCGAAAGTTTAGATGTAACTTGGAATAACATTACCGACTTATCATCATTAACTGCAAATGATCATATTACAAACTTAAATCTAAGTTACAATAAGTTCACTAATATAGCTCCAATTGCTACAATGAAAGAACTTAAAGTCCTTTATTTAAACAATAACAACCTAACTTCCATTGATTCTTTAAATACACTAAGAGGATTAACTATAGCCTATGCTGATAATAATAACATTACTGATTTGAGTAATTTAAAAGACTTTTTTGAAGGCATGGATGTCGTTGGAGATTATAAAGGTTTACAAGTTAACAACCAAACTATCACACTTCCAACTATTAATATCAAAGAAGGTGGAACAGCTATTTCAAATAACCCTACTTTAGATATTGATGGCGAAAAAATGCCTGTTTCTAGCATTTCTGATGGCGGAACAGTATCTACCGATAATAAAACCGTTTCTTTTACTAACTTACCAGTTGGAAATAAAACTGTTACTTATAAAGCAACATTCACAGCTACCTCCACTAAAGGAGTACCACTTAGTTATTCTATTAAAGTATCGCAACCAATTAATGTATCTGCACAATCCGATTCAACAGTAAACGTATTTTACAAAGATGAAAATGGCGATGAATTAGCTCCAAGTGAAACAATTTCTGGTAAATCCGGAGAAAATTATCAAACAATAGAAAAAACAATTACTAACTACACATTAAAAGAAATTGAAGGCCAGCCTTCAGGACAATTTGGCGATAGTGATGCAATAGTCACTTACGTTTACGAAAAAGCAGACGGCGCTCCTGTTACCGTGAAATATGTCGACGCGGATGGCAACGAATTAGCTACTTCCGACACACTGAACGGCAAAATTGATGCTCCTTATCAAACTACCGCTAAAAGTCTTTCTGGTTGGGCAGTCAAAACGACTCCAACCAACGCAACAGGCGTATTCACAAACGCTAACCAAACGGTCACTTATGTGTACGAAAAAGCGGACGGCGCTCCTGTTACCGTGAAATATGTCGACGTGGATGGCAACGAATTAGCTACTTCCGACACACTGAACGGCAAAATTGATGCTCCTTATCAAACTACCGCTAAAAGTCTTTCTGGTTGGACGGTCAAAACGACTCCAACCAACGCAACGGGCGTATTCACAAACGCTAACCAAACGGTCACTTATGTGTATGAAAAAGCGGACGGCGCTCCCGTTACCGTGAAATATGTCGACGCGGATGGTAACGAATTAGCTACTTCCGACACACTGAACGGCAAAATTGATGCTCCTTATCAATCTACAGCCAAAAGCATCACTGGTTGGACGGTCAAAACGACTCCTGCCAATGCAACGGGCGTATTCACAAACGCTAACCAAACGGTCACTTATGTGTACGAAAAAGCGGACGGCGCTCCTGTTACCGTGAAATACGTCGACGCGGACGGCAACGAATTAGCTACTCCAGATACATTGAACGGTAAGCTAGATACATCTTACGCGGCAACAGCTAAAAACTTGAGTGGTTGGAAGCTAACAGCCACACCAGCCAACGCTAATGGCGTATTTACAACTGATGCTCAAACAGTCACCTTTGTATATGCTAAACAAGAAGACAATCCTAAAAAAGAGGATAAAAACAAAACACCTATTAAAATCAGCGAAAACAAACCAACAGCAAGCAAAGTAACTAGAATCAAAAAACAAACAAAATTACCGAAAACTGGTGATAATCAACAAGATAGTATATTGTTTGGATTAATTGGTACATGTTTCGTTCTCTTAGGAATTTACTCTATCTCTAAGAAAAACAGCTAAAATAAATAGCTAAAACTCTCTTATCAATTGGATAAGAGAGTTTTTGTTTGGTAATTATTTCATATTGCACTACTTCCAACCTCAGAAAACCCAATTTAATTTCTTTAAATTTCCCCATATCCTGTTATAATAGAAAATATAACAATGCCTCACGAAAGGAGAACTATATCCTATGGAAGAAATTAGCTACGCCGAAGTTGATAAAGCTTTAAAAAAGTTCCGTCCGTTTTTAGTTCGTGATGGCGGGGACTATGAACTTATCGAAGTCACACAAGACGGTGTCGTAAAAATTAAACTACTTGGTGCATGCGAGACTTGCCCCAGTTCTGATATGACTTTAAAAATGGGTATCGAATTAACTTTAGCAGAAAAAATTATCGGCTTTAAAGAAGTTGTTCAGGTTTTTTAAACAAATATTTTAGCGACCAAACAATCGGTCGCTATTTTTGTATAAAAAGGTTTAGAAATCCTGTAAACGTCTATCATACAATATACATACAGTTAGAAGGAGGTAAGAAAAAATGGTAGAAAAACAAAGTGCCTTAGAATCAAAAGCACGCAGTTGGCTCATCGAACGGGGCGTAGAAATTGATGATATCGCAGAACTTGTATTATTTTTACAGCAAAAATATCACCCTGGATTGGAATTAGATATTTGCCGTCAAAATGTGGAGCATGTTCTTCGCAAGCGTGAAGTTCAAAATGCAGTTTTAACAGGCATACAGCTTGATGTGATGGCTGAAAAAGGAGAACTCGTCCAACCACTACAAAATATCATTAGCGCTGATGAGGGGCTGTACGGCGTCGACGAGATACTTGCGCTCTCCATCGTCAATGTGTACGGATCTATTGGATTTACCAATTACGGTTATATCGATAAAGTAAAACCAGGTATTCTTGCAAAATTAAATGAACACGATGGTATCGCCGTTCACACATTTCTCGATGATATTGTTGGCGCTATCGCTGCGGCCGCTGCAAGTCGGCTTGCGCATAGTTATCACGACGACATCGTTAATTAAACAAAAACCAGTAAAACAAGAGGCTTATTCCTCCAATTTTACTGGTTTTTCTTTCCCTAATTTTACTTCTACTTGCCGAATCGAGTTTTTATTCATTGAACGAACGATAAAGCGGTATCCCTCATGTTCAATCTCATCACCAGCTTCTAAGTCAAAACGTTCGAGCAACATCCATCCCGATAACGTATGAACACCCGGCCCTTCAATTGGGACCCCCAGTGCTTCCTCGACTTCAAGAAGCGGCTCAGATCCTTCAATAATATAATGATTCAAAGCTACTTTTCGAATCCCTTTCGGACCTTTTGCTTCTTCCATATCACCAACAATTACTTCCATGACATCTTCTAGCGTCACAATCCCCGAAGTCCCGCCGTATTCATCCGTGAGAACGACAAACGGCTCACTTTCTTGCTGCATTTTCACAAGTAACTCTTCCAAAATCATGCCTTCAAACACTTCTAAAACAGGTGTAATAAATGGTTGAATAGATTGCGTCACAATCGTTTCATCTTTTCCAAGTCCAGCCATAACCGCACTGACTCGTAGCATTCCGATAATATGATCTTTATCTTCATCTTCCGTAACTGGAAAAATATGATATGTATGTTCAGAAGTTAATTTCAGTAAATCTCTTACGGTCGCCGTTTGGTCAATCGCAATCATTGACATTCGCGGTATCATTACTTCTTTCGCTGGCACGTCCCCGAGTTTGAAAATATTTTTCATATAACGAAACTCTTGTGGATTCAAAAGTCCTTGCCTATAGCTATCTTCAAAAATAATCTTCAGTTCGGTCGGTGTCATTTGGTCCGCATCAACTGTTTGTTTTACCCCAAACATCCGCGTGATTAAATTCGCCGAGTTATTTAAAAGCCAATTGAGTGGAAAAGTCAGGCGATACCAATACACAAGCGGGCGCGCGATAAACAGAGCTACTTTTTCTGTGCTTTGAATTGTAAATGTTTTCGGAGCAAGTTCCCCGAGTACCACATTTAAGAATGTAATTAAAATAAACGAAACAAAAATCGAAATCGGCTTTTCAACGGATTCTGGTACAGGTAACATTAAAAATAACGGCTCCAACCAGCCACGCATTGTTGCTTCACCAACCCACCCCATAGCAAGTGCGGCAAGTGTATTACCTAACTGACAGGCAGCCAAATAATCATTCATATTCGAAGTAACTTTTTTTACATATTTCGCTCGCGGGTCCTCTGAGGCTACTAGTTGCAGGACAGTAGGTTTCCGGATTGCGACAATGGCAAATTCACTTGCCACGAAAAAGGCAGTCGCTGCAATTAAAAATATCACAAAGAAATCATTAAAAATGTCCATTTAGCATCCTCCTTATCCCCATTCTATACCCGATTTTAACGTTTGAACCACAAGTCGGCCACTGCCTCGCCGTCGATGATCTCCCCCGTTTTTTCAAATCCATATTTTGCATAAAATTTCTCTGCTACCGTATTATCTGGTTCGTAAGATAGACGCAGACGTGCTGGTTTTTCTGGTAGATTTTTCACTATCTCGATAATTTGTTCTAGCGCATCTCCGCCGTAGCCCTTACCTTGATGCTCTTTCCCAGTCATAAATCGTACCAACCAAAACTCACCATCATCTGTATCCATTCCATACATTGCGTAGCCAACCGGCATATTATCCGCGTATATTACAAGCGAATGATACGTTTCTTCAAAACTTGCTTCGATAATGGAATACCAGTTTTCTGCGACAAATGTTTTTTGGTGTGGATGCACTTCTAATTTTGCTGTTTCGTGAAAATTGTCTTTCGTTAACTTTTGAATTGAGACCATTTTCTAACCTCCTATTTATTAAAAAAAGAGCAGAAAAATTCCGCTCTTCTAGTTAAATTTCCAATCAGTTAGTTTGGTTACAGCGTATGTAGGTTGGATTTCTTTCGTTAATAATGCTTCTTTTGATGTAAAGCCAGTGTGTACGATTAACGTATCCATGCCATAATTGATGCCCGCCATAATATCGGTTTCGTAGTTGTCACCCACCATGATTGCCTCGTCTTTATGGACACCGAGTTTTGCGAGTGCTTGCTCCATAATAATGGATTCAGGCTTCCCAATAAAAACTGGCGCTGTTTCTGTGGCTACGGAAACGACAGATGTGATGGAACCATTTCCCGGAAGCAAACCACGCTCTGTCGGAATTGCCGCATCGCCATTCGTCGAAATAAACATCGCTCCACCGCGAACCGCAAGCGCTGCTTTTGAAAATTTCTCATAATTGACTTCCCGGTCAAGCCCAACGACAACAAAAGCTGGATTACTAGAAGTTATTTCAAATCCATTATCTGTTAGTTCTTGTTTTATTCCACGTTCACCGATAACATAAACCGATTTTTCGCGTTTTTGTTCTATCATAAATTGCACGGTTGCTTGTGACGTCGTGAAAACATCCTCACTTACAGCTTGAATCCCCATGTCAGTTAAATGTTCTGCTACTTGCCCAGGTGTTTTTGTTGAATTGTTTGTTACAAATAAATACGGAATTCCCGCACGTTTTAAGTTTTCGATAAAAATGATCGCCTCAGGAATAACTTCTGCCCCGCGATACATCGTGCCATCTAAATCAATTAAATACGCTTTATAATTCTTCAATTCCTAATTACCTCTTTTACTATTTTACTTTTTTAATAACAAAATACGCACAACCAAAATTGCAGTATTCGTAAATATATTCTTTTAACGTGCTAATTTTGTTGTCGTATGCGGCTTTGCGGTTATCGTCTTCAAAAAAGCCTTTGAGACGGAGTTGATCGTAACCCCAGTCGCCTACTATATAATCATATCGCCCAAGAATATCGCTAAACCGTTCATTTAACTTCTCCTCGTCAAAAGCGTCGCGATAATTGGTGATAATCTCGTAGTTTAAATCTTGAATCGTAATCGTCACTTGTCTTCCTCCTGTCCGTACATTTTTTTAAGTTTCCATTTTAAAATATCTCGGAGTAACTCCGGTGTATATACTTCTTTTCGTTTAATTTGCTTTACTATCGGGAAAAATGGTGCGAACACAAACGTATCATGCGTCGCAATCCGGTATTCCCGCGTTTTATCAATCGGTTTATTATCAAAAAGTGCCACTTGATTTTCCGCATCAAAACCAGCTCTGTCCATCAAAACGGTGCCAAAATACTCGCCTCGGAAACCAAAACCTCGAAGCGGAATATCTTGCAGTTCAGCTTTCTTTCGGTAGATTCCGTCAATAAGTATTTCAAGCTCCTCACCAGACATCGTTAAAGCAATCGCGTTGAGCGGATGAGGTAACATTTGGTGGATATCAAATTCCGTCACAATCCCTGCTTCAAAGTCTGTCATAAAAATGCCTGCGTTCATCACAAATGTTTCTGCCCCAGTCCATTCACAAACCGCTTCATTCAAAATGTGCGCAATTTCCGAGTCATCAAACCAATTATGCGCTAACTTTCTGGGAATCGCAACTACTTTTTCAGAGAGTTCCTCCCGTCCTTTATCGAAGAAAGCTTGAATTTCTGCCGTTTCATTTGGTGGGATTGGAAGTTTTTCGGTTGCGAAAGTTACTGCTTTTTTAGAGATAATCTGATTATTTTCATCTAGCTCGATAGTAACTTTCCCTAAATGCTCGCCCCATCTTCCGGCAGCAGCCAGTAATGCATTTCCTTCTATTTTTCCATTTTCAAGTAAATGATGGGTATGCCCACCTAATATAATATCAATTTCTGGTAATTCTAAAGCAATTCTTTCATCTGTCGGCAAGCCAAGGTGACTCAGTAAAATAACTACATCTGTATTCGCGTCTAAGCCAGCAATTTGCTTTTTAATCGCGCTAATTGGTTCTTCTACTCCCCAGCCCATTGCCTCGTAATATTCCCGAAACGGCGCCGTTGCACCGATAATAGCAATTTTCACTTGTTCTACTTCTTTATAAACAATCGATTTCACCCAGTCCGACTGCTTTGTACACTCTTTATTCGCATAAAAATTACAGCAAACTACTGGGAAGGCCGCATGTTCATATAATTTATCCAAGTCTTCATGGGCCAAAGTCGTTCCTTCATTATTACCAAAAGTCACCGCATCATACGGCAGTTGGTTAAGTAAGTCCGTATTCGCAAGCCCGTTCGTTCCTTCAGTAAGCGGATGGACCCGGTCCAAAAAATCACCAATATCAAAAAAGAGCGCCGACTGATTTTCTTTATCTGCAGCAGTTCTTTTCTCTTTTAAGAAATTAAAAATGCGTGGCCAATGTTCCAAGTGACTATGAACATCATTTGTATGCCATAAAGTTAAATGTTTCATCTATCCATCTCACTCCCTACTTATAACTATTGTAGCGTAAAACAGCTTTTTTTACACGCACTAGGACTGGATGAATTGTTCCCTTTTCATTTTATGTTATGATAGGATATATTGTTTTAAAGGGAAGTGATTTTTTTGGATATTACGCAAACAGTCGAAATTCTTCTAATCTCTGTTTTTGCAGGGGTAGTAGGCTCTTTGCTCGGGCTTGGTGGCGGAATTATCGTGACACCTGCCTTGACTCTTATTTTCGGGATTGATATTCAGTATGCGATTGGTGCGAGTATTATTTCCGTCATCGCAACAAGTAGTGGTTCTGCCATCGCTTATATCAAAGACGGCATCACCAATCTTCGTGTCGGGATGTTTCTCGAAATTGCCACAACAATTGGTGCAATCACTGGGGCTTTCGTCAGCGGACTGCTCTCGGCCACGGCACTCTACATCATCTTCGGACTTTTACTTCTTTATTCTGCTTTCAACATGATTAAAAAGGTCGGTACAGAATTTCCTACCAATGTGAAACCAGACCCACTCGCAACCAAACTAAACTTACATGATTCTTATTACGATAAATCTTTACGGCAAACAGTTGACTATCAAGTGGCAAATGTTCCTGCTGGTTTTGGTGTGATGTACGGCGCCGGAATCGCTAGTGGCTTACTTGGAATCGGTAGTGGCGCATTTAAAGTCATGGCACTTGATGTCTTTATGAAAATGCCACTAAAAGTAAGTAGCGCAACGAGTAATTTAATGATGGGCGTAACCGCGGCTGCCAGTGCAACCGTGTACCTTTTCCAAGGCGACATCCAGCCCGCTATTGCAGCTCCAGTTGCGATTGGCGTACTTGTCGGTGCAACACTTGGAACGCGCATTATGCAACGTTTAAAAAGCAAAGTTATTCGGATTATTTTTATTCCCGTCATTTTATATGTTGCCTTCCAAATGATTTTAGAAGGATTGGGGTGGATTTAAATGGCAGAGAAAAAAGAAGAAATGTACCGCGTGGAGCTAATTGTTAGCGCACTGCTACGAATCGGTGTTGTCCTCAGTGCGATTATTATTGTTTTCGGTCTTGTTATGCTATTTATCACCGGCGAAAGTGGCTATCCTGGGGAAACTTATCCAACCTCGCTTACGGCGATTTTCAGCGGGCTAGGGACGCTTAAACCATACGCGATTATGATGTTTGGCCTCTTTTGCTTAATTTTAACGCCCGTCCTTCGTGTCGTTGTATCGTTATTTACTTTTTTGAAAGAAAAAGATTATTTGTACGTTGGGATAACTGGGATTGTATTAATTATTTTAGTTATTAGCTTTTTAATTGGTATAAAAGCATAAAAAAGATGGCGCTAGCGATGCGCCATCTTTTTTTATTCTGAAAACAAATCCATTTGCATCGGAGCCAAGCCTTGAAACTCAACTTGTAACGCCTTTTGTAAATGTTTCGCATTATCAGCCGCATCCCCGCCGCTGTTATTATTAAAAATCACGACAACTTCTTTGGACAATTTTTGTAAATGTTCCACATATTTTGCCCATTCGTTAATTTCTTCCTCATTATAACGGTAAAGTGTCCGAACTTCGCGCCATTCTGGACTGCTTGCTTTCATCCAACCATACTGATTCCGGCCGTGAAGCCGCACTAATGTCATATCGCTATTCGTCTCACGCAGCACAATCGGCACGCTCCCAGAACCAACTTGCGGTTCATCAACGACTGTATGAATAAAACCTAATTCTCGCAGCAACTCCAGTGTTTTCTCGGTGTTTTGCTCGTTATACCAAGAATTATGGCGAAATTCAATCGCCACCGGTAAATCACCCATTTTCGAAGCAATATATTTTAAATAAATCACATTTTCTTTCGTACAATTAAAATACGGCGGAAATTGAAATAAAATTGCCTGTAGTTTCCCCGTTTCACTTATCGGTGCAATCATATCCATATAAGCCGTGTACATCGCATTTTCACTATCAAAATACTGCGACCATTCCTTATGTTTCGTCATCGCCGAAAATGCTTTAATCACAAAACGAAATTCATCCGGAGTTTGTGCCGCCCAGTTTGCCGTTGTTCGTGGAGAAGGAATCGCATAAAAACTCGTATCAACCTCCACCACAGGAAAATGTGCCGCATAATCAGCCAATGTTAATTTTTTTGATTGTAATAAAGAATCATGATCACTCCACCCAGTTAACCCGATTGTTACCATCAACTGCCACCCTCTCTATCGTTATGATTTATGTTTATTATAACGCAAAAAGGAGGGAGAAGCCTTTAATTTGGTCCTCGTTTTTACTTCGAAACAAAACAAAAACTTCAACTGTCTAGCAGTTGAAGTCTTTATCATATATTACCACTCGCGCTCTCTAAGTAATTCTTCAATATCGATATCTATCTTATAATGAGCTAAAATCGGGATGATTGTTTCAGCAATGGAATCCCTTGCTCCTGTTTCTAATTCGCTCTCATTTTCATAAAACTCATCTTGCAATGCATTAATTGCTAATGTCATTTCATCAAATTTAGCTTGAATCGCTTCTGTATCATGATTCCCTTGTTCTAAAAATTGAACCGTATCGAAAATACATTGCTTAATTTTATCTACTAGAAACGGTGGAAAGAATGGATCTTGATACATTCCCTCTAAATATTTAATTTCTGTCATAATTATCAGTCCTTTGCTAAATTGTTGGAACCAATATATCACTTCATTTATAAAAATACAAGCCAGATTTATTCCCTGCTATTTTTGGATTTCATCAAAAAAAGACGAACTAAAAAGTTCGTCTTTTGCTTTATTTAACCAATCGAGCCTTCCATTTCAAACTTAATCAAACGGTTCATCTCAACGGCATATTCCATTGGTAATTCTTTCGTAAATGGTTCAATGAAGCCCATAACGATCATTTCTGTCGCTTCTTCTTCGCTTAAACCACGGCTCATTAGATAGAAAAGTTGTTCCTCGGATACTTTGGAAACTTTGGCTTCGTGTTCTAATGAGATGTTGCTGTTTAGGATTTCGTTGTACGGGATTGTGTCCGATGTGGACAGGTTATCCATAATCAGCGTATCACATTCGATATTCGAACGTGCGCCGTCTGCATTACGACCAAAATGAACAATTCCGCGATACGTTACGTTTCCGCCTTGTTTCGAGATCGACTTCGACACAATCGTAGAGGACGTATTCGGCGCATAGTGCATCATTTTTGCTCCAGCGTCTTGACGTTGGCCTTTACCAGCAATCGCGATAGAAAGGGTCGTTCCGCGTGCTCCTTCGCCTCGTAAATGTACAGCTGGGTATTTCATTGTTAATTTCGAACCAATGTTGCCATCAATCCATTCCATTGTCGCATTTTCTTCACAGAAAGTACGTTTCGTTACTAGGTTGTAAACGTTATTTGCCCAGTTTTGGATGGTTGTGTAACGACAGTAAGCGCCTGGTTTTACAATGATTTCCACGACAGCAGAGTGAAGGGAATTCGTAGTATAAACGGGAGCAGTACAGCCTTCCACGTAGTTCACGCTGGCATTTTCGTCCACAATAATTAGTGTCCGCTCAAATTGACCCATGTTTTCCGAGTTAATGCGGAAATAGGCTTGAAGTGGCGTATCTACTTTGATACCTGGTGGTACGTAGATGAATGAACCACCTGACCAAACAGCCGAGTTTAGCGCAGCGAATTTGTTGTCGCTTGGTGGAATTACTTTTGCGAAATATTCTTTGAAAATATCTTCGTTTTCTTTTAACGCGGAATCTGTATCTTTGAAGACAATCCCTAAATCTTCTAGGTCTTGCTTCATATTGTGATAAACTACTTCGGATTCATACTGTGCAGATGCCCCAGCCAAATATTTTTGTTCGGCTTCAGGAATACCTAATTTATCAAAAGTACGTTTAATTTCTTCAGGAACTTCATCCCAAGAGCGCACTGTTTGTTCAGACGGTTTCACGTAGTAAGTGATGTCTTCAAACTTCAGTTCTGACAAGTCGCCACCCCAAGTCGGCATTGGCATTTTATAAAATTGCTCCAAAGACTTCAAACGGAATTCAAGCATCCATTCTGGTTCTTCTTTAATATTCGAAATTTCCCTTACTACTTTTTCTGTTAATCCGCGTTCTGTACGGAACACAGAGGTATCTTTGTCATGGAATCCATATTGGTATTCGCCAATTTCTGGAATTTCAGTCATGTCGTATCCTCCTTTTCGCTACTTATTTTGTTCCTTCTTTTTCAAAAATCGCTCTCTCCATTGCTTTCCAAGAAAGGGTTGCACATTTGATTCTTGCTGGGAATTTCGCAACTCCGGCAAGTGCCTCAACGTCGCCGTATTCATCAATCGTTTCATGGTCATGACCTTGCACCATTTCTGAAAATTCACGTGACATTTTTAGTGCCTCTTTCTCGGTTTTCCCAATAATGCTTTGCGTCATCATCGAAGCAGAGGCCATCGAAATCGAACAGCCGCTACCAGTGAATTTTGCCGCAACGATTTTATCACCATCCATTTTTAAATGAAGATGAATTTGATCACCGCATGTTGGGTTGTTGAGGTCGATTGTTACATCGCTATCTGGGAGCTCTCCATTATTGCGCGGATTTTTATAGTGATCCATAATGACTTGTCTATAAAGCTGATCTAATTTCCGGCTTGTCATAATCCAAAATACTCCTTTGTTAACTTGAGGCCATCTATAAGCGCATCAATTTCTTCTTTTGTATTATAAATATAAAAGCTTGCGCGAGCTGTGGAAGAAACGTCAAGCCACTTCATCAACGGTTGCGCACAGTGGTGACCAGCTCGAATCGCAATTCCGTCTTCGTCCAAAATAGTCGCAATATCGTGTGGGTGTGCGCCTTCTAAATTGAAAGTCACTAAGCCACATCGTTTACTCGCGTCTTTTGGTCCATAAATGGTAATGCCTTCGATTTTGCTCATTTCTTCTATCGCGTAGCTGGCTAATGCTTGTTCATGTGCGTGAATATTTGCGAGTCCGACTTCTGCCAAGTAATCAATCGCCGCACCTAGCGCAATCGCTCCGCCAATAATCGGTGTTCCGGCTTCAAATTTCCACGGCAGTTCTTTCCAAGTCGAATCGTATAATTCAACAAAATCAATCATTTCTCCGCCAAATTCGGTAGGTTCCATCGCATCAAGCAATTCACGTTTGCCATACAAGGCGCCAATGCCAGTAGGAGCCATCATTTTGTGCCCTGAAAAAGCATAAAAGTCAGCATCTAAATCAACTACATCAACTTCCATGTGAGGCACCGCTTGCGCACCGTCAACGAGAATGACTGCTCCAAATTGATGAGCAATTGCTGCGATTTCTTTCATTGGCGTGATAGTCCCGAGTACATTAGAAACATGAGCTAATGCAACGATTTTCGTTTTTTCACCAATCGTTTTTTTCGCTTGTTCCACAGAAATCGTGCCATCTTCTTCTAGTTCGATATATTTCAAAACCGCGCCCTTGCGTTTAGCTAGTTGTTGCCACGGAATCAAATTGGAATGATGCTCTAGATAAGAAATAACTATCTCATCGCCCGCTTCAATATTTGCTTCCGCGTAACTATCTACAACTAAATTAATCGCTGAAGTAGTACCTCTTGTGAAAATAATTTCTGCTACTTCACGCGCATGAATAAACTTGGCTACTTTACCTCGAGCTGCTTCATAAGCATCCGTCGCTCTTGCTGCAAGTGTATGCACACCGCGGTGAACGTTCGCATTATCAAACTCATAGTAATGTGTTAAAGCTTCAATAACTTGTTTCGGCTTTTGTGAAGTGGCAGCATTATCTAAATAAGCTAGCGGTTTTTCATTTATTTCTTGAGCTAAAATTGGAAAATCCGCCCGAATTTTTTGGATATCAATCATTTAGCGCACTTTCCCTTCGATTACTTCACGAAGCATCGTTTTCACACTTTCGATTGGTAACTGACGAACAACAGGGTCTAAGAAGCCATGAATAACTAATCTTTCTGCTTCTTTTTGAGAAATCCCGCGACTCATCAAATAGAATAATTGTAGTGGATCAACGCGTCCAACAGAAGCCGCATGCCCTGCTACTACGTCATTTTCATCAATTAATAAAATTGGGTTCGCATCACCGCGTGCTTCAGGACTAAGCATCAGTACACGTGATTCTTGTTGTGCATCTGACTTAGAAGCGCCATGTTTAATGTGACCAATTCCGTTAAAAATAGTTGTCGCTCTTTCTTTCATAACACCATGGGATAAAATCGTACCATTAGAAGCTTTACCGTAATGCGTCACGCGCGTTGTCACGTTTTGCGTTTGCTTACCGCGTCCAACAGTCACCGTTTTCACATCAGCAGAAGAGCCGTCTCCCATTAGGTTTGTTACGTTCTCGTTGATAGTATCGCCATCATTCATCAGGCCAAGCGCCCATTCAATTTGGCTATCTGTTCCAATGTGTCCACGACGGTTCACATATGTCGTAACATCACTTGCAAGATTGTCTACACCGCCAAAAGTAATGCGCGCATTTTTCTCAGCGATTACTTCTTCCACAATGCTAACAATCCCTTTAGGTGCGTTATCTACCGTTACGTAGTTTTCCACATAAGTGACTGAGCTATTATCATCCGCCACAAGCAACACATGGTTAACAAGTGGAGATTCCGCTTTATCTTGTACGAAAACAGCTTGAATTGGTGCTTTCACTTCGACATTTTTAGGAACATAAAGGAAAATCCCACCGTTCACAAGCGCCGCATGAAAAGCAGTCAGTTTGTGTTCATTCACTTGAACTGCATCTTTCATGAAATATTTCTTCACAAGTTCAGGATGGTTTTTCACAGCCGAAATAATATCTGTGAAAATAACGCCTTGGTCAACTAGTTCTTGTTGCAACTGAAGTCTCGCAGGTCTTTCATCCATTTGAACGTAAAAATTGGCTTCTTTATTATCTAAATCAACTAAATTCGCTACTTTTTCCGGTAGAGTTTCATTCGTTACGCCTTCTTTAAAAGGTATAAACGTCTCAAACTTTGTGAAATTCCAGCGAGTAATTTTTGTTTTATCCACAAAAGGCAAGTCCAGTTCCCCGTAGGCTTTAAAAGCATTGCGACGGATATCTAAAAACCAATCCGGTTCATTCGCATTACTTGAAAAAGCGTGGATAAAATCATCTTTAATCGTCATATTTTCTGCCATGATTTTAACCTCACTTCCTTATTGTTGGTCTACTGCTTCTTCTTCCTCAAGTTCGATACCAAGCTCTTGTTTAATCCAGTCATAACCTTCTGCTTCTAAACGTTTCGCAAGTTCAGGTCCGCCTTCTTTTACTACTTTACCTTGCATCATTACGTGAACAAAATCTGGCGTGATGTAGTTCAGTAAACGTTGGTAATGGGTAATGATTAAGCAACCGAATCCTTCGCCGCGCATTTCATTTACACCTTTAGAGACAACTTTAAGCGCATCGATATCAAGACCAGAGTCAATTTCATCTAAAATCGCTAATTTTGGCTCGATCATTAATAATTGCAAGATTTCATTACGTTTTTTCTCTCCGCCTGAAAATCCTTCATTTAAATAACGTTCCGCCATTTCTTCGTCCATATCTAAAATATCCATTTTGGCATCTAGTTTGCGGATGAATTGCATTACTGGAATTTCGTCGCCTTCTTCGCGGCGGCTATTGATTGCTGCACGAATGAATTCAGCGTTTGTAACACCACTAATCTCACTTGGATATTGCATCGCTAAGAAAAGACCAGCACGAGCGCGTTCGTCTACTTCCATTTCGAGTACATCTTCCCCGTCAAGCGTGATTGTTCCTTGTGTTACTTCATATTTTGGATGCCCCATAATAGCTGAGGACAACGTAGATTTACCTGTTCCGTTCGGTCCCATGATAGCGTGGATTTCGCCAGTTGAAATTTCCAGGTTAACACCCTTCAAAATTTCTTTTCCTTCTATTTCAACATGTAAATCTTGAATCTTTAAAGTTGCCATAAAAAAGTCCTCCCTAGTGTAAAATTTGCATAATCCTAGTTTAGTATAATTCTAATCTGATTACAACTATAAAAACCAGTATTCTTCGCATTCTCCCCTTCATTCTACTATTAATAAAGGTTTTTTACCAGTTTTCTAGCATTATCACTGTTTCTATTTTATTTGAGAATCCGTCCCTAAAAAAATACAACGTGTCATACCAATAAATGAAAGGGATTTTTCATCCTAAAAAAGGGATTGTATATCTTATTTATATATGGTATTGTTGTAACGTAACAAAATTGCAACATAATAACTTTTTTGTAATAAACGATTACTTATTGAAGGAGAATTTAAAATATGAAGAAAGCAATAATGGCTGCGACCATCTTTGTATTGCTTTTAGCCACGTTATCCGGGTGTAGCTCCCCTAAATCTGACTTCACTGCCGCCTTGCAAAAAACAGCTGAAAACCGACAATATACAACAAATGTGACATTCCAAGTAAATAACCTCTCAGAAAGTTACATAAAAAAACTTGGTCCTGAAATCGACTTAAATCAACTTAAAAAATCGAACATCCAATATAAAATTTCTGTTGATAGTGATTCCGCATCTTCCTACAGCGCATCTTCTATTCACTGGAAAGGAAAAAAACCACTTGATTTAACAATACATGCACTTCAAAACAGCGATGACGGAAAAGCTTATATTCCTGTATCTGATTTCTACGACGCTTCTGATAGCATCTCCAGTTTATTACCGGATTCAGCAGCTAGAATTTTCAACCAGGTACTAGATCAAAACAAAGACTTGGAGTCGAAGTATTTAAACCTATTCGAAACAATTCAAAATTTTTCCAATCAAACAATTGATACAGAAACTGTAGACCGCCAAGCAAAAGTATTGAAAAAAATGGAAGAAACTGCCGGCATTGCGATTTATAGTTATCTAAACGACCTAGATGACCAACACTTCACTTCAAAAGATAATGGTGACATCGTCCTAAAATTATCTAAAAACGAGATTAGCGATTTAGTTAATTCCGTTATCACCAAACTTGATGATAACGGAAGTGTTGTAGCACTTATTGGAGAAATTGACGGTAGCACTCAAAAAGCAGCAAAGAAAAAATGGAACAATGCTCAAAAAAGTATCCAATCATCCTTAAAAGCTCTAACAGAAAACAAAGCACAAACATTAGATTTCAAATTAACATTAACTCCTGACAGCAAAAAAGGATTTAGTAAAGCGATTATCACTACTAATTTTGAAGATACCAAAACAAAAGACTTAATGGACTTCACAACAACGATTGATATGCTAGACTACGAAAAAGTTCCTCCAATGCCAGAAGGAAAAGAAATTGTATCCAAAAAAGAATTGGATAAAGCCATTTCCGATGGACTGAAATTATATTTAAGTAGCGCTCAATAAAAAAATCCTTTTACCGAAACGGTAAAAGGATTTTTTCTATTTTATTTATCCACTGGAACAACAGCGCCGTCCCATTCTTTCGTAATGTAATCTTGAATTTCTTTTGAATGAAGTACTTTTACTAGCTCTTTAATGTTTTTATCATCTTTTTTCTTTTCTGTTGTTACAACGATATTCGCATAAGGAGAGTCTTTACTTTCGATTGCAATAGCGTCTTTAGAAGGGTTTAAGCCTTGATCTACAACAAAGTTAGAGTTAATCGCTACAACGTCGCCTTCTTCGTTATTGTAGGCAGTCATCAAGTAAGCTGGATCAAAATCGTATTTGAATTTCAAGTTTTTCGGATTGTCTTTAATATCATCAAAAGTTGCATCCTGTGGTTTCACGCCATCTTTCAGCGTTAATAGTCCGTTATCCACAAAAATACCAATAACACGCGGCCAATCAGATTTTGAGTTAGAAAGTAAAACTTGCGCGCCGTCTTTTAGATCTTTAATGTCTTTAACTTTTTTAGAGTAGATACCCATTGGTTCGATGTGAATCGCGCCAACATCAGCAAATTTGTAGCCTTTTTCTTTTTCTTCTAGTTCAAGATATGGTTTATGTTGGAAGTAGTTAGCATCTAAATCGCCTTCTTCTAGCGCTTTGTTAGGCATAACGTAATCTGTATATTTAACAATTTTCAAGTCAATCCCTTTATCTTTTAAAATTGGTTTTGCTTGTTCTAAGATTTGGGCATGTGGTGTATTGGACGCACCCACTACCAATTGGTTATCGTCTTTACTAGATGAAGCTTTATCTGAGGAGCCACCGCAAGCTGTAAGTACTAAAACTAAACTTAATGTGAAAATGAAACCAAGAACCTTTTTCATGAAATTCTCTCCTTTTTTGCGGGGATTCCGCGTTTTTTTATATAAATTTCTTCATATACATTGGTTAGCGTTTGTCGGTTCGTTTTGTTAAGAAGTCGCCGATAAACTGGAAAATAAAGACGATAATTAAGATAATAATTGTCGCAAGTACTGTTACATCAGGTTGTCCACGTTGGAACCCTTCAAGATAGGCAGTATTCCCAAGACCGCCAGCGCCAATGACACCAGCCATCGCGGTAAAACCAACGAGCGAAATTGCTGTCACTGTGATACCGGAAATAATCGCTGGAAGTGCTTCTGGGATAAGTACTTTACCAATAATGGTAAACATATTCGCTCCCATAGATTTGGCTGCTTCGATAACTCCTTTGTCCACTTCACGAAAGGCAATTTCTACCATCCGACCATAAAACGGAGCAGCAGAGATAATCAAAGCTGGAAGTGCCGCTTTCGGCCCAATTACAGTTCCGACAAGCGATTTTGTCATCGGTAATAGTAATACAATTAAAATAATAAAAGGAATCGAGCGGAACACATTGACTAAAATGGCTGTAATCCAGTAAAGAATGCGCGCTCCGGCATGTTTTTTATTGTTAGTTAAAAATAGTAATAATCCTAACACAATCCCGAGTAAAAAAACCGCAAATAATGAAACAAGCGTCATGTATAATGTTTCTTGTGTTGCGACCCACATCATTTGAAAATCAACATTTGGAAATAATTCTTGTAATTTCGTCATCGTTCTAACACTTCCGTTTCTACTTTAAGTTGACGTAGCTGTGTTAGACTCGCATTTATCGCATCTTCTGTACCTAAAACTTGTACATAAAGCGTTCCGTATGCGCCATTTTGCGTTTGCGTTAAGTTCCCGTGGAGAACATTTAGCATAACATCATTTTCTTTTGCTACTTGAGAAATGACTGGTTGAGTTGCATTTTCGCTCATAAAGAGTAATTTAACAATTTTTCCTTCTGCATAATTATCGAGTAATAGATGGATTAATTCTTCTGTTTCGTCTGAATCGGTTACTTGGCGGACGAAGCGCTGTGTTACTTTTTCTTGTGGATGACGGAAAACATCTAAAACATCACCGAGTTCAACAACTTTTCCGTTTTCCATTACTGCGACGCGATTACATATTTTCCGGATAACGTGCATTTCATGGGTGATAACGATGATAGTTAAATGGAGGCGTTTGTTAATATCTAGGAGGAGTTCTAAAACTTCATCGGTAGTTTGTGGATCTAGTGCGGAAGTTGCTTCATCACAAAGCAATACTTTTGGGTTGTTCGCCAGTGCTCTTGCGATACCGACACGCTGCTTTTGACCGCCGCTTAGCTCAGATGGATAGGCATTTTCTTTTCCTTCCAAGCCAACAAGGCGGATGAGTTCATTTACTCGAAAACGTCTTTTTTCACCTCGTACACCTGCAATTTCTAGTGGAAACGCGATATTTTCTGCCACTGTACGTGACCATAATAAATTAAAATGTTGAAAAATCATTCCAATTTGCTGACGAGCTTTTCTAAGCTTACTACCGCGAATCTGGCTAATAAGTAAATTGTCTACTTCCACCGTCCCGGCACTCGGTAGTTCCAGTCCGTTAAACATCCGGATTAGCGTACTTTTACCAGCTCCAGAATATCCAACTACTCCAAAAATCTCGCCTTGTTCAATTTCTAAATCGACATGGTCGACTGCGAGAACTTTATTGTTTCTGGACGTGTATTCTTTTACAACGTTTTGTAACGTAATCATCTCTATCACCTTTTCTACATTCTGATATACAAAAAAACCTTTCTGCTGATGAGCAGAAAGGCAGCATTTTTTCAAATGGACTAACTTCCTTCTCATCTTTCAGAACAATTAGTTGTTCTGCATGACTTAGCACCTTAAACACATAATGAATTATTGTTTAGGTTGCTGGGTTTCACAGGGCATTTCCCTCCACCACTCTGGATAAGATTTCTACATATTATTAAATCACTTCATTTGTGACTATAGTGACGTTTCTTGTTTTTTCATATTACCTTGTCTAGTAGACTTTGTCAATAACTTTCTCACTTATGTTAATTTATTTGTAAGTTATTTCACTAATAATACTATTATCTGTCTGTTCATTCTGACTAGCCATTTGAGAGGCTATTTTAATTTGGGCCCTATTTTGATATTTGAGTTCGCTATTATTAATTTGAACTATGTACATAAATACCGCAATAACCGTAATACAAGCAACAACAATTAAAACAATATGTTTTTTCATTTTCCTCTCCTCCGTGATTTATATTCTACAGAAAGAACATAAATCACGCGGAAAGAAACTTTTAAGAATTGTTAAAGATTAAATTAGTGGCAGTTTAACGATAAAACTGGTTTGGCGTTTTTTACTTTCTGCAGTAACAATTCCGCCATGTTTTTCAACAATAGATTTAGCAATCGCAAGGCCTAATCCGGTTCCAGTCGTCGTCCGATTTTTATCTACTTTGTAAAAGCGCTCGAACAAGTAAGGTAAATCGACATTAGGAATTTCTTCACCATAATTCGTTACGCGCACAACAGCCATATTATCTTCTTTCTTAGCACTAACATCAATTTGTTTGTTGCCTTCTCCGTATCTAAGGGCATTCGAAAATAAATTCTCAAATAAGCGCATGATTTGGTTGCCATCACCGCCAATAATTAGTTTGTTAGCATCAAAATGTTCGACAATCTGCATATTTCGTTCTGCAGCTCGCCCGTCGTACTCCGCCACTAATTGCCGTAGCAACTCAATAATGTCTAACTCATCTTTCTTTAGTTGGTAATCCACGCTATCGAGCCTTGTATAAGAAAACAAATCATCAATAAGTTTGTGCAAGTGACGCGCTTTCCCGTACACAAGCTCGGTGTAATAACGCAGCTCAATTTCATCGCGATAACGGTCTTCATGTATATAACTTAAATAGCCTAAAATGGATGTAAGTGGTGTTCGCAAATCATGCGAAACATTCGTAATCAAATCATTTCTGGCTTGCTGGGCCTGTTCTTCCTGCTGCATTAATTTTTTCTGCCGTTCCCGCATATTTTCGATGTTACGTTCCAGTTCTTGAATTTCCGGCACAAAACTTTCTGTGTCAACTGGCTTCCCGTCGTTAAGCGCAAAATTAATCGTACGCAGTTGTTTTTTCAAAATTCTTTGACGCATCAAACGATAGAAAAAAGCAAAGAATAGACAAGCTATTAAAAAGATAATCAGAAATTTTAGCGACATCATCCAAAAAGATTGCATGATTCGCGTATATTTATTCGTTCCAAATAATTGAACAATAGCTTGTGACACTTCCCGTAAAAACAAAGAATCATCCCGAATGGAAATGCTCCATAAATAAATAGTTTGGATGGTAATCAACGCCAAAATCCAAGAAACAGCTGCAAAAAAAGT
The DNA here is from genome assembly GCF_028867355.1 of Listeria sp. LM90SB2. NCBI lineage: Bacteria > Bacillati > Bacillota > Bacilli > Caryophanales > Listeriaceae > Listeria > Listeria sp. LM90SB2. The sequence continues at coordinate 2,470,203 of NZ_CP046449.1, forward strand.
CGCCTGCCAAACATTCATCACATGGCTAATTTTCGTAAACAACAGTTCCAGTTTAGATTTCAATTTTGTACCCTACTCCCCAAATAGTCTTAATCACATTTTCTCCACCCATAGCCTCGCGTAACTTATCACGCAAATTACTAATATGGACCATTACTGTCTTACTCGCTCCAAGGGCCTTTTCTTGCCAAATCTTCTCAAAAATATATTCTGAACTAAAAACGCGCCCTGGCTCACTCGCTAGTAAAAATAGAATATCAAACTCAGAAGTCGTCAAATGAAGTTCTTTGCCACTAACAGTTACAACGTGAAGGCCACGGTCAACTACTATCGGCCCAATGATGACTTTATCTTGACTAACAGGCTCTGCTTGACTCATTTGCTGCATTCTTCTTAGAATAGCTTTCACGCGTACAGAAAGCTCTAATGGATTGAATGGCTTGACCATATAATCGTCCGCACCTGTTAAAAGACCCATGATTTTGTCGTTGTCTTCAGCCTTGGCACTAAGCATTAGGATGGGAGTCAAAATCCCATTATCTCTCATTAATCGGCATACTTCTAAGCCGTTCATTTCAGGCATCATAATATCTAGTATCACTAAAGTTGGCTGTTTTTCTTGAACTAAACGCCATACTTCCGCACCATCATAAGCTTGATAAATCGTATATCCTTCATTTTGTAAATATAATTTTACTAAATCAACAATTTCTTTGTCATCATCAGCAATTAAAATAGAAGTTGTCATACTCATTGTCCTTTCCAGTCTTATTTCTACCTATTGTAACACTTTAGCAACAAATCGAATAGAAAGAGCTCGGATTAAATTCTGGTAAGAACCCGTTCTTCTTCCGGCTCTAAGTGGATAAGGACTTCCGCTTTAGCATAAAAATTCATAATCTCTGCCTCAATTTCGTCACATAGCGAATGAGCACTTTCAATCGTCATCGATGAAGATACAACTAAATGAAAATCAATATACTCTTCTGCTCCTGCCCGTCTCGAGCGAAAATCATGAAATTCAATAAATCTTGCTTTATGAGCCAAAATAATTTGCTTGATAGCCTCTTCTTCGTCCGCAGACAAGCGTTTGTCCATTAATGGAGGGAAAGACTCTTTTAACAATTTATAAGCCTCATACATGATATAAAACGCCGTTAAAATCGCGATGACAGGATCTAACCAAAGCCAGCCGGTTATGTATACAAGGAACAAACTAAGCGCAATCCCAAGCGATGTGAACACGTCTGTATATAAATGTAATGCATTGGATTTCATCGCTACTGAATTAGCTTCATCAGCCGCTTTTTTGATGATACGAGACACGATAATATTCACGATAGCGCCAAAAAGCATTACCATAATACCAAGCGCTGGAAAACGAATTTCGTGAGGATTTACAAGTTTATTAACTGATTCCACAATAATCCAAATCCCCGCTACAAAAATAAGTAAAGTTTCAATGGTTCCCGCAATATTCTCTGCTTTTCCATGTCCATATGGATGGTCTTCATCGGCCGGTTGATTAGAAATCCGAATCGAGAAGAAAGTGATGATTGACGCAAATAAGTCCATGGACGAGTGAATCCCTTCCGAAATCACTGCCACAGAACCTGTAAAAAAGCCGACAATCAATTTAAGTACAACAATAACAAAATTACTACACACAGATAAAATAGTAAGATTAGAATGGTTCATAAAAAAGCCTCCGATATTTTATGTTTCACTAAAAATTTCTCTTTATAAAACACTAATTTAACAACTCGAATTATCTTACCACAAGCAGCCAAATTGTGTCTATAGCAACGTTTTTAGTTAAATACAGTTCTATATCGGGAGCGAAACTTTTTTGCTCCAGGGCAAAATTTAACACAGAAAAAATCCCTGTATTACTCACTATACAGGAATTCAAAAATGGCCGTTGCATCATGTAATTGGTAGCTTAAATCGGCCGGTTGACCGTTCCTAAATTTAACTAGCGCCGGGACTGATGTAATTTCAAGATTTTGCGCAATATCAGGCACATAATTTAAATCTACTTTCACAACTTCTGTATGAACCTCGTCCGCTTCTAAAACCACATCCACAAGGCGGCTTGCTATTTGGCAGCTACCACACATCGGAGTAAAAAAGAAAACAACGAAGTCCTCCCCGTTTTTTTGCGCCGTCCGCAAACTTTCTTTTTCCCAAATTTCCAGGAAAAACGCCTCCTATCAAAAAAGACCAGCTTCGGTTATCCCAAGCCGGCCTCCTAAAAATTAATCTAATACTTTTTCGTAATCGTCACTTGATAAAAGAGCCTTTACATCCGCTTCTTCTACTTCTTCAAGTTTTAAAATCCAGCCTGTATCGTATGGATTGCTATTAATTAATTCTGGTTCATCTTCTAATGTTTCGTTAACAGCAACTACTTTACCAGTTACTGGTGCATAAAAATCAGATACTGTTTTTACAGACTCAATGCTACCAATAGAGTCGCCTTTAGCTACAGTGTCGCCAACCTCTGGCAATTCAACAAATACGATATCCCCTAATTGATCTTGAGCAAAGTCCGTAATCCCAATAACATAACTACCCTCGTCTGCTTTCACCCATTCATGTTCTTCTGTGTACAATAAGTCTTTTGGTAAACTCATTTTCAAAACTCCTCCTTTTTCGTGCAATTATCTATATTGACTATTTCCAAGTTGCTTCAAATTCTTCTTCTTTGAAACCAAGCGTCACTTCTTTGCCGTTCGTAGTTAGTGGGCGTTTGATTAACATACCGTCTGATGCAAGTAACTTATAAGCTTCTTCCGGCGAAAGTGTATCTAATTTATCTTTCAGTCCAAGTTCGCGGTATTTAATACCACTTGTGTTAAAGAAACGGCGGATTGGAAGCCCGCTTACTTCATGCCATTTTTGTATTTCTTCCGCAGTTGGCGTTTCTGTCTTAATATCTACTTCATTAAAATCAACATGCTCATTTTCAAGCCATGCTTTTGCTTTCTTACAGGTGCTACATTTTGGATACCAATAAAAATTAATCATTTTGCCTCTCCCTCCGATTGCATTCTACTACTATCATAGTGCATTTTTTCCGAAAGTACAAATGGCAACACTTAGAAAAAAACAGAGCATTTGAAAGCGTATTCATTCGTGGTTTTAAAAATACAAAAGCCATTTTCGACTTCTGTATTTTCTTTTTTAAGACGCGTGATTTTCTTCTTTCACTTCAAACATCGATTTTTTAAAGTTAAACCTTATCCCGAGCACCAGGCCAACAGCCATCATGTTCCCGAGCAAGGCGCTACCACCGTAACTAATAAACGGAAGCGGGATACCTGTAATTGGCAGCAAACCAATATTCATACCAACATTTTCCAGTACGTGGAACATTAACATCATTACAACCCCCGTACAAATGTAAGAGTAAAACGGTACGCCAACATCCAGCGCCACACGAATAATTTGATAAATTAATAAGAAATAAATTGCTAATAAAATACTAGCTCCAATAAAGCCATAATCTCCGGCTACAATCGTAAAAATAAAGTCATTGTGATTTTCTGGAATTGCAATGGCATCATATCCCGCACCGTTCCCAGAAATCTGACCAGAACCAATTGCCGTCATCGCTCGCAGCACTTGATAACCCCCGCCTTGAGGATCATTCTCCGGATTAATCCACGTCGTAATCCGCTCAAATTGATAGGGTTTGAAGCCTAGACTCGTCAGCCAATTTTGGTGATAAATAACCATCCAAATAAGCGCCGTCCCAATTGCCGCAATCGAGCCAAAAAGTGGCACGATAATTTTCCATGTAATTCCGGAAATAAGAATCATTCCCGACATAATAGCGATAAATACAAGCGCGGTCCCTAAATCGGGTTGCAGCATGATAAGAATAAGCGGCATTAATGTAAATAAGCCAATCTTTAAAAGTAACCAAGCATCATAACTAAAGCGGTGGACCTTATAAGTTCGGTTATGATCCCAAATCACTTTTGCTAAAACGACAATTAAGATAACCTTAACAACCTCAGATGGCTGAATGTTCCCTAAGAACGGGATAACAATCCAGCTCTTTGCTCCTTTTACTTCTTTCCCAAAAAGCAATACAAATACGAGTAAAAATAGACCTAGTCCGTAAAAGTAGTAAGCCCATTTCGTCAGACGATCATAATCTAGTTGCATCACGACAATAATTGCAAATGTCGACACTACAAACCACATGGCTTGTTTGACCACAAAGTTTGTATCATATTGATTATTTGTTAATTGCGCACTATAAATGGACACCAAACTGATTATCATGAGTAACATCATAGATAGGACAATCCCGTAATCAATGCGTCCAGCTAGTTTATTTTGTTGATTCATTATTTAATTACTCCTTACTGGTTGGTTTGTATAAACAAAACGAACGCTTTCTCCCAAACAGTTTAAAAAAGAAAATCAGAAACGATTTTCTTTCCCTAAGTTAACTTCTGGAGCATTGTATCTCGCCGATAACACGAGCCCAAGTGCCATAAATGCACCAAGAAGTGAGCTTCCCCCATAACTGACAAAAAGTAGCGGAATACCGGTAATTGGAAGAAGACCAATTGTCATCCCGATATTTTCTAAAACATGGAACAAAATCATCGAGCAAACACCCGTACAAATATACGAATAAAAAGGAATATTAATATCTAATGCCACTCGAATTATTTGGTAAATCAGTAAAAAGTATAACATAATAAGTACACAGCCACCAATGAAACCAAAATTCCCACCAATAATGGAGAAAATAAAATCATTATGGTTTTCCGGGATCGCAATGGCTTGATTACCGATTCCATTCCCTTGTAACTGCCCAGAACCAATCGCTTGCATCGACCGAAGTAGCTGCATTCCGTCACCAAGTGGATCCTCTTCCGGCCTTAACCAAGAAGTAATCCGTTTAAATTGGTAAGGTTTAAATCCTAGTTTTTGTAAGAACTCTTGATTATACATAACTAAGTAGATTAATGTCCCACCAATGAGCGCAATCGAACTAAAAACTGGTAATAAAATTTTCCATGTAACACCACTAATAAATACCATACCGATAATAATAGCAATAAATACTAGAATCGTCCCAAGGTCTGGTTGAAGTGCTACAAGACCAAGCGGAAGAATAGAAACAATACCTATTTTTAACAGTAACTGCATATCTAAGCTCACGGTATGTAATTTATATTTTTTATTATGGTCCCAAATGACTTTTGCAAGTGCTAAAATCAAAAAACTTTTCATTAATTCCGATGGTTGCAAGCTCCCAAGCGATCCGATACTAATCCAGCTCTTGGATCCTTTTCGCTCGTCACCAACGATAAGTACGAGTACAAGCAATAAGTTTCCTATCCCATAAAGATAATACGCCGCCCATTGCAACTTATCATAGTCGAAAAAAAGTACAATAACAACAACGACCCCAGTAGAAATAACAATCCAAATAGACTGTTGCAATAAGAAATTATTTGTATATTGGTCGTTAACAAGCCCCGCGACATAAATCGCTACTAGACCAATAATACACAGCAACATCATTAAAAATATAATCGAATAATCTATTCGAACTGCCTTTTTTCTATTTCTGGCCATTATTTTCCGTCCTTTTGTGTTTGAATTTAAATGTAAAAAAGCTGCTATTCTTAAAAAGAGCAACAGCCTTCATCTATTATAATAAAGTTTACCTTGGATAGGAAGCTTTTTCACCAAATTCTAATCTTCTTTCTGTTTTCTTTAATATTCAAAACGAGTCGAAGCAAGTGGATGAATATGCTGCTTTCCGTCTTTTTCGGTAATATCCGCCGTAATATGAAAAACCTCGCGAAGAAGCTCTGTCGTGAAAACTTCTGTAGGCGAGCCATCTTTGACTAATTGTCCATTTTCGCATACAAAAACATGGTCACTGTAAATTGCTGCCTGATTTAAATCATGTAAAACGAGCACGATAGTTAAATTATATTCTTTATTTAAATGCACGAGTAAATCTAAAAGCTCCAGTTGATGCGCAATATCTAAATAAGTCGTGGGCTCATCTAGTAATAAAATCGGTGTTTTTTGTGCAAGAGCCATGGCGAGCCAAGCGCGTTGTCGTTCTCCGCCTGATAACGAATGTAGCGGGCGATAAGCCAATTCTTCTAAGTTGCACACTTTAATAGCCCAGTGAATGACCGCTTCGTCCTCCTCTTGCAAAGTGGAGAGCCAGCTTCGGTGCGGCAAACGGCCATACGCCACTAAATCATGCACCATCACATCTACCAAACCTTCTGGAGCTTGTGATAACATCGTCATTTTTTTCGCTAAATCTTTAGATGGGATTTCAGTAATGTTTTTATCATTTAAGAAAATCTCCCCGCTATCCGGTGTCAAAAGGCGCATCATCAAACGCAGCATAGTCGATTTTCCCGAGCCGTTTGGACCGATAAGCGTAGTGATTTTCCCTTCTGGAATACTCGCGCTCACGTTTTTCATTTCGAAATCTCTTTTACGTGAGAAAGAAACATTTTTTAGTTCTAATGCTGATTTCATGAAGCAACCCTCCCTCTTTGAAGTAAGAATAAGAAGAATGGTGCGCCTATCATTGCAAGCAGGATTCCAACAGGAAGCTCGATGGATCCGAACCAACTTCTAGCTGCTGTATCAGCAAAGCCAACTAATAAAGCCCCGCCGAGTGCGGATAGTGGCAGTAAGTATTTATAGTCATTTCCAATGATCAAACGGAAAATATGTGGCACAACAAGTCCAACAAAGCCAATAAGTCCAGCTACACTAACCGCAACCCCACTGAGAAAGGCCGCCAACATTATAATAAAAAAGCGATGCCGTTCCACAGAAAAGCCAAGTAATTTCGCCGCATCATCCCCAAGTAGCAATACATTAGAAGAACGAATCGCAAAACCACTTAAAACAAACCCGACCAGCATATACGGCCAAATCATATCCAAATGATACCAACTTTTTCCGGAAAGTGTCCCTGTCATCCAAGAAATAACACTTTGAACCCGGTTGCTATAAAGCACCATTACGCCAGATGTCATCGCACCAATAAACGCATTAATTGCCACCCCAGACAAAATTACACGTAAAGGAGAAACACCGCGATCCCATGCAAGCAAATAAATCAAAATAGCTGTTCCAAACGCCCCTAAAAACGCACCAATCGGCACAAAGGAAGCTAACGCAGGAAATGCTAATGTCATTAAAATGGCCACGAAGCCACCACCGGCTGAAACCCCAATTACGCCTGGGTCAGCTAATGGATTCCGCATCACGCCTTGCAGCAAGCATCCAGCAATCGCCAGCGCTGCTCCTACTAAGAAAGCAATTAATAACCGCGGCAAGCGCAAGTTCCAAATCAATTGGTTCGCTAGGTCACTTCCCCCGCCAGTTAGCGTCTGCCAAGCATCACTATATGTAATTTTCACGGACCCCGTTGTCAGTCCGTAGAAAAAAGCTAAAATAAGTAAAATGATTACTACAATAAAAGTTATCCGTCTACGTTTTCGCCGCGGATCATGCGCCTTCACAGTTGTCATTAGTTATCCACCTTATTTATCTCATCTGTCATATAATCCAATGCTTGATCAATCTTAATTCCAGGATTTGTTCCGAATAGCTCTGCAGGAAGTACGACAATATGATCATTTTTAACGGCGCTTGTTGAATTCCAAGCTTCATTTTGTTTCATTTCTTTCTTGAATGCTGCTTCTGTTTCTTTTTCGTCCCCACCGTGAATCATTAAGAAAATCACTTCCGGGTCAGCAGCAACAATCTTTTCTACGTTCATCGAAGCGTATTGTGGGAAGTTTTCAACGCCTTTAAAATCTTTCGCTACATTTTCTCCACCAGCAATTTCTAAAACATTTCCACTTAATGAGGATGGTAGCGCCGCGTAATTACTGCCAGGAGCCCCTAGAACAAGTAATGAGCGCACTTTTTTACCTTGTTGCTTCTTCTTCACTTCCGCCACTTTTTGGTCAATATTCGCTTCTAACTCTTTGGCTTTTGTCTCTTTGCCTAAAAGCTCGCCAAGCACGGCTGTTTGTTTTTTAATTTCGTCAATTGAGTTGGCTCCGGTCAACACGACTTTCGGTCCGACGCCTTCCATCGCAGGAACATCTTTTAAGTTTTGTTCTGAACTTGCGACAATAGCATCAGCACCAAGAGAGGCAATTTTTTCTAAATTCAAATCATGGGTATTGCCCACTTCTGTAGCTTTCTTCGCACCATCTGGAACACCACTCGCGTCTGTTGTTTGGCGACCTACCACCGTTCCACCAAGTGCATAGATAATATTCATATCCGCATTCGTCAGTGCGATAATCCGTTCTGGTTTTTTATCAAAAGAAACATCACGCCCAGCCATATCTGTTATCGTTAGAGCCGCTTGCGATTTATTTTCCCTTTTAGTTGTTTCATTATTCGTATCAGTTGCCGTATCATTTCCACACGATGCAAGGAGTAGTGCGGCTGTTATACTTAACGTCAATATAGTTATTTTCTTCATAATTCCCCTCCACAACACTGTCCTTTTCATTTTACTAAATTATAACACGATATTCAAAAAGACGAACCCCTAATTGAGAATTATTTTCATCTATGTTCAAATAGTCGATATTTCTCAGCCGATACTTTATAATTAACTTAAGGAGGCGATGAAAAATGACCGATAATCTTTTTCCTAATCTAGCGCATGAAAATTGCAAAGAAACGATGCCCCCAGTCACAACAGAACAATTCAAAGAAGCAGCCATTCTCGAAAAGAATCTTAAACTCGAAGAAATCTTAAACATCGTTGATAAAAAGAAACCAAGTATTAAAAAATAACGAGGACCTGTTCGCGCAGGTTCTTTATTTTACATTTAATTCCGAGTTAACTCATAAGATAAGTTATATTTATTTTATTTCGCTCAAAAATCATGTATACTAGAAAAAAAGACACGTCAGGAGGCCCCTACATTGGCTATTTTAGAACTTAATTTCAAATCAGTTTGTTTAGCTATGCAAACAAGTGTAACGGTGATTTTGCCCGAAACAGATGCACTTTATCATGGCTCAATTCCGAAATATAAAACATTATATATTCTTCACGGTTTGTCGAATAACCACACTACTTATGTACGCAATACAAATATCGAACGCTATGCCACTGAAAAAGGGCTCGCTGTTGTCATGCCCGCAGCAGATCATAGCTTTTATTCTAACATGGTTCATGGTCGCGACTTTTTTGAGTTTGTTAGTACGGAACTGCCGCACGTTATGAAAAACTGGTTCCCACTTTCAGATAAAAAAGAAGATACTTTTATAGCTGGTCATTCCATGGGAGGTTACGGTGCGTTCAAGGTTGCACTTACTTTTCCAGAAAAATTCCAAGCCGCGGCCAGTATGTCCGGCGTCATGGATATTAATTATATCATTAAAGAAGACTGCTTCGAAAATTTCAGCACGCGTGCCATCACGGGTGAAATGGCTAGCCAAACTGGTACGGAAAATGATTTATTTCATTTATTAGAAACTAATCTCCAAAACCAAGTGCCATTACCAGCCCTTTTCCAAAATTGTGGCACGGAAGATTTTCTATATGAAGATAATCTTCGTTTCCGAGATTTTGCGCTTGAGAAAAATGCTCCGCTAGAGTATCGCGAAGGCCCCGGTGACCATGATTGGGATTTTTGGGATAAGAGTATCAAAGAAATTATCGACTGGCTTCCACTTTAATAAAAAGAAGACTCGGACTCACCATCCAAGTCTTCTTTTTTAGTGCGTAAATCCGTATGAGTCGTTGCGTTCTTTGTCATGATACAGCACTCTAGCATGTTCCAGATTATGAAGCGCGTCTGCAAAATCAACCGCAAACTCTTCAGCCACGTTATAGCCTAAGTCCGCCCGACAAACAAACCGTTGAATAATCGTATCACTTAAATCGGCCGGAAGTGGATAGGCTGGAACTTGCCATCCTTTCATTAAAAGCTGATCAGCCAAGTCATATAGCGTCCACTCTACATCCAGTCCTTCTTTCATTTTGTAACAAACAATCGGTAAATTAGCGCCATCATTAATAATTTCAAAGTAGCCACTTTTTTCTACACTTTTTGCCAAGTAAAGGGCTGTTTTCTTTGTTTTTTCATGAATTTCTCGGTAACCTTCAAAACCATATCGTAAAAAATTATAATATTGACCAATAATTTGACTGGCACTACGAGAGAAGTTAATCGCCATCGTCGGCATCGAACCACCTAAGTAGCTGACTTCAAATATAAGCTCTTTTGGTAAATATTCTTTGTCTTTCCATAAAATCCAACCAACGCCAGGATAAACCAATCCGTATTTATGACCGGAAGTATTTATAGAAACAACATTTTTAAGGCGGAAATCCCAAGGTAATTCCGGATTTACAAATGGTGTAAACATCGCGCCACTTGCTCCGTCAACATGAATGACTAATTGATGCTCGTTCGCTTCATTATATGCTTCTACTTTTTCATCTAATAATTGAATATCATCAAATTTACCAGTATAAGTAATGCCTAAAATCCCGACAATCCCAATTGTGTATTCATCAACCAAATCAAACACTTTATCTACATCGATACTGAGATGCTCTTTATCCATTGGCACAACACGCATATCTACATCCCAGTACACACAGAATTTTTCCCAACATACTTGGTAGCCTGATGAAATAATTAAGTTCGGTCGTTTCGCTTGAATATCTAGACCTCGTTTTTCCGCATGGTTACGCCAGCGAAATTTCATTGCCAAACCGCCAAGCATACACGCTTCCGAAGAGCCTACTGTCGAAGTCCCCAAGTAAGACATATCTTTTGGAGCATTCCACAAATCGGCTAAAATATTGACGCAGCGATTTTCCAGTTCAGCTGTTTGCGGATATTCGGATTTATCAATTGCATTTTTCTCGAGCGTTTCTGCCATCAGTATTTCTGCCTCTTTTTCCATGTATGTCTGACAAAAAGTTGCTAAGTTTTGCCGCGCATTTCCCTCATCCATCAACTGGTCTTTCACTAGTTGGTACGCAATACGTGGTTCCATCGGTTCCTTTTTTAATACATATTTCGGGATACTCGTGCTTTCTTCCTCAGATCCAAAGAGTGGGATTCGATAACTTTCCTGTTTTCGCTTGTCGTCTTCACTATAAAGCATCTTTTTTCCTCCTTTAAAATAACTGATCATCTTCTCTCACCAATACCCATTAAACCTTAGAGACAAACCGTTCAATTTTTCACAATAATTTGTTATACTACGATGGTACTTATAAGGAGGTTCGTTATGTTTGATTTAATCTTTCCACTTTTACTTATTATTCTCGGTGTCATCTACCGGGTGAATCCACCTAAAAATAAAGAAAGTCGCTTTAGTTATCGAACGAAAGCATCTTTAAAAAATGAAATCTCTTGGCAAAAAGCGCATCAATCTCTAGGAATCTACTGGATAGTTATCGGGGTTTCTCTTCTAGTTTTGTCACTTGTACTTGCTTTTATCCCGATGCATGCCTTTATTCGTAGCTCGATTTTATTAACAACAAGTATTTTTGCCGTATTACTTTCTGTCATTTTAGTAGAAAAAAAACTACAATAAAAAAGCACCGCGCTAAGCAGTACTTTTCTGTAATCCATTACATATAAGTCCAAAAAAATTTTACTCTTCTTTTATAATTGTATTTCGTTCGGTGACACGATAAATATGAATAGTAAGGTAGACACGCTCGTCTCTCGTTAGTTCTGTATGATGCGTATTTATTAAATAGGCATCAATTTTTTTCGTACATTTAAAAGCTTCTGGATATTTAATTTGCACTTGTTCATATAAAAAGTCATCGCCGGAATCGACAATCTCTTTTCGAAGCAAACGTTGCGCGAAATACTGTAAATGTGTAATAAAACGCGTGTAATTCAGTGAAGTTTCATCCAATACCATACCATAATGATACGTAACAATACTTAAAATATCTTGAACAATTTGAGTCATCGCTACAGTCATGTGCATCTGTTGCCCATCTTGTCTAGCATTTACAATGTGAAGCGCGATAAAACCAGCTTCATCCTCATCTAAACGAATTCCAACTTCTTGCTCGATAAAATCTAGTGCTTTCATTCCCACCAAATACTCTGCGTGATAAAATCGTTTTATTTCCCATAATAATGCGTTTTTCAAATTAATACCTTGATTATACCGTGACACAGCGAAGTTAATATGATCAGTTAGGGTCAAATAAATATTGTCACTTAAATCTGTTTCCAAAGTTTCTTGCGCATACTGAACCACGTCATCCGCAACACGTAAATGTTTCAGTGGAATCTCACTAAGTAACTCAGAGAGCTTTTCTGAAAGTTCATGTGTTTCCATTACGAATGTTTTTTCAATCTTGGATACCTCCACCTCATCTCCAAGTTTCTTTTGAAAAGCAAGACCACGACCCATCACTACAGACTCCTTGCCACTTTTACCCTCGGCGATTACAACATTGTTATTCAGTATTTTTTTGATAATCATGCATTTTCACCTCTTTCAAAAGAAAAAAACCCAAACTAATTCCAATGCTATTAATATCAAAATAGCACTTGAATTAATTCAGGTTTTGCCCGCCTTAGCAGTAACAATCCTATGCTTTTCTCTAACATTATAGTACAAAAAGAAACCGATTACAAGTGGTTTTTTGATATTCAATTTTGGTTTACTTTATATCTTCCCTACTTTACCACAACTTATTCATTGACATGTAGTTTTCTGCATGCTATTTTTGGCTGGAGGTGATAAATTATGGCAACACGCTCGGAACAAATTTTTATTAATTTGCCTGTAAAAGATTTACAAGCAACCGTCGCTTTTTTCACAGAACTTGGCTACGAATTCAATCCGCAATTCACAGACGAAAATGCTACCCAAATGCTCATCGGAGACAATATTTTCGCCATGCTCTTGAAAGAAGATTTCTTCCAGACTTTCCATAAAGAAGGCATCGCTGACACAACAAAAGCACGCGAAGTCCTCATCACCATCACCCAAGATAGCCGCCAAGCAGTCGATACGCTGGTCGATCATGCACTAAAAATCGGCGCAAAACCAGCAGGCGAAACACAAGACTACGACTTTATGTATAGCAGAAGTTTTCTTGACTTAGACAACCATCTATGGGAAATCGCTTATTTAGACGAATCCGCTTTACAATAATTACAAAAAAAGCCGTTGGAATTCATTTGATTCCAGCGGCTTTCTTGAATTTCCGTATTTTTTTAATCGCCCAGTCGTAATGACTTGATGTGCTTGAAATAAAAATGGCGCCTAGTGAAGTTGTATTGGTCCATTTATAATATTTTTTTGTAAATAGTTCTTCCTCCGAATGCCCTGCAATTAAAACCATTTCTTTGTTATGGGTTTCATCCAGTAATTCCCTTGCTTGCGCTAAATCAGTCTCTTGGTATTTCTGCCAAATGACCAAATTTAGCTCTGGTGTCGTTTTCCACGTATAACCTTCTGCTGGCATCAATGCTTTCTTTCCACCCATTCCAACTTCATACCAATCCAGCGCCATCTTATGCCATTCGTGCAAATGTATTACGACATCCCGAATATTTTTATCCCGGTCTTCAAATGGAAACGTGAGCTGTTGCTTTTCTTTTGGAATAGAGTTGATTAAATCGTTCAATTGTTGGTACTTTTCCGTGCTTTGTTGAAGTAATTCTACTTTGTTCTTTGGTCTTACCATAGAAACATTACCCCTTTCTAACAATTATGTAAGTTTAAATTATCATTTTGTCGCTTTACGCGAGGGATTTACATGTCATTTCCCTATACAATAAAGGTAACACTTTTGCAAAGGATGATGGATATGAAAAAAATCGTTATACTTATTATAAGCTTACTATTACTCGTTGGGATTGGATTCGGTGTATATTACTTTAAAAATGCCAATCATATAGGTGCAGACGTATCATATGTTAAAATCACAACGGACGGCGAAAAAGGCAAAAACGTAAGCTTCAACTATTCCTATACAATGCCAGCATATGATGAAGCCGGGAAAGAAACAGAAGTTACTTTTTCTGCAGACAAAAATTTACGCAAAGGTGCTTATTTAAAATTGTATATTAAAGAAGACAAAGGCGTAACTTCCTATGAAGAAGTCCCAGAAAAAGAAGTTCCCTCTAAAGCAGCAGAAAAACTTAAATAATCACCCAATCTCCTCCTTGCGAGGGGATTTTTCATATTGAAATATATATATCTATCTCGCCACTCGTATGATACCATTCAAAATCTGTTTTGTACGCTCGTTTTAATTCACTATCTCGCGCCCAAATCTTCTGCCAAGTTTCTTCCACGCCTTTATGACTCGCATTATCTACAGAAAAAACTAAATAATCTCCAGCTTTAATTAAGACACTCTTCTCTTCATCCCAGTCTTTTGTTCCTACCAACAAATCATAGTCACCTTTGTAATCACTTGCATAATTACTATATACCGCAAAAATATCTCCTGCAGGCTTATCTACCATTACATCACCCCAAAGCTCTGCAATCGGACTAAAATTATCATTGTTTACACGTATCTTTTTCCCAAAAATCTCTATATTTTCTTGTAAAATCATTATTTGCCGCCTCCTTTTAAAACCATTATAGCGAACAAAACCTGACAACTATCTGTCAACAATTCAAATTAAAATAAAGTTTTTCCACTTCGGATTTGTAGTCTTTTTGAAGCGATGCAGGTTCTAAAATTTTCACGGCACTTCCAAACATCAATAAAAACGGTATTATATTGCGCTCCAAATCATAGAAAAAGCTTACACGGACATAATCGTCTCCAGTCTCCATTTCTTCTTGCAAAAAATAATCCAACAATTTCCCGAGCTGATTTTTCGGAAATTCCAACACAATTTTCTTCATTTCTGCAGGCTGGTGCTCCGTTTCTTCAACGTACATAATCGATTTACCTATTTCTTTCAAAGAAGTTATTCGCGTTAATTTAAAATGACGAATCGCTGCTCTTTTGTGGCAATAGGCTTCTAAATACCAACTTCCATCCATCAAGTTTAATTTTTGCGGCGAAATCTCCCGCGTTGTTTCCGCGCCACTCATAGCGATATACGTAATTTTAAGTTGTTTATTTGTCGTAAAAGCTTTCTGGATATAGGCGACTTTTCGTTTCACTTCTGCTTCAATTTGCTGGCGATGTTGTGTCGCTGAATCAAAGAAAATATGCTTACTAGTTGGTTTTTCAGTCTGTAATAGCGTGATTTTTTCTCGCAAAATCTCGTGGCTATCATTCAGCATAAACTCCGAACGCGCCTCTAATGCCTCCAGCAAAATCTGTTTTTCCGCCTCCGAAAAAGTAAATGTCGCCAGCTTATATGTATCGAGCATTGTGAACCCGCCGTTTTTTCCCGGCAAAGCAACAACTGGAAATCCCGCATAAAGTAGCGTATCCATATCGCGATAAATCGTCCTTGTGCTTACTTCAAATTTTTCAGCCAGCTCACTTGCCAGCACTTTTCGCTCCAAAATCATGACTAGTATTGCTAAAATCCGTTCTAGTTTCACCCCAAAACCTCCAACACCTTTTAGCTTTATTATACCATGCACTATTAGTGATCAAAAACCCATGCATATGTGATGGATAAAACTTCTCGCATCATTCCTTTATACTTTGCAAACGTCTTTGATGTTGCAGGAAGGCCTGATGCATCAATCCCTTGACGCTTTGCTAACATTAGCGCTCTATACATATGATAATCACTTGTCACAATCACTGTTTTTCCTAAATTAAATTTCGCATTACTATATTTAATATTCTCTTCTGTTCTCTTAGATTTCGTTTCCGTTTCAATCCGCTTTCTTGCAATTCCTTCATTAACCAAATATTCTTCCATAACGGAAGCTTCAGTCGCACTTTCATCAGCCCCTTGGCCACCACTAACAATCACTTTCGCCTTTGGATATTCGTTTAAATAAGCGACTGCCGCATCCAATCTTTCTTGCAAAACTAATGAAGGAACTGCTGGGGTCCCATTCACTTTTGCACCTAAAATCAACACTGTATCAGCATTTTCACTTGGTTTCGTCCTAGAACCACCAAACATAAAGGCCGCGACGATTAATAAATACATAAAACCAATTATGATTAAAATAATGACAATTTTCCTCAGACTTCTCATCTAGTTCGTCCTCCCTACTTCTTAATTAATAGCTTAGCAGAAGATTTTAAATAAAAGAGAAAGAAATAATCAAGTTAAGGGAAATTTAAAAAACACCCCGAAACAGTTTTGAGGTGTTTTTGCATTATTAGTTCTACTAAAAATACTCACATGTGATTGATTCTATTCAGTATTATCATAAATTCTCCGGCTTTTTTAAATATATCGCATACATAATTAAAGATAAAATACTTGCTGACACCGCGATGAGAAATGCTGGTTCTACTAATTCAGAGACATGAGTAGCTATAATACTAAAGGTGAATGAATCAAATCCAAATAATGGCCGAACTGCCAAATTAAGTAAACCTAAAACCAATATTAAAATTCCTATAAATGGTACAATTCTATTTTTACCTCGCTGAAATTTTGGAATAAATATAGTACACAAAAATCCCAAATATCCCACAATGATGATTGGTTGCATCCAAATTAATTTATAAGCAGGCTCATATACTAATTCAAATGTTGCTGCATCTATCCCGCTAGCCATCCACGGGAACAACAAACAAATTACTGCTATTAAAAAAAATGCAATGCTTAATAATCTATACATAAGCAAACCTCCTCCCTTGGTACATATTAGCATAAAAAGTTAATGTATAAAAAAACTGCTCAAGAATGGCTTTTCTTCGTTTTAAATAAGCAAAAAAATGTTTTTTTATAGTAATTATTACACTTTATGTGTTGAATTTGCTCTTTTTAGATAAATTCCACACCTATATGTGGTCGTTATTCAAAAATTATTCAGTTTGTAAATCAAACAGCAAAAAGCGCCATAAAACATTCATTTAATACTATTCATTTATCATTTTTTATTAATTTTAGTAGTAAAGAAAAAATTACATTTGAATGGATATGTATATTTATTCAATCCACATGATTATTCTAAAATCGTAATTATTTTCTTGACTCCATCGTTTAGCATCCAAATAAAAAAGTGATACAAACAGCTTAAAAAAGCAGTTTGTATCACTTCTCAGTTTCCATAAAATATGGAGATGGTGGGAGTCGAACCCACGTCCAGAAATATCGGCACTTAAATATCTACGAGCGTAGTCACCGTATTAGCATTTCGCATAAACATCGGCCCGGTAACAGGCTTCCATTCAGCTAGTCTGATTAAGCTCTTCTATTTAACCCCAGACGGAGATTAACTAGTGTAGCCCACTTAGAGTGAGACCCTTACCGTAGCACATGGGCGATGCACGGAGGATCAGCTATGCTACTGCTTATTAGGCAGCGAAAGCTAGGTTTTGTTTTTCTTTGCCAGTTATTATTGGCTTTGACGTTGATAACGAGGACGATCCCCCCGACTCGCAACTCAAGCTCGAACTATCCCTGTCGAATCCGTAACATCCCCAGAGTTAAAGTCTAACAGTAGTTATTATACAGGAAAAAACGAGGCTTTACAAACAGAAAAAACTTGTGACATAGCCAAATGCGCAACTATTATTTAGCATGTCACAAGTTTTCCATTAATTAATGGTTATTTTTACTGAGTAATTCATAACTTCGCCTTCTTCTATATAAGGCTCTATTCCATTAAAATCAATTCCAATAGTGTATTCACCTTTATCAAGGTTATTTGTTGGCACAATAATCTGCTTCGTCACTTCGTCGTAATCCACTTTTGCCACGTTGTAAATTTCCTTCTCATTTGAATCACGAATCCAAACTTCTTGAAAACCACTAATTCTACCTAAATCATCTAGTTGCGTATAAACTGGTAGCGTGATATTTGTATCCTCACCAAAAACAACATTTTGATCTGGCAAAGTTCCGATTTGACCTAGTACGATTACTTTATCCACAATAGTAGGCGGCAACACATTTAAATAATTATAACTTAAATCCATACTTACCAAACTGTCCAAATGAGTGAAATCCGTCATTTCTGTTCTAAATTGGTTCGTTTGAAAATTTACTTTCTGCAAATTTTTCAAGTTTGTAAAATCTGGAACGTCTTCCGAAGCTAGTCCACAACTGCTCATCAACAAGGTTTCTAATTTAGGAATATTAGAAAAGTTAGGTAAGCCCCCAACAATAGTTCGATTACTAAGATCAAGATACTTTAATTCTGGGTAGTTTTGATAATCGGGAACTGTAATGTTTTCAGGTAGTACCTCGCTTGATAGATTTCCTTCTGCTCTCAAAGTATCTAATTTGGGCAAGGTTGGTAAATCAGGAAAGCCAGTAAACATGGTTTGTGTAGGATAAATCATAATATTATTTACATTGGTAAAATAAGCATTTCCTAGCATTTGTAAATCTTCATCTGTGAGGTAATTGGTAAAATAACCCAACCCTAGAGATGTCACCGCATCCACATCATCCTGGGTAATGACATCGGTCACATCTTTTTTACCAAAGTTCTCCACCATATCTTCTGCTAAATTTTCATCTGGGAAAACATCAATTATTCTAGCTGGTAGAGGATATACATCTGTCTCATTTGCACTTGCATCTACCGCTTTAAATGAGACAACCCCGATAATAACTATGCTAAATACCAAGAATAGTCTAAATAGATTTTTCATCCTATCTCCTCCAATTTATAAAGGACGAGGAAATTCCCCGCCCTTCTATATTATTCTGCGGATGGCATAACTCTTACATTATCAATGTGAATGCTCGTTCCTCCTGGGGAATCCATTTGGAAACTAGTATTAATATTGCCTGTTGTTACTTTGACATCCTTCATTGTTACATAATGCCAAACGTCATCTGCAACTAAGTCAATTGTTTTACCATCGCTGCTATCATAATTATTAACCGTCATTTGTGCTTTTGCTGCATCATCGTTGCTTACTTTCACCCATGCTTCAACGTCGTAATTCGCATTATTAACTGGAACTGCGATTTGTTGAGCGAGTGTTTGTTTGTAAGCGCCAGGTAAATAGAAATAAGCGCTCTGTTTACCAAATGCTGGTGATTCTGGAGGATTGACACCTGAGCCACTATCAACGCCGTATGCTTTGTCTTGCCCATCAGGATGAGACTCTACCCAATTGGTCGTTGCCGCTGCATCCCGCTCAAATCCGCCGTTATCGAGTAGATTTACTTCCGACTGTACTGGTGAATTGATTGGCTCAGCCGAAACAAGAATTCTATCGATATTTACATTACCAGTAGTTTCGCCGTCTCTTAGGAAGGTAATTTTATTGGTTCCTGCTTTTAAGTTCACAGCTTTTTCTGTATCTGACCAAATATTCCAGTTTTCACCTTCGGAAGGGAAAGTTACGCGAGAGTTGTAGTCACCATTCGTATATAAATCGAGTGTTTGTGGCATGCCAGTTCCATTTGCTGTTCGTGTGTTTAGTACGTACTCGCCGTCAGCTGGTACATCCACTTCAAACTTGATTTCATCTCCTGCTGCTCCAAATCCACCAACAAAACCTTCTCCACTATAGAACCAGTGATCGTTCGCCACTTTTAAAGTGCCGGCAAGGTCCGCTTCTTCTGCTTCGACTTTTGCTACAGTTGGTGTGAAACCAATATTTACTTTGTCTAGTGATACTTGATCAGCTTTATCGCCTGTGTCCGTTACCACTTTATAAGAAATACTATTTTTCCCTGCTGAAAGTGGTAATGCTTCGGACTGAACTGACCAATCGGTGTTTGGTTTTAGCGTGGTTTGTTTTACATAATCACCATTGACAAAAATACTTAATGATTGGTTATCTGCGGAAGCATTTTTGTAAGTTAGGTCCACATTATAATCACCAGAGTCTTTTACATTTGCATAGATAGTAGTTCCGGCGCCGTCTTTATCGTAGCCATCCACATACGTTTTTTCAGCAACCGGTTTATCAGCAACTGTATCAGCAAAATTGGATCCTGTTTCCATTTCGTATGTTCCTGTTTGTACGACACTTGCAGAACCTGAAGTTGTAATGACAGTATCTGCATCAGCTTGAGCTGGTACTTTTACGTATGTTACTGCTCCGTATACATCGCTACCTACAGCATATCCGCTACCATCAGCATTTTCTAAAGCGGATAAATCGTCATAAACTTTGCTATCTGCGCCATTTACTTGGACGCTTTCAGCCGCATTTCCGTGTAGTTTTACAATGTAATTCTCTGTGTCTGCTTTATAACTTCCTTCTTTCGCACCAATCGTGAAAGTACTAGTATCAGCAGTTTTTGAAGTAGTCATTTTTTGTTTTAAATAGGTATCTTTTTCATAATCAAAAGATTTTCCGTCGTCATCGTAATGTGTAAAGGATGTCTCTTTATCTGATGCAAAAGTGTCTAAATAAATTGTTTTGACTGCGGATTCGCCAACATAGTTTTGTGGTTGTTGCATTGGCATAATGGCACCTTGTTTAACAAACATCGGCACATCTGTCCAGTCGTCATCATTCACTTCATAACTGATTGTTTGATTTCCTTCGTATACGTCGCCACGGTTGTAGTCAATCCATGTTCCTGCTGGTAAATAAATATCACGAGAACCCGCTCCTTCTTCTAAAACAGGTGCCGCAAGTAATCCATCACCAAACATCCACTCATCTGTTAAATTAACCACATTTTCATCAGTAGGATTATCAAACGTAAGTGGTTGAACTAGACCAACACCAGAGTCATATGCTTGACGTTCATAAGCATACATATAAGGAATCATTGAGTAGCGCCAAGTCATGCTACTTTTAGCAACTTCTTCCGCCGTGCCACCATAGAACCAAGGTTGACGTTGTTGATTTTGATTCCCATGCGTACGGAAAACTGGAACTAGAGAACTAAATTCCATCCAACGACTATAAAGTTCTGGGTCCGGGTTTAACACTTGGCCCGAATTGGCATTGAAACCACCTGTATCCATGCCCCATTTTGTCTGTCCTAAATTAATTGTCGAAAGCATTGTACTAGGTTGTTCTTGCATCCCATTTGCCCAGTCAATAACTTCGCCTTTTTTCCACTGAACGCCGATATCGCCGGACCAAGTAGAAGTAGAATAACGCTGTGCGCCTGGGTAGAAGGTTCTTCCTGTTTGCCAAACACGTTCATTTGTATAGTCGCGTTGGCCTTCATACATAGCTTCTGATGTAAATCCAGTTGTGAAATTACCAAACCAATAATCGGCTCCATTAGAAGATACTTTGTCTGTTTCATCATTCCACCAACCGACAATTCCTTTATCTAGGGCATCCTCAGAATGTGACCACCACCAATTACGTTCATCTTCGTTGTATGGGTCAATACTTCTTACCGTTACAGGGAATGCATAGTCTTCATACGCAGATTGCCCTGGATACCAGTAACCATTTGCTTCTGCATCTTTCCCTTGTTGCGTGGCTGTTCCATCTTCTAAATTAGTTACGACACGCGGTTTTGTAATCCCAATCATTTTTACACCAAGTGCATCCATATCGGATTTTAACGTTGTGTCTTTTGCTGATGGGAAGTTTTCTGTATTCCAAGCAAACTCGCCATAATCGCCACCATACGTAGGATCTCCGTAGAATTTCCAATCATAATCAAACGCGAAGGAATCAATCGGAATCCCTTTCGCACGATACGTATTAATGTTTTCTCTAAATTCTGTTTCATTTGTTCCCCACTCAAAGTTAGAGAATCCAAGCGACCATTTTGGCATCATTGGAGTATGCCCTGTTACATCAGCATAAGAAGACATAATTTCTTCGGGCTCACCAGACATTAAATACATCTCTACATTTTCTTTCACGTAGCGACGGCCTTCAACCACTGTATCGCCGTAATAAAACTCTAATTTTTCTTCATCTGAAACGGAATACGGGTACCCGCCATCACTATCTACAAGTAAGCCATATCCTGCTGTAGACCACATGAACGGACCGCCTGCATTACCTTGCTGACCCGCTTGTGCAGTCTTATTACTATCGGCAGCAGTATTATCTCGTTCCATGCCCAGGTCTCCGTCACTAAAACTAATTCCATAGGCACCATAAACATGGTCAGAAGCGCCGCGCTTAAATCTAACACCGCCATCAAAAATCCCGCCGTCCGCTGATTCAGACAATAACGTTTTCCCATTTTTATCTTTAAAAGTCATTCGTGCTGGCTCTTTAGCAATTTCTAGCGTACATTCATCTGTTGAAATTATCATCGGATCTGATTCCAAGTCAATGGTCGCACCAATCGCTGTGAAAGTTGCATTCGGATCAATCATAGGTGTAGATGGACTGTTTTCGATATTGCGTGGTCGCAAATTCACCTTAAGCAAATTATTCGCTAGCGGGGAAATTTCCAAGTAATCATCTTCTGCTTCATCCCCGTTATCAATTTTAAGCGTGATGACATTATCAGTCACCGTTGCTTCAAGGACATTTCCAAGCCCTTCCTCCGCACTTAATTTCGCATATTCTTCTTTGCTAAGTTGCTTCGCGGCTCCTGTATTCGCTTCTTTTTTCACTTCTTTTTCTTTCGTTTCTTCCGCCTTCACTTCCACTTGTAACGGCTGAGTTATCCCTAAATTCAGCCAAACTAGTGGTACAACAGCCATACTGACACAAACTTGTTTCATACCTTTTTTCATCATCTCGCCCCTTTTTATTCTGTAATAGTTACTGGAAAATCATACCAACCCGTATATTCTCCAGAGTTATAACCTAATGAAATTTCTAGCAAATGCTCTCCCGGTTGTAAGCCAGCTGTTTCAATCTTGTACATGTATGAACCATCATAGGTCGGATAAGGTGGTTCATAAAGCGTTCTACCATTGTCCTTAATAATAATTAAATCGTGTCTGCTTGGTGCGATAAAATCTAATGCTTGGTAAATAAAAGGAACAAAAACTTCCAAGTTCTCTCCTTGTTTAATCGTTGTGTGAGGATAAGTTGCTGTCTGGTTAGCAAATGAATGTGTACTTAATTGTTCTGATAGAAAGATATCTTCCGGAATAGAAATTAAATGATTCTCATTAAGAAGTAGTGAATCTAAGTTAGGCATGTTCATCCAAATATCTTCCGCTACATAACCAGAAAGTCCAGCATCCTCCATATTAATACTTACTAGTCCTTCCATTCCAACAAATTTTGGAATATTAAAGCCAAAATTATTTTGACTCAAATCAACATTGGTTAAGTTAGGATAGTTTGCATCTGGAAAAAGAGTAATATTAGCCCCATTTGCTTCAATATTTTCTAAAGCAGGAAGCGCATCAGATAAATCAGGCAGTTCTCCAATATTATTACTCCAAATCGCTAATTCAATCGCGTTTGTAAATACTTCATTGTTTAGTACGCTTAAGTCTTCCCCCGTTAAACCCAATGAGGGCAAAGGAATAAGAGTCATTGTATCCAAATCTGCTTGCGTAATCGTGTCATTTACAGAATCTTTATCTAGTTCTCCCGCAATCGCCTCCGCTATCGCTTCCACAGGAAAAGCCTCAATAATAGGCGCTGGTAAGGGAACTGTATCTGCTTGTGCTTTTATAGTTGGTGCAAATAATATGCAACAAAAAGCTATAAATGCTAGCCCAATTATTTTTTTCATTCAGTTCAATCCTTTCAACATAGCCACCCTCTCTATCCATAAAAGGGTGGCTTATTGGATTTATTTCTTAAATACTACATGGTCAAAATTTATTCCCGCTGTATCATCTGCTTCAAAATCAAATACAACTTGGTTATTACCAGCTTGCAAGGTTACTGGAACTTCTATCGTGCTCCAAGTATCCCAATCAGCCGTTTTCGGTAAAGTAATTTGTTGTTTTTTACCGTTGATATATACGGTTCTAGTTGCATCTTCTACGCCAGCACTATAACGAACTTCCATTGTATAATCAGAAGCACCATCCACTGCGTCTACATCAAACTCTACCGCTTCTTTTTCTGCATCAAAGCCGGCTACAAAACCAGTACCAGTATATCCCGCGTGATCACTTGCAGTACTTACATTTGTCAGATGAGCAAATTCCGCTTCGTATGGTGCATGATTTACACCGTTTAATACGATTGCTTGTTTGGCATCTTTTGCCGCTGCTTTTACATATGTTAAGTTTTGTACTGTATCATAGTAGTAACCTGTCGTTGCTTCGTTAAATGCATCTAGCGTATCCGCTTTAGCTACATCTGCCCCGTCAATCGTTACACTTGTAGGTTCTGTACTGAAAACTTGCATCGTTGTTTCATCCGCCATTGCTGGAAGATCTACGGAAACTTTTTCATTTGCAAAGTCTTCAGAAACACTGATGTCACGCATTTCTCCGCCGTTTACATCATCATAGAAACTATATTCGCTATCTCCAGATGGATAAACTCGGAATGTTAAATTATCATAGGATTTTAAATCGTTTCCGACATTTTGGCCAAGTTGGTAGCCATCTGTCATATTCATCGGAATAATCGCTCCAGCTTTTGCAAATACAGGAAGCGTATCTACATCTGCATAATACGAAATGGTTTCGCCACCTGGATGAATCCCGCCGTTCCAAAGATCAACCCATTCGCCTTCTGGTAGATAAACTTCTTTTTCTGTTTGACCTTCTTGAACGATTGGCGCTACAAGTAAATCGTCACCGAACATATACTGTTCATCTAGATCACGCGCATTGATATCTTCCGGATAATCCATGGCCATTTGGCGCATCATCGATTTACCATTATCCGCCGTATCTTTTGCCGCTGTATAAATATATGGAAGTAAATTCATTCGTGTGTATAGATATTTTTGGAATGTCGGTAAAATTGTTTCGTCGCCTGTTCTGGCTACTGCATTCCAAGGTGAACGTTCTTCACTTGGCGATGGATCTGATTTTTCCGAATGGAATTGCATAATCGGTGCAAAAGCTGCCATCGCAGTTGCGCGTTTATATAGTTCTGCTGTTGGATAGTCTCCCGTAAATCCAGCCATATCCCACGCCCAGTAAGAAACACCTGAAGTTGAAGCACTAAGTCCAGCTTTTAATGAAGCTTGGAAAGAGTCAAATGTGGAAGTTTGATCTCCTGACCAGTAAATACCAGATTTTTGTGCTCCAGAAGTTCCTGAACGACTAAACGAAACTGCTTCTGGATTAATACTTTTCGCAAAATCAAAATAACTTGAAACGTAGTCAGTTGGATAACGGTTTCTCATTTCTTGTCCTTTTTCGCCGTTAGAGAAAGTTGTATCACGTCCCCACACCATTTCTCCACCATCTGTCTTAAATCCGTCAATACCTACTTCTGTTAATAAATACTCACGCTGGGACGTCCACCAATCTACAGCATCTTTATTAGTGAAATCTAGTAATATCCCATTTCCAAACCACTGAGATGCCGGAACTCGGTAAGGAGCCCCTGTTCCATCGTCCGCACTATACCCTTGGCTTATCATGTATGCTTCATCATTATCTCTTTGTTCATATACTGTACCGTCATCTTTTAATACTGGAACTTGCCATAAAACGATATTCATACCTGCATCATGGACACTATCCACCATAGCTTTAGGATCAGTCCATTTCCCGTTGAAAGTAAAATCGTCATAGCTAAATGCTTCCCCGTTTTTCTTTGCTGTATAGGTCGCATTGTTCCAAATATAGTAAGTTTCTTCATCACTCCATTGTTCTAATACAAAGCCAGTTGCTGGAATATCATTTGCTTTTGCATTAGAAAGTGCAGAGCTTACATCGGATTCTCTATCCCACTCGTTTGCTGACATCCAAAGTCCAAAAGCCCATTTTGGTAGCAAAGTCGTTTTCCCTGTTATATCCGTGTAGTTATTTACGATATCATTTTGATCTTTCCCGCTAATAACATAGTAATCAAGCATATTCGTCATATCGCCATCATTGTCCAATACAAAACTATATTTATCTTCTACTTTAGAAGCCATTTGGAACTGTAAATGGAAATCAGAATTGACATACATCCCGTATTTATTAGCACTTACAAAAAATGGTACCGCTAAATAGGTTCTTTCTGTCTGCGCTTGATCTTGATACTCATTGTATACGTATGTCTCTACATCTTTTCCGCGTTGGTTAATCGTGTCATAACGTTCACCAAAACCATAAAATGCTTCGTCGCTCGGTGTCATAAAGTTATTTTGATATTGATTGATGACATTTTTTCCATCTGTTAACCAACCTAAGCTGTTGGCAGTTGTATATTCGCTTGTAAGTAAAGTTCCGTCTGCCTGGTACACTTCCATGCGGTAAGGAGATTTTTGAATTTCTACTCGTAAATCCTCCGTTGTAACTGTTACTTTATCTGCACCATCATCTACTGTGTAACCAGTTTTTCCAGCATGTCCAGTTTCTTTACCGGTTGGTGATAGCTCCATACGAAGCGTATCTAAATCCTCAAATGAAAGATATAATTTTGGAGTAAATTCACCTGCAGTGGCTGTCATATTTAATGTAATAGAATCTCCATTATCTACAACGCTACTAACATCTTGCACATACTCCCAGTCTGTCACGTAAAATGTAAACGGACCACTTTCATAAGCAGTTCCTCCGTCAGTAGAGCCTTTTGTTGTATAAGTGATTTCATCGCCTTTTTCAAATTTTCCTAAATCTGCTTTCCAGTAAGTATTGTTCCCGCTATTATAATCATAAGCTGCTGTAACATTCTCTTGTGCTACCCCGTTTTTAGTCCATTCTACCCAAACATTTTGTCCATCTTCAATTGGCCAGGTAGTAATATTTAATGTCACATCTTCACCAGCTTTGGGATCTCTAGGAGAACGTTCTGTTGGTTGGACAGTATATAAATCATCATCTCCATATGGTGAGTGATATTCACCATCCATCGCGAAAACGTTTGTCCCAAATCCACTTAAACAACTAAATATTAGTATGGTCAAAATGAAAATTAAACTAGATTTCTTTCCCTTTCGCTTCATCTCTCTTTCCTCCCTTAATGTATATTTTTACTAAAAACATACTACTTTTGATGTGTTATTTCGCAAAATTATTAATTTTTGCATATCGGCGATTGTAGAAATAATCACATAATGTTATAATGCTTTCACAGATATACTAAAAAAGTTCAAATTACTAATAATTCTACAAAAAAACGCAACTATGCCAGACCATTCTTCATGGAAAAACAATAATTGCGTTCATCAGAAGACCTTGCTTAAAAAACTTTAAAACAACCAGTTAATACTTTTTAACAAAGTTAACATGTCTTCTCCCTCCTTTTTCATCTATACAGAAATACTAACTCACAAATCTTACATAAAATTAAAAAGCATCAAATTTGAACAAATGGAGCTGAGTTTTATGCAAAATATTGGAGACACATTAAAATTTATTCGGAAAAGTAAAAACTTAACACAACAAGAGACTTGTACGAATGCCCTCAGTCGTTCTAACTATCAAAAAATCGAAAATAATAAAATCATGCCTAGTATGGATCGTTTTATCCAAATCTTACTTAATTTCAATATGACGTTAGAAGAATTTGAATTTGTAAAACGGGACTTTACACCTTCTCCAAAAGAAAATATCCTTTATCTATACTCCAAGATTATTACCTCCTCCGAAACAGATATGATACTTAATGTTATTTCCAAATGCGATGATTACTTAGAAAACCACACCGATATTTTTATTTCTGATATTAAAGCCTCACTTGAAGGTATTTTACTTGCTGAAAAAGAACATAATTTTGAACTTGCTCGAGAAAAAGTAACCTACATTTGGGACAGACTTTCGGAAGCGGATGAATTATTTTGGAATGACATATTAATTTTAAGAAATATTTTCTTTATTTTTGAAAATGAAACCGCTCAACATATTGTAAATCGCCTTATCTCTCAACTTAAAAAATATCGTTACCTATATCCAACCCTTTCGATTGAGATTTCACTTCATGTT
Organism: Listeria sp. LM90SB2; assembly: GCF_028867355.1. Taxonomy (NCBI): domain Bacteria; kingdom Bacillati; phylum Bacillota; class Bacilli; order Caryophanales; family Listeriaceae; genus Listeria; species Listeria sp. LM90SB2. The sequence continues at coordinate 2,498,220 of NZ_CP046449.1, forward strand.
AATCGTGCTACTTATTTAATTTTAGACGAAGAATATGAACTAGCTTTGCACTACATTGAATTATCTATAAAAATCGCTAAGCATAACCATTACTACTTACAATTCTGTATGGCTATTGCGAAAAAAGGAATTGTGCTGTATAAGCTCGGCCAAAAACAAAAAGGTAAACACTTTATGCAACGAGCACTTAGAGTGGCTAAAGTGCTTGAAGAAGAGCGTATTCTAAATGGTATCAAAAATGAAATAGATTATTTTCTTCACGATGAACTTCAAAATCTCTCTTTAAACGAATTCACCAAAATCGACATATAAAAAAAGCCTAAATCTAGCTTCTCCAACTTTTGGTTGAATGACTAGATTTAGGCTTTTATTGTTGGCGCTCTTTAAAAGCGCGTTCGATATCACGTTTTGCTTCTTTTTGTTTTAAGTCTTGGCGTTTATCGTATTTCTTTTTACCTCGAGCTACACCGATGAGTACTTTTGCGTAGCCATCTTTAATATACATTTTTAGCGGAACAATCGAATAACCGGACTCTTTCGTTTCTCCAATTAAACGGCTGATTTGCTTCTTATGTAAAAGCAATTTGCGCGTTCTTAGTGGATCATGATTGTAGCGGTTCCCTTGTTCATAAGGACTAATATGCATATTGTGTAAGAAAATTTCCCCTTTGTCGATACGTGCATAGGAATCTTTTAAGTTTACCCGTGCGTTTCTTACGGATTTAATTTCAGTACCTTGCAGGACAATGCCAGCCTCAAAAGTTTCTTCAATTGCGTAATCGTGGCGCGCTTTTTTATTTTGCGCAACTAGCTTACCATCACCTTTTGGCATAACTCCCCATCCTTTCTAGCGACGTTTTTTCTTCTTCGGGCTTTCTTTTGCTACACCTTGATAAAAAGGTTTTTTCTTCTTTTTCTTTTTAGGTTTTGTATGCCATTCGTCTTCTTTACGTTCTGATTTTGGTTTCACGTCTTCTGATTTACCAGCTCTACGTTTGTTACGACCTTTTTTCTGGTTACTCTTGAAATTTCTTGTTTTATCAATCGGTTTTTCGCGTTGGCGTTTTTGTTTATCGCTCACTGGACCTGGTTTACCTTCACTACGAAGCGCAAAATCGATTTCACGAGCATCCACGTCTACTTTGGTTACTTCGACTTCCACTTCATCACCAATACGATAAATTTGGCCTGTTCTTTCGCCAATCATCGCTAATTGATTTTGGTGGAATTTGAAGTAATCGCCTTTCATTGCGCTCACATGAACTAAACCTTCAATCGTAGTTGGAAGTTCGATAAATAAGCCAAAATTGGTTACCGAACTAATGATTCCGATGAAACGTTCGCCCACTTTGTCGACCATAAATTCCGTTTTCTTCAGTTCGTCTGTTTCGCGCTCTGCTTCAACGGCACGGCGCTCCATTTTCGAGCTGTGTTCAGCAATCTCAGGAAGCTCCTCAGCGCGTTTTTCTAACGTTTCCGGACGAACATCCCCGTTAATTAAATACTCTCTAATCAACCTGTGAACAATCAAGTCCGGGTACCGACGAATTGGTGACGTGAAATGTGTATAAAAATCAGTAGACAAACCAAAGTGTCCGGCGCTTACTGTGTCATACTTCGCTTGTTGCATCGAACGCAGCATAACAGTCGAAACAACCATCTCTTCTGGTTTACCTTTTACTTCTTCTAGTACTTGTTGTAAAGCAGCTGGGTGAATATCGTTAGCAGTCCCCTTCACAATCAAACCAAAGTTCGTAATAAATTCAAAGAACCGCGCTAATTTATCTTCTTTTGGATCTTCATGGATACGGTAAATAAATGGTACATCCATCCAGTGGAAATGCTCTGCAACTGTTTCATTGGCAGCAAGCATAAATTCTTCAATCAAATGCTCTCCCGCTGAACGTTCGCGCATAACGACTGCTTCTGGATGACCGTCTTCATCAACAACTACACGTGCTTCTTTAAAGTCAAAATCAATCGCACCACGTTTTTCACGTTTACGACGAAGTATTTCGGCCAAATGTTGCATCTTTTCAAGCATTGGAACAATTGGCGCATATTTTTCCCGTAAAGCTTCGTCCTTTTCAACTAAAATATCATTTACATCCGTATACGTCATACGTTCTGTTGTTTTAATAATACTTTCAAAAATTTCGTGATTAACCACATGACCTTCTTCATCGATTTCCATTTCACAACTCATAGTAAAACGATCTACTTGTGGGTTAAGCGAGCAAATTCCGTTCGATAGTTTATGTGGCAACATCGGAATTACGCGGTCAACCAAATAAACACTCGTTCCACGTTCTTGCGCTTCGACATCAAGCGGCGAGCCTTCTGTCACATAATGCGTTACATCCGCAATATGAACGCCCAGCTTCCAGTTACCGTTCGAAAGTTGCTTAACAGTAACAGCATCATCTAAATCCTTAGCGTCTGCCCCGTCAATTGTAATAATCATTTGGTCACGAAGATCACGACGGTTACCAATATCCGAATCATCCACCACATCCGGCGCTTTACTTACCTGCTCCATTACTTCTTCCGGGAACCCGATTGAAATACCGTGTTTATGAATAATCGATAAAATATCCACTCCTGGATCATTACGGTGACCGATGATTGATTTAACAACCCCTCTTGCACGCGCATGCCCAGTTGCATATTCCGTCAATTCAACGATAACTTTATGCCCATCAACTGGTTTTAAGCCGTCTTCTAAATCAATTTCCACTTCACCAAAAAGTCGCTTGTCATCTGGCATCACAATTGGAGTACCAGCTAAGTCTTCCATATAAGTTCCGACGATTTGCGTTGTCTTCCGTTCGACAATTTTCTTAATCGTACCCTCTGCCAAATTATCGCCTTTACGTTTCGTGATTGTTGCAAAAACTAAATCACCGTTCATTGCATCTTTAACTTCATTTGGCGGGATAAAAATATCGTCCATTTCTTTCTCTTCTGGGAGAACAAAGCCAAAACCTCGTTCATGTGCACGAAATGTTCCTTTTACTAAGTCCATTTTTTCTGGTAATGCATACCGATTCTTCCTTGAGCGGACAATAGTTCCGGAATCTTCCAGTTTCACTAAAGCTTTCACCATTAATTTAAAGTCATCCGCATTGTTTAAAGCTATTTCTATTTCCAAATCTTCAAGCGCAAATGTTTTATCAGGCGCTGAAGTTAATAGATTCATAATTTTTTCTTCCATTTGTTTTTGTTCCACTTCTGTCCCTCCTCTCTCTGTTTTAAAAATTGTCTATTCTTGCCAATCTAAACTATCTAAAAATGTTAAAATGGCTTGATTTACTTCTTTTCGTTCTTTGTCTAATGTGATGACGTGCCCAGATTCTTTAAACCAGTGCAATTCTTTCTTCGTTGACTCTACTGTATCATAAATTAGCTGTGCTCCGCTCACATCAACCATATCGTCTTTTTCACCTTGGACGACCATTATTGGCGCATAAATCATATCTATTTCAGCCACGACGCCATTTATCTCGTCCTTTAGTTTAGCGATTGTGTTCATTGGGGCGTCTTTATAGGCAACCATTTCAGCATCGATTTGTTCAGGTGTTTTACCTTCTAATTTTTTATAATTACGCACATAATCTAAAAAGCCTTGAATTATTGGTGATGAACTGTCCATTCTTGTTGGAGTACTCATGGCTATAATTCCCTTTAACGGCCTAGAAAAACCTAATTTTAGTGAAAAAAGCCCACCGAGTGAAAGTCCCGCCACAGCTATTTCCGTGTAACCAAGTGATTTTAGGTGATCATAGGCTTCAAGAACATCTTCCCACCAATCGTTTGGTCCCGTTTTTAACAGTAGGTCAGGAGATACACCGTGGCCTCTGTATTGAGGTGCATAGCAAGTATAATTGTTTTCTTGTAAAAACCTACCTAATATTCTTACATCCGCTGAGCTACCTGTGAAACCGTGCAAGAGTAACACTGCTCTTTTGCCTTTTTCGAATAGGAATGGTTGTGGTGGTGTTATTTTCATAGTAAATATCGCTCCTTGGTTCTTTTTGGAGGTTTGGTTGATCTGGGTTGGATGTTATTTTTGTTGGAGTTCTAGGGGATTGTTGAATTTAATAATTTGTACTCCCCTTCTTGTGTTGTTCGTCCATTTTTTTTAATGGAAACAACGCTCCACTTCGTTACGCCTTGTATTGGAGTTCTAGGGGATTGGCTGTATTTAATAATTTATACTTCCCTTTTTGAGTTGTTCGTCCACTTTTTTTATGGAAACAACGCTCCACTTTGTTACGCCTTGTATTGGAGTTCTAGGGGATTGGCTGTATTTAATAATTTGTGCTCCCCTTTTTGAGTTGTTCGTCCACTTTTTTTTATGGAAACAACGCTCCACTTCGTTACGCCTTGTATTGGAGTTCTAGGGGATTGGCTGTATTTAATAATTTGTGCTCCCCTTTTTGAGTTGTTCGTCCACTTTTTTTTATGGAAACAACGCTCCACTTCGTTACGCCTTGTATTGGAGTTCTAGGGAAGCGGAATACGCTTCTTTAGAACTCCAATAAAAAACCACCTAAATTTTCATTCAGGTGGTTAACATCTCGTTACTGTACAAAATATGCCAGTGCAATTAGTATTGCGAAGAAAACAACGGATAGAACGATGGTTGTACGATGTAGAATAAGTTCTAGTCCTCTTGCTTTTTGCTTACCGAATAATTGCTCAGCTCCACCAGAGATGGCGCCGGATAAGCCAGCACTTTTACCTGGTTGAAGTATGATAACTGTAATTAACAGTACTGATACGATGATGAGTAAGACCGTTAAAACTGTACTCATTGTTCTTTCCTCCTAAAACCGCCCAATTTGACTAAGATTAATTTTACCATATTTGGTATTATACGTAAAGGTTTGTTTCTATACAATAGTTAAACAACTTTTTCCTCTAGCCAAACTAAATCGTCTAAGAAGTAAATTAAGTCTTCTTCTAAAATGTCTTTCTCACAGTCGTTCACGATGTCATGCCCTGACCCTGCATAGAAACACAATTGTTTATCATTTGTATGAATGTGCTTAAAGATATAATTGGCGTTATCTGCGTCGATTTCTTCATCTTGACAGCCTTGGCCAATCATGGTTGGTACATGAATTTTTTCAATGTCTCGCGCTACGTTTTTGTAGAAAGTAGCACGTGCTTCCGTCATTACGTCTATTTCAGGAAGGTAGTTTTTTAGCATTTGATCTGCTTCTTGTTCTACTATACCTTGTTTCTTTAATTGTTTAGTTAAATAGTTTTCGATTGGGATATAGCGCATTTTGCGGTTGACGTTGGCGCATAGTGGAACAATCGCTTTTGGTGAAAACGATTCTGCCATTTTAAGCGCAAAAACTCCGCCCATTGCGACACCGACAATTGCAATTTCATTATATCCGTCTTTTTCAAGTTGACGATATCCAGCCACCGCATCTTCATACCACATTTCCGGTGTTGTTTTCAAGAAAATAGCGGGTTCATCCCCGTGACCTCTGAAGTTTGGTGCATGCACTGTGTATCCATTTTCTGCTAGAATTTCTCCAAGTTCTCTTACGTCTTCTGTAGTCCCTGCAAAGCCATGCAAGAGCAAAACAGCACGATTTCCCGCTTTTAACGTAAAGCTACGATCCGCACTCATTTTTACGCAATCCTCCTAATATCATCACTTTTATAATCCACTCTATTGTAGCCCATCTGAACTAAATAAGCTACCTTTTGAGTTCTGACCAATAGACCAATATTAACGCTATCCAAGGAACTTGTCAAACACTTTTTTCACAAAGCTCAAACGCGTTGCTACCAAAGGCTTTTCCGGAGGTTTCATTTGTGAATTTCTGCGCTTAAATTAGAAAAGAAACTATGAATTAATTGTAACAATTGTTTCGGTTTTTGCCTTGGTAAATAATGAAGTCCATTTCTTACAATAACCATTTCACCGTGTTGAACAGAATGCACCATTTTCTTTGTATCTTTGGAAGATATTAAATCATATTCACCCACAACAGCTAAAAGTGGCGCGCTTATTTTTTGCAAATCCGCTTCTGACATATGTGGATGATAAATCGTTAAAGCAAGTTGTCGTTTCATCCGCTCAAAAAAGCGACTAAATGGCGCTAAAAGAAATGCAGCCCCGTAGGCGACACGACAAAATAAATCTGGTAAAAATCGTATTTGATTTACATGATAGTTTGTTCCAATAACAACGGATGCGATTTGACGGTTCGGTTGCAATTTCCCCATTACGAGAGCAACAATACCGCCGTCGCTATATCCGATAACTTTATATTTATCAATTTTCAAATAATCGAGTAACGAAAGCATATCTAGCGCCATTACTTCAAAATCAAGCGGTGTATTTCCCGCTTCACTTTTCCCGTGTGCGCGGCTATCTACGGCGATTACTTGATGATTAGTAGAGAGGTCATCAATCATCCGCTTTAAAGAACGATGATTTTGACCATTCCCGTGAATAAGCAAGATTGGTTCGCCTTTACCGATTATTTGATAAAACAAGTTAATTCCATTGATTTCTGCAATCATATAGCATTTCTCCTTGCTGAAAACATTTTCTACCCTTATTTTACACCTGATTATACTTGATTTCCTATAAAAAAGCTTCCATTTTCATTAAAATACGCCTGATTCTTTTAAAACTAGAATCAGGCGCACCGTTTATTTCATAAGTCTTCGGTGAAACTGTTGTTGGGGCATATCTGCGTTAATGATTTTCTTTTGCACAGAATGTTTTTCCGCTAAGGGGTGGCTTTTTTCATGCACCACAGCGTCTTTGATTTTTGGAGTTTCGAGCACTTTTGAGGCCTGACTATTTTTTACTTTCATCAGCATTACCTCCTCTTCCAAATCATTACCCCTCTCGCTATTTTTAAAACAGAAAAAACTCCACGAAAATGTTACTTTTCGCGGAGCTTAGCGTTTTATTCAATCAACTTATTTTTTTAAGTTGTAGAAAGTTTCGTTACCATGGTATTCAGCAAGATCAGCCAAATTGTCTTCGATGCGGAGTAATTGGTTATATTTTGCAACACGGTCAGTACGAGTAGGCGCACCAGTTTTGATTTGACCAGCGTTTGTAGCTACTGCAATGTCAGCGATTGTGGAATCTTCTGTTTCACCAGAACGGTGAGAGATAACTGCAGTGTAGCCAGCGCGTTTAGCCATTTCAATTGCATCCAATGTTTCAGTCAAAGTACCGATTTGGTTAACTTTGATTAGGATGGAGTTAGCGATACCTTTTTCGATACCTTCTTTAAGTTTAGTTGTGTTAGTTACAAATAGATCGTCACCTACTAATTGAACGCGGTCACCAATACGTTCTGTAAGTAGTTTGAATCCGTCCCAGTCGTTTTCGTCTAGGCCATCTTCAATAGAGATGATTGGGTATTTAGTAATCATTTCTTCATACCAAGTTACCATTTCTTCAGAAGTACGAGTTACGCCTTCACCTTTAAGTTCGTATTTACCAGTTTCGCGGTTATAGAACTCACTTGATGCAGCATCCATCGCAAGTTTAACTTCTTCGCCAGGTTTGTAACCAGCATCTTTAATTGCTTGCATGATTGTTTCAAGAGCTTCTTCATTGGATTTAAGGTTTGGAGCGAATCCACCTTCATCACCAACACCAGTGTTTAAGCCTTTACCTTTAAGTACAGCTTTAAGTGCGTGTAGGATTTCAGCACCCATACGTAGAGCTTCTTTAAAGTTTGGAGCTCCAACAGGCATTACCATAAATTCTTGAACGTCGACATTGTTATCAGCATGTTCTCCGCCGTTAAGGATGTTCATCATTGGAACTGGAAGAACTTTACCGTTCACTCCGCCAAGATATTCATATAAATGTACGCCTAGTTCGTCAGCAGCAGCACGAGCAGCAGCTAAAGAAACACCAAGAATAGCGTTAGCACCTAATTTACCTTTGTTAGGTGTACCATCAAGTTCGATCATTGCTTTGTCAATTCCGATTTGGTCAGTTACGTCAAAACCGATAATTTTGTCAGCAATAATGTCGTTTACGTTTTCAACAGCTTTTAAAACACCTTTTCCAAGGTAACGAGCTTTGTCGCCATCGCGTAATTCTACAGCTTCGTATTCACCAGTTGAAGCACCACTTGGAACTAAAGCGCGACCAAACGCACCAGCTTCAGTATAAACTTCAACCTCAACAGTTGGGTTACCACGGGAATCTAAGACTTCGCGAGCATAAACTTCAGTAATAATAGACATTTATAATTCTCTCCTTTGTTGGGATTAATTGAATGAAATGAACAAAAAATTCACTTCATATTCAAAGACCCATCCGTTTTTAAATTCGTATTTATTGTAGCTCTGTTTGCAAAAAAACTAAAGTAATAACTAAAATTATTTTTGAATTAAACTTTCACCTGTCATTTCGGCAGGTTTTTTAACGCCAAGTAAATCAAGCATAGTTGGCGCAACGTCAGCCAGACGACCACCTTCACGAAGCGTTACACCTTTTTTCGTTACAATTACTGGAACTGGAACAGTAGTGTGCGCAGTGTGCGGTTTTCCTTCTGGAGTAGACATTGTTTCAGAGTTACCATGGTCCGCAAAGATAATAGCTGATCCACCTTTTTCTAAAATAAGGTCTACTACACGACCAAGATTTTCATCTACTGCTTCGATTGCCTTAATCGTTGGCTCAAGCATACCTGAGTGACCAACCATATCTGGGTTTGCGAAGTTTAAGATGATCGCATCGTGTTTGTCGTTTTTAATGTCTTCAACAAGTGCATCTGTTACTTCATATGCGCTCATTTCAGGTTGCAAATCGTATGTTTCTACTTTTGGCGAATTGATTAGAATCCGGTTTTCACCAGGGAATTCTTCATTTCGTCCACCATTCATAAAGAATGTTACGTGTGGATATTTTTCTGTTTCAGCGATACGCAGTTGCGATAAGCCTTCATTAGAAAGTACTTCGCCGATAACATTTTTCATTTCAATTGGCTCAAAAGCAACTTCAGCATCAATGCTTGGGTTGTAAAGAGTCATTGTAACGAATTTGATGTTTTTAGGGTGGTTAGCCCCGCGGTCGAAATGATCCCATTCTTTATCAGTGAATGCATTAGAAAGTTGAATCGCACGGTCAGGACGGAAATTGAAGAAAATAACTGCATCGTTGTCTTTAACTGTTGCAACAGGTTTGCCATCTTTAGTAATGATAGCTGGAACAACGAATTCATCATTTTTGTCATTAGCATAAGAAGCTTTGACAAGTTCGATTGGATCTTCAAATTTTTCACCTTCAGCGTTTACGATTGCTTTGTATGCTTTTTCAACACGTTCCCAGCGTTTATCACGATCCATCGCGTAGAAACGTCCAGAAACAGTAGCAATCGCGCCATAGTTTAAGTCACTAATAGCTTTTTGTAGTGTTTCTAAATATTCTAGTGAGGATTGTGGTGCCACGTCACGTCCATCAAGGAATGCATGGATATAAACGTTTTTCACGCCTTTATCTTTCGCAGTTTCTAAAAGTGCAACGAGGTGATTAATGTGACTATGCACGCCGCCGTCTGATAGTAAACCGAAAAGATGTAAGTCCGAGTTGTTTTCTTTTGTATGAGTGAAAGCATTGTTTAGGGCTTTATTCTCTTGGAATTCGCCTTCTTCAATAGCTTTGTCAATACGAGTTAAGCTTTGGTAGACAATACGTCCAGCTCCGATGTTTGTATGGCCAACTTCAGAGTTACCCATTTGACCTTCTGGAAGACCAACATCAAGGCCGGCAGCTTTAAGTTCCCCGTGAGGAAAATTAGCCCAATAACGGTCGAAATTTGGTTTGTTTGCTTGAGCTACAGCATTACCTACTGTTTCTGCACGTTTACCAAAACCATCGAGGATAATAATTGCTACAGGTGATTTACTCATTTTATTTTACTGCCTCCAATAATGCTAAGAACGATGCTGGTTCTAAGCTTGCTCCACCTACAAGAGCGCCGTCAATGTCGGACTCTGCAAGATAATCAGCAATGTTTTCAGGTTTTACGCTACCGCCGTATTGAATACGAACTGCGTCTGCTGCTTTTTGAGATACAGCGTCTGCAACTTCTGCACGAATAACTGCACAAGTTTCGTTTGCATCAGCACTTGTGGAAGATTTCCCAGTACCGATTGCCCAAATTGGTTCATAAGCAATAACAGATTTGATTACTTGTTCTTCCGTTAATCCAGCAAGAGCTGCACGGATTTGACCACGTACCCAAGTATCTGTTTGACCAGCTTCACGTTGATCTAATGTTTCACCACAGCAAATGATTGGTGTCATGCCGTGTTTGAAGATTGCATGTGCTTTTTTGTTAATATCTTCGTCTGTTTCGTGGAAATACTCACGACGTTCAGAGTGTCCGATAATAACATAAGAAACACCTAAATCAGCAAGTGCAAACGGGCTAATTTCGCCAGTGAAAGCACCTTCGTCTTCAAAATAACAGTTTTGTGCAGCTACGCGAAGATTAGTTCCTTCAGTAAGACGAACTAATTCTTGTAAAAATAGCGCCGGTGCAGCAACTACTGATTCAACAGCATCGCTTGATGGCACGTTATTTTTTACGTCTTCTGCAAATTGTCCTGCTTTTGCAGCAGTTTTGTTCATTTTCCAGTTACCAGCAATAATTGGTTTACGCATTTGGATAAACATCCTCTCGATATTAAAAATTATTTTTGGTTCAGCTTATTTGTCGCTAATAGAAGCAACGCCAGGAAGCTCTTTACCTTCAAGATATTCTAATGATGCACCGCCACCAGTGGAAATATGTGTGAATTTGTCAGCAAAACCTAAGTCCATAGCTGCTGCTGCGGAATCCCCACCACCGATGATTGTTGTTGCATCCGTTAAGTTTGCAATAGCTTCACAAACGCCAATTGTACCTTTAGCAAAGTTGCTAAGTTCGAATACGCCCATTGGACCATTCCATACAACTGTTTTAGCGCCTTGAAGTTCTTTTGTAAATAAGTCAATTGTAGCTTGACCAATATCTAGTCCCATTTCATCAGCTGGAATGCTATCTGCACTCACTGTATGGAAAGGAGCATCGTTACTGAATTCTTTAGATACAACTGCATCAACTGGCAATACTAATTTATTGCCAGCTTTTTCAAGTAAGCCTTTAGCAAGTTCAACTTTATCTGCTTCTAAAAGAGATTTACCAATTTCTTGACCTTGAGCTGCCATGAAAGTGAAAGTCATTCCGCCGCCGACAAGAACTTTGTCTGCTTTTGTAAGTAAGTTTTCGATAACACCGATTTTGTCAGAAACTTTTGCGCCACCTAGGATTGCTACTAGTGGACGTGCTGGATTATCAACTACACCGCCGATGAATTTAATTTCTTTTTCCATCAAAAATCCGGCCGCTGATTCTAAGTTAGAAGCGATTCCAACGTTAGACGCGTGCGCACGGTGAGCAGTACCGAAAGCGTCATTTACGAAAACGTCGCCAAGGCTAGCCCAGTATTTTCCAAGTTCTGGATCATTTTTGCTTTCTTTTTTACCATCAATATCTTCAAAACGTGTATTTTCAAAAAGAAGTACTTCGCCGTCTTTTAACTCATCAATTGCTTTCTCAAGTTCTGGACCACGAGTAGTTGGAACGAATTTCACTTCTTTTCCAAGTAATTCGCTTAAACGAGCGGCTACTGGACGAAGAGATTTTCCTTCTTTATCTTCTTCTGTTTTTACTTTTCCAAGGTGAGAAAATAGAATTGCTTTACCGTTTTGTTCTAAGATGTACTCAATTGTTGGAAGTGCAGCAACAATACGGTTGTCGTTAGTGATTTTGCCGTCTTTCATTGGCACGTTAAAGTCAACACGAACTAAAACTTTTTTGTCTTTTAAATCTAAATCAGTTACAACTTTTTTAGCCATTTAGAGTTCCTCCATTAATTTTAAAGGATTGGGGTCGCCCCCGTTATTTCAGAAAATAAGCGGAAACAATAGTGTCTCCGCTTATTCTTGTTATTGCTGATGTGACTAGCACTTCAGTAAAATTAATCTGCTAATTATTTAGCGATTTTTGCAAAGTATTCTAAAGTACGTACTAATTGAGCAGTGTAGCTCATTTCGTTATCGTACCAAGCTACAGTTTTAACTAATTGTTGATCGCCAACTGTAAGAACTTTTGTTTGAGTTTCGTCAAATAATGAACCGAAAGTCATACCTTTGATGTCAGAAGAAACAACTTGGTCACTAGTGTAACCGAATGTTTCTGGATCAGAAGCTGCTTCCATAGCTGCATTTACTTCATCAACAGTAACTTTTTTGTCAAGAACTGTTACTAATTCAGTAAGGGAACCAGTTGGAACTGGAACACGTTGAGCAGCTCCGTCTAATTTACCTTTAAGTGTTGGTAATACTTCACCGATAGCTTTAGCAGCACCAGTTGTATTAGGGATAATATTTTCGGCAGCAGCACGTGCACGACGGAAGTCACCTTTTGGATGTGGAGCATCTAATGTATTTTGGTCACCAGTGTAAGCGTGAATTGTAGTCATTAGGCCTTCAACAACACCAAATTTGTCTTCTAAAACTTTAGCCATAGGAGCTAAACAGTTAGTAGTACAGCTTGCGCCAGAGATAACTGTTTCAGTTCCGTCTAATGTTTCATGGTTTACATTGTAAACGATTGTTTTCATGTCGCCAGTTGCTGGAGCGGAGATAACAACTTTTTTAGCGCCAGCTTTAATGTGTAATTCAGCTTTGTCTTGCGCTGTGAAGAAACCAGTACATTCTAAAACGATGTCTACTCCTAGGTCACCCCATGGAAGTTCTTCTGGGTTACGGTTAGCTAATACTTTAACTTCTTTACCGTTTACGTTGAAGAAACCATCATGTACTTCTACTTCACCGTCAAAACGGCCTTGAGTTGTATCATATTTTAACAGGTGAGCTAACATTTTAGCGTCTGTTAAGTCATTGATTGCAACAACTTCAATTCCTTCCACATTTTGAATACGACGGAATGCTAGACGTCCGATACGTCCAAAACCATTAATACCAACTTTAACTGTCATAAGTCAATTTCCTCCTTGAAAATAGTGTTTTTTTATTTCAAAAGGGTATTACTCCCTTTTAAAAGCGATTTTGCTGCTCCTTCATCCGTGATTAAAATCGTATTTTTTGGAGCACTTTTCATATACGATTTGATTGCTTTGGCTTTCGATGTACCGCCTGCAACAGCGATAATGTGCGGGATTTGCGCTAAGTCTTCGAATTGAAGACCGAATGTAGGGACCTTATGTACAACCTCGCCTTGTTCATCAAAATAATAACCAAATGCTTCACCTACAGCTTTACGACGGATGATTTTTTCAAGTACATCTTCGCCGGTATGTCTGCGTTTCGCCATCGCGAGCGCATCACCTATGCCTAAAATAATAGCATTTGCAGATTGTACTAATCGTAAGCCTTCTTGAATTGCCGGTTCTTTCAGTAAAGAACGATAGGCTTCTTCGCCTAATTGCTCCGGAACATAGAGAACGCGGTGTTTTGTGTTTGTCTTTGTTGCCATCTTATCACAAATTGTATTCGCTTGATTGTCAAGGTCTTCACCAATACCTCCACGACCGGGAACGAAAAGTAGTTCTCTGCCTTTTGCGAAATCAGTTGTCATCATTTCGGCAACAGTAGCCATTGTAGAGCCGCCCATAACTGCGACGATGTTTCTTTTTTCGGTGAGCGCCATGTCTAATTGTTCAACCGCCACACGTCCCATTTCTTCGCGGACCCATGGAGTATCATCGCTATCACCTTGCACCACCAAGCATTTTTTGATTTGCAATTTCTTCGCTAATTGTTCTTCCATTGAATGTAACCCTGAAAGCTGATTCATGACATTTTCCAAATCGCGAAAAACGACCAAGCCTTCTTTAGTAACGGTCATTCCGGAAGAAGCAATTTCTACTAAACCTTGTGCTTTCAAAAATTCTACTTCGCCGCGCAGGACGCGTTCACTCATGCCTAGCATTCCGGCAAGTGTCCGTCTCCCAACTGGTTCAGAAAAATAAATCGAGCGTAGGATTTGGTAGCGTTTTTGCATAATCATCAAAACGTCGGGCAATAACTTTTTCTGAATGTTAATTAAGTCTGACATTTTTAATTGCTCCTCATCTTTGGACGCTTAACGACCCACTTAGTCATCTGACGTCCCGTTAGAACTAAAAAAAGTAGAGATAGAGGTTTTTACAACTTTCAAGACTATTAAACTAGCTACTTCAGCTTGTTAACAAAGTGTCTCTCAATGTGATTTTTACCCCTTCTCTTTCTGCTTACGCTGGTGAATCTTTTTTATGTTCTTTAACTACCCTACGTTCCCTATTCTAACAGTCTTGGCACAAATCTTCAAGTGTTAAGTGGGACATTTATGAAATATTCACCTGAAATTTACAATTAAATCTTAAACTGCAAACTTCTAAATAGGCTATACTAGTTGTTTTCCACCTCTTCAAAAAACGAAACATGCTCTTAGTTATTTTTTTGTTTTAAAAAGACGTTTTTTGTCCCACACACGGCTCGTGAGGCAAAAAACGTCTTTTAAAATCTTTTTCTTTTAGAGGAAGAAGGAATATTTAATTCTAAACGATACTTTGCGATAGCTCTTCTTGAAACTTGAATTTCTTTTTCTGCGAGCATATCTACTATCTTTTGATCGGAGAGTGGTTTTAATTTATCTTCTGCTGCTACAAATTCTTGTACTAGCTTTTTGATAGTTGTACTTGAAATATCACCTGTGTTTTCGTTCTCGGAAGATTTCTTTTGTAAACCGGATGCAAAGAAGCGTTTTAATTCGTACACACCATTCGTTGTTTCCATGTATTTTCCATTCACCGCACGGCTCACGGTTGATTCATGTACACCAAGCTCTTCCGCTACTTCTTTTAAGGTTAATGGTTGTAAATGCGCGGAATTATCTAGGAAATAAGCTTTCTGATGATTGACAATCGCCTCTCCAACTCTTTGCAAGGTGTTTTCGCGTTGTTCGATGCCTTTTTTTATCCAATCAAATTCGCCGGCTTTTTCGCGTAGAAATTGGGCGACGTCTTTTTCTTCGGTTGCTCGCATCGTTTCGTAGTATGCTTCTTGGAAACGCACTTGTGGCAGAAATTGTTTTGCTAGTGAAACAGCAAATTCATCTTCGTGTTGGAGTAAAATTAAATCCGGGACAACATATTGAACGCGTTCAGACTCAAATTCAGAACCCGGCTTTGGATTTAAGGTTTGAATGTAGTCGGAAACTTCTTGAATGTCTTGCAAGCTAACATCCATTTCTGCAGCGATTTTCTTCCATTTTTTCTCTGCAAATTCCGTGAAGAATTTTTGGATAACGTCATAGGCAATATAAGGAGCATCCGGCGAGCGTTCGATCTGTAGTAAAATGCATTCACGCGCATCTCTTGCCCCAACGCCGGCTGGCTCCATGCTTTGCAAGATTTCTAGGCCTTCTAACACACTAGAATCATCCATTAAAAGCGCCGCACTGACATCTTTCAAATCTATTTGTAAATAACCATTGTCATTTAAGCTTTCTATTAAATATAAGACGATAATTTTTTGTGTTTGCGTTACATCCATTAAATGTAGCTGTTCTTTTAGCGCATCGGCTAACGTCAGCTTATTGTCAGCTATTTGTTCTAGCCAATCTGTATCATCAGAACTTCCAGCGCTTTTTCGACTACTGTAAGAAAAGTCTGTTGCAAAATCCGAGCCTGGAATCACTTCAATTAATGGGTTCTCGAGTGCTTTATCTTCTAAAAATGCCACTAGATCAGCCGTTGCAAATTGAAGCATTGCAATAGACTGGGACAATTGTTGCGTCATATTTAATTTCTGCGACTGCTTTTGTTGTTGCTTTTGGACGAAATTAGATTCTAAACGCACATTAAAACCTCCATTAAAAATTCGTCTGATATACCTTATACCAAACTAAATTCCATTTATTGTCTTCATTATAACATGCCATTTTTCAAATTACAGCAGATTCTCTTTGTTCTATTTCAAAAAAAGTCCAAGCACTTCTTACAGTGCTTGGACTTTCGTTTATTTTGGTAAATGGTTTAAGAAGTTGCGCGATGCAAATCCTTCTATCTCTTCTTTAGTGTAGTGTTTTTCGAGTGTTTCAAGGAAGCTTTGATATTTACCGACGTGTTCGAGGCCTTTGACATGATCTGGGATACCATCAAAATCTGAACCAAAACCAATGTTTTTCAATCCGCCAAGCTCGCATATATGATCAATATGACGAATAACATCCTCTGTATCAGCCACACCATTATTTGTTGTGAAAAGTGGATAGAAGACTACATGAATCATCGCATCATGCTCGATCATCGCTTTGATTTGTTCATCATCTAAGTTTCTAGGGTGAGAACAAATTGCTTTGGCATTTGAATGACTAGCAATCACAAATTCAGCCTGTTCCAACGTTTCCCAAAAAGCTTTTACACTCAAGTGAGAAACATCCGTGAATACTTTTCTTTCATTTAAAAGATGGATAATGTCTTTTCCGAAGCGGGTTAGTCCTGCGCCACGTTCTTCCATAATGCCATCCGCTGCCAAATTGGCGTTGTTCCACGTTAGTCCGACAGATAATACGCCACCATCAAGTAATTGCGTTAATTTATCTAAATCACGTCCAATTGGTTCAATGCCTTCTAACGTCAACATCGCGCCAATTTTATCTTCAGGTAGATTTTCTAAATCACACCATTTTTTCACATGATGAATGATTCCACCTTTGTGCAGTACGTGTTGTTTAAAAATATTAACTTGTTCAACCGCTTTCTTCCATTTATGTTCAACAGGGATATCTTCATCAAGAAAAATAGCGAATCCTTGTAGTAACATTTTAGCCTCTATAAGCCGTTCAAAATTCACATCAAGTTCTTCTGCATCTTGGAAAGTGTATTTTCCTTTTCCAGCCTGTAGCTTGTAAAGCGCATCACAGTGGGTATCAATTACTCTCATTTTCTGTCGTTCCTCCTTTTAGATACATCTATTATATACTTTTCAGAGGAATAGACAAGAGATTTTTCAAAGTCGTTTTCATTTTGTCATCTTATGCTGTTTACCTGGCCAGAACGCCCATTTTCCAAGGAGCACAGTAATTGATGGAACTAGGAACGGGCGGACGATGAAGGTATCGAGTAGGACACCAATTGCCGTAATTAAGCCAAATTGTACTAAGAGCTGAATTGGCAGTGTAGTTAGGACTCCGAAAGTTCCTGCTAAAATTAAACCAGCAGACGTGATAACCCCGCCAGTTTGGCCAACACCTTCTGTAATCGCTTTTCTAAGTGGCATTTTCTTGCTGTTTTTCCAAATACTAGAAATCATAAAGATATTGTAATCTTCCCCGAGTGCGACGATGAAAACAAAGGCATAGAGAGGAATTAAGCCAGAAATCGCCTCTACTCCCATCGCGTAATGAATGATGACCCAACCAAGGCCGAGCGCTCCAACGAAGGACAAGAGAACTGTAGCGACTAAGTAAAGCATTGCTGTAATCGAGCGCAAGTAGCATAAAAGTAAAATCGCAATCAAAGCGATAACAAGCGGAATAATCACTTTTTCATCGTGCTCTGTCACCGCGCGATCATCATATTGTGTCGCAGTTTGTCCCGCAATATATACGTCATTTCCTTTGTCGGCTGCGGCACGTACTTTTGGAACGACATCCATTGCTTCATTGCTATAAGGGTTATCTTTTAAAATAAGTGTATATTTTTGATAACCTTTGCTTCGTTCTGGACCAGTCACTGAAGCCACTCCATCCACATTTTCAAGCGAACTCTTCATTGATTCTTTGGAGTTTACCACTACTTCCATTGGCGCAAGCATACCGGCACCAAAATGATCACTAATTAAGGTAAATCCTTCCCGAGATGGCATATCTTCTGGGAACGTTGAAAGTGTGTCATACGTGTATTTCACCTGAGTTGTAAAAATCCCACATCCAATTAAAATAATCAATGTGATAATTAAAATTCGTACAGGATGTTTCGCAGACATTTCACCAATTTTATGCCAAAAACGGTTTTCTTTGTGGTGTTTTGGTGTTTTGCCTTTTTTCTTCGCGCGTGTTTCTTCCATTTCTAGGGTTCTTGGGACAAATGGCCAGAATGACACACGACCGAATATGCCTAGAAGTGCTGGGACAAGTGTTAGCGAGGAAATCATCATAATGAAAATCGCTAAACTAAATGGTACGGCGAAATTGTGGAATGAACCATATTCTGCTGCTAATAATAGAAGTAGTGCGGCCATTACGGTCAATCCACTAAGTGCAATTGCGCCGGCTGTTCCGCTAAATGCTTCTTTAAATGCTTGGAATCTGTTTTTCTCTGTGTGCAGATGGCTGCGGAATCTGGATATTAAGAATAAACAATAATCCGTTCCGGCGCCAAATAGTAATACGGTCATTATCGAGAGCCCTTGTGAGCCATATGTGATAATACCTTCTTTCGCGAGTAACCCAAGAATCGGCGTAATTACTAAGTAGGCAAAACCGACTGCAATCAAAGGAATTAACGCTAAAATTGGCGAACGATAAATTACTAGTAAAAAGACTAAAACAAGTAGTACTGTTCCGATTAGCAGCGAAACGTCCGCATCTTTAAATAGTCCACTCGCATCCACGCTAATACCAGCCGGTCCAGTTGTCCGAGCAACAAGCGCATCATCAGCAGATACTTTCTGTGCAAATGGATTTTCTCCAATGGTTGTTTTAGCCGCTGATTCAAGTTGCTTGAAGCTCTCTGTTAGTTGATCTGAAGTCGCACTGTCTTTCATAATAACGGTTTGGATAAAAGTAGTTCCGTCTTTAGAAACTTGTTGTTTGAGCGCCACGGGTGGCATTTTATCGTAAGGAACCGCCATTTTTTGATAGTCTACCGGGTTTTCGGTCAATTCTTTGCTGTATTTTTGAATATTAACTAAGTCTTCGGTTGTTAAACCAGTTGAACGATACCAAGTGATAAGCGCTGGTACCCCGTCCGTTCCAGCAAATTTGTCGTCAATGAGTTTTTGGGCGACAACAGAAGGCTCTGAATTCGGTAAATCTTTCGCAGCGTCATCTTTGTAATCAGCTGCTTTTGGAAAGAAAAACTGTAAAATAATAATTGCGATAATCCAAATACCTAATGTTATAAACCGGCCTTTCTTGCCACCAACCCCACTGGCAATTTTACTTAAAAATCCATCTTTCATTATAAATCCCCCTTTAGTTTGCTTATTTTTTTCGTTTATCATTCGATAAGTGAAACACCAAAAAAAGAAGCACGCTAAATTATACCTCTTTTTTACATATACCAAACATCATTAAGTTGATTAATTCATCAATTTGTTCTGTAGTCGTTTGCTTTTGCGCAAAGCTGCCTTTCCCAGAAAAAAGAGGGCTAATAGTGGACAAACAGTATCTCGCAGCAGTCTCAGCACTGACACCATCACGCAATTCGCCAGCATTTTCTAGACGCTCAAAAAATAGTTGAAATGGTTCCAAATAGGTTTTTTGCCATAATTTATAAAGTAAAAATTGATTTTCTGGTTTCATTTCATTAAGAATATCGTGAATCATTAATAGAATATTGGTTGGATGTTCCTCAATTAACATAATTAACATATCATGTAATTGTTCTTCTTTTGCTTTGGTCACTTGCATAATTGGATGCATTTCCACTTGGATATTTTGCGTCAATTCACGAACCACTTCAATATATAGGGATTCTTTATCTTCAAAGTGGTGATATAGTGCCGGTTGGGTAATGTTGGCAATTTTAGCTATTTCTCTTGTTGAAACTGCCCGGTAACCCTTTTCCATAAATAAATCACGTGCTGTATCCAAAATTTTTCTTCTAGTTATTCCTAATTCTTCTGCCCGAGTCCGCTTCTTTTCCATCATCACCCCACCTTTCTTATTTTGTTGCAGTTAGTAATGGAAGGTTTTTATTAATGAGCTTTTCTAGTGTTTCTTTATGCCATTTACGACCTAGAACACGCTTACTAACAAGATATTTTCCTTCCTCCAGCTCGCCTTCTTCGGTCACTGCACGAATATATAACCGATAAACTAATTTCTTTTTCTCAAGCGCAATTTGCTGAACCGTTTCCCCATCCAAAAAGTGCATTTCCGCATCACTTAATTTAAATACAAATGTAAAAATTCCCGCTTCCGTGAACGCGAGAATAAGCGAATGTCTCCCTCGCATATGGGGCCCTGCATATAAAAAATCAATCGTTTGAACGGTCAAATTATTGTCAGCACTATATGTTCTTACTTCTTTTTCTAATCGGTCTTTCAAACTAGCAGCCAAAATAAGCGCCTCCCTTGCTGATTTATATTTTACCAGAAAATGGCGGGTTGAAGTAGGGAAAGTTTTTTGATACTTAAAAAGGATTAAATTATTTCCCTTCATAATTCATAAAAAAGTCAAATCAAGTATTCTCTTCTTGATTCATTCATGTTAATATCAATATTAGTGTTTATTAAGCGGGTATAAACGTTCTAACGATTATATAAATAATAAAGGGAAGTTGGTTTGCAAAATGGGAGAATTAGGTAATATCGAAACACGAAACGGGAGAACATCATTTTTTGACGGAGGTTTACTGCAATATATTGGTTGGACAATTCTTGGCACTTTGGTGACGATTTGTACGATTGGTATTTGCTATCCATGGGCTTTATGTATGGTTTATGGCTGGAAAATCAATCATACAGTTATTGAAGGAAGACGCTTGAAATTCCAAGGTTCTGCGGTTGGACTTTTTGGTCACTGGATTAAATGGCTCTTCCTAACAATCATTACTATCGGAATTTATGGTTTCTGGGTTTTCATTAAACTAGAAGATTGGAAAGTAAAAAATACGATTTTTAAATAAAATGAAAAAACATCTTACAACATGGCTTTTGCCAGATGTGGGATGTTTTTTTAGTATGCCCTCGGAGGGAATCGAACCCCCATTTTAAGAACCGGAATCTTACGTGCTATCCGTTGCACCACGAGGGCTATATGTAGGCCAGAAATGCTTACCGTACGAATAATAATTATAGCGAAATTCGTAGTGTTTTACAAGTTTTATTTTAAATGAAGAAGCCAGCGCCTCCAAAGATTTGCTGGCTCAAGTATTAATTTAATAATGTCCAAATTGATGAACTGTCAGGCTTCTCGCCTCGTACCCACCATTTCGCTTGGTATGTTTTTCCGTTATACGTAACTTTATCTCCGCCATTATAGGCTTTTTGAGCATTCCAGATTTGGATATCTCTACTTGCTGTTTGCCAAACATCACTTGTATCTGGAGTGTTCCCTTTTGTCCACCATTTCGCTGTATAAGCTACTCCGTTATAGTAAACTTGGTCACCTGCATGGTAAATTTGGTCCGATTTCCAGGTGTTCAGTGGATCTAGCGGTTTTGTTTTAATAGTGATTTCATTACTTACTAATGAACGATTGCCAGATGTATCTACTGCATACACTTTATAATTATAGCTTGTATTGCTGGCTAATTTTGTATCTTCAAACATGTTTTTCGTGGATGTTGCAATTTTTGTATTGTTACGATAAATTTCATAATTTTTCACTTCTACATTATCTGTGGAGGCTTGCCAACAAAGAGCAATAGTTGTCTCCGTTTGTCCATGAGACATTAAACTTTTTGGTGCAGTTGGTGCTTCATTATCTACTGCTGGGGCTTCTTTTGTCGTCACATCAATACTGTCGCTTAATGTAGATTTGTTTCCGGCGAAATCTTTTGCTCGAACAGTGTAAGTGTATGCGGTATTTGATTCTACAGCTGTATCCTCATAAGAAGCTGTTTGACTTTCTCCGAGTACTACGCCATCACGTAAAATTTCATAACCTTTTATTCCTACGTTATCGGTAGAAACAGTCCAGGTCAAACTTACATTCTTAGCGGTAGTAGTTGCTGCTAAATTAGTCGGTTCTGTCGGCGCTTCGTTGTCAACAGCTGGTGTTACACTAGAATTAATAATGTTTGCATCAATTACTTGATAGAATGCATTTCCTGTATCAGCAATGTTCCAAACGCCCAAAATAACGTAGTATCCTGAACGATCATCTGGAATATTAATTTCTTGTTTTGTTAAAGCATTTGGTACGCTTCCATCCGCTTCAATCGTTGTGAGTGGCTCTAATGATGCTCTAGTTAACGGTTTATTTGGGTCCCAACCCTTTTTAGTAATAAAATATTGCCAGCTGCTTGTTCTGTGTGGCGCAGTTAATGTCCATTCTACAGTTAATGGGCCTGATTGTATATCTACTTTTGCCCAACGGTTTGCAGTTTGAGCGTCTAACAGTGAATATTTCCCACCGCCCGCAATACTCCCGTCAGCAGGTCCGCTTGCTGGAAATCCTTTTGGAGCCTCCACACTTTGTGGTTCATATTGTGCTGATCCAACCCCAACATTAATCCCTTTGTTGGCTAAATATACACGACTTGCTGGTTTTGATATGTATCCATGAGCTGAAGCAGTTGTTTGAAAAAGAACTACAGCTAACGTAAACACCGCAAAAAACATTCCAATCTTCGTCATTTTCTTCATGATGCACCTTCCTTTCAGCATAGTTCATTATACCTTTTTGTTAAATTTTATAGAAATAATTCGCCTCAGACTTTATCGTTTGACCTAGTTTGACCATTCGTGTATGATATAAACAAAGCTAATTTAAAATTCACATTTAACAGGAGGAATCTTGATATGAACTTAATTCCAACAGTAATCGAACAAACTAGCCGCGGTGAACGTGCATACGACATTTATTCCCGTTTATTAAAAGACAGAATTATTATGTTAGGATCTGCAATTGATGATAACGTGGCGAATTCGATCGTTTCTCAATTACTCTTCTTAGATGCACAAGATCCTGAAAAAGATATTTTCCTATATATCAATTCACCAGGTGGAAGTATTTCAGCTGGTATGGCCATTTACGATACAATGAATTTCGTTAAAGCGGACGTACAAACTATCGGCATGGGTATGGCAGCTTCCATGGGCTCATTCTTACTAACAGCTGGTGCAAATGGCAAACGGTTTGCCTTGCCAAACGCTGAAATTATGATTCACCAACCACTTGGTGGCGCTCAAGGTCAAGCGACTGAAATCGAAATCGCTGCTCGCCACATTTTAAAAATCAAAGAACGTATGAATACGATTATGGCTGAGAAAACTGGTCAACCGTATGAAGTCATTGCTCGTGATACAGATCGTGATAATTTCATGACTGCACAAGAAGCAAAAGATTACGGCTTAATTGATGATATCATCATTAACAAATCTGGCTTAAAAGGCTAATAAAAAAAAAGAGGTTTTGCACAAAATGCAAAACCTCTTTTTTTATACCTTATTTTATACGAAGCGCTGAATGTTTTCTTCCGTAGAATGTATACACTAGTATTCCTATCACAAACCAAATACCGAATGCAATCCATGTTGTTTTAGATAAGTTAATCATTAAATATACACAAAGCAAAAAGGAAAGTGCTGGTACTACTGGATAAAATGGCGTTCTAAATCCTTTTTGATTCAAGTCTGGATTTCTCCGTAAAAAGAAAATCCCAATAGAAACCATCGCAAAAGCAAACAACGTACCAATATTAATTAATTGTGCTAAATCTGCCATCGGTACAGTAGAAGCAATTAGTCCCATTACTGTCGCAAAAATCATCGTATTTCTCACAGGTGTATCATTTTTGCTTATTTTTGAGAACGATTTTGGTAATAATCCGTCACGTCCCATTGCAAATAACAAGCGTGTACCACCATAAGACATAACAAGTACAACCGTTGTCATCCCAACAATCGCACCAACTGACAACAAGCCCGCTATCCAGTTTTGATTAATAGCTTGAAGCGCGAAAGCAACTGGTGCACTAACATCAACTAAATCCGTATAAGGAACAACCCCTGTAAGTACTGCAGAAAGTAAAATATAAAGTAGTGTACAGATTGCCAGTGAAGAAATAATTCCTATTGGCATATTTTTTTGTGGATTTTTCACTTCTTCCGCGGCACTTGATACAGCATCAAAGCCGATATAAGCAAAGAAAACTGTGGAAGCTCCTGTAATGACTCCTTGTACACCAAACGGCAAGAACGGCGTCCAATTATCAGGTTTCACATAGAAAGCTCCTACTAAAATAAATAATACAACCACTGCAATTTTTACTAACACCATAATATTATTCACTCGTGTGGATTCACGAATACCAAAACTAAGTAAAATACCAATTACCATAACTACTACAAATGCAAGTAAGTCAAAATAGGTTCCGGCACTCGGGTCATAAGCTGAAGAAATCACCGTTGGAATATGTAAGTCAAATCCTGCTAGTAGACTCTTCATATAAGAAGACCAACCACTTGCGATTGCAGCAACAGCCAGACCATATTCTAAAATCAGCGACCACCCTAAAATCCATGCAACACCTTCCCCGAACACATGGTAACTGTAAGTATATGCGCTACCTGCGACTGGTAATTTAGAAGCAAATTCCGAATAACATAATGCCGCCAAACAGCAAGCAATTCCCGCAATAATAAAAGAAATAATAATTCCTGGTCCCGCAATGACAGAAGCTACCTGCCCTGGAAGAATAAATATCCCTCCCCCAACAACCGCTCCGACTCCAAGCATCGTTAAATCAAACGCTCCTAACGTTTTGTTCAGATGATGTTTATCTGTCGCTGGGTTATGAAAACTCTTTTTTCTGAAAAAAGAATTAACTTTCGTCATAAAAATTCCTCCTTCTTAAATTCCAATTTTCAGTTAATTTATATGTGTATTTTTAAACTAACTTGAAAACTATTATTCATAGTACCATAAATAGATTGAAAAATATACAACATTTGTAGATTTTCGTACAAAAAATGTTCATATATGGTGTAAATATTTTTTCTTGGTTTTTTCGTGTTATCCTTTAGACCTCTAAAAAAGAAAGGACTGAATACATTGAGAAAAGTTTTCATGTTTTTAAGCACAGCTTTATTATTAGCCATTTTGTCACTAAGCTTTACTGGTTTAGATCTGAAGGCAAAAGCTGCTTCTGATTTATATCCACTACCCGCTCCAATTATTGATGTTTTCCCAGATGATGGATTAGCCAAAGATATGGCTAGAAACTTAAACAAAGACTCTGTGAATGATGTTATTGATCAAGATGATTTGGATGCATTAACTAGTTTAGGGTTTGAAACACATACGATTACGAATGATTCCATGCAATTACTAGAGCGTGCCATGTTTAACAATGTCACAGATGTAAGTATTATGGAATTTGGGGCTAAATTAACGGAGTTCCCTGATATTACTACAATTCCACATTTAAAAACGTTATTTTTTGCTGATTCACCTGGAAGATTAACTAGAAACTTATCCCTTCCAAACTACCAAAATTATCCTGAAATGGATACCATTACAATGAGCGGAAATAATTTAGTCGGCTCTATCCCTGACTTTACCGGGATGCCTGCTTTAAAACAGCTTTATATGTCTGATATGTCAATTACAAGCGATGAACTTCCTAATTTTAATAATATTCCTTTACTTATTACGTTGGATCTAAGTTCTAACCAATTGACAACTATTCCTGATTTTCAAAATATACCAAATCTCACATTTTTAGATTTAAATGCAAATTTATTAACCAATACACCAGATTTTCAAAATTTACCTAACTTAACTGATTTAAATTTAAGACATAACAATTTAACCGGTACGATGGTTAACTTCACCAACTTACCTAGTTTAGAATCATTAAACTTAGATTATAATTTTTTAACTGAACTACCTTCTAATGTATTAGATACTATTTATGTTCAAAGTCAAAATGGAGAGCTTCCTGATCAAACTATTAATCAGGGCAATACATGTACTATTGATTTACCTATTTATTTCCAAATGGAAGAAATTAACATGTTAGTCAGCCCAGAAGTTACAGGAGAATATATCGGGACTAATATAGTCCAACTTCCGACGACAGTTAATGCGGAGGACAACTCTATAACAGTGGATACATCCGCTCTAAGTCCTGGTGAGTATAAATTAGACATCTCGTATAATCACAATTATGCCACTGGAGGCGTATGCTCTTATGATTGGAATGTAACTATTAATTAATTTCTACTAAAAAAGCTGGAAGTTCAAAAACTCTGAACTTCCAGCTTTTTATTTATTTCCACGCGCGTGAATATTGTTTTGGTCCTTCAATTGTTTCGCCTAATTGTTTGGCTGCATCTTTAGCAAAATAAGGATTTCGTAATAATTCACGACCAACAATAATTAAATCCGCTCGTTCATTGCATAAAATTTCTTCCGCTTGTTCGCCTCGTGTAATAAGCCCAAGCGCTCCAGTCGCAATACCCGCCCCGCGACGGATTTCATCCGCGAATGGCACTTGATAACCTGGGAAAACTGGTGGAGCCACATTAACTAAACCACCTGTACTCACATCAATTAGTTCCACGCCATCTGCTTTCATCCATTTTGCAAAAGGAATATGATCTTCTAGTTGCAAACCGCCATGTGCATAGTCAGTAGCGGATACTCGAACGATAATCGGGCCGTCCCATACTTCCTTCACTGCTTTAATAATATCACTTAAAATTTTATATCGATTGCCAGCAGGTCCACCGTAATTATCTTCGCGACGATTCGTAATTGGTGATAAGAATTGGTGAATTAAATAACCATGAGCAGCATGAATCTCAATAACATCAAATCCCGCTTCTTTTGCACGATAAGCGGCACGTTTAAAATCAGCCACAACCTCTTTAATTGCTTCTTTCGTAAGCTCTACTGGTTTGTCTGATTTTTCATCAAAAGCAATAGCAGAAGGAGCCACTATTTCACCTGGTAAAACAGCTTTTCTTCCAGCGTGTGCTAATTGAATTCCTGCTTTTGCTCCGTGATAATGAAGTCCATCTACTAATTTTTTCAAAGCTGGAACTTGCTCGTCATTCCATAGTCCTAAATCAAATTCAGAAATCCGTCCTACTTCTTGAACAGCCGTAGCTTCTAAGATGACAAGCCCTGTACCACCAGCAGCTCTCGAGACATAGTGTGCAAAATGAAAGTCTGTTGCAATCCCGTCTTTATTTTCTACTGAATACATACACATTGGTGACATAACAATTCTGTTTTTTAGCGTTACATCTTTTAATTTATATTCTGAAAATAATTTGGACATTCTAATTCGCATCCTTTTCTTTTTAATTAACTATTACTGATTTTCAGTCCTACTTGTGCTGGTGTTTCCCCACTTCTAAGGCGCTCTGCAATCTGATCTAGTTTCCGGAGACGATGATTAATACCTGATTTACTTACTTGACCTGTTGTCAGCATTTCGCCTAGCTCTTTTAAGGTAACATCTTCATTAGCTATACGAAGCGCTGCAATCTCACGCAGTCGTTCTGGTAAAGCTTCTAGCCCAACGGTTGATTGGATATACTTGATATTATCGATTTGCCTAACAGCCGCATTAATTGTCTTGTTGAGATTCGCCGTTTCACAGTTCACTAGCCTGTTCACCGAATTCCGCATATCACGCATAATCCGAACATCCTCAAAATGAAGAAGCGCGCTAGTTGCTCCGATAATACTCAAGAATTCCGTGATTTTTTCCGCTTCTTTCAAATAGGTAATAAAACCATTTTTCCGTTCAAGCGTTCGCGCATTGAGATCGAATTGATTCATCAAAGCGCAAATCGCCTCATTGTGCTCCTCATAAACAGAGAAAATTTCTAAATGATAAGAAGAAGTTTCCGGATTATTAACTGACCCACTTGCCAAAAAGGCTCCACGTAAATAAGCACGTTTGGCGCTCCTCTTCTTAACAAATCCCCTATCAATCGATTTCGTAAACGTCATCGGTGGCTCTAGTATCCGTAAATCTTCCAAAATCCCCCGTGTACCTGACTTCAAGCGAACTATATAAACATTATTTTTTTTCAACTTCATTTTGCGACGTACAAGAAGTTCTATTGGCACTTCGTATAAGTCTTTCAGTAATTGATACATTCGTCTAGCTATGGCTGCATTCTCGGTTTGGACATCCATTATCACTAATTGATTCGAAAACGAGATGGCACCATTCATTCGAATAAAAGCTGCGAGTTCCACTTTTGCATCGCTATCACTTACGTCCATATGGGTTAATTCTTTCTTGGTTTCCGATGCAAATGACATGGCTTACTCACTCCTTTTCAATAGTTTGGTTAGGTAACATCGCTAAAACCGCGTCCGCCACCTTTTCAGCAGCATGGCGCACAAGGCCATCCTCTGTAGAAAGAAAATCTTGATAAATGGCTT
The DNA here is from genome assembly GCF_028867355.1 of Listeria sp. LM90SB2. Lineage (NCBI taxonomy): Bacteria > Bacillati > Bacillota > Bacilli > Caryophanales > Listeriaceae > Listeria > Listeria sp. LM90SB2. The sequence goes on from NZ_CP046449.1 coordinate 2,526,591, forward strand.
CTACGCCAAGCTCTTCCATTCCTTTGGCATTATGCTCTACTTGCGCAACATCCTCTGGGAATAAAAGTTCTTTCGGAACAGTCGTCGTATTAATTAACGTTTTATCTATAAAAGATTTTCCCACATGCTCATGGATAACTTTAATATGATCCGCATCTGAGAAAAAGTCGGTTTCGCCAATTTGCGTTAAAATGTTCGTAATGTATACTTTCGGAGCCTTACTTGCTATAATTTCATCGGCTAATTCCGTAAGTAATAGATTTGGTAAAATACTTGTGTATAAACTTCCTGGACCAATAACAATCAAATCAGCCTCTTTCACTGCTTCGACTGCTGTCGGATATGGTTTTACATTTTCTGGTTCGATATACACACGATTAATATGCTTTCCTTGTAACGGGATAAGCGATTCACCGTGCACAATAGAACCATCTTCCATTTCGGCATTTAAGATGAGTGGTTGATCCGTTGCTGGAATAACTTTGCCGCGGATTTTCAGCACCGTTGCTAGCACATTAATCGCATCAACATAACTATCATTCAATTGCGATAAAGCCGTTAAAATCAAATTTCCAATAACATGCCCCGATAAATCACCATCTACCGCAAAACGATATTGAAATAAATCGACAACCCGTGGATCAACATTGGATAAAGCTAGCATGACATTGCGTATATCACCTGGGGGAAGCACATCCATTTGCTCGCGAATTTTACCAGAACTACCACCATCGTCCGCTACGGTCACAATGGCCGTTAAATGAATATCCTTCTTTTTAAGCCCTTTTAAAATGACTGGAAGACCGGTCCCGCCACCGATTACTACTACTTTAGGTTTCATTTCCTTTTTCATATTAACGGCCCTTTCTACGTTTCATATCTCGGTGTGAAATCGTTGTTTCATATTTTTGTTGAATTGCCTTACCAACGAACTCTGTCAAAGCTACTGAACGATGCTGTCCTCCAGTACATCCAATGGCAATAACTAATTGTGTTTTTCCTTCTCGTTTGTAAAAAGGAAGTGTAAACATTAATAGATCTACTAACTTATCTAAAAAGGTCTGCGTTTCTGGCCATTTCATCACATATTCATACACATCTTCATCAAGTCCTGTCAACGGACGCATTTTGTCAATGTAATGCGGATTCGGTAAAAAGCGCACATCAAACACTAAATCAGCATCAATCGGAATGCCGTATTTGAAACCAAATGACATCAATTGCACATTGAATATATCTTTATCTTCGGTTTGGAATTCATTGTTAATTCGCTCGCGTAACTCACGTGGCGCCATATTCGATGTATTAATAACTAACTGCGAACGGCCTTTTAAATCACTAAGCAGTTCGCGCTCTGCATTAATCCCGTCTAGCACAGACCCATTAGGCTCCAGTGGATGGTGGCGGCGCGTTTCTTTATAACGCGAAACAAGTACCTTATCATCAGCCTCTAAAAAGAGGATTTTCGTTGTTATAAAATTGGTATTATCTAGCTCATCTAGCGCTGGTTCAATGGAATCGAAAAACTCACGGCCGCGAAGATCCATTACGAGCGCGATTTTATCCATTTTATCGCTTTCTTTCATTAGCTCCCAGAACTTTGGAAGTAAACTTGGCGGTAAATTATCTACACAAAAATAACCGAGATCTTCTAAAGACTGCATTGCGACTGTTTTTCCTGCTCCAGACATCCCAGTAATGATTACTAATTTTAATTGTTTAGAAGCCATATCTGCCTCATCCTTTCGCACAAATAATATCTATCTTCCATTTTAGCACACTTCTCACTAGAAAATCCCGGAAAAGTCTCTAAAGCGAGTTTCCGGGATTTTTCTTTTTAAGCTTCGATATGTTGCATCAAATCAGCTTTCACTTTTTCTAATTTTGTTGCACTTTCTTCTTTACTTTCACCACGAATACTAAAGTAGAATTTGATTTTCGGTTCTGTGCCGGATGGACGTAAACAGAACCATGAACCATCTTCAAAATAACATTTAATGACATCTGCTGTTGGCAAATGAATCGCTTCCGTTTTTCCGGTAGCAATCCAAGTTGTTTCGCTTCTTAAATAATCTTCCGCACGTTCCACGGGGAATCCACCCATACTTGTTGGTAGTTGCTCGCGAAAATTACTTGTAATTTCTTTGATGCGCCGAGAACCATCCTTACCGCTTAAAGTTAAGGAAACTAGATCTTCTTTGTAATAGCCAAACTCAGCATAAATTTGCTCTAAATCTTCTAGTAAACTTCCACCTTCTACTTTGCTAACGAGCGCCACTTCCGCAATCGCAAGCACCGCTTGAATCGCATCTTTATCACGCGTAAACGGCTTAACCATATAACCATTACTTTCTTCATAACCAAATTCAAACGTATGCTTGCCAGTTTCTTCAAAGTGCTTAATTTGTTCTGCAATAAATTTGAAACCAGTTAATACTTCAATCATTTCCGCACCGTAATGTTTCGCGATTTCTGTTCCAAGATTACTTGTTACAATAGATTTTAATACCGCTGCATTAGCTGGCAATTCATTTTGCGCTTTCTTTTGTTTTAATAAATAATGTAAAATAATCGCGCCAATTTGGTTTCCAGATAACACTTCATATTCGCCGTCAAGATTACGAACTGCCACGCCTAAACGGTCAGCATCCGGATCTGTTCCGACTAAAATGTCGCCACCAAACTTCTTACCATATTCAATCGCAAGTAAAAAGGCTTCGCGGTTTTCCGGGTTAGGCGATTTTACCGTTCCAAAATCGGGATCATTCACAAATTGCTCGTCAACCTTAACAATATTCGTAAAGCCAACACTTTCAAGCGCAGGAACGCCAAGAATTCCGCCAGTACCATGAAGGGGCGTGAAAACAATTTTCAAATCCTCCCCTCGTTCTTGAACAAGCTCTTTATTGACAATAACCTCTTTTAATTTTTCCAAATATGGACGGTCTACTTTTTCACTGATTACCTCAAGTAAACCATTTTCAATTAATAGCTCTTGGTTCGCTACTTCTACAGAAAAAATATCCTCTACCGCGTTTATGTATTCAATTACAGCACTTGCCCCTGTTGGAGGCATTTGTCCGCCATCTTCACCATAAATCTTGTAGCCATTGTATTCTGGTGGGTTATGGCTAGCTGTAATAACAATCCCACCAAACGCATTTAAATGACGTACTGCAAAGGAAAGTTCGGGTGTTGGTCGAAGCGCATCAAAAACATAGCTTTTCACACCATGATGCCCTAATACCGCCGCCGATTCAAAAGCAAATTCACGCGACATATGACGAGGATCATACGCAATAACTATCCCACGTTTTTTAGCCTCTTCCCCGTTCTCCGCCACAAATTGCGCCAAACCTAGAGAAGCCTTACGAATAGTATAGATATTCATGCGGTTTGTTCCAGCGCCTAGTACACCACGCATCCCAGCCGTTCCAAATTCCATATTACGATAAAAACTATCCTCAAGTTCTTTTTCATTTGCTTCCATATTCGTTAATTGTTTTCTTAATGTGCTATCTAATTTGTCATTAGCAACCCATTTTTGATATTCTTCTTGCCAATTCATTCTCTACACTCCTTCATTTAGAACTCTTTAATTAAAATTTATCAGCTCTCCACTGTGAAACGAAAAGCTGTTCTAGATGTAAAAGGTTTTTCTGGTCGAAGTACAATATCACCAAATCCGTCATGGTTAATCGCATCTACTAAACCCTGTGTTTCCATTGTTATGCCAGCATATTTTGGCACAGTTCGCTCGCCAATCTCAAAAGAGCCATCCAAACTATTCGCCGTATAAATTAATACCGAGTCAGCTTTGGTTTCCATTTCCAAGCGCCGTCCTGACTTTGGATCAAACAAAACTGCATCTGGACGACTATTTTCATGTTTTAAAATGAATGCATGATCCAGCCCCGCACCAACTAATTTTACTTGCTGGTCCTGACTTTGTGTAATCTCCGCTACTTCACGACCTGCACGCAAATCAAAGATAGTATTTTCCGCTAACCGCTTTTCCCCAATTGGGAGAAACTCTTCATCAATTGGTAGGAAGCTGTCACTATTAACCCAAAGCTGATGTTGTAAAACCGTTGAACCAGCTTCTCCGCTTAGATTAAAATAAATATGATTGCTCGGGTTATATATAGTCGGCTGATCGCTTTTCGCTTCATAATCAAGCAGCCATTCATTTTTATTATTTAACGTATATGTCATTTTTGCATCAATATTTCCTGGATAGCCATTTTCTCCATCCGCCCAGCAGTATTCAAAAGTCATCACAATTTGATCAAGACTTTTTTCTACTGAAACATCCCAAAGCTTCTTACTAAAATTGAATTTCCCACCGTGACGATGGTTAGCTCCTTCATTTTGAATCAGTTGAAATTGTTTACCGTCCAAACTAAATTGCCCATTTGTAATGCGTCCAGCAACAGGGCCAAGTGTCGCGCCGAAGTATGGGGAGTGTGCCAAATAATCATCTAAATTTGTAAAACCAAGACTAATATTCGCAAAATCACCAAATTTATCTTTTGTTTCAAGGGAAGTAACAATCGCTCCGTAATTTAAAACACTCATGCGCATACCATGATCATTTACCATCGTCCACTTCCAAACAGTTTCTCCCTCAAACTCCCCAAATCGCTCCTTCATTACTTCGATAAAAATCACATTCCTTCATAAGTTATTAATAGCCATTTGGATGAGATACGTGCCATTTCCAAGCAGTGGCGATAATATCTTTTACGTCTGTATAAGTTGGCTCCCAACCAAGAATTTCACGCGCTTTATCACTTGAAGCAATTAACGTTCCTGGATCTCCTGCACGGCGTGGTACAACTTCAGCTGGAATTTCTTTACCTGTTACAGTACGAGCTGCTTCAAGCATTTCTTTCACTGAAAAACCGTTACTGCTACCAAGGTTGAAAATATTACTTTCCCCGCCATTTTTCAAGTATTCTAGCGCTTTAATATGCGCGTCAATTAAATCTTCTACTTGTACATAATCACGAATACAAGTACCATCAGGCGTATTGTAGTCGTCACCGTAAATCGCTAATTTTTCTCGTTGACCAAGCGCAACTTGTAAAATAATTGGGACTAAGTGTGATTCTGGTTTGTGATCTTCCCCAATTGAACCATCCGCTTTGGCGCCAGCAACATTAAAATACCGGAGTGCAACATATTTCATATCATACGCTTTATCGCACCATTTCATCATTTTTTCCATGATTAGCTTCGTTTCGCCGTAAGTACTTTCCGGATTTGTTGGCATATCTTCCGTAATCGGTACTCGTTCTGGCTCACCATATGTTGCAGCGCTAGAAGAAAAGACAATATGCTTCACACCAAATTGCTCCATCACTTCTAAGACAATTTGCGTACCATAAACATTATTATTTAAATAAACAAGCGGTACTTCCATCGATTCTCCTACAAGTGAACTAGCAGCAAAGTGAATCACACCATCTACCTTTTCTTTTTCAAAAACTGAACTTAAAAATGCCTTATCTCGAATATCTCCTTCATAAAATTTTGCCTTTGTATGAATGGATTCCTTGTGCCCTGTTCTTAAATTATCAATAACTACTACTTCATATCCGCGAGTAATTAACTCATCTACTGCATGTGAACCGATATAGCCAGCGCCACCAAGTACAACAATACTCATTATTATCTCTCTCCTAACAATAGTCTTTGTCTTCCATTTTACACTACTCAAGTCTATATAGTCACGCAAAAATGGGTCTAAGATAAATAATCTCAGACCCATTCGAGTTTTCTTTACTGTTATTTAGCTGCCTCTGCTTCTAGCGACTCTTTTAATTCTTCTACATATTTTTGAGCGTTTTGTCCAGCAAGTCCGCCATCGCCTGTTGCTGTTACAATTTGGCGTAAGCTTTTCGCACGAACATCACCAGCTGCAAAAATACCAGGAAGGTTTGTACGCATTTCCTCGTCCGTTACGATGTATCCTTCATCATCTGTAATACCTAAATTTAAGAATGCTTTCGTAAGTGGAACAAGTCCAACATAGATGAAAACACCATCCACTGGCATAATAGATTCGGAACCATCCACTGTGGAAACAAGTTTTGCTCCAGTTACTTTTTTGCCATCGCCAACAATTTCTTCTACTGTACTATTCCAAATGAAATCAACTTTTTCATCTTTGAAAGCACGATCTTGTAAAATTTGTTGTGCGCGCAATTTATCACGACGGTGTACTATCGTTACTTTATCTGCATAACGAGTCAAATAAGTTCCTTCTTCCACTGCAGAGTCTCCGCCGCCAACCACGATTAATTCGCGATTTTTGAAGAACGCTCCATCACAAACAGCACAATAAGAAACGCCGCGTCCACTAAGCTCTTCTTCGCCAGCTGCACCAAGTTTCCGGTGTTCAGCACCAGTCGCAATAATAATCGCCCGAGCTTTATAGGTTTTCGATCCAGCCGTTACAGTTTTAAATTCTTTGCCATCAACGACTTCTTTAATGTCCCCATAAGCATACTCAGCGCCAAATTGTTTCGCACCGCTAAGCATCTTATCGGATAAATCTGGTCCTAAAATACTATCAAATCCAGGGTAATTTTCAACCTCAGCTGTGTTAACCATTTGTCCACCAGGTACTCCGCGTTCAATCATTAACGTATCTAAATCTGCACGGGAAGTATATAAAGCAGCTGTCATTCCAGCTGGTCCCGCTCCAATAATAATCACATCATAAATTTTTTCTTCACTAGCCATTCTTTTTGCCCTCCTCGTTTATGTGTATACAATAGTTAGCCTAAATTAATCCTAATACGGAATAGCAAAAAGGTCTATTTATCTGCTCAGAACTCGCTCAATATCTCGCGCACATTTACTACATTCAAATTCTTCTACTAATTCAAGCTTCAAATGAGGTAAAAACAGCTTAGCAATCGCACTAGCCACAGTTTCTATCGTATAACGACCAAGTATTAAATCTTTCCCAGCATCTATTAAAACTAACGAAAACATCTGCTTATATAACGCCATATTTTCTTCATTTAACAAAACACCATTTTCTTTTAAAATAATCATCGCTTTTGCAATCAGATAACCATTTTGTTCAATAGCCCCATCCGGAAAATAATCAAAATTAGTAAACATTAAATGCTCCATGTAAGACCAATCGCTCATATCAAGTAACGGGTGAAATAATACTAACTCCGGACGATTTCCAGAAATAGTTAATGCATAAACACCTAGCATATGAGTCAAATCATCTTCCTCTTGAAGCATCTCAAGCACCAGTCGCGTGTCATTCGTTAAATCCGCCTCTTGCTCCCACGGAAACCGAACATCTTCATACAAATCACACTCTAAAAAGGAATGCCAAAACATTTTTGCCCCTTCCACATCCCCTAAATAATAGGAAGATTTCGCACGGAAATAATAATACTTACTACGCTCAGTCACTTCCAAGTCAGCCACTTGTTCAAGCAAATCATCCGCTTCCTCGTATTCACCCATCATCGCATGAATCAGACCAAGCTTCTCTTTATGATGCGCTAGAACCGGTAGGACATCCCGAAGTTCCAGATAAAGCTCATCCGCCTCTTTACGATTCCCCTTATAAAAGTGATAAATAAATAAATCACAAATACCCAAGAGATTACCTGGATTTCTCGATAATAAATCACTTAAAACTCTGACTCCCTCTTCTTCTTTCAGTTGCTCAAAATAAAGCGAAGCGAGTTGATTATAAGCAGGCCAAAAATTCGGTTTTTCATCAATGACTTTTCTTAAAATATCGCAAGCAGCTGCACTATCTTCTTCTGCTAAATAACGATTAATTTCTTTTTTATAAGAATAGAATTCTTGTTCTAATTTAGAAAAGCCATTTTCAATTGTCTCACCAAAAGGCGTTTCTTCTAATAAAACTTCAATTAAATCTTTAGCTTCCTCGGTATATTCACCATCAGTTGAACTATCCAAATAACGATTAGCATATTGTAACGCTCTCCGATAATCTTTCATATACGCAAAATTATTAGCAATAAAATAATAACAGTATTCCATGTTCCCATTACGCTGTTCTAAAACTTCTCTAAGTAGCTGATTCGATTTATGGAATTGACCAATTTCTGTATAACATATCGCCAGCTGACAAAGAATAACAGCTTCTCCTGGCTCCAGTTCGGATGCCCGCACTAAATACCTGATTGCTTCTTTAATTCTTTGATCACGAAACGCTTCGACACCGCGTTCAAAATAAAACTGACCATTTGGATAAAATGGATAGATTTTTGCGGGTGTTTTTTTGTCTTTTTCCATTTTTCCACCTCCAAGATACCTTTATCCTAATGAGTATAACATAGAATTTATGACTTTGGGCGACAAAAAAAGCTACTTTGACTTTTACGTCAGAGTAGCTTTTTCTTTTATTATTAATGGATTTCCATAAGCAAAACTACCAGCCGGGACATCCACCGAGACAACCGCCCCAGCAGCAATCACAGCCCCGTCTCCAATTACTGTGCCCGGAAGAATGGTGACATTCGCGCCAACCATCACATCCCGACCAATCACAACTTCCCCAACACGGTACTCCGAAAGTAAATATTCATGCGTCAAGATAGTTGTATGATAACCAATAATCGAGTTTTCGCCAATCATAATCTTTTCCGGAAAAAATAAATCCGGCATAACTTTATAGGCAATGGCAGTCTTCTCGCCAATTTCCATTCCAAGACATGCGCGATAAATTGCACGCTTACCGCCCATCCATGGAAAAAAACGACCAAGTTCTATTACTAGCGTATTCTTCAAAACCTTCCAAAAAGAAATCGTTTTATACACTTGAAAAAGGGTGTTGACTGTATCATCGGGTGCCTTAAACCTATCCAGCCGCCTCAAATTCTATTCCTCGTCCCTAACAATTGCGAGTAAATCGCTCATTTTTTCTAACATGAAATCTGGCTGAAACTGCGCCAAATGTTCTGGTCCTTTAATCGCCCAAGCTACACCCGCAGTTAGGGTTTCCGCATTTTTTCCAGCTTCAATATCATGATAATTATCGCCAATCATAATCGCTTCTTCTTTTGTCGCATTTAATAAAGAAAGAGCCATCTCAATACCTTCAGGATCTGGTTTAGCATTAGACACTTGATCTAACCCAATCACCACTTGGAAAAATTTATCCAAGCCAGTTACCTTGAGACCTCGCATAATCGTATCATACATTTTCGTCGATACAATTCCAAGTTTATAATCTTCTTCATATAAAGCACGAATTGCTTCATAAACTCCATCATATTCTAAAATTAAATCATCATGATGCTTCAAATTATACTCTCGGTAAAAAGCGCGCATCTCATCTGCATGCGCTGGATTTATTTCCCGGAAAGTCTCCATTAAAGAAGGCCCGATAAACGGTAAAATGTCCTCTCTAGTAAAAACCCGGTCCGGCATGAATTCTTGAAATGTCACTTGAAATGTTTTGATAATCAATTCATTCGTATTTATAAGCGTACCATCTAAGTCAAACAACAATGTAGTAATTTTCCCAGTCATAATTTCTTCCTTTCTTAATCAAACTCGAAAATCTCCAACTTTTTTATTTCTTTTTAACTACTTTACCAAATTTATCTTCCATATAATATGGTGGATTCATTTTCATACGACGATAAATAATAATACCAATAGACAAAACAATAAGAAGTAAAGATAGCACTTGCGAAACTCTAAAGTCCCCCCACATTAAGCTATCTGTCCGCATTCCTTCAATAAAGAATCTTCCAAATGAATACCAAATTACATAGCCGAGGAACAACTCCCCACGACGAATTTTTGTGCGACGAATAATTAATAGAACAATAAATCCAAGCACATTCCATAAACTCTCATATAAGAAAGTCGGTTGATAATAAGCACCATCTATGTACATCTGGTTGATAATAAAATCTGGTAAATGAAGGCTTTCCAGAAAAGAACGCGTTGTTTCTGCACCATGAGCTTCTTGGTTCATGAAGTTTCCCCAACGCCCGATTGCCTGCGCAATAATCAAACTTGGCGCAACGACATCCGCAAGTTGCCAGAACGAAATTTTCTTAATCCGCGAGAAAATAATTGCCGTTAAAACTGCACCAATTAGCGCGCCATAAATAGCAATACCTCCGTGCCAGATTTTCACTATTTCGCCTAAATTATTCTTATAGAAATCCCACTCAAAAATAACATAGTAAATTCGAGCACTAATAATTGAAATCGGAATTGCCCAAATCAGCAAATCCACAATAATTTCTTTATCCATTTTGCGCTTGTTTGCTTCACTTAAAGCAAGAAGTAACGCGATGACAACAGCCGAAGCAATAATAACTCCGTACCATTTCACAGATATACTACCAATTTGAATCGCCACCGGATCAAGTGGCTGAACACCATTACCCATAATTCCCCTACTTTCAAAAAGACAACTCCGCAACCAAACAAGCATTTTTGTAAAGTTTGGCTGCGGAGATGCTTTCACTATTTATTTAATCATTCATACTGCTGTTATGACCTATTAAATTATTCAGGTCTTGTGTAAATTGCTCTGCCGCGTTTGTACCCCATATTCTTTAATCGGAAATTCATTGCCGCTACCTCAATAATAACAGATAAATTTCGTCCCGGTCGAACAGGCACCGTAATTTTCGGAATATCCATATCAAAGATTTTTGTCTTTTCTTGGTCTAATCCGACACGATCATAATGCTTATCAGGATCCCAATTTTCAAGGTGCACAACGATAGTAATTTTTTTACTAGAACGAACAGCGCCTGCTCCAAATAAAGTCATTACATTAATAATCCCCAACCCGCGAATCTCGAGTAAATGTTCAATAATCGCTGGAGAAGAACCGATTAACGTCATTTCATCCTCTTGGCGAATTTCCACATTATCATCTGCTACGAGTCTATGCCCGCGTTTTACAAGCTCCAGTGCTGTTTCACTTTTACCAACACCACTGCTCCCCGTAATCAACACACCTAAACCATATATATCCACTAGAACACCATGCATCGAAATAACTGGCGCAAGTCTGCTTTCTAAGTAATTCGTAATATAAACAGATAAACGTGTCGTTTTAAGTCGTGAACGTAATACCGGAATATCAGCTTCTTTCGCTGCTGCTACTAATTCTTTCGGCACTTCTAAATTTCTAGAAATCACAAAAGCAGGCGTCCGCTTCGTACACATTTGTTTATATCTTTTGAGACGTTCTTCAGGTTCCATTCCTTCAGAAAACGATATTTCAGTCATGCCAAAAAGTTGCACACGATCTTCTGGATAATAAGAGAAAAACCCAGTAAGTTCCAGCCCCGGCCGAGATAAGTCACTTGTTGAAATTGGCCGTTCAAGTCCCGTTTCCGAACAAATTAACTCTAAATTAAGTCGTTCCTTTAAATCCTTTACCGTAACCGATTTTGTCATGCAAGTACCTCCAAATGAATTATAAAAGTCCATTACTGTTCGCTACAAAATATTATTTAGAAAGCTCCTTCTCATTTTAGCACTTTAGAAGGAATCAAGCTACCTCTTTCTACTCAAATGGCTCTACATAGCAAAACCAGCTACATTTAAAAGACTATTTTTAGCCTCAAAATGTAGCTGGAATGTTTATTTTTCTTTGTTACCCCATAAAACGGAATTAATAATCATGTTTGCGAATGCCATAATTGCTGCGAGAATTAACGCTGTTCCAAAACCATCAATTTGGAAAGAATCTCCAATAAAGAAGGTAGTCATTTCAAGCATAATTGCATTCACAACAAAGGTGAAAAGTCCAAGTGTGAAAATATTAATTGGTAATGTTAAAAGGAGTAAAATAGGTCTAATTAGCATATTTAGAATTGCTAATATAAAACTCGCTAGTAGCGCTGTCGTGAATCCATCTACATGAAAACTTGTAAAGAATCCTGATAAAGCTACGAAAAGCACCGAGTTAATAATTACGCCTATAATCCAACGCATGTTTTAGTTCACTCCCATTCTGATTCAGGTGTTGCTGTTGGCATAATAATCGCAGCTAGAATATACAGTAAAATCCCAGTACCAAAGAATAGAACTGCTCCAGCCCAAAGTAAACGAATGATGGTTACTTCAATGCCAAAGTATTCTGCAAGTCCACCACAGACACCAGCAATCATTTTTTGTGAAGAAGATTTATATAACTTTTTCATTGTTTTCCCTTCCTTTCATTTTATTAAACGTTCTTTGTTTCCAGTTCAGAAACTTTAATAATTCCATTTCCTACTTTTGCTTGAAGTGTCGCCATGCTTATTTCTTCTGCGTTTTGAGTGAAGACAAAAGTTCTTTCTGCGTCATCCCAAATTTTTGCATTTTTTAAGTCAAAATAGATTTTTTCTTTTTTAGTTCCAAGTGTTCCATCGACATTCCATGTTGGCGGAATTTGAATTCGAATATCGCCATTTGGTGCTTCTAAATCTGAGGCCGAGGAAGTATCATTTTCGAGTATATACTCAACGTCCCCTTGTGCAGCTTTAGCAATCGTTGTAAGAAAGCTACCTTGAAGCGCAATATCTCCTTTAGCAGTAGACATATCTACATTCTCTACTGTGCTACGTTTGAAGAAAATTTCTCCATCCGCTGATTCTGTGCTCAAAAATTTACCACTAGCTCCTGATGAGCGAATATCACCGTGACGTGTTTTAATAATAGCATCTTCAGCAGCTGTATCGTCATATTTCAAATTACCATTTAAGAGCTGAATTTTCACTTGCTCGTATAAACGTTTTGGAATAGTAACAACTAAATCGGTTTTTAAAAGTTCATTTTTTGATTCGAAAGTGAAATTGTCCGGAGAAATATCAAGCATCGTTTGACTAAAGAAGTAATCCCATAGTTTTTCTTCGCTTAATTGACGAATAGATCGCGCTTTTTCATGTACAGCTAGTACTGCACGGATTTTCATTTGTTCTTTGTCCCAAGAACGGATAATAACGTCCCCGGTCGCCACTCTAATAGTAAAGGAACGGAAAGTCGCATTATCAAAATTGAATTCTCGTACTGGACGAGGGCGAGCTTCTTTCTTCCTTGCGCCGTGATGAATTGGTTCAGCATTTTCTGGTCTTGGTCTTCTATGATGATGACTATTTCTCATTGCTTCTCGCACTTCCTGTCTAGCTTGATTACGTCCTAGGTGACGATTTCTTTTTTCCTCCACGCGGCGACGATGCCGTTCAAGTACTTCTTCATTACTTGTATCGGAAGAAGGAATCACAAACAAGGCTACTATATAAGCGATAATCGCAATACCGGTTTTCATCGTAATAATGGTGATGATAATATAAATTAGTCGCAGAAGTGTGGCATCTATCCCTAGAAACTCAGCTAGTCCACCAAACACACCGCCGACTTTCCGGTCCACTCTTGATCTTCTTAATTTTTTATCCATGTTAGCTCTTCCTTTCTTATATCTATGTAAAATCTAGCGCGCATTCCGGCGCTAGATTTCGTTTAATTATTTTACATCGCGAATTTTTACGGAGCCAGTAGTTGCTTCTGCTTCGATTTTCAAGGAAGAATCAGCTGCATCTGGTAGTTTAGTGAAAATAATTGATTTACTTACGGACTCTGTTTTAGATTCAAGAATTTCGGCATCTTTTAAATCTAAAAGTAATTTACCTAAGTTTGTGTGGAAACGGCCATCTACACCAATTGCTGCGGGTACAACCACATCGATATTACCTGCACCAGTTTTTGCTTTTAAGAAAGTAGCTTCATTTCCAGTTAGTTGATAATTTACATTACCATTTTTAGTTTGTAAATTGGTGGAGTAATAATTACCTTTTACTGCTACGTTACCGTTGAATGTTTTCAGTGCAACATCACGAATTTCACCATTTTGGATACGAACATTACCATTAATTGACTCAATTTCTGCCAAAGTAGCATTTAAAGTACCAATACTAATATTACCATTGGTTGTTTTCACAAATAAATCACGACCGGATAATTCATCCATATGGAAGTTACCATTAAGCATTTTAACGGAAACATAATCGTACTCACGACGAGGCAAGTATACAGTTAAGTTTGTAACGATTTGTTTTGATTTAGACTCAAAACGTAAAGTTTCTTCATCTACACGTAAAGTTGTTTTATCAAAGAAGATTTTAAGTGCTTCATCTTCTGGATATTCTTTGAATAGTTTAATCATCGCGTGAACTTTGATATCGTTCGAATCAGATGGTTTAAATTCAATATTACCATTAGCAATTTCAAATTCTAAAATAGAAAGTGTTGTGTCATGATAAATGAAATCACGTTCGATTTTCGTTGAAGTTAAGAACGGGAATGGCATATCTTTCACTTGTTTAAATGCACTATTTAGGAAAGAACCGATTTTTTCACCCGCTTGGGATAAATCATTAACCATATTGCGCATGGAGTCTTCACGATCTTTAGAGAATTTTCGCCGCCCCTCTTCTTCGTCTCTTTCATGATTTTCTGGAGTCGGTTCTGGGCGTCTTTTACGACTTTTTGGAGGTGTATAAGGGTTTCCTTGATTGTTCCAACCTTTACTGTAATCGTATGATGGTTCTTCTTTTGTTTCTTCTTCGACTGTTCTTCTTCTCTCGGAGCCGCAGACCGACGAATATTTTCTTTTGCTGCTGTTTTACCTTCTTTTTTGGAAATATTTTCAAGTAGAGTAAGGGCTTCTTCAGTGGATATAATACCTTGTTTTACTAATTCGAGAATACGTTTACGTTCATTTTCCATTTTCATTTCCTCCTATAATTTAGGCTAAACTATTTTAGGCTTGCTTTCACATGCAAGTGACATATCTGTTTTATCTATGACTCTATTATGAAGGAAAATATAATTTCTGTCATACAACCAGAGGATGATTATTTGTTTGGACTTTGGGTGGTTTGTTCTTAAGGACTATTAAAAACCCCGCTTATGTTTTGCATAAGCGGGGTTTTGATTATTTTTTCTTGGCTGTTGCGATTCGTTCTTTGTGCGTTCTTTATCGCGTTCTAAAATTGGTTTCAAGTATTTACCTGTATATGATTTTTTCGAGCGAGCGATTTTTTCAGGTGTGCCGGTTGCAATAATTTGACCGCCACCATCGCCGCCTTCTGGTCCTAAATCAATCAAGTAATCCGCTTGTTTAATTACGTCAAGGTTATGCTCAATAACAAGTACTGTGTCGCCATTTTCTTCTACAAGTCTTGTAATACTTTGAGTAAACGACCAATATCATCTGCGTGGAGACCAGTGGTTGGTTCATCAAGAATATAGAAAGATTTTCCGTTACTACGCTTGTGAAGTTCCGAAGCTAGCTTAACACGCTGTGCTTCACCACCAGAAAGAGTCGTAGCAGGTTGCCCAAGTCGAATATAACCAAGTCCAACATCCACAATCGTTTGCAGTTTACGTGCAATTCTCGGTTGGTTAGTGAAATATTCTAGGCCTTCTTCTACAGTCATCTCTAATACTTCAGCAATATTTTGCCTTTGTAACGAATATCTAACGTTTCGCCATTGTATCGTTTTCCATGACAAACTTCACAGGGTACATATACATCGGGCAAGAAATGCATTTCAATTTTGATGATTCCGTCGCCTTTACACGCCTCACAACGTCACCTTTTACGTTAAAACTAAAGCGACCTTTTTTATAACCGCGAACTTTGGCTTCATTTGTGCTTGCAAAAAGGTCACGAATATCATCGAAAGCCCCTGTATAAGTAGCTGGATTCGATCTCGGTGTTCTTCCGATTGTGATTGATCTATATTGATGATTTTTTCTAGGTTTTCGATACCTTTTATTTCTTTATGTTCACCTGGTTTTGCGTGGTTTCTATTTAGTTTTCTCGCTAATGCTTTTCGTAATACTTCATTCACTAGCGAACTTTTACCTGAACCTGAAACTCCAGTTACACAAGAAAAAGTAGCTAGTGGAATTTTTGCATTTACGTTTTTGAGATTATTTGCTTTAGCACCAATAATTTCTAATTCTAGTCCGTTACCTTTTCTACGTTTAGCAGGAACTGGAATAAATTTTTTACCTGAAAGATAGTCACCAGTGATGGAATTTTTATTTTTGGCAACTTCTTCTGGAGTTCCGGCTGCAACAATTCGTCCACCGTGTTCCCCTGCACCTGGACCAATATCAATAAGATAATCTGCGGCCATCATCGTATCTTCGTCATGCTCAACGACAATAAGCGTGTTTCCAATGTCACGCATACTTTGGAGTGTGCTGATTAAACGGTCATTATCTCGTTGATGAAGACCGATGGAAGGTTCATCTAGAATATAAAGTACCCCAGTAAGTCTGACCGATTTGTGTAGCAAGTCGAATTCGCTGCGCCTCACCACCAGATAGCGTCCCAGCTGCACGGCTCATTGTTAGATAGTCGAGCCCAACATTTTTTAAGAAGCCTAGTCTAGCACGAACTTCTTTGAAAATCGGCGCTGCAATTTGTGTTTCTTTTTCAGAGAGTTCTAAGCCATCAAAGAAATCTAGTGCTTCATTAATAGAAAACTCACTGATTTGGCCAATATGATGATTGTTTACTTTAACAGAAAGTGTTTCTTCTTTTAGACGATAACCTTTACAAGATGGACATGGTAAATCAGTCATATATTGCGCCATTTGATCACGCGTAAAGTCGGAATTTGTCTCACGATAGCGGCGTTCGATATTTGGAAGTATCCCTTCAAAAGGAATCCACGTTTCGCGTGTCATTCCAAAATCATTTTTGTATTCGAAGTAGAATTCTTTGTCTTTTGATCCATTTAAAATAATATCTAATTCTTCTTTCGTTAGTTTCTCCAAAGGTGTATCCATATCTATTCCGAACTCTTTACAAGCCGAAGCTAGCATTTGTGGATAGTATTGCGAGCTAATTGGGCGCCAAGGAATAATAGCACCTTCATTTAGAGACAGACTTCTATCTGGAATAACTGTGTCGACATCGACTTCAAGTTTAGTGCCAAGTCCATCACATGTTGGACAAGCGCCAAATGGGCTATTGAAAGAGAACATTCTTGGTTCTAATTCACCAACGGAAAACCCACAATAAGGGCACGCATAGTGTTCACTAAATAATAATTCTTTATCGCCCATTATATCAACAACCGCATAACCATCAGCTAAACGAAGAGCCGCTTCAATGGAGTCATACAAACGAGTATTGATACCTTCTTTAATCACAATGCGATCAATAATGATTTCAATAGAATGCTTTTTATTCTTCTCGATTTCAATTTCGTCATTGATATCATAAATTTCTCCATCAACACGAATTCGAACATAGCCTTCTTTTTTTATTTCCTCAATAGTTTTCTTATGGGTTCCTTTTTTACCAGAAACGATTGGAGCCATTATTTGAATACGTGTTTTTTCTGGATATTCTAGAACGCGATCCACCATTTGTTCGATTGTTTGGGAAGTGATTTCAATACCGTGATTTGGACAAACTGGATGCCCAACACGAGCATAAAGTAAGCGCAAATAGTCATGGATTTCTGTGACAGTACCAACAGTTGAACGTGGATTACGGCTTGTTGTTTTTTGATCAATCGAAATGGCAGGGCTTAATCCTTCAATTAAATCTACATCTGGTTTATCCATTTGGCCTAAAAATTGGCGCGCATATGCGGACAAAGACTCTACATAACGTCTTTGTCCTTCTGCGTAAATCGTATCAAAAGCAAGCGAAGATTTACCTGAACCTGAAAGTCCAGTCATAACTACTAATTTGTCTCTAGGAATCTCTACATCAATGTTTTTTAAGTTATGGGCTCTTGCACCCTGAATTACTATTTTCTCTTTATCCAATTTCGCTTCATCCTTCCGCTTTTATTTCCAGTAAAGCATCGCGAAGTTCAGCAGCACGTTCGAAATCAAGTGCTTTGGCTGCTTCTTTCATTTCATGTTCCATACCTTCAATGAACACATCGCGTTCTTTCTTAGACATTTTGCTTAAATCATGTTGCTTCACTGCTTCTCTTTCATCTGCGGCAGAAGTCGCTGCGATGATACCACGAATTTCTTTTTTGATTGTTTTTGGCGTAATGCCATGTTTTTCATTATATTCAATTTGGATTTTACGACGGCGTTCTGTTTCGCCAATAGAATTGCGCATCGAATCGGTCATTTTATCAGCATACATGATTACTCGACCGTTTTCATTACGAGCGGCTCGACCCATTGTTTGAATTAAGGAACGCTCGGAACGAAGGAATCCTTCTTTGTCCGCATCTAAAATAGCGACAAGAGATACTTCAGGTAAATCGATTCCTTCGCGAAGTAAATTAATTCCAACGATAACATCATACACACCAAGTCGGAGGTCGCGAATGATTTCGATTCGCTCTAACGTCTTCACTTCCGAGTGGAGATATTGTACTTTAACACCAGCTTCTTTGAGATAATTGGTCAAATCCTCTGACATTTTTTTCGTTAAAGTGGTGATTAAAACACGTTCGTTTTTCTCGACACGATCATTAATCTCATCCATTAAGTCATCGATTTGTCCTTGAATCGGGCGAATTTCTACGATTGGATCTAGCAAGCCGGTTGGTCGGATGATTTGTTCAATGACATCCGGATTTTTTTCTAGTTCATAAGGGCCTGGTGTGGCGGAAATGAACATAATTTGATTGATATGTTTTTCAAATTCTTCTAATCTTAGCGGACGGTTATCTAAAGCACTTGGTAGTCTAAAACCATGATCAACTAGCATTTGTTTTCTGGCTTGGTCACCGTTAAACATACCACGGATTTGTGGCATCGTAACGTGTGACTCATCAATTACCATTTGGAAATCGTCTGGGAAGTAATCGAGTAACGTGTATGGTGTAACTCCCGCTGGACGAAGGGATAAATGTCTAGAATAGTTCTCAATACCAGAGCAATAACCCATTTCTTCCATCATTTCTAAATCATAATTCGTCCGTTGTTCAAGGCGCTGAGCTTCGAGTAATTTATTATCTGCACGTAAAACTTGGAGGCGGTCTTCGAGTTCCGCTTTTATATTAACAATTGCTTTTTTCATAATATCAGGTCTGGTAACAAAGTGAGATGCCGGGAAAATGGAAACATGTTCTCTTTCTCCAATAATTTCGCCAGTAAGTGCATCTACCTCTCTAATACGTTCAATTTCATCACCGAAAAATTCAATCCTCATGCAGTGCTCGTCTCTTGATGCCGGGAAAATTTCGACAACATCACCGCGAACACGGAAGCGTCCACGTTGAAAATCTATATCATTTCGATCATATTGAATGTCTACTAATTTACGCAGTAGCTGATCACGGCTAATTTCCATACCAACACGAAGCGAAACGAGCATCTCTCCATATTCAATCGGCGAACCTAAGCCATAAATACACGATACACTCGCAATGATAATTACATCACGACGTTCAAAAAGCGCAGCAGTAGCAGAGTGACGAAGCTTATCTATTTCATCATTGATACTTGCATCTTTTTCGATGTATGTGTCGCTTTGCGGAACATAGGCTTCTGGTTGATAGTAATCATAGTAACTGACAAAATATTCTACAGCGTTATTTGGGAAAAATTCTTTAAACTCGCTATACAGCTGTCCTGCTAACGTCTTATTGTGGGCCATGACAAGTGTTGGCTTATTTACTTCCTGAATCACGTTGGATACGGTAAAAGTTTTCCCTGTACCGGTTGCACCAAGTAAAGTTTGGTGTTTCAAGCCTTTTTTTAATCCCGCAACTAATTGTTCTATCGCTCTAGGTTGGTCTCCTTGTGGGCTATACTTAGAAACTAACTCAAATTTATCCTTCAACTCGGATTCCCCCTATTCTTTATCGGTCCGATTCTGGTATCTGAAAAGCTTTATTTGTGAAAAGTCCAGCAAAGCAAAAAGCGGATTTTTCAGATCCGTTAATGTTTCTATTTTATCATAAATATTTTAATTAGCCTAGCAAAAACCGAACATATTTTCGTATTTGTTGAAAAATAAAAAACGCAACCTGTGGATTACGCTTTTCTTTATTTTATCACTTTTACGCTTTTCTACCTATATATTTGCTTTGTTAAAAATCACTGCCACTCTTCTTTAAACGTCGCAGCATATATGTTGCAAGCACAAAACCAATGGTCATCGAAAAAGCATCAATAATAATAAGCCACATAGAATTTGTATAACCTAACTTGGCAGAAGCGACGATCAAAATTACCATCAAAAGCAAAGCGACATAACGATTATAGGTGATTCTCGCAAAAAGAATAACAAGGAGACAAGGGAAAATAAGCGCAGATATAATTTGATCCATCTTACTTTCCTCCCCCTTTTTTACGCGTCTCGCAATGCTTTGGTCGTTATTTCCGTTGTAAGCTGTGGTAATTCTGTTTTTTCGATACCTTTTTCAGCAAGCATATCTGGTAAAATTTCTTTTAAAAAATACTTCACGCTAGCCATTTCTCGGTACTGATAAATGGTTGCAAGTGCTTCACTATAAATCTCCACAAAAATATTTTCTGGATTTCCTTTTTGAATTTCACCAAAGGATTCATATAACAGGTCTACTTTATCAGAAATTGCGAGGATTTTCCCTTCCAACGTACTGTCTTTACCTTCTTTTAGCAAATGACGATAAATTGGTTGATACGTTTCTGGGATTTCTCGTTCAATAAAATTTTTTGTCATGCTTTCTTCTACTTCTGAAAGCATTTCGCGGAGTTCTGTCGTTGCATATTTCACAGGCGTTTTAATATCCCCGATGAAAAGCTCTGAATAATCGTGGTTTAGCGCTTTTTCGTATAGTGCACGCCAATTCACTTCATTCCCAGCTTCTTCCTCTACAGCGCCGAAAAATTGAGCAATGGATGTAACTTTATATGAATGTTCTGCAACAGAGTGCTCTTGATATTTAAATTTTCCTGGGCAACGATAAATGTTTTCTAAATCTGATAAACTTTGGAAATATTGATGAATTCCCATATTATCCCTCCATCCTTCGTTTTATTCTTCACGTTTTTGTTTTTTATTGGCCGGATTAGTGTTTTCGATTTCACGCATCATCAGCGCCGCAGCATAACCAATTAAAGCAATCATTGCGGCTGAGTAAGTTCTAAAATTATCGGTAGCAAAAATAAAAATAATTGCTGAAAATAAAAGTGTCGTCAGTATTCCCCAGCTAAACAACTTTGTTCCGCGCGCCGTTCCGACTTTCATATGCGAATAAATACCAACATAACAAACGAACTGAATGATAATAAATTGCACAACAGATAAACCAATAACTGCTGTGAGATTACTATTCCAAACAACTGCTAAAATCGCAATAATAATCATCACAATAATCCCTATAATAACAATGAACTTCTGCATTGGTGATAATTTCTTCAAAATACTTCCTCCAAGCTTTTATTTGTTACTTACTTTACCATAATCTCTGTTTATTTGGGATAAAAAACACCCATCATTCCTAAAAGGTTTTCTGAGCGTTCTTACTTAATGATGGTGCACGTGGCGAATTGCTTGTGTGAGTAATTCTAATACGTGATTATCATCTTGCATATAATAAATCGTCGTGCCTTCACGTCTTGATTTCACAAGTCTTAAGTTTTTTAAAAAACGCAGCTGGTGAGAAACAGTTGTCTGGTTAAACGCAAGTGTTCGCGCAATTTCATTCACAGAGTATTCGCGGTCTTGAAGCAAATTTAAAATCTGCACACGCGTTGGATCAGAAAGCGCCTTAAATATCTGCGTAACACTAAATAGCGTTTCTTCATCTAAAGATTGTTTTGCGTTTTCCATTAAATATCACTCCATTTTCCATATATGTTCATATACTCATATGATACTTAAATAGGAATGATTCCGCAAGTTTAACAACACATCTATTAAAAAATGATTAAATATGAGCAAAAACAAGATTTTCTCTGTTTCAATGATACAATTTTTTTATCATTAAGAAAGGAGAGCTGGGGAATAAAAGGGTTTTAAATATTGAGAAGTTATTTAAACCGCCTAACACACCAAAAAAAGCCCGATTAACCTGTGGAAAGGAAAATCGGGCTTTTTTTATCTGTTTAAATCTTCAATTTCGCCACTCTTCAAGTAAACAATCCATTCGCACACATTTGTTACATAATCACCAATACGTTCGATATACTGGGAAACTAAGAGTAGTTGTGAAACATCTTCTATATGCTCTGGCTCTTCTTGCATAAAATGAATACATTTTTGATAAACGATTTTATGAAGCTTATCGACTTCATTATCGCGCTCAGCAATTTTGCGAGCAGCAACTTCATCTTCTGCAAGGTAAGCTTTTAATACGTCTTGTAGCATTGCTTTTACAATTTCGCCCATTTCTGGTATTTCGGGAATCGGCTTTAAAACCTTACTTTCACCAATTAAAATAGCCGTTTTGGCAATACTTACTGCGTGGTCACCAATCCGTTCTAAATCCGAACTTGTTTTTAGTACTGTGACGATTTTTCGCAAATCCATACCAACTGGCTGTTGCAAAGCGATCAACTCAAAAGAGCGTTGTTCCAGTGAAAGCTCCATGTTATTGATTGCTTTATCTTCTGCAACTACTTGTTTAGCAAGCTCGGTATCGCGGTGTACAAGTGACTTGACTGCTTTAAAAATCGCTTCATTCGCAAGCATTCCCATTTCCATTAGATGTTGGTGCAAGTCGTTTAACTGTTCCGTAAAAATTTTTCTGACTACCATAATAACACTCCTTTATCCAAATCTTCCTGAAATATAGTCTTCTGTTTCCTTTTCTGCTGGGTTGGTAAAAATACTCGTCGTATCCGCGAACTCCACGATGCGACCATTTAAGAAAAAGGCAGTTTCATCGGAAATCCGGGATGCTTGTTGCATATTATGCGTCACAATAACAATCGTATAGTCTTTCTTTAATTCTAAAATCAAATCTTCTACTTTTGCTGTCGAAATTGGGTCCAGTGCAGAAGTTGGCTCATCCATCAAAATAACATCCGGTTTAACAGCTAGAACTCGTGCGATGCAAAGCCGCTGTTGTTGTCCACCTGACATCCCAATCGCCGAACGATCCAGCCTATCATGCACTTCTTCCCAAAGAGCCGCTTGACGCAAACTTCTCTCTACAATCTCATCAAGTACTTTTTTGTCTTTTATACCATGCATCCGCGGACCATAAGCGACATTATCATAAATCGAAAACGGGAATGGGTTTGCTTGTTGGAAAACCATACCCACTTTTTTTCGTAAGTTAACCATATCAATTTTAGGATCTTGTACATTTTCACCGCCAATATGGATTTCTCCAGTCGTTTTCACATTGGGAATTAAATCATTCATTCGGTTAAGCGTACGCAGAAAAGTTGATTTCCCACACCCCGACGGACCAATTAGAGCGGTCACTTGATTTTTCTTAATGTTTAAAGCGATTTTTTGTAGTGCTTGTTTGGAACCATAAAATAAATCTACATCTTTTGTTTCAATGATATACTCTACTTTTTCAGCAGTTTCAGTTGTCATAAAAAAGCTCCTTTCTAGCCAAAGTTACCAGAAATATAGTCTTCAGTTTGTTTTTGTTGCGGATTCGTGAAAAGTTCGGATGTTCCTGAGAATTCCACGACTTCCCCCAGATAGAAGAAAGAAGTGTAGTCGGATACACGAGCCGCTTGTTGCATATTATGCGTCACGATTATAATAGTATATTTATTTTTCAACTCATTAATTAAATCTTCAATTTTGCTTGTCGAAATTGGATCAAGTGCAGATGCTGGCTCATCAAGTAACAATACTTTTGGCTGCATTGCGACAGCTCTAGCAATACAAAGACGTTGTTGCTGCCCACCAGAAAGGGATAGTGCGCTTTTTCCTAAATCGTCTTTTACTTCGTCCCAAAGAGCTGCTCGGCGCAAACTTTTCTCCACACGCTCCATAATTTCTTTTTTATTCTTCATGCCATGACGTTTGAGGCCAAAAGCAACATTTTCATAGATAGATTTCGTGAATGGATTTGGTTTTTGGAATACCATGCCTATTTCTTTGCGAACATTGTATAAATCAACTTCTTTACGATTAATATTAATCCCATCGTATAAAATTTGACCTTCCATGCGGCAACCATCAATTTCATCGTTCATTCGGTTTAATGCTCTTAAATATGTGGATTTACCGCAACCAGATGGTCCAATCAAAGCTGTCACTTTATTTTCCGGGAAGGTTAAATCAACACCTTTAATTGCGTGATTATCGCCATAATATACGTGCAAATCCTCGGTCGCCATTGCAGCAGGAAGTGAATGAGGATCTGGTGTTGCTTGTAAAATTGTATTAATTTCAGGTTTCTTCGTTAACATCATTTAAAATCTCCTTTTCCTGGCTTTTTAAGACGAGGTCATGCGTTTATAAACAAATTTTCCAAGCAGGCGAGCTAAGACGTTGAAAAGTAATACGGAAAGAATTAATACCGCAGAAGCTCCGTCAGAAACGGCTTGTGCATCTGGCATAATTCCCTCACCATTAATTTTCCAAATATGAACAGCTAATGTTTCTGCTGGGCGGAAAATATTTAGTGGTGAAGCTGGATTGACCGGATTCCAGTCAGTGAAATCAAGAATAGGTGTACTTTGACCGGCTGTGAAAATAAGCGCCGCTGCTTCACCAAATACCCGTCCTGCTGCTAAGATAACTCCGGTAATAATTGCCGGGAGTGCGGCTGGAACAAGTACTCGCGTGATTGTTTCCCATCTGGATAAACCTAGAGCAAGCCCTGCTTCACGCTGCGTGTTTGGAATAGCATTAAGTGCCTCTTCGACAACACGAATTAATAGTGGTAAATTGAAAATCGTTAGTGTAAGCGCCCCGGAAATAACCGAGAAGCTCCACCCCATTTGAATAACAAAAACAAGGAAACCGAATAGCCCTACGACAATAGATGGAAGTGAGGAAAGCACTTCAATCGTTGTGCGAATTAAATCTGTAATCCAATTTTTACGCGCATATTCTGCCATATAAATTCCCGCACCGAGCGAGATAGGAACAGAAATAATCATCGTAATAACGAGCATATAAAATGAATTCCAGATTTCAGGACCGATTCCGCCGCCAGCTTGGAACGACTGTGGTGGGGTCGTCAAAAACTTCCAGCTAAGTTGCGGAACACCTTTTACTAAAATATAGCCAAGTAAGCCAGCTAAAATAATGACAATTAATACAGCAATAGCATAGAAAACGCCTGTCGCGATTTTATCTTTTGTTTTTACATTCATTTGACTTTCCTCCTACGTCCGATGAAGCGGATCACAATGATGAAAAATAGTGACATTGCGAGTAACACCATTGCAAGTGACCAAAGGATATTATTATCAAGCGTCCCCATAACTGTATTTCCCATACCCATTGTTAAAATACTAGTTAATGTAGAAGCTGGCTCAAATAATGAGGTTGGAATAACAGCAGAGTTCCCAATAACCATTTGTACAGCAAGAGCTTCACCGAATGCACGAGCCATCCCGAATACAATCGCTGTCAAAATTCCTGAACGCGAGCTACGAAGCACTACTTTCCAAATCGTCTGGAAACGTGTTGCGCCAAGTGCCAACGAAGCTTCTCGGTAGTGACGTGGAACAGATTTAATCGCATCTACGCTGAGTGAAGTAACAGTCGGCAAAATCATTACTGTTAAAACTACGGTCGCAGCGGCAATACCAAAGCCACTTCCCGAAATATGGTCACGAATAAATGGAACGACAACACTTAGTCCAATGAATCCATAAACAACAGATGGAATACCAACTAAAAGTTCCATAACTGGTTGCAAAATCTTTTTCCCAAACTTAGGTGAGATTTCCACCATAAAAATGGCTGCACCGATTGCAAGTGGTCCTGCAATACAAGCGGCAAAAAGCGTTACTGCAAAAGAACCAATAATCATTGGCAAAGCGCCAACTAGAGGATTTCCGTTTGCATCTTTTTGCGAAGGATTCCAGTCTGTTCCAGTTATAAAATCAACAAAAGACACTTTATTAACTGTAAATGTTGCTAAACCTTTCGATATAACAAAAAACAAAATAGACGCTGCGGCAATAACCATGATTGAAATACAGATGAATGTAATAATTTTGCCTCTAGTTTCTAGATGCGCCTTTTTAGAAGTTTGTGTAAGCTTCTTTTCTTTTATCGCTTCCAAGTCACGTAAGCTCCTTTCTCCTCCCATGTTTACTCCTAACATGGGTATACGTCTATCCCGGTATTACTAGGATAGACGCCCATTTCATTCTTTTTATTTTACGTCAGTTAGTTTACCAGATGCATCACGTTCCACTTTCATGGATTTGATTGATTGGTAACCAAGTTGTGGTACGATATTATTTTGTACTTCATCAGAAGTCATGTATTTTAAGAACGTTTTTGTTAAGCCTTTTGGTTCGCCATTTGTATACATATGTTCATAAGACCAGATTTTCCAGTCGTTAGTTGCAACTTTATCTTCAGTTGGTTCAACGCCATCTAGTGAAAGTCCAACTACGGAAGCGTCAATGTAAGAGAATGCTAGGTAGCTGATTGCTCCTGGAGTTTCGCTTACGATTTTACGAACTGTACCGGATGAATCTTGTTCTTGTGCTTTAACTGGTGTTTTACCATCAAGTCCCCATTTTTCGAAAGTAGCACGTGTTCCGCTTCCTTCCGCACGGTTGATGATTGTAATTTTTTCGTCTTTACCGCCAACGTCTTTCCAGTTAGTAGTTTTACCAGTGAAGATATCGATTAATTGTTGTTTTGTAATGTTTTTAACGCCTACATCTTTGTTTACTACTGGAGCCATTCCGACAACTGCTACACGATGGTCAACCAGTTTCGAAGCATCTACGCCATCTTTTTCTTCAGCGAATACGTCCGAGTTACCAATTTCAACTGCGCCTTGTTGTACTTGTGTTAAACCAGTTCCAGAACCACCGCCTTGCACGTTGATTTGTGCTTTAGGGTTAGTGTTAATAAATTCTTTGGAAGCTGCTTCAACGAGTGGTTGAAGTGCAGTGGATCCGACTGCTGTTAATGAGCCAGAAACTTCTTTATCCCCTTTTGTTGATCCGTTTGCTTTATCTGATGAACTGCTGTCACTTCCACATGCTGCGAAGACAAGCATTACTGCTGCTAACATTGCTACTATTCCCAAATACTTCTTTTTCATTATCTTATTCCCACCTTGTTTTTTTAATTGTTATTCCTTACAAGTATTACTATAACGTCTGAGATTTAAGGTGGTGTGTAGCTAATGTTAAGTAATTGTAAATAACCACATTTTTTGTCGAAAATGTAAACTTTTTTATGAATATCTTTCAAACAGAAGGCAAACTAGTAAATTATTACACCAAATTTGTTTCTTTCGTAAATAAAATAAAAATATCCTGTCTGAAAGATTACATTCTTTCAAACAGGATATTTGTTAGGCTTTTTTTGGTAAAGTGACGCGGAAGGTCGAGCCAACTTCTTCTTGGCTTTCTACTTCGATTCGCCCACCACAGTTTTCAACTAAATGTTTGACGATGGAAAGTCCAAGTCCAGTGCCTCCTGAGTGTCTGCTGCGGGCTTTATCCACTCGGTAGAATCGTTCAAACACGCGGTCAATATCTTTAGCCGGGATGCCAATTCCGTTATCAGTTACTTCTATTATAACTTCTGCCTCTTGCTCGATTAATTTAACTTCTACTTTTCCATCGACTGGGGTGTAGTTGATTGCATTAGAAAGCAAGTTAATTACTATCTGTTGCAGCTTGTCACGATCTGTTTCAATCATAACGGATGCACTTGTTTTTTCTGGAATGGTTACTCGAATATTTTTTTCGGTCGCCATTTCAAAAATAGTGCGAGCAGATTGTTCAATTACCTCGTCAACGTCAACCAGCTCAACGTTTTCCGCGACCGGATTTTGTTCAATTCTAGAAAGTGCGAGAATATCCATAATCAAACGGTGCAATCGATCACTTTCTTCTTTAATAATCGTTAGGAATTTTTTTAGTAGCACTTCGTCGTACATTGCGCCGTCAAGTAATGTTTCCGCGAATCCTTTGAGAGCCGTCACGGGTGTTTTTAATTCATGAGAAACGTTGGTGACAAATTCAGAACGAACATTTTCCAAATGACGAATTTGAGTGATATCATGCAGTAATAAAATAATCCCAGTAATTTCCCCATTCTCCCCTAAAATTGGAGAAACACTTGCATCCAAAATCATTTCGCGCGGGAAATAAAGAATAATTTCTTTTTGTTGAATGGTTTTTGTTTCAAAAGTCGCTTCTATCAACTGGCTCAGTGCAAAACTTTTAATTACTTCATAAAATGGTTTGCCGGTGATTTCTGTCTCTCCTAAAATTTGATACATGGTGCGGTTGGTCATGATGACTTGTTTATCGACATTAATCAGCATTACGCCACTTACTAAGTTTTGGACAATAGCATTAAGTCGTTGCTCATTTTGCTTAATTTCAAACATTTGCGTTTCCAAGCTTTCTGCTAATGTGTTTACACTGATGGAGAGATCTTGAAGTTCTCCGCTTATTTTACCGTGGATGCGACTATCGTATTTATGATTGGCCAAATCTGTAGAGACTTCGATGATTTCGCGAACTGGTCTAGTGATTTTTCTAGCAATAAAAACACTGATTGCTGCGATAATTACAAGTGCAATACCGAAAATAAGCGCTAAGTTCCCCCAGAGTTTAGTAACCGCCGCATCAACAGATTCAAGTGAAATCGAAATTCTCAGTACACCATCTGTTTTGCCTTGATGTTTAACAGGAACCGCGACATAAAGCATACTATAACCAAGTGAATCACTTTCACGGATTGAAATACCAACGCTTTCCCCTTTTTTCAGAATATCTGTTACTTCGGGGCGATTCATATGGTTATCAAGTTTTTCTGGGTCTTTTTTTGTATCAGCTACCACGTCGCCTTTGCTATCGATCACCGTAATGCGTGCATCAATATCCTCGCCAAGTGGATCAAGACTTTTTTGGATAGTTGCGGCATCTTTATCTAAATCTAAATTCTCCATATTAGTTGTTTGAAGCAGAATTTTTGCGTCATCTTCTAATTGATTTTCTTTCATATTTAAGTACGTTGATTTCATTAGTTCCCCGGAAAAAACGCCAACAATAACCATCACAACGAAAAATAAGATAAAAAAGGATAACCCGATTTTCAGCCATAATTTCTTCATTATTTCACGTTCTCCATTTTATAACCGAAGCCACGAATTGTTTTGATGTATTTAGGTTGTTTTGTATCTAGTTCGATTTTATCGCGCAAATGGCTGACATGAACGTCTACAATTCGGGTTTCTCCAACGTAATCATAGTTCCAGACAGTATCGAGCAATTGGTCTCTAGAGAAAACTTTGCCACGATGATTTGCCAAGAATAGCAATAACTCAAATTCTTTTGGCGTTAAATCAAGTAAATCATCTTGTAAATACACTTCATAACTATCTGGCAAAATTTTCAAATCACCAATTAATATCGTAGCTTCCGAATCTTCGGTTATTTCTTCTATTATTTCGGCTTTTCCTTCTGTTCGACGCAAGATTGCTTTAATTCTTGCAACTACTTCTCTTGGGCTAAACGGTTTAGTCATATAGTCATCTGCTCCAAGTTCCAGTCCGATAATTTTATCTAATTCTTCATCTTTTGCCGTTAACATTAAAATTGGCACATTTACTTTATCTTGGCGAAGTTTTTTTGTTACTTCGATTCCGTCCATCTCAGGAAGCATTAAATCAAGCACAATTAAATCTGGTTTTTCGGACAAAGCGAGTTCGTATCCGGTTCTGCCGTCTTCTGCTGTTACCACATCAAACCCAGCTTTTTCAATGTTAAATTGCAGTAACGTAACAATAGAAGCTTCATCATCAACTACAAGAATTTTTACCAACGTACTTCCCATCCCTTCTTTATGTAACACTTTTATCTAAAATATAGCATGAATTAACCTTTTTCGGGTAGAAATGCCTTTATATTAATCTTATCTTTACAAAAACTTAAAACACCAATGCTGCTTTCAAACAACACTGGTGTCCTAAAATTATCTTGGCTCTACTAATAACAAACCAAGTTCAAATGATTCATTCTCATAAAGTGCTGTTTGTTCAAAACGTGGTTCACCAGCGTTATCAATTACTTTCAGCTTACAAAATGCTCGGTTTAAGTTTAGCGCTTCGTAAAGTTCCTCGCGAGTACGCACTGGTCGACTGTTTACTTCTGTAATTTTTTCACCAGCTTTCAAGTTTAGTCGCGCAGACGGAGTGGCCGCACGAGCACCCAGAACTACAAGCCCATCTGGCTGAGGACCAAATTTCTTTGGTGCTAATTTTTCGGAACGATAATGGCGATAAGAAATCCAAAATCGACCAATTACAGCGAACATGAAAGCGAACAATGTCAGTACTGGCATCACAATTCCTAATAAACCAGCTACAGCAATAATTGTCGCTAATGTTGTTACCTCAACAGCAATTTTACGGCTTGCTTCTTCCGGAAGTTGTGTCTGTACTTGTTGTTGGAAGCCGATGAATAACGGTAAAATGATTAATGAATACGACTGCGAACCAATAGCAAAGACTGGCCACCACTCAAAAATTTTCGTAAACACATCTCCTGGTAAAAACATAACAATCGGTACAAACCATAATTTTCTTAATTGAAAGGAACCGATTAATTTACCGCGCTTACTTTTCCGAAGAGATGGAGAGGGATTTTTTGCGCTTGTATACTGGATTAAGAAAGCTTCTACAAATAACAATACTGCGAGCAGAAATGTCATGGAAATCATAAAGTTATCAATAAAAATCGAGTCATACGTGAATGCCTCATTCGTAAACGGTGCTAAACTCACATCAAAATAATAGCAGAAATAAAAAATCAAACTCGTAATACCGATAGTAAATGCCGTTGAACTCAAACGGAACATCCCTACAATTAGTAAGAAACAAGCTACTACATTAAAAATAGCAACCCACTCTATCATCACACCAAATCCAATGAGCGAGGTAACAACAGAAATAGCTAATCCAAATAACAAACTCACACCAAAGAAACTTTTCAATTCTAACCAAGGTGAATAAATACTGATACTAAATGATTTCCGTTCCCACCTCACACGGTTAAAACCAGCCAGTATCGCTAAAAGAATTCCTACATACAATGCTGGTTGTAGAAGTAGTCTCCCTATTCCATTTAGTATTTCAACAAAAACATCCATTTTCTACACCAGCTTTCCCTAATACTTCTATAATATAGGCGATAAAAGTCGGCTTACCGCTTCTTTAAATTTAATCCATAAAGATCGTTTTGCATATAATTCAGGTGTTAGTTGATACGATTTTAGAATATCTTCCAAAAAGGCATCTTCTAGTTTTTGCACCATTTGTTTTTCATAAATAAAAGCATTTACTTCAAAATTAAGTCGGAAACTCCGGAAATCCATATTCGCGGTTCCAACTGAAGCAATTTCGCCATCTACAACGAGTGTTTTCGCGTGGATAAAACCATTATCATAAATAAAGATTTTCGCTCCCGTTTCCATTAATTCACCGGCGTAGTTAGTAGTTGCGCGGTAAACAAAAGCATGGTCAGGCTTATTAGGAATCATAACCCTGACATCTACCCCAGAAAGTGCTGCGATTTTGATTGCTTCAAGCAAACTTGCATCTGGAATAAAATAAGGTGATTGTAAATAAATTGTTTTTTTAGCAGCATTGATCATTTTGATGTAACCATTTTTGATTTGTTGCCATTCGGAATCAGGACCACTCGAAACAATTTGCATACTTGTATGACCTTTCCCATGAAAAGTCGGGAAGTATCGCGCTTTGTAATCAATTTTATGTGTGGATGATGCAGAATTCCAGTCCATAATAAAGCGAGTTTGCATCGCATAAACAGCTTTTCCATGTACACGTAAATGTGTATCACGCCAGTAACCAAATTTCTTCGATGCCCCAAGATATTCATCACCAATATTAAAACCACCAATATAACCAACATCTCCATCGATTATAGCCAATTTCCGGTGATTTCGGTAGTTGAGACGAAAGTTAATCAATGGTAATTTAGACGGAAAAAAAGGTCTAACTAGACCACCATTTTTTTGAAACGTACGGAAAAATGATTTTTTCGTTGTCCTTGAACCCATTGCATCATAAATAATTTTCACATTTAAACCTTCTGCTGCTTTTCTTTCCAGCACGCGCATTAAGCGATTGCCTAGTTCATCAGAATGAAAAATATAATAGATGAGATGTATATGATCTTTCGCTTTTTCAATATCAGCAATTAGCGCATCGAATTTCTCATGTCCATCTACAAAAAGTTCCACTTCATTGTCTTGCGTTAAAATAGCACCATCGTTTACGAGTAATAAATAGATTAAATCACGATGCTTTTTCACATTCGGATCGCTAAATGGAAATTCTTTTTGCCGTATCATTTCTATTTGATTGGCAGTAGATTCCTGTATCCCAATTTTTTCTTGTCCCTTCCAATCGAAAATCTTTTTGCCTGATAATTTTCTCCCAAAAATCAAATAGATAATGAAACCAAATATCGGAACAAAAGTTAAGACTAGCAACCAAGCCCAAGTGGCGGATGTATCGCGTCTTTCTAAGAAGACCGTCACTGCCGCAAAGAATACATTTAAAATTAGCAAAATCACTAACAGATAAGCCAACAGTCCCATTGTGTTCCCCCTTTTCTTACACAAACTGATAGTAGTATCATATCATAAAATCTGCAATTAGCCTATTCCAGTTCGTTTCAACACAAGAAAAAAACCATTGATTTTTCATCAATGGTTTTTGAATTAAATATAAGGTGCTGGATCGACTGGAATACCGTTTTTATGTATTTCAAAATGTAGATGTTGTCCTGTCGATTGACCTGTTGATCCCATAATACCAATCGGTTGGCCTTGGGAAACTTGTTGGCCGGTAACTACTTTCAAGCTACCTGCACGCATATGTCCGTATAGTGTCTGGAATCCATTGCCATGGTCAATTTTTACTACATAACCATAACCACCAAATCCACTACCTGATGCGCCAAACCCTGAAAATACAACTGTTCCTGATGCTGCAGCTGAAACAGTAACTGTACCGCCACCTGCAATATCTTGACCTTTGTGGGATTCGTATTTGCCAGTCACGGGATTTGTTCGTTCGCTAAATCCAGAAGTTAATATACCAGAAGCTGGTTTAATAAATTGGCCTCCACCGGAACTTACTGTTTCTGTAGCTCCACTTGAATCTGAACTTGGTTGTTGTTTAACAACAGAGGAACTTTTAGCGCTTGCTGCTGCGGCTTCTTGCATTCGCTTCTCTTCAGCGGCTTTAATTGCAGCCTCTTGTTTTGCTTTTTCACCTGCGATATTAGAAGCAAGTCGTTTTTCTTCATCAGTAAGCGCACCTTGTTCACTAGCTAAAAGGGTTTGTTCGCTCTTAGTTAAGTCTTTTTTGTTTGCTAGAGCCATAACTAAATCATTTTTTTCTTGTTTTTGACTTTCCATATTGTTTTTCGAAACTTCTAATTCCACTGCAAGTACTTTTAGATTCTCTAGTTTTTTCTGAGAAGCAGATTCTGCTACTTTTAGTTTATCTTGATCATCTTTTTGGTCTTGCATAATGTTTTGGTCCGCTTTTACAATTGCGGATACAACTGTCACGCGGTCAACAAGTTCTTTAAAATCATCTGCTTCAAAAATCATATCTAAATAAGAAGTGGCTGTTCCAGTTGTTTGGATAGCACGCGCTCGATTATCAAGTACTTTTTGACGATCGCGAATATCATTGCGCAGTTTTTCCATTTCTTTTTGCAATTTCTTTAGTTTCTCGTTTTCAGAGCTCACTTTATCTTCCTGCTCTTTTAATTTCTTGTTAGTGGCATCAAGACTTTTCATAAGTGATTCTAATTCTTTTGCAGCGTCTTTTTCAGCACTTTCTAAATGATTTAATTCCGAGTTTTTCGAGTCTATATTTTTATCTAGTTCTGATTTTTTTTGTTCAATTTCATTTTGGCGCTTTTGCATATCATTGATAGTATCCGCGTGCGCACCAGTTAGTGGCGCGGAAATAACCAATAGGCTAAGAATCGTTACTACCCCATATTTTTTTAACATTTTAAGCTCCTTTTCTATTCTCTATTTGACTAGGAACTTCATAATTCCCTTTACCATACCATATAAAAAAGCACCTTTGTTTAAAACGACAAAGGTGCTTTTTAACTTTTCAATAATAATTAGAAGTTAGCTACGCGGCCATATCCTACAAGATATTTAGCCCAGTAACCGCTAGTGATGTTGTCATATTTAACGCCATTGTTTTGAGCGTTAATCATTTGACCGCCACCAACATAAATTCCAACGTGAGCAATTCCGCTACCATAGTTAAAGAATACTAAGTCACCTGGTTTTGCTTGGCTAGCGCTGATTTTAGATGCTGCTGCATATTGTCCACCAGATGTTCTTGGAAGAGAAACACCAGCTGCACGGAAAGCATAAGAAGTAAATCCTGAACAGTCAAATGCGCTTGGTCCAGTTGCTCCAAGGCTATAAGGTTTTCCAAGTTGTGCGTTAGCTGCAGCAATCATTGCTGAGTATCCGCCACTAGATGGTGTTGCTGCGCTTGGTGCTGAATTGTTATCATTTGATGCAACATTTTTCGTTGTATTAGATTTTCCACTTGATGTAGAAGTAGCTGAACTACTTGATTCTTGTCCAACGTTTGAAGATGTTGCTTCACGTAAAGCTGTCGCACGTGCTGTAGCTTCTTTAGCTGCTTTATCACGTTCACTTACAAGACCAGCTTTTGCATTTTCAGCACTTGCTTGATCAGAAGCTAGTTGAGCAACGATTGCTTCTTTTTCAGCTTTTTGTGCTTCGATTTTATTTTGTTGTGCTTCATATTCATGAATTGCTGTTGCTTGATCTTCTTGTTTTTTCTTAACAGCAGTTTGTTTTGTTTTTAAAGCTTTTTCATCATTTTGTTGATCTTCTAAAATAGATTTATCAGAATCAACTAATTGGTTAACTGCAGAAACACGACCAACTAAGTCAGAAAGATTTTCTGCATCTAAGATAACTTCAAGATAAGCATTAGAATTAGAAGTTTTTTGCATCGCACGAGCACGTTCTTTTAAAACAGTTTCGCGTTCTTTAATACGTTCATTGATACTTTTAATATCTTCATTAAGTTTTTTTAGTTCTTTGCCTGTTTTATCAAATTCTCCTTGTAGAGATTTAGCTTTTTCTTGAGCTTTCTCAAGGTCTGCTACTAAACCAGAAAGATCTGATTGTAAATCTGTTTTTTTAGACTTGATGTCGTTAATTTTTTTATCTTGGTTTTGAATGTCTGTATTCACGTCCGCGAAAACATTAGTCGTAAAAGCTGGCGTCAAACTGATAACTGCTGCGAGTGAAATCGCAATAAACGTATTCTTTTTCAAAAAGTTTACCTCCTAAAAAGCTCCCTAGCTTTTTCTTTTAAATTATTTTTATTTCGATTTAAGTAATTTTCTGAGTTAGACTTTCAAGAATCTGCGGATAGATATTACGCTTCCCCAAATCCCGATTAGTACGCCGATTGCAATAATCAAGCCACTAATTTGATAAGCGAATGGTGTTGGAGGCAGAAGTGATAGTGAGCTTGTCACTAACTTCGGATTCACCAAGTTGTAAATATTAACATAGCCTATAAATGTTAACACAACTGGTACAATCGAGCCAATTAATCCTAGCCAAGCACCTTCTAAAACGAAAGGCCAGCGTATGAACCAGTTGGTCGCTCCTACTAATTTCATTATTTCTATTTCTCTTCGACGGGAGAAAATTGCAATCTTGATTGTGTTTGATATTAAGAACATCGCTGTTAGTAACAACCCAATGCTTAGTATAATACCAGCATATCGTCCCCATTTCAAGGTATCAAACAATTTATCGACTGTTTTCTCACCATATTCTACATTATCTACGTACTGTAATTTTTCTACTTTTTTAGCAATAGTCTTTGTTTGTGTGGGCTCTTTAGCCTCTACAACAAACACATCGTATAGTGGATTATCTTGTTTAAACAATTCGAAGTTTTTGCCGTACGCACCAACTAATTTCTTCAATTCGTCATCCTTAGAAGAAAAGCTGACACTATCAACTCCATCAATCTTCTCAATGTTTTTCTCAAGTTCTTGCTGCTGTTTCTTGTCTGCGCTTAGAGAAATATGTACGTTAATTTGTACATTGTTTTCTACATCCGTTGCAAGCTTGTTCATGTTGATCAATATTGCAAAAAACACGCTGACTAAGATAAGTGTTACTGTTACTGCACTCGCTGCTGCAAAGGTCATCCAACCATTCCGGTAAAGGCTCTTAAAACTTTCTCTTATATGTCTTCCTACAGTCCTAAATT
Organism: Listeria sp. LM90SB2; assembly: GCF_028867355.1. Taxonomy (NCBI): domain Bacteria; kingdom Bacillati; phylum Bacillota; class Bacilli; order Caryophanales; family Listeriaceae; genus Listeria; species Listeria sp. LM90SB2. Next base: position 2,563,022 of record NZ_CP046449.1, read on the forward strand.
TCATAGCCATATTCTCCTTGCTGCTCATCTCGAACAATTCTTCCATTCTCGATAGCGACTACCCGGTGTTTCAATGTGTTAACAATTTCTTTGTTGTGGGTTGCCATCACGATGGTTGTTCCGCGATTGCTTATTTCTTCAAGGATATTCATGATTTCCCATGAAGTATCAGGATCTAGGTTACCGGTCGGTTCATCTGCTATTAATACTTTAGGCATATTTGCAATGGAGCGGGCAATGGATATCCGCTGTTGCTCACCACCGGAAAGTTCATCCGGCAACATTCTTACTTTATGCTTAAGGTTGACTAAATCTAGTACTTCCATAACACGTTCTTTAATTACGGATGGCTCTGTTTCAACCACTTCCATCGCATAAGCAATGTTTTCATAAACTGTTTTGCTTTGAAGTAATTTGTAATCTTGGAATACCACGCCTACGTTACGACGAAGATATGGGATTTCACGATTTTTCATATTAATCAAATCAAATTTGTCTACGATGATTTTGCCTTTTGTCGCTCGTTCTTCTCTGTAAATCATTTTGATGAAGGTAGATTTACCAGCACCACTCGGGCCTACTACATAAACAAATTCCCCTTCGCCAATGTTAATGTTGAGTCCATTGGCAGCTGTTATGCCGTTAGGGTATTTCTTATAAACATCTTCCATTAATATCATTTTATCACCTTACTATGCCTTTCTACTGAGTTACATTTTAGGTAATGCATGGTAACCATGAAGATGAGTTGTTTGTAGGTACGAATTTAAACTCACAACATAAGCTTAATTATACCATGACAGTTTTTCATCTATAGGTTAATTGCATTACAATTATATTTCAGGGTGTGACAATATCTCGATTATTGTAATAGGAAATACGATTATTACGTTGATTTCCAATTTATATATATGTCTGCGGTCTAGTGTTATTAAGACAAAATAAAAAAGAACCCACATTGGTCTTTTCTACTGCTAACATTGTAACTTGTTTTTACCCTAAATAACATTACAGGTACATTAAAAATCATTACAGTTCTAGCTAGCGGAATAGACCAATCTAGTTAAAATAGCTCGAGGTCTGCAACTAGGCTAAACTCGCCTGTCATCAAATTGTCAAAAAGCGGGCCTGAAAACTTAAAAAAAGTACCATTTCCTGACTAAAAAAGTTAGGAAATGGTACTTTTTTATGAAGTAAAACCTTCACCCATTACTTCACTTGCGCTCATTACAACCACAAAAGCCTCTGGGTCTATTTCTTTTATAACTTCTTTTAACCTTGAAAATTCACTTTGCGCAATCACACATAATAAAATTTGCTTGTCATCCTCTGTATATCCACCTTTTGCGGAGAGCCGAGTAATGCCTCGGTCAATTTTAAACAGAATTGCTTGGCGGATTGCTTCTTGATTTTCAGAAATAATAAAGACTGTTTTGGATTGATTTAAACCAACTTGTACCAAATCAATTGTTTTACTTGTAGCGAATAATCCGACAAGTGCGTACAGCCCTGATTCAATGTCAAAAACAAACATTGCCGAAATAACAACGAATCCATCAATCAAAGCCACACAAATTCCCAATGTTAGATGAGAATACTTATGCAAAATTTGTGCAGCGACATCCGTGCCACCAGTAGATGCTTTGCCTCGAAAAACGATTCCAAGTCCCATTCCTACAAGTACGCCGCCAAACAAAGCAGCTACAAGAGGTTCATGCGTCCATGGCTCCAAGCCTTGCGTTAAATACACAAAGAACGGTAAAAGCATCGTGCCGACAAAAGTTTTCAACCCGAATTGATAGCCTAAAAAGAATAATCCCGCTAGAAATAAAGGAATATTAAATGCCCACTGAATAAAAGCAGGATTCCAACCTGTTAAATAGTTAATGATCGTACTTATCCCGCTCACTCCGCCAGAAGCAACGTGATTCGGGAGTAGTAAAACATTAAAAGCAAGTGCGATGAGAGCTGCACCTATAATGACATAAATATACTCAATTAATTTAGAAACAACTGGGGATAACGGTTGTTTCTTTCTTTTATTTGCCATCTCTTTTATCCAATCCTAGAACGCAAATATGCATTGATAAATTCATCTAAGTCTCCATCCATTACCGCTTGAATATTACCGGTTTCGTAATTTGTGCGATGATCTTTCACCATGGAGTAAGGGTGGAAAACATAGGAACGAATTTGGCTTCCCCAACCAATTTCTTTTTGTTCTCCTCGAATTTCTGCTAGCTCGCGTTCTTTTTCCTCTTGTTCTTTTTGGTATAATTTTGTTTTTAACATTTTCATTGCCTGTTCACGGTTTTTAAGCTGAGAACGCTCAGATTGGCACGTTACAACGATGCCGGATGGAATATGTGTCATCCTAACAGCTGAGTCAGTTGTATTGATATGTTGTCCACCTGCACCAGTTGCGCGGTACGTATCAATTTTCAAGTCTTCTGTACGTACTTCAATTTCAATATCATCATCTAATTCAGGCATTACATCCACGGAAACGAATGATGTATGACGTCTGCCGGATGAGTCAAATGGCGAAATACGCACTAGACGATGCACCCCTTTTTCCGCTTTTAAATAGCCGTAAGCATTGTGGCCTTTTATAAGTAACGTGACACTTTTTATTCCAGCTTCGTCCCCTGCTTGGTAATCAAGCATCTCTACTTTAAAGCCTTTCTTCTCAGACCAACGTTGATACATACGAAGTAACATCGAACCCCAGTCTTGTGATTCTGTACCACCAGCACCTGGATGAAGTTCTAAAATAGCATTATTTTTGTCATATGGATCACTTAGCATCAGTTTTAATTCAAACTCACTAATAGTCGCCATGTAAGCTTTAATATCTTTTTCTAATTCTTCTTGTAAATCTTCATCTGCTTCTTCTTTTAATAATTCTAGACTAATTTCCATACTTTCTTGTTCTTCTTCTAGCGCATGAAAAGCTTGGTATGTTTCTTTATATCCGTTTGACTCATTAATTACTTTCTGTGCCGCTTGTTGGTCATTCCAAAAATTCGGATCTAACATTTGGTCTTCTAGCTCAGCGATTCGAACTTCCATACTGTCTAAGTCAAAGAGACCCCCTAAAGTCTTTGATTTGCTGCGCTGTTTTTTCTAATTCATTACGAATTTCTGCTAATTCCATTCTAATTCCACCTTTTTTAAATTTACTTATAAACTTTCATAGCAAAAAGCGCCGTCTTTCAGGCGCTTTTTAAATTGTTTCAATCTATGCTTCTTTACCGTGACAATTTTTATATTTTTTGCCGCTACCACATGGGCATGGATCATTACGTCCAATGTGTTGATCTTTGCGGATTGGTTGGCGTTTCGCTTCTGGTTTACCTTCAGCAGGATTAATTGCTTCCCCTTTGGCAACTTGCTCACGTTCAAGGTTTTGGCGAATTTCTGCTTTCATAATATAACGAGCAACATCTTCATCGATGGACGATACCATTGCTTCAAACATTTCAAAGCCTTCTGATTGATACTCACGAAGCGGATCAATTTGACCGTATGCACGTAAATGAATACCGTCACGTAAATGATCCATGGCATCAATATGATCAACCCATTTAGTATCAACAACACGAAGCAATACTACTTTTTCGAATTCGTTAAATTCTTCTGGAGGTAGTAGTGTTTCTTTTTCGTCGTAAGCCGCTTTGATTTTATCTAAAATTAAATTTTGAATATCTTCGCTTGTTCTATTTTGTAGATCTTCTAGTGTGATAGTGCCTTCAGGAAGTAAGTTCGCATCCACATAGTCGATAATTCCTTGTAGATTCCAAGCTTCTTCAGGTTCATGGCTTGATGCATTACTAGAAACGATAAAGTTGACCGTTCGTTGAATCATTTGTTCAATAATTTCACGCAAACTGTTTTCTGCATTAATTACTTCATAACGCTGTTTATAGATAACTTCCCGTTGTTGGCGAAGTACATCATCATATTGTAAAACTTGTTTCCGGGAATCAAAGTTATTTCCTTCCACACGTCTTTGTGCGGATTCAACTGCACGACTAACCATTTTACTTTGGATAGCATCTTCTGCCATACCAAAGCGTTCCATCATTGATTTCATATTGTCTGAACCGAAACGACGCATCAATTCATCTTCCATAGAAAGATAAAATTGAGTCACACCAGGGTCTCCTTGACGTCCAGAACGACCACGTAATTGGTTATCTATACGACGTGATTCATGACGTTCTGTACCAATAACTGCTAAACCTCCAGCTTCAATCGTACCCTCACCAAGTTTGATATCCGTACCACGACCAGCCATGTTGGTTGCGATTACTACCGCGCCACGTTCACCTGCATGTTTAATGATATCAGCTTCACGTTCATGTTGCTTCGCGTTTAGTACATCATGCTTAATTCCTTTGCGTTTTAATTTGCTAGAAATAAGTTCGGATGTTTCAATCGCAACTGTACCGACTAATACGGGTTGTCCTTTTGCATGACGTTCGGCAATATCTTCTACCACTGCATTAAATTTCGCTTCAATCGTTGTGTAAATTAAATCAGGACGGTCATCACGAATAATTACTTTATTAGTTGGGATTTCAATAACGCGCATATTATAAATATCGCGGAACTCTTCTTCTTCCGTTTTTGCAGTACCCGTCATCCCTGCAAGTTTTTTATACATACGGAAATAGTTTTGGAATGTAATTGTCGCCATTGTTTTGGATTCGTTTTGAATAGTTACGCCTTCTTTTGCTTCAAGCGCTTGGTGTAAACCTTCACTGAAACGACGACCTTTCATAATACGACCAGTGAATTGGTCAACGATTAATACTTCATCATCTTGAACAACATAATCGACATCTAGGCTCATTGTATAGTTAGCTTTTAACGCTTGAGCAATATGATGTAAAATTACGGTATTTTCCAAATCAAAAAGGTTCTCTACATCAAAGTAGTTTTCTCCTTTTGTCATACCATCTTCGGTTAATTGAACAGATTTTGTTTTAATATCAACTGTATAATCTTCCTCTTCTGTAAGAGTACGGACAAAAGTATTTGCACGCACATATAGAATAGTCGATTTTTCTGCTTCACCAGAAATAATTAATGGTGTTCTCGCTTCATCGACCAAAATGGAATCGACTTCATCGATAACAGCAAAAGCTAGCGGACGTTGTACCATTTCTTCTTTGTAAACAACCATATTATCACGTAAATAGTCAAATCCTAATTCATTATTTGTGCTATACGTAATATCACATGCATAAGCTTCTCGTTTTTCTGTGCTCGATAAAGCATTTAGGTTTAGCCCTACAGAAAGTCCAAGGAAATTGTATAAAACGCCCATTTCTTCAGCATCACGATGAGCTAAGTATTCGTTGACTGTAACAACATGCACACCTTCACCAGAAAGCGCGTTTAAATAAACTGGTAGTGCCGCTGTTAACGTTTTACCTTCACCAGTTTTCATCTCTGCAATGTTACCTTCGTGGAGAACAATCCCACCCATTAATTGAACTTTAAATGGATACAATCCTAGCGCACGCTTCGCACCTTCTCTGGCAACAGCAAATGCTTCTACCAATAAGTCATCCAGTGTTTCACCTTTTTGAACACGCTCTTTAAACTCTACTGTTTTTTCACGTAGAGCATCATCCGAAAGAGCAGCAGTTTCATCCGCTAAAGCAATAATCTCATCTGCTTTTCTCTCCAAATATTTAACATCTTTTTTTCCTGATTCAAAAATCTTTTTCAATAGTCCAGCCATTTAAATTCTCCTCTACTGTTTTCGCTGTCATCGCGCAGTTTCATCTATAATAACTTTCAGGAATTATCTTCACTTAAATATACAAACTAATTCTATCACTTATTAACTAAAATATACAACTGGTTATCTCTTTTTAATCAATAAAATTATCAAAATGCCATAAATTCTTCATCTAAGAGTAAAAAAATGGAGACCAAGATTGGCCCCCATCTGTTAATTATTATTTTAAATTAATTTGTTTCAATCAAACCATATTTGCCGTCTTTACGAGAATAAACAATATTGGTACCGTTTGTTTCCGCATCAGTGTAAACATAGAAACTATGACCCAGCAAATTCATTTGTAAAACAGCTTCTTCACTATCCATCGGTTTTAATGAAAATTGTTTTGTTCTTACAATTTCAAGATCAAAATCTCCTTCATTTTCTTCTGGTGGTGTGCTGCCGTTAACATCAGAATAAGCAAAATAATCTCTTTCTGCCCCTTTGTCACGGAACTTGCGGTTTACTTTTGTTTTATGTTTGCGAATTTGTCTTTCTAATTTATCTACAATTAAGTCGATGCTAGCATATAAATCTCCACTTGTTTCTTCTGCACGTAGCACAAGATTTGGGAGCGGAATGGTCACTTCAACTTTCGCATTTTTATCGGAATATACTTTTAAATTAACATGAACGTTAGCGTCTGGAGTCTCCGTAAAATATCGTTCTAATTTATCGATTTTCTTTTCAACATAATCTCGGATCGGTTCTGTTACTTCAATATTTTCTCCACGAATGTTGTACTTAAGCATAGCAATTCCTCCTTTGAAATAAAACAAAATAACGATAAAGAAGAGTATTCTTCTTACCCTTAGTCTACGTGAAAACGATGTGTTTTGCAAACATTTGCACAAAGAGCTAAGAAGCTTACATTCACTTATCTTTATTTAGTATTTTATTCCACTAATACCGCTTCCGCAAACCTCTTTTAGAAGATAAATATCATCTATCTGAATATCGTTAGCGCACTCACCTTGTACACTCCGGCTTCTTTTAAGATTTGCGCTGCTAGGTTAAGTGTGCTTCCTGTGGTGTAAATATCATCAAATAATATTACTTCTGTTGACTCATAAATTTCTTTTCCAGAAAAGTAAAATGTTTGTTCAGATGCTAATCGTTCCCTCTTTGTTTTTTTAGATTGCTTTTCTGTATGCTTTTTGGCTAAAAGCTCTTCATATAGGATGCCAGATTGTTTTAATATTGCGGTTGTTTGATTAAATCCACGTTCTACTTTCCGCATCTCGCTTACTGGAATTGGTACAATCTTCTCTTTCTTTTCTGATAGAAAGTTCCTTAATTCCTTTTTGAAAATAGCCCCTATTTCATAATCCCCTTGAAATTTAAACTTCTTCATATAGTCTTTGGCGAAATCATTGTAACGATAAATGGATTTATTACTATCTAAAAAATGTGTTCTACTTCGGCAATCCTCGCAGACATCATCTAAGGATTCTTTACTACAATTTTTACATAGTAAGCCAGTTAGTTTTTCAAATCCCGCTAAGCATGCATCACAACAAATTGGCAAAGGTTCAAATAACCAACTTATTTCCCAACTGGCGCTTTGCCTAACTGGTTGAAAACAAAGTAAGCAATTAGTCATCTAGCATCCCTTCTATCACTCCTTGTTGATTCATTTTTTGAATGTGGGAGATAGCTTGCTTCATTTCTATTGTTTTACCGTAATGAAAAAAGCAAACGTCTCCAGTCGGATGAGATAATTTCCTACCTGCCCTTCCTGAAATTTGAACTAAAGCAGCTTCCGTAAAAATACGAGCTTCACTTCCAAACACCGCTACTTGCACATCTGTAAAAGTAACACCTCTCTCTAAAATTGTAGTTGTTAATAACAGCTTGATTTTCCCTTTTCGTAGCCATTCCACTTTCTCTTTACGCAATTCATCGGCTGAATGAACTGTCACTGGGCTGGCATAGCCTTTATTTTCAAGTGCATTTGCAAATTTATTCATAGCATCAATTTCTGGAAAGAAAATTAAAGCCGGCTGATCTTTCTTCTTCACATCATTCATCCACTGGATAAGCTTAGGAGTTATTTTCCCTTTAGCTAGATTCTTTTTCCACGGGCCAATCCAGCACGTTCTCGGCACAGGCAGTTTCTTTCGGTGATATCGTCCGGGAATTTTCACAAAATTACGTTTTCCTCTTACACACTCTTCTTGCCACTTTTTCTCTGGGGTTGCTGTGATTATTATTGTTGAACCTTCTTTTGTTCTGGCTTTCATAACGGCATATTCTAAAAAAGGATCTTTCGCATAAGGAAATGCATCTACTTCATCAATAAAAATAACTTGAAACGCTTCATAAAAGCGAATAAGCTGATGGGTCGTCGCTATCACGAACTGCTCTCCTTGGTAGTTATCTTTTGAGTCTCCATATAGACAAACAATATCTATGCTAGGGAAAGCTTCTTTTAAACGTGGAAGAAGCTCTAAACAAACATCCACTCTCGGAGAAGCAACACAAATTCTAAAGCCTTGTCGCAAAGCCCAGTCCATTCCTTCAAACATCATCTCCGTTTTTCCAGATCCGGCAACTGCCCATAGCAACATATCCGTTTTTGCTTTTAAATTAACGACTATCGCGTTGGATGCTTTTCGCTGTCCCGCTGACAAAGCTCCTTCCCACCTCAATAATACTTCCTTTGTCTCTAGTAATAACCTAGCATGTTGATAGTATAATTTTTGGCAACTATTTACTCGTCCCATCACAATGCAATTTCTGCAATAAATACAATCCTCTCTCTTACATAATGCACAGGACATTTTGCCAAATAACTGCACATCCGTATTTCCACATCGAAAGCATTTGTTTGATTCTATTGCTACTACTTCTCTTAAGCCCTCTTTACTCTCTATTTCACGTTCTTGATAAAGCCTTCCCGGGAAGATGTCCATCTGTATTCACCTCCCCTTAGTTATACACTTTTTCTTTTTTTATTGCAGAAACGAAATCCTTGTTTTCGACCGCATACTTATAAACAAAACAAGTATTTCTTTTAGACGAAAACGAGTATTTTTGCCATCCAAAACTACTGAAAAAACAAATTTAGTCTCCATGAAAAAAATCTCCAGCTTTTAGCTGGAGATTTTTTATTTTATTGACCAAGTTAAGCCAAGCGCACCTTCACCCAAGTGAGTTCCAATGACTGGACCAAAATAACTTAATTCAAATGTTACTTCTGGGAATTTCGCTTCTAGTTGTGCAAGCCATGCTTCACCCTTCGCTAGATCATTGCCATGAATGACATAAGCTTTTTCTGCCGTTTTGTTTTGAACGGCTTTTTGAAGAATATCTTCAATTCGTTTCAATGCCTTTTTTTGCGTTCTAACCTTTTCAAAGAGGACAATTTGTTTATCATTAAAATGAAGAATCGGTTTAATTTGAAGCAAGCTACCAACAAGGGCTTGTGCTCCATTCAAACGGCCGCCACGCTGTAAATTATTTAAATCATCTACCATAAAATAAGCATCTTGTGCCTGTTTTATTTTATCTAGTTTTTGGATAATCTGGTCCAGCGGCTCATTTGCCAAAGCCATTTCAGCTGCTTTAACTACAAACATTCCTTGCGCCATGCAAGAAAGCTCAGAATCATAAGCGACGACATTTAGCCCCTCAATTAACTCTCCTGCTGAAGCCGCATTCTGAAACGTTCCACTAATACCGCTTGATAGATGAATACTAATTACAGTATCAAAACCTTGTTCTTTCAGCTGTTCGAACAAGTGAATGAAATCTCCTGGGGCAGGTTGAGAGGAAGTTGGGAAATTCTCAGCTTCTTTTACTTTTCTGTAAAAATCAGCCGCAGATAACTCCTCACCTTCACGATAAGATTTTCCGTCAATTATTACAGAAAGTGGCACGACATTAATTCGTAGCTGCTCTTTCACTTCATTTGGCAAATAAGTTGTGCTGTCAGTAACCACTGCTATTTTTTCGTTCATATAGTCCCCCTGATATTTCTTTAGCGAATATATACCCAGCCGTGCTTGATTGCCGTTACCACCGCTTGAGTCCTATCATTCACTTTCATTTTTTGTAAAATACTACTTACATGGTTTTTTACTGTTTTTTCACTAATGAAAAGTGTCTCCCCAATTCCGCGGTTACTTTTTCCATCGGTAAGAAGTTGCAATACCTCGCACTCTCTATGCGTTAAGATGTGTAGTGGCATTTTGACTTCAGGTTGTTGGTAGCCATAAACACCTTGAGAAGTGTTAGTGCTTGCTAAATGGCGGTATTCACGAATTAATTTAATCGCTACACGTGGATGAATATACGCGCCTCCATTATCAACAATTTTTACAGCTTCTACAAGTTCATGGGCATCCATTTCTTTTAATAAATAACCGACTGCTCCAGCTCTAAGCGCTTCTGTTACATATTCATCTGTATCATGAATAGTCAAGACGATTACTTTGATGCTAGGAAATTGACGTACTAGCATTTCAGTTGCATCTAGTCCGTTGACAGTTGGCATATTAATATCCATTAAAACAATATCTGGTTTATATTCGCGAACTTTTGCTACGATATTTTTACCATTTTCAGCTTCCGCTACGACCTCAAAAGAATCTTCCAACTCTAAAATTCGCTTGATACCTTCGCGAAACAACTGATGATCATCTACAATCATGATTTTGAGTGCCATAATGACTACTCCTCCTTCACTTATCTAATTTCACCAAGCCTCTTTGCAATCGAAAACATCATCCTTTTTAAGTAGCAAAACCGCTTAACCTTATAATCCCTGCCATAAAATTGGCAATTAAACATTTCTCTTTTAAGTACTATTTACTCAAACTTACCTATTTTCAACACAAACTATACCTTGATTATACTGTATAGCCCAAGAAAATTACTCCTATATGCCTATAAAATGTAATTGAAAACCAGTCTAAAGTAATAGTAGTTTTTATTATAACACGAATTTGCCGTCACTTCACCCACTGCACTTAGAAAAATATCTATACAATCGCTTTGCTTTCGGATAAAATAAAAGCAGGCTAAATGCATCAACTTATGGAGGTTCCTTATGTTGGATCATTATTTAACCATCCATAGCGATGGAAAACACGAAATAATTATTGAAAAGTCCCGCTTTATCTGCCACATTAAGCGAGCTACAACAGAAACTGAAGCACAAACCTTTATTCAAGAAATCAAAAAAGAGCATCGTGATGCTACCCATAATTGTTCTGCTTATATTATAGGAGAAAATGACCAATATCAAAAAGCGCATGACGACGGAGAACCAAGTGGAACAGCTGGCGTTCCAATGCTAGAGGTCTTAAAAAAGAAGTCTTTAAAAAATGTTGCTGTTGTAGTTACTCGTTATTTTGGAGGAACAAAACTAGGTGCAGGCGGCCTAGTCCGCGCATATGGTAATGCTGTTAGTGAAGCTATTCAAGCAATCGGTATTGTCGAATGCAAACTAGCCACTATTGTTGAATGCTCTTTTGCTTATCCACTTTTAGGAAAAATCGAAAATGCGCTTGAACTAAAAGCATATCAAATCGACAAAAAAGAGTTCACTGAAAAAGTAGTACTTCATATTTTTGTTGATAACGACGAACTGCAAGATTTTTTCAACTGGATCACTGAGATTTCAAATGGACAACTTGAATATAAAGAAGGACCACAAAAATATAGAGAAAAGGATGTCACTTAGTATGTCCACAAACGTATTTATCCAATTACCAGATACTATTCTTACTAAACGAACTATATTAAAAAAAACCTCTATTGCAGATGCTACTACATTATTTGATATTTGGTCTGATGATGAGGTAGCTCAGTTTATGAACATCGAAAAATTCTCTACTATTCTTCAAGCAGAAGAAATGATTCAAGCAATTGAAAATGAACCAAATGCTTGCAGATACACCATTTTCACAACTGATGATTCTTTACATGCAATTGGTTCGCTTGGAATTAATGATATTAACAAAACGAACCAGACAATCGAAATTGGCTATGAACTAGCAAAAAGTCATTGGCGCCAAGGTTTTATGTTTGAAATTTTGACAACATTTTTAACCACTGTAAAGCCCTATCTTCCCTATAAAGTGCTTACAGCAAAAGTTCTACCAGATAATGTAGCTTCAATCAAACTACTGAAAAAGCTTGGTTTTGAGCTTACCACAACTGGGCAAGAACTAGATTTACATTCTGGTAGGATTTGTGAAATCAGTAATTATCGAATGCTACTGAAATAGGACAAATATTACATTTTTGAAAGATATCATCTTTTTTGTATTTTTTTTCGAGTAATTTCTGTATAATAACATCAAAGTTTAAAAATTAAAGAAACCGTAAATCGGGCGTAACATTCTTTAATGCAACAAATGATACAATAAAACTTAGAAAAGTGACTATAAGGAGAATTAATATATGAGTAAAGGCACTGATGATAGCCGAAGAAGCAGCAAGAAATACAAACGTAGAAGAAAAATTTTATTCTGGATTCTAATTCCTGTAATGTGCTTAGTACTTGCAGGTGTCGGATACGGCACTTATCTTTTTAGTAAAACAAAACTCGCAGCAGATAACTCTTATGATAATGTAAGGAACGGAAAAGCCTCTACACTTCGAACAAATGACATTGAACCTATAAAAGATAGTTTTTCTATTTTAATTATTGGTGTTGATACCAGCTCTACACGGGCCGAAAATGGTAACCCTCGAAGCGATTCACTAATCTTAGCAACATTTAATGTCAAAGATTCACGCATAGAGATGACTAGTATTCCGCGTGATTCTTATGTTCATATTGAAGATTCCGCCAAAGACATTGATAAATACACGAAAATTAACGCAGCTCATGCTTACGGTGGTCCAGAACTTACAATGAAAACCGTAGAAGAAGAATTTAAGATTCCAATTGATTATTATGTTCGTTTTGACTTTGATGCATTCTTAAAAATTGTGGATGCTTTAGACGGAATTGATGTAGATGTTCCAGTGGACTTCACTGAGCAAGATTCTAAAGACAACGCCGGTGCAATCACTCTAAAAAAAGGTCCTCAACACCTTAACGCTGAGCAAGCTTTAGCACTAGCTCGTACACGACACATCGATAGTGATATCGAACGTGGCAAACGTCAACAACTAATCATTAAATCTATTGTAAGCGAAGCAACATCCATTTCTTCTGTAAGCAAATATTCCGATATCATTGAAGTTGTTGGAGATAACATGAAAACCAACTTAACTTTCAATCAAATGCTTTCTATCGCAAAATATGGAATGACAAATAAAATTGATATTAAATCCCTTAACTTAAAAGGGGATAGCAACCCAATGGACGGTATTTATTACTACAAACTTGATGAAAGCTCTGTGCAAAGTATTTCGAATGAATTTGCTGATGAACTTGGAATTAAACAACCATTCCCTGGTGCAGCACCGTATTCAGACGAAAGTTCTAACACAACTAGCACTTCTAATTAAAAAAAGACCAACAACTAATAAATAGTTGTTGGTCTTTTTATTTTCGTTTTCGATGTATTTTTTGAAGTAAATTTAAGATTGGTCGGTAATCCTCACCAATTAACCCAATAAATTCAACAATAATCTCAATACTAAAAATTAATAATAACAGTAATAACATTGCTCCCCAAGTAGTGGAAAACGAAAATACGAAGCCCGTCATGGAGAATAGTAATGCCATACAATAGATTAGTAACACCGTCTGTTTCTCTGTAAATCCTAGCGCCATCAGCCTATGGTGAATATGAGATCTATCCGCTGAAGATATCGGTATCCGCTCTTTTAGTCTTCTTACAATAGCAAAAAAAGTATCTGACAAAGGTACACCTAAAATAATAAGTGGTACTAACAATGAGATGAAAGTAACGTTTTTAAAACCCATAAGTGATAAAACAGCAATCATATAACCAAGGAATAACGCTCCAGTGTCTCCCATAAAAATACTAGCAGGCGGGAAATTATAAATCAAGAAAGCCGCAACTGCTGCTACAAGAATTAACGCAACCGGCGCAACAAAAACATCTTTCAAAAGCAAAGCCATACCTGCAATGGTCATTAAAGCAATAATAGAAATACCACCAGCGAGACCATCTAATCCATCAATTAAGTTTAACGCATTCACAATTGCAACAATCCAAATAATCGATAATGGAATCGCAAAATACCCAAAATCTACTTGTCCGTAGAATGGGACGTTAATAAAGTTAATAGTAATGTCTCCCCAGACAGTTACGCAAAGAGCAGCTAAAATCTGTCCTAACATTTTCCATTTTGGTGATAAATCAAATATATCATCTATAAAGCCTGTCGCAATAATAATTAATGCTCCGAAATAAATTGGCAAGAAACCTGATTTATCTATTGGGGCTAAGATCATCCCTACCGAAAAACTTATAAAAATAGCTAATCCACCTAAAGTGGCTGTAGTTTTTGTATGTTTGTGTCTTTCACGCGGTGTATCAACCGCATTAATTCGGAAAGCAAACTTCCTAATTATCGGCACCATAATGATACCAACTGCAAAGCTAATCAATATACTCCATATTAGCAATATTTTTTCAGCTCCATCCTTTATTTAGCAAAATTCTTTCTGTTGATTTAGTATATTTTTGTAGCACATCTAAATCTAAAGCAACTCCAACCCCTTGACCAGTTGGCACAGTGAGTTTTCCTTGATTTAATACAAATGCTGGCGAAACAATATCTTCATTAAAATAACGATTTGATGCAGAAATATCTCCTGGGAAAGTAAATTCCGCTCTAGCAGCAAGTGCAATATTGTGAGCCCTACCTATACCAGCTTCAAGCATGCCGCCACACCAGACAAGCAAATTATTATCGCTACAATACCTCGCTATCTTAAGAGCCTCAGACATACCACCAACGCGCGCTAATTTTAAATTAACTGCCTGACAACTTCCTAACATATGAGCCTGTTTCAAATCATCTAATGACCTAATATTCTCGTCCAAACAAATACGCGTTTTTAATTTTTTTTGCAACCAAGCATGCTCCACAAAATCCTTAGTTCCAAATGGTTGCTCAATCATTTCTAAATTAAAGTGATCTAATTCTTTTAACAACAAGAAATCTTCTCTATTATACGCTGAATTCGCATCAGCCATCAAGCTTAGATTAGGAAATTTTTCTCGAACAGCTTTAACAAATTGAATATCTTTCTTAGGTGCGATTTTCAACTTCACTCTTTCGTAGCCTTCATCCATATATTGACTAACTAACTGGACTAACGCTTCCGCACTATGCTGCACACCAATGCTCACGCCAACCGCAATCGAGTCCTTCTTTGCGCCAATCATTTTAGCTAATGAGAGCTTCTCATTTTTTGCAAAAGCATCCCAAACAGCAAGCTCCACAGCCGCTTTCGCCATTTCATTTCCTTGAATCCAGCTAAACATCTGGTTAACCTCTTCAGGAGTTCGTATTTCTTTCTGCGCAAGGATTGGCAACAAATGCTGTTTAATAATAGAAATAGCAGTGCCCAAAGTCTCTTCTGTATAGTCAGGTAACGGAAAAGCTTCCAACTCTCCATAACCACGTATACCCTCCTCATTCACTAACTCAATAATATAAAAATCTTTACTGTTTAGCTCACCATAACTTGTTTTAAATGGTGCAATAAGAGGAAGTTCTGCATGAATTAGTCTCGCTTCTTGAAAATACATTTACTCACCCTTTTTCAAACGCTTGCGCTCTTTTCTAATAACAAGCATAAATTGAGGTATTGCAAAAAAACGTCTCCATCTTGAAGGATTAGAAAGGAGCCTGTATACCCATTCTAACCTTAATTTTATCCATATTTTTGGCGCGCGCTTTACACTATCTGTTAAGACATCAAAACTTCCACCTACACCAATAAAAATGCCTTTAGTAAAATTAGCAATCTGAGACAAAATCCATTTTTCTTGAGCAGGTGAACCTAGAGCGACAAAAATCACATCTGGTTGTGCTACGAGTATTTCCTTAGCAATTGCTTCACTTTCTAATACATCAAAGTAACCATGATGAACACCACAAACAACTGCCTGTGGAAATTTTTCCCGCACTTTGGCCTCTACAACCTCACTAATTTCCGGTTTTGCTCCTAAAAAATAACAACTTAGTGGCTTATTTAATAGACCAACCATCGTGTCATAACCAGTAACCCGTTCTTTTAAAGGCTCTCCAAGTTTTTCTGAAGCCATTATAATCCCAATACCATCGGGTACAATATAATCAGCTTGCCCTAATATTGCTTCGAACTCCTTATCAGTACGAGCATGCATAACAATTTCTGGATTAGCCGTTACAACAAACCGACGCTCCCCGTTCTTCGCGGCCATGTATAGCTCCTCCACAAATCCTGCTTGCGTCGTATTATAGAAAGGTATATTTAAAATTGAAATTTCCTTCTTTTTCATATGTATCTCCTAAAAAACTTTATTATGTATAAGTTTATCATAAAACAAGGATGCTTCCTATTTTTAATCTATAAAAAAGACTGCAAATAGCATTACGCCATTCACAGTCTTTCTATATGGAATGAATTAATCTAAAATTTGTACTTTAACTTGTTTTACGCCCCAGTTGTTAGCTTCTTGTACTGAGTTTAAATGTACATCAATTTTATTACCTTTAATTGCACCACCAGTATCAGCTGCAATTGCTTGTCCGTATCCTTCAACATAAACTTTTGAACCTAAAGGAATAACAGATGGATCAACTGCAATTACTCTTGAATTATCATTTAAATCAATCCCTGTCGCTGTCATGTGGCCCATGCCAGGTTCAGCTTTACTATATGCTGTCGCAGTTACCGTTAACTCTTTTGAAACATTACCTTGTGCTGAAGAACTGTTTGAAGATGCTTCATTAGAAGAAGTTGATTTTTGAGTTGTTGGAGCCGCCTTTTCTTCTTTCGGTTGTTCTGTTACTTTATTATTGGCTGAATTATTTGCTGTTGAATTGTTTTCTGAAGCATTACTTTCACTTGCTGAAGCTTTATTACCAATAGATAATTTTTGACCTACTAATATTAAATCTGAAGAAAGATTATTCCACGATTTAAGTTGATTAACTGTTACACCTTTATCAACAGCGATATGTCCAAGTGTATCTCCTGCAACAACTGTGTATTCAGAATTGTTATTAGTAGTGGATTTTTTCTCACTACTATTTACTTGCAATGTTTGGTTCGGAAAAATAATGTCAGAACTCAAATTGTTATCTTCTTTCAATTGTTTTATAGAGACATTATTTTCATTTGATATTTTCCATAGTGAATCACCATCTTGCACTTTATACTCAGCTGCAAAAGCTTGAGTTGAACCAGATCCTGCAATAATTAAACCAGCCGCAATGGCTACTACTGTCTTCTTCATGTAATTATTTTCCCTCCTTGATAACTTTCGAGGATAATCGTACCATACGAAACTATCAGCTTGGTTACTGAAAAATTAAGCATGTATGACACACTTTCAAATAGTATCCGTTTTCCTGCAATATTTGTAAATTGCCTTTATTGTCTGATTTCTATTGCTACTGGTTGTATTTTCTGTGAAAATCAATCTAGCCTAACTCGCCGTGGGGATTTAGTCAATTAATAAAAGGTTTCCTGATTGTTCACTTAATGAATTAAATGTGCGAAGTAACTAAAATTGGAAAATTTTTCCATTACAAATTGAGCTGATAATTTATTGATTTTGTTGTTTTTTGGGGTGGGATTTTTAAAATTCATTATGAAATATGGCTCTTTATAACAAAGTATTACATCATTCATCCTCTTCTTGAGGTATATTAACTACTCTTTCATCTTTATTTCGACTTGATAAATACCGAATCTGATGAACTAAAACTTCCGTAATATAAATTTTCTGTTCTTCTTTATTTAAATAATTCCGAGATTGTAGTTCGCCAACTACTCCTACTAATTGTCCTTTAGCACAGAACTCTGCAGTGGCCTCTGCTCTTTTACCCCAAATAACACATTGAATAAAGTCAGCATCATTATCAACTCTTTTATTTTTACCAAACCGATTTAAAGCCAAGGTTAAATTCAAAACAGCCCTGTCTTCCGCGGTCCATTTCAATTCTGGTTCCTTAGTTAATCTGCCTACTAAAGTTACTTGATTAATCATATAATCGCCTCTTTCTTTTGATGTAAAGCGATTGTATTAGATAAAAAGTTTATTGTAAAATAGCTAAAACTGTATTTTCACTAGGTAGAAACCTTCCAAAAGATTATTTCCTCTAAAAGAAAAACATCATTTTATGTAGTTAATGACATCCAAAGCATCATTTTAGTACTTTGAAAAAATTTTTAACCAATGTTATTCTGAGAACATGAAAAAAGCACTAAAACCCATTTGGACCTCAGTGCTAATCTTTTTATTTAGGTAGGTCTGATAAGGCAAACATAATTTCAGCTTCACAAACCAAATCGCCTTCTACAGTTGCTTTGACTTTTGCTTTTGCAATCGCGCCCCTCATCCGAGTTATTTCAGCCTCAAGCAAGAGTTGGTCCCCCGGAACAACTTGACGTTTAAATCGGCAACCATCAATTCCAGCAAATAAACCAATTTTACCTTTATTTGCTTCACTCTGCATCATTGCAATTCCACTAGTTTGCGCTAGAGCTTCCACTATTAAAACTCCTGGCATTACAGGATACTCAGGAAAGTGCCCGTTAAAAAATTCTTCATTTGCTGTTACATTCTTAATAGCGGTAACTTTTTTGCCTTCTTCAACAGAAATAACTCTATCTACTAACAAAAATGGATAACGATGAGGCAAAATCTCTTTGATTTTCTTAATATCTAACATATACATCCCCCAAAATTCACATTTAGAATCTATTACGCTTTTTATTTGTAAGTGAGTCAAGTAAAATGCCGGTACCAAGTGCCACTACATCTAAAGGATTCTCAGTAATTAAAACTGGGACCTTTAGCTGTTCGGACATTAATTCATCTAAACCATGTAATAAAGATCCACCACCAGTCATGATGATTCCTCTATCAATAATATCCGCTGAAAGCTCTGGAGGTGTTTGTTCCAACACTTGTTTAGCAGCTAGGACCATTAGGTGTAATGAATCGTGAATCGCTTCCTCCACTTCAGAACTTGTAATAGAAATTGTTTTCGGTAAGCCACTCACTAAATCTCTACCACGAATTTCCATTTTCTCTTCTTTCGCTCCTTGACATGCAGTACCGATTGTTACTTTAATATTTTCAGCCGTTCTTTCACCAATAAGTAAGTTATATTTACGTTTAACATAATTTAAAATATCTGCGTCCCATTTGTTTCCAGCGACTTTTACTGATTGACTAGTTACAATATCACCCATAGACAATACAGCAACATCCGCAGTACCTCCACCAATATCAATAATCATATTACCGGAAGGCTCAAAAATCTCCATACCCGCTCCAATAGCAGCAACTTTAGGTTCTTCTTCTAAGAACACTTGTTTTCCACCACTTTTTTCAGCAACTTCGCGAATTGCTTTTTGTTCGACAGAAGTTATATTTGTTGGACAACAAATTAAAATACGTGGCCGTGAAAAAAAAGTTTTTAAATTTAACTTTTGTATGAAGAAACGCAACATTTCTTGCACAATATCAAAGTCAGCAATAACCCCATCTTTCATAGGTTTAATTGCCGTAATGTCTCCTGGAGTTCTACCAACCATATCTCTTGCTTCAGTCCCAACGGCTAAAACTTGTCCAGTTTTATTGTTAATAGCGACAACTGCAGGTTCATTAACGACGATTCCTCTTCCTTTAACATGAATTAATACATTGGCTGTACCTAAATCGATACCAACATCTTTTGCCATTTACATTTTAACTCCTTTCGTGGTGTACACCTAATTTTACATCTCATTCTGAATTATAGCATAATTTATGTGCGGCTGAAATGTATATTTTATAGCAATGCGGAATTTTTCATGACAAATAAAAAAACCGCATCAAGAAGATACGGTTTTTAACATTTAAATTTAGAATAAAGACGCTAAGTTTGTTACATCGATTTTGGAATCATCTACACGTTCCACATCAGCACCAAGCGCTTGTAGTTTGCCGTGGAAATTATTATAGCCACGATCAAGGTATTTTAACTCAGTTACTTGTGTATAGCCATCTGCAACTAAACCAGCAAGAATAAGCGCTGCTGCTGCACGTAAATCTGTCGCAGCAACTTCTGCTCCTTGTAATTTAGCTGGGCCAGAAATAATAACAGAATGTCCTTCAATTTTCATATCAGCGTTCATTCTACGCATTTCTTCTACATGCATAAAACGATTCTCAAAAACAGTTTCAGTCATGATGCTTGTTCCTTCACTCAGCATTTGAATAACCATCATTTGCGATTGCATATCTGTTGGAAAACCTGGGTGTGGCATCGTTTTAACATCCACAGCTTTTAATTTATCAGGACCAATTACACGAATCCCATTCTCTTCTTCAATGATTTGAACGCCCATTTCTTCAAGTTTAGCAATTAACGAACTAATATGCTCGGGAACTGCATCTTCAATTAAAACATTTCCACCAGTAATCGCAGCAGCAATCATAAATGTTCCTGCTTCAATACGGTCTGGAATAATAGAATGTTCAGTTGCAGTTAATTCTTTAACTCCTTCAATTCTAATTACTTCTGTTCCTGCACCGATAACTCTAGCACCCATTTGGTTAAGGAAGTTTGCTAAGTCGACAATTTCAGGTTCACGAGCCACGTTTTCTATTACTGTAGTACCTTCTGCTAGAGTAGCAGCCATCATAATATTTTGTGTCGCTCCAACACTTGGGAAATCTAAGTATACTTTAGCACCAACTAATTTTTCAGCAGTTGCTTCAATATAGCCATTTTCAATTTTCACGATTGCGCCCATTGCTTCAAAACCTTTTAAATGTAAGTCAACTGGTCTTGAGCCAATTGCACATCCACCAGGTAAAGCTACACGTGCTGAACCAGTACGTGCCAAAAGTGGTCCCATTACAACAATGGAAGCACGCATTTTACGAACGTACTCAAAAGGTGCATCAGAAGTGATTTCTCCTGTTGCATTGACTGTTACTTCATCATTTACAAAAGAAACATCTGCATTTAGATATTTAAGAACCTCATTGATTGTGAATACATCAGACAAGTTTGGGACATTTTTTAATACGCTAGTACCTTTACTCGCAAGTAATGTAGCAGCTATTACCGGTAATACAGCATTCTTGGCACCTTCCATTTTCACAGAACCATTTAACTGTTTTCCACCGCGTACAATAATTTTTTCCAAAAAGAACCCCTCCGCGTTACTAATAACTAAATCATTTATCGAATTTTATTAATCAAAATTTGAATTTAAAACATATCTAAGTAATTCTACCACTTATCACCCTAAAATATCAACTGATTTTAACGTAATATTAAAGTTGTTATAAGCTTCTATTAATTTTTGACTACTATAGTACCTTTTTCTAACTAAAAAAGTTAATTAACTGTTTGGAAGCTGCCAAATAATCCAAGAAAAAATTGCTTAATGTATAACCTAATACAATCGAAATAATCACAAATAATAATCTAGCTTGTGTTACATGATTCTTCTTGATGAATTTTTCATAATTAATAGCTTGGAGTGCCCAAAAAGTAATTACAATAAATAGTAAATGTGAAATGATGATGACATATGGTGATTCCATAATAATATTATACATGCGTTCTCTCCTCATATTTCGCTACTACTCATTTTAACAAATACCTCTAGAAAAAAACAGTTAATACACTTATGCATATAAAAAAACTTCCCGGCACTGTGGCCAGGAAGTAATATGATTATTAATTGTGTTCTTTTGCATGAATTCTGTTGATGGCTCTTTGTAGTGCCAGCTGAGCCATTACTTCGTCCACTTTTTGTTCTTTTGCTCGGCTAAGTTCTTCTTCTGCACGTTGTTTTGCTTTTTCAGCGCGATCAATATCAATATCTTGTTCACGTTCAGCAGTATCCGCGAGAATATTAACTTCTTCACCGTTTACTTCCATAAAGCCACCATTGACAGCGACCCATTCCTCACCAGACTCAACTTTTAAACGAACGATGTCGATTTTAAGTGGAGCAACTAGTGGAACATGGCCAGGTAAAATACCGAGTTCACCTGCTTTTGTTCTAGCAATAACCATTTGAGCAACGCCTTCATAAACAGGGCCGTCTGGAGTAACAATACTAACATTTAATGAACCCATACGTATTTCCTCCTGTTTTTATCAGACTTCAACGCCCATGTCTTTTGCTTTTTCAAGAACATCCTCAATGCGTCCAACTGAACGGAATGCATCTTCAGGAATATGGTCGTATTTTCCGGCTAATAGGTCTTTGAATCCTTTAACTGTTTCTTTAACAGGAACATAAGAACCTTTTTGACCTGTAAATTGTTCTGCAACGTGGAAATTTTGTGATAAGAAGAATTGTACACGACGCGCACGGGAAACGGATTGTTTATCTTCGTCAGATAACTCATCCATACCTAAGATTGCGATGATATCTTGTAATTCTTTATATCTTTGTAATAAACGCTGTACTTCCGTTGCTACTGCATAGTGTTCTTCTCCAACGATATCAGGAGAAAGCGCACGAGATGTAGAAGCAAGTGGATCTACCGCTGGATAAATACCTTGTTCCGTTAATTTACGTTCCAAGTTAGTTGTTGCATCTAGATGGGCGAAAGTTGTAGCCGGAGCCGGGTCAGTATAGTCATCGGCTGGTACATAAATCGCTTGGATAGAAGTAACAGATCCAACGTTAGTAGATGTAATACGTTCTTGTAATTGACCCATTTCAGTAGCTAGGGTTGGTTGGTAACCTACCGCAGATGGCATACGACCTAGTAAAGCCGAAACCTCTGAACCAGCTTGTGTGAAACGGAAAATATTATCAATGAATAAAAGTACATCTTGATGTTCTTCATCACGGAAATATTCAGCAATTGTTAAACCAGTTAAGGCAACACGCATACGCGCACCTGGTGGCTCGTTCATTTGACCGAATACCATCGCTGTTTTTTCAATAACACCAGAATCTTTCATTTCAAAGTAAAGGTCGTTCCCTTCACGAGTACGTTCTCCAACGCCCGCGAACACTGAAATACCACCGTGTTCTTGTGCGATATTATGGATAAGCTCTTGAATTAGAACGGTTTTACCTACACCCGCACCACCGAACAGTCCGATTTTACCACCTTTTAGGTATGGCGCTAACAAGTCAACTACTTTAATTCCTGTTTCAAGAATTTCTGTTGTTGTTGCTAATTGATCGAAAGTTGGAGCTTCGCGGTGAATTTTGTTACGTTTAATATCGCTTGGAAGTGGTTCGTCCAAATCGATGGTGTTTCCTAATACATTAAATACACGACCAAGAGTTACTGTACCTACAGGAACTGTAATTGGGCTCCCAGTATCAATAACTTCCATACCTCTTTGAACACCATCTGTTGATGCCATTGCGATTGTACGAACAACGTCATCACCTAATTGGATGGCTACTTCTAAAGTAAGTTGGCTAGTTGGTGCTTCTTCTGCATCAGATTTATATTCAATAACTAGGGCATTGTAGATTTCAGGTAAGTTTCCACCTTCAAATTTAACGTCTACAACTGGACCCATAACTTGGATTACTTGTCCTTTAGACATGCAATTATTCCTCCTCACTTACCTTCCCATTTATCGGGACGTTACAAGAAACGCCGACTTCTATTCTAGTGCGGCTGCTCCTCCGACGATTTCGGTAATTTCTTGCGTGATCGCAGCTTGGCGAGCACGGTTATATTGTAGTGATAAGTCACTGATTAAATCGGATGCATTGTCTGTCGCGCTTCTCATGGCAGTCATACGAGCAGCATGTTCAGCGGCTTTGGCATCCAGAAGTGCTCCGAAAATTAGGCTTTCCACATATTGCGGCAATAATACTTCCAGAATTTCTTGTTCGGAAGGCTCGAATTCGTATGTAGTTAAATCTACATCTGTTTCCTTACCTTTTTCGTGAAATTCTGTCAGTGGTAGTAGTTGCTCTTTTCTCAGTTCGCTAGAAATAGAATTAATATGGTGATTATAATAAATGAAAACCTCGTCATAAACACCATCTTCAAACATTTGAACTGTGTTACTAGCAATATCTTTAATTTCCGCAAATATCGGGTGATCTGTAATGCCTTGTACTTCTAAAACCACGTTCATTTGGCGCGCTTTGAAGAAGTCTCGAGCAGATCTACCTACAGTGATTATTGCATATTCATCACTTGACGTATGCTTTTTATTAATTTCTTGAAATACTTCTTTGATTACAGAACTATTGTAAGAACCTGCAAGTCCAGTATCAGAAGTAAGTACGATATAACCAGTACGGTGAACAGGTCTAGATACAAGCATTGGATGATCACTACTGTTACCAGTGCTAGCAACATGTGTTACTACGTCTTTAATTTTAGAAACGTAAGGCTCATATGAACGAGCGTTTGATTCTGCACGACCTAGTTTTGCTGCTGAAACCATTTGCATTGCTTTTGTAATTTGACTTGTTTTACGTGTAGAAGTTATTCGTTGTTTAATATCGATTAAAGATGCCAAAGATTTTCACCACCTTTGAATTTATTCCGAGTCTAAATTATTTTTCTTCAGAAGGAACAAATGTATTTTTAAATTCTTTCAATGCTGCTTCAAGTTTCGCTTCGTCAGGAAGTTTTTTCGTTGTACGAATTTCTTCCAAAAGCTCTGGGTGATTATGATCAAACCATGTATTCATTTCGGACTCAAAACGCAGTACATCATGAACTGGTACATCATCCAGATATTTATGAACAAGTGCATAAAGAATCAATACTTGTTTTTCAACTTTCAAAGGTTTGTGCAAATCTTGTTTTAGAACTTCTACTGTACGTTTACCACGTTCTAGTTTCGCACGAGTAGCTGCATCTAGGTCAGAGCCGAATTGTGAGAAGGATTCTAGCTCACGGTAAGCGGCAAGGTCTAGACGAAGTGTTCCGGCAACAGTTTTCATTGCTTTAATTTGCGCTGATCCACCTACACGAGATACAGAAAGACCGGCATTGATCGCTGGACGTACTCCGGAGAAGAATAAATCAGATTGCAAGAAGATTTGTCCGTCTGTAATCGAGATAACGTTTGTAGGAATATAAGCAGAGATATCTCCGGCTTGTGTTTCTACGAATGGAAGAGCCGTAATGGATCCGCCACCTAAGCTATCATTTAATTTTGCAGCACGTTCAAGTAAACGGGAGTGCAAGTAGAAAACATCCCCTGGATATGCTTCACGGCCTGGAGGACGACGAAGTAATAGAGACAGCTCACGATAAGCGGCTGCTTGTTTGGATAAATCATCATATACGACTAAAACGTGTTTGCCGTTGTACATGAATTCTTCTGCCATTGCAACACCAGCATAAGGAGCCAAGTATAGAAGTGGCGCTGGTTGAGATGCTGCTGCAGTTACGACGATTGTGTAATCTAATGCGCCGTGATGACGTAATGTTTCTACGGCATTACGTACAGTAGATTCTTTTTGACCGATAGCAACATAAATACAAATCATGTCTTGGTCAGCTTGGTTTAGAATAGTATCAATTGCTACAGATGTTTTACCAGTTTGGCGGTCACCGATGATTAACTCACGTTGACCACGACCAATTGGAACAAGTGCATCAATCGCTTTAATACCTGTTTGTAATGGTTCATTTACTGATTGACGTTGCATAACACCAGGTGCTACTGCTTCAATCGGACGAGTTCCAGTTGTTTCAATAGGTCCTAAACCATCAACTGGTTGACCTAATGAGTTAACTACACGCCCAATAAGCGCTTCGCCAACAGGAACTTCCATGATTTTACCGGTACGACGAACTTCATCGCCTTCACGGATTTCAGTGTAAGGACCTAGAATAATGATACCAACATCATTTGTTTCTAAGTTTTGGGCCATACCCATTACACCATTTGAGAACTCTAACAATTCACCAGCCATTGCATTATCGAGTCCATGAGCACGCGCAATACCGTCACCAATGTAGGTAACCGTACCAACATCACTCACTTTTAGTTCAGATTGATAATTTTCAATCTGCTGTTTTATGATTGAGCTGATCTCTTCAGCCTTAATGCTCATTGATTTCACCCCTCGTTAAACGGAAACTAGGCTTTAATTTGCCGTTCCATGTCCTTTAATTTCGTTTTTAGACTGTCATCATATATACGGGTTCCAATAACCACTTTGACTCCACCAAGAAGGGATTTATCAATGTGATTTTGAATGTTTAACTTTGTTTTGTTCATTTTCGTAGCAAATACTCTCGAGAGCGCCGTAAGTTCTTGTTCGGAAAGTGGAACAACAGAATAAACATCTGCATCCGCAACTCCATTCAAGTCGTTTACGCGTTTTTGGTAAACGTCCGCAATAACAGAAAGATAATCTTCTCTGCTACGGTCAATTAAAAGATAAATAAAATCTCTTAATGTCGGATTGATTTTTTCAAAAACAGCGCTGGCAAGATTTTTCTTTTGCTCGGTCGTGAAAGTAGGATTTTCAAGTAGTTTTACAAAATCTTCATTAGCTTTTAAGGCCGCTTTTAATTCAGTTAGTTCTTCTGAAAAAACGTCGACTAAATCTTTATCTTGGGCTACTTGAAAAAGCGCATTGGCATAGCGACCTGCAACTTCCAAATCTTTACTCATTTGTCATCCCCTAGCCTTTCGATATAATCTTGGATAAGGTTAGATTGTTCTTTTTCATCCAGATTTTTTTCGATGACTTTCGATGCAATAAGAACAGATAAGGAACCGACTTGTTCGCGAAGAGCAGAAATAGCATCTTCTTTTTCACGTGCAATATCGGATTTTGCTTCTTCTTTTATACGTTCTGATTCACGTCTAGCAGTTTTGACAATTTCTTCGCGTTCTTTTTCACCAAGCTGTTTTGCATTCTCAATCATTGTTTGAGATTCCACACGAGCTTGTTGTAAAACACTTTTTTGTTCAGCAAGTAATTGTTCTGCTTGAGCACGGCTTTCTTCCGCCGCATCAATTTCAGAACCAATATGCTCTTCACGCTCTTTCATAACTCCCATAAGAGGTTTCCAAGCATAAATTCGGATTAAAACTAGCAAAATCGCGAAAGCAAAAAGTGTGAAGAATGCATCACCAAACGTAAATGCGGAACCAATTACTAAATGTGGTTGTAACACGCCAGTTTCACTCCTTTCTATACATTCGCTTGAATTATTCGTTCAAAACGAAAGAGATGAGGTTTTATTTCCTCAACTTCCTTCAAATTATTTATTAAGAACCATGAACGCAATAACTACAGCGATGATAGGAAGGGCCTCAACAAGACCGATACCAATGAACATGATTGTTTGTAGCATAGAACGCGCTTCTGGTTGACGCGCAACACCCTCGACAGTTTTTGATACGATAAGACCGTTACCAATACCCGCACCTAATGCACCTAATCCAACAGCGATAGCAGCTGCAATAACACCTAAAGACATATAATTATCCTCCTAATTTTTCTAAATATTATTTTTTATTACTTTTATAAATGACTTATTTGAAAGTTAGTTTAATGTTCGTCACTTACCTTATGCGACATATAAACCATGGTCAGCATAGTGAAAATGTACGCTTGAATTGCCCCAATGAAAATTGAGAATCCTTGCCATAGTAACGCAGGAATTATTGCTAGCACACCTACAAATATGTTCATATGAGCAAGTTGTGTTGCAATGATGGTTAACAAAACTTCGCCGGCGAAAATATTACCGTAAAGACGTAAACCAAGCGTTAAAGTATTAGCAAATTCTTCTACTAATTTAAGTGGGAATAAAAATTTCATTGGACTAAAGTAAGTACCAACAAAATAGTGCTTGAAACCACGCATTTTAATACCATAGTAATGCGTTAAGCCAAGAACCATTATCGCAAGTGTTAATGTGACAATTGGATCCGCTGTAGGTGAACGCCACCATACTTCATCGTTAATCGCGATTTGAAATGGCAGTCCTAGCATATTAGCTACGAAAATAAACATTAGTAGCGTAATACCAAGTACATGGAATCTCCCACCGGTTTTCCAATCCATATTACTATTAATAATACCTCTGACAAAATCCATAACCCATTCAATGAAGTTCTGCTTTCCGGTAGGTCGGCGTTGCAGATTTCTGGTACAGATAATGGCTATTAGAAGAACGATGACACAAGTCACAGTAATCATCAAGATATTAGATAGATTAAAGTCGATCCCTAATAGGCTTATCGTTGGAAATTCCTCTTCCAATTAGGTTCACCCCTCTCTTTTTAAAAACTTTTTTCTGCGGTACATGGAATACACAAAAAAATCTAGAAAAATAATTGCATATGCAAGCCCAAGTCCGATTACCATGCTATAAACATGAAAAAATTCCGGCAGTTGCGTCGCTATAATAGTAGCAAATAACACGCTCCCCATTCTAAATGGCATTCCCATACCATAAAAAGAACGATTTTCAGCCAAAGCTCTAGTCATTGATTGTGTACGCCTCATTAATAGCCAGTAGTTAAACCAGCCGACGATTAAACCCAACTTAAGTCCCAAGAAAATATGTATATATGGGGTTAAAAACCATCCACAAAGACAAACAGCAATAAAAAGAACCATATACTTTTGATGACGATGATACATGCCAATTAGCGATTCTAACATTCGGGGCGCAATCCTTTCTTTTTCAAAAGATTTTTCTTTCCAGATGACCATTTTGAAATCTCAGGGAGTAAGTTTGGTTTGTGAAAACAAGCACATTTTCCCCAATTCATCCCAATCCCAAACACACATGAAAGCCTTATCAGCGTGTCAGTTCTTAGCATACAACAGCCAAAAGAGAAAAGTCAATACACTTTCACAAATTGTAAGTACATCTATTACTAATAGTACCACAATCGGACCCATCCATAAAAGAATAGCCTATTATTTTTGAGATTTTTTTGATTTCAAAATCTATCTGTTTCTTAGATTGCCACGCCAGAATTATTTTTGTCCATTTAACAGCAACCAACACCTCCGTAATCGTTGAGAAAACCTATCTCCTGTTCGTGTGATGTTTCACAAAAAAGGCGATAAAAACTCTCTTTCGCACAAATAAAAAAACTTCTACCACTATTGGTAAAAGAATTCGATACGATTATTCGCAAATTTCGCGACCGAAAGTTCTTTTCCCAAGAAAAAGAACGGAAAAAACAGCCGGACTCATTTATCATGAGTTGCATTTTGATATAGAGTGCCCGTATAAATTCCAATTCAGTCAACGCAAACCTAGCGTCGGCGGGATTGTAGTGAATACTGAGCGCAGTCTTCTATCCCTATGCTAAAAACAAGCTATTTTTTGGGCTCTTATATTAATAACATTGACCATCTTATCACATGTAACATAAAAGAACTAGTGAAAATCGAGCGTGTAACATATCTGTAACAATAAGGCGCTTTCATTCTGAAAAAAGAGGAAAACTAGACTTCAACGCCTAGTTTTCCACTGTGTTTTACACGATAAAATCTTCTGGTCGACCAGTTTCTTCAAAGTGACTCTTGATTGCTGCTAAAATTCGATTAGCTGCGAATCCGTCGCCATATGGATTTACCGCGTGTGCCATTTTATCATGATTTTCTTTATTATCCAGCAAATTCAGTGCTTCTTTAATTAGATTCTCTTTATTTGTTCCAATTAGTTTCAACGTCCCGGCTTCGATTCCTTCTGGACGCTCCGTCGTATCACGTAAAACTAAAACTGGCACGCCCATGCCTGGAGCTTCTTCTTGTACGCCGCCTGAATCGGTAAAAACAAGATAAGACTTGCGCAAGAAATTATGAAAATCAATTGCGTCGAGTGGCTCGATTAAATGAATGCGTTCATGTCCACCTAAGATTTTCGTCGCTTTTTCTCTAACGGCTGGATTCAAATGCATCGGATAAACGAGTTCAACATCCTCACGACTTTCCACGATTTCTCGAACCGCCTCAAACATCCCTTGCATCGGTTCGCCTAAATTTTCCCTGCGGTGAGCCGTCATAAGTATTAAACGATTGTCGCCAAGATTTTCCAAGATTGGATGGTGGTAATCTTTTTGCACAGTTGTTCTAAGGGCATCAATCGCCGTATTTCCAGTCACAAAAATAGTACCCGGATCTTTTCCTTCCGCAAGCAGATTTTCTTTCGCTTGTTTAGTTGGAGAAAAGTGCATATCCGCCATTACACCAGTTAACTGGCGATTCATTTCTTCTGGAAACGGCGAATATTTATTCCATGTTCTAAGTCCAGCTTCGACATGTCCGAGCATTTTTTGTTGATAAAAGGTAGCTAGTCCTGCTGCAAAACTTGTTGTTGTATCGCCGTGAACTAGAACGATATCCGGATTTTCGGCTGCAATAACTTCATTAATTCCATTCATTACACGCGAAGTTATTTCAGCTAAAGTTTGGCCTTTTTTCATAATATCTAAGTCAATATCTGGTTTAATATCAAAAATCTCTAAGACTTGATCTAGCATTTCACGGTGTTGAGCTGTAATCACTACCGTTGACTCAAATGTTTCTGGTTCTTTTTCTAGTGCCAAAACGAGTGGTGCCATTTTTATTGCTTCTGGTCTTGTCCCAAAGATACTCATTACTTTGATTTTAGCCAATTGCGAACCTCCTTATAAAAAAACTCCTCAGAAATAGTTCGACAAAAAATTTCCCAGTCTGCCAAAAAGCAACACTGTTTATAATTCCTTATCTCACTAAACCGAGGAGATTGTTAATTATTTAGTTCCGAATAATCTATCGCCAGCATCTCCTAAGCCTGGACGGATATAACCATTTTCGTCTAACTTCTCGTCTAAACCAGCTACGTAGATTTCTACGTCTGGATGTGCGTCTTGAAGGGCTTTAACGCCTTCAGGAGCTGCTACTAGACACATGAATTTCATGTTGCGAGCGCCGCGTTTTTTCAAGCAATCGATAGCCATAATTGCGGATCCGCCAGTTGCAAGCATTGGATCTACAACGATGAAAAGACGTTCTTCTACGTCAGAAGGTAGTTTTACAAAATATTCGACTGGTTCTAGTGTATCATGGTCACGATAAAGACCTACATGCCCTACTTTTGCTGCAGGAATAAGTTTTAAAATACCATCTTGCATACCAAGACCAGCTCTTAAAATAGGAACAATCCCTAATTTTTTACCAGTAAGTGTTTTCGCAGTTGTTGTTTGTAGTGGTGTTTCTACTTGGATGTCTTCGAGTTCCATATCACGTGTAATTTCGTACGCCATTAATGTAGCGACTTCATCTACAAGTTCGCGGAATGCTTTTGTTCCCGTATTTTTATCTCGAATGATTGTTAATTTGTGTTGGACTAGTGGGTGATTAATTACGTGTACATTTGCCATCGATTAGTTCGCTCCTTTGATATTGAAAATTTCCTTCTCTTATTGTATCAGAACAAGACACAAGTGCAAGGATTAATTTGCTATACATGAAAAAAACCGGTTTTCTCTATTTTATAGAAAAAACCGGATCACTTATTTTATAAACTTGGATAAAGCGGATATTCATTTGTTAAAGTAGCCACGCGTGCTTTTACATCTGCGAGAACTTCTTCATTTTCTAAATTATGCAGTACTTCTGAAATAAGTACACCAACTTTTTCAATCGCAACTTCATCAAATCCACGAGTGGTCACTGCAGCAACACCTACACGGATACCACTTGTGACAAATGGGCTTTCCGTTTCGAATGGAATGGTATTTTTATTCACGGTAATACCAACTTCATCTAATACTTTCTCCGCTGCTTTTCCTGTTAAGCCAAGTGGTTTTAAATCAATTAATAATAAATGATTATCCGAACCACCTGTTAAAACAGCAACATCATTCGCTTGAAGTGTTTCTGCTAATTTTTTAGAGTTACGAATAATTTGTTCACAGTACGCCGTGAATTCAGGTTGTAACGCTTCACCAAACGCCACTGCTTTCGCTGCGATTACGTGCATTAACGGTCCACCTTGGATTCCTGGGAAAATCGATTTATTTAATTTTTGTTCCCATTCTGCTTTGGCTAAAATCATTCCGCCGCGAGGTCCACGAAGCGTTTTATGGGTAGTTGTCGTTGTAAAATCAGCATAAGGAACTGGATTTTGATGCAAGCCAGCAGCAACAAGACCAGCAATATGCGCCATATCTACCATTAAGTATGCGCCAACTTCATCAGCAATTTCGCGGAATTTAGCAAAATCAATTTTACGTGGATAAGCACTTGCGCCAGCTACAATCATTTTTGGTTTATGTTTTAAAGCTGCTTCACGAACAATATCGTAATCAATTTCTTTCGTATCTTCACGAACGCCGTATTCAACAAAATTGTATAAAACACCGCTGAAATTTACTGGGCTACCATGTGTTAAATGCCCACCATGTGAAAGGTTCATACCAAGAACAGTATCGCCTGGTTCAAGCACTGTATGATAAACTGCCATATTCGCTTGAGCACCTGAGTGTGGTTGGACATTCGCATATTCAGCGCCAAATAATTTTTTCGCGCGGTCGCGTGCTAAATCTTCCACAATATCCACGAATTCACATCCGCCGTAATAGCGTTTCCCTGGGTAACCTTCTGCATATTTATTCGTTAATACAGATCCCATAGCTTCCATTACTTGCTCACTAACAAAATTCTCAGATGCGATTAATTCGATATTCGCGCGTTGTCTACCAAGCTCTAACTTAATTGCATCAAAAACTTCCTTATCTTGCTTTTGTAAATAGACCATCTGTGGACCCCATCCTTTTCTGATAAATTTTTCAAGTGAACTGTTATGTATTATCTTTAATAATTACTTAAATCGGGTAGAAAAGCAAGCATTTTGGAATAAAAAAACGCAATTTCCGATAGTGAAGCGCTTCACTTATAAAAAACGTTCGGAAATTGCACTTTTTAGTTCGTAATAGGTGATTTCGTATTGCTCGATTGATCCACCGTAAGGATCTGGAATATCTGTTTTATCTTCGGAAATTAGTTGAATTTTATCGCTCGCTTTTGGAAAAAGGCTTTTTAGTTCCGCTTGATGATTTTGAGTCATTACGTAGATTTGGTCTGCCCAATCTATATCTGCTTTTTTAACTTTTTTAGCTTGGTGCGTTGTTGGCAAATTCATCTGCGCGAGAATTTGACGTGAGTTTTCAGAGATGGCATCCCCGTCCAGAGCACGTGTCCCAGCCGAACGAACATCTAAATCCGGACGCAAGTTCTGCAAGATTTTTTCAGCTAAAGGGCTTCGGCACGTATTTCCTGTACAAACAAATAATACCTTCATTCGCGAATCCTCCTGTTGCCAGCAGCTTTTTCTAATCGGTTCATAATCGCTGCTCCAAGTTCCGTTTCTGGATACACTTCCGCAAAAATCACATCTACATCAGCATGGTCGAAAGCCCGTAAACCTTTGTAAAGACTTGTAGCAATTTCGTCCAATGCATTTATACTGCCAGTTATTTCGATGGTACCGCTCGTGTTTAGTTGATTTATCAGTTCTTTTGTCGCCAAAATACCGAGTTTTTTATTCGCAGCTTCCGCTTTATTTATTTCACTTTGCCAAAATTGGATAGATCCTTCTATTAGATAAACTGGCGCTTTCGGGGCATAGTGCGTGTATTTCATGCCAGGTGCTTTTGGTTTTTCCGTTTCTTTCGTGTTGTTTGTCGCTATATCAACAGGGCCAATTATTTGTTCAATCTGTTCTTTTGTAACACCGCCTGGGCGCAGAATAACTGGGATATCTAAAGAACAATCAATAACGGTGGATTCTAAACCTACACCAGTTGCGCCGCCATCGATAATTCCGGCTATTTTTCCATCTAAATCTTCTATTACATGACTCGCCGTCGTCGGACTTGGTTTTCCTGAACGATTCGCGCTTGGAGCCGCAACAGGAATATTCGCTGCATCTATCAATGCTAGACTAACAGGGTGTTCCGGCATACGGACGCCAACTGTGGATAAACCCGCAGAAACATTAGTTGCCAAACTATCTTTTTTCAATGGAAGAATAACCGTTAGCGGACCCGGCCAAAATTTTTCCATGAGCTGGATGGCTTTTACTGGATAACTTGCAACAAATGGATCCATTTGTTCACGACGGGCGATGTGGACAATTAATGGGTTATCTGACGGACGGCCTTTCGCTTCATATATTTTTTGAACAGCAGCTTGGTTAGTTGCGTCTGCACCAAGACCGTACACTGTTTCAGTTGGAAAAGCCACGCATTCACCGCTTCGGAGTAATTTGGCTGCTTCCTGAAAGATTACTTGGTTTGATTGTTGGTTATTTATGTTCCAATGAATGGTTTGCATGAATTCCGGTCCCCTTTAC
Source organism: Listeria sp. LM90SB2 (assembly GCF_028867355.1). Classification (NCBI taxonomy): domain Bacteria; kingdom Bacillati; phylum Bacillota; class Bacilli; order Caryophanales; family Listeriaceae; genus Listeria; species Listeria sp. LM90SB2. The sequence continues at coordinate 2,597,258 of NZ_CP046449.1, forward strand.
ATAACTTCTATTATATTTTAACGTTTTCCGCCTTATTTTTACAGTATTGTTTTTTAAAACCTGTAAATCGCTATTTTCGAACAAAAGTTATCCCCAAACTGTGGATAATAACTTTGTCAATGGGGATAACTTCTTGTGAAATGTGGATAATTCGTAAAGCTAAGTAAAAAAGCCATTTTCTTTATTAAGATTTGATTAAAAAAATTTTTTGCACAACATTTTATCCACAGTTTTGTGGATAACTTTCCAAAGAAAAAGACGCTTCTTTCATAGAAACGCCTTTATACCAATATATTAGAGCATGTTACGTAGCGATCTTTTGAATTGATATCTTTGTGGATAATAACTGTGGAATGTGGATAACTTTTTTCGAATAGTTGTTTTACACGCTCGCCTTGTGTATAACCTATCTCCACCCCTACCCAAAAAGAGGAATTTAGGACATATTGTAAGTTATCCACAAATCGTTCATAAATAGCAAGTCCATCATTTTCAGCAAACAAGGCTAATGAAGGTTCATTTTTTAGCACATAATCCGACATTTCTGCTTTTTCTGCTTCAGAAATATAGGGCGGATTGGCGACAATCATATCGAATCGTTCTTCGTTTTGTTTAAATGCTTCAAGTAAATCTGTTTCGACAAAACGCACATCTGCATTTAATAACAAAGCATTCTTTTTCGCCACGGCAAGTGCTGGAGCCGAAATATCAGAAGCCGTCACCGAAATATCAGGAAATGCTTTTTTGAGTGCAATCGCGATAATCCCGCTTCCGGTGCATACATCTAGTACGTTTTTAACTGGATGTTTTTTCAAAAAATCCTCCGCACAAGCGACTAACTCTTCTGTTTCGGGACGCGGAATAAGGACATCTTCTGTCACTAAAAAATCATAGCCATAAAAAGGTGCTGTTTTTAAAATATACTGCACCGGCTCACCAGCTAAGTATCTAGCAAAATCTTCCTCGAATTGCTTTTCATGATTTGGTTCAAGTTCACGACTTATTTCCATCCAAAGCTCAGAACGCGAAAGTCCCATTCTGGTTTCTAGTAAAATTTCTGCTGCATTTTGGTCTAGCCCTTTTTCAAGAAGGATGGCTTCCGCTTTTTTTAGCAATTGACTAATTTGCGTCATTTAAATGCTCCAATTTACTTGTTTGATCTTCTAGGATAAGCGCATCAATGATTTCATCGAGTTTACCTTCCATAATTTGATCTAGCTTTTGAATGGTTAAGCCGATGCGATGGTCGGTTACGCGGTTTTGCGGATAGTTGTAAGTCCGGATACGTTCGGAGCGGTCACCCGTACCTACAGCTGATTTACGGTTGGCATCATATTCTTCGCGAGCTTCACGTTCAAATTTATCATATACACGTGCGCGTAATACTTTCATCGCTTTGTCTTTATTTTTTAGCTGGGAACGTTCATCTTGCATCGATACGACAATCCCGGTTGGAATATGCGTTAGACGTACAGCTGACATCGTCGTATTGACACTTTGTCCACCGGCACCAGTAGACGCAAATGTATCAGTGCGGATATCTTTATCGTGCAGTTCAATTTCTACTTCTTCCGCTTCTGGCAAAATGGCTACTGTCGCTGTTGATGTATGGATTCGACCGCCTGATTCTGTTTCTGGTACTCGTTGAACACGGTGCGCCCCGTTCTCATATTTCATTCGGGAAAAGGCATCATTTCCGTTCATCATCGCAATAATTTCTTTGTAACCGCCAATACCGGTCGGGTTCGCGTCCATGATTTCTACTTTCCAGCCGCGTGATTCCGCATATTTGCTGTACATACGGAATAAATCGCCGGCAAATAAAGCTGCTTCATCTCCACCAGCTGCTCCACGGATTTCTAAAATAACGTTTTTGTCATCATTAGGATCTTTTGGAACGAGTAATAGTTTTAGTCGTTCTTCTAAGTCTGCCTTTTCTTTTTGAAGTTCCGCGAATTCTTCTTTGGCCATTTCGCGCATTTCATCGTCTAGTTTTTCTCCTAGGAGTTCCTTTGTTTCGTTAATTTGTTCGTTCACATTTTTGTATTCGCGGTACGTTTCGACTGTCGCCGTAATGCCGGATTGTTCTTTGGAAAGGTCGCGTAGTCGTTTTGGATCCGATACTACATCTGGATCACTTAATAACTCATTTAGTTCATCATAACGGTCTTCCACCGCCTGTAATCGATCATACATTGTATTTCAACACCTCTTTTAATTATTTTATTGGTGGATTGGCATGACATTTGCGACACACAGGGTAATAGTGGTCATTTCCGCCAATCATAATTTGTTCACCTGTATAAACTGGTTTTCCTTTGTCATCCACGCGCAGAACCATCGTTGCCTTTTTAGCACAAAACCAGCAAATTGTTTTCATTTCTTCTAGTTTATCTGCATATAATAGCAAGTATTTCGAGCCTTCGAATAATTCATTTCGAAAATCATTTTTTAAACCATAAGCAATAACTGGGATATTTAATTCATCCACAATTTTCGCTAACTGAAATACGTGTTCTTTTTCTAGAAATTGCGATTCATCTAAAAGAACGCAATTTGGTTTTGGTTTAATATTCGCTACGATTTCAAAAATATTTGTGTCACTAAAAATAGGAGTTGCTTCTCGTTTCAGTCCAATTCGACTTGAAATGAAGCCAACTTGGTCTCTATCGTCAATACCTGAAGTAAAGATAGCCACTGTTTTATTTTGTTCTTCATAATTATGTGCGACTTTTAGAATTTCAATGGTTTTCCCACTATTCATGGAACCATAACGGAAAAATAATTGTGCCATTAAGACCGCTCCCTTTAACTTTATAAACTCTTTTCCTATTTTATCATAGAGCGGCACAAATTGGGACATATAGTTAAAAAAAGCTACGCCGCATAGGGGCATAGCTTGATTTTAACGAAAAACTTCTGCGCCGCTCCCTTCGACATCAAGAAGAAGAACGTCTGCATCGATTTCCAGTGTTTGTAAAGATGTTTGCAGTGTGTTAGCGAGGTTTCTTGGAGCGAACACTAAGACAGTTGGGCCCGCGCCGCTCAAACAAGCAGCATAGGCTCCTTGGCTTTTTGCAACATCGCGAATTTGTGTTAAGTGTGGCACTAATTGACTGCGATATTTTTCATGCCATAAATCACGTTCCATCATTTCACCAGCTAGCGCCATATCATTGCGTAAAATTGCTGCAATCATTACATTGGCGATACTGCTCGCTTGGACAGCTTCTTTGAATGGAAGCGTATCAGGCAAAACACCGCGACTTTCCGAAGTAAGAAGTTCTGCCTTTGGAATAAAAGCAATTAAAGCACAATCCGGAAAAAGGTGGCGTACATAGAAATCTTCTCCATCTAATTTCGCTCCTACGACCCAGTTTCCAAGAACAGCAGGCGCAACATTATCGGGATGCCCTTCTATTTCAGCAGCTATCCGAACTTTTTCCTCTTTTGAAAGTTTAAGTTCAGCAAGTGTATTGGCTAATTCAATCCCCGCAACAACCGCTGCAGAACTACTACCGAGTCCACGAGCTGGCGGTATATCACAGGTCATCACTAAATGATGCGGCGTTAAATTAGGCGCCAGGTTTAAGGCCGTTTCGATAATTACATTGGTTTCATCATGCGGAATCCCGCCGCCAATATTATGTTCGATATACCAAGAGTCTGCTTCCGCTCCAATATCAAGCGTTAAATATAACGTTAACGCTAAACCACACGAATCAAAGCCAGGGCCAAGATTGGCCGTTGTTGCCGGTACACGAATACGCATTAAGCTTTCACTCCTGAACGTAAATGTGTGCGCATTGCTTCGATATCATCCACATGAGAAATTGGAATTTCATGCACACTCATCGCAGTATCCGGATCTTTCAAGCCGTTTCCAGTAAAGACACAAACTACTGTTTCGCCTTTTTTAATTGTTCCATTTGCTACATGTTGGATGACACCAGCTAATGAAGCGGCTGAACCTGGCTCGATAAAGACACCATCTTGTGCTGCAATTTTTTTATACGCATTTACAATTTCATCATCTGTTACAGAATGGATATATCCGCCAGATTCATCGCGAGCTGCTTCTGCAAGCTCCCAACTAGCTGGATTTCCGATACGAATCGCCGTTGCAATTGTTTCCGGATTATCAATCGGTTTACCTTGAACAATCGCAGCCGCACCTTCCGCTTCAAAACCATGCATCCGTGGAAGTCCAGAAGCCTTGGCCTCATTCCACTCTTTAAACCCTTTCCAGTAGGCAGAAATGTTTCCGGCATTACCTACTGGGATTGCAAGAACATCTGGAGCAGAGCCTAATTGCTCACAAATTTCGAATGCAGCTGTTTTTTGACCTTCTAAACGGTAAGGATTTACCGAGTTTACAAGCGTTACTGCCTCTGTTTCAGCCAGTTCACGAACCGATTTTAATGCTTCGTCAAAATTACCTTGAATCGAGATAATATCTGCTCCGTACATAACTGCTTGCGCTAATTTTCCTAGAGCGACTTTGCCTTCTGGAATAACAATGTACGCTTTTAATCCCGCACGTGTTGCGTATGCCGCAGCCGCAGCAGAAGTATTCCCAGTGGATGCACAAATAACCGCTTCGGCACCTTCTTCTTTCGCTTTAGCAACAGCCATAACCATTCCACGGTCTTTAAAAGAACCGGTTGGATTTAAGCCTTCATATTTTCCGTATAAAGTAACACCCAGTTCTTTGGACAAATTCGGTAATGGAATAAGTGGTGTATTTCCTTCCGCAAGTGAGATCATTGGTGTTTTATCAGTTACTGGTAGATATTCTTTATATTTTTCTAGTAAACCTTTATACATATTTAACCCTCCACAACGGAATATTTTGCGAGCATTTGCATTTCTGGCTCATCTTTGACCCTAGCGATTGCTTGTTCTAATTGTGCTTGACTAGTTGAATGTGTCACGATAACAACGGTCGCCGTAAAATCATCATACGGTTGTTGCAAAATTTTATCAAAACCAACACCGGCTTCTGCAAAAATTTGCGTCAATTTAAGGAAGGTTCCTGTTTTATCGTCCATTGTTAGACGAAGATAGTATTTTGAGAAAACTTGTTCTTTCGGTGTATGCTTTGTTTCGTGTTTGTAGCTGTTAAATGCATTGCCATTCGTACCAAGACGGCTATTTTTAGCAACGGTAATCAAATCACTAACCACACTGGTCGCAGTTGGTAATTCGCCAGCACCAGGTCCGTAAAACATTGTTTCTCCGACTGCTGCACCAGTTACAAATACGGCATTATTTTCATAGTTAACACCTGCAAGCGGATGAGCCTTTGGTAATAAAACCGGCCCCACGTTGACATTAACTGTGCCGTTTGTTTCTTCCGCCGTACCTACTAGTTTAATTTTATAACCTAATTGGTAAGCTACATCGATATCTTCAGGCGAAATCCCGCGAATACCATTTGTTTCTACATTATCTAAATTCACATTCATACCAAATGCGAGTCTTGTCATAATAACCATTTTTCTTGCGGCATCGATTCCGTCTACATCATTTGTTGGATCAGATTCGGCAAAACCCAGCGCTTGTGCTTCTGCTAAAACATCTTCGTATGACTTTTTCTCTGTCGTCATTTTTGTTAGCATAAAATTGGTCGTCCCGTTGACGATTCCCATTACTTTTTGAATTTTATCCGCAGCAAGGCTGTTTACGATTGTACGTAAAATCGGAATCCCACCTGCAACGCTCGCTTCATAAAACAAATCACAATTATTAGCTTGTGCAACTGCCACTAATTCGTCGCCGTGTAGCGCAATCAAATCCTTATTCGCAGTTACTACATGTTTTCCAGCTTTCAAGGCCTGCAAAATGTATTCCCGCGCAGTTGTGATGCTGCCCATAACCTCGACAACAACAGCAATCTCTGGATCATCCAGTACATCAGACGGATTGGTGGTTAGTTCAAAACCTTTTGTTTCATAACGGCGATTTTTCTCTAAGTCACGAACTAGCACTTTCTTAACAGAAATATGGTATCCAGTTACTTGACTAATTTTTTCTTGATGCTCTTCTAAAATATGAATAACACCGCTACCTACCGTTCCAAATCCTAACACACCTACTTGTAACTTTGCTTCCACTTGAAAACCTCCTTATTATTGTTTAACAAAACAGAAAATTTAACTTTTTTAATACCTACTCATAAAAAAAGTAATTAGTGATATTATACGCAACTTCACAGGGAAAAGTAAACCCTTGAAAGGAAAGTTTTTATTTTTAGTAGTTCTGAGAAATAATTCCATAAAAAAACACACCCAGCAAAAGCTGAGTGCGCAAATTATTTCGTTCGTTACATACAGTCTTATTTGAGACCGTATTTTTTGTTGAAGCGGTCCACACGGCCGTCTGCAGTCGCATGTTTTTGTTTACCAGTATAGAACGGGTGCGAATCAGAAGAGATTTCGACACGTAGTAATGGATACTCGTTGCCATCTTCCCATTTAATTGTTTCGCTTGAGCTCTTAGTAGAACCTGACAAAAATTTGAAATCAGTACTAGTATCAACAAATACCACTGGACGGTACTCAGGATGAATTCCAGTTTTCATTTCTTTTCAACTCCTTCGCCCTGAATCATCTGAAACAGAGTAATTAAGTGCTTTTACACACAGTATAGATATTATAACAATGTTGAAGCAAACAAGCAAGATTATTTTTGCACTTTAAAGATTATCCATTTGCTAAACACGTAGTTCAGTACAAGCACAATAATATTGGTCCAGATTTTCGCCCATAATTCGTCTACAGATAAATAACTGATTAACAGAATCATGACTAAAATATCTATTATATAGGTTAAACAACGAAAACCAAAAAATGAACTCGCTTCACGGAGGCGGTCTTTCCAAGTTGGTGTATAACTATCAAAAACAAATTTTTTATTCGAAAAGTAGGCAAAAAGTACTGATGCGATAAAAGCAATGGTATTTGCAATACGATAATCCCAGTTCAAAATATATGTACATAGCCAAAATGTTACTATATTAATAATGGTAGTAAATCCACCCATTATTAAATACATAAAAATACTGTGTACCTGATCTGTGTACCACGGAATTTTATTTAATAATTGTCTTATTTTGCTCATAAAATAACTTCTTTCTATGTGAAATTTTTGATTTATTTTTTAAACATCTCTTCTTGTAGTAACTCATAAAAAGCTTCATTATTCTCCGTTTTCTTCAAATAACGTACAAATCGTTCTGAAATATCTAGTCCATCGCTTTGTTTCGGCATCGCTTTGCGGATTTTCCAGAGTTGTTCAAGACGCTCTTTGGATAGTAGTAATTCTTCTTTTCTTGTGCCGGAGCGACGCATATCGATAGCAGGAAAAACGCGACGTTCTGCAAGTTGGCGATCAAGATGTAACTCCATGTTGCCTGTCCCTTTGAATTCTTCGTAAATAACATCGTCCATTCGAGAACCCGTGTCAACTAATGCTGTGGCAAGAATGGTTAAGCTTCCACCCTCTTCAATATTACGAGCAGCTCCAAAGAAGCGCTTCGGTCTATGGAATGCAGCAGGATCAATCCCCCCTGAAAGTGTTCGACCACTTGGCGGAATCACTAGGTTATAGGCCCTCGCAAGTCGCGTAATACTATCCATTAAAATGACCACATCGCGTTTTTGTTCTACTAAACGCATCGCTCGTTCAAGAACCAGTTCTGCTACTTTAATGTGATTTTCAGGTACCTCATCAAATGTGGAACTGACAACATCGGCCTTTACAGAACGTTCGATATCAGTTACTTCTTCCGGACGCTCATCAATTAACAAGACAATCAATTCTGACTCTGGATGATTAGTAGTAATCGCGTTCGCAATTTCTTTAAGTAATACCGTTTTACCTGCTTTTGGTGGAGCTACAATAAGTCCGCGTTGACCAAAACCAATTGGTGAAATCAAATCAATCGTTCTTGTGGAAATAGGATTTTTGCCTGTTTCTAAATGAATTTGACGATCTGGATAAAGCGGTGTTAGTCCTGGGAAATGCACTCTTTCTTTAGCCACTTCAGGATTTTCTCCATTGACAGCCTCAACATGGAGTAAGCCAAAGTAACGTTCATTTTCTTTCGGAGGACGAACTTTTCCAGAAACCTTATCCCCAGTTCTTAACTCGAAACGTCTAATTTGGGAAGCAGAGATGTAAATATCTTCCGAACTAGATGAATAGTTGATAGGGCGTAAGAAGCCAAAACCTTCATTTGGAATAATTTCTAATACACCTTCCATGAAGAAAAATCCTTCTTTTTCTGCGTTTGATTTTAATAAAGCAAAAATCAATTCTCGTTTTGTTAATTTACTATAGTAAGTAATTTTGTGTTCTTTTGCTAAGGCATATATCTCTTTGATTGTTAAACTTTCTAAGTATGCAATGGACAGTTTAGCCATATATGTACCACCTTTTTGAGTTAATAAATAGTATTTAGGAATAAATGATAATGGAGGGATTTAGAGGGAAGGCTGAAACGACTTGATTCGTTCAGCCTCATTTTTTATAATTTTGTTTCTGCTGCGCTACTACGAGTAATATTTGCGCCAATAGCAGATAATTTTTCAATAATCTTACTGTAACCACGTTCGATATGTTCCACCCCGTGAATTTCAGTTTCTCCGTCAGCTAAAAGTGCTGCAATTACAAGCGCTGCACCGGCGCGTAAATCTGTCGCTGTCACTTTAGAACCTTGAAGTTGCACAGGACCATTTATGACAGCCGAACGACCTTCAAGTTTAAACTTACCGCCCATTCGTTCAATCTCCGCAATGTGTTTAAAACGGCTTGGATAAATTGTATCAGTGATGACACTACTACCTTCCGCACGTGTTAAAAGAGCAGTTAACGGTTGTTGTAAGTCCGTTGGGAAGCCTGGATAAGCGTAAGTTTTAATATCTACTTTTTTTATTTTTTCTACTTCCCCAACAAAAATAGCATCTTCTTCGATATCCATTGGAACGCCCATTTCTGTGAGCTTTGCAATGATTCCTTCTAAATGGGTAGGAATAACATTTTCGATTCGTACTCCCTTCCCAGAAGCTGCTGCAAGTACCATGAATGTCCCTGCTTCGATTCGGTCTGGAATAATTGTATGATGACAACCATGTAAATGCTCTACCCCAGTGATTCGAATAGTATCAGTTCCTGCACCTTTAATAATTGCTCCCATATTTGTTAAAAGCGTTGCAACATCAATAATTTCTGGCTCTTTTGCTGCATTTTCGATAACCGTTTTTCCTTTTGCACGAACAGCCGCTAGCATGATATTGATTGTCGCTCCAACACTTACAACATCTAAATAAATCCGTGCACCTTTGAGTTCATCGGCACGCAAATAAATCGCACCTTGCTCGTTCGTTACTTTTGCGCCTAATGCTTCAAAACCTTTTATATGTTGGTCGATTGGACGTGGCCCTAAGTAACAACCGCCTGGAAGTCCAATAACCGCTTTTTTAAATCGGCCTAACATTGCACCCATTAAATAATAGGACGCACGTAATTTCTTCACATTTCCCGATGGAAGTGGCATAGAAATCATATCTGTTGGATCAATAACTGCTGTTTTATTATCATAGCGAACCGTGCCGCCAAGCTCTTCTAAAATATTATAAAGTGTGTGAACATCCGAAATATCTGGTAAACCTTCTAAAACCACTTCAGACTCCGCCAAAATTGCCGCTGGAATTAATGCCACCGCACTATTTTTTGCGCCATCCACTTGCAAAGTACCAGCTAATTTTTTACCGCCTCGAATAATCAATTTATCCGTCACAAATGTACCCTTCTTTCTTGAAGCATGTAATACTGTTTCATTATCCATTAATTTGTTTTACTTTGCAAGAAATGCTTTCCCTAAAAAGCTGGGAACATTACGTCCCAAGCTTTTAATCATTGTGGTATATTTTTGGCTGGTGCTTTTGCGAGTGCTTTGATACGCGGTTTAATTTTTTTCGAAGCTGTATCTTTTATTAATAATGCGCCCGCCCCGAAAACGATGCAGCTATAATAAGTAATAATCCGCCATAAAACAAGTGCCATTAGGAGTTTTGCCGGACCGAGTAACATACCGAATAACAAAGTGAAAGTATACTCAGCTCCCCCAGCCCCACCCGGCGTTGGCATGACTGTCGCAAACATAATAATAAAAGCATGATACGTAATCGCCATATACAGGCCAATTCCTGTCACACCAATCGCTTGTAAAATAAAGAAAGGGATTGAGAAGTAAATCCAAAGTTGCAACGTTGTATAAAAACAACAACGAACAATTAATTTCCAATCTTTACCAATTCGGCTACTTTCTTCATGGAAAGTAATAATTTTCTCATCTAATGTATTTCTTAAATTAGAAACTTTTTCTTTTTTCATAAATAAACGTGTTGGTATAAGTAAAACGTGCACTAATTTTGTCGTGAACTTTTGGCTTCTTCCTACTAAAATAAGCGCAGCGATGACAATAACATGCACACCAAACCCTAGTAAAACAAGGAATTTCAATTGTGTCACGCCAGTCATTAAATAATGAATACCAAAAATCAAGATAACTAAAAAGTTCAGTACGACCATCGCTTGGTAAATAATGAATTTTACAAGTAAGACTGAACTTCCTCGCCCCGCATCCATGCCTTGCTTCGTCAACATAACGAGTTGCGCAGGCTGTCCGCCAGTCGCCATTGGAGTAATGGTATTAAAAAATTGGCCAATCATTGTAATCCGGAATGACGAAAAAAAACGTTGGTCCTTATTCGCTGGTTTAGATGCAGTTTGTAAAACAACCGCTTCTAAAAACCAATAAATAAACATTGCAGCAAAGGCAGCCGAGAGCCACCAAGGGTTCACTTTTAACATCGAAGCAAAAAAAGTGGAGATATCTACGCCTTGAAATTGCCAAATAATGAAGCCGATGCTAATGGCTAATACAATCGCAATATTAAATAGGTTTTTCTTTGCGCCTCCACTCATTACCTTTCACTCCTTCGTTAATAATCCTTGATAAAAGTCCAACCATATTTCAGCCAGTCGATCCTCTGAATAATAAGCCGCTCCTCGTTTTGATGCTTGTAACATTTCATTATAATAATTTGTATCATTTTCTAAACGTTCGATAGCCCTAATAAAACCAGGGTTATCTACTTCTTTTACATAATAGCCATCTAAAATTTCTTCATACAGATCTAAATTTCGTAATAATATCGGAACATCACAACTCATCGCTTCCAAAATCGCCATTGGAAATAATTCGTTGTAAGATGGCATAAAGAACACATCTGCCATATTAATACATGAATTCATTTCAGAACGATCCACAATTCCAATGAATTTCACATTACTTGGTGGATTATCATAGATTTTCTTCAATTCCTCGTAGCCAGAAGTGATTTTACCAAAAGAAAATCCGCCTGCCCAAACAAATTGAACATCAGGAAGTTGTTTAGCAACCTCAATAAAATCAAGCACACCTTTACGATGTTGCACTTGACCAATTCCAATCACGGTAAATTTATCCGCCGGAATTTCATATTTTGCCCGAGCAAGTTCTTTTTCTCCTTTTGAAATGGGGAAAAAGCTCTTTTTTGAAACGAAATTCGGGATATAATGAATTTTTTCTGCTGGAATATTATAAGCCGTAAGTTTGGGAATAAAAGAGGGATTTACAACAACAATCTCATCCATTCGTTTATAAAAACCAATCAAATATTTATAGAAAACTACGCGGGCAATCCAAGGTAATTTGAGGCTCCCTTCCATTGTTTCGGGTAAAAAATGGACATATCCGACCCGAACGCCTCGTTTCTTCTTAAAAAAAGTCGAAAGAAAAAAACGGAAATCAACGGTATGGTAATGCGTGATATCCGATTTCTCAAAACTATTAATCTTCATATCAATTTCATTCTTATATCGTTCTTCTAGCAAATTCACAAGTTCGCGGTAAGCTGATGCCACACCCTGACCTTTTACTTTTTCTGCCGAAGATAGCATTGTCAACTTAATCACGCCGCGATGACCTCTCTTTCCTTTGAACGTGTGTAGAAGATGATAGTGAAAATACTTGTGAAGCTATTTTACTTTTTATCAGCGTGGGCTTTACTTTAATCGTCCCATTTTGGCGCTTTACTCGGTATATTTCACGAACTTCATTGTATGTAGATTCAATGTTGATTCCAAATTGATCCGCAGAAATGGATTCCACTTTTACTCGGCCATTCGTAGCGACCAATGTGGCTGTATTTTTGTCTGAAAGTATATTTATTAACAGTGATGCAAGCTCATCATCTTCATTGAATAAAAAGGCTGTTTCTCTGTCGCTTAAAAAGCCTTCAATACTTTCATCACGTTTGGCAACAACTGGTAAAGAAGCGGCCATTGCTTCTGCATAAGTCAAACCTTGTGTTTCTGTCGTTGAAGCACTCACAAACAGATCCCCTAATTGATAATATAAACTAATATTTTCCCAGTCTACTGCACCAGTGAAAATAACATGATCTGCTAATTGTTTTTCTTCTACTAATTTTTCTAAGTCTTTGCGCACAGGACCATCGCCAACAATAACCAATTTGGCTGTGGTTTTGGTTTGAAGGACTTCTGGCATTGCATTAATAATCGCATCGATATTTTTTTCATGCGCAATTCTTCCAAGTGATAGTATCACTGGATCATTTTCTCCAATACCAAGTAGTTTCTTCAAGTTTAGAATTCGCTGTTTTTCAACTGGCGCGAACGATGAAATATCTGTGCCTGTTGGAACAGTGTACATTAATTTGTGGATACCTTGCTCTTCTAAGTGATGCCTTACTTTTGCAGTTGGAGTGATTATGGCATCATAGCTATCACAGAACGATTTTGTCATTTTACCCACCATAGAAGGTGTCAAAATTTTACCTTTCGCAATATAATGCAAGTAATCGACATACATTGTGTGGTAGGTATGGATAGATGGAATATGATATTTTTTAGCAATTCGCTTACCTAATAGACCTAATGAAAACTCCGTATGTGTGTGAATTATATCTAAATCCAAGCGCCCTACTAGCTTAATAAACTTATTCATTCCAGCAATTGCTACGCGACGTTCTGGGAAAAAGACAAACGGAATACTTGGTAAACGAAACACACGGCCCTCTTCGCTCTCTCTATCAGCGTTTGGGTCGGTTGTTGTAAATATATACACAGTGTGCCCTTGTTTTCTTAGTTCGTTTTCCATAATCATTATCGATGTAGCTACACCGCTAATTTGCGGACTGTAGGTATCCGTAAAAATCCCTATATTCATTACTATCGCCTACTCTCTTCCTCGTTGGTTCATTCATCATTTAATATATTATTATAACATAACTATAGTAAGTCGTATCACATAACTAACTACATTATGGCTCATTTATTTAGATAAAACATGCGCCTGAAGCATGATTTTTTATCGGGAAATTTAGATTGATTCAGTCTATTAAATGAAAGCTATAGTTATCATACCATATTAGTCTTAATAACGATAATTAAATTCCCTCTATACTAACCCTCGAAATACATAAAAAATAACTGGTAAAATCAACAAGTGATCCTACCAGTTATTTTTATATCATCATAAAGTTCGTCTTACGCTTTACCGTTAGAACCAAACTCTTGAATTTTTTCTGTTACAGTTTTGATAATCGCGTCCACACCAGGGCCGATTACTTTACGTGGATCATAAACTTTGTCATCAGTAGCTAATTTTTCGCGAACAGCTGCAGTCCAAACGATTTGGCATTCAGTGTTAACGTTGATTTTACTGTGACCTAGTTCAATTGCTTTTTTGATTTGGTGTTCAGGAATTCCAGAACCACCGTGAAGTACAAGTGGAGCACCTGTAAGTTCGGAGATTTCTTTCATTTCGTCAAAACCAAGAACAGGTTCGCCGTGGTAAGGACCGTGAACAGAACCTAATGCTGCAGCTAGTGCATCAATGTTAGCTTCTTTAACTACACGTAAACATTCTTGTGGATCAGCATAGTTGATTCCGCCAGTAACTCCGTCTTCGTCTCCACCAACAGTTCCAATTTCAGCTTCAACAGATACGCCTTTAGCATGCGCATAGTCAACAACTTGTTTAGTCATTGCAATGTTTTCGTCGATTGGGTGGTGAGAGCCGTCGATCATTACAGAAGAGAATCCTGCATCGATAGCCGCTTTACAAGAATCAAAGCTTGAACCATGATCAAGATGAATCGCAACAGGTACAGTGATTTTCAGGTCTTCTACAAGTCCTTCAGTCATTTTTACAACTGTTTTGAATCCTCCCATGTATTTAGCAGCTCCTTCAGAAACTCCTAAAATAACTGGTGCTTTTTCTGCTTCTGCAGCTTTCAAAATAGCTTGAGTCCATTCAAGGTTGTTGATGTTGAATTGACCAACAGCATATTTTCCAGCTAATGCTTTTTTCAGCATGTCTGTCATGTTAACGATAGGCATAATACAATTTCCTCCCTCAGGAATTTAGGAAAACCATTTTGATTTTCCCTAAGATTTGAATTTCCGCCGTGAAAAATAGTGGCAGCTATTTTCCCCTAACAAACATATGATAACAGATTTGTGATGAATTTACCATAAAAACTAGAAAATTTTCTAGTGTAAACGCTTTAGCCTCTAAGACGGGAAGAAATCCGATTTGTATCAGCAAATACTTCTAATGCTTCTGGGATTACCTCTAATGTATACGGTGCTTTTCCTCCATATACACCATCATAGCTAACATTTAAATCTGCTTCGCTGTTTATAGTAACTTTATTTGTTCGCGCATGGATTACATGCGGACTACTTAAGTGTGTACCCTTTTTTATAGAAGCAAATAATTGAAATAATGTTTTAGGAGAGACTTTCTTTAAAATTAATAACTCAAACATTCCACTATTTAATTCAGCAGGAGGACACAATGTCTCCATACCACCGACCGAGTTGGACTTATTTACAAAAAACAGCAAAATCTCACCTTTAAATATTTTATCGTTATATGCAATTTCGACGTACACTGGTGATAGTTTTGGAAGAACAGTTAAACCGCTAAACAGATAAGCAAGTCTGCCCCATTTGGATTTCATTGATTCTTTTACAGCATAAGTTATTTCGGTTATTTTCCCACCAGCTGCGTTATTAATGAAAAATTCGGTCTCATTGGCTTTACCGATATCGACACGAATTGTTTCTTGCTTGGCTATAATTCGAAGTGCTTCGAGTGGATTTTTAGCAAAATTTAACGCTCTCGCATAATCATTCGTCGTTCCAACCGGTAACACTCCTAGTTTCGGTGGGGTATCAACTTGCATCAACCCATTAACAACTTCATTTACTGTACCATCTCCACCTGCTGCAATTACAACATCAAAACCGGCTTCTGCAGCTTGTTTGGCAATAAATGTAGTACTTTTAGGTGCTGGAGTTGATGGGACTAAAGTTACTTCAAAATCTGCTTCTGTTAAAATTTTTTCTGCATCCGGAAGTAATTTTCTAAACTTATTTTTACCCGCTGCCGGATTGTATATTATCATCGCTTTCTTCTGCAAATTGCCGCTCCCTCTTTCCTATATATATAATTTAGTTTCCTATTTTGGCCTTAGGATGTCAACTTGTTTGACTGAAAGAAAACGCTAGTTAAATTGAAGGGCTTTTTACCTATTACAATTCACATACATTAAATTAGTTAAAATTACATTTTGGGACACCATATCGAAATTTTATTGCTTTTACAGAAAAAAACATACGTAAATAGGTTCATTGTTACCAATATCCATTGACTACAACCAGGCGTGTTGTCATAATTAGAAATAGAATACTTTTATTTAATATAAAAAGTAGTGCAGTTAGGAGAGGATTTAAACTTTGAAAAAATTAGTAAAATCGGCGGTTGTTTTTGCAAGCCTTGTTTTTATTGGCACCTCCGCTACTATGATTACAGAAAAAGCAAGTGCTGCTTCCATTGATCCGGTGCAAAAAGCAGATGGTCAAGCTACTTATATCCCCAAAGGAGTTAGAGATGGGACTGCAACGGAAGAACATGACGGCTTTGAAGATGGAACTAATAGCGTACTACAGCAAGTCCCTTTGCTCCGCGCAACAACAGGATACCCTGATGTTAATGCCTATATTAAATCAAACAAATTTTCAACAGCAAAAATAGAAAAACAATTAAAAAGCCAATTTCCTAAATTCAACTATCGTAATGGTTACGGCAAACCAGAAGGAATAGTTATTCATGAAACAGCAAATAATTCATCTACTATTACAGGTGAAATCAATTATATGAGTACCAACTACAACAATGCCTTTGTTCACGCTTTTGTAGACAAGTCTCGTATAATCCAAATCCATCCTACTGAAAATGGTGTTTGGGGAGCAGGACAATATGCTAATGCTCGTTTTATCCAAGTTGAATTAGTTCGTTCGAAGACATTCGATGAATTTGCTCGTTCTATTAATAACTATGCCTATTATGCTGCGTACCTTTTAGATCAATATAACCTTCCTGTTGATAGCGCGCACAGTGACGGCAAAGGAACAGTCTGGTCCCACGATGCAGTTACACGTTATTTAGGCGGAACAACCCATACTGATCCTGTTTCTTATTTCAACCAATGGGGTTATAATTTCAATAGTTTTGTTACATTGATTAATGAAAAGTACAAAGCGATTCAAGCTAGCAAAGTTACTTACGACAAAATCGAATACGATAAAGGCGTCACAGCCTACGCTAGAGTTAAAACTGCACCTGGTAATGCAGTTTGGACAAAACCTTACAGAACAGAAGGCTCGAAACTAGTTAATCAACTTTCTGTCTACCAAGGTAAAAACATGCGGATCTTGCGTGAAGCTAAAACACCAATTACTACTTGGTATCAATTCAGCATTGACGGGAAAGTAATCGGTTGGGTTGATACTCGTGCACTCGATACGTTCTACAAACAAAGCATGGAACAACCAGCTAATTTAACTCGCTATGTCGCTTCCAACAAAACTGGTGAGGCCTACTACAAAGTACCTGTTGTGGATGCGGATGTCAAATGGGGCACTTTAGCTGCTTATAAAGATCAAAAACTAACCGTGGATAAACAAGCAACGGTGGAAGGGCAACTTTGGTATCGCGTTAGAACAAGCACTACCTTTATTGGTTGGACGAAAGCTTCCAACTTAACAGCTACCTCTCCATTTGATAAGATTGAATACGATAAAGGTGTCACAGCCTATGCTAGAGTTAAAACTGCACCTGGTAATGCCGTTTGGACAAAACCTTACAGAACGGAAGGCTCTAAACTTGTCAATCAACTTTCGGTCTACCAAGGCAAAAACATGCGGATCTTGCGCGAAGCTAAAACAGTAATTACTACCTGGTATCAATTTAGTATTGATGGGAAAGTAATCGGTTGGGTTGATACTCGTGCACTCGATACGTTCTATAAGCAAAGCATGGAGAAAGATACTAATTTAACTCGCTATGTGATTGCGAACAAAGTAAACGAAGCGTACTACAAAGTGCCTGTTGTGGATGCGGATGTTAGATGGGGCACTTTAGCTGCTTATAAAGATCAAAAACTAACCGTGGATAAACAAGCAACGGTCGAAGGACAGCTTTGGTACCGCGTTAGAACAAGCACTACTTTTATCGGTTGGACAAAAGCTTCGAACTTAACAACAACTACGCCATACGATAAAATTGAATATGATAAAGGCGCCACAGCCTATGCTAGAGTAAAAACTGCGCCAGGCAATGCCGTTTGGACAAAACCTTACAGAACGGAAGGCTCTAAACTTGTTAATCAACTTTCGGTCTACCAAGGTAAAAACATGCGAATCTTGCGCGAAGCTAAAACAGTAATTACTACCTGGTATCAATTCAGCATTGACGGGAAAGTAATCGGTTGGGTTGATACTCGTGCACTTGATACGTTCTATAAGCAAAGCATGGAGAAAGATACTAATTTAACTCGCTATGTGATTGCGAACAAAGTAAACGAAGCGTACTACAAAGTTCCTGTTGTAGATGCGGATGTTAGATGGGGCACTTTAGCTGCTTACAAAGGTCAAAAACTAACCGTGGATAAACAAGCAACGGTCGAAGGGCAACTTTGGTATCGAATAAGAACAAGCTCCACCTTTATTGGTTGGACAAAAGCTTCGAACCTTAGTGCTACTAAATAATAATAATAAAAATCTCCCAGCCAATTATGGCTGGGAGATTTTTATTATTACCTTATTTATTATTAAGTGCAGCGCCAACAAAATCTTTAAACAAGCTTTGCGGACGATTTGGACGAGAAATGAATTCTGGGTGATATTGACAAGCGACAAACCAAGGATGATCAGCTAATTCAACTACTTCAACTAAACGACCATCTGGACTTGTTGCAGAAACAATCATACCAGCTTCTTCCATCTGCTCTCTATATTCGTTATTAAACTCATAACGATGACGGTGACGCTCTTCAACAAGAGTTGTACCATAAGCGGCCTCGGCTTTAGTACCTTGCTTAATACGCGCTGGATAAAGTCCTAAACGAAGTGTTCCGCCCATGTTTTCGATGTTCTTTTGTTCTGGTAATAAATCAATGATGTTATGTTTTGTTTCTGGTTCGATTTCTGCAGAATGAGCTCCTTCAAGACCAAGAACATTACGGGCAAATTCAACAGTTGCTAGTTGCATTCCTAAACAAATACCAAAATAAGGCACTTTGTTTACGCGTGCATATTCAATAGCAGCAATTTTACCTTCAATGGCACGGTCGCCGAAACCACCAGGAACTAAGATACCATCAACGTCTTTCATGATTTCAGCAACATTTTCTTTTGTTACTTTTTCGGAATCAATCCAGTCAATTTCGATTTCTGCATCATGATCATATCCTGCATGACGAAGTGCTTCTGCTACAGAAAGGTAAGCATCTTGCAAGGAAACATATTTACCAACTAGGCCAATACGAACTTTTTTGGAAAGGTTTTTCACACGGTGTACTAAGTTTTTCCAATCCGTCATTTCCGCTTGTGGTGCTTCTAATTGTAAGTGCTCAAGGACGATATCATCCATTTTTTGTTTTTGTAGAGAAAGTGGTACGTTATAAAGTGTTTCTTCATCGCGAGATTCAATAACCTCGGAAGCTTTAATATCACAGAATAGCGCAATCTTATCTTTCATTTCTTGTGAAACTGGCTGCTCTGTGCGAACAACGATAATGTTTGGTTGAATTCCTAAGCTACGAAGCTCTTTTACACTATGTTGTGTTGGTTTAGTTTTCATTTCGCCAGCTGCTTTGATGTAAGGAATTAAAGTTGTGTGGATATAAAGTACGTTTTCTGCACCAACATCACTTTTAATTTGGCGAATTGCTTCTAAGAATGGTAAAGATTCGATATCCCCAACTGTTCCACCAATTTCAGTGATGATAATATCTGAATTGGTCATGCGCGCTGCACGGAAAACACGGTCTTTTAATTCGTTTGTAATGTGTGGAATAACTTGCACTGTTCCACCTAAGTAATCCCCGCGACGTTCTTTTTTAATAACTTCCGAGTAAACTTTACCAGTTGTCACGTTGCTGTATTTATTTAAGTTAATATCGATAAAACGTTCGTAATGGCCAAGGTCTAGGTCCGTTTCCGCGCCGTCATCTGTCACATAAACTTCCCCGTGTTGGTATGGACTCATTGTTCCTGGATCTACGTTGATGTATGGATCAAATTTTTGAATGGTTACACTAAGTCCACGATTTTTCAGCAAACGTCCGAGTGATGCTGCTGTGATTCCTTTTCCGATTGACGAAACTACGCCACCTGTAACGAAAATATACTTTGTCATGTTAAAAAAATCTACTCCTTCCTGAAATGAAAAACTTGCAGGGTCTGACGATTTTCCTGCTGGGGTGGGAAATTGCCAGATAAAACAATATTGTGATTATCTCTCTAGCACACAAATCACAATTTCAAGTATTTTGTAAACCAAAATAAAAAACACTCCACCTACTTTTAAAAGTAAGGGAGCGCTGATTCTCATAAATATCCGTCCCTATAAAAGGGAGCCCAAATAAAATACTACTAATGATGGCGATAGAAGTCAAGTCTTTATTTTATGAAACCGCCATCAATCCATTAAGTAGGCTAAAAAAAATCAGACAGACACTTTTCCACAAAAATGGACGCATCTATCTGATTAAAATTAGTTATTATTTATCTTCTGGGTCTTCTGTATAATCCCCGTCCGTATAATCATCTTCTACAGTTGCTAAGTCGCCTTCGATTCCGTCTGGCAAGTGATCATCGTCATCTTCGTCTTCATCAAGTAAGACATCTGCAAGAGAAATTTCTTCTTCACCAAGCTCTTCCACGATTTCTTCATCATCGTAGTCCACGTCATCATCCAAGATTTCTTCATCTTCATCGTCATCATCGTCTGATTTACGTTTTTTCTTCGGTGTTGTTTGTGTTTGAACTTCTTCATCAATCGCATCCATTGGATACCATGCACGAAGTCCCCACGTGTTGTTTCCTAGTGAAATAAAGTTTCCATCAATATTCATATCTGTATAAAATTGAACAAGACGCTCCCTTATTTCTGCATCTTTCAAACCTAGGAACGCTTGAATCTCTTTCACTAATTCAGGGAAAAGAATAGTTTCTTTCCGCTGTTCCAAAATAAAATGTGCAACATCAATTAAAGATAGTTCACTACGTTCTTCTTGCGTTAAGTTCTTTAAATCCAAAACTGGCACGCCCTTTCTATCGTAATTCCAATTTATTTAGCTGTTATTTTTTCGTTCAGCCCAACTTCACTATTTTACATGTTATTTCTGGCAAGTACAACCTAAATTTTCTTAATTACATCAATTCTTCTTGACTATTTGATATCCGATGTAAAAGAAAAGGATGGCCATTAAAAGAATTGGGATTGATCCAAGTTGAAAGTCGTAGAGAATATAGATTGCGACGCACAGAAACACGAAAAGCAGCGCCAAAATTATTAATCGCTTCATCATATGCTCTCCCCGTTTTTTCAATTACCTATGTTTCTATTAACTTTAGTACATTTTGGTTATGACGTCAACGAGTAACCTATAAATTTAGGATATCACATTTTTTCTGGTGCTGATACACCTAAAAGCGTCAAACCATTTCTAAGGGTAATTTGCGCAGTCTTAATAAGTGCTAGTCTTGCTTTTGTTACTTCTAAATTATCCATATCAAGTACTTTATTGCTATTGTAGAAACGGTGGAAGGAAGACGCTAAATCATTTAAGTAGCGAACGATACGGTGTGGCGCTCTTTTTGTAGCAGCTTCCGCAACAACATCCGCGAACTCACCTAACACTTTTAATAAATCATATTCTGCTTCTGTTTGCAGTAAGCTCATGTCTGCGTCTTTTGTTACCTCTAGACCTTGTTCTTTACCAGAACGTAAAATGCTAGAAATTCTGGCGTGCGCATATTGTACATAATAAACTGGATTATCATTAGATGTAGATTTCGCTAAGCTCATATCAAAGTTCATATGTGTATCTGAACTACGCATTGCAAAGAAATATCTTGTTGCATCCAGTCCAACTTCTTCAATTAAGTCACGCATTGTAACTGATTTACCAGTACGTTTACTCATTTTAACTTGAACACCGTCTTCAAATAAGTGAACTAGCTGAATGATTTCTACTTCTAATTGATTTGGTGAGTAGCCAAGCGCTTCAATTGCAGCACGCATACGAGGAATATAGCCGTGGTGATCAGCTCCCCAAATATCAATTAACACATCAAAGCCACGCTCTAATTTGTTTAAGTGGTACGCGATATCTGGTAAGAAATACGTATAACTACCATCTGATTTGATTAAAACGCGGTCTTTGTCATCTTCAAAATCAGTCGTTCTTAACCATGTCGCGCCATCTTGCTCATAAATATAGCCATTTTCGCGTAAACGTTCTAACGCTGGTAATACTTTATTTTCTTCGTATAAAGAAGTTTCTGAGAACCACTCATCAAAGGAAACGCGGAATTCTTCTAAGTCAGCGCGTAATTTTCCTGTTTCAAACGCTAATGCATCTACACGGAAAACGGAACGGCGCTCTTCTTCGCTTGTGTGCACATATTTATCGCCGTATTTAGCAGCTAAATCTTTCCCAAGCGAAATAATATCCGCACCACGGTAGCCATCCTCTGGGAATTCAGAATCTAAACCTAGTGCTTCAAAGTAACGCGCTTCTGCTGAAAGAACTAAATTATTAATTTGATTTCCAGCATCATTAATGTAGTATTCTCTTGAAACATCAAATCCGGCCATTTTCATAATATTTGCTAACGAGTCGCCAATTGCTGCGCCACGAGCATGTCCTAAATGCAAGTCACCAGTTGGGTTCGCGGAAACAAATTCAATTTGGAATTTTTCTCCTTTACCAAAATCAGACTCTCCGTATTGTTTATCTTCGGTTAAAATCACAGGAACTAAATCAGTTAAATAAGCATTATCTAGGTAGAAGTTGATAAAACCCGGCCCAGCGATTTCTACTTCTTTAATTAATTTGTTGTCTTTTTTTAGTTCTGGAACGATACTTTCGGCAATTTGGCGAGGGGCTTTCTTAGCTACTCTAGCAAGTTGCATCGCTATATTAGTCGAATAATCTCCATGCTTTTTATCTTTTGGTACTTCTAGTAAAATTTCTGGTACTTCCGCTTCTTCTAAACCAACCGCTTGAACAACTGCTTGTTTGATATGTTCAATTAATTTGATTTGGTTCTCTTGCATGACATTCATTCTGCGTCCTCCTCTATTTTCATTAAAACAGTATATGAGCCAATGTATTCGCCGTGGCTTAGCAAATCATATTGAAATGCGACTTCACTCAGTACATCAGGCTTATTTTCATATAGTTCTTCCATTGATACTAGTTCTGATTCTAATTGTAATTTCCCTGCTCCGGAATCAACAGACGCAGTACTTCTCCGATTATCTCGGAAAAAGTGCATTCTCATATTTACGGCACCACTTCTCATTAAAAGTAGTTCGTTGTCAGCAATTTTTAGAACCGTACGAATTGTTCCAGCTAATTGTTTTTCCTCATAATGCAGATAACGATTGCCTTTATCGCGGTAAAAAACACCCGAAACAGACATATCGGATTTCTCTTCTGCATCCATCTGACGGATGACATTGGTGATATGAATAGTTACTTTTTTTCGTTCCATTTGGTTGGCAGTCATATCGCTTATTTACCCCTTTCCGGTCAGAAGAATAGACGCATTATATTATAGTGAAAAATAGCATGAAAAGCAACAGGTTAAAATGATGTCAGACCAAATATTGTCAAAATCACATTTAAAACAAATGGAATAACGGTATTAAAAATTGGTTGAATCGTAAATTCTGAAATAGGTGTTAATGCAACTACTAAGAAAATAAGCATCGCATAGCGTTCAAGTGGTTCCAGCTTAGACCTGGTTGACATTGGCAGAAACTCCACTAGTATTTGATACCCATCAAGCGGCGGTAGCGGAATCAAGTTAAACACAAACAAGACTAGATTTAATTGCACAAAAATCATTAAAAAAGTTTCCGCAACGGAGCCATATGTAAAGAAGGAATAATTTAGAAATAAAGCATATAACCCCACACCAACCATCGCAAGTAGTAAATTACTTACTGGTCCTGCAAGCGAAACAAGTATACTTCCAAGGCGGCGTTTTTTTAATTTAAATCGATTTACCGGGGTCGGCTTAGCCCAACCAAAGCCTGCAATTAATATCATTAGCAAACCGAATAAATCAATATGTACAACGGGGTTTAAAGAGAGTCTCCCCTCATTTTTAGCTGTATCATCTCCAAATGCGAGAGCAACCAAGGCGTGTGCCCATTCATGAATAGTAAAAGCAATTAATAATGTAACTAAAACATACGGTATCATTTCGAGTGGATACGCGAGAAAACTAGGCATAGGAGCCTCCTTTATCTTTTATTGAGCAATTTTTATATGCTATAATGAAAAAAACGTTGATCGAGGTGAGAAAATGCCATTTGTTACCATTCAATTTTTAGAAGGTCGTACGGACGATCAAAAGAAAGCTTTAGTTAGCGAAGTGACGGAAGTTGTTGCCAAAAATCTAAAAGCACCAAAAGAAAACATTCATGTGATTTTAGAAGAAATGAAAAAAACGGATTACGGTGTTGGCGGCGTAAGGAAATCTGATATTTAAGTGTGTAAGAAGCAAGGCATTTCGCCTTGCTTTTTTATTTTTCCTTTAACGAATGCGCATGGATGAGGGCGATCATTCTCTCGGTGATTGCTTCTTCCACGTGTCCACTTTCGATAAAATCGAGCGGATAATATAATTTAATATCGGTCCGGCGCTCTCGACCAATCGCCTCAACAACCGGAGACTCGGTCGATAACTCACGCAATTCCCCATTTCCCATCAATAGTTTAATTGGGTCTTTGCCACTTCCCACTCCAGGAAGATAGTAATCATAAGGTAAATCGCTGGAAGAATCAATTACTAAATAATAAGACGGATCAATATCGGCCTTTTCAAGAAGTCCTTTTAGTTCTGCGTAAAGTTCTGCATCTTCTTTCGGATCGTAATTAATGTATCGTAGCAATCTTCTATTCAAAAAGCGACTACATAAATCACTCAAAATCGGATCTTCTTCCTCTTGCCAAATAGAAAAATAGTACATCAACACAATATCATCAAGCACAATATAATCTTTTAAACTCACTTCATTTAAAAAGAATGGTAGCACTTGAATAGGGGTAGCTTGAAATTCATATCCAGCACAATATAACTTTTTGGCACGCTCAAGGATTTTCCATAATAGCACTTCACCGCTACGACTAACTGGATGAAAATACACTTGTTGATACATTTGATAACGACTCATAATATAATCTTCTACCGCATGCATGCCAGAATATTTTACAATAACACCATTGCCATCTGGGCTTGGGCGTAGAACTCGCAAAATCCGCTCTAAATCAAACTTTCCATAGCTCACTCCAGTATAATAGGCATCTCGCAGCAAATAATCCATTCGGTCAGCATCAATCTGACTCGAAATCAACTTCACCAATGTTTGATTCGGATAATTTTTCTTAATAATAGCAGCAACTTTAAGCGGAAATTCTTCTCCTGCTCTCATCAATATTTTATTAACTTCCGTATCTCCAATAATTATCTCTTGCGTGTATGATTCATGGTCCGTTCCAAATACTTTTTCAAAAGCGTGAGAAAATGGTCCGTGACCTAAATCATGCAAAAGCGCTGCACACAATGCCACCATGCGCTCCTCTGGATCCAGTTGTGGTTCATTCGCAAATGTGACATCGATTATTTGCCGAACAATTTCGTAAACGCCTAACGAATGATTAAAACGGCTATGTTCCGCCCCATGAAAAGTAAGTGAAGTTGTCCCCAATTGATGGATACGCCGCAAACGCTGAAACTCTTTTGTAGCAATCAAATCCCAAATTATCTTATCAGAAACATGTACATATCCATGAACCGGGTCTTTGAATACTTTCTCTTCCCTTAGTTTCTCTGTTAAATAACTCATACAACATCCTCCTCTCAAGTAAGAACTTTATCATTTCGGGCAATTAAACGTTCATAATAGGCTGGGAAAAGATCTAACTCTTCAGACGTAAGCGTACCAGATACAAGCTCACCTGCGTAATGCCGCAAACTGTTGAAAAGGCGTACTAACGTTCCATTTAAACTTATATCATTTTTCATTAAGTCCGAAAGCGAACCCATAACATTCGGATTCACATCTGGAAAAGTATATTTTGTTTGCTTTGCTTTTCCGCTAATCGTATAGAAATCGCGGATCAGTTCTGAGCGAGTAGTTTGATCCCCATCAATAGCTAAATAAATTTGGACCGCTACCCCTTTTGCCATTCTACGCTGAGAAATACCAGCGAATTTTTCCCCTTGAATACTAAGGTCGTAACTACCAGGACAATAAGAGTCTTCTATTTCTTTTGCTTCAATTACCTCATTACAATCTACGAACATGTCTTTGATAAGCGTAAACATCGTTTCATAACCACGCTCAATCGCAATTCCGCGTTCTGCATCTGGGAGCACCATAGACAAATTAAGTACCCCTGAATCAAGGACAACTGCTAAACCACCGGAATTTCTAACTACAACACGGTAGCCTTGTTCTTGTAAAAAGGCAATTCCTTTATCTATATCGGGCAACTTAGAATCTTGAATTCCAAGGGAAACTGTTTTTTCATGCACCCAGCCGCGAACAGTAGATGGCGCCATTCTTGCTCCGACCGAGCGACATAGCGTATCATCTGTCGCAAATGATTGAATGGCATCGAAAGCCGGATTAATCGTTGTATTATCAATAAATCGCCACACATCTTGTTTTAGTAAGGTGTCTTCTATATTCATCTCTATGTCCTCCATGATTTTCTTTTTGTTATTATAGCATACCGACAGCAAAATTAGATGCAAATGGCTTAAAATAGCCATTTAATCATGAATAACAATTTTTGAGCGGTTATTTGACTTTTTTACGCTTAATGTTGAAAACTATGGCTGTAATGATTGATATAACAACTGATTTGAGAATTATATCTTTTTTCATTTTCATCGCCTCATTTCCTCCTCTTATTATAACAAACTTACCATACAAAAAAACCTAACTTCTGTAAAAGAAATTAGGTTCAATATATCTAAAAGCCTAGGGAGCTTTTTTAGCAAATGTATTACCAGTTGTAGCGGTCTTCATTGTCGCGGCTCGAGCGTTTTGGAGAATTACCCCACATACGATAAAGCAGATATCCAATACCACCTAGTATAAGTACTGGGAATAAGAAGTGAAGCGTGATTCCAACGATATCAAGTACGATATTAAGTGCGATAAATCCTAAAATAACTGTAAAAAATATTTTCCAAAAACTATTCATGATTTTTTCCTCTTTTCTAATTTTATTTACTACTTGCAAGTGGAACACTGTTTATTTCCTTGGCTTGGACGAGTAATTCATTGTCTTGAACGACGATTTTGTACTGTTTATTCTTTTTAAGTTGTGTTGTTGACATGAAGTTAACTTTGTGACTGTTTCCTTGATTATCTAAACACGATTCCCGGAATGAGTACCCTTTAAATTTTGACTTGGTAACTTCTTTTCCATCGTTTTTGATTGTAACGTAATATGTATTTGCTGCCGATCCAATTGGTGCTGAAAATTCAATTACAACCATTGTTAATACAAAAATTGCAGCCAGTAAACCGAAAAGTCCCTTTTTCATTGTTTTTACCGTCCTTTTTTGTTGATAGGTTTATTATAGAGGAGATCAAAAAAAGGAACGAACGGCTCTAGGCTGAAAATTGGTACATCCTAAGTCTTATTTTCTTTCGGGTATAAAAATAGAGCCTAGTTTGGTTAACTAGACTCTTTTAAATTAATTTTTTTCAATCCATTTGTAGTTTTCTGAACCGATTGGATACGTGGTGTAGTTTTTCAGGTTGCTTTTTTGCAAGTACGCGCGGCCACCTTGGTATAGCGGGATAAGCACGGCGTTATCTTTAAGTAAAATTTGTTCTGCTTCTAGTAGTGCTTGCCATCTTTTTTCTGGGTCTGCCGAAAGTTTACCCTTGGCTCCTAGGACTAATTCATCGTATTTAGCATCCGAGAAGCCTGTGTGGTTCCCCGGGCTGTTTGTTAAGAATAGGTTGAGGTATGTGAGCGGATCTTGATAATCGCCACCCCATCCACCTAGTAACAGTTCAAAATCTTGTGTCACATCTGCTTGGAAACTCGCTTGGTTTGTGACATTTTTTAATTTGATTGTTAGTCCAGGCAGATTTTCTTCTAATTGATTTTGGATAAATTCTGTTTGTTTGCGTTGCAAGGACGTGTCGCCACTTGTTAACGTAAGTGTTAATTCGGTTTTCCCGATTTCTTTCAAGCCTTGCTTCCATGCGTTTGTAGCTTCTTGTTGGTCAAACTTGAGTAAGTCGCCGTTTTGTTTACGGAAATCCTCTTTTGTCTCTGGGTCAAACATGATATCACCGGGAACATCCCCGTTTAATGCTTTAGATCCATTTGCAAGTAGTGTATTGACCATGCCAGTCTTATCGATAGCCATCGCTAAACCGCGACGTAAGTTTAAGTTAGCTAAATCCGTTTTCACGCCATCTTTGCCTTGGTTCATTTTCATATAAACAGAGCGTCCAGTTGCTTCTTTATGGAAGTTTTTATCATCTTTGTATTGTTTAACAAATTCACCATCAAGCTCTACGCGGTCCAATTTATTTGTATTGTATAAGTTTAAAGCCGCATTAGTATCTTTTACAACAGTTACATGGATTTTTTCAGTTGGAACGTTCTTTTTATCCCAGTAAGTAGGATTTTTAACGTAATCCCATGTCATATTTGTTCCATTCCAATTTTCTAATTTATACGGGCCGTTGGAAATCAATGTGTCGCTTTTAGTCCCATAACGGTCACCTTGTTTTTCTACAAACGCTTGGTTTTGTGGGAAGAACGTGCCCGTCGTTAGGAGTTCTTTGAATATTGGCACCGGGTTTTCTAGTTCGATTTGTAGTGTTTTGTCGTCTAACGCTTTGATTCCAAGTTCATCCGGTGACATTTCACCTTTTAAAATTTGGGTAGCATTTTTGACGATTTCCTCCATTTGCGGTCCGTATGCAGCGGCTGTTTTTGGATCCACCACTTTTTTCCAAGCGTATTCAAAATCATGCGCCGTCACTGGGTCGCCATTGGACCAATTAGCATCTTCGCGAATTTTAAAAATAAGTGTTTTCCCGCCATCTTTTTCTTCAGGTTCACTGGCAGCTAGAGCGAGTGCCGGTTTCCCGTTTTTATCTAATCGATATAATCCTTCAAAAATTTGATTGATTACTCGGAAACTTACGCTATTGTCTGCGAGTGTTGGACTTGCATTCGGAATTCCACTCGTTTCCATGATGTTAACCACTTTGGATTTCTTGTCGGATGTTACTTTTTCATTTTCCCCTTTATTGCCAGACTGACATGCTGTAAGTGCTAGTAAACATAATAAACTGAGTGCCACTACCATTTTTCTGGCTGTTTTATGCAATATTTCTCCTCCTCTTTTGTAAGCGCTTTTTGATTACGCAAAAAAATGACGGACTTCCTGCCAAATTCGCGCAGAACTTCCGCCACCATTATAAACCGAAACTGTATCAATTGTAAATAAAAACTGTTATATTTTTATTTCTTATTAAGGTAAACTCCTGACCCAACAACAATAACACACATCGTCATCAACATTGCTAGCATTAAGTAACTGGGATCATTGCGCATAAACAAAGCAAGAATAAAACAGATTGTACCAGCTATATTAAGTGTAACAGTTGTGATTTTTCTAAGTAGGTTTCTTGACCATGCATCGATCTTTTTAAAACCAATCATCGTTAAAAATTTAAAGAGTTTTTTCGAGTATTGAATGTAGGCCGCAACAACGAACATGAATGCTCCTGCTGTGACTAGAGAAAATCTACCAGTCGGGATATCGTAACCTAGCGCGTATACAATAATACTCATTTGAATGATTGTTAACAGCACTAACAACAGTCTAAAACAATATTCAAATTCCAACAAACTCTCTTGATTCACTTTTTCTTTTCCGTAATATTCCGTTCCCGTAAACATAATCATTAAAAAAGGAATCAGAATTAAGCCAAGCCACTTTTGCATAAACATATCTGGGGAGAAGTCCGTACCGAAATGCACCGCCACTTCAGAAGGTAGTAGCGGATATAACACAGCAGAAATTCCTACTGTGAAAAGAATTATCATACTAGGAAATATACCAACTTTCCTCATTCCCCTCACCTCTTCCAATATAATTACTGGCAATAGGCGACAAGTTCCTCCCTTGTTTCGATAAGTTGCACTTTCTCGGTATTTGCTAATTGCTCTTTCGTTTCATCAAAACCTTGTTCAGATAGTGCACGTGTCGCTGGTAAATAAACTAATACAGAAAAGCCTGCCCTACTTAACTGTATAACCGTAGTTTTCACACAAAAATCAAAAGCTAAACCTCCAACAAGAACTAAATCGACTTTTTGTTCCCGTAAATATTCTAGAACACCTGTTGAAAGCTGTTCAACAATATCGTGGTAACAAGCGCCGTACGGATGAATATCCGGCTCCATACCTTTCCAAATAAAGTAATCATAATCAGTCACAACTGGTAAACCATCTAATAATTCAAAACCTTTTGTACCTGGTTCACAGTGCCTTACCCAAGTACGGTCTGCATTTGGATATTCGAGTTCAGCCAGCATTTCGTCTTTGGAATCCACTACCCATACGGCATTTTGCGGATGGGCGTCCTTACTACCAATTCGGAGAGAAGCAAGACTTGCCATAAAATTAAGTTCTGGCACAATTTTGTCTCCGCCCGAAACCGGTAATTCATCGGGACAAAGCGGCGTAAAACCTTTTTGTGCATCAATATCAAAAGCAGCAATTTTCATTTAATTTTCCTCCAAGTTTTTATACGTTAGTTGGGCAAACTGGCCGAAACGAGTTACTTCTTCTAGCTCTAGCGCGTGCTCTCTATCTTCTTCAAAGAGTGGAATTCCTTTTCCTAAAATAATGGGCGCAATCGTTATCACAAACCGATCTATCGCCTTCTCTTTTAAAAATTGTTGCACTAATTTTGCGCCACCTACAAGCCAGATTTTTTCACCATCAATGTTATTCAGCCATGTATCAACAGTCCCAGCTACAAAGTCAGCATACTCATCTTTTGTCCCAGCTTTCGTGTTGGAAAAAACGTAGACATCTTTTTTACTGTAAGGGAACGTGTCAGTAAGCGAGAAAATTTGTTGATACGTCGTCCGGCCCATTACAACTGTATCTACGTTGTCAAAGAAAGCTTCATAACCCGCATCCCCTTCACTATCAATAGATTCTAACCATTCGACACTTCCGTTTTCATCTGCAATATAACCGTCCAAACTAACCGCGATATATAGCGCAACTTGTTTTTCACTCATTATTACTCAAATCCTTTCACTACTAATTTTCCAATCATTTTTCCGGATGAGATAATTTTGTGAGCTTCTTCTATTGTCGCCGCGTTCACGGGTGATAAAACTTGATTTAATGTCGTTGTTAATTCGCCCGCATCTAGCATATGAGCTGCTTCTGTTAAAATTTCATGCTGTCTGATTTTATCTGTTGTATCATATTTCGAACGAGTAAACATGAATTCATAGCTGAAAGTAGCACTCTTGTCTTTTAAAAGAGTCATTTTCACTGGCTCTGCAAGTTCTACAATAGAGCAAATTTTCCCTTGTGGGCGAATCGCTTCTTGCATCTCATCCCAGTGAGCACTCGTGTTATGCAAACATAAAATAAAATCAACTCCCTGCTCAAATCCAAGTTCTTCCAGTTGTTCTGGGATGTTTTCTCGGTGGTTGATAACATAGTTCGCGCCGTGGCTCTTAGTCCATTCTACTGTTTCTGGGCGTGAGGCCGTGGCGATGACTTCAAGACCAGCATGTGCAGCTAGTTGGGTCGCAATAGAACCAACACCACCAGCGCCATTAATAATTAAAATTGATTTACCTTTATCATTTTCAGTAATAGTTAAACGATCAAACAATGCTTCCCAAGCTGTAATAGTTGTCAGTGGCATCGCAGCAGCTTCCTCTACGTTCAAGTTATGTGGTTTCAAACCAACTAACCGCTCATCAATTAAAGTGTATTCTGCGTACGCTCCTTGCCTTGTGACGTCACCTGCGAAATAAACGTCTTGCCCGGTTTGAAATAATGCAACTTCACTCCCAGTATCTACTACTTCTCCAACCGCATCCCAACCTAAAATCCGTACTTCATCTCCAGATAGCTTCGTTGCTTCACGTTGTTTAGTATCTACCGGATTGATGGAAATCGCTTTAATTCTAACTAGTAAATCATGGTTTTCTGGTACTGGCTTGTCGATTTCTATATCCACAAAATCCGTTGACGTTCTCGTTAATCCTACAGCTTTCATTTGACAACACCTCTCGTTTCCTTTTCCCGAATTTCTTAAAATAATGCACATTTAGATAAAAAAGCCTTCTCAAACTCACTGAGAAGGCTTTAAAACTTATTTTTCGTCGAGCAATTCGCTATCTTTGAATTTCATTTTTGCATGGCAGGCCGGGCATTTGATTTTCAACTTGCCACCGTGTGAATGAGTATGGTCGCTAGCTTCTTTTTTGGAAAGAAGCATTTTGCTAGCTTTTTTTAGTAGCGGTATAGCGATAATTACACCGATGATTGTGAACATTGCTAGAACCCCGATAAATACTAAGGTTACGGCAACTACAGCGATAAAAGTTTTTTTCAAAAAATGTCCTAAATCAACTTGTTCTTCCATCTAAACCAACTCCTCTAATTGATACTTTAATCATATCATGAAGCGGCATTAATTGCAGTGATGATGGTGAGCGTGATTTCCTTCAAGTTGAATCGTACTATGTTCTAATGAGAAATTTTCTTGCAAATAATGCTCAATATCTGCCAAAATCTTATCTCGGTCGGCATCTTCGCATACGGTCAAATGAGCTGTAAGAGCATTGAAATCCGAAGTAATCGCCCATACATGTAAATCATGCACTTCTTTCACACCGTCTTGCTGTTGGAAAAACGTTTTGATTTCTTCTGTATCGACATTCGCTGGTTTTCCTTCCATCAAAATATGAATCGCATCTTTCAGTACACGCCAACCACTAACTAAGATAAGTGCCGCAACAATAACACTCGCAATCGGGTCAGCGATATTCCAGCCAAGGAAAATAATGAGTAACGCGGCAATAATCGCACCAACAGAGCCAAGCAAATCTCCAAGCACATGCAAGAACGCACTACGCATATTCAAATTTTCGCTAGTGTCACCTTTCATTAAAATCCAAGCGACCAAAATATTAATAAGCAATCCGATAACAGAAATAGTCATCATTCCAGCTCCAATTACTTGTGGCGGATCAAAGAAGCGACCAATCGCTTCATAGAATATAAAAACAGAAATCCCAACGAGCGTTAATCCATTAAGAAATGCAGCTAAAATTTCAAATCTTTTATAGCCATATGTTTTATCGGAGCTTGCTGCTTTTTCGCCAAATTTAAATGCAGCTAAACTTAAACCTAGCGCCACGGCGTCAGAGAGCATGTGCCCCGCATCAGAAAGTAGCGCCAAACTATTGGTCATAATTCCACCAATAACTTCGACTACCATAAATGTAGCAATTAGAATAAAACTGATAAATAATGATTTTTTGTTGGCATTATGCGCATGATTATGATTGTGTCCATGAGCATGATCGTGGTTATGTGCCATATGATTACTTCCCCTCTGTAAGTAGCTAATTTCCTTATATGCATATGTTAGCATATATACATTTTAAGTGCAACCATTCTTATAAAAAAACTTCCATTTTGAGATTCATATAAAATGAAACTAACGGAAGTAATTCTACGAGTACAAGAGTCATGTATCCAGCAAATATAAAAAAGTCCACCAAAATGAAATTAGCAAGTAAATCTACTAAAGAAATTATACGAGCGTTAAACATCAAAAAACTAACACAACAAAAATTAGGCTACCAATCTCCCATTAATTTCAGGAAACAAACAGCCTAATTTAAGTGATTTTTATTCCATTCTCATTTTTTTATGTCAGTACATTAGTGAAATATTATCTAATAGTTCTTTTTCTTATAAAATTTCTTCTTGCATAAATAACCCTAGCCCGCCGATATCATGATGCTTTGCGATTTTATCTGCTTTTTCTAAAGCTAGCGGAATGCCATTCTCCATTGCTACACCAATTTCGGCTAATTCAATCATACCGACATCATTTTCATTATCCCCAAAAGCAATTGTTGAATCAAGATTAATGTAACCATTTTCCGCAAGATAAGTGAGACCTTTTGCCTTATCAATTCCTTCATTCATAATATCAATTAAATTCGAGGCAGACGCAAGAACAGAAAGTGGCAAGCCTTCTAAAGCTGCTTTGATTTCTGCTCGTTTTTCTAAATCTGATTCAATTACGAGTACTTTTAGTGGGAATTCACCTTCCCGAAGCACGCTGAATGGATCCGCAGTTAAAGTAATTGGAACTTGTTCATTTTCCGGTAAAGTTTTATTTAATTCATTGAAAAAGGCGATTTTGCCTGTATTGGTTGGTCCGAGAATTCGCTCCGTTGTATAAATATGATAATTAACGTCCAGCGGTTCAAGCGTTTCTAATACCGTATGTATCAAATCCAGTTCAATATTACTTTTATATAAAATCTCTCCAGTAGTAAAATCGCGTACTAATCCGCCATTACAAGAAATGACTGGCGTTTTGATATTGAGCTCGTGGATAAATGGTAAAATTGCTAAATCCAGTCGCCCCGTTGCAAGGAAAAGTTTTTTTCCGTTTTTTTGCCATTCCATTAAAACTTCTTTGTTGAGGGGATGAATTTGATCACCTTTTTTTACTAGTAATGTTCCGTCCATATCTGTAATAACTGTATCAATCGCTACATTTGCCAATAGTTTTCGCACCCTTCTAAATTTCCGTTATTATGTACCTCGATTATAGACGAGTTTCGCATGATTGTCACGCCGATATTTGGTATACTAAATGGGAATGGAGGACGATAATTAGTGAAGAAATATTTTATAACAATCATGATTTTACTTTTTGGCGCGTTATTTCTCAGTGCTTGTCAAAAAGATGACGAGGTTGAAAATTCTTCTCCTCCTAAAGTAGACTTAAAAAACGAAATACCCATTATTTTAATTCATGGGAGCGGTGGCGATACACATTCTTTAGATGAAATGGCAGATCACTTAATGAATGAATACAAAAGTTCTAATGAAGCAATGTCAATGTCAATTAACTCAAAAGGAAAAATCACATACCAAGGCAAGCTAACAAAAGATGCCAAACGTCCCATTATCAAATTTGGCTTCGACCAAAACCAAGCAACTCCAGATGATTGGTCTAAATGGTTAAAAATCGCAATGGAAGATTTGAAGTCACGCTACGGTTTCACACAAATGGACGGAGTTGGTCATTCTAACGGCGGCTTGGCTTTAACTTATTTTGCAGAAGACTACTCTATTGACAACGCGGTCCCTACTCTGCGCAAATTAGTTGCTATTGGCTCTCCTTTTAATGATTTGGACCCAGACGATAATGGCGAAGATTTAGCTTTTAATAAATTACCATCCAACACCCCTCAACTAGATTATTTTATTGACAAGGAGACTAAAATTAGTACCGACCTAGAAGTACTATCCATTGCTGGAGCTCTTAGTGAAGATAATTTAACCGATGGTATTGTCCCAACGAATAGTTCACTCGCTTCCAGACTTTTCATGCCTAATAACGCAAAAGTCTATATGGAAGATTTACAAGTTGGTGAAAGTGCTATTCACCAAACATTGCATGAAACATCTGAAAGTATCGAAAAGACACATTGGTTCTTAGAGAAATCGAGCCCCGAAAAAAAAGAAATTAAATTAATTTCTAAATAGGAGGAATAATATGCTACATATACAAGCAAAAGTCCAAGTTAAACCTGATTTAGTAGCGGAATTCTTGGTGGAAGTGAATTTAGTAATCCAAGGCTCGCTTTCAGAAACCGGAAATCATGGCTACGAATTGGTTCACTCTGTAGAAAACGCAAATATTTTCTATATTCTAGAAAAGTGGACTGATGAAGCAGCAATTCAGTTTCATAACGGGACAGAGCATTATAAACGTTTCAAAAAAAATGTCCCCGCTTTTTTAGCAATGCCGATTGAGGTGGATTTGCTTGCGCCAGTTGAGCGACGATAGTATTTTTTTAACAAGAATTTTTTTTGCAACTAACATCATTTTCGTCTTAGTAAAGATAAACTTACCTGTATTAGTATAGCCTTCTTTTGTGCGGATTATTTGTTCATACACTATCTCCTCTACTTCAAGTGATTCTATTGTTTGCTCGCCGTCCACATTAAAAGGGTTCCCACTTTAGAAAATAAGCAAAAAGGATTGGCTCGCATACGCGAGCCAATCCTTTTTTAATCCTTCAAATAGCCATCTTCAATCCGAATTACGCGGTCAACTAAGTCTAAAACTCGTTCATCATGCGTAACCATGATGGCAGCTTTATTTTTTCGTTTTACTTCATCCGCAATCATTTGGACTACTTTGTGACCACGGTTCGCATCTAAGCTTGCGGTTGGTTCGTCCGCTAAAATAATATCGGGGTCGTTCATCAGTGCTCTAGCAATAGCGACACGTTGTTTTTCACCACCCGATAAACTTTCCGGGTAATTGTTTTCGCGAGCAGTTAAACCTAATTCTTTAAGTAATTCATCTGCTTTTTCTTTCGCACCCCGCCCTTTTTCACCAGATAGTTCCGCAATTACGAGTAACTGATCACGGACATTTAAGTACGGGATTAGGTTCGCACCTTGGAAAATGAATCCTACTTTATCGAGCCGCACTTTTGTTAATTCTTTGCTTGTAAGGTCATTTAACACTTTTCCACCTATAGCAATTTCTCCTTCTGTTGGGGATAATAAGGCGCCTGCGATAGATAAAAATGTACTTTTCCCGGCGCCTGAAGGTCCAACGATTGCAACGAATTCTCCTTGCGCCACTTCTAAAGATACATTTTTCAATACTTCGATGACTTGCTCGCCATCCTGATAATTTTTAGAAATATTTTTCATCATTAAAGTCATTAGTTTGCCCTCCCAATTGCTTCTAACGCGTCTACTTTTGCTACACGATAGAGTGATAACATCGATCCAATGACTGCTACAACAAGGAATAAGGCAGAACAGCCGATTGCAAGTACCGGGCTAAGTGTAAATGGCATGCTCGCCGGTAAAATTGCTGCAAGACCGAATGTTAAGCCATTACCAATTAACAAACTGACAACTGATAGGAAAACAACTTGGGTAACGATACTTCGGCCTAAATAGGCTGTTCGTGCGCCAACTGCTTTTAAAATCCCAAATTGGTTGATTTTTTGAATCGTAATGACGTAAAAGAAAGCAGCTAGAACAAATGCGGCGATGACGAACAAAAAGGCAATCATCATCAGTAGCGATCCTTGTTCTTCTGAGTAGCCAGGGATACCTTGAAGCACTTCTTTACTAGACGAAAGTTCCATGGAGCCGAGTGATAGGTTTTTAGCTGTGCTTTCAGAAACATCTAGCGCTACGGCGTTATATTCTCCTTCTGCTGCTTGGTTCGTTTGATGCACTAATTTCCAAGCATCCCAGCCGACGAATATAACCGGCGAATGGCTAAATGTGTTATTTTTGGTGAAGGCGGTAATCGTGAACTCTTCTCCTGTTGCGCTATCTTTGAGTTTGCTGCCTAATTTATAACCAGACTCTTTTAAAGAAATATCGGCTACTACTTCTTTTGTTTTCTCTGGCTCTGTTCCTTCTGTGATGGCCGGTTTCATGAAGCCTGTTTTATCTATACCGAAATAAGTAATGTCTGTTTTTTTATCTTTGTTGGGTGGTGTGATCGTGCCCATTTGCACGCCCAGGTTGGTGCTTTCTGATTTTTTCACTTGCTTCGCTACGCTGTCTGTTTCGGACGCGGTTAAATTGGACCTCGTTAAGCGATTATCCGAGTCTTTTTGTAAAACATAATAAGTTGCTTTATTGGATGAAATGGCTGCCCCATTGTCGTTTGCAAGTCCATTCGCAAGTCCCGTTACAAACAAAACAAGCCATGCGATTAACACCATAATTAATCCAATTAGAATATAGCGTAATTTTGCGTGTTTTAATTCTCTTAATGCCAAAAACATTCCGTTCAACTCCTTCTAAGATCTTATCCTTAGTTTAAAGAAGTTTTGTAAACGGAATGTGAATCGGATTTTACAAATTTAGTTTTTTGGTAGTTTGACTTTGAATGTCGTGCCTTTTTCGGGGCTACTTTGCACGGTTATTTCGCCGTGATGGAGCGTGATAATTTTCTGGCAAATGGATAATCCGAGGCCACTCGAGCCTTCTTCTCGGGTTCGGCTTTCGTTAGCTTTATAAAAACGGTCAAAAATCTTGGCCATATCCTCCTTACCTATGCCGACACCGCTATCTTGAACTTCTACAAAAACATACGTCGCTTTTTCATAAAGGTGGACTTTGATATTCCCGCCCTGTGGTGTGAACTTAATCGCATTAGTTAACAAATTGGACCACACTTGATAAAGTAATTCAGCATCACCCGTATAGTTTACATCTGCTAAGTCTAAATTTATTGTTAGTTCTTTTTCGCGCCAACTCCACTCGGTCATTTGGATTAATTGACGCCACTGCTCGTCTAAGTGAACTGGCTCTTTTTTTCGCAACTCTGATTCTTGGTCAAGTGAAGCGAGTGTGAGTAGTTGTTTGGTTAAGGAAGATAGACGTGTTGTCTCCTCTGATAACACGGTTAAATATTCGGCTTGTTCTTTTTCGGTTAGTGTTCCAGAACCTAAAAGTCTCGCAAAGCCTTGCATGGATGTGAGCGGAGATTGTAGTTCATGAGAAACATTGGCGACAAATTCTTGACGGGAAGCTTCAGATTTTTTGAGTTCACTAGCCATTTTCGTAAACGAGTCTGCCAACTGCCCAATTTCATCCTTACGCCGAACTTCAAAGGCTACATCATAATTGCCTTTACGTATTTTTTTCGTCGCATTCGTCAACTTCACGACAGGTTTGACAATATATCTGCCACTAATAAGAACCAACAGAATACTGATGATGGATGTGAAAATAAGTATCATCGCGAAAAATATTCGAAGTTCCCCAAATTGTTTTTCCGGGTCTTGGCGTATGAATAGCGCTAGTTGTTTACCATCAGCTTGGACCGGGACACCAATGGTATTTCGCACATCATTATCAAAAAAGCCTGTGATGAAAATGCCTGTATCAAACGAATCAATTCCATGATATGTCTCTCCGTCCAGTACTTGCTTGATTGTCTTATCCGGTAAATCTTTTTTCCGAAAAGCGCCACCATAATAAGTGGATTTTTCCGCGCCATCTGTCAAATATAATTCGTATCCCAGTTCGCCCACATTTTCCAAGTACTCGTTTA
Source organism: Listeria sp. LM90SB2 (assembly GCF_028867355.1). Lineage (NCBI taxonomy): Bacteria > Bacillati > Bacillota > Bacilli > Caryophanales > Listeriaceae > Listeria > Listeria sp. LM90SB2. The sequence continues at coordinate 2,636,375 of NZ_CP046449.1, forward strand.
AAGAAATCGTAGCATTTGACTCATAAAATTGTTGGACTTCCTCCGCTATTTTGGCAGTTTTTTCGTCGTTAAAAGGTTTTAATTTTATTTGGTAATAAATGTTTGCAAAGAAAAAGCCGAGCAAACTACTGGAAATAATGACGACAAGCATCGTGACAACTATTCGACTATATAACGATTTCATGTTGTCTCCTCCAATTTATAACCAACGCCGCGCACCGTAACAATTCGAATACCATCCTTTTCTTCATCAAAATGGTCCCGCAATCGTTTAATATGTACATCCACTGTACGGTCACTACCATCATAATCACGTTGCCAAATCCGCTCAATTAATTCTTCTCGAGTAAAAATCCGGCCAGGATAGCTTGCTAGCTGATATAAAAGCTCAAATTCTTTCACGGGAATCATTCGTTCTTGGTTGCCAATTTTTATACCATAGCTTTTTTGATCGATAGTAATATTTCCGATATTAATTTTGACTTCGCTCGCTTGATTAGAACGCCGTAGCAACGCACGAATTCGAAAGATTAGCTCTTCTGGTTCAAAGGGTTTTGTGACATAATCATCTGTTCCCACTTCAAAACCGCGTGATTTATCCGCCAGCGCATCTTTGGCTGTCAACATAATAACAGGGATATCAGTATAACTTGTGCGCATTTTTTTGCAAAGTTCAAAACCATCCATGTTGGGCATCATCACATCAATTACAGCTAAATGAACTTGCTCGGTTTCAACTATTTTTTCTGCTTCTACCCCATCGTTTGCCTCAAGTACACGGAAGCCTTCTGCACGCAAATAGTGGCCCACAAGTTTAAGTATATGCCGATCATCATCTACTACTAATATTTGTTTCATTTTCACCGCTCACCTTACTGTCCTATTTTACTGCATCATATCAAACTTACGTGATTCGTTCAAATCCAGAATAGACATTTAACCTATCACCACGAATAAAGCCAACGGTTGTAATATTTAATTCTTCGGCCATATTAATCGCCAGTTCGGTTGGGGCAGAACGAGACAAAATAATTCCGCAACCTAGTTTTGCTGTTTTAACGAGGATTTCCGAAGAAATGCGCCCACTAAAAATAATTGCCTTATCTTCAGTGGATGTTCCGTCTTGCAAGGCACGGCCATATATTTTATCTAAGGCATTATGGCGACCTATGTCCATCCTGCTGTATATAATTTCCGCTGAACTACATAGAGCCGCATTATGCACACCCCCAGTTTGATGGAATGTAGCAGAATTTTGTTCAAAATTTTCCATTAAGCGGAAAATCATGTCGGTTGTTAGTTGTAGACTTCCATTTTGCTTCACATTGACGAGTGAGGCGTCTGATTGGAAGTAGAAGTTTTCCCGAGACTTGCCGCAACACGAGGTAATGTAGCGCTTGCCGCGATACTTGGCATTGAATTTGTTCACAAAATTAGCGCTAACCTTGGCGTGTCCAGTCGCTTCGATGATATCCACGGAATCGATGTCTTGAGGACCCCGAACGATGCCTTCCGATGTCAGAAAGCCCACAACTAAATCTTCCAGATATTCTGGCGTGCAGACGATGGTCACGAGTTCTTGGTCGTTAACGTAGATAGTTAGCGGATACTCGGTCGCAACACTTGATTCAATTTCTTGAAAAGTGCCCGCTTCAAAACGACGGATTTTTTGGTGCGAAACAATATCCATCAAAAACCACTCCTCTCTAAACTGAAACAGCGACACATCTTAGTCTCGCTGTTTCGTCTACTTATTTTAATGTTTGCCCAACTTCTTTTAAAAAGGTCACACCATACCGGAGTGCGCGGTTGATATCGGGGTCTTTCAGCGCCTTCATCATCGCTAACATGCCCATGATTTCGTCTTTTTTCGCGCTTTCTTCTGCTTTTTTCGCAGCATTTTTCAAATTGGCTATCATTTCCTCAGTTTGCTCTGGTTTTGTATCGGTCAATAGCTTACTTGAAATCATCATGTTATTAATCGCATTCGTCATCGGTTCCTTACGCCATTCATTCAGAAACGTTTTCGTAATATCCCCGCGCGCTTTAATCGCACTATTCAAAGCTTCAAGTGCCCCCGATTCCTGTAGTAACTTTACCGTTTCTACTATCTCTACAAAACCAGAATCTTGTTCAGCAATATCCGCTTTCATTTGTTCTAAACGTTCTTGTTCCAATTCTTCCGGGGTCTTTTTTGTATCACGAATCGTTGAAATTGGTTCTGCCATCAGTGATTCCTCCTTTTCCCACCACACCCGCAGTTACCACCACAAGCGCAGTTCACTTTAGAAATCGGTTGATAATCTTCTCTCGACCATTTGCGCGCTACCTCAGCCCCATTTTGCGGGAATCTTTTACGATTACGTGGATTGTGGTCTGGAAGTGGGTTTTTCCCTGTTTTTTCAAGTACAGTGAGGTTCACTTTTGTTTGTTTATATGCCGGTGTTTTCGTCCGAACATCTCCCGCGCTTGAAGTCAGTAAGTTGACCGCGGTTTCGCTACTCACAGAATGCATTGGCACATAGACCTCATTCCCTTTCATCCGTTCAGTCACAACAGCACGAAGCTTAATGCGACCATATGGCGAACTTAGGCGAACGAGCGAACCACTTTCTAAATCGCGTTCTTTGGCTAATTCATGTGATACCTCTACAAACACTTCCGGTAATTTATAATCCAACCCTTTCGACTTATCTGTCAAATTCCCCTCATGGAACTGCTCCAATAAACGCCCATTATTCAGCGTTAAATTATATTCTTCTGGGAAAGTAATCGGTGCAATATACGGTAACGTCGAAAATTGCGCTTTGCCGTCCGGAAAATTAAATCGTTCTTCATAAAGTAACGGCATATCCTTCCCATCCGCGCTCACTGGCCATACAAGGCTGTTAAATCCTTGCATCCGGTCATAACGAACCCCTGCAAAAAATGGTGCTAAACTAGCAATTTCGTCCATAATCTCGCTCGGATGATCATAATTCCAGTCCGTTCTGCCACACGCTTTCGCAACTTCTTGAATAATCCACCAGTCTGGCTTCGAATCTCCAAGCGGCTCTAACACCTCATAAAGTCGTTGAACACGGCGCTCTGTATTGGTAAATGTTCCTTCTTTTTCAAGAGAAGGAGCTGCTGGGAAAACAACATCTGCAAATTGTGCTGTTTTTGATAAGAACACATCTTGAACAACAAAGAAATCAAGGCTCGCAAGGATTTCTTGCACATGATTTGAGTTAGAGTCCACCCAGGCCATTTCCTCACCAATAACATACATAGAATGAAGTGTTCCCGCCTCAATAGCATCAAGCATTTCATTGTTTTTCAGCCCTGGTTCTGGTGAAATTGATACCCCATAAGCTTCTTCAAAACGAGCACGAACCTCATCATTTCCAAGCGGTTGAATTCCAGGAAGAACGTTAGGTAGTGACCCCATATCGCAAGCACCTTGCACATTATTATGCCCTCTAAGCGGATAAGCGCCCGCACCGTGTCTTCCGAAGTTCCCAGTTACAAGAAGTAGGTTAGCGATAGCAGACGATGTATGTGATCCAGCAATATTTTGCGTAACTCCCATTCCCCAACAAACCGCTGTCCCGTCTGCTTCATAAACCATCTGCGCCACTTTTTTCAATATTTCTACTGATAGTCCTGTTTCTTTTTCCGCATATTCCAATGTAAATGGTTCTAAAAATGATAGATAATCTGCTACATTGCTAATCCTATTTTCCATAAAGGCTTCATCGTGCCATCCTTGATCAATCATATATTTCGCAACCGCTGTTAACCAAACAAAATCGGTTCCTTGTTTTGGATGCATGAATAAATCAGAACGCTCTGCCATTTCGTGTTTTCGTAAATCAGAAACAATCAGCTTTTGACCGCGTGTCTTCTGAGCTCGCTTGATTCTGCTAGCAAGGACTGGATGACCATCGGCTGGTGATGCGCCAACAATAATGACAAGTCCGGCCGTTTCAATATCTTCCACTGTCCCCGAATCCGCGCCAATCCCAACTGTCCGAGTCAGCCCATCCGAAGCAGGCGCCTGACAATAACGTGAACAATTATCAATATTATTCGTTTCAAAAACCTGCCGCGCCAATTTTTGCATCAAATAGTTCTCTTCATTGGTTGTTTTAGAAGAACTAATAAATCCAATAGAATCATTTCCATATTTAGCCTGAATTTCTCGCAGTTTGGTCGCAACTAGATGAATCGCATCTTCCCAGCTCGCCGGCACAAATTCATTACCCTCGCGAATGAGCGGCGTCGTAATCCGTTTCTCACTATTGACAAAATCCCAACCAAATTTCCCTTTCACACACGTAGCAAATTTGTTCACAGGACCTTCTCCGGTTGGCTCGACTTTCAAAATTTTGCGATCCTTCGTCCACACCTCAAACGTACAACCAACCCCGCAGAAAGTACAAACTGTCTTCGTTTTCTTCGTCCGCGTTTCCCGCATCGCTGCTTCCATTTCCGACACAGCAAAGACGGTTTGATAATTCGGCTCGACTTTTTTCACCATATCAATCATCGGTTCTAGCATATCTTCGTCTAAGCCAGTCATAAAGCCAGCTTGGCCAAGCATTGATTTTTCCATCAACGCGTTACAAGGACACACCGTCGCACACAGCCCACAAGAAACACAGGACGATAAATTCGCTGGACGATCATCATCCCAAATAACCCTTGGCTGACTACGTTCCCAATCAATCGAAAGTGTTTCATTCACTTGTACTTGCTGACACGCTTCCACACAGCGCCCACAAAGAATACATTGATCCGGATCATAACGATAAAACGGATGCGAAAAATCATTCAAATAGCCCTTTTCGCGGTAAGGACGTTCTTGTTTTTCCACACCAAGCAGTTCCGTCGTATTATGTACTTTGCAATTACCGTTATTGTTATCACAAACCGTACAATACAGTAAATGATTTTCCAAAATCCTGTCCATCGCTTCTAATTGCGCATCTTTCGCTAATTCAGAATTAGTTTTAATTTCCATCCCGTCTGTCAGATTCGTGCTGCACGCCCGCACAAGTTCCCCATCCACCTCGCACATACACGTATCACAAGATTGAATTGGTCCAATTTGCTCACTATAACAAATATGCGGATGCTGTATTCCTTCTGCATTTAAATAGTCCAGTATTCGCGTTCCTTCCACCACATCCCGCGCCACGCCATTAATTTGCACCGATACTTTTGCGCCCATCACATTACCTCCTATATAGAGAAAGCGTTTACAATTTCCGCTTATATTATAACAGTTCTTACTTAAAAATCACAGTAATACGGCAATTGATAATCGTTCTCAAACACTGCTACTATGCGATTTCTCTCACAAGGCTAACGAATTCATTGACACTTATCCAACTTTTCTGTATTCTTTATTACAAAGCTACGACGAGAAAAGTACGACGCCCGTTTTTTCGAAAAGAGAGTTCCCACTGCTGAAAAGGAACAAAAAACAACGTCCGAAAATGGCCTCTGAGTTTTGTCGCTGAAAATAAGTAAGCAACAACGGGTTTGGTGTCCGTTATCAAGCACCCTAAGTATTTTATGTAAATGCTTATTTGAGGTTTTCAGTGCAAGCTGGAAATAAATTAAGGTGGTACCGCGTGAAATTTTCTCGCCCTTATTCCAAGATATTTTTTTGGATAAGGGCGAGTTTTATTTTACCCTAAATTGCTCGAAATGGAGGATTTCAAAATGACAAAACAACTACTTGTTTTACAATCTGATTTTGGTATTAGTGATGGTGCAGTTAGCGCCATGTACGGCGTGATTAATAGCGTTAGCCTAGATTTGCAAATATACGATTTAACGCATCAAATTCCTCAATTTAATATTTGGGAAGCATCGTATCGTTTACTCCAAACGGTTACTTATTGGCCCGAAGATACCATTTTTGTTTCGATTGTTGATCCTGGAGTTGGTTCGAAGCGTCGAAGTGTCGCCGTTTTAACAGAAGATGGTCATTATATTATTACACCAGACAACGGAACCTTAACCCATATCGCGCATTACGGAACAATTAAAGAAGTTCGACTGATAGATGAAGAAAAAAATCGCCTACCAAAATCAGGTGCATCCCATACATTTCACGGTCGAGATATTTTCGCTTATACCGCGGCTAGGCTCGCAGCCGGCGTGATTAATTTTGAAGATATCGGTCCATCAGCTACCCCAGACTCCATTGTTTCTCTAAGTCTAAGTGACTCCTACTTAGAAGGCGAGCAAGCTTTTGGCACAATTGATATTATTGACCGTCCATTCGGTAATCTTTGGACAAATATTCGCCGAACTGATTTCTTGCAGCTAGGTGCTAACTATGGCGATTCCATCGAAGTCCTCATCAAACACCACGACCGAGTAGTTTATAAGAATTTCGTTACTTATAGCCGCTCATTTGCCGACTTACGGATTGGCGAAGCGCTCATCTACGTCAATTCACTCGACAACCTCGGACTAGGTATCAATCAAGGGTCCTTCGTAGACGCTTATTCAGTCGGCACCGGCACCAGCTGGAAAGTCACCCTTAAAAAAGTATAAAAAACAGGGTCAAACATCCAAATTGGAAGTTTGACCCTGTTTCATTTTTTTATTTCGTATATTCTTTGACGATTGGCTCTTGTTTTTTGGTTTTCAGGAATAAACTTAAGATCATCCCAATAGCCGCAAAAATCGCTGCAACCATAAACGCCGCACGCATTCCGTCCAAGCTAGCATCTTGCGCTTTTTGAGCAAAACTAGCCGGATCCGTTGCCATAAGCGCTTTACCTGGCATATTATCTTTCGTTACATTCGTTAGCACTGTAATAAGTACCGCCGTCCCAATCGAACCAGCAATTTGTCGAATCGTATTATTTACCGCCGAACCGTGGTTAATCAAATGGTTAGGAAGTGCATTCATACCCGCTGTCGAAACTGGCATCATCGCCATTGAAATCCCGAAGAACCTCACAGCATAAAATACAACAATATACCAAAGCGGCGTATCCATCGTTAAGAACATAAATGGAATTGTACCGATAGTCAAAATGGTAACCCCGGTAATCGTCAACCATTTCGCCCCAATTTTATCGAAAATAATACCCGTAATTGGACTCATTATCCCCATAATAATCGCACCCGGAAGTAATAACAGACCTGATTGAAGCGCCGACTCCCCGCGAATTGTTTGAATATATAAAGGCAATACAATTTCCGCACCAATCATTGCCATCGTTACAATCGAACCAAGAATAACAGACAATGAAAATACTGGATATTTAAACACATGTAGTTCAAGCATTGGATTATCAATAACTAGTTGGCGCCAAACAAATAATGCAATAACAACGACACCAACAATCAACATCGTGATAACCGTTGCATCTCCCCAACCATCATTACCTGCTGAACTAAATCCATAAAGGAGTGAACCAAAACCAATTGAAGACATTACAATGGAAAGAAAATCGATTTTTGTATCAGTTAATTTTACTACTTTTTTCATTCCAAAGAACGCTAGAATTATATCGATAACCGCGATTGGAATTAAAATAAGGAATAATACGCGCCAATCATATGAATCCACAATCCAACCAGACAAAGTTGGCCCAATTGCTGGAGCAAACGCAATAACAAGTCCCATCAGCCCCATCGCTGCCCCACGTTTTTCACGAGGGAAAATCAGCAAGAAGATTGTTTGAAGCAACGGCATCATAATCCCCGCACCAGCTGCTTGAACGATACGACCAGTAAGTAGTACCGGGAAAGAACCCGCCACTGACGCAATAATGGTACCAATTGTAAATACAGTCATCGCTGTAATAAATAAAGTTTTTGAACTAATTTTTTCAATTAAAAGTGCCGTAATCGGAATCATAATCCCATTTGTTAGCAAGAAAGCCGTCGTCAACCATTGCCCTGTTGCTGCTGTAATATGCAAATCATCCATAATCATCGGCAGTGCCGTCGCTAGTAACGTCTGATTCAAGATCGCCACAAACGCCCCAATAATCATTGTAACTACTAATAAACTTCTACTATAAGATTTCCCGTTAACATCAACGGGCCGTTCTACTGCTGTACTATTCAAAATTAATACCCCTTCCCATGTGGAAATTTCCAGATGAATAATAGAAGTATAATAAAAAAAGACCAACAAGTCAACAAAAAGTGACTGGTCAGTCTAATTATTATAAAAGCCCGTTCACACAAGCTTCTAATTTATTTACCTCTTTGGTCAAACTTGCTGGTACATGTTGTTTAAGATACAACAATGTTCCTTGAACCATGAAATCTCTAGGCGCCTCATTATTGTTAATCTCCCCAACAAGCGCGTTCATGGATTCCTTATACTGCCATTTATCCGAGTCATCAATATCCGCATTTTCAATCCCGACATTTAACTCCTCCAGCGCGCCCCGCAGTTTAGCTAGTCTTTTCTTTCTAATCATAGTTTGATCCGGCACCAGATTTTCTGTGTCCGCTTCCGTAAACACAATCTCTCCGCTCTCCAAAATATCCTTCACAAGTGCATCAAGCCTTCTCACCACATAAGGAATAGCCCGCTCAATCAATCCTGAATCAACATTCTTGCTACCACTAGCAAAGACATACATTGCCGCCATCCCGCTAAGCAACATCGTAATATCATTTATATAAGGCTCCGTTTCCTTCCCATAAACCTCTAACAACTGATTTTTAACCCATTCCATATTCTTAAGTCGCACATTCTGCAAGAACGCATTAAAATCATCATCAATCATCGTCTGAGAAAACGTAATATTCAAGATCTCCCCATTTTCCGTATAAAAATGAATAATAATTTTCAAGCACTCCGTAAAATTATCCTTCTTCGTCCCATCTAGCCCCATCGTATACTCCAAACGCTGATGCAATACAGAATACTCCTGCTTAAAAATCACAATTGCCAGTTCCTCTTTCGAAGTAAAATAATTATAAAAAGTCCCTTTAGAAATCCCAGCTGCATCAACCATATCTTGTACAGACGTCTTCAAATACCCTTGTTTTTGAAACACCTCTTTAGCCGACTTAATAATCCGCTGCTTCTTCTCCTTCAAAAAAACACCCCACCCGTTCTGTTATTATACCCATAGTATAATCGATTTATACTACCTATTCAAGATATCCATAATAAATATCATTATTCTTTTAAACAATAAAAAAAGCCTCGCATACTAGCGAAACATACAAATTATCCATATATTATTTAAGCCACTTGTCGGATTTGAACCGACGACCCCTTCCTTACCATGGAAGTGCTCTACCAACTGAGCTAAAGCGGCAGCAAAGCCTTTCAAATAAAAAAATGGCTCCACAGGCAGGACTCGAACCTGCGACCGATCGGTTAACAGCCGATTGCTCTACCAACTGAGCTACTGTGGAATAATAAATTGCCCGGCAGCGACCTACTCTCGCAGGGGGAAGCCCCCAACTACCATTGGCGCAGAGAAGCTTAACTACCGTGTTCGGGATGGGAACGGGTGTGACCTTCTCGCCATAACTACCAGACAATATTTAAGTTGTTGAAAGATTGCTCTCTCAAAACTAGAGAAGAAAGGGTTCAGTTAGGTAACTTCGTTTCATTTTTTGGTTAAGTCCTCGATCGATTAGTATTTGTCCGCTCCATGTATCGCTACACTTCCACTCCAAACCTATCTACCTGATCATCTTTCAGGGATCTTACTTTCCGAAGAAATGGGAAATCTCATCTTGAGGGGGGCTTCACGCTTAGATGCTTTCAGCGTTTATCCCTGCCACACATAGCTACCCAGCGATGCTCCTGGCGGAACAACTGGTACACCAGCGGTGTGTCCATCCCGGTCCTCTCGTACTAAGGACAGCTCCTCTCAAATTTCCTGCGCCCGCGACGGATAGGGACCGAACTGTCTCACGACGTTCTGAACCCAGCTCGCGTGCCGCTTTAATGGGCGAACAGCCCAACCCTTGGGACCGACTACAGCCCCAGGATGCGACGAGCCGACATCGAGGTGCCAAACCTCCCCGTCGATGTGGACTCTTGGGGGAGATAAGCCTGTTATCCCCGGGGTAGCTTTTATCCGTTGAGCGATGGCCCTTCCATGCGGAACCACCGGATCACTAAGCCCGACTTTCGTCCCTGCTCGACTTGTCAGTCTCGCAGTCAAGCTCCCTTGTGCCTTTACACTCTGCGAATGATTTCCATCCATTCTGAGGGAACCTTTGGGCGCCTCCGTTACTCTTTAGGAGGCGACCGCCCCAGTCAAACTGCCCACCTGACACTGTCTCCCCACGCGCTAAGCGTGGCGGGTTAGAATGGTCATACAGCCAGGGTAGTATCCCACCATTGCCTCCTCGTATGCTAGCGCACACGTCTCTTCGGCTCCTACCTATCCTGTACAAGCGGTACAAACATTCCATATCAGGTTGCAGTAAAGCTCCACGGGGTCTTTCCGTCCTGTCGCGGGTAACCTGCATCTTCACAGGTACTATAATTTCACCGAGTCTCTCGTTGAGACAGTGCCCAGATCGTTGCGCCTTTCGTGCGGGTCGGAACTTACCCGACAAGGAATTTCGCTACCTTAGGACCGTTATAGTTACGGCCGCCGTTTACTGGGGCTTCAATTCGTACCTTCGCCGAAGCTAAGCACTCCTCTTAACCTTCCAGCACCGGGCAGGCGTCAGCCCCTATACGTCACCTTACGGTTTTGCAGAGACCTGTGTTTTTGCTAAACAGTCGCCTGGGCCTATTCACTGCGGCTCTCTCGGGCTTGCACCCTAATAGAGCACCCCTTCTCCCGAAGTTACGGGGTCATTTTGCCGAGTTCCTTAACGAGAGTTCTCTCGCTCACCTTAGGATTCTCTCCTCATCTACCTGTGTCGGTTTGCGGTACGGGCAGTACTACTCTTCCTAGAGGCTTTTCTTGACAGCGTGAAATCAGGAACTTCCGTACTTAATTTCCTTCCCCATCACAGCTCATGCTTCGCGAGAAGCGGATTTGCCTACTTCTCACACTCACTGCTTGGACGCACATTTCCATTCGTGCGATTCCCTATCCTTCTGTGTCACCCCATCGGTTAAACAATTAGCACTGGTACAGGAATCTCTACCTGTTGTCCATCGCCTACGCCTATCGGCCTCGGCTTAGGTCCCGACTAACCCTGAGCGGACGAGCCTTCCTCAGGAAACCTTAGATATTCGGTGGAAGGGATTCTCACCCTTCTTTCGCTACTCATACCGGCATTCTCACTTCTAAGCGCTCCACCAGTCCTTCCGGTCTGACTTCACCGCCCTTAGAACGCTCTCCTACCACGAACCTCTAAAGAGGTTCATCCACAGTTTCGGTAATATGTTTAGCCCCGGTACATTTTCGGCGCGGGGTCACTCGACCAGTGAGCTATTACGCACTCTTTCAATGGTGGCTGCTTCTAAGCCAACATCCTGGTTGTCTAAGCAACCCCACATCCTTTTCCACTTAACATATATTTGGGGACCTTAACTGGTGGTCTGGGCTGTTTCCCTTTCGACTACGGATCTTATCACTCGCAGTCTGACTCCCGAGTATAAGTACATGGCATTCGGAGTTTATCTGAATTCGGTAACCCGAGAAGGGCCCCTAGTCCAAACAGTGCTCTACCTCCATGACTCTTTACCTCGAGGCTAGCCCTAAAGCTATTTCGGAGAGAACCAGCTATCTCCAAGTTCGATTGGAATTTCTCCGCTACCCACACCTCATCCCCGCACTTTTCAACGTGCGTGGGTTCGGACCTCCAGTAAGTATTACCTTACCTTCATCCTGGACATGGGTAGATCACCTGGTTTCGGGTCTACGACCTGTTACTTATGCGCCCTATTCAGACTCGCTTTCGCTACGGCTCCGCTTTTTCCGCTTAACCTTGCAACAAATCGTAACTCGCCGGTTCATTCTACAAAAGGCACGCTATCACCCATTAACGGGCTCTAACTACTTGTAGGCACACGGTTTCAGGAACTGTTTCACTCCCCTTCCGGGGTGCTTTTCACCTTTCCCTCACGGTACTGGTTCACTATCGGTCACTAGGGAGTATTTAGCCTTGGGAGATGGTCCTCCCGGATTCCGACGGAATTTCACGTGTTCCGCCGTACTCAGGATCCACTCTGGAGGGAAAGCCATTTCAACTACCGGGCTGTTACCGTCTTTGGCGGGCCTTTCCAGACCGCTTCATTTATAACTTTCTTTTGTAACTCCGTATAGAGTGTCCTACAACCCCAAGAAGCAAGCTTCTTGGTTTGGGCTCTTTCCGTTTCGCTCGCCGCTACTCAGGAAATCGATTTTTCTTTCTCTTCCTCCAGGTACTTAGATGTTTCAGTTCCCTGGGTCTGCCTTCCTCACGCTATGTATTCACGTAAGGATACTATCCGACTAAAGATAGTGGGTTCCCCCATTCGGAAATCTCTGGATCAACGCTTACGTACAGCTCCCCAAAGCATATCGGTGTTAGTCCCGTCCTTCTTCGGCTCCTAGTGCCAAGGCATCCACCGTGCGCCCTTTCTAACTTAACCAATTTACTTCTACGAAGTAAAGGTTGTTTTTCTGATTTTCCGTATCAGCGATGATACTTCCAATCAGATGAAAGATTCACTTTCAGATGATTCTCGGTTACTTGTGTCATAGATAATTACTTATCTATGCTAACTTTACTAACTTTCTTATCTAGTTTTCAAAGAACAATTTTGGTGGAGCCTAGCGGGATCGAACCGCTGACCTCCTGCGTGCAAAGCAGGCGCTCTCCCAGCTGAGCTAAGGCCCCGTAAAAGGGTATGATTATTTGTATTTCTTATGTCAGAAAGAAAAAGTGGGCCTAAATGGACTCGAACCATCGACCTCACGCTTATCAGGCGTGCGCTCTAACCAGCTGAGCTATAGGCCCGTCAAAAATGTAGTGGCGCGATGCTTCAAGCATAGTGCCTTGCATACTTTATCTGACATAAAAGAGAGTAACCTCTCAAAACTGAACAAATAGAGAAGAACGAAAACTCACAGGTTTCCTTTTCCTTAGAAAGGAGGTGATCCAGCCGCACCTTCCGATACGGCTACCTTGTTACGACTTCACCCCAATTATCTGTCCCACCTTCGGCGGCTGGCTCCATAAAGGTTACCCTACCGACTTCGGGTGTTACAAACTCTCGTGGTGTGACGGGCGGTGTGTACAAGGCCCGGGAACGTATTCACCGTGGCATGCTGATCCACGATTACTAGCGATTCCGGCTTCATGTAGGCGAGTTGCAGCCTACAATCCGAACTGAGAATAGTTTTATGGGATTAGCTCCACCTCGCGGCTTCGCGACCCTTTGTACTATCCATTGTAGCACGTGTGTAGCCCAGGTCATAAGGGGCATGATGATTTGACGTCATCCCCACCTTCCTCCGGCTTGCACCGGCAGTCACTTTAGAGTGCCCAACTAAATGCTGGCAACTAAAATCAAGGGTTGCGCTCGTTGCGGGACTTAACCCAACATCTCACGACACGAGCTGACGACAACCATGCACCACCTGTCACTTTGTCCCCGAAGGGAAAGCTCTGTCTCCAGAGTGGTCAAAGGATGTCAAGACCTGGTAAGGTTCTTCGCGTTGCTTCGAATTAAACCACATGCTCCACCGCTTGTGCGGGCCCCCGTCAATTCCTTTGAGTTTCAACCTTGCGGTCGTACTCCCCAGGCGGAGTGCTTAATGCGTTAGCTGCAGCACTAAGGGGCGGAAACCCCCTAACACTTAGCACTCATCGTTTACGGCGTGGACTACCAGGGTATCTAATCCTGTTTGCTCCCCACGCTTTCGCGCCTCAGCGTCAGTTACAGACCAGAGAGTCGCCTTCGCCACTGGTGTTCCTCCACATATCTACGCATTTCACCGCTACACGTGGAATTCCACTCTCCTCTTCTGCACTCCAGTCTTCCAGTTTCCAATGACCCTCCCCGGTTAAGCCGGGGGCTTTCACATCAGACTTAAAAGACCGCCTGCGCGCGCTTTACGCCCAATAAATCCGGACAACGCTTGCCACCTACGTATTACCGCGGCTGCTGGCACGTAGTTAGCCGTGGCTTTCTGGTTAGATACCGTCAAGGGACAAGCAGTTACTCTTATCCTTGTTCTTCTCTAACAACAGTACTTTACGATCCGAAAACCTTCTTCATACACGCGGCGTTGCTCCGTCAGACTTTCGTCCATTGCGGAAGATTCCCTACTGCTGCCTCCCGTAGGAGTCTGGGCCGTGTCTCAGTCCCAGTGTGGCCGATCACCCTCTCAGGTCGGCTATGCATCGTTGCCTTGGTAGGCCATTACCCTACCAACTAGCTAATGCACCGCGGGCCCATCTGTAAGCGATAGCCGAAACCATCTTTCAAAAGCATGGCATGCGCCACACTTTATCATTCGGTATTAGCCCCGGTTTCCCGGAGTTATCCCAAACTTACAGGCAGGTTGCCCACGTGTTACTCACCCGTCCGCCACTAACTTTGGAAGAGCAAGCTCTTCCTCCGTTCGTTCGACTTGCATGTATTAGGCACGCCGCCAGCGTTCGTCCTGAGCCAGGATCAAACTCTCTTTAAAATATAAATTGAATTTGAATACTTATTCAACACCGTGAATAAGATTCCTTGCGTCAAATTGACTTCGCTAGCAATTAAATTACTAGTTTGTTTTGTTGAAAACAGCTTTCTGTTTTCTGCCCTGCGATTACCAGTGAGACTTTACGTCTCATTGCTTTTCGTCTTCTTTTTTGTTCAGTTTTCAAAGGTCAGTTTCTTTTGTTGCGAAAGCGTTTTGTCCGCATCAGCAACGTTTATAAATATACCAAGATTTTTGCCTTTCGTCAATACTTTTTACAAAGTTTTTATGATAAATATGGAATTATTTTCTCTGCTAGGGTTTTATATGCTTTTCCTGAAGTGCTTGAAGAGTTGAAAAGGGCTGATACATAGCCATTTCCATTTGGTTCTGGTTGTTCTATTGGCAGTTGAATTAAAAGTTGTGTTTCTAAGTCTGCAGCAACTTTTTCGCCGCCGCCTTGTCCGAATACTTTTAATACTTGTCCATCAGCTAAAGTAAGATAAGACATATTTTCGATTACACCGATGATTTTGTGATTGTTTTTTGCTGCCATATATCCTGCTCGAGATGCGACTGACGCGGCTGCATAATGTGGTGTTGTAACAATAAGTTCATTGCATTTCGGGATAAGCGTATGGATATCTAGCGCAACATCTCCAGTTCCAGGTGGTAAATCGATAAGTAAATAGTCTAGTTTTCCCCATCTTACTTCTTCTAAAAACATTTTAATCATTTTCCCTAGCATTGGTCCGCGCCAGATAACTGGTTCTCCTTGTTCCACAAAAAAATCCATAGAAATCATTTGAATGCCGTGTGTTTCGACTGGGATGATTTGGCCATTTTCTTTGCGGGGGGATTCGGTTGTTCCTAGCAGTACAGGAATACTGAATCCATATATATCCGCGTCTAATAATCCTACTTTTTTGCCTTGTTGTGCTAAGGCGATTGCAAGATTCGCAGAGACAGTTGATTTCCCGACGCCACCTTTACCACTCGCTATTGCTAAGAATTTCGTTTCACTAGCTTCTGAGAGTATGTTATCTCTTGCTTGGAAAATGCGGTCAATAACTGCTGCGGGTAGGTATTCTAGCTCAATATTTATTTCATTTACGCCGAATTGGGTGAGAAGTTCTTCTATATTATGAACAAAATGATCCGTTTCTACTGCTGGATCAGCTAATGCGATTTTGATGTTTGCTGTTTCTTCAAGCACTTGCACTTCTAAAACACCTTCTGTTTCTTCTAAGCTTGCCTCTAAAACAGGATCTTGCAATCTATATAGCAATCTAGTAATTTGTTGTTCGTTTAACATATATAAAAACCTCCAAAAATGAATGCGCTGACATACTGATTATTATAGCATGACCGTTTTATTATTTCACATATTGCTTGTCTTTTCGGTACAAAAGTTTGTTGAAGAAAATTTCACAAATTTTACATATTTAACATTTCCAGCTTTAGTCCTTACGTCCCAATAGGTTTGGCGTAGTTATTGTTTTTCGTCATAGAAATGTAATAGAAATTTTTTGGCATTTTTTGATAATATAGTTGCAGATATATAAAAAGGAGTGCATTGAAATTTGGATAGAAAGTTTATAAAACCAGGGATAATTCTGCTAATTGTGGCATTTTTGGTAGTTTCCATAAATGTTGGAGCAGAAACAGGAGGTAGCAGAACAGCTCAAGTTAATCTGACTACTTCACAACAAGCTTTCATTGATGAAATTTTACCAGCGGCTCAGGATGGATATCGCGATGGTAAATTGCTTACAAGTGTAACGCTCGCTCAAGCAATTTTAGAATCAAATTGGGGTGAAAGTGGTCTAAGCCAGAACTCTAATAACTTATTCGGAATTAAAGGAACGTATAAAGGTAAGTCTGTCTCCATGGGGACAATGGAAGCATCCGGCTCAACCACCGCTAATTTCCGCGTTTACCCTAGTTGGAAAGAATCCATTGAAGACCACACAGCTTTGATTACTGAAAATGCGCGCTATCAAGACGCTGTCGGTGAAACGAACTACCGCAAAGCACTGCAAGCTATTAAAGACGGTGGTTATGCGACTGATCCAGATTACGTTTCTAAACTAGTAGCAATTATTGAACGTTACAACTTAGATAAATACGATGTCATTTACGATAAAATCGAGTCTAATCAATCCTTAGCAGCAATTGGAACAGTAGCTGAAAATAAAGAACAAGAGGTTATTTGGTCGGCACCGTACAATACAGAAAATGCTAATAAAATCGGGACCCTCGAAAATTACTTAGGGCGTAACTTAGAAATTTCCTGGGAAGCTAAAACAGAAAAAGGTCTATGGTACTTTATTCGCGAGAACAACAAAGATATTGGTTGGATAAATAGTAATGCCTTAAAAATCAGCTATCATCAAAAAGAAGATGAAAATGTTCATTTAACCAAATATGTAGATGATTTAAGCGCACATGTATATCGTCTACCAAGCCCTGAAAAACAATTCGATAATGGAACTATCGCAAAATACGATAGAAAAGCCCTTGAAGTAGATAAAAAAATCACTCGCGGCGGCTATGCTTGGTTCCGAATTTCAGAAGGCGAGAAAGTAATCGGCTGGGTTCGCGCAGATAAATTGAATGATCGCCTTTATGATCGCATCACAGAACAAACTTCTTACGATGGCTATGCTCTAGTAAGTAAATCTGCAACTGATAACGTATGGACTGCACCATTCAACACAAAAAACGCAGAAAAATTAGCACCACTTGCAGATTATGATAACGAAAAACTAGAACTAGTGACTCGAGCTAAAGCCGGAAATACACTTTGGTATCAGTTTAAAGTAGATGGAAAACTTGTTGGATGGGCTAGCGAAAAAGACTTAAATGTATTTTATACTCCCGCTAAAGAAGAACCAGTAAAACAAGTCGCTTACGTGAAAGACCCAACAGCAAAACTTTATAACAAACCTGTAGAATCAACAAGTACTAACCCAAAAGCAGTGGGCTTCTATTATGGAAAATTATTAGCAGTGGATAAAACAGCAACCATTCTTGGTGAAGATTGGTTGCATCTTAAAGACAGACAAAATTCACTAGGATGGATTAAAGCTATCGACATCAATAGTTAAATAAAAAAAGGTTCTGCATTTACGCAGAACCTTTTTTCGTTTATACATTCAGTTTGCGACTAGCCATCCATTTCACCATTTCTGGATCCGCATGTGAGAAGAACTGGCTTTCCCCTTGATCTAGGCTGGCAATTTCTCCCTTATCTGCCTCCGTCAATTCAAAATCAAATATAGCCAGATTTTGCGCCATTCTTTCTGGTTTTACAGATTTAGCTAAGACGATAATATCTTGCTCTACTAGCCAACGCAAAATTACTTGAGCGGCCGATTTTCCATATTTCGCACCAATTTTCGTTAAAACTGGGTTATTAAAAATATCATTTTTCCCTTCCGCAAACGGTGCCCATGCTTCTATTGTAACCCCTTCTTTTCTTAAAACAGCTAGATTCGCTGCCTGTTGTTGGAAAGGATTAACTTCAATTTGGTTGACTTGCGGAGTTACTTCATTGAACGCAGCTAGGTCAATTACGCGATCCGGGCTAAAATTCGATACGCCAATTGCTCTAATTTTTCCTGATGCTTGTAATTCCTCCATCGCTATCCATGCCCCGTATACATCGTTGAAAGGTTGATGAATTAGCAGCAAATCAATGTAATCCAACCCTAAACGTTTTAACGACCGGTCAAATGAGCTCATAACACCTTTATAACTTACATTTTCCACCCATATTTTTGTCGTAATGAATAGTTCTTTGCGATCGACGCCGGATGCCGCAATTCCGCGACCTACAGCTTCTTCATTCATATAACTTTGCGCCGTATCAATGTGACGATAGCCCGTTTTAATCGCATCTTTTACTGCTTGTTCCGCTTCAGCAGCATCTGTAATTTGATATGTCCCAAATCCTAAAATAGGTACTTCTACACCATTGTTTAATTTCACTGTTTTCATTTGAAAATCCTCCTCTTATCTTTAAAATTTGTCCCGTTTCCATAATTTTTCTACATTATCTGCATTTAATTCGCCAGCTTTAAACTGCGCAATGTGACTATCGTACGAATCGATTTTGTACACGAGTAGTTCTCTGACCTTCTTCATCTCGGCTAATTTTTCGTCTAATTCTTTTAGTTGGTCAACCAGTACTTGTTTTTGCGCCGCTTCGACATTTTGCGTCTCTCTGAGCTGCGCAAGTGTCGCAAACTCAATTAACGATTCTACCGATAATCCCGCATTCCGTAAATTCTTCACGAGATAAACCCAGTTCAAGTCACTCGTTTTATAGTCCCGGTAACCACTTTCGTTACGATGGACTGGCGGAATAACACCGACCCGCTCATAATAACGCAACGTATCTACTGTTAAACCAAACATATCAGCCGCTTGTTTGATATTCATCCTCCATCACCTCGTTTCGTTCTTTACATATAGAATTATAAACCCTGGAGTTCACACCAAGGCAAGGAATTTGAGTTTATTTTTTTGAGAAAAGAAAAAACTCTCTGTGGGCGAGAGAGTTTTATTTGTTTAGCAGGATGATTTTTTGTATGTATTTTGGGTCTATTTGGGCTGGATTGGTTTCTTGGATTTGGAAGTCGTTAGTTAAAATGATTTTTACGTCATCGTTTTTGTTTAGGTCGGTTATTTTATTTCCCGTTTCGTCGTAATATTTATCTACGATGTCAAAGCGTATTGCGGTTTCCGGATTATACTTATCCTTTTTTTCTTTGAAATTATTAATTAGAATTGCATCCGTTTCTACTTGTTCTATTGCGCCGGTAGCTTCGGTGGCTTGTGTTTGGTTTTCGGTGTTTGAGCATGCTGTTATGGAAAGTAATGCGCACAAAATAAAAATGATTGAATTAACAAATGATCATATATGGCACATTTTAAAAAAAGCAAGGTTATTCATGTTATAATAGCTGTTCTGTATATTTATATCTAATCACAAAAGGAGCCGGAGAAGATGAAAAAAAGAGGTTTATTGTTGGTAAGTATTTTAATGTTTTTCAGTTTTTTGACAGTAGCATGTGGGAGTTCTGAAAACAATGAAGAAAGTGGGAAGAAAGAAAAGAAAGAAATTGAATTAACTATTGACCAAACTACTGTAACGACTGATGAAAATGGGAAAGCGCTTATAGAAGGAACAGTGGATCCTAAAGCCAAATTATCCATTGATGGCGCAACAGTTAAACAAGATAGTGATGGAAGATTTACTTTTACCAAAATTATAAACAGCGATTCCGAAGCAAGAGTCTATGCAAAACTTATAGCAGTTAGGAAAAACTATGAAGACGAGGAATATAGTGTAATTATTAATAACAATTCAAAAGCATATAACGACAACATGGCAAAACAAGAGACAATACAAAAAGAAGAAGCCGCGAAAGCTGAAAAGGAACGTAAAGAAGCGGAGGAAAAAGCAAAACAAGAAGAAGAAGAAGCCGCTGCAAAAGCTGCAACGACTGATGAAAACACGCCTTCCGATGATACTGTATATGGCACTTTAGCCAGCAAAGATACTTTAACAAAAGAGGGAGATGCATTTTATAAAGATGAAGAACTTGATGTACTCTATTCTACAGTAGAAAACGATGAAATTTTTCAAGTGCTTATACAATTAGGCGATGAAAGTACAATTCGAAAAGATTTAGATAAAAATCATTTAACAGAATTAGCAAGAGGTTATATGGAATCCGATGCCACTCTTATACAAACTGTTTCTGATGAATCCTTTGTTTATGAATCTCCATCTATAAATAAAACATATACAGTAGATTATATGTTAAACGATGAAGGTTATGTTATTGCGGTTTATGTTACACAAGCAATGTGACTAGAAAAAACCTTTAAGTTATACAACTTTTAATTAAAAATATACTATTACAAAAAAGTCCTTAAGGGCTTTTTTGTTTTTTATTTAACTCAACTAAACAAAAAAAGCACCAGCAAAAGCTGGTGCTTTGAAACGACATATTAACGTTTTGAGAACTGAGGTGCACGACGCGCGCCTTTAAGTCCGTATTTTTTACGTTCTTTCATACGTGGGTCACGAGTAAGTAGGCCAGCAGATTTAAGTGCTGGGCGGTACTCAGGAGCCACTTGTAATAGTGCACGAGCTACACCATGACGGATAGCACCGGCTTGACCAGTGTAACCACCACCGTGAACGTTTACTAGTACATCATAGTTACCTAAAGTTTCTGTAGCTACTAAAGGTTGTTTGATAACTTCACGAAGAGCTGCGAATGGGATGTAATCTTCCCAGTCTCTATTGTTAATAACGATTTTGCCGTCGCCTGGTACTAAACGTACGCGAGCTACAGAGCTTTTACGACGACCAGTTCCGTAATATTGTACTTGAGCCACTTAGTATTCCTCCTTTATTAATTAACCGCGTAATTCGTATACTTCTGGTTGTTGAGCTGCGTGTTCGTGCTCAGATCCACCATATACGTGTAATTTTTTGAATAATTGACGTCCAAGAGAATTTTTTGGAAGCATACCTTTGATAGATAGTTCTAATAATTTCTCAGGATTGTTTGTACGCATTTCGCCTGCAGTACGAGATTTCAAACCGCCTGGATATTGAGAGTGACGGTAGTAAATTTTGTCAGTAGCTTTTTTACCAGTAAGACCAATCTTACCAGCGTTGATGATGATTACAAAGTCTCCAGTGTCGATATGTGGAGTAAATTGTGGTTTGTTTTTTCCGCGAAGAATTGAAGCAACTTCACTGGATAAACGTCCTAAAGAAACACCAGTAGCGTCGATAACGTACCATTTACGTTCTACTTCGCCGGGTTTCGCCATATAAGTTGTACGCATGAATTACCCTCCTAAATAAATTGAAACAAATTAGCTCCCGAAAACTGTTCCTAATTCCCGAAATGCTATTCTATATTTTTATTGTTTAAACACAACAACCTTCCGGGGCTTATTGTGGGGCAAACAATACCATAGTCCATAATACAGTTTTTGGAGCAAAAAGTCAATGCGTTCTGCAAAAAAACATCCAATTTTTATTCATAGTCCACTCGCCATAAATATAACCCTTGTGGCGGCGCAGTTTTACTAATTAATTTTTGCCGGTCACGTGCTAATAAAGCCTCACTAATATCATCCGGAGAGATTCGACCTTGCCCTGCATCGAGCAAAGTTCCCGTCAAAATTCGCACCATATTATATAAAAAGCCATTCCCTTGAAAAGCAATCACTAACGTCTCGTCGTCCTCTTCATAAAAATCAATACTATAAAGCGTCCGGACTTTAGAATCGCGCTCCGTTCTCGCCGAACAGAAGCTAGTAAAATCATGCTCGCCAATCAGGCGTTTACTTGCCAATTTCATTTTTGAAATGTCCAGTTCATATGGATAATGTAGCGCAAAATTCCGACTAAAAGGATCAAAAATTTTCGTCCGCTTTACCACATAACGATATTCTTTTCCAACTGTGCCAAATCTAGCGTGGAAATCATCCGGTACTTCTTCCACGGTTAAAAAGCTAATATCAAACGGAGTCATGACTTGCAAAGCTTTTTGAAATTTTTCGGCAGTGATATCAAGTTCCGAATCAAAATGAATAACCTGACCTTTCGCATGAACACCAGTATCTGTTCTTCCTGATGCTGTAATCCGCACAGTTTTGCCTTTATGCATTTTTGTCAATGCTTTTTCAATTTCCGCTTGGACCGTCCGTGTATTCGGCTGCACCTGATAGCCATAAAACCCGCTACCATCATAAGAAATTATTGCTTTATATCTTGTCATTCATTTCAACTCCGCAACCAAAATAATAATCCACTTAATACCGCTAAAGAAATTAACAAGAAAGTATCGGCGAATCGCCAGCGTAGTAAACGGAATCTCGTTCTCCCTTTACCACCACGATAACCGCGTGCTTCCATTGCAATCGCTAAATCTTCCGCACGTTTAAACGCACTAATAAAAAGTGGCACGAGCAACGGAATAATCGCTTTAATCCGATCACTCCATTTTCCACTCGTAAATTCAACGCCACGAGCTTTTTGCGCTTTTAAAATTTTCTCCGTTTCATCCATCAATGTTGGAATAAAGCGCAAAGAAATACTCAGCATCAAAGCAAGTTCATGTACTGGTAAATGTACTAAACGAAACGGCGCTAAAATTTTCTCCAGTCCGTCTGTTAGTTCAATCGGGCTTGTCGTTAATGTTAAAAGTGTTGTCATAAAAATAATGAGAACAAAGCGACAAAACATCATCGCTCCATTTGTCAGTCCGAGTGTCGTTATTTGTAAAAGTCCTAAATCGACTAAAACTGTCCCGCCTTTTGTAAAAAAGACTTGAAGTAATAGCGTAATTAAAATAAGCCAGAAAATCGGTTGTAACCCTTTAATAAAAAATAAAAATGGCACTTTCGAAGTTAAGACTAAATACAAAACATACGCAAACATAAGCGCATAGGTCAGCCAATTGTTCGCTAAAAAGACAATCGCGATAAACGCCATAACAGCAGTGATTTTCGCACGTGGGTCAATTCGATGCAACCAAGAGTTTCCCGGAATATAACGTCCGAGAATCATTTTATCCATCATAATTATGCCCCGCCCTTCGCTAAATAAGGCGCCATTTCGGTCGTTAATTCATCAATGGTTAAACAAGTTTTTGTTAATTTCACATCAAATTTGCGCTCAAAAAGTCCTTGGAATCTCACCACATCCGGTACAGATAACCCAAGATCAACCAGTTCGTCTGGCTTCGCGAAAACTTCACGTGGCGTACCGATTTGAAGAACCGTCCCAGCTTTCATCAAGACAATCTTTTCCGCATAACGAGCAGCATCTTCCATACTGTGTGTTACAAGTACTGTCGTAAGCCCTTTTTCTTTATGAAGATTGTAGAACATTTCCATGATTTCCTCGCGGCCATGAGGATCTAGTCCCGCTGTTGGCTCATCTAGCACAAGTACTTCTGGGTCCATCGCCAAAACACCTGCAATCGCAACCCGGCGCATTTGCCCACCAGAAAGTTCAAACGGCGAACGTGACAAAATTTCCTCGGTCAGTCCCACTTCATAAATCACTTTTTTAGCGCGTAGTTTTGCATCTTCCTCGGAAACTCCAAAGTTCATCGGTCCAAAACAAATATCCTTTTCGACCGTTTCTTCAAAAAGTTGTGCTTCTGGAAATTGGAACACAATCCCGACTTTCTTACGTAAATCACGTAGTTTCTTTTGCTTTACGCCAGCAACGATTTCTCGATCACCAACTGTGATTTTACCTTCTGTTGGCATTAAAAGAGCGTTTAAGTGTTGTAGCAAAGTTGATTTCCCTGAGCCAGTATGACCAATAATTGCAGAATAGCTACCAGAATCAAAAGAAACATTCACATCAAGTAATGCTCGCTTTTCAAAAGGGCTATTTTTTTGATAACAATAACCTAGTTGTTCGAGTTTAATTTCCATAATTGATCTAGTAATGCTCCTTCCGATAGCACGGTGCTTCCAGTTTCAAAGCCACCTGCAACTAATTTTTCTTGTAATTCAATAATAAATGGAACACCTAAGCCAATTTCGCGCATTGCATCTGCTTGCTCGAAAATTTCTTGCGGTGTGCCTTCACTGTGGACTTCTCCGTTATTCATAACAATTACTCGATCCGCAAAAAGAACTTCATCCAAATCATGTGTAATCGAAATAACGGTAATGTCTTCTTGTTCACGCATAATCCGAATAGTTTCCATTACTTCGGCGCGCCCTCTTGGATCAAGCATAGAAGTCGCTTCGTCCAAAATAATGACATCTGGTTGCAGCGCCAAAACGCCAGCAATTGCTACCCGTTGTTTTTGCCCACCAGAAAGTCTAGCTGGTTCATGTAGTGCATAACTTTGCATCCCAACCTCATTCAAAGCTGACTCGACGCGTTCCACCATTGTATCGTGCGGAACCCCGTGATTCTCAAGTCCAAACGCGACATCGTCTTGCACTGTAGCTCCAACAAATTGGTTATCTGGATTTTGAAAAACCATTCCTACTTGTCGTCTAATGTCCCATATATTTTTTTCAGACAAAACAAAGTGTCCGATTTTGATTAAACCATCTTCTGGAAAAAGCAATCCGTTGAGTAATTTCGCAATGGTAGATTTACCTGAACCATTATGACCAACAAGTGCAACCCATTCCCCTTTTTGAGCAGAAATAGATACATCTTTCACTGCATATTTTTCCGTATCCTCATATTTATAAAAAACGTGCTCTAATCTCACAAAACTTTCTGCCACGCTTAACACCTCACTTTTTGACCATTCATTGTTTATTATAGTATAAACATCCATCCGGCGCAAAATTTCCTTTTTGATTGTTTTGGTTTAATGCCAAAGGGAATATATTAACGTTAAGGATGTGATAACTATGTTAGCAGATTTTATTTTACGGCTTGTTGTTGCGGGTCTCCTTGGAGCAATTATTGGACTTGACCGAGAAATCAGAGCGAAAGAAGCTGGATTCCGGACACATTTTCTTGTTTCGCTCGGTAGCGCATTAATTATGATTGTTTCTCAATATGGTTTTTCCGAAATTGCCACCATGCAAAATGTATCGTTTGACCCAAGTCGTGTCGCTGCTCAAGTGGTAAGCGGGATTGGCTTTATTGGCGCGGGTACGATTATTATTCAAAAGAAATTTGTTCGCGGTCTAACAACAGCAGCCGGACTTTGGGCCACAGCTGGCATTGGCCTTGCTATTGGTGCAGGTATGTACTGGGTTGGAATTGCCGCTACTTTACTTACCTTAATCGGATTAGAATTCTTGAGTATCGTTTTCAAATCATTTGCCTTTCATACAACTGCAATTATCTATTCAACCGACAAACAAGAAAATCTAGTGAAGGTCACGGACAAGATCCAACAAAACAAACAACAAATCGTTTCGTACTCAAGTGAAAAAGAACTTATCGGAGAAAGTCTTTTTATTCGCGTGAATATTGTTGTAAAAACAAAGAATAAGAACGATGAATACGAACTATTTCACTTTATACAAACTCTTCCCAATGTAACCGTTGAAAAAATGGAATAAAGAATTGCTTTCTACTGTTTGCAACTCGGTTTTGTTCACAGAATATCCATTTACTTCCTACTTCTCATTTTGCTATAATTCACCCGTCACTACTAATAGAATATAGAGAGAAGGGAAGAGATGAAAAACTTTGTAACTTCAGAACGCGCGGTTTTTAAGATGGATAAATCGGCGGAACCTGCAATTACAGTGAAAGATGGCTCTGTAGTAAAGATAAAAACAAAAGACTACTTCAATGGCCAAATTCAAAACAAACAGCTTCAATACGGGGACCTAGATTGGAAACAATTTTCACCAACTACTGGACCAATCTATATCGAAGAAGCTAGAAGTGGAGATTTATTAGCGGTAACGATTGAAAAAATTGAACTCCTAGGGACGGAGGTATTTTTACTAAACGGACCAAATGTTGGTATAACAGATGATTTATTAACAAGCAACTTTACTCGTTGCTACAAAGTCAGAGAGAATCGAATTATGTATTCAGATGAAATTCATATTCCGATAACTAAAACTATCGGATTGCTACGAACAGAAGGCTTACTTACCTCCAAATCACCAGCTAACAACGACGGCCTACTCGACTCATCCGAGATTACAGAAGGTGCAACGATCTTTTTACCAGTTGAAAAACAGGGTGCATCGCTTTATATCGGCAATGTTCGAGCTACAGCTGGCTTCGGGAAAACTACTACCACGAGTGCAGAGGCGCCAGCAGAAATCACTTTACGACTTCAAATCCTTAAAAATCGAACAGCTCCCACACCCACAATCATTCATGACAACCATTTAATTTGCTTAGCATCAGATCTCACTATTGAGAAAGCGGCAAAAAAAGCGATGCAAAATATGATAACTTTACTTACTGAATCAGACAAAATGATAACTGAAGATGCGATGTTCCTTCTATCACTGCAGGCTGAGTTTCAAGTATGCAACATGGGTAAATCAAATATCACTACCAGTATCAAATTACCTTTGGATTATTTTCCAGAAATGCCATTTTTATAAGAAAAGAACCCCCGTTCTGACGGGGGTTCTTTTAAATTTGTTCAAAAATGCTGCCTTGGTAGTTTTTAAGGAGGAATTCAGCTAGTTTTATCGCTTCTTTTTCTACTAATTTTTGTCCTTTTTTAGTTAGTTTTTTACTAAGATAGAATTGAAAAACTATTTTATCCCCCGATATTTTATATCTCCACGTTCCAAAAAACTGAGCATTTATTATTAAGACAGCTTCAATTTGCCCAGCGGTGCGCCAGATTAGACTCGTTTCTTTTTCGCTCGCAAGCCAATTCTTTTTCGCGTAACTTACGAAAAGCGGATCAAACTTCCCTAATAGAAGTGGCGACCCCATCTCCACATTTTCCTGCGTTTTTGCTTTGCTATAATAGTTCTTGCCATCTTCACCGATATAGCATATATAGTTTTCAAGTAACTTTTCTAACGTTTCTATATAATCACTATTTCGCAAACCACTCCAATGCTTGAAATCTTGTATAGTCGCTGGCCCAAATGCACTAAAATAACGATCAATCATTGTTTCAAGACCTGTCTTGCTGCGCTTGTTAGTTATCCAAGCATCTTCTCTTTCTGAATCAATTTGGTTTCTATGACTATAAAATTTTGTTTTAGGACTTTCTGGCACACAAAACAATTTGCCATCGAGTGACCCTTGAATAAAAACCCCGCCCCATGTCATCAGCTCTTTTGCTTCATTACCTAGTAAAGCCGCAAAGGACTCTTTAGACACTTTATCTTCGCGCAGGAGTAATTCTTCCATTTGTACTAAAATCTCATCCAAATCACGTCCTAGAGAGTCTGCGTGCTTTCTTAACCAATTGTTTTTGTTCGCATAAACATCATGAACATAAAACCAATCATCCGGCGTATACATATGGATAGTCATTCTTTGCCCCCAGATTTTGATTATCCCTTTATCGTCGTAAGCCATTTGCAGATTTTCTTTGGTTAAATTAGGTACACGATTAAATAAACTAATCTCTCCAAATTGTTGATACTGCGACTGAATACCAAATAACGCACGAGTTGCATCCTCTGCGCTGGAAAATTTAGATTGTAGTAGTCCAGAATTAAGTAATCTATTGTGAGCTATTTCCGCGTTAGTTAACGAACGCATTCTCCGTCCCTCCCACTGTTTATCTTTGGAATTTACTATAGATGGTTTCCAGTATAAAGGCAAGAAAAAAAGACCTGCTATACATAGATAACAGGTCAAACAAAAAAAGCCTGCCTCCTAGCCTACGATTAAGTAGACTAGGAAACACAGAGCTAGACAAGGAAACACGAAGTCTCCATATCATGACACTCCACTTGCTTTAAACGTTTTATTATTAAACTAATTCAATAATAACCATTGGTGCGCCGTCACCGCGACGTGGACCTTTTTTCAAGATACGAGTGTAACCACCTTGACGTTCCGCGTAACGTGGAGCAACATCATCAAATAGTTTTTGTAGAGCGTATACAGGACGGTTTTTCTTCACAGTAGAACCATCTTTACCTTTAGCATCTACTTGTACTACTTCTACAACTTCATGACGGATGAAAGCAGCTGCTTGACGACGAGCGTGCAAGTCTCCTTTTTTCCCAGAAGTGATTAGTTTTTCAACAACTTTACGAATCTCTTTAGCGCGAGCTTCTGTTGTTTCAATACGTTCAAATACGATTAAATCCGTTGCAAGATCACGTAGTAACGCTTTACGTTGTGAGCTTGTACGACCTAATTTTCTGTAACCCATGGAATTGCCTCCTTTATCAGTTTTCGTTTCTTAGAGATAAGCCAAGGTCAGCCAGTTTTACTTTAACTTCCTCAAGCGATTTACGGCCCAAGTTACGGACTTTCATCATATCGTCTTCGGATTTGTCAGCAAGTTCCTGTACTGTATTGATTCCAGCGCGTTTCAAACAATTATATGAACGAACAGACAAGTCTAATTCTTCAATAGTCATTTCAAGCACTTTCTCTTTATGGCTTTCTTCTTTTTCAATCATAATTTCAGCTTTTTGTGCTTCATCTGTTAAGTTAACGAAGATACTTAAGTGCTCAGAAAGAATTTTAGCTCCAAGTGAAACTGCTTCTTCTGGGCTGATACTTCCGTCAGTTAACACATCAAACGTAAGCTTATCATAATTAGTTGATTGTCCAACACGTGTATTTTCCACTTGATAGTTCACACGGATAACCGGTGAAAAGATTGAATCGACTGGAAGTACACCAATTGGCATATTTTCGCGTTTATTTTGATCAGCAGGTGTGTAACCACGACCACGAGTCGCATTTAAACGCACATGAAATTTAGCATTATCACTTAATGTAGCAATGTGTAAGTCGGGATTTAAAATCTCAACGTCGCTGTCATAATTAATGTCAGCTGCAGTTACTACACCAGGACCTTGCATATCGATTTCTAATGTTTTTTCTTCATCAGAATAGATTTTTAGTGCAAGTTTTTTAATATTTAAAATCATGGTTGTTACATCTTCTACTACACCTTCAATTACAGAAAACTCATGTAAAGCTCCATCAATTTGGATAGAGGTTACTGCTGCACCTGGAAGAGAAGATAATAGAATACGACGTAAGGAGTTACCCAAAGTTGTACCATATCCACGCTCAAGTGGCTCTACAACAAACTTTCCATACTTGGCATCATCGCTGATCTCAATCGTCTCGATTTTTGGCTTTTCAATTTCGATCATTCAAATTTACCCTCCTTCAAAACGTCTAGAATATCAGTCTTTATGTCAAACTCTCTGCCTTGATAGTTAAGACAGTAAAAATCTACTATTGGCAAAAGAAAACGACCACTTATACGCGACGACGTTTTGGAGGACGACATCCGTTATGTGGAACTGGAGTTACATCTTTAATAGCTGTTACTTCAAGACCAGCTGCTTGTAGTGCACGGATAGCCGCTTCACGACCTGAACCAGGACCTTTAACAGTTACTTCTAATGTTTTTAAACCATGTTCTTGTGCTGATTTTGCTGCACTTTCAGCTGCCATTTGCGCTGCGAAAGGAGTAGATTTACGAGAACCTTTAAATCCTAGGGAACCTGCACTTGACCAAGCTAAAGCATTACCATGTGTGTCAGTAATCATTACGATCGTATTATTAAATGTAGAACGGATGTGTGCAATACCAGATTCGATATTCTTTTTCACACGGCGTTTACGAGTATTTGTTTTACGAGCCATTCACTAACTACCTCCTTTACTATTATTTCTTTTTGCCTGCTACTGTTTTGGACGGGCCTTTACGAGTACGGGCATTATTTTTTGTATTTTGTCCGCGAACTGGAAGTCCACGACGGTGACGCATGCCACGGTAAGAACCGATTTCGATTAGACGTTTAATGTTTAAGTTTACTTCACGACGAAGGTCACCTTCAACTTTAATACGGTCTAAGATTTCACGGATTTTACCTAGCTCTTCTTCAGTTAAATCACGAGTACGAGTATCTTCAGAAACGCCAGCTTCAGCAAGAACTTCTTTAGCTGTTTGTTTACCGATACCATAAATGTAAGTCAGGGAAATAACAATACGTTTTTCACGTGGAACGTCCACACCTGCAATACGTGCCATTTACTTAAGCACCTCCTCTTATCCTTGTTTTTGTTTATGTTTTGGATTTTCACAAATTACCATTACTTTACCTTTACGACGAATAACTTTACATTTTTCGCACATAGGTTTCACTGATGGTCTTACTTTCATATAGATATACCTCCTTGTTTATTAGAGAAAATGTCTCTATAAACCGATAATTTCTAAGCTGGATAAACCAGACCGGTATATAAATTCAATTTCGGAGTGCAAATTATTTAAAACGATAAGTAATTCTTCCGCGTGTCAGGTCGTATGGAGAAAGCTCTACTGTCACTTTATCTCCAGGTAAAATACGAATGTAATGCATACGGATTTTACCAGAAACAGTTGCCAGTACTTTATGACCATTTTCGAGTTCAACGTTGAACATCGCGTTTGGTAGAGTTTCTTGTACTACGCCTTCTACTTCAATAACATCTTCCTTTGCCATATGTTTGCTACCTCCTTCTTGTATTCTTGGATTTGTTCCTGATGCAGGCCTAATCCTTTCAGTGTAACTATTTCTCTTACATGAAAAAAACGTAAAACATGCAAAAATGGATGCACTTCATTAAAAGGCAACACATTTCGCCAGCTTTTCAGACAACCTGTAAAAGTGAAATCCGTAAAAACCAGAAGAACTGTCACTCGCAAAAGTATTGCGGCTGAACAGATCAAGGTAGAACATATACGTCATTCGGATGATCTTCAAACGGTTCTCTCGTTCATCATGATTTGCTTAGATGCCTTTAATTCCACTGCCAATTATCCATTATACTACAAACTAAACTAATTTGCACGCATTGATTTTGACAGTGATTCAGCACAGCTCACTCCTCAAAAAGAAGCAAGAATTTTTTCCACATCTACAAAAACGTCTTTAATGTCTTGCTCGCCGTTTATGTTATGAAGTTTACCCTTTTCAGAATAAAAATCTAGAAGCGGCTTGGTCTGTTTCATATTTACATTTAGTCGTTTTTCAACCGTTTCTTTCTTGTCGTCATCGCGTTGGTAAAGTTCTCCGCCATCTAAATCACATTTCCCAGGAACTTTCGGTGGGTTGTAAATTTCATGGTAAGTCTTACCGCAAGTCCGACAAATCCAACGACCTGTAAGACGTTTCATTAAAACATCTTTATCAACTTCAATGTTAATGACAGCATCAAGTTCTGTCCCTAAATCATTTAGAATATTTTCTAGCTCTTCTGCTTGTTCCACAGTGCGCGGAAAACCATCAAGCAAGAAACCATTCTTAGCATCATCTTCGGCCAAACGTTCACGAACGATACCATTTGTTACTTCATCAGGAACAAGGTCGCCATTATCCATAAAGGATTTAGCTTTCTTTCCTAATTCCGTATTATTTTTCATAGCTGCTCGGAACATATCTCCAGTGGAAATATGAGGAATGTTGTATTTCTCAACAATCTGTTCCGCTTGTGTGCCTTTTCCGGCGCCGGGCAGTCCCATTAATACTAATTTCAACTGTTTCGCCCCTTATTACGCGCTAGCTCCTGCTAGGAAGACCTAACAAGAACTGCGTGTTATTTGATAAATCCCCGATAGTTCCTTTTTACAAGTTGTCCTTCGAGTTGTTTCGTAGTATCTAATGCTACCCCGATAACAATTAGTAGGCTTGTACCACCAACGGCAAGTGACTGCGGTAAACTAAACACAGTAGTACCGATAGTTGGAAGTATAGCAACCGCTGAAAGGAAAATTGCACCAACAAATGTTAGACGGTAAAGTACCGATGTAAGATAAGCTTGTGTTTCCCGACCAGGACGTTTACTAGGAATATACCCACCTTGCTTTTTCAAGTTGTCTGCAACTTTCTCAGGGTTCACTTGAATGAAAGCATAGAAATAAGTGAAAGCAACAATTAGTGCAACATATAAAATCATACCAATTGGTTTTGTGTAATCAAACACATCTTTCAATACTTTTACAACATCGTTACTTTGATCAAAGAAAGTAAGGATAGTTTGTGGTGTAATAATAAATGCACTTGCAAAGATAACAGGGATAACTCCGGCAGAGTTAAGTTTTAACGGCAAGTGCGTTGCTTGCGCGCCCGATTGTTTTGCTCCTGCTACACGTTTAGAGTATTGAATTGGAATTTTGCGTAGTGCTTGTTGGAAGAAGATTACAGCTACAACAATAGCTAAAATTGCAATCCCTACACCAACTAATGTCAGAACATGTAGGAAAAGTTGATCACCAGCGTTTTCAATTTGCGAAACATATAATTGACGAACTCCATCAGGAATACGAGCAACGATACCTGCAAAGATAATGATGGAAACACCATTACCAACGCCTTTAACAGTGATTTGTTCACCTAGCCACATTAAGAACATTGTACCAGTAGTCAATACAATAGCGATAATTGCATATCTACCAATGGAAGGTTCAATTACTAAGCCAGCTGAAGACATGCGGTTAAATCCATATGCCATACCGAAAGCTTCCACTAAACCAAGTCCAATTGTCATGTATCTAGTAAGTTGATTGAGTTTTTTACGACCCATTTCCCCTTGCTTCGACCACTCAGTCAATTTAGGAACAACGTCCATTTGAAGTAACTGAACAATAATGGAAGATGTAATGTAAGGCATTACACCCATGGCAAAAATTGAGAAGTTTTTTAAAGCCCCACCATTAAATGTATTTAAGAACCCCAAAATACCGCCATCCATACTAGATTGTAAAGCTGCTGCGTTAACTCCCGGTACTGGCACGAATGTACCAATACGGAAAATAACTAGCATTGCTAATGTAAATAGTATTTTTTTACGGATGTCTGCTACTTTGAAGAAGTTAACTAACGTTTGAAACATTAGATCACCTCAGTTTTTCCGCCAGCCGCTTCAATTGCTTCTTTCGCAGCTGCAGAGAATTTGTTCGCTTTCACAGTAAGTTTTTTCTCGATATTTCCATTAGATAAAATCTTGATTCCGGATTTTTCATTACGAATAATTCCAGTTTCAACTAAAAGTTCTGGTGTTACTTCTGTACCATCTTCAAAGCGGTTTAAAACATCTAAGTTCACGATAGCAAATTCTTTACGGTTGATATTTGTGAATCCACGTTTTGGAATACGACGGAAAAGTGGAAGTTGTCCACCTTCAAAGCCTAAACGTACGCCACCACCAGAACGAGCTTTTTGTCCTTTATGACCGCGTCCTGAAGTTTTGCCGTTACCAGAGCCTGTTCCACGACCAACACGATTACGTTCTTTACGAGAACCTTCTGAAGGCTTAAGTTCATGTAGTTTCATGTCAAGCACCTCCTCCTATTTAACAAATTCTATCCATTGCATAATAATTTTAAGCTTAAACTTCTTTGACGTCCACTAAATGACTTACTTTAGTGATCATCCCACGAATTGCAGGATTATCTTCTTTAACCACTACAGAATTTGTTTTACCAAGACCTAATGCTTGAACAGTTTTGCGTTGTGGTTGAGGGCGTCCGATTAAGCTACGTTTTAGAGTAATTTCTAACTTCGCCATAATGATAATTCCCTCCTTATCCTAACAATTCTTCTACTGTTTTGCCACGAAGTTTCGCAACATCTTCAGCGTTTTTCAGTTGTTTAATTCCGTCGATTGTAGCACGTACCATGTTAATTGGTGTATTAGATCCAAGCGATTTGGAAGATACATCAGCAACACCGGCAAGTTCTAGGACCGCACGAACGGGACCACCAGCAGTTACACCAGAACCGGCACTAGCTGGTTTAAGAAGAATTTCTCCGCCACCAAAATGTCCGACTACAGTGTGTGGAATAGTTGTGTCTACAGTTGGTACAAGCACCATGTTCTTTTTAGCATCCTCAACAGCTTTACGGATAGCATCTGGAACTTCTTGCGCTTTACCAGTACCGAAACCAACATGACCATTTTTGTCTCCAACAACAACAAGTGCTGTGAAACGGAAACGACGTCCACCTTTAACTACTTTAGCAACACGGTTGATTGTAACAACGCGTTCTTCTAAATCTAATTTGTTTCCATCAATTTGCTCAGGCATGTAATATGTCCCTCCTTCTTATTAAAATTCTAGTCCATTTTCGCGAGCTGCTTCAGCAAGAGCTTTCACGCGGCCATGATATAAGTATCCTCCACGGTCAAAAGTGACAGAAGTAATACCTTTTTCGGAAGCACGTTTAGCAACTAGTTCGCCAACTTTGCTTGCTGCATCAACTTTGGATTCAGCAGAACCGAAATCTTTATCTAAATTAGACGCACTTGCAAGTGTCACACCATTTACATCATCAATAATTTGAGCATAAATGTTTTTGTTTGAACGGAATACGTTTAAACGTGGACGACTTTCAGTTCCAGAAATCTTAGAACGAACACGAGCATGTCTTTTTTTACGTACTTTATTTTTGTCGATTTTGGTAATCACACGACTCACCTCTTCTCTCATTTGCCTAATTAAGCGGCATTATTTACCAGTTTTACCTTCTTTACGGCGTACATGTTCGCCTTCGTAACGAATACCTTTACCTTTATATGGCTCTGGTGGACGTACGGCACGAATGTTTGCAGCTAACTCGCCAACGTGTTCTTTGTTGTATCCTTTAACAATCACTTGTGTGTTTGCAGGAACTTCAATATCTACGCCTTTAGGAGCAACAAACTCTACTGGATGAGAGTACCCTACGTTAAGAACAAGCTTGTCGCCTTGTTTTTGCGCACGGTAACCAACACCGATAAGTTCTAATTTCTTTTCATAACCCTCGGAAACTCCGACAACCATGTTATTAAGAATAGCACGAGTTGTACCATGAAGTGCACGGTGGTTTTTATTATCAGTCGGGCGAGAAACGTTAATTTCGTTGCCTTCAATATTAATAGTAATTTCTGGGTTGAACTCTTTTACAAGTTCACCTTTAGGACCTTTAACTGTTGCTGTTGATCCATTAAGTGTAACTGTTACACCTGCAGGAATCACAATAGTTTTTTTACCTATACGGGACATTTATTGCACCTCCTTATGGTTTACTTTTTCTTACCAAACGTATGCTAGTACTTCTCCGCCGACTTGTTTAGCACGGGCTTCTTTGTCGGTTAAAACGCCTTGGGAAGTAGACACGATTGCGATACCTAGACCGTTAAGTACTTTAGGCACCTCAGTTGATTTTGCATATACACGTAAACCTGGCTTACTAATACGTTTCAAACCAGTGATTACACGTTCGCCAGTCGCTCCATATTTTAAGAAAACACGGATTGTTCCAGCATTGTCATCTTCAATATATTCAACGTCACGGATAAAACCTTCACGCTTCAATATTTCAGCAATTTCTTTTTTGATTTTGGATGCAGGCAGTTCTAATTTATCATGTTTAACCATGTTTGCATTACGAATGCGAGTTAGAAAATCTGCAATTGGATCTGTCATCACCATGTATAATACCCTCCTTCCTTAAACTCTTTCTTACCAGCTTGCTTTTTTCACGCCGGGAATTTGACCTTTATAGGCAAGTTCACGGAAACAAATACGGCATAATTTAAATTTGCGAATAACGGAATGTGGACGACCACAACGTTCACAACGAGTATATGCTTGAACAGCGTATTTTGGTGTACGTTTTTGCTTCGCGATCATGGATTTCTTAGCCACGTTTTCGCCTCCCTACTAAAATTAGTTTTGATTACTTTTGAAATGGCATCCCTAGTTGAGTTAGTAACTCATGAGATTCTTCATCACTTTTGGCAGTTGTAACGATTACTACGTCCATACCGCGTACTTTTGATACTTGATCGTAATCAATTTCAGGGAAAATAAGTTGCTCTCTAACACCCAACGTATAGTTACCACGACCATCGAAAGCTTTTTTCGATACGCCACGGAAATCACGAACACGTGGAAGTGAAACAGTAACTAATTTATCTAAGAAATCATACATGCGTTCACCACGCAAAGTTACTTTAGCACCGATTGGCATTCCTTCACGAAGACGGAAACCAGCGATAGAATTTTTTGCTTTTGTGATTACAGGTTTTTGACCAGTGATAAGAGCTAACTCCTCAACTGCACTGTCTAAAACTTTCGCATTTGCTGTAGCGTCACCAACACCAGTGTTGATTACGATTTTATCTATTTTTGGAACCTCCATTACGGAGTCATAATTGAATTTGCTCATTAAAGCAGGAACAATTTCCTTAAGATATTGATCTTTAAGGCGATTCATGTAATATTCCCTCCTTCCTACGACTATTATTTATCTATTACTTCACCGGATTTTTTTGCTACGCGTACTTTTTTATCGCCTTTAACTTCGTATCCTACACGAGTAGGTTCGCCTGTTTTAGGGTCAATTAGCATTACGTTTGAAACGTGGATTGGTGCTTCAACATTCAAGATTCCGCCTTGCGGGTTGATGTTGGAAGGTTTTGTATGTTTTTTAACCATATTGATTCCTTCGATAAGTACGCGGTCCTTTTTCGGAAATGCTGCGAGCACTTTGCCGGATTTGCCTTTATCTTTACCAGTAATAACTTTTACTTTATCACCTTTTTTGACATGCATTGGTATAGCACCTCCTTGATTTCTTGGAACTTATTTTTTAAAGAACTTCTGGAGCTAAAGAAACGATCTTCATAAAGTTGTTTTCACGAAGTTCGCGTGCAACAGGTCCAAAAATACGTGTTCCACGAGGACTTTTATCGTCACGGATAATGACACATGCATTTTCATCAAACTTGATGTAAGAACCGTCTTGACGACGTGCTCCACTCTTAGTACGAACGATTACTGCTTTAACAACTTCACCTTTTTTGACAACGCCGCCTGGTGTTGCTTGTTTAACGGTACACACGACAACATCGCCAATGTTAGCAGTTTTGCGTCCTGATCCACCTAGTACTTTAATAGTTAACACTTCACGAGCACCAGAGTTATCAGCCACTTTCATACGACTTTCTTGTTGAATCATTAGGACACCCTCCTTCCAGAATAACGGGTCGGAAAAATTGCACTCGGCAACTTTTCACAATCTATTTTTAACTTTTGATTTAGATAATTACTGCTTCTTCTACAACTTCTAGTAAACGGAAATGTTTAGTTGCAGACAATGGACGAGTTTCGGAAATACGAACTACATCGCCAGTTTTTGCAATGTTATTTTCATCATGCGCTTTGAATTTTTTAGAATACTTCACGCGTTTACCGTACAAACCATGTTTCTTGTACGTTTCAACAACCACGGTAATTGTTTTATCCATTTTGTCGGATACAACACGACCAGTATAAACTTTACGTTGGTTACGGTCAGCCATGTATTAAAACCTCCTTACGATTCTTTTTTAAGCAAGTTCTCTTTCTCGAACGATTGTTTTCATACGGGCAATTGCTTTACGAACCTCACGAATACGTGCGGTGTTTTCTAATTGACCAGTAGCTAATTGAAAGCGCAGGTTGAAGAGCTCTTCTTTCAAAGCTTTTTCTTGATCTTGGATTTCGGTAGTGGATAAATCACGGATATCATTAGCTTTCATTTGCTTCACCACCAATTTCTTCACGTTTAACGATCTTAGTTTTGACCGGCAGTTTGTGTGCTGCTAGACGTAATGCTTCACGCGCTACATCTTCAGGAACACCTGCGATTTCAAACATAATTTTGCCACGTTTGACTGGGCTTACCCAACCTTCCGGAGCACCTTTACCTTTACCCATCCGAACCCCGATTGGTTTAGAAGTGTAAGATTTATGAGGGAAAATTTTAATCCAAACTTTACCGCCACGTTTCATGTAACGAGTCATTGCGATACGAGCTGCTTCGATTTGACGGTTTGTAATCCAAGAAGCTTCAACTGCTTGAAGACCGTATTCACCAAATGCAACTTCAGTTCCGCCTTTCGCGCGTCCACGCATGTTTCCGCGGAATTCACGACGGTATTTTACACGTTTAGGAACTAACATTATTATTTTCCTCCTTCCACATTGTTTTTCTTCGTAGGAAGGACTTCACCGCGGTAGATCCAGACTTTAACGCCTAGTTTACCATAAGTTGTGTCAGCTTCTTCCCATGCGTAGTCGATGTCGGCACGCAATGTATGAAGAGGTACTGTTCCTTCGCTATAGTGTTCAGCACGAGCGATATCCGCTCCGCCAAGACGACCAGATACTTGAGTTTTGATACCTTTTGCTCCAGCACGCATAGTACGTTGGATAGCTTGTTTTTGCGCACGACGGAAAGATACACGACCTTCCAATTGACGAGCGATATTTTCAGCAACCAATTTTGCGTCTAGGTCAGCACGTTTGATTTCTACGATATTGATATGAACACGTTTTTGAGTAAGTTCGTTCAAGTTTTTGCGTAATGCTTCAACTTCAGAACCACCTTTACCGATAACCATACCAGGTTTTGCAGTATGAATAGTGATATTCACACGGTTAGCTGCACGTTCGATTTCTACACGAGAAACAGAAGCGTCAGATAGACGTTTTGCAACGTAATCACGGATGCGTAAATCTTCATGTAAGAAGTCCGCATAATCTTTTTCCGCGTACCATTTGGAGTCCCAATCACGGATGACACCGATACGCATACCTATTGGATGTACTTTTTGACCCACGAATTATCCCTCCTTCACTTCAGATACCACAACTGTGATGTGGCTAGTACGTTTGTTGATTGCACTTGCACGACCTTGTGCACGTGGACGGAAACGTTTAAGTGTTGGACCTTCGTCAACAAATGCTTCCTCTACTACAAGGTTGTTAATGTCTAAATCATAGTTATGCTCTGCGTTAGCAATAGCAGATTTTAATACTTTTTCAATAATTGGGGAAGCTGATCTTGGAGTATACTTCAAGATTGCAATTGCTTCGCCAACTTGCTTGCCTCGAATTAAATCAATGACGATTCTAGCTTTGCGAGGAGCAATACGAACCGTTTTGGCAACGGCTTTTGCGCTTGTAACTTCACTTGCCATTAGGATATCCTCCTCTCAAATTAGCGTTTAGTTTTTTTATCGTCGCCCGCATGACCGCGGTACGTACGAGTTGGTGCGAATTCGCCCAGTTTGTGTCCTACCATATCTTCTTGAACATAAACAGGAACGTGTTTACGTCCATCATATACTGCGATTGTTTGTCCAACAAAAGTTGGGAAAATCGTGGAGCGACGAGACCAAGTTTTAATTACTTGTTTCTTTTCGCTTTCTGCTGCTGCTTCCACTTTCTTCATCAAGTGGTCATCAACAAAAGGTCCTTTTTTCAAACTACGACCCATGACGGAACCTCCCTTCGCATAGTCAGGAAGCTGAGAACGCATGTCCTCGCTATCCTGCTACCAATTTTATTCAATCTATTGATCCGATTATTTTTTCTTACGACGACGTACGATAAATTTATCGGAGTTGTTGTTTTTCTTACGTGTTTTGTATCCAAGAGTTGGTTTACCCCATGGAGACATTGGCGATTTACGGCCGATTGGAGCTTTACCTTCACCACCACCGTGTGGGTGATCGTTCGGGTTCATTACAGATCCACGAACAGTTGGGCGTTTACCCATCCAACGTGAACGACCTGCTTTACCGATGTTGATAAGTTCGTGTTGTTCGTTACCAACTTGACCGATTGTAGCACGGCAAGTAGCAAGAATCATGCGAACTTCACCAGAGTTTAAGCGGATTAATACGTATTTACCTTCTTTACCAAGCACTTGAGCACTTGTTCCAGCAGAACGTACTAATTGTCCACCTTTACCAGGTTTCATTTCGATATTGTGGATAACAGTACCCACTGGAATATCTTTTAATTCTAGTGCATTACCGACTTTGATATCAGCTTCTGCTCCTGAATAAATTGTTTGACCTACTTCAAGGCCTTTTGCTGCGATGATGTAGCGTTTTTCTCCATCAGCATAGTTGATTAGAGCAATATTAGCAGAACGGTTTGGATCGTACTCGATCGTTGCAACGCGTCCAGGAATACCATCTTTGTTACGTTTGAAATCAATCACGCGGTATTGGCGTTTATGGCCACCGCCGTGATGACGAACAGTTAACTTACCTTGGTTATTGCGTCCGGCTTTCTTTTTAAGAGGACGTAGTAAAGATTTTTCTGGAGTACTTGTAGTAATCTCAGCGAAATCAGAACTAGTCATGTGCCGGCGCCCGTTAGTGGTAGGTTTATACTTTTTGATCGCCATTGTTTCCCCTCCTCGTTAGATTTATTTAAAGTTAGTCGAATTATACTTCAAAGAATTGAATTTCTTTGCTGTCAGCTGTAACAGTAACAATCGCTTTACGGCGTTTGTTAGTGTAACCTGCATAACGGCCCATACGTTTAAGTTTGCCTTTGTAATTCATTACGTTTACTTTAGCAACTTTTACGTCGAAAATTTCTTCAACTGCGTATTTTACTTGCGTTTTAGTTGCGCGAGTATCTACTTCAAATGTATATTTCTTATCGTCGAGAATACTTGTAGATTCTTCAGTTACAACTGGGCGCTTAATGATGTCGCGTGCATCCATTATGCGAGCACCTCCTCTACTTTTTCGACAGCTGCTTTAGTGATAATTAATTTATCATGTTTAGCAACTTCTAGTACTGAGATACTTTCAGCTGGAATAACTGTAATGCCTTGTAAGTTGCGTGCAGATAATTCTACATTTTCACTTTCACCGGCAACTACGATTAGTGCCTTAGTATCTACAGAGATATTTTTAAGAAAAGCCGCAAATTCTTTTGTTTTAGGTGCATCGAAAGTCAAACCTTCAAGTACAACTAATTTTTCTTCATTTACTTTAGAAGAAAGAATTGATTTAATCGCTAAACGACGAACTTTCTTAGGTAATTTGTATGCATATGAACGAGGTGTTGGGCCGA
Source organism: Listeria sp. LM90SB2 (assembly GCF_028867355.1). NCBI lineage: Bacteria > Bacillati > Bacillota > Bacilli > Caryophanales > Listeriaceae > Listeria > Listeria sp. LM90SB2. Next base: position 2,677,518 of record NZ_CP046449.1, read on the forward strand.
ATACGACACCACCGCCACGCCATTGCGGGGAACGGATTGAACCTTGACGGGCACGACCTGTACCTTTTTGACGCCATGGTTTACGTCCGCCACCACGTACTTCTGAACGATTTTTTACTTTGTGAGTCCCTTGACGTAGGGATGCACGTTGGCTCAAAATCACATCAACAACAACTTTTTCATTTGGTTCGATACCGAAAACAGTGTCGTTTAAAGTAATTTCGCCAGCGTTTGTTCCATCTTGTTTAAGTAAGCTTAATTTTGGCATTCGTTAGTCCTCCTTTCCAAATGAATTATTTTGCTTTAGTAGCAGTTTTAATTTGAACTAATGCTTTTTTAGCGCCTGGAACGTTACCTTTTACTAAAAGAACGTTCTTTTCAACGTCTACTTTAACGATTTCTAGGTTTTGGATAGTGATTTGTTCTCCACCCATACGACCTGGAAGTAGTTTATTTTTGAAAACACGGTTAGGTGCTACTGGACCCATTGAACCTGGGCGACGATGGTAACGGGAACCGTGGGCCATAGGGCCGCGTGATTGTCCGTGGCGTTTAATAACACCTTGGAATCCTTTACCTTTCGATACGCCTGTCGCGTCGATGATGTCACCTTCTGCGAATACGTCTACTTTTACTTCTGCACCAATCTCATACTCGTCTAAGTTTACATCGCGGAATTCGCGAATGAAGCGCTTAGGAGTAGTATTGGCTTTTGCTACATGACCTTGTTCGGGTTTGTTTGACAAAATTGCTCTCTTATCTTCGAAACCGATTTGTACAGCTTCATAGCCGTCAGTTTCAACAGTCTTCTTTTGAAGTACCACGTTTTGTGCTGCTTCGATTACTGTTACTGGAATAAGTTCGCCGTTTTCAGTGAAAACTTGTGTCATCCCTACTTTTCTACCTAAGATTCCTTTGGTCATGAGTCACACCTCCTGTTAATTTAATATATTCTTATTATAGTTTGATTTCGATGTCCACACCGCTTGGCAAGTCTAAACGCATCAAGCTATCAACTGTTTGTGGTGTTGGATTAACGATGTCGATTAAACGTTTGTGTGTACGCATTTCGAATTGCTCACGAGAGTCTTTATATTTGTGGACCGCACGCAAGACTGTGTAGATTGACTTCTCTGTTGGAAGTGGGATCGGACCAGATACAGAAGCACCTGAGCGTTTCGCAGTTTCTACAATCTTTTCTGCTGATTGATCCAAAATACGGTGATCATAAGCTTTTAAACGAATACGAATTTTTTGTTTTGCCATTACTTTCCCTCCTTTTCGCCTACTTTTAAAGTAGACATTCTCCGTGAAAATTACCTGAACATCCGCCATGGCAAAGCGGCCGGGTGTGTCAGCAACCTTTCACTTCATCACATGGGCATTCCCGGCAATACCGGGGTGCTCGTTGTCAAAAGGGCAGACCAATGCCTGTCCATTTGCACTTTATCTATTATACACGGGTTAGGGATAGTAATCAACCGCTTTTTGAAAAAAGTTTTAAGTTATTTTCATAGGAACTATTATATAGAAGATTCTCGGTTTTGGTTTATCTTCAAACTGTCTGACAGAGCCATTCTGCTCATTTTATCCAAAAGAAAAAAACATCCGTTAATATCGAATGTTTTTAAGATGTTCTTAGTATTACGAGTCCCGCGGTTAAAAGTATCATTACACATGCCGCAATCAAATCTCCAAAATGCCAATGCAATATTCGGAATCTCGTGCGCCCTTCGCCTCCTTGATACCCTCTCGCTTCCATTGCATCCGCTAATTCTTCCGCTCGGTTAAACGAACTAACAAATAACGGAATAAAAATCGGGACAACAACTTTCATTTGTTCGAAAAGATTACCTTCACCAAAATCCACTCCGCGAGCTCGCTGCGCTTTCATAATTTTATCTGTTTCTCCCATAAGGGTTGGAATAAAGCGAAGTGCCACCGAAATCATTAATGCAATGTCATTCACCGGCACTTTGAGTACAGCAAACGGACGAAGGATGTAAGCAATTGCGTCTGTCAGGTTCATAGGCGTCGTTGTGAGCGTGATAACGGTCGACATCATGATAATTAAGACAAAGCGCAAAAACACAAATACCCCGTTCAAAAGCCCAAATGAAGAGATTGTAAATGGACCCCAATCAAAATAAATCGTTCCGCCACTCGCAAATAGTATTTGCATTACTACTGTAAATAAAATTAGCCAAATAAGTGGTTTTACACCTTTTATAAACACTTTTAACTTGATACCTGTCATTTGAATGACCATGAGTGTGAACAAAACCATTAAGGCGTATGTCCACCAGTTATTCGCCAAAAATAAAATGCCGATATAATAAAAGCCTGCTAAAAGTTTCGTTCGCGCATCCAGACCATGAATCAAGGACTCCCCTGGGACAAAACGACCTAATATTAGTTTTTCAATCATTCAAAGAAGCCCCCTTTTCTTTACGCCAGTTGTTGAAGTACCACGCTCACCGCCATTAAAATTGTCAATGTCGCATTAATTAATACGAAATTACGAATACCAATAACAAATGTTTTTGATTTTACTTGTTCTTTATTGAATTTAACTAGATTACGATACACTGGATAGATTGTTATTAGTGATAGTAACATGATTGGATGTAAGAAGTTTATAGCTACCGAAACAACCACAGCTAAAAATGAAGCATAATATAAAGCATTAAATAATAAGACTCCCATTTTTCTTCCTATATAATACGGAAGTGTGTAACGATGATTCCGAATATCTTCATCTAAATCACAGAGATTATTCGCGAGCATGATATTAGCTATTGTGAAAATACAAGGTAAGGATACCACACCTATCCGAATAATTTCTATTAGATTGAACTGGATTGTCACCATTTCTCCTTGCCAAAGTAAATTCGCTATTCCCGCGTCGTATGCATTTACATATACAGCTAAGAAGAAAATCCCAAACCCCATCGTTACGCCTGAAAAAATTTCACCTAACGGCATACGAGAAAGCGGTACAGGACCGAATGTATATAAGATGCCTATACAAAAGCAGACAAATCCAATTAAGAGCACTAAAAGATCTGTTCGAAAAACTAACCAAACACCTAATCCTGTAGCAATGAAGAACATCAAGAAAATAGTTATAATAACTGTTCGCACCGGAATTTGCTCTTGCCCAATTACATTGCTGGTAGTTCGATAATCGTAATCATGATTGTCTGTTGCTTTGCGGTAATCCATATAGTTATTAATCGCTGTTGTAGTCAAGTCGAATATGAGCATAGATCCGAAAAATATCAACGTATTAACAGGTTTGAACATATCATATTGATACACAACAAATAACGTTCCTAACATAAACGGAAAAACACTAGCTATCTTCGTTTGGATTTCAACCAACTTCAGAAACGATGGTATTGACATATCCCCTTTTTAGCCCCTTTTCTAGTTTATTGTGAGCAGAATCCAGAGCGAATTCTGCTCACTTTCTTCTATAATAATAGTTTATTTTTTTAGCGTGTCCATCTGGAAGTCTTTATCCGTTAATTCGAATTGACCTTTTAAGCCAGAAGTTTCGTATACTTTTTTCTCTTTACTGATGAAAATAGCATCTACACCTTCGAATTGTTCAATGTAGTCCATGCCACCTTTAACCCCTTTGGAGAAAGTAGCGGTGGATAGACCGTCGCCATCAATTGATTTTTTAGATACAATCGAAACTCCAGCGATATCATTGTCAAACGGATATCCTGTTTTCGGGTCTAAGATGTGATGATATGTTTTACCATCCACTTCAAGGTAACGTTCATAAATACCAGAAGTTACGATAGACATATTAGATTCAGGAAGCTTCCCAATAACACTTCCACGCGGAGAAAACGGATCTTGAATTCCGACATTCCATTTGTTGCCATTCGGGTTGTTGCCTTGAACATAAATGTTTCCACCTAAATCTATGATAGAGGTTGTTACTTTATTTTCTTTGAATACCTTTAAAGTCTCGTCAGTAATGAAGCCTTTAGCAATTGCCCCTAAATCTAGTTCCATACCTTCTTTTTCCAAGTATACTGTTTGGTCTTTATCATTCATTTTAACGTCTTTGTAATTAATTAATGGTAACACCGCGTCAATTTCTGCTTGAGAAGGTTTGCGCGCATCAGAAAAACCGATGTGCCATAGAGATGTTAACGGCCCAATAGTAATATCGAAGCTACCACCAGAGTTCTCGGAGTATTTAAGCCCTTCTTGAATTAAGTAGTATACATCTTTAGATACTTTCACTGGTTTTTTGCCGGCTTGTTCGTTGATTTTATCCACTTCAGACGTTTTTTCCGAATCACTTGTGGTAATCTTGGCAGCTAGATCTTTGATTCGATCGAAGCCTTTATCAAGCACGTCTTCTTTGCCTTTATCATAAATTTTAAGCGTTACTACTGTGCCCATTAGAAAGTCTGTTTTGGAGTATGGTTGATCCATTAGTTTTTTTGAATCACTTGGTTCACTCTTTGTTTCTTTACTAGAATTTCCACACGCTGATACAACAAGCGCCAATATGATAACTGAAATTATTATTTTCCATTTCTTCATTAGCTTTTTCACCTTTCTAAATCCGTGATCTTTACTTGAATAACTATAGCGTAAAAAAAGGAATAAATCTACAGTAAAAAGGCTTAATTCCTCTGTTTTTCGATAAAAAAATCGGCTAGCCCTAGAAATTAGGACCAGCCGTTTTGTACATAAATTTCGCTAATTATTCAGCTTCTACTAGGTTGTACACTTTAATTGTGTCAGTGTTACCATTTTGTGCAGCATTTTGAAGTTGAGCTGCGTAGATTTTGAATTGGTTAGAAGAGTTAGTAGCACCAGAAACAGTGTCTACTGCAGCAACGTCTTGTTTTTCAACAAGAGATTTGTTAAGTGCTGGGATGTATTCTTTTGGACCAGTACCAGATTTAGCTTTCATGTTTTTCTCGTAGTCAGCATCGTCTGATTTAAGTTTGCCGTCTTTGTCAACATAGTTGTAGTCAGATTTAGTGATTTTGCCATCTTTAACATCCATGCTGAATACTACACGGTAACCATGTGCGTAATTTTGTTCTTCAAGTTTATAAGTTCCATCTTCCATTTTAGCTAAGTTGTTGATGGAAATTGTAGTTGTATCAGCTTTTTGAGCTGCTTGGATTAATTGGTTAGCATAGTTGATGAAAGCGTCAGAAGAATGAGTTGCTCCTGAAACTACTTCTACAGATGCTGCAGATTGATTTTTAACTAAAGAATCGCTTAATTGTTTCAAGTATTCTTGAGGACCAGTTCCTACTTTATCTTTCATTGCTTTTTCGTAGTCTGCATCTTCAGATTTTAATTTGCCATCTTTGTTTTTGTAATCGTAGTTAGCTTTTGTAATTTTACCATCTTTAACTTCGATTGACATGAAACCTTTCCAGCCTTTGTCGTCGAAATTCTTTTCTTCTAATTTGTAAGTACCATCAGTCATAGTACCATCAGTTTTAGCTGTTTTCTTTGTTTCTGTTTGTTTTGTGTCTGTGCTCTTTTTGTCTTTGCTGCTGTCGTCACTGCTACCGCAACCTACTAGTAATAAACTTGAAGCCATTACCACGGTAATACCCATTGCTACTTTTTTCAATTTCATGTTTTGCTCCCACCTTTTGTTTTATTGATTAACTTTGTTTGTGATTTCGTGAACACAAACCGATAGTCTGCGAAAGCGATATCACTTTTACAATACAAATGATACCATCAGCGCCCGGTTTTGTCTACTGTAATTCTAAAGACATAATTCATCTAATTTTCAAAATAATGACTATTGGTATATATATAACAGTTAAAGCCAACCTTTTCTAGCAAAATAGCAAACAAAAATGTCTAACATCCTATGTTAAACAAGGACTTTTAGCCTGCTTAATTATGTAACATTTGCACAAAGTCCTATTTTTCAAATTTAGATTAGAATTGTTCTTTACTATCTAGACATTAGTAGGAGGTTTCTGTTAAACTATGATAGGTTATAATAATACTGTGGGGAATTTTGGACTCATTTTATTTTTGTGAATAAACTTACAAGGAGTTGAGGAAGCATATGCCTGAAAAGAATATCGTTTTAATTGGGGCAGGATATGCAGGTGTACACGCTGCTAAGAAATTAGCTAAGAAATACAAGAAAGACAAAGACGTTAATATTACATTAATCGATCGTCATTCGTACCATACAATGATGACTGAACTACATGAGGTTGCTGGTGGTCGTGTTGAACCAACTGCAATTCAATATGATTTACGTCGTTTGTTTAATAGAACAAAAGTTAATCTTGTAACTGATAACGTGACACATGTAGATCATGATAAAAAAGTTGTAACAACAGAGCACGGTAGTTATCCGTTTGATTACCTAGTACTTGGTATGGGCGGAGAACCTAATGATTTCGGAACTCCTGGTGTTGGCGAAAATGGCTTTACACTTTGGTCTTGGGAAGATTCTGTTAAGTTACGCAATCATATTGAAGAAACTGTAACGAAAGCATCTCGCGAACAAGACGTTGAAAAACGTAAAGCAATGTTAACATTCGTTGTTTGTGGATCTGGATTTACTGGTATCGAAATGGTTGGGGAACTTTTAGAATGGAAAGATCGTCTTGCTAAAGATAACAAAATTGACGCATCTGAAATTAAACTAGTTGTAGTAGAAGCTGCTCCAACAATCCTAAACATGCTTGAAAGAAGAGACGCTGACAAAGCTGAACGTTACATGGTTAAAAAAGGTATTGAAATCATGAAAAACGCTGCTATCGTTGAAGTTAAACCTGAAAGCATCGTACTTAAATCTGGCGAAGAGCTTCCAACAAGTACATTAATTTGGACTGCTGGTGTTCGCGCTAACTCTGATACAAAAGATTACGGTATGGAATCTGCTCGTGCAGGCCGTTTGAAAGTAAACCAATATATGGAAGCAGAAGGTCTTAAAGACGTTTATGTCGTTGGTGACCTTGCTTACTTTGAAGATGAAGAAGGTAAACCAACTCCGCAAATCGTTGAAGGTGCTGAACAAACTGCATTAACTGCAGCGAAAAGCATTATCGTGGAAATGAGCGGTACTGGCGAGAAAGAACCATTCCAAGGTAAATATCATGGTGTAATGGTTTCTATCGGAGCTAAATACGGTGTTGCTCACCTTGGTGGTATGCACTTATCTGGTTGGTTCGCTATTTTAATGAAGCATATGGTTAACTTGTATTACTTCTTCGGTATTCGCAGTGGTTATTACATGTGGCAATATATTATGCATGAATTCTTCCACATTAAAGATCACCGCAACATTTTCCGTGGTTGGACTTCTCGTTATGGTAACGTACTTTGGGTTCTTCCTTTACGTGTATATCTTGGTTGGTTCTGGATTGACGAAGCTCTTTCTAAAATCTACGGTGAAACTACATGGGATAAAGTAAGTATTACAAATTTAAAACCTTTATTTAACGGTATCGGTTCTGATTCTTGGTTAACTGCAACTACCTCTAAAATGCCATTCGAATGGTTACAAACTGCTGCTACATCTGGTGCTAGTCAAGCTGCCGGTGATGCTGCTGGGGCTGCTGCAACAAATGTAACTACTCCAATTCTTAGTCATATGCCTGGTTGGTTCCAGTGGATTATGGAACTTCTAATGCCAAACCTTGATGTTGCTCTAGTAATGCAAAAAGTTGTACCTTTTGTTGAACTTGCAATCGGTCTTGCTATGGTGGTAGGTCTATTCACTTGGCTTGTAAGTATCGGAAGTGCCGGATTCCTAGTAATGTTTACACTAAGCGCTATGCTTGGTTGGGACAAATTCTGGGCGTTACCAGCTTCTATCGCACTTCTAAATGGCGCTGGACGCACATTTGGTCTTGATTATTGGGCTGTTCCTTGGTTCCAAAAACATCTTGGTCATTGGTGGTACGGTAAGCCAAGATCCGTTTACAGAGACAAGTAATTTAGTTAGTTAAAATTTTAAATAAAAACTCGGGAGTGCATCCAAAAGCCAGTTTTGGCATAGGAGGTGCTTCCGTTTTTATTATTTGTTGATTTCTTGAACTTTTTCCTATTATATTTAGGCATTATCCTTTAAAATAGGATTTGTACATGACATTTTGAAAGGAGGCAATACGGTGAAGAAGTATCTTTCTATGGTGAAGCGTTGGGATATTATTATTATTTTATCTCTTTGTATACTCTCCTTTTTGCCGATTGCTATTTTTTCATATGTAAAAGCGAATGAACCGGCTCCTGCTAACGGAAAAAAAGAGCTTGTTGCAGTTATTTCTGTTGATAGTAAAGAATATAAAACTGTTACGCTCACTGGGCACAAAGGGACGGAAAGCTTTGATGTGAAACAACCAGATGGACATACTAACACGATTGAGGTTTCGGGGGAAGAAATCCGAATTAGTAAAGCGAACTGTAACGATCAAGTATGTGTTCGGACTGGAGCAATTGATAAACAAGGCGATACAGTTGTTTGTCTTCCACATAAGTTAGTAATTGAAGTAAAAGCGAGTGACGGGAGTTCAGGCGATTCAGATGATCCGATTATCTCTTCCTGACCTTATCCTCCAATAGATAGGAAAGTGTTTCTATGACAAAAAACAGACGATTAGTATATATAGCACTTCTGGCTGCTCAAGCGGTTGTCATTAGTTTACTCGAGCGGGCTATTCCGTTTCCATTTGCGTTTGCTCCTGGGGCGAAACTAGGTCTTGCTAATATTATTACGTGTATTTCGCTTTATACATTATCGGCAAAAGATACTTTTATGATTATCTGCATTCGGTTAGTATTATCCACTTTGCTTGGTGGGACAATTTCGACCTTTATGTATAGCGCGGCCGGAGCTATCTTAAGTTTTCTTGGGATGTGGCTCGTACAACAACTTGGGCCGAAACGCGTGAGCATCATTGGCGTTAGTGTTACCGGTGGGATTTTACATAACGTTGGTCAGCTCGTAATTGCTAGTTGGATTGCTGGTACTTGGTCCGTTATGCTTTATTTGCCAGTATTATCTTTCATCGGCATTCTTTCTGGGATCGCGGTTGGGATCGCAGCAAATTACCTACTGAAAAACGTCCAAACTTTGCGGATGTTCGCTGATGCTAAACAAAGTCAAGCAGCACAAAAATAACTTTAAAAAAAGGAGTTCAATATGCAACTTCATGCTATGTGGGATGAGTATCCTGCACTTTCCAAAGATTTACAAGAAGTCTTACAAACGATTGAAAAAAATATTCAAATTCGCGATAAACACGTTGAGCAAAACGTGAAAGATTTGATTCACGCTGGCGGGAAATTACTGCGCCCTGCTTTTGCGCTTCTTTCTGCGCAAGCTGGTCCTGATTATGATAAAGAACGTGCTGTTTCGATTGCTGCTGCGCTTGAAGTACTTCATATGGCGACGTTGATTCATGATGATGTCGTTGATGATTCTCCGTTACGCCGCGGGATCCCGACAATTCATTCTAAATATGGTCGTAATTATGCTGTTTATACAGGCGATTATTTATTCTGCATCTGTTTCAAAATTTTATCCGCACATGCTTCTTCCGTGGAGAACATTGAATTTAATAGTAAAAATATCGAAAAAATCTTAATGGGCGAACTAGACCAAATGCGCACAAGCTACAAAATGAATGTAACTGTTCGTGAATATTTAACGCGTATTTCTGGTAAAACAGCACAATTATTTGCACTTAGTTGTTACTCTGGCGCAACTGGCAGTAAAGCAACACGCATGACAGTTGCAAAATGTTATAACATCGGACATTACCTTGGCATGGCTTTCCAAATTATTGACGACGTACTGGATTACACAAGTACGGATGAAGGTCTTGGCAAACCCGTTTTAAATGATATGAAACAAGGTATTTATTCTCTGCCACTTATTTATGCAATGAAAGGTCACTTGGCTGAATTCGAGCCACTTCTTTCTCAAAAACTAGATATGACGGATGAAGCTTCCGAACAAGTTTTAGCACTTATTTCTAAGTATAAAGGTGTCGAACAGGCATTCAAACTTGCCAACAAATATACGAATAAAGCGCTTCGTGAAATCAAAAAACTACCAGCTGGCGCGTATCGTGATGATATGTACCGCTTGACGAAAAATATTTTAGATCGAGATATCTAAACCGTTTAGAACATTGCTCCTTCCATATTGAGTTTTGTTCTAAATTTTGGAACTTATTGTGAAAATACAAACATGAAAGCGTGATTAACGTGATTCGATTTTTTAAAATAGTTACACCGATACTCTTATCTATCTCTTTAGTTGCTTGTAGTTCCGCAAGTGGAAAAACAGAGAAAATTACTGCGCCAATTGAGAAAGACCGTAATTTATCGATGGTCGTAACGACGGATGTTCATTACTTTGCGCCATCGCTAACCGACAACGGAAAAGCCTTTGAAAAATATGTGGCTGCGGGTGATGGGAAACAGTTAGCTTATAGCGATGAAATAACCGATGCTTTTTTGGCGGATGTAGAGGCTAAAAAAACAGACGTCCTTATTATTAGTGGCGACCTTACGAACAACGGTGAAAAAACAAGTCATGAAGAGTTAGCCAAAAAACTTACTCAAGTAGAGAAAACTGGGACGCAGGTTTTTGTTGTTCCGGGTAATCATGACATTAACAACCCTTGGGCCCGCAAATTTGAAAAAGATAAGCAGTTACCAACCGACACTATATCACCAACTGATTTCAGTAAAATTTATGGTGATTTTGGATATAAAGATGCTATTTCAAGTGATGAGTTTTCGCTGAGTTATTTAGCAGCTCCTTCTTCCAAAGTATGGCTGTTAATGTTAGATACCGCTATTTATAAAACAAATATGCAGCAAGGAAATCCCACAACGGAAGGCGGACTAACAGCCGGAACATTAGATTGGATAAAAGAAAGCAGTGCGCTTGCAAAGAAAAACGGCGCTAAACTTGTCCCTGTTTTGCATCATAATTTAACTGATCATAATGATGTTATTCAAAAAGGTTATACTATTAATTATAATCAACAAGTAATTGATGCGCTTACGGAAGGCTCTATGGATTTTTCTCTAAGTGGCCATATTCATACGCAAAATATCCGCTCTGCGAAAAGCACAGATGGCAAAGAAATTACCGATATCGTAACCAATGCTCTTTCTGTTTTCCCGCATAAATATGGCAATATTACTTATAGTGCCAAAAACAAAAACTTCACGTATCAATCTCAAAAGTTAGATATGGAAGCTTGGGCAAAAGCGCAAGGCTCTACGGATGAAAACTTGCTTAATTTTAATCAATTTGATTACGAAACTTTTTATAATAGTGGCTACGATAAGGCAATGATGGATTTAATGACCGATGAATCTTATGATAAGTACAACCAAGCGGATAAGGAAAAAATGGCAGATACGATGGGATTAAATAACATGTATTTCTTCGCCGGAACTGCCCCTCCAAAATCTGATGGTATGGCTTTATGGGATTCTGCACCGAATTCATTTTTGAAAGATTACGTTTTAAGTTCATCCAATCCGCCTAAGAAAAGTAATGACTATTATGTTAGTCCTTAAATCATAAAAAAACTGGTAGCCGTTATGGCTTACCAGTTTTTTTGTATTAACTAGATGCGGCTGCCGCACTCGCTGCCGCAGCTGCACTCACCGCAGCTGCTTGTTCCATTGCAATCAATATATGCACATTGACCATTAACCCTTCTAATTGTTCCTTACTCATTTGACCTGATTGTTTTTCCGTATATAGGCTTATTGCTAGAGCTGTAACGAATTCTCGTCCGAAACGCAAGCCTGGTTGTTGCTGTAATTCATCAATTAAGTTCACTAACCCTGAATCGATTTTTCGCGCGTCCATGACAAAAGCTAAAATCCCAATACTTGAGTAATGTAGCGGTTTTACTTTTATCCCTTTTTGTCGTAGTTCTTCTACAATATTATCTACTCTTCGAATGAATTTACTATCTTTTTAACCGTACAAAAGTGTCCCTGTTGTTGCTAAAAATTGTAAGCTATCATTTTTGCGGAAACCTTTCGCGGCGAACTCTTGAAAATAGTACTCTGTTATTTCAGCCAATTTCGTGGTATTTTCTTCAGGAAGATTTGCTAAGAAAACAGCTGTTGTCACATCTTCACTTTTAGTTAAAAATGGATGGTCTTTTTTGAAAAGTTGGTGAATAGTTTTCGCTTTTCGGGCTGTCTTTTTGGGATTTTCTGATTCTAGTAATAAATATGCTGCAAAATAAGTGTATTCTGTGCGCTGGAATCCCGCTTGGATCAATGTATTATAATTAGCAATTACTTGCTGGACGCTCTCTCGGCTGGCATTATCGTTCGCCATGAGCAATCCTACCAAGGATGCGCGAACATTTCCGTTTAGTGCAGTGAACATGCCTAGTTGTCGTTTAATTTCTTTATTTATTTCACTAAATTCCTCTGGATTAACCACTTCATTATTCCCCGCAAAAAGACGAGCAATTAGAAATCGAATTCGTTTATCAATAAAACTAACGCCACTCGTTTTTACTAATTCATAGTTCTTCATTAATAATTTCGTTGCTTGTTCGCTATCAAATACATTTGCTGAATCCATCGGCCGCACTCCTTTATCATTTTTATATAGTTTAATTATATCGCAATCTATAGAAATACTCTAACATAGTAAAAAAGTCTAGGTGCTAACCTAGACTTTTCTTTCTTATAAATTCATTCCAAGAAGCGGAATTCGCTCATTATATTTATCAACAAGTGCTTGATTATGTGCATCGGCATTTTCGACATTTCCACTAATAAATACTGGCGGTGTGAAGTTGTCGTTTACCATTGTTTCGATTGCTTCTGCAAAAATAGATTGCAAGATGACTGCGCCCGTTACCGTCGATGTTGGGGCGAATGCGATATCGAAGTTTGCCGATTTTAGGACGGCATCACCTTTGACAGCACCGTTATCAATTACAATGTCCCCTGTATCAGATAAACGTTTTCCGGATGTGTGGCGGGATTTTTGGCTAGCGGAGTATTGGAGCGAAGTAATGACGATGACAAATGCACCTTTTTCACGGGCAATTTCAGCAACATCAATTGGTACAGGGTTTCGTCCGGACGTCGATAGCACAATCATGATATCGCCAGGACGGATATCTTCCTCTGCCATAAATGTTTTCGCATAATCATTTTTTCGTTCCAGTACAGATGACGCCGCAGCTCCTTCGTGAAGCATAAGTGGTTCATGCAAAATCGGATGAATCGCAGCCAGTCCACCTGCGCGATAAAATACTTCCTCTGTTAAAATATGCGAGTGACCGCAACCAAATAAATGGATTACCCCGTCGTTTTCAATAGACTCGGCTACCTTCGCTCCTGCTTCTTTTACATAATCAGCTTCATTATCGAGAATGTTTTCTAATAAACGAACTGTAATATCGATATAGTTATTAATCATTTAATTCCCCTCCAAAGCTGCAAAAATTTTCTCGATTTCTTCCGGTTTCGTTCGGCCAGTTGCTTTGTCAATTGTTTTTCCAAAAATATGCGGCATATAAAAGGGAATTCCGGTGGACTTGATGGCGGTTGTTATTTCAAGAATATTGTCAGCTCCAATTCCTCCCGCTGGCTCAATACCGTAAATGCCTTTATCGGCTGCAATTTTTGTTAAGTAAACTAGTTCATCTAAATATTTCGTGCCTTCAATGCTCATAAATTTGATGGACGGGATGTTGGCGGATAGACAATAATCGACAGCTTCTTCAGCGGTAATTTCGTCTCCGGAAGATAGTTTGACGATGCCGATTTTCCCGGTTGGACGAACGAGTGCATTAGTGTATGTTTCCGGAAGTAAGTCATTTGTTAATCCCGCGGTTTCGATTGGCTGGTTAATATGACTGTTTGGAGCCAGACGTGCAATATGAAGCACATCACGCCAGTTTTGCCAGTCACCACCGCCACCAAGACCAACACTAATGACGGGGGCTGTTGTTTGTAATTCTTTCACCATATTTGCGGCTTCTTCTGCTGTTTCATAGTTCGTTGCAACGATTCCCGGAACGGCAAAACCGCGCGCCGCCTCCATGACTTCCAGGCTATTTTCCTTATCTTTCGCTAAAAAATTAAATAGCGCAAAATTATTCCATTTCGGTAGATTTTCGAATTTTTTCTTGTTCAAGTTTTATCAACTCCACACATGTTTTTAACGTCTTTTCAATCAAGTATTCGCCTTTTTCTGCTGTTGCCAAAGTTGCTTCTCCCAGAACCGCTGTCTTCGTGAAGTTTTGCCACGGTGTTGGGGTGAAATCCGCATCGATTGGTAAAATTGGCGGATCATCTATGGCGCGGCTCATATCGGCATTTTCTGGGGACAAGTAGAGCATGAGAGATGTTTCGATTTCACAGGCATGAATATACGTATGATGGTTAGCTTTTCCTTCGCGCACGTCCATTGCTAATTTTTGGATATTCGGGTAAAAAATGTGCAAGATAACCATATCAGGATATTTTGCATATAGTTCGCGCGCTGCATCTTTTAGCGCAGCCATATTGCCAAGATGTCCACTCACTGGGACAAACAGACGGAATCCTTGTTTATATAGACTTTCACCAATCTCTACAACTACTTTCGTTACCGTTTCATTTGATAGTGTTAAACTTCCAGGGAAATCTTGCAAACTCCAAACTTGGCCGTATGGCAAAACCGGAAGCACGAATCCGCTCGTTTCCGCCGCTATTTTCGCTGAATATTCTGACGCTAAAATATTGTCTGTCCCTAGTGGCAAATGCGGCCCATGCGCTTCGACTGCTCCTATTGGCAAAAGGACTGGTTTTGTTTTCGTGATTTTCGCGCCAATATCAAATGAATTTTCATCTGCATATAACACAGATTTCGCCTCCTATTTTTTAAAAGTAAAACATCTTGCTGGGTTATCCACGAAGAATTTTTTAACTAATTTTTCTCCGTCAAAGCCTTTTTCGTTTGCTTCATCAATAAAGCGTGGCACCCATTTTTTGGCGATATATTCAAGTCCTGGTCCGTGACCATAATGTTTATAATAAGTTTTGCGTGCTGTATCACCACTAACTAAAATTTGATCTTCAAAGCCTTCCGAAACTAGATATAGAATCGCTGCAATCCGAGCGCTTTCTGGTGCGTATTTGATTTTTGCGATGCCATCAAATGACATGAATGCGCCTGTTTTGGCAACTTGCTTGTGATAATACGGGTCTAGGTTGCGGTCCATATGACCAATAGAAAGGTATTCTAACGGGATATTTTCTTGTTTTAAAATCTCGATTTGTTCTAAAGCCATCGTTCCCGCTTCTGTGTGAGAATGAATTGGTGCTTTTGTCTCGTGATGTGCTCTTGCAACCGCACGTATTGTCTTTTCTTCTAAAGGTGTAATCATATTGTAGCCAGTGCCAAATTTCACCTGACCAGCCTTATACGGCGTTCCTTCAAGCCCATTTTCGACTTCATTTACAACGAATTCCGTTAGTTTGTCTGTAGTAGTATTTTCAATCCATTCATAGTAGGTTTCAAAATCCCCGATGATTGGTTTCAGTTCTGGTTTAATCTTCCCGTCCCATAAGAAACTTTTGTTAAAGCCAGCTGTTCCAACGATTTGGATGCCTGTTTCTTTGGAAATTTGCGCCACATCTAAGACGCGTCTGCCGTAATCAACCGCGGTTGCATCGACAATTGTTTTGCCTCCTAAATCGGCGAAATCTTGTACATCAAGTTGTGATTTTTCTTTATCATCCAAAAGTAAATCATCGGCATCTCGCTCTTGCCAGTAAGCCGGCACGCATACAATATGCTCGTGTGAATAAGTAAATCCCAGTTGTTCAGGGGCAATATCTCCATAAAAAGTACGAATAAAACTCATTTTTTAAAACTTCCTTTCAAAAAACCTCTTCCTCTTGAATGCTAGACAAGGAAGAGGTTTAGATTTTACTTAAAAGAATAACTTCGCTAACATGCTGACAATTGGTCCGAGGATAAACATATCTGAGTCGGCTGCCCACATTGCTGTATCTGGAACAGTCGTATTGATAAAGAAGGTAACCATAATATATTGTCCCCAAGCAACAACCGTAGCCGTTAAAAATCCACCTATCAAGGCTCCTCTCACCCCACCAGTTGAGTTACCGAATACACCAGCAACTGCCCCGTGGAAGAAAAGAACGATCATTGTTGGCACAAACACGTAGCCAACTGTATTTCCAAGTACTACTAACCAGATAATCGCTCCAATGAACGCACCTACGAAACCGATAATTACGGAGTTTGGTGCATATGGATAAACGATTGGCGCATCTAGTGCAGGTTTCGCACCCGGTACAAGTTTTGTTGCAATACCATTGAAGGCCGGTACGATTTCACCGATAAACATCCGCACACCTACAAGAACGATGGCGATACCAGCGGCAAACGTAAAGGACTGAACGATGGAGTATACGATGAAGCTTTGATTTCCAGCTTCTGCGATTAATTTTTCTGCTCCCGGTGTTTTCTTCACCATCAGAATCACTGCACCAACTACGAACAGAATCCCCATTGTAAGAGCTGTAATAACGTTAGAGTCACGTAGGAACTCTAATTTTTTCGGTAAATTAATATGTTCTGCATCGTTTTTCTTATTCCCAAATACTTTCCCTAGCAAAGCGGATAGAATCGCTACACTGGATGAAGTATGTCCTAACGCGACGTTGTCATTTCCAGTAATTTTACGTAAGAATGGTTGTGTAATCGCTGGTTGTAATGTCCAGTAAAGACCCATAATTACTGCTAAGAAGAGTACAAGACCCCAGAACGGAATATCCCCGCCGACAGCTTGCACAGTGATTCCTGCAAAAATCGTCGTTGTCCAGAACATCATATGACCAGTTAAATAAATGTACTTAAATGGTGTAAATCGTGCTAATAATACGTTGACTAAAAATCCGAGTGTCATCGCAAGTGTTACCGCACTACCAAATTTTGCATTAAAGGCTTCTTGTCCTAAAAAGCCTGCAAGTGGCGGTGTTTCAAGTCCGAATACTTCTTTCCACATTGGTTCAAAAATCCCAAGGGAACCAGTAATAACAGCCGCACCAGCGTTAATAATTAAGAATCCAATAATGGCTTTGAACGTTCCGCTAATCACTTGGCTTAAATTTTTCTTCTGTAAAAGTAACCCGAGAAGTACGATAAAACCTAAAAGTATGGCTGGGGTTCCAAAAAAGTTATTGGCAATCCACGTAATAATCTCCATTTTTTTCCCACCTTTTTTTGTCTTATTTAACTATTAATTGCTTCAGATAATGCCGTTTTAATTTCTGCGTTGTCAAAATAGTTGTTGACGATGACTACTTTGGCGCTTGTATCTGTTCCAAGTGTTTCTGCTAACTCTTGGCTCGTTACAATAATATCCACATTCATCGAGCGCGCAGCTGATACATCAATGTGCTCCACGTCTGCATCTACTCCCATGTCGCGTAAAACTGTCTCTACATTCATTCGTAAAATTAAGCTTGTTCCTTGCCCAAGTCCACATACTGCTAAAATTTTCATCGTTATCCCTCCACTAATTCTCCAATTGCTTGGTAATCTTCTGAATGAATCAATTTTTCAATATTATCGTTGTTACTAAGCAAGGAGACGATTTTTTGAATGACTTTCAAATGTGCCTCACTTGAAGTTGCTGCAAGGCCGAATACTAATCGTACGGGATCATTCGCGGCGTGTCCGAAATTCACGCCTTCTTTTAGTACGACTAGTGATACTGCAGAGTTTTCCACACCATCAGTTGGTCTTGCGTGCGGAATGGCTATTTGAGGTGCAATGACAAAGTACGCACCATTTTCATGATAAGATTCCACCATTTTTTCTACGTACTGCTCGCTCACATAACCTGCATTAACTAATAATTCTCCTGCTTGCACGATAGCTTCGTCAGCATTCTTAGCTGATCCATGCAGATTCACAAGCTCTTTATCCAAAAAAGACATATCTCTTCATCCCTTCTAACTAATTGATAGCGCTATCAATAACTTACACTCTTATTATAGCTGTAGCGCAACTGTTTAAAAAAGCCCAATTCCTTTCTTTTCGAAAGTGCAAAAAATAGACTGTTACATTTTGTTGTTAGCGAGCATACAAAAAGCCAGCGCGGCATCTTGGTGCCCCACTGGCTTTCTTGCTTATTGTATCGTTAACATTGCGGCAATTTCCGCTGCTGATGTCGCTTGTTCAATCTGCTCTAGCAAGTGATGTTTCATGATTAAATTAGTGAGTTGGCTCAGCGCATTAATATGTGTGTAGGAGTCAATGGAAGCGAGCACAATAATTAACTTCACTTGATCTTTCGCTTTACTTGAAAATGATACTGGCTGATTTAAGCGCAGTAAGCTCATTCCGACTCGGTATGCCCCGTCATCCACAGACGCATGTGGCAGTGCAATCCCTGGCGCAATAACGATGTATGGTCCGAGTTTCTCAATATTTTCAATCATCGCATGCTGATAATTTCTCGAAATGTAGCCTTCTTGTTGCAGCGATTTCGAGGCAACTAGGATAGCTTCACGCCAGTCCGCCACACTTTCTTTAAAAGTAATTCGTTCTTTCGGTAAAAGTTCTTCGAGTGTTGGAGATTTTTCTAGTTGGCTGTCTGATTGCACTTGGAACAATACCGATTTCAGTTTTGCCGCCAATTTCTCGCGGTCTTCCACTTTGGCATATTGATCTACTACATCAAGCACAGAAGACAACATGCGCGCATCCGAGTCCTTTTGCAAAATGTGCGGGGCAATCGCCTTCATCAGTTGTTGTTTCTGCGCTTCTGTCAAAATTGGACTAACGATAAAAACTGGTGCTTTTGGTTCCATAATTGGCAAAGTCGACACAATAAAGTCTGGTGCGTATAACCCTTTTTCAAATTCACGGATGGAAATTGGTTCTAATATCTCTACTCGCTCACCAAGTAATTGCGATAATTGCCGTTCAATCATCCGCGACGTTCCGACACCTTTGGAGCAAACGATTAAGAGTTTTTTTCGTTCAACTAAAGTATTATTTTTGCGTGAAAGATAGCCACCGAACAAGATTGTTACGTACGCTATTTCATCCTCTGGAATTGTTTCACCAAGTAAATCTTCTAGCGGTTCGAGTGATTTTTTCGTAATCTCGTACACATCACTGTAACTTTGTTTAATGTCTGTCCTTAGCGGGTTAATCCACTCAATTTGGAATTTAAGCCGATAGTAGGCTGGTTGTAAATGAAGCAATAAATCTTTTTTCAAATTGCGATGGTCTTCAAAATTCACGCAAGCAAGACGTTCAAATTCGGCGATGATTTTTTCAACGATGAGATCTAATTTTCCTTCAGCAGCCGCATCATCATTCAAACGACTCGCCCCAAGCAAAAGTTTACCTAAATAAGTGATTTCCGCATGATTGATTTTAAAATTCTCACTTTGCTGCAATTGCTGATAAATTTCCTGCGCAATCTCAAAAGATTCTACTTCATGCTCTTCTTGTTCATTTAAATAGCAATTACGCTTCATTCGTTCTTTAAAGAAGAAAATCATAATACCAATGCGCTCAAGGACCTCGTCAGTATAACGAATTCCGATTTTTTTCTCCGTTACTGCTAAAATTTCGAAAATCGTATCTAATTTGTGAAATAACTCCTGATTTTTTATCATCGGATTAATTTTCATTAAATCGAGCAACTGGTCTGCGGTTGCGATTTCTTCGTTATTCATACAATAGTGAATAAAAAATTGGCGAATACTGCGCTCATCACCGAGAACCATATTGCCATTTTTACGGTCATACGCAAGTTCTAAATTAAACTGTTTTAGCGCTAATTTTAATTGTTTAATGTCCTGCAAACTTGTATTACGACTGACTTCATTGCATTCATTAATCGTATCAATGATTACTCGCGCATCTGTTACGAGCAGAAAAAATAAAATACGGATGCGACGCTCACTTGCTGAAAAGACTTTGTGGCTCGCTTCCCTATTTCCAAGGATTTCTTTAATTGTCGATTTTTCATCTTCTAATAAATAATACCCTTGTCCACGAACAGATTGAATACCATCGAGTCCTATATTATCTAATTCTTTATTAATTTTTTCCACATCATATTGAAGTGTTCGTTTGGAAATTCCTAGTTCTTCTTGTAATTTCTCGGGTGCAAGATATACATTCGCCACAACGAGTGATTCGAGCAACGCCATATTTCGAGCATCAAATTGTACCACTTGGCCTACCTCCTTGATTTCGGTCTAGAAGGTAAAAAGATATGTCTACTTTAAGGTTATGCGAAAATGTGATATTTTTCAAGTTAATTTTTATTTCAGACAAAAAAAACCGACAAAGCCAAATGACTTTGTCGGTTTGAATCGTATCAGATATTATTTGCTGATGTTAGAAACAACGCCAGCGCCTACTGTACGTCCGCCTTCACGGATAGAGAATTTAGTACCGTCTTCGATAGCGATTGGTGCAATTAGTTCAACTGCAAGCTCAATGTTATCACCAGGCATTACCATTTCAGTACCTTCTGGAAGTGTAACAATACCAGTTACGTCAGTAGTACGGAAATAGAATTGTGGGCGGTAGTTGTTGAAGAATGGAGTGTGACGTCCACCTTCTTCTTTAGTTAAAACATAAGTTTCAGCTTTGAAGTTAGTGTGTGGAGTAATCGAACCTGGTTTAGCTAATACTTGACCACGTTGGATATCTTCACGAGCAACACCACGTAGAAGTGCGCCAATGTTGTCGCCAGCTTCAGCGTAGTCTAGTAATTTACGGAACATTTCTACTCCAGTTACTACTACTTTTTTGCTTTCTTCTTCAATACCGATAACTTCTACTTCGTCACCAACTTTAACTTGTCCACGTTCAACACGTCCAGTTGCAACTGTTCCACGACCAGTGATTGAGAATACATCCTCAACTGGCATCATGAATGGTTTGTCAGTATCACGTTCTGGAGTTGGAATGTAAGAATCTACAGCTTCCATTAACTCGTCAATTTTAGCTTCCCAGTCAGCTTCACCTTGAAGTGCTTTAAGAGCTGAACCTTTGATTACAGGAATGTCATCGCCAGGGAATTCATATTCAGTTAATAGATCACGAATTTCCATTTCAACTAATTCTAGTAATTCTTCATCGTCAACCATGTCACATTTGTTCATGAATACAACGATGTATGGAACACCAACTTGACGTGAAAGTAAGATATGTTCACGAGTTTGTGGCATTGGGCCATCAGCAGCAGATACTACTAAGATAGCTCCGTCCATTTGTGCAGCACCAGTGATCATGTTTTTAACGTAATCGGCATGTCCTGGGCAGTCAACGTGTGCATAGTGACGGCTGTCAGTTTGGTACTCAACGTGAGCAGTAGAGATTGTGATACCACGTTCTCTTTCTTCCGGAGCACCATCAATTTGGTCATAAGCTTGTGCATCAGCATAGCCTTTTTTAGCAAGTACAGTTGTAATTGCAGCAGTTAAAGTTGTTTTACCATGGTCAACGTGTCCAATAGTACCAATGTTAACATGGGGTTTAGAGCGGTCAAATTTTTCTTTTGCCATTTTAAAATATCCTCCTCGATAATTCGATAATTATTTTTTACTTAGCTTAAATTTAAACTAAGTAATACTTCTAACTAAAGTTATACTTGATGTTGCGAAAAAAATCAATTAATCTTCTTTGTTGTTTCCACCATTAGCTTTAATGATTTCTTCAGCAATAGATTTAGGAACTTCTTCATAGTGGTCAAATTGCATAGTGTATACACCACGACCTTGCGCACCTGAACGAAGGTGAGTTGCATAACCAAACATGTTTGCAAGTGGTACAAATGCGCGAACAACTTGAGCGTTACCGCGAGCTTCCATACCATCTACACGACCACGACGGGAAGTAATGTTACCCATGATATCACCAAGGTATTCTTCTGGGATAACAACCTCTACAGCCATCATAGGCTCAAGGATTACAGGATCACATTTCTTAGCAGCATTACGTAATGCCATTGAAGCAGCCACTTTGAAGGCCATTTCATTGGAATCGACGTCATGGTAAGATCCGTCGTAAAGTTTTGCTTTGATGTCAATCAGTGGGTAGCCTGCAAGTACACCATTATCTAGTGCGCCTTCAAGACCTGCTTGTACAGCTGGGATGTATTCACGTGGAACAACCCCACCAACGATTGCATTTTCAAATTCAAATCCTTTACCTTCTTCGTTTGGTCCGAATTCAATCCAAACGTGACCATATTGTCCACGTCCACCGGATTGACGTACGAATTTACCTTCAACTTGAGCAGATTTACGGAATGTTTCACGATAAGAAACTTGTGGATCACCAACGTTAGCTTCAACGCGGAATTCACGTCTCATACGGTCAACAAGGATGTCAAGGTGAAGTTCACCCATACCGGAGATAAGAGTTTGGCCAGTTTCTTGGTCAGTTTCAGCACGGAAAGTTGGATCTTCTTCCGCTAGTTTCGCAAGAGCTTGCCCCATTTTATCTTGGTCAGCTTTCGATTTAGGTTCGATAGCGACTTGGATAACTGGTTCTGGGAATTCCATGGATTCTAAGATAATTTGTTCTTTTTCATCACATAAAGTGTCCCCAGTAGTTGTATCTTTAAGTCCTACGGCAGCAGCGATGTCACCAGCGTATACGATCGAAATCTCTTCACGGTGATTAGCGTGCATTTGAAGGATACGTCCAACACGTTCACGTTTACCTTTAGTCGAGTTTTGTACATATGAACCGGAATTCAAAGTACCGGAATAAACACGGAAGAAAGTTAAGCGTCCAACATAAGGGTCAGTCATAACTTTGAATGCTAGGGAAGAGAATGGTTCTGAATCATCAGCGTGACGAGCAGCTTCTTCTCCATCAGGCAATACGCCGTTAATAGCTGGAACATCTGTTGGTGCTGGAAGGTAATCAAGTACTGCATCTAACATTGGTTGAACACCTTTGTTTTTGAATGCTGTACCACAAACTACAGGATAGAACTCAACGTTAAGTGTTCCTTTACGGATACCAGCTTTAAGTTCTTCTTTTGTAATTTCTTCGCCTTCTAGGTATTTCATCATTAGCTCTTCGTCAAGTTCAGCAACTGCTTCCACTAATTTACCGCGGTATTCGTCTGCTAAGTCTTTCAGATCAGCTGGAATTTCTTTAATATGAGGGTCATTTCCTAAATCATCTTCGTAATACAACGCGTTCATTTCGATTAAGTCAATGATACCTTCAAATGTATCTTCGGCCCCGATTGGGAGTTGGATTGGGTGCGCGTTGGCAGCCAAACGTTCATGCAAAGTACCTACAGAATATAGGAAGTCTGCGCCGATTTTGTCCATTTTGTTGACGAATACTACACGAGGAACCCCGTAAGTAGTAGCTTGACGCCAAACTGTTTCTGTTTGTGGTTCTACACCAGATTGTGCATCTAGAACCGCAACAGCACCATCAAGTACACGAAGCGAACGTTCAACTTCAACTGTGAAGTCTACGTGTCCTGGTGTATCGATAATGTTTACTCGGTAGCCTTTCCATTGAGCTGTTGTCGCAGCAGAAGTGATAGTAATACCACGTTCTTGCTCTTGCTCCATCCAGTCCATTTGAGAAGCACCTTCATGGGTTTCACCAATTTTGTGAATACGCCCTGTATAGAAAAGGATACGTTCAGTAGTGGTAGTTTTACCCGCATCAATGTGGGCCATGATACCAATATTACGAGTCTTTTCTAAGGAGAACTCTCTAGCCATGTTGTATTTCTCCTTCCATAAAACAATTTTTCAGGCAATACGCCTGGAATTTGTCAGTGATTTTTTTACCAACGATAGTGAGCGAACGCTCTGTTAGCATCAGCCATTTTGTGTGTATCTTCGCGTTTCTTAACAGAAGCACCAGTATTATTGGCAGCATCCATGATTTCGCGAGCAACACGTACTTCCATTGTTTTCTCTCCACGAAGGCGAGCATAATTTACTAACCAACGAAGACCAAGAGTAGAACGACGGTCAGCACGTACTTCGATAGGTACTTGATAGTTAGCACCACCTACACGGCGAGCTTTAACTTCAAGAAGAGGCATAATGTTCTTCATAGCTTGTTCAAATACTTCCATCGGATCTTTACCAGTTTCTTGTGCAATGATATCGAATGCGGAATATAGGATAGCTTGAGACTTTCCACGTTTTCCGTCAACCATCATTTTATTAATTAAACGAGTTACTAGTTTCGAATTATAAATCGGATCTGGTAACACGTCACGTTTAGCAACAGGACCTTTACGAGGCATCGGATATCCTCCTTTCATATTTTATAAGTATTATTTTTTAGGTTTTTTCGTACCGTATTTAGAACGGCTTTGTCCTCTATTTTCAACACCAGCTGTATCAAGCGCTCCACGAACGATATGATAACGTACCCCTGGTAAATCTTTTACACGTCCACCACGAATAAGAACAACACTATGTTCTTGTAAGTTGTGACCAATACCAGGAATGTAAGCTGTTACTTCAATACCATTACTCAAACGTACACGGGCATATTTACGAAGCGCCGAGTTAGGTTTTTTAGGAGTCATGGTACCAACACGAGTACATACGCCACGTTTTTGCGGAGAGTTAACGTCTGTTAGTTCTCTTTTAAAACTGTTTAGGCCCTTGTTCAAAGCAGGTGATGTAGATTTTTTAATTTTAGATTGACGAGGTTTGCGTACTAATTGGTTAATTGTAGGCATGGGATAAATTCCTCCTTCCTTGTTTAGTAGTTCCACACATCCAGGTGGTTCATTTTTTCGGTAAAATAAAATGGCTGTAAGTTCAACCTACAACGCTGTTTTATTTTCAGACCTCTGTTTATAGTAGAGGCACCTTGAATATAGTAACACCTTGACGTTCGGATGTCAAGGTGTTACTTGAAATTTAGTTAATTAGCTAAGTCCATTCAAACGTTGATATAAATCTTTCGCGTAGCTGTCGGTCATGCCGCAAATGAAGTCTGTTACGAGAAGTAATCGCAAGTACAGTTTCATTGTTTCGCTTTCGCCTTCTGCGTTTTTGCGGTAACAGCCTAGGTAGTTGTCGGAAATCAAGGTTAGTAGGCGTTTATCTTTGGCTGTTTGGCGTTCTGGTGTTTCGCTGTCGTAGTAAATCACAGCTGGGATGAACGTTTCGAGCAATTTGGAGATGATTTCGTTGCCGGCGATTTCGGATTCAACAATGCCTTTATCTTGGTAAATGTACGTGAATGATAGGCTTTGTAAAATTTGTACGAGTTGTTCGGCGCTTGAAGCATCGATAAGTGAGTCGTTGAATGTGCCTGCCATGATGGCGTCGTAGTTCTCGTAAAATACTTCGAGTGAGCGATTGATTAATTGGCCGCGGACGTTCGATGCGAGCCATTGTTGTACAATGAAACTTTCTTCTTGCCCTTCGTAGCGCTCGCTTTTTTTCTTAAGTTCGTTGTAGCACGCGGCAGTTACTTTATTATGCTCTTCTACTTCTTCAAAACCTTTTAAGATTTGCGTGATGTTGACGATACCTTTTTTCACGCCGTCTTCTAGGTCGGCATTTAGGTACGCGATGTCGTCTGCCACTTCTAGTAAATAAGTGAGCGGATGACGGTTATCAAGCGCTTCTGTTGCAGTTGTTATTTCATTAAAAAGTGATTCATCGGCATAAAAATAGCCTAGTTTTTTGCTTTTGATTTGTTTTTTATTTACTTTTAAGGAAGAAACTGGGTATTTGATGACCGCATTTAAAGTGGCAAATGTTAGGTTTAAGCCGTATTGGTCGAAAAGATAATGCAGTTTGGAAACTACACGAAGCACTTGCGCGTTACCTTCAAAGTAATAAAAGTCTTCTTTCATTTGTGGTGTTAGGATTTCAGCTAGGCTTTTATTTTTGTAAGTGATGGTTGCTAAATTGTCGCGGAACCACTCACGGATACTTTCTTCACCAAAGTGACCGAACGGCGGATTCCCCATATCATGTAACAGTCCTGCACAAGCAAGGATTTCCGGAATTTTATCCGCATGATCTTTTGTAAAATCTTTGTCTAAGTTTTCTTCTTGAATCGTGTGTGTAACCATGTTCCCCATTGATTTTGCGATTGTACTTACTTCCATTGAATGGGTTAGTCGTGTACGCACAAAATCACTTTTTTCTAGCGGGAATACTTGGGTTTTATCTTGTAAACGGCGAAACGATGCACTCATAACGATACGCTGAAAATCATTTTCGAAAGCGCTACGTACGTCGGTGTTTTTCGAACGAGTGACACCGGATTCGCGGCGGCGTTTATCATTTAATAGTTTATCCCATTTCATTTAAATCCCATCCTTTATAGGTTGCTTAGTTTTTCCATTTCGGCTTTAGTGAGCCTATGTACGGTCCATTCTGACATTTTCTCTGCGCCAATTTTTTCGTAAAAATCCATGCCTGATTTATTTTCGTTTAGGCACCACCATTCAAATCTGCCGCAATCGCGAGATAAAGCGAGTTTGGATAAATAGCTGAAAAATTTTGTTCCAAAGCCTTTTCCGCGCATTTCTGGAATGATGTAAAGGTCTTCTAGGTATAAGCCTTTTTTGCCAAGTAATGTGGAAAAGTTATGGAAAAAGAGTGCGAAACCAACTGGCTCCCCTTCGTATTCAGCGATAATTACTTCGGCAGATTTTTCTTGAAAAAGGGCTTTGTGTAGGCCGGATTCGGTTGCTACTACATCTTTTTCAATGCCTTCATGAATTGCAAGTTCGGTAATAAAACGAAGAATTAACGTCGTGTCTTGTTCTGTCCCGTTTCGAAATGCTAGTTGTGTCATAATATCTCTTCCTTTTTGTTGTCGTATTAATTTAAGTATAAGCTAGAGCTAGACATGTATCAATTAAAAAAAACTTATTCCACACAGATATGAATATAGAAAAGTTTAGATGTTTTGTGTAAGGGAAAATATAAAAAAACTCAAGTAAGGGGGCTTTTCTGTGTTACAAAGAAGATTTTGGGGTATTTTTTGTTTTGCCATATTCTTGTTTTTATTTCCAACTATTGGTTCTGCCGAAACATCTGGTGACTATGAATATACAATAAATGGAAATGAAGCTACCATTACTGATTATACAGGACAGTCTACTGATATTACCATTCCTACAACACTTGGTACTAATAATGAATATACCGTTACTGCTATCGGGAATGGCGCATTCAAATCCAAGAGATTAACTAATGTAACGATTCCTAATACAGTTATAACTATTGGCGATGGTGCTTTTACCATCAATTCACTTGAACAACTAGTCTTACCCAACTCAGTGCAGACTATAGGGAGGAACTCTTTTAGTGTCAATAAATTAGAAAAAATAACTTATTCTACTGCTTTAAAAAATATTCCTTCCCAAGCATTTTTAGCTAATAATTTAAAAACAGTGACTACACCAGCCACTGTTGAAAGTATTGATGCTTCTGCCTTTGAAAATAATTTTATTACTAATATTACAATTCAAAACCCAAATCTTCAAATGGCTTATCAAGCTTTTGCCGCTCAAACAGTTTTAAGTACACTCATTGTACCAAGCAACCACATCCTACCTATAGAAAATTACATTCAGTTTCAAGATGCTTCGGCTCATTTGACTACAGATAATTTATTCATAACTGATTTAGCGAATGGTATTACGTATAATCAAGCCGAAAAAGCATTAAACTTTTCAGCAGAGCCACTCGAATCTACTTTTTCACTTTTCACTGGGACAAATCGATTTGATTCTTACTATGATATTTCTGAATATGGTCCTTCTGGAAAGCCATTTATCTACTTCAAGTATACTAAACCAGTCCTAGTTTCCTATAAAGATGCGTCTGGGAATGAATTAGCTACTTCTACTAGATTAGATGGTAGTATTGGTGAAAATTACGTCACTACTCCTAAAATAATAGATGGCTATACTTTAAAAGAAACACCCGGAAATGCGACAGGACAATTTTCTGAAACACTGCAAAATGTAACGTATATTTATGAAAAAACTGCTGTCCAAAATGGGACAGTCACTGTAAAATATCAAGATGAATCGGGTAAAACACTAGCAAAAGATACTGTTTTAACCGGTGAAGTAAATAATACCTACCAAACTAAAAGCAAAGACATAGCAGGCTATAAACTTCAAAAAGTGGAAGGAAATGAATCGGGTACTTTTAGCACAACCCCTGCAACTGTTACCTATATTTATGAAAAAATAGCAAACAGTGATAATACAAATACCAATGGAGAAATGACCGACAATACTACACTGAGTACTAATGATACTGTGATTTCATCCGAAGCAACAAAAAAAGTTGATAAAAACACCTCTAATATCCTCCCAACTACTGGTGATTCAAAAGATGCTCTCTTTTTTGCACTAGGAAGTTTATTGACGTTGTTATCTACTAGCTTCTTTTTCTTTAAAAGAAGTTAAACCACTCCATAAAAAAGTGCTACAAACCGCTAGTTGGTTTGTAGCACTTTTTTGTTACGCTTTTAATTCTTTGATACAAGCAATTTTATCATCTGCTCTAAAGAAGTAAGAGCCTGCTACAAGAACGTCTACGCCCGCTTGCTTACATTTTTCTGCGGTTTCGGCATTTACACCACCGTCGACTTCGATCACATAGCTGCCGTTATTTTCTCGGCGCCAATGATCCAGATAGCGCATGTTTTTGATGGTAGAATCAATGAAAGCTTGTCCACCAAACCCTGGATTTACGGTCATTTGTAAAACTAAATCTACATCTGCTAAAACGGCATCCAGCACGCTCGCCGGTGTTCCTGGATTAAGCACGACTCCCGCTTTACAGCCCGCTGCCTTAATTTGTTGAATGACGCGGTGGATGTGCGGCGCCGCTTCGATATGCACGGAAATAATGTGCGCCCCAGCTGCTGCAAATTTTTCAATATAGTTTTCTGGGTTCGAGAGCATTAAGTGGACATCCAGTGGAATAGTCGCTGTTTTCTTGATTTGCTCGACCATATCAATTCCAAACGTCAGATTCGGCACAAAATGTCCGTCCATGACATCGATATGAAGGTAGTCAGCTCCGGCATGTTCTGCTTCTTTAATGGAGTTTGCCATGTTCATATAATCAGCTGCGAGTAACGATGGCGCTACGAATGTCATACGCGCACACCGGCTTTCGCAATCACAGTTTCGACACGATCCGCCACATTTTCTGGTGTAAATCCATAAGCGTTAAACAAATCTTTCGCAGGGGCAGATGCGCCGAAGTGATCGATTCCTAACATATCGCCTTCTGACCCAATAAATTCTTTCCAACCGAATGTTGCTCCTGCTTCAATCGCAAATCTCGCTGTGACTTCTTTTGGTAAAATGCTTTCTTTATAAGCATCGGTTGTTTTTTCAAAGCGTTCCCAGCTGGATAAACTAACAACGGAAACGTCGATATCTTTTTTCGCAAGTTCGGCTTTCGCTTCAATTGCAAGGGACACTTCTGATCCTGTTGCGATAATGATAGCGTCTGGTTTGGAACTATTTGCTGGTGCTACGATATAAGCACCTTTATCTACACCTGCATCCACTTCTTCTTGTGCATTTTCAAGCACTGGTAAGTCTTGGCGTGATAATACAAGTGCGATTGGACCATTTGTGTTAGTTGCGGCAATTTCCCAAGCAGCGCGGGTTTCTTTGGCATCGGCTGGGCGAATAACTGTTAGGCCTGGCATAGCACGAAGCGAGGCTAGTTGTTCGATTGGTTCATGTGTCGGGCCGTCTTCACCTACAGCGATACTGTCATGCGTGAATACATACGTTACTGGAAGTTGCATTAAAGCAGCCATCCGCATTGCTGGGCGGACATAGTCTGAGAAGACGAAGAAAGTCGAGCCAAACACTCGCAAACCGCTATGAAGTGCCATTCCGTTTAACATTGCTCCCATCGCAAATTCGCGCACACCGAACCAGATATTTTTACCAGCTGGGTCTTGAATGCTGTATGCTGGGCTCGCATCAATAAATGTTTTGTTCGAGCAACCTAAGTCAGCGGATCCCCCGAAAAGTTCCGGTAATTCGGCTGCAATTGCGTTAATCATTTTCCCAGAAGCAGAGCGCGTTGCAACATTTGTGCCTGCTTCAAAAGTTGGCAAATTAGCGTTCCAATCGGCAGCTACTTCTCCCGCTAACACGCGGTCTAATTGACTTGCAAGTTCTGGGAATTCTTTTTTGTAATTAGCGAGCATTGTGTTCCAAGCACCCTCTAGTTTTTCCCCGCGAGCTTTGTAATTTCTTAAGTAATCACGAACTTCGGCTGGTACTGTGAAAGGCTCTTCTGCCCATTCGTAATGCTCTTTTGCACCATTTGCTTCTTTTTCACCGAGCGGAGCACCGTGACTTGCGGAGCTGCCTGCTTTTGTTGGCGCGCCGTAACCGATGACTGTTTTCACTTCGATTAGCGTTGGTTTCGATGTTTCTAATTTTGCTTGAACAATTTTTTCTTGAATTGCCGCTAAATTGTTGCCATCTTCTACACGTAAAACTTGCCAGCCGTATGCGCGGAAACGGTCTGCTGCATTTTCACTGAACGTTGCGCTTAAATCTCCATCTAAACAAATATCATTGGAATCGTACAATACGATTAATTTCCCAAGTCCTAAATGTCCTGCAAGTGAGGCTGTTTCTGATGCCACGCCTTCCATCAAGTCTCCGTCACCACAAATCGCATACGTATAATGGTCGACAATTGGATAATTTGGTTGGTTATACTCCGCCGCTAAATGAGACTCTGCAAGCGCCATTCCAGCCGCCATACCAATCCCTTGTCCAAGCGGGCCACTCGTTGCATCGACTCCAGCAGTCCATCCAAATTCAGGGTGTCCTGGTGTCAAACTATCTAATTGACGGAACTGTTTTAAGTCTTCCATTTTTACATCATAACCAAATAAATGAAGCATGCTATAAAGTAGCGCAGACCCGTGTCCTGCTGATAAAACAAAGCGATCGCGGTTAAACCATTCTGGGTTGGCTGGGTTGAATACTAAATGTTTCGCAAATAGCATATACGCCATTGGAGCTGCTCCCATCGGCATTCCTGGGTGTCCTGAATTTGCTTTCTCAATCATATCAATGGATAACGAACGAATCGTGTCCACGGCTTGTCTATCTAATGTTTTTTTCAAAACTGTCATCTCCCTTAAATTGTTTGTGCTTTATTACACATGTTTTTCTACATCTGACCAAATGTGTACTAGTCTTTCTGCATAACTCGTTTTATCTCGGTCATGAAATAACGCGGATGTGCCTAGTACATAAATGTCTGGTAAGCAATCTCGCATTAAGCCTACTGTTTCTTTATTAATATTGCCATCCACTTCAATGAGCGGCGCATGGACTTTTCCAGCTAGTTTTGCTTTTAAATCATGTAGCTTTTGTAATACATCTGTTTGAAATTTTTGTCCCGCAAAACCCGGGTTTACAGTCATCATTAACACCATTTCGACATCATCTAAATAAGGATAAATGGCTTCGATAGGTGTTTCTGGATTTATCGCAATCGATGGTTTAACGTTGTAAGAGCGGATTTTCCGGATGACTTCTGACACGTCTTCCGCTACTTCTACATGAAAAGAAATATATTCCGGTTTCACAGGACCAAACATGTCAATATATTTAAGTGGGGTAATCGTAGCCAAATGTATGTCTAGAGGGATTTCTGTATTGTTTCGCACTATTTCCAAATATTCTGGACCGAGCGCAAGATTATTCACATATACACCGTCCATCACATCGCAGTGTAGTAGTTCCACACCAGCAGATTCAAGGCGACGGAGCTCTTCACCTAAATGTAGTTGGTCTGCACACATAATTGAAGCGGCTATTTTCCTCATGTTCATCCTCACTTTCTTTCGAGTTCAGTAATTTTATCCAAGCGGCGTTTATGGCGATCTCCTGCAAATGATGCCTCAAGCCAAGTATCAACAAGTAAAAGCGCTAATCCTTCACCGATAACGCGTTCGCCTAGACAGAGAACATTGCTATTGTTATGTTCACGGGTGGCACGCGCTGAGAAAGTATCCGAAACAACCGCAGCACGGATTCCGTCCACTTTGTTAGCAGCAATACTCATACCTATTCCAGTTCCACAGCACAAAATACCGAGTTCAGATTGCCCGCTTACTACTTGATTGGCAACTTCTTCTGCATAAGATGGAAAATCGACACTTTCATCTGTATATGTTCCAATATCAACAACTTCAATATCTTTTTCACGTAAATGTTTCACAATGGCATCTTTTAGTCTACGTCCGCCGTGGTCGCAACCAATTGTTAATTTCATTTAATTTCACCTTCATTAATAGATTTTTTTCTTTTAACGTCTTATAATGAAATGGAACCGAGAACATACGCGAATATGTTCTCGGCTCATTTCTAAGGATGACTACTGTAAAACATCTGAGCCCGAGAAGCTTTGGATTCGTTTGCACGGTTATCCTTTTTTTGATGTTTTTTCATACAGCCCATCCTCCATTATTAAGATTTCACTAATACTTTAATTTCATTTCCTGCCATAACTGCCTCGAAAGCCTCGCGCCAGTCATCCAAACCGTATACTTTAGTAATCATTTTATCCGTATTGATTTTGCCATTTGCTAGTAAGTCGAGCGCTAAAATCCAAGAAGATGGTTTTTGCGAACGGCTGCCGATATAAGCAATTTCACGTTGGATAATGGATTCTTCATCAATCGCATTTTTCTTTTCGGCAAAAAGTCCTACTTGAACAAAATCGCCTTTTTTCTTCGTTAGAGGTAATCCTTGATTTACAGCGGGTACTGCGCCAGAACAATCAAATACGCGTTCCGCTCCGTAACCATCTGTCATGCCAAGCACAACTTCAGCCAAGTCTTCTTTTAAAGTATCGACAATCCGGTCCATTCCAAGCTCTTTTGCTAGACGTAAGCGGTCACTATCTTTGGTAATTCCTGCCATAATCACCGTTGCCCCTTGCGCTTTCACAACTTGAGCTAGTAACAAACCAATTGGACCTGGTCCGAAAACAAGTACTGTGTCATCTGGACGAATCGTTGTTTTTTCAAGCGCCGAATGCACACAACATGCAAGCGGTTCTGTTAGTGCTGCTGCTTCGAGCGAAATACGTTCATCAAGCACGTGACAACTTTCTTCGCGAGATAAAACAAATTCTGCAAAACTACCATTTGCTTGCGTACCAATGCCGCGACGATTGCTACATAAATTGTAATCACGTTCCTTACAATAAATACATTCTCCACAAGTTTCAAAAGTTGTTTCACTTGTGACACGGTCTCCCACTTTGATACTTGTTACATCTGGCCCAACTTCTACAACGACACCAGAAAATTCATGTCCCAGTGTGACGGGAGTTGTTGGATTTTTGTATTCACCTTTAAACGTATGGATGTCTGATCCGCAAATACCAGTGAATGCTACTTTGATTTTTACTTTGTCGCCATAGACTTGTGGTTCTTCTACATCTCTTAGCTCCATTTGATCATATCCGGGGTTTGTTTTTACTACTGCTTTCAAATTAATCGTCACCTTTCTGCGGCAATATCATCACTTTGTTATAATCATGCTCTCTGGAAAGAATCATATCAAACGCTTCTTTCGTTTCTTCTAGCTTATAACGATGCGAAATTAGTGGTTTCAGTTTAATTCGACCTTGTTTCACGAATTCAATCGACGTACGCCACTCCTCACCTGGAAATGGTGCCGAGTAAGAATTCCAAAAACCTTTCAGCGTAAGTTCACGTCTAAAAATATTTTCAAAAGCTTCCTCGTGTAAAAGCACATCTGCGTAGGCGATTCCTAAGTAACCAACTTTACCTTTTTTCTTCGTTACAAGAAGGCATTGTTCTTGCGTTATTTTGGAACCAGCACACTCGAGTGCAATATCTGCCCCAAGACCATTTGTATAAGCAAAAACGCGTTCTTTTAAGTCTTCGTTTTTTGGATTAATGGTGTATTTACAACCGAATTCCCGCGCGTCTGCTAATTTTTTATCACTGATATCAACCGCGATAATATCTTTTACTCCCGCAAGAAGTAAGCATTGTACAACCAAGATTCCGATGGTTCCAATTCCGAAGACAATCACCGTATCGCCAAGTCTCGGCTGAATACCAAGTACTCCGTGCATTGATACAGCAAGTGGTTCAATCATCGCACCTTCTTCAAAATCAAGGTCGCCGATAGAAATGACATTGTCGGCTTTCATGACGACATTTTCAGCAAATCCGCCGTGGAAGTGTGATCCCACCATCCGGTAGTTGTCACATAATGCAAAGTCGCCCGCTTTACAATAATTACATTCCATACAAGGCTCAAGCGGAATCCCTGCAACACGGTCACCAATAGCTACGTTTGTTACTTCGCTACCAATTTCTGTAACTACACCTGCAAATTCATGTCCCATTACAGCAGGCAATGGGTATTTCCAGCGAGTCTGCATTTTATGAATATCTGATCCGCATATTCCGACTGCTTTTACTTCGACACGAACTTGATCTTTCCCACAAGTCGCTTCATCAATTTGTTCTGCTTTTATTACATTATTCTCGTATAACACAGCTGCTCTCATGTTACTATCACCTCTTCTATATCATTAAGACAAAACTTAGAAAATAGCTGCCCAAGCTTGAGAGAATTTAAGAATAACCCAGTTAAAGAAGTTACCACCCATATCAAGTGTACTAACTTGTGTTGCTCCTTTAGGGAATTCGTAAACACCTTTCATCATTTCTGTATGAACAAGACCGAAGTCAGTTGCCATAAGAAGCGCTAGTGCAATAACTACAGTTCCAGCTAAAACAGAGTGAAGAATGTTACCTTTACGAGATGCTACTACGAATGATACGTAGAATGGAATAGTTGCCAAGTCACCAAAAGGAAGTACTTTGTTACCAGGAATGATAACAGCTAAGAAAAGAGTGATTGGAACAAGGATTAAACCAGTAGAAATATTCGCTGGGTGACCGATTGAAAGTGCTGCATCAAGCCCGATATAAAGTTCGCGGCCTTTGAAACGAGATTTCATGAATTCACGAGCGGATTCTGAAATTGGAATTAAACCTTCCATTAAAATTTTAACCATACGAGGCATTAAGAACATTACCGCACCCATGGACATACCAAGTTGTGCAACTGCGCCAACGTCATAGCCTGCAAGAATACCGATTGCAATACCTAGAATAAGACCCATCATCATTGGTTCCCCGAAAATACCAAAACGTTTTTGAATAGTTTCTGGGTCAACATGGATGTTTTTAATACCAGGGATTTTAGCGATTAGCCAACCAACCGGAATACCGATGAAACCGAATGCTGCTGTAGAACCTGTTGGTAAGGAGATCCCTTTTAATCCGTAAAATTCTTCTACCATAGGTTGTGTTCTGTCTGCCATCCAAAGAACAGCAACTTCATAGATGATCGCACAAAGAATCGCGAACCACCAGTTACCACCAGTTACGATATAACCAGTTGCACCTGCTGCGATGAAGTGCCAGTAGTTCCAAATATCAATATCGAGTGTTTTCGTAACTTTGAAGAAAATAAGTGCTAAGTTAACTACCAAACAGATTGGAATTAAAATTGCTGCAACTGGAGAAGCCCATGAAGCCGCGGCTGCTGCTGGCCAACCTGCATCAATAATTGTTAAATTCAGTCCAAAACGCTCAACCATTTGTTGCGCTGCCGGACCTAAGTTACTAGATAGTAAACTAATAACAAGGTTAATACCTACAAACCCGATACCAATCGTAATCGCTGAACGAAGCGCTTTCTTTGCTGGTACTCGGAAAATTAATGCAATAAAGAAAATCATAATAGGCAAAATAACTGTAGGCCCCAAGTTTAAAACATACTGTACTCCTGACAGAAGTGTATCCATTTAATATTTCCTCCTTTTTTCTCTGTTTAATGATGATTTCTAAACTCCCTTGCGCAGCCTTTATTTAAGGTGCGCAAGTATTTCTTCGTCTAATTCTTCCATACCCATACCAGTGATGTAAGAAGTTGCAATAATCGCTGGGATTTTGTAAGTTGTTGGTAAAATAGTTGTTGATACGATTAAATCCGCTCCGTCTTGCATAGATGCTGCTTCTGAAATTTTAATTTGTTTTACTTCTGCGTCCACGTTGTTTTCTTTTACCAAACGTTCTACTCTGTCCGTTACTACTGTTGATGTTGCAATTCCTGCTCCACAAGCTACCAAAATTTTAAATTGTCCCATGATAAATTCCTCCTAATTAATTGCTGCGATTTCCCGCGGCTAATTTTCCTGTTTTTTTTAAACGGTAATAGTTTCTAAAATTTGTTTTACTTCGTCTTCATCTTTCGCTCTGAGTAATGCGGCTACATTGTCTTTATCCTGAATCGTCCCCATCAATTGCTGAAGTACCGCGAGCTGGCTGTGAGGTTCATTTAGTCCGAGTACGAAAATCAAATTCGCTTCAACCGTTTGACCAGCATCTTCCATTAATTTAAATGGAATGCCATCTTTCACAGTGATTACGGCGATAAATTGTTCCGTAACGCATTCTGGATCCGTGTGCGGTAATGCCACGCCGTATCCATCTAATTTTAGCCCCGTTGGAAAGGTTTGTTCACGGTCTGTTAGTCTTGTTAAAAAGTCATCCGTTACATATCCTTCAGACTTTCCACTTTCTGCGACCATTTGGAATAGGTCCTCTTGTTTCTCGATATCCGATTGAACCCAAACCATTCCTTTTTTCAAAAATTGTACTAAATCCATTACGAAATCCTCCTGTAATTCTTTCTGACTTCTCTACATTGTCTTTTTTGTTTCCAAGTCCGTGAAGTTTTTAATTATTTGGTGCATTTCTTCTGTGTTCGCAGCATCCGCAAGTTTTTTCAGTTCTTTTTTGTTCTCCGATAATTCCATCAATTGTAGTAAAGCTGTGAAGTGAGCGTTTTTATCTATGGCTGCAATGACAACGATAAAATGTAGCTCTTTACCGCCTTCAAGTGGCAGGCCTTCTTCTAGATAAAGCAAGCTCATTCCGAGGCTATTTACTCCTTTTTCCGTTTCAGCATGAGGGATAGCTATTGTATTACGGAGAATGATGTTCATAATCGGTGCCGGATATTGCCGTTTCATTTCTTCCACGTAGGCTGGTTCCACCACTCCCGCCGAAAGTAACGGTAAAGCCGCATGATAAATTGCCTCATGCCAATCTTTCACTGATTTCTTACGTGTGATTCGCGTTACTTCGAGTAGATCTGCGAGTGTGCTTTTGCCTTCGTGTTTGGATGTGTTTTCTTCTGGAACTGGCATTAAATAATCTGCTAGCACTTTTTCAAGACGGGCAGCATCTTTAATATCAGCAAATTTGGAAATAGTTTTCATTAATTGATCGACGCTGATATTCACCTCATCCACTAAGTAAACCGCTCGCATCACCCGGCGTCTAAGCTCCAGGCGTTCTTTCCCATCCATCAGTTGGTTGATAAGGAAAAATTTCTTGTCGGTCGAAAGTGGCACTGCGGAAAATACAATGTCATAACCTAACTTTGTTTGTTCAAATTCTCGAATCGACATCGCTTGATAGAAAAATATTTCCGGAAAAAGGCTTCGTAATGTTTTTTCCATCAATCTCGAAATCGACAATCCGTTCGGACAAACCACAACTGCTTTTAGTCTCGTTTGTAATTTCTCTGTGGATTCGATTAAATGCCCTCCAATGAAAAGGGTAATAAATATACTTTCATTTTCAGGAACTTTGCTACCAATAAAACGTTCTAATGGTGCTAACGACTCTTTCACGATGTAATGCACGGCTTGGAATTCTTGATCAATCTTGTCTAAAATGCTGTAATCTGTTGTAAGATGATACTTAATTCGATAATACGCAGGTTTAATGTGTGCAAATAATTTTTCAAGTAACGATTCTTTGTCTACTAGTTGAATACAAGCCTTTTTCTCAAATTCGCTTAGAACTTGTTCCAGCGCCAGTCTTAACTTGTGCGTTTCCTCCGATTTCAAATATTGTTTCGGAAGTACATTGGAAGTTAAAAGTTGTAATGTGATGTACATTCGCTCTGCTTCTGGCATATTCGGCTCTTCTTCAATAAAAATCTCTGCTGCTCCGTATTCCCGAGTATCTGACAATTCATTGTAGTCAATCAGGAAAGATGTCGTAATTGTTTGCCCCTTCTTCATCCGCCGAAAAACAGCTTCTAAAATGTAAGGCAGTATTTGCATTTTATTGTCAATAAAATGCAAATTCAGATGATGCTCAACTTGTTCCAATTTTTCCCGAAGCTCTTTAATTCTCGCTTCGTCCACTTGCATGAAATCCTGTAAATACTCTTCGCCGCCAAAACTTTCTATGATGTGTTCTGCCGCATAAATGAGTGCCGTCCGCTGATTCCACTCGTCTCCGTCAATTAAATAGCCACGCATCCGCGAATATTTAACTTCAAGGTTGAATTTTTCAAGTGTCTTTTGTACCAGCTTCAAGTCTCGTAATACGGTGTTCTTGCTCACCTCCAGCTCGCTTATAAAGTGATTAAGGGATAACTCTTCACTTCCTGTTGTTAACATGAGGATGATTAGACTAGCGCGTTCCTTTTCTGACGGGATGTACCAATCTGTTTTTTCGCCATCTTCCTCACCAATGATTTGAAACAGGTCAGGTTCTACGATAAATCGACCATTTGCGGCACGATGAATCTTCGGGTAAGTCTGTTCTTCTAGCCAATTATTAATTTTTTGGAAACTATAGTCGACTTGTCTTCGAGTTAAACCGAATTTTGCTTGTAAGTTCGTACTCGATGTGTCAGGATGTCGTAAGAGTTCTTTTAAAAGTGAATTACTTCTCTCATCCAAATACATGTCGTTCCCTCCTGTTCGTTTTAATTATAAATCTAAATCTAATAAAAATGTACACGCTTTCATCCCAATAACTTGCGGAAAGAATGTACATCATTGGGCTTTACTTGTGACTTTTTTAACAATCCTATTATTTGCAAATATGTGAAAGTTGCTTGTAAAGCTTGATATATAGCGAGATTATGAAACTTCTTGAAGGTAGGTAAAATCTACTTTGAAACAAAAATGAGAATGAAGTAACGGAGCTTTGCGGGGCGATGTTTCTTCTTAATCATACAAAAGATAGGCTGTTCTTTCTACACGTTTTGTAAAAAATAACGCAAAAAAAGGCGCAAATGATAAAAAATACCATTCGCGCCATAATCAGTTTCTCTATTTTCTTTTCTGTTTATCGACCCGAAGTAAACTTTTGTTGAAATTCTTAAATGGCGCCGCGCGTTTCACTTTCATTTTCGGGAACGATTTTAACATTCGTCGTTCATTAAATTTAAGTTTGCGCATGCTGGCAGCAAGTTCTTTGTCTTGCTTACGTTTTGCTTCTATTTCAGCAATTTTCATATCAACATTTTCTTGTTTCTTCAAAAGTCCTTCTTCAAATTCTTTCGCCCGTTCTTTTACGCTTGCTTTTAGTTCATTTGCTTGGGCAGTTAGTTTTTCATTAAATTCGGCAAGTGCTTTTTGGAATGATAGCATACTTGTGACAGATTTAATCGTATCAATAAGCATCAGAACCACGATGAGTGCAGGAATAATCCAGCCACCCCAGCTTAAAATCCAATCTGCAAATTCGGTGACAAGTGGGTGCAAGAAGCGTACAACGATAATACAAGCAAATCCCCAAAAAATCGAAATCGGCAAGCAAATTCGTCCTTTTACATTGAGTGGCCAATTGTGATAATCCCACCATGTTGTATGGAATAATGCTTCTAAAATCGTTGCGGTAACATATTCAATCACCGTACAAATAATCATCGAAAAAATAAATAAGGCCCATAAGTTATTTTGAAACGGTAAAATCATCATTAAAACTGTCGTTACCCCAAACCCGTAAATGGGACAATATGGTCCATAAAGAAAACCACGATACACTAACTTCTTCTCTGAAATCGAGCAAAAAATTTCCTCCCAAGCCCATCCAAGAACAGAATAAATGAAGAAGTATAGGATAAACATATTAATATCCATCTTTTCATCTCCTTTTTGTTTTCTTTTTCACAATCAATTTCATTATAACAGAAATAAGAACTTCTTAACTAAATTAGTCAAAAAGTTCCGCTTGTTTATATTTTGGCAACTTATTCTTCGCTTCTGAGTACGCATGCTGAATTAATGCGCGAATCAAGTCTTTATCTCGTTCTTCTTCCAATAAAACAGAAATCCAAACTCGTTTATTCATGTAATAACCGGGAACGATGGCTCGATTTTCTGCGCGAAGTTGCTCACTTTTTTCGGCATCGCACTTCAAGGTTAAAATCGGCTGCCCTTCTTTATTCGTTCCGCGCATTGCCATTAGCTGATCCAAAACGTGATAGCGCTCCGCTCCCCATTCTTCTTTAAACGAATACTGGACTCCTTTAAGACCACTGATTTCCTTCTGTATCCAAGCAAATTCATCGCTCATTGTGCGGGCTCCAAAATCATAATCTTATTGCCATCTGGGTCAAGTAAATTCAGTTCACGTCCGCCCCACTCAGCCACACGAGGTTCTGGTGTCTCCACTCCCGCTGTTTGAAGTTCCCGGTACATCTCATCCAAATTAGTATCACACGAGAAAACAAACTCCACTTTAGATTCGCTTGCTTCGCCCCATTTGCTATTATTCCAAACAATAATCCCGGGAGCCTTTTCAGAAAAACCTAATTTCGCTCCGTCATAATTGTCGTACCCTTCGAATACTATCGGAATTCCCAATTTTTCGTGATAAAACGCAACCAACGCCGCCGGATCTTGCGTGGAAATATTTGTACAAACAAATTCATTAATCATTTTAAGCACCTCCATATCGTTAGTTTAACAAAGCATTTACGTTTTTCATTGTATATTTGCGACATTTTGCAGAAAAATTTGCTTCATTTCTTCTGGGGTGTGATTACTATATCGTTTAAATTGTTTAATTAAGTGAGCCTGGTCCGTAAAACCATGAAGATAAGCAAGCTCAGCGCCCGGCACACTTGGATTCTCATATAATGCCTGTAATACTTTTTGGAAACGAATAAGTTTTGCTGTCTGTTTTGGTGCAAGTCCCATATGTTTTTGAAATAGCCGTTCTAACTGCCGAACAGATACAGCTCCTAACGCAAGTTGATTGGGATTTTGTAGTAACTTATCAATACCGTTTAAAAAATCAGGATGGACTTGCTTGCCAAGCATCATTAATTTTCGCAGTAAAAATTCTTCTAATAAAGCTATTCTTTCCATGTTCGTCGTCATTTCAGCAAACCTCTCTTGAAAAAACGAAACAAATCCAGCAAACATCTCTTCCGGCTCTTTTACCCGATTCATGCTACCAGTCAAGTCCTGTTCGACAAATAAAAATAACGACCACGCATAAAATCGCACAGCAAAAAGCTCGGTATTACTTTCATCGTCAGACTCAAACGGTGCATCACTAACGCCAACAAATATAGCATCCGTCACTAGCCCTGTTTTACTATCAATTGTAAAAATAATATCCGCACATAAATCAGGAACCACTAAATTATTTCCCGGGAAATTCTTATCATCCGCCTCCCAAAAACAGCGAATATAGCCTGTAAGAACCGCACTCGGTAGATATTCTTTATAGCCTGC
This sequence comes from Listeria sp. LM90SB2, assembly GCF_028867355.1. Taxonomy (NCBI): domain Bacteria; kingdom Bacillati; phylum Bacillota; class Bacilli; order Caryophanales; family Listeriaceae; genus Listeria; species Listeria sp. LM90SB2. Next base: position 2,719,215 of record NZ_CP046449.1, read on the forward strand.
ACGCTTTGGTGTAGCTACAATGGGATAAAACGTTTCTAGCTTTGCCATAAAGAGCCCTCCTTTTCCTCATAGTACCACAAAATTTTCTCTTTAATCATGCTTCTTTCTTTTATTTATGGGTATTAAGTAAATAAGGGGAAAACTTTTGAGAGGGTGATACAAAATGTCTGCTTACAAACGGATTCTTGTTGGTGTAGATGGATCAAATGAAGCGGAAGCCGCGCTAAGACGAGCTGTTCAATTTGCCAAAATGGATGGCGCTACGCTTGGTATTGGCTTTGTCGCGGATGTGCGCCGGATTGCACCATTAATCGATTATGAACAAACCTATGCCAAAAAAGCCAAAGCTTACGGAGAAGAATTAGTTGAAATGTACAAAAAAGAAGCTGAAAAAGCTGGTGTCTCGCATGTAGAAACTTTTGTTCACTTTGGTACGCCAAAAACTACCTTCAATAAAAAAATAACGCGGAATTTCGAGCCTGATTTAATTTTAGTTGGCGCAACTGGACTTTCAGCAACAGAGCAATTTATTCTTGGTAGTGTGTCTGAATATACGGCCGCTCATGCACCTTGCGACGTTATTATTGTTCACGCAAAACCTTGGCGCAACAGAAAGACTGTCGAAAAACTCTAATTCATGTATAATGAAGGTATTGATTATACGGCAGGAGGAGAAAAAATGACAGTTAGTAAAGTTGCCATTGCTTCAGACCATGGCGGAATTGAATTACGAAAAAGTATTATTTCTTATCTTGAAAGTGTTGGAATTAGTTATGAAGAATTTGGCCCCGAAGCGCCAGAATCAGTGGATTATCCGGGACTAGCGATTACCGTTAGTGAAAAAGTTGTTAACCAAGAAGTTGACCGCGGCATTTTAGTTTGTGGTACGGGTATTGGTATGAGTATTGCAGCTAATAAAGTAAAAGGCATTCGTTGCGCGCTTGTTGGCGATACATTTAGCGCTCACGCCACGCGCGAACATAATGATACAAATGTCCTTGCGCTTGGAGCGAGAGTCATAGGCCCAGGGCTAGCAGAAGACATTGTCAAAATTTGGCTAGAAACAGCGTATGAAGGTGGCCGACACGCAAATCGTGTAGGACAAATCACCGCTTACGAAGATAGCCAGGCTTAAAAAAATAATAACGACCAAGTCTAATTTTACAGGCTTGGTCTTTTTTTATGTCCACTTTATTAATAGTTCACAAATAGTAATTTATTCCCGTTTTGCTAGCATAAATGAGGATATTTACACATTGTAAATAAGAACGTTTGTTCGTATAATATATTTAAGCAACAGCTAATTATTTAAAAATATTGGAGGTGTCATCATATGAGCTACCAAGATCGCGGCATGAAGAAATGGGGCGGTTTTTTATTAAGCGAGCATACAGAAGCAATGCAAGACGCTGAACCAACTTTAGTATGGAAAGAAGCTATGACTACAGAATTTATCGAAAGTGTGCTAGCTAGCGCGATGACACATCAGTCTACGCTTGTTATCCAGAAAAAGCCATTAAACCCAGAATCTGCTCCTGAAAATGATATTATTGGTCGTATTTCAGGCGTGGAGAACAACACCATTTACATTAAAAACTCTGAGGGGACTGTCCCGCTTTCCTTCTCTGCAATTCGAAACGTAGAAGAAAGGAGTGTCGAAAAATGGTACAAATAGAAGATTATAGCCGTGCACCGCGCCGTGATATTTTGTGCATCGATATTAAATCGTTTTTTCGCCTCAGTTGAATGTGTCAAACGTCGGCTGAATCCACTTGAAGCATATTTAGTAGTAATGAGTAACGCCGACCGGGCTGGCGGGCTTGTTTTAGCTGCCACTCCAAAAATGAAACAAGAACATCACATCAAAACCGGCTCAAGAATGTATGAACTGCCCACCTGGGATAAACGAATTATTATCGCACCCCCACGAATGAAACTTTATCTAAAAGTAAATGCGATGATTCAAGCCATTTTTAGACGTTATGTTCCCGCTGAGTTTATTCATGTTTATAGTATTGATGAATGTTTTTTAGATATCACCGGATCGCATTTGTTATTCGGTAGCACGGAAGAAATTGTTCGCAAAATCCAGTGTGATATTTTAGAAGAATTGCGGCTATACGTTACAGTTGGAATCGGCGACAACCCTCTTCTTGCCAAACTCGCGCTCGATAATGTGGCTAAAAACCGGGATGACGGCATTGCTGAATGGCGCTATGAAGACGTTCCCGAGACCATTTGGAAAATCAGACATTTGGATGATGTGTGCGGAATTGGGCGTCGGACTGCTGTTCGCCTGCAAAAAATGGGAATCTTTAATATGTATCAACTAAGCCAAACGCCGCCACAAGTGTTAAAAAACGCAATGGGTGTAGTCGGAGAGCAACTTTATTATCATGCTCACGGCATCGATTATAGTCTTTTAAATGAAAAATATGTTCCAGTTAGTAAAAGCTACGGAAAAAGCCAAATTCTTGAAAAAGACTATCATGTGCCGGCCGAAGTAGAGATTGTCATCCGCGAAATGGTTGAGGAAGTAGCAATGCGTTTACGCCAAAATCATGTGGATACTGCTGTTATTCATCTAAGTATCGGCTACAGTAAATACAGCATAAAAAAAGGATTCAGCCATCAAGCTAAAATCCCTCCTACTAGTAGTAGTCATGCGCTTATTCCTTATTTCCTGCAACTATTTAGACGTTACGATGAACGCGAACCTGTGCGCTCCATTGCTATTTCATGCGGTAAGATTACTTTGAAAACAGGGTTGCAGCTCAATTTATTTGAGGATGCTACTCGAACTTTAAATCATGAGCAATTAGAAATAACGGTCGACAAAATCCGTTCGCGTTATGGGTTTAAATCCCTCATGCACGCAAGCAGTTTATTAAATGGAGCGACTGGCTTAAAACGTTCTGAAATGGTTGGTGGTCACAAAGGTTAACTTATTCTGGTTTCACGCGGAACAAGAAATCCTCTACCATTGTTGTAAATATTTTTGGTTGTTCGATTTGTAAATTATGTCCTGCAAAATCAAGGATAGCAATCGACGCATGTGGATATTTTTCAAGCAATGTAAGCCCGTCTGCGTATCCCACATGATCATCTTGACGCCCAAATAAGAATAATGCCGGCACATCGAATTGCGCTTTTTCGTCTGGATCAAAGCTCAGCGCATAGTTCGCAGATAATCGGTCTAAAAATTCTCCATCTGCATTAATCATTCCCGCCATCACTTCCGCCAAGAAACGATTCCAGTTTCTTGCTGTTAAAATAACGCCACTTTTTGAAAAGTACGCTCGGTCTTCTTTTGATAGCGACCGTACAAACGTATCATCTTGGTACATGACTTTTTGTTCGGGTAGCGTTCTTCTTTCTTTTTCAGGATAGATGACTGGGCAAATAAGTAAGACTCCAAGTACTCTATCTGGCATTTTCGCTGCGATTCCGCGGGCTAAATAACCACCATACGATTCTCCGGCGAGTACGAATTGCTCTCCCGGAATTACCGCTTCAATAAATTCTAGTAAAAGGGTGAGTACATGGTCAGCATTTTGGATTGAATCGTAATTCTCGGTTTTTCCCATTCCAGGCAAATCCACATAAATGCGTGAAAATGGACTTTCCTTATCAAAGACCGGCTCCATGCAACCAATCATCAGCTGCGAATCAGGACCAAAACCATGAATCATTATTATCGGTATTCCTTCACCATATTTTTCATAATAAACGTCTACGCTACGGATTGTTTTATGCATATTAATTCCTCCTGGCGTTTATTTTTATCATAACATATTATTATTCTTCTGCCATCCGGTATCCAACCCCAACTTCTGTCAAAATGTATGCAGGTTCTGCCGGATTTTGTTCAATTTTACGTCGGATATTACTCATATTGACCCGAAGTGCTTGGTTTTCACTTGGATAAGGTCCCCAAATTTCGCGAATAATAAAATCATGCGTAAGGACTTTTCCGGCGTGGCGAGCTAATAGAAGCAAAATTTTATATTCAATTGGCGTAAAATGAATTTCCTTATCGCCCATTTTGACAAGTCGGCGGTCGTCATCAATATACAGGTCTTGAATGCGAATAATATGATCATTTGGCGCTTCTTTGCTGCTTGGTTGAATGTGTCTTAGGGCAGTTCGAATCCGCGCCAGTAGTTCCGATGTGCCGAATGGTTTCGTAATATAATCATCTGCACCAAGGTCAAGTGCCGTCACTTTCTCTCGTTCGTGATCGCGCGCGGATACAACAATAATCGGCACTTTTGACCAAACACGAATATCACGGAGCACGTCTAGTCCTTCTACATCGGGCAAACCTAGGTCGAGTAGCACAACATCTGGCGAATGGCTTGCTGTCTGCTCTAGCGCTTCTTTTCCATTCACTGCTTTAATCACCGAGTAATCACTCGCAGTCAAAACAGCTGAAATAAAATTACTGATACCCTCTTCATCTTCCACAATTAGCACAAGTCGTTTGCTGTTCATTTTCCATCTCCTCCGTCTAGTGGCAAAGTGAACCAGAATGTCGCCCCGCCATGTTTGTTATTTTTCGCTTCTAAAGTCCCGTCATGCGCTCGAATAATCGACATACAAATCGATAAACCAAGTCCTAATCCGCGTGACATATCAGAACGCTCTCTCGCTTCCACAGCAAAAGTATCAAATAAATCTGGCAAGCGTTTTTCCGGAATCCCTTTTCCATTATCACGAACACTAAAAATCGCACTTTGCTTCGTTTTCGTCACGTCTACCCAAACTTCTGCACCAGTTCCACCATGACGTAGCGCATTTTCCATTAAATTAATAAGGACTTGCTCAATTAACGTGCCATCCATCGGAACCATAAGAAGGTCGCGCGGTACTTTGACATGGATTGTTCGGTCCGCGAAACGTTTTTTGATTCGACCGACAGCCTCACCTACAATTTCTTCTACGGCTTCTGGAGCTCGTTCCAAACTCACTAACCCTTCACTAATTCTCGTCACAGAAAGCAAATTCTCAACCATCCGAATGAGCCAGCCAGAGTCATCTTTAATACCTTTAATTAAATTATGTTCCGTTTCTTTATCTAGCTCAGTTTCTTTTTCAAGTAAGGCAGAACTTGCTCCAACAATGCCAGTGAGCGGTGTTCTTAAATCATGCGAAATTGCCCGAAGTAAATTGCTTCTCATTTTTTCTTTTGCTGATTCGATGACGATTTGGCGTTGTTCTTCAGATAAATATTGCCGTTCTAAAGCTAGTGCCACTTGAGAGCTAATCATTCGTAAAAAGATCCGATTATCTTGTGTAAGTGGACCATCTTCTGGGGAGCAAGAAACACCAATAACACCAAGCACTTTCCCCTGTGACATCACTGGCATATAATAACCAAATGCCCCCATTAACGTATCCGTCCCAGCACCCGCCCGCTTTTTATTTTTAAATACCCAGTGGGCAACCGCTTCTTCATCCGCACTAAGAAGCGCACTCGCATCTTCTTTTCCTTCTGCTTGCACGAAAATCCCTTTATTACTTTTGGCAGGATCCGCAGAATAAAAAATAACGGAACGGCTAAATAAATGCAAAATATATTCGTTGGTTAAATCGATAATTCCTTTTAAATTACGGGTGACTAATAGCCGTTTATTGATTTCATAAAGCACTTCGGTTCGACGTTCTCGCTCAACGGCCAGGCTAGCTTGGGTTTTAATTCGGACAGTTAGCGCACTCGTAATAAGAGCGACTAAAAGCATAATTCCGAACGTCACCGGATAGCCCGCTTGAATTGTATTAAACGTATAAAGTGGTGTCGTGAAAAAGAAATTAAATAACATAACACCAATGATAGAACCCATAACGCCATAAACATAGCCGCTTGTTACGCGAGAAATAATTAACACGGATAAAATATATACCATAATAACATTTTGATCACCGATGCCAAATTCACTTAAACCGACACAAATCGCCGTTGCCAATGTTAGAAGTAAAATCATTTTCGCCATGTCATGCCAGGTTAAAAAACTTTTAAAACGCATTTTCATTCGACGCTTTTTCGTTTTTGGTTGGCTCGAGGGGATAATATGCATATCAACGTTATCAAGGTGCGTAATGAGACGATCCTCAAAATCATCTTCAAATAAAGACCTTAAACCCATGCGGCGACGCGATTTCCCGACAACGATATTTGTCACACCAGTCAACCGGGCATACTCAGCTACTGTTTCTGCAATGTCATGTCCGGCGAGGGTGACAATTTCAGCGCCAAGCCGTTCAGCGAGTTCCATCGTTTCCCGTAAACATTTTTTCTCTGCTTTGGTCATATAATCATTTTCTTCATTTTCAATATAAAGGGCCGTCCATGGTGCGCGGAAAGCCTCGGCAGTGCGCGCTGTCCAGCGAATGAGTTTTGCAGATGAAGGCGACGTTCCAATACAGACTAACCATTTACTACTCGCCCGTTTCTCTGGATAAACACCTGTTTGATCGTATTCGTGACTAATTCGGTCGGCCGCTTTTCGCATCGCAATTTCACGCAAGAGTTTTAAGTTTTCTCTAGTGAAGAAGTTCTGCATAGCTGTTTTTGCGCGCGCCGGTTGATAAATTTTACCCTGTTCTAACCGTTTTAGAAGTTCATCGGGTTCAATATCAATTAATTTAACTCGGTCCGCCTCATCAAAAACATAGTCAGGAATCGTTTCGCGAACAGCTACTTTGGTGATGCCTTCTACAATATCGTTTAAACTTTCAATATGTTGCACATTGACAGTCGTATACACATCAATTCCCGCTTGAAGCAATTCTTCCACATCTTGGAAACGTTTCTTATTGCGTACACCTGATGCGTTCGTATGTGCGAGTTCGTCTACCAAAATAAGTTCCGGCTTCCGTTTCAACGCTTCGTCCAAATCGAATTCTTTGAGCGCAATATTTTTGTGAGTAATTGCTTTTGGTGGAATAATCGGGATTCCTTCTAACATTCTCAGCGTTTCCTCGCGAGCATGAGGTTCAATATAACCCGCCACGACATCCACACCTGCTGCTAATTGATCTTTGGCGTCACTTAACATGGCATATGTTTTCCCAACACCTGCCGCAAAGCCAAAATATATTTTTAATTTACCCACGGATGAATCTGCCTCTTCTTGCAAATTCACCAGCAGCGCATCCGGACTTGGACGATTCGTTTCCATATACTCGCCTCCAACTTACATTTTCAATCTATCTAATGCCAAATTCACTTGTAAGACGTTCACAGTTGGCTCACCCCAAAAGCCTAACAATCGGTCACTTGTATGTTCTGCGATAATTTCTTTGACTTGTTTGGTGGAAATGCCTCGCTCTCTAGAAATTCGGTCTACTTGATATGCCGCAGCAGCCTCTGAAATATCCGGATCCACGCCACTTGCTGATGCTGTTACTAGATCCATTGGAATAACTCGATTGTTCGTCGGATCTAGTTTATGCCACCAAGCAATTCGTTTTTCTACTAATTGTTTTTGTTCTTCGCTAGTAGGGTTTAAGTTTGTCGCCACCCCGTCACTTGCTGCCCGTCCAATCAAGTACTCAGGCTTAGTAAACGTTTGGCCAATTTCAGCAGAACCAACTTTTCCGGTCGTACCATCTGCTCGTTTTTCTTCTATTATACTGCCATTTGCTTTGTCGTGGAAAGCTGCACTTGCAAAAATAGTGACAATACCCGGATAAACCACACCACACATCAATGTCAAAAGTAGAAATCCAACTACTGCCGGCTTCCAAATTTGCATAAATCTTTTCATGTTTTCTCCCCCTCTTAAACGATTCCTAAAACAGTTAACAGCATATCAATCAATTTAATCGCGATAAATGGAGCAATCAAACCACCCAGACCATAAATCAACATATTTCTGCTCAGTAATTTCCCGGCCGGCATTTCACGATACTTCACGCCTTTTAAAGAAAGCGGAATTAAAATAATGATAATCACCGCATTGTAAATAATCGCGGATAAAATAGCGCTCGTCGGGCTGGTTAATCCCATTAAATTAAGTGCTTCAAGTTGTGGGAAAATACCGTAAAACAGCACTGGAATAATCGCAAAGTATTTCGCTAAATCATTAGCAACACTAAATGTTGTCAGTGCACCACGCGTCATTAAAAGTTGTTTGCCAATCCGCACAATATCAATTAATTTAGTAGGACTAGAATCCAGATCAACCATATTCCCAGCTTCTTTTGCCGCTTGTGTTCCTGTATTCATCGCAACAGCAACATCCGCTTGTGCAAGAGCTGGTGCGTCATTCGTGCCATCACCTGTCATTGCAACCAAATGACCTTCCCGTTGATATTCACGAATTAATTCCAATTTTGCTTCTGGAGTTGCTTCTGCTAGAAAATCATCGACCCCTGCTTCCGCCGCAATGGCTGCCGCAGTCATTGGGTTATCACCGGTAATCATAATGGTTTTAATACCCATTTTTCGTAAATCAAGGAAACGTTCTTTCACTCCATTTTTCACGATGTCTTTTAAATAAATAACGCCTAGCACTTTGTTATTTCGGACTACTACAAGCGGTGTACCACCAGCACCAGCAACTTTGCTCACAATTGCATCACACTCTTTTGGGTACGTCCCGCCATTCGCCGTTACGTAAGCACGAACCGCATCCGCCGCACCTTTTCGAATCGTATTTTCTTGATAGTCAATTCCGCTCATTCGGGTTGTTGCAGTGAAGGGAACAAATTCTGCGTGCATTTCAGCAAAATCTCGGCCGCGAATGTCGAACCGTTCTTTCGCTAATACAACAATACTCCTGCCCTCCGCTGTTTCGTCCGCAATCGAAGAAAGTTGCGCCGCATCTGCCAGCTCTTGTTCCGTCACACCATCCACTGGCAAAAATTCGCTTGCTTTGCGGTTTCCCAGTGTAATCGTCCCAGTTTTATCGAGCAAAAGCACATCCACATCACCAGCTGCCTCAATCGCACGACCACTCATCGCTAAAACATTCGCTTGATTTAACCGACTCATCCCTGCAATTCCAATCGACGAAAGTAGTGCACCAATCGTAGTTGGCGCCAAACAAACAAGCAAAGCAATCACATTCGTAATCGAAATTGCCGATCCAGCACCCGCCTGCTTACTCGCAAATTCAGTAAATGGTAAAAGCGTCGCTGAAACTGCCAAAAAAATAATCGAAAGCGTTACAAGCAAAATTTGTAGCGCAATCTCATTCGGCGTCTTTTTCCGTGAAGCTCCTTCCACCATTGCAATCATTTTATCTAAGAAACTTTCTCCAGAGACCGCCGTCACACGAACAACAAGCCAGTCAGAAACAAGCGTAGTTCCACCCGTCACAGCACTTCTATCCCCGCCAGACTCTCGAATTACGGGTGCAGACTCCCCAGTTATCGCACTTTCATCAACTGAAGCCGCACCTTCAATAACCTCGCCATCCATCGGGATTTGTTCATTCGCAAGGACATACACAATGTCGCCTTTTTTCAAGTCATTCGAAGCAATTTCGATCACATCAGTTTTATCATCAATATTCTTCAATTTTCGAGCTAAAACGTCTTTTCGAGCCATTTTCAAACTATCCGCCTGTGCTCGACCGCGACCTTCCGCAATCGCCTCTGCAAAATTCGCAAATAACACTGTAAACCATAAAATCAGCGCAATTGCTAGCGTATAACCAGACTTCTCATCTGAAATCCCGAAGAAACCGAGAAAATAAAGGCTCGTTGCCAAAATCGCACCAACATAAACAAGCAACATCACCGGATTTTTCACTTGCAGTTTTGGAGACAGTTTTTTCGTCGACTGAATCAGCGCATCTTTCCAAATACCTTTTTCCATCATTTCCATTCACCTCATTTGAAAGTTGTAAAGAAGTCCGCAATCGGTCCAAGCGCAAGTGCTGGCAAGAAACTAAGTGCGCCAACAAGTACCACAACACCAATTAAAAGACCAATAAACATGCCATTTTTCGTCGATAACGTCCCGCTGCTCGCTGCAACCGAACTCTTTCCAGCCATATTTTGCGCTAAATAAAGCGCCGCAACAAGTGGAATAAAACGAGCAAGTAACATCATTACTGCGCCAACCATATTTGTAAACGTCGTGTCCGCCGCAAATCCAGCAAAAGCACTACCATTATTATTTCCCATCGAAGTAAATGCATAGAGGACCTCGGAAAAACCGTGCGCCCCACTCGCCGAAACAGAAGCTTGCACACTTGGCATCATCACCGCAACCGCAGTTCCAAACAAAGTCAACAGCGGCGGAACCAAAATAAGCAAACAAACCATTTTCATATCATAAGGTTCAATTTTCTTCCCTAAATATTCCGGCGTCCGCCCAACCAAAAGCCCCGCAATAAACACCGTCAAAATAATAAAACCAATCATGCCATAAAGCCCGCTACCAACACCGCCAAAAATAACCTCCCCGAGTTGCATAAAGAACATTGGGACCAGCCCACCGAGCGGAGTCAAACTGTCGTGCATTGCGTTCACCGCTCCATTCGAGGCTGCCGTCGTGGAAGCTGCAAAAAGCGACGAACCGCCAACACCAAAACGAACCTCTTTTCCTTCCATACTGCCAGAAGTCGCAACACCTTGATAATGTGGACCTGCAAATTGTTCGGAGATAGTTATCGCAACAACACCAATAACAAAAACAATCATCATCGCTGTCATAATCGCGCGTCCTTGCTTACTATCCTTCACCGCACGCCCAAACATCACAACAAGCGCCACTGGGATAAGTAAAATCGCCAACATTTCTATTAAATTAGTAAAACTAGATGGGTTTTCAAACGGAAACGCCGAATTTGCCCCGAAAAAGCCTCCACCATTCGTTCCCAGTTGTTTAATCGCAATTTGACTTGCAGCTGGACCAAGCGGAATCAATTGTTTTGCTCCATTTTCAAGCGTCTCCACAACCGAATAATCAGCAAATGACTGCACCACTCCTTGCGATACTAAAAGAAGCGCCAAAATAAGCGAAAGTGGTAATAGAATATATAGCGTCACTCGAAATAAATCTTGCCAAAAATTTCCTATCGTTTTCTGTTTCTTCCATATAAAGCCACGAATTACCGCAAATAATACTGCAATCCCTGTCGCTGCCGAAACAAAGTTCTGCACCGTTAAACCAATCGACTGCGAAAAATAAGATAACGCCGCCTCACCAGAATAAGCTTGCCAGTTCGTATTCGACACAAAACTCGCCGCCGTATTAAATGCAAGACTAAAACTAAGTCCTTTCATACCTTCCGGGTTGAGCGGTAAAAAGCCTTGTAGCATCAACACCGCCATTACAAATACAAAGCCAACTGCACTAAAAGCAAGTACGGATACTGCATAACGCTTCGCCGACATGCCAACCTCACTCACACCCATCAATCGATAACCAAACCGCTCAACCGGCTCAAGCACTCGTGACAAAAATACCTTTTCCCCAATCATCACCTTATACATATAAATTCCAAGAGGCACCGCCAAAACTAATAACAATACAACAAAAAACGCATCTTGCATCACGATATACTTCATAAGTCCTCACCTCTAAATAACACATAAAATAAATATACCAACAAACCTAAACCGATTATTCCAGCAATTACTAGAACAACACCCATTTTCCGTTCACCCCTTCACCGTACTCTTTCCACCACTAATCCTACCAACAAACGCATAAAGACAGTGTTAAGATTCTAAAGCTCCGCATAAAGATTCCGTTAATATCTCTATGTGTGTAAAATTTACACACAAAAAAAGCCAATGTGTAAGCAAAAAACAAAATGAAAACCCTTTTATAGCCACATTTAAAGTTGGCACGGTACTTGCATATATAATAAGTGTTAAGAGAATTATCTAGAGGAGGAAATAATCATGAAAACAATCATGTTAGTATGTTCAGCAGGTATGTCTACCAGCTTACTAGTTACAAAAATGGAAAAAGCAGCTGCAGAAAAAGGCCTTGAAGCAAAAATCTTCGCCGTTGCAGAAGCAGAAGCAGCTAACCATTTAGACGAAATCGATGTTTTATTACTTGGACCACAAGTACGTTTCTTAGAAGGAAACATGAAGAAAAAATTAGAGCCAAAAGGTATTCCATTAGCTGTTATTAACAGTGTTGATTACGGAATGATGAAAGGCGACAAAGTTTTAGAACAAGCATTAGAGTTAATGAAGTAAAAAGAGGGTAATTACAGCTAGCTAGCTGAAAATTATAAAAAACTAAAGAGGTATAGTAATAACGCCATGTTTTAGAAATTATGTATTCGTCTTAACTCGGCTATTACTTTATCCCTCAAAAAAGGAGAATAAAAAATGAATGGTTTTATCGCATTTATGGAGAAATATTTCATTCCCTACGCTGCCAAAATTGGTGGACAACGTCATTTAGTAGCAATTCGTGATGGTTTCATTACAACTATGCCACTTATGATTCTAGGGTCTTTCGCCGTTTTAATTAACAACTTCCCAATTCCAGCTTACCAAAAGTTCATGAATAACTTATTTGGTGAAGGAACTTGGCAAGCATTCGGCGGAAACGTTTGGAACGGTACTTTTGCTATCTTAGCACTACTTATCGCTTTCACTGTAGCTTACAACTTAGCTAAATCTTATGACAAAGATCCACTTTCTTCCGCAGTAGTTTCTGTAGCAACTTTCTTCACAATTGGCGCAATTGCTCCAGGTGCAGACGGCGTTGCAAACACTGGTGGTCTTGGATCAACTGGTCTTTTCTTAGCATTAATTATTGCAATTCTTTCCACTGAAATCTTCACTCGTTTAAGTGGTAGCCCGAAATTAATTATCAACATGCCTGATGGTGTTCCACCGGCAGTTTCTCGTTCATTCGCAGCTTTATTCCCTGCAATGATCACTGTTTCTATCTTTGGTCTTATCACTGCGTTCTTCCAAGCAGCTGGTGTGACTAACTTAGTAATTTCTTTCTACGAATTAGTACAAGAACCGTTCATGGGTCTTGCAAACTCCTTGCCAGCAGCTTTATTATTGGCATTTGTTTCTGCTTTCCTTTGGTTCTTTGGTTTACACGGTGCGAACATTATCGACCCGTTCATGCAAACAATCAACATCCCAGCTATCGAAGCTAACGTAAAAGCACTAGAAGCTGGTAAAGAACTTCCTTACATCGTTAACAAACCTTTCTTTGACTCTTTCGTTAACTTAGGCGGAACTGGGGCAACTATCGGTTTAATCATTGCTATCTTTATCGTAGCTCGTAAACATAAAGCGTACATGACAGTTTCTAAATTGTCTGCAGCGCCAGGTATTTTCAACATTAACGAACCAATGATGTTTGGTCTTCCAATCGTCTTGAATCCAATTATGTTCATTCCGTACATCTTGGCACCACTTGTACTTGTAACTGTAGCTTACTTTGCAACAGCTATTGGTTGGGTACCAGCTTGTACTATCGTAACTCCTTGGACTACACCACCAATTATCGGTGGAGCACTTGCAACACAAAGTATCGCAGGTGGCGTACTTGCAGCTGTAAACTTAGGTCTATCTATCCTAATCTTCCTTCCATTCGCGAAAATTGCTCAAATTCAAGAGCTACGTCGTGAAAAAGAAGCACTTGCTGCTGAAGGCGTTACTGCTGAATAATTTTTAAAAACCAAAACTTTAAGGACGTGTTTACAGATGGATTTAGAGCAAACTATTATGAGCTTGATCGTGTTCGGTGGTAACGCTAAAAGCGATGCTATGTTAGCCATTGATTCCGCTAAAAAAGGGGATTTCGCTCAAGCAGACGAACAAATCGCCCAAGCAGAACAAGCACTACTTGAAGCGCATCATTCTCAAACAAAACTTATACAAGGTGAAGCACGTGGCGAAAAAACAGAAGTTTCCCTTCTACTCGTTCACGCACAAGACCACTTAATGAATGCAATCACTTTCAAAGATTTAGCGAAAGAAATTGTAGACCTTTATAAGAATAAATAAAAACAGGGTTGTCATATATGTATTGACCCCCTAAAGTTAAACTATTAATAGAGTGGATTTTTTCCACTCTATTTTTATGTGGCTTTTTATTTAATAATATGAAAAAAGATCCCTAGAATTAGATTTTCAGAACTAATTTTAGGGGTCTTTTTTATTCATGTTATTTCTTTGATAATCCAAACTTTTTATAAAGCTTAAATCCTATAAAAACAATACCAATAACTAAAACAGCTTCTATTATAATTGGAACGTACGGCGTTATCCAAGACATACTTCTGCCTCCCATTATTTAATTTCCACTCACTGAGTTTGTTTTCTATTTCACAAGAATTGTATCATATAATTACAGTATTCTCTATCCAAGCAAAAAGTCCTTCGTCAACATTGTCTGGACCTCCCCTAAAATTAATGTTTTTAGGGGATAGTTCAAACAGCTGTTTTTTTATTCTACTAAATCGGCGTCTGACCGAATAATCGCTAATACAACGCCTATTGCAATGAAATTACCAAGCACCGCGCTCCCACCATAACTAATAAAAGGAAGTGGAATCCCAGTAAGTGGCATAAGTCCGACTGTCATACCAATATTTTCAAAAATATTAAACGCAAAACTTACAGCAAAACCCGCTAAAACTAGCGAAGAAAAAGTATTCTTCATCAAAAGAGCTGCCATAATTAATTGATGAATAAGTAACATAAATAAAATTAACAACAAACTGACACCAACAAAGCCAAATTGATGACCAATCGTACTAAAGATCATATCCGTATGACTTTCAGGAATATAAGCGTTTGTACCAGAACTACCAGTCATCATCCCCGAACCAACAGCCTTCATCGATAAATTAAGTTGATAGACCGCATCTGGATCAGTAGTAGGGTCAAGCCACGTCTGAATCCGCGCAAATTGATACGCATGAAAGCCGATTTTTTCCAGTAAACTAATATGATAAACGACTACATACATTCCAACCGTCACTGTAGTTAAAATTAGAGTTATAATACCCACCATCAATTTAGTTGATTTTATAGCGAGCAAAATAATCGCAAGTGCCGTAACTCCGTAAACAATTGTCGTACCAAGATCTGGCTGTTTCATAATTAATAGCAAAACAACCCCAGTAAGCGCCGCTAAAATGCCTAACTGTTTCCATTTCTGCGCTTGATATTTTACAGCAAAATGTGCCAATACAAAAATAAAAATCGATTTGACAACTTCAGATGGTTGGAAAGACAATCCAGCGAAGCGATACCACCGCGTTGCCCCGTTTATATTTTGGACTAGAGGGTTTGGTATGAGTATTCCAAGTAGTGTAATCACCATAATGACGTAAAGCCAAATCGCATGATGTCGCAAAAACTCTACCGGCAGGCGCGAAACACCAAAACATGTAAGTGCCCCAATTACCAAAAACACCAACTGCATTCCTAAAAAATTGGTATCATATTGGTTTGTCTTCTGAGCAAAATAAATCGCTACACAACTCACTAACGACAATAAGAACACCGATAAAATAATTCGATTATATTGAATATCCCGCTTCATAAATACACGACCTCTCTAGATTTAGCTAGTAAATTCCGCCTTGCAGCAGCCATTACAAACCCAACTGCGCACGAAAGCATGACTACCGAACTACCCCCGTAACTAATAAACGGCAGTGGAACTCCAGTAAGCGGAATAATCCCACTCACTCCTCCAAGATTCAAAAACATCTGCACCGAAATCCAAGCGGCAACTCCAATACATACCATCGAATCGAAAATAAAATGACTACAAACAGCAATATAAAGTGCGGTAAAACTGAGTAACATTAACAAAAAAATCGTCCAAATAACACCAAAAACACCAAGCTCTTCCGCAATAACCGTCATAATAAAATCCGTATGCGGCTCCGGCAAATAACCTAATTTCTGGATGCTACCTCCTAATCCAGTCCCAAATATCCCTCCACTTCCAATCGCATAGTAGCCATTTCTAAGTTGATAAGAAGCATCTAAGTTTTCAAGGTTAAAAGGATCTAAAAAAGCAAATCTGCCCAATTTTGCAGTGCTAAAAAAATCAGGATGAAAGAAATAAATCAGTGTTGCTACAAGGATTAACAGACCAAAAGCCCAGATAAATACCCGGACGAGGCGTGAGAGGCCAACTCCGCTCGTTAAAAACAAAGCGACCCCAATAACACCTAAAATTACAGCCGTACCGAGATCCGGCTGTAAGAAGACTAATGCTATAGTAAGAAACAAAAAGCCTAGCACCCAATGTTGTACTCGCACCCCGCAACCTTTCCGCAAGAAAACAGTCGCAATCACAAGTATTAATAGCAATTTGACAGTTTCAGTAGGCTGGAATGTCACTCCGAAAATAGACAGCCATCTTTGGGCATTATTAGCCGCATTACCAGTTATAAGCACTAACACTAATAAAGCTAGAAGACCCAAAGAAAGAATACGCAACGTCACCCGCTGATAAAATAATTTCACATTTATACGCGAGCACACTAGTAAGCCTAAAAGACCAAGACCATAGAAGAGTAGCTGCCTATTAAAGAAATAACTAGGATCCACTTTGTAACGCATGATTGCAACCCCATAACTCGTACTATAAACAAGTAGCAAACTCCATACTGCCAGAAGCAAATACGTTACAAAGAGCAATCGACCCGCACGCATTTAAATCCACTCCCGGAATTTCCGAATGTAAAGAGTTTTCACTAGTTGCATCGTAGCCATATAACCAACAAGAATAAGGATTAACCATGGGAAATAACTACCTGGCAAGCTCACAAAACCTATACTGTGACCAAATCCGGTAAACGGAATCACAATACCTAATGCCATCACAATAAGTGTCGCAATCATTACCGGAGCAGCTGCCCGACTTTGAATGAAAGGTATTTTCTCTGTCCGAATCATGTGCACAACTAGAGTTTGAGTGAGTAAGCCGACAACAAACCAACCACTGTGGAATAAAGCTTGCTCTGCTACCGTGTTTGCACTAAATACAAACCACATAATTAGAAACGTCGCAATATCAAAGATCGAACTTACTGGGCCAATACATAGAATAAAGCGCAACATTCCTTTTTGTTCCCATTGATGCGGTTTTTTCAAAAACGACCGATCCATTTTATCCCAAGGGAGAGTTAATTGTGAGAAATCATAAAGCAAGTTTTGTAGCAAAAGATGTAAAGATAGCATTGGTAAAAAGGGAATAAATGCACTTGCGACCAAAACACTAAACACATTACCAAAATTGGAACTAGCTGTCATTTTCAAGTATTTTAAAATATTACCAAATACGTTACGCCCTTCCATAACCGCATCATTTAAAACTGTTAAGCTTTTCTCCAGCAAAATTACTGAGCTTGCATCTTTTGTAATGTCTGCTGCTGTATCAACAGAGATACCAACATCCGCTTTCCTAAGTGCTGGCGCGTCATTAATTCCGTCTCCAAGGAAGCCAACAGTATGTCCTGCTTTTTTCAGCAAATCAATGATACGCGATTTTTGCATTGGGGTTAATTTAGCAAAAATGTGGTATTTCCGTAATTCGCGCGTGAGTTCTTCATCAGATAAGTCTTCAATATCTCCGCCAAGTAAAAATCCATTCGCTGGTATACCTACTTCCTCACAAATCCGTTTCGTAACAATTTCGTTATCTCCAGTCAAAACCTTCACGTTAATTTGGTTTTTAAATAACTGTGTAATGGCTTCTTTCGTCGATGCTTTTACTGGATCACGGAAACCTAGGAGTCCCGCAATAATCATCTGTTCTTCATCTTTTTTAGTAAATGATTCACCAGCCTTTCCAGTTTTATACGCTACTGCAATTACTCGAATTCCTGAGCGATTCATTTCTGCACACATTTCTTGAAGTTCGCTCTTTTCTAATTCAGTTAGTGTAGAAATTGTGCCACCAAATTCCTTATGAGTGCATACTGTGAGCATTTCTTCTACCGCGCCTTTTGTAATCATCTTTGTCTCTGTATTATTTTCCACTACCACACTCAGACGACGCCGATCAAAATTAAACGGAATTTCGCCAACTTTTGTCCATCCTGATGCAGTACTTTCATCCAATTTGGCAATAACAGCATGATCTAAAACGTTTTTCCAGCCCGTTTGGAAGTAGCTGTTTAAATAAGCCATATTTAGAACACTTTCAGAAGTTTCACCAGCACTATCAATGTATTTTACAAGTTCTAGTTTATCTTCTGTGAGCGTGCCTGTTTTATCCGTACATAAAATATCCATCGCGCCGATATTTTGAATTGCACTAAGTTCTTTCATAATTACTTTTTTCGACGACATATTGATGGCGCCTTTTGCCAAGTTCGTGCTGACAATCATCGGTAGCATCTCAGGAGTGAGCCCAACCGCAATTGCTACCGCATAAAGAAATGCTTCTAACCACTCGCCTTTCATAAGACCGTTAATCATAAATACAATCGGAACCATTACGACCATAAAATAAAAGAGTAATTTCGAGATTGACTTAACGCCTTTATCAAAGCTAGTGTCGCCACGACGTTCTGTAGCTGCGATTGACAACGAGCCGAAAAATGTCGCGCTTCCTGTTCGTAAAACAACCGCCTTGCCGTGCCCACTTAACACATCTGTCCCCATAAATAATAAGTTTTCCCGTTCAAAAAGGTCCGGATTAGCGCGTTTGTCTTCCACAAATTTTTCAGAAGGAATTGATTCGCCTGTAAGTGCTGACTGATTAATTAATAAATCCGTTGCCGAAATAACGCGTGCATCTGCTGGAATAATATCCCCCGCTGAAACTTCGATTAAATCTCCGGGCACAATTTCATCTTGTGCTACTACAATCATTTCATCGTTTCGAATAACGTTCACTTTATTTTTCACTATATTTTTTAGCGCGTAGCTAGCCCGCTCTGCTCTACTCGTTTGAACAAATCCAAGAATTCCACTAGCTAAGATCATTAAGGCCATAATTATTGTCGCTTCCATATCATCTGTTAAATATGAAATCACCATTAACATGATTAAAATATAGATAAAAGGATCATTAAACGCTCGGATAAATAACCGTAAATTGGACACTTTCTTTTCTTCCACTGTTTGATTAGGACCAAATTCTGCTAGTCTTTCTGTAACTTCGACGTTCGTTAGTCCTGTTTCCATTACACCTAATTTTTCTAAAATCTTATTTCTATCCAATTGTGACTCTTTGAGCAAATTGTTACCTTGCTTTTTTACATGTAGTTTTTTCATTTTCCTTGCCTCCAATTCTTTCTAGGCAAGCTGAGAATAACGTTTATGTGCGCCAGAGATGAAGGTTAGTCACTCTTGCAGCTTGATTACTATAATACGAGTCCGGTTCTTCTACTTCCTCTCCCTGATGGTGGTCCATTGCCTTCATCTCCTTTCGAATTTTATCTAAGCTTAATTATCTGAAAAAAAGATTTTAATTCCCAGATAATTATTTTCATAATAAACATGAAAAAAGTCCTTACCAAAACCTTGGCAAGGACTTCTGAGTTTATACGCATACTAAAACAGACTCCCCTCGCTAAAGTTTTGGCACTATGCAACGTAAAGAATACTCTTAGCCACATTATGGAAAGCCTTAATCCGACAATCCCTGTTCTACCCATTGGCGTCTTTGGACATTTTTGGGCAGTGGCCTGTGTTTGCATAGGAGCCTCACCTAACAGGCAAAACTACATATTTATTATCGCTCTAATCGTCTACGAGTTTAACATAGAAAATCTAAGCCCGCAAGACAAAATGTAAAATACTTAACTTTTATTTAACTTTTCGTGATTTATTTCAATAATTTTAACAAAACATCTGCTAATGAATCTGCGGTTGTTGTAATCGTTGGCGGGCGCTTATAAATATCATCGCGTACTTTTTCCACCATAATAAGCAAAATAACACTATTTAAAATCAAAGAAATCGCATCTGCTTCTTGTGATGAGTTCTTACTTGGAATCATTTCTTGTACTTTTTGATTAACCCGCTCGTAAAGATATTCAACAATTGACGGATCAATAAACTCCATATCTTTACTGCCCATTTCCCGAACAGAAATCACCATGAAATCACGATATTTTTCATAAATATCCGAAATAAACTGACTTGCTTGACGTAAAAATACTTTGGCACTCTCAAAATCTTTATCAAAAAATTGATTGATTTCAGCTTTCATACTTTCAAATTGCACTTCAAGAGTCATATGAATTAAATTATCTTTGTTCTTAAATTTTTTAAAAATTGTTGCTTCATTTATTCCAGCGGCTTCTGCTAATTGTCTTGTTGTGGAGCCTTTAATGCCGTGTTTCGCCATCATACAAAGCGTTGCATCCATGATGGATTCGTTTGTAATCATTATTTTACCCCCGTTCAACTAAGTAAGCACTTGCTTATATTCAGTATAACAAAGACGAGCCTTTTTGACAATTTAATTACAATTTGTCGATATCAATCATAAGTAATGTGAAGTATGTAATAATGGATGTAGAATATTTAAAGAATCGGAAGTGACTTACCATGCAAAAGACGAGAAAAGAACGAATTCTTGAAGCCTTACAAGAAGAAAAGAAAAACAAAAAAAGTAAAAAATTTAAAACGGGTGCAACGATTGCTGGGGTTACTGCCATCGCAACCTCTATCACTGTTCCCGGCATCGAAGTAATCGTTAGCGCAGACGAAACAGCGCCTGCTGACGAAGCATCTAAAAGCGCTGAAGCTAACACAACTAAAGAAACACCAGCAACGGCCACTCCTGAAAACACAACAGAACCAACCGTTGAAGCTAAGCAAACTGAAACAAAAGAACAAACAAAGACAGCAGAAGAAAATCAAGCTGCAGCGAAGCAAGTAGAAAAAGCTCCAGCTGAACCCGCAACAGTTAGCAATCCTGACAATGCAACAAGCTCTTCTACACCAGCTACATACAACCTATTACAAAAATCAGCACTCCGTTCGGGAGCAACTGTTCAAAGCTTTATCCAAACAATCCAAGCCTCTTCTTCCCAAATTGCAGCAGAAAATGACCTGTACGCATCTGTCATGATCGCCCAAGCCATTTTAGAAAGCGCCTATGGAACGAGCGAATTAGGCTCTGCTCCAAACTATAACCTTTTTGGAATCAAAGGAGCTTACAACGGCCAATCTTATACAAAACAAACACTAGAAGATGATGGTAAAGGAAACTACTACACAATCACAGCTAAATTTAGAAAATATCCGTCTTATCACCAATCCTTAGAAGATTACGCACAAGTCATTCGAAATGGCCCAAGCTGGAACCCAAATTACTACTCCAAAGTTTGGAAAAGCAACACTACTTCCTACAAAGACGCAACGAAAGCCTTAACTGGAACGTACGCAACAGACACAGCCTATGCAACGAAATTAAATGACTTGATTAGCCGATATAATTTAACCCAATATGACAGTGGCAAAACAACTGGCGGAAACTCCGGAAGTACTGGTAACACTGGAAATTCTAGCAACACCGGAAACACCTCCAATGCAAAAATTTACACAGTTGTAAAAGGGGACTCACTTTGGAGAATCGCTAATAACCATAAAGTAACCGTTGCGAACCTAAAAGCTTGGAATAATCTTAAATCTGATTTCATTTACCCAGGGCAAAAACTTAAAGTAAGTGCTGGTTCCACTACATCGGATACGAATACATCGAAACCGAGCACAGGAACAAGTACATCCAAACCAAGTACAGGCACTAGCACAAACGCTAAAGTATACACAGTTGTAAAAGGTGACTCGCTTTGGAGAATCGCTAACAACCATAAAGTAACTATTGCTAACCTAAAATCCTGGAACAATCTGAAATCCGATTTCATTTATCCAGGTCAAAAACTTAAAGTAAGTGCCGGTTCTACTTCTAACACAAATACTTCTAAACCGAGCACAAACACGAATACATCCAAACCAAGCACAAATACGAACACGAACGCTAAAGTTTATACGGTAGCAAAAGGTGACTCACTTTGGAGAATCGCTAACAACCACAAAGTAACTATTGCTAACCTAAAATCCTGGAACAACTTAAAATCCGATTTCATTTACCCAGGACAAAAACTTAAAGTTAGCGCCGGAACTACTACAAACACAAATACCGCAAAACCAAGCACAAATAAACCAAGTAATTCCACAGTAAAAACATACACCGTCAAAAAAGGCGACTCTTTATGGGCCATTTCTAGACAATATAAAACAACTGTAGATAATATTAAAGCTTGGAACAAGTTAACAAGCAACATGATTCATGTTGGACAGAAATTGACGATTAAGTGAATGTAAAAAGCCTACCTCATGAGCGAGATAGGTCAGAAACTGCGGATAAAGCGAGAAATTGCTTTATCTGCGGTTTTTTTATTAAATTAAACAGATTCTAATGACAATCTGAATAGCAGAGTCTATTGGTTATAATTCATTTATCTCGCATTGATAGTTTAAAGCATCTAATTCCCATTATAGATAAAAAAAGCAGGTAGCCCTTATCGCATACCTGCTTTTTCTCTGTTTTAAAAATGATGGAAACTTTCCACCGGCATTACAAACACGGTTGCGCCGCCAACTTGTACTTCGATTGGGTAAGGCACATACGTATCTACCGTCACACCTAAGGAAGCGGATGGTGTCATCATTTGTTCGCGTGCTTTACAGTTTTCCTTGATTATCGCTAGGGCATCTTCTACACGTTCATCTTCTGTACCGATGATAAATGTGGTGTTGCCTGCTTTTAAAAATCCACCAGTTGTAGCTAACTTGGTCGCACCGAAATTGCCTTTTGTAAGTGCGTCAGACAAACGGTTGCTATCTTGGTCTTGGACGATTGCAAATATCAGTTTCAAAGAAATCAACCCTTCCTAAAAATCTATCTTTTTTTCTATTATAGCAAACAAACGCCATTTTAAAGAGCGATATGCACTTGTGGCAAGGTGTTGAAGTCCCACTAGATGTTAGGCTAATTGTCGTAAAATGTCGGCTAAAATAGTTTCTGTGATTTCTTCTGGTGTCTTTGTAGCGTCCACTCGCATAAAACGTTCCGGGAACATGTTGATGACTTTTTCGTAGCCAGCTTCGACTTTTTCGTGGTAGGTAATATCTTCTTTATCCAAGCGATTGACTTCACGGCCCTTATTAGCGGCGATTCTAGCTAAACCGACTTCGGCAGGCACATCGAGATAGTACGTCCGGTCAGGCAATGTATCCTCAATCGCATATAAATTCACTTGTAAAACTTGTTCCATATTCATGTCACGTCCGGCACCTTGATACGCAAGAGAGCTATCCATGAAACGGTCACACAGTACTGTTTTCCCTGCCGCTAGAGCTGGACGGATTGTTTCAACGACATGTTGACGGCGCGCTCCCGCAATAAGTAGTACTTCTGTTTTTGGGTCCATTTCTTCATTGCCAATTCCGAGCACGATATTTCTTACTTTTTCTGAAATCGGGCTGCCACCTGGTTCGCGCGTTTTAATAAAATCAATGCCAGCTTCCGTCATTTTTTGATTAAGTAGTGTTCCTACTGTTGTTTTACCAGAGCCATCTGGGCCTTCGAGTGTAATAAAAATTGCTT
The DNA here is from genome assembly GCF_028867355.1 of Listeria sp. LM90SB2. NCBI lineage: Bacteria > Bacillati > Bacillota > Bacilli > Caryophanales > Listeriaceae > Listeria > Listeria sp. LM90SB2. The sequence goes on from NZ_CP046449.1 coordinate 2,742,760, forward strand.
TCATTTAGTAATTTCCTTTCCCTTTCGCGTCGCTTTCTGTTTGATTATAGCATAAATTAGCGGAATACACGGATGTAATTCTCGGCTAGTTTTTCGCCGCCTTGGTAGTGGCGTGTGCGAATGTTTTTTAGTTCGCGGATATGCTTTTCTGTGATGCTTTCTCCGCGGATGATTGCTGGAATTCCCGGCGGATAGAGCGAGATTGTTTCAGCCGAAACGCGTGTCGTAGCTTCATCTAGTAATACGAATTCGGTCGCGCGTGCGTGCATTTCTTCGTAAGTTAGCGCAAGACCTGACGCAAAAGGCGCTGACATTTCATATGGTTCTTTCGCGATTTCTTTTTTCACCGGAGAATGAATCCGGCTAATCGGCGTGAAATCAATCCCTTTTTTAATTAATGGTAAAATCAGTAATACCTGTGACTCATCGGCAAGCTCTGGGAAATAAGAACTTTCTTCAAAAATTGCTTGCAGTTCGTAGCCCGTGTAGCCTGTTTTGCGCACGATGATTTTAAGCGGATCATCTGGCAAAATAACGTCAAATTTATTCTTCGTCAGCCATTTAATCCATCTGGCACGCATTTTCCAAAAAGCTTCGACGTCCGCCGCTGTGTAAGTTGCCGCATATTTCCTCGCCGCATCAAGTGACGCCATAATTAAATAAGATGGGCTGCTCGTTTGGAATACTTGCAGGTAATAAGGTAGTTTTTCAAAAATCGGTAAATCATTCACCACATGTAAATAGGAACCCATCGTTAGCGCCGGCAACGTCTTATGCGCCGACTGAACAACCACATCCGCACCAAGCTCCACTGCACTTTTCGGAAATTCAGAACTTGTTAAAAAATGTGCTCCGTGCGCTTCATCAACAAACACAACCGCACCAAAATCATGCGCAATTTGAATACATTTATGCAAATTAAAAATCGTTCCATAATAGCTCGGATAAGTAAAAATACATAGTTTTACATCTGGATGATTATGTAATGTTTCTTCGAGAAGTTCGGTTGTCACACCACTCGCGACGCCAACTTCTTTGTTTGTTGCTGGGGTTAAGAAAATCGGTTCTCCGCCTGCCAGTTCGATTCCATGCAAGATTGATTTATGCGCATCTCTTGGCACTAAAACTTTCTCCCCGTGCTTCAACGTCGCCATAATAACTGCCAAGCTTCCTCCGCTTGTCCCATTGACTAAAAAGTAGCTTTTTTTGCTTCCATAACATTCCGCAAGTAACTCCTCTGCTTCCAAAATCACATCTTCTGGGTGATGCAAATCATCCATTCCAGTAATTTCTGTTACGTCCCATTTCAAAAATTTTTGCCATGCATCTGGATAAATGGCTCCGCTTTTGTGTCCTGGCACATGGAGTGATATTGGGCAAGACTTAGCATGAGCATCTAACCGTTCCACTAAAGGCATTTTAGATTGATTCCTCATAACAATTCCCCTTTTCAAATTCTCTCCTTCATTGTACCATTTTGCTGGGTTTATGACACATTCTTGCAGTTTTAAAGCGTTTTCATTTTATAAGTTGTATAATAAAGACAGCAACTACGTTTTGACTTTCTAGTAAAGGGAAATTGAGGTAAGAGGACTATTTTAAAGGAGGTTTTTTGTCAGATGAAGAAGATTCTTAACGGTACTGATCAAGTAGTAGAACAGATGGTGGAAGGTTTAGTGAAATCGCATGCTGATGTTGTTCACCGTGTCGAAGGAACTCGCGTCATTGCAAGAAATGATAAACGTCCAGGAAAAGTCGGACTTGTAAGCGGTGGAGGTTCTGGTCACGAGCCGGCTCATGCTGGTTATGTAGGTCGCGGAATGCTATCTGCGGCTGTGTGCGGCGATGTTTTCACTTCCCCAACTCCCGACCAAATTTATGAAGGTATAAAAGCCGCAGATCAAGGCGCTGGTGTACTTTTAATCGTAAAAAATTATACCGGTGATGTAATGAATTTTGAAATGGCGGCAGATTTAGCAGATGCCGATGATATTAAAGTAGAACAAATTGTAGTAGATGATGATATTGCTGTTGAGGATAGTACTTTTACAACGGGACGCCGCGGTGTAGCCGGGACTGTTCTCGTGCATAAAATTATCGGGGCAGCCGCAGAAGCAGGCGCATCTCTTGAAGAACTGAAAGCCCTTGGTGAAAAAGTAATTGCTTCGGTTAAAACGCTTGGTGTCGCACTTACTCCGTGTACTGTTCCTGAGGTTGGCCATCCCGGCTTTGAGCTTGGTGACGACGAAATCGAATTAGGCATTGGTATCCACGGTGAACCTGGCTTTACGCGTGAAAAAATCATGCCATCTGCAAGTTTAGCGAAGCAACTGTACGAACGGATTAGCAATGAAAGCAAATTCCTACCTGGAGATAAAGTGGTTGTGCTCGTGAACGGCATGGGCGCAACACCACTTATGGAACAATATGTTTTCGCAAATGATGTCCATGAACTTCTAAAAAATGCCGGCGTTCAAGTTGAAAAAACACTCGTTGGAGATTATATGACTTCTCTTGAAATGGCTGGTTTATCCTTAACCATTTTGAAATTAGAGGACGAAAAATGGGTTGATATGTTGAAACTCCCAGTGGACACAATTGCATGGTAATAAAATTTGGAGGAATGAATCATGACTTATGATAAAGATTGGGCGTTACGCTGGTTAAATGACTTCGGCGAACGCGTACAAGAAAACAAACAATTATTAAGTGATCTCGACCAAGCGATTGGCGACGGAGACCACGGTATCAATATGGCTCGCGGACTCGGCGAACTCAAAAAAGCTTTCACAGAAAAAGAACCCGCTGATTTAAAAGATGTATTTAAAACCGCTGGGATGACGATGGTCAGCAAGGTCGGCGGCGCATCTGGACCACTTTATGGAACAGCCTTTTTAAACATGAGTAAAGCGGTAGATTCAGAAACAATTGACGCGGAAGGCTTAACCAAAGTGCTTGAAGCAGGACTTGAAGGGATTGAAAAACGCGGTAAATCCCATGCTGGCGAGAAAACAATGATTGATGTTTGGGAACCGGTTGTAAATGCGATTCATCAGGAAGATTTAACAGATGATGTTGTTGATGCCGCTTTACAAAAAACAAAAGATTTAAAAGCTACTAAAGGTCGCGCGAGTTATCTTGGTGAGCGGTCAATTGGTCACCTTGACCCTGGCGCTTACTCTTCTGCCCTGCTATTTCACGCAATGCTTCAAACGGAGGTGAGCTAACCCATGGCTAAACCTTATGGCGTTGTTATCATTTCTCATTCCAAAGATGTGGCAAAAGGCGTCCATGATATTATTAAAGAAATTGCCCCAGACGTCTCTATCACGCATGCCGGTGGAACAGAAGACGGTCGCATTGGCACAAGTTTTGATGCCGTAAATGAAGCGATTGAAAGTAACGAAGCTAATAAAGTCTACACTTTCTACGACCTCGGAAGCGCCAAAATGAATATAGAAACAGTAGAAGAAATCAGCGAAAAAGAAATTATTCTCTTTAATGCACCAATTTTAGAAGGTGCTTACGCTACTGCTGCTCAAGTTCAAATGGATGAAAAACCAGAAGTCATCGCAGCAAATCTTAAAACAATTGAAATTAAATAACTGAAAAAAATCCCTTTAGATGCACTTTGTCTAGAGGGACTTTTTTATTTAATGGTATAATTATTTAAAACAATTTCCCATTCTAAAAAGTTAGGATTTGAAACGATGAATATTTTAATTAAAATACGCGAACTAACCAATTTAACCAATAGTGAAAAAGAACTTGCGAATTATATTTTAGCGAACCCGAAAAAAACATTACAGTGCAAACCAAAAGAATTAGCTACCGCTGCCTTTGTCTCCGCTGCAACTATCTACCGTTTAATTAACAAACTAGGACTAAACGGAATCGGTGAACTGAAAATCGAAATTGCCTCGAGTCTCCGTGAAACAAATGAAGAAAAAGATTTAAATTACGATTATCCTATTTTGGAATCCGATACACCCTACCAAATAATGACCAACCTAAACCAAATATACAAAGGAACCATTGATGAAACATTAAACAACGCCGATCCAGAAGAACTTGTCAAAATTGGTGAAAAATTAATTCAAGCGAAAACCATTGATGTTTATGCGGCTTCCGCCAATTTATTTTTTGCTCAAAACTTCAAATTCCAAATGCAGGAAATCGGTGTTTTAGTCAATGTTCCTGAAGAAGATTATATCCAAAGCTTATCGGCCGCCAACAGCGATGAAAATCATATTGCCATCGTCGTCTCTTACGGCGGTCGGAGTCGGACGCTTCAAAGAGTCGTCAAAATCTTGTCCGAAAACAATGTCGATATTATTTTAATTACATCTATGCAAGACAATCCTTTAGTCGAATTTGCCACACACAAAATCTACATGGCATCCGCTGAGAACCATTACAACAAAGTCTCTTCGTTCTCAACACGCCAATCTTTACTAAGCATTTTCGATACGCTTTATTCCATTTATTTTAATCAAAATTACGAAAAAAACATTCAATACAAAACGACTAATTACCAAAAAATGAACACCGAATTGGAATGATTTTTCAAACACACAGCCATTTTCCTTTCGAATTGAAAAAAAGCTCTCAATATGCGCCACATCTGATTTTTTCTTAATTTCTAGTGATACAATAAAGAAAAAAAGGAGCTAAACTTACATGACAACCCAAGCGATTATTTTAGATATTGATGGCACTTTATTGAACGACGACAAAAAAATCTCACCAGAAACAAAAAAAGCACTCATCACCGCGCAACAGAATGGTGTTAAACTTATTCTCGCATCTGGTAGACCAACCACAGGAATGCACGTATATGCGGAACAATTAGAAATGGAAAAGCATCACGGTTTGCTCGTTTCATACAATGGCGCTAAAGTAGTTGATTGCGCGACAAGTGAAGAATTATTCAACCAAGCACTTACTGTTGAAGAAGGAAAAGCCGTTTTAGAACACATGAAACAATTTGAAGTGAAAGTAATGATTGATAAAGAGGATTATATGTACACGAATGATGTATACGACTGCTACGTACCTTACCGCGGCGAAGTAATAAATATTGTTCAGTACGAATCTCGCGGTGGGAATTTCAAACTCTGTGAAAAAGATGATTTAGCCGCATTTTTAGATTATCGTCTAAATAAAATTCTCACAGCTGGCGACCCGGCCTATATGCAAGAAAATTATCAAGCAATGATGGCCCCTTTCAAAGATACACTTAATTGTGTCTTCACAGCTGATTTTTACTTTGAATTCACAGCTCAGGGCATTGATAAAGCCAAAGCACTTGATACCGTTTTAACACCGATGGGCATTCACGCTGAAAATGTTATCGCATTCGGAGATGGACATAATGATATTACCATGGTCGAATATGCAGGAACAGGAATCGCTATGCAAAATGCCGTCCCTGAATTAAAAGCCGCAGCAAGCTCTGTTACATTATCCAATAATGAAGACGGCATTGCGCACGTGCTAAACAGTTTAATCCCAAGTTAAGAAAAAAGGCTGAGTTTCAGCCTTTTTTACATTGCCTTCATATCATTGTTTTTCAACCGTTCATTTAGCTCATAAAGCGCCGTTTTATTACTATCCCACTCCAATAACTGAACAGCAGACTCATAAGAAACCCAGCGCAACTCGCTATGCTCTAAAGATAATGTAACCTGATATGAACAACTCGTTAAATCAATGGCAAAACAATATTCTGGAACAACATATGGTTTGTTAAATGAGAAATGAAAATTAGGGATGGATGCATGTGAATCCAAGCTATACATTTTAACATCGACATCCAAATTCAACTCTTCTATACTTTCACGTTTAGCAGTCTCTGAAATAGCCTCTTCATCTTCTCCTCCACCAGCTACAAACTGCCAAACATCTGCATCCGTTCTATGTAAAACACCAAACTGATAATTTGCTTCCGTTTTAATAAACGGTATAACTAAAACTTGAAAAGGTTGTCTCATTCACTCACGTCCTTTTGGAATTTATAAAAAAAATCACATTTCTATCCTTCATTCTACAGAAATTCTTCATTTTCTGGTATGCTTAAGTTAATAAACTAAAGTAGGAGGTAAATGAAATGACACTTTCTTTCTCGGATACATACAGACTGAACAATGGAATTGAAATGCCTAGACATGGTTTTGGGGTCTACAAGCTAACGGATGAAGCGCGTATGCGTACTGCGCTGGAAACCGCGGTGGATGTCGGGTATCGCTTGTTTGATACGGCTTCATTTTACCATAATGAAAAAGAGCTTGGAGACTTTTTTGCGTCAAGCGGCTTGAAAAGAGATGAATTTTTCGTCACAACAAAAATGTGGAATACAGAACAAGGTTACGATGAAACGCTTCGAGCTTTTGAAAAATCGCAGAAAAAACTACAATTGGACAAAATTGATTTATATTTAGTCCATTGGCCAAAACAAGATACTTTTTTTGACACTTGGCGCGCTGTGGAAAAATTATATGACGAGGGACTTGTTCGCGCAATTGGTGTAAGTAACTTTGAAGCGCATCATCTGGACCGCCTGCGTACAAGCGCAAATGTTCTTCCAGTAGTTGATCAGCTTGAAACGCATCCGCACTTTCCGAATCATCTTTTACACCGCTATTTGGAAGAGTTACATATCGTTCACCAAGCTTGGAGCCCACTTGGCCGTGGTGGGGTTTTACAAGAGCAAATCCTTATTGACCTAGCGGAAAAATACGGGAAATCACCTGCTCAAATCGTCCTTCGATGGCACTTACAAAATAATATCTCTATCATTCCAAAATCAGAAACACCTTCAAGAATTAGAGAAAATGCAGCTATTTATGATTTTGAATTATCAGAAGCAGATATGCGCCAAGTCGAGCGTTTAAATACTGGTGAACGTGTGAGCCACGCACCAGACGTGATGTATGTAAGATCAGAAATTTAGCCTAAAATAAAAATCTACTAAACCAATTTGGCTTAGTAGATTTTTTTATTTGTTTTTTAATTGTCTTGTACGTGCTTCTTTGAAAAGGTAAAAATAGCGAGCTTCTGCTTTCTTTTCCTCATATTCTAAATTAGGATCATATTCAAAACTTTTACGCATTAGAACTTTTTGTTTGTGCCACTTTTCTTGCGTGACTTCAATCAATTCCATCAGATAAGCATCATAGGATTTGTGTAGTTTACCAATCTTCTTGTTTTTCTTCCGACCAAACTTATTGCTTCTGGATTCCATTTTATCACCTCTGATTATACTTCTCTTCGTCCTTCCATTGCTTTTGAGAGCGTCACTTCATCCGCATATTCCAAGTCTCCGCCAACTGGAAGGCCATGCGCTATTCTAGTTACTTTTATGCCTGAAGGTTTTAATAAGCGCGAAATATACATCGCCGTGGCTTCTCCTTCAACATTAGGGTTGGTTGCTAAAATAACTTCTTCAATCGTGTCATCTTGCAAACGTTTCAGCAAATCAGGAATGTTAATATCTTCTGGTCCAATTCCATCCATTGGCGAAATTGTTCCATGAAGTACATGGTATAAGCCATGAAAATCACGCATTTTTTCCATTGCAATGACATCTTTGGATTCTTGTACTACACAGATAACACTTCGATCGCGTGACGTATCAGCGCAAATATAACATGGATCCTTATCTGTAATGTGACCACAAACGGAACAAAAGCTTAGGTTTCGCTTCGCATCAACAAGGGCTTTTGCAAAATCTAGCACATCGTCTTCTTTCATATCTAACACATAAAAAGCTAGTCGAGCTGCCGATTTTGGTCCAATTCCTGGTAATTTCATAAAACTATCTATTAATTTCGTTATCGGCTCAGGATAATGCATAATTCGTCTTCCTCTCACCTTCAAAATACAAATGTTTCACGTGGAACATTCTATTGAAAAATAGTTGAGACTCTTGTAAATAAGCCAAGAGTCTCAAACCAAACAATATTACATTCCAGGAATATTTAATCCTTGTGTGAATTTACCCATTGTTTGTGAAGTTGTATCTTCAATTTGTTTTAATACATCATTTGTTGCTGCAAGTACTAAATCTTGTAGCATTTCGATATCTTCCGGATCAACTACTTCTTCATTTATAACAACATCTGTAATGACGCGTTTACCAGTAGCTTTTACTGTAACCATTCCACCACCAGCAGTTCCAGTGAACTCTTGAGCTTCTAAATCAGCTTGAGCTTTCGCCATTTCCTTTTGCATTTTTTGCATTTGTTTCATCATACCTTGCATATTTCCCATTCCACGCATGAATAATCTCCTCTTTCTTCTATTGTTTTTTAATCTTTAATTTCAAGCAAATCTTCACCAACGAGTTTTGCGGCTTCTGCAACAAAAGGATCTTCCGCTGGTTTTTTAGCTTCTGGATTTGCGCCGTCCTCCGCATCGCCGTCGCTACCATGACTATGCAGGAAATTCTCTCTTACGTCAGCCCATTGATCTTCTGGGATACCAATAAAAGTATAATTTACTTGAGTCAGTCGGGCAATACTCGATGTGATGGTTTCAACAAAGTTCGGATTATCCATCGCCATTTGACAGTGAATCTCATGCTTAAATTTTAACACAAAAGTGTCCTGAGATGCAGCCACAGGTTCTGCGTCATTTAAAAGTGCTGCTTGAGATGCCATCAACATTGATAATAACTCGCCCCAACAACCACGGATTAACTGTAAATTCTCTTTCTTAGCCTCACCTAGCACATGGTTGATTTTACCAATAGGCGCTTTAAATTGCTTGCCGTTGTTGATTGCTTTTTTAGAACCACCGCGATTTTGGGTTGGTTTATCGGCTGGCGCTGCTCCAGCCCCGCTGGCAATTTGTTTTTTCAGCGTTTGTATCTCTTGATGCATTTGCTCCATTTGACGTTTTAAGTCAGAGAGGTCGCTTCCAGAAGCTGCATCTGCTGGCACATTCCCGCCACCTGCAACTGATTGACCCGCCTGAGTTAACTGAATAAGCGCCACTTCCACATAAATACCCGGATGATTCGAGAAACGCATTTGTTGCTGAGCTGTATTTAAAATTTTCACGAACTCATACACTTTAAGTGAATCTGCTCGTTTTGCCAAAGCAACAAAATCATCATCAATCAAAGCTCGTTCCAGTGTTTCTTCCAGATTCGGCGCTTTTTGATACAGCAGCACATCTCTAAAGAATACGAGTAAGTCTTCCACTAAACGAACTGGGTCTTTTCCTTCTGCTAGCAGTGCTGTCAGCGTTGAAATCGCTTCTGCTGCATCGCCGTCAAACGCTGCACTTACTAGTTTTGTCAGCAAGTTTTGCGCAACAGATCCAGTAATTTCGAGCGCATCATCCACGGTAACTTCTTCTGATCCGTAGGAAATAACTTGATCGAGCAAGCTAAGCGCATCACGCATCCCGCCTTCAGCCGCACGCGCAACAATCATCAACGCTTTTTCGTCATAAGGGATTTTTTCTTCTTCCAAAATAAATTTCAAACGACCAATAATATCTTGTGTCGTGATTCGTTTAAAATCAAACCGTTGTACCCGCGAAATAATCGTTAGCGGTAACTTATGCGGTTCTGTTGTTGCCAAAATAAAAATGACATGTTTCGGCGGTTCTTCCAGCGTTTTTAGTAGCGCATTAAACGCTCCCGTCGACAACATATGCACTTCATCGATAATATATACTTTATATTTCGCCACAGTTGGCGCATATTTTACTTTTTCCCGGATATCTCGAATTTCTTCAACCCCGTTATTACTGGCAGCATCGATTTCAAGAACATCTGGTATAGAACCGTCCGTCGTACCTTTACAAATCTCACATTCATTGCAAGGCTCCCCGTCATGGCCGTGTTCACAGTTAATCGCCTTCGCAAAAATTTTCGCCGCACTAGTCTTCCCTGTTCCCCTAGGCCCAGAAAATAAATAAGCATGCGAAGTTTTATTTTGCACAATGGCATTTTTAAGCGTTTTCGTCACATGTTCCTGCCCAACAACATCCTGAAACGACTGCGGCCGAAAAACCCGATACAAAGCCTGATACGCCATCTGCCACTCTCCTTCACCTAAAACCATTTTAGTAGTTTTATTATAACGTATTGTTGAAGAAGTTTCAAAACGTTGTTTGTTTTGATTTACTTCTTCAATATAAATCTGAGCGCAGCGATGATTTAATCCTTAATAGAAGTTTCAAAACGTCCTGAGCCGGGCTAGCTTCAAAAACCACCACCAAAAATCAAAAATCAAACCCCAAAAAAAGAACCAGACCCCCGAAAAAGCCCGATTCCAAACTCTTACTGTTCACTTTTAGCAGCCAATTTCTCCTGCTTCTGCTTACTCTCATTAATAACCGAAAGCTCAATCGATTTCAGCAAGTTTTTTACACGTTTTTTACGGAAGAAGCCAAACATAAAACCAACAATAATATTATTCATTTTATTTAACGCTTTTTCCGTTTCGATTAATTCGTTATAGGTCACTTCGCATGTAGTTTCGCTAGTGGATTTTATCGTATACGTCGTCGTATGAGTGTTCACACGGCTGCTCGTTTCGAATTGATAAAGTTCGTTAGGTTGCACTTTAACAATTTTTGTTGTAGCAAGTGCGCCATTAGACATCGTACGTTGATATTTATATCCTTCTAACTTTCGTACTTGAAGCGTCTTACCAGTGGCATTTTTTACATCATAGATTGCTGAGCTAACTAGTGTATCAAAGCATTCTTTTTGGGATATATATAATTTCTGTGTGACATTCACTTTTCAATCGACTCCTTCTAATTCTTTTCTTTCTTATCTTTACGGATTTTTAGCACGATGAATACACAGCCAATTAAAACAACCGCAAGTCCGGTAACTAGAAGAGGTACACTAGCCATCCCATCTTTTCCATAAGAAGGACTAAACATAATAATAATAAGACCTATACTAATAAGAAATAGTGCATTAACAATTTTCATTTTCAACCCACACTAACTTGGAAATAGAGTACAGAACCTATTTCAGTTGCTTTTATAGTTTCTTTGGCGATTTTTGCTGCCTTTTCTTCGTCTTCAATATTTGTTTCAAAAGTAAGTTTCATACCTTTTTCGTCTATTTTTTTAAAAGTTACACCGTCTTTATCATATGTTTCAAGTAATTCAGTAATGTAATCTCGCTTCATTGGACAATTAAGAATAATCATTTAAAAAAACCTCCTTTTCTATAGTTTAACGTTATCTTTCGCTTCTTGCAATGAATAAAAATGGTGCAGGAATTCCTACATGATATACTGGCTAGGCACAATTTAGCTGCACCTAGCCAGAAACTTATTATTTTCTAAGCTTTCATCTCTTCTTCTGGTACACCAACGCGATTTGCGGTAATAACAAATGGTACCCAAATCAAGAACGCGACGACCATATTTATGAGTGAAATTACTGGTGCCATCCAATCTCCCCCGGTTGCTAAGAAGGAATTCAGAAGTGGCGGCATTACCCAAACTACTGCAATTTTAACTGGGCCGACAATGCCAAGTGTTGTTGCAAAGTAAGCGATTGTTACCATTACCATTGGCGCGATAAGGAATGGTATTAAGTAAATTGTATTTAATACGATCGGTAAACCAAACATGATTGGTTCGTTAATATTAAATATACCTGGTGCAAGAGACAATTTCGCAACTGTTCGTGCATCCGCTCGTTTCGAGAACATTAGTAATGCGATAATCAGTACAAGCGTACCGCCTGATCCACCCATCCATACATACGCATCGAAAGAACCACGTACCCATTCGAATGGTAATTTAGCGCCTTCTTGTGCCGCACTAATGTTTTGTAGTTGTGCTGTACCCCAAAGTGATTCTAGAACCGGAGCAAGTACGTTCGGACCATGAATCCCGAAGAACCATAGTAGTTGTACTAAGAAAGTAACTAGTAAAACAGCTCCGTACCCTTGCGAAAGTGATAATAACGGCTCTTGAATTGTTTTGGAAATCCAAGTAATAACGTCCATATTTGTGATTTTGAAGAATGCCCAGTCAATAATACCAACAACATAAAGTGCAACTAACGCAGGAATAATCGCCGCGAAAGCTTTACTTACAGCCGGTGGAACAGAATCTGGCATTTTGATAATAATATTTCTGCGCATTAATTTCGCATAAATAATAGTTGATATAAAACCGAAAATCATTGCGGTAAACAAGCCGGTACCATTTACTTGGCTTAGGCTAAAGAATCCGTAAATTCCAGCAAATTCTTTTGGTAACGTATTTACATCGAAATTTGCATTAGAAGCCGCAATCGCAGCTTTTACTGCATCTAAACTTACAGTAACAGTTAAGTTCATAACAAAAGCAGCAAGAGAAACTAGCCCCCCAGCTAATCGATCCACTTCATATGCTTTTGATAAATTATACCCTAGTGAAAAGGCAAAAATAATTGAAACAATTGCTAATGTCCCATTGTATACATATCCATTAATCCCGATAAGTGGTTGCATCGCTTCCACAAATCCTGTCCATCCCCAGTCAGTTGGAAAATCCCTAAAAAACGCATTTAAAAGTACTGCAATTGACCCAGCCATAGTGATTGGCATTGTTGAAATAAAAGCATCACGTAATGCAACTAGATGTTTTTGTGAACCAATTTTCGCTGCTACTGGCACAAAATACTTTTCCAAAAATGCTGTTAATCCATTCATATTTTATCCTCCCGTAAACCTTTTTATTTAACACTCATCTTTTAAACAAAATATAATTTCTATGTATAAACTCCCTTTAAGTTGATCAGCTATATCTGTTTACTTTGTCCTAGTAATCCCCATTACTAAAACAAACCAGATGGAATCTTTGCATGACCTCGTGAAATTTTGGGAGCCCTCCTCTCCGCTTCATGATAAGGCTTACATTTAGATTCACCTTAATCTATTGCAATTTCCGTGCCAAGTACTAAATTTGGAAAAAACATCCTTTAATCTCTTGAAAGCCTTGTCTTTCTTGCCTTTAAACTTGTATTACACACATACAGAAAAAAACTGTGTAAGTAAGCGTTAACATTACACAGTTTACTAATTTATCCATTCTTCTTTCTGTGTTATAATGAGCATAAGCTAAGTAATACCAACAATTCGAGGTGATAAATATGGCAGTCAAACGAGATATGCCGGAAGAGTCGAAAAATAGTAAAGTTGTGAAAAAAGAGCATTTTTCGATTGTGTTTCCTGATGATATAAAAGAACCAAAAAATGCGAGTGAACAAAAAAAGCAAGATGTTGAAAAGAAAACAGATGATAATTAATAAAAAAGAGCATCCGCGGGGATGCTCTTTTTTATTTAATAGAGAAGATAACCATTTCTTTATCCTCATCAATTCGGACATTTACGTCCATGCCTAATTTATCTTTAAAAAGTGCCGTAATATTTAGATAGTCATCATAGCTACCGATATCACTTTTTTCGTATCCTTGTAGAATTGTCGGCTTGATACGCACAATGTAATCATCATTTGATGTTTCTTCAGGATTATAAGTATAGATTTTCTTACCATTCTTATCAAAAAAGTCATATGTTGCATAGGATTCATTGTTTGTGATATACACATCTTTTTGTGTAACATAAGCATTATCGGCCACGCTGTAGTCAATCAAACCTGCGTAATATTTATTGGTAGATGGTTCATTAATTTCATATTGTTTATAAGCTAGTCGGAATAAGTAATCAATATTGTAGTAACTATTCACGCGGAAATAGAGATTTTTATCTTTGGATTTTTTATCTACGCCAATATCTGTCGCACTAATTGGGAAGACTTCATATAATTTGCCGTCTATTTCGTAAGCTACTTCATACTTATCAAACACTTCTTGGCGCTGAAAAAAGCCAAACATAATTGCTAAGATTACGATAATTCCTACGAAAACTGCGACGATTAGAGCGGGCAGCCATTTCTTTTTTGATTTTAGTTGTTGCATTATTTTCATCCTTTGTCATGAATTGCTTTACTATTTTATATTGTACCAGTTTATGAATCATTATACATTATTTTTCTGAGGATAGGGCTGATTTGTAGAAAAAAGACTACTCTGCGCTAAGCAAAATAGTCTTTTATATATTTAAAATTAGTGTCGCGCACCTCACATCGACATGCAATCATCTGCGTTACCCTGATAGTTAGCTCGGGCCAGGCGACCTCGCGGCACATGAGAAGCACTGCTTAATGCTGCTTCCTTCCGGACCTGACATGGTTCACAGGTTCCCATTGCGCAAGACCCAACCTTCAACACCACTTGTCAAGGGCAGACCAAACAATTACGATGCCTCAAATGAGGAATTCAACCCCGCTAGAGCGGATTGCGGGTTACAGGGCGCCGCTACCTCCCCGTCTAGCACGACAAATTTGCTACCAATAATTAAATGCCAAATAAAAATTATTTAGCGCAAACTCTGAAAAGAGCTCAATTACTAGTGTACCTTTTTCGTGTAAAAAGTGCAAGCGGGAACAAGGAAATATTTTTTAACGTAAGTAAACACTCATGATTGCTGCGATAATCGTACCAACTACACAAATACCTACTAATGTTAAAGCTATCCATACTATTTTTTTATTCATGGTTTTCTCCCCCTCGTCATCACTTTTCTTTTAGTGATTATATCATGAAATCCAAAATTTAGCTGTTAATATCAAACTTCTTTTGCCAACTATTTAATTGGCTGTAGCTCGACATTAACTGTGTGGTTACTTGTTTAAAAATCAGACGTAATTCCGCGTATTTAAGGACGTTCTCACTTGGATGATATACCGCTTTAATAGGCAGTGTATGTTTTAGATTAAGATCCTTCAAAATCCCTAGTGATCGCATACCAATAATCGCTGCTCCTAAACTTGAGCCTTCTATCGTATGCGGAACACGTATTTCTCGGTTCAAAATATCCGCCAGAAGTTTACACCAAGCATCATGCGCTGAAATCCCGCCTGTGACATAAATAATATCATCTGGAGCCGAAACCGCCTCATAAACTTCTGCAAGATTAAAAGCAACACCTTCCAAAATCGCACGAATAAAATGGGCTTTTGTATGATTAATCGTCAGCCCAACAAAACCTCCTCGAATATCATTAGTCCAAAATGGTGCACGCTCGCCTAACAAATATGGCTGGAATAAAAGACCCGCAGCGCCCGGAGGAACTTCCTCTATTTTTGCAATAAAGCTTGCGAAATCACGCCTACTAATTTCAGCTTCAGAGCCAAATTGTTGCAAACCCCACTCGACTACTTTTCCACCATTATTCACTGCGCCGCCTGCGATAAAGTAGCCATCACCAGCTCCGTAGCAAAATGTCCGACCACGAGAATCTATTTGGAATTGATTGGTAAGTTTGCGAACTGCACCACTTGTGCCTACTGTAATCGTAACATCATTTTGGCCGGTCGCTTGAATACCAATATTAGCTAGCGCCCCGTCACTCCCCCCTACAATGAATGGTAAATTTTCTGGGATTCCCATTAATTCAGCATATTCTTTTTTCACACCAGTTAATTGATATGTTTCTGGTACAACTTTTGGCAAGAGATCAGGAGTCAATTTGACAATTTCCATTGCTTCAAATTCCCAGTCGTGCTCCATAATGTTATATAGTCCAGTCCCCGATGCTAACGATTCATCCATCACCCAAACACCAAATAATCGGTATAAAATATAGGATTTAATATCAACAAATTTTTCTGTGCGTTTAAATAAAGTAGGCTTTTCCTCCTTCAACCAGCAAATTTTGGCAAAGGGGCTCATAGGGTGTATCGGCGTTCCTGTGGCCTCATACAGTTGGAATAAGTAATTATCCCTTTTTACTTTTTCAAGCGTCTCACTGCTTCGTCCGTCCGCCCAAGTGATACATTCAGTCAAAAGCTCTCCATTACTTCCAACCATAATTAAACTATGCATCGCAGAACTAAACGAAATCCCCGCTAATTCTTCTTTATTCACATTTTTCATCACAGCTTGAATAGATGATAAAACTGCTTCGAAAATTTCCGTGGGGCTCTCTTCCGCTTTCCCAGTTTCATCCGTTATTAGTTCATAATGCGTCGCCTGCCGGAAAATCACTTCTCCTCGTTGATTAAAAAGTACTGCCTTTGTGCTTGAAGTTCCAATGTCTACGCCCATTATGTATGGTTTACTCGTCAAACAATTCACCCCGCGTTTTCGTTTCTTTTTATTATACGTCAAATAGAAGAAAATTTGGGGCTAGGCTACTTAGCTTTTTTGCCAAACAAAAAAGCTAGAGAAATTCTCTAGCTTAATTTATACCGTAAAAAGTTTTTATTCGGCTTTCTTCACCTAACACAATAAGTGTATTTTTATCCGCGAATTTTAGCACTTCTTTTGTATTGGCTTCACTTTGAGCGACGCAACCTAATGTGTAATTGTATTTTGGTGAATCAACATGGTAAAACACAGCCGATCCCTTACCTTTTACACGTTTAGCGTTGTATTTCACTTCCATTCCGTATTTGTACTGCGGAATCTTCATTTTTTCATCTGCAGAACTAGAGGAATTGCGTTCTTGCCAAGTGTTATAGGATTTGTCGTTAGAGTTAGAAATCCAATAACTTCTATTAGTAATCGCTCTGAATGTCAGCTTCGTACCAGGATTACCCTTTTGCCCAAATGCAATGCCTGTACGATAAACGCCAACTGGAGTTCCAGAACTTTTTTCAGAGAACTTTGGATCAAATCCCCATTTGCCAATATGACTGGTAAAATGACGAACTTCATACCAATTTCCTGCACTATTTTTTTGGAAAAAGTAGGTTGTTGCGGTAGTATTCTTTGGTTTTGTGGTGATGATTGCCTTTTTACTGTTCCAAAGAGCTGGAACGGTGTCAGCAATTGTTGGTTTGCCGACATTCGTAAAGGCACGCGAGTCAATCCATCCGATTGTAGTATTTCCTAGCTTACAATAATACCATTTAGCTCTTGCTGTTTTTCCTTCGCGCGTAATAATCAACGTCTTCTTGTCATATTTCTTAGCTGAACCGAGGTACTTAACACTACTACTCGTTTTGTACATCTTGCTATTAATACCATCATTTCGTTTTGACTGATTTACTACCCCTTTTAGATTAACTGCTTTGTCATAAATGATTTTTTCGTAGGATGCTGCTTCGGCATTAAAGGAGTGACCAAGTAGGCTAACCATTAAAACAATAATTAAACCGCTTAATAACTTCTTCATTATTCGCTCCTTATTTTTGAGTTATTCCCTATAGCAATTAGTTTATTTTTTACGTTTCCTAAGTAATAACACTGCCACAAGAATAACTATAACACCCGCTACCACGAAAATCCATTCTGTACCTTTGTCACCTGTGCTTGGCAAATCTGTTTTGTCATCTTTTGTAACTTTTGCAACATCAGCAGGTTTTGCTGTTGCGCTTTTGACCGCGTTCTTTGTTTCGATTTTCTTCACTTTATCTGGAGCTGTTACGACTGCTTCATTTTGTTTTTTCGCTGGGACTTGATAGGTTACTTCTTCACTATAATTACCTGATTCATCAAAAGCATATGCAGTAATTTGTTTTGGTGTTGTCGCCCATTCTGCATAAAAATAACCATCTTTATCCGCAGTTGTTGTTCCTTCTCCAAAGTTTTCATCTGCCGGAGAACTCATATATACACTAGCGAATGGTTTTGTTTTACCTGTGAAAATTTTTGTTTCTAAATCAAAATTCATATCTGTAATAGTCAGTTGGGCCGTTTTTTCTTTGACTAAGTAATTGAGTTTGACTGCTGTTGTTTTGCCGTCTTCATTATCTCCAAGGAGCGTGACTTCTTGGATACCTGTTTGTGCAGTACTTAGTTTAGAATTGGCTGCTAAGCGATAATTGGTTAGTTTTGTATCGGTGTAATCAGTTAATGTTGCGGTGAAATCTTTGAGATCAATCTTACTATTTTGTTCATACGAGTAAACTTCTTGAGAATCGGTAATATCTATCGTTGTTTGAACTTTGCTTTTTTGCGATGTTGTTACAGTCGTGTCTTTTGTCGGTACTGCTGGTTCTGGCTTTTCTTCAGTAATTATGTTTTCAGTAGTATCTGTTGTTTTTTCTTCTGTAGGTGTTGAATTGTTACCATTTTCATTTGTTTCAGCGCTTGCTGCCAATGAGAATGGAATGATTAGACAAGTTACTAACGCAGTAAGCACTAGCCCGTGGAATTTTTTCATAATAAATTCCCCTTTCATTTTGCTTAGTTTAATAATAAGCAGAAATGTGATGAAAGTCAATTTTAAATTACAATATTGTTACAAATATTAAAACTGCGATACAAAAAAACCTTGCTAAGATTGTACTTAGCAAGGCTTAATTTTATAATTCAATCGGGCGATCTAGTTGATAAAGTCGTTTATAGCGTGGTTCTTCTGCCATTAATTCAGCATGAGGTCCTTCCATTAACGTTTTTCCCTCTTCTAAAAACAAGACGCGGTCCATTTTTTCGGCACCAACTAAATGATGCGTTACCCATATGAGTGACTTATCTGCTAACGTTTCAAAGATAGTCGCTAGTAAATCGCGTTCTGTAATTGGGTCCAGACCAACTGTTGGTTCGTCTAAAATAACGATTGGTGTGTTTTGTAGTAGAATCCGAGCGAGAGCGATACGACCACGCTCACCACCTGAAAAACGTTCACCCATTTCACTCATTTGTGTATGATAGCCATCTGGCATGCTCATTATAAAATCGTGCAACTGAACTTTTTTCGCCGCTTCGTATACTTCTTCGTCCGATGCATCTTGATTTCCAAGGCGGATGTTGTTTAAGACGGTCGTACTGAAAAGGTGCGCTTTCTGATTTAACATTGATGTGATTTCAGGAATTTGCGGTCTTAAATTCTCCACTTCAACGCCGTTCATAGTTACTTTTCCAGCTGTTGGCAGTAAAGCTCCTTGAACTAATTTAAGAAAAGTTGATTTCCCTGTTCCACTTCGACCGATAATCGCCACTTTTTCACCTTGTTGCAATGTGAAGTCAAAACCATTTAAGATTTCTGGTGACTTTTCATCGTACGCGAAAGTTAGATTTTCTGCTTTTAAAACAACATTTTCTGTGTTGATTCGCTCTATTTCTTTCGTTTCTTCTTCAAAAGTTGGTAGCGTCGGATCTTCTATTTTGTCTAAACGAGCAAGCGAGTCTTGGTATAATGATTTGTCACTGATAGCACTTGAAACTGGTACAAACGCTTCTGCTAGCGCCATAATTGCCAAAACAAAAGCGGCAATCATCGTTCCAGAAAATGCTCCATCACGTGATTCTGCTGTACTCCAATAAACCATCACGATAACCATAAAGCCAACAACTAACTGACTAAAGAAATCGCGCCAATTAACAAAATGAAACTGTTTATTTTCTGTTCGAAGCATGTCTGCCTCGTCTTTTTCGTAGTTAGAAATAAATGTTTTTTCACGTCCACTGAATTTCCAATCACTAATACCAAACACTGCATCGGTAAATTTTTGATATAAACTATTGCGCCCTTGTTTTAGATAAGCATTCTTTCCACGAGCATATAAAAGTGATACCCATGGAAGAACGAGCACAAGGAGGCCAATCAAGAGTACAAAGAGCGCAGCAAATGGAATCGAGAATGCTCCAAGCGCGATAACGACGCCCGCGTAAAGCACGAGGCTAACAATTGCCGGTAGCATTGTAGTTAAATAGAAATTTTGTAAATGCTCAATGTCACCTGCGAGGAGGCCCAGAATATCGCCAGTTTTATAACGTGATTTTAGTAGTAACGCTTGCGGCTCAAGTAAACGATACAGTCGAACGCGCATCTTTTCCAGAATTCGAAGGACAAGCGAATGGCTCGAAAGGCGTTCCACATAGCGTGAAACGGAGCGCATAATACCAAATGCACGAACACCAACTGTCGAAATATAAACCGCCATGATGGATTCCGGCATCAAGGACGATTTCGAAATTAAATGTCCAGACGTAAACATAAGTGCTCCAGCAGAGGCAAAAGTTAGTGTTCCAAGGAAGATGACAAGTAAAAACAAGCCGCGGTTTTCTTTAATATATGGGATAATCCAGCTACTTTTCCGCATCATACTTCCTCCAATTGGGCTTTGACTAAATTGTAATAGAAACCTTTACGCGAAAGTAATTCTTCGTGCGTTCCAGTTTCAACGACAGCCCCGTGATCTAAAACAATAATTCGGTCCATTTCGAGCATCCAGTGCAAACGATGCGTCGCGAAAAAGACAAGTCGATTTTCAAATAAGTCTAGCATTGGTTTTTTTAACTCATATTCCGTTTCAATATCTAAGTGGGCTGTTGGCTCATCCATTAACACAATTGGACGATCCGTTAAGAATGCACGAGCCAGTGCGACACGCTGTTCTTGCCCACCACTCAGCATCCGCCCAGCTTCTCCGACAAGCGTTTCATAACCATCTTCCAGTCCCGCTACAAGCTTATTTAAACCGGCAGATTCTGCTGCTTTTTTCATTTCCTCATCTGTAGAGTTAGGATGATAAAAGCGAATATTTCCAGCAATTGTATCGTGGAAAAGGTATGGATGTTGCGGAATATAAGTGACTTGGGTTTGCCAATCACTCGAAGCAAGCGACGCACCACTTTCCCCATTCCAACGAAAACCTCCAGAAGTCGGGGTCAAAAAGCCACTCAAAACATCAATCAAGGTAGATTTCCCAGCGCCCGTCGCACCAATAATCCCAACTTTTTCAAATCCTTTTACCGTAAAACTGGCTTCATGAAGCGAATCTGCAGCATCTACATCATGCTTTACAGTAATATTTTCAAACGAAAACTCCGTATTTTCAGCAAAAGTTGTTAAAGGTAGTGCATTCGTTTCCGGTTTTTCTGCTTTGGCTTGGTCAATAATTCCTTGAATAACGCGACCAGCCTCTTGACCATCAAGTGTAGCATGATAATCCGAGCCAACTTCACGAACTGGTAAAAAGTATTCTGGCGCAAGGATTAGGACACTAAGCGCAATTGGCAAATTCATGTTACCGTCAATGAGACCAAGACCTAGGAACAGCGCAACGAGCGCAATCGATAACATCGTAAAGAAATCTAGCGCGAATGACGACATAAATGCCACACGCAACGTTTTCATCGTGGCTTTACGATAACGCGAACTAACCGAAGCAATTTTCCCTTCATGGTCGTGACTAAGCCCCAAATACCGCAACGTTTCCAAACCCTTCAACGAATCTACAAAGTGGTTAGAGAGCACGCGATACGTTTCAAATTGGGAATCTGCTTGTTTTTTCGCGGCTAATCCTAGAATAATCATAAATACAATTAAAATCGGCAAAGTAATCATCAAAATAAAAGCAGAAGTCCAGTCTTGAAAAGCAATATACACCCAAATCATCGCTGGAATAATTGCCATATTCATCATTTTAGGTAAAAACAGTTCCAAGTAATTTCGGAAATCCGCCACACCTTCCATAACCATCGTGACAACTTTCCCAGTTCCTTCCGCACGAGCAAAACGCGGTCCAAGTGCGAACAAACTATCAAGCAACTCTTCCCGCATCGTTTTCGCTAGTTTCGCAGCGTAACGGTAAACGATTTGTTTTTTCCATACATTCAAAAAGTGACGCAAGAAATAGGCCCCCGCGAAGAGACCTATTTGTATTGTGACTGATTGAAACGCGTGCTCGTGAAATAAGTCAGTAATCGCACGAGCTAAAGTTATCGCCATCACGATAATCGCAGCACCTTGAACTAGCGTGAAAACTGCGAGAATCGCCATTATTTTTTTAATTCCTTTGTAGTTCCTTAAATCTTTTCCCATTAATACGTCATTTTCTCCTTACTAGAAACGCGCTTACGGAAAACATAGTAGCTCCAAATTTGGTAACCAAGAACAAACGGCAGTAGCGTAACGGCAACTATCGTCATCACACTAAGCGAATATTGTCCGGAAGCTGCATTTTCTATAGTTAAATCAAACGCACTGTTGATAGAACTGATCATTACACGTGGGAATAGTGACACGAAAATCGTCGCAATCGTGAAGACAATTCCAAGTCCGCCGAATGTAAATGCCAAAATATCACGATCTTTCCAAATAAACAGGGCAGATAGCACGTACATAACGACTACAATTCCAATCATCAGTGGTACAAGTACAGGTCTAACTTGGAACATGTCAGTATTGAAGTAAGCAAGTACAACGAAAATTACTAGAGCTGGTACAGTAATAAACCAAACACGTTTCGCCATACGACGAGCACGGTCTTGAATATCCTCTTCTGTACGTAAAGTAATAAATAGTAATCCGTGAAGTAGGCACATGAGCGTAATCGTCACGCCACCCCATACGGAGAATACGGTAATGTAATCAAAGAACCCAGCGTACATATCCATATCACTATTAATCGGCATACCTTGAATCAAGCTAGCAAATAATACACCAAATAGGAATGGCGGTAAAATACTACCGAAGAAAATAACCCAATCCCATGTTTTTATCCAAAGCGGTGAATCTTTTTGACCACGGAATTCAAAAGAAACACCACGGCCAATTAGCGCAAGTAATAAGAATACTAGCGGAATATAATAACCACTAAACATGGTTGCATACCAGTTAGGGAAAGCGGCGAAAATCGCGCCCCCTGCAGTTAGTAACCAAACTTCATTTGCATCCCAGAACGGCCCAATCGTATTAACGAGCACGCGGCGTTCCAGTGCATTTCTAGCCATAAATCGTGTAGACATCCCAACACCAAAGTCAAAACCTTCAAGGAAGAAGAATCCAATGAATAAGATGGCGATTAATAGAAACCATAACTCATTTAGTGACAAAGCTTTCATCCCCCTTATCAAACGGATCTACGGAAATCTCTGCTTTTTCTGGTTTGTGTCCGTCTGGTCCTTTTTTAATTTCACGTATAAACAAGTAAACCAATAGAATGGCTAAAATCGTATAAATTGTCGAGAACGCAATTATCGAGAACAAAATTTGTCCTGATGAAACGTTTGGCGATACGGCATCGGCGGTTTTCATGTAACCGAAGACTACCCATGGTTGTCGCCCTATTTCTGTCATAATCCAACCCATGGAGTTCGCTAGGAACGGGAAACCAATCATTGGAATCATGAAACGTAAATACCATTTTGCATTAACGAGTTTTTTCTTCCAAGCAAGCACGATACCGATTAATGCGAATAAAATCATTAACATACCAGCGCCAACCATGATACGGAAGCTCCAAAATGCTGTTTTAACTGGTGGGATGTAGTCACCTTCACCATATTTTTCTT
Organism: Listeria sp. LM90SB2; assembly: GCF_028867355.1. NCBI lineage: Bacteria > Bacillati > Bacillota > Bacilli > Caryophanales > Listeriaceae > Listeria > Listeria sp. LM90SB2. The sequence continues at coordinate 2,766,041 of NZ_CP046449.1, forward strand.
CGTATTGTTTTTGCAGCGTGTTCATACCTTCCACGCTACCAGTTAATGTTCCGTAAGATAAGAAACTTAGCGCGTACGGGACATTGACTTCCCATTCGTTTTTCTTCTCTTCTGGGTTGATCTTGGCAATCATCGTCCACGGAGCTGGGTCGGCTGTATCTTCCCATATCCCCTCTGTTGCTGCCATTTTCATTGGTTGTGTTTTAACCAAGTATTGTGCTTGTGAGTGACCACTGAAAGCCACACCAAAGCCACCGATTACCGCCATGACCATTGCAATTTGGAATGATCGTTTAAAGAAGGCGACATCTTGTTTTTTGAGCATCTTATACGCACTGACACCAGCAATGAAAAAGGCCCCAGTGGCAAATGCCCCGAATATAACGTGCGGGAACTCCACAAGTAGTTGCCCATTAGTAATAAGTTGCAAGAAGTCATTCATTTCTGCGCGGCCGTTCTTAAATTCAAAACCAACCGGATGTTGCATAAATGAGTTCGCTGCTAAAATCCAGAAACTAGACATAATTGTTCCGATTGAAACAAGCCAAATACATGCTAAATGAAGTTTTTTGCCAAGTTTGTCCCAACCAAAAATCCAAAGTCCGATAAACGTAGATTCCATAAAGAATGCAAGTAACGCTTCGATTGCAAGTGGTGCTCCGAATACGTCCCCAACAAATCTAGAGTAATCCGACCAGTTCATCCCAAACTGGAATTCTTGAATAATACCGGTTACGACACCGACTGCGAAGTTAATAAGGAATATGTGTCCCCAAAACTTCGACATTTTTTTGTAAATTTCTTTCCCCTTCACGACATACAACGTTTCCATAAGAGCAACCATAAATACAAGTCCAATTGAAAGTGGTACAAATAAGAAATGGAAAATCGTTGTTGATGCGAATTGAAAACGGGCTAAAAATAGTTTATCCACCCTTTTCTCCTCCTTTTTGTGCTAAAAATTACTGCTTCGTTCCCTGATTTGTGCTTCTCTCTTAAAAATCATGTGAAAAATCGCCCAAAGTGACGCGTTCAGTTGCTCTGTAATTCACAAAGCATAATAAAATAATATGTAATCCTTATTTTTCACAGATTTAGGAACTAGTTAAGAAAGATTTTCACTTTATAATGAGTTCTATCTGGAGTATATTTTATCCTATTTTGCGACAAATTTATTTAGTACTTTCGATGTTATTTTGTTTTAGTTAGATTGTGATATTTTTCGCAATTATTATCTGGCTGTAAATGTTGGTAAGGCTTATTGCTTTTTATTTCACAATGAAAGATTTAAAAGTATGATTTCTTACAATAAGCATTAAGACCTATTCAATTTATTCCGTTTTCGTAGATCTTGGAAAAAACTTTTTAACATTTCGCTGCTTTCTTTTTCCATTAATCCTGCTTCTACTTCACACGTATGATTAAATCGGTCATCTTGGAGTAAATTCATTAACGATCCGGCTGTTCCCGCTTTTGGATCTTTGGCTCCGTAATAAACTTTTTCAATCCGCGAAAGTAAAATGGCGCCGCTACACATCGGACATGGTTCTAGCGTAACGTATAGTTCTGCACCGCTAAGTCGCCATGAATTTTGATGTTTACACGCATCTTGAATCGCAAGCAACTCCGCATGGGTCACTGCATTTTGGCTCGTTTCACGCAAATTATGCGCCCGCCCAATAATTTCTCCATCTAAAACAACGACTGCACCAATTGGAACTTCTCCAATATCTCGTGCTTTCTCGGCTTCTTCAAGCGCTTGTTGCATAAAGAAAGCTCGTTCCATCTATGCACCTCATTTCTAAAAAGTCACTCATTGTTATTTTAGCATAGCTTGGATTGGATGTAGGAATAATCTGCTCAAACTTTCACAGGAACACTTTAGTTGCTTTCGCGGAACATTTATATTACCATATATTAATACTAGGTCCTAAAACAAAATTATCAAAATATACAATCTACTTATAAAGGAGAGTCATTATGAATTCAGAAAATTTAATCGCTCCTGAACTTTATAATATTACCGACGAGATTGCTAAATTCAGTTCTGAAAAAACTGCTTTAATTTGGAAAAATGAGCATAACGAAACAAAAACTTGGAGTTACCGCCACCTGCTTGAACAAGCGAATAAATTTGCCAATGTTGTCAAAGACGCAGGCATAAAAAAAGGTGACCACGTTATCGTCATGACACCTAGATTACTCGAAACGTACGCAATTTACATGGGCTTATGGAAAGCTGGTGCCATTATCATCCCGGCATCCGAGCTACTTAAAGCGCACGATTTAGAATACCGCATCCACCATGCAAACGTAAAAGCAATCGTTTCTTACAATGGAATGACTGCTGAATTTGATAAAATTGAAAGCATCCCTTCTGTTTCGAAAAAAATTATTGTTGGGGAGAAATTATCCGGCTGGGATCACTACGAAACATTAATGGAAGCCGCTTCAACCGAATTTGAACGCGTGGAAACTTCGCGCGATGATGCTTGTCTGCTTGCATTCACGAGTGGAACAACAGGTAATCCTAAAGGCGTTGTACATATTCACGGCTGGGGTTACGCGCATATTCGTATCGCTGCTGATCATTGGCTCGATATTCACGAAGACGATATCGTTTGGGCTACAGCCGGACCTGGTTGGCAAAAATGGGTTTGGTCTCCTTTCCTTTCTGTACTCGGAAAAGGTGCCACTGGCTTCATTTACAACGGTCGTTTCATTCCTGAAAAACAACTTCATTTACTGGAAGAAGAAAAAATCAACGTGCTGTGCTGTACGCCAACAGAATATCGCTTAATGGCTAAAGTAAATAATTTGCGCGAACATGATTTAAGTTCCCTTCGTAGCGCCGTATCAGCAGGAGAACCTCTAAACCGCGAAGTAATTCAAGTTTTCCAAGATAATTTTGATATTAAAGTTCGCGACGGCTACGGTCAAACGGAGAGTACACTGTTGATTGGGACACTGGTTGATACGCCGATTCGCCCTGGTTCGATGGGTAAACCGATTATGCCAGAATACATGGCAATTATTGACGCTGAAGGAAATCCAGTTGGCGTCGGTGAAATTGGTGATATCGCGATGCGTAGAGATTTCCCAGCACTTTTCAAAGAGTACTATAAAGAACCAGAACGTTTGCAAAAAGCGATTCGCGGTGATTATTTCGTTTCTGGTGACCGCGCTATCCGCGATGAAGATAATTATTACTGGTTCCAAGGCCGGAATGACGATATTATTATTAGCTCTGGTTACACGATTGGACCGTTCGAAGTAGAGGACGCGCTCACACATCATCCAGCCGTAAAAGAAGTCGCTGTTGTCGCAAGTCCTGACGAAATCCGCGGTACGGTCGTAAAAGCATTTATCGTCTTAAAGGATGGTTACGAGGGCACGGAAGATCTTGTGCATGAATTACAAACATTCACGAAAGAACAAACCGCTCCGTATAAGTATCCGCGCCGGATTGAGTTTGTTGAGGCATTACCGAAAACTGATTCTGGTAAAATTCGTCGCGTTGAGTTGCGTGATGCGGAGTTTGCTAGTGTGCATGGATAATCAAAAACCCAGCCTTCCTAAATAGAAGGTTGGGTTTTCTTTTAAATATTCAACTCACTCGCCGCTTCCTCGTCCAGCACCACTGTAAAATTAGGGTGTAACTGGAAAATCGAGCTTGGAATGTCTTCTGTCACTGGGCCTTGTAGGGCTTTTTTGATAATCGCTGCTTTTTTCTTGCCGTTTGCGAATAGGATGACTTCTTTTGCGTGCATGACGCTTTTTGGTCCCATTGTTACGTAGTATTCGGGGACTTTTTCCACGTCGCCGCCAACTTCTCCGAGCAAAATATCGAACATATCTGGGCGTGATTGAACGGAAACAAGTCGGGTTTCATCGCCGAATTTGGTTACGCCAGGTAAGTTCCCGCAGAAGTGACCATCTTCACCAATCCCGATTAAAATCGCGTCCAAACCGCCAACTGCTTTCAAATGTGCTTCATGGTCTGTATAGTTTTTCGTATCTAGCATGTGAATTTGTTCTTCTGGAATTCCCGCCGGATCAAAGTACATCGCTTTTAAATTGGCAATGGTTACGCCGTATTTTTCGTCCCCAATTGGAATTTCGTCAAAATTATAATAGCTTACATTTGTCAGTGGTGCCTTTTCTTTCATTTCTTCTACCATCAGTTCGTACATTCGCTTCGGTGTGGAGCCTGCTGTGATGGCTAAATGAACCAACTTGTCTTGATACATTTTCCCTAAAAGCAGTTGCATCGTTGTTTTACTCATATTTTCGTAATCTTTTTCCACAATAATTTTCATTTTTTTCACCTCTCGCTTTGAATTACCTTTATGATAAAGTGTATAGTAACTATAGAGTCAAGACGAAAGGGTGATAAATGTGGAACCGCTTTTTTCCATTGGGGAAATGGCAAAGAAAAGCCAACTCTCCATCCAACGACTGCGCTATTATGATAAAATTGGGCTTTTGGTCCCGGCTTTTACCGATCCAACTTCTGGATATCGCTACTACAAAACGGCTCAAGAAGAACAACTCAACCTCATTCAAGCGTTGCAGTATATGGGGTTTTCCTTGCAAGAACTAAAACAATACCTCGACAAAAACACATCGGAAAGCTTGCCCGATTTGCTTATAAAATACCAACAAAAATTAATGGATGAAGAAGCTCGCATTGCCCGTAAAAAATGGCTTATTGACCGTTATCAAGGTTTGTTAAAACGGGAAACTGACTCGACAAAACCTCTAACAGCGGTCCGACTTTTGCTTACAGAGCCACTTCTAACGCCTGTTCATGCGGATATTTTAAACGACCCGGCTTTTCATCAAGAAGTGCAGAAAACCGTGAGCCGCCTTGGTCTTTCGAAAAGCTATCAGCAGTTTCCTGGTTATTGTATTTTAGACGGGCAGACTTATCTTTTCATTGAGTTGGATCATTCTATTGGCGCGCCTGGTGAACGGCGTTTGTTATCAAGCGAGCGGCAAGCTTTTGTCACGCCGCAAAACTGGGAGACACCTCCAGAAAATGAAAATTACCTTTTACAAGAAACGGTGGCTTGGATTAATCAAGAGCTGATTCGTGGTTATTCCTATGAAACAAAATTAACTTTTGAATAGATATTTTAGAAAGATTGGTTATAATAGAAAGAAATAACGTGGAGGTGGGCGCCGTGGAAATCAAGCAAATCAAAGCAAAAGACACGCAAGATATTAGGCACCGGGTTCTTCGCCCAGAACAGCCTGAAGAAAACGCAATTTACCCTAATGATGATATGGAGGGTACTTTTCATTTAGGCGCTTTTGAAAAAGATGTTTTACTTGGGATTGCCAGTTTTTATCCAGAAAAATCGACTGTTATTATGAATCCTGCCCAGTACCGAATTCGCGGTGTGGCGACAGAACGCCGGATGCGCTTGAAAGGCCTCGGCACAGCTTTACTTGCAGACGGTGAAGCGAAAATTTGGAAGCGCGGCGCAGATATTATTTGGTGCAATGCGCGGATTGTCGCTGTTGGTTTTTATGAAAAACACGGCTATCGCAAAGTCGGCAAATCGTTTGTCATTCCTGGCATCGGCGAACATTACTTAATGAAAAAAGTGAATCCAAATAAAAAAGTGGACCACGATAACTAATATCTGGTCCACTTGTTTTTTATAATTTAGAATAAGGTTGCGTATGAATCATCCAAGAAATTCCGTACTCATCGACGAATTGTCCCATTTTTCCGCCCCAAAATTGCTCTTCGAAAGGTAACGTTACTGTTACTCTTCCTGAGCTGCTCACTTTTTCAAAGAAAGCATCGGCGTCGGCTACTGCCGCTGGGTCTTCACTGTTAGAATCAAGCATAATCGAAATTTGATTGGATGGTTTTACTTCTTTGCCAAATGAATCTGAACAAAATAAGTTTGCGCCAAGGACGGTAAAGCCACCGTGAACAGTTGTGTTCTCTAGGTTTTCTTTTGCTAAGCCAAACATTTCGCTTTGTTCCTCACTTACTGGAAGCCTTGAAATATTCGTTGCTCCGAACACTTCTTCATAATATCCTAAAGCCTCTTTTGCATTTTCAAAAGCCAAATACGGGTACATTTTTGCCATAAAAATCGCTCCTTTGTTTTTGAGACACTAGTTAGAAAATACCCAATTCGTTTTACCTTAAACTATCTCGGGATTTTTAAAAATTCGGCGCCATGTTTTGCTCATAATCACTAGACAGACGGTGAACGCGCCTAAATCTGCTAATGGGAAGGCGTACCAAATACCATCTAAACCGAAGAACTGCGGCAAAATAAGTAAAAGTGGTACTAAACAGATGATTTGGCGCATTAGGGAAATGATGAATGAAATTCTTGCTCGACCAAGTGCTTGATATAGCCCACCGCAGACAATTTGGAAACCAATTGTTGGCGCAGCTAGTAGCATAAATCTAACAGCGTTTGTTCCTTGTGCAATCAGTTCTGGGTCGTTAGAGAAAATTCGTACGAGCATTCCTGGGAAAATTTCTACCAATCCCCAAGCAATTAGTGACATGACAGTTGCAGCTATCATTGATACTTTAACAGCTTTCATTACGCGTTCGAATTGTCTGGAACCGTAGTTGAAGCCGACGATTGGTTGCATCCCTTGTGTAACACCATTGATTGGCATAATGACGAACGACGCAATCCGGTTCGCAATTCCGTATACAGCGATCGCCATCGTTCCACCATAAATATTAAGCATCCAGTTTACCGCAACCGTTACGATACTACCTGCGGACATCATAATAAATGACGGGAACCCGATTGCCATAATCCGGCGAATCAGCGGGAAATCCATTCGGAATGAGAACCCTTTTAAAGATAAAGTACTTTTTCCTGATAAAAAATAAATCAAGAGCCAAATCGCCCCAACAGCTTGTGCAATAACAGTTGCAAGGGCAGAACCACGAACGCCCATACCGAATCCCATAATGAAAATTGGGTTTAAAATCATATTTAAAATAGCGGAAATAATCATGGTTAACATCGCTGTTTTCGCATTACCTTCTGAGCGAACGATATTATTCATCGCCATCGCGAAGGTTTGGAACACTGCGCCTAACAAAATAAGCGATAAGAAATCACTGGCAATATCATGAATATCTGCCGGTGCTCCGAAAAGCGTAATAAGCGGATCTAAAAAAATAAAGGTTACAATTGCAATAAAAATGCTGGAAATAAGCACTAACCAAATAACTTGATGGAATACTTTATCCGCTTGTTTTTGTTCCCCAGCACCGAGCGAGCGGGAAATAATCGACGCGCCACCAATACCAAACATAGCTGCCATTGCCATTAGTATCATTTGAACTGGGAACGCAATTGAAAGTGCTGCAACCCCTGATGGCCCAACGCCATATGACACGAAAATCGTATCAACAATATTATACATCCCCATAACAAACATGCCGATAAATGCCGGTATCGACAATCTCGCCATGAGTGAAGGAATGCTATCTTCACCTAATCGTTTACTCTGTTCTTTCATTCAGATTCTCCTCCTTCGACTGCTATAATCGCATTATCTGAAAGTCGTCCTATCAAATGCATTAAGTCATCTTTTTCCTTTTCACTAAAATTCGCTGTTAAAAGTGCGGACCATTCGGCTGTCACTTCTTCAATTAAATCGCGCATCTGAAAACCAGTTTCCGTCACAAAAATCCGCTGAATACGTCTATCTTTCGCATCAATTTCGCGGCGAATCATCCCCAGTTCTTCCAAACGCTTAATATGCCTTGTCACACTTGCTTTATCAACCATAAACCTTTTAGCCATAGATTCTTGGGAAATACCATCTTCTTTATAAAGCGTCCATAAATAACGTAATTGACCTATATTAAGACCAGTTTCTAGTAATTTTTTATTTTTAAAAGTGCTTTCTGAACGATGAATAATTGCGATGGCTTTCGCTAAGCTTTCCTGTCTATCTGCCATTTATCCGACTCCTCATAAAAAAATCCGCCACATAATTAGTTGCGGCGTCAACCATTATAGTATAGCAGGATTTTAGTTGACTGCGCAACCTTTTTATTTCCCGGGCAATAATTTGACTTCCTATCTTTCTTTTGTAAAAATAAAGAATAGAGAAGGGGTGCTATCCACTGTGCATATTAAAATATTAAAAAATAGATATCCCAATATAGTCGTTTCAAAAAATCCAATAAAATCCAGTTCAGATACGATTTCTTTTTTCGAAGAACCGTATTATTTTACTATTCCTAAAAGCAATCTTTCAGAAGAAGAAGCGATGTTATTACATACGCTATTTCCAGAACCATTACCAACATTTCCTAAAGAATCCACCCAATTTTGGTTCGATTTATTGTTTGGAAACAAGGAATTGGCGATGACAAATGAGAAAGAAACATATCGCATTACGCAGTTCCATATTAAGACAACTACAACTAAAAGCATGTTACAAGAGTGGCAAAAGGCTTTGCTGAGTTTTTTCAGTCCAGAAGCTGAGTTAATTATGTTTTCGACTAACTATGGCGTTATTATTGAAAAATCAACGGGGTCGCTGCTTGGCGAAGAGGAACTAATCGCCGTTGCCGGTACGCTTGAAAATGATTTCTATATACAATCTACATTTTTCATGGGTCTTTTCCATCCGTTAAATGATCGATTGCGTGGTTTATTTGCAGAAGAACGTGCCATTTTCAACCATAATAATCGTGAGGTAGTTCAGACCGTGGCTTCCGAAAGTTTAAAAGTTATCGCGCTTCGAATGAAGGAAAGTTTAATCACGAATGAACTCAACGACCTTTTCCATCAAGATGATACTTGGATTCCGCTGATTCACACATTATTTAAAAACCAAGGAAACATCAGTCTCACGGCTAAAGAGCTTTTTATGCACCGAAATACCATTCAATATCGTTTGGATAAATTTTATGAGCAAACAAACTTATCGCTCCGCAAGATGGACGGGTTGCTCTTAGCTTATCTGTCTACACTTCAAACAAATAATAGCAATCATGAATAAATGATCATGGTTGCTTTTTCGCTTGACTTAAAGTCCACTTCAAGGAATACAATCATTATAGAAAATCAGTAAAGGAGAATAGTCATGACCAAAAATAATATTAGTTTTTATGTAGTAGATGCTTCGGAAGAATTAACCATGAATATCAAAGAAGCTAGTGAAAAAAGTGGCGTTTCTGCCGATACAATTCGCTACTATGAACGCATTGGTTTAATTCCACCCATCCACCGTAATGAAAGTGGGGTTCGTAAATTTGGCGCAGAAGACCTACGATGGATTTTATTTACTCGCCAAATGCGCCGAGCTGGTTTGTCTATTGAAGCCTTAATTGATTACTTGGCACTTTTCAGAGAAGGCGAACACACGCTGGAAGCTCGCGCCGAATTGCTGAAAAAGCAACGCATAGAGCTGAAAAATCGCATTGATGTTATGCAAGAAGCGCTCGATCGACTTGACTTCAAAATAGACAATTACGATACCCACCTCATTCCGGCTCAAGAAGAACTAAAAGATTTTAATGTTGAAAGGAGTAATTCATAATGACTACACTTGAAAATAGCGTTATTTTTGATAAAGGGGAACTGATTACTAATGACTACTTTACCGGTAATGCTTATTTAAAAATGCTTGTCCCTGAAGACACTGTTTACAATTGTCCGATTGGGAACGTTACGTTTGAACCGGGAGCTAGAAACAACTGGCATAAACATGACGGCGGACAAATCCTACTTGTGACAGGCGGAACTGGCTACTATCAAGAAGAAGGAAAACCTGCCCAGTTGCTCAGAGAGGGCGACGTGGTAACAATCCCTAAAGACGTGAAACATTGGCACGGCGCTACGAAAGATAGCTGGTTTGTCCACTTAGCCATTTCGACAAATGTGGAATTAGGCGGAACGACCTGGTTAGAACCTGTTTCCAACGAGCATTACAATAATTTATAACAAAAAACCCGCTAGCCTTCATTCAAGGTTGGCGGGTTTTACTTATTTACTTACATAAGCTAAAATATCTTCTGGTTTTTCGAAGACAAGTTCTGCTTTTTCAAAGCCATCTGTTGTCTTCGCGCCCCAAAGTGCTAAGCCAAAATGAGCTCCGGCCGCATGGGCACATTTCATATCGTACGAAGAATCACCAACATAAAGCACTTCATGTGGCTCTCTTCCAAGAATTTCTAACCCTTTCAGCAGTGGATCTGGGTGAGGTTTATGGTTTTCGGTATCACTTGCGCAAACAATCGCTTGAAAATGATCCTGAATATTAAACGGATAGAAACCTTTTTCCATTTCTAACGCGTTTTTAGAAGTGACAACACCGCTTTCTGGAATGGCATGCAGTACTTTATGAATGCCTTCGAACACCTCTACTTCTTCAATGAAAGTTGCTTCTCGTTCAATCCATTTATCCAATACTTTCTCTGGATCCAGAATGTTTAATTGTTCCACCGCAGCTGCTCCGGTAATTCCAAGGACAAATCGTAATTCGTCCAGTTCATAACTTAATCCTTCTTCGGCTAAAACCGCTTGAAGAGAATGCAAAACAGCTCTCTCCGTGTCTAGAATTGTTCCATCTACGTCAAAAATTATTGCTTTATACATATAATTTCCTCCTTCAAGATTTAGCGAAGTTGTGATAATGGTGCGTTGTATATCTTGCTTTTTTCTTACTTTCCGCTTTTTGGATTTCTGCGCTGTTGGTGCCTTTATTTTGAAGTAAATCTCGAAATTCGCGCAAATTATCATGGGAATTTCCATTTATTTCGAATTCAATATTATCGCAGCTAAATGTTAGCATGATTTCCTCTTCTTCTCGAACTAGCGCAATATGCCCTAATTTTGCAACTGGAAACGTTTGTCTTTTTTTCATACCCAAACTAAAATCTTGGTCAAAAACAAGATAGTCTCTATCGATGTAAAACTCTCCGAATTGATACTCCATTCCAAGTGCTGAATTAATCTTGCATACCCCATCTAATTTCATATCATTCGCCTCCTTCATTGCCTTATATATTAGTTTTAAATGATGAAATGGGTTTCATGTCAAGCAATTTCATAAAAATATTTTAAATAAGTTTTTTTTGCTGTTCAAAAATATTTAGAATCAAGTCAATCACAATTAACAGTGGGGCGTGATGATGTTTAAATGAATCTTCATCAAACTCCTCACTGGAAGCATAAATAATCGTCTCCACATATTGGGAAATCTGGGCATTGGGATTATTCACAATCGCAATGACATTCGATAAATTATATTTTAAATGTTCCGCGAGCGAAAGGGTGTTTTCGGTGCCACCGCTTTCAGAAATAATAATAATCAAATCATCTCTTTCAACAATTTGTGGCAAAATATCGATAATAAATGAATCATAGGTGAAAACTACATTCTTTTTCGATGTAACAAGACTTTTGGAAAAATATTCTCCTAATGTTTTCGTCATGCCTAGACAAGCAATATAGATTTTAGGTGCATACGCAATTCTTGTCGCGACTTGCTCAATTTCTTTCTTTGGAAGTTGCTCAATTCCTAAACGAATTTTTTCTAAAAATGTAGATGAATAGTCTTTTGAAAGGGGTTTTGTTTCTGTTTTATCCGAGTGAAGTAAAAATTTCAGCTCAGAAAAACCGGAAAGCTTTAATTTATGACACATTCTAATAACGGTTGTGGTACTGACATTGGTTGACTCCGCTAGAGATGTGAGGGACATTTTTTCAATGGTAGAAATATGGTTGTCAATATAGAAGAAAACTTGTTTTTCAGCAGGACTTAAAAATTCAATTTGAGGCGCAAACAAGCGATAAAGTGAAGTAGCTGACATAATAAATACCTCCATGGCTATCCGAATTAATTTTAGTATACATGAAATAAAAGCGAATGAACAACACTGCGTACAATTGTACGATTTTCGTACTTTTTCAAAAAAATAATATGGTATAACTAAAGTAACCTAGGGAAAAGACTGTTAATAAAGGAGCTGATAGCATTGAAATTAAGCGATATTACATCGGAGCCACTCATCTTTTTAGATAAAGATTGGCGCACTAAAGAAGAAGTATTTGATGGATTAATTGATGCTTTACACAATCAAGGAGTTTTGTCAGATAAAAATGAATTCAAAAAAGCTGTCTTAGAACGTGAAAAGATTTCTGAAACTGGTTTAGAGAAAGGTTTTGCTATTCCACATGGTAAATCTAAAGCCGTTAAAAAAGCTGCTTTTGCATTTGCTCGTATCAATCAACCAATTAATTCTTGGGGCAGCATTGATCCAACAAATGAAGTAAAATATATCTTTTTATTAGCTATTCCAGAAAACGAAGCCGGATCAACTCATTTAGAACTTTTGGCAGCTTTAAGTAAGCGTTTACTCGACCCTGCTTTTATTGAGAGCATTTCTACCGCTCCGACAGTAAACGAATTTATAACCGTGCTAGATTCTGAACAACAAGAAGATGAAAAAGTAGATTATACACGAAAAATCGTTGCTATTACAGCATGTGCAGCGGGTATCGCCCATACGTATATGGCAGCGGAAGCCCTTGAACTAGCTGGTAAAGAACTTGGTATTGAAGTTATCGTCGAAAAACAAGGTGCGAATGGTATTGAAGACCGCATTACTCCTGAAATCCTTAAAGGCGCAGAAGCAGTCATTTTCGCGACAGATATTACCGCAAAAGATAAAGAACGTTTCGCCGGAATGCCCTTTATCCAAAGACGTGTCGCTGAGCCACTTCGTAGTGGTAAAGAAATGATTGAAACTGTATTAAGCAAACCAGATGGCTATGTCAAAGCTGATACAGATGGTTCAGAACAACAATTTGATAATAATAAGAGCAGTGTTTTCTCGCAAATTTATCGTGGGATTTTAACTGGTATTTCTTATATGTTACCTGTTATTGTCGCAGGTGGTTTAATGATTGGTATTGGCCAACTTGGCGCAACTGCCTTTGGTCTTGAAAAAGTTATTGGTAATCCAGAGTATGCAACAAACTCTAACCAGCTTATTGTAATCTTCCATTATCTCGGTTTATACGGAAATATGATTATGAAATTCATGTATCCTGTTTTCGGTGCCTTCCTTGCTTACTCAATTGCTGACCGTCCTGGACTTGCTCCCGGGTTTATCGGTGGTGCTTTCGCAGCAGGGCTACATTACACCTTCTGGGGCATAGATGGCGGTATACCATCTGGATTCTTCGGTGTTCTAATTTTAGGTATCATTGCCGGATTTGTTGCTAAATTCTTAAACGAAAAAATTAAATTACACAAAAATTTACAAGCTATGAAACCAATGTTCCTGATTCCAGGGATTACCGTTTTAGTCTTGTTCTTCGTCAATTACTATGTGGTCGACCCGGTATTCGGGGGCTTAAACGCATGGTTACAAGAACTAATTATTCAAAATCAAGATGCAAGTGCTGTACTACTTTCGACAATTATTGCTTGTTTGACTGCATTTGACTTAGGTGGACCAGTCAATAAAGCAGCTGGAGCTATCGCAATCGGACTCGCAGCAGACGGAATTTTCCCGCTAACTGCTCGTGTTTTAGCAATCGTTATCCCGCCAATCGGACTTGGGCTTGCGACTGTATTAGATAAATATGTTGTTAAACGTCGTGTTTTTGATGAAAACTTACGTGTTGCAGGTACAACCTCTATTTTCCTAGGGTTTATTGCCATAGGAGAGGGCGCGATACCGTTTATGCTACAAAATCCACTTATCACTATTCCAATTAATATGATTGGTGCTTCTCTTGGTGCGGTTACTGCCGTTTTACTTGGTGCAGTACAATGGCTTCCACTTCCAGCAATTTGGGGTTGGCCGCTCGTTGAAAATTTCTGGGCCTATGCGATTGGTTTAATCGTAGGTATCGCCTTTATCACATTCGCGAATATCTTCGTACGCTACGGCTTAATCACACGTAAAGAAAATAAAATCAAATAAAAAAATAGGCTGACAGGTACTCTCGTTAGTACCTGTCACTTAATTTGAGAGGTTTTTAAAATGAAAAAAAATAAAATTGTACATGTTGTCGCACATTCCCACTGGGATCACGAATGGTATTTCACCATGGAAGATTCCAATATCTTATTAATTGAGAATTTAGACTATCTTTTAAATGTTTTAGAAACAAAAGATTCCTTTGCAAGTTATTCCTTTGATGGTCAAATGTCTGTCATTGAGCGTTACTTAGATATTCGTCCAGAAAATAAAGCGCGCGTTGAAAAACTTATCCAAGATCGTCGTCTGTTCGTCGGTCCGTGGTATACACAAACCGATAGCTTGTTAGTTAAAACAGAAGCTGTGATTCGCAACTTACTTTATGGTTATAAAATGGGCGAAGAATTCGGCCATAGCATGAGTATCGGTTATTCCCCAGATATTTTTGGGCAACATGCTTATCTGCCAGCTATTTATAAATCATTTAATATGGAGCATAGCATTTTCCAGCGTGGTGTTTATAACGATCAAGTGCAAGATGACCTTAACTTCCACTGGACATCTCCAGACAACAAGTCCATCCCAACCAACAATATTTTCTTCGGTTATGGACCCGGCAAATTTTTAAGCAGTGAAAAAAGCTATGTAGAAACGCGTCTTCTGCCAATTTTAGATCGACTTGCTGAAATGAACACACATACAGATGTCCTTCTTTTACCAGCAGGCGGCGACCAAGTACTTGTGCGCGAAAACTTCCCAGAAATTGTCGCGGAATTGAACGAGATGGACTTAGGTTATACCTTCATTCTGTCCGATTACGAAGCATTTATGAATGATGCTTGGACTTCTACTTTCCCGAACGAAATCACTGGTGAACTGCTTGCTTGCCAAAAATCACGAATCCACCATACATGTCGTTCAGAACGCTACGATATTAAACGTCTTAATTACTTAGTAGAAAATAGATTAGTCAACATTCTAGAACCACTTGCAACAATGGCCAATAAATTCGGAATCAAATATCCTAAACCTTGGTTAGATATTATTTGGAAAAAATTATTTGATAGCCACGCTCATAACGGTATTGGTGCTTCAAATTCAGATGACGCAAACCATGACATCGTAGTTCGGCTAACTAGCGCACTTCGGATGACAGATGGCTTAATTAACCTTTTGAAAAAACAAATTACGAAGGCCGTTAGTCAGGAAATGGGCGACGAAAATATTGCGCTATTATTCAATACTAACCCAGTGGCAGAAGAAAGAACTGCAAAACTAACATTATTCACTCCTGAAAAATCATTCCAACTGTTCTCAGGTGATGCGGAAGTGACTTTCAGCGTTGTACATCAAGAAAAATTAGACGGTGGACGGAAGGTAATCGTAACTGCAAAAGGCGAAAAAGAAGTTGCTGTTCCTGATTATTATCGTACAGAAATCTACTTGAAAAGCGGCCTAATCCCTGCACTTGGTTACAAAACATTGCAAGTGAAAGCCGTTACTACAGAAATGGACCAATTAATCAGCATTTCCAAACAAACAATTGAAAATGAAAAAA
Source organism: Listeria sp. LM90SB2 (assembly GCF_028867355.1). Taxonomy (NCBI): domain Bacteria; kingdom Bacillati; phylum Bacillota; class Bacilli; order Caryophanales; family Listeriaceae; genus Listeria; species Listeria sp. LM90SB2. Next base: position 2,781,553 of record NZ_CP046449.1, read on the forward strand.
TCATTGTTCAATTCGAAAACGGGAAAATCAATCTTTTAAATAAAGAACAACAAAGCATTATAAATGACCTTATTCGCTTCGAAAATGTGGCTGACGCTGGGGATTCCTTTGACTTCTCACCACTTGAAGGCGACCAAGCCATCTATATCGAAACAAGCGAATTACTAACCGTTGAAAAAAATCATCTATATAGCAAAATGATGTTAAAACATACTGCTTTAGTTCCGAAAGATTTAGAAGCCCGCGCACAAAAAACAAGTACAGAAACATTTGAAATTTTAACAGAAATCGAACTTTTTGACGGTGAAGAATTCGTCCGTGTTCGCCATACTATTGACAATAAAGTAAAAGACCACCGCATTAGAGCATTGATTAAAACAAATGTAGCAGAACCTAAATATTCTTACGCAGACCAAGGTTATAGCCTCATGAAACGCAGCGTCATAAACCCTTACCTTGCAAATTGGCGCGAGGACAAATTCGTGGAAGCACCTGTGCCGATTTTCCCAGTGGAAAATATCGTCGCTGTTTCTGAAGAAGACGCAACACTTGCCTTGTTAGTTGGCGGTATCAAAGAATATGAAATCTTACCGAAAACTGCTGAAATCGCATTAACTCTTTTCAGAAGTAATGGTTTGCTTGGAAAAGATGATCTCATGTGGCGTCCAGGTCGTGCTTCCGGTATTAATAACAAAGTCGTTCCTACACCAGACGGTCAAATGCTCGCAGAAATGATTTTTGAATATGCTGTGTACGTACAACCTGAGAAACTAAATGAACAAACGCTCTACGCGCAATCTAACATTTTTGAAGGTCATACAGAAACCTATCACTTACAAAACCTAAATACATTTGAAGAGCGCCTAGAACGTTTTGAAGTAGATTATCCAATCGACCGTTTACCAGCTCAAAATTCTATCTTTGAATTAGATAACCCGAACGTATTCATGAGCACTTGCAAAAAATCGTGGGATGGCACTGGCACAATTATCCGCCTATTTAACCCATCAGACAAAGAAGAAACCGTTCGCTGGACAACCAACGCTTCCAGTTTTGAAGTTTCACTAGCGGAGGAAAAAATCGCAGAACTAAAAGAAAACACTATCTGTATTCCTAAAAAAGGATTTGCAACTATTTTGTTGGAAGGAGAATAATATGCAAACCGAACTGGTTAATCAAATAGAAGTAAAACTAAGAAAAATTTATCAAGCTGCATACCAACCCGCATACTTGGAAAAAATGCTCGCATGCGCCGAAAACTATTCTAATAATGCGCGTGGTTCGATTGATACTATTTCCGAAAAAAACGTCTATCTTATTGCCTATGGCGACAGCATTTTCGAAAAAAACAAGCATCCGTTACAAACATTGAATGAATTCCTACAAGAATATGCGCAAGATGTTATTACAGATGTCCACTTGCTGCCGATTTTCCCTAGTACGTCAGATGATGGCTTCTCTGTCACAGACTACAAGCAAATTGACGAACAGCTTGGCGACTGGGATGACGTTCAAAAAATGTCTGAGAACTTCCGAGTGATGCTTGATTTCGTAGCCAATCATATGTCGAAATCAAGTGATTGGTTTAAGCGATTCTCCGATAACGAAGCGCCGTACAATCAATTTTTCATCGAGAAGGACAGCCAATTTGATTATAAAAACGTCACACGTCCGCGGACTTCTCCGCTGTTCCACAAATACGAAAACGGTAAAGAACTTTGGACTACTTTTAGCGAAGATCAGTTAGACTTAAATGTCCGTAATATCGATTGCCTTGTAGCCTTAACAGATGTACTGCTTTTCTATGCATCCAAACAAGCGACAAGCATTCGACTTGATGCCATTGGATTTTTATGGAAAACTTCTGGCACTACTTGTATGCACCTGCCAGAAACCCATGAGATCATCACGCTTTGGCGTCTGCTGATTGATGAACTATATCCAAATCTGCAAATTATCACAGAAACAAACGTCCCTCATGAAGAAAACATTAGTTATTTTGGCGATGGTGAAAATGAAGCAAATATGGTTTATCAGTTCCCGCTTCCGCCACTTGTGCTCCATACCTTCACTTGCCATGATACAACGAAACTTTCGAAGTGGGCGAAATCCATTTCACAAGTTTCTAGCACAGCGACTTATTTTAACTTCTTAGCAAGTCATGACGGAATTGGTATGCGCCCTGCGACCGGAATTCTTTCCGACGAAGAAATCAATTCTCTCGTCCAAAAAGCGGTCCAAAACGGTGGCCAAGTTTCCTATAAAGACAACGCAGATGGCACGCAGTCGGTATACGAACTTAATATTAACTACGGTGAAGCCCTGCAAAACCTGGGCGAAGACACAACCGAAGAACTCGTAACGAAAAAAATTATCGCTGCCCATAGTATTTTGCTAACACTTCAAGGCGTCCCAGCGATTTACTATCATTCCCTTCTAGGTTCTAAAAACGACCTTGTTGGTTACGAAGAATCCGGTATTAATCGCCGCATCAATCGTGAAAAACTGGAAAAAAATCAATTGGTTCATGAACTTGAAACAGACACTTATCGCCAAACCATTTTCTCATCACTGAAAAAATTGGTGCAAATCAGACGAAACCACACCGCTTTTTCACCATTTGCAACCCAAGAAATTTTAGATTTAGGACCAGATGTTTTTGCGATAAAACGGGAATCTGAGGAAGAATGTATTTACGGAATTATCAACGTCACTTCTCATAATATCCGCAAAACGCTCGCTTTCTCTGGCACGAATCTATTAACCAATCAACCCGTTACGAGTGAACTTGAATTAACTGCATATGAGGTTGTTTGGATTAAGAAGGCGGTCCAATGAAAATCGTCATCGCACCTGATTCATTCAAAGAGAGCGCCACTGCTGTTGAAGTAGCAAATGCTATAAAAAAAGGCTGGACTAAAGCACGTCCAGCCGATCAAATTAGCCTTGCCCCTGTTTCTGACGGGGGTGAGGGTTTTCTTACTGTTTTAAGTGAGTCTTCCGAGGTGGAATTGTTTCAAGCAGAAGTAACCAACCTAAATGGTCACAAAATAACGGCCTCCTACGGTATTCTCGCTAGCCAAGAAACTGCAATTATCGAGTCCGCTAACACGATTGGATTAGATTTAATCCCAGCCGTAGACCGCAATCCAGCTTACGCGAGCTCTAAAGGCGTCGGTGAACTTATTTTGGCGGCACTGAATCACAACGTCAAAAAAATCATTATCGGCCTTGGTGGAAGTGGCACAAACGATGGCGGCGCTGGGCTAATCCAAGCTTTGGGCGTTGCACTACTTGATAAAAACAAACAGCCTATTCCGCGCGGTGGCATTCATTTGCAAGAACTAGCCTACATTGATGCCAGCAACCTTAATCCAAAGCTGAAAAACATTCAATTCCAAATAGCCTGCGACGTCACGAATCCACTTCTTGGAGAAAACGGCGCTACCTTCGTTTTCGGTGCTCAAAAAGGCGCAACTCCCGAAATGCTCGTTCAACTAGAGCGCGCCATGCAGAACTACGGAGCAAAACTCGATCAATTTTCATCTCAAAAAATCACTACAAAAAAAGGAGCCGGAGCCGCTGGTGGTATCGCTGCCGGACTAATGACTTTCCTAAATGCAGACGTGTTAAGCGGTTCAGCTCTAGTTATGGAACTTTCTAATATGAAGGATAAAATGAAAGATGCGGATATCGTTATTGTTGGTGAAGGACGAATGGACAAGCAATCGATGATGGGGAAAATCCCTGTTCAAATTGCTCAAGAAGCTAAAAAACAAGGTTGTTTCGTCCTAGCAATCGTCGGTAGCCTTGCACTCGAAAACAATATCGCCCAACAACACGGTATCGATGCGTTTTTCCCAAACATCCCAGAAATAACAGATTTACCCACTCTTTTCGAAAATACAACAAAGAACCTCGAACGCACGGCGGAAAACATTGCCAAACTAACTTTAATTGGCAAATAATTTTTTAAACTGTTTTCCTTCTAATCAATTCATGCTCCACTTTAATTCTTTGCAATTTACCTTGTTCAAAAATAGTAAAAGCATTTTCTCCCAATTTTTTTAGGTTATGATCAAGCGTTGTGATTTCTAAAACCTTACCAATTGGGAGATTTTCTTGCCCTAAAATAGCGACATCTTCCGGAACACGCAAGCCGAGTTTTTTCACGTGATACATAACCCCTGCCGCAACCTCGTCACCATTCGCATAAATCGCATCAGGCCAGTCTTTCCCCTCTGCAAAAAAATGCTCCCCAGCCTTCAAACCATCTTCAAGCGTATAACATTCACTTAGAAACCGATTATCACCCACTGAACCAAAAACTTGCTCATAAGCATTGATTTTTCCATATGTACTCGTACTTTCACGCGATGCTCTCCCCGCTGTAAAAGCCACTTTTTTATAACCTTCATCTTCCAAAAACTGAAATCCAGCCCGGTATGCTTTCACGCGGTCAATATAAGAGCACGATACCTCTTTTGATTCCACATACTCGCACGCAATAATCGGTCCATACGCTAGGTACGGCAAAATCACGTCCCAATTATTGGCACGCGAAGTAATAATCAGGCCATCCACCTGTTTCGTTTTAAGACGCATCAAGTACTTTTCTTCTTCTTTCGGATCATATCCTGTTGGAAAAAGCGTCACCGAATAACGGTTTTTAAAAGCTACTTCCAAAATACCATTTACAATTTTGTCAAACCACGGGTGATCATTATAAGGTATAATCACGCCAACCGTATTTGTTTTCCCACGCGCTAAATCCATGGCGCTACGGTTAGGAGAATAATCTAATTCATCAATAACAGCTTGCACACGGGCTCTTTTCTCCTCCGCAACATACGGATGATTATTGAGCACACGTGATACTGTCGTCACTGAAACTCCCGCTAATTTGGCTATTTCTTTAATATTTGGCATTTTAAAAACCTCATTCCTAAGAAAAAAGTGCGGACAGATTTCTCATACCGCACTCCTATTTTTATCATTAAGCCATCTGTTCAAGTTCGCTTGTTTGGATGTCTTTTTCGACACGAACCGAAACCAGTCTGGCATCATTCATTTCTTCTACTGTAAATCGAAGTGTACCGTATTCTACTACTACTTTATCATCTTCTTCTGGAATTGTCCCAGTTAAAGTAAGCACAAATCCAGCCACAGTATCTACGCCACGTGATGGAAGTTCCACGTGAAACATTTCATTGAAATCATCAAGCGGCATGCGACCTTCTACGATAAATGTCGTCTCATCAATTTTCTTCACTTCATCCGAAAACACATCATTTTCATCGTCAATCTCGCCAACAATTTCTTCTAATAAATCTTCTACAGTGACAATACCAGCAACACCACCGTATTCATCCATTAAAATAGCCATTTGATTTCTAGTTCTTTGCATATTTTTAAGTAGATCGTCAATAAACATCGTCTCTTGCGCAAAATACGCGTCTTTAACGAGCGCCTTCACATCAATGTTTTCAAAACCTGACTTTCTCGCTTCCGCAAAAAAATCTTTCATATGCAGAATACCTAGCACCGAGTCCTGATCGCCTGTAAAAACGGGAACCCTTGAAAAATTCTCACTTAATAATGCGTCACAAAGTTCTTCCGACTCTGTTTCGGCATCAATCATAAACGCATCTGTTCGTGGCACCATAACTTCACGCGCATATTTATTATCCATTTCAAATACACCACGAAGCATTTGTAATTCTTCTACCTCAATTACACCGTCACGTCGACCGGTTTCAATCAGTAGCTGCATTTCCTCTCGCGTCATTTTTTCATTATCCGTATTTTTCTCCATTCTCGTTAATTTCACAAGAATATCGGTTGAAAAAGACAGGAATTTCACGAACGGACGAAGCACAACACCAACTGCCATGATTGGTCGTACAGAAACACGGGCAATTTTTTCTGATTTTTGAAGTGCTAAACGTTTTGGATAAAGTTCACCGAAAACTAACGTGATATATGATAACACAATAGTTACGACGATAATGGATAACTCTTTCGCAAAACTACTTCCTCCAAAAACAGATTCAAGTCTAGTCGCAATACTAGTGGCAGCTGACGCACTGGAGAAGAATCCCGCAAGCGTAATACCAACTTGAATAGTAGCTAGAAATTTACTTGGATCATCTACGAGTTTAGCTAGCATAACCGCTTTTTTATCACCGGTTTCTGCCTGGCTTTTTACACGATTTTTGTTCAGTGATACAAGGGCCATCTCTGCTGAGGCAAAGAATGCGTTGAGCATCGTCAACACCACAATAAGAATTAACTGCAAGATAATCTGCTGACTCTCGGGGTCAGGGTTCATATGGAACTCTCCACTCCTTATTTTCATCAAGAAAACGACCATGCATTTTCTCTAAATATTCCGGACAATTTGCCGGTTAAGAAAATTTTATCACGCCACCCCTATTACTGCAAGGTTTCAAATCTCCGCGAAAACTTTCACAGCGTCACTTTCCATCATTTCAAATGGATAAGGAAGCGAAATCTGTTCTTTATTTACAGCAAAAATCCGCGCTTTTTTATTTCGATAATCCGTTAAATTACAAAACGGACTCACGCGAAAAGATGTCCCTACTATCACTATCAAATCCGCTTGTCTTATAGCTGCAAGAGATTGGTCTATCGCACTCTCTGGAATCGCTTCTTCATAAAGCACCACATCCGGACGAATGACGCCACCACAACCCGAATGGATATCCGATTTCAAGTACTCCTCAGCGGTAACAGACATTCCGCATTTTTGGCAATAACAATGATATAAACTACCGTGAAAATTTACGACTTTTTTTGAACCTGCTTTTTCATGCAAACCATCAATATTTTGCGTAATAATCGTGACATCTTTTTCCGCTTCGATTTCAGCCATTTTTGTATGAATCGCATTTGGCTCTGCATCCGGATAGTACATGTTTTCTGTAACAAATTGATAAAACTTCTCCGGTTCACGCACAAGACACGTATGGCTCAACATATATTCCGGGCTACTCATCCCAGCATATAAGCCGTTTTTCGAGCGATAATCCGGAATTCCAGAAGGGACAGAAACACCCGCCCCAGTTAGAAAAACGATGTGTTCAGCTTTTTTGAGTGCTTCATTCAACTTATTCATTCTTTAAATTCCTTTCATTTATATGTTGTTTATCTTTCCAGTTCCACCATTTTCGCAAATCAACATCTTGCTCCGCTTCATCCGTTTCCGCAACATAGACTGCGCAGCGATACGTATAAAGTACACACGGATCCATTCTCTCGCCTCGCTTATCGCAAGTATCCTCATATAATTCAAGCGGATTCTTCCCTTTTAAATCAGCAACCTCTTCAACCCCAATTTCATTTAACATTAACACCATTTTTTTACCTATTCCTGGTAATTTTATTAGTTCAGTTGGCATGATTTCCCTTCTCTCCGTGCATTTTTCGGTTGAAATAAAAACTGATTAGTACATTGATAAAAATAAAGCCTGCAACTACGAGGAAGACATCTCCGTAACCAAAATGGGCGGCAACACTTGACCCAACAAGCGGTCCGATAACATTCCCAATGTATTGAAACGATTGATTATAACCAAAAATCCGACCTGAAACCTCGCGCGGTGTATTTTTTGTAAGCAATGATTGAACCGCTGGAAGCAAGGCGCCGTCTGTAAGCCCTAATAAGAAACGTAAAATCCCTAGTTGTAATGGGTTTTGTGCGAAAGCCATTGGAATTTGGAGTAACATTGAACCTATGAGCGCACCTAACAATATTCGCTCCGAACCAATTCGGTCTCCCCATCTCCCAAGTCTCGGTGCCGCAATAAGCGCCGCAACCCCTGGAACAGATGCAATCATCCCACTAATAAAAGCGATGTTTTGCGCATTTCCTGCCAAATCACGCACGTATAATGTCAAAATCGGGTTCACTGAGTTGGACGCAATTTGAATCATCATTGTCGTAATAAATAAGGAAATAATCAAGCCCGGGTTTTTAAGCGATAAGAAAACTTCTTTCCCTGACCGCATTTCCTTTTTTTCTACTGGTGTAAATTTCTCTTTTACGAAGAACAGTGTGAGGAAAAAGCTACCTAAAAGAAGTGCTCCTGTGATGTAAAACACTGGTCTGACGCCAAATGTATCCGACAACGCTCCGCCAATTAACGGGCCAATTAGCACACCCGAAACCGCCGCCGTAGATAATGCCCCAAGAGCCCAGCCGCTACGATGACGAGGAACTTGTGTAGCAATAAGGGCATTTGCTGTTGAAATATATCCTGAAAAAATCCCCATTAATAAGCGCAAACCAACAAATTGGTATACATTGCTTACGAGTCCCATCAGAATCATCGCTATCGCCATACCTAGCGCAGCTCGCAAAAGCATAATTCTCCGCCCTTTTTGGTCAGCTAGTTTACCCCAAATTGGTGACATAATAGCTGATACTAAAAAGGTCGAACTGAGTGCAATCCCTGACCACATGCTTACTTGACCCGGATTATGCACTCCTAATTCTTCAATATACAATGGTAAAAATGGCATGATTAAATTTAATCCGGTTCCGGTTAGAAAGCACCCCACCCAGACAACATACAAATTCTTCTTCCAATTTTCCATAAACCCACCTAGATTCTTCTATCGTTATCCTTAATTATTCCACAAAAAAAGCGAAAGTAAAACTAAACCCTTCGCTTTTTTGCTATATTTGCGTAAAATGTTTCACGTGGAACATTTTATGCTTCTAAATTTCCTCGTGGTACCCAACCAGCTTCATTCTCTTCTGTTACGCACCAAACCCAACCATTAAGTTCACGATTACTTTCTAATTTATCGCCTGGTTTAACATTTAATTCGCGCGCAGAGTAGTCTTCTGATACGGTTCCACTCTTTCCATCATTACTCAATTGAATAATTTGTTTAGGAACCCAGCCTTCTTTTCCGGTTGACTTCACTTTACAAAAAATCCAGCCTGGATATTCTGTATCTTCTTCAAACACCCAAATAGACTCATTTTTATTCACAAAAAGGGGATTTGGATATTGACTAACATGTTCTTTTTTCACGACAAATGTTTGATTCATAGTTAGAAACCTACCTTTTTATTTTTTCGCCGCTTCCCAATCTGCAAGAAATTTGTCAATCCCACTGTCGGTCAACGGATGTTTTAGCATTTGTTCGAACACTTTAAATGGCACCGTAGCAATGTCAGCTCCGGCTTTGGCACATTCAATAACGTGGATTGGGTGTCGCACACTTGCTGAAATAATTTCTGTTGGAATCCCGTGAATCTCGAAAATATCCGCAATGTCACGAATTAGAACTAAGCCATCGTCGCCTATATCATCTAATCGACCTAAAAACGGTGATACGTATGTTGCGCCAGCTCGTGCTGCAAGCAAGGCCTGTGTGGCAGAAAACACAAGTGTTACATTGGTTTTAATGCCTTCTTCTGTCAACACTTTTACAGCTGCCAAACCTTCGCCTGTCATCGGTATCTTTACAACCATATTCGGATGGATTTTTGCAATAACTCGACCTTCCGCAATCATCTCATCTGCTTCTAAACTTACTACTTCGCCACTAATCGGTCCGTCAACAATGGATGTGATTTCTTGAATGACCTCATTAAAATCGCGACCTTCTTTTGCAACAAGTGATGGATTTGTCGTGACTCCGGCAATGAATCCCATTCTGTTAGCCTTTTTAATCTCTTCTACGTTCGCTGTATCGATAAAAAATCTCATTAAAACATCCTCCTTTTCTATCAAGCGCTTTCAATTACAGAGCCATTATAACGCAAAAATTTAAATAATGCTTTTGAAGTGCTTTTCCACAAAAAAAAGAATGCCACTGAGCATTCCAAAAAGTTTCACGTGAAACAAAATTATAATCGAGTTTTGTCCATCACTAGGAGAGGCTTTGGTCTATTTCTAATTATATCCTCTTTAATTAAATGCATGACTGTATGAGCCACGTATTCTCGTGATGTATTTGTGTATCTTGCAAGTACTTCTTGCGTGATTTCTCTTGGTAGCAATATCCCGTTATCAGAAAACGTTCCTAAAGTTTGAGCGCATTTGAGAATGGCTTTGCGGATTCGTTCTTCCTTTTTCAAGAAGCTTAGTTTTGCAAATGTATGGGCTTCACGTAATTCTTCTGCCATCACTTTAATCATAAAAAAGTTGTTCTCATCTTTTTTGTCGAAAATAGAGAACAAGAAATTGCTATCTACTTCCATAACTTCTCCGTGACCTAAGCTCTGCATCGAAACATGCGGACTCCATTCATCGTAAAAAAGATGATATAGTCCAAAACTATCTCCTTTTTGCAAGAAACGAACAATGCTTTCTTTATAGCTTTCTTCTTCCATTTCTGCATCTTCCTCTACAATCATCCCGTATATGCCGCTTAGAACAAAATATACTTTTGTTCCAGCCGGACTTAAACTTTCTAGAACCTCACCTTTCTTGGTGCTGATAACCGAGCAGTAGTCTTTGTAACTTGGATGTTCAAAGCACAACTCCATTAATTTGCTAACCGTTAGATTGGATTCAAGCTCTTTTAAGAATAGCATATTCTCTCCTTTGCTATATTATATTGAAGAAACTCTTCGTAATTATATCATAAAGGCTGTATTCAAAATCCTATTCACAGTCAGTCATAAAAAGCTAAAAACCTAATTAAAGATAAATATATTACAACTTTTTATAAAATACTTAATTTATATCTCGTTTTTCGTTAGTGTTTTATCCTAAATTCGAACTTTTTGTTACTTTTATTAAATATTTAAAGTCAGATAATAATTCAATAACTACCACTTTAGACTGGTTTATTTTTAGATAAATTGATTATACTTAAAAAGTAAGTAATTTATGGATGGGTAACTCAGGAAGGGTGAAATGAATGGATCAGAAAAAATATAGTTGGCGAAAATTTTTCCAATTACTTATTAGCGCAAAACCTGCGAATTGGATAATTTTCTGCGCTTTATTTGCCAGTGTGATAACTACAGTTGCCGGCCTTGTTGTGCCACTTTTTACAAAGAACTTAATTGATGGCTTTTCAATAGCTTCACTCGATGTAAAAATGATTGCTTTAATTGTGTTGGCATTTGTTTTACAAGCTATAACGAATGGCTTCTCGATTTTCTTACTTAACTACATGGGTCAGAAAGTCGTTGCAACGATTCGCGAACGTTTATGGAAGAAAATTGTGCATTTACCGGTTTCTTACTTTGATAATACAAAGACTGGGGAAATGGTAAGTCGCATGGTAAATGATACAGTGGTAGTGAAGGAGCTGATTGCCGACCATTTTCCGCAATTTGTAACGGGGATAATTTCTGTTGTCGGGGCGATTATTATTTTGTTCTTCATGGACTGGAAAATGACACTCATTATTTTAGTGGCCGTTCCGATTACTGCGCTAGTTGTTGCACCACTTGGTCAGAAAATGTTTAAAATATCTAAAGGTCTTCAAAATGAAACGGCTGACTTCACTGGTTCCATTAGCCAAACGCTATCAGAAGCTAGGCTCGTAAAGGCTTCGAATGCGGAAACACTAGAAACCGAAGCTGGCCATCAAGGAATTAATCGCCTATTTGGCTTTGGTATTCGTGAGGCGAAAGTTGTTGCTGTGCTTGGACCGCTAATTTTCTTTGTTGTCATGGGGGTTATCGTTGGCATCATCGGTTACGGTGGGATTCGTGTTTCAGCTGGAACGATGACTACTGGTACCCTCATCGCCTTTTTGCTCTATCTGTTCCAAATTATCGTTCCTGTCACTTCTTTCGCAACATTCTTCGCCCAACTTCAAAAAGCAAAAGGCGCAACAGAACGAATTGCGGATATTTTGAATGAAACAGAAGAAGATTTCGACGCTGGTAAAAAAGTAGATGTGAGCGGAAAAACCATTCGCGCGTCTGATATTTCCTTCTCCTATAATGAAGGTGAGCCTATTCTAAAACATGTTTCTTTTGATACAAAACCCGGAGAAGTTATCGCATTCGCTGGTCCAAGCGGTGGAGGTAAATCAACCTTATTTGCGATTTTAGAGCGTTTTTATCAACCGAAAACGGGAGAAATTTTAGTAGGCGATATTCCCCTTTCCGAGATTTCGATCAATTCCTGGCGAACACAAATTGGTTATGTCTCCCAAGAAAGTGCGATGCTTTCTGGTACAATTCGCGATAATCTTTGTTATGGTTTGGACCGAGAAATTACGGAAGATGAGCTATGGAATGTAGCAAAACTAGCTTATGCTGACGGCTTTATTTCCGAACTTCCTGACAAAATGGCAACCGAAGTCGGCGAACGTGGCGTGAAGCTCTCAGGTGGTCAAAGACAGCGAATTGCCATTGCTCGAGCATTCTTGCGTAATCCTAATATCCTTATGTTAGATGAGGCTACAGCTAGTTTAGATAGCCAATCCGAGCAAATCGTTCAACAAGCTTTGGCAAACTTAATGGAAGGTCGAACTACTTTTGTTATCGCTCATCGCCTTTCTACTATCGTCAATGCCGACCAAATTCTCTTTATTGAACACGGGGAAATAACTGGTCGTGGCACACATAGTGAATTAGTTGCTTCCCATCCACTTTACGCTTCCTTTGCAGAACAACAATTAAAATAACTATTTCCCGGGAAATAAAAAAACGACGATGCGAATATGCATCGTCGCTTTTTCTATAAGGATTGATGAAACTTTTTGAGTTCGATTTTCTTTGCTTCGTCTAAACCATGCCACCTGATGCCTTGAACGGCTCCCTCAAGCGCATATAGTTCACTTAGACAAACGCTTGAATCATTTTCCCAAATACGTAAAAAGGCTTCTTTGCTTCCAACATCTTTTAGCTCGCCGGGAGTTTTTATTCCCGCTTTGATTAAATCCTGCTCCAGTACTTTGCCAATGTTTGGTAATTCGCTAAGGTTCGCCATTACAGTTCCTTCTTCCATATTATTTTGGTAATTCTATTTTCTCGATACCGCCCATGTAGCCTTGCAATACTTTCGGAATGCGTACAGAACCATCTGCATCTTGGTAGTTTTCCAAAATAGCAGCGACTGTACGACCTAGTGCTAACCCGGAACCATTTAATGTATGCACGTATTCCGGTTTGCTCCCTGGTTCACGGCGGAAACGAATGTTAGCGCGTCTTGCTTGGAAGCTTTCAAAATTACTGCAAGAAGAAATCTCACGGTAAGAATTATAGCTTGGAATCCAAACTTCTAAATCATATTTTTTAGCAGCAGTGAAGCCTAAATCAGCCGTACACATGCTTAATACGCGATATGGTAATTCTAGGCGACGCAATACTTCTTCTGCGTTTCCAGTTAATTTTTCAAGCGCCGCGTAGGAATCTTCTGGTTTAACAAATTGAACTAATTCCACTTTGTTAAATTGATGCTGGCGAATTAAGCCGCGCGTATCACGACCAGCAGATCCCGCTTCAGAACGGAAACATGCGCTAAATGCTGTATATTTTCTTGGTAAATCTTCTGCTTTTAAAATGTCTTCGCGGTGGTAGTTTGTTACTGGTACTTCCGCTGTTGGAATAAGGAAATAATCTTCTGCTTCAATTAAGAAAGCATCTTCTTCAAATTTCGGCAATTGACCAGTTCCAGTCATGCTCGCACGGTTCACCATGTACGGTGGTAACATTTCTTCATAGCCATGTTCATTCGAGTGCAAGTCCATCATAAAGTTAATTAGCGCCCGTTCCAGTCTTGCACCTAATTTTTTATAAAAGACAAAACGGCTACCAGTTACTTTCGCAGCATTTTCAAAATCAAGAATATCTAAGTCTGTTCCTAAGTCCCAGTGAGCTTTTGGTTCAAAATCAAATTCGCGTACTTCGCCCCACTTGCGAATTTCCACGTTATCGTCTTCCGATTCACCAACCGGAGTAGACTCATGCGGAATATTTGGAATCGACATTAAAATCATATCTAACTTCTCGTCGATTTCTCTTAGCTCGATGTCTAATGTTTTAATACGATCACCAACGACACGCATCTCTTCAATTTTAGCATCTGCGTCTTGTTTTTCGCGTTTTAATTTAGCGATTTCTTGAGACACTTCATTACGCTGACTTTTCAGCGCTTCTGTCTCCACGATTAGCGTACGGCGACGTTTATCTAACTCACCAAATTTCTCGAATTCACCAAGGTCTTCCCCGCGATTTTGTAATTTCTGCTTTACTTCATCAAAATTATTACGTAACAATTTAACATCTAACATGCTAACTCCTCCTTTATTTTTTCCATATAAAAACTCCCGTACTTTCCCGAATTAACAGGAAAGGGACGAGAGTTAACCGCGTTGCCACCCTTATTGGGACTTCAAAAAATCCCCAGCTTCATTTAGGTTTAACGGACCCAACCGGAATGATTTACTCGCAAAATTATGCTTTCCACCACTCACTCCAAGATGGATTCATAAGGAAACTTCACCAGTTCACACCACCCACTGGCTCTCTTTAGAAATTCTGCCTCATTACTACTTCTTGTCTTCGCTTTTCGTATTAATTTAAAGTTATTCTATCGCATATCTGCTTAAATTACAAGCAAATCTTTAACCGATTAAATCGAGCGTGTCTGGACCGTCATCATCAGAATTCAATATTCTAATTTGTTCAGGTACAATTTTTATAACGACAAAGGACGGTGAATCTTCGCCTTGGAACCATTCTTTAGAAATGTTTTCCCAAATGCGTTCTTTGATTGATTCATCTTCTTCAAGAGAAGCCAAACCATTAATTTCTAAAAACGCAGACCCTGGGCTTTCGTAACCAATTAAAACGGATACATGTGGGTTTCTACGTACTTCTTCTGTCTTTGGTAATTCTTTGCCAGACGGTGTGTAAAGGGTTAAACCATCGTGCAGAAACGTCATATATCTAGCATGAGGATAGTCTCCTTGTACGGATGTTAATACACCCACTTGATGTTGTTCCAAAATGGCAAGAATCTTATCTTCTAGTTCATTTTTCATCTCAAACACCTTCCTTTGGTTATTTAGTGTACCTTTCCACTCGGCTCCCGGCTTTAAACATTCGGGCTTGTTATCTCTCTAGCTATTTGCTATAAAAGAGTATAACCGTTTTAACTAGGGGGATTTAAAGTGATTTTAATCATCGACCATAATGATTCATTTACATATAATTTATACCAATATTTTTTAGAGCTTCAAGAGGAGGTACAGGTTGTTTCTGCTACTAATTTTTCGCTTGAAATATTTCAACAACTCGTTCCCGAAATGGTAGTTCTATCACCAGGGCCAGGTTCACCGGAAGACTTCCCTGTAAGTTTAGCTCTACTAGATAAAATTCAAGTTCCTATTCTCGGCATTTGCCTCGGTCATCAAATGATTGCTCATTTTTTCGGGGCAAAAGTGGTGCCGGCAAAAGTCCCGGTTCACGGAAAAACAAGTATCATTTCGCATACTGGGGAAGGGTTGTTTGCAGAGCTTGCACCAAAGTTCCAAGTAACGCGCTACCATTCTTTAGTTATTGATCCTGCCACAGTTCCCGCTAATTTAAAAGTAACCGCACTGACAGAAGACGGCGTTATAATGGGACTAGCTCACGTATCAAAACCGATTCACAGCGTCCAGTTCCACCCAGAAGCAATCCTATCTGAAAACGGACATGCAATACTTGAAAACTTTATACGATTAGGGAGAAATGTTAAATGAGCTTATTACGATTTGATTTTGAAGGCGACACAAAAATTTTTGAAAATCCACTGTATGAACTAGTTACGCATGATTTAGCAGAAGTTCTTCCTATAATGAAAGCAGCCGAAGAAGCCCAAAAATCAGGAAAATACGTCGCCGGTTTTGTCAGTTATGAGGCCGCGCCTGCTTTTCGAAGTAATTTAAAAACAAAAAAACCGAGCGGAAACATGCCCCTCGTCTGGTTTGGTGTATACGATAATTTTAACGATACAGCTACCGAAACACCAGATTCCTCGCCGCTCTCTTTTAAAATGAATACTAGTTTCCCTGAATACGCCGAGAAAATAGAGCAAATCAAAGCTGAAATTGCAGCTGGAAATACTTACCAAATAA
Organism: Listeria sp. LM90SB2; assembly: GCF_028867355.1. NCBI lineage: Bacteria > Bacillati > Bacillota > Bacilli > Caryophanales > Listeriaceae > Listeria > Listeria sp. LM90SB2. Next base: position 2,797,624 of record NZ_CP046449.1, read on the forward strand.
ACTACACCGTGCGACTTCAAAGTGATGTGCCAAACAGCTTTTCTTCTCAAGCGACTTATGAAACGTTACAGCAGATTGGAAAGGCGAATTACACCGCCCTACTTTCAACCAGTGACTTTGAGATTATCTCGGCTTCACCCGAGCTCTTTTTTAAATGGAAGGAAAATCTTCTAACGACACGCCCGATGAAAGGTACTATTCGCCGCGGAATAACGGAGCAAGCGGACTTAGAAGCACATGATTGGCTAAAAAACGATCCTAAAAACCGTGCAGAAAATGTGATGATTGTCGATTTACTACGGAACGACCTTGGGATGATTGCTGTACCCGGGAGTGTCAAGGTTCCTAAGTTAATGACGCTAGAACCTTACCCAACTGTTTGGCAAATGACTTCAACCGTTACAGCAGAAACACCTCCTGAGACTGATTTAACAGCTGTTTTTAAAGCACTCTTCCCATGTGGCTCAATAACTGGTGCGCCTAAAGCACGAACAATGGAAATTATTTCAGAACTAGAAGATTCTCCTCGTGGTGTTTACTGCGGAGCAATTGGCTTTTTAGAACCTAACGGAAATGCGATTTTCAATGTACCGATTCGTACTATTGCTATCGCAGACAACAAGGCAACTTATGGTGTTGGTGGCGGTATCGTCTGGGATTCGGAAGCCGCTAGCGAATTTTCCGAAATCCACGCAAAATCAGCTATTTTAGAAAAGACGACAAAATTTTCTTTAATTGAATGTTTGCGAATTGAAAATGGTGAGCTTTTCCGAACCGAATATCATTTAAAACGACTACAAACAAGCGCAGACTTTTTCGGTATTCCTTTTAATAGGGAAGAAACAGAGAAACTATGGACCAAAACTGCGCAAAAAAATACGACCGACACATACAAAATGCGCTTTTTATTACATCCTGATGGCGCACATGATCTAGAACTAACAAGAATTGATACAAAAAACAAGCGAATAACAGCGCAACTTGCTGATAAACCAGTCCCTTCGAATGATTTATTTCTCTATCATAAAACGACTCATCGAAAGGTCTATGAAAACTTAAAAAATACTCAAACCGAGGAAACACTACTTTGGAATGAACGGGGTGAACTGACAGAATTTATTAACGGGAATATAGTTCTAGGTATAAATGGCTGTTTTTTCACGCCACCAGTAACTTCAGGTCTTCTTTCAGGGACAATGAGAGCAGAACTATTAGCTAAAAATAAGATTTCCGAGAAAACACTAGCAAAAAAAGACCTTTTAGAAGCGGACTATGTGTGGTTAATTAATAGCGTAAGAGGATTTATAGAAGTAGAAATCAAACAATAAAAGAATAGAAATTTCACAATTTAAAAATGAAATAATTTGTCAAATTCGCCATATTTTCGCCACATTTATAATTTGTGAAAAAATTACTTGCAAATTTTCACAATCTATATTAGAATATGTGTTCGCACGTTTTTATTTCCGTTTTCCAAGGGAGGAAAATCATGAAAGTATTGTTTCACCATCTAAAAAAATACAAGCTACAAGCGACACTATCTACACTGTTTGTAGTAGTCATGGTTATCTCACAACTATGGCAACCAAAGTTACTTCAGCAAGTCCTAGACGCCATCATGAAAGATGATATGGATGAAATCTCATCCATCGGCGCACTTTTAATCGGTATTGCCGCAGTCGGCCTTATCGCCGGGATCCTAAACACAATACTTTCAGCCAAAGTCGCTCAAGGCGTCGGTGCAGATATTCGTGAATCTAGTTTCCGTAAAATCCAAACATTTTCATTCAGCAACATCGAAAAACTTTCGACAGGTAATCTAGTTGTTCGACAAACAAACGACATTACCCAAGTTCAAAACTTAGTGATGCTTTCACTACAATCGCTTACGAGAATTCCGATTATGTTCATCGGGGCTTTTATTTTAGCGATGTTTACTTTACCTGAATTATGGTGGGTAATTATTGTACTCGTTGTTCTTGTTGTTCTGATTGTTGTATTCACATTCGGGTCTATGGGTAAACATTTTGCCATTATTCAGAAGTTAATTGACCGAGTGAATTCTATTGCAAAAGAAAACCTTGCTGGCATGCGCGTAGTTAAATCTTTCGTGCAAGAAGATAATGAAATCAGTCGCTTTACAACTGTCAGTGACAAATTAACTCGCCACACAATCATCGTTGGAACGCTTTTCTCTGTAATGATTCCTGCATTTATGCTCGTTTCTAACTTAGCAATTGTTGTTTCTATTTTCTTTGTAGGCGATATGGCTGCAGATAATCCTGAAGTTATCGGAGCTATCGCATCATTCATGAACTACTTAATGCAAATTATGATGGCAATTATTATTGGTGGTATGCTGATGATGATGGCTTCTCGTGCGCTTATTTCTTTGAAGCGTATTACCGAAGTTCTGGAAACAGAACCAGATATTACTTACAATGAAAGCGCGCCAGAACAAGATTTAGAAGGTACAGTTGAATTCCGTAACGTTAGTTTCAAATACGACGGTGACGATACGCCTGCTCTGGAAGATATTTCATTCAAAGCAAGTGTTGGTGAGATGGTCGGTATTGTTGGTGCAACAGGTTCTGGTAAATCCACTCTTGCCCAACTAATCCCCCGACTTTACGACCCAACGGAAGGTGAAGTTATTATCGGCGGAACGAACCTAAAAGATATCAACAAAAAAACGCTTCGCAGCACTGTTTCCTTCGTGCTCCAACGCGCGATTCTTTTTTCCGGAACAATTGCAGACAATTTACGTCATGGTAAAAAAGACGCAACTGCAGAAGAAATGGAACACGCAAGTAAAATAGCACAAGCGAAAGAGTTTATCGACAAACAAGCAAAACTTTATGAAGCTCCTGTTTCCGAACGTGGAAACAACTTCTCCGGTGGACAAAAACAACGCCTTTCGATTACACGTGGCGTTATCGGTTCCCCGAAAGTCCTAATCCTCGATGACAGCACAAGCGCGCTTGATGCAAAATCCGAGAAATTAGTGAAAGAAGCGCTGAATAAAGAGCTAGACGACACAACGACTTTCATCATTGCACAAAAAATCTCTTCTGTTATTCAAGCAGATAAAATTCTCGTGTTAGATAAAGGTAAACTCGTTGGCGTCGGTTCCCATAAAGAACTTCTAAAAGAAAATGAAACTTACCGTGAAATTTACGACACTCAAAAAGGCAAGGAGGTAACCGCATAATGAAAGAGTTTAAACAAATTAGTCGCTTTTTCTGGCACTATCTGCGGGGGTATAAACCTCAACTTTTTGTCATTTTAATTGCTGTAGTTTTTGCGACATACCTTCAAGTAAAAGCACCACAATATATTGGTAACGCCGTTCAAGAACTTGGAGATTACGTTGTTAATTTAATGCAAACGGGTGTTGATGACAAGAGTGACTTCATCCATATCATTTGGATGCTGATTCTCTGCTACGTACTCCTCGCTGCTGCCACTTTTATCCAAAGTATCATTATGACAGGGGTAGCTGGTAAATCGACGAACAGAATGCGTATAGGACTTTTCCGCAAGATGGAAAAACTATCAATCCGTTTCTTCGATAGTCGCAATGATGGCGAAATGCTTAGTCGTTTCACTAGTGACTTAGATAATATTTCCAACACACTAAACCAAGCATTGATCCAAGTACTATCCAACGTCGCGCTAATGATTGGTGTTATCATCATGATGTTCCAACAAAACGTGGAACTAGCCTTCGTTACTCTAATATCTGCTCCATTTGCGATTATTATTGCGACAGTGATTATTCGAAAAGCCCGCAAATTCGTTGATATTCAACAAGATGAACTAGGCGTACTTAACGGCTACATTGACGAAAAAATCTCTGGTCAAAAAATTATTATCACAAATGGCTTAGAAGAAGAAACAATTGACGGCTTTGTTAAACAAAACAATATCGTTAAAAACGCAACTTACAAAGGTCAAGTTTACTCCGGTTTACTTTTCCCAATGATGCAAGGTATTTCCCTATTAAATACAGCTATTGTTATCTTCTTCGGTGGATGGTTAGCTCTAAACGGCGACCTTGAACGCACAGCCGCTCTTGGTTTAATCGTTATGTTCGTTCAATATTCACAACAATTCTATATGCCACTTACACAAATTTCGTCCCAGTACAGCTTGCTACAACTAGCAATCACTGGTGCGCGCCGTGTTAGTGAAGTATTTGCAGAGGAAGAAGAAGTAGAACGCGAAAACTTACAAACAATTGATGGTATTAATAAAGGTGTCAAACTAGATCACGTAGATTTTGCTTATGACCCTGCAAAACCAGTTCTAAAAGACGTTTCGATTGATGTAAGTAAAGGTAAAATGGTTGCTCTTGTCGGTCCAACTGGCTCTGGTAAAACAACTGTTATGAACCTTCTTAATCGCTTCTATAATGTCGATGGTGGCGCGATTCTCTTTGATGATATCGACATCCGCGATATTCGCCTAGATTCCCTTCGTAAACAAGTCGGTATCGTGCTACAAGATTCCGTGCTATTCACAGGAACCATTCGTGATAACATTGTTTTCGGTAAGCCGGAAGCAAGCGACGACGAAGTAATCAACGCTGCAAAACAAGCTAACATCCACGACTTCATTATGAACCTAGAAAAAGGTTATGAAACAGAAATCAGTGATGAAAACAATATTTTCAGCGTTGGTCAAAAGCAGCTTATGAGTATTGCGAGAACTATTATTACAAATCCGTCTCTTCTAATTCTAGATGAAGCGACAAGTAATGTAGATACCGTAACCGAAAGCCGCATCCAAAAAGCTATGGACAACGTAATCTCTGGCCGAACTAGCTTCGTCATTGCCCACCGTTTAAAAACCATCCTCGATGCCGACCATATCGTCGTGCTACATCAAGGTGAAGTGATTGAACAAGGTAACCATGATGAGCTGATGAAGGCGGAAGGATTTTATTCTGAGCTTTATCATAATCAGTTTGTTATTGAATAAATAATCACTCTTCCAAAGAGTGATTTATCTGGCAGGCAAAACGTTGTCTAACTAGTAAATTTAAAGCGAGTCCTTATCTTTTTCAAGTAAGGGCTCGCTTTAAATTTCAATTGCGCTAGCATCTTTTTTTTGCTATATTAAAGGATAGTAACGTCTCATATAGGGAGTGGAGAAAAAGAGTGTTAAATAAAAAAAGAGTTATAGTTGGGGTTTTGCTACTATTACTAAGTTTAATTTCTATTAGCTATTATTCAGAAACCTTTAAACTAACTTTAAGCTGGTTGTTATTTGCAGTAGTTTTAACGGTTCTTTATTTTAGACAAGAGAAAAACTTTCAATTTCAATGGTCAACATTGATAACCTCACTAATAATTAGTTTATTTTGGATGGCTTCATCATTCAATGGTGGACCATATGGCGGGAATTTTGTTTTTAATAGTATTATTTTAGCAGGAACTTTTCTTGTAATCACTATCTTTGTTTTACTTTTATTACTTGAAATGCGAACGGAATATAAAGCAAGACCGAATCGCAAAGTAAAATGGCCATTTTTCGCACTATTTACGAGTATTCCATTCGTGGTCTGGATGATTTCATTTCTAGCCTATTATCCAGCAAAAATGACATTTGACTCCTATTACCAATGGGGAATGGCTCACGGTATTCGCCAATATAGTCAGTGGCATCCGCTTTTACACACTTTGTGGATAGAAACAACAAGTGCGATTTACGACTCACCTTCGAGTTACATTTTTTCTCAAATAATTGTTGTTTCATTAATCGTTGGCTTTGCTATTTATACTCTTGTAAAAATGGGCGCGCATATTTGGATTGGTGTTTGTATTTCAATCGGCTATGCCATTTACCCTGCAGCAATGTTTTATTCTGCAACAGCATGGAAAGATTTTCCATTTGCAGCCTTTATATTACTTTTCACCGTTTTAATTTTAAAAATAGTACAATCTAATGGAATGTGGCTGAAAAATTGGTGGCACCTTATCGCTTTTGTTTTAGTAGCTTTTGTTTGTATAAATTTACGAAACAATGGAATGATGATTATCATCGTATCGCTTCTGTGCTTGCTTATTTTCATGAAAAACTTTCGTCTTATTATTACCGGTATTCTTGTTGGAACCTTGGGACTGAATTTTTTATTTGGTCTGGTTATGACAAACGGGCTTAATGCGCAACCTAATCCATTAAACCAAGCGCTAGCAATTCCTTCCCAACAAATTGGGGCTACTTTTTACAATGATGGAAACTTTACTCCTGAATTAAAAGAGTATTTCACTTCCATATTACCTGAAGAAAATTGGAAAAAAGATTACAACCCTTATACTGTAGACCCAATTAAGCATGATACCAAATACAATTCATCCGTCATTGAAGATGATTTTGGACTATACATTAAAAATTGGTTCAAACTCTTAACGGCTAATTTCGGTACTTATGTAGGGGCTTATTTAGATCAAACAGCAGTCATTTGGCAATTCTATTCTCCAGAAAATTATAAAGTATTCTTTGATACTTCAGCGAATATTCAAGATACAAGATATGATGTGAGAGCATTCGCCAAATTCTTCCCAGAAGGTTTATCGGAAGAAGAGATTAATAAATTAGGATATGAAGTCTATCAAAATGAATACAAAAATGCAACTGGAAAAGATGCTGTTAGCTACAATGAGTATAAGAGACGGATTGATGACTCTACTAATCCACTTATTTCAATATCTAAAGCTCCAAGTCTGAAGAAAATAACAGATAGCATTTATGCAAAAACAACAAATGAGTGGCAAAATTATTTATTAAAAGGAGCCATTCCATTAGTATTGCTCATAATAGCAATTGCTGCCGTCTGCCTCCAACGTCCTAAAAAGAAACTTCTTATTTTTGCACCTGTAGTAATGGCACTTATTACTATAGCAATCGCAATGCCAGCAACAGACTTTAGATATTCTTATAGTTTTATTTTCACCGTGCCTATTGTCTTTTTTGCAACTAAATTAAAAAATTACAAAGAAAATCAATTTTAAGGAGAGAATAATGGGAATTCTAAATGAGAAAGTAGCTGTACTCTTGCCTTGTTATAACGAGGAGCTTACAATTGGTAAGGTAATTGATGATTTTAAGAAAGAATTACCAAATGCGGATATTTATGTGTACGACAATAATTCTAAAGATAAAACCTTTGAAATAGCGAAAGATCATGGTGCTATCGTTCGAAAAGAAATGCGCCAAGGTAAAGGTAATGTAGTACGTTCTATGTTCGCGGATATAGATGCTGATTACTATTTAATGGTCGATGGTGACGATACCTATCCAGCAGAATACTGCCATGAAATATTAGAGGTGCTTCGCAATAAGGAAGCTAATATGGTTATTGGTGATCGTCTGAGTAATGGTACCTACACTGAAGAAAATAAAAGAAATTTTCATGACTTTGGTAACTCACTAGTACGTAATACAATTAATCGTATCTTCAAAAGTAATTTGAGAGATATCATGACAGGCTACCGTGGCTTTGATCGTTATTTTGTTAAGACTATGCCAGTTTTAAGCCCTGGTTTTGAGATTGAAACTGAGATGAGCATTCACGCATTGGAAAATCGCTTTTTAGTGAAAGAAATTGAAATTGATTACCGTGATCGTCCAGAAGGTAGTGAATCAAAACTAAACACTTTTTCTGATGGTTTCAAAGTAATTATGACGATTGTAAGATTATTTAAAAATAGTCGTCCGTTTTTATTTTTCAATTTATTAGCCTCTTTGTTTGTGCTTGTAGGAGTTCTAGTTGGTTTGCCAGTCATAATTCAGTTTGCTCAAATTGGCTTGGTACTAAAATTTCCGAGTGCATTACTTGCAACTGGTTTAATCATAATGGGTATGCTGTTCTTCATTTGTGGATTAATCCTTGATACGATAGCTCATAGAAGCAGACAAAGCTACTTCTTAGAACTTGTTAAATACCGCGAAAGAAATCCATTGAACTAAAGTTAGCCAATAAAAGAGTCGATTTCCTAATTCAGGAAATCGACTCTTTTATTTATATCGGTACTACAATTGTTCTACTGTTAATTAAACCACCCTTTTACACCATCAGAAACGTAATTACCAATGCCTGTAAAGAAAGAACCTACTGCTTGTGTGGAGAGCATGAACCAGTTCGCTTTTTCAACGTCGCTAGCAGTTAGTACGTCAATTGTTTCTGTTTGTTTTCCGTCAACATAGCCTAACTTGTCGCCATCTTTTAGAGATACTTCCATTTTACCAACTTCCGTACCTTTTTTAACTGGTGCTTCTATTGTTTTTTCTTTCATAGTTACCTTTGTATTTAACTTAGGTTCATTGCCATTCTTCGGTACAACTAGCTTCACTGCATCTTTTGTAACTAGTCCGACTGTATCTTCTTTTCCTTTATCTACTGCAATTGTAGAAGGATTTTTTACTTTTGATCCTGCTTTTTGCACTTCTTTTACTTTGAAATTATTAAAAGCATAATCGAGCATTTTGTTTGTTTCATCAAAACGAGCACTTGTATGCTCGCCAGGCGCTCCACCATTTGCATGGAGTACGACTGTGATAACTCGCATTCCATCTTGTACAGCGGTTGCAGTCAAGCACATTCCAGCATAATCAGTTGTTCCTGTTTTCAAACCGTCTACACCTTTGCGCCCGTAAATCAAGCCCGGTAATAACCAGTTCCAGTTTGTCATATCAATTTGGTCTGATGTACCTTTTCGGAACTCTTTCTTAGTTGTACTAGCGGTTTTAAGTACATCTGGGTAATCATTTATTAAGTGTTTTGCTAACTTCGCCATGCCGCGAGCTGTCATTTTGTTTTCGTCTTTCGGTCCACCTACTTGCTGACCGCCTTTTAAGTCTTCGTTATTAAGGCCCGTAGCGTTAACGAATTGGTGCTCGCCTAGATTAAGTTCGTCCGCTTTTTTATTCATAGCATCGACAAATTCTTTTTCAGAACCTGCAATTTTTTCGGAAATAGCAATTGCTGCTCCGTTTGCAGAGTAAATCGCCATTGCTTCATATAATTCTTGTACAGTGTATTCTTCGCCAAGTCTAAGTGGTACGTTCGATAGTGATGTGTCTTGTGAAACTTTGTAAGCATATTCAGAAATGGTTACTTTGTCGTCCCATTTAATTTGTCCTTTGTCAATTGCTTCCAGTAGTAAGTATTCGTCCATCATTTTTGTCATGGATGCGATGCCCATTAGCTTGTCAGCGTCTTTTGAATATAAAATTTTACCTGTACTTTCTTCAATTGCGATTGCTGCGTTTGCATTTACATTTGGTGCTTCCGCGGCTTGTGCTGCTTTCGGACTTACTAAGAAGCCACTTACTGCAAGGGATGCTGCCATGATTACAATCCCTGTTTTTTTAATTATGTTTTTCACTGCAACTTCTCCTTCATTTGAGTAAATTATTAACTCATTTTATCTATATTTTAATAAAGAAACCTATCATAAAAATTCCCTTTTCGAATAAGTTTCATTTTTTTGACGGATACTTTCATATTTTACCATGATTTAGTAGTGCCGTATATAAAACTTTTCGCCCAAAAAACCAAAATTTCTAGCGAACGATTGGCAGAAGAATATGTGATGGAAATTCAGGACTATGATAAATCGTCTGGTTGGCGATTTGGCTTTCAGTGGAATTAATAAAGTTATCGCCTGTATTTGGGTTTGGATCAAATCTCGGAAAATTACTAGAAGATATTTCAACGCGGATTTGATGACCTTTTTGGAATAAATTACTTGTTGCCCAAAGGTCGATAGTGTATTCATTAATATTATTTTGCACATTGTCGCCATGTTGCTTGGCCGCCCGGATGATGCCATCTGCTAAGTTAAAAGCCGTTCCATCTGGAAATACATCCACTAATTTCGCTGTAAAATCCGTGTTAGGTGCATCTGATTTGGCCCAAAGTTTCACTTGAATTGATCCGGTAACTTCGATTGCTTCTTTTAGTGGCTCCGTTGAGTAGCAAAGAACGTCTTCACGAAGTTCAATTTGTTGTTGGTCACGAGGTCCATCTGCATTTAGTGCCTTATGTAAGGTCCCTCCACCGTTTGATGGTACTGGATTTTCTGGATCATAGCTAAATTTTGCTTCTGAAGATGTTGTAGGAGGTGTGAATTCTGCGCTCACTTTTTCATTTTTAAAATATAATGGTGTCATATTTGCATTTTGAGGAGGCCAGTTTTCAGCTGTTTTCCAGTCATTTAACCCCATCACAAAATAATTAACAGGCGCTGATGCTGGTAAAGGCTCTTTTTTCAACCAATGATTGAACCATTCTATATGTCTAGCATGCATATTCGCCTCTCCCCATTTAGTGCCCGCCATTCCAAAATCACGGTCGCCAATCATCTGAGTGAAATTAGCATGCGTCCATGGACCAATGATGAGCTTATCTCCAAGACCTCGCAAGTGACCATTTTGAAAATTAGCGATTGTTTTATCTAAAAAGCAGTCATACCAGCCTGCTACATGGAGACCTGGTACATTAATTTTATCATAATTGCTTTTTGCATCGATTTTTTGCCAATGGTTATGTGTTGGTTCATAATTTAATAACTCAGAGAAGTAAGGCATTTCATTTTGACCGATTGCTGGCCAGTCTTTATAAGGTTTAAATTGATAAAGTGCGTCTAAATTGTCTAGATTTTTCATTAATGTGTTCACTGCTTCTTCTAATTCATCTTGCGTTTTATAAGTACGGGCTAGCATGTTTGGAAGCATGGACTCTAGATTCCAAGTTTCCCACATTCCAAGTTCTAAAGCGCCGTCGTGGTCATTAAAAACATCTGTCATGCTATTTTGAGCCATAATTGGAGCAATGGCTTTCAAATGTTTGTTCCCGCTAATTGCGGCTAAAATTTGCGTATAACCATAATAAGATAAACCAAACATGCCGACATTTCCGTTAGCATAAGGCAGGTTCGCAGCCCACTCAATCGTATCATATCCATCGTCAACTTCTGCTATGTATGGAACAAAATCTCCTTCTGACGTATATCTGCCACGAACATCTTGAACAATAACAACATAACCTTGCTCCGCCAAAATATTAGGACGAATAAAGTGAAGCCCGTATGATTTACTATAAGGTAACCTTGTAAGTAAAACTGGATATTCCCCCGCGTCTGCTGGGCGATATATATCTGCGTAAAGCGTTACACCATCGCGCATTTCAGCTGGGACATCCGTTTCAATAATTAATTGATTATGTTTCACGTGAAACATCTCCTTTTCAGTATTGATTTCTCTTTTATTGTTTCGTATACGACAGACTATGTCAAACAAAGCGACCCACTCAATATGAGTGGGTCGCTTTGTCCATTCTTATTTATCTAGCTTTAATTTGGCAAGCGCTTCTGCCATAGGATTGTTAAACGGCCCATCTTCTTGCTTGTTTTGTTTTTTCATGAATTTAGCTACATCTGTTTTGGATACATTTTTATTTTTCTGTTTGTCACGACGTTGTTGGAAGGCAGATAGTTTCTCCCGGTGTCCACAAACACATACAAAAATTTGTTTATCACCTTCGCCGCGCATTTCCATTCGTTTATGACAATTAGGGCAACGAGCATTCGTCGTTCTTGAAACAGATTCACGATGACCGCATTCACGGTCCTGACAAACTAGCATCGTACCACGTTTGCCTTTCACTTTTAGCATCGGCTTACCGCAGTCTGGGCATTTTTGTGAAGTAATGTTATCGTGACGGAATTTTTTATCGTTTTGTTTAATTTCAGTTACTGCTTTTTTCGCATAGTTACGCATTTCTTCAGTGAATTTACGATAATCTAGTTCGCCTTTTGCGATTTTAGATAATTTTTGTTCCCAACGCGCCGTTAGTTCTGGGGATTTCAGATCTTCGGGCACTAATTCTAGCAATTGGCGTCCTTTGGAAGTAATATGAATGTCCTTGCCTTGTTTTTCTAAGGAGAAGCTATTGAAAAGTTTTTCAATGATGTCTGCACGAGTTGCAACTGTTCCAAGTCCACCTGTCTCACCCAGTGTTTTGGCGAGCGCCTTGTTCGTTGTTTCCATGTACTTAGATGGGTTTTCCATAGCTGAAAGTAAAGTTGCCTCGTTAAATCTCGCTGGTGGTTTTGTTTTCCCCGTCTCTAAATTGATTCGTTTAACTGGGATAGTGTCGCCTTTTTTCATTTTAGTTAATTGATCTGGTTCGCGCGACTCTCCGTAAATACTTTTCCAACCAAGGGATTTGACAACTTTACCTTTTAAAGTGAATTCTTCTTGGCCGATTTTAGCTTTAACAGAGGTTTCTTCATAAATATATGGGTCTGAAAGCACTGCTAAAAAGCGTTTGACGACAAGGTCATAAATTTTCCGTTCTTTATCGCTTAAATCTCCGAGGGAAACAGGTTGCTCGGTCGGAATAATTGCGTGATGGTCGCTCACTTTGCTGTTATCTACAAATGATTTGTTCGCTTTGATTGGTTTTCCGCTGATTTGACGAGCAGCTTTTGCATTTTCACCCACCCCGCAGGCCGCTAAACGTTCTTTTAGTGTTGGGACAATGTCTGTTGAAATAAAGCGCGAATCTGTTCGTGGATACGTTAGTACTTTGTGGCGCTCGTATAATGTTTGCATAATATTCAGCGTTTCTTTCGCCGAAAAATCATATCTATTATTCGCATCGCGTTGTAATTCGGTTAAATCATATAAACCTGGTGAGAAATTTTTCTTTTCTTTCATAGAAACGTCTGTGATTACCGCATTTTCCCCTTGTAAAGACTTTACTAGTTTTTCTGCTAAAGCTTTATCAAAAGTTTGCCCATTGTTCCACGTGAAACTTTCTTGTTCGGTTAGCGCGGTAATTCCATAGTACTCACGTGGTTTAAAATTACGAATTTCTTCCTCACGATGTTGAATCATTGCAAGGGTTGGCGTTTGCACTCGGCCACAGGAAAGTTGTGCGTTATATTTCGTTGTCAACGCACGCGTAGCATTGATTCCTACCACCCAGTCAGCTTCAGAACGAGCGACTGCAGAGTGATACAGATTTTCATAAGCTTTCCCTGGTTTTAAGTGTTCGAAGCCTTCACGTATCGCTTTATCCGTTACAGAGGAGATCCATAGTCTTTTTAGAGGCTTCTTGATTTTCGCATAATCAATAATCCAGCGAGCTACAAGTTCTCCTTCTCTACCTGCATCTGTTGCAATAACGATCGTGGTTATATCTGTACGGTTCATTAACTTCTTAACCGTTTCATATTGCTTTCTCGTTTGCTTGATTGGTTCTAGCTTCATTTTCTCTGGAAGCATTGGTAAATCTTCCATATTCCAGTTTTTATACTTCGAATCGTAGCGCTCAGGGTCAGCTAGTGTTACAAGGTGTCCAAGCGCCCAAGTTACTACATATTTTCCACCTTCTAAATAGCCGTTCTTACCTTGTTTAGCCCCGAGTACCCGGCCGATATCTTTACCGACAGACGGTTTCTCTGCCAGTACTAATGTTTTTGTCATCTGTCAAAACCCTCTCTTCTATTTTATTTCGATGCCTCTTGTTGCAGTACAGCCAAGAATTCTGCACCGTATTTATCGCGTTTCATCGCACCAATGCCTTTGACTTCAAGCAGTGCATCTTCCGTTTGCGGCATATATGCACACATTTCACGTAACGTTTCATCTGAAAAAATGATATATGGCGGCACCTTGTGTTTTGCTGCCAGTTCCCGCCGCACTTCCCGCAACTTCTCGAAAAGGTCACTATTTACATCTATTTTAACTTTTTCAGCCCGTTTCGCTTGTTTTCTTTCCACTTTTAGCTCACCTCGTAAAACCGAAACGGCTCTATCCGTCAGTTTTAAGGAAGGAAATTGGCTATCAGTTGGTTGTAAATATTTTTCTGCTGTAAGGTAATCAATTAGTTGTAACACATCTTTTTGGGAAGCATCTTTCATCAATCCATAAGTACTGAGTTCGTCAAAGCGCCAATCTTTCACTTTCTGATCAGCAGAACCTGTCAAAACCTTGGCAATTAATACTTTCCCAAAACGCTCACCCATTCTTTTTATACAAGAAAAAACTTGTTGCGCTAAAATTGTAACGTCCGTGGCTTCCCTTGTATCTAAGCAATTACTACATTTCTCGCAGTTTTCCTCGTCGTCTCCAAAATACTGCACGATGTATTTCTGTAAACAAATTTCCGTATAACCATACCCTGTCATTTGGCGTAGCTTGGCGAATTCATTTTGTTTGCGCTCATCGTCCATTTCGGATTGTTCAATTAAAAACTGCTGGATGCGGCTATCTTGCGGGGAAAACAACAAGATACAATCACTTGGAACCCCGTCTCGCCCAGCACGACCCGCCTCTTGATAGTACGCTTCAATATTGCGCGGAATATTATAATGAATAACAAAACGCACATTAGATTTATTAATTCCCATTCCAAACGCGTTCGTCGCCACAATCACTCGAATATCATCATATAGAAACTTCTCTTGCCAGTCTTTCCGTGCTAAATCGGTCATTCCGCCATGATACATACCAGATTCAACACCTTTTTTTAGCAAGAAAGTGTGCAGCCGCTCTACTTCTTTCCGAGTCGAAGCATAAATAATTCCGGATTCCGTTACATTTTTTGTTAAATAATCAATCAAATACTTATCTTTATCTTGCCCTTTCACTACTTGAAAAGCCAAATTATCTCTGGAAAATCCAGTTTTAACGACTGAATCTGCTCCTATTTTTAGCAATCGGCAAATATCGTCTGAAACAGCCTGCGTCGCTGTCGCAGTAAGCGCGATAACGAGCGGACGTCTGGTCATTTTATCCAAACTATCGCACAGCGTCAGGTAGCTAGGACGAAAATCATGACCCCACTGCGAAATACAGTGCGCCTCATCTATCGCAAATAATGAAATAGGTACCTGCTCAATTAAACGCTGAAAACCTGGCGTTTCAATGCGTTCTGGAGCAATGTAAAGCATCTTTAACTCACCTGAAAATGCAGCATCCAGTCGAATATCTATTTCTCTATTAGTCAGTGTACTATTAATAAAAGTAGCTGCAATCCCCTCTGAGACTAGCGCATCTACCTGATCCTTCATAAGTGAAATTAGTGGAGAAACAACAATGGTCAAACCGTCAAAAAGAAGTGCTGGGATTTGGTAACAAAGTGACTTCCCGCCACCCGTTGGCATGATTGCTAGCGTATCTTCTCCCGCGCAAAGTTTCGAAATGACGTCTACTTGTCCATTCCGAAAATCTTGATAACCAAAGTTTTGCTGTAAAATAGCTCTTGCTTGCTCTATCATTATCTTTTTTCACGCCTCCTCTATAGAAACAGTATAGCGGTTTTATGACTTTAATTGAAGCTTTTTGGAGAAATTCGTGTTTTCTCGCAGCTTTCTTATTTTTATAGTAGAAATAAAAAAGCAGAAACCTCTTTTGGAAGAGATTCCTGCTTTTTCGACCTTAAGAAATGCTATAGTTTGGTGCTTCTTTTGTAATTTGAATATCATGTGGGTGGCTTTCACGGAGTCCAGCGCCAGTCATACGAACGAATGCTGCTTCTTCACGAAGATGTCTTAAATCAGGAGAGCCAGTGTAACCCATACCTGAACGAATACCGCCAACTAATTGGAAGATAATATCAGCAACGGAGCCTTTGTAAGGAACGCGACCTTCAATACCTTCAGGAACCAATTTTTTCGCATCTGCTTGGAAATAACGATCTTTTGAACCGTGCTCCATCGCTGCCAAACTACCCATACCACGGTAAGTTTTGAATTGACGACCTTGGAAAATTTCTGTTTCACCAGGGCTTTCGTCTGTTCCAGCAAGCATACTTCCTAGCATAACCGCATTTCCTCCAGCAGCTAGAGCTTTCACGATATCACCGGAGTATTTAATGCCGCCGTCTGCGATAATTGTTTTACCAAATTCGCGTGCAACAGTTGCACAATCGTAAATCGCTGTGATTTGAGGAACCCCAACACCTGCAACAACACGTGTCGTACAGATGGAACCAGGACCAATCCCAACTTTGACGATATCAACACCAACTTCAAAAAGAGCACGTGCTCCTTCAGCTGTTGCAACGTTTCCGGCAACAATTACTACATCTTTGAAAGTTTGGCGGATTTCGGAAATTTTATTAATAACTCCCGCTGAATGTCCGTGCGCAGTATCAATAACAATCGCATCAACACCCGCCTCGATTAATTTCTCTACACGTACAAAAGTATCATTCGTAATTCCAACAGCTGCTGCGGCAAGTAGTCTACCATGCTTGTCTTTAGCAGAGTTCGGGAATTCAATTACTTTTTCAATATCTTTAATAGTGATAAGCCCTTTTAGAATGCCTGCTTCGTCAACAAGTGGCAATTTCTCGATGCGGTGTTTTTGCAGAATCTGCTCAGCTTGTTTTAGCGTAGTTCCAACTGGCGCTGTCACTAGGTTTTCCTTTGTCATAACATCTTTAATTACTGTAGAATAATCGGAAATAAAACGTAAATCGCGGTTAGTTAAAATCCCAACTAGTTTGCGCTCTTTCTCGTTGTTCACGATTGGAACACCTGAGATACGATATTTACCCATCAAATGCTCTGCAGCAAAAACTTGGTGATCTGGAGTCAGATAAAATGGATCAATAATAACGCCACTTTCTGAGCGTTTAACTTTCTCGATTTCTTCTGCTTGTTGTTCAATACTCATATTCTTATGAACAACACCGATTCCGCCTTGGCGCGCAATTGCAATTGCCATTTTAGCTTCTGTAATTGTGTCCATTCCGGCACTCCAAATTGGTACATTTAATTTGAGTGATGGAGCCATTTCTACACTTAAATCTACATCATTTGGTAATACGTCCGATTTCGCTGGAACAAGTAAAACATCATCAAATGTTAAGCCTTCTTTTGCAAATTTTGTTTCCCACATGGGTCGCAAACACTCCTTTTTTATTGGTACTCGCTTTTTTATATAGAAAAAACGCATCATCTTATCCTTATTTTCATAAAGAAAAAATGGTGGAAAATATCCACATCATGCGACTTGTCTTCTATAATCATGCTGAAATAGCCAATGTATATTTTTAGTTATTGAATATGATGTTACAAGAAGCTTGGAGCTATGTCAAGAAGGTTTTCCGTTGTTGTTTTATTCAGAAAATATAGTAAAAAATGTTTCACGTGAAACATTTGAAAAAGCCGCCTAAGATTGTTATCTTAAACGACTTCACTGTTTATTAATTTGTTGTATAACTTCAAATTTTCTTCATCGAAACAAACAAAGCGTATTTCTTCAATACTTGTGTCATACTCTTCTTCCGCCCATTTGCGAACGGTATAAAGCGCTACCTCAGCTGCTAGTTTTTTAGGAAAACCATACACACCCGTAGAAATATTAGGAAATGCAATCGAAGTTAATTCTTTTCCAGCCGCTAAATCTAGCGCTTTCCAATAACAAGATGCCAGTTTATTCGCTTCTTGATGCTCTCCGTCTTTCCAAATCGGACCTACAGCATGAATAATGTAACTTGCTTGTAAATCGCCGGCAGACGTAATGACCGCCTCACCCGCAGGACAAGTCCCAATGCGATTAATAACCTCTTGACATTCTTTTAATAAATCTGGACCCGCCGCTTGATGGATAGCGCCATCCACTCCGCCGCCACCTAAAAGTCCGGGGTTAGCAGCATTTACAATGACATCTACATCTTGTTTCGTAATATCACCTTTTACAACTGTTATCTCCATACCATCACCTCTTTTCTTCATTCTAATTTATTTTGAAAGTGATTTCCAGCAAGTCGATTATCTTCGCTTACTAGTTGCATAACTGTAATTACCTTCATAAACGGTTAATTGTTTATTCTCCAGCCAAATTACTTTAGAACATAGCTGATCAATAAAATAGCGATCATGCGATACAGTGATAATTGTGCCGCTAAATGCTCGAATTGCTTCTTCTAAAATTTCACGCGAGGCGATATCTAAATGGTTAGTCGGCTCATCAAGTATCAGCGTATTCACTGGCATATTAATAAATTGCGCTAACCTAAGTCGCATACGTTCTCCGCCGCTAATGTTCCCTACTTTTCGGAAAACCATCTCTCCATAAAACATGAAGCCTGCTAGCATTTGTCGTGCTTCTCCTTCTGTCACAGCAACCTTATCCCGAAATGCATCCAGTACAGTCAGCTTTTCATTCAGCTCTTCCATTTGCTGAGAAAGCGACGCGATTTTCACACTTGCACCAACCTTAATCATGCCAACATCAGGAACAACTTTCCCTTCCATTATTTTAAGCAAAGTAGATTTGCCGGCGCCGTTTTCACCGATAATCGCTACTCGTTCTCCTTGCCTAATTTGCAAAGAAACATCTTGTACGATTGCTTTTTCGCTAAATGACTTGCTTAAGTTTTCCATAACCACAACTTCTTGTCCACTTCGACCAGCTTCATCGAATTGTAATTGCATTTGTTTTTGCGTTAACACTGGACGCTTTACTTTTTCCATCCGTTCTAATGCGCGTTCCATGTTTTTCGCCCTTCGGAACATGGCATCGTTTGGCGGATTGGCTTGCATTGCCCACTGGCGCAATCGTTTGATGGCTTGCTGCATCTTTTTGATTTTCTTTTGTTGGTCTTTGTAATCTTGGAATTCCCGCAATAGCCGTTCTTCTCGTTCTTTCAAATATCCAGAAAAATTCGTATGATAAACGATTAATTCGCGGTTCTCAAGCTCCACCATTTTCTCGACTACTTCATCTAAAAAGTAGCGATCATGAGATACAACTAATACGGTTCCCGAATAATGTTGTAAAAACGCGGTCAACCATTCTACCGCCATCAAATCCAAATGGTTCGTCGGTTCATCTAAGAGTAATAAATCTGTTTTCTGTAATAATAAATGCGCTAATGCAACCTTCGTCTTCTCACCACCACTCAAGTCTCCCCATCGTTGCGACAGTAGCGATCCAATACCAAGACCATTCACCACTTTATTCAAATTGGCATCCATCTCATAGCCGCCAAGCTCGCCAAATAAAGCCATTTTATCTCCGTAGCGGTTCATTAATTTTTCGCTGGAATTTGTTGCCATTTCTCCTTCTAATGCTCGTAATTCTTTTTCCAGCTCCTCTAACTCACCAAAACTAGTTCGTAAATATTGTTCTACTATTATATTGGGATCCACCGTCGATAATTGCTCTAAAAGCCCAATTTTCGCGCCCTTTTTGCTCGTCACAATCCCGCTATCAACGCCCTCAGTTCCTTTTAAAATCTTCAAAATAGTACTTTTCCCTTCGCCATTACGACCAATTAAACCGACGCGCTCACCTTCTTCTAATTGAAGTGATACTTTCTCTAAAATAATATCTCCGGTAAAACTTTTAACTACATCATTCATTGCTACTATTGTCATTTTATCCTCCATTTATCCAAGGAAGCATGGCAAATTGTTTCACGTGAAACAATTTTTCAGACAACAAAAAAAGCGTCAGACAAGCGCCCGACGCCAATTATAAGTATAATACTAATTTAGCACTATACAAACCGATTGCGTGACTCCATGCTTCTCTCATTTTTTCTAGTTATACAGTTTTTTGGGCAGACTTCGCCAATGTAACTGCAATACCGGAAAAAATTGCACGGACAATATATAAGAATTTAGCTATATTAGATCGTGCATTCGAAAGAAACATGTCATCTCACCTCTTTTCATTAATACATATAGAATAAGGGATACTTCCCCAAATGTCAATTGTTCTTCCAATCACATGCACGAAACACAGCGTTTCAGCTCAGAAACTTATACCATTGATATGAAACACGAACCCAAAGCACCAAAATCTATTTACCAATTAGTCGAAACCGTTTACATTAATAAGGCAAGCAAAACTAAAACAGACTAATCGCACATAATTTTTGGAGGTGCCATAATGGAACATAATAAGTTGAAACCTTTCCCAAAAGATTTTCTATGGGGATCAGCTTCTGCAGCGTACCAAGTAGAAGGTGCCTGGGATGAGGATGGCAAAGGACCATCTGTATGGGATGAATTTGTTCGTATTCCTGGAACAACATTCAAAGAAACAAACGGAGATGTAGCGGTGGATAATTACCATCGTTATAAAGAAGATGTCGCACTAATGGCTGAACAGGGCCTAAAAGCATATCGTTTCTCTGTCGCATGGAGTCGCGTTATCCCGCATGGTAACGGGGAAGTTAACGAAGCAGGACTTAAATTCTATGATAATTTGATTGATGAACTTCTTTCTTATGGAATTGAGCCAGTCGTTACACTTTATCACTGGGATATTCCGCAAGGGCTTCAAGACGAATATGGTGGATGGGAGTCGCGCAAAGTCGTAGAAGATTTCACTAACTACGCTGCCCTTCTATTCAAACGCTTTAACGGCCGAGTTAAATACTGGGTAACACTTAATGAACAGAACGTATTTATCTCACACGGTTACAAATTAGCGTATCACCCACCTGGCGTTTCTGACGACAAGCGTATGTTTGCGGCAAATCACAATGCGAACTTGGCGAATGCTTCTGCAATTGCTAAATTCCGCGAGCTAGGTACATCCGGAAAAATTGGACCAAGTTTTGCTTATGGACCAAGTTACTCCATCGATGCTAACCCAGCAAATGTATTAGCTTCTGAAAACTCCGAAGAATTCAATGCCCATTTCTGGATGGATGTTTACACATGGGGTGAATATCCGACTGCTACTTGGAACTGGCTAGAAGAGCACGGTCTTGCACCGGAAATCTTACCAGGCGATACGGAGCTTCTGAAAAAAGGAAAACCTGATTTCATGGGAGTTAACTATTACCGCTCAATGACTCATGCATTTAATGGGAAAGACGGCGTTGGTTCTGGGAAAATGAATACAACTGGCGAAAAAGGCACTTCCGAGGAAACTGGTGTACCGGGGTTATACAAAAACACCAATAATCCATACTTAGAGAAAACGAATTGGGACTGGGATATTGATCCAACTGGCTTGCGCATTGGCTTACGTAGAATTACTAACCGCTATAAATTACCAATCATGATTACAGAAAATGGTCTTGGTGAGTATGATAGCTTGACGGAAGACCATAAAATCCATGATGAGTACCGAATTGAATACATTCGCGCGCATGCTCTAGCAATCCAAGAAGCAATCACGGACGGCGTAGAGATGCTCGGTTACTGCACTTGGAGCTTCACAGATTTACTAAGCTGGTTAAACGGCTACCAAAAACGTTACGGTTTCGTATATGTAGACCGCGACGAAAACGATGAAAAAGAATTAAAACGCTATAAAAAAGATAGTTTTTACTGGTATAAAAAGACCATCGAAGCAAACGGAGCTAATTTAGTAGAAGAACAGGGCAAATAAGCCTTGTTCTCTCTGCTTCAACCATTTTGGGAGGGAAATTTTAATGAAAAAAATATTACTTGTATGTGCGGCCGGAATGTCGACAAGCTTACTCGTTACTAAAATGAAAGCGCACGCAACCTCTATTGGGGAAGAAATTGAAATCGAAGCATTACCAGTATCAGAAGCTAGCAGCGTTGTGGACAAAATGGATATCGTGATGCTTGGACCTCAAGTCCGTTACCAAAAACCGCAAGTAGATGAACTCGTACAGGGTCGCATTCCTGTTATTGTTATCGATATGAAAGATTATGGTATGTTAAACGGGAAAGCCGTTCTTGAAAAAGCTTTCGCGGAGATTGGTTAAGGGAGATTCATTCAAAATAGGGAGGTTTTAAAATGAGTATAATGTCAAAATTTGAACACGGCATGGAACGTGTTTTAGTACCAGTTGCGAATAAATTGAACTCGCAGCGCCATATTGCAGCAATTCGTGATGCATTTATTTTAGTTTTCCCATTAATTATGGCTGGTTCAATTATCACTTTGATTAACTTCGCAGTATTATCACCAGATGGCTTTATTGCAAAAATCTTATTCCTAGGGAAAATTTTCCCTAATTTAGCCGATGCACAGGCTGTATTTTCGCCGGTAATGCAAGGTTCGACCAATATTATGGCCATTCTGATCGTATTCTTAGTCGCACGGAATCTCGCCATCTTCTTTAAACAGGATGATTTGCTCTGTGGACTTACCTCGATAGGTGCATTCTTTATCGTGTATACACCTTACACAGTAGTTGACAATGCATCTTACATGACAATCAAATTCTTAGGCGCACAAGGTCTTTTCGTTGCTATTATTGTAGCGATTATTACTGGGGAAGTATTTAGCCGTCTAGCTAGATCCCCTCGTTTAATGATCAAAATGCCTGACCAAGTACCACCAGCAGTTGCTCGTTCTTTTAAAGTATTAATTCCAGTTATCATCATCACTATTCTTTTCTCTGTCATTAACTACTTAATCACTTTAATCGCTCCAGAAGGTTTAAACGACCTTGTTTACACAGTTATTCAAGCGCCACTTAAAGACATGGGAACTAACGTATTCTCTGTAATTATCATCGGGCTTGTTTCTAACTTACTTTGGGTTCTTGGTATTCACGGGCCTAACACTGTTGCGGCTATTCGTGACACCATCTTCACTGAACCAAACTTAGACAACTTATCTTACGTAGCACAGCACGGTTCTGCTTGGGGAGCTCCATACCCAGCAACATGGGCTGGCCTAAATGACGGATTTGCAAACTACGGCGGATCTGGTATGACTCTAGGTTTACTGATTGCTATCTTTATCGCTTCTCGTCGTGCAGACTACCGAGATATCGCGAAACTTTCTCTTGCACCAGGGATTTTCAACATCAATGAACCAGTTATTTTCGGTTTACCAATCGTATTAAACCCAATTATGGTTATTCCTTTCATCATTACACCAGCAATCAATACATTAATTGGTTACTTCTTTATCTCAACAAAACTTATTCCACCTGTCGCCTATCAAGTGCCTTGGACAACTCCAGGACCACTGATTCCATTTCTTGGTACAGGAGGAAACTGGCTCGCGCTTCTGGTCGGCTTGCTCTGTCTAGCCGTCGCGACAGTCATTTATCTACCATTCGTACTTGTATCTAACAAAATTGCCGCGAGTGATGCTGCAATGGACAAAAATGCAACAGCCTCAACGGAACAATAGGATGTGACAAAATGAAAATTGCAGCTTTTGATATCGGTGGAACGGCCCTTAAAATGGGGGTCGTTTTGCCGCATGGTGAAATTATACTAACAAAATCCGCCGAAATCAGCGGTAGCGACGGCGACCAAATTTTAGCAGAAATGACATTATTTCTTACTGAAAATAAGGATGTAACCGGAATTGCAGTCAGCGCGCCTGGCTATGTGAACCCAAAAACCGGACTTATTACAATGGGCGGCGCTATCCGTAGATTTGATAACTTTAATTTGAAAGAATGGCTTGAAGCAGAAACCGGAATTCCTGTTGCCATTGAAAATGACGCCAATTGCGCCCTTCTTGCCGAAAAATGGCTTGGTAAAGGACAAAATTTGGATGATTTTCTTTGTCTAACAATCGGAACTGGGATTGGCGGCGGAATTTTTTCCAATGGCGCATTAGTTCGTGGTGGTCGTTTCCGGGCTGGCGAGTTTGGTTATATGTTTAGCGAACGTCCAGGGGCTTTCCGTCCTGGCAAATATACGCTAAATGAGACTACCACAATGCTTGTTCTTCGCAGACAATACGCGGAACTTACTGGGCGCCCTTTGGAAGAGATTACTGGCGAAGAAATTTTTGCTAAGTATGATGGACACGACGCCGTCTCAGAACGTCTTATTACTGAGTTTTATACTGGAATTTGTACGGGGCTTTATAATTTAATTTACTTGTTCGATCCAACGCATATCTTTATTGGTGGTGGAATTACAAGTCGCCCTACTTTTATCACGGAGCTAAAGCATCATATGGAGAGCTTTGGGCTGCGTGACACAATTATCGAAACAGCAACACATAAAAACCAAGCTGGCCTACTCGGCGCAGTGTATCACTTTTTACAGGAGGAAAATAGACATGAATGAAATGGAAACAGTAATTTTTGGCATGATTAGCCAAGTTGGTTCTGCGAGAAGCAGTTACTTAGAAGGGCTTCGTGCGGCTCGTGAAGGCAATTTCGAGGAAGCAGAAGCAAAACTACAAGAAGGTAGCGAAACTCTTGCAAATGGGCACCACGAGCATCATAAGCTAATCCAAAAAGAAGCTTCCGGTGAAAAAGTGGAAATCCAATTACTTTTAATCCATGCGGAAGACTTACTCATCACAACCGAAACTTTAAGAGAAGTTGTCACTGAGTTCGTGCATGTATATAAAAAAATAAGCTAAAGAAAAGCGTGTAGGTCATGAAAACCTACACGCTTTTTATTATTCTTCTTGCTCTTGATTATAATTTTTCTTCGCCATCGCTTCCAGTAAAAAAAGTACCGGGATTTGCGTCGTAATATTCGTCTTATCAACCATTTCTTGAGTTACATAATACGGAATATTAACATCAGACAAGCCCGCGAGCGTATTGTGGCTCGTATTGGTTATACTAATAATCCGACTGCCATACTGCTGCATATTTTGCGCCTGCTCAAGCACCTGATCCGTCTCGCCTGACACAGAAAGAATAATCATCACTGCTTTATTTTTAAATTGCTCTCCCGGGTTAGGATAAAATGGATCTTTAATATAAAAAGTCCGCTTCTTCATATTGGAGAAAAAACGACTGCCATATTCTGCCAAAATCCCTGAAGTCCCAATTCCGAAAAACACGACTAAATCGGCTTCATTGATGATCTCCGCCGCCGCGTCTAACACATGATCATAATCACGGTTCATTGTTCGTTCAAAGAATTCCTCTAAAACTTCCACTGTATCCGCGGTTTTTTTCTTTACCTCACGAGTCGCTTCTTGTTTTAGCTTCACTTTAAATTCCGAAAAGCCTTCACAGCCTAATTTTCTTGTAAATCGAACAATCGAAGCCGGCGAGACGTGCGTCACTTCCGAAAGCTCGCGCACTCTCATAAACATAACTTTGTCCCGATTGTCCATTATGTACCGGTATAAATGATGCTCTGTCTCTGTAAATTGTCTAATCACTTCATACGAAAACATAAGTTTATTCACCTCATCTGTATCAGTATTTCCCGGGAAATAAAAACAGGCGACCCAACTCGCATTATGCAATCTAGGTCACCTGTCCGTGTCCATCTTATTATAAGGATGGAATATTTTTCTTTTTCTTCACATAGAAACGTAGGGCAATAATAATTGCACCACCAACTGTGTTAACAATCGGACTTAACGCTACATTGATATTTGGAGGAATAGTTACTTGTACAATCGTCATTACAAACATCCACACTGCAATGACTCCAACTGCTACTAGTAAGTATTTTATCGTTCCACCTTTTTGGCCTGCACGCATGTTTGAAGCGTATTTACGCAAGATAAGCATTGCGAAACCACCGACAACTGCAGTGATTAACAACACGATAATTCCCAAAGTCTGCGCATTTTTTTGGAAATAAGCACTAATTCCGGAAATCAGCATCATCGCTCCAAGTACAAGGAGTCCACCGTCAAGTACTAGCCACCATTTGTCCGTATTTTGCTCCACTGTAGCAGCTTTCACATCTAAAGAAACAACATATTCTGTTGGTGTTAAATTAAATAATTTTCTCGCTGTTATGCCTTTTTTCTGTTCGGCTAAAATCTTTTCGCTCATTTCATAAACAATAATCTCTTGTTGTTCTGCGCTGTAATGAGTTTCTCGCAAATGTTTTTCTACTTCCATCACATATTGCAAGTTCCGCTTCGTTAAATTAGCTTTCAATTCAGCTAACTGCGGTTTAATCGTTTCTGTTTCTGTCGTCAATGCTAAATCCTCCCTCGCTCATTCTATCCTCTATTATACCGGACTTACCTGCTATAAAAAAGCTATTTTTTTAATTCGTTTTAGACAATTGAAAAAGCCCGCGCATTTTGTTTAAAATGTAGAGTGCTAAAATAAAACTACCAATCGTCGCGCCAATTCCCCAAGCTAAATAGCCAACGAAACCAAGCTCTGTATCTGTTACTGCCAAATTAGCTGCAGTCATCCCAACAAATAACGAAAACAACACTAAAAACGGCCATTTAACCCAAGAAAATGCAAATAAATAACCACTTCGTTCAATATGCTGCTTCTTATATAAGATTAAAATAGCAACAACCATGAGTACACTTAATATTACGCTAAAAATCACAGCCCCAAACGAGGCGGACTCAAACGAAAACGGAGAAAATATGTTCACATAATCCTCAAATCGTAGCAGTTTAGACATCCCTTTATCTCCGCCATGCGGCCAAATAAAGTTATACATGTTATCTAAAGTAGGATTTAACACGCTCGGCAGTAACATCACACCAAATGCCACAAAAGCCGCAGCAATAGGCGAACCTATCAATAAACCAATTAAAATAGCTACTAAAAATATAAGTAAATAAGTAAATAATCCACCAACTATATCCACCCAAAATTTTGGTGCATCTAATTGAATATATTCTTTTGGAACATGCGACATGAAGTATGTCAACCCAATTCCCATCGAGATAAGATAACTCAGCCCAATGGTCGCTATTCCCATCATCATTTTAACCCCAACTATGTGCGTCCGTTTATATGGTAATGATGCCGTAAAACGATTCGCTCTTGTGTAGCGCTCAAAAATAACTGCCAAAACCCCTAAAATAAAAACACTCACCTTAATCAATGTAAAAAACATTTCTACTTGAAAATAAAACATAAATGGCATGTAATCTACAAACTCATCTTGAACAAAATTTGTATACATTGGAACCGCTAAATACGCCACTGTCAAACTAGCTTTCATTTCCTCATCAGAAGTTTTAAATTCAGGATTTTCTTTCTGTTGCTTTAAAAACTCACTTGATTCGTAGTACTCTTTTTGACTATTCCATCTATCTGCGTCTGACATTAGTCCCAAAGTAATTCCTAAGAAAAATAGTATCACAACACCCAAAAGCATCCATCTCATATTACGCCATTCTCGGTACCATAAACCTCGATTAAACATTATTAGCCTTGTCCCTCCTGTCTGTTTTAAATCTCGTAATAATCTATTTTATCATTTGCTAAATGCACCGTGAAAATGTCTTCTATCGAGATCGACATTTCTTCTAGCAAAACCGGTTCTTCTAAGCGCAATTCGGCAAGAAAACTGCTAGCATTTTCAGTCACTAGAAGCGTGTAAATCCGCCCATTACGATACAATAATTGCGCGTTATTTTTCACAAAATCAGGTATTTTTTTCGTTTTAAATGCAACTTGTATTTTCACCGCATCGGTCCGCATATCTTCTAAATAATAATCCAGTTCCACGCTCGCGCCCTTTAGAACAATCACTCGATCCGCAATAGCCTCGAGTTCTTCCAAACGATGAGACGCAATCACTACACTTGTTCCTCGTTTTTTCACCGTGTCCTTTATCGTTGCTAAAATCTGCTTTTTAATAATGATATCTAGCCCATCCATCGGTTCATCTAGCAGCAAGAATCGAACATTAAGTGAAACAGCTAAAATAATAAAAAATAAGGCTTTCCGTCCCTTTGAAAAAGACATTAACTTAGCCTTCATTGGCAGTTCAAATCGCTGCATTAATTCATTAAAAAAAGCCTCATCAAAAGTCGTATAAATTTGTCGATATATCTTAACAACCGTCTGTACACTATATGTATTAAAATGATTCATATTATCTTCCAAGAAAAACAGCTGTTGCTTCACTTCCGGGTGCTTAAAAATACTCTCTTCACCTAAGAAAACATCGCCCTCATCAGGCAAATAAATTCCCGTCATCGTTGAAAATAGAGTTGTTTTCCCAACGCCATTGCGGCCAATTAATGCAGTAATCTCCCCTGCTTTTAAATCAAATGAAACATCCTTCAAAACCAAGTTATCGTCCATCTTTTTAGTTAAGTTCCGAATTTTCATTATTCCACCTCTTTCACTCATTATATAAGCTCCGGAATATTTTTTCTACATTTTTAAAAATTTTCTACCAATTCGCTATAAAAAGTTACAAACCAATCATTATACTAATTTCACATATTGCGGTAAAATATCCCTATATGAACTTATTTAAAACCCCTGAGGTGAAAACATGATAAAACTTGATATGACCATGCTTGATTCTTTTAAAGAAGACCCTAAGCTCCGGAAGCTTTTATTTTCTGGACATTTTGGTTTAGAAAAAGAAAATATTCGCGTAACTTCTGATGGAAAATTGGCTCTTACGCCACATCCCGCTATTTTTGGTCCAAAAGAGGATAACCCATATATTAAAACCGATTTTTCGGAAAGTCAGATTGAAATGATTACCCCGGTAACGGACTCGATTGACTCTGTATATGAATGGCTTGAAAATCTTCATAATATCGTTTCGTTGCGCTCAGAAAACGAACTACTTTGGCCGTCTAGTAATCCACCCATTTTACCAGCCGAAGAAGATATTCCAATTGCTGAATATAAAACGCCTGATAGCCCGGATAGAAAATACCGCGAACATTTAGCAAAAGGCTACGGTAAAAAAATCCAATTATTATCTGGCATTCATTATAACTTCTCATTCCCAGAAGCTTTAATTGACGGGCTTTATGACAAAATTAGTCTTCCAGAAGAATCAAAGCAAGATTTTAAAAATCGGCTATATTTAAAAGTCGCAAAATACTTTATGAAAAATCGCTGGTTGCTTATTTATTTAACTGGCGCAAGTCCGGTTTACCTTGCTGATTTCTCGAAAACGAAGCACGATGAATCCCTTCCGGACGGTAGTAGCGCGCTTCGTGATGGAATTTCTCTTCGAAATAGTAATGCTGGTTATAAAAACAAAGAAGCTCTTTACGTTGATTACAATTCTTTCGACGCTTATATTTCTAGCATCTCTAACTATATCGAAGCAGGGAAAATCGAGAGTATGCGTGAATTTTACAACCCGATTCGTTTGAAAAATGCGCATACCGACCAAACAGTCGAAAGTTTAGCGGAGCACGGCGTGGAATATTTAGAAATTCGCTCTATTGATCTGAATCCATTAGAGTCGAATGGTATTTCTAAAGACGAGCTTGCTTTTATTCACCTATTTTTAATTAAAGGTTTGCTTTCAGAAGATCGCGAATTATGCTCCAACAACCAACAATTAGCCGATGAAAATGAAAATAATATTGCGCTAAATGGTCTCGCGCAACCTGCCCTTAAAAATTGTGATAATGAAGAAATATCTGTCGTAGAGGCCGGGCTTTTAGAGCTTAATAAGATGAGCGATTTCATCCAAAGCTTGCGACCAGAAGACACCAAACTCCAAGCAATCATCGAAAAACAAAAAGAACGTCTGCTACACCCTGAAAAAACGATTGCTGCACAAGTGAAACAACAAGTAACAAAAGAAGGCTACGTTGACTTCCATTTAAACCAAGCCAAAACTTACATGGAAGAAACCGAAGCTTTAGCCTACAAATTGATTGGCGCAGAAGACATGGAGCTTTCCACCCAAATCATTTGGAAAGACGCCATCGCGCGCGGCATCAAAGTCGATGTATTAGACCGGGCCGAAAACTTCCTTCGCTTCCAAAAAGGCGACCATGTGGAGTATGTAAAACAAGCGAGCAAAACATCCAAAGACAACTACGTTTCCGTTTTAATGATGGAAAATAAAGTAGTTACTAAACTTGTACTTGCAGAACATGATATTCGCGTTCCATTTGGCGACAGTTTTAGCGACCAAGCCCTTGCACTAGAAGCTTTCTCCCTATTTGAGGATAAACAAATTGTCGTTAAACCAAAATCCACCAACTACGGGTGGGGTATCAGTATTTTTAAAAATAAATTCACGCTGGAAGATTACCAAGAAGCTTTAAATATCGCATTTAGCTATGATAGCTCCGTTATTATCGAAGAGTTCATTCCTGGCGACGAATTCCGCTTCTTAGTTATTAACGACAAAGTTGAAGCTGTACTAAAACGTGTCCCCGCTAACGTAACCGGCGACGGAATCCATACAGTGCGCGAGCTGGTTGAAGAAAAGAACACTGATCCTTTGCGCGGAACAGACCATTTGAAACCACTTGAAAAAATCCGTACTGGTCCAGAAGAAACGCTCATGCTCTCTATGCAAAACCTTTCTTGGGACAGCATACCTAAAGCAGAAGAGATTATCTACCTTCGCGAAAACTCCAACGTCAGCACAGGTGGCGACAGCATTGACTATACTGAAGAGATGGACGATTACTTCAAAGAGATAGCTATTCGTGCGACACAAGTACTTGACGCCAAAATTTGCGGCGTAGACATAATTGTTCCACGTGAAACAATCGACCGTGATAAGCATGCTATCATCGAGCTTAATTTCAATCCCGCGATGCACATGCACTGCTTCCCTTATCAAGGGGAGAAGAAAAAAATTGGTGATAAGATTTTAGATTTCTTATTTGAATAAAAAAATCCCAGCTACTAGTTTCGTAGCTGGGATTTTATATTACTCTCTCAATCCAATTTCACCATTTGAACTAATCACATCTTTATACCAATAATAGGATGCTTTCTTTTTACGCGAATAATCACCGGTTCCATCATCGTATTTATCCACATAAATAATACCATAACGTTTGGCCATTTCCCCTGTAGATGCGCTCACTAGGTCAATACAACCCCAAATAGTAAATCCAATCAAATCTACACCATCTTGAATTGCTTTATGCATTTGAAGAATATGTTCTTTGAAATAATCAATTCGATACGGATCATTAATCGTCCCATCGTCTTCCAATTTATCAAAGGCTCCTAAACCATTTTCAACTACCATAAGCGGAATATTATAGCGAGTATATAAATCATTCAGTGCAATCCGAAGCCCTACAGGATCTGTCTGCATTCCCCAATCATTTGTTTTTAAATAAGGATTTTCAGCCCCTCCAATAACACTTTTTCCCGAATTTTTATAGGCAGGATCGTTGGATGCACAAAGCGTTAAATAATAGCTAAAAGTATAAAAATCAACCGTGCCTTCTCGCAAAACTTGTTCATCTTCTGGGTCAAATTCAAGCTCAATACCATTATCTTTAAAGAATGTTTTTGCATAAAAAGGATAATACCCTTTGACATGAACGTCGCCGCAGAAATGGCTGTGCATTGCTTCCGTTTGCTTAGCCAACAAGACATCAGTTGGTTCGCAAGTACGCGGGTAGCGTGGCATATAAGCAATCATGCAGCCAATCATGAATTCTGGGTTGATGCTATGGCCTAGTTTTACCGCTTTTGCACTAGCAACAAATTGATGATGAAGGGCTTGATATCTCACTGTTGGGTCATCTTTTTGATGAAGGAAATCTCCCTCCGCATGACGAATGCCAAGCGATAAATAATTCCCAATTTCCATTGTTGCAGTATTTATTTCATTGAACGTCAACCAGTGTTTTACTAAATGTTTATAGCGTTTAAAAATCACTTCACAATAATGAAGATAGTAATCAATCAAATCACGCGACGCCCAGCCGTTCACCTCATTCGTTAATGCTAGCGGAATATCAAAATGAGCAATCGTCACTAACGGTTCAATCTGATATTTTTTCAGCTCCTTAAAAACATCTTCATAAAACTGTAATCCTTCCTCGTTAGGCTCTGCTTCCTTTCCTGTCGGGAAAATACGAGTCCAGTTTATGGACATCCGGAACACTTTAAATCCAGCTTCTGCCATTAACTTAATATCCTCTTTATAATGATGATAAAAGTCCACTGCTTCATGACTTGGATAAAAAGTGGATTCTTCTAATTGTGCGGTAATTCTTCTTGGCTCTGTATGCGTTCCACCAGTGAATAAATCCGCACAGGCAAGCCCTTTTCCGCCTGAATTATAACCACCTTCAAACTGGTTAGCCGCGGTCGCCCCGCCCCACATAAAGCCATCTGGAAACTTCGTATTACTCATTTTGCTCACTCCTTAATTCCATTACTTGATTCCCTTTCGTTACCGTTCCACTATCCTTAGCTTCTACCAAAGCATATTCATTAGTATTTGTAATTACCATCATCGTTGTTGTATCATATTTTTCTGCAATTTTTTCCATATCAAACGTTACTAATAAATCTCCTTGTTCCACTACATCACCCGTCGCAACATGTGCCGTGAAGTAATTACCATCAAGCTTCACTGTATCAATGCCTACATGTAATAATATTTCAGCGCCATTATCTGACTGCATAGCAATCGCATGTTTTGTTTTGAAAAGCGAAATGATTGTGCCGTTAGCTGGAGCATAAAGTTTACCTTCATTTGGCTTAATCGCAATACTTTTACCCATAATTTCATCTGCAAAAGTAGTATCATTTACTTGGCTCATTTTTACTAATTCACCAGTAACTGGAGCTTGCAAAACTTCTGTCCCAGCTGCTATTTTTTCTGCTACAGGAGTTGCTTCTACCATTTGCTCATCAATACCGAAAATATAAGAGAAAATTAAAGCCACGATAAATGCTAAGGCCATCGCAATTAATGCATAAACAAAAGTATCTCCGACAAGACCTGGAAGTCCTGGAATACCACCGTTACCAGTTAAGACATACGCTTTTACACCAAACATCATTGCAAAGCCGCCACCAGCAGCCCCACCAATTAACGACGCCATGAAAGGACGTTTATATACCACATTTATCCCGTACATTGCCGGTTCCGTGACACCCATTAATGCAGTTAAACCAGTTGAAAATGCTAATGATTTCAGTTTTTTATCTTTTGCCCGGAAAAATACACCGAAAGTCGCTCCTGCTTGGCTCATATTGGAAATATAAGTTAACGGTAAAAATTTATCATAACCATATTTTGCTAAATTACTAATAACAAATGGAACAATTGCATAGTGCATACCAGTCATAACGATAATGGCCATGGCACCACCAATCAAGATACCGCCAATAACTCCACCATTATTTAATAACCAGTTAATTCCGCCAGATACACCGTCTCCAACAAATGTACCTAGTGGCCCAATAACAACAAGCGTCAAAGGAACAACAATAAACATTGTAATTAATGGGACAAACAACAGTTTTAACGAGGTTGGAATAATCCGGTCCACCCATTTTTCCACATACGACATAATCCAAATTGCAAGTAAAATCGGAATAACAGAGTAAGCATACGTCACTGGAGTTACTGGTAACCCGATAAAGTGTGGCGTTGTCCCCGCACTAAGTAAAGCCGTTAAATCCGGATAAAGTAGCGCCGCTCCAATTCCAAGCGCGACAAACATATTCGCTTTAAAGTAACGCGCGGCACTTACAGCAACTAAAATTGGCAAGAAGTAAAATACCCCGTCACCGATAGCTAACAAGATACGGTAAGTTTCTGTATCTGTTGCTAACCAACCAAGTGAAACAAATAATGCCATGAAACCTTTGATTAAACCAGCTCCCGCAATCGCAGGAAGAATTGGTGCAAACACGCCCGAAAGTGCATCAAAGATATTCGAGAAAAATCCTTTTATTCCTTTTTGCCGTGTCGTTTTATTTGTCGTTTCTTTGTTTTTCCAAGCAGGATTTTCTGTCACTAATGCGTCAAACACTTTAGGCACGTCATTTCCGATAATTACTTGGAATTGATTCCCCGCAACATTCGTCCCCATCACTTTATCCAAATCTTTTAATTGTTTTTCATTTACTTTCGATTGATCTTTTAATTGAAACCGTAGTCTGGTAATGCAATGATAAACTTCATTCACATTATTTTTCCCACCGACTGCCTGTAAAATTTCTTTTGCTAATTGATTGTAGTCCATGCTAATCCTCCTAAATATAATAGAAAAACCTGAATGAAATGCACCTAAAAAAGCATACAATCATCCAGGTATTGCCCGCAAATCGCGGTAACAAGCCTATTAGTTATTTTTTCTTTTTAAAAGCCGTTCAATATGAAGCGCCAGATAAAACTGTTCCGAATGACTCATCGTAAATTGATAATTCTTTTCCAAAAACACACCAATTTTATCAATACATTCGAAAATAGCGCCTCTACTTTTCTTCACTGTTTGATAAAGAAATTCATCCATTTCGTCAATTGTCTCGCCAATAATTACGCGTTGACAGAAAAACTTCAGATGGGTCATAAAACGATAATAATTCGTACTTTCTTCATCAAATTCAATGTTAAAATGATATTTAATAATAGAAATAATTTCTTGAATTAACTGCATAATGTGTGTGACGTCGTTCATATCACTATCTACTTCCGCATTAACAAAATGTAGCGCTATATTAGAAATTTCTGCATCAGGAAGCTCTATTTCAAGCTTACTTTCCACCATTTTCGCAGCCTCTTTGGCCACTGCGTATTCTTCCTGATAAAAGCGTTTCACTTCCCACGAGAGCGGATTTTCGATAACCACGTTTTCTTGCAAACGTTGCGTGGCAAAGTACAGATGATCCGAAAGAGAAATATAGATGACATCACTAATATCTTTCGTCGTTTTCATTTTGAAAAGCTTCACAATATCGTCAGTTACTTCTAAAAATTGTATTGGAATTTCATTTACAATCATTTTAAACTTATCCATTGTGTCATCTTTCAACTCAAAAACTTTTTCGATTTTCGATTCATTAATTGGATCGCCAACTTTAGAATTAAAGCCAAGCCCCTTTCCCAAAATCAGCAATTCCTGCGCATCCTCGTCAATCGCACTTACAATATTATTATTTAAAATCCTCTCAATTCTCAAACAAATCACCACCTATTTGAAGCAAAATAAAAAGAGCAATACCACACATATCAGCCAAAAAAACTAATATCTGGTATTGCCCGCATTACCGGTAACAAGCCTCATGGATATAGTACCACCATATGAA
Source organism: Listeria sp. LM90SB2 (assembly GCF_028867355.1). Classification (NCBI taxonomy): domain Bacteria; kingdom Bacillati; phylum Bacillota; class Bacilli; order Caryophanales; family Listeriaceae; genus Listeria; species Listeria sp. LM90SB2. Next base: position 2,832,482 of record NZ_CP046449.1, read on the forward strand.
ATCGCTGTCAATGGGTTTTGTTAAAACCATTCTACCCTTAACTATTTTCGATTATTCCTCCCCTAGGTAACAGTATCTTATTTGTAATTAAATTTAAAATGAAATAGATTAAAACAAAGGAGCCCCAATAGATAACCAAGTTTTCATATCCAAGCAATAATACCCTAAAGAAAATTTTATGAATAAGCACCACTAAGAGTATTAAAAGACTATTTACTAAAGAAATACCGATAATTTTCATCTTATTTCGCCTCCTTCAATGTAAATGATTCGATCTGCTTTTGCAGATATTTCTGGGTCATGTGTGACACAAATGATTGTTTTACCTTGTTTTTTCAATGCTAAAAATAATTCAATGATTTTGTGTTTGTTTTTATCATCCAAGTTGCCTGTTGGTTCGTCCGCAAGTAATAACTGAAATGGTTTGAGTAAAATTCGCACAATAGCAATCCGTTGTTTTTCTCCACCGCTTAATTGGTATACTTTTTTTGCTAAATAGCTTTCATCCATTCCTACTTCTTCTAAATGCTCTATCATCAGCTTGCGATTTTTCCCACCTGTAATGGATAAGTTTTCTAACACTGTTTCATTTTCCATCAATAGATAATTTTGGAATATAAAACCTAACACCTCTTTTTTTAGAGTCATAACCTCTTTTTTCGGCTGATATTCCATCTCGTTAATAATAACTTGCCCACTATCTTTTGAATCTAGGTGTCCGATAACATTTAGCAGCGTGGTCTTCCCACTACCACTCTCGCCGACGACTGCAATAAATTCACCAGCTCCAATAGAAAGAGAGACTTTTTCCAAAATCAATTTATCTTGTATCTTTTTACTGACATTAACTAATTCAATCATATTTTTCACCTTTAAGTATGGCTTTAAAATCTTTATAAATCGCTTTTTCCTTTATGAAATAAATGGCACATAGTTCTATTATGAGAATAACAACGCTAAAATATAGGGCAACCGGTTCTTTGCTAAGAATAAAAATGAGGATTCCAGAAAAAACACTCACAAACAAATTGCTTATACTAAACCATTTACTACTTTTCCAAAACGAATAGCCAAATACATGATAAATTAGTTGCTTATATAAGTTCTCCCCGTAATAGGACAGTACAAGAAGTACCATAAAAGAGCATAAGCATAGGGCTAAGATAATCGTACCTATCAATTGCTGATATATTTGCCATTTCAAAGTAGTTATTTCGCTTGAAACTTCTTGATAAACACTCCTTACATGGGTAATTTCTCTTGCATTTGAATTACTAATAAGTGGTAAGATAGCGTTAAAAGCGTCACCATTCGATTTATCAATAAAATATACAGAAGAAGTTACATGAGCGCCAATACTAGATGAGTCAATATTTCCCGTATATACAATCGCAATTGGATCCGTGATATTTCCAGTCCTAAAATCCCCAGTATTACTATCATAGGAAAAATAATCTTGATTATTTTCTGCATAAATAATATTAACACTTAAGTCTTCCTTACTTAGCGCCACAGCAGGCAGGTCTAAAGCTTTGTTATAAATATTCGCCACTTCTACTTTTTGAAAATAGAAGTAATCGAGAAAAGTGTTTTTTATATCTTTCTCTAGTCCCTTCTTACTATTAGGAACAATAATATTCAAAACTTTATCACTGATTATCGCTTCTTTTTCCACGTTCTGACCTTTTATACTTTTAATCGGATTTAATTTTAAGTAATTAAAATCAATTTCTACGCTATTACCCTCAGGTGAGTTTATTTCAGAGTCCTTTTTCAAATAAGTTTCATAGAAAAAAGTATTAGTTTCACTTCGCTGAAAATTATTCGAATACATTAAAAACATCTCTTTCTTAGATGTACCTTCTTCATAAAAAGCACTTAAATTGTTGTTTAGCTCTTTATCAGCTTTTAAGTTATCTTGAATCCCCTCAGGTAAAACCCCTACTTTTACTTTAAAAATGTCCTTTGTAGCTTCCCATACATCAATATTAGCTAGTCTTGTATTTAATGTCTGAAGTGATTGATAAGAAGCAATAAAAGTACCTATAAATAAGCAGAGCAGCACAAATTTAATAACTAGATTGATTGCCAAATGCTGTCTTGATGATTGCATACGCTGGTCTGATTTTGCTTGATCAATTTTCTTTATTCTAAGTAATCCAAAGAAATACATTGGAAACAGAATAAAAATAAATAAAAGTACATTAAATAAAAGCAACTTCCACACTATCTCCACTAAGTACGTGGCTAGCCCATTTGCTAAAACAATACTAACAAAAGTTATCAGAATTGCTAACACACTAAACAAAGTAAATATTATAGTTTTATTGAACAAAGACATTAATGTAACTAATTCAGAATTCCCCCATATACGATTAACTAATAACCGTTGTTTAGAGTATCTTAAATAGTAATATGTAAAAACAAACAAAATAGCAAAACACAAAAGCAAAGTCATAAGTAACGGGATATTAATATATTTCCACCAGCTCACATCAACACTTTTCGTAGTTATTTCCCCGTACTGTTCAAATTCCTTTAAAAAAGCCTGATACGTATCCTGGTTATCTAAGCCGCTTACATAAAAAGTATCACTTAGACTCACATTTTTAATCTGTCCAAAGTCATAAACCTTTAAAGACCAATACTTAGAAGGATGATAAATCACACCCGATTGTTTTTCATCGCCACTTTCCCGATTCACCAAAAACCGATTTTTATCGGGATAATCTCCTTTTTTAAGCTTTATATTTGGTGAATACTGGGGATTAGAGGCATAAATATTCAAATCGCGTTCATCTAAAAATGTATACTGCGCTATGTTAATATTGTTCGCTTCTGAAAATTGCTTTATAGAATTATTAACTTCTAAAACCTGAAAGTCATCTTTATATTTAAACTGCACTTCTGTCTGGTCTTTAAAAAGAAAATCACGCGACAAAGTATTACTAATAAAAGTAAAAAACATTATATTACCAATGACAAGTGTTACTAATATGATAATGGAAAGAAGTTTTTTCATTAAATCATCCTTAGTTTAACTATAAAGCTAAGAAACATAATAATTTCTTAGCTTTATAGTAATTATTTTGTAGCCCAATTAGCTTTATTACCCCATAGCGATGATTTAATCCAAACACTTGCTAGATTGCTCTTTGGTTCCCACCTACTTCTTACTGTCGTCCTGAAATTAGAGGCACTTGATCTATGCATTTTTTTATAATGCTGATAATTTGAATAATGTCTATCTTGTCCCCATGTAACCCAGAAAGTACCGCCTCCAGCTGATTGCGCTGCTTTTAATAGAGGTTTTTTTCCTGTTGTGGTCTCAGAAAAAATCACTTTTTCACCTGTTTTATTTGCGCTCATTAGTGAATCTAAGCTAGTCTCTCCTTCATTTAGATTTTGAGCAGCTAAGGCGCCCATCGGTGATAACACTGTAAGCAATGCTATCGCTAAAACACATACTTTTCTCTTCATTGTATTCTCCCCCTCTTTCCAATTAATAGTTATATTGCATAACCAAATAAACAGGTTAGAATATATCCTTCCCTATGAAACCTCCAAATTTTTACTTTTATAATATTCCAACTATTCCCAATGTAACACAAAAAAGTAATGTATAACCAAAATGTAATGAACGACTCCATTCTTATCCTAAATGGCTAAAGTTATAGTGTCTTAGTGCATTTTCTACACATATCGTGTTACAAAAACTCCATTTTCAGAATAAAAAAGCGCTAGACAGCTCATTATACATGTTTCTATTCAGCCTCAAGCTTGATAGTCACAAAAGTTTCATATACCAGCTTAACTTAACCACATATATTTGAACTTGTTCACTTAAATGCTGAATTCAAGTAAATATCAGTGTATATTTATTCAATCGTCCACCAACACTTTATCTTTCCACCCATTTATACTACAATAAACTTTAACGAAAAAACGGAACCTTCTCCGTTTAAAATAGAAAGGGGTGACTGCATGCTTTTTTACGAGCGTATTAAAATCATGGTCCCACCATTTCCCTGTGAAAGATGTTTTTTTCCCAGATAAATAACTTATTCAGGAGAGAATTTTATGGAAAAAAACATCGAAACAAAGAAAATAAATTTAGCATTACTTGTGTGCCTTGTGGGGTTTCCACAAATTAGCGAAACTATTTATACGCCTTCTTTAACGGAGATTGCTACGAGCTACGGCGTCTCATTAAATTTGGCTCAAATGACTTTAAGCATCTACTTTCTTGCTTTTGCAGTTGGTGTCTTCTTTTGGGGCGTTAGTTCCGATTTTTTAGGTCGACGAAAAGCAATGAACTTTGGGATATTTATCTATATTCTTGGTTGCTTCGTCTGCCTTTTTTCAAATAATATTACAATGCTTTTTATCGGACGCTTTGTTCAAGCATTTGGCGCAAGTACGGGTTCTGTTACAACACAGACCATTTTGCGTGACAACTACCACGGTAATGATCGCCACCATTTATTTGCAAAAATCTCAGCCGCTTTGGCATTTTCACCGGCAATTGGGCCATTAATTGGTGGATTTATCGGACAATATTACGGCTTTCGCGTGGTTTTTTTATTTTTAGTAGTTATGGGAATGATATTGCTGTTCTGGAGTTTAAAACGACTACCAGAAACAAAAACAGCGAACGCCACCCCATTCAGTGTGCAGAAAATGGTAGTAATTGGTAAAAAAATGATTTTTGACCGCTATACAATTGCTTTTGGAGTGCTAATTGGTATTTTTAATGGAATATTGTTTAGTTACTACTCTGAAGCTCCTACTATTTTTATTGAGAGGTTTCATTTTAATCAGAGTCAGTATGGCTTCATGGGGTGCGCAGTGGCTACGGCAACTATTTTAGGAGCTTGGCTATCGAACTGGCGCTTAAAGCAGAATTCACCTCATAAAATCATTAAAGAAGGAATTTTGCTAGCTCTTATTGGCACTCTATTTCTTAGCATGGTTGCGCTGTTCCCGCTTACTATCCAAGTTATATTCTACATCTTCTTCATTTCTATTATCTTAGTAGGAATTGGCATGTCTTTACCAAATTGTTTAAGTCTAGCACTAGTGAAATTTCAAGAAGTTGCCGGTACAGCTGGCGCCTTTTTAAGCTTAGGATATTATGTAATTGTCAGTCTTTGTACTTTCTTCATTGGCGTTTTGCATTCAGGATCAATACTTGTATTTCCCGCATTTTGCCTAGTATTACTTCTAATTGCCTTGCTCTGTATAAAAATAGCTGCTAGAAATAACCCTTAGCAAAAAACTGGCCCCGTTTCTATCTTGAAACGGTGCCAGTTTTATTTTAAATGTTATCACAATATAAAATACTATTTATTTCCCGGGGAATAAAAAAAGTATTAAACCTCTAAAAGTCTAATACTTCTCTGATTATGCTAATTGTTCGTTCATACTTTCCATTTGAGCAAGGAAGGCTTTTTGCCATTTCTTCTCATTTAGGAATTCAACGGGAAACTGAGGGTCAATTGTGGTTAAGATTTTAGCCCATGCGTCTGTACGTAATGAAGATGCTTGGCGAATCGCTATTACAAACATTATTATTGTTCCGGCAATTAAAAATAAAGTTAAAATAATACCTACAATGATTGTAGCTGTGATATTTCGGTTTATTCCAAAAAAGTACGTTAGATAACCTAAAATAAATGCGATTACAAAAAAACTACCAATAAAAATAAAGGTTTTCTTACGGCTACCTCTATAAGTAGAAATACCTAGCGCTACTTCCAGTAATGCCATTTGACGAACCGGATTATTCTTCTTTGCAACTTGAATACCATATTTATCAATTAGTAAATGCGCTGCTTTTCTTTCTTCTTTGTTATTCTTTGGCATAATTACTAGAAGAATAACAAAAAATGCTATAACCATTAACTGTATCAAAAAAAAACACTCCTATAATAAAATTTATAGTTAATTATAGCATCATTCCGCTCTCTGCAAATTGTATATTTTGTGAATTAATTAGTGCAAATAAATTAAACATTCCCTTATATATATTGACAAAATCGCTTAATTGATTGTTTGTTTCACGTGAAACATATTTATTATTATTTTCACTTTCTATATTTAAAGTATAAATCTGTTCAAAAATTAGCTTAATACTCTTTTGAAGTATATCAGTAACGCAGAATTTATGAACTAACCTAAAAAACAATCTTTTGACATACTTACTTGTCAAAAGATTGTTTCACGTGAAACATATTAAACGTTAAAGCGGAAATGAACAACATCTCCATCTTTCATTTCGTATTCTTTACCTTCCAAGCGTACTTTTCCCGCTTCTTTGGCTGCTTGCTCTGAGCCATATTCAAGTAAAGCGTCATATGCAACAACTTCAGCGCGAATGAATCCACGTTCGAAATCAGTATGAATGATTCCGGCACATTGTGGAGCTTTCATACCTTTGATGAATGTCCAAGCGCGAACTTCTTGAACGCCTGCTGTGAAGTAAGTCGCTAAGCCAAGCAATGTATACGCAGAACGAATCAATTGGTCTAAACCAGATTCTTCAATTCCAAGCGCTTCTAAAAACTCTAGCTTATCTTCGTCTTCAAGTTCAGCAATTTCTTCCTCAGCGCGAGCACATACTACGATAACTTCAGAGTTCTCGCTCGCAGCGAATTCGCGTACTTGCTGTACATATTTGTTATCGTCCGGACTAGAAACATCTTCTTCACTTACATTTGCTACATATAAAACTGGTTTTCTTGTAAGTAAGAAAAGGTTGCGAACGATTTTCTCTTCTTCTTCGTTAAATTCAATCGCACGAGCTGGTTTGTCATTTTCGAAAGCCTCACGTAGTTTAACTAAAACGTTATATTCAGCCACAGCATCTTTATCTTTTTGTTTAGATAGCTTCTCAACGCGTCCAATGCGCTTCTCTACTGTTTCTAAGTCCGCTAAGATAAGTTCTAAGTTGATTGTAGAAATATCGTCTAGCGGGTCTACTCGGCCTTCTACGTGGGTGATATTTTCGTCATCAAAACAACGAGTTACATGGCATATTGCATCCACTTGACGAATATGGGATAAGAATTTGTTTCCAAGTCCTTCCCCTTTACTAGCACCTTTTACAATTCCGGCGATATCTGTAAATTCAAAAGTTGTTGGAACGGTCTTTTTCGGTTTTACAAGTTCCGTTAGTTTGTTTAATCTGTGGTCAGGAACTTCAACAATTCCTACGTTCGGGTCAATCGTCGCAAACGGATAATTCGCAGCCTCTGCTCCTGCTTTTGTGATTGCATTAAAAAGTGTCGATTTCCCAACATTAGGAAGCCCGACAATACCAGCTGTAAGTGCCATTATATATAAACTCCTTTTCATTAACTTCATTTTGAAAATGCCTGTCAAATAGACATTTTTTCACTAACGTATATTATAAAGGTTTTTCAAACAAAAAGCCACCCACCAAAAAACGAAAACCCTTTAATCAGTAAAGGATTTTCGTTTTAATTACTTCATCTCTTTCCAAATAGCAATCATCTCATAAGCTACATCGCGTAATGTATAAGTTGTCATAAATTGATCTTCCGCGTGCATGAAGAGGATAGAAATTTGTACGTCTCCGCCATCTGCCTCTTTTTGAATTAGTTGCACATGATTTTTATGACCTTCGCTAAGAAATTCATTAGCCTCGTCAATTTTTTTATATGCTTCTATGAATTTTCTTTGTCTTCCGAATTTCATCGCCTCAATAATGCAACTTCTTGCGGCGCCAACAGAACTAATTATTTGAAATGATGCGAGTTCCATTCCTTCCATTTTCGCTAGCCTCCTATGATTGAAACTCGCCCTGTTAATTTAGTATCAGAACTTCCACCAACGAAAATTTCTATACCACCGGGCTCCACCTCATATTTATTGTTAATTGACCATATTTCAAAACTTGATTTATCTAGCTTAAATGTCACTGTAGCTGTTTGTTTCGCTGCAATACGAACCTTTTTAAATGCTTTTAATTCTTTTTTTCTTCTAGTAATACTTGCTTCCATATCATGAAGATAAAGTTGCACAACTTCTTCACCGGCTACATTAGAGGTGTTTTTTAAAGTTACTTTCACTTCTACAGATTGCCCGCCAAGGAGTTCTGCTATTTTTATAGATTCTTGTTTTATCTGTAAATCTTGATATTCAAAAGTGCTATAACTTAAACCATAACCAAATGGATAGAGCGGCTTACCAGTTAAATCAAAGTAGTCTTCTTTATACTCCACTGCCTTTTGATTGTAGTAAATAGGAATCTGCCCGGAGGATCTTGGTATGCTGACTGGTAATTTACCTGAAGGATTGTAATGACCGAAAAGAACCTCAGCAATCGCCGTTCCACCAACACTTCCTGGATACCAAGCTGTGAGAATCGCATCCGCTGTCGAACTAATTTCTGGGATAGCGATTGGTCTACCTTGAATCATTACGACAATTACAGGCTTTCCAGTACGCTTCATTGCGTAAAACAAATCTAATTGCGGTTGTGGAAGCGTGATATCAGCAACATCCACATTTTCACCGGCATCCATGTTCGGGCCCTTAGAGCTTACCGCGCCATTATTTAAAAATTCCATGTCAAAATTCCGCGCACTTGAACCACCGAGCACCATAACAATGGCGTCTGCCTCTTTAGCAACCACTTCTGCTCTTTGAATGCCATCCGGAAGCTCTTCACGAATTTCAGTACCTTTTTCAGAAACGACTTCCCAATTTTTAGGAAGCAGTTTTTTTATCCCTTCTAACACAGTGACACATTCTGATTCATTTTGCGGAGCTGTATAATCTCCCAACTGATTATAAAGCGCATCTATGCTAGGACCAACAACAGCTATTTTTTTCCGTTCGCCTACTAGAGGTAATGTTTCGAAGTCGTTTTTCAAAAGACAAATACCCTCTCTAGCGGCTTGTAAATTTAGTTGTTTCCAATCAGACTTCGGTGCTTGAATTTCTTCTTCTACAAACGGTTGTTCAAATAGCCCTAATTGGAATTTCACTTGAAGCACTCGCCTCACAGCATCATCAACGACCTTTTCATCAAGGATGCCTTTTTCCACGCTTTCTTCAAGAAATGGAAACACTTCATCCCACAAACTCAAATCCACACCGGCTTCAAGAGCCATTTTTGCGGCTTTTTTTGGATCAGGATTTAGTTTTAATAATCTATCAAGGGCACACCCATCTGCCATAACAATCCCGGAGAATCCCATTTCTTCTCGCAAAATAGTTGTTAAAAGCTCTTTGTTCGCGTGGCATGGCACCCCGTCAATCTCGTTGTAAGCTGCCATGACGCCAAGAGCACCACTTCTAATTCCCGCGCGCATTGGTTCCAAGAAAATTTCTCTAAGTTCCCTTACGCCAATAGAAACTGGTCCAGAATTATGCCCGCCAATCGGCTCGCCTTGTGCCGCAAAATGTTTTAAAATAACAGCAATCTTCCCACTCGCTTGAAAGCCTTCTGTAATTGCCGCTGTTAATTCCGCTGCAAGGTATGGATCTTCACCGTAACACTCTTCAGCGCGTCCCCAACGTGGGTCTCGAAGTATGTCTAATGCTGAAGCAAGTGCTAGATGAACTCCCTTTTCGGAAATTTCTTCTGTAATCGCACTTGCGACCTGTTTTTGCAACTCTGGATTAAAAGAAGCAGCACGAGCTAAATTTACCGGATAAGATTCGCTATCTAACGCTTGGTGACCGTGCGGAACTTCCTCAGCTAATAGTACAGGAATCCCTAGGCGCGTATTTTCTATCACATAGCGTTGAATTTTATTAGCTACTTTGCCAGCATTTTTCCGACTTACACCCGTGTCCTTATTCATTTTGGACCATGGATCAGCGCGGAACAGACCGTATAAAGCGCCTATACCTTCAAATCTAGTTACTTCCTCTTTAAATTTTTCCGTGATATGAAACGTTTCGCCATCTCTTGAAAAAGCTTCCCAGCCATACATTCTTTGGTTTAGTTGACCACATTTTTCTGCTAAGGTCATCTTGGAAAGTAAGTCTTCTACACGTTCTGAAACTGGTTTCTCCTTATCCAAATAAACAGCCATATTCTTTCTCCTCCTTGCTAAAAAACTAAGAATGTCACAATAAACTAATTGCTAAATCTAATACTTTTTCACCATTCATTCGACCATAATCAACGATATCAATAACTGCCACCGATACATTATCACCAACTGTTTCTATAACCTTATCTTTCATATAATTCACTTGCGGTCCAAGTAAAATCGCATCAGCTTTACGCCAATTTTTTTCGAAATCCGTTTCTGAAATAGCCCAGATAGTCAGTTCTAAATTACGTTCTTCTACAACGCGTTCCATTTTCCTCACTAAAACGCTTGTAGACATTCCCGCATTACACATCAACATAATATTTTTCATAAAAATCCCTCCAATTAGGCTTTAATTCTGTCATTGGCTTTTAAGAATGGTAGGTAAAGAAGTACGCAGACGCCAATCAAGAAAATTTGGAATACTGCAGCACGCCAGTCCCCACCTGTTGCAAGGAAGCCGGAAGCAACAACTGGTGTCGTCCACGGAACCATTACGACTACTTCTGAAATCATATGCAGCTTTGTCGCGAAGTAGGCTAAACATAAGCAAAGCGGTGTTGAAATAATGAACGGAATCATCAAACTCAAGTTATAAACAATCGGAAGGCCAAATACTACCGGTTCATTGATATTAAATAGACCAGGAGCTGCCGATAAAGTAGCTATTTCGCGATAATCTTTTCGTTTTGACCAAATAAAAATTGCTATTAACAGCGCAATAGTATTTCCGCCGCCGCCCATAACGCCAAAAACATCACGGAAAGTAGTATTAATAATATGCGGAATCTCTGTGTGATTCGCAAATGCTGTCATATTTTCTTGCATATTTGCCAAAAGAACTGGGTCCATAATCGGCCCTAAAATCCCACTTCCAGCAATACCGATAGAATAAAGCATTTGTGAAATCGTCATTAACGTTAGGAACCCTGGAACACTTGTAACTAAGAATGTTAATGGTTCTTGAATAATTGCGCTAATTAAAGAATACAAATTCAAGCTGAATAATGTCACTACTAAGAATGAAATAAACGCAAAAATAAGTATTGTTAACATTGTCGGAATAAGCACATTGAATGATTTAATTACGGCTGGAGGTACGCTATCCCCAGAAATATGGATTTTCATTTTCTCACTCTTAGAAAGACGAATGAATACTTCTGTTGCAAGAAGCGCCGTTACAATCCCAACGAACATTCCCGCCGAACCCATCAAGGCTATTGGCAATACTCCAGCAACTTCCACAGATTTCTCTGCACCAATTGGCACAATTTCTGTCACAGCTGGGATAAAAATAACAATCAGTGCAATGGTCATTAATGCAGGTGCAAACGGATTTTCAAACTTCCGGTTTTGCGCTAAAAAGTAAGCAACTGAAGCTCCAATCAAAATAGTAATAATTCCTAAAGTCCCGTTCACAATACTGTTACCTAGCCCCTGCCAAGTCGTAAGTGTTTCGGAACTGATGATCGCCGACATAAAACCATCCGGCTTAATAATCACGTTATTAATTAAAACCATGAATCCTGCTAACATAATAAAAGGTAAAATAGTAGCAAATGCATCACGCATAGACTTTAAATGAATTTGATTTCCAAGCTTCTGCGATAACCAACTTAATTTCTCGATGAACTTTTTCAATTTTTTATACCTCCTTTGATATTACAATAAGTGTAGCGCTTTCTTTTTGTTAAATAAATCTAGTCTTTTTCCGCATCTGTATTTTACATGCGGAAATAAAAAAAGGCCCGTTAACTTTTCTCTCTAAGAAAGTCTAACGAACCTTTTGGTTATATCGTTTGTAACACACGCATAAATTCTTCAAAACTTGTCACACGTTTTAGCTCTCCCATTGCTTTTGGACTTTCTACTAAATTGCTAATAAGCTCATACACCGTCGCAAGCTGCTGTTGTTGCTTGTTTTTTACCGCTAACATGAAAATCACTTGTGCCTGATCTTCCTCATTCCACTTTACCCCACCGCCAGTAAAAATACATACTCCAATAGCTGTTTCTTGGACGTTTGCTTCAATTGGGTGTGGTGCCGCAAGTCCATTACCTAAATAAGTCGGCACAATTTCTTCGCGCTCAAAAAGTGATGGTAAATAGTCCTCGCCAACAATATTATTTTCCAGCAAAAGACTCGCTAAATCTACCAGAACTTGCTCTTTGTCCTTTTTATCACTAATTAAGAATAACGATTCCTTAAAAACCTTGTCCACTTCAAATTGGTTCTTCGTCTCATCTTGCTTCATTAACGCAGTGATATTACGAATATCCGCCTTTGTCAAAAATGGCGATACTTGAATAAATGGATGTAACTTCATTCGCAGTGGTACTGTAGAGATAACAAAGTCACATGCCGTTCCACTCTGCTCATATTCTTTAAATGAGTACACGCCGACTATTTCAAGCGTATTCTCAAACTCTTTTCGTACTTTAGATTCCAAAAGTTGCGACGTCCCTAAACCAGAAGCACAAACAATCAATACTTTTTGCTTCTCAGACCCTATTTCCTTATCTAAGCCATACAAAAAGTGAATAGCCAAATATCCTACTTCCGCTTCGTCTACATTTGTTTTTAACTCCTGCTCAAGGACTTCTTTAGCAACCAACCCTAATTCAAAAGCTAGTGGATAATTAGCTTTTAGATTTTTTAAATACGGGTTTTGTATATTCATATTAAATTTAATTCTGTTAATAGCTGGCTTTAAATGCAAAGCGATATTGGAAATCATTTTCTGGTCTTGCTTAAAATCATAACCGTACAGCTCTTTAATCTTTTCTAACATCTTATCCACGATGATATATTCTCGGTAATTATTAAAGTCACTTTTTCTGTTTTTCGAACTAAGGTGTAGCAGCAGATAGGCAGTCTCACTTTCCGGGAAACGAATTCCTTCTGAAAGATCTATTTCTTTTATAATACCTTGAGCCGCCCTTAATTCCGGCATACTAAATTCAATATCCTCCAAATCTGTTGCAGGTACATAACAATTATCTTTTACACGACATACAGCAATTGCGATATGAATAATCAAATTTTTAACTGAAATGTCCGTCATGTGAATATTATATTTCGCTATATTAGAAACGACAATCTGCTCCATCATTTCCAAATTAACTTCTCCAAAAAAATTTATTTCTGTTTCTGTAATAAGCGGGCTTGTAGATTCCACTAACAAATATCTTGAAAAGCAAAATCGGATAGCAAGTTCTGCACCAGTAATTCTAATGCCATAGCCAGCCCGTTTTTCCACTTTCAACTCATTTTCTTTGAGTTTTCGTTTCACTTCTAAAATATCCAAGTTTATCGTAGACTTACTAACAAAAAGCTCTTCTGACAATGTCTCCAGCTTTACATAGTCATTTTTGAGTAATAAATATCGAATAATATAATCTGCTCTATCCTCTGCAAACATCGGTACAATATTCATATTAGCTCTTCCTATCGAATCGTCCAAAAGAGCTTCACGCAGTGCTTTTTCATCACCAATGACCAGACGATATCCTACACCAGGAAGTGATTCGATTCTGTTTCCGCCTATCATCAGTATTTGATTAATTACTTTAATATCATTTCTAATTGTCCGAGGGTTAACAGCTAATGCCTCCCCTAATTCTCCACCGCTAATAAACTCCATCTTCAAATAAAGCATATGAACTATTTGTTTCCATCTAGGTAATGATAATTTTGAAGCACTCACGCAGCTCCACTCCTCACGACAATTAATTTAAGCTATTTCATCTTGATTATAAGCCTATCACCTGATAACGACAAGTCTTCCAGAAATAGTAGCAAGTATTTCGATAAAAAGCAATATCGTTAAAAATGCCTTTACTCCAATCTTCTAGCCCAAAAAGTTTCACGTGAAACATAAAAAAGCGAAAACCCTAAAAAGGATTTTCGCTTTGATTTATTTTAAATCTGCTACATGTGCTTCGAGATTAACACCAGTTCCCGCAGCCACTCGACTAGCGAATTCCGGATCTACTTGATAGAAATTACGTAAGTTGCGGATTTTAATATCATCACGTACTTGTGACCAATCATCGACAATGTTTTTCACGAGTGCAGCACGTTCTGCATCTGAATAACGATCCCATACTTCTTTTGCATGGCCAAAGTTATTTGGTTTTTCTGCAATCAGGCGCCCAGAAATATCACCACGGATTTCTTGCTCTGGCTCGATAAACGCTGGATTTTCTTTTGGTTCTGTATCGTAACTATTTGGCTCATAATTAATCGAACTTGTTTGTTGTTTAAACGGCATATGACCGTCACGTTGGTTGTTCGCGACAGGCGCTTTCGGACTGTTAATTGGGAGTTGTAAGTAGTTTGGCCCTACACGATGTCTTTGCGTATCTGAGTAAGAGAATAAACGACCTTGCAATAAACGGTCTTCAGAAGGAAGCATTCCACGTACAAGTACCCCAGGATTAAAACCAACCGATTCTGTCTCCGCAAAAATATTATCTGGGTTGCGGTCAAGCGTCATTGTTCCTACGTGTTCATAAGGAAATACATCTTCAAACCAATCTTTTGTTGCATCTAATGGATTAAAATCAAAGTTATCCAAGTCTTTCGGATCCAACACTTGCACATATAAATCCCACTCTGGATAGTCTCCATTTTCAATTGCTTCGTACAAATCACGACTTGCATGGTTAAATTCTTTTGCTTGAATTTGAGAAGCTTGCTCCGTCGAAAGGTTCACTATTCCCGCTTTTGGAATCCAGCGCAGTTTTACATAAACTGTTTTGCCTTCTTCGTTAATCCATTTGAACGCATGAACACTAGAGCCACGTATTTCCCGGTAAGAAGCCGGCGTTCCTTCATCACTGAATAAGTACATAATCATCGTCGTAGCTTCCGGTGTAAGGCTAAAGAAATCCCAGTAACGGTTGCCATCTTGAATATTTGTGCGTGGATCAGGCTTCAAGGAATGAATAACATCCGGAAACTTAATCGCATCACGAATGAAGAATACCGGCAAATTATTTCCGACAAAATCATAATTCCCTTCTTCTGTATAAAACTTAACGGAGAAACCGCGTGGATCACGTAATGTTTCTGGAGAATGTTGCCCATGAATTACTGTTGAAAAACGAGCAAAAACCTCCGTTTCCGTTCCTTCTTCTTGCAAAAATTTAGCCATTGTATATTTTTTCATGCTTTTCTTAGTGACAAATTTCCCGTGAGCACCAGCACCACGAGCATGTACAACCCGTTCTGGTACTCGCTCTCTATCAAAATGTGCCAATTTCTCAATAAGCACATAATCTTCTATCAAAGTTGGTCCTTTACGTCCCGCTGTCATCGAATTTTGGTTATCACCAACTGGCACACCTTGATTCGTCGTTAAATTTTTTCTATCTGTCATATGTATATACCTCCATAACAATTCTATATCATTTTTTATTTGTAATAATTATTAAATGATACTATTTATATTTTAAAGAAGGAAGAGACAAACTTCAACTAAAAGGCTTAAAAAAGAACAGACGACCTAATTCATCGTCTGTTCCCTATTATTGTTCAGCTTTAACTAAAATTTTCTTCACTTTTCGTTCGAACTCGCGGCGGGGGATCATCACACTATGACCACAACCTTCGCACTTAATCCGAATATCCATCCCCATGCGTATAATCTTAAATCGATTGGTACCACAAGGATGAGGCTTTTTCATTTCCACAATATCATTTAAATCGAAATGCTTTTTTTCCATAAACATCACAACCTATTCATCATCAAACTGAATATCTAAAATCTCTAAAATGCGATCTAAATCATCATCAGATAAAAATTCAATTTCAATTTTACCTTTTTTATCGCGACGTTTAATCGAGACAGCCGTACCAAATTTATCACGTAATTGGCTTTCGCTTTCACGGATAAAGATAGGAACTCTAGCCGGCTTAATTGTTTCACGTGAAACATTTTCATTTAGATTATTAACCACATCTTCTAATTGTCGTACTGTCAGCCCTTGCGCCACAGCTTTTTTAGCCGTTGGGATAATATTTTTCTTAAGTTTCAAACCTAGTAACACTCGGCCATGTCCAGCTGACAATGAGCCATCACGTAACATTACTTGAACTTCTTCAGGTAATGTCAAAAGACGAACAAAGTTAGCGATATATGGTCTACTTTTCCCAACGCGTTCTGCTAATTTTGCTTGCGTTAAGCCCAATTTTTTCATAAGGAACTGATATGATTCCGCTTCTTCAAGTGGAGATAAATCTTCGCGTTGTAAGTTTTCAATGACAGAAAGCTCCATCATTTCTTCTTCCGTTAAATCACGTACAACTGCTGGGATTTCTTTTAATTTAGCTTCTTTTGCTGCACGAAATCTACGTTCACCAACAACAATTTCATATCCTTTATCTGTATTTCTTAATATTATTGGCTGCAAAACACCGTGAATTTTAATGGAGTCACGTAATTCATTGATTGCTTTCGTATCAAAGATTTTACGTGGTTGATATGGATTTGGCTTAATATCTTTTATAGCGATATTTTGTACGGTTTCTTCATTCGTATCTACATTATTAAATAGTGCATTGATTCCTTTACCTAGACCTTTAGCCATGTGCAACCACTTCCTTTGCTAATTCTAAATAAACTTCAGCACCTTTTGATTTTGCATCATATAACAAAATCGGTTTTCCATGACTAGGTGCTTCACTTAGACGTACATTCCGTGGAATAATTGTATTAAATACTTTGTTTTGGAAGTATTTTTTCACTTCTTCTATTACTTGAATACCTAGATTTGTTCTAGCATCAAGCATTGTTAGTAAAACACCTTCAATTTGTAAATCCTCATTGAGATGCTTTTGGACGATTCTTATTGTATTTAGTAACTGGCTTAAACCTTCTAGCGCGTAATACTCACATTGAACAGGAATTAAAACAGAATCTGCTGCTGTTAATGCGTTTAAAGTCAAAAGCCCAAGTGATGGCGGACAATCAATAATCACATAGTCATAATCATCACGGATTGAGTCGATTGCTTTTTTCAATCTAATTTCACGAGAGATAGCTGGAACTAGCTCTACTTCTGCACCTGCGAGTTGAATTGTAGCTGGAATAACATTCAAATTATCCAAGTCTGTTTTTTGCAACACATCTTGAATGGCTACATCGTCAACTAGTACATCATAAATACAATGTTCAATTTCACCTTTGTTAACACCAACGCCACTTGATGCATTACCTTGTGGGTCAATATCAACTAGTAACACTTTCTTACCTAAAAAAGCTAGGCTCGAGCTTAAATTCACCGATGATGTCGTCTTACCAACCCCACCTTTTTGGTTTGCTAGTGCAATCACTTTGCTCAATCTTTTTCACCAACCCTTATTTTGTACCGAGATTTCCGGTTCTTTTATCTTCTATTCTACCAAAAGATTGTCATTTAGTCTTACAAAAAGTAAAAATAAATTGAAATTCGTATTTTGAAAGCTTAAAAATGGTGAAAATGATATTCTTAAAACCTAGAAATGTTTCACGTGAAACATTTTAAAATAAAAAAGCAACCAACCTAAGCTGATTACTTTTCTATCTTCAATCTACAGAGAATGTTGTCTTAACACCTAGAACCGTGCAGACTTTTTGATACATTCTAAGAGTCAAATCTGGATCCCCTGCTTCTAAACGCCCAATAATAACAGGAGATAAATCTGATTTAAGCGCTAAATCTAGTTGAGACCATTTCTTCTCCATTCGTTTAGAGAAAATATATTTACCAAGGCTTGCTGAAAAACTATCTAAGTAATGAGCAATGCCTTCATTTGCTAAAGCTTTATTTTTTAGTGTTTCGAATTGATAGTCTGCATGACCAATGCTTGTTTCCGCTTCAATACGACGCAAGAATACGCGTTTGACTTCTTCGCGGTAAGCACTCATTTGATCCGTGAACGGGTTTTTATCTTTAAAATAGCCTTTAACGAAGCAATAATAGGTTTCATCGCCACTAAAAGCAGTGAAGTAAATTAAACGACAATTTTTATCTTTAAAATGTGCTTTCATCTCTTGAATCGGTTGGTCTACAGTTGTTTCCACTCGAGTTGTTTGTAGTGAGTAAGCTTGACTTTTACCGATAATTAAATGGACATCGGGGAGAATTTGCTTACCAGTGCTAAGTTTTCTCGTTTCTGCTGTTTCTAGTTGTAACAGGCCTTGAAATACTAAAGTGGCCATTAGTGGTTCTTCCACAATTAAATTTTGTAAGAAATCATACGCTTGGAACTCATTTTGTTCGTCTTTCACAAAAATGATTTTTGCCATTCGTTTCGTGATTCCACTCAGAGTTGAGTGAATCACTCCCTCCTTTACAACTTTACCTAATTCTATTGTACTTTTTTCTGCTCAAAATTGCACTTATTTTCTCTATTTTTTACAAAATAAACCAAACCCACTCGAATTGAGTTGCTTTCCTTTTTTGAAAATAAAAAACCCGCTTCAATAAGCAGGTTTTGCAGCTATTTTTTCGCTTCTTTCGCGATTTGGTACCAACTGTAAATCTTCACTATCGCAAAGAAAGTATAGCCAAATGCGATGAGATATGCCCCGTAATTAATTAATAGAATGTTGAAGCCACTTCCCCAACCAGACTCTTCTGCTACGGCTACTGCTCGGGCATAGGGGCTAGTGAAAAAGTAGGTAATATATAGTGGATTAAAACTTAAAATAGCACTTGTAATCGCTATTACGAAAGATGGAAGTACCATCAAACAACTAATGACACCAACTGCATGTCCAATTATCTTCAAAAACCTCACTGCTACACCTCTTATTTCTTTTTAGGAATTTGAATGGTAATTTGATAAAAATCATCTGTCTCTTCTTCGGTGAAATCTAGGTCCATTCCGTTATCTTTAACCATTGTAACCGATTGTTTAATCGTATTCATAGCGATACGCACGTCACGACTAATAGCTTGGCGTTTTGGTTTGGTTTTTTTAGTAGCTACTGGTTTTTTCACGCCCAAAATTTCTTGAATTCTTGCTTCGGTTTGTTTGACGTTCCAGTGATTTTCAGCTATTTCGGCTAAAATTGCGACTTGCTGTTCTTCTGTTTCTAATGCGAGTAACGAACGAGCATGGCGCTCTGAAATTTGTTTGTTAAGAACGGCTTCTTGGACAGTTTCTGGTAGTTTTAGAAGTCGCATTTTGTTTGCAATGGCAGACTGGCTTTTCCCGACACGTTGCGCAAGGGCTTCTTGTGTCACGTCCTGCATGTCTAGTAAACTCCGATACGCTTTCGCTTCCTCAATTGGCGTCAATTCTTCACGTTGCAAGTTTTCAATTAACGCAATCGCTGCTACTTCTTCATCATCTAAATTTTGAATAATTGCTGGAATTTTTTCCATTTCTAAAGAAAGCACAGCACGAAAACGACGCTCGCCTGCAATGATTTCATAATAATCCGGTTCCATTTCTCTAACCACAATCGGCTGAATAACGCCGTGAATTCGGATAGTTCGAGCAAGTTCATCAATCTTATCTTGATCGAATACTGTCCGTGGTTGGAATTGGTTCGGAAAAATTTTATCCATAGGAAGTTCTTGTACGCGTTGTACTCCTTCTTCTACTATATCATCCATTTGATTCTTCTCTTTTTTTCCAAATAAACGTGAAAAAGGCATCTGGGTCCTTCCTTTCCGGAACATCTCGGGGTTTCTTAATATATTATCTGGCTATCCGCAAGTCTCTTAAACTATTTTAGCAGAAATGCTAGAGAAAAACACGCTTATTCTGTCCTTTAAATGTGAAAAAATAGATAGAGCTGCTAAAGTTTCACAGTCCTATCTATTTTCTTAATGAAATTCATCGGTAACGGTATTGATGGTTTTTTCCATATTGTCGCGGTAAGACTCATTTTGTAGCAACATCATGGAAATAATATCCATCACATACATAATCGAAAACTGGCTATTAGCAAAATACCTTTTACTTACGAATAAAGTATTGTAAACCGGAATAGTGACGTCACTGATTTCGGTCATTTCACTATTTTCAAAACTGGTAAATGTAGCAACTTTACTTTTGTTTTTCTTAGCGATTTTTAGCGCCGTGACTAGCTCTGGGGTGTTACCTGAATTGGAAATGCCGATAACAAAATCTTCTTTTGTTGTGATGGAGCTAGTGATAATCATCATATGCGGATCGTTGACACTGATGACGTTTAACCCCATTCGAATAAGGCGCTGCGACATTTCAACGGCAGTGAGCCCCGAACTTCCGACGCCGCAAATATAGACTCGCTTAGCTTCTTGAATGTACTGCACCACTTCACGGATCTTCGCTGGTTCAATCAGCTTCACCGTGTTATCAATTACTTTATGGTAGAACGAATAAACCTCTTCAAAAAGGTCATCATAACCAAGTGACGGAACCATTGTCGCTGCAGTATTCACCCGCATTTTCAAATCAACAAAACTATCACAGCGTACATGGCGACAAAATCTCGTTATCGTCGAAATGGATGTGCCAGTTTCTTCAGCTAGCTCTTTAATATTAATATTCTTGAGTTCATCACTTTTTTCTAAAATATACTTCGCAATTTGTTTTTCTTTATTCGGTAATCGATTGTAATTTTGTTGGATTTCATTTAAAATCGTCATCTTTTTCGGCCTCTTTCTGGTTTAAGAAATGATAAAGCGCACCAATCATCCCTGCTTCATTTCCCAGCTTTGCGAAAGTAATATCTGCTGTATCGAACATCGGTGAGATTAATTTGGTTGAGATAGCCGCTTTTAGACGCGGTTTGAAGAATGACTCTTCTTCCATTAATCCGCCACCGAGTACAATCACTTCTGGGTTGAAAATATAGATTAAGTTTACTACACCTTCTACTAAATTCTCAATCCATTGCTCTATTTCAGCCAGCACATCTGCATCTCCGCTATAGGCCCATTCCATGACTTGACGACCATTTAACGCATTTTCCTCGATATTTTTTCGCGAGGCTACTTGTTTAATCAATGCTTTTGTTGAAGCAACATCTTGAAATCTCCCTTGTGAAAGGTGCATATAGCCCACTTCACATGCTGTAAAAGACGATCCATTTATTAGTTTGTCGTTTAGTAACATTGCTCCGCCGATTCCGGTTCCAATTGTCAAACAGAGCACGCTCCCACGTCCCCGTGCTCCACCCAACCAAAACTCGCCAAGGCAGGCTGCATTTACGTCATTTTCCACTACGCACGGAATATGAAATCGGTGCTCTAGTTCAGCTTTTATTTCAGTTCCAGTGTATTTGGGAATCGTGTAGCCAGCATAAATAATTTTGCCTTTCACAGAATCCACAACACCCGCAGAGGCCACACAGACGCCCGCTACATTCGTTTTTTCTTGTTCGACAATCCGAATAAGCGCGGGCATGATTTGATTCGCTCCGCCAGTTATAGGCGTCACACAAGACTTAAGATCGCCCACCCGCTTACCTTCTTGATTAAATTTAGCATATTTGATACTCGTTCCACCAATGTCGACACAAAGATAATTTTCCATTTCTTCACCTCTTTAGTGAAATTATTATCCTTCTTTTGTTAACTCATCGTAAAACGCTTGGCTTGAATTTGCTTCGATCAAACGGGTTACCTTTTCCTCGTCCATGAGCACTTCTGCAAGCTCTGACAACACTTCTAAATGGCTTTCTGAGTCTGTTGCCGCAAGGGTAATAACTAGTTTCACCGGGTCGAACATGTCGCTTCCAAAAGCCACGCCGTCAGCCAGTGTTGCAAAAGTTAGGCCACCGCGAATGACGCCGAATTCTGGTCGCGTATGTGCTAGGGCGATATGTTTGGCAATCACTATATATGGTCCATTATTTTCTACACTTTGAATCATTCCGTCGATATAACTTTCTTTGATGGCACCTCGCTCTAGTAAAAGTCTTGCTGATGTTTGGATGGCTTCGCGCCAGTCTTTTGCTTTTAAATTTACCTCAATATCTTCTAAAGTAACTCGGTCTAATAACATGCTCGCGCCCCCTTATTTATTATATTCAGCCATTATTTCTGTTAAATCTACCTCCGCCAGCGACTCTCGCTCCAAATAGTTCGGGGTTAAATCACTATGTTTTGTTACTTCATTTGGAATGACAAGAACATTGACACCCGCACTATTTCCCGCCAAAAGGCCATTTCGCGAGTCTTCTACGATAAGAGCCTCCGATGGCTTAACATCCAGTGCTCTCAAAGCTTCTAAAAACAAGTCCGGATCCGGCTTGATTCGCGTAACATCCTCCGCCGTAATAATCGCATCAAAATATCCGAGCAAGCCTAGTCGTTCCAAATGATAGAGTGGTTTTGGTCGCTGCGATGAGGTCGCAAGTGCTAATTTTAATCCACGTTCTTTTAATTCACGAATAAAGCTTTCCACGCCTTCTTTGGCCGGTAAACTTTTACTGTTTTCAATAAACGTTGCTTGTGTTTCTGCTTCGAAGTCTTGTCGATTAATATCCATTTGCTCTGTCCGGTTGAGTTCGCGAAACAAATCGTCCACATTTGACCCAACGCACTGCAAAAACTCCTCGATAGAAAGGTCATAATTCTGCTTCGTTTTAAACCATTCTTTAAAAATTTCATACCAAACTACTTCTGTATCAATAACAATTCCGTCAAAGTCCATCACAATCGCTTTTAACATTGTCTTCCTCCTACCCATTTTACTATTCAAAGCGCTCCTAAAAAGAAGCGCTTACAAATAAGTTAATTCTTTTGTTCTCGGTCTGCAACTATTTTATCTATCAGTTCTTGATATTCTGGTGCGCCGAGGTAATCCGTTATTTCTACATAATACGCATCTGGTTGCTTTTCTTTGGCTCGGTCGATAAGGGATTTATGCGTCACGACTACATCGCATTCGGTCGGCAATTCGTGGATGGCGATATGGAACACTTTAATATCCTCTAAGCCAGCATTTTTGATTTTTTTCTGTAGTACGGTCGCGCCCATCGCACTAGATCCAAGTCCCGCATCACAGGCATAAGCGATTCTTTTAACATTTTTAAAATTAAAATCATCTACTGTAGCTTCGAAAACGGAGGAAATACTGCTCTTTTTGCCTTTAAGGCTTTCCATTTTCTTCGCTGCATCTTGTAGTTCAGAGTCTTTGTTACCCATGCGTTTAATAAATGGAATGGCAGTAATGAATGTAACAAGTGCCGCACATAGCACCGCAATAAGGATCTTAATGTGATCGCCGGGTGCTGCCATCATCATGATTGTAATAATACTACCAGGAGAAGCCACACCAACAAGTCCCGCATTTGTCATTGTTAAAATAAATGTTCCTGTCATACCACCAAGAATTAGCGGTAAAATAAGAATTGGATTCATTAAAACGAATGGGAAGTAAATTTCGTGAATACCACCAAATAGGTGAATAACACTTGCCCCGTAGGAAGATGCTTTGGAGTTTCCTTTACCAAAGAACATATAGCCAAGTAGAATTCCAAGTCCTGGTCCAGGGTTTGATTCTAGTAAGTAAAGCACTGATTTCCCTGTTTCTGCGAGTTGCAAGGTGGCTAGTGGACTAAGAATACCTTGACCAATCGCATTGTTTAAGAATAAGACCTTGGCCGGCTCAATAATTAAAGCCGTTAGTGGGAGCAAATGATTGTTAATTAACACATCTACGCCACTTGCTAATACTTTTGTTACAGCTTCGACCATTGGAGCAATTGCCACATAAGAAAATAGTGCTAATCCCGCTCCAATTATCCCAATCGAAAAGTTGTTAACTAATAGTTCAAATCCAGCTGGAATTTTTCCATCAATACGTTCATCAAATTTTTTGAGTATCCAAGCTGCGAGCGGGCCCATTATCATTGCGCCAATAAACATGGTTATATCCGAACTAATAATTGCTCCCATTGTCGCAACAGTACCAATAACTCCGCCTCGGTAACCGTGAACCGCTCGACCTCCAGCAAAGGCAATAAGAAGTGGTAACAAGTAATTTAGCATTGGTGCGATGAACCCTTTTAACATCTCAGAGCCTGTTGCTACCCCAATCGCAGTTAAAATCCCCCAAGCCATAAAAGCTCCCAAATTCGGAATGACCATACCACTTAGCTTACTCCCAAACTTTTGTACATGTACCCGAATAGACATATTTCCCCCTCCAATCATATGTGTGGCGCTATTTTATAGTGATACTTCTTTTCCTTCAGCAATGGAACGTTCAATCGCATCTACTACTCGTAAGGAATCATACGCTTCTTTTGGTGTAATAATTGATTTTGTGTTATTCGCCACGTTATTAATAAATGCCATTACTTCTTCTGCCAAGTCGCCGGAAACTTCGCCATTTGTGTAATACCAATGTCTTGAATCCGGATAAGATACCCCTTTTTCACTAACAAAACGAACACCGTGGTCGCAAGAGTCTACATATGCTACGCCTTTTGTTCCGACTAATTCAAGTTTGTCGTCAATGATGGTTGGCGAATTTTCTGGCAAGACCCAGCAAGCTTCCAGGCAAGCAATTGCGCCATTTTCGTACGTAACAATGGCATAAATCACATCATTCATGCCGTATTCTTTTAGCAATACACTGCGACTTTTGGCGATAACTTTGACTGGCTCGCTATCCATGTACCAGTTAATATAATCAATATCGTGAATCATTACGTGCATACTTAAATCAGAAGCACCTATGTAACGCTTTGGCCCGGTAATTGGACTGTTACGACGACAATAAAGATGAATAATATCACCCAATTCGCCATTATCGAGGCGCTGTTTAATCATATTAAAACGAGGATCAAATCTGAGTAAAAAGCCAACTGTAAACACTTTGTCGTAGTCTTTGGTCAGTTCATACATTGCTTTGCCGTCTTCCAGTTCTTTTGCAAGTGGTTTTTCGAGTAAAATGTGTTTTTTGTATTTTACAGCTTCTTCCACGCAATCACGGTGCATATTATCAGGTAAAACAATGCTCACAGCTTCAATCTCCGTATTTGCTAGAAGTTCGTGGTAGTCTTTGTATGCTTTACACTGAAATTTTTCTGCCATTTCGGCGCGTCTTTCATCGTTGTACTCACAAATTGCTACTAACTCTACTTGCGGAAGCTTTTGGTAAATTTCTGCATGATACTGCCCCATTTGTCCAACGCCAATTACGCCAACTTTGATTTGCTTTGTCATATCACTTACCTCTTTCTTCTTAGATTTTTTTAATTTCATTTGTAAAGCGGGTGGTTATTTCCTGTGGCCGAGTTACTGCGCCGCCAACAACAACGGCATAACAACCTAACGTAAGAACTTGTCGTGCTTTACTAGGCGAATCGATTTTCCCTTCTGCAATCACTGGACGCTTCGTGCTTTTCAAAACTTCTTTCAAATGGGAGAAATCGTCGTCGCTGATATTTTTATTCGCTGTTTCTTCGGTGTAGCCGTAAAGTGTCGTGCCAATTAAGTCGAAACCGAGGGAATCAGCGTAATAAACGTCTTCAATACTACCTGTGTCTGCCATGAAAAGCGTGTTTGGAAACTCTTTTCGAATGGCGTTTAGTATGTCTTTGAGGTCTTCGTTATGTGGTCTTTTTCTCGTTGTCGCATCCATCGCAACAATTTCTACTCCCGTTTCACATATTTCTCTGACTTCTTCTAAGGTTGGTGTGATAAATACGTCCGAATCATCGTAGTCTTTTTTGTAAATGCCGATAATGGGAACGTCGATCTCACTTTGAATTGCCCGAATATCTTTTGCGGTATTTGCTCGGATACCAACAGCACCACCTTGAACTGCGGCCAGAGCCATTTTCGACATAATAAATGCACTATGAAGTGGTTCGTCTTCTAAAGCTTGGCAGGAAACCACTAACCCGCCTTTGATTTTTTCCATAACAGAATTGCCCACTGATACTCCTCCTCTATACTGTGTTTCAGTGTAAAGTATGCGTTTTCAAACAGACTATATCACAAGAAAATGATTTTATCAATATCAATTAAATGAAAATGATTTTCATATTTTAGTGTGGATAGTTGCGGAAACTAGCTTTAAAAAATGACGTTGCTGTTAAAAATAAAAAGTCCTTTCGTTTGAAAGGACTTTGTTAGTTTATTCGATTGGTAATTTGTTGGGTGTTCCTGGTTTGCGTGGATATTTGTTAGGTGTTTCTTTTGTTTTCGTGATGACGTAGATATTGCGCTCGCTTTCTTCTACTGGTAGGGAGAAAGCGAAGTGTTCCTCGACTTTTCCGCCAAATAGTTTGATGGCTTTTTCGGCTGTTTGCAGCTCTTGCTCGGCTTGGGCTGCTTTCATTACTAGGAACGAACCGCCTTTTTTGACAAGTGGCATGCAAAGCTCGGATAATACGCTCATTCTTGCTACGGCACGTGCGGTTACAAGGTCGTATTTTTCGCGGTGCGCTTTGTTTTGACCAAATGTTTCAGCGCGATCATGATAAAAATGCACATCGGTTAGGCCTAATTTTTCTGCTAGCGCATCAAGGAAAGTCATGCGTTTTTTCAAGGAATCCACGATGCTTACTTCTAGATGCGGGAAGCAGATTTTAATTGGGAGACTTGGAAAACCAGCGCCAGCCCCGACATCACAAATCGTATCGAACTTAGTAAAGTCTACATAAAACGCGGCAGAGATAGAATCGTAAAAGTGCTTTAAATACACTTCTTTTTCATCAGTAATAGCTGTTAAATTCATTTTTTCATTCCATTCTACTAACATTTCGAAGTAATCGTGGAATTGTTTTAGTTGCGTGTCGCTTAATTCTATTCCTTTTTCAGCAAGTGCTGTTTGGAATTGCTCTGGATTCATATTTTTTCCTCACTTTATTTTCGCGATTTTTGCCGTGTTTAGGATGGTAGACGGGTTTGGTTTATACTTTTAAACAGGCTTGTACCATATATTTTAGCTCATTATTTTCAAGTATAAGTATTTTCGTTCTTTTTAGCAAGTTCGTATTACGTTTAACAATTATCAAACTTGTTGGCATTCTCTTTAAAACTTTTTTTGGCTTGATTTACCCATTTTCCTTCTGCTGTGGTGGAAAGTCCATCTATGTAACCCTGACAATTGCTTTTTATATCTGCTATTTTGTCCCGTTTGATCATTTTGAACATTCGTTTGCGATTTTCTGATGTTGCATGGGTTTGGCTCGCCACAAACATCCCAATAAGATTTTTTTCTAGATTTCTGCGTGACTCTAATAATTCTGCTTTTAGTTTATCTATCATGTTATAGATCACGATCCTTTTTTAGCTGATGTAGTTCTTCTTCATAAGAATTCACTTGTTTCTTATAAAGTGCTTGATGCTCTTCGTGTTCATTTTCTAGCTTTGTTAGTGTGTTTTTTACTTTCCAATCGCCTTCTTCTTGGATAGAACTGATTAAATGGTAGGCTTTTTGCAAGTCTTCAGATGCTTCGTAATCTCTTTTTTGATGGATATACCTGATTTGTTCAGAAAGGTTTTCTAGTTCTTGGTGAAACCGCCATTTTTCTTGAGATGCGTCGTCCATCGCTTCGTCCAATTGTCGTCTTTTTCTATTAAAATCATCATCTAAATTTTCTAGTTTTAGCAGTAGTTGTCTTTGTTTATCCATACATGCTCCCTATTTGTTTGGCTAATTCTTGGTCGGTTTTTAGCTGGCTTTTTATTGCTTCGTTGATTCGTTCTAGCAATTTATCATACTCTTGTTCTATTTTGGTTGCTTCGACTAAGGATTTTTCGCAGTCTTGCACTGTGTCTATCACAATTTCCGGCTCAGTCGCCCCGCCCCAAGCAAGTGCGGCGAGTATTTCTGACTCATATAGATTGGAGCCGATATCCCTTGCATCTGAAAGCGTATCGCGCCACAACTCTTCAGCATTCTCGATTTCTTTATCAAAAACATCTTTTAAAGCTCTAATTTCGCCTTGAATCGTTTGTTTCATCCCTTGCGTAATTGCTAGTGCTTCCGCTGCATCCAAGAATATTTCTTCGGATGAGGATAGGCCACCACCGCTTTTTGTAAAACTGGTTCGCATGATGTTGATAGCTGCTAATTGTTGAGCTGTTGCGTATTTGGCAAGTTGAAGGCTTCCTTCTTTATTTGTTAGAATGTTTCCTTCTTTGTCAAACTGATAACCACCCCACATATGCTGCTCAACCAAACCAGCTTTTTTCGACTCAACCTCTATTAAATGACCAATTGTCGGGTCTCCAATACCATAACCAATTGCCACATAATCCTTCCTATCAATAAAATTAAATAATCTATCTAAAGCGTTTATTGTTTTTACGGTATCTTGTTGTTTTGGCGTTAGGTTGGAGTAGATATTCGGGCCTTGGTAGAAGAAACCGCCGCTGATGCGTTTGATGTCTTTTTTATCTAAGTCTGCGATAGCGTACTGGGCGTTCATGGAGCCTAGAGAATGACCGTATACATAGATTTGGGCGTTTGGGTAGAGTTTCATGGTTTGTTTTAAGGTTTCTGCGGAGGTTTTTAGTTGGGGTGTTACTGTGGAGCCTCCGCCATTTGTGATTTGGATTGCGGTTGGAATATCATTTACGCCCCAATCCGTCCACACATCAAGACTATCCTTATGAAACGGCGTAAGACCACTTGCCAGAGTGGGTGCAGTGGAACCTCTGTAAAGAACTGTTACCTCTTTTACTTTGCTTCTCTCAATATGGGAAGCTGTGGGCGGCGTGTATTTTTCTGTGATGATATAGGTTTGCTGTCCGGCTGCTTTGTTGTTGATTGTTTGGGATACGTTTCCTATCTTTTTTTCTCGATTGGATATTGAAATATTCACCTCCTGCTTAAGTTCTAACTTGCTGTACTCTTTTTTTGCCAATTCCACTCTCTCTTGATCAGTATTTACATGCCCCATCATCCCTACTCCTCCCAACGACCTAATAGTTTAGAAAGCTTTTCAGATACAACTGAAGCACCACCACTTAACTCTCCATTGTTCTTGCTCAAGGTATATGATACATTTAGTTCTGAATCATTATTAATTATTAATCCGACTTCTATACCTCCCATTGGGTTGTGCTCTACGCTTCCTTCTTCAATTTTATAAGAATGAATTATACCTTTTTCTGTAAAAGCATTTGGATCTAAATTTGTCAGCCTTTTTTCGAATACTTGTTTTGCTTCATCACTATAAACTACATTCATCATTTCTTTGTTTAATTTCTCCTCATCCATATAGAATTTCACCCCTAAACCAAAAATGGTTATTACTATAATTGCTAGTGCTATTATCCATCTTTTTTTCAACTCTTCACCTCTGCTGTATGCTTTTTATTTGTAGGTCTATTTTATCACATGTTAGAAATTTTCACTTTCTTTTTTTTCAGTCTTTTAACGTTTGTTTAATTTCTTAGTTAGTATTGGCTGGACTATCTTAACTCCCCTTAAGTTCCAATTTCTTTGTAAGCTCCTTAGAGATGCTAGCACCCCCACCATCTAATTTGTCGTTCTGTTTTCCTAAAGTATAGGTAATATACCACTCTAAATCCTTATTTATAATTAAAGTAACATTTATTCCTCTCATTGGATTTCTCTCTATACTTTCTTTATTAATTTCATATGATTGAATTATACCTTCTTTCGTGAATGCTTTTGCATCCAAGTTTGTCAGCCTCTTTTCAAATACTTGTTTCGCTTCATCACTATAAACTACATTCATCATTTCTTTATTTAATTTCTCTTCATCCATATAGAATTTCACCCCTAAACCAAAAATGGTTATTACTGTAATTCCTAGTACTATTATCCATCTCTTTTTCAACTCTTCACCTCTGTTGTATGACTTTTTATTTGTAGGTCTATTTTATCACATGTTAGAAATTTTCACTTTCTTTTTTTTCAGTCTTTTAATCGCCTCTCAGCTCTATAAAAATTCATTTATAACCGTTCAAAAGCCCCAATTGTTTTGTAAGCTCCTTAGATATGCTTGCTCCACCACTCTTTAAATCTTCATTATTTTTCTTCAACGTGTATGTTAATTTCAAAGCAGGATCCTTATTAATAACTAATGCAACTATTATTCCACCCATTGGATTAGGCTCTATACTTTCCTTGTCAACTTCATATGATTGAATTAGCCCTTCTTTTGTAAATGCTTTCGTATCAATAAGTTTTATATCATCATTGAATACTTCTATTGCTTCATTGCTACAAACCACATTCATCATTTCTGTATTTAATTTCTCTTCATCCATATAAAATTTTATCCCTAGACCAAAAATAATCATTATTGCAATTCCAAATAGTATTATCCATCTCTTTTTCACACATTCACCTCTGTTTTTATTTTCTTAGTTGTCTAATAATTTTCCTAATTTTGCAGAATTTCCGCCACCATCATCAATTAGTTTTTTGTCATCAGCTTTATTCAATGTAAAAAAAACATATAACTCAGAATCTCCATTAACGTGCAAAGTAACATTGATTCCTCCCATAGGGTTTTGTTTGATACTTTTCTTATCAATTTCATATGTGTTAATTACACCCTTCCCAGTCAATGCTTTAGCATCCAAATTTTTCAACCCATTTTCAAAAACTCTTTTCGCTTCATCACTATATACTACATTTATCATTTCTTTATTTAATTTCTCTTCATCCATATAAAATTTCACGCCTAATCCCGCAACAATCATTACTACAACTACCATTGCTATAAACCACCTCTTTTTCACACATTCACCTCTGCAGTATGTCTTCTTCTATGTAATCCCAATCTACCTTAATTAAAAACAAGAAAAAACCACATTATTCAGCGGAAACTTTCAACTTAAACGGTAAGTTTGAAGTTTCCGTGAACATGCGGTTTCAGTAATTATAGTAATCCGTGTTCTTATTTACTTATTTTCGCTATCTTTCCTTGCTCAATATAAACTAACAAAATAGATATATCGGCTGGGTTTACTCCGCTGATACGGCTCGCTTGGGCGATGGAAAGGGGTTCGATTTTCTTTAATTTTTCTAGGGCTTCTGTTGCTAGGCCGCTGATTGCATCATAATCGATGTTTTCTGGGATTTTCTTGTCTTCCATGCGTTTCATTTTTTCTACTTGAAGGTTGGATTTTTGGATGTAGCCTTCGTATTTAATTTGAATTTCTACTTGTTCAGCGATTTCGTCGGTCACAAATGTTTCACGTGAAACAATTTGGGCGATCTTGTCGTAAGTTATTTCGGGTCGGCGAAGTAAATCTGCTGCTAGAATTCCGTCTTTTAGCTCGCCTGAGCCGATTTCTTTTAGCATTGCTTGGACTTCAGCAGTTGGTTTAATGCGTGTTTTTTGTAGTCTTTCTTTTTCTGCTTCGATGGCACTTTGTTTTGCTAAAAAGCGTTCATAACGTTCGTCGCTAATTAAGCCGATTTCATGACCGATTTCTGTTAAACGTAAATCTGCATTATCATGGCGTAATAGCAAACGGTATTCGGCACGAGATGTAAGTAAACGATATGGTTCTTCGGTTCCTTTTGTTACTAAATCGTCAATTAAAACGCCGATATAAGCTTGGTCGCGACCAAGGATAACTGGTTCTTTTTCAAAGACTTTACGAGCAGCATTGATTCCTGCCATTAAGCCTTGGCCGGCTGCTTCTTCATAGCCACTTGTACCATTAATTTGGCCGGCTGTGAAAAGACCTTCGACTAATTTAGTTTCAAGTGATGGCCACAGTTGGTCTGGCATAACTGCATCATATTCGATAGCGTAGCCAACACGCATCATTTCTACATTTTCAAGTCCCGGAATAGTTCTTAGCATTTCGCGTTGCACTTCTTCTGGCAAACTGGTGGAAAGACCTTGGACATATACTTCTTCGGTATTTTTGCCTTCTGGTTCAAGGAAGATTTGGTGTCTTGGTTTGTCGCTGAAACGAACAATTTTATCTTCAATGGATGGGCAATATCTTGCGCCAGTGCCTTTCTTCGTTGCTGTAAACATTGGTGAACGGTGTAAGTTCGCTTGGATTATTTCGTGGGTTGTTTCGTTGGTATAAGTTAACCAACACGGTAGTTGGTCAAGCAACATTTCCACCGTATCAAAGCTAAATGCCCGCGGATGATCGTCACCCGGTTGTTCTTCTGTTTTTGAATAGTCAATCGTACTTGATTTTACACGCGGGGGTGTTCCTGTTTTAAAGCGACGTAGTTCAAAACCTAGTTCTTCCAGATGCTCTGAAAGTTTCACAGAAGGTTGTTGGTTGTTTGGACCGCTGGAATAGCGCAGTTCACCAACAATAATTTCGCCACGTGAGAAAGTTCCAGTAGTAATAACGACTGTTTTCGCGTAGTAAATCGCGCCACTGTTTGTAATAACGCCTTTACACACGCCATCTTCAATCACTAAACGGTCAACAAGACCTTGGCGCAAAGTGATATTTTCTTCTTTTTCAATTGTGTGTTTCATTTCGTGTTGGTAATCCCATTTGTCTGCTTGAGCACGTAATGCGCGAACAGCGGGACCTTTACCTGTATTTAGCATCCGCATTTGGATGTACGTTTTATCCGTGTTGCGACCCATTTCGCCACCAAGAGCATCAATTTCGCGCACAACCACGCCTTTTGCTGGACCTCCAACAGAAGGATTACATGGCATAAAAGCGACCATATCTAAATTTATCGTTAACATCAGTGTTTTTGCGCCCATTCGACCACTGGCAAGACCTGCTTCTACACCCGCATGGCCTGCACCAACAACGATGACGTCAAAAGTTCCTGCATCATAGGTTTGCATTTTATAAAAACATCTCCTAAAAAATCATTTTCCAAGGCAAAATTGATTGAACAACTGATCGAGTAATTCATCCTGGACAGAATCACCAGTAATTTCACCTAGTAAATCCCATGCACGAGTCATATCAATCTGGACAATATCCACTGGCATACCGAGCTGAATCCCTGTTGTAACGCCATTTAAAGCTTCAAGTGCTTGGTGAAGGAGCGCAATGTGTCGAACGTTCGATACATATGTTGCATCACCCGCATCAATGTCACCAGCAAAAAATAGTGTTTTAATTGCTTCTTCTAAAGCCTCTAAACCTTCATCGTTTACTAGAGAAGTGGAAACAATCGGGTTTTCTCCCGCAAGTTCACGCACTCTATTTATATCAAGCTTTGTTTCCAAATCTGTTTTATTTAAAACGACCACATAATTATGACCCGCGGCTGCTTCAAATAACGCTTCATCTTCCACTGTCAGCTCTTCGTTTTGATTTAATACTAGCAGGATAAAATCGGCATCCGCCAAGGCTTTTCTTGAACGTTCTACACCAATTTTTTCCACAATATCTTCTGTCTCACGAATTCCAGCTGTATCGATTAAACGCAGCGGAACACCACGAACATTGACGTATTCTTCTATAATATCTCGCGTCGTCCCAGCAATATCTGTGACAATCGCTTTTTCTTCTTGAATTAATTGGTTAAGCAAAGATGATTTCCCAACATTTGGTCGACCGATAATAGCCGTTGCTAGGCCTTCACGAAGAATTTTCCCTTGGCTTGCTGTTTGTAAAAGTTGCTCGACGGAAGCGCGAACTAGCTCGGTTTTCTCGAGTAGCATTCGCTGGGTCATTTCCTCCACATCATCGTACTCCGGATAGTCGATATTTACTTCGACTTGCGCTAGTGCATCCAAAATTTCTTGACGTAAATTGCGAATCAACCGTGAAAGATTTCCGTCCATTTGCCGAATTGCCACGCCCATCGCCCGGTCTGTCTTGGCGCGAATTAAGTCCATCACAGCCTCCGCTTGCGACAAATCAATTCTTCCATTTAAAAATGCGCGCTTTGTGAATTCACCTGGTTCAGCTAAATTAGCCCCATTTCGAAGTAACAGTTGCAACACGCGGTTCACGGAAACAATTCCGCCGTGCGCGTTGATTTCTACCACATCTTCCCGTGTAAAAGTACGAGGTGCACGCATAACTGTGACCATTACTTCCTCAATTACTTCGCCGTCTTCTTTTATATGACCATAGTGAATGGTGTGACTTTCTGCTTCACTTAAGCTATTTTTGGCATAAAAAATACGATCCGCTATCTGAATCGCCTCTGGACCGCTTAATCTAATAATAGCAATGGCCCCTTCTCCCGGCGGTGTTGAGATTGCAGCAATAGTATCAAATTCCATTCTTTACTCATCCTTTCTCATTAGAATTTCAGCTCAAATAAGCCTTATCCTATTTTGAATAAATTTTGGCACATGATTTTGTGCATTTTCAACAACTTACGCTCCGCTTTGACCAAAGCAATTAAATTGTTAGTATTTTGAAGGTTATCCATAGACTTATTAACATATCCACAGAAAAACCATTAATAAAAATTCATCCATACCATTTTAACTTATCCACATGTGAATAACAATAGTTTTATCCTTACTAGTTAAGAAAACTTAAATTTTCTCGTTAAAGCTTTAACTTATCCTTCCACTTCCTTGGCTTTAACTCAATTCTTTTTATCTATACTAAAGTTAAAAGGAGGAGAAAAAATGAAAATACATAAACTAACTTGGGTGCTATTAATGGGGCTACTACTGCTCTCATCCTGTTCCACGAAGCAACCAAACCTATATTTGTCAGCAAATGCCGCCGCGGTTTATTCAGTCGAAAATGGTGAACCGTTATATGAAGAAAACGCTGATAAAGTAATGCCGATTGCCAGTTTGACCAAATTAATGACAGCTTTTTTAGTTTTAGAGGCTGTGGATAACAATGAATTATCGTGGGATGAAAAGCTTGATCTTGTTCGATTGGATGATCCTTCCGCGGTTTCCCTTTACGCGATTACACAAAAGAGAACGTGGTCCGTCAGAGATTTATACAGCGCGATGCTCACTATGTCTGCAAATGATGCCGCGGAAACACTGGGAGATCGTTTAGACGGAGCTAATTTTCCCAAAGAAATGAATAACCAGGCTAAAAAATTAGGTATGTCGAGTAAGACTACATTTGTCAGTGCTAGCGGACTTGATGTTGACGGAAAATCCGCTGTTTCTACCACAAAGGATTTATTTTTGCTATCATCTAAATTAATTTCCACTCATCCTGAAGTGTTAGAGACAACATCCAAATCTAGTGTCACCACTGACAAAGGCGCCAAACTTGAATCCACCAATGACTCACTCGGTTCGATTCAAGGCTTAGATGGACTGAAAACTGGATTTACAGATGAAGCAGGCTATTGCTTTATTGGAACAGCTGAACGTGGAGGAAAACGTGTGATTTCGATTGTCCTAGATGCGGGAACTGCGGAAAAACGATTTAAAGATACAGAGAAGCTGATGGAGGTTGGATTTAAAGAAA
Source organism: Listeria sp. LM90SB2 (assembly GCF_028867355.1). Lineage (NCBI taxonomy): Bacteria > Bacillati > Bacillota > Bacilli > Caryophanales > Listeriaceae > Listeria > Listeria sp. LM90SB2. Next base: position 2,867,845 of record NZ_CP046449.1, read on the forward strand.
ATTAACGAATGAAAAAGAACCTCTCTTTCGCTGAGAAGTTCTTTTTTAAATAGTTCAGCATCAACTCTTTAAAGCGCATAGATACTTTTCCATGTATACATCTTTATTTTTAGAATTATATTGCATAATAAAGCGTGGATGTTCCAAAGGTATGATTGTATCAAAAAAATGATGCTCCTCATTTATTTTCGATAAAAAATTAAAATTCTCGCCGCTGCCAATGCAGTAACAGACCGAAGTATCTATCCCGCAATCTATTTGGTTTTGAAGTGATTCTAAAATAATTGGCTTCAGCGCCTCTTGTAGTTTCTTATTCTCATAATAGTTGCAATTAACCTCATTGCCTTTTGCATTCATACGAACAATACCAAGCGGGCAGACAAAATTCATATAAAAATCAGTATAAAATGCCTCACAACCGCCGTATTCTGTCATAACATCATATAAAAAATCTGAGGAAGACTGGTTTATATAAAATTTATCAATAAAAATACCGGTTTCGTTTTGAAGGTGTTTTGCGTCTTCAAAAGGAACGCCTGTCACAGCAGAACCTCTCCGTGCGGGAGAACTTCCAAGTATTATCCGGCGCAGTTTAGTATCATTATAGTATTTCTGATAAAATGTGGTCGTTATTTTTTGCACTAGTTCGCTTTGATCACCAGAATATGGGTTAACGGTGCGATACCCCTCCGGCAAATCAAACGAACTATTCGCAAGCGCCTCATTAAACTGCAATATTCGTTTAGCAATAGTTGTATTTTCAGTCATGTAAATTAGCCCTCTCTTTATTTTTATTTCACAATCTGCCAAACATCCTCAAATAACTCCGCATAACCCGCTTGCTCCCACCTGCTTGCAAAATAAGGATTATGAAAATAAGTGAACGCCGTAATAATCGCGTTTCCTTGGTTCGTTCGACCGCTCACTTCTTCGGCTTTTTGTGCTAAATGGGCTACGTGGTTTTTCACTAATTCTTCATTTTGTTCAATATAATCCGTATAAAGTAAAAACATTTTTCGGTCGGTTTTGTATCGTTTTTTCTTAGTATCGGCCAAGAGCCAAAGCCAGTCGTGAAGCGCATCATCTGGTGTTTGCCCTGCTTCCTGTGTCCAATCGAAAATCTCCCGCGAAGTTTCCTCTAACCAACGTAGCGCCAATTTTTGAAATAAATCCTCTTTGTTTCGATAATGCTTATAAAGCGCCGCATGTGTGACGTTCAAATTACTCGCAATATCATACAGCGTCGTTTTTTCCATGCCTTTTTCGTAAATGATTTTCTCTGCCATATTTAAAATAATTTCTTGTGATAGTCTCGCCATTTTAACCCCTCGATTCAACTCATTCTTTGCTTTTTATTATACAGGAAAACAGAAAAGTTACAAATCCTTGACAAAGTAACTAAAAGGAGTATACTTCCAACTATAAAGTTACTAAAATTAAAAAAAGTAACCATTTTGAATTTAAAGGAGCGAATAGATTATGACAAATAAACGTGTTGCATTTATTTTAGGGGGTTCTGGCGGTATTGGTAAGGCCGTCGTCCAAAAATTGGTCGAACAAAATTTTGCAGTTGTGGTTCATTATTCGGGTAATAAGGCTAAAGCCGAGGCGCTTGTTGAAAACATTGTGAAGTCTGGTGGAGAAGCGATTAGTGTTGGCGGCGATGTTGCTGACGAGGCGCAGATGATTCGTGCATTTGATTTCATTGAAAGCCAGTTTGGTGGAATTGATGTTGTCATTAACACGGCAGGTATTATGAAATTAAGTCCGATTGCTACTTTGGATATGGATGAATTTGACCTGATTCAGCGAACCAATGTCCGGGGCACTTTTGTCGTTTCCAAGCAAGCTGCCCTCAGAGTTCGAGATGGCGGCGCGATTATCAATTTCTCCACTTCGGTAACGCGAACCAGTTTTCCGACTTACGGGGCCTACGTTGCTAGTAAGGCCGGGGTTGAGTCACTCACATTAATTCTGGCGCGCGAGCTTCGTGGGAAAGATATAACCGTTAATGCAGTAGCACCTGGCCCGACCGCCACTCCGTTATTTTTGACTGGAAAAGACGATAAAACAATTGACAACTTAGCAAAAGCCACACCTTTAGAACGCCTAGGACAACCTGAAGATATCGCAGAAACCGTAGCATTTTTAGCCGGACCTGCACGCTGGGTGAATGGTCAAGTCATTTTCACCAATGGAGGATTAGCTTAATTAAAAAAGGAGGAAAACAGAGCTATCTGGTTTTCCTCCTTTTATTTTATTGGTCTTTTTTAATCGCTAAAACAATCAATCCCGATGCTAATAAAGTTAACGCCAAGAACAGAAAAGCCGATTGATAAGAGTTAGTCGCGTTTACCAAATCCCCTATAATCATCGGTGCAAAAAAGCCACCTAAAACTCCGCCCGAGTTTATAGCCGCGTATTTTGTTGCAATGTGGCTCTGCTGAAACAACTTGTGCGGCAATCCCATTAGCGTTGTAAAGGCCATGATTAGGAATATATTACATAAACACAAGCAAATAACCGATAGCGCTAATTGTTCAAATAAATACACCCCGTATACCGCGAACGCTCCAAGCACACAAAATGCGAAAATAATAATCGGCTCTTTTCCTTTGAAAAAACGACTAATGAAATAGCCACCGACAACTCCTGCAATTAAAATACAAAGGCCAGCTAAAGAGCTAATATAGCTCACTTCGCTAATAGAAATCCCTCTAACCTCATTCAAATAAGAAGCAAGCCAACTTGTTAAACCGTAGTTCGCTGCATTTATAAAAAGCGCTGATAGCAAAAGAATCCAAAGCTGTTTATCTTTCAAAAGTTCTGAGAAAGGTACTTTGATTTTTTCTTTTTGAGCATTTAGGTCTATTTTCGGCGCTTTAGGTACGACAATTAAAATCAGAAAGCCAATCAAAATCACCGCAATACCAATCCAGTAATATGTATTGCGCCAACCCACTGATAGCAACAGTTGCGCGATTAACAATGGCCCAATAAATGCCGCAAAACCAGAGGAAGCAAGCATTGCGGACTGAGCAAAACCTCGCTTGTTTAACGGAATATGAAGTGAAATATAATTGCTGACAGACGGGGGATAACCTGCGTGTCCAAGCGCTCCGGATAAGAAACGAATAACAACCAAAAACAACAAGGAATAGCCGAAACCAAAAATAATAAGAAACAACCCAACGATAATTATCGATATAGCAAGAACAGGGCGAGCACCAATCCGATTGTTTAAATACCCCATTGGAATTTGAAAAAGTGTGTAACCAAGAAAGAAGGCACTTAAAATCAACCCCTTTTGACTTGGATCAAATCCTAAATCCTGAGAAACAGTCACAAGCGAAATTCCAATAGTATATTTATCCACGTATACACTGGTGTAGCCTATAAATAGAACAAGTAACACCATTAACGAATGCTTTTCTCCTTTTACCTGATTCATTTGAATTCACTCCACTCTTCTATAGTCCCGCCAATTGCAAAAGAGCATAACCAGATTCTTTTTCTGACTATGCTCTTTTCAAAGCTATTATCCATTCAATTTATAATAATCTAAAACCACGTCCGCAACCGATTTGGCAGCAACTAACAACGCATCTTCATCTATATCAAATTTTGGATGATGATTAAAATAAGCATTCGAAGTATTTTTCGGTTTCGCGCCAATATAGAAGAAGACTCCAGGAATTTTTTGTAAATAATAAGCAAAATCCTCTGATCCGGAAAGCATGTCGTATTCAGAAATGCCCGTTAAGTACTCGCCAACACCTTTTTGCAAACTTGCAACTACTTGTTCTGTTACAGCTGGATCGTTGTAAAGTGGTGGGTAGTCGTTCGTGTACGTTAGTTCCACCGTTACACCAAACATCGCTTCCATACCAGTAACAATACGGTGGATTTCTGCATCCATTTTATCACAGTTTTCAGTATTCATATAACGCACATCGCCTTCTAGCTCCACTGCATCTTTAATAACGTTAAAACTACCTTTACCATCGAAAGAACCAATCGTTATAACGCCCGTATCAAATGGGTTCAAACGGCGGCTCACTACTGTTTGAATGGCCGTCACAAAATAAGCACCCGCGACAATCGCATCATTCGCCATATGTGGAGACGAACCATGCCCGCCAACACCTTGAATTTTAAGTTTAAAATAAGTGCGACCAGCCATCGCGAAGCCACTATGATAATAAACTTGGCCGCTTTCACCAAATGGAAATACGTGAATACCAAAAATTTGATCCACATCATCTAAAATACCAGATTCGACAACACTTTTCGCTCCGCCGGGTGGTGTTTCTTCGGCATGTTGATGAACAATTTTTATCGTTCCAGGGATGTTTTCTTTTAGTTGGATTAAACAATCTGCCAAAACGAGTAAATAAGCAGTATGTCCGTCATGACCACATGCATGCATTACGCCAGGTTTTTTAGATTTAAATGGTAATTCCGTTTGTTCTTCAATGGGAAGAGCATCAAAATCGGCACGTAACGCAATCGTTTTCCCCGGTTTCCCGCCTTTAATCGTTACAACAACCGCATGACCATTTCCCACTTCGGTTGCCACTTCTACGTCTTTTCCTTTGTAAAAATCTTGGATGAACTTTGCGGTTTCTGCTTCATGGAACGATAATTCAGGATGTTCGTGCAAATGACGTCTAATCTGAGTGATTTCATCTTTTCGTTCCTGAAGCATATTCATTAACTTGGTACGCATCATGATAAATCCAACCTCCTATTCTTTTGCGGCTTTTAATTCGAGCGCTTTTTTCGCAGACGGTGTTGTTATAGCAACGGAAATAAGTGACACGACACAAAAACCGACGTTAGTTAAAAGCCCCACCATTGCGGCTAAATCAATATTTCCAGAAAGTGCAATCACACCATAAATCGTAGCAGAAATTGCCACACCGAATGAGCCACCTAACGAACTTGCCATTTTGTAAATACCTGATGCTACTCCGACTTTATCTTCTGGAGCATTAGAGATAGCTGTATCTGTGGAAGGAGTTGCATACATACCAAGTCCAATCCCGAATAAAGCAAAACCGATAAACACAAGCACCGTATAAAGGGTTCCTGGAATAAAAGTGAGCGCCATTAAAGCAATACCAACAGCCGTAATACCAGAGCCTAAAATCATTGGTTTACGCGCGCCAACTCGTTGAAGAATTTTTTCACCAATACGAATCATTCCAAGCACACAGACAAGGTAACCGATAGAAAGTAAACCGGATTGGAATGCTGTAAAACCGCGACCAATTTGCACATAAGTATTTGCAACAACTAGTGTTCCAGCAGCTGCATTTAACAAGAAGTTGGAAAGTGTCGCACCAGTATAAGCTTTATTTTTAAATAACGAGAAATCAATAAATCCGTTCGCTTGTCGTAATTCCACCCGGAAAAATAATCCCGCAGAAATAAGGAAAACAACGAGCATTGTAATAGTAATTGGGCTTGTCCAGCCAAATGTGGAACCACGAGTGATAATAAGATTTAAGCAAACCATTGCGATAACAAAAAGAACAAGACCAAATGAATCAAATTTTGCTTTTGTATTTTGAACGACTTTACTTTCTGGAGTACCTTTAATAAGTAGCATTCCAAGCAGTGCGAATACGATGGAAATAATGAAAATCCAGCGCCAGCCCATGTATGTTGCGATAGCTCCACCTGCGAATGAACAAATACCTGATCCACCCCATGAGCCAATCGACCAGTAACTAAGCGCTCTTTGTCTATCAGCCCCTTCAAAATAAGTTTTCATTAAGGCCAGGGTTGCTGGCATAATACAAGCAGCTGAAAGTCCTTGAATAATACGGCCGATAATAAGTAACGTCGCCCCTTGAGTGACAACAAGTAACAGTGAACCGATGATACTAAGAATAAGTCCGATATAAGTTAATTTCACACGACCAAATTTGTCAGCCATACCACCTGCTACAACGATAAAAATACCTGAAAATAGCGCGGTTAAACTGATGGCAATACTAAGTAAATCAGAGGAAATTCCAAGGTCAGATTGCACGGCCGGAACGATATTCACCATTGATTGGGCGAAAAGCCAAAACGTGATAACCCCGAAAACAATCCCAACAATAAGTTTATTTGTACCTTTATACGCTGTTGAAGTCATTAGTTATTCTCTCCTTTTAAGTAATCTACAACACAAGCTCCCATGGCTTTTGATGCAATTAATAATGAATCTTCATTGATGTCAAATTTTGGATGATGATGCGGATAAAAATGCCCATCTGCCGGCATCGCTCCCACATAGAAAAATGAGCTCGGACGTTCTTTTGCATAATAAGCAAAGTCTTCTGATGGTGGTTGCGGTTCACAGCGCACAACATCTGTAATTTCTGGAATTTTCGCCCCTTTAATAGATTTAACAACAAAATCAGTCAAAGCTTCGTCATTATTTAAAACAGGATAATCATTTTTGTAATCAAGTTCACAAGTAACGCCAAACATTGCCTCTATTCCGCTAACGATACGGGTAATTTCTTTTTGAATAATGTTGCGTGCCTCTTCAGACATAGAGCGCACATCGCCTTCAAGCTCAACCGCATCCTTGATGACATTAAAACTACCTTTTCCATCAAAAGAACCAATCGTAATTGAGCCGACATCAAATGGGTTTAAACGGCGACTAATCACCGTTTGAACAGCTACTACAAATTCACTTGCTGCAACAATAGCATCATTCGCTAAATGCGGAGATGAGCCATGTCCACCTTGACCTTGTACTTTAAGTTTGAAATAAGAGCGACCAGTTTGAATTGCACCCTCACGGTAGAAAACTTCACCCGTTTTCATCGTAGACATCACATGAATCCCAAGGACATTATCAACACCATCCAGCGCCCCGTCTTGAATCATTTGAATCGCGCCACCAGGAGGAGTTTCTTCCGCATGCTGATGTAAAATAACTATTTTCCCGGTTAATTCTTGTTTCATTTCAATAAGTGTTTCGCCCAAAATAAGCATGTAAGCAGTATGTCCATCGTGACCACAAGCGTGCATTACACCAGGGTTTTTAGATGCAAAAGCTAGACCTGTTTCTTCTTGGATAGGAAGTGCATCAAAATCAGCACGAATTGCAAGTGTCTTGCCCGGCTTGCCTGTATCAATCGTTACTACAACGCCATTCCCACCAACATGCGTCCGCACATCGCAGTCCATTTCTTTATAAAAATCCGCAATATACTTCGCCGTATTTTCCTCTTGAAAAGAAAGTTCAGGGTGTTCATGTAAGTAACGACGAATTTCTATCATGCGATCTCGTTTTTCGTCTAGTTTTTGAAATAACTTCTCTTTCATTGTCCAAACCTCCATTTTTAATACTTCCGCTGGCCAGAACTTCCGTATTTTCACTACAACTTAATTATAAAAAAAACCAAGCGAAAAGAAGTTTACTTTTTTGCTTAGTTTTAGCTTGAAATTTTCTTCTTTTGTAAATTACTCAAACCAATGTCAAAAATCCGGTGTTGAAGTCACAAAAAAAGCTCAACTGCTAGAGTTGAACTTTTTAAACCGTACTTCTAAACTCATAAAAATGAATCGCATTAATATCTAAATAAGCATAAAACGACCAATCTTCCGTAATCGTTTCATCACTCACCGTAAGTGTAGGCTGAGAGGCATCCACAATATAGTCCAAAATCTCTTTATCTAGCCCATACTTACTGTTCAGTTGCCAATACTTCGAATAAAGTGCCCCATTGTCACGGTCGAATTGCCATTTACAGACTTGATAATCACCCGCGTGAAGCCCTGTAAGTCTAATATGCACTTCTTTTTGTTCTTCCTTAATGAACCTTTCCTCCACAGAATAACGCGGATTAATCGTCGCACAGTTCATCAAAATAAGCTGATAACCGTCTGCGTGCTTCGTCATAATATAATCTTCACCCTTAGCAACCACAACACCCTTAAGCCTTCTCAAAAACTTCACAGCATAAAACGCCGGTCGTTTACCATTGAAAAAGTGGAACATTTCAATTCCATCAAGACTAATATTTAATTTGCTATCGTCCCCTTCGTGAAGTTCCGTATTAATCCAAAAGCCCAATGCATCCACTTCTGGTACCAAATCTAGCATCGTTTTCAAAACTAATGCTCCTCTGAAAAAAGTCCCGTTTGTGTATCTCGTATTCCCAGATAATGTGTTCCAGTTTACTAACATTAGCGGCTTATTGATATGATGATGTTTCAAGAAAGCCTTTAATTGAAGCGTTTTTGACAAACAATAATCCTCTGAAATCGAAAACGACTTCATATCCTCTTTCGAAAAATCTACCGCTTCATTTTGATTCGCATTATAGGCGACAAAGTCCATTTTATCCGCTTCTTCTAAAAACCACGTATGTCGTTCAGGCACTGCATTTTTAGACAATGAAAATGGGACAAAATTTCCGACTTGGATAGCTGGAAAACGCGATTTTATAGTGTGATATATTTTCAAATAAAGTTTTTTCAGTTCTTCCTTATCAGCATATGTATTTTTCGGTTCAAAAAACATAAAATGCCATTTTGAAACAAATTCCCGCCCAAAAACCTGCATACAATGCTTTAAAAAGTGATCCAATCGTTCAAAAACAGCCGCCTCATCGCCTACAATATCTTGATACTCCAAGCGAATAAACAATTGTAAATTTTGCTGTTTTAAAAAAGTGAGCGCTAAATCCGCATTCGCATATGGAGAAGAAGTTGGCACTAATTCGTCCGTTTCCGTTTCAGGCAAGAACGTCGAACCTCTAAACAAATGACGAATACCAATATAATTAATCCCAATCTCATCACGCGTCGTAATAATCTGCTTTTGGACATTATCTTTAAGCACTTCTTTAAGCTCACCAATCGTCAAAATATTCATATTCTCACTTAAACAACGTTCGGTCTTTTCCGTGATATCAATTTTCTTTTTCTCAAATGGTGCTTTATTTAATTCCTTACCCGGCTCCACATCATGATAAAGTCGTGACAATTTCACTAAAATTTCCGGAGATGGCACAATTTGTTCTATACTAGCGCCCAGCTCAGATGTCTTATTGTCTATTAACAAATTCGTTTCCACATGATGTTCCGCTCGGTATTCACTTGGCGTTAGCTCAAAATGAAACTTAAATACTTCTGAAAAATGCTTTTGGCTCGAAAAACCATTTTTTAACGCAATCTCTGTAATACTTTCCGCCGAATGTAGTAAATCTTGAATCGCATGCTTCAATCGGACTTCTGTCAAATACTGTAAAAAACCAAGCCCCGTCGTCTTTTTAAAATAACGTGATAAGTACGCCTCACTTAAAAACTCTTTTTGCGCAAACTCACGAAGCGACAAGGCTTCATCAAACCGCTCTTCCACTTCTCGAATAATGCGCGAAATCCGTTTATCATTGACTTCTTTCCTAGCAGAAGATGGAATTCCTTTTTTCAAAAAACGCGTAAGTAATAATAAAATTTGGAACAACGCCGATTGCGCTTCTAATTTATTCGCTCGTTTCTTCGTCGCCGAAGCAATCAAAAGCTCACTCACCGACTTCCTCAAAGACCCAACAACCCGCTCTCTCCCAGGGTCACTCTCCTTCGAGAAAAATTTAAAAGAATGCTGAAAATAATCCTCATAATAATGCGCAAAAAATGTATCTGAAATCGTTAAATTAATAAATAAATTATCTTCATTTCCCTCAATTGTATAAAAGGTATTGCGATCAAGAACTAAAACATCGCCTTCCTGCAAGTAAAATTTTTGCTCAGAAACCTTGATTGTTATTTGTCCAGAAATAGCAAATACCAATTTAGTTCCAAGTGATATTTCCGACGTCAGCTGCTTTATATGTTGAATACCAATCGTATAATCTTTTAAATGAGACACTCGATTCACCCCTTCGTTTAACTTAATCGGACACTTTTATATTATCATAGTCGTGAAAATTAATCGCTATCAGTTTTTATGATTGTTTTAGTCATTAAACCGACACAATCGAGTCACATATATCCGGAATTTTTGTACTTTTGCGAGACAAAATGATAAATAAAACGGCGTATAATAAATGATTGTAGAAAACGAATAAGGAGTGCGCCAAATTGAAAACTTCTAAAATAATAATAGCTTCATTAGTTAGTTTAACCCTGGTTTCAAACCCAATTTTAACATTCGCAGCAACGAATGATGTGATTGATAGTACGACAGAAATCACTACTGATAAAGAAATAAGCTCCACTCAACCAACTATTAAAACCACACTCAAAGCTGGTCAAACACAAAGTTTTAACGACTGGTTTCCTGATGACAATTTTGCTTCAGAGGTAGCAGCAGCATTTGAAATGCAAGCAACTGACACTATCAGCGAAGAACAACTTGCTACTCTAACAAGCCTAGATTGCCACAATTCTTCCATAGCCGATATGACTGGTATTGAAAAATTAACTGGTTTAACAAAATTAATTTGCACGTATAATAACATTACTACTCTTGATCTTAGCCAAAACACTAATTTAACTTATCTGGCATGTGATTCAAATAAACTTACAAACCTTGATGTAACCCCGCTTACAAAATTAACCTACTTAAATTGCGACACGAACAAACTCACAAAGATAGATGTAAGTCAAAATCCATTGTTAACTTATTTAAACTGCGCACGCAACACCTTAACCGAAATAGATGTCAGCCACAATACACAATTAACTGAGCTAGACTGCCATTTAAATAAAAAAATCACCAAATTAGATGTGACACCACAAACTCAATTAACAACCTTAGACTGTAGCTTTAATAAAATAACTGCATTAGATGTAAGTCAAAATAAATTACTGAACCGTCTAAACTGCGACACTAATAATATAACTAAACTGGACCTCAACCAAAATATTCAGCTAACTTTCCTAGATTGCTCCAGTAACAAATTAACCGAAATAGATGTAACCCCGCTTACACAGTTAACATATTTTGATTGTAGCGTAAATCCTTTAACTGAATTAGATGTGTCTACGCTTTCAAAATTAACTACACTACACTGTATACAAACAGATTTATTAGAAATAGACCTAACACACAACACACAATTAATATATTTTCAAGCTGAAGGATGTAGAAAAATAAAAGAGCTTGATGTCACGCATAATACACAATTATATTTATTAGACTGCCAAGCCGCTGGTATAACAGAATTGGATCTTTCACAAAACCCCAAATTAGTCTATTTGTATTTAAATAATACTGAACTAACGAAATTAGACGTTTCTCATAACACAAAGCTGAAAAGTTTGTCTTGCGTAAATGCTCACATCCAAGACTTCTCTTCTGTAGGTAAAATTCCTGTCCTTAACAATAACTTGGATGCTGAAGGGCAAACAATCACGATGCCTAAAGAAACTTTAACAAACAACAGTTTAACCATTGCAGTTAGTCCTGATTTATTAGATCAGTTTGGAAATCCGATGAATATTGAACCGGGAGACGGCGGTGTATACGATCAAGCAACAAATACAATAACTTGGGAAAATCTCAGCACAGACAATCCAGCCGTAACCTATACTTTCACTTCCGAAAACGGAGCTATAGTAGGAACCGTAACAACTCCATTTGAAGCCCCTCAACCCATCAAAGGAGAAGACGTAACAGTTCATTATCTTGATGACAAAGGAGAAAAATTGGCGGCTGATGAAGTTTTAAGCGGTAATTTGGACGATCCTTATACTTCTAGCGCGAAAGACATCCCAGATTATACATTAACGACTACTCCAGATAACGCCACTGGAACATTCACTACTACTAGCCAGTCCGTAACGTACGTGTACACTAAAAACATCGTAGCCGCAGAGCCTGTAACAGTGAATTACGTGGATGATACTGGAAAAACACTCGCTCCATCCGAAACATTAAACGGAAATGTAGGCGACACATATAACGCCACTGCCAAACAAATCGACGGCTATACATTATCAACTACACCAAATAACGCAACCGGAACATTCAACACAAGTAGCCAAACAGTGACATATGTGTACACTAAAAACATCGTAGCCGCAGAGCCTGTAACCGTTAATTACGTGGACGATACTGGAAAAACGCTCGCTCCATCCGAAACATTAAACGGAAATGTAGGCGACACCTATAACGCCACTGCCAAACAAATCGACGGCTATACATTATCCGCCGAACCAACCAATGCAACTGGACAATTCACAAGTAGCGCGCAAACCGTCAACTATATTTACACAAAAAATCCAGCCCCTGAAAAAGGAGTTGTAGAAATTCACTATGTTGACGAAAATAATAAACAACTGAGCTCCGCCACTAAAATTTCTGGAACAGTAGGAGATAATTACACAACTGAGCCAAAAAATATCGACGGCTATACGCTAACAACTACACCAGATAACGCAACCGGAACATTCAACACAAGTAGCCAAACAGTGACATATGTGTATACTAAAAATATCGTAGCAGCAGAGCCTGTAACAGTGAATTACGTGGATGCTAATGGCAAAACGCTCGCTCCATCCGAAACCCTAAACGGAACTATTGGCGACACATATAACGCCACTGCCAAACAAATCGACGGCTACACATTATCCGCCGAACCAACCAATGCGACTGGACAATTCACAAATAGCGCACAAACTGTCAACTACATTTACACGAAAAACACAAACATCGACCAACCTTTACCAGATAAAAAAACAACGAAACCGTCTAATTTAAAGACAACCGAAGTGAAAAAAGCTTCAGATACCCTACCAAAAACAGGCGATTCCACACCATGGAAATCAGCTCTACTTGGGGTCTTCCTATCATCCACAGCTCTAGTTATCTGGAAAAAGAAAAAATAGTAAAAAAGCCGGCCAGGATTAATTTCCCGACCGGCTTTTTGATCTCAATCTTCTTCCACTTGGATAGAAACACCCACATCCAGTAATTCCTCAACTGCATCAATCACAGAAAACTCCCCATAATTGTATACTGCATCATCTACAACTAAAATCGGCAAAGCTTCCATTCCATTCTTATCAATCAACATTTGAACCCGCTCTGGCAAGTCCACTTTCCCGACTTCTCCTAGCTGAATATCAAACACGATGCCTGTATAATCAAAATGGATTTTTCGCTCATCTTCACTTTGATTCATAAACATTTTCCATATCTCTAGGTTAATCTCAGACTCATTTTCCGCAGAATAAAAGTAACTAATTTGCTTCATATTAAAATTATTTACTTTCTAAATCGTGGACAAACAGCCCGCTTAATAATTTTGGTTCAAACCAAGTCGATTTTGGCGGCATGATTTCTGCGGCATCTGCTACACTAAGTAAATCGTCCATTGTCGGCGGGTACATCGCAAATGCCACTGAATGACTGCCATTATCAACTAAACGCGCTAGCTCGCTCAGTCCACGTATTCCGCCGACAAAATCAATGCGGTTATCACGGCGAATATCTTCAATCCCAAAAATTGGCGTTAAAACTTGCGATTGTAATATTGAAACATCCAGCTGACCAATAACATCGTTTGGAATCACTTCGCTTTTCGCCGTAAGTTTGTACCAATTTCCATCTAAATACATCCCTACTTGTTTTGGCTTCTCTGGTTTAAATGCTTCTTTTCCAACCTTCTCCACGTCAAAACTAGCCTCTACTTTGCTAAGGAAATCCGCTTCAATTGGCACATTCACAACCCTATTATAATCAAGAATTTCTAATTGCTCTTCTGGGAAAACAACTGATAAAAAGAAATTAAATTCTGCTTCTGGCCCAGCCTCTGGGAATTCCTCGCGCCGTTTCAAACCAACTTTCACAGCAGATTCCGTTCTATGGTGACCGTCTGCGATATATAGCGCTGGGACTTCCGAGAACGCCGCTGACAGGTCTTCTAAAATATGTGCGTCCGTAATTGCCCAAACCTTATGCGCGACCCCGTGGAAGCTCTCAAAGTCATATTCAGGCTCATTTTCATTCACCCAAGACTCAACAAGTGCATTAATTGCTTCTTTTCCACGATAAGTAAGGAAAATCGGACTTGTATTTGCATCACAAACATCTACATGACGAATCCGGTCTAACTCTTTCTCTTCACGAGTTAACTCATGTTTTTTAATTTTCCCATTGGTATAATCATCAATCGACGTACAAACAACCAGCCCTGTTTGCGGGCGACCATCCATCGTCAGTTGATAAATATAAAATGCCGGGTTTGCTTCTCTACCAAGCCAACCATCCAACTCAAATTGTTCCAAATTATCCGCTGCTTTTTGATAAACAGCTGGGTCGTAAGGGGAAACCGCCGGATCTAAATCAATTTCCGCCTTATCAATATGTAAAAAAGAATACTTATTTGCATCACCAAGTTCGCGCGCCTCTTCCGAATTAAGTACATCATATGGCAAGGAAGCCACCTTTTCCGCTAAATTTTTAATCGGACGAATTGCTTTAAATGGACGTATATTTACCATTGTTATCCTCCTTTTTAGTAAAAGAGCATGAACCCGTCTGGCAATAACCATAAAGTTTCATGCTCTCATTATTTCCCGGGTAATAATTTTAAACCGTAACACCTAATGGTTCAATAACTCGAACACGCAAAACCCCTTGCACAGCTAATAAATCACTTTTCAGTTGTTCCAAATTAGCTTGCGTTTCCTTATCAATATCAATTAATGTGTAGGCATATTCATTTTTACTGCGATTTATCATATCTAAAATGTTTAACGAATATTTCCCTAGCTCCGTCGTAATTTGTCCGACCATATTAGGAATGTTTTTGTGACAAATTCCAATTCGCGGATGTCCATTATACGGCATTTCCACGTTCGGAAAATTAACCGAGTTTTTAATACTACCTGTTTCAAGATATGATTGCAGTTCTTTCGCAGCCATTTTAGCACAGTTGGTTTCGGCTTCTTCCGTCGATGCACCTAAATGAGGAAATACATGCACTTTTTTGTGGTTTAGTAATTCTTTTGTCGCGAAATCTGTAATATATAAACGTAAAAGTCCATCATCTAAAGCTTCTTTCACAGAGGCTGAATCCACTAACTCACCACGAGAAAAGTTTAATAAAACAGCATTATCCTTCACTAATTGTAGTGTATCTGCGTTAAACATGCCACGTGTTTTATCCGTTAAAGGCACATGAACTGTTAAATAATCGCATGTGGCCAAAACTTCTTCTATCGTCATCGCACGTTCCACTTCTTTAGAAATTCTCCAAGCCGTGTCTACTGAAACGAATGGATCGTATCCAACCACATCCATCCCAAGCGATAAAGCGTCATTGGCTACCAATGCACCAATTGCGCCTAGACCGATAATCCCAAGTTTTTTGCCAGCAAGTTCTGTTCCCGCAAAGGCTTTCTTCCCAGCTTCAACTTTCTGTTCCACATCATCTTCCGCCGGTAATTCTTTGACCCATTCCGTTCCTTCCAAAATTGGGCGCGCCGAAACGAATAAACTCGCAAGAACTAGTTCTTTCACAGCATTGGCATTCGCGCCAGGTGTATTGAATACAACAATACCTTTTTCAGAACAATTTTCTACTGGGATATTATTAACTCCTGCACCAGCTCGGGCAACTGCCTTCACTGTCTCCGGAAAGTCAAAATCGTGTAAGTTGTAACTCCGTAGTAAAATCCCGTCTGCTGGCTGATTTGCATCAATCACATATTTTTCGAGATCAAATGTCTTTAAGCCTTCTTTTGCGATAGCATTAAACGTTTGGATATTAAACACGTACTTCTCCCCCTTTTCTTGCATTTGCAAATTTTTCCATAAAGGCGATTAGAGCTTCCACCCCTTCAATTGGAAATGCATTATAAAGACTTGCTCGCATACCGCCCACTGAGCGATGTCCTTTCAAGTTTTTAAAACCATTTGCTTCAGCTTCTTGAACAAAAGCTTTATCAAACTCCGCTGAATTCGTCACAAAAGGAACATTCGTGAGCGATCTAGCAGAAGGTTCGACCGGTGAAGAAAAGAAATCCGATTGATCAATATAATTATATAATAAGGCCGCTTTTTTGCGATTCAACGCTTCAATTCCAGCAACGCCACCTTGCTCCTTAATCCATTCAAATACTAATTTTGCTACATAAATGGCAAATGTCGGTGGTGTGTTATACATGGAATCATTCTCGGCTTGTACTTTAAAATCTAACATAGAAGGAAGTCCCTCTACTTGCCCTATCAAGTCTTCGCGCACGATGACAAGCGTTAATCCAGCAGGCCCAATGTTCTTTTGCGCTCCTGCATAAATTAAGCCAAATTTTTTCACATCATAAACGCTCGATAAAATATTGGAGGACATATCCGCAACGACCGGGACAGCTGAGTCTGGCACATCAAACATTGCTGTTCCTTCGATTGTATTATTTGTAGTTACATGTAAGTAAGCCGCGTCACTAGAAACTGTAGGAATCTCAGGAATATAGCTGAAATTGCGGTCTTCCGATGAGGCAATTACTTCCACCTCTACACCCTGAATTTTCTTAGCTTCGGAAATTGCTTTCTTCGCCCAAGATCCAGTGTTTACATACGCTGCTTTTTTGCCATTTGCAAGATTCATTGGCACCATATCAAATTGCAAACTCGCGCCACCTTGCAAAAATAGTACTTTGTAATTTTCTGGAATCTCCATCAATTCTCGAATTAAGCTCTCCGCATCGTCTAGGATGTTTTGAAATAATTCTGAACGGTGACTCAGCTCCATTACTGACATTCCTGAACCATTATAAGAGAGTAGCTCCCTTTGAACCTTTTCAAGTACCGGTACTGGTAAAACTGCCGGACCTGCCGAAAAATTATAAACACGTTCCACTCAACATCTCTCCTGTCTTCAAATTTCCCCAATTACTTACAAAAATTTTCACCAATAATCGAATACTTATTGGCCAGATATGAGCCTTCCTCGTTACACTTATGCTTTTCGAAGTTCTGTTGTTAAGAAATAAAAAAGCCGAACCTGTGATATTCTACACAATATTCGGATTTTTCAGCGCTTAAAAGTAAACACTGCCTTTTGTACTTTTGTATATTATAGCAGAAACAGAGCTGTTTTTCAGAAAATTTATACTAAATCTACAAATAAATGTGATGTTTAAACTTTCTGACATTAAAAAAGCACGAGAAACCGCTATTTAAAGCAATTCTCGCACTTCTACTTTTTGAAAAACACTTCACAAAAGATGTTAGCTATTTTTCACTTTTCGTCCTAAAGTAAACCAATACACAGCAAAAAATACAACAAGTGCAATAATTGCTGTGCGATACATAATAGCATAATTGTAGTAAGTCGCAACAATACTCAAACCAAAACTACCAACAGCCATTCCAATGTCCATTCCCGAAAGAAAAGTCCCGTTCGCGGTACCTTTATTGTGCGGTGCAGCCCGGTCCACAGCCAGTGCTTGAAGCGCCGGTTGCGACATCCCGTAACCTAACCCGAAGAATAACGATGCGATAAACAAGCTGATTGCACCAGTTGCAAAAGAAAGAATTAATATCCCAATTATCATCGAAAGCGCTCCTGGAATAATAACAAAACGGTGTCCCTTCGTATCATAAAGTCGCCCAGCAAACAAACGGCTTACAAGAACCATAATCGCTTGCCCGATAAAATATATCCACGTTGTCGAAATCCCCAGTTCTGTTCCATATACCATCATAAATGTCTGGATCCCACCAAGCGGAATAGCCATTAATAAACACAAGCCCGCCGGAAGCAAGGCCGTTTTCTCAAACAATTTCATTTTTTGATGTACCATCTTTTCTGATTTTGGAATTTTCACCTGTGTCATCAAAATTAAAATAAACACCATCAAAACAAGCGAAAACGTCACTAAAACATCGAAAGAAAAATAATTCATAATTAAAATAGCGATAATCGGCGCAAGTGACATTCCAAGTGCAGTCGTAAGCCCATAAAAACCAATACCTTCTCCCGTTCTGCTTGGTGGCACGAGTTTAGAAACGCCTGTAGCAATAGAAGTTGTTCCGATACCCCAGCCAGCCCCGTGAAAAAGCCGTAATATAAGTAAGGCCGCCACCGCCGTTGACCAATAAAAGTTCACTGTAGTTAAAATTAAAATCAAAAAGCCCACGATAATAAGTACTTTCGGTCCGAATTTGTCATTCCAACTCCCAGCAATCGCCCGCATTAATAGTGCTACGATGGAGAATAGCCCCACCGCCAAACTCGCTTCCATTTGCGTTCCACCTAGCTCAATAATGCGTGCCGGCAACGTAGGCATAAACACCATAAATCCAATATATAAAAGTACACTTCCTAACAATAAAAATACGTAGTCCTTCGTCCAAAGTCTTGTCTTATTTTCCAAAATTTACCCCTCTTTACTCTATATTAGTAGAAATGTTCTTTAAAATAGCCGTGAATTGTTCCAAATCTGCGCGAGAAATCCCAGCAAACATTCTTTCACAACTCGCCTCCACGATATCGCGGAGTTCATTCGTCTCTTTTCTCCCTTTGTCCGTTAAAGATAAAAGTGAAATCCGTCTATCTTCTGTACTCACTTCCCGCACAACAAGCTCTTTCCTAAGTAAAACATCGACAATCCGATTCACGGTTGGCGTGTCCTTTTTCGTCCAAAGAGCAATCTCTTTTTGCGAAATCGGCTCGTTCGCCTCAATTCCCTCTAAAACTGACCATTGCTCTGGGGTCACATCATAACTTGCAATCGAACGCAGCAAAAATAAATGCATTTTCTTCGCTGTCGTATTTACATCAAATGATATTTCATCATAATATCCGCGCATATTTATCCTCATTTCTATTGTCGTAACAATAATTGTCATAACAACCATTATACATACTGATTACTTTTTTGACAAGAAAAACAGTCGAATAAACGACTGTTCCTACAATAATTCCACATCTATAATATCTCTAAATTCGATTACATACTCATACCCAACAATATCTTTCAAAATAACTTCTTCCGTTAACATATCTATTTCTAGCGGCACTAAGTCCTGTGTTTCAATCTCTCCAAGCCCAAGAAATGCGGAAGGATATTCAAATGGCGCTAAACGCAGAGAAGATACATCTGCTTCTTGAAAATATTTTAAACGAACGACCCATTCTCGCTTTATAGCATCTTTTAATGTGATAAAAAAGCTTTCGCGCTCTAAATAATCCACTTCTGGCCGACTCGTTAAAAAAGCAGCATTCTTCTCTGTTCGCACTTGCTCTTTCTGAATTGCCGTAACCATCATTATCACCTCTTAACTTTATTATACGAACAAACGTTCTTAAAATCAAGTAATTTGCTAAAAAATTTTTTTCATAAGAGCCTGAATAGGTTTAGCGCTTACATATTCTTTTTCCGACAAAAACACTTGCAAATTAATGAATAGTTGCTATACTTATGTAAGTAAATAACATTAACAAAGGAGTTTTATTATTATGACTAATACATTTTTAGATTCTATTAAAGTTCGTCGTTCCATTTATGCACTAGATAAAAACGTTTCCGTTGAGGATTCCAAAATTGAAGAAATTATTAAAGACGCTGTTAAATATAGCCCATCTTCATTCAACTCCCAAAGCTCTCGCGCTGTCATTCTTTTAGGAGAAAACCATGATAAACTTTGGAATATCGTAGAAGATACATTACGCGCTATCGTACCTGCTGAAAACTTTGCAGCTACAGAAGAAAAAGTTGGTTCTTTCCGCGCTGGATACGGAACAGTTCTTTTCTTTGAAGATACTGCTGTTATTGAAGGCTTACAAGAAAACTTCGCTCTATATGCAGACAACTTCCCTGTATGGTCTGAACAATCTTCAGGTATTGCACAACATTCAGTATGGGTTGCTCTTGCAAACGCTGGAATTGGTGCATCTCTACAACATTACAACCCACTAATTGACGATGCTGTTAAAGCTGAATGGAATATTCCTGCAAGCTGGAACTTACGCGCGCAAATGCCGTTTGGTAACATCGTTCAAGAAGCTGGCGAAAAAGAATTCATCGATGACGCTGATCGTTTCCGCGTTTTCAAATAATAAATGTTTCACGTGAAACAAAAAATTCCGCGACCATTAACTGGTATCGCGGAATTTTTATTTTGCCAAACTTTTAAATCTGCTTCTAAGTTCATCACAACTTACAATACCAGCAATCCCGCCTTTAATTTCTCCATCAACAAGAACAAGCGAATTTGGTATTCCTTTTACATCAAATTTCTGAGCTAATGCGCGTTGTTTATCTACATTAATTTTCACAACTTGGACATTACCTTCTTCCATCTCAGCGAATTGCTCAAGTGTTGGCCAAAAGCAGCGACACGGTGCGCACCACTCTGCCCAAAAGTTAAGTAATATTTTAGGATGGCTACTAATAATCTCTTCCAAGTCATCTTCTTTTGCAAAAATAATCGCCATACATATCCACCTCACATTCAGAATATTCCAAAGTTGTATCGTGGTCAAGTAAAGGGTTTTAGAATAGCAATATATCTTGCTTTTTGTTCATTTTTTGACACTTTTGTTTCACGTGAAACATTTTATTTGCTATGTAAGATTTCTAAAATGCGTAAATCTAGCAAACCAGTACTTTTCACAGTCATATCCGCGTCACGGAGTCCAGAACCAACACCAACGCTTACAATTCCAGCTGCATTTATGGCTTCAATTCCAGCTTGAGCGTCTTCAATTCCGACTACCTCTGATGTTTCTAAGCCTAGACCACGGCAAGCTTCCACAAAAATTTCTGGATCAGGTTTTGATTTAGTGATTTTAGCCGCGTCGACAATATAATCAAATTCTTGTTCCATTTCTAATGCGCTCAAAACCGTCCGAGCATTTTTCGAAACAGATGCAATTGCGCATTTGAGATTTTGCTTTTTAAGATCCACTATAAGTTCTTTAATTCCTGGTAAAACATCCGCTGGCGTAATTTCTTTTAGCAAGCTAACATAAAAGTCATTTTTATCAGCTGCAAGAGCTTCAATCTGCTCTTCTGTAAAGTCATTTTCGCGGCCGTCTTTCTTTAAAATAAGAAGTAGGGAGTCAATTCTGCTTACCCCTTTTAAATTCTCATTAAATGCTTCATCAAATTCGATTCCAATACTCTCAGCTGTTTTTTTCCAGGCTAAGTAATGATAATGTGCTGTATCCGTGATGACGCCATCTAAATCAAAAACTACTCCTTTTAATGCTGTTGTCATTCTACTCGTCCTTTCCAAACTGCCGCAACATTTCGCGCGGTTCTTCTTAAATTATTTGGTGTTTCTTTCAGTATATTTTCTAAAGTTGCTGGTTTGGCAATGGATGGAAATACTGCGCTGATTCCGACTTCATATACTGCTTCTAGTCCCTCACCAACACTTCCACAAATTGCAAAAACTGGGGTTTCTTTCGGCACTACTTTCGCAACACCCACAGGAGCTTTCCCTTGTGCGGTTTGCCCGTCCATTTTCCCTTCGCCTACAATGACCAAATCTGCATCCTCACAAACAGTTTTGATTTGAAGTGCTTCAATAACAAAATCAATTCCCGATAACAGGTTAGCTTTTGCAAACGTCACAAGTCCAGCACCAATTCCACCCCCAGCACCTGCTCGCGGCATTGTAACCATGGCGGGATTCGCTAACTGATAAAACTGGCGCATTGCCCCATCAGCTGTTGCTAAATCTGTAACGGCTAGCCCTTTTTGTGGACCAAACACATACGATGCGCCAGCTTCTCCACAAAGTGGGTTTTCGACATCCGTCACAATATTTACTGTGATGTTTTCTAGTTCAGCTGGGACTTTTTCGGAACGAATGGTTGCTATATCAGCTAAATTTGCGCCAATCGGGTTGACGATATTATTTTCTGCATCTAGGAATTCATAGCCAAGCGCACTAGCCATGCCAATTCCGCCATCGTTTGAAGCGCTTCCACCAATCCCAATAATAATCTCGGTCGCACCTTTTTCCATGGCGTGCAAAATTAGCTCGCCCACTCCTTTAGTACTCACTTGAAGTGGATCGCGTCTAGTCGTCGGAACCAAGTGCAAACCACAAACTTCGGCCATTTCTATTAAAGCTTTTTTGTTCCCATCCGTAAAAGCAACTTGTGCTGAAACTGGGTCACCAAAAGGGCCGGACACATCGATTTTCATTTTTTTCGCACCTAAAGCTTTACTTAAAATCTCTAGCGTACCTTCCCCGCCATCACTGACAGGGAGTAAATGATAATCAGCATCCGGATAAATTTCTTGAAAGCCCTCTTTAATATACTCTGCCACCTCATGCGCCGTCAAACTTTCTTTGAATGAATCCGGTGCAATGACAATTTTCATAAAGACACATCCTTCTGATCCAACTTAATAGTTAATGTATCTGTTAATTGATGTTTTTCTCCGTGAATAACTAATTCTAGCACGCTTTTTGTGCTTTTTGAAAGGTGTAATCTGTTTTGCGCAATTTCTACCAAGATTTTTTCACCTTTCCAAGAGAATTCAAATGCCACAGATTGCCAGGAATCCGGTATGTTTGGCGCGATTTCAAGTAGTTCTCCACTAGTATCTATACCCGCAAATCCAAAAACCACCGCCAACCATATTGCGCCGAGTGAGGCCGCATGGAGCCCGTCATCCGATGAATGCGGCTCATTTCCAAGGTCAATTAAACACGCTTCTTGGAAAAATTGGTAGGCTTGTGCGCGATTTCCAGTTCGATTTTCTACAATTGCATGGATTGCTTTACTTAAAGAGGAATCATGAATTGTTCGATTTTCATAGTAATCCAAATTCTGCTTCACAGCATCTGGTGCAAACATCCTCGGAAACAGGTAAAACAACATGACTAAATCTGCTTGCTTTAAGATTTGTAGTTCGTTCACTTCTTGACGAGAATAATCTAGTAGAATCCCTTGTGTTCCTTGTGCCGCCTTATATTTATCCAAATTTATCCAATCTTTTTCTAAGAAAGTATCATCTTGCGGAATTAAGCCAGACTCATTTGCGACAGGTAAATAGATTTTTTCAAGAAAAGCTTCTGCACGGGCTACAAAATCTGCATTATCTTTATTCCATTCTAAAGCTTTTTTCACATTATAGTGTGCCATATAATTCGTATACGTATTATTATCGATATGCTCGGTGTATTCGTCTGGACCAATCACATCAAGGATTTCCAGTCGTCCATTACGATTAGTTGCACGGCTTAGCCAAAATTCCGCTGTTTCAAGGAGCAGCTCTGAACCACACTCTTTCATAAACTGAGCATCCTTAGTCGCCGTTTCATATTCACAAACCGCATAAGCAATATCCGCAACTAAATGATGCTCCGAAATCGCCGACGCTACTTTTTGACGTGTGCCAGTTCGAATATTAATCGCTGCAAATTCAGGCGTTTCTTCTTCGCCAGAGAATGCACTTTCCCACGGAAAAAGCGCCCCATTATAGCCGTTTTTCGTTGCCTTTTCTTTCGCTTCTTTCAAATGAAGGTAGCGATATTTTAATAATTGTTTGGCAATTTCCGGCTTATTATAAAGGAAAAATGGCATAATAAAAATTTCTGTATCCCAAAAAACATGCCCTTTGTAACCTTCCCCGGTCAGCCCTTTCGCACCAACACTACAACGAAAATCATCTTTCGGCGTCATAATTTCTAAGTGATAGCACGCAAAATCTAGTGCAAATTGGTCAAAATCATTCGTGCTCTCAACACGGACACCCGCATGCTCCCAAAAATCTGCCCATAAAGTTTCCGAAGCTCTTTTCAATTCTGCATAAGTCGTATTTGGAAGTTCCGCATCCACTTGATCCAGGGATGTTTTAACCATGCTTATTTTCTCCAAAGTAAATAGTTGATTTTCAGCGATTTCTTGCTCTACTTCGGTCATTAATTGTCTGTTTTTCGCAGTGAAAATCCCTTTTTTATTCACTTTTGTTGCTATTGTAATATGCTGTTTGCTCTCGATGGTCTCATATTCGCCAACCATCAACTTCTCATCAAAAATTCGTAGACTCAACTCCGCCAGCTGCTGTGTTCCAAAATTAGTTTGTTGCGCATCAATACCAGTTTTTACTTTGACTTTCGCCGCACCGCTCAAAGGCATTATCTCCACTTTAGCAGCAATGACGTGCTTTGCTGCTTTTGAAACAAATCGGTGAAAATTCAGTTGATACTTCTTGCCCGCGCTACTTTCCCAAGTAATTTTTCGAATTAATTCTCCTGTATTCATATCTAAATAACGCTCGTAAGCATGGACTTTCCCCGCTTGCATCGAAAAATTTCCCCCATCAAGCATCACTTGGAAACGCGTCACATCCGGCAAATTAACAAGTTCCGAACTCAGCGAACCGCTCGGACGATTATAAATCCCCGCCACATACATACCGCGAACTTGCTCCGGATATTCTTCTTCAAGAGCACCGCGCACGCCCATATAGCCATTTCCCACAGTCATTTGGCTACCATATTTATTTAGATAATTTAATGCAAATTCCTTCTCGATTATTTTCTTCATAAAGAAACACTCTCACCTTTTTCTGCCGATTCGTATAAACTTTCAACAATTTTTTGTATGATATAACCTTGTTCAGCGCCAGCAAGTTCCACTTTTCCAGCACCAAGAACGCTATCAACAAATGCTTTCATGCTGTTTTCGTGTTTATTTTCTTCCAGTTGTCCTAACTTCTCTAACAACTGAAATTCACCTGCATTATCTGTATAAATTTCAGCCGGGTATAAACTGCCTCCTGCTAAATCACCGAAAAAATCAACATTTAGCGCACTTTCTGGCTTGATATGTAGCGCAAAAGAAGTATCTAATTCAATTAATCCTCCATTTTCCAGTTCAATAAAGCCGAATAAAGAATCCTCTACCGTATATTTTTCCGGATCCCATGAACCAAATGTCCCCGCACTTTTCTTGGTTCCGATTTTTTGAAAACTTTTTGCCGTTACTTTCTTCACTTTTGGAAAACCAAGGACAAACATCGCCGCGTCGAGCATGTGAATTCCCATATCAATCAGCGGACCCCCGCCTTGCATTTCTTTATTCGTAAAAGTTCCCCAACCCGGCACGCCAGAACGACGAAGCGCAGTTGCTTTCACACAATAAATTTCACCTAGAAGCGCCGAATTTCTCTTTAAAAACTGTGCTTCACTGGAAAAACGATGATGAAAATCATACGCCAAAATCGCGCCTTTTTCTTCCGCAAGTTCCCACATTGCTTTCGCTTCCGCCGCACTCATTGCGGGTGGCTTTTCACACATAACGGCCGCTCCATTCGCTAGTGACAACATCACATTATCAAAATGGAACCGATTAGGCGTGCAAATACTAATAATATCGATTTTCTCGACCGCAAACATCTCTTCTGCCGTAGCATAATGCTTCTCAAAACCATTGTTCGCACGAAACTCTTCGCCACGCTCCAAACTTGGGTCGCAAACAGCTACAAGCTCCAGTTCATTTCTTGTCTTATAATACGCAGCGTGGACCTTCTCAGCGACTTGTCCAGCACCGATAATTGCAACTCTTTTCTTCATATCCGAAACTCCTTTTAGAAAAATCCGTCCGCTTTAATTGGGACGGATTTTCTATTTTAAATTAAACAGCTTTTTAAATGTGCCAACGCATCTTTATAAGCTTGTTCTGGATTTTCACTGCGAACACGACATTCAAAAGTTAAAAATCCGTTGTAACCGTTCTTTTTCAGTTGATCAAAACTTGTTTTAAAATCAAGGCTACCGCTTCCTGGTTGGTAGCGATGATTGTCAGCAACATGAATGTGACCGATCGAATCTTTATACGTCTCAAGCACAGTCGGAATGCTATCTTCTTCAATATTCATATGATAGAAATCAGCGATAATTTCTACATTTTTAAGTTCATTTTCATCAATATATTTTTGCGCATCACTTAGCAAATTAATCATATGATCTTGGTATCTGTTAAGCGGCTCAAGATAAACCTTCGTCCCAGTTTCACCAGCAATTTTGTCCAAATAAACCAACGACTCGCTCACTGCTTTGAAATCTCCGGCTTGGCTACGCGGCGAAACCATTGGCGGAAGACGATACGTGAACATCCCCCACGCCGCTGGAACGACAATCCCTTGCCCACCGACTTCTGCTAAAGCTTCTAAAATCGCTTTAATTTCTTCTAAACCATTCAGTCTGCGCTCTTCAATGAAGTCACCAATCCAGCCGTCATAGCCACCACATGCAGTACTAACAGGTAGCCCCGTTTTTTCGATAGCTTTCTTCACTTCGTCCAAATTTTCAACAAGTAATTTACCATCAATTTCAAAACCTTCAAAGCCCATTTCTTTTACATAAGCAAATTTTTCTTCTATATTTTCTGGGAAAAATGCTTGGTTTTGTGTGCCTAATTTCATTATTATCGCTCCTTAAAGGGTAATCCCCATTTTAATACTTAAATCAGGTTGTTGATCAACGTATTTCATGTAGCTCTCAGCTGAATCTGCAAACGGAACGACTGGATCAATAATGTCCGAACAATCCAAGTAACCGTTCATCAGTAGTTCCCAACAAGTCTCCTCGATACGCTTACGATCCCAGCGCGGATAATCCGGATTTGGTTCACTAGCCGCACGTGAAAAGACAATTTTCGCATTGTTGAAATGAGCTTCCCGACCAAGGTTAAATCCTTCTGGGAAAGGTTTCGCGAAGGCTACATAAGAAATTGTTCCGCCGTAAGCTATTCCGCGTAGTGCCGCTTGAAGTGCAGCCGCATTCCCGCTCGTTTCAATAATCGAATCCGCACCAAGTTTACCAGTAAGACGCTTCACTTCTAAGCCAACATCTGTCGTAATTGGATCAAAAGTAGCATCTGCTCCATGTTTTTCAGCAATTTCACGACGATGACTAAGTGGATCCACCCCGATAACAACACTTGCTCCAGCTTTTTTCGCCAGTTGAATCGCAATTTGACCAATCGCACCAAGTCCGACAACAACAACATAATCGCCCGCACGAACATGTGCATCACGCACGCCACTCATCGCAAATTGAGCCGGGTCATAGCAAACCGCGTTTTTCCAATTAGCACCTTTTGGCAATTTACGTAGTTTATAATTATCGACAGCTTTTACAATAACAGTTTCCATAATCGGTCCGTAAGAACAAACAATATCTCCAAGCTCGTATTCTGTTACTTTGCTCCCACATTCAACTACTTCACCAACGACCATGTTACCTAGCTGAAACTCGCCAAATACAATGCCTCGCGCACTATTTGTTTCACGTGAAACAAATAAATTCCATTCTGGTGAAAATTCTTCATCAATAAAAGGACTAATTCCTCTAAAATCAACTACTTCTGTGCCATGTTTTGGAGAAGCGAATTGAACTTTAATTTTTACTTCATCTTCTAAAACTTCACGATCATTATATTCTATTAATTCCGCCACACGAGGCGCTGTCGCTACTAATTTTTTCATTTTCAATAACTTCCTTTCTTATCCCTTAACTCCACCGTCTGTTAAGTTTCCTTTGATAAATCGTTCTGAAATTGCGTACATAATAACGACTGGAAGCGCCGTAACAAGCGATGCAGCCATCATTCTACCCCAAATATAATCAGGTGTACTAAATAATGTATTCAAGCCAATCGGTAACGTGAATTTCTCTGCGCTAGATAAGAAAATCGAAGCAAACAGATAATCATTCCAAGCTACCATGAAGCAGTATACGAACACAGAAACAATACCCGAAATCGCAAGCGGAACAATAATTCGTAAGATAATCTGGAAGCGATTCAGCCCGTCCATCATTGCTGCTTCTTCAATATCAGTTGGAATCGTATCAAAATAACTTTTCAGCATAAATACTGCAGTTGGTAGTGTTTGTACAACCATCGTGATAATTAAAGCTGTTTCCGTATCATATAACCCCAAACTCGAAATTATTTTAAACAACGGAACAATTAACAAGATTCCGGAGAACATATAAACCGTGTAAAAACTTGCATTAATCGTCATACGCCCTTTAAAGCGTAATTTCGACAACGCATAAGCGCCTAAAATCCCCAAAACGACTGCAATCCCGGCCGCAAAAACCGAAACAACCAAACTATTTTTAAAGTACGTTAAAAACGGAAAAATATCTGGGTTGAAAATATCGATGTAATGCTGGAAAGTGAATTCTTTCGGGAAAAATGTTGGATGTGTTGAAATGGCTTCTTTACTGCTCTTAAATGAAGTCATTAACATAATCGCAAATGGGAACAACGTGATACATAAAAATGCAACCATCGTCACATAAAACGCGATTTTCTTTGTTCTTTTTGACTTTTTACTACTTACCGCCATTCAAATCCACCCGCTTTCTTGCAAAAATAATCACAACAAAAATAATGACAAATAATATGACAGAAATCGCTGCTGCTTTCCCTAAATCATTGAATGCGAATGCTGTTTTATATAAATAAACTCCAAGGATGTTTACTTTATTCGTGAGTAAGTATACATCGGTGAACATATAGAACATCCAAATCGCACGAAGCGTAATAACTGTCGCAAGTACCGGCATAATCGCTGGCAAAGTAACAATTTTGAATTTATCCCAAATGTTCGCTCCGTCCATATCAGCCGCCTCATAAAGCGACTTATCGACCGTTTGCAAAATCGCTAAAAACGAAATAAATGCATACGGGAAGTAACGCCATATTGCAAAAAAGGTTACTAAAAAGAAACTAGAAACTGGATTATCAAACCAAAGTGGCGCTTCTTTGAACAGATGGAGTACATCCACAGTCATAAAATTAATTACGCCATAACCATTATTAAACATATATTTCCATGCAAAAATAAGAGAAATAGATGGTGTTACATATGACAAAATAATAAGCGACCGAGCCGTTCTTCTAAAACGAAATTCGCGGTTAAAGAAAATCGCCACAAGTAGTCCCATCCCAGTACTTCCAACCACTACAAGTACTGTATAAGCCACAGTAAGACCTAGTGATTTATAAAACTCTGGATCCTTCAAAATATCTATATAGTTTTGTAAACCGATAAAGACTGATTTAATATTCGGATTTAGTGGCATATCTAAAAAACTAATCTGGATATTTGAAATCATCGGATATAAAACAAGTGCTGCCAGTAAAACAAAACTTGGCGCAAGTAAAATCATTGCTAACTTAAAGTCGGACCTTTTATATACTTTCGTTTTCATAATGCCTCCTTAAATCAAAAAGCGACGTACTAAACTGTTAAAAAAGACGGGGAGACTCAACTCCCCGCTATTTGATTATTTACCTTCTTCAGCTTTTTTCTGTGCAGCTTTTAAGTCCGCTGATACATCGCCACCGCCAACAGTTACGTTATTAACCATCTGTGCGATAATGCCTGAGCTAGTAATATCTCCCATTTTTGTAAGGTTTTTACCGTCAACAAGTCCGAAAACTTGGATGTCATTGAATGATGCTGCGATTTCATTTGGAAGTTCACCAAACGATTTAATTACTTCATTTTCTTTGTATGCTTTTTGTTCTACTACTTCTTTATTTACTGGTTGCGCTCCACCTGGAGACATTAATACCCAAGTTGCCATATTTTCTGGTTGAGACAAGTATTCAACAAATTTCTTCGTTGCTTTCTTTTGCTCATCATCAAGTCCTGCTGAAATAGTTAAACCAGAAACTGTACCATAAACTGCTTTTTCTTTTTCTTCTGGAATTGCGAAACCGATATTTTTTGGATCGCCTTCTTCATAAACGGATGGAAGGATATACGTAGAGTACATTGCCATCGGAACTGTTCCATTCATAAATGCATCTTTAATTTCAGTTACATCATTTGAACCAGGCATCGTGTATGCTGACAAATCTTTGTAATATTGAAGCGCTTCTTTCATTTCTGGTGTATCAATCGTTACATTACCTTTTGCATCTAAAACATTGGCTTTATTAGAAAGTGCAAATTGGGAGAAAGCTTGCTCACTCATCGTGCTTTCTGCTGTTGGAATTGCAATACCGTATTTTTTATCTGCTTTATTTGTGAATTTTTTCGCTACTTTTTCAATATCCGCCCAGTTTTTAGGTTCTTCAAAACCAGCATCGGCTAAAGCTTTTTTGTTGTACCAAATACCTTGAACCCAACCGCTTAATGGTGCTGCGATATAGCTTTTACCATCTTCAGAACGTACTAAGTTTGTTGCACCTTCGTAGTATTTGTCTTCTCCAACCGAGTCGATAACTTCTTTCACTGCATCTTGGTCAATCAACTCATCTTTATCCATTACTTTGGCAAAATCTTGGCTTACTTCCATAACTGCTGGAAGTTTACCAGAGCGAGCAAGTGTGACAACTTTTGTATTAAACGCATCTTCTTCAACTGGAATTTGTTTGATTTTGATTGTTGGATTTTCTTTTTCAAAATCAGCAATTAATTTATTAATAACATCTAAACGCTCTTTTTCAACGGATGAATGCATAAATTCAATCGTTACTTCCTTACTACTAGACTCTTTCCCTCCACATGCAGCTAGAACCGCACTTAGAACCAACACAACAACAAGTAATACAAGACTCTTTTTCTTCATTTTTGTTCCTCCCTGTAATTTTTGGTTTTTAGCCAGCAGAATTCATAGCCACTAAGCTTTATGGAATCGCTCCCAGTTACTGTGGAGCCCGTATAAAGATTTGTATAAACACCGCTGTCTAGTGAATAACTCACTTCTTTTTCTGATAAATTATGAATCAATATAATCGATTCCACGTCGGATGAACGTTTAACAACAAACAATTCCGCCGTAGATTCTAAAACTTCCATCGGTATTTCTGGATGGAAAAGTGATTCCGCTTTTCGTGTGCTAATTAATTTCGTTAACGCATCATAAGTTGCTTTTCGTAAGGAGCCTCTTTGTTCCAACTCTGCTGTAATTTCCGCCAAGTCGTATTTTTTTCGATTAATAGAGCGATTGTGGCCTGTTGTTTCTACGCCTGAATAATCATTGCGGCTTCCTAAAATACTTTGAACATAAACGGCTGGAACGCCTGGGATAGACATTAGTACTGCATGAGCCACAAGAAATCTCGACATCCTCAAGTCATCTGTGTCCGCCTGTTTACTTAGCGCATCCATGTACGTCACGTTAATTTCATACGGACTCTTAGAACCATCTGGATTTTGCTTATATGAAACGAGCGCGCCTTCTTCCTCCAAATCATTCACTAAAGCCAAAATTTCAGCTTCTGGAATAATGCCGCGCACTGGATTTAACCCAATCCCATCATGTGAGGCAAGGAAATTAAAGAATGTTCGCTTGCCTTCTGGTAGCTCTAAATTCTTCGCCCAGTTACGGAGGAATTCTGCATTACCATGATGTATCGCATGGAGCACAAGTGGTGGAAGCGGGAATTGATAAACCATATGCGCTTCTTTTTCACCATTTCCAAAATAACTAATATTATCAACATGCGGCACATTGGTTTCGGTTATAATAATCG
This sequence comes from Listeria sp. LM90SB2, assembly GCF_028867355.1. Lineage (NCBI taxonomy): Bacteria > Bacillati > Bacillota > Bacilli > Caryophanales > Listeriaceae > Listeria > Listeria sp. LM90SB2. Next base: position 2,899,287 of record NZ_CP046449.1, read on the forward strand.
TCCCCGGAGCTGCAATGTCTACTAAATCTCTAAATAATTTCACGATTTCATGCGTCTCTTCTAAATGAATCGAGCTCGTTCCCGGCACTTTCCACATAAAGCCAACCGCATCAAGTCGCACATATTCCGCACCTTCTTCTAAATAGAACATCAAAACATCAATCATCTTGTAAAGCACTTCCGGAGAAGCAAAGTTTAAATCGATTTGATCCTCACTAAAAGTCGTCCAAATATGCCCTACTTTTCCTGAATCAAATTGAAATGGTGTCAGCACTGGTGTCGCACGTGGCCTTGTTACCGAACTAAGGTCCGTCTTTGGATCCATTTCCACAAAAAAGTTCCTAAACTCCTCGTCACCCGCCAAATATCGCTTAAACCAATCACTTTTCGCCGACATATGATTACAAACAAAATCAAACATCAACCGCGCCGACTGTTCCATCTCCTTAATATCTTCCCAATCACCAAGTTCCGGGTTCACCGCTTTATAATCGATGACCGAAAACCCATCATCCGAAGAATAAGGATAAAAAGGCAAGAAATGAACTACCTCAAAAGTCGATTTTAAATAACTATCATACATTTTCTTAAAAGTTTTTAACGTTTTTTTGGATTCCTCTTTAAATTGGTCTCCATATGTAATTAAAACAATATCTTTCTCGTCCCACTGATCTTTTCGTGTTAACTTTCGTTGTTGCGTTTGCTGTACCCGCGCTTCGATTCTAGCTGCCAAACTATCTACCACATCTTCGGCATATAACCGCGAAAGTCGTTTTCTTAAATTCGTCATCATTTACCTCCTAACCGGGAGCGCTCCCACAAGAAGAATTATAGTATGGAAAGCGCTTTCTGTCAAACACAATTTTTAATGTTTTTTCTAACACGTTGCTAATAGTGAGTTTTCTTGCATAGATAACATCTAGTTGGACATTTACTAGAAAATTGAGTAATATAAACATGGATGATAATGACCGGAACCGATACCGGAAACAATAGAGAGAGAAAGGAAGATTACCTTGGCATCTACCATATATGACATAGCAAAACACGCGGGAGTTTCAAAATCGACGGTATCTAGAGTACTAAACAATCAAGCTAACATTTCCGAAGAATCACGAAAAAAAGTACTAGAAGCGATTGACGAACTAAACTACCAGCCAAGCAAACTAGCGCGCGCACTTACCTCTTCGGGCTTTGATGCTATCATGGTTATTTCAAATCGCTCTACTACAACCACAACCGGAAACCCATTTTTTTCCGAAATAATTCAATCGATTTCCACTCAAGCTGAGTTGGAAAATTTCGACCTAATTCTTCAAACTGCTAAAAACAGCGAAGACGAACTTAAAAAATGCCTCTCCAAAATTCAAGAAAAAATGATAAAAGGCATTATTATGCTAAGTTCTCCCGCTGATGAAGATTTTTTTCACCAATTAGACCCATATAATATCCCCATCGTCGTGACCGGAAAAGTAGAAGGTCATTACAAAAATATATACTCTGTTGACACCGACAATTTTGGCGACAGTTATGCTCTAACAAAACATTTAATCAGGCAAGGTCATCAAAAAATCGCTTGTATCCATGCTCCACTCGATTATCACGTGTCGATAGATCGTCTTGCTGGTTTCCGCAGCTGCCTGTTTGACCACCAATTAGATTTACGTAACGACTGGATTATTGATAGCGGTTATAGTATAGAAGATAGCTACAAAGCAGCACTACGCCTAATGGAAGGCCCAGATAAACCAACCGCAGTTTTCGCAACCGACGATTTAAAGGTCCTTAGCATTTACAAAATGGCCGCCGATAAAAACTTACAAATCCCTGCAGATTTTTCCGTCATCGGCTATAATGATAAAGTAGCGTCCTCTTTCTTGTCGCCGCCGCTAACGTCTATTGATATTCCAATCAATAAACTAGGAAAAAAAGCGACTAACTTATTATTCCGCCTAATTCATCAAGATAAAAATGTACCAAAAACAACTATTATTAAAACCGAAATGATTGAACGTGAATCCATTCAGAAAATAAACGTCTAAACTTATTTTCTGAGTTTACTGGTCCTGTAGCTCAGTTGGGAGAGTATCACCTTGACATGGTGGGGGTCGCTGGTTCGAGACCAGTCGGGACCATTTATAAAAAAAGCACCCTTTTATAAAGGATGCTTTTTTTATTTTATTTAAATAACTTACCTAATTTCTTAAACAATCCATCCTCAATGATATCAATACCGATACCCCAGTTACTCTTGAGAATTTCTTTATTAGCTTCCACATATTCTTCCAAATCCTTCTCTTTAATAGTGAGATTGTGATATGGACGATATTCTAAATAACAAGAAGCTCCGTTTTTGTGAATTTTCTTCGTCATACGATGGTTCAAATACTTAGATTTGATGTCACATTCTTGACGTGTGTAGCGTTCTTGCTGATCAATTGATTTATCTGTCGTCAAATGAAGTTCTGTTTTGATGACATTCCGATCAATCCAATATGGAAAATCCTTATGAAAATGTTTTTCCGCACCATCATCAATAAAATTATTCCAATTCCAAAAATGTAAATAACGCTTTTTATTTTCTACAATATATGGATCGGAAATAGTTGCTTTATAAATTATAGAAAGCTCATTTAAGTCTTTATTATCTTCCACAATTTGAATGGATGTATTACTAAAATGACTATCAACTTCATTTTCTTCATATTTTTTATATAAAGTCATATTGCTATAAATCGAAAAATTATATCGATTGATAATGTCTTTATTGGAATCATTTTTAAACATTTCTCGTGACCCGTTTGCCATTCCACCGCGTAATTTTCTTTCAAAAGTAATTTCAGCCGCATTATCTTTAACATCGCAGTAAACCACTTCTTCCACAGATGGAATTTCATCTTGAAATGGCTCTTGTTTTTGCAATTCCGTACCTGATTTAATTTCCAAATAATACATAAAACTATTTTTTTGACGATTAGCCAAAAATCCTTGATCACTACTCATTGTAGCATCAATAAAATAGACTTGATTATTATGCGTTATTTTTAAAATCGCATGGTTAAAGTTGAATGGTGACGGTGTATAAACTGGTAGGAATACATCACTACCATAGTTAACCAAAATAAGCTCTGAATTCACGTCTAAATAATCTAAAATCACTTTCAAAAGAACTGTTTTCGCCTTACAATCGCCTTGTTTCGTTTTATAAGTCACTTCAGCAGCTTGAGGTTCATGACCATCCATCTCTGTTTCATTATATAAATAGTATACTTCTTTTTGAACAAAATCGATGGCATGCTTAATTTTATGGTCTAATGTCGGTAACTCATCTAGTTCAGCCACTATATCAGCCGCAAATTCAGCAAGGTTTACTTGATAGAATTTTTGATAAATGTCACTGATTGTTTTTGTAATTTGCGGATACGACTGCTCCGTAACAAAATCAACAAACGGTGTAATTTCAAGTTCTTTTGCGTCTTCTCCAATATAATCTTCTTTTTCGATTGTATAAGATTCGTTATGTTCAACCATAACTTTGTCTTTTTCTAAGATGGCGCCTGCTTCATCTCGGAAATAATGGAAATTCGCTTCTAATTTTTTCTCCGTTTCATTTTTTAATTCAAAACGGTATTTTCCATAAGCCCAGTAGGAATTTGGCGCGGAATAAATCCAGCGGAAAAAGTCATTGCGAATGCTGCTTTCTTCATATTTACGCTCAATTGTCGTCTCCACAATAAAGATATCATTTAAATGTAAGTCACGAATAAGTACTGTCACTTTTTTCTCATCATTAAAACTCGCTTGATTTTCATCACGAACATAGTCAAGTACTTTTACATTAATGTCATCCAATTTATCAATCACTTTACCATCACGAACAACAGATAAAGTGTGAATGTATAATACCTCTTCTTCTGATAAAATAAAACTCGTCTTGCCGGCTGAATTGAGCATGTTGGGTTCATTTAATGTATATGCCATCGAAGTATAACTCGTGCGTGAATTTGGTTTAGCCGTTTCTACGATATTACACCAGAAGCAGTAATCACGTTCTTGCGCAATTTGTGCATCGTAAAAAGTTTTATCTTGTGTCTTTAACCAAGAATCAATGTTTTCTTGTTTTGTTTCAGGAGAACTTAACTCTGGTTTTATAAAATAATATTCTTTTGTCATTGTGTAATCTCCTTAAGTGTTTTAGATAACCTTATTCTAGCAATAAATAAATAGAACAAACAAGGCAAAATCTATATGATATAATAACTTTTGGTTTATCTACACTATTTAGTAAAAAAATCGACACATTTACTACTGAATTTCATCTATCCACGAAAACAATTGCACATCTTGGTATGTCTCACCAATTTTTTCATAATCCCGCAGTAAACCTTCCTTCGAAAAACCAAGCTTTTCTAACAATGCAATAGAAGCACTATTTCTTGGGTCTACTTTTGCTTCGATTCGGTGCAATTCAAATGATTCTTTTCCCCATTCCATCAACGCTCTCACTGCTTCCGTCGCATAACCCCGTTTCCAAAAGCGTGTACCTAGATCATAGGCAATTTCTGCCCGATGGTTTTCATGATCAATATAATTAAATCCGCATGTACCAATGATTTCTCCTGTTGCTTGCAAAATAATCACACAACGAAGTGCCTTTCCTTCAATTTCTAGTTGTCGTAGCATCCGAATCATTTCTTCAACCGGTTGCAAACTTTGGAAAGGTTCAATATTCATGTATCTAGTAACAGAATCATCTGACCAGTAACCAAACAATATTTCAGTATCAGCTAACGTCATTTCGCTTAAAAAAAGTCGTTCCGTTTTTATCATTTGCTTCCGATTTTCCATACGTTAACCCCCGCCCTTTTAATAAAAGAAGCTTATCAAATCTTACTCGCAAAGTAAAATGTTTCACGTGAAACATTCGCTCCTTCTTTATCATCAGAGTTTTTAGGTTTATAATGGAAAATATCTCAAAAAGCTTCAAAAAAAGGAGAATGATTCATGGAACAGACGAATAAACGTAATACTTTAGCACTTATTTCAATTATGCTTGGAGCTTTTATTTCATTATTAGATACAACAATTGTCAACGTTGCCTTACCTGATATCACAACTACTCTACATGCCACGAGTGAAACCATCGAATGGGTAATTTCAGGCTATGCGCTTGCTTTTGGACTTGTACTTATTTTAGCTGGTCGACTCGGGGATAAATTTGGCCGAAAAAATATCTACATTATCGGGATTACGCTATTTCTAATTATGAGTGTGACAGCTGGTTTTGCAGATTCCGAAAATAGTCTAATTATTTCCCGGGTAATACAGGGACTTGCTGCCGGATTATTTTTCCCGCAAATCAATGCCACAATTATGGATATGTATTCTGGAAAAAGCCTTGGGAAAATCTTCGGAATTCTTGGATCTGTTATTGGTGTGGGAACTGCCATCGGACCTCTTACAGGAGGTCTTTTAATTGAACTTTTCGGAACTACAAATGGTTGGCGTGCAGTTTTTTTCGTTAACGTACCTTTTGTGTTAGTAACGCTAGTCCTAGCAATGCTTTATCTTCCCAAAAGAACTGTCTCCACGAAAAAAATTAGCTTCGATTTGCCTGGAGTTGGACTACTAACCATTGCACTTTTACTATTACTTTTTCCACTTATCTCAAACGGCGCAAATGACTTCAAACCGATAGACTATCTTTTAATGGCGCTATCTATTCCACTCTTTATCATTCTTTACAAATGGAGCGTCTACCAAGAAAAGAAAGGAAATCAGCCATTAATTGCTCCCAACCTACTTAAAAATAATCAATTTGTTTCAGGTATGCTTTTATCGCTTGTATACTTTGCCGCTTTTACTAGTATTTTCTTCGTCCTATCGCTAACTTGGCAAACTGGTTTCAATCGTTCGGCTATTTTATCCGGGCTTGCAATTAGTCCTTTTGCGTTAGGTAGTGTGTTAGCTGCCTCTAATAGTTACCGACTAATCCCTATATTAGGTAGAAAGCTCTTAATGCTTGGAGTTGCGCTTGTTATCATCGGGCTTGGCACCGTGTCTATTGTTTTCCATTTGAACGACGGCGCTTTTTCTGCTTGGCTCTTATTCTTACCTCTTTTCATCGCTGGTATCGGCAGTGGTTTGACTATTGCACCATTGAATAGTTTCACCCTTTCCACAGTAACTGGTGTGGATCGCGGCGGAGCTAGTGGTATGTTTAATACAGCGCAGCGAATTGGATCGTCCTTTGGGATTGCTGTTGTTGGCTCAGTCTTCTTCCGCACACTTGGAAATACTGCCGCTACTTCAAAAGCAAGCGCCTTTTCCGACAGTTTGCAAATGAGTATGTACGTCAATATTGTTCTGCTCGTTGTTTGTTTCCTACTTGTATTCCGGTTACCGAAAAATATTTAAAAAAGAGACATGACTTTGCGTTAAAGTCATGTCTCTTTTCTTATGCTAAATAGAAAACTTCTTTTAAATCTAATGCAACCGGGCTGTTATTAGGATTTGATTTCATAATTGGAGCCATATATTTCCACCACTTTTGACAAATTTCTGTTTCTGCTATTTTGTCATAAATGGCTTTATCCTCGACTTCCACATAAGCAAACAATGTATCCGTCTTTTCATCTAGAAATATCGAATAGTTAGCTGCTCCATGTGCTTTTAAAGCCTCTTTCATTTCTGGCCAAAGTGCGTCGTGTCTTTTTTTATATTCTTCTTGATTACCAGGATATAAATACATAATAGATGCCACTCGTTCCATTATTGTTACCTCCTAATTAATTAAATAACCTGCCTTTGCTTCAACGCCAAATCTTTCACCCAGTGCTTTCAATTGTTCATCTGTAATCGCTTGTTTAATACCGCCTTGTGACATCACAATAGTATAAACTTCTGCTGCTTTCTCCGCGGTTTCAATTAATCCAAATGTTTCATCCATTGATTTTCCCGCACCATAAATCCCGTGATGTGGCCAAACGATTAAACGATTTTCCTTCATTTTTTCAGATGTAGCTTCTCCAATTTCATTCGTACCAGGAACCAGCCAAGGAATAATCCCAACACCTTCTGGAAAAACGACTAAACATTCCGTACACATTTGCCATAAAGTTCTTGTAAATTCTCGTTCCGTTAGCTCATGTGTAAATGTCATCGCGAGCAAATGAGTAGCGTGACAATGCATAACAACGCGGTTTTCCGGATCCACAGAAAGTCTTGCAATGTGACTCATAAAATGCGCTGGAAGTTCACTCGTTGGTAGTCCGCTGTCTGTATAGCCCCACAACAAATGAACTGCTTTCCCGTCTTCACTCACTTGAATTACACCTAAATTCACAGCTGGAGCTTCTTCAACATTTTTAAAATATTTACCCGAACCAGTTACTAAGAAATACTTGCCAGCAAGCTTTTTACCGTCAAAGTCCATTGGAATTGTGCGAATGATTTGCTTTACATCTAAATATTCCACAACTTCTTTTTCATCCAACAAATAAGTGATATTGCCACCGTTTCTTTCATCCCAGCCTAACCGGTATAAATTTGAAGTAGTTTTCGCCATTTCCTTAATAAAAACAGCATCCATTATATCCTTTGTCATCGTCACTATCTCCTATCTTTTTAGTAATACATCTTCTTCATAAGCTTTTACTTCTTTCAACCAGTCAAGACCAACTGGGACACCATTAATTTCACAGAAGTAGTTCCATACATCGCCAAATGGGAAGTCTTTTAGTTCTTCTGTAATTGCCATACGAGATGTAAAGTCATTTTCCAGTTCCATTTTTTTCAAATCAGCTGTAGGTTCTAAAAGGGCTTTAAGTAATGATTTTTGCGTATTTCTAGTTCCAACAACCCATGCAGCAATCCGATTGATTGTTGCGTCGAAGAAATCAAGACCGATATTTGTAATCCCAAGTAAATCATTGCGCACCAATTCGCGACCAATTTCAATTAATTCATCATCCATAATCACCACATGGTCACTATCCCAGCGGACTGGACGACTCACATGTAACATTACGCCTTTACTGAAAAGTGCCAAAGAAGATAATTTATTAGAAATGACTTCAGTTGGATGGAAATGTCCCGCATCCAAGCAAATCAATTTATCCCGCGTAATTCCGTAACCCATATAAAATTCATGCGAACCGACAGTATAAGCCTCTGCGCCTAAACCAAACAACTTACTTTCTACAGCTTCTTGGGTATATTTTTCATCTAATTTTTCTGCAAAAACTTCATCTAAAGCTTCCATCAAACGTTTTCTCGGGGTGTAGCGATCAATCGGGCAATCTTTTATACCATCCGGCACCCAGAAATTATTAATACTTGTTTGACCAAGTTCTTTCCCAAAGTACTCAGAAATTTTGCGCGAGCGTTTCCCGTGCTCTATCCAAAAATCGCGTACTTCTTTATCTGGTGAAGCTAAAGTATAATTATCTTTAAACATTGGATGTGAAAAGAAAGTTGGGTTGAAATCCAGACCCAAACCCTGCTCTTTCGCCCACTCTACCCATGGAGTGAAATGCTTAGGTTCAATTTCATTTAAATCTACTTTTTCATCTGTATCTACGTATATTGCATGTAAGTTAAGTTTATGTTTTCCAGGAATAAGTGAATAAGCTTTTTCCAAATCTTGGCGTAATTGCTTAGGAGTATGAGCCGCACCCGGATAATTCCCGGTCGCCATGATTCCGCCTGTAAGTTCGCCGTCTGGATTTAAGAAACCTTTAACATCATCGCCTTGCCAGCAGTGCATCGAAATTTTAATGTCTTTCAGTGTTTTAAGCGCGTTTTCCGTATCAACTCCAATTGCTTGATAACGTTCTTTCGCCACTTGGTATCGTTTACTAATTTCTGTTTCATGTCCCATTTTAAAAGCCTCCTAATTAAATTCAAGTACCTTAGTAAATCTTTCTTTTATTTCCTCAAATCTCACATCACCACAAGAAAATTCGCCAATTTCAAATGAATTTCGAATAATTTTTCTTCCCGCACGCATAGATTCGATTTCACCTTGATTAATCATTTGTACAACTAAATTTCCAATCGCCGTTGCTTCAGAAGGTCCCGCAAATACTTCTATCCCTGCAAGTTTAGCTGTTAATTGATTTAGCATAGCTACATTACTTCCTCCACCGACAATATAAAGTTTTTCGATTTTCTTACCAGTAATTTCAGTCATTTTCTCCAATTCTAGTGCATAATAGAGTGCCAGACTTCCATACACACAATTTGTCAGTTCTCCAATCGTCTCCGGTATAGTTTGTCCAGTTTCTTGGCAATACAATTTAATCTCATCCACCATGTTTTCCGGGTTATTAAACCTGGCATCATTGACATTAATAATTTGCTTGAAATAAGGATAATTACTCGCTTCCTCAGCCATCTCAGCAAAACTATGCTTGTAGTCGTCCATGCGCGCAATTTCTTGAACAATCCAAAGCCCCATAATATTTTTTAAAAAGCGATAAGTTCCATATGCGCCCCATTCATTCGTGTAATTTTCTTTAAAAGCTGCTTCGTTATTAATTGGCGCACTTAGCTCCATCCCTATTAGCGACCAAGTCCCACTACTCAAGAATGCCCAATTTTCTCCTTCTGCCGGAGTTCCCACCACTGCCGAAGCTGTATCATGTGTTGCCACTGTCACTACATCACAATTAGGAATATCATACTTCTCTAGCCACTCCTCTTTTACTTTACCTAAATACGTACCTGCATCCGTCAGTGGCGCAAATTTTTCCACATCAATGTTCAAATGCGAAAGTAAATCCTTATCAAATAATTGTTCTCGCAAGTTAAGCATTTGTGTAGTCGATGAATTTGTTGTTTCTGCCACCTTAACCCCCGTGAGAACATAACCAATATAGTCAGGAATCAACAAAATTTTCTCCGCTCGTTCTAGTAAATCTCGCTCTTCCACGTACAGCTGATATAGAGTATTTAATTCCATAAACTGAATACCTGTTTTTTTATAAATATATTCTCGTGGATACTCACTCGTTAAATTCTGCACCGCATTTAAAGTTCGTTTATCGCGGTAACTAATTGGATCTGCTAACTTCTCACCGGAAGCCCCTATCAAAACATAGTCAACGCCCCACGTGTCAATACCAAGCACACATTCCGAAATTCCTAGTTGCTTTACTTTTTCCAAGCCAATAAAGATTTCCTGCATCAGTTGATCAATTTCCCAGCGTTCGTGCCCATCTCGGTACGTAAAACCATTTTTAAAACGGTGAATTTCTTCTAATTGTAATTTTTCATCCACCAATTTTCCTAGAATTAATCGACCACTTGATGCACCAATATCTACTGCAACATAATGTTTCACTGGTCTAGCTCCTTTTCTTTAATCAATTGTATTTCCGTAACGTTCCTTCGTAATATCATCAAGTGATCTGCCACGTGTTTTCGGCGCCCAAATTACACCGATTAAAAGCGACACTGTAAGTAAACCAATCATAATTGTCCCCGCCACAGTAAAGCCAAGATTTGCCAAGATTACTGGGAACACAATCGACCAGACACCTGTACTACCACGAACTAAGAAAAACATCACGCCTTGAACCCCACCACGATATTTTGTTGGAAAAAGTTCTGTTGACCAAAGTGCGTAAAAAGCTTGTGCACCAATCCCTGCTGAAATACCCCATAAAATAACAAATGTCCATAAGCCAACCCAAGACATTCCAACAAAAGTAAGTACAACCCAAGAAGCAACTGCCATTAAAGCCCCTACAAAAAACAATCCACGATGACTTACTCGATCACCAAATTTAGCAAAGCCAAAGTATGTAGAAGCTGCTGTGAGTATCCATAATACAGCTTGCAATAAATTCGCTTGTGTATTAGAAAGACCACCCACCGTTTCATATACAAACGGCATAAAGAATCCCATTGCACCCGCTACTAAATTCCAAAATAAGTACACACCCACTAAGAAAAGTACTGATTTTACATTTACCATACTAGAAAATGCTGTTTTAAAAGGGTGTTCCAAACGATTACCACTTTCTTTCATTTTCACTTGCTCCGCTTCCCAGTCCTTCGACTCCTCTAATTTACGCTGTAACTGCCAAGCAACAAACGCTACAATCAATAAAGATAAGAAAAGTAAGCGGTTACCTAAAAGTCCAAGTGGAGATACAATAATTCCTAAAGTAAAGATAATTGCTGGCCCACATGACCAAGCAAATTGAGATATACCAATATTTCTAGCTCTTATACTAGGATCCGCCATTTCAGAAATATATGTCCATGAAGCCGGAACCCCAGCCCCAACAGAAAGACCTGTAACTAAAAATCCAATTAATAGCATTGGGAAATTCATTGCAAACATAATGATTGTAACCCCAAGCATATACACCAACATGTTATACGTATAAATAAATTTCCGTCCATATTTATCTGCTAAATGACCACCAATAAGTGCGCCAATTGCAGAACCAAACGCATTCGCGCTCACAGCCCCAAGTAATCCCACCGCAAAACTGCTAAGTCCGAATTGTGTTGCCCACAAAGTTAGTCCACTTGCTCCCGCTACAATACATCCAGAATCTAAATAGTTCGTCAAAGATACCGCTATCGTTCCTTTTTTACTTGTACTCGATCCAGCCATTCTTTTAACCCTCCTACTTATTTTAGTTAAGCGCTTACTTTATATTAAACAATTAATGATTGCGCTTTACAATATCCTGTGTTTATAATTAAAGTATCAAATTTACAGAAGGAGATTGTGAAATGGAAGCGCTTAATAAAAAATTATTTCGTCTAAATTCAAAAGAAAAAATCCAAAAAAGCACTGGCACTTTTGTTCCCGATTTACCCAATGGATCCTTTTTAAAAGAGAACGGCAGCATGGAATTATTAAATGATTATTTCTTCAAAAACAAAGACATTTATATAAGCAAACACAACCGATTTGCGGACTATCCTTATCATACACACCAATTTCTTGAGCTAAATTACATGTATTCAGGAAGCTCCGAACAAGTCATTGAAGGAAATAAAGAAACTTTGCATGAAGGAGAACTTTTACTTTTAGACAGTGGCTGCCATCATTCCATCAAAGCAACAGGCGAAAAAGACATTCTCATCAACATCCTTTTCCGTGACCAACAAATCAGCCTAGAATGGCTAACGAGTATAAAGAAAAAAAACAGCCTTCTATTCGACTTTCTTCTTCATTCCAGCGTAAGCGAGCAATCTTTAAAGAAATATATTATTTTTCAAAGTGCGCAAATTCCGCATATCCAACAAATTTTAAACCAAATTATCACAGAATATTTTTTAGAAGAAGAATTTTCATCAAGAATTATCACTCTTTATTTGCCAATTCTGTTCACTGAACTGGTACGTAAATGTGATACATATTTAGCTGATGATCTTACCAACTCACAATCAAGCACCACTTCCACCATGCTCGAAGTTATTAAGCTTATAGAATCCAACTATCGGACAATCACATTAACAAGTGCCGCGGATACATTAGGTTACAATAAAAATTACCTCAGTAACTTTATTAAAAAAAATACCAATTTCACTTTTACCGAACTAGTCAATAAACAAAAAATGCTCGCAGCAAATCTTTTAATCGCAACCACTTCCACTCCAATTGAGTTGATTATTGAAAAAGTTGGCTTTAGTAACAAGACTTACTTCTACTCCTTATACAAAAAAACATTCAATCTCTTACCCAATGAAGTAAGAAATAAAAAATAAGAGTACTGCATTAATCGCAGTACTCTTCTATTGTTTCACGTGAAACATTCTATTTATAAACAACCTCAAACTCTTCACAAACCACTAGAGCATCTTCTTCAAATGGAATACCGAGTTCCACACATTCATTACTGAAAAAGGATGTATGTACTTCTCGCCAATATTCTAGCGTTCTGTCACCTTCTCCTTCCAAATAAGCAAACGTTTCAGGTACTTCATTAAAAGGCATAATAGTTACACCTGTTAACTTGATAATCCCCATTGCTTCTTCATTACCATCTAAAAGCACTACATGAGAACCAACAGACGGCATCGTTTCTCCGCCTTGATCATACCAATAAAACAAGCTGCTCGTGCCGGTTTTTATCCCATCCATAACAAGCCCACCAAGCTCATTCGCCATCTGATTAGAGTTACCAAATGCCCATGCCTCAAACTTACTTGAAATCATCGGGTATTCTGTCCGGTATTTCTCCCACATTTCATGCACTGAATCCTTATAAATCGCCATTTAAGTATCCTCCTAAAAAAAGACTGAGGTTCGTTAAAACCTCAGTCTAAGAATTTATTTGCGAACTGGCTTAATCACAATATAACGGTAAGGATCGCGTCCTTCAGAATGCGTTTCAATTTGTTCATTCTCGCTTAAAATAGCATGAATAATTTTTCTTTCAAATGAAGGCATTGGTTCTAAATGAACAGCGCGCTTCGTTTTAAGAGCTTTATCTGCCATTTTATTTGCTAAAATTACTAACGTTTCATGACGTCTTTCACGATAATCCCCTACATTAACAATAATATTTTTGTATTGGCTCGTTGTTTTATTAGCAATTAATTGTGTTAAGTATTGAAGTGCATTAAGGGTTTGACCGTGTTTGCCAATTAGCATACCTAGACTGTCACCTTTAATTTGCAACTTCACATCTTTACCAACTTCTTCTACATCGATTGTGATTACTGCACCCATCTTGGTAGCAACATCTAAAAGATAATCAATCGCTACTTGGATACCATCTTCTTTTTCAATTACTTTTACCATAGCCAGTCTTGAACCAATTCCGAAAATACCTTTTTTACCTTCATCTAGAACTTCTACTTCGACCTTGTCGCGTGTTGTTTCTAAAGTGGCTAATGCATTTTGGATAGCTTCTTCAACGTTTGAGCCTTGCGCAGTTATATCTCTCACTTTCTTTTCTTACCTCCTTTTTTGGAAGCCTTCATGTTAGCTGCTTTTTTCTTCAAACGATCTTCCGCAACTTGAGCAGCAGCAAGCGCCTCCTGTTCGCGTTTGTTTTTAAAAGGATTATTAATTAAAAGTGTTTGGAATACGGTGAAAATGTTACCGATAATCCAGTATAGAGCAAGGGCAGACGGTAGTGTAATACCCATAAATAGAATCATTACAGGCATGATATAAACAATCATTGCCATTGATTTATTTTGCTGTGTTTGCCCCATCATAGAAATTTTTGATGACAAGAATGTTGTTAATGCCGCAACAACCGGTAAGATGTAATATGGATCTGGATTTCCCAGTTGCATCCATAAGAATGAATCTGTTTTGATTTCTGCTGTTCTACTAATCGCTTGGTAAAATCCTAGTAGAATAGGCATTTGGATTAATAATGGTAAACAACCCATCATTGGATTTACGCTATTTTCTTGATATAGACGCATTGTTTCTTGTTGTAGTTTTTGTTTTGTTTCATTATCTTTAGACGAGTATTTCTCTTGTAGTTCTTTGATTTTCGGTTGTAAATTGGTCATGGCCTTTTGGCTTTTCAGCTGTTTGATCATTAAAGGCATGATAAGTAGACGGATTAAAATGGTAACAACAATAATTCCGACTGCGTAACTTCCCCCGAATAAATCGGAAAACCAAGTAATAGTCCAGGACAATGGAAATACAATATAGTGACTCCAAAATCCAGTTGATTCTGATGTAATTGGATCAGTTGAATAGCCACAACCCGAAAGTACAGCCATTAATCCGATTACAAGACTTGCGATGAGCAACTTCTGTTTGAATCGCTTTTTCTTCTTCAAATTGATGTAACCTCCAATTTCGCCTTTTTAAAATTTCCACTCACTTTGAATTGTTTGGTTTTTGCTTTAAAACACGCCCCACTTTTAAAACATGAATCAAACTTTTCTTTACCTCATGAAAATCCATATTGGCCGCCGGTTTTCTGGCGATGATAATATATTCATTTTCAGGATTGATTTGGCTTTCTAATTCATGGAATGATTGTCTTATGTAACGTTTAATTCGATTTCGACAGACAGCGTTTCCAATTTTTTTACTAACTGATAAACCAATTCGAAAATGATTCGATCCTTCTTGCTTTAAAGTATAAACAACAAATTGACGGTTAGCAAAAGATTTTCCTCTTCGGAATACTTTTTGAAAATCGTCATTTTTTTTAATTCTATATTTTTTTTTCATACATTCTCCATCTTCTTACATATCTTAGTATAAGGCCGTTTGACTCAGCGATTTTTCAAAAAAAAAACCACTGAGTCGTTTTCAGTGGTCTACGCAGATAAAACTTTTCTTCCTTTACGACGACGACTTGC
The DNA here is from genome assembly GCF_028867355.1 of Listeria sp. LM90SB2. NCBI lineage: Bacteria > Bacillati > Bacillota > Bacilli > Caryophanales > Listeriaceae > Listeria > Listeria sp. LM90SB2. Next base: position 2,914,599 of record NZ_CP046449.1, read on the forward strand.
TAAAACTCTACGTCCGTTTTTAGTACTCATACGCGTACGGAAACCATGCACTTTTTTTCTTTTACGTTTACTTGGTTGATATGTTCTTTTCATTAATTACACCTCCCATGAAAGGGTCCAATCGAATTTATCTATTAGACAGTCTTAGATATTGTACGTGAACTGGTCTTTTTTGTCAATACTATTTAGACGAATTTCTATTTAGACTCCGTTCACTATCATATCATATTTTTATAGAGAGAAAAACCATTTTTCGAAAATTATTGTGTCAAATAGATATATTTTTCTCTCGTAGTGTCTGGAATAGTAATTTCCCGACCAGAAACCTCTACTAAATATTTAGCAAACTCCCCGATTTTCTCAAATTCAGCAGGATATTCAAAAATTAGTTTTTCCTTTATTAAATAATTATCAACATAATGACTTGTTTCTGGTTGAAAAGATAAAAGTCCTTCTATAAAACGAATAACTTTAGTAAATTTTGGAATTTCCTGTTCTTCTTCTAAATCGGTAAAGTGAAAAAACATCGTGTAAATATGATTTTTTTTGATATTCACTGAAAAAGCTTCTTTATTTATATTACTTTTTGCAAACACTTTAAAATCATCAATTTCTGCTGGTTCCCGTTTGTCGTGAATTAGTAAGTATCCAAACACATCTTCAATATTCCCGTTTTGTATAACTCGATAAAATTCTGTATCTCTCGTTTTCAAAAGCCGTTGAAATATCATTTTTCACAACCTCATTTATTTGTCTTTTTTCTTATTCTGGTAAATAGTTTAACACATTGTCGTAATGAAATCCTTTTCCGGAAAGTGTGGATAACTAGTTAATAACACCTTTTTATTGTGGATAACCTTTTCAATTAGTTTAAACTTATACACAATTAGTGGTTAATTACACACAATGGCTTGTGGATAATTAAATCTAACAATTTCGTTACAGATTTCTTTACACACAAGTTATACACAAGTTAACTGGCTGTGGACAACCGTTTTTCACATCTGGACAGTTTTGTGGATAGATTTTGTAAGTCCTTGCTATCAGAGTGATTTTCTGATATTATAATTCCTGTCGAATAGAAATATAGCTGGGGAAAACTAAAGTTATCCACAATACATTTTTACTTTGTGGATAATTTTTTAACAGTGTTTGGATAACCTTATCCATGGCTTTTTCTATCTGTGGATAACTTTATAGCATCCATTTACATTACATAAAAAAGGGGGGGTACTA